>DIYP01000015.1 GCA_002427735.1 Flavobacteriales bacterium UBA6051
GACAAGCCGGTGTCATTCAGAACAATCTCTTGTCCATCGTTCTAAAAAAGTGTAACGAATTATTTTTTGACCGTTGTAAGGTTGAATTTTGATGAAAAATAAGATGAAAACGAAAACAAATAATATGCGATTCTTCAAGTTTTTAGCTGTTGCTGTTGCGGGAGCTTTTATCGTATCTTCTTGTTCCAGAGAGGCATCAAGCAATACTGGATGGGATTACAACAACCCTAAACAGGGTGGATTCCAGAAAGTTCCTTTCCTTGATCAAGAAACTGGACCAGGTCTATTATTGGTAGAAGGCGGAACCTTTACAATGGGAAGAGCTGAGCAAGATGTAATGTTTGACTGGAACAATCGCCCAGCGAGAGTTACTGTTTCTTCATTCTATATGGATCAAACGGAGGTAACCAACTTCCACTGGTTAGAATACCTATACTGGGTAAGTCGTGCTTACAACGAAACATACCCAATGGTATATAAGAATGCACTTCCTGATACTTTGGTTTGGCGTTCTAAGCTTGGATTCAATGAGAAATATGTAGATTATTATCTACGCCACCCAGCTTATAGAGACTACCCTGTTGTTGGTGTATCATGGTTACAGGCAAACGACTACTGTAAGTGGAGAACGGATCGTGTAAACGAATACATTCTTATACGTGAAGGAATTTTAGCTTTTAATGTAGATCAAAGAGATGAAAACACCTTCAATACTGACGCATACTATGCTGGACAGTATGAAGAAGGACTTGTAAAAAATATTCAAGATTTGAACCCATCTAATGTAAATGGGAAAAAGCTTGGAACTCGCCAAGTGCGTATGGAAGATGGAATTCTTCTTCCACGTTACCGACTCCCAACGGAAGCGGAATGGGAATTTGCAGCGACTGGTTTGATTGGAAATCTTCAAGTTGGAACTGAAAATATCAGTGACAGAAGACTTTATCCATGGAATGGTCATTGGGTGCGTCAAGACGAAGCTCAGTTTACTGGTCAAATCCGTGCTAACTTTGTTAGAGGTCGTGGAGATTACATGGGGGTTGCTGGAAACCTAAATGATGGCGCTGACGTTACTGCTCCTGTTGAATCTTACTGGCCAAATGATTACGGTCTTTACCACATGGCAGGTAACGTTTCTGAATGGGTATTGGATGTTTATCGCCCATTGACAAGTGAAGATTACGATGAATTCCGTCCATTTAGAGGAAATGTATTCAAAACTAAATTATTGAATAACGAGGGAAGTGTAGAATTAAAGAATGCACAAATTCAGTACGATGTTCATGGAATGAAAGAGTACTTGAATGAGTTTGAGCGTATTCGTTTTCAGCGTATCTCTGCTGAGCGTCACGATCCAAATGACACGGTAATTCCTGTTGGATTGTCTTCAAACATTCAGTCTCGTAACCCTTCGCGTAGAGGTTATGCTCCAGACCCTTTCTATGTATCTCATGGAAAAGTAAAAGATTCTATTGAATTAGAATTGTTACGTGCGATCAACGAAGTGATTGACCTTGCCATCATTTATAAGAATGACAAACACGATATAGAGTCTTCTGCATTGATTCAGGATCAATTATTCGATGGAATTTTTGCTGATGAAATCAGAACTGGTCCTGACGGAGAAGAATATGCATTTGAAGTGATCTCTATGCTAAGAGATGGATTCAATGAGTTCATTTTGGATACCCCAGGTAAGTTGAAGTATCGAAATGTTACCGAAGAAGAAAATATCGGTCGCTTGAATTATCGTAAAGACGATTACATTGATTACATCGACGGTGATATTGAAAGCTCGATTTTCTACGATAATGATGAGCGTAAGAACCACATTAATCAAGCGACACGTGATCCAAACCTTGTAATGTACCAGGATCAGCATGAGCAGTTTGGTTTAGATGGAATTCAGGTTAAACCAGGTGGTGAAGATCGAACGTCATGGCCTACTACATTGATTTCTGATAAATCACGCGTTTATAAAGGTGGTTCATGGAAAGATCGTGCATACTGGTTGGTAGCGAGTAACCGTAGATATCTTGATGAAGATAAATCTACAGACGCTATTGGATTCCGTTGTGCAATGGATCGCGTAGGTTCCCCAACAGGATTCAACTACGGTCGAAAGAAAAAGAAGAAAAAATAGACTAAACACTTAGTCGTTAATAATTCAAAGGAAGCCCGCTCTATTTCAGAGTGGGCTTTCTTAATTTTATCAATATGGATACTTCTCTATTTCAACCATTTTACGATTCCTCAGGAATCTGCACAGATACGCGCGCTATTGCCAAAGACTCCCTTTTCATTTGTATCAAGGGAGCAAATTTCGATGGTAATACATTTGCTCAAGATGCCTTAAATGCAGGAGCAAAACATGTTATTCTTGATGATCCAACATATTATTCTGATCAAGAGCACATGACCCTTGTTGATGACAGCGTATTATACCTTCAGAAACTGGCTAATTTTCATAGAAGAAAATTTGACATCCCAATTATCGGAATTACAGGAAGTAATGGGAAAACAACAAGCAAAGAACTCATTCATGCAGTTCTTTCAAAGAAGTATAATGTTCTGGCAACACAAGGGAATCTCAATAATCATCTTGGAGTTCCTTTCACATTGCTTAACCTCAATGAAGGACACGAAATTGCCATAATTGAAATGGGCGCAAATAAATTCAAGGATATTGAAGAATTATCTGACATTGCCGAACCGAACTATGGAATCATTACGAATATTGGAAAGGCGCATCTAGAAGGATTTATCAACTTTGAGGGGGTTTTAACAACCAAAAAGGAGTTGTTCGATGCAATAGAAAAAAACCAAGGAAGCATTATTATTAATTCTGACGACCCTGTATTGACCGGTATTCTTCCGAAAACAGTTGACGCTGTGACTTTTGGAACAAACGAATCAGCAGACATTACTGGTGAATTAAAGAACCTCTCCCCTTTCGTGGAAATGACGTGGAAAACGAACCAATATACTTCTCCTATACTGAAAACGCAGATGGTGGGTAAATATAATTTCTATAATTATCTGGCAGCGGCCGCATTTGGTCATTTATTTAACGTAGAGCCTTCACTTATTTCTGAGGCCATAGAGGAATATGCTCCGACGAACAATCGTTCTCAAATAAAGAAAACGCAAGAAAACACATTAATTCTCGACTGTTACAACGCTAACCCATCTAGTATGCGATTAGCACTGGAAAGCTTTGCCCTTAACCCTCAAGAGAAAAAACTTGCAATTCTTGGGAGCATGAAAGAACTTGGGGCGGAGTCCAGTGAGCAACACCAAGACATTATAGGGCAACTCGAAAAATCAGGTATCTCAGCCTTTTTGGTAGGTGAAGAGTTTGAGAATTTAACGTCTAATGCAGTAAAACAATGGTTTGAAACAACAGCTGACCTGCAGAAACATCTTTTAAACTCCCCTATCACCGATCATTTAATCCTTCTGAAAGGATCGAGAAGTATCGGACTGGAAGTTTTAGAAAAAAACCTATAAAAAAATGCCCTTCTCTTTGGAAAAGGGCATTTTTTTTGAATGATCAATTATTAGTCTTTCAAAATATTTCTTGAGATAACAATTTTTTGAATCTCTGATGTTCCTTCATAGATCTGAGTAATCTTAGCATCACGCATCAAGCGTTCTACATGATACTCTTTTACGAAACCATATCCTCCGTGAATCTGAACAGCCTCTACCGTTTGCTCCATAGCTACTTTCGAAGCATAAAGCTTCGCCATTGCTCCAGATTGATCATAGTTTCTTCCCATGTCTTTATCCAAAGCCGAACGATAGACTAGCATCTTCGCTGCTTCTATCTCAGTTGCCATATCTGCCAACTTAAAGGCGATAGCCTGATGTCTACTAATTTCCTTACCAAACGCTTTTCTCTCCTTAGAATAAGCCAAAGCTAGTTCATATGCCCCCCCGGCAATACCCAAAGCTTGTGATGCAATTCCGATACGTCCACCAGACAACACCTTCATTGCAAACTTGAATCCAAATCCATCTTCACCAATTCGATTCTCTTTAGGAACTTTAACATCATTGAATAACAACGTATGCGTATCACTACCACGGATTCCCAATTTATCTTCTTTCGCTCCGACGATAAAACCGTCCATTCCTCGCTCAATAATGAAAGCGTTAATGCCTCGGTGTCCAGCTTCAATATTTGTTTGAGCAATAACAAGATAAATAGAAGCTGATGAACCATTCGTAATCCAGTTCTTCGTACCGTTCAAAAGATAGTGATCGCCTTTGTCTATTGCTGTTGTTTTCTGAGAAGTTGCATCAGAACCAGCTTCAGGTTCAGAAAGACAAAAGGCACCTATTTTTTCTCCTTTAGCTAAAGGCACAAGATATTTCTCCTTCTGTTCTTCTGTTCCGAACTTCTCTATTCCCCAACAAACGAGTGAGTTATTTACAGAAAGGCAAACAGAAGTAGATGCATCAACTTTTGAAATTTCTTCAATCGCTAGAGCATATGACAGCGTATCCATTCCTGAACCTCCATATTTTGGGTCTACCATCATCCCCATGAAGCCCAATTCTCCCAATTGCTTTATTTCCTCTGCAGGAAATCGCTGATGCTCATCTCGCTCAATAACACCAGGCTTCAATACGTTTTGCGCAAAATCTCTTGCTGCATCTCTTACCGCCTTGTGTTCTTCTGTTAATTCAAATTCCATAAGTGTTCTGGTTTTTTATAGTTCTGTGCAGAACGCAAATTTAACGCTTTAATTTAATTTTCTACCTTTAATTCCCTATGAGTTCATATTCAATTATAGGCTTAATGTCAGGCACGTCAATGGATGGTCTGGATATCGCTCATTGCCATTTCGAGAAAGGTATCAATGATAAAAAGTGGAAACATTCTGTAAAGCACACAAAAACAATTGAATACCCCAATGACCTCTTAAAAAAAATAGAGACTTCGACACGCTTGAACGCTGCAGAACTTCAAAAATTAGATAAACAACTGGGAAAGTTTTACGCCCAATGCGTTTCAGAGTTTATCGAACAAAACAGAATACCCAAACAAAGTATTGATGCCATAGCGTCTCATGGACACACCATTTTCCATCAACCTGAATCAGGTTTTTCTTTACAAATTGGATGTGGTGTCACACTGAGTTATATCCTCCAAATTCCTGTAATCAATAATTTTCGGCAAAAAGATGTTACAGCCGGAGGTCAGGGCGCTCCACTTGTACCAATCGGCGATAAACTATTATTCTCACAACAGGCAGACGCTTTTCTAAATATAGGTGGGTTTACGAACATTTGTTTTACCAAAAGCCCGGTGATAGCTTACGATATTTCACCGGGAAACCTACCACTGAACAAATTATCTGCTAAAGTTGGAATACCATACGACGAGGATGGAAAACTTGCAGCCAGTGGAAAGATCATTCCAGTGCTACTTGAACAGCTGAATGGACTTCCCTATTACGCCAAAGAATTTCCAAAATCCTTAGGGACCGAGTGGCTTGAAAAGCATTTTTATCCACTATTGGATGAATCAACTGAAATACCAGATCTACTTCATACCGTAATAGAACATATTGCGACTCAAGTAGCACGCTCTTTAAATGACCATTCTGCAAAGAAATTAATGATTACCGGAGGTGGCGCTAAAAACAAATATTTGATCGAACGAATTCAGGCTCATTTTTATGGGGAGATACATCTACCCGATAAGCAAACCATCGACTTCAAAGAGGCAATTATTTTCGCCTTTTTAGGGGCACTACATCTTAAGAAAGAACCCAATTGCCTCTCAAGTGTAACAGGTGCAAAAAAAGACGTAATTGGCGGCGTTATGCACTTACCTAATTAATCGCAATGGATTGTTCGTAACTCTTCGTTAAATCATCTTATTGACACATAAACCAGATGGAATACTTTATTAACTTTGCTCATCTGAAAACAGAGGGTACTGAATGAAACAATTACTAGAAAAGTTCGAGAACAAACGTCCCGAAATCGTCTTTGAATGGAAAGATGCAGAGACCGAAGCTGAAGGATGGGTAGTCATTAATTCTTTACGTGGAGGCGCTGCAGGTGGTGGTACTCGCATGAGAGTTGGGCTTGATAAACGAGAAGTTGAATCGCTTGCTAAGACAATGGAAGTGAAATTTACCGTTGCAGGACCAGCGATTGGAGGAGCAAAATCTGGAATTAACTTTGACCCTTCGGACCCGAGAAAAGAAGGGGTTTTGAGAAGATGGTATGCTGCCGTAACACCTCTGCTAAAGCATTATTACGGAACCGGAGGAGACTTGAACGTTGACGAGATTCACGAAGTTATTCCAATCACTGAAGATTGTGGTGTTTGGCATCCTCAAGAAGGTGTTTTTAATGGGCATTTTCAACCAAGAGAAGCACAAAAGATCAATCGAATTGGACAGCTTCGTCAAGGTGTTTTGAAAGTAATTGAAGATGCGCAGTATTCTCCAGAAGTGAGCCGTAAATATGTGGTTGCAGATATGATTACAGGTTACGGTGTTGCTGAATCTGTGAAACATTTCTACGATATCTGGGGTGGATCTGTGGAAGGAAAACGCGTAATCGTTCAAGGTTGGGGTAACGTAGGTTCTGCAGGGGCCTATTACCTGGCACAGCAAGGCGCCAAAATAGTTGGAATCATCGACCGTGTTGGAGGATTGATGAATGAAAACGGTTTTACACTCGATGAAATCAGGAGTTTATTTCTCAATAAAAATGGTAACCAACTGAATCATCCTGAAATGATGTCTTTTGAAGAAGTCAATCAAAAGGTTTGGGATATGGAGGCAGAGGTATTTATTCCTTGTGCAGCTTCTCGACTAATTACAGAAGATCAACTGGAGCGAATGAAAGCAAAGGGAATGGAAGTAATATCTGCTGGGGCGAATGTTCCGTTTGCAGATCCGGAAATTTTCTTTGGACCTATTGCTGATAAAGCTGACAACGGTTTGGCAGTAATTCCTGACTTTATATCAAACTGTGGAATGGCCAGAGTTTTTGCTTATCTGATGAGTAATGATCTGGACAAACTTACCGATGAGGGCATCTTTGCCGATACAAGCAATACCATTTACGAAGCTATGAAAGCCACGCACGCAACGAACCCTGGAAGCACAGGAATTGCAAAAGCGGCTTTCGAAATTGCATTGAACCAATTAATCTGAATTATTTAAACACTACGCTTAAGAACCATGGAAATTTTTATTGTATTTGTATTTATCCTGGGTTATCTGGCAATAACCCTTGAGCACAATCTCAAAATTGACAAGTTAGTACCAGCATTACTTATGATGGCCTTGGCCTGGGCAGGTATTGCTTTTGGACTAGATGATTTCACTCAGTGGTTTGACAGCCATAATAGCTCTTTAATGGAGCTGGCACCGGTCACGAATGCTGAAGGACATGAAAGCCGACTGCATCTAATGGAAGGTACACTATTGCACCATTTTGGTAAGACGTGTGAAATTTTAATGTTCCTTGTTGGAGCCATGACCATCGTTGAAATCATTGATCATTTCAATGGTTTTGCAACTATCAAGAGCTTTGTTAAAACAAACAAAAAGCGCGTGCTGTTATGGATCGTATGTATTCTAGCATTTATCTTATCTGCAATCATTGATAACTTAACGGCGACAATTGTACTAATCACGATCTTGCGCAAATTGATCTCAGACAGCAAAATGCGTATCTGGTATGCAGGTATGATTATCATTGCAGCGAACGCAGGAGGGGCATGGTCTCCTATTGGTGACGTAACAACGACAATGCTTTGGATGGGAGAAAAAGTGACTACTGTCAAGTTGATCGAGTACTTGATTCTTCCTTCATTGGTTTGTATGATCATTCCAACGGTAATTGCCTCATTTATGCCTGCCTTCAAAGGTAACTTTGACGCACCAGAAGAGGAAGGAACTGCCAATAAGCGTGGACCTTTAATGCTTTACTTGGGGCTGGGATTGATTGTTTTTGTTCCAGTTTTCAAAACGGTTACGCATTTACCTCCTTATGTAGGAATGATGTTGTCACTTGGTATTGTCGCATTAGTAGCGGAATTTATCAGTGCACGCGAATTCTCTATGACAGATCACACAGCAGCTCATGAAGAGCATGATGGACATGCTAATAGTCCAACTTTTAGAGCGCTCTCTAAAATTGAAATGCCTTCTATCCTGTTTTTCTTGGGGATTTTAATGACTGTAGCGGCTCTTGAGTCACTCGGTTTAATCTTCACATTTGGACAAGATGTTCAATCAGCTATGACCAATGACGTCTTCATTATGTTGCTCGGTGCTGGATCAGCTGTTATTGACAATGTTCCTTTGGTAGCTGCATCTATGGGAATGTTCGATATTTCTCAGTACGGTGTAGATGACCACATTTGGCACTTCATCGCATATGCCGCTGGTACTGGTGGAAGTATGTTGATCATTGGTTCCGCTGCAGGAGTTGTTGCGATGGGAATGGAAAAAATCTCATTTTTCTGGTATCTCAAGAATATCGCATGGTTAGCGCTAATTGGTTATCTTGCAGGTGCTGGAGTATTCCTTATTCTATAATATTGTTATCACTGAAACCGTTATTTAAGTTATGAGTTTATCTTTTTTATTGCAGACAACTGGAGTGGTTGTAGAAAACACCGGAGATGGTGTTAAGGATGTTCCATTGTGGGAAATCATCAAGGAAGCTAGTCAAGGATTTGGATTAATCATTATGCTTGTCCTGGCACTCATGTTTGGGTACGCCATTTTCATCTTTGTAGAGCGTTTTCTTGCATTACGAAAAGCTTCAAAGGAAGAACAAGGATTTATTGCCAAAATCAAGGAATACTTGATGGATGGAAAAATTGATTCAGCAAAAGATTATTGCTCGCGTTCCAATTCGCCTTCTGCTCGAATGGTCGAAAAAGGAATTTCAAGACTTGGTAAACCACTGGACAGTATTTCAGCGTCCATTGAAAATACTGCTAAATTGGAGATTCTTCGTCTGGAACAACGTTTAAGCTTCTTGGCTACTGCAGCCGGAGCTGCACCAATGATTGGATTCCTCGGAACGACAATCGGGATGATTATGGTATTCTTTGATCTACAAAATTCCGCTGAAATTAATGTGGAAACTATCGCTCCAGGAACGATGACAGCCATGGTGACTACAGTTGCAGGTTTGGTTGTTGGTATTGTTGCATATATTGGGTACAACTTCCTTGTTGCACGAATCGGAAAAGTTGTATACCAAATGGAAAATGATGCATTAGAATTCATGGATCTATTGCATGAACCTGGTAAATAAACCATTATGAACTTAGGCTCGAGAAATAAGATAAAAGTAGAAGGTGGAATGTCCTCCATGACGGACCTCGTTTTCTTGCTGCTCATTTTCTTTATCATTATGAGTATCATGAGTAATGATCAAACACCACTTGATCTGCCAAAACCTGATGAAAACACGCAATTACCGCCAGACAAAGATCCTGTTACACCCAAAGTGATCGTTACGGAAGAAAACTTGTACGTGGTAATGCCTGGTGGAGACCTGGAAAACCCAATGGAGTTCGAAGAAATTATGGCATTGGCAGATGGAGCTGTAGCGGCTTCGAATAACCTCAAACTTAAGATTGCCGGACACCGCAACGCTGATTATGATGCCGTTTTTAAAGTATTGGCGCTTTGTCAAGCGAATGGATGGGATCCGGTGTTGGCATACGACAGGTAGAATCGAATTGTAACTGAATTTCTTTTGATCGTTTTAAGAGAAATGGCACAGTTACTGATAAAAGTGTAATTGAACGGTTAAATTGCTTTAGAAGCATAACGATAGTGAAACCAAAAATCAGGCTGACCGTAAGTAATTAGTAAATGCGTCAATCATTGATTGATAAATAGTTAGAAAAACAAGACAATGGCAACAATTCCAATAGTTGATACAGGAGACAAGCGCTGGGGCATCGCCGCTGCAATCCTGCTTAAGGCTGGGTTAATTGCATACCTCTTGTTGGCGACGCTGGAAAAAGCCGATCCACCGCCACCGGACCCTGTGGTAATGGCGGAGACTGAAATTCCAGAAGAAATTATCCTGGAAAACCTAATTGTTGAAGGCGGTGCGGATGCAGGAAGCCCAACAGATGATGAAATAGCCCCTCCTACCCCTCAGATGGAGGAAGTTTTGACAAATGATAATTCTGATCGCACGGAACCAACAGGTCAATCATCGAATACGAATACAAACACTCCAACCAACAACAATAGCTCCACCACCACACAATCTTCAGACCCGTTTGGTTCTGGTGGTGATATTGGCGACAATGGTTCCGGAGATACATTTGGACAAAGTTCTGGTGTAGGTACCGGAGGACCTGGTACAGGATCTGGAATCAAGCGTGTTCGACTTAATGATCCTGTTTTTGACCGTTTGCAATCAAGCGAACGTGCAACAATCACATTCGTATTGACGATTGACGGACAAGGAAATATTGTTTCGGCAACTTGTAATAAGGCGAAAACAAATACAACGAATCAAATCCTTATCAATCGTGTGAGGAGCGAAATTCAACGTCAGGTTAAATACAATAAAGATCCTGGCGCTCCATTGACGAAAGTTTCAATCACCGTTGACATCTACCCTAAATAAGGATTACCGCGAGGAAACCGATTGGCTATTCAGACAATTTCCATCCTATCAACAAATTGGCTCTAAAGCTTATAAGCCAACGTTAGACAATACCAAGTCGCTTGCGCAATTTGCAGACAACCCGGAACGTGCGCTAAAATTTGTTCACGTTGCAGGAAGCAACGGTAAAGGTTCGACGTGTGCCATGCTCGCCTCTATTCTGACCGAAGCCGGTTATAAGGTTGGACTATTTACTTCACCCCACATAACAGATTTTCGTGAGCGTATTCGCGTGAATGGAATCTGCATTGATAAGCAAAGCGTTGTCGACTTTATTCGTGGAATTAAGGCCCATTCATTCGATTTTGATCCATCATTTTTTGAAGTGTCCTTTGTAATGGCACTCGATTATTTCAAAAAACAGAAATGCGATATATGTATTATTGAAACGGGGCTCGGTGGTCGTTTGGACGCAACCAATATTATTACCCCGTTGGTCAGTGTTATTACCTCAATTAGCCTGGAACATACGGACATTTTAGGGAATACGCTTGAAGAAATTGCTACCGAAAAAGCAGGAATTATAAAACCTCACGCAGACGTTGTAGTTGGAAAAATAGTTAACGAGCTCACGCCAATATTTACCGATCGGGCGAAGGGCGAAAACATTTCGATCTATTTTGCGAATGAAGCCAAAACCAATTATACAGCACCGCTTCTTGGAAAACACCAGCAAGATAATTTAATGAGTGTCGACTGCACCTTGCATTCGTTAAGAAAACATGGCTTTTCTATCCCTGAAAATGCTATAACCAATGGCTTACTGCGATTATCCCAAAATACTGGTTTTAATGGTCGACTTCAAATCGTATCCGACAATCCTACCATCATTTACGACGTATCTCACAATCCAGATGGAATTAAAGCATCGATGAAAGCCATTGCTGAATTGGAATTTGAAAAATTGCACATTGTTTATGGTACGAGTCAAGAAAAAGATGTTGAAGCCATTCTTGCGCATTTTCCATTAGATGCACGTTTTTATTTCACTGAATTCAGCAACGAACGGACAATGGAAATTGAACAGTTAAAGGCATATATCAAACAAGATCAACTAGTTAAATCGCTGTTTTTTTCATCTGCTAACGAAGCGCTGAAAACCGCCAAGGAAAAAGCAAACGCAAACGATTTGATTCTGGTGATTGGGAGTTTTTTCTTAATCTCAGATTTTTTTTAATTTTTTCTTTTTTTCATTTGCGATTAATAAAATCAAGTGTATATTTGCACACCCAATCGGAACGACGATGGGTAAATAAAAGGGAGCTTAGCTCAGTTGGTTTAGAGCACCTGCCTTACAAGCAGGGGGTCGCTGGTTCGAATCCAGCAGTTCCCACTCTGATAAAAGCACTGTCCATTTGGGCGGTGCTTTTTTCGTTTACAGTAGTGAAAGTGCGCTTTCATTTGCTGGAAGCAGAAAAGCAGCAAACGAGTGCAGCGAGTATGTGCTTTTATCCACTGCACGTTGATCAGTCTGGATCACAAACGTAATCCGATAAAATCCAGCAGGTCCTTCGCGCTGACGAACTACCGTTATGCGCTCAGTCTTAGTCCGCTGTGCGGACTCTTCACTCTGATAAAAGCACTATATTTGTCAGGCTTTCGTGCCTATTTATTGACGGACAGCAAACCACAACACTGAAAACACCATGACAGAAGAACAAGAAAAAGCTCCTGAAGGAGGATGTTTCTCAACAGGCCTACTACTCTTCTCAGGAATAGGCGGAATCATAACCCTGGTAAGTGCCGTTAACGTTGCGTTAGATCTCGATTTGAGTTTGAGAGTGTACGGTTCCACAACAGAACTTCCCACCGATTGGTTCGCGGTTATTGCACTGGCAATCGTATGCGGTATCGCTTTTGGGATCTACACGCTCATGACAAGTCTAAAGGTTCGCAAACAATTTCGAGCGCGCCCTTGGTTGAAGTGGGCAACTCCCTTGGCCATTCTACTTGTTTTGTCGTCTGGATTTTACGCTGTGTACTATAATATTGAATATGCTGGTCCACTGCATTACGCCGCGCGCAGCAATGACCTGGAAACCATCAATGAATTGCTGCAAGAAGAGGTCGATGATGACGACTATGACGAAGCCGTATATGAGTGTGTTGAGCTGGATCACGTGAAAGTTTTAAAGGCATTACTGGAACACCCTGTGGCGAAGGAATCCTTAGAAGAGAACTATACAATGGGGCTTAATATAGCCTCAATGGGAGCCTTATTAGCCTTTGCTGATGCAGGACTTGGTTCTGAGGGAAAATATGGAGATGTACTAGCAGAATTTCTTGCCGTATCAGACTTGTCAATACCAGAGAAAGAGAAAGTTGGATTGAAATTATTGGAAGTAGGCGCTAGCCCGGACGGATTATATACAGGAGGTTATAAAAGTACCGAACTAACTGCATTAGAGCAGGCGAGACAACAAGGGTTGAGGAAGCTAGTGGATGCTATGGAGAATTAGCACACCTTGTTAATTTCTATTATTAATTATTTAAAAATATATTCTCTATGAAAAGTGTTTTATTGTCAATATTTATTTTGATATGTTCGACTTCTATATCTCAAACATACTCAAAGGTTTACAACACAATTGGTGTTAAAAAATTGCTTGGAACCATCGATAGTACTGAATACTATTTAGCATCTAATATCAAGCGTGAAGTTACAATTAGTGACGGTAGAACTACATTGTATTCTTTAGAAAAAGGTGGAAGTAGACCGTTGATACTAAATAATAGCTTTTACTTTGTAGACTACGAATACAGTAAAACAGAGTACTCGGTAGTACTCTATAAATTAAATGATCATTTTGAAACTGTTAAATCCATTAAGTTATTCAGTTTTCCGAACAGTAAAAAAAACATTAGACATGTAAACTTCTGTTTTCTCGGGAACGAAAATGGAATAGTAGTTTGCAACATCGATCGATTGACAAAAATTGCGACAAAAATATCATATGAATTCAAAAATGAAACCATTGAAACCACTGAACTACCATTTGGTAATACAAACTTAAAACTAGTAAAGACTGGACTAATTGACCGAGAACTCAATTATTATACAATTATTGATAGAACCAGTGAATGGAAAATATCAGATCCAATAGATTTTTCGTTTATATCATTTATCGATGGTAAGTCTCAAATTACAACCATACCAGCCGAAGAGAATAATCTCTGCTACCGCAATTTACATCTATATATGGATGAAAACAATGACGTAGCATTGGCCTCTACTTATCTTACCAAGAATAATAGTAACACATATAAGTTTTCAGGTTTCTGCTTTTATAATATTGGTGAAGAAGATCAAAAAAAAACAAACCAAATCGACCTTAGAGAGTCTCTTGATTCCGAAGATCTTTGGACTAATAGAGACTATGAAAAAGTATATGGTAATCTTAAACAAGAGAGTTGGAATGCTAACTTCCAAAAAATAGAACGGATTATACCGATAGACGACGATATCATTGTCGTTTCAGTATCACACGTGGAATTAGGTGAGAATGATTATTATGGAGATTACATCATTACCAGAATCAATTTGAATAGTAAAAAAATTGTTTGGAGTTCAAAAACTGTAGGCAGGAAACTAACTGCAAACCCAGCGACGTCAGGCTCAGATTTTGCTACGTCTTATGCATTAAACAACAATCAATTGACTCTTTTTTATAGAGACCAAAGGCACTATCTGAAAACAGGTTTTGGGGGCCTTAGATTGAATCCGCTTACTCCTGAGGAAGCCAAGAAAGTTGACAAATATTATGGAGGTTATTCCAGACCTTCAACTACCTATTTTAGTATAATAGATCTCAATAATGGAAATGTAATCACAAAGCATATTCTAGATATACTCGATTCAGAAAAATTATTTGATGATATGGCATATTTACCCATGTGCAAAGCTCTTTCAGATGAAATAATTCTTGTTTTTCAAAAAGGGTATACTTGGCAAGATGATTCGCAGCGCCAGATTGTGCGTCTGAAATATGAACTATTGCAAGAAATTACCCAATAGTTGAAATCTACCAATATCAAGAATCGACTTTTTCTATTTTCTAGATAAACAGACTGAAGTTCTCTTAATGGTCTTTCGATATCAGGCCAGGAACTTCATTGTAAACGTGTTACATTTAATCTTATCAGATTTTCCTGCATAAACTACAGTTATTGTAAGCTGGAAACACGCTTAAAGCATATACTTCTTTGAGCCCCCCACCTCTACACCCCTCTAAAATAAAGGAAACATGAAAAAACTATAGAAATAGTTGCAATTTCAATAGTATTACTATTACATTTGTATTGTTTAACATTCACATAAAATTGTAAAACAATTACCTATGTTAGCCTTACAATCTAAAATAGCAATCAATATCAACCCGGAGGTGTATAAGAAAGACCCGCTTTCGAGTGAGCTTGGTGAACGCATCTTGCGCGAAGGGGTTGAGCTTATGGAGGAATTAGGGTTCGAAGACTTCACATTCAAGAAGTTGGCACAACAAATGTCTTCGACGGAAGCATCCATCTACCGTTACTTTGAAAGTAAACACAACCTATTGGCATACCTGACCATGTGGTACTGGAGCTGGATGGAATACAGAGTGGTGCTGAAGACATTGAATATAGAGGATCCCAAAGTTCGCCTACGAAGATCTGTTCACTGTTTAACGGAAAAAATTGAGGAAGACAGTGGGATAAAACAAATCAATGAAGCAAAATTAAATCGAATTGTCATTGCTGAATCGTCTAAGGTGTATTACTCGAAGAAAGTGGATACAGATAATCAGCATGGGTTCTTTAATGTGTACAAGGAAGTTGTTCAGCGCGTTGCAGATATTATTCTCGAGATTCGTCCGGAGTTCAAATATCCGCATATGCTCGTCTCAACTATTATTGAAGGCGCTCAGCATCAGCGCTATTTTGCGGATCATTTACCAAGACTGACAGATGTAATTGAAAATGAGGACGCGGTGACTTCATTTTATATAGAACTCGTAGAAAGAGAAATAGGCATTGAAAACAAATAAAGACATCATCATTGTATTCGGACTCTTGTTCGCTCTTTCCATTGCCATTCAGTTTTTGGACAATAGAAACACAGATATGATTGATTCAATCGCATCTGTTGATTTCATGATAGATGGAGAAGATTCGGATAATATGGAAGAACAATCTTTTTTCGTTCAAGGCACCGACGATGTAGTTATTGAAGCGAAACACCCCAGTCTCTCCATAGCAAATACGGGACTAGATCCCCTTCCTCCTTTTGAGGAAATACCCGTTCCACCGCCGGAAACAAATGAACTTAAACAAGAGCGAAAGCTTGAAAATATTACCAAATTAACAAACCAACTTTTTATCCATGGATAAGTCAAAACTCAATCCAATTAAGCGATTTTGGTTATTGCTTAAGCCCGACAAACTGGAAATACGAAACATCTACGTATATGCCATATTTATTGGTCTACTCAACCTTACCCTCCCTATCGGAATTCAGGCGATCATCAACTTGATTCAAGGTGGGGCCGTAAGTACTTCCTGGTTAATTCTGATTCTCCTTGTTGCCTGCGGTATCGCACTGAGTGGTATTATGCAGATCAATCAACTGAGAATAACGGAGAACCTTCAGCAAAAGATTTTTACGCGAGCTGCATTTGAATTTGCCTACCGTATTCCAAGAATCAAATTGGAAAAGCTATTCAAAAAGTATGCTCCTGAGCTCATGAACCGCTTCTTTGATGTGGTGTCTGTTCAAAAAGGAATAACGAAACTCTTAATCGACTTTTCCACAGCTGGAATCCAAGTACTGTTTGGTTTGGTATTACTTTCTTTTTACCATCCATTCTTTATTGTATTCAGTCTCCTATTGGTACTGATGATTGTTTTCATCTTCAAAATGACAATGAAGAGAGGTCTCGAGACAAGCTTGGAAGAATCTAAACATAAATACGTCATTGCTCACTGGTTGGAAGAAATGGCCCGTGCCAATACTACATTTAAGCTATCTGGTGAATCCAGACTTCCATTGGATCGCGTTAACCTCCACTCTACCAGTTATATTGGAGCACGTGAGAAGCACTTCCGCATCCTAAAGTGGCAATACAGTCTAATGATTGTTTTCAAGGTGTTGGTAGCCGTTGGCCTATTGCTAATTGGTGGCCTGCTTGTAATTGACCAGCAAATGAACATTGGACAATTCGTCGCAGCTGAAATCGTTATTCTGATGATCGTTAGTTCCGTTGAAAAACTCATTATGAGCTTTGAAACCGTTTACGACGTATTGACTTCCCTTGAAAAACTTGGACAGGTTACTGATCTCGAACTGGAAAAAGATGGGGGTGTTGAACCGATCTGGGCCGCTGATGGAATGGAGTTAGAAATTAATAATCTGTTCTTCCACTATCCGGAAGAAAAGAAAACGGTCATCAGAAACCTATCGCTTCACGTGCGCTCCAAAGAACGCTTACTCATTACGGGTAAAAACGATGGAGGAAAATCCACTTTGCTTTATCTGGCCAGTGGATTGCTTGCACCAGCAGACGGAACGATTCTCATTGATGGCATCCCACTCAAGAACTTCAATTACGACAAACTTCACAGTCAAATTGGAGGTTATCTCCGTGATGAACATTTGTTTGAAGGAACATTATTGGAGAATATTACACTAGGTCGAGACCGAGCGACGTTTGAAAATGTTCAATGGGCGATTGAAAAACTGAACCTTTCTGACCTCGTTAAGTTTTTACCAGAAGGTTTTGATATGCCTATATCGCCACAAGGGAAGCAATTTTCCAAGAGCACACGAGCGAAAATATTATTGGCCAGAGCTATCGTTGATAAGCCAAGGTTGCTCTTATTAGAAAACAGCTTTTCTGTTTTTTCTGAAGAAGATCAGAAAAGTATTCTCGACTTTCTATTAGACAAACAACATGATTGGACCGTCCTACTTACCAGCTCGCGTCCGTTAAGCGACTACTCTATGATAGATCGAGAAATTATGCTCGAAGAAGGACAGATTATTAACGAAAAAAACCATCCTAATGCTTAATATATCTCGCAACAGTATTGCGTCGAAGGTGGATGTGAATAAGTACTCCTCCCTGCGCGACGTAGAAGGAAAAGTAACGAAACGACTCATTATCAGACTTATTAAGTGGTCAGTTTTCATCCTTTTCGTTATTGCAATGCTTCCGTGGACACAAAATGTTCGTTCGAGTGGAGCAATTACAACTTTATCACCTGACCAGCGACCACAAGATATTCCTTCCATCATTGCAGGGAGAATAGATCAATGGTATGTTCAGGAAGGTGATTTTGTGAAAGAAGGCGATACCATTGTAGTTATTTCTGAAATCAAGGATGCTTATTTTGATGAAGATCTTTTGCCTAGAACAGAAAACCAATTAAACCTTAAGAAGCAGTCCGTGGTTTCTTATGACCAGAAACTTCTGGCACAAGATGATCAATTAAGAGCGCTTGATGAACTTCGAAATCTAAAGCTGCAACAGACACGTGTAAAGATTCAACAGGCACGTAATAAAGCACAAAACGACAGCATCGTTTACCAGGTAGCTAAGGTGAACAACGAAGTCGCTCAGTACCAATTACGACGTATGGACAGTCTTTACCGTCAGGGATTGAAGTCATTGGTAGATCTTGAAAAGCGCAGAATAAAGGCGCAGGAGTCGCAGTCGAAAGAAGTTGAGACGCGCAACTATTGGACGAACAGTAAAAATGAATTGGTTAGTCTTCAAATTGAGTTAGGCAATATTCAAACAAAGTTTGCTAATGACTATGCGAAGATTTTATCAGATAAATTCAGTACTGAAACAGATAAATTCGATACTGAATCACTGGTTAATAAACTGGAGAATCAATACAAAAATTATGAAGTTCGTCGTGGATACCATGTGATCAAGGCGCCCCAAGATGGTTATGTCACAAAATTACTTGTTCAAGGAATCGGTGAAACCATTAAGGAAGGACAAGGGATTCTCACATTCATGCCAAAAAACCCGCGGCTGGCTGTCGAGATATACGTAGAGCCTATTGATCTTCCCCTAATGAATATCGGTGAGCATGTTCGACTCCAATTTGATGGATGGCCTGCAATTGTTTTCTCAGGATGGCCTGATGCAAGCTATGGAACGTACGGTGGTGAAATCTACGCTGTGGATAAATTCATTAGTCCAAATGGAAAGTACCGCGTGCTGGTTAAGCCAGATATCAATGACCATCACTGGCCACGCGCCCTGCAATTTGGAAGTGGATGTAAGGCAATGATATTACTGCAGGATGTTCCGGTTTTCTATGAAGTCTGGCGAAAAATAAATGGTTTCCCTCCTTATTATTACAAGCAAGATAAGGGGGTGAAAGAGCCGGATAAAAAGAAGTAACATGAAGAAATTAGTTGCGATCATATTTCTGATACTTTCCAGCACATTTAGTTTTGGACAAGACAGCACAAGCACGCGCACGCTTACCTATGAGGAATTCATCAATCAGGTGATGAGCGACCATCCTATTGTGTTCCAATCTGACATCGTGCAGCGAACGGGAGAAGCATTAGTGCGCGCGGCACGTGGTAACTTCGACCCCAAATTGTTTGGAGACATCAATCAGAAGTATTTTAAGGATAAGCAATACTACAGTCGTGCAAACGGTGGTATCACAATACCTACATGGTTTGGAATTTCTGGAGAAGCTGGTTATACGGTAAATGACGGCGTTTTTCTCAACCCGGAAAACAGGGTTCCAGATGCGGGACTATGGTATGCTGGTCTGCGTTTGGAGTTAGGAAATGGATTGATCATTGATAAGCGAAGAGCTGAGCTGAAAAAGGCTAAAATATATCGCGAGAGCAATGAACAGGAGCAGCGCATGATGTTGAATCAATTACGCCTGGATGCCTCATTGGCCTTCTGGAAACTTCTACAAGCTTACCAAAAAGTAGAAGTGTATTCAAATGCACTGAGAAATGCGCGAGAACGTTTTCAGGGGATCGTCCGTACAGCAGAATTTGGAGATCGTGCTGACATTGATACTGTCGAAGCCAAAATTTTGGTACAGGATCGTGAGATTGTCTATATGGAAGCGTTAACAAAATTACAAAACGCGGAAGCCCAAGTAGAATTGTACATGTGGACACAAGGTTCTATTCCATTAGAGATGGAAAATGTAGTGCCTATGGTTGGAAACAAAACGCTTGAACGCATGGAAACTAAGCCAGATGGAATTGATTCACTGCTCGCCAATCATCCGTACTTGTTGTTGAATCAATTCAAAATGGAACAGTCGCAAGTTGAAATTCAACTGAAACGCGAACAGCTGAAACCAAAGCTTACGCTTAAGTACAATGCAATTAGTGAACCAATTAACAACAATCCTTTCTCTGAATACGCGATTGAGAATTATACTTGGGGAGCAAAAATCGCCTACCCAATTCTTACGCGTAAAGAACGTGGAAATTTACAACTGGCCAGACTAAAGTTGGAAGATCAAAAACTGAAAAATAACCTCATCGGTGCGGAATTGAACTATAAGGTTCAAGTGGTATGGAATGACTATCAACTGGCATTTGACCAGATGAATCTCTATAGAAATATCGTTGAAAATAATACAACGATGTACAACTCTGAACTAACGCTCTTTAATCTTGGGGAAAGCTCTGTATTCATGATTAACTCACGGGAAAATAAGCTGTTAAAGTCTCAGATTAAACTCATTGAAGTAGAAAATGCTTGTCGTGCTCTGGAAAGTCTCTTCGACTGGAATACATTCCTTACGATGTAGCAGAAAACAGTTGGATTTGCAATAGCCTTTCTATTGTTTAGAGCAACAATTCTATTTCTTCAACTTTTGTATTTTTAGTTCAAAAACAGACGACCATGAATTTGCGCATCCAATCTTTTACAGAATATCAGCAACAATATGCAAAAAGTGTTGAATCACCGGAAAGCTTCTGGTCTGGTATTGCCGAGCAATTTGATTGGCACAAAAAGTGGGACAAAGTATTGGATTGGAACTTTAATGATCCAAGCATCAACTGGTTCAGTGGAGCACAGCTGAATATAACTGAAAATTTATTGGATCGTCATTTAAAGGATCGCGGTGACCAAGTTGCTTTTTACTGGGAACCGAATGAACCTTCAGAAGAAGCAAAGACTATAACCTATCGAGAGTTATATCAAGAAGTTTGTAAACTATCGAATGGGATGCGTTCTCTTGGAGTTGGAAAGGGAGATCGCGTATGCATCTATATGCCAATGGTTCTGGAATCGATTGTGTCTATTTTAGCTTGCGCGCGCATTGGTGCTGTGCACTCCATTGTTTTTGCCGGCTTTTCGGCTACAGCCCTTGCGGATAGAATTAACGATGCACAAGCCAAATTAGTGATTACCGCAGACGGGCTTAATCGTGGGACAAAGCGTGTTGAGCTAAAGTCAATGGTAGACACTGCATTAGAAAATTGTGCTTCTGCTGAGCATTGTATCGTACTGGATTGTGTTCATTCCCAACCAGCCATGAAACCTGGACGTGACATTGATTACCATGAGTTGATAAAAGACCAGTCAGCAGATTGCACAGCTGAAGTAATGAACGCAGAGGACTTGCTTTTCATTTTATATACTTCAGGATCTACAGGAAAACCCAAAGGCGTAGTGCATACCTGTGGTGGATACATGGTTTATACTACCTATTCCTTCCAGAATGTCTTCCAATATCAAGAAGGAGATGTATTCTGGTGTACGGCAGACATTGGCTGGATTACGGGACACTCATATATCGTTTATGGCCCTCTTCTTTCGGGAGCTACATCTGTTGTATTTGAGGGAATTCCAACCTATCCTGACTGCGGTCGTTTCTGGGAAGTGTGCGAAAAATACAAAGTCAATCAATTCTATACGGCGCCAACTGCAATTCGCGCACTGATGGGAGAAGGACTAGAGGTTGTCAATCGATCTGACCTGAGTAGCCTAAAGGTCATTGGCTCTGTTGGAGAACCGATCAATGAAGAAGCCTGGATCTGGTATCATGAGAATATTGGTAAGAAGAATTGTCCGGTTGTCGATACATGGTGGCAGACAGAAACTGGCGGCATCATGCTCTCCGGTTTAGGTGATCTCTCTCCGATGAATCCTACCCATGCTGGCTATCCCCTTCCTGGCATTCAGCCAGTGCTTTTAGACGCTGAAGGGAAGGAAATCGAGGAAAATGAAGTTGAAGGATATCTCTGCGTAAAATTCCCTTGGCCATCTGCCATTCGCACGACATACGGTGATCATGATCGTTGTAAAAACACTTACTTCTCAAACTATCCGGGGTATTATTTCACTGGTGATGGTGCGAAACGTGATAGTGCTGGAATGTATAGAATTATTGGAAGAGTTGATGACGTAATTAACGTTTCTGGTCACCGATTCGGCACAGCTGAAATCGAGGATGCTATTAACACCAATGAATATGCTATAGAATCTGCCGTTGTTGGATATCCGCATGACGTAAAAGGACAAGGGATTTATGCGTACGTCGTAGTTGATCCTGCTAAGTTTGAAAAGGAAGACCTTGTGAAAACATCGTTGATTGATTCTGTTTCAGAGAGTATTGGTCGCATAGCTAAACCAGATAAAATACAATTAGTTGCTGGTCTACCTAAGACACGTTCAGGAAAAATAATGCGAAGAATTCTCAGAAAAATAGCGGAGGGAGAAATACAAAATTTTGGAGACACCTCTACCCTTCTTGACCCTTCTGTAGTTGAAACAATTGTGCAAAACGCCGTAAAATAAGTTCTTTGGTATGAAATACTCCTGTGAAATAATTATTGATGCCCCAAGAGATAAGGTAGTGGCTCTTTTCGACGATCCGGACAACCTATCCAAATGGCAACCGGGGTTTGTTTCCATGAAAATCATTTCTGGAAATCTCGGAGAAGTTGGCTCTAAATCAGAGTTGAAGTATAAAATGGGAAAACGAGATATTGAAATGGTTGAGACCATTACTGCTTATAACCTCCCTGAAGTCTTTAGCGCAACGTATGAGGCCAAGAACGTTTGGAATCTTGTTGAAAACCGTTTTTCGGAACTCGAAGATGGTAAAACACTTTATACAACGAACAACGAGTTCAAGATGAAAGGGATGATGAAGTTAATGGCCTGGATGATGCCAGGAGCGTTTAAAAAGCAGTCAGCAAAATATCTTACCTACTTCAAAGAATTTGCAGAGAAGGAATTGGCTTGCTGATTTGCCTTATTTTTCAGAAGGTTGAGACTTTAACTTTCGCGTAGATACAACAAACAGTAATGTGGCTAACGTCACAAAAGCTGCACCGAGAAAATAAGGAGAGCCATATACTTTTTCTGATTCTGGCAAACCAACTGTCGTGTAGGTAAAAAGAGCCATCATCATTATGGGACCTATAATCTCTGAAAGACTAATTAAACTCGTAATTGTTCCCTGCAGTTCCCCTTGTTCACTTTCAGAGGTATTCCCTGCCATTATAGACTTGATTGCTGGACCAGCTAACCCTGTAAAGGCATATGGCACCATGAGTGCATAAAGCATCCAGCCCTGAGTAGCGAAACCTATGCCCAATAAAGAGAAAAAGAAAATAAACATTCCGATCAACACCGTTTTCCGATCTCCAAATGCTTTCGAAAACCTTCCGGTGAATCCACCTTGAACGATGGCCACACAAATACCAACTACCGCTAACGATATCCCGACATCTCTCAATGACCAATGAAACTTTTCCTGTGTAAGGTAATTCCATGAACTATGTATCGCCATCCCAGCCAGATAGTAGAGGAAAAAAACCAAAAACAATAGCGCGAGCTGCTTGTATTTAACAATCTGAAACATTGCTCCAACAGGATTTGATCTGCGCAGTACAAATGGTCTTCTTTTCTCAACTGGAAGCGATTCTTTCAAGACAAAAAACCCATAAATAAGGTTAACGAGTGACAGAATTGCAGCCGCCAAGAAAGGAACACGCAAGCCAAAATCAGCAAGAAAACCTCCGAGCGCTGGCCCTAAGACAAAACCCACTCCGAACGCAGCCCCAATAAAACCAAAGTTTCTTGTTCGGTTTTCATCAGTCGAAATATCAGCGATATAAGCAGAAGCAGTAGTAAAGCTCGCACCGAACATGCCGGCAATACAGCGACCAATAATCAGCCAAACCAGACTTGGAGCAAAAAACATAAACACGTAATCAACACCAAGACCAAACAAAGACATAAGTAGCACAGGACGGCGCCCATAGCGATCACTAATCCCTCCTACAATGGGAGCAAAAATAAACTGCATCAGTGCATAACTAGCCAAAACAGGACCGTAATAAGCGGATGATTCTTCTACCGTAATATGCATGGTATCTGCGACAAGGTTGGGTAAAGATGGAATGATTATTCCCAATCCTGTAGCATCAATCACAATGGTAATGAAGATAAAAAGTAAAGCGTTCCTAGAGGCCATGCTGCAAATGTAAATGAAAGTTCGGGAAATAATTGTCTTCATGTGCAACCCTTTTGAATTCAATTTCATTAAGTCTATAAAAACATTACTATGCTTCGAATAATTTTTGTTTTAGCTATTCTCACACTTGTGGTATCAGGATGCGATAAGAAAAAGGGTATTGAGAATGAAATTGTTGGTAAGTGGCAAATTACCGAACAACTGGTTGATCCAGGAGATGGCAGCGGAACGTACCAACCGGTTCAAGGCAATAAGACCATTGTTTTTAACGCAAACGGCACCTTCTATTCTTCAGGCTCTATCTGTTCACCTGGTGATGGTTCTGGAAATGGTTCACAAGGAAACTACGATAGTAATACTCAAATGTTAACTGGAGTAAACTGCGGAGTAAATACAATAGACATTTATTACGAACTCAGCAACAACGAATTAATCATCATATATCCATGCATTGAAGCATGTAGAGAAAAGTTTATTAAAATCAATTAATCATGAGAAAACTCTTACTCTTACCACTAGTACTATTTACAATTGCGAGTTGCGCAAAGGAGATCAATATCCCTGAACGAGAAAAAGAACCAGAAGTTCCTTTCTGTGGAACATGTGCTATGGACCCGGCGTGTTTCGATACACCGCCAACTGACGAGCTTTGCCAAGCAGTTTTTAATCGATGGTTTTACAACAGTGAAACAAATGAATGCGAGCAAATCGGATATTCAGGATGCGAGCAATACGGTTTTGAAACGAAACAAGAATGCGAAGATTGCGGTTGCAACTAAGACTTGAAAGATGAGATTTAAATTATTTACAATTGTATTTCTGTTTGTTCTATCACTTGCGAGTTGCTCAAAGAAGTATACTCCAGCAACAATAGAACGCAATTGTACCGGAACGTATATCGAGATAGGTGAACAAACATTTGCTGTCTGTAATGATGAAATTTTATCGAACTTTACGGATAATGCTCATATCAAAGTGCGATTTAATAAAATTACAGATTGCACTGACTATATGGATGAGGTCGTTTGCTTCTTATACTTTGAACACGATGGCTTTGTGAAGATTACGGCCATCGACTGAAGGATTTACGGATACGAATTAAACTGATAAAAAAATCATATAACTCTTACAGCGATCAGGAATTGATCGAAGCTTGTCGACAAAAAAAACGACCGGCACAGAAAGAGCTATACCAAAGGTTTGCTTATACAATGAAGGGGATTTGCCTTCGCTATGCGCACTCAGAAGAGGAAGCAGAAGATTTACTGCAAGAGGGGTTTATTCGTGTTTTTAAGCATCTTGACAATTACACTGACACCGGTTCTCTTGGTGGATGGATTCGCACAATAATGGTGAACACGGCGATAGAAAATTATAGGAAACAAAAAACAAAAGAAAAACATTACGCAGCCTTTGAATTACTGAATAAAGATGAGTCAACCAATGAAATATTGGCATCTATTGACCTTGACTATCTCATGGAGAAGGTCCAGCAACTTTCCAGTGGGTATAGAATGGTTTTCAACCTTTACGCTATTGAAGGATTCAATCACCGTGAAATTGCAGAGCAGTTATCAATTTCAGTTGGAACCAGTAAGTCGCAGTATGCAAGAGCAAAAAAGATGCTCCGTGAAATGATTGAGAAAGACAATCAGTTAGAACAAAAAATGATGAAAAATGCACGATAAAGAGCTTCAAAAAACACTTTCAGAGCGCTTTGATGGGTACGGAAGTACACCAAGTGAAAGCGTTTGGTCAGGTATCGAGGCTGGATTGGCTGAGAAAGATCGTAGACGCGGTGCTTTCTGGTGGTGGATCGGAATTGCAGGTGCAGCAGTAATAGGCTTTTTTACATTCATCCACTTTGCGAATACTCCAGAAGTAGCGATTATAAACGCTTCAAATTGGCGTCATCAAGCCTCTTCTGAAATCGGAAAAACACAGGAAAATGGTGAAATGAATGCAAGAGACCTTTCAGGAACAGATAATTCTGGATTAGACAATGGCGCAGAATCTTCTGCCAATAACTCAAGTACGAATAGCACGAAAACCGGCAATTGGACCACCACCAACAACAACAACAACAACAACAACAACAACAACCAACACACCTACTCCGCTCAAACTTTTCAAAAAAGGGACGATAAAACGAATCTTTCTCAAAGCATAGATGAACAATCACGCATTGATCTACCGCTTGAATACAGTTCTGACAATGAAAAAGAATCTAGGAAAAAATTAACGCTATCGATGCCAACCAAACCACTAGGTAGCTTAAGCGTTCCTGTGTTCAACGAAATCATTTCCTCTAGAATAGATCCGATCAAAAGAACAGGAAGATGGGAACTCGCTGCTGACCTGGGAACATTTACGCCCTATTCAGAATTTACTCCGCCAGTAGAACAAGAACCCATTCAACAAGATCCGGGAGGCATCACTGATCAGCTAATTGATCAGGACAATGGAACTTCTTTGGGACATAGAAGATTTGTAGAGCTTCAGGTAACTGCTCGCAGGTATTTTGGAAGACGATTCTCAATCGGTTTGGGTGCTTCAGGTGCGTATGGAAGAAACAGTATTTCCGATCAGTACAATGAGATGTATAACTGGAATATCTGGTCTGTTGGCATACCGTTCAATGTGAGGTTCGATGCCTTTTCTAAAGGACGTTTTCGTATTTCTCCATATGTACAATTTCTAAATGAAATGAGTTTCGCATCTCTAAATAATCCAGTTTACTGGTCCTCTTTTACCAGCACTGCCGACCCTTTACTTCCAGAAGGTGGAACTGTCAATAGCCGAAAATACTCTCTGGGAATACAACCTTCCATAGAACTTTCTTATGCGCTTAATGAACGCTTTTTATTCACAACTTCACTTGGATATAGATATCATGCGCTCAACCGTAAAGTCGGATTAATGCCGCTATTAGAACAACCAAACTATTTAAGGTTTTCCATTGGTACGGCATGGCTAATAAAATAGAATATGCGTCGTGTCCTTCTGCTTACATTTCTTTCAACAATGCTGATTAGTTGTAATAAGATTAAAACAACTGGGTGTCATCAGCAACCTTTTAGCGCCAATTGTATCGATAGTAGTAAAATCGACCCATCAAAACTGTGCACAGCAATATATGACCCGGTTTGCGGGTGCGATTCCAAAACATACGGAAATGCCTGCGAAGCTTCTGCCAATGGGGTAAAGTCGTGGACGCAAGGAGAATGTTGCGAATAAAAAAACAGGTATAAATACGGTTGATAATCTGTCCCTCAATTGATACTTTGCAGAATCAATTGATACACTATGAAACCACGCATTTTTATTGGCTCTTCCGTTGAAGGATTAACAGCGGCCTACTCTATTCAGCAAAACCTTACCTATGATGCAGAAGTAACCGTATGGGATCAGGGCGTCTTTGAACTATCCAGCACCACTATTGAATCACTGATGGAAATACTTGAAAAAGTAGATTTCGGTGTTTTTGTTTTCAGTGATGATGATGTAACGAAAATCAGAAATGTAGAAAAGAACACAGTACGCGATAACGTACTATTTGAGTTCGGGCTATTTGTTGGGAAATTGGGCAGAAAAAGAGTTTTCTTCGTCACCCCAATGAATGCAGATCTTCATATTCCAACCGACCTTCTAGGCATTACAGCAGGGAAATACGACACACAGCGAGAGGATGAAAGTCTACAAGCGGCAACAGGGCCTGTTTCCCATCAAATAAGGCAAATTATTAAAAAGCTGGGAAGAGTTGCAGGTGGATCTGAAACTGCCGAACCTAGTGAAGACAAAAGTGAAATAATAGATAATGACGAGGATTGGTATCAAGATTTTGATGCTAAGTCTTACCCTGCTGCAATAAAAAAACTGAAAGCCAAAATTCGTAAGGAGGAGGATGAAAGTCAAAAGCTTGAACTGAAATATTGGCAAGCCTATTGCGAGTTCAAAATGAATGAAAAAACAGGTGTTGCTGCGTTACAAAAGCTGAAAGAAGATAACAAAAAGAAACTACTTGCTTACACCGCCATTGGCCGCATCTACTTTTGGGAGGATTACCTGGACGAAGCCATTGAGGTCCTAGAAGAAGGACTCAAAGCCTTTAAGAAAAACGAACATATTCTGAAAATATACGCCGAAACGATTTCCAAGCGTGACGGAGTGGATGCTGGAATCCAATTTATTCAGGAAAAACAAATGAATGATTCCGTTGAACTGAATCTTGAATTATCCAACTTTATTGAAGATAAGGAAGACAAAGAAGCCGCAAGAAAAATAGTTCATGCGCTCTACGAAAAGCATCCGAATGACAAAAAGGTCAAATTTCGATATGCTAAGCTAGCTATTGACCTGAAAGAAAATGAAATTGCACTTTTTCTGCTGAATTCCCTTACGAATCAGTACCCAGAAGAATATGAATACTGGGGATATTTAAGTAATTGTTGTGTTAACCTTAAATTATATGACCTTGCATTGTCCGCAAACCGAAAAGCAGAAGAATACAGCAAAGGAGAAGAAGCCTGGATTATTGCAAACACCGGAAACATGCTCAAAAATCAGGGGTTTTATACTGAAAGTATTTCATACCTACAGAAAGCCTTGGAAATTGATGATAAATCAGAATACGCACACAATAGGCTCGCAACAGCATTAAAGAAGCAGGCTGAAGAATCAAAAACAGTAGATGAAAAAGTCCGAGAAGGTAGAAAGAAGATACGCAACTATTCTCCTGATGATGAAGAAGAGAGTTAAAGAGAACTACCAGTAAGTTCGTCCTTTAATGCTTTCGGCGTTTTGAGGATTATAAATACTTTCCAAAGCCATAAAAAGCGCAGGATGCTCTTCTTTCATCTTAGTAGGACTTTCGAAATAGAACTCACTTACGACCGCAAGAAATTCTGCCTTATTTGTACCACCGTAATCACGGATTGTTGAATTTCCAGAATTAATCTCACGCATTTTTTCCTCTACGATATACTCCCAGTGACTAAGATCTGCTTCGCGCATTAAATTATCCAAGACGCCGTCTATTCTGCCGTCCTGTTTATCAAGAATGTGAACAAACTCATGCAAAGCAACATTGACTTGATCATGCGGATCGGCATACCCTTCAATCATCGCTTTTCTTGAAAGAAACATTTTCCCTTGCATGGCTCCATGACCAGTGAGTCCTTTGGCCATTTGATTTCGTTCAGGAATCAAAAACTCATCTGGATGAATCTGAACTTCTTTCAAATGAGCATAATTCCAATGTTGCATTCTGAAAATGGGAATGACTGCGCTAGCTGCAACCATAACACGGTCTTCATGAGTAACCTCTGTATCAACACCAATAACTTGAACGTTCAACAAAAAGACATGCACACGATGCTCAAAATCTCGCTTCTCAGGGCGACTTAATCGTTTGTAAAATTCAATTTCTTCTTCGAGAATTTGTCGCCAACGACCTGGAAATGGACGATCTGGAACTCGATGTGATGTTTCCATCTTTCTACCTTGTCGTCTATAATAGCTCAGAATAGTACCTAAAACAACGGCAATACCAATAAGAATTACGGTTAGATTCATTTCCTGCTTATGGATTTAATGTTCAACCCCATTCTCCTCCATTAGAAACAAACCGTAATTACGAATAGTTTCAATGATAGGAATCGTGGTTTTCCCTTTCTCTGTAATGCTATACTCAGTCTTCGGTGGTACCACAGGATAAACTTCTCGATGAATGAAACCAGAAGCTTCTAATTCTCTCAATTGTGTAGTCAACATTTTATCCGAGATATGTGGAATATCCCTTCTTAATTCACTGTAGCGCATAACCCTGTCTTGCAACCGCCAAAGAATCGGCATTTTCCACGTACCTCCTATCTGATCCATGGCAAATTCTACAGGGTTATAATACTGCTTACCGTTATAAAAAAAATCACCCATGCGCTGAAAGTACCAAAAACACTGACACTTTCCAAAAAGTATGTATCGCACTTAAAGGTGTATTACATGGTAATCTATCCGTATCTCCCAACATTTGTATTGAACATTGAAAAACAAATCAAAATGAAAAGAATAGGATTAATGACACTCCTTTTGGGAATATCACTGACAGGGTTGTCGCAAACGAGTAAAAAAGACAACATGAAAACAACGAATGTAATCGAACGTAACCATTATGTGCATGCACATGGAATGCCAACAAAAGGCAAAATCTTGATGGTCGCAAGTAGTCCAACCACTTCCAAGCAAACTGGCTGGCCAATTGGTTTCTGGGCTGCTGAATTAACACATCCAATGCATGTCTTTCAGTCGGCCGGATATGAGATAGAACTTGTTTCAACTGAAGGAGGTAAAATTGAAATGGATGGATATTCTAACCCAACGGACGCCAGCGGTTATTCTGCTCACGATGTCGTTTCACTAGGCTACATGCAGCAAGATTGGTTTAACGAGATGTTGAATAACACCAAAAAAATGACCGACGTGAATCCGAAAGACTACGCAGCTATTTTTTTAGTCGGTGGTCAAGGACCAATGTACACATTCAGAGGAAATGAAGACTTGGAAAAGCTCTTTACCAGCTTCTATGAAAATGGAAAACCGTCTGCCGCTGTCTGCCATTCCACCACCTTGCTTTTAGAAGCAAAAAAATCGGACGGAAAACTGCTGGTAGATGGAAAAACATGGACTGGATTTTGTGATCAGGAAGAGGATTTCGCCGATCAGGCCGTTGGAATGAAAATTCAACCTTACCGTATTGAATCAGAAGCAAAAAAATTGCCAAATACGCATTTTAAAACGGCTGCTCCATTCTCCTCTTACGCCATTAAAGATGGTAACCTAATTACAGGTCAACAACAAAACTCTGGTGCAGCAGCAGCTGAACTTGTTGTAGAACTTCTTGAAGAAAAATAAATGCTCGAGGCCGGGAACTGCTCCCGGCCTTTTATACGTAGTGTTATGAATAAATTTTGCTGCATATTGCTTCTCGGTCTTCTTTCAACTTATAGACTATCCGCACAGGTTCCGTTTGAAGTATTCGTCGGACATGAAAAAGCATCGGTTGATCTTATGTTTTTTAAGTTTTTCAAGAAGAAAAACGGCGATAACAGCCCATTTCTTTTTTTCAACAGGAATAGAGCCTCTATTGATTATCGAATGACCGATACTTCTTACTTGCCACAATTTGGTTTTACAGAAGCGATATCTTACAACCCGAAAAAATTGAAAGGGTTTGCTCCAGTTGCGGTAGGTCAAGTACTCAGCTGGGGTGTTTTCCCTAAGGCGGGGATTCAATACGCGCACACTAGTAAACGCTTTACTGCCTTCACATGGCTCGTATCGGAAACAATGCAAAACCCAAAGCTGGACTATTACTTTTTATTGAGATACAAACCTCGTATTACGAAAAAACTTAACTTATTTAATCAATTGGAGTTTCTTGCTGTCTTACCAACCAATCAACTTCAGAATAGACAGTTTTATCAAAGAGCCAGATTAGGAATTGAGTGGACTACCTGGCAAGCAGGAGTTGGAATAGACCTATCTCAAGTAGGTAGAACGAATTATCAAAACGGAACAAATTACGGTGCTTTTGTGCGCCATATCTTCTAAAATAAATATACATCATATGAATATAGCGATCATAGGGACAGGAAACGTTGGTGGTGCACTGGCAACAAAATGGGCTTCTGCCGGACATACCATCCGACTAGGAGTTAAAGATCAATCTAATTTCAAAGGAATTGAATTACTTAAGAATGGCAGCACTACCGCACATACCATCAAAGAAGCGGTGGCATTATCCGATGTGATTTTGATAGCAACACCGGCAACTGCGGCAGTAGAAGTTGCTGAAAGTCTTGGCGATACAACGGGAAAAATAATCGTCGATGCCATGAACATCATTATGGGGCGCGGGCCTGTTGGTTTTAAAACAACCTCTGAAGCCATTCTGAAACACACATCGTCTAACGAAGTTGTAAAATGCTTTAATACGACCGGATTCAATAACATGCAACACCCAAACTATGGCGAAATAGCTATTGATCTTTTTGTTGCAGGCGATAGTCAAGAAGGGAAAAAAATAGCACAACAACTGACCTTAGATGCTGGTTTTGAGTCTTGTTACGACATAGGAGGAAATGATAAATTTGAACTAATGGAGCAATTTGCTTGGTTCTGGATTAACTTAGCCATGTTTCAAGGACAAGGGCGTGAGATTGGATTCAAACTATTGAAGCGCTGAGACCTTCAGCATTGTTCATGGTCCAGAGTACTTGTAAAGCCTAAAATAATCAGAAGAGGCTTCCAAAACAGCATTCTCTGGAATAAGCGGTTCGTCAAAGTGACTTCTTTGATTATCAGCCCTTGGACCTCCAGAATGTGCATTGCGCTTGCCTTTTATTTGATTGATTATAAATACTGTTTCATACTCGCCGACCAGAACCTCATCAAATTTGTTTTCCTGTGACACATCTACTTCCAAAATCCAGGCAACCCAAAATTCAAGATTATGACGTGACACAATAACTGTTTTGTCTGGTTCAGAAATGGACTCCTTCAATTCAGCCATATCTATTAATGCTTCCTTTGACAAATCTTCCGGAGGGTTTATAAGCATTTTAAACGCTACAGATCCTAAAATAATCAGACCAAACAACGCAGAGATAACGCGTTTTGCTAAAGGATTGGCAAAACGCTCAAAAAAAAGTACCAATAGGACTAAGGGAATAAAAAGAAAAGCATTCAATCGAGCTGAATACTGTCCCGGAATAATTGGAAGTGATACAATTACTAAAAGGATAATCAATGTAGCTACAAACGTCCGTTCCGAATCTTTAAGGTGATGCTTGTTATTTCGGAAAATTCTATAAGCCAGATATGCAATTACTCCATACACAATCGCAGACATAATCTGAGGAGGGTTAGGAAGCTCGTTGAATAGACGAGTAAAGGATGAAATCAAACGTAACATGCGCACCGTGTCAAACGAATAGATGAGTAGTACAGATGCGACAAGAAGAATTACAAGCGGAAAAATGGCCTTCCAACGATTCCTGACAACCAGGTAAATGACTCCCCAAAGTAGGGCAAATACAAAGGTCCCAAAGTGTGTCATCCCCACCATTAAAAAAAAGAAAACTCCCCAAGCCAACGCACCTTTTTTTAGAGTGTTCAGGTAATTTAAAAATGCAGCAATGGTGGCAAACAATAAGGTAATTGCCATAGCATTTTTCTGGCTGGTCGATAGCATATTCAGAGTATAAAACGACAAGACGGAGAATAGAACGGTCAAGGCTATACTTTTGGAAAGCTTAGTATTGACCTGATTTACAATATAAAATATTGGAATTAGAGCCAGTGGGATTGATAAACTATCAATGATTTTAACGACTGTCAATATAATCTCATTGTTGACGAGAACTCCAAAAAATGCCATCATCTTAACGATCGATGCTTCTAGGAAAAATAAAAATGGCATGTCGGGAAAAGCCAATTCGCCTCGTTCCAGAACAGTGCGCACCTGAAGCGGATAATATCCCCCATTGCCAGCCAGAACTTCTTGAGAAAAGGTCAAAAAACAGCGAATCCCAAATGATATGAATCCGATCATCCAAAAGGTCATTTTCAACGTGTTGTTCGTCTGTCTTGTATGCAATCTCATCTCCTTATCTGTGTTACCGAGAATCAGATAAACTTGTGTTCCAAGGGTAGGGTGTTCTTTCAGATACTTGTTTTAGAATCAGTAACCCGCAAAAAATGCTCGAATGAAAGCAGTATCCACATCCTACCTTATCCTTTCCGTATCGGTTCTTGTATTGTTCGCCTCTTGTAAAAAAGAAGAACCGACTACGGAAACTAACAACTTCCCACCTTCAACATCGATTAATAAAATAATGGCGTTGGGCGCATCACGTGTAGAAGGCGGAACAGACTTTGAAAGTTATCGTTATGAACTATGGAAAGATCTTATCGATGGCGGATGGAGCTTTGACTACATCGGAACCTTGGCCGATACAAAACAATACGCAAATCATTCCGGAAAAAGTTTTGACCCTCAACACGAAGGTCGTGGCGGTTGGACATCTGGTCAAATCTTAGCTGAACTCAATGCAATACTAAACTCTGCAGATATGCCGGATATTGTACTAATTAGTTCTCCTGGAGGAAATGATGGTCTTCAAGGTCAATCTTATTCGCAAGCCGTTTCGAACGTAAATGCCATTATCGACGCCATACAAGCAAAGAATCCCAATGTTACCATCATCATTGAGCAAATGGCTCCAGCACATTCTACAGCAATGACTCCAGAGTTAACTTCATTCATGAGTCAAATGAATCAAGAGGTGGTCAATATTGCATCACAACAAACGACCTCAACATCACAGGTCTTATCAGTAGATATGTTTAATGGTTTTACGGACGCTTATTTGGCCGATGATGCACATTACAATCAAACTGGTGCTGACTTTATTGCATCCAGATATTATAACATTCTAAGCACTGTTTTGCAATGACCACAAGACATCTTGAAGAAAATCAATTGAATTGATTTTTGTCATTTCTTATATCCTGCTCAATCCTTAACTTAGATCAAAGTCTAAAGAAGAAGCATGGAAATGACCGTATCAATTATTGGTTTTGGAAACATTGGAAAGTTCATTAGTGGATTACTATTTGCCAATAAAGAGCACAAAATTCAACTTAACGTCATTGATACGGATTGGCAAGTATACGGTGCGGTTTTGGACATGGAGCAGGGAATAGAATTATTCCCAAATCAGCGCATTGCTTATAACAGCGAAACACTTTTAAATCAATCTGATTTTATTTTTCATTGTGCCGGAGCTTCTGTACCTAAGGGAAAGTCAAGGCTTGTGACCTGCCAAAAAAGCATTGAAATAACGCAGGCGATCTTCAAGAATTACCGACCGAAAACAGAAGCCTTTATTATCGTTGTAGCGAACCCTGTTGAGATCATTACTTTTATCACACAACGGGTTACTTCATTGCCTCAATCCCACGTTATAGGAACTGGAACCTTTCTGGATTCCATTCGAATGAATCATGCCATTCGAACGACGAATCCAGCAGTGAAAGCTCCAAACGCCATTCTGCTTGGAGAACATGGAACCACCGTATTTCTGAGTGAACAATTATCCACTATTGATGAGCTTCCGATCAGTCATTTTTATGAAAAAGACTCTATTGAAGAGTTAATGAACAAAGTAAAAGCCTCAGCAGAAGAGATTAAAAAAACGCAGGAAGCGACTATTTACGGAGTCAGTTATTGCGCTATTCAAATTTTTGAAGCTTTACTGAACGAAAAAGTCATGCATGCACCCGTCAGCACTTTTGTGCCGGAAAGTATTAATGCTGAGTTACAAAAAACTCCCATTTCACTTAGTCTCTACTCTCAATTGAACAAGAGTGGTGCACAAGCTTTTGATGAATATGTACCAAACGAACATGAACTAGAGGCATTGAACAAATCGGTTAACCTGATCACTCCTTTTATTCCGAAACAATACCTTTAGTTGATTGAAACTCCCAATGAGTCCCTGCTCACCAATGTGAGCAGAGACTCCATTACACCTAAACTAACTGAACTAAAATTGATTCCATAATTGAAACCAATGCGATTAAATTCTTACTTCGGCAACTACTGTTATTTATCATTCTTTACTAAAGTGCATTTAGGAAAATGGTAGTGGCAATTCCAAAACCAGCTCCAGAAATAAATAGGTTCCATTTTGAATGATCTCCTCTCAGCCACCTAGTGTAGATCCAAAGCGAAAGCATAAATAATAGAACAATAAATAGCTGACCAGCCTCGATCCCAACATTGAACAAAAACAGAGGCATTAAAATGCTTTCCTCGAATAACATGAACTTGAAATTGCTCGCAAACGCAAGACCATGAATTAGTCCAAACAACAGAGCGATTCCATACTTAACTTTTACATCTGAAAATTTACCGCTCTTATTGTAGTTTACAACATTTGCTAAAGCTGTTATCATTATCGTAAATGGAATCAGTTTATCGATTAAAGCAGAATTAGCAGGAATTACCTCCAAAGAGCTCAAAACGAGCGTTAATGAATGTCCAATGGTAAATGCAGTGATAATCACAAGCACTTGTTTCCATTGCTCAAACTTAAACGCTGCGCATAAAGTCATCACAAACAACAGATGATCATAGGCATTTATGTCAACAATGTGCTCCCAACCTAAAGCGAAAAAATAACCTGATTCATTCATTACTTCTCAGGAAATTAGAGTTGAAACTTTAGCGTCGTGTGTCGTTCGTTACATATATTGCTTTCCTTAGGAATATATGGAGGAATCTGCACCGTAATCCTATTAGTCTGATTCATACCAAACTCTTTGCAGAAAAGAACGTTTTTTATGGTAAGCTTATCTCCCTTTTTAAATTTGACATTTCCCTTCGTAAACTTTATGCTAAAAACATTTTCTGCTCTTAAAACTTTTGAAGACAAATACTTAAGTGGAATGATTTTTCCATTTAACCTTATTGCGTAACGCTCTGCAAAATATCGCTCAAGTCCTGCTTTGTCGGCTTTTGTCAAATTGGAAACGTTTATGTCTTTCGAAAGTGTTCTATTTATACTATTCTCGAAGTCATCAATGAACACTCTGCATTCCATTTTCAGGGTCTTAGAACCAGGATCGTAGGTAACCATGGAAGTTGTAAGCTTCAAAGGATGCCTGAATGAAGTAGAAATAAAAAGTACTCCAAGCAGTAAAAAAGCTCCGACAAATTTATGTTTCATGCTCATGTTCTTTCGTTAAGAGTTACTCAACACCAACCCTTAACGCAACTTAGTTGCAAAAATAATAAAAGTAACAGTAACTTTCAAACCTTCCTAACTGTTCTACTTACATGAGGTATTCTGCACTTATGCTTTTTATCCTGTTTTGGAATCTCACATGGGCACAGGTTTTCTATGGATCCACTTCAGTTGGATATCAGCAAATCATTCAAACTACTCAACCTCCTTCTCATATCGTAAATACCTATCATCAAATTACACATCCATGGTTTTGGAGAGCAGAAGATGTTGCGTTCAAAAATGCCATGAATGCCAACTTAAGTTTGGGGCATTTACCTGGAAAAAATTGGGGTTATGAATTATCCGCAAGTTATACTCGCCCCTTTGACCAAACAATGGTCGATGAACTTGTGACCAGAACGCTTTCGGGTAAGTTTTTAACGGTTGGAGCTAATTTAATCCTGACCATCCCGAAGGAAAAAGTAGACTTTTATACCAAGCTTGGTGTAAATTACATTTTGGGAAACATTCGCTATCACCAATCCTTCAAAAACAATGAGGTGATCCCGTACAGCTTTGAAAGTTCAGAACTCACCTATGAGTACACCAACGGTTCATCATTTGGATACAATATGACGCTAGGCGGTAATTTCAAAATTGGTCAGAAACTATCCATATTTGCCGAGCTCAACGGTAGTTTCTTACCATTTTCGCCAGAAAAAGGTCGACGTATTCATGAGACTATTGATGGTCAGGATCAATTGCAATATGCCAATGATCCTTACTTTTCAGAAATTGAGTTTGGCAATGAAACAGAGCACTACGCCTATAATTCTGATGATAAGCAATCTCCCCAGAAATTGTATCGAAGAAATTATTCGCTTGGTGGTATAGGGCTGAATGTTGGTGTTCGTTTCATAATTTGGGAAAAACGTAAACCTGTTGATGTAAATCAAATACCCGAGGAAAAATAATACATGATGCTATATCAGTCATCAAGGATCAGCTCACTCCATCAATTTCTTGTTGCTTTCTTAGCGAAGGATACCCCGTTTCAATATAGATTTTAAGATCCTCAACTAATCCTGGATAAAGTTTATTCAGCGCTCGCTTCATAGGGAATTGTAATATGGATCCAATAACCGGCATTACACGAATACGAGGGCCCAACGTGATTTCTGTTTTGTTGTCTTCGACTTTTTTCAACGTCCATGTACTAACTACAGAACGTACGAAAAATGGTAGTCCTTTTACTGAAAACTCAAGGATATACTTCTCTTCATCAAATATCGTAATTGTATCCCTCAAGGTTCCTGACTCTGTTTCAACTATCCTATCAAAATCTTCATGCTCTTCACCTTTACGACAATTTGCTGAACCGTACGCCCATTTGTCAGCTTCTGCAAATTCAACGGCTACTACCTTCCAAACGTCGTCTATTGGTTTGTTAATTACTTCCTTAAACTTTAAATCTATCATATTATACTTATTTTTTGGAATGAACGTTCATTCCATATTCGAATTAAATTTTTTTACGCGCTAATTGCATCCCAAATTAAAGAGATATGCTGCTCGACAAATTCATTTTTGTTCTTATCATTTTGTATATGCCAGCTTGCACTAGCTCTAACCGCCCCACCAATAAATACAATTAGCTGGCTCACTTCCATATTCTTAATAACTCCCGCGTCTTGTCCTTTTTTTAATAATACAATTACCATATCAACCGTCTTCCTTCCTTTCATTAAATTCTCCTCTGTGATTAAGGGAGAGGATTCCATTTGTCCGAGAAAGTGAAAGTATCTTGGGTTTTGAATGAGAAAGTCAATCAGGACCTGCATATACATTTGAAACTGAATCATTGTAGATTGTTCAGTATCGACGGAATTAAACACCTCCTCTTCCTGATCTTTGATGTCAACGTAAATACTATTAATCAGCAATTCCTTATTCGGAAAATAGTTATAGATCGTTCCCATACCAGTCCCAGCTTCCTTTGCAATTTCCGACATAGGTGTATTGTGCACTCCCTTTTCAACAAGGAGCTTAAGAGCTGATTTTTTAATAGCTTCTTTTTTATTCACATTGCAAATATAACATTCTTGGAATGATCATTCCAAGCTATCGTAAGAAATAAAAAAATAGGTTTACTCAAAAAAACAAACAGAGGCTTAATTCAAATTAGTTTGATTTGGTGCTTCTTCATTTGAATAATTAAATAGACACTCTCGTAAGGCACCCTTAATTGTTACGTCGCATTTCGTATAAAATACACCAATCATGAAAACAAAATATTTCACTAGACTTTTACTCTCTATACTAATAATTATAGGATCAATTCTGATTCAATCTTGCAAAAAGGAAGTGAATATGGATGAATGTCAAGTAAACGATGCTAGTAGATATACAGGAGATTGGATTTTCGTTGTGAACGGCGACCAAGGCACTTCGTACATGGGACAAATTCATCGTTACAGTTATAATACGCTTAATGTGCACTATCAACCTGAGAATTTAAACACTTCGGGAGATAATTATTTTAAGCAACTAAAACTTAATAATATTGAAAACGGCGTTTTTGAAATTATCGAATACCCGCTTGGAAATACTGGCGGATGGGTTCGGAAAGAAGGAGAAATCACCAATAATACCTTTGAATACAGAGAAATGCAATCAGAGGTCAACTACGTTACAGGAGAAGAAACCTACAGTGAAAAAATAATAACCGGAACCAAGGTTGAATAGTTAACAATCTCAAGAAAAGCCATCCACTCAACGGGTTTAACGAAAAAACTTGCCAAATCCATCCTTTGAAAATTATAACAATAGTGCAAGGGGTATTTTGCGTAACTGAATGAATTAGATAGTTAGACGCAAGCCAGAAACTGAATTTCTGAGTATTTCAACTGTCCTTACCAGGGAATTACTGCAGGGCTTTTGTGTCCTGCTACCCTACCCGTAATTGCAGGAATAGGATACGGTACAACTATACTCGAGGTACTATCGTTGCATGTAATTCAGTGGAATACATAAGCGATTATTATTCATCGAGCGATACTTTTTCAACGATTGGTCTCTTCTCCACTGAAATTTGAATTATTTCACCGTTGGATTTTTCAATCTTTAGTTCTAGGCTATTTTCGTTTTCAAAGTAATTATTCTCAACGACCAGCTCGCACAAATTGAAGGGGTTACCATTTATTTCCAGGATTTTATCACCATAGGAAATCTTTTCTTTCAGCGTATCGTCCCAAACGAGTCCTACGATCAGATTTTCATTTTCTAGTGTTCTTGAAAACCCAAAGTCCATTTCCAGAATGGTTGTTTTCTCCTCGTATGGTTCGAAATAAAATCGCTTGTTTAAATAATCAATGGTTGGCACTCCATACTTCAAAAGTTCGGCACCAATCCTGGAATTATCGTCATTACCCGTCACTGTTGTGACATCTTCCAGCAAAAAGTCATTGATTTTCATTCGCGGCAGAAGTAATTGGTATTGTTTTGCCGATTCAGGCGAACCAAACAATCCAAAACCAGATGCACCATCACTTTCGCTGATCAGTTTAAAGATGTTCTTACCCTCAAATATTCCGTAGTTATCTTTTGACAAATCATAAAGTCCCTCCATTCCCGTATCGATCAACACTTGTTCTTTACCCTTACCTTCACCCATCAGCTCTATCCAAACAAAAGGATTACTTTGGCTACTGGTCAACATGATCTTGCTGGAATGCTTTTTCTTCAGTTCTAACTTCTTATTGTCATTCGTTATTCTGATTTTTTTATTTCTCAAGTCAACTTGCAGGATAGAGTTTCTAAGCATATTACTCCCCAAAAAGCCATCTAAACCAAGGCACTTTAAGGGGTTATTATCACCAAACTCCTGTACCAGTGATGCCGTATTTGTGAACTCCAAATTACCGACTTTAACCTTCTCCAGGGAGACAAGCTTTAATGTTTCTTTATTCTCGTGGGCATCTGAAACGGAGATCGTATCAATAAGTTTAGGGTTTAACAACTCGTAAAGTTCTTTAGATATTACATTCGGGGCTCCAGTATCCAGAATGAATCGGTAGATTTTACCATCAATTGTGACTGGAACGACAATCTTGTTCTTTACGAATTCAAAATCAACCTCTTCAAAATAATCCTCAGAGGCAACTTCCCCTTGGTTTAGGTTCAACTTCTGCCCGAAAATTGTCCCTGCATATAGCAGCAGCGACAAAACTAGAAGTACATATGTTTTCATTTTGTAAGAATTAAAGAGGTTTATGGTAGTTGCTTTTAGTCTAAAGCAACGTTTTCTTTTAAGTAAATTTTATTATTTAGCCAGTCAATTGTAACAGTAAAGCCTTCCAAGAAATCATTTCCGATTAACGAATTAATCCCCTCTTCAATGAGTAGTTCTTGATTGGCGAATTCAATTGAATCCAATTGCAACGATTCAATAGCAAATATTCGTTTTCCATTTTCTGCTCTGCTATTTTCAATCAACGGTTTATCCGCTTTCTCTAGACGCTCCAAAAATTCATTATTTGCCGAAAAGCTGCCATATGAGCCTGTATCAAACACAAAGTTCTCGGTCACACCATTCATTGTTGCTTTAATTCGCTTGCCTCCCCATCCCGCATCATTTTTGGGTATTAATTGAACTTCAAAATCACTGGACTCTGGTGGAAAGCTATTTATGGTGGACGAGAACCTAATTACCTGCTCTTTGTAGTCAATTTGCCAGACAGCCTTTCTAAACACATTTGTTCCAATTACGCCAAAAATTTTTCTTTTGTCTGGAAAAGTAGAATCTATGAATGATAAATCCTGTATACCAACTCCCATTTTTCCGAAATCAATATTTCCAATGGTAAGAGTAGAATTTAATGTTCCATACTGAAGTTTAACCTCCTCAAAAGAGCTTCCATCGGTTGTATACTTTTTAAGTGGTGAAAAATCCACCTCTTTTAAAAGCTCTGCATCGACATGCGTTACATCCCAGCCAGTATCAAATAAAAAAGGATACGTTTTATCATTTATGACCACATCTATATAAATGTATTTATCAAAATAATAAAATGGGATTTCTTCATTAAACTCATCTTCAGACAAGGTTCCCTGCGTTGCCATACTGACAATTTTAGAGCCAGAACAACTCAACAATGACACCGCTAGAAGTAAGGAAAAGACCTTCATCATAAAACTTGACTACCTTGATCGTTTTTGCTAAAAGATAAAGACCACGAACGCTTATACTTTTAGTCTTGACTAAAGTAGTTATTAACCGAATTGCCAATTCATATAATTTGTTAACGCAGACTTTTAACAGTTCTGAAACAAAAAAAGAGCCTCACAAAGTGAAGCTCTTTTCTTTGGCGGAGAGAAGGGGACTGTCTTCGAACCCAATTATTGAGGAATTGGAACAGTTACATTTACTATCGAAGGAACTGGAAAGGCTTAAATAACGTTCAAGGATAGACTGATGTGCGTATTTTTGACTTGTCTGAATTTTAGAATTAAATATATGTATTTCCATGCAGCTAGTTTTGCGCGGCATAAATGGAGCATGCAGTTTAAGCGGTGTTATACGCTTTAGTTAGCTAATATGCTTTCATGTTGAGTTTTGTGTGCTGAGAACTCAATTCACTTCTTCATTTACTTTTTGCAGCATAGCCCAATTTCATTCTAACAAACTAATCCTTGCGCCCAGATCCTACTGAAGGATTGCCTCTTTTGTAGTTCATGTCCAGTTATGTGTAGGGCAAATTACATGTTTTTTTACTTCTTGAACTTGAGCTTCAAGTCATTTGGTGATTGATTTTAGTGGTTTAATTATCAATCCTGCTATTTGATCGGTTTAAATGACATAATTTAAAGCTAGGGCAAATCATCTATAAATCTCTTGTGATTGAATGAGTATGAGCGTAGTTTACGGGTCATCTTTATTTTGAATTACTCATGATCTCAAAATTTACCATACAAAATTGGTTGAATGCTAAACCGAGACTTAAATTGGGCTTAATATTCATCTTCCTGATTTCAAGCATGTCACATGCTCAAGTAGTTATTAATGAGATAATGGTGAAACCATCAGGCGGGAATACCTCTCAGCAATTTCAGTCTGTGTTTAATTCAAACGCGTCATACGGTCATGAGTGGATCGAAATATACAATACGGATCCATGTACCCCTGTTGACATTAGTTGTTGGTCTATAGGTGGAATGGACGGATCTTCAAACGGAGGAGCATTTTCATTTCCAACTGGAACAACGATTCCCCCCTTAGGGTTTATCGTGATTGGAGGTCCCAATGCAGCCAATGTTGATTTTGTTTTAAACCTCCCCGCTTACAACAATACTTCTGGTTGGCTTTGGACGTCTGGCGCTACGCGTTGGCACCTACCAAATGGTGATGGTTGGCTCTCTTTGTACGATGCAAGCGGTACTTCTGTAGACGCTGTTTATTGGACGTTCAGCGCGAATGACCCGAATAAAATCACAAATGACAATACCTATGATGGCACACCGCAGCGCGCATCCAACTGTGGGGCATTTACTTTTGCAAGTGCTGAAACCATTTATAACGGAGGTGGAATGGAATATATCTCCTCAGCATCTTCCACTGGACAAACTTTTGCCAGAGATCAGGATGGAAGTATGAGTTGGATTGTCGATACTCCAACTCCAAAGGCGTGTAACGGTATTTGTGTTCAAGCGAATGCATTCACAATTTCCTCAACTATGATAACAGAGTTGTGTTTAGGTGATAACGACGGATCTATTAGTATTGATAACATTACTGGTGGTTCTGGGACATTTACGTACGCTTGGACGCCAGGAGGAACAGGAAACGCGATGAGTAATCTGACGCCAGGAACTTATGATTTAACCATTACCGATACAGGAACAGGATGTCAGTTCGATACAACATTCATTTTACCACCAGGACCTGTTTGTACCAATTGTACCATCACCTTAACGGCAGCTACGTCGGAAACGGCAAATACCCAGTGTAATACGGGTGCTCTTTGTATTTACAACGGACCGTCACTATTAATCAATGAGGTGCATGTGAAACCCAACCCAAGTGCAACAGCTCAGAATGTACAATCCTTAAAGAAATGTACAGAAGCAACCTATGGGTCGGAATTCATCGAGATATATAACCCGAATCCGTGTGCAGCTCTTGATATATCTTGTTATATCATTTCAACGAGCGCATGGAGTTCGTCAACCAATGGGTCTTTTAGATTTCCAGTTGGAACCTCAATTCCTCCATTAGGATTTGTATCGATTGGAGGCCCGAATTCAGGTGCTACATTTGACATGTTCGCTTATTGCGGTGATCCGCACCAACAAACAGGAAATGATCGTTGGTATTTGGATAATGGAGACGCATACGTAGCATTATATGATGATACAGGAACACCACTAAATGCAGTTTTCTGGACCACAGGTGCAGGAGAGGCAAATAAATGGGGAACCGATACGGATTTAGATGAAGCACCGGCATTTATTCCAGCTGGAATTACGTGCTCTACGGTTGCCGCTTTAGCAGGACCAGCGACTTTCCCGAACGCTTTAGTTGATTACGCAGGAGCAACTCCAGCTGTGGGGAATTCACTTTCAAGATCGGTTGATGGTGGCGCTACTTGGGCAGTCCAATCTCCGACGGTCAATAACTGTAATGGAGCTTGTGTACCGCCTTTTTCTGGAGGATCCGGTTCATGTGACGGAACAGCTTCCGCTACCCCAACGAATGGATTAGCGCCATATACGTATTTGTGGAATGATCCGAACGGGCAAACGACTCAAACGGCAACTGGACTTTGCGCAGGAGCCTATTGTGTAACGGTGACCGATGCAAATAACTGCGTCGAGACATTTTGCGTTACCGTTACTGACAATACACCTGCTTCTTTTTCAACGTTGAATGAAACAATCTGTTCAGGTAGTTCATATCTCTTAAACGGTACCAGTTACTCAACTGCAGGATCTTATAATGACACCATTGTAGGTGGAGCAGCGAATGGATGTGATTCTATTGTAACACTTAATTTGACCGTATCACCAATTTATAATCTGGCAGAATCGATTACCGTTTGTGAGAACGATGTGGTCACATATCCAGACGGAACAGTAGAAACGATAAGTGCGAGTACTACACATACATCAACACTGGTAACGCAATTGGGTTGTGATTCAATTATCGTAACTGCGGTAACAATGGATGTTGGGTTTGACCTTGTGGAGAACATTGAGTTGTGTCTAGGGTCGAATTATGTATATCCTGATGGAACGATTTCCAATAATATGCAGGTCGATGAAAGCCATGTTTCCAATTTACTTACTTCAACCGGCTGTGATTCGATTATTACGACCAACATTACCATCGTGACTGCAATTGTCACAAGTAATGATGTGACCATCTGTATAGGAGAAGATTACACATATCCAGATGGAACACAATCGATCAATATTCAGGTGAATGAGTCGCTGACGATTCAATATGTTTCTTCCACTGGCTGTGATTCTCTCCATACTACGAACGTATTGGTATCACCATTGCCAGCAATTGAGGCAGGCGCTGATATTACAACATGTACGGGGCAATCTGTGACTTTGTCAGGTTCTGGAGGCGTATCATATCAGTGGGATAATAATGTGGTAGATGGACAGTCATTTACTCCACCAAATGGAACCACCGTTTATACAGTAACAGGAGTAGATGCTCTTGGATGTGAGAATACAGACTTGGTTACTGTAACCGTTACGGATGGACCAGTTGTTACTTTTTCCGGAGATCATTTATCAGGATGTGCACCACATGCAGTCACATTTACCAATCTTACCCCTGGAAGTTCAAATTGTGTTTGGGACTTTGGAAACGGGCAAAGTGCTATGACCTGCGGGCCTCATACCGTTGTATATAACAACCCCGGTTTCTATGATGTATCATTAACAGTAACCGATGCAAGTGGTTGTACAGGTACAGCGGTATATCAAGACTATATCGAAGTGCTGAATGATCCAGTGGCGCAATTTGTGCCCTCAACTTACATTTTGGATGAATTTAATTCAGAGGTGATATTCAACAATACTTCTGTCGGTGCTACAAGTTATCAATGGGATTTCGGAGATGGTTCATCCGGGTCAAACGTAGAAAATCCAATTCACCTGTTTCCAATTGGCGATGTGGGATATGTAGTTACACTGTACGCATTTAATGACGCCGGATGTTTCGACAGCATTCAGCAGGCCATTCAGTATGAAGAGCAGCTTATTTATTATGTCCCGAATACATTCACGCCGGATGGGGATGAGTTCAACAACACATTCATGCCAGTATTTACTTCAGGATTTGATCCTTTTGACTACAATTTATTGGTATTTAACCGTTGGGGAGAGGTAATCTTTGAGTCGAATAATGCACTTATTGGATGGGATGGAACGCATAATGGAAATCTAGTTCAGGATGGAACTTATGTATGGAAAATAGAATTTAAAGAAACCATGTCAGATGAACGTCACATAGATGTTGGACATGTAAATATGCTTCGATAAAAGAAGCTTTGCTTAAGGTTAGGTCTATTAGCATTGTTAGTTTAGTTAGTATTGAAAACTCACGTTTATGCGTGAGTTTTCTTTTTTTACAGATTTGCGGAAGCCTTAAATTTAAAAAGTCTCATGACAAACTGACTGTTGATATTTGAGATCATTTCCAGTTTAAGGGTTTATTCAGAATGAAGACCTGATATTCTTGATAAGGATTAATTTCTACTTAGGATGACATTCGGTAATTAAACCATCACTGCTTCTGGTTTGAGCTACAGCAATTTTGTTCCGAATTGAAAGATTGGTGACAGTTTTCCAGATGCAAGCTCTTGATCACTTTTATAGGTGGGCAAATCGTACTTTTCACAAATAAGATTTAAGAAAACAATACACGATGGTATTGTGAAAAGACGATTTTCTTCCAGCTTTAATTGACGTTTTGCTCGTGCTACCAAATTCTCAGCAAAACGAATATTCCCCTGATTATAGTTAACCGTAATTTCCAGTAATCTCGACCATAGGGAAATATATGGATTGTTACAATAAGCGATCTCTGTCAAAATACGTTTGGCTGATTTATGATCACCTTCAGAGATATAAAAAACGGCATCCGTAAATTCGAGTAAGTACTGCGCGTTCTCTTTTTCAAAAGCCCTGGAATACTTAGCTTTTAGAGAAGAACTATCCTTGCCTATGATGGCGTACATTAAAAACAAATAGAACAGCATTTTCGGGTCCCAATTGTTGTTGTCGTCATCAATTTCAACCACCTCAGACATCCATATTTCTAGTTGCTTCCAATCGCTTCCATTACTGAATCCGTGAAGAAATTTCAGGAATAGAATGTCTCGACGTAAGTGTACTTGATCTCGTTCTTTTTTCACGCCAAGAGAATAGAGTGATTCGGCCTCATTTAAGTGCTTTCTGAAAGTCTCGTTATTCTTAAATTCAAATCGCGCTTGTGCCAATCGGAAAATTATCTTTTCTACATTTCCAGGAGCAATAGCGATTAAAGGTTCCAGGTCTTGACTTGATTTAAATTGGTAATCGTTATCTGTAATGCTTCTCGGGTCATCTACATATGAACGTGAGATGTCATGAATCAAGCTCGCCATTTCACGCTGATAATAATTTGATAAAAGCGTTTCTTTTTCTTTGATAAGTCCACGCCATAGGTTAGAATCCTTGATCAATTGGCTTTTATAGACATGTTCTAATTGATCATTTTTGTAATTTACTTTTACCCAATAGTCGTTACCTGATTCTTTATATGCTTTGTCATAGTAGCGTTCGTTGAGATCATTCCGTTCGTTCTTTGGATAGACTTTAGCCAGAAGGTAATTTCGAATTTTTTGGTTGTTCGCGCAGAGCTGCGCGAGTTTCATATTCTCAATACGCTTAGCAGCAAAATCAACGAAGCGTCTTAAGTTTTTGTTTCGCTCTTTTTCTTCAATCTCAACAGGATTTAATTGATTTGAAATTTCTGAGAGTGCACATTCATAATCTTTTCGGGAAGTAGGATTAAGTTTAATCAATTGAATGAACACCTCGTCCCTTTTGTCATTTGAGTTTTTGGATGCATTATAAAGTAATCTCTTCTCTGATGCGGTGAGTTCTATGATTAAATAATGAAGTTTTTTTCCTACCATGAAAGATCCTTTTAGTTAACTCAAATCGCAACCAACTAAGATAAGCTATTTTGTGCAGTGTAATGTCGTAAGCTGATTGTATATCTGAACTACAACTATATGTAGATAATTGTTGTCTGTTGATGACTTGGGCCGAAACAGAGAAACAGATTTCCGATATTATTAGTAGTAAGGGGGTAGCAACTGCGAAAGCCGCCTTGCTTTCGTCGCAAGCTCCTCAGGGCGAACCAATGTTCGACTCCCGTTTCCCGCAACAAAAAAAGAGCCTCACAAAGTGAAGCTCTTTTCTTTGGCGGAGAAAGAGGGATTCGAACCCCCGGTACCTTGCGGTACGCTGGTTTTCAAGACCAGTGCATTCGACCACTCTGCCATTTCTCCGCGCCAAAAGTAGTAATATCTTATTTACTGGCAATATGTAGTGCAATTATTTTTTCGGCTTTTTTTTCAATCATTCCCTAAGCCCCACATTTTAAACCTTTAAGCCTACAGATAAATCTTAAAATTGATCCATAGAATCAATATTCAGAACACATAATCGCTATACGCAGGCTATTTCGTACCTTTACTTTATAAAGCCAAAACAATGAAGTATATCGCACTGACTTTTATCGTTTCACTTTTATCCATTTCAGGGTTTAGCCAGAAAAAAGAACTAAGGGCCTATCTTGACAGTAAGCAGTTTTATGCTCCCGGAGTTGGGAACTATGTCGAATTTCACCTGCAATTTGTGGGGTATTCACTGAACTACATCGGTAAAGATGGAGGCCTCATTGGTGAAGTAGCGGTTCAAATGAACATTGAAAAAAAAGACAGCATTATAACTTCTGATGCTTACCGCCTTACTTCTCCATTGATGAAGGATAGTATAGTAGACGACTTCTTCGATATAAAACGGTTTGTGCTAGAGCCTGGTGATTACACATTCAACCTATCGTTAAGTGATATGAACAGTGATCTCCCGCCTCTTGAAGCATCACAGCTAATAATCATTGAGGATTTATCCGATGCCATATCTATCTCCGATATAGAGGTTGCTGAATATGGTTCACGCGGTGACGGAACTTCTCCATTCTACAAATCAGGATATGATATTATTCCAAGGTTGTCGACATTTTATCCAAAAGAACTCAATACGATCCCCGTATATTTTGAGGTATACAATTCGCTCGAACTAAAGGATTCGATTTTCGGAATTAAACAGACCGTGGTTGACGCCAATCTAAACAAAGAAATCGAAGAATTTACGGTTTACACGCGACACTTCGCAGCGGATGTTGTTCCAGTATTGAAAACAGTAAAAATAGATGACCTGCTGACAGGAAAGTATATTTTAAACTATACCATTGTCAACAAGAATATGCGCGAATTATCGACGCAGTCGTATGAATTTGAGCGTAGCAACGATAAAGAAATTGATTATTTCTCTGACGAGATTATTTTGGACCCTGCATTTCAGGAGTCTATTCCACCGGATAGCCTTGGTTATTTCCTTGAATCATTAATCCCTATTTCCGGAGCAAATGAAACGCGCAACATTTACACAATTGCCAAAGCTAAAAGTTCCGAAAAAGCACGAAAATATATTCAGCAATACTGGACAAAAACATCTCCGGAAACACCTTATGAATCCTGGATTCAGTACAAAAAACAAGTTGCACTTGTAGAGCGCTTGTATGCTAATAATTTCCAGGAGGGATTTGAAACAGATCGTGGAAGAGTTTACCTTCAATATGGTTCGCCGACAAATATTATCAATAAAGAGTATTCGCCAACGGAGTATCCTTACGAAATCTGGCAATACAACAAGATTGGCGCTTTCAGTAATAAACGCTTCGTGTTTTACAATCCTGATTTAACGAACAAGGCGTATCGTCTGCTTCATTCAGACATGATTGGAGAACTAAAAAACCCTTCATGGCCGCGTGAGCTAGCGAGACGTAATTCAGGTAATGGAAACGTGGACAATCCAAATGCAGGAACGCAAGATCATTGGGGAGGTCAAAGTAACGACCTATTCCGTCAATATTGATAAATCCGATTACCTTTGAGGTACCTTGGAGAATGTCGCGGTTGTCATATTAAACTGGAATGGAAGAACATGGCTTGAAAAGTTTCTTCCCAGCGTCGTTGAACATTCTCAAAATGCGCAAATTGTTGTTGCCGACAATGCTTCAACGGATGATTCAATAGCATTTTTAAAATCGCAATTCCCGGCCGTTCAAATTGTTCAAAATGAAGAAAATGGGGGCTTTGCAAAAGGGTACAATGATGCCCTTAAAAAAGTAGATGCATCATTTTTCGTCTTACTGAACAGTGATATAGAAGTAACGGCAAACTGGTTAGAACCACTTCACAAAGTAATGATGGACCCGACAGTTGCTGGTTGTCAACCAAAGGTGCTCGCATATGATAGAAAGAATGAATTTGAGCATGCCGGAGCTTCTGGAGGGTTTATGGATAAAAACTATTTTCCGTTTTGCCGAGGCCGATTGTTTGACGTCGTTGAAAATGATGAAAGACAGTACGACGGAGAAACTGAAATTTTCTGGGCTACCGGTGCCTGTCTTATGATACGTGCTGATTTATTTCATGAGACCGGTGGATTTGATGAAGATTTCTTCGCGCACATGGAAGAAATCGATCTCTGCTGGCGTCTAAAAAAAATGAACTATCGCTTTATGGTTACCCCAACTTCAGTGGTATATCATGTCGGAGGTGGGACGCTTTCTTATACTTCACCAAGAAAGGTATACCTGAACTTTAGGAATAACCTTATCATGATAGGCAAAAACCACGAAGGCATATTGTTCCCAAAGTTGTTTTATCGACTTACGTTGGATGGCATAGCTGCAATGCGTTTTTTGGTCGGAGGTCAATTCAAAAACTTTTGGTCTGTATTCAAGGCACATATGTGGCACCATGCTCATCTGGGAAGTATCTTGAGAAAACGAAAAGAAATAAAAGCATTGAGCACTCAATTCAACCCAAAAGGTTTATACGGAGGGAGCATACTTTGGGCTTTTTTCTTTAAAGGAATCCGTCGTTTTTCTGATCTGAATCAGCGCTTATTCAAGTAGTCCTGAAAATAGTCTATTGCAAGACCGTAGGATGCAAGTCCAAATCCAAAAATACATCCAACAGCATTCGGAGAAATAAAAGAGGTATGACGAAATGATTCCCGGTCTGAGATATTAGAGATATGCACCTCTACTACAGGTACCTTAATAGCTTTAACACAATCTCCGATTGCAACACTTGTATGCGTGTAGCCACCAGCATTGAGAATAATACCGTCGTGATCTGAACCTTGAAGAAAATTAATTAATTCTCCTTCTACATTTGATTGTACAAAAGATAATTCGGTATTTTTTTGCTCCTTTAAACGTTCCAAATAGGCATCAAAGGACGTATTACCGTAAATTTCCTCTTCACGTTGTCCAATTAAATTTAAATTTGGTCCGTTAACTATTAAAAGTCGCATAAATGTCCTCTTGGGATCGCAATATTAAGGATTTTGTTTCATACCTAAAAATAGAAAAAGGTTTGGCTGAAAACTCTGTTGCTGCCTATAAAAATGACGTTTTGAAGCTAAAAGAATTCGCAGCCCCTCTACAAATACCTCCAAACGGAATTCAGTTTGATCATTTGAAGGAATTCGTAAGCGAACTCTATGATTTAGGACTCAGTCCAAGAAGTCAATCACGCATCATCAGTGGAATTAAGCAATTTTTCAACTACCTTATTCTGGAAGACGAAATCAAAGCCGACCCCAGTGAACTTCTGGAGATGCCAAGCATCGGTAGAAAACTTCCGGAAGTATTGTCTGTTGACGAAATTGATCAACTTATTGGCGCTGTTGACCTCAGCAAAAAAGAAGGACATCGTAACAAAGCGATATTAGAAACACTGTATAGTTGTGGATTGCGTGTTTCGGAATTGGTCAACCTGCAGTTTGAAGATATTTTCTTCAATGAAGGCTTTATACGTGTCATTGGGAAAGGAAATAAGCAACGCCTTGTTCCTGTGAGTGACTCCGTAGAAAAAGAAATCACTCTTTATTCGGAAACAATTCGTAAGCATCAAACCATTCAAAAGGGCCATGAGAGCTATGTTTTCCTGAACAGACGTGGGGCAAAACTGACGCGAGTAATGATTTTCACCATTATTAAGAAGCTCGCAGATGAAATTAACTTGAAGAAGAATATTTCTCCACATACATTTCGCCATTCGTTTGCCACTCACTTGCTGGAAGGTGGGGCGAATCTCAGAGCCATTCAGGAAATGTTAGGTCATGAATCAATTCTGACAACAGAAATATATACGCATCTGGATCAGAATTTTCTTAAGGAAGCAATTATTTCACACCACCCTCGAAACAACCAAAAGCGTTAGTTTTGTAGACTTGAATACTGATAATTTCATACGTTTTAAGTCTTCGATTGAAGGTATTTTACCTCCGGAAAAATTCACCTTCCCTTTTTACTATGATCCTCACCCATTGAGTGTTATAGCAGCACAAGAGCTGCAAGAATATTTAAAAACACAAAAGGACTGGGAGCATAATTTTGGTTTAGAAGAAGGTCAGACTGGTCTCATTATTGGTAAAATGTTTGGAGTTCTCGTCGTTGAAAATCAGCAAGGAGAAATTGGTTACCTCTGCGCTTTCTCCGGCAAACTTGCCGATTCCAATGAACACGCTCATTTCGTACCACCAGTATTTGACATGCTTACTAAAGATGGCTTTTTCAACGCTGGCATGCGTGATCTAAATGCAAAGACCGATATCATCAACACTTTTGAAGCTTCAGATGAGCTAAACGAAGCGAGAGCGTTGCTTTTATCGATTACTAAAGAGGTGGAAAATAGCATCGAAGAACGCCGATTGGCAAAAGTAGAAGCAAAGCGCCTCAGGAAAATTCGTCGAATAGAAGCACAAGAAACACTCCCTACTGATGAGTTCAATGAATTCAACACCCAACTGGTTCGAGAAAGTCTACAAGCCAAGTATGAATTTGCAGAATTCGTCAAATCTGAAAAGTCAAAAATTGACCAGGCGAAGCATTCACTCAAAATACTAGAAGATAGACTGGTTGCTTTGAAAAGAGAACGAAAAGCAACATCCGGTAAAATTCAGCAACAACTTTTTGAAAGCTATCAATTTCTTAATGCGCAAAGTGAACAAAAGAACCTATTAGACATCTTTAGCGAAGAAGGCAAGCAACCTCCTTCGGGAGCGGGTGAATGTGCTGCGCCAAAATTATTGCATTACGCGTATTTGAATAAACTCAAGCCATTGTGTATGGCAGAATTTTGGTGGGGAAGCTCTCCGGCCTCGGAGATCAGGAAGCACGGTTTCTTTTACCCGGCCTGTAGAGGAAAATGTGAACCTATTCTTGGGCACATGCTTAAAGGATTGGATGTAGATCCAAACCCTATCATTGCCCCACCAAAACTGAACAAAGAGATCGAAATCATTTATGAAGATGATCAAATGGCAGTCATCAATAAGCCGCATGATTTTTTATCCGTACCCGGTAAAACCATAGAAGACTGCGTGCACAAACGCATGAAGGAAAAATACCCTTCTGCCGAAGGACCTCTGATTGTTCATCGTTTGGACATGGCAACTTCCGGAATACTGTTGATTGCTAAAACAAAGGAAGCACACAAACAACTTCAAAAACAGTTTATTGAAAAATCGGTAAAAAAACGATACGTCGCTTTGTTAGACGGTGAGCTAAAAGGAAAATCGGGGATGATCGACCTTCCGCTAAGAATTGATTTAGATGACCGTCCGCGGCAATTGGTGTGTTACGAATATGGTAAATCGGCCCAAACGAAATATGAGGTGGTAGAAATAAAGAATGGTCAAACGCGCATTCATTTCTATCCACTAACTGGTCGAACGCACCAGCTAAGGATGCACGCTGCTCATAAAATGGGACTAAACGCTCCAATAATTGGGGATGATCTTTACGGTAAAAAAGCAAATCGCTTATGCCTTCATGCAGAAAGAATTGAGTTTGCTCATCCAAAAAGCAGGCGCCCAATGGTTTTCCAAATAGAACCTGACTTCTAGAAATTATATCGGACGACTAAACCTCCACCAGTGGCCCAGCGCCGTTGATTTAAACCATTTACCCATTGCATTCCCTGCAGTAGATCATACTCGAGCTTTCCGTAAATTCCTATGCTCAATTTATTAATCGGGTAAGTATACTCAGGTCTTAATTGGACGTTCAGACCAAAGGTTTTAAACTCCGGATAAGAGAATCCCGAGATTTCATCTTTGATCTTATAGCTGTTGTAAGAAAAACGAACGCCGAGCCCCATATTAATAATGGACTTACGACCAATTGACATTCTATAATTCGCATACAATGGTATTCCGAAACTTTGGTGAGCAATTAGTGATCCTTCTTCGGCAATCGTTGTAATATTTTCAAACATCGGATAGAAAATAGAATCGATTACTTGTTGATTTGTATCAAATACGACCACAAGCGAATCTCCAACATAAACACTCTCTGTAGATGTCGTTTCATTGGACAACGAGTAGTTACGCTGAGAAAAATCAATCCCAGTTGAAATACTGTAGCGTCCACGGTTAAATACCAAAGCTTCAACTCCGGTATAGAAACCAAGTTTTTCCTTCAATCTTAGGGTCGATGGCTCATTTGAAACCAACGAATTCACACCATATGTCATTCCGGTGTATAAAGAAAGTGTCAAATTACCGCTATTACCTCCAGGTGGTTTCGGTAGCTGACGTTGAATATCAATCCAATTAATAATTGGCAGTTCTTGCGGAATGGAAGCAACTTGTTTAGTGAGCAGCTCTCCAACTGACTTTTCTGATGCTTCTGTAGAAACCGTAAGTGCCTTCGCACTCTCTAATGTCTTTTGTTGATCTTCAGAATTATTAGCCGTTGTTAATTCAGAATCGTTTGTTCCTGGACTCATCGACTTATCAGTAACATTCTCCGCCAAATCGTTTCCAGATTCCACCTTGCTTCCAATCTGAGTATCATTTAACGTTCCCGAAGAATTTGATTTATTGATGGTCTTCTGCACATTAACGAGCTCGGTATTTTCAGTGCCATTTGAATTTGACAATGAACTATTTCGATTGGACGGACCATCAGTACCACTATTTTCAGAAACCGCTTCATTGCTCGTTGCAGCAGACGTTTCTTCCTGTGCAATGCTATTGTATTCTTCACCTTCATCCTGAGAAACTTGATCATCAATTGAAATCTTGCCATCATTTCCTCCAGCGCTCTGTAAATTGTCCTCACCACCATCAGTTGAAGTCATCATTTCATTAGATGCCGTCTGCCCCCTACCTTGTTCTCTATTTGATTCTGCATCCAGGCTAAAGAAAGTTATTGTTCCTCCTACCAGGAATAGAAGAACCAAACCTATTGTCCACCAATATCCTGCACCCTTGGCTCCAGATGCATAAATTGCTTTGTCTATATTCTCTTTAGCAGTAACCGGAGGGGCCATCTCTGCTCCATCAAAGGTTGACGAGAATAATTGTTCTATGTCGTCCATTTCCTTCATGATGCTATTGTTTCTGGTTGTAATAATCCTTTAATCATCTTCTTTGCTTTCGCATATTGTGATTTAGAAGTCCCCTCACTTACCCCTAAATAATTTGCTATTTCTTTATGTGTTAGGTTATCGATTGTATAGAGATTAAATACTGTGCGGTAGCCATCTGGAAGCTTATTCAGTACTTCCAACAGTTTACTTTTTAAATCCTGATGATTGGAATCGGTTTCTTCTACCATGGTCTGATCAAAGTAGAACTCATTCTCCTTCAGTTCAAACTTGTAATTTTCTTTGATGTAATTCAGTGCTGTTCGAATCACAATTGTCTTGATCCATGCACCAATTGGTCGTTCTATATCAAAAGAATCTCGTTTGTTATATACCTTAATGAATGCTTCTTGAAGAACATCCTGAGCATCATCTTTACATCGTGTATAACGCATGCATATGGCAAACATACCAGGGGCATAAGATTCGTAAATGGTATCGAATCCCTTCTTTTCTCCCGAAACATATGCTTGAATGACTTCTTTTGTTATCACGCTGCCTTTTCAACAAGGTTCTTTATTTAAAAACCAATTATCATCAATGAAAATACTTTCCTCTCAGTATCAACGTAAATCCGCTTTCACACGTTGCATCTCATCTGTAAAATTGGGAAAACCGCGTATCCCACTATTCATTTTTTTCATCCGTAATTATACTTTGTCTGTACTAATTACAAATGCTAAATGGAAAGGTTGCCTGAAACAATAAACCAATTGAGAAGTTAACTTCCGAAGAAGTATGCTCCGGAGAAAAAGCCTATCCCAGCTAGCATTGCGCAAACCATCCCAAAGAACATAAGCGCAGCCATCCAAATCAATACTTTAAGTAATTTATCTTTCATGATTCAACGAATTAATCGATGAGCTCACCATACAAATCGTAATGATCAGCCTTTATTATTTTCACTTCCGCAAAATCTCCAATCCTAACGTATCCCTGATCTTTACGAACGAGCACTTCGTTGTCAACTTCAGGGGAATCAAATTCCGTTCGACCGATAAAATAATCACCTTCTACTCTATCGAACAATACCTTGAACGTTTTTCCAATCTTCTCTTGGTTCAATGCGTAACTGATACCGGATTGCAACTCCATGATTTTATCCGCTCTTTCTTTCTTAACGTCTTCAGGAACATCATCCTCAAAATTGTGAGCATGCGTATTTTCTTCATGCGAATAAGTGAAGATTCCCAGCCTATCAAATGCCGAACGCTCCACCCAATCGTACATTTCTTGAAAATCTTCTTCTGTTTCTCCCGGGTACCCCGCAATTAAAGTTGTTCGAATGGCAATTCCAGGAACTTTTTCTCGAATGGTTTTAATCAACTCCTCCGTTTTCTCACGGGTTGTTCCACGGCGCATATCTTTCAAAACCTTCGTAGAACCATGTTGCAATGGAATATCCAGATAATTGCAAATGTTGTCATACTTTTTCATTACGTCCAAGACATCCATTGGGAAACCTGCCGGGAACGCATAATGAAGACGAATCCACTCAATACCTTCTACTTGAGCCAACTCTTCCAACAAATCTGCTAGTGCGCGTTTTTTATAGATATCTAAACCATAGTACGTCAAATCTTGTGCAATGAGCATCAATTCTTTCACACCGTTCTTAGCCAAGCCTTTTGCCTGTTCAACAAGTTCCTCTATCGGTGTTGAAACATGTTTACCGCGCATTAGTGGAATAGCACAAAAAGAACATGGTCTATCGCATCCTTCTGCGATTTTGAAGTAAGCATAATGCGACGGAGTAGTTAATAGGCGCTCCCCTACCAATTCATGTTTATAATCCGCTTTGAGCGTTTTTAACAGCTTGGGTAATTCGCGTGTCCCAAAAAACGCATCTACTTCAGGGATTTCCTTTTCAAGATCATCTTTATACCGCTCAGACAAGCATCCTGTCACGTAGACTTTATCCACTAAACCACCATTTTTTGCGTCTGCATATTGCAAAATTGTGTCAATGGATTCCTGCTTAGCATTGTCAATGAATCCACAAGTATTGATAATGACTATTTCAGCGTCATTGGACTGTGATTCATGCTCTACGTCAAATTTATTCCCTTTCAACTGAGCCATCATCACTTCAGAATCGAAAAGGTTCTTTGAACAGCCAAGTGTCACGACATTTACCTTGTTCTTCTTGAGCGTCTTTGTCTTCATGGTACAAAGGTAATGTTTAGTTGACTATTCACCTCATTGGTATTATATTTGGTCTTACTTGGATGAATTCTAAAATTGGAACCATGAAAATTGTAAGTCTATTCGCCCTTTCCCTCCTATTATTGGCATGCGGGAATACAAAAACTGCAGTGAGTGAAAGCGCAGAGGAAAGTTCTACGACCGAATCAGCAGGTGATTCATTTCAAAAACCACAAAGAAATGTAATGCTTAAATCCCGTATTGGTGAATTCAAAGAATCAGATCCATTTAACTATGAAAGTGCTAAACTTGAGGGAAATACACTTTTTCTAACAATCAGTTACTCAGGAGGGTGCGCTGAGCATAAATTTGAAGTCATCGGAAGCGCTGCAATCATGAAGTCTTTACCTCCAAAACGAACGGTCCAGGTGGTGCACGATTCCAATGGAGATGCTTGTCGGGGAATGGTTACGCGTGTTCTTGAAATAGATCTATCGAACATAGCATACAATGATACTCCAGGAAGTGAAATAGTTTTGTTATTCCAAGATTACTCAGAAGAAATTCTTTATACCCTAAAATAATTATGAAAATTGGCGTTTTACTTTCCGGATGCGGTGTCTATGACGGTGCGGAAATTCATGAATCAGTACTTACATTGTTGTCCATTGAGGAGATGGGCGCTGAAGCTGTTTGCATCTCAATTAACAAAAATCAGCACCATGTAATTAACCATACGACCGGTGAAGAAATGAATGAATCTCGAAACATGCTGATCGAAAGTGCGCGTATTGCGAGAGGAAACGTTAAGGACATTTCTGAAATTGATCCGGTCGACATTGACGCATTGGTTATACCTGGAGGGTTCGGTAGTGCCAAAAATTTCACCAATTGGGCATTCGAAGGACCTGATGGTACGATTCTTCCAGAAGTGAAGTTATTGATTGTGAATATGATTAACGTAGGAAAACCGATAGCTGCATTATGCGTAAGTCCGGTCGTGATGTCAAAAGCGCTCGAAGGATCAACCGTAAGTGCCAAAATGACCATCGGAACAAATCAAGAAGGGTCTCCTTACGACATCAATGGTTTTTCCGGTGGACTTGAAAAAACGGGAGCGAAAACCGAAATGAAATCAGTCCGCGAAATCTGTATTGACCAAGAAAATAAAATAGTTACCGCTCCCTGCTACATGATGGACGCCTCCATTCTCGACATTCGAAAAAATGTTCGATCAGCCTTGGAAGCGCTTCGCGATCTTGTATAGGATTTGCTGAACTGACTGTTCAAAAAACGCTTAATGTCACCAAAATGTTAACAATATTTTCGGCGAATTGTTAGAAACTCTCGTCGAATGACTCCTTATTCTGCGTCAGAATACCTTAGTTTTGTATTAATAATTAAAGCGTTTAGCTATAAAATTAAATTATGGACGTATTTGGTAAGAAAGGAAACAATGCCAACCTTAACGAATCTATCGGATTAACTAACCTCGGAAATCAATTTTGGAACTTAAGTCCTTCTGAACTCATTGAAGATACAATTATCAATGGTCAGGGGATGCTCACAGATACAGGTGCAATTGCCATTGAAACTGGCGAATTTACAGGACGATCTCCTAAAGATCGATTCGTTGTATGCGATGAAAAAACAGAGAATGCTGTTTGGTGGGGGGATATCAACATCAAATTCACACCTGAAAAGTTTGACGCTTTATACAACAGAATGAAAGCATACCTTAACGGCAAGGATGTTTACGTAAGAGATGCTTATGCATGTGCAGATGACGACCACCGTTTGAACCTTCGTGTTGTTACTGAATACCCATGGTCGAATCAGTTTGCTTACAACATGTTCTTGCGACCAACGGATGAAGAAATCCAAAACTTTGATCCAGAGTGGCACATTGTCAATGCTCCAGGTTTTGTTGCTGACCCAGAAATTGATGGAACACGTCAACATAACTTTGCAGTGATCAATTTCACAAAAAAGATGATCATCATTGGAGGGACTGGTTATACAGGAGAGATTAAGAAAGGTATCTTCTCAGTGCTTAATTTTGTACTTCCGCATGAGAAAAATGTACTTTCAATGCACTGTTCTGCTAATGTTGGTAAGGATGGTGATACGGCTGTATTCTTTGGTCTTTCAGGAACTGGAAAAACGACACTTTCTTCTGATCCAGACAGAAAACTAATTGGTGACGATGAGCATGGATGGGCAGACAATACAGTATTCAACTTTGAAGGAGGTTGTTATGCCAAGACAATCGATTTATCGAGAGAGAAAGAACCGCAGATTTATGATGCTATCAAGTACGGAGCTATTCTTGAAAATATTGGCTTTAAAGACGGATCTTCTACACCTGATTATGAAGACACAACGATTACGCAAAATACACGTGTTTCATATCCGATCCATCATATCGATAATATCATGACACCATCAATGGGTGGTGCCCCTAAAAACATATTCTTCCTTACATGTGATGCATTCGGAGTTCTTCCTCCAATTTCAAAATTGACAAAGGAGCAAGCAATGTATCATTTCATGTCTGGTTATACTGCGAAGGTTGCTGGTACTGAAATGGGGATTACTGAGCCACAAACAACATTCTCAGCGTGCTTTGGAGCTGCTTTCTTGCCATTACACCCTGCGAAATACGCTGAATTGCTGGGAGAAAAGCTGGAAGGAACAGATATCAACGTTTGGCTTGTAAATACGGGATGGTCAGGTGGTTCTTACGGTGTTGGAGAGCGCATGAGTTTGAAGTACACACGTGCAATGATCACAGCAGCAATGAATGGTGAGCTCGCGAATGTTGAATACCAAACTCAACCGGTATTTGAACTCGCAATTCCAACTTCTTGTCCGAATGTACCAACTGAAATTCTTAATCCTAAGGATACTTGGTCTGATAAGGCTGCTTTTGATGAAACAGCAAATAATTTGGCTGCACAGTTTGTTAAAAACTTTGAGACTTACGAAGAAGGATCTAGTGAAGCAATTCTTTCTGCTGCACCTAAGGTTATGGTGAAGTAGAATTTTATTTATAAACACATTGAAAAGTCCTTCGTTAGAGGGACTTTTTTTATACTCAAAGGTGCGCGCCAATTTGATGAAATCATTAAATTTGAAAATAAGCTATTTACAAAAAATCACATGATGAAAAGACATACTTTACTTCCTGCTATTATAATCGGACTGACATTTGGGTTCGCTTCCTGTAACGAGAACTCTTCAGAAGAAACCAATGGTACTGAAGTAAGTGAAACTGGTAATGAAGAGGAGAATGAAACTCCAGAACCACAGCACGAGGAAGAAGTTTCTCCATTGGGAAATTTTGAAGCTTTGGTTGGAACATGGTCTGTTGATGCAGCGACCGCAGGTCTAGCCATGACCATAACGTTAAACGAGGATGGCTCATTTAGTCACACGATGGGAGATATAGCTGCAGATGGTACATGGGAAGTAGTAGACGATGAACATATTATGATTGTTACTCCGAACGTTGAGAACGGTCAAAAATGGTTGGTTACGGACTTGACAGATGCATCCGTAAACATCTGCTGGAATCCAGATAGCGCAGATCCTAAGACTATTCCATTTCAGCGCGCTGAATAAATGACTTTTTTGAAGTATTAGTTTTCTGGGATAATTCTCGAAAAATCTACAATTGAAGCATTAAAAACTCATAGAGAGCTACCATGCTTTCTATGTCTTTTTTAAAGACTTTTTCATCCGGTGTGTGAACATTGTCCTCCGGTGCTCCAATAAAACACCAGTCAATCGGTAAGTCAGATTTTTGCAACATACCGCCGTCGCTACCTCCTGCAGATTCTACTTCTAATTGAAACGGAACTCCAGATTCTTTTGCCAGTTCGATAATTCTTTCGAGGTAAGATCGTCTTGGCAATCCACTGTCACGCATCGAAATAGCCACACCACCACCGTGCTTTACACCTGGAGTAACCCATGTAATATCCGAAATTAACGCCTGGTATACGCCATATTCTTCCATAAGGTATTTTGCACAAAATGCGACTGAATTACCACCATGCTCTTCGTAGGTGGAAAATACAATGGCTCCGTTTTCCATTGTTTCTGCCACTTTCAATGCCGCCCAAACGCCAAGTCGATTGTCCATATACGGTGACTGAATGTATTCAGTCGTCTCACGAAAATTGGGTTTAAACGTGAGAAGCGTACCGCGGTCAATTTCTCTATCAAAAACATACTGATAACTGCTGTTTCCATGCTCATCTTCAATGACCATTAGCTCGGTGAGTATCTCTCCCTGACTATCTGAACCAACGAGCTGCATCCCATCAATAGTACGTGGCCCGCCTACTTTAATGAGTTCTTTGTCGTAACCAGTGGAAAAACCAATACTGTCCATATGCGCATAAATGGCCGTTCTCGGTTGTCCAAAAACAAGTATCAGACAATCTTGAAAACCTCTGCCCTCAATAATTTTCGGCATAGATTTCCATCCAATACTAGCCCCATTAATGTACTCTTTTAAGAAAGCCTTCATTGGCCCCTCATTGCTGGCTGCTGCCCGAACTTCAACTAATCTTTCTAGTAATTCCAATGTCCCTGATTATTTGCGCTCAAAGGTATAAAAACTAGCACTCTCTTTACCGTATGGAATTGTCTCGAAATAATCTTCCACGTTTTTCACGGGACGATCGGGTGCAATAGAAAGGCCATCGTTTTGCATAAACCCTTTGACAACGTAGATTTCAATAAATTTTCCGTCCACCGCAATTTGTACTAATCCATTTGCAATAATCGTTTTCAGAAAATATGGCGCTGTACTAAACTCATGATAGCGGTTGAATCGTTTGTAATTAACAAAGAGTCCATCGCCGTCATAACGCTTACTGCTGAGGAAAGCACTATTCCAAGTGTACAACTGTCTCCCTTTGTAATTAGTGATCACAGTGGTTTTATCTTTCTCATCTTTTTCAAAAATAAGACGATGCAATTCGTTGTCCGTATTCCGAATAATCTCCTCTTCCTCAAACTTCAGCTTATATGGTTTCGTTGAGATAAGATCATATTTTAGATTATCCTTGAACTTTTTTATCAACCCCAGGCAGGTATTTAACAGGGTCGTATCAAAATCCTCCATGTCTTTGGTCTCATTTCGATAGCTGCGACGACCATTTTGACAATGCAAGTTGTATGCGTATTTCTTTTTTTGAAAGACCTTCTCAATTCCCATTTCGCACACATTATCAAGGTATACTGTATCAGACTTGTATACGACCATTGCCGATTCAAAGTAAACACCCGAAACAACACTGGTAGAGCGATCAACATGGTCGCTTGAGTAACTCAAAATTTCATTATATAACTCCATCTTATTGACAGGCTTCACATCGACTTCTTCTAGGTCCTGATAATCAGGAATGAGAAAAACAGTATCCTGTGGTTTATCCAACTTAAAAAGTTCATAGCCAAAGCATCGTGCTGTCAGTGGAAAATTAGCTTCTTCATGATAAATGCGACCAATTTTATTACTCAAACCAACAAACGTGTTGTTACTGTTTAGTAGCTCTACATTCGGAACTGGTATTCGGTAAATTGCATCCATGAAGACTATTACCTTCTGGCCATACGAAGTCGAAGTCAATGAAAGAATAATGAACAATACTATGAATCTCATTTCTATTTCAATAAATACCTAAATCTGTTATTTCCATCGAATCAAACCGCCCAAGTAGAAAACGCAGTTGATCGGAATCATGAAGGTTGAATGAAGTCGTTACGGAACAAGACTCAGCAAACTCCTTATGTTTGATTTCAAGATCATTTTTTTTCAGCACATTCATTACATGAGGCATGTCGTTGTAGTCGAAATTGAGTCTTACCCAATCAAACACCTCTAATTCAACAATCGTTCCGTTTTCCAATGCATCCTTAGCTGCGGTTCTATAGGCATTAATTAATCCACCCACACCTAGTTTAGTTCCTCCGTAATAGCGAACGACTCCAATCAGTATATTCGTTAAATCAAAAGATTCAATTTGTCCAAGAATAGGCGGACCAGAGGAATTTGCTGGTTCCCCATCATCATTTGCTCTATATCTACTTTTATCTACCCCTAGGCGATACGCATAACACAAATGTCCCGCCTGACTATGCACTTTTCTCCATTCATCAAGAAGTTCTTTTGCTTCTTCCTCGGAATAACATCGCTTGGCGATTCCGATAAACTTCGAACCTTTTTCCTTGTACATACCTTCGCATTGGTCGCGAACAGTTCGATATTTGGATGTATTGCTCATTTCTTCAATTACACAATGTTAAGCATTTAGATGGGGAAAGAAGAATTCAAGGTCAACTCATTGAATGATTGCCATTTCTGCAGTAATCAACTCAAAATAAACGAGTCAAAATTAAGAATCCAACTATCAGAATAAATAATAAAAGCCTTTACAGGCAACGGATCAAGAAGTATGAACGTTTAAGATTCAAAATAATGAGCTTCTCCAAAATACTTTTGCAGTCATTATTCAATACGTATATTGTTAAAGATTAAACTACTTTTTAAATGTTAAAGACTATCCTTATTGCTTTAACCCTGGGATTCTCTACCATAGGGTATTCTCAAAATGATGGCAGTACCGACCCCGAATTCGTTGTATTCATTGTAGACGGCATCAGCTCAAAAGAAGATTGCAGAGCTGTTGATAATCACATGCGTAGACTAGAACACATTGTTCTCTCTCGCATGGACATTCCTACGAGCCGATATTATGCTGTATTTAATGCAGAATCAGACTACGATGAACAATGGTTTAGCCAGGAATTTGCCAAACTAGGACCTTATACGATACACTGCTACTTTAAGGGTACAAAAGGAATTGATCGATTTCCAGCTATCACAAAAGAATCTTGCCCAGAATTAAACTAACAGCTATGTCACTTATTTCGAAAACATTACCATTCTTCGCTATTTGCGTTAGTTTGATCTTTAGCTTCAGTACCAAAGCACAAGTTACCGCTGGTGATTGTGGCGTTGCGATTAATATTTGTAGTAATGCGGGCTTTTCCGTTGACCCAAATGGATTTGGTGCAATTGATGAACTTGGAGATGGTTTTTCAACAGGACTCGTATCTAATCCTTCCACAAATCCAAATACAGTTGCAGCTCAGGGCTTTGCCAATTCGGGCTGCTTGCTATCGGGCGAACTGAATAGCACATGGATGATTGTCAATATTGCATCCAATGGAGCTCTTGAATTCTCTTTTGGTGTTGATGGTGGCGTTGATTGTTACGACTGGACTATGTGGCAGTACGATGCCAATGCATGTGCAAATATACAAGCTGACCTACTTCCCCCAGTTGCATGTAATTGGAATGGAGCATGTGAAAGTTTTACCGGAATGGCAGGAGGTCCTAATGGATCGGCTCTTCCAGTTGGAGCAGATCAATCAAATTTTGAAGATGCACTAAGTGTTGTTTGTGGTGAACAATACCTGATTTGCTTTTCCAACTTTAGCTCGGCTGTTACCAGTGTTCCCTTGAACTTTTTCGGATCAGCATCCATTTCATGTAATATTTTCAACCCTATTTCGGTAACCGATACAGTCATTTGCGAGGGACAGTGCGCGACATTAACAGCACAGGGAGGACTTACCTATGACTGGACACCGAATCCTGATCTATCTGCAATTACAGGAAGTACGGTTGATGCTTGCCCTACCGGGCCAGGGACTTTTGAGTATTACGTCACTGGAAACGGATCATGTGGTTCAGGGGTAGACACTGCAACGGTTACAGTAGTTTCACTGCCTAACCCAACAATTACACCAGCTGGCCCATTCTCACCTACGGATCCTGCGACAACACTCACAGCAGTTACTCCCGGTGGCACATGGAGCTCCAATTGCGGCGCTTGTATTAATCCTACAACAGGTGTATTTGATCCAGCAATTGCAGGCACGGGAACATGGCAAATTTGTTATACCGCAGGAGTCCCTCCATGTGATTCAACGGCCTGTATAAACATAACGGTTGGCTGCACGCCACCGGTCCTAGACGCAATTGCTAATGTCACCGCTTGTGATAGCTATGTCTTACCTGTTATTACTGGTACCGGATTATCAGGAAACGAAGCCTATTTTGATGGGATTGGTGGCACTGGCACACAATATGCTCCTGGCGCATTAATTACATCGAGCGTAACACTTTATGCATATGACGTGACTGGTCCCGGCTGTTCTGACGAAATACCTTTTACTATCACCATTGAAATATCGCCAGATGCTGGGTTAGATAATGACACCGTCCTCTGTAATAACAATGGCACATTAGACTTAAACAACTTGCTAATAAATGCTGATCCCGGAGGTATCTGGAATGAGATAACAACGACACCAAGTGGTCAATTTACCTCAGCAACAGGTGTACTCGACGTTTCCGGGTTAAATGGAACGTTTAATTTTTCATACACCGTAAACGGTAACGCTCCATGTTTACCCGATGTTGCGAACATAGATGTTAGTATCATTCTTGGAGCTCCTATTATGGTTAGTCCAGGAAACTTAATGGGGTCTTGCAGCATCAATGAACATCCACCCTATCCGGATTTTGCATCCTTTGTAGCAGCAGGTGGTAGTATTACTGGTCCAAACATTCAAATAGATCCGTCAACATTTACTTTGTTGAGCGAAACGAGTGATGGAAATACTTGTCCGGAAGTTGTAACACGCGAGTACGAAGTTGCTAATGAGTGTGGTTTCTCTGACAGCTTCACTCAGACTATTACGATTATGGACAATACACCTCCAGATGTACAACCCATTGCTACTCTAAATGTCGCATGTCCAACGGACGTTCCATTACCAGATGTATCAGTTGTAAATGCCTCTGATAACTGCACGCAAAATCCATCAATTATTCATACAGGTGATGTAACAGACGGAAATATTTGTGCAGGGGAAACAATTACGCGCAGCTACGAAGTGATAGATGATTGCGGAAACGTAACAGCTGTCACACAAACAATTATCATTGATGCCATTACACCTACCGTTGATGCGGGTAATGATATTTTAGTTTGTGAGGGTGATCAGGTAGTTCTTACTGCGAACAACCCTGACAACGCAGCCATTTCGTGGACTGGAGGAATTCAGGATGGTGTTGCCTTCATGCCTCCAGTTGGAAACTCGACCTTTATTGTGACTGCTGACATTTGCGCAGGACATTGTACGTCAACGGATACTGTAATTGTGACGGTTGCCGCTGGTCCTTCTATTACTTTTGAAGGAGATACGCTAAGTGGTTGTCAGCCATTAACCGTTAACTTCACAAATCTTACCATACCTTCTGGTGTTGACTGTACCTGGGATTTTGGGGACGGGCAAACAGGCACTGGCTGTTCGAATGTTTCTCATAATTATCCGTCAGCAGGGTCCTATGATGTCTCACTAACCATAGTAAATAGTGCCGGATGCTCAGGAACCGTTCAATACGATGATTATATCACTGTTCATCCAAATCCGTATGCGCAATTCACAATCGTACCATGGGAGATTGATGTGACGGATCCAGAAGTTCAATTTTTTAATAGTACTATCAACGGAATCAACTATTATTGGGACTTTGGAGATAGTTTAGGTACTTCTACAGAAGAAAACCCTTCTTATACTTATCCAGATGCACCAGGTGCGGTTTATGAAATCATGCTTGCCGCAGAAAGTGAGTTTGGGTGCGTCGATACAGCATACAGATCCATTGCAGTAAAGGACGTTTTAATCTTTTATATTCCAAATGCGTTCACCCCTGACAATGATGAGTTTAACAACTCTTTCTATCCAGTATTTACGCAAGGTTACGACCCGTTTGATTACCACTTCGTTATTTATAACCGTTGGGGTGAAATTTTATTCGAATCCTATGACGCAAGTTACGGCTGGGATGGCACCTATGGTGGAAGTGAGTTAGTAAAAGATGGCACCTATATCTGGACGGTAGAATTTGGCGAGACCATGTCAGATAAGCGTCATAAGTACAATGGGCATGTTACCATTATGCGATAACAAAAACGAGGACAATAAAAAAGGAGCTATTTAAGCTCCTTTTTTTTATTCCGTTTACTGATAATTAATCATCGTCAGAGTTAATATCCTCATCCAATTGATTTCCAACATACGTTCCTTTAATAATTTGATCCTGGAAATCACGCATTCCTCCTGGTGAATGCGGCATTAAAATCGAAGAATTCTTCGAATTCGCACCAATATCCTTAATTGTATCAAAGTACTGAGTCATCAATACAAATTGCATAATCTCCTCATGCGTCACGTTATCCAAGGACTTTTTAAAATCTTCCACGGATTCTTTGAAACCACGCACAATCTCTAAACGTTGCTGAGCAATACCTTCTCCTGATAGGCGTTTAGATTCAGCTTCAGCTTCAGCTTCTTTTACAATGCGAATCTTCTTCGCCTCTGCCTCCTCAAGAGCGGCTTCTTTTTCTCGTTTTGCTGCATTAATGCGGTTCATCGATTCTTTTACCTTATGATCGGGATCGATATCTGTAATCAAGGCTTTTACAATCTTGTAACCATATTTCTCCATGCTATTAGCAAGATTGTTCATTACGGCTACGGCTATATCGTCTTTCTTAGCAAAAACATCATCTAATTCAAGCTTTGGAACTTCCGCACGCACATCATCAAAAATGTATGACGCAATCTGATTCTTCGGATTATCTAAAGAATAATACGCTTCCTTTACCATTTGCCGACCAACGTTGTACTGCACGGATACCTGCAGATTCACAAATACATCATCTAGTGTTTTCGTTTCAATAGATACATCTAATTGCTGCACACGCAGGTTAACAACAGCCGCTTTTCTATCAATAAACGGAATAATAACACCTATTCCTGAATGAGCAATCCGGTTAAACTTTCCGAAACGTTCAATAACATAAGCAGTTTGTTCGCGAACAATAATAAAGGCTTTTAAAACCAAAACGAGCCCAATTACACCAAACACTATGGGCATTATAATATCTTCTTCCATGTTTTTTTAGTTGTTAAGTTTCATTGAAGATACAAATAAAGCGTACGATCAGTTGAAAGTAGAGACTAAAGAATTATAGATATTTTATATCAATTAATAAAAATAATCAATTAAAACTATAAGCTATTAAACACAACTTTGTATTGAACAATAAAAACAAGTACTATGAAAACAACATCAGTTTATTTAGAACACGCCAACATAACCATCAACAACTTGAATGACGGCATTCAGTTTTTTCAAACAGCATTCCCGGACTTTAAAGTTCGTGGGGGCGGTGAAATGAATGGCCGAAAATGGATACACCTTGGCAATGAGCATACGTATTTAGCACTTAACTCTAGTGAAGAACAAAAAGAAATCGGAGCACATGAAAAAGACTATATCAAAAACGGCTACAACCATATTGGTTTTGTGGTAACGGATATAGAAAGTTTAAGCGAACGAATGCTCTCAGCTGGGTATGAAAGAAGTTACCCCAAACAAGTTGAAAAGTATCGCACACGTGATTACTTCTTTGACGCAGATCACAATGAATATGAATTTGTTCAATACAATTCCGATAATATTGAGGAACGCAATAGTTTCGAAGGATAATGAAGGAGTAAGAAAAACGCCCAGATCAATGTCTGGGCGTTTCTTTATTGAATTGTCAATTTCTTTTCTAAATCTTCGAGGTATGCTCTGAACTGTTTATCCGTTTCTGACAAGTTGGTCACTGTTCGGCAGGCATGCAATACAGTTGCATGATCTTTTCCTCCGCAATGCGCTCCAATGTTTGCCAATGAAGATTTCGTCATCTTCTTAGAGAAATACATAGAGATCTGTCTTGCTTGAACCACTTCGCGCTTTCTGGTTTTCGACTTAAGAATCTCCAGTGGAAGGTCGAAGTAATCGCATACAACTTTCTGGATGTATTCAATAGATACCTCACGCGCCGTATTCTTAACGAACTTATCGACCATTTGCTTCGCGAGCTCAAGCGTGATTGCTTTCTTATTTAATGATGCTTGTGCTAAGAGAGTATTCAGCGCACCTTCCATTTCACGAACATTCGTATTAATTGAGTAAGCTAAGTACTCTGTAACGTCTTTTGGAAGATCAATACCATTTCCATACATCTTCTTCTCAAGAATCGCCATACGCGTCTCTAAATCGGGTGCACTTAAATCTGCAGAAAGTCCCCATTTAAAACGAGACAACAGGCGTTGCTCCATTCCCTGCATTTCTACAGGTGGTTTATCACTTGTCAAAATGATTTGCTTACCATTCTGATGAAGGTGATTAAAGATATGGAAGAATACGTCTTGTGTTTTCTCCTTACCTGAGAAGAATTGTACATCATCTATAATCAACACATCTATCATCTGATAGAAATGAATGAAGTCATTTGTCGTCTGATTTTTAATCGCATCAATGAACTGATGCGCAAACTTTTCAGAACCTACGTATAGTACAGTCTTATTTGGGAATTGATTCTTAATCGAAATTCCAATAGCATGTGCTAAATGTGTCTTACCCAATCCAACACCTCCATAAATAAGCAATGGATTAAAAGCAGTACCTCCAGGCTTATTTGCTACCGCATAACCAGAAGCTCTAGCCAAACGGTTACAATCACCTTCAACAAAATTGTCAAAAGAATAAGATGGATTCAGGTTAGAATCAACATTTACCTTTTTAAGGCCCGGAATAATAAAAGGATTACGAATTTGATTTTCACTTACATCCAATGGCATGGATACAGGTGCATTCTTCAGTGCCTTCTTATTTAAAGCAGGAAGTTTTACAGTGTAAGGAGTAGAGTTCGTTGTATTGTTTTCCATTATAATACTATACTCTAATCTTCCGTCTGTTCCTAACTCCTTTTGAATAACTTTTTTGAGTAATGTAATGTAGTTTTCTTCTAACCACTCATAGAAGAAATGTGAAGGCACTTGAATAGTAAGAATATTGTCTTCCAACTTCACCGGCACGATAGGTTCGAACCATGTTTTAAAAGCTTGTAAAGAAACGTTGTCTTTAATCACCCGCAAACACGCGTCCCAGATTCCCTCGTGATTTTTACTCATGCTTAGTTAGTGTTTTATAATTTCCTGCAACTGAAAAACGTTCCCTATGGCATCATTTTCAGTGTAGTCAAGTTATTGGTTAATCTTGACGACAAATATTTACATAAAAAAGTTAAAAAAAAAGTCGAAAACTGGTTGATTTTTAAAAAAGTTTTACTTCACAAAAATTTAACATACCATCGAGATTTTAACTTTGACTCTGCCCACCTTCTGAGTAACTTACTAACGATCAACAACCTAAAGATAACTACCTGATTAAGAACATAAACAGCACATTAAAAATAAGGAATAATTTTCAGTCCACGGAGGATCGTATTGATTATTTTTACTGGCATACTTACGAACAATATGGAGGTAGATTTTAGTCACGAAACAACGGTTCGAGTACGCTATGGAGAGACAGATCAAATGGGGTATTCTTACTACGGAAATTACGCGCAATATTTTGAAGTTGGCAGAGTAGAAGCTTTACGTGCTATTGGCATGAGTTATAAAAGTCTGGAAGACCAAGGTGTGATGCTTCCCGTATCTGAATTTAATATAAAGTATAAGTCACCTGCCATGTACGATGATGCATTGCGTATTGAAACCAGCATTGCTGAAATTCGGGGACCACGTCTGGACTTTACCTACATAATTCGTAAAGATCAAGATACTGTAGTAGCAACAGGAACCACAACATTGGTGTTCGTAGCCAAGGAGACAATGCGTCCGATAGCTCCCCCTCAAAGGTTTATGGACGCAATAAAAGCGTATTGCGTCACTTAAAACAATCAACGAAACGGCGTTTTTTTTCGTTATAATAAGTATGAATGAGCCACCAAAACACTGGAATCTTCTGGATTATATCCAGGCCTTTTTCCCACTACAATTATTGTTGGCCCATCTTAAATACAATCTCTTCGCGATATTTTTCTGGATACTTTTATTTCTTATCGTAAATGATAGTTTCGGCTACTCTTTTGGAGTTCCGCTTTTATTCCTGTCACCAGAATACCTTGGAGAAGTAAGTTCATGGTCATTTTTCTTATTGGGAATCTCCCTTGGAGGCTTTACAATGGGATTCAACACCTATAGCTACATGAAGCTGGGACCAAACTTCCCATTTCTTACAACACTCGCCAAGCCATTTCTTAAGTTTTGCATCAACAATGCGTTGATACCACTGGGATTCACTATTTTCTATACTGTACAAATAATACAATTTCAACTCTTTCAAGAATTAAACTCTGTCGGCGCCATTGCATTATACATATTGGCCTTCTTTGGAGGTATCGCCTGCTTTTTAACCATTTCCTTCGCCTACTTCTTCAGAGTTGGACCTAAGGGTTCAAAAGATCCTGCACATGACCATACTGCTAAACCTATTGCATCCGTCATTCATAAACGGGAACGCTGGTATGACCGTTTTGGAAAAAAGGAAGATCGAACATCATTATACTTCGGAAAGTGGCTAAAACTATTTACCAGCAGAAGCTCTAAACATTTCGACCAAGAATTAGTGGAGAAAGTTTTTGCAAAGAATAAAATCAATGCCTCTATCTATGAGTTATTGACCATAAGCATGTTTTTCATTCTTGGCGCATTCAATAGTTATGCAGTTTTTGAAGTTCCTGCAGCCGTAAGTATCGTACTATTGCTGACTATTTTTCTAATGATTTTTAGCGCATTACACTCTTGGTTCAGGGGTTGGATCTATCCTATTATGATTGTCATCCTTTATGGCATGAATTATATGAGCGAGCGCTCCGAAATCTTCAACTACACAAATTTTGCCTACGGATTAAATTATGAGAGCGTAGAAATTGACACCTACTCCGTTCACAGAATAAAAGAGATCGCTAATGATAAAACATTGATCAATGAATCCAAGGAAAACTACATCGAAACTCTGGATGCATGGAAGGAAAAAACGGGGCAAGAAAAACCAAAGTTAATTCTCATTAACACTTCAGGAGGAGGTTCACGCAGCGCCTTGTGGACAATGATTGTTCTTCAGAATGCCGATGAAGCGCTCAATGGAAAATTAACCCAACATACGCAACTGATCACTGGAGCTTCTGGCGGCATGATTGGCGCAGCATACTTCAGAGAACTACTACTAAGAAAAAACAAGGGAGAAATTGACAACTTGTACGCAAAGCAGTACAGTCACAATATCAGTAAAGACATGTTGAACCGCCTTTCCTTTATGGCCTCGACAAACGACATCTTCTTTCGCTATCAAACCTACGATTACAATGGTTTTAGTTATACAAAAGACCGAGGATATGCCTTCGAAGAACAACTTCATAAAAACACAAATAATGTATTAAAGCATAACCTGGGCTATTATGAGACCTATGAAAGAAGTGGGACTATTCCTACCATGATTTTCTCTCCTACTATCGTGAATGATGGAAGAAGACTTCTGATCAGCTCACAGCGTACGAACTTCATGACTGCTTCTTACCATGGATCAAATATGCCTTCATCCAATGAAAACATTGATTTTCATAGTTTATTGAGTCATCAAAAATCGAATGAAATTCGTTTTTCAAGCGTGCTAAGATCAAGCGCTACGTTTCCATTTGTGATGCCTATGGTGACCTTACCAACACAACCAGAGATTCAACTTATGGACGCAGGGATTCGTGACAACTATGGTGTAAAAACCATGATGGAATATCTTTTTGCACTAAAAGACTGGATTCGTGAAAATACCTCAGGCGTCATTGTTATTCAGATACGAGATACACAAAAAATCCTTGATGATGAGACCTACAAACAGGTGTCTTTCATTGATAAAATCACACTACCCTTCGGTAACATGTATAAAAATTTCCCTCGGGTACAAGACTTTAATCAGGAAGAATTGATGGGACTGGGCGCTCAATCGCTCGGCTTTCCGATTGACCTTATCTCTTTCAATCTGCGCGAACGACAGGGCGATCGCATTTCATTGTCATGGCATCTAACTAAACAAGAGAAACAGCTCATCAACAATGCTTTTAAGAGCAAGAAGAACCAACATGCACTCTCCCAACTAAAGCGAATCCTTTGAACAAAAAAAGAGGGAAACCGAAGCTCCCCTCCTTTCATTAACCTGTAATTGTTAATAATTGATCCGTGAAAGTATAAACGATTATCATGCCAAAAGGTTTCACTTTCAGAAGAACTTTTTTTAAGCGAATTAACATTTTCCCATTAAAAAGTTTTTTGACCCCACGTTTTCAAGCAATTAGTCGTTCTTATTTTTACCATGTTGAATGATGATAAATCCATACAAGCACTGGTTCGGTTGATCGATGATCCGGATGATGCCATTTATGAACACGTTCGGGACGAAATCATCAATCATGGACCAAAAGCAATTCCCTTCCTGGAGTCCTCCTGGGAGGAAGACAATTATGGTTTGTTGTTTCAATCGCGTATAGAAAACCTGATCCACGACATTCAATTCAGTTCTATCAAGGAAGAATTGCAACAATGGATCAACACTCCACACAAGGACCTTTTAACTGGCGCCCTCATTATTGCTCGCTATCAATATCCGAATCTTGACGAGCAATCTGTAAGAAGTAAGATTCAAGAAATCAGAAAAGATGTCTGGCTGGAAATAAGTGAACGCCAAACAGCCTATGAAAAAGTGCGCGTATTCAACAAAGTGTTCTACGGTAAGTATCGCTTTTCAGGGAATTCTAAAGACTATCACTCTCCGTTGAATTCATTCGTAAACACCGTGCTGGAAACGAAGAAAGGAAATCCATTGAGTCTTTGCCTTATTTACTCTATTATTGCGCAATCACTGGATTTACCGATTTATGGTGTAAACCTTCCGAATCATTTTATTCTCACTTACCTGGACGAGAACAATATCAACCCCATTATCAATACAGAGAACGAGCACGGGAGTTTGTTCTACATTAATGCTTTCTCTAAAGGAGGCATTTTTGACGAAGCGGAAATTAAACAGTTTTTGAAAGGGCTCAATAAACCAGAACTACGCAACTACTTCGAACCTTGCTCCAATTCAGCCATCTTAACAAGAATGCTCACCAATCTCATCTCTTCATTCCAACAATCCGGAAGTGCGGAAAAAGTAAATGAGCTTATTGAACTGCGCGACTTATTTGATTTCAAAGTCTAACTCGTAATTCTTTAATTCCTTAAAGAGCTTGTTGTTCAAATCCACCTTAATCGTTTTCGAAGGCATTCTGACTTCAATTCCGTCTAACGGGTCATACACAGTGAAGTGAACCGGACATCTACCGGCATTCTCATTGAATAAGTTATTCAAATCGGAAATCATTATCTGATCCAAAGCTTTCGTTGAAACCTTTAAATGGACACTGTTTGCTTTAGAGTCTTTCAGATTATGCAATAGTTCTATCGAGTGAATCGTAAATTCCAATTCCGATCTCCTTGGCGGTATCTCTACTCTACCCTTAATTGCCACAAATGTTCCTGGATTTAAGAAATGCTTGTACTTCAAATAGTTCTCACGCCACAGGAAAATCTTGTGAGAATCACCGTAATCTTCTAAAAGAATGGTTCCAAAAGGATCTCCCTTTCTCGTAAAACGATGCTCCCCTTCCGTAACAATCGCCGCTATAAGCAACTCTTTATTTCGATGTTCCTCAAGGTTATTCAACATACGTACATCCCCAGTACAAAAGGCATCAATTTCCATTTTAAAATCATCCAACGGATGACCAGAGATAAAGATTCCTACAACCTCTTTCTCTTTATTCAAGGCATATATATTCCCCCATTCTTCTGCTTCAGGGATGACCGGTTCTGGAAGCGAAGTCCCAGTATCTTCGCCAAACAAAGAAGCCTGACTAGAGTTTTCACTATCCTGAAATCCTGAACCGAAACGAATAACGTTCTCCAGGAAAGTTCTTCCGTTTGCATCCTCTTTAAAATACTGCGCACGATGGACATTTGTAAACGAGTCAAAGCCACCGGCATACGACAAACTTTCAAAAGCTTTCTTGTTACACACACGCAGATTAATGCGCTTCGCTAAATCAAAAATATCTTTAAACGCTCCATTATCTGTACGTTCTTCTATGATAGCTTGCACAGGTGCAGATCCCAGCCCCTTAATCGCACCGAGTCCAAAACGAATAGCACCTTCCTTGTTTACTGTAAAGTGATAATTAGATTCATTAATATCAGGCCCCAATACCTCTATCTCCATGCGCTTACATTCCTCCATAAAGAATGACACCTGCTTGATATCATTCATGTTGTTACTCAACACGGATGCCATATATTCAGCCGGGTAATTGGACTTTAAATACGCCGTTTGATAGGCAATCCAAGCATAACAAGTCGAATGTGACTTATTAAAGGCATAGGATGCAAACGCCTCCCAATCTTTCCAAATCTTCTCTAGTTTCTCTGTATCATGACCATTTTCACCTCCGCGCTCAAGGAAAGCAGGCTTCATTTTATCCAAAACGTGTTTCTGCTTCTTCCCCATCGCTTTACGCAAGGTATCCGCCTCACCTTTTGAGAATCCCGCCAGCTTCTGAGAAAGCAACATTACCTGCTCTTGATAAACTGTAATACCGTATGTCTCTTTCAGATACTCTTCACAGGCGTCAAGATCATATACAATCTCTTCATCTCCATGTTTACGCTTAATGAATGATGGAATGTACTCCAATGGTCCTGGACGATACAAAGCATTCATGGCAATCAAATCGGCAAACACTGTAGGCTTCAGTTCGCGCATGTACTTCTGCATACCAGCAGATTCATACTGGAAAATCCCTACTGTTTCTCCGCGCTGGAAAAGCTCATAAGTCTTCTCATCATCAATGGGAAACGCATCTGGATCCAAAGGCTCCCCGCCATGACGATCCTGAACATTACGTACAGCATGTTTAATCAGCGTCAGCGTTTTCAGACCTAAAAAGTCCATTTTCAGAAGTCCTGCATCTTCCGCCACCGAGTTATCATACTGCGTACAGTACATATCGGAGTCCTTAGCCGTTGCTACAGGTACAAACTTCGTGATATCATCAGGTGTAATGATAACGCCGCAGGCATGAATTCCCGTATTTCGTACGGAGCCCTCTAGCTCCCGAGCACGGTTTATGACTTCCGCAGAAAGATCATTTCCCTGCGAAAGGTTCTTCAACTCGTTAGCTCGATTGATATCATCTTGATTATTCTTCAACTTATCACGCAGCGCAGGTTCCGGAAGATTGAATAGCTTCGAAAGCGAAATGTCGGGAATTAATTTTGCGATACGATCCGCCTCGGACAGAGGTAAATCCAGTACACGTGCGGTATCTCGAATAGAAGATTTGGCCGCCATGGTTCCATATGTAATGATCTGGGCTACCTGATTTGCCCCATACTTATCTATTACCCAATCAATGACACGCCCTCTCCCCTCATCGTCAAAATCAATATCAATATCCGGCATCGAAATACGATCTGGATTCAGGAAACGCTCAAAAAGTAAATCGTATGCAATAGGATCGACATTAGTGATCCCCGTGCAATATGCAACAGCCGAACCAGCTGCTGAACCACGACCTGGACCGACTGAAACTCCCATCTCTCGGGCGGCCTTACAGAAATCCTGAACAATTAAGAAATAACCGGGATAACCCGTTCGTTCAATGGTAGCCAACTCAAAATCCAATCGTTCACGGATCTCCTCCGTGATTTCATCATAACGCTCTCTTGCCCCCTCATAAGTTAAGTGACGCAAAAAGTTATTCTCTCCCCGCTTTCCTCCATCTTCATCATCCTTGGCATCTGTGAACTCTTCAGGAATCTCGAAGGCCGGCAACAGTACGTCTCTTGCAAGTCCATAATGCTCACATTTTCCAATGACTTCATCAATGCTTTGAATCGCTTCCGGTAAATCCAGAAACAACTCTTTCATTTCTTCCTGCGACTTAAAATAATACTCTTCATTTTCAAGTCCATACCGGAATCCTCTACCTCTACCAACCGGAGTAGAAACCAATTGATTGTCTTTTACGCAGAGCAATACATCATGCGCCTCAGCATCAGATTTTTCAATATAATACGTATTGTTTGATGCTATTAATTTCACTTCATGTTTGCGCGCCAATCGAATCAGTGTTTCGTTGACTCTTTTTTCATTGTCCTGACCATGGCGCATGACCTCAACGTACAAATCGTCCTTGAAAACAGACTTCCACCATATGAGCGCTTCTTCCGCCTGAGTTTCTCCAACATTTAATATCAAACTTGGAACTTCACCATATAAATTCCCCGTGAGTACCATCACATCTTCCGAATGCTTTTCAATAACGCTTTTATCGATTCGAGGAACATAATACATGCCTTCCGTATAGGCGATTGAAGCCAACTTAATCAAGTTATGATAACCGTTCTTATTCTTGGCCAGTAGAACGACCTGATAACCATTGTCTTTCTGCGTTTTATCCGTTAAGTCACGACACACATTAAACTCGCAACCAATGATAGGCATTAACTCATTTTCACTGAATGACTCTCCATTCTCTTCAGCCTCCTTTCTTCTTTCCTGAACACCTTTATTGTAGTTGGAAACTGCACGCTCGAAGTGAAATGCAGCCATCATATTCCCTGTATCAGTGAGCGCTACAGCTTTCATATTATGCTCACCCGCCTTCTTCACCAATCCATCTACATCAATAGTCGATTGTAAAATGGAAAACTGCGTATGATTATGTAAATGTGCAAATGAATACTCTGCAAGTGCTTCAAGCACTGAATCTCGATCAACATCAATTACGGCAGACTCATCCGTGTCAACTAACTTAGCACTCTCCTCTTTCAGGTTCAAGTGCTTCAGACCAATCATTCCAATTGGCTGAGGATTAAATGCTTTAAAATCCTCAATGTATCTTTCCTCTTGTTGAAGTTCTTCAGGAAGAAAAACACCCCTTCTCACTAATTCAAAGAAACAACGCGTGGTTGCTTCCACATCTGCTGTGGCATTATGGGCTTCTGCAAAAGGTTGCTGAAATAGGTACTCATGCAATTCCGTGAGTGTTGGTAGTTTGAACTTACCTCCTCTACCTCCTGGAATTCTACACAACTCTGCAGTCGTCTCGGTACACGTATCTAGAATTGGCATTTCCACCATGGAAGTCTCAATCCCCAATCTATGAAATTCACACCCCCAAACATTGATGTCAAAGTTGATATTCTGTCCTACGACAAACTTCGCCTTTTTAAGTGCTTCGTTAAATTCCAGCAATGCATCCTCCAAAGGGATCCCTTGATCTTTCGCAAGTGCCGTAGAAATACCATGAATTTGCTCTGAATCATAGGGAATATCGAATCCGTCAGGATCAATAAGATAATCCTTATGCTCAATGAGTTTACCCATATCATCATGCAATTGCCAAGCAATCTGCACTACGCGCGGCCAGTTATCAGTGTCGGTAATGGGCGCATTCCAATTTCTTGGTAACCCCGTTGTTTCGGTATCAAAAATGATGTACATACTATCGCGGAATTCGAACCATTAAAAATACGCATTTCTCGCTTTAAGACGGATTCTTTTTCCCCATGTGTTTACGATAATTATCAACAAGAAATTAACGTTCAAGCTCCATTCTTCGTCTTGTGGTTAGACGTATGTAATAATCGAATGATCTCTGCGTCTGATTAGTAGAAAACGTCTGTTATGAAAAATATACTTAGCATACTACTTGTAGCTATCAGTCTCTCTGCAAGCGCCCAACTACCTAATGGGTCCATTGCTCCTGATTTCACATTGACCGATTTGAACGGGAATACGCATAATTTGTACACCTATCTTGATCAAGGAAAAGTAGTTTATCTGGAATTCTTCGCTTGTCATTGCCCTTCTTGCTGGGCCTTTCATAACACAAACAAAATGAAGGATCTATACAACACCTATGGCCCCGACGGAACAAATCAAATCATGGTGTTAATGTTGGAACATGATGAATATAACGGCGATGCCTTCCATGGACTTGGTGGATATACACAGGGAGATTGGATTACTGGCAACCCAGTTCCAATGATAGATGTTGAATGGCCGAACCGAGGAGTATTTGACGATTACAATCTACAATGGTATCCTTTGATTTACAAAATCTGCCCTGATAAGACAACGGAGTTGATTTACACGAGCACTTCGGTTGCTGAGATGTATCAAAAAGCAGATGATTGCCCTGGAACTCTTTCTATCGAAGAAAACGAGCAAACATACAGCGCTTATATCGATCCTTTTTCTGAATCACTCAAGCTCCAAGGCTTTGAGCAAATTGATGATGTTAGGATTGTCAACTCCATTGGGCAGTCAATGAAATTTGAGCTCATTGCTAATCAAATTGACGTGTCAAAGTTTGCTTCGGGGATTTATTTCCTTGCTGTCGATCATAAATCAGGAACTTTCGTTCAAAAAATATATAAATAGTAGTTTAGGTTGTAAAAAAAGAAGCCTCTCAACTTTGAGAGGCTTCTTTTTTTGGTTCAGGCGCCTTATTTCACTGCCGGCCCAGCTTTATTTACTGGCGCCTCTGAAACGGGCTTAGGCAAAACCCGTCCTTTGATGCGCAGCGCTTTTGTCGGTTCATTCACCGCATTTGACATTATCGTAATGGTTTTATTAATTACACCTGGACGTTTCATATCATAACGTACTTTAATCGTTGAGCTCGCCCCAGGTGCTATAGGTTCTTTTGGCCATTCAGGTACGGTACAGCCGCATGATTTCTTGGCCTCCGAAATTATTAGTGGAGCATTTCCTGTATTGGTGAATTCAAATGTGGTATATCCATTACCATCATACTTGACCTCTCCATAATCATGAACATCCTTTTTAAACTCAATTCTTGGACCATCCTGAGCGATTGGATCCTGTGCAAATAGTTGATTGGTTGATACTCCTGTGAGCAGCACAGTGAGTAAAGCGAAAGCTAACTTTTTCATACGTCAATAATTTAAATTTTTGTTTAAACCTAAAGTATGGAAGAATTGCTTTCAGCAACTGTTTTTAACAGGCGATTAACAGGATTAACAACTCGTTAACAGTTGAAAATCAAAAACTTGCAAGCTATTCGTTTCGAGGAATTACATTTACCTTGAACCGAAGCTTATGCATCTCCTTTTTTGTATTTGTCAACAGGTAAATGGTGCGATCCTGAAAGTAATATTTCCCCTCTGTATCAAAAGTTACCTTGAGGTCGAAGGACTCTCCAGGCGCAATTGCAGTATCTGGTAAATCAGCTTTGGTACATGAGCAGACCACCTTGTAATCCTTGATTTCCAATGGGGCTTCTCCCGTGTTGGTCAACACATAAACATGCTCCAGTTTTGTTCCCTCATAGGTCTTGGGGAACTTATGTACAGCCTTATCTATACTAAGATCCGCCGTTTGGCCGAAGCCAAAGGCGGAACTCAATGCTATAATTATGATCGCGAAATATAGCTTCATTAATATGTTTAATGATTACTTATTTGCTGGCGCTCCAGTGCTAACCGGCGCTCCTGATTGAGGCTTTGGACTAACTGTACCCTTAATTCGGATAACCTTAGTCGGTGAGTTCGCTGCATTAGAAGTAATTGTTACACTCTTGTTAATTGCTCCTGGACGCTTAGTATCATACTTTACAGTAATCTTTCCTTCGTCACCTGGCTGAATTGGCTCTTTTGGCCATGAAGGAACTGTACATCCACAAGATCCTTTTGCATTAGAAATGATTAGCGGAGCAGTACCGTTGTTTTTGAACGTGAAAGTACACTGACCATTCCCACCGTATTCAACAGTTCCGTAATCGTGTGTTTCCTTTTCGAACTCAATCGTTGCACCATCCTTAACTGCTGCTTCCTCCTGCGCCATTGCTGTGTTTGCACCGAAAGCAAGAACGAACATCATCATGATAGAAAATAAACCCTTTTTCATATTGTAATTTTTAAGTTTCTTAAATACACTACCAAATATAATGCAAGAATTCGACTCAAACACTTTTTTAACACATCATTAACGATTGTTTTTTTGCTATGAAATCTCCAAAAGAATAACGCACAATTAGTTATTCTGCATGATAATCTGCTCAATGGAAAGGTGCAGATTTTCAAGTCGTGATTCGATTCCTTCTCGCTTATCTTTAGGCAACTCAGGATACTCACTTAATAACATTTCATAATAGTATCGAACCTTTGACGTATCCCTTGGTTGTAAATAAATGTCGTACGTACTCGCCTGACTTTCAAGAATCATAGCACGGTTCACATAGTTGGGATATTTATCGAGTAATGTATCTGCATAGCGCGCAGAAGTTTCATAATCCATTCTTCCTGAATACATCATATGGAGCTTATCCAAACATTCGGGAGCGTGTTCATTTTCAGGATACATCTGATAGAACGACTTCAGCAGTTCTTCGAGTAAATTCGTCTTCTCCTCCGGAACAATTTCTCCAGGTTGCAGATTCTCGCTCAATTCTGTAATATCTGCTTCCATTTTCTTTATTTCATCATACGCAGAGGAAGCACCTCCTGAACAGCTGTACAGCGCAAAAGTCAAGCAAATAAACCCAATAAAAAGTCTCATCAACGCTGCTTTTTTCGAAGTGGAAACTTCATTTTGTAATCTGCCTTCACATCACCTTTAGAAACGTTCTGCAATTTTTTATTCAGCAGTCGTTTTTTTAGCGGTGAGAGATGATCGGTAAACAACACTCCATCCAAGTGATCATATTCATGTTGAATAATACGAGCAGAGTATCCATCATATTCCTCTTCCTTCAACTCCCAGTTTTCGTCGTAATAAGAAATCACGATTTTCTCTTTTCTGAACACCTCCTCGCGAATAGTAGGAATTGACAAGCATCCTTCTCTAAATCCCCACTTCTCGCCTGACTCCTCCTCAATAATTGGGTTTATGAATACTTTCTTAAAGCCTTCCATTCCTTTTGAACGAGGATCAGGATTCCCGTCCTCATCTTCATCTTCAGCAAATGAACTTCCATCTACGACAAAAATTCGAATGGATTTACCAATTTGCGGAGCCGCCAGTCCAACACCAGATGCAGCATACATAGTCTCATACATATTCTCAATCAACTCTTTCAGATCTGGATAATCCTGATCAATTTCCTCTCCTTCTTTTTTGAGAACCGGATCGCCATATGCAACAATAGGAAGTATCATATTTTCATCAATTTATACGGCAAAATTAACGCTTTCCAACAAAACCTCCGCGTAAGACAGATCAAATGTGATCATCACATATTTATCTGACTTCATCTAAATATGATTGCAAAATAAGTGTGGCACTCACCTTATCAACCAGTCCTTTTTGTTTTTTCTGCTTTCTCGTCGCGCCCGCTGCATGCATCGCCTGAGAGGCCATTTTAGATGTAAACCGTTCATCGATTAACTCAACTTTTAACTGTGGGATTTTTTGCTCTATTGCATCCTTTAGTAAAAGTACATTTTGAGTAATATGGGTATCTTCATCATTTAAGCGTTTCGGTAATCCAATAACAACGGTGGTAACGTTTTCCTGTGAAACTAAAACTTCCAAACGCTTCATCAAATCCTTTGAATTGACAGTCTCAAGACCGAAGGCAAAAATATTTGCGTCATCGGTAATTGCCAGCCCTGTTCGTTTCAAACCAAAATCAACTCCCAAAATCTTTCCCATGAAGCAAAGTTAACCATGATTTCTTTTTGAAGTTCTTAAACGTGGTGCGTAATTTTTTCAATTCACTGTGCATTCAATCGTTTTTTAACAGGCATGCGTATATTTCGTACCGATCATTACTTTTGCCGAAACAAACAAGAAACAGATGAGATCAATTATAGAAGCTGCATGGGACAATCGTGAACTTTTACAGAAGCCGGAAACTATTGAAGCTATTGAACATGTGATTGAAGATATCGACAAGGGTATTTTGCGTGTTGCTGAGCCACTTGATGACGGTACCTGGCAAGTCAATGAGTGGGTTAAAAAAGCTGTCGTTATGTATTTCCCCATTCGAAAAATGGAAACAATTGAGGTAGGACCTTTCGAGTTCCATGACAAAATGAAACTTAAAACAAACTATGAGGAGTTGGGCGTGCGCGTTGTACCTCATGCAGTGGCGAGATATGGAGCTTTTGTTGCCCCAGGTGTCATCATGATGCCTTCATATGTTAACATTGGAGCCTATGTTGATTCAGGGACGATGGTAGATACTTGGGCGACAGTTGGATCATGTGCTCAAATTGGAAAAAATGTCCATTTAAGTGGTGGAGTTGGAATTGGCGGAGTATTAGAACCACTTCAAGCAGCTCCAGTGATCATTGAGGACAATGCGTTTATCGGATCACGCTGCATTGTTGTAGAAGGTGTTCGCGTTGGTAAGGAAGCTGTTCTTGGTGCAAATGTAGTACTTACGAAATCCACTAAAATCATTGATGTAACTGGCGATGAACCGTCTGAAATAAGAGGATATGTTCCTGAGCGAAGCGTCGTAATTCCTGGATCATACACTAAGTCGTTCCCGGCTGGAGACTTCCAGGTACCATGCGCATTGATCATTGGTAAGCGTAAAGCTTCTACCGACCTAAAGACTTCACTGAATGATGCATTGAGGGAACATAATGTTGCCGTTTAAGATCTTTAACTAAATAGTAAAAAGGGCGTCTCCAGACGCCCTTTTTCTTTGGTTAAAGACTTATTAAAAGGTTTTTTAAACGACTAACTTACCTAACCGATCATTTACTTTAAACTACTTCTATGATCATTCTACGACTAACCTTTCACTTTTAACCAAAGTTCCATCTGACCAGACTTGTACTATGTATGTGCCAGCCTGATAATTCAATACATTCAACGCCACTTTTGAGGAGATTGATTTGCTTTCATACATCACCTCCCCGAGCAAATTCTCAATACGCACGAATTCAATTTCTTTGTCTTTAGATTCTATCACAACTAAACTATTAGTGGGATTTGGATATACATTTATGGATTCGAATGAATTCATATTGACTGCAAGTACGGGGGAATAAGCAGGACTTCCATCAAAATCTACTTGTCTCAAACGATAATAATTCACCTTATTCATCGTAGGGTTAACATCAAGAAACTCATAGGTAGTTGAAACTATACTTGTCCCTAAACCATCTACTGATCCGATGCTCTCGAAAGAAATACCATCCAGGCTTCTTTCTACTTCGAAATAATCGTTATTGGTTTCGGTTGCGGTTATCCACTCAAGAGAAACATTGCGGTAAATACGCTCTCCTGCAAATTGAACCATCTCAACTGGAAGTGGTGTACAACTGACGATAGCAGTTCCTCCAAACTCTAAAGGTACTGCGGTTTGAACAGAACTATAATTTGAAAAACAAATAATATAAACCTCTCCAGCCACAACTGGAAGCGAAGGCTCGAAGTTAAAAGAATCCCCTCCTGATGGAACAACATCTGCCAAACCTGTTCCTCCAAAGGGAGCTCCGTTCCAGTTACAACGAACGGGAGCAACCGTATGAGACAAGATCTCTGTACAGCCTGCAGTTGCCGGATACATAATCCAATCATAAAAACCACCTTGCGTGCCGTTACCACCAAATGTAAATTCAAGGTTCCCGGTGCCACTAATATTTACGCGCATCCATGTACTATTTGACTCGTCGATTTGAAGACAACCAGAGTTAGGTGTTCCCCATGGGTTAAACGTCGAAAAACCATCATAAAAAGGATTACCTACGCTTCCGGTTGGAGGAATCTCATTCGTGTTAGAACCAGCGCCATTGGGATCTATAGCAAAAGCCAAATTAGTGCACACATTAACTCCTATTGCGCAATCTGATGCAACAATAGGAGCCGGAATACTCGGAGCACTAACACATATTTGCGATGCAGCTGATAAGTTCCCCGAACTCATACCACAAACATAATAGGTTCCAGTAGGTAAAAACATACTGATCGTTTCATCAACACCTCCACCTCCTGCATTTGCGCAAGCTACCTCAGTTTCGCCAGTCATTAGACAAGGATCACTATATTGATAGAGACCTAAACGAATATTCCTGCCATTACTAGCCGTCCAGGTAATGGTATAGGTATCAGCAATAGCAACGGTAAATGTTCCCCAGACATGGTTAGACCCAAGATTAACACCACATGAACTTGTAGTGGGAGCAGTTCCAAAACATTGATTGGTTTGAAATGTCTCTGAAGCCCCCGCGCAAGAAGTCGCCACACCAAGAGGTTCAGGGATACAAGGATCTGTTCCCGTGAAATTCGTTTGACACGGAGCTTGCCCAAAGCAAAAACTCCATGTCAACGAGAAAGTAAAAAGGATAATAGTAGGTTTAAGCACAGCCATGGTTGATAATTTTATTGTTTTACCGACGTTTCTTCTTTTTCACTGCCATTGCAAATTTCTCTTGACATTTGTTTCATTGGAATACCGTAAATATGCTCCCCCGAAACCAAGCACTTGGGATAATACCCAAGCTCTTCTATCCAATTCAAAAAATCATTCTTTGTGATCTCATTCCCATCAAAAATTGCCAAATAAACTCCGGTGAAATGGTCCATTCTTGATATCTGGACACCAGTTTTTGTTCTTATATACGTGTCAATTTCAGAAGCTGAGTTATAGTTATGTACATCTTCTACAAAGACTCTAACATAGCTTTGTTGTCCATAAGATGCGAATGAAAGCAAAGTAAATAATAGAAGTTTTAGAGCCGTCTTTTTCATTGAACTAATCATTTCAGTATCCCGACAAAATTCGTTCGGTTTATCAAAAATTCATAATCAAAGTTGAATCCTAAATGAAGTGTTCAATTAGGATCATTTTGTTAAATTTTATCAACCATAAAAAAGCACAAGCCCTCTAAAGAGCTAGTTAACAATGCATTACACTCTATCAATTAGTCTTTAAATTATTTTATTAAAAATGAAACGTTCAAGTGTTTTATCAGGGCTTTAAATACACTTATCGATCAGATGATTACATTATTAGAATCGGTAATTTTGCTTCGCAAACATTTCTGACCGCTAAACCATGAAGACTACAGAACAGGTCTTTTATTTGATCAAATCACTATCGAAAGCTGAAAAGCGCAGCTTTAAACTTTTCATTAACAATTATTCCAAGGGAGATAAGAACAACTACGCACTGCTATTCGATGCCATTGATAAAATGGAAGTTTATGATCACGGCTTGTTAGTTAAGAAATTAGCAGACAAACTCAACATAAGAACTATCTCAACTCTGAAGGTTCAATTGAACGAACTAATCCTGAAGTCTTTAAGAATGCAAGCTGCAAATAATAGTGATCGATTAAAACTATGGCAAAACATCGACTTCATTGACATATTGTTTGAAAAGGGGCTTTATCGCCAGGCGAGAAAGTTGCTCGATAAGGCCACCACAGCGGCATGGAAGTCCCAGAATTATCTTGCCCTTGACCGCCTTTCAGTTCTTGAGTTCAACATTGCACTAAAAGAGTCTAACAAAGAAGATTTGGATCATTATATCAACTTTACATATCCCAAGGTTTCTGAGGTAAGGAAGAAGAATGAAATAGGAGCAGCTTTCGAATATATTACTATTCAGATGAGATTATTCCTCCTTGAAAGCACCAGTCTTGGAGGAAAGCAATCAAAAGAACGACTAAATACTATTGTTTCCCATACCCTACTGCAATCTGAACCAAATGAGCTGCCTCTTAACTGCCAGATGGATTACCACATTATTTGGGGACATTATCACTATGCGTTTGACCATCCTAATGAAGTTTACTATCATAGAAAACGTGCTCTTGATATTGCTGAAGAACTTGGTATGACTTATCGCATCTGGCTTACTCATGCTCGTTTTCTACTAATAGGACTTTCCACTTTCAGGCTATTTAAAGAGCTTGAAAAAGAAAAAAGGCACATCTTAAACTATATCGATAATATTCCTAAACATATTCAGGAAGCAAGTTTTGCGGATGAAGTAGAAAATACTCTTAATAACATTCAAATCAACAGTGATTTAGATCAAGGAAACTTCTCGGCAATCCTTGATTACCTTGAAAGACTGGAATCAAAGTACTCCGACGAAACAATTCTCATTGATAACAATCTTAGAATGGCTTTCTACTTCAATTTTGCTTACGCCTATTTCGCCAATGGTCAGTATAAGAAAGCTTTAAGGTGGTTAAACAGAATTTTAAACACGCAAGAAATGCGCGCATTGCGAGAAGATCTGCATACCTATTTGCGCATTATGCAAATCTGTATTCACTATGCGCTTGGGAACTATGAACTCATTAGATCACTTGTCAAATCGACTACCAGGTATCTAAAGAAGCAGAACAGAGACATTGACTTACTCATCAACTTTCTGCGGTTTGCCAATCTTCATTTTATCCAACCGTATTCTTCAGAAAAATCAAACTTCTTTGATGCTATCGTCGAACAACTTGAAGAAAACGCTCTCAATCAAGAAGGGAAAATCGCAATGGAATATATTGATCTCATCAGCTGGCTGAAAGCATACTATACAAATGATTCTATGGAAAACGTTTACAAACTACGACACGAGTTCTGACAATTCTAAATTCAAGTCAGCTTTTATCACGTTTACCCTTTTGATTACAATATTCTTTGTTTTTGAAACTGCCTAAATTTCACTAGAAGAACTCAAACAATAACAGCCTTGCATTCTTAACATTGCTCAGAGAAATTAAAACGGGCGTCTACAGACGCCCGTTTTCTTTGGTGATACACCGAATAACTATGAAAGTTAAGATGGTTTGTTGTTAACCTAACCGATCATTTGACTACTACTTACTATGATCTTTCTACGACACACCTTCTACTTCACCAAAGAATATTTTACATTGTACCTAACAAATAATCACGAATCATACAGATTATTGCCCGTCAGTACACCGGGTTAGTATATTATAAATTCATCTAGATAACCAGTTATCGCAAATATTCAATGAGTATCAGACATTTCAAAATCATAATTCAACTCTAAATATAAAATTCAACCACTTTTTTTTTATAAATTTTATAGACACTTTTTTAAATAAAGAAAAGCCATTTCAACCTGTACATCAAGGAAAATGGAGAAAATCCTGTTCATTTCAATTTATTAAAAAAATAAACCTTCCAAAGGATAAAATTTGAGTCATCCCTGTCACAGCATTTTATGATAACAAAAAAAGGAGGCCTAAACCTCCTTTCAACGTAAACCAGGTTTCGCACTATTGAAGTACGACCTTTCTAGCTTGATCGTTTACCTTCAACATGTAAACTCCTGCATCAAGATCATTGATGTTGAGTGTTACGGTTGAATTATCCGAAGTAAACGCTTTAAATTTCACCTTTTGCATCGCCATGGAATACAACTCCACGACTCCTGACTCATCGAATTGTACCAAATCAATTGTGATAACGTCTTTCGCAGGGTTTGGATAGACATTGAATGTTTCCGAAGTCAATTCTTTTAACGATACCATGTGATCTGATATATGAGAAACGCCTGTGCTCGTTGCTACCCAAACATCATCATTGGCATCAATAGCCAGAGCACGAACTACCGGTCCGACCAAACCATCTGCCACGTGATATTCGATCCATTGGTTTCCGTCATATGCACAAACTCCTCCTTCGGTCACCAAATAATCCACATAGACTCCCGCCCAAATATTTCCCTGCGAATCTATTTTAATGTCTTCGATCGGGTTTAACGTATCAGGTTGTGGAAGTGTAAAAATCGTCGTATGATGTGCTGAGAAAGCGTCGTTCTCATTCATTACAGTAATTCCTTCAGATGTACCTACCCATTTGTGATTTTGATCATCAATAACCAAACCTCTAATACGATCATCAATTAAGCCATCATTCGTCGTTAGAAAAGAAAAGTTCGTTCCATCAAAAATAATGACACCGCCAAGTCCTGATCCCATCCAAAGATCACCATTTGAATGCTCTGTGATGGTGGTTACACCGCCAAAAGGTAAGCCATCTCCCGTACCATAGGAAGTCCAGCTTGAGCCTGAAAGCTTAGAAACACCAGTATTCGTTCCAAACCAAAGATCGCCATTAGCATCTTCTGCAATGCACTTCACCTGATTATTTCCTAAACCATCTGCGGTTGTATAGGTTGTCCATAAACCACCACTCAAGTAACTAACCCCAAAGTCTGTCCCGGCCCAAATGTTTCCGTTTTCCGCTACGTAAATTGCCTGAATCATATTATCGGCCAAACCTGGTGAATTGGAAGTCGTATAATTATTCCAAATACTTCCTGTAAACATTGAGACCCCTCCTTGTGTTCCAAACCAAACATTTCCCGATGCATCGACATCTACGCAATTTACATTGTTATCCAGGAGACCATCACTCGTGGTATAATTCGTAAAAGTTTGGGCAAATACGTTACTTATCATAAGTGTCGTTGCGGCAATCAATAATTGTACTTTCATATGCTTGTATTTATTTCGTAATCAATATTTTTTTAATAAAATTCTCATTGTCATAACTTACTCTGAGAAGATAAACCCCATTGGAGCAAAGTGATAAATCAAGTTGTTTTGTCGTTTGCCCCTCCATTTCTTGAGTAGGAAGCATTGTTCTTCCATCTAGTGTATAGAGCGTTACTTCTGCTGTTTCTGTTGTATTCAATCGAATATTCAGTTCATTATATGCTGGGTTTGGGTAAACAAATACCGGATCATTGAGCACCGGTAAATTCACCCCTTCGTTCAATGCTCTCGGCGACGGAATCATTTCCCGAAAACTCCCGGTCGCATTGGGATATCTCCCAAATGAGGTAATTGCTTCCTGAGCTCCAAAAAATACCGAATCGATGACTGTACCATCGCCGTATACCAGCCAAAGTGAATCAGCATCACTTCGCACAGAAAAACTACAATGCATTCCGGCCTGTAAAGTATCTCCATCAAGCCATATGAGCTTGTATTGACCGGCTTCAATTACTTCATTCGGCAATGGCCATTGCATGAGATTATTTTCTTCCGTTGATAGGTACATACCCTCAAGTGATATCGGATAAAATGAGTTATTATAGAGCTCAACCCAATTCTCATATTCATCATCCTGATCCGTTTCTCCGAAAAGATTATTTGTTCTGATCTCATTAATGGTCAACTCATTTTTCCCGACGCGTGATTCAATTTCATAAAACTCATAAGCGGCACGTTCTGGTGAAAAACGCCCAGCTGAATCGTTTTCGGCATAGATGTAATATTGAACCAAATTCGATATTTCTTCTAGTTTCACTCCATATTGACCATCACCAGACAAACCATCATCGTGATTTCCGTCATCGAACATTGTCAGCAACTCAAAATCTTCTCGTTCTGAAAATCGATAAGCACAGAAAACATTAAGGGGACTACCCGAAACAGTTGCAGTAATTGAGACATTATCGCCAACTTTTGTGCTCGTTGGACTAACCTGAATAGAACCAATATCTGGTGCTCCTGAAATTCCTGTATACGAACTCAAGTAAACGGAACGATCGTTCATTAAATCAGTAATGCCAGGATAATCGACCAAATCGGAAACCGTGGAATTAAGATTGGCATTAAAATCGTCGTAAGAGTAAAACTTATTCGTATCGGCGAGGACACTTGCGTCTATCAAATTCTGCATATAATCTGCTCTAAGTGCATATTCCTGATTATCAAAATTCTCCTCCATAATGGTACGAAGGTGTGCCAGATACATTCTTTTATGGGATTCATTATTTAAGACATTTCGAATCAATGGACGCGGGTGCACAGAGAAGCTATTCAAATGTTGCAGAGGATCCATTTCCTTTGCTTCAGCAATGGAAAACCCATCCCAATGATCAGATGCATCCGTTAAACGATAGCTTGCAAAAGACATGTTTAGATCCCATAGGATTGGATTAAACTTCCCACTTTGATCCTTATACAGGTAATAATTCTGAGCATATCCTATATAACTGTCAAAATTAATCAGCGCATAGTTAAAAGCATGCATCCACAGCGTCTGATCAATATTTAAGACACTTGAAATATCAGACGGTGAATTGTTCAAAATATCAATGAATTCATAAAGCTCGTTCCAACCTTCTTGCTCATCTGATTTCAGCTTGTAGAGAGGAGAATATGCATCAATACTTTCTCCGGGAGAGTCCGACAGATTTGCATTTTCCCCATTCAAATCAATTGTTTCGGGATTACACTTGAAAAAAGTGTCTTCACTGTCTCCATAGTGTTTCTCAAGAAAATCACCATTGACAGCCTCTACATTTGAATACAATCCGATAAGAGTATCATTCACATATACATTGGCATAATTCGCTAAGGAAGCCGGCATATATTTCCTTGCGATCTCATAGGATAAAACTTCGCGCACAAAAGACGGATCCTGAATCACGTTGCTGAGTTTTATCTTTTTATATCCCTGATGGTTTTGGTTCTGATATACGTAGTCAAGATCAATATTGAATGGATTTTTGTCCCGTTCTGAACTAAATGAACTAAACCCTTTGTAACGAACTCCGACGTCTTTATAAGTATTCGCGTCAATGATAAGATCCGCCCCTAATCGCGCAAGTTCTCCTTCAACATATAAACTATCTAAAATTTCATCCCAATTAGCTTGGGAAAAATAGAGCCTTACCTCCGGAATATGCTCAATAGCGTAAAAGTCTGATTGTGCTACCAGACTCCCACGCATACTAAGCATAACAATCAGCGCGAATACGCATGCAAACTTAATCTTCACACCGATTATTTAACGATAGAAATTTTTCTTGTCACTGCCGAATGACCATCAAATACAATGGAAGCGTAATAAACACCTTCAGCCAATTCTGACAAATCAACCGTATTCGAATTTTCAACTTGCTTGACCAGTTCACCGAACACGTTAAAAATGTTTATCTCTACTTCACTTCCTTTTACATCAACGCCATCCAGCTTGAATATCCCTGTAGAAGGGTTTGGATACAATTTAAGATCGGCCAATGTATGCTCATCAATGCTGAGTAGTCCGCAAGGATCATTCCCAAGTAATGCGACTATTCCTGCATGATCACACTCATAGCGAAATGCTTTTGTAGGACCAGCATTATATTGCCAAACGAGGTTATCATTGGCATCTACTTCATACATATATTGGTTGGAAACATTGACAAAAGTATTACCATTTGACATTCGATCACTTGCCGACTGTCCAGTTGAATTCGCCAAACAGTTATGGCGCCAATCGTAATTTGTTGGCCCATAAGAAGCACTTGTTAGTGAATATAAGTACCCAGCCTCTGGAGCTTCTATAGCATCTACTGCAGAGCCGCCGTTGTTTCCCTCATTATTGAAAAACTGTATATATCCTCCATTTGGGCGTCCATCGTCTGGAATCCAGCGCGGATCATGCACCGCCTCGTCGATTGTTTGTGCTCCATTAACTCCGTAATTAGATGGGTTTCCCCAACGGTACAAGAAGTCACCCCCCATTCCTGAATTACCACCACTATGCGTAGCCGCCTCTGCGGTAGTTGTACTATGATCTATAATGAAGATTTCACTCGCATATCTTGAACTGAAGACTAACTGATCCAAGGTTGGGTTGTAATCGATTCCATTGACATGAAACCAATCTCCACCTCCACCACCTGGCCCTGGTCCAGGACCACCACCGCCAGAAATAGTATTCGCATCCATCAACTCAGGGTAGTCGGCCACATCTGGCACATAGTTATCCTTTGTAGCATCAGCATCTTGGCATAAATGATCCCAGATATGCCACTCCCAAACAATTGTAGCACTTCCATTTCCATCCGGCTCTAACTCGATGAAGTGTGTAGGCCATTTTTCAGAAGTTGCGCTTGTCACCCCAGCTTGTGTCAGTTCAGATGTAGACTTCACTTCCCAGGCTGTTAGAATTACATTTCCGTTTGGCATCAGGCAAAAATCATGATGTGAAACGTGTTCACTGTTCGAATAAACGTATTCCCATATAATAGTACCACTTGGGTCAATTTCCTGAATCATCCCTCCGACTGCTGCCCCTGACAACTGATTCGATGAATAAACACCTCCTCTAACTATATTTCCGTTCTCTTTGAGTTTAACGGAGTAATTGCAGGACGCAGAACAAGACCAAGAATGTGCAATGTTTCCATCCTTATCGATTAAGTATGTTGTGTTTTGATTTTGTAAGTTGTAGAGCGCATATCCATTAAATGATTGCGCTTTTGTTAAGTGAACTGTACAGAATGTGAACAGAGCCCCCAACAGTAAGGAGTAAACTTTCATAATAAGCTCTAATTAATAGTGAGATTAAATTCTTTTTACCCCTATGTTGTCAATACATTAAGAAACTTGCGGTCAGATTGAAAAAAAATCAGATCATAAAAAAAGCGCTCGTTTTGACGAGCGCTTTTTTCAATTCATTTTGAGCAACATTAATACTCCACTTCCACTTGGGAACAATCGTTAAATGAAAGCGGCATAGTTCCATCCTGGAATACCTGTGACTGACCAAACTGATCTGTGTAGCGCAGGTCATATTGAATAATGTTATTCAACTTCGACCCAAGATCATGTGTAAAGGAAGCTCCTCCATTTCCACAAGGTGGTTGTGTATTTGAAAAAGCCGAAATATCCATCGTTCCGGCATACAATCCGTCTAGGTAGACGTCGATAAACCCTGATATTGAGACCAATTGCAAATTTTGAGAAGTTGTAGCATCCATCCAGAAATGAGCGGTAGCATTGTACATACAAGAACCGTCATCTGTATTTGCCTCTTCATTATAATTGACAGCATTTGTATCTGTACATCCCTCTTTTTTACATGCAGCCAGTAAAGTGATAGCAGCAGCAGCAAGGACAAACGAAACTTTAATTATTCTTTTCATGGTTGATTTTATTTGATGAATAAAAATAAAAAAAGCGCCCCACATAAGAGGCGCTTTGAATATATTCATTCAATTTCTATGAATTCTGTTGTCTAATCAAATTCAATGCTGAACCTGCTCTGAACCAACTAATTTGTTGCTCATTGTACGTATGATTCAACTTAATTGATTCGCTCGATCCGTCTGCATGAACGATTTCCAATGTTAATTGCTTACCAGAAGCGAACTCGCTCAAGTCAGTGAAGTTAAATGTATCATCTTCCTTGATTTTATCATAATCTGATTCATTATCAAACGTTAACCCAAGCATTCCTTGCTTCTTAAGGTTTGTCTCATGAATACGCGCAAACGATTTCACGATTACAGCTCTTACTCCCAAGTGACGTGGCTCCATCGCTGCGTGCTCACGAGATGAACCTTCACCGTAGTTATGATCTCCCACAACAATCGAAGGAACTCCTGCCGCTTTGTATGCTCGCGCAGTTGCTGGCACTTCCGCCTTCTCACCAGTTAATTGGTTCACTACTTCATTTGTAGCACCACCAAATGCATTTACTGCACCGATCAAACAGTTATTCGAAATATTATCCAAGTGTCCACGGTATCGCAACCAAGGTCCTGCCATTGAGATATGGTCAGTTGTACACTTTCCGAAAGCCTTAATCAAAAGTTTGGCTCCTGAAATATTACCGCCATCCCAAGGTGCAAAAGGAGTTAATAATTCTAGACGTTCTGAATCAGGTTTTACAATCACCTCTATTCCACTTCCATCTTCTGCAGGCGCCTGGTATCCATTATCTTCTACATCAAACCCTCTTTGCGGAAGTTCATCACCAGTCGGAGGATCCAACTTCACTTGTTGGCCATCCTTATTTGTTAAGGTATCTGTAATTGGGTTGAAACCTAAATCTCCAGAAATAGCGATTGCTGCTACCATTTCAGGTGAGGTAACAAATGCATGTGTATTCGGGTTACCATCAGCACGCTTGGAGAAGTTTCTGTTAAACGAGTGAACAATTGTATTCTTTTCTTGCTTATCAGCACCTGCTCTATCCCATTGACCTATACATGGTCCACAAGCATTTGTAAAGATTGTAGCTTGTAAATCCTCAAATGGCTTCAATAAACCATCTCTTTCGGCAGTGAAACGCACTTGCTCAGATCCTGGGTTAATTCCAAACTCTGACTTTGTTTCCAAACCTTTATCAAACGCCTGACGAGCAATCGATGCTGCACGAGCCAAATCTTCATAAGACGAGTTCGTACAAGATCCAATCAATCCCCATTCAACCTTCAACGGCCAACCATTCTCTGTCGCCTTCTCTCTCATTTCCGCAACTGGCGTCGCCAAGTCTGGAGTAAAAGGACCGTTTACGTGCGGAGATAATGTTGAAAGATCAATTTCAATCACCTGATCAAAATATTGCTCTGGGTTCGCGTAAACCTCGTCGTCACCTGTTAAGTGCTCAGCGATCGCGTCTGCCGCATCCACCACTTCCTGACGACCAGTAGCCGCTAAATATCTTCTCATGGAATCATCGTAACCAAAGGTCGAAGTCGTTGCTCCGATTTCAGCCCCCATGTTACAAATTGTTCCTTTTCCGGTCGCAGACATTGACTTAGCTCCTTCACCGAAATATTCAACAATGCAACCCGTTCCACCTTTTACAGTCAGAATTCCGGCTACTTTCAAAATCACATCTTTTGGAGCTGTCCATCCGTTCAACTCTCCTGTCAATTTCACACCAATCAATTTCGGCATCTTCAACTCCCAAGGCATTCCCGCCATCACGTCAACAGCATCTGCTCCACCAACACCAATGGCAACCATTCCGAGTCCTCCAGCATTCACCGTGTGCGAATCCGTTCCAATCATCATCCCTCCTGGGAAAGCATAATTCTCCAATACTACCTGATGAATGATACCGGCTCCTGGCTTCCAGAATCCAATTCCATATTTATCACATACAGAACTTAGAAAATTAAAAACCTCATTGTTCTTGTTAATCGAATCTTGCAAATCCTTACTCGCTCCTTGTTTTGCAAGTATCAAGTGATCCGCATGCGCAGTTGATGGAACAGCAACTTTAGACTTTCCAGCCTGCATAAATTGCAACAAGGCCATTTGAGCTGTTGCGTCCTGCATTGCCACCCTGTCTGGAGCGAAATCTACGTAGGAATTTCCGCGTTCGTGAGCTGTGTTAGCCTCACCATCCCAAAGGTGTGTATACAATATTTTTTCTGCAAGCGTAAGTGGTTTACCAACTACCTTTCGCGCAGCTTCAATGCGTGAAGGATACTTAGCATACACCTCTTTAATCATGTCTAAGTCAAATACCATGCTTTCGTTTTTAATTTAAATAGTTAACAATGAACTGAAGTTCACCGATATTGAAGTCCCGCGAATTTACGAAAATCTTAATGAACAGGAAACCTCTGGAATGGAAAAATCAATCACTTATTGAACGCAAAGTCTACTGGAGAAATTCATACTTTTAATTGTCTGAAAATTCTCCGCAAAATTTCATCTTTCCGAACGCGGCTGGAAACATCCAGTGCTTAACCTTTGAATACGAAAAACACAATTAATTCAACTTACCCGAGTTCCATTTGATTTTTTACTATCTTTGCGCTCCCGTTTCATGTTGATTCGGGTTTTATATTAATTATTTACAAAATTCAATTTTTATGAATTCTTACGAAACTGTTTTCATTTTAACTCCCGTTTTGTCTGAAGAACAGGCAAAGGAAGCAGTACAAGCATTCGAGAGCAAAGTTGGCTCATTGGGTGGAAAAGTAAAGCACTCTGAAAGTTGGGGATTGCGCAAATTAGCGTACCCAATTCAGAAGAAGTCTACTGGTTTCTACTTTTTGTCTGAATTTGAAGCTCCTGGAAGCGCTATTGCTGAGTTGGAAGTAATGTTCAAAAGAGATGAGCGTGTTATGCGTTTCCTCACTGTAAAAATGGACAAAGATCATCTTGCTTACGCTGACAAACGCAGAACGCGTTTAGGCGAAGCGAAAAAACCAGCAGCAGAAGCTGAAGCTTAATTATTCACACATTAAAAAAGAGAAACAATGGCTCAAAATGATATTCGTTATTTGACTCCGATTAACATCGAAATCAAAAAAGAAAAGTACTGTCGCTTTAAGAAAAGCGGAATTAAATTTATCGATTACAAGGATGCTGACTTCTTGTTAAAATTGGTAAATGAACAAGGAAAGATATTACCTCGACGTATTACTGGTACTTCTGCAAAATACCAGAAGCGTGTGAATAAGGCAATCAAGCGTGCACGTCACCTTGCCCTTATGCCATACGTTGCGGATATGTTGAAATAATTTGATCATTAACAGGAAATTTTATTCAAGATGGAAGTAATTTTAAAGAAAAACGTAGACAACTTAGGCTACGCTAACGAATTGGTTACGGTAAAGCCTGGATATGGTCGTAACTTCTTGATCCCACAGGGATATGCTGTTTTGGCAACTGCTTCTGCAAAGAAAGCACACGCTGAAATCATGAAGCAAAAATCACACAAAGAATCCAAGGTACTTGCTGAAGCGGAAGAGCTAGGCAAGAAACTGGAAGCAACTTCAGTAAAAATTGTTACTAAGGTTGGTGAGAAAGGAAAAATCTTTGGTTCTGTGAATACTGTTCAATTGTCTGAAGCGTTGAAAGCTGAAGGAATTGAAATCGACAGAAAATCATTGAAGATTAAGGATGAGCCAATCCGCGAGATTGGAGAATACGAAGCATCTGCTAATCTTCATAAAGATGTTCAGGCTAACTTCAAATTTGAAGTTGTAGGAGAATAATTCAGATTCTAAAAATCTGGCGAAGCCCTCGATCATTGATCGAGGGCTTTTTTTATGACCTTCTGTGTATATCAATAATAAGTCATTGATATCCGATCACACAATAAAGGAATCGAGTCGCCGTTATCTCCACAAAGTGATAAAACATATAGGCAAACTACTACCTAACCAATTAATCTTCTATTATGAAACGTATCGTTTTATCAGCATCATTTGTATGTCTATCACTTGTCACCTTCTCTCAGGAAGAATCTTCAAAAAAATGTGAACGACTGGCTTTTGGATTCAATCTCGGTGTTAATTATTCAAATCTCATCGGTCAGAATGAGATTCCTGAAAATGCTAGCATGCATAATAATGCTGGATTTCGCCTAGGCGTGATTTCAGAGTTTCGCGCGACGAATTACTTTTCTATTGCGCCAAAAGCTGAGTTATCTTTTAACAACAGCCATATTACTTTTAACGATGGCGTTAATGAAAGGTATGATGTCTATCCAATAAACCTATCATTTGCCAGTCATTTTGTTTTCAAATTAAAGAATGAGAAGAGAAGTCCCTATTTTCTGCTCGGACCGAATGTCCGCATTCCAGTTGTTGGGAAACTGAATGAATCGAATAGTTATCCAACAAGTTCTGATTTTGCCATTGACTTTGGTATTGGATTGGAGAATCATTTTTCCGTTTTCAACTTTGCTCCTGAACTTCGCTATTCATTCGGACTGCTAAATGTTAATCGCCATCCTTCCATCCAGTCAATTAACTTTCACAACATCTCACTTGTATTTAATTTCTTGAGTTAAAGAAATCAAGTTAAGGGTGAGTCATTCACCCTTTTTTTATCTGCCTTGTTTTTCTACTTTTAGAAAACAAGAAATGCAAATCAAGAATTTTATACTTCTTTTGTTGCTCACTATTGCTTTTTGCACGAGGGCGCAAGATACTATTCAAGTTGGCGGAGCGAGTAACGATGCACTGAACAAGTCTATTACGGACAAGTTCACTATTTATGAATCATATGATGCCATCAGCATCGAAGAATACTTGCGGGATAGAAAAAGCTTAATTAAACGAAAATCGAATCGTTCGGTTGAAAACTTGGACTTTACAAGCAGTACTTACTTCATTGATTTTGTTCTCGTAAACAATACATCAAATCCGCTAAAAATTGTTCTTGAAACAGCTCGGCCTATTACCAATGAAGTGAAATTATTCGATCTCAAGAGTAATACGTTCGCAATTTCAGGTGATGCCATTCCTTTTACCAGTAAATCGATCTGGTCTAACCGAAGTGTACTGCCTATAGAATTGAAAGCTCATGAATCAAAAGAGTACGTTCTACAACTTGCCAGCGATGGAGAAGCTGTCACCCTCCCCATGATTTTCTGGGAGAAGCATCAGTTTGAAAAAATCGAGCGTACACGGCAATTCAATGCAGGAATCTTCTACGGAATCTTTGTCTTTGTTGTAATCATTTATTTCGCGTTCTTCCTACTACTAAGAGATCGGTTGTTCTTTTTGTATACTATTTACGTAGCCCTATCCGCATTACTTCAGGCAGCTTTAGACGGTTATGTACACGAGTTTATCTTTACCTCTGGAACCTATTTCACCCATCACAGTGTAATACTCATTGCCGGAACCACTGTCTTCTTCGCATTGACTTACGCTACCAATTATTTGGAGCTCGAGGGAAGAAATAAAAGGATTTCCACAATTTTCAGAGGGGCAGTTATTCTAACCACACTAGCATCGCTTATTCCCGGAGCAATCTTTGAGTTTTGTTATCCACTGATCAATATTTTCAGCCTGCTTTCACTCATATTTCTGTTGGTGGTTGGCGTTAGGATTCGAAAGCGAAATAAAAATATCAATAGACTTTTTCTCGTAGGACTCTTTTCACTACTTACAGGAGCAATTGTTTTTGTATTGGGAAACATTGGTGTTATCGATATACCTGAGATTACGCAATATGGACTCAAAGCGGGGACTCTCGTAGAAATCATTTGCCTTTCTATTTTGATGGCGGGAAAATATAAATCGCTGCAAGATGAGAAAGAGGAAGCTCAAAAACGACTACTGGCTGAGCTCGAAGAAAAAAACCGAATGGTTTCGGAAACCAACATTCGTTTGGAAACAGAAGTCCAAGATCGTACGCGAGAAATTGAGGAACAGCGACAACTTCTAAAAAAGAAAAATGAAGACTTTTTATCGAGCGTGAAGTATGCTGAACGAATACAGAGCGCACTACTCTCGAATGAACAAAAATTCAAAAGTATTTTACCCGATTCGTTTGTCATTTTTCAACCAAAAGACATTGTTAGTGGAGACTTCTATTGGATTGAGGAAATATCTCCTCGGGAAGAATGGCCTGAGGGACTTATTGTGTATGCTACCGCGGACTGCACTGGACATGGTGTCCCTGGCGCGTTTGTCAGTATCATTTGCAATAATTTACTCAAACTTGGAAAATCAAATCCGCTCGTTCAAACGCCGGGACAGGCACTTGATTTCGTGAATGCTGAGATCAATGAAACATTGAATTCTGAATACAGTGACGAACAGATCAGAGACGGAATGGATGTTGCACTTTGCGCCATTGACCCTGCGCACAAACGCCTTTATTTCTCAGGAGCCAAAAACGGAGTTTATATCGTGAGAAATGGCGAAATCATTGAAATTAAAGGTGACCGCAGAGGAATTGGTTATCTGGAAGACTTAAATGATCAGTTCACAACGCATGAATTTCAGTTGAAACAAGGCGATCAACTTTATACTTTTTCGGATGGTTTTGTTGATCAATTTGGAGGGCCAAAAGGCAAAAAATTCACATCTAAGCGCCTCAAAGAAGTTTTGCTATCGATTGAAAAAGATCCCATGAATCATCAAGAATCTACGCTAGAAAACACCTTTGACATATGGAAAGATGAAGAATCTCAGGTAGACGATGTTCTGTTAATTGGTGTGCGCATTTCATAGCTGTTTGTGCAGGTTAATCCCTATCTTTAGCCCATGCGTTTTTTACTTTTTGCATTCGCAGTAATCTTAATTACTGGTTGTTCTAATGACGAGTTTGGAGATCGATTATTGCCAGATCATGACGAGTTTTCCTCCATAGATTCGTTTGATGTGATGAATGTGGAATATGCGGAAAATTTTGACATCCGGAAGTCTGAAGGTGGTTTTACGCTTTCAATCATTGATCCGAATGAACAGACGGTGGAAAAAGAGTTTACGATTCCAATCAATAAACCACTAAAACTAATAAGCCTAACATCAACCGTGAATGGAATGTGTTCATTGCTTGACGCGCAAAATGCTATCGTTGGTATATCAAGTACCGATTACCTTTATGACGACCAATTAAAAGCTCGCAGTGAATCAGGGTTGATTGCAGAATTTGGTGACGAATCCAATTATTCACTCGAAAAGATTATTGCAAGCGGTGCCGATATTGTTCTTTATAGTGGTTTTGGTGATAAATTTCCCAATCAGGAAAAGCTTGAAAAACTTGGATTTATTCTCATTCCTGTCTATGATTGGAGAGAAGTTCACCCTCTTGGAAAGGCAGAGTGGATTAAGTTGATTGGAGTGCTTTCCGGAAAGATTGAAGCTTCGAAAAAGTTCTTTGATCATGTGGTTCAAGAATATCAAACCGTTCAAGAAAAAGTCTCAGACTTAAATACTGAATCACCAACCGTAATTTCTGGAAACCTATTCGGTGACACATGGTATTCCCCTGCCGGCGATAGTTACATGGCAAGAATTATTCAAGATGCTGGTGGCGATTATGTTTATAAAGAAACGCTGGGAACAGGAAGTGTAGAACGCTCAATTGAACAAATTCTAAAGGATAATTCTTCTACGGAAATTTGGATCAATCCAGGAATGAGTTCTTTATCTGCCATTTCAAAGGTAAACCCTCATGCAAAGAACCTTAAAGCCTTTGACAATGTTTATTGTTATTCAAAAAACATGAATTTGTTCTGGGAGCGAAGTGCTGCAGAACCGCATCACCTGTTAACAGATCTAATCCAGATATTCCATCCCGATCTGTATCCAGAAAAAGAGACTTATTTCTATGGAAAAGTTGAATAGTCTCACTCGAAATAGAATAGTCTTACTCGTTCTTTTGTGCGTGTTGCCAGGTTTGTGTTTTATTCATTTGATCTCCGGACAAATCGATATTTCTCCAGGAGATTTTTATGATGCTATTCTTCAATTTGATCAAGAAAATGTCAACCACCTAATTGTTCGGGAAATTCGGATTCCTCGAATGACTATGGCTCTCATTGCTGGCGCTGCACTTTCTATCGCAGGATTGTTGATGCAAACGCTATTTAACAATCCGCTGGCTGGACCTTATGTTCTCGGGATTAATTCAGGAGCAAGTTTGTTGGTAGCATTCAGTTTTATGACTGGAATACCCTGCCTTATTTCAGATATGGGAACAGTTGCCAGTGCATTGCTCGGCGCATTTCTTTTTGGGTTGATCATATTAAGCTTTTCATATCTGGTAAAATCTCATATTTCGCTGCTCCTCATTGGCTTAATGCTGGGGAGTTTTACCAGTGCCATTGTATACATTTTACAATCCGTTAGTTCAGCAGAGGAGCTAAAAGCCTTTACCATGTGGGCAATGGGATCTCTTCAGCATGTTGAATTGTCAACTTTACCGTTTATCATTTTACTCTTTGTAATTGGGGTCGTGGGTACCTTGTTCATTTCAAAACCATTGAACGTCCTCGTATTAGGAGAACAAGATGCAAAGCTTCTTGGCATTCAGCTCAAAACGGTTCGCTTAATCATCATTGGTTTGACTGCTCTGTTGACAGGAGTAATTACTGCTTATTGTGGACCAATTGCGTTCGTCGGTCTGGCCATTCCCAATCTTGTTCGCCTACTTTTCAAAACAAGAGATCATCGAACACTGATTTTTGCGAGCGCACTATTTGGCGGAGTGTTTCTTCTGCTATGCGACACCGTTATTCAATTACTTGAAGCAAGTATACTGATACCAATTAACGCTTTTACTTCACTCATAGGAGCTCCTTTTGTTGTATTCATAGTTCTTAAGCGTCTGGCATGATTTCATTTAAACAAGCACATATCGGTCACAACAAAACGCTATTAGCTATTGAATCACTCTCTTTAGCGAAGGGTGAAGTTTATATTTTGGCCGGAAGAAATGGTGCTGGAAAATCAACGTTACTCAAAACGTTGACAAAAGAAGTCAGCCTCATTGCAGGAAATATCTCCTTGAATGAAACTGAACTGAATGGGATTAGACCTAATGACATCTCAAAGCATTTGGCCTTTGTTCGTTCTTCCTTCCCAAATGTTGACTACCTGAAAGTACTTGATTTCGTAGCGCTTGGAAGAACTCCCTTTACAAATGCACTTGGCAGACTTACTTCAAACGACTTAAAAATTGTCGCGGAAGCAATTGACGCATTGAATATTAATGAGCTAGCGGACAAATTCACGAGTGAATTAAGCGACGGAGAACGGCAGCTTACCGCTATTGCCAGAGCAATTGCACAGGAAACCTCCATCATATTATTGGATGAACCTACCGCCTTCCTGGACTACTCCAATAAAATGAGGGTACTCGAACTGCTAAAAAGAATAGCACAGGAGATGAACAAGTGTATTGTAATGTCGTCTCATGACATTGATCTATCGATTGATTCAAATTGTCCCTTCCTGGTTTTATCTGAAGCCGGTATTCAACTATTAGAAACACCAGTATCAAAGCAACAAGTGCTAGAATTAGCATTTTGATTGAGACCACTCAAGATTTCTCGTATAAGTATTAGCACTATCTTTAACGTATGATTAGTGTTCAAGAAGCCTTAGACATCCTTAACTCAGCCAAAAGACAAGGCCCAACCATTAACAAAACTATTGAGGAAGCATTAGGGCATGTGCTTTCAGAAGATGTTTTTGCACCAATTGACATGCCTCCTTTTGATCAGTCTGCTATGGATGGTTATGCACTCCATATGCACGACTCTGACAGATATGAACTTATTGGAAAGACAAAGGCTGGAGATAGTAGTTCTTTTGTTTTATCGGCTGGACAAGCGGTAAGAATTTTTACTGGGGGAATGGTTCCGGAAGGAGCAAACACTATTGCCAAACAGGAAATTGTAGAACAGCAATCAGATATAATTGAAATCAAAGAACCCATCAAGCTTCAACAAAACATTCGCCCACTTGGTGAGCAAATCAAACGTGGCGATAGCATGCTGAAAAAGGGAACCTTGTTAACTCCGGGAGCCATTGGCTATTTGGCCACGCTAGGTATTACCTCAGTAGACGTCATTAGAAAACCAAAGGTGAACATCATTGCTACTGGTAATGAACTTGTAAAGCCCGGAATCCCACTCGAAGCCGGCAAAATATACGAATCGAATACATATACGCTCAGAGCAGCACTTCAAGATTCAGGATACGAAGCAGGAATTCATACAGTGGAGGACGACTACGATTCAACCAAGCTTCTTATTGAATCCGTTATGCGAGAATCTGATGTTCTTATTTTGACTGGAGGCATTTCCGTTGGCGAGTATGATTATGTTGGTAAAGCCCTTCAAGACATTGGGACTGAACAGCTTTTTTATAAGGTAAAACAGAAACCTGGCAAACCCTTGTACGTTGGAAAAAAGGATTCAACGCTTGTCTTTGCACTTCCAGGAAATCCAGCCGCCGCACTTTCTTGTTTTTACATTTATGCACTTCCTGTTTTGAATCATTTTATGGGTAAGAATGGTAAGGCGCATGTTTTAGAATGTATGCTAAAGAATGACTTCCAGACCTCACCGAATTTGACTCATTTCCTGAAGGCGAGAACAGACGGCAAAAATGTTGAGATTCTGGGTGCACAGAGCTCTGCCATGCTTAGCTCATTTGTCGATGCGAACTGTTTAGCTATTTCACCTGAAGGTGAGGAAAAATTAACGAGCGGGAATTCAATACAAGTAATCCCGATTTTGGCGTTTTAGAATGAGTGATATATCCGCAATAATACTGGCTGGTGGAAAAAGTTCCAGAATGGGAACCGATAAAGGTTTAATGGATTTTAATGGAAAGCTCATGATTTCCTATATAATCGAGACACTGAATTCACTGCAATTACCGATTCACATCATTTCCAATAATGCCAATTATGCTTCATTAGGCTTCCCTACTCACACAGATTTAATCGAAGACGCTGGACCAGTCGGGGGAATTTATACGGGATTAAAAAAAGTGAATTCAGAAACGTCGATTGTTCTCAGTTGTGATGTTCCTTTTGTAACAGCCGAGCTGCTTAATACCCTTATTGAGCAATCGCAAAACCACGATGCTTCAATTGCAAAATTTCAAAACAAATTACATCCATTGATTGGTGTCTACAACAATAGCTGCACGGACATTTTCAAAGAACATCTTGATAAAAGGCAGTATAAGCTCATGAAGGTATGTGACAACTTAGAACTAAATATTGTGGATTTTACACAACATGAATCATTGGCTTCTTCACATTTTTTCGCCAATATTAACTCTCCAAAAGAAATTGCTCAATATCAATGAAATTCACCGTACATTATTTTGGTCTCATTGCAGAAAAAGTAACGAAGAAATCCGAAGAGGTTGAGTTACAATTATCATCGGAAAAATTAGACTTGCACGAGTTCTTTGAAGAGCTCTATCCAACACTTCGTAATTTAAACTATCAAATTGCGGTGAATCAAGAATTAAACAGTGTTGTTGACGCGTCTATGGAAATAACAGAAATAGCATTATTACCTCCATTTGCAGGAGGATAGAAAAAGAAATTTATGAAAAATTGTTTTAGAGAAGGTCCGATAACTCCTGAATCCATTGCTACATCTATTGCACATCATCAAGTGAAAACAAACATTGGTGCTCATCAGATTTTTTTAGGACAAGTAAGAGCAGATATCATTGATCAAAAAGAAGTAACAGCTATTGAGTATTCAGCTCATGAGGAGATGGCAAACAAAGTATTTCATGAGATTCGAGAATCAGCATTTGAAAAATTTGACCTTACATGCATGCACATATATCATAGCATTGGTTTAGTGAAAGCGGGAGAAATTTGCTTGTTCGTTTTTGTATCATCGAAACATCGAAAAATGGTTCAGGAAGCAATTGTTTACCTCGTAGAAGAGATAAAAGCAAAAGCTCCTATTTTTGGAAAAGAATTCTTTGCAGATAATACACATGTGTGGAAAGAGAACAAGTAATGAGATTATATGGTAGAAATCACGCACAAATCAACCACATTAAGGCAAGCCATTGCGCGAGCTACAGTCCAAGTAAGTAGTCAGGATACTATTGACGCCCTTGTCAATCAACGCGTTCCTAAAGGAAATGTCTTCGAAATGGCGAAAACGGCTGGTCTGTTTGCCGTGAAGAAAACCTCTGAACTCATTCCAGACTGTCACCCGCTCCCAGTTGAGTATACTGGAGTGAATTATGAGATTGACGGCTTAAAGGTTCACATCGATCTTGAGGTGCATACCATTTACCGAACGGGCGTGGAAGTGGAAGCTATGCATGGCGCAAGCGTTGTGGCACTTACCATGTATGATATGTTAAAGCCCATTGATAAAGGGATTGAAATCCATACAGTAAAACTGCTCGAAAAGCGTGGAGGAAAATCTGACTTTAGAGATCGTTTTAGAAAAGACCTCAAGGCTGCTGTGATTGTTTGTTCGGATACTATATCGGCTGGACAAAAAGAAGATAAGGCAGGAAAGGCAATCATTGAAAAATTGAAACAATGCCATGTAGAAACCATAGATTATCTTATTGTTCCCGACGAAATAGATGCCATTCAAGGAGCATTTGGTAAGCACGTAGCGTTGAACACTGACTTAGTAATTTATACTGGTGGCACAGGTTTATCGAAGCGTGACATTACTCCAGATGCAATAGCCCCTATGTTAGATCGAGAGATTCCTGGAATTATGGAAGCTGCAAGAAACTATGGACAAGACAGAACCCCTTTCGCTATGTTATCTAGAGGAATTGCAGGTGTCAAAGATGAAACACTTGTACTAACGCTTCCCGGTTCAACTAAAGGAGCAACGGAATCCATGGATGCACTTTTTCCCTCATTGTTGCATATCTTTCGAATATTTAAGGGCGCACGGCACGATTAGTATTAAGATTTCTAATGGACGGCAAAAAGCATATCGTAGACAAATTTGGCAGAGTACATGATTATCTGCGTATCTCGCTCACAGAACGTTGCAATCTGCGATGTTTTTATTGCATGCCTGAAGAAGGCATTCAATTGCGGGATAAAGCTGAGTTTATGACTGCCGAGGAAACATTAGAAATTGCAAAGACTTTCATCTCCATGGGAGTCAAAAAAATTCGATTAACTGGTGGAGAGCCATTGATTAAGCGCAACGCCGAAATGATCATAAAAGCATTGGGTCAACTTCCAATAGAACTTACTTTAACTACTAATGCGGTAGTCGTTGATCGCTATATTGACGTAATGAAGGAGGCGGGTATAAAGTCTCTGAATGTCAGCCTGGATTCCCTGAAGGAAGAACGTTTTAATGATATTTCAAGACGCGGATACTTTACGCGTATCTTCGATAATATTGCATTGCTTTTAGATCAAGGATTTGACTTGAAGATCAATGTCGTTTTGATTAGAGGTGTGAATGATGATGAAATCATAGACTTTATTGAATGGACACGTGATACCGCTTTAAGTGTTCGTTTCATTGAATTCATGCCCTTTGATGGTAACCAATGGAATTGGGACAAAAAAGTCTCCTACAATGAAATACTGTCTGCAGTGGAATCAAAATTCGGTGATCAGTTTTCCAAAATTGAAGGTAAACCAAATGACACCTCGCGTAACTTTAAACTAAACGGTGCAAAAGGGTCTTTTGGAATCATCAGCACCGTCACCAATCCTTTCTGTGATACCTGCAACCGGATTCGACTTACGGCAGATGGAAAGATTAAAAATTGTCTTTTTTCTCAATCTGAAACAGATCTTTTAACAGCTCATAGAAATGGCCAACCAATTGAACCTATCATTCGCGAGGTCATGCTCAGCAAAGAAAAAGAACGTGGTGGGAATGGTCAATTCGATGATGAAATGGTGAAGTCAATGAAAAATCGTTCCATGACGACGATCGGCGGCTAATCTTTTGTTTCTTTTTTACGTTAGCGCATTATATTGAAAAAAGGCTATGCGCATATTTCTTCCGATTATTCTCTCATTACCTGTCCTGGCATGCTCCTATCAGGAAACAGGTCATCCTGTCAACCTGAATCAAACCGTAAGTACGGTTAGCGAACCTGATTCAACAGTCATTGACTCCGTTGCGCTCAATATCAACTTTGAGGCCATTGGCAACTACAACTCAATAAAGCAGTCCATACGGCGGAGAATGGCAAATGGTCAGCATTCTGGCAAGGATCTGGAAAACTATTTGATCAATGAAATCATTCCGCACTGGTATGGTACTCCTTGGGATTTTAATGGCTATACCAACATTCCTAACGAAGGTGTTATTGCTTGCGGGTACTTTGTTTCCACAACATTACTGCATGCGGGAATACAAATCAATCGCTATCATTTGGCGCAACAAGCAGGTTTAAACGAAGCAAAATCTTTGGCCATAGAAGATAAAAACTATGAAACCATCTATGGCATTGAGCAATTAAAAGTAGCTCTTCAAGAGCGCTATGAAGACGGTCTTTATTTTGTTGGACTGGATAGTCATGTTGGGTATTTGCTTATTAGAAATGGTTAATACTACTTCATCCACTCAAATTATATTGAAAATCGAGTAATGATTGAGAAAGCACTATCAGCACCAGCGTTTCAAAGCAACATCTATGTGATTGCCAGAATTACCAATAATGAGGCTCTGCTAAAAAAATGGCGCAACGGAGAAACGGTAAAAGTCATTCGCGCATAACCTGACCTAAGTCATTATTGTTATCATTTAAAACATGGAACTTTACACTGTAAAGATTTTCTATGCCAACATTTCTTTTTGATGCACATGTGTTTGGTCCCATTTCTAGCAGAAGACTAGGATCTTCACTCGGTATCAACCTTTTATCAACTAAGGAAAAAATCTGCAATTTTGACTGTATTTACTGCGAGTGTGGCTCATTGTCCGATGAAAAAAAACAATCTGATCGCTTCGTAGACCAATACGAATTAATTCTATCTCTCGTTCAAAATTTGGCAACATGCCTTTCAGAGAAAATACCGGTAGACACAATTACATTTGCCGGTAACGGCGAACCCACATTGCATCCTGATTTCCCTGAAATTATTTCACGTGTAATTCCGCTCAGAGATAAATTCTTTCCTGAAGCTAAAATTGCTGTGCTTACAAATGGAATGACGCTTAAGAATCGAGAAATCCGATACGCATTGGAAAAGATTGACAAAACCATCGTAAAGCTCGATGCGGGGAGCGATGAGGCGATCACACTAATTGACAGGCCTCAAAAGTGGCAATCAATTGATCGATTCAAGCAGGAATTGTCTCAATTTGAAGGCCCGCTAACAATTCAAACCATGTTCTTACGGGGAAACATCAACGGTGAGCCGATTGATAATGCCAGTCCAGAAGCGCTGGAAAACTGGTTCAATCAATTAATCGACATTATGCCTTCAGAAGTGATGTTGTACTCACTTGATCGTGACACTCCTATTCAAACGATTGAGAAGGTTCAGAAGAAAGAGCTGGAAATCATCGCTGAACAGGTAAACCAACTCGGCATTCAAACAATGGTTGTATAAATGAGGTTTACTGTTTTCGACTTGCAATCTTGCCAGCAATAAAAGCCATTGGCAAGTAGGCTAAAATGAGATCCACTGCAACAAACCAGATAGGTGCAGGAACCATAAACACCATCATAATCCCACCAACGAGATAAAACGCACCAATGATCAGAGCAAATCGCATTTTATGAGAAGCAGCTATTAACCCAGTGGTTAAAGCCCCAAAGAAGGCGCCCAACGCGTGCGCCAAAAATGGCATGAGAAAATGTTTTGGTTCCAAGAGCTCAATACCTGCAGCTAGTCCTTCAGGAGTTGTCATATCAACACCTTCCGGTGGAGCGACAATAGATCCGCTAACTGCGATAATGCCCATATTTACGAATCCTCCGACGATAATTCCAGCCACTACGGCAAGAATATTTTTAGTTACAGCGTTCATAGCTCAAGATTTATCCATGAATATACGACTTCTCTTCTATTTCAATCGAAGACCTATTTCAGAAAGATCAAATTCACTTTCCAATGATAAATTCTTGTGCCCCTATTACAGCATGTTTACTTCTAATGCGACAATTATAAAGACCGGGGGGGATAGCAGAAACATCAAACTGCACAAAATCTTGAATACTATCCCCGCCCAGGGTATGTAATACATCTCCCGAGGAGCTTATCAACTCAACCACTACTACATCTTTTGATAAAGTACTCCCCAAGGAAATATTTAAAACACTTGAAGTTGGATTCGGATATACTTGCCAATTATCGAGCGAATTCTCATCTAGTGTTAGAATATCCGAATTGTAGAAAAACAAATCGTCTGTCTCGCCGAAGTTCCCGAAATAAATATCATCATATCCGTCGCCATTAAAATCGGCAACTTCTAAGGCAACTCCATCCGTTAGAATAAAGGGTTCAAAAACGTCAAAGACTTCTATAAAAAAACCGTTTCCATCGTTTTCGAATGTTCTGTGATTCAACACTGGGTCCGTAAAACCAACAATCAATAAATCCAGATCATTGTCGTCATCGAAGTCTATAAAGGCTGCATCAAGAGTCTGTTCGATGTTGGAGACGAAATTTGTACTCGTAGCATCTGTAAAAAAACCATTTCCATCATTAATATATAAGCGATCTTGAAGGCTTCCGCTCCCTGTAAAATTAACTGTAGAAACGAAGATATCAGGTGCTCCATCGTCATTGATATCTCCAAGGCTAATCTTACGCGTTTCCAATGTCAACCCAGTACTAGGCAATCGATTGTTCTCTTCTGTAAAAAAACCGTTTGTATTGATCAGAATATTATTGGTGCCCAAATCAATTCCTTCAATAATATCGAGATCATTATCTCCGTCCAAATCAACCAATTTAAAGTCTTGCGTACCTTCCGTATTGGCAGGCCATCGAGTAGCATCAAGAGTAAAGGTTAAATCCTGATTATTCAGAAACACCTGGTTTTGTCCACTATTGCCGATAATGATATCCGGATAATTATCGTTATTTAAATCCATTACCGCTACTGCATTGCCCTGTGAAAGTGGGAAATTGAATGAAATAAATGTAAAAAGTCCCGTCCCATCATTCACCAACAGCTCGTGAAAAGGAGTATCCTCAGAAACGAAGAGCACATCTAAATCATTATCCTGATCGAAATCGGCAACAACAATATCTTCGCTGTCTTCACCTGGAAAGGAATCATTCGTGTTCTTTTCCGGAAACAAACGCATCGGGTCTTCATTAAAATTCCCACTTCCATCATTAAATAACAACAAATTTCTTTGTACTTCCCCTGCAATAATGATGTCCAGGTCGTTATCATTATCGACATCAGCACTAACAACGTCCATCGAACTAATCCCGGTCGCCGAAACGGGGAAATTTTGACTTTTGTCCAAGAAATAGTAATTCTGACTATGTGCTAAACCTGGCGTTAAGGATGTGAAAAGAATACTTGCCAAATAAATCGGTCCCCTCATTGCTATTTTTTATTTGAAAGGTACTTCGCTTATAACAAGATGAATTGTACAATCTTGCTATTTATTTGGGGCTACCGATAAATAAATCAACTTATAAGTTTTCAGAACAACGCTTACACCCCTTTCTTATCTCCGTATAATTGGATATGAATGCGCGTAGTATAGTTAAAACCGTACTTTTTACAGAGTTCAAGCACCCATAGTTCTTTCTCCTTTAACGCTTCTGCAGTAGTACCTTGCGGCATAAGGTAAACTTTATGTAGAGGAATAGTGAATCGCTCAACCAGGCTCACCACTTCTTTCACATCCGACTCTGCATCTACTACAAACTTAAAGTTGGCTTTTGGAGAAGATGCAAAAAACTGAATTGCTTTGTCCACTATTCGGTCAGCTTCGGGCACTCTTGAATTTGACAATTTCACAGATACGTTATACTGATCGGTTAGGTTATCTAATTCAGGCGTTGGAACAATAGTACCATTTGTTTCGAAAGCAATATGATACCCGGATGGAAGTTTTTTTAATACTCGGCTTAAATCCTTGTGCTGAACAAGAGGCTCTCCTCCGGTGAATATTAGATTCTTACATGGAAACTCTTTGACTTTAGTGATGAGTTCATCATCAGACAGTTGAATTAGCCAGTCGTCTTTTTTGAATTTTTCCTTTTTGTTATGCTCAAAAGAAGTGTTCTCCCAATTCCACGTATAGGCTGTGTCGCACCAAACACATGTCAAATTACAAAGTGATAAACGGACAAAAATAGAAGGTTGTCCTACATTCTTTCCTTCTCCCTGAATAGAGTAAAAGATTTCTGGTTTTCCAAATAACTTTGCTAGTTTGAGCATGGTTCTTTATTCGTGATACAAAGATATTGATTCGAAACAATCCTGCTACAATTCACTTTCGAAAGCGAAGTCCAATGTTCAGTATTTTTTGTACTATTGAATTATGGAAAACATGCCGTTATTAATTACCGTCGTCATTGCGTTCATGATCGCATTCATATTGGGCATTTTCTACATCAGAAAGCAACTTGAAAAGGGTGCTAATTTTGCAAAGGTAGTATTCATCCCTCTCTTGATCTTTTTAGGATTTGCAGTTACCCTTTTGATTATTGGTATTGGTGGTTCCTAATACTTCCCTCGTTCCTTAAGAAGCTCCAAATATCCTTCTAGTTTCAGAGCGCGCTCACGTGTTAGTTGCATGAGTACAATTGGTGCATCCCTGTAATACGTGCCGGGTACGCCAGAAACAACCATTGAAAATAGGGAAACTTCACTATCTCTATACTTTATCCATAACCGCTGAGCATCCCTTAATTGAGTCTTTTCTTCTTCATTGAGTTCTCTCATGCAGAGCTTGTAATTCTTATTTAGTTCATCATCCCATAGATCATTCGCCATTTCTGTACATAGATATCGATTGTAGGAGCCCATTGCTGTGTCAAGGCAGGCCTCATAAAGGCTATCGATTGGTTCCAGATCCTGACCTTGAACATTCAGCGATAGGAACAATAAGACAATTGAGATTAATTTCATAACTACAAGAAACAAAAAAGCCCTGTTTAACAGGGCTTAAATACTTTGAATTGATTCAAGTAAATTCAAATTATTGAACATGTCCATGGTCTAATTCCTCCTGTGAAGCTTCACGCACATCTTCCACCATACCTTTAAAATGAAGGTCTTTTCCAGCCAATGGGTGATTAAAATCCATAACAACTGCATCTTCCTTCATTTCAACCACTGTACCGTGTAATGGGTTTCCATCTTGATCTTGCATGGGCAATGTAGCTCCAACTCTTACAATTTCTTCATCAATTTTTCCGTCTACCAAGAAAACATCTCTTGGTACCGGTACAATCGCTTCTTCATTTCTAGGCCCGTAAGCATCTTCCGAACCTAACGAAAACTCGAATTCGTCGCCGGCTTTCTTCCCTTCCATCTCTTTTTCAAAACCAGGAATCATCATTCCCACTCCTGCAATGTATACCAGTGGATTTGTTGCATCCGCTTGATCAACTACCTCACCTTCAACCGTTAAAACGTAAGAAACTGAAGGCACTGTATTTTTAGTAATATTCATATCTGCTTTTTAATGAGCTGCAAAGGTGGGTATAATTACTGCTGAATCATAATCTATCGCCTAAATATTCATTGAAACCTGTAAGATGTTCATTTTCACTAATAAAAGCAGCACCTTTTTCGTATTAATAGTAATAACCCACTTAAACTAAATGATATGAAGTTTCAACACATTTTACTTCTATTTCTTAGTCTTTCCTTGTTCGCATGCAAAGATCAACAAATAGAACCTGAAGCAAATCCTGATGAGGTGGAAGTGCAAATTAGCGAAGTCGACCGTCAAGACATTGGCCCGGTAACTGATTGCGATGAGACATTAAGCCCACTGGAATTAACCGAATTATGGGAGATGATGAATGCCAAGACACATCATGAAAATCGCATCTGTTTTGAAGGATACGTATTGAGCAATGAAACCTACGGAGATCTTGTCCAGGGAAGCATCGCCTTCAAGCCATTCGATGAATCTGATGTTGTAATTCCAGCCGCTTATTGTCAGTTCACAGGATTAAACGGAACAAGTTTTCTCGACTATGAGGTTGGCGACAAGATTGAAATCATGGGCAAATTGATTTGCATCGATAATCCCAATAAGCACAACTTCATGTTTGCAAAGTGCAGCTTGCCTGACAAAACAGGCGGAAACTAAGGGTGTTTCAACTTTAACAGATTACCCTCGTAACCAACATAAATTGCATTGTTGGTTACGATTGGTTGCATGAAAGATTTTCTTTCAAAAACAGATCTATGCTCTATTTCTCCTGTTTTTGCGTCAACGATGATGAATTCCTTGCGCGATTGAAGATAAACTTTGCCATCAAAAAATGTGGGTTCACAAATACGTTTAAAATCGCCCGGAACCGACCAAATAATGCTTCCATCTTTCGGTGAAATTCGTCCAAAAGCATTATCAGATAAATAACATACAATTCCATTGGAAGCATATATACCTGTTACTTGTTGCTCACTATTCTCCCAAATCTGATTCAGAAAATCAGATTTTGCATCGAAAGCTCTGAGTGTCTTTGTTGCTAAATCGCATACCAATAACTTATTGCTGACAACCACTGGAGTTGGATAGAACAAAGCCGGTTCACCTGCCTTTCTGCGGCCAACGATTTCCCCGGTAACCGCATTCAAAATGATCAATTCTCCCTTATCACAATACGCATAGATTTTATCATCGGCCATGGTGTACGAAAAAACAATTTCGGGCAAGCTCGTTTGCCAAACCTTTATACCATTAGTATCCAAAGCGAGAAAACTACGATCCAAAGGATTTAAATAAAGCATATCATCCTTTAAAATCATTTTGTTAAGCATATCATCATCGAAAGGGGCATCTACCCACCAGATAATTTTACCGTCTTTTTTTCTGACTTTATAAATCCCCCCTTGCATTCCATTGAAATACAAATAGCTATCACTTTGTGCTATTGTGTGAAAAACACCTCTAAAACGCTGCTCTAATGGCGCTTCCCAAATAATCCTCCCTGACTTTCTGCTAATGCAAGAAACCCCCATTTTATCTGACCCGAGATAAATGGCTCTATCATCCATCGCTGGGTGTTGTGTAAGGTTACCTTCGATATCAGTTTGCAACCAATGCACTTTGTTCTCAATCCCATTTACCTCAACGACCAACGGAACCGCACGTATGCCTCGTTCCAGAAAAAGCGTTTTCCAGTTCATTTCAAGCGTCATCCTGTCTTCAGAAGACTCAAGAATAACATACGTACCATCATTTGTTTGACCGCGATTTGAAATAAGCTTTATTGAGCGTGCCTTTTTATCGTAAATCCACTCTCCAGTTCTTGCAGGAATTCCAGCACCTATTTGACCAATTGCAAATGTTCCTCCATCAAAAAATTCAATCCAATTCGTTCTTGGTCTCAATTCTTTTTCATCCGACTTTTGGATGGTCATAATCTCCCAATACCCTAAGAATTTTTGAGCTATTGTACCCGATGTGCAACATGCTATCAGAAAAACTGTTAAGATTCCTTTCATACTTGAGTTTACTCCTTTGAATCAAAAAATCAAAGGTATAATCGAAACACTAGACTAACAAATAGCATTCCGAATGCTATATAATTAAGGTATCTGGAAATTGATATCAACGCTTGCGCTAGCCGTTCCCTCGCTCGAAAGAGTTAGCGGGATATCAAAACTACTGTTCATGTAGTCACCACTCGAAAAATTAAAGTCGCCATTTTCGTCATAAATGGCATTTACGTAATAATCACCAGGGTGCATATAATCAAAATCAAATCCTGTTGTGCTCTCCGCACCGACAAAAACATATCTGGAACGAAAATCTAAACGTGACGGATTGAATACAAAACCATCAAAAAGTGGTTCTGTGGTTATGATAATTAATACTTTTTTCGCTGGATCAACGCTTGCTGGGTTCGAAACATTCACAGTAACATTGGAAACACCTAAATGCGGTTGCTCTTGTTGGGGGTAAGGATCGGAAGAAGACGAATAAAAAATCGCTTCGGAAAGCCCCTGAAAGGTGGTTGAGAAATCTCTAACCATTTCTTGTTGAGGATAATTGAATTGCGAAATCGCTGATTGTGCGGAAGTATTATCTCTTAAATCCGCTCGCCAAATCATGTGAGTCACAGGTTCCGATAGTGTATTATATTGATTTGTGTAGGTATGCATAATTAAACTATCATCCTTGAACGTAACATCTGTGAATACCCGGTTACCTCCTGAAATGGGATCCACAAAACGATAGAAAGATTCAGCCCCAGCTTCGTCTAAACTATCAATAATCATATAAGAATTACGCTCTGCTCCAGCGAAACCTCCTCCATTTCTAAAAGCCATTTTGTAGGCGTTATCGTGCTTGACAACGAAAAAACTCATGAAAATATCATTGAGTGAATCAAGCTCATTTTTAGCAGAAACTTGAGCCGAAGAAATAGGTCTAAAATCAACGATCCATTCAGGATAACTGCCCAATGGGGTTGGCGAATCCACTGGTCCATTCCAAATCCCGGGAAGTTTATCCATTATACCAAATCCGATAACGCTCAACGCTGGCTCTTCCTGAGGTGAATCATCTTCACAAACTTCAGGCTCATTTTTTTTACATCCCAAAAGACCTAATGAGGCCGTTAAGAGGACTAAAAGGGACTGGTTGATTCTATTCGTGATCATTTTATCGCAGATTAATGAGTGGTTGCCCCTAAAATTACAAAATTCAATCTACCTCTGTTAACTGAGTAATCTTGAGATGCTTCAGAACTCCTTTAAAACCAGTAAACGAACTAGTAAATACCAAAACTTCCGGATTCTTAAAATGAGTGGGGACTTTTACGAAAAACTCATACTTATTGACGACTCTTTCGTTGCTCATGGCATGTGCCAATCTGAATACCTTTTCTTTTGATTCATCTCCAGATTGAATTTTACAATTCAAGTAACTGCCAGCAAAGCCTTCTTGAGTTAAAAGTGAAGCACTCACCTTAATCCAAGTTGTCCTGTTCACTTCAAACGTACTTCTCCCAAGAATATCAGGATATTCACCTTCATTTTGGACATCCATAGAAACATTCGTTTCAAAAAGTAATTTACTCTTATAGCCACCCTCGTTATCTATAATTTCATCCGTGTCCAGCAAACTCATATCCAAAGGAGTTGGTGCCGCATCAAGAAAAATATGTGTGTAGTACAAACGATTCATATCTCGGTAGTGCAAAATGGTTTCGTTGTACTGCCAAATTTGAAATAGATTTAAGTACATGAGGAAAGAAATCAAACCAAGAAAAGCCCACTTAACTTTGTTTGACAAAAGACGCTCCAATAAGGCAGTAAGAGCAAGCGCAAAAACAGGATAACCTTGCACAAGTGCTCGTGTTGAATAAGTGGCACCATACTTCCAGTCAGACCAGGAAATAACAATCCAAATGTTGATTAGGCAAAAGATGATAACTGATTTTCTGAACGGAAACTCCTTGATGAAGAAAAAACCGACAATAAACAAAAGGGTGACCGGCGTATAAATAAACCAACCATTTTCAAAACCAAACAACACTCGAAAAAATGGATTTAAAAAGAACCATTTGCTTCCTACATCATACACAAACGTTCCAGCTGTCACCTTCCAATAAATCAGCTGTGGCAAAACACCGATAAGTCCAAAACCGGCTGCAACAAATATGTACTTTTTGTTTGCCTTTACTAACGACCATTTTGCTGATCTTGACGCTTTGTCCTGCGTACCCCAAAACAAGGGGATAAAAACCATTATCGCTTCTGTTGGGCGGCATATTGTTGCTAAACCAATGATAAGACCTATAATAGCCGTCCATTTGAATGAAGGACGTCCATGCCACTTCATTGTGGCATGCAATATTAACGCGTAAAGCGGAAATATAAATGCATGACTCATTGCGTTATCAACTGCTGCATATTGAATAAGGTTCGTTGCCAGTCCCATTATCAATAAAGAGAGTGCTACCGACTCATCTTTAAAATAGCGCAGGAGAACTGACCGAAGGATAAAAAAGCCCATTAAGCAATAGAAAATCGCAGCAAAGGCAATTGCATATTGATACGGAGGAGAAAATCCGTCAGCGTTGTAATGAGAATTAAGCGCAATGATGTGAGCAACAAAGAAAAAAGGAGCCTGAAGAACAGCAACACCTCCAAAATACTTGTTCACATAGTTACCATTCGTATGTTTGTTTGCCTGATAGAGTTCACCTCCTGTTAAATTATACGTGCTGTCCATTTCGGGAAGCCATTTTAATTCAGTCATATCATTGTAAATAACGGCAGATGGCAAATACATATAATAGCCAAACGCATCCCATGTCGTTATTTTAAGGGGCTTACCAGATTGAACATCTGAGTATGAAAGTCGATACTGAACAAGTACAATTGCAATGACTATGCAAGCAAGTAGGGATAGTTTATTTTTCACATAAGTCATTCATCAAATATAACAGAAAGAATGCGTTAGTAAATGACACCAAGGCGTACTCCAAATGTTGCATCTTTCGAATCAAAATAGAAGTCACTCCGAAGATCTCGCTCATAATACAATCCAACCATGAGAGACTTGTACGTAAAATTTGTTGCACAACGTCCGGACATCTTCCAAGCTCTTAAGAACTGTGCATCAGGAATCAATACCTGAGAATTTAAGTTGAATGAATTATGCAGTCCTAACTGGACATCCCATTTGGAAACGGCTTTCTTGAGTATGTAGGCATAAGGACTTATATTCAGCACCAAACGATTCAAATTGATATAGGCCGATTGATCCGAATTACCGATAGATTGTAACGTATAATTCCCAGCTTTTTCAAAGCCGAACCCCAATTCACCGCCAAGCCTTCTTTTTGATATGCGAGTAATCAAATTGATGCCATAAAGTTGAAAGTTCAACGACTGAGCCGTAGAATCAAAAGAAGGTGTTTTATGAAGCTCTTCCTTCGCACTCACATTTGCACCTATTTCCAAATGAGGTCGTTGTCCGTAGCCTAAAAAGCTCAGCAAAAACAGACCGCAAAATAGTACTAAACTTCTCCTCATTTCAACGCTTTTGCAACTCTAAAACCAATATGAAAATACGCCTCATTTTCCTCAGCACTTTGTCTGGAAGTAGGAATATAACCTTTACAATAGCTTGCATGACACATAAAAGAACCTCCTTTGATAACTCTCAACGTATCGTCTAAGGATGCCTTGCGAGGATCAAAACTCCGACCAAGGTAAACGCTTTGCTCAATAGTTTCTTTCAAAAACCACTTATCATGGATCTCATAGTTGTAACTATCAGCACACCATTCCCACACATTTCCTAGCAAGTTATAGCAGCCAAGACTGTCAGGAGAATACTGGTCTACAGGTGCGGTATATAAGAAACCATCAGTTTGAGTATTATTGAACGGAAAGCTTCCTGTCCATGTATTTTTATTCCCAAGCAATGCGCGGCCGCTTGTTGCTGCAAACTCCCACTCGACTTCTGTCGGCAGGTATGCCCCAGCCCATTCGCAATAGGCTAAAGCGTCTTTATGAGAAACTAAAACCACCGGATGGTCCATCAAGCTATCAATTGAAGATTTAGCTCCTAAAGGATGTTTCCAATTCGCTTCCTCTACAAATGACCATTCATCAATGTAAACCATTCCGCCACCATTTCGCTCAGCACTTGTTATATAGTTGGTTTCTTCCACGAATCTTTCAAACTGGCGATTAGTAATCTCCGTAGCAGATAAATAAAAACTATCTATTGACATTACGAGTTCAGGTCTCTGATCCTCTTCTCCATCGTTTGAACCAAATACAAAGGTTCCACCGGGAATAATTACCCAATCAGGAAATCTTGTCCAACCAGTATTCACTTCTGTCGAGCACCCAATCAAAAGCAGCGAAAACGCAACTATAAACTTCCTCTCCATCATGCAGGAAAATAATAGGTTTCATCACCGAGAATAAAACGACGATCCATGATTCTAGGCCATAAATACTCTTGTGGTAAATCTTCGTTCCATTCATTAAAAAAGCGCAGTAATTCTTCCTTTTCGTCTTGTAGAAGACTCCGAACATCTATTTTCTCTGACTTATCAGTCTTCAAGTTATACATGTGAATCCATCCATCCCGCGAGCTAAGAATTAACTTCCAATGTTTATATCGAATGGCTTTTATATGATCGGTTCTCCAATATAATATGGGGTGAGGTTGGTTTTCGTTATTCGCACGAATGTATTCTAGCAAATCTCTTCCATCAATGGTCCTGTCTTCAGGAACAGGAATACTACAAGCATTCAGTGAAGTTGTAAAAATATCCATGGAAGAAACAGGATATTCGTAGACCTCACCCCCATTGATTTTGCCTTTCCATTGCATCATAAAAGGAACGTTCAAGCCTCCTTCGAAATGGGTTATCTTGCCACCTTTCAATGGACCATTATTTGTTGCTCCGGTGTATGAAGCTCCACCATTATCTGAAATAAAATAGATGATCGTGTTTTCGAGTAAATCGTTTTGTTCAAGATGTGACATTAAATCTCCCACGGCATCATCAAGTGCTTTGATCATTGCCAAATAGACTCTTCTATTTTTGTCTTTGATATGTGAGAACTGATCAAAATACGATTGAGGAGCCTGGAACGGCACATGCGGAGCATTATAAGATAAGTACAAGAAAAAGGAAGAATCCTTTTTCTGAGAAATAAACTCTTTCGCCTTTTTGGTCATGGCAAAAGTCAAATAATCGGATTCCTTGACAACCTTATCATTTTCTCTTATCGCTGCGTTCTCATTACGCTTCATGTTCCATTGGTGTCGACTACTTAAATCGTCCTGAATAAAATTTACGTAACCTTCTGTATTCTGAGCTGGCGTATACAAGGAAAAGGCACCATAAAAGCCATATTGATAATCAAAACCACGTGCATTGGGAATATGTTCTTTACCATGCCCAAGGTGCCATTTACCAATAATTCCGGTTGAATATCCAGATGATTGAAAAAGCTCTGCCATATTAATTTCGCTAGGTGGCACGCCTTGTCGTTCTACCATCCATGGAGAAGGAAAATCAGGCTCTGCAACAACTCTCCAATCACCGAGATCAGAACGTTTACCCGCAGCGTATTCCAGTCTATTCGTGGGGTAGAACTCCATTGGTTGTGTTTCAAAGCCAAAACGTTGTTGGTATCTCCCTGTTAAAATTGCAGCTCGCGAAGGAGCGCAAATAGGCGCCGTAACATAAGCATCATTAAAGCGAATCCCATTGGCGCCGATCGCATCGATATTTGGAGTCTGAATATCCACTGCTCCATATGCCGACACCTCATATTTACCAAGGTCATCTGCCATAATTAGAATGACGTTGGGACGGTTTTTACTTTCCGTTTGTTCAATATTGGCAAGAAAAGTTGTCTTCCGAGTTATTGCGGCTTCATCCCATTCAATATCCCAGGTTGAATTATAAGTAGACACAAAACATCCTGAAATGATTATCGTTAGTCCTATGAATAAGAGCAACTTTTGCTTCATAAGACGCAAAGATAGCGAATTGACTAATGGACAATTCGAACGGTTAGTTCAATTATTATCTTGAGCTCGAAACCGGGATAGCGTAGCAGAAAAATCGCCAGCTTCGCTGCGAACATTAGAATTCTTAGCGTCTTCTCTTCTTTACTGGTGCCGGTACCAGTCCATTCGCAATCGCATATTTAATAATTCCAACTGCGTTTTTACAACCAATTTTCTTAATAATATAAAGTCTATAGCTATCAATAGTTCGCTTGCTTTTCCCGAGTTTTTCGGCAATTTCCTGCGTTGTTTTTTCTTGATAAATTAATTTGATGATCTCGATATCTCGCTTCGTAAGTTCTTCATTCAAACGGCGTTTATGTGCCTTTTCATTCTGTCTACGAATACGTTCTTTTTTTTGAGCTGCTGTTTCCATTCAGTTTGACATTAAGAGAAAACCAAAATAAAGATAAATTTTCAGAGAATGATGCTATGAATGCAGATATTACAATTAAGTAATTCTACTCAGTAGAAAATTGTACGTTTTTCCCATGATCTGTTTAAAAACTGGCGATCTAAATAGAAACGAAAAACGTATAGAAAATTATCCAGCCCACCGCTCGCGATCCAGGCTTCTATACTGAATTGCCTCAGCAATATGGCTTGCGTCAATATCTTGTTTGCTGTCCAAATCAGCAATGGTTCTGGCCACTTTCAAAATCCGATCGTAAGCTCTCGCCGAAAGTCCCAAATTCGTCATGGCAGACTTTAACAATTCGGCACCTTGGACATCTAACTTGCAGTGTTCTCGAATCATAGAACTGCTCATTTCAGCATTCGAATGTACTTTTCGTTTTTCCCCAGCGATCTCGAGCTTATTCTGCACATAACGTTTCTGTTGAACTTTTCTAGCAGATACAACGCGTTTACGAATTTCATTACTCCCTTCCTTCGGCATATCATTCGCCAAATCATCATAATTAACTGGAGATACTTCGACATGAAGATCTATTCTATCCAATAGTGGACCGGATACCTTGTTTAAATACCTTTGGATAGTTGAAGTGCTACAAGAACAGGTTTTTGTTGGGTGTGAATAATAACCACAGGGACATGGATTCATCGTAGCGACTAAAGAAAAACGCGTTGGATACTCAACACTGAACTTAGCTCTTGAAATTGTGACAGTCCCATCTTCAATCGGCTGACGCATAACCTCCAATACAGTTCGTTTATACTCAGGCAATTCATCTAAAAAGAGTACTCCATTATGTGCTAAAGAAATCTCTCCCGGTTGAGGGTATCCGCCTCCGCCCACTAAGGCAACATCAGAAATGGTGTGATGTGGCTTTCTGAATGGGCGCTCAGTTATGAGGCCATCTCTGTTCGAAAGTTTACCAACAACTGAATGAATTTTAGTTGCTTCCAGAGACTCGTCAAGGGTCATTGGTGGCAAAATTGTGGGAAAGCGTTTGGCCAACATCGATTTTCCAGTCCCAGGTGGACCAATCAATAAAACATTATGACCTCCTGCGGCTGCTATTTCAAAGGCTCTTTTAATTGACATCTGACCTTTAACATCTTTGAAGTCAACCCTATACTCGCTATTCTCTTTACTAAAGACCTCGGTCATATCAATAACAACAGGGGCTATTTGGCGCTCTTTGTTAAAGAAAGCAACCACTTCACTCAAATGATGAACTGGTATTACATCCAAACCTTCTACCATGGCAGCCTCCGAAGCATTTTCAGCTGGAACAATAATCCCGCGAAATCCTTCTTTTTTAGCATTAATTGCCACCGGAAGTACACCTTTGATTGGTTTCAATTTGCCATCTAGTGACAGCTCTCCCAAAATGGTGTAGTCCGATAATGCGTCACTAGGAATTTGTTCACTGGCGGCTAAAATACCTAGTGCTATTGGGAGATCAAAAACAGACCCTTCTTTTCTGAGATCAGCCGGGGCCATATTAATCGTTATTTCCTTTCCAGGAAATTTGAGATTATTATTTACAAAAGCAGCTTTAATTCGTTGCTGACTCTCTTTCACTGCCGAATCAGGCAAACCCACGAGAAAAAAATTGATCCCCCGTGATAAATTAACTTCAATAGTAATCGTGGTCGCTTCTATTCCGAATACGGCTGCGCCATGCGTTTTAACTAGCATAAATCGTGGTATTAATTAGGTTATTTGATTAGTGTAAGGATTGCTCCCTTTACATAAGTTAATGAAAAATGTAATTAGTAAAGCGGACCGCTCTAAAGTTTTCCACTCAAGAATACTTCAAAGCATAAAACAGTGAAAATGGATAGTTTAAGCGCCAAAAGCTCATTAACGATCAGCGGAAAATTGAAAAGATGCTCTCCAGCAATTCAGGTTTGAAAAAAAATTGTAATTTAGTTGATATATCAACTTTATATGCATCAACATATGTTCAAGCTACCCAACGAAGTTATTTTTTACTTGATCGAAAGAGCTATCAAAGAGTACAGGCAATTTGCTCAAAAACAATTCAATAAGGCCTTTACAGACATCACCGTTGATCAAGCAATGATATTTGTTCTTATTGCAAACAACCCCAATCTTAATCAAGAAGAAATAGGTCAGATTGTCTTTAAAGAAAAAGCCTCGGTAACGAGAATGATCGAATTACTGCGAAAAAATGGTTACCTAAAAAGAAGCATTCATGAAACTGATCGGCGTAGATTTATTCTTCTCCCAACAGACAAAGGAGAAATTGCCTTGGAAAACCTCATTTCGATCATCGAGAAGAACAGAAGCATAGCATTAGAAGGAATAAGTGAGGAAGATCAAATGCATCTGAAAACCACACTACAATCTCTCATAAAAAACTGCAATCAATGAACTATATTCATCACTTAATAATGAGTGCTCTTTTATTTATAGGTGCGAGCACCACAGCACAGAACGCTTCAACCGAAAACTATATACGGAATTACTTTCAGTTAAAACTGGATGATATTTCTAAGATAATGCATGACGATATAGCTTGGAGCGATCCTACCTGGCAGGAAGTTAGCTCTGAGAATATATCATCTGTTGACGGAAAAGATAATGTCATTGAGCACTTAAAAAATGTAACGAAGGATTTATCGAATATCGATTACACTATTGAGCATAGTTTCCAATCTGGAAATATATCGGTCTATGAAGGAATCTTGACTTATACTTGGACCAACAAATCGGGAAAACAATTTAATTTTTCAATCCGTGAAGTAAGTGTTTTGAAAACACAGAATAACAAAATTATTCAACACACTGATTATGGTGACTACAATAGTTGGAGAAAACAATATCAAGCACAACTCGCAACCATTAATCAAACAAAAGTAGATCGTATCCATGCTCTTGTCGGATCTAGCGAAAAAAGCTTAACACCTTTCAGTGGATCCATTCTGGTAGCAAAAGACGAACATATTATCTATAAAGGAGCTTTTGGATACGCTGATTTGGATCGGAAAATAAAAAATAGTGTTGATTCAAAGTACTTTATCGGTTCCATAACTAAACAGTTCATGACTGTGGCTATTTTGCAGCTGGTAGAACAAGGGAAAATTAGCCTTCAAGATAAGCTAGGAAAATGGATCCCTGAGATACCAAAATCGGACAGAATAACCATTCACCATTTACTTTCCCACCAATCAGGTCTAAGAAGGGATTCACATCAAGGTTACGATGAAAATGTTAGCCAATTAGAACGCGTATTATCGGTTAAAGATGATACTTTATTATTTGAACCTGGTACTCAAAGTGTTTATTCAAGCGTAGGTTTCTATGCCCTAACCTACATTCTAGAACAAGTGAGTGAAATGACCTTTGACGATTATTTTCAGCGTTACATTTTTTATCCCGCGAACATGAAAAACACAAATGTCCGGAAGAATAAATCTGAAGAGATAAAAGGGTTATCAAAAGGCATATTTAAGGCTACCGATCAATTTGGTATTGATGACTTTGCACACGCGACCTATTTCGACAGCTATTCATTAGGAGGAGGAGGTTCTTTATTTTCCACGATTGATGACATGTATAAATTCCATATGGCACTAGAGAGTGGGACATTACTTTCAAAAGGTTCCATAGACTTAATGAAAAAGCGCTGGCCATTAGAGGAAGAGCCTAGACCCTTTAACACATATGGTTGGGAGGTTTGGGATTATATGAATTCTAAAGACCCCATGCTTATTTACGGTTTCTCGGGAAGAATTTATGGTTACAAATCAATGCATCGATACTACCAAAAGGACAATATTGTTATTATCATTTTGACAAACAGTGAATTTAGCGAAAGAAGCGTACTAGGACATACAATCAGAAATATTTTAATGGATAAAGAATATACCGCTCCGAAACCTGCCCCAAAAAAAATACCATTGACTGAGACAATGAAAAAACACGTTGGCGTTTATGATTTTCCCTCTGAAAAAACCACCGTTAAAATTCAGATTGTTAACGGGAAAATGACACTTGTGTCGCATGGAGACAATCCAATGTACATTTATCCTTCCGACGAAAACACATTCTACTCAGATCTTATTCCACTTAGGATAACATTTGAACCAACGTCAAGTGATTTAACGCAGAAACTCGAATTCAACTTCGAAAACGAATTCATAAGAACCATTCAAAGGCTGGAATAAATCTCAATACAACATGAAACTCTTACTTCTAACACTAATTGGCTTACTAAGCATACATATCTATAGCTATAGTCAACTTGTAGAAACGGTCGCTGGACCTTTCCCTCGTATCAATAATGGATTAGCACTTCGTAATGACGGTTGCATATTTGCCTCTGATTTATTCGGCACAAGTTTTAATGGTAATAGCATTCACAAAATTAATCCTGATGGCACTTCTTCACTCTTTGCTAATGGGCTGAGTCAACCTGCTGGACTAGCTTTCGACCCAAATGGTATACTATTCGTAGCCGAATTTAGCGGTAATGAGATAAGCATGATTGATCAACAAGGTACAGTTTCATTGTTTGCTTCTGGTTTAAATCAACCGGCTGATCTAGTCTTTGACTCTGATACAAATCTATATGTTAGCAACTATGGTAATGGATCCATTAGTAAAATAACTCAAGGTGGCTCTCTAAGCGACTTTGTTACCGGACTTAATCAACCGGTTGGTATTGCAATTGACGAGAATAACACTTTGTATTCTGCAAACTTAGCAGATGGAATTATTTATGAAATTGACTCTCAGGGAAACAAGGATTCGTTAACGATCATACCTGATTTGCCAATTGGGTTTATGACTTATTCATCTGGAAATTTATATATCACATCTACAGGAGGTAATCGGATCTACAGGCTAGATCTAAGTAATAACACCACTAGTATTTTCGCTGGCAGCGGAACGCAGGGAACACTAGATGGAATCGCGAGTGCAGCACAATTCACAAATCCAGATGGGATAGTAGCTAACACTTCAGGCGATACATTATATGTGTCTGAGAATAATTCGAATTTACTAAGACGAATTATACTAAATAGTGTGGCATTAATTCCACTTAAAGCGACTGGCCCGTTTTCAGTTTCTATTTTCCCCAATCCCTCTACTAATTTCTTAAAGTTAGAACTCATTTTAAAAACGGATGCAGTATTAAAATTAGAACTATTCGACCTGCAAGGTGAACTTATAAAAACCTGGAATGCTTCCTTCCTTTCTCAAGGGTCACATGAGCGTATCCTAAGCATACAAGCATTGGAAACAGGAATATACTACTTGAAATTTTCCGTAGGGAATCATTCTGAAATAAAAAGAATCATCATTGAGTAATTATTAAAGTTTCTAATGTATTCTTATGTAGAAACATCTTATTATTTGCGCACTCTCGATGCCAATGTTTAGTTTACCGGGTAACTAATACCACAAAACAAAGGGTATTTATACGGTGAAAAAAAGTAGAATATATTCTGAAGCGAAAGTTCCTTCAACGCACCAATAAGTATGTGCAAAACATAAAATAAACACGCTGTAAAAAAGCGCAATAATACCTTTAATCAACGGTAATACATGATCAATTAAAACCAGTATTTATACAGCGAAAAACAGGCATAATTGCTCTTGATGATTTTCAACTTGCCCCCTACTTTTACCTCGGGTTGCATGATAATGTGATGCAAAAATAACCGACCATTAGATAGACATTATTCGCTGGATTCAAGTAGACATTTTTTTGCCTGCCTAGAATGCTGACGGCAATTTTCGACGTCCAATTGTTCTCTTTTTTTCATCCCATTTCGACCAGTAAACTAAAACTGACACGAGGCAAAGATGATTTTTGAGGTACTCAAAATACTTTCTGAACAAGTAGAGAATTACATTACGTCCACTGTTAAAATGGAAAATGTGTCAATCGTTGATTCTCAGAATGACAATGCGCAAGGCATCAATGACAAAGTATTAATGACACTCATTAATACGCAAGAAGAAAGTACCCTAAAGAACTTTCCAAATAAAGCAATATCAGGTGACCTTGTTCAAACGAGAAATCCGATCATCAACTTGAATCTTTTCATTCTTTTCAGTGCGAATCGAAGCTCTTATGACAACGCACTTAAAGACATCTCTAACATTATCGAGTTCTTTCAAGGGAAAAAAGTTTTCACTCAATCGAACACAGTATATAATCGAAACGACGTCCAACTAAAAGGTATTGACAATTTCAAGTTCACGATAGAGCTGTACACGCCCACATTTGAAGAGTTAAATTATATCTGGGGAAGTCTGGGCGGAAAGCAGCTTCCATCTGTTCTCTACAAACTAAGTCTGGTTCAAATTGAACGTAATGTTGTCATTGGTCAGGCAGGACGCGTTTCGGAAACAAATGCTTCATCTAACGGCAACTTATGAGTTTTAACAGTACATACCGACCATTGTTTGAACTGGTTTTCAGGCATCAGTACTTTTTAGACGAAGGGACCGATAAATTCAAAGAAAATCTCAACCAAGAATGGATGGTTACCAACTTAAAGAGTTTCTCTCTATCGTCCTTTCTAACTATCGTACCAACAAAAAACACTTCACGAATCCTCAAGAATTGGAGAGGACAGTTTGTTTTTGGAAAGGATTCTATCACGGTATTATTAAGAACTGAGAACTCAGACAATACGAAACCATTTATTGAATTTTCAGATGACCTAATCATGGATTTTTTAGTAGAAATACGAGATCCTTTTTTTGTGAATTATACTGACTTGGATATTGATAGCAGTAAGTTAATAATGGTCTCCAATAAAGAACCTGACAATTCTGTCAAAGAGAACGCAAAACTGACAACCTTCTATCCATTATCAGAATTCGGAGATCCCGATGAGTCGTCTGAAATAAGCGTTGACTTCGAAGATGTCATTGATGATAAAGAACTCATCGGCAAGCTTGCAGTGATAAGAATTCATCTAGAGGGAGATGTCGATGAAATGCAATTGACCGAGAATTCCATGACTGAATTTGCTTCAGATACTCCGAGCGAAATAATAAAGTTTAAGAATCGAAGAACACGATGGAAATACATTACCACAAGTGACGGTACTGAGCTATTCAAAACTGGCAAAAAACCACTAACCAAAAACGGCTATATCAAGATTACGCACAATTCAACTGATTATCCGAACCCTACACCTAACCTTATAGGTTATGACAGCGACGGAGACTATTACTATTCTGAAATATTCATCTAAAAGTTTAAACAACAAAAATCAATAATTACAATTATGGCAAATTACAAAACACCTGGTGTATACGTTGAGGAAATAACCAAATTCCCGCCTTCCGTTGCACAAGTAGAGACAGCTATTCCGGCCTTTATAGGATATACGGAAAAAGCGGAGAAATTAAATGGTGATACCCTGTCGTTGATTCCAACTAGAATTACTTCTCTTTTGGAATATGAAACGTACTTCGGTGGAGCGGATCCTGAAACAACGATTACTGTAGAAATCAGTGATGTTGTTCAAGGAGATGAAACTGATCGTTCGATCAAGGTTAATCAGCCTACAGCAAAGCGTCCTTATTTGATGTATTATTCGCTTCAAATGTATTTCGCTAATGGTGGTGGTCCTTGTTATATTACATCGGTTGCCGATTACAGCACCGGCCTTGTTTCAAAAGTCGATCTTGATAAGGGGTTAGCTAAAATTCGCAAAGAAGATGAGCCTACTCTATTATTATTCCCGGATGCTACGAATCTTTCAACTGATTCGGATTTCTGGGCTGTTTATAATGACGCTTTGACTCAATGTAATGAGTTACAGGATCGTTTTACCATAATGGATACGTACAGTGACGCTGATCATATGGAAACATCTTCAGGAGATACAGTTCCGCCAGAGGAAGCACTTCGAAATGGTATGACTTCTGAGAAGGATTATGCAAAATATGGAGCAGCATACTATCCTTTCTTAGAGACTATCCTTGATTACAGATACAACGAATCGGATATAGAAATTACGCACACAACAACTGACCCTGGTGCCCTTCAGGCAGCTGTGAGCAATTTAGAAAGTCTAATCTCTAAAATTTCTACGGTTACTGGTAACCTGAGAAGCGTAACTGGTATTGGAACTAGTACTCCTCCATACGGTGATATGCATGATGCCATTGATTTTATCGCATCAGGTTTTGGTGGTTCTTATAATGCCACAAATACAACAACATTCCTGGGATATCTTGACACAATTCTTGACTCTTTAGCAGCACTGGAAACGCATAAAGATGATGTCAAAAAAGAAGTAGACGCCGTACTCGCCTCAATTTCTGATGAAGGCCCAGGAGCAGCAGCAACTATACTTGCTATTAACAATGCATGGACTGCTTTCGAAGAGGACTTTGATGGTACGACAGAACCTATTTCAGAAGTAAACACGAATCTTGTTGATCTAAAGGCGAAGCTGAAAAAAGATACAAACGCTACAGATAGAGAAAAGACAGTCAAAACAGATCCAACGCTTAACATCAATGATGAGCTTGCACGACTTCTTGTATATACGATTGGTGTAACACCTTTGACGCAAGATTCGTTCGCCAATCTTGTAACGAATGCGACAACGATCAAAACTGAAGCTGAAAGTGCTAAGTCTGCTATTCTTGATACAAATAATGGTGATTTAAATGGTAGATACCTGGGAGATATCACCAATCTTGACAATGCAACCTACAACCAAATCAAGAATAAAATCAACGAACTTGCATTGACCTTACCTCCATCATCTGCAATGGCTGGAATTTATGCGAGAATCGATTCAACACGTGGGGTTTGGAAAGCACCAGCAAACGTATCTGTTAGCTACGTAATCAAACCTTCCGTGAACATCTCTCACGAAGAACAAGGTGACCTAAACGTTCATACAACTGGAAAGTCGATCAATGCGATACGCTCATTTACAGGAAAAGGAACACTCGTTTGGGGTGCAAGAACGCTCGCTGGAAATGACAATGAGTGGAGATATGTGCCTGTTCGTCGTTTCTTCAACATGGTGGAAGAATCCGTTAGCAAAGCTTCTGAACAGTTCGTTTTTGAAGGGAATGACGCTAACACTTGGGTACGTGTTCGTGCAATGATTGAGAATTTCTTGATTCTACAATGGAAAGCTGGAGCATTGGCTGGTTCTAAAGCAGATCAAGCATTCTACGTGCGTATCGGACTAGGACAAACCATGACAGCTCAAGACATTTTAGAAGGAAGAATGATCATCGAAATCGGTATGGCGGTTGTTCGTCCAGCTGAATTCATCATTCTACGCTTTTCTCACAAAATGCAAGAAGCTTAATTAACCCATTATTCAATTTTAAAAACACAATATTATGAGTGAAATATATCCATTAGTAACCTACGCATTTGAAGTTGAGTGGGGAGGAACTAAAATCGGATTTACAGAAGTTTCGGGTCTAGATTTTGAAACAGAAGTAGTAGAATACCGTCATGGCGCGAGTCCGGAATACACCAAAGTTAAAATGCCTGGACAGCAGAAGTATTCAAACATTACACTGAAACGCGGAACGTTTGCTTCAGACAATGAATTCTACGATTGGTGGAACACTGTGAAGCTAAATACCATTGAGCGTCGTGATATCACTATCAAATTACTCAATGAAGAGCGTGAGCCTGTAGTGATTTGGAAAGTGCGTAATGCATGGCCTTCAAAAGTTCAAACGACAACATTGAAAGCAGACGGAAGCGAAGTTGCCGTTGAAACAATGGAGATCGTTCATGAAGGTCTTACTGTTCAAAATGACTAAATATGGCTGAAACGCCAGAATACTATCCGCCCGTTGGATTCCATTTTAAAGTGGAATTCGACGGGTTTGCTTCGGACGGGAACGATACAAAGTTTCAATCTGTCTCAGGTCTTTCTGTAGACCTTGAGACCGAAGAAATTGCAGAAGGTGGAGAGAATCGCTTTAAGCATAAACTTCCTGTAAAGACAAAGTTCCCAAACCTTGTTTTAAAACGTGGAATTCTCATTGATTCGGAATTGATTGCTTGGTGTAAGGACGCAATTGAAAACTTTTCATTCAGTCCAAAAAACCTCACAGTAAAGCTTCTCAATGAAGAAGGAGATCCAATTATGACTTGGAATGTGAATCACGCCTATCCCGTAAAATGGAATATCGAAGCATTCAATGCTGAGGAGAGTAAACTGGTCGCAGAAACCATAGAGCTGACGTATAACTTCTTTACTACTCAAACATAGTTATGCCGATAGAAATCAAGGAGATGCACATCAAAATCAATATTGACGAAGCAGGTACAAAGCAAGCTTCGAGCAATACGGATAAAAAAGGAAAAACACTTGAAGAATGTGTGGAAGAGGTGATGCGCATTTTAAAGAATAAGGAAGAACGATAATTATCAAACAATGAGTGAAGGGAAGCTTCAAAAACTGGAAATACGGGCTTTTAGCGATGTCAAATTCAATTCAGAAATTGATGGTTCTCCATATGTAACAGCTGTTAACCCTGAAAAATATTCGTTGACTTATAAGTCTGAGTATTCCAATGACCAAGCTTCTGGCTCTAGTGGTAATGGCCCCAAATTCGTTCGTTCGCTTCCGGAAGATCTTGATCTTGAATTCCTGTTCGACAGAACTGGTGTTTTTGAAGATTCTCCAGCAACAGATGATGGAATTGCCGGTGACTTTGAGGCATTTAAAAAAATTGTTTTTGATTACAGCGGAGATGAGCACAAGCCGAACTACTTAAAAATCTCATGGGGTGATTTACTATTTCCATGTGTCATGACCGAAATGGCCATTGAGTATAAATTATTTAACTCAAACGGAAAACCAATTCGAGCTGTAGCAAAAGTCAAGTTCAAAAATTTCATTGAAGAAGAAAAACGAGCTGCAAGAGAGAACAAACAATCTCCTGATTTGACGCATCAACGCATTGTTAAAGAAGGGGACACATTACCACTTCTTACGCATCAGATTTATGGTGATCCGAAATACTATTTAGAAGTGGCAAAAGTCAACCAGTTGACAAATTTCAGAATACTCACACCAGGAACTAAACTTTATTTCCCACCTATCGAGAAGCAAGGATAAATGGCAAACAACAGCGGTACAATTAACACAAGCAAGAACCCCGACTTGGTTACCTTTACGGTACTTGTCGAAGGAGAAGCTATTTCCAGTGCTTATCAAGTTTTGAGTGCTTCTGTTTCTAAAGAGGTAAATCGAATCCCAACAGCGACAATCATACTGTCTGATGGCGAAGCTTCAAAACAGGAATTTGCATTGAGCAATGAAGACTTGATGATCCCGGGAAAAGCCATTGAAATCACAGCCGGTTATCACTCTGATGAAGAAACACTTTTCAAAGGAATTATTATCAAGCACAGTATCAAAGTGCGTGAAGGTGTTTCCATGCTTATTCTTGAATGTAAGGATGAAGCGGTTAAAATGACCATCGGCAGAAAATCTAAGTACTTCTACGATAGCAAGGACAGTGCAATTTTCGAAGAAATCATTGACACCTACAGTCTTGAAAAAAATGTGGAAGCTACCAACTTTGAACATCCCGAACTTATTCAGTATAATGCTACCGATTGGGATTTTGTCCTCTCGAGAGCGCAAGCAAATGGTAAATTCTGTATTCCAGATGATGGAAAACTGAATATTGTAAAACCAGATTTAGGACAATCAGAGGTTGAGACTATTGCATTCGGAAGCACAATTCTTGATTTTGATGGGGAAATAGATGCACGAAATCAAATTTCCTCAGCGACCGCATACAGCTGGAACCAAGCTGATCAGGAAATCGTGGAAACCGAAGGATCCGATCCTTCAGTAAGTCTCAATGGCAACTTATCTGCATCCGATTTATCGGAGGTCGTTGGTCTGGACAATTATCAACTTAAACATGGCGGCAATAAAAATGACGTTCAGTTACAGGATTGGGCAGATGCAACTCTACTCTATCAGCAATTATCAAAAGTTTCAGGAAGGGTAAAGTTCCAAGGCATTCCTGCTGTCAAGCCTAATACAATCATCAAGTTGGAAGGTGTAGGCGAACGATTCAATGGGAAGGCTTTTGTTTCTGGTGTTCTTCATACACTTTCAGAGGGTAATTGGACTGTTGATGCTCAATTTGGATTGAATCCCAAATGGTTCACCGAGACCTTTGATATCCATACGCCAGATGCATCAGGATTACTTCCCGCAATCAAAGGGCTGCACATTGGTGTTGTTAGTCAGTTGGAAGAAGATCCAGATGGTGAAGATCGAATTCTCGTTCGCGTTCCAATTATCGATAGTGAGGAACAAGGAATTTGGTGCCGTGTTGCAACACTGGACGCCGGAGAAAACAGAGGCTCCTTTTTCCGCCCAGAAATTGAGGACGAAGTGATCATTGGCTTTATCAATGAAGACCCAAATGACCCTGTTGTATTAGGCATGTTGCACAGTAGTGCAAAACCCGCACCCATAACCGCTGCAGATGACAACCATGAAAAAGGATTTGTAACGCGCAGTGAAATGAAACTGATGTTTGACGATGATAAAAAGTCAGTAACAGTGGAAACGCCTGCTGGGAAAATACTCACACTTGACGAAGATGCAGGTGAAATAAGAATTGAAGATGACAACTCCAATATCATCACAATTGACGATAGCGGAATAACGATGGAAAGTGCTGGAGATATAGGCATTAAAGCATCAGGTGATGTGACCATCGAAGGAACAAATATTAATCTAACAGCGAATGCCGAATTTAAGGCGGAAGGATCAGCTGGAGCAGAAGTCTCTACGAGTGCCATTGCCGTGTTGAAAGGATCGCTTGTACAAATAAATTAACGATGGGAGCACCAGCAGCACGCATCACAGACATGCACGTTTGTCCAATGGTAACTGGAACTGTACCTCATGTAGGAGGACCTATCCTACCGCCAGGTGAACCAACAGTCCTTATTGGTGGTTTGCCAGCAGCAAAAGTGGGAGACATGGCAACATGCACCGGTCCACCCGACTCTATTGTTATGGGATCTTCTACGGTCTTGATCGGTGGAATGCCAGCGGCCCGTGTCGGCGATACAACAGCACATGGTGGAAGCATAGTGCTTGGCGAGTTTACAGTATTAATTGGTTAACGATGGAATTAGACGAGAACACATCATTTCTTGGGAAAGGTTGGAAGTTTCCTCCTGAATTCAGTAAAGGGCCTAACCATGCCAAGATGAGTAGCGATGAACAAGACATTAAAGAAAGTCTCATTATCCTATTGTCCACGCGTATTGGAGAGCGAATTATGAACCCGAACTATGGATGCAATCTTGACGATTTGCTTTTTAGTCCGCTCAATCTTACGCTGAAAACTTATGTGGCTGACCTTGTCAAAACAGCAATTCTCTACTTCGAACCGCGGATAGATGTTACCAAAGTGGATATTGTGCCTAACGATGACCTGGAAGGTGAATTGTTAATCGAATTGGACTATACAATTCGTGCCACGAACTCCAGAAGAAACCTAGTTTATCCTTTCTATCGAGGTGAAGGAACGGATGTTTGAAAAAGTAATGCAAAATGAGCGATTGTAATACAATAACAAAAGTACTCTTAAGAGGCGGAACTGACCAGGATAGTCGTTTCAACTCGGTACTGGATCCAAATCAACTGGAGCTTCACGGCTTTGGCATTGAAGAGTGGATGAAATTTGCCTATAATTTTGCAGGGCATGTGCATTACTTTGATACTTCGGACCATATTATTCCTCAAGGAGATTGGACAGATTTTTTCAAACAGGATGATGAAATTGAATCTTTCTTAGCAGAGCTAGGCGACTCAGATAAATTGACACCACATCTCACTTTATTCATATGCTTTCTCAAACTGCTCACATTAACCTCTGATCGCTTTAATGGGACAGAAACGCTCGACGGAATTACTAAAAGACATCTTGACTTTTACTATAAAGAAGTTTTAAAGATTGAAAAAATGCCGGCTCAGGTCGACAAGGTGCACATATTGTTCGAGCTGTCAAAAAATGTATTGCAAGAAAAGCTTGAGGCCGGTACACTTTTGAATGGAGGAAGAGATGGATTGGGTAAAATTCGAAACTATGGACTATCCGAAGAATTTGTTCCCAATAAAGCGTCAATCGAAGCCCTAAGGAATGTTTATTTCGCTCACGATACAACCAATAGCTTCGACACCGTTACACCGCGCCAATACATAAAGGCAAGTGAAATGGCTAATTCAGTTGATGGAATCGGAGACCCTTTACCCGAAGATAATCCTGTTTGGTATCCTTTCGGTTATCATCACGAAGAAGTTGATAGCGATGTTTTCAAAGAACTACCAGACGCGAATATTGGTTTCGCCATTTCCTCACAAGTACTGAACTTATCAGAGGGAAATCGACACATCCAATTCAATTTTGCCTTTTCAAATGAATTAGGACTTACAGATATTACAACAAACGACCTAACAAACTCAATAAAAGTATATTACACTGGCGAAAAGAAATGGCTAGGTCCAATTAATCTTGTTTCATCAGTTACCTTGGATGATGTCGATGGCTCCAACAACACGAGTACTTTTGAAACTACTACTGCTATTGTCAGTGGGCCTCCAAGTAAGAATTACGTAAAGCTTTATACCAAATTAGGAACCTCAGAAAAGCCAACGGGCATTTACAATAGTGAAATTCATCTAGGGAGTTACCAAACCGAACAACCAGTATTCAAATTCATTATAGATACGAGTACCGTGAACGGCTTGAAAGTATACGAGTATTTCTCTACGACGCTGGATAGTATAGAAATAGACACGCACGTCACGGATATGCGAACGCTTACTTTGGAGAATGACCATGGAACTCTAAATCCGGAGAAACCAATGTATCCGTTTACCACATTACCGGTAGAAGGTTCAAGTTTTACGGTCGCTCATGAAGAATTGATCGGAAAATCATGGAATAAGGCAGGGGTTAAAGTAAAATGGAAAAATCAACCATCCGACTTTCCAGAATGGTACGAAGCTTACAAAGAGGATTTTAAAATCAATCTTTCTAAAGATAAAGTCAGTTCTAATTTGTTCGGCTTCTCTATCAAGGATGAAACGAGCAATGAAAACGTTTCAAACATTTCGAAGGACGAGTCAGATGTCATTGTTAAATATGATAGTTACTTCAAGGGGAATTTACTTCTAAAAACGAATAATATTTGGAATCAAGTACCGGGTTCCTCAAACATTCAGTTGTTTAATGACCTCGTCGTTACCGGGCAAGACACTGTGAAAAACGATGGCTTTATTTTCGCCATTGAGGCAACCAATTCTTATGGTGATTTGGAAGCTTTGCGTATTTCTCTGAATAACTCATTTCTGCATGAAATGTATCCACGCTTGTACGCATTATCTCTAACTGGGGAAGGAAGTATTACAGTAAACGTGGCAGTGGAAGATTCTGAAGCCACAGCGACAACTGAAGGATCGAGTTCTGGGACTGTAATACCCAATGTTCCTTATACACCATTCACGGAAGACGTATCATTGTCATACACAGCTTCTGACAGTATTAACTTACAGGACACCAATGAGTCCGCGTATAGCGATGCTACGGTTCAACTTTATCATGTTCATCCATTCGGGCTTGCGCAGGAACACCGCTTTCTAAAAAGTCAGTTCTCTTTCGGGGATCCACTGACAAAGCTAGCACCAAAATACAGTCGTGGAGGAGAACTTTATATCGGATTGAAAGATGCCGATCACCTTCAAAATGTTTCGCTTTTGGTTCAGGTTCTGGAAGGAAGTGAAAATCCTGATACAAGCTCTTTTACGGGAGATGAAAAAGTATCATGGGATATCCTTTGCGATAACATTTGGAAACCTCTTGACTCGACACTATTGACCCAAAACGGGATTGATAATTTCCTGCAATCAGGGATCGTTACGTTTAGAATTCCTAAAGAAGCGACATCTGACAACACGATGTTAGGCACTGGACTCTTCTGGGTAAGGGCACAACTCTCCAAACCATTTGATGCGGTTTGCAAAATTCTGGGAGTGCACGCACAGGCAACTTTAGCTGAATTCATTGACAATGAAAATGATCTATCTCATCTGGAAAAAGGTTTAGAAGCAGAAACTATCGGGAAGCTTATCCTTCGATCATCTAAAGTCAAAGGAGTTCTACAACCTTACAATTCTTTTGACGGCGAAGCGGAAGAAGATGACCTTGCCTATTACCGAAGAGTCAGCGAACGCTTAAGACATAAGAAGCGTGCTGTTACACTTTGGGATTATGAACATATTGTACTTCAGAAATTTCCTGATATCTATAAAGTAAAGTGTTTAAATCACTCAAATTGTAAATCCTATGTAGCTCCTGGAAATGTTGTACTGATTGTGATACCAGACACGGTAAATAAGAATGTCTTCGACATTTATCAGCCACAGGCAAGCACGGCAAGAAGAAATCAGATCAAGGATTATATTGATCAATTTAATTCTCTACATGTAGGAGTAAAGGTAGAAAACCCTGATTATGAGCAGGTACAAGTAGATCTGAGCGTACAGTTTCATGAAGGATATGATGTTGCTTTATACATCCAGGAATTGAACAATGATATTATTCAGTTTTTATCACCATGGGCATTTGACAATGACACAAATGTCGAATTCGGGGTAACCCTTCATAAAAGTGTCCTGATCAATTTCATAGAAGAACTCCCCTACGTTGATTACCTCGCGAATGTCAAAATGAAATTAAAGACAGGAGAAGATACATATACCATCATTGAACAATATGAGCCAAGTTCTCCGAAATCAATCTTGGTATCCGATTCGGAGCATAGAATTAAGGCTGATATCGAACCTTGTCCGACATCCGCTGAAAACATAGAACAAGAATGTCAGCAGTAACAAAACATATAAAAATTCCTCGTGAAGTTGAGTCTCAGAATGACCTGGACTTTAGCTATCTCAAGAAATTAGGGATCGAGTATATCGAATCCATGGGTGGTGGTTTATGGACAGATTACAACGATCATGATCCAGGGGTTACCATGCTCGAAATGTTGTGTTATGCCATCAGTGATTTAGGCAACCGCTTAAACATGCCTATTGAAAACTTGATTGCAGCAGAATCGGGAGCACCATTGGAAGATCAGTTTTATGACTCCTCAGAGATTCTCCCTTCTTCACCGGTTACTCCAGAAGATTATCGCAAGCGATTTCTAGATATTCGTGGAATTCGAAATTGTTGGATCCTCCCCTACCGCCAACCACTTTACATTAATTGTTTGGAAAATGAGATTTCATATGACCCGACTATTCTTGAGGATCTGCCGAACGACAAAAAGCAAACTGTTTACTTAAAAGGACTCAACTGTATTCTAGTTGATTATGATGATGATGTTTTAGAAGATTTGATCATTCCCAGAACTAAACAAGAGATTAATGATGAAATCGAGGCAGTCTATCATGCCAATAGAAATCTGTGTGAGGATCTTGTTGAGATCAAGGAAGTTGGAAAGTACAAAGTGGCCGTATGTACTTCAATAGAACTAGAAAAAAACGCAGATAAAGACCTTGCGCATGCCAAAATTCTCACAGCTATTGAAAGTTACTTCACACCAGAGGTATCCTATCACTCGCTGAAAGACATGCTCGATAAGGGGTATCGCACAGATGAAATATTTGAAGGGCCATTGCTTGAGAATGGATTCATTGATACTACTGAATTAATCAACTCAAATCTTCGATCAGAAGTTCGATTGACAGACTTGATCAACCTCATCATGTCAATTGAGGAGGTCAAGTTAATTAAGGAAATTACGATTAAAGATTGCTCCAATAGTCAGGACTCTGATTGGAACATCTGTATTGGAGAAGGTGTAAAGCCTGTACTCGCACCACTTAGCGATGAAGATGCGGAACCTGGAGATGAATGCTCGCTTAGAAGTGTTTTCAACTATTCGAAAGACGTATTACCAGTTATCACTAATAAGAAAAAGGTAGATGCGTACATACTTTCATTGAAAGAAGAAAAAGACACCCAAAACGCATTAGCGAAAATTGACGCTCGCATCAAAGTGAAACAAGGAAAATACGTTGACTCTGGTGAAACGACAACTATTCAAAATGATTTTCCAGATACTTATGGAATATCTCCATTCGGTTTACCAGCAAATGCTTCTGCTGAAAGGAAAGCACAAGCCAAACAGCTAAAAGGATATCTGCTGTTCTTCGATCAAATTCTTGCGAGCTATTTCGCTCACCTTGATAAGGTTAGAGATCTTTTTGCTATCAACCGTGGACTAGCTCCAACCTACTTTACGCAAGCTGTAAAAGACATCAAGAATTTTGAAGATTTAGTGGATGACTATCCAACAAACGATGACCCTCTGTTATCTGAGAAGTTAATTGCATTTCTGGATGATAACATCGAACGTCGAAACGCAATTCTTGACCACTTGCTCTCACGATTCGCCGAGCAATTCAGCCAATACACGTTCTTGATGAGTGAATTGTACGGAGAAGCTGCAGATGAACTCATTATCTCGTCTAAGGAAGAGTTTTTAAAAGAATACGTTGAGCTAAGCAGCAGACGCGGAAAAGGATTCAACTGGACATTGGAAGATACGCTGACCGTAAAAAATGTCTGGGACACAGCAAATATATCTGGAACACAGAAGCGTATCGCACGTTTGTCAGGGATTAAAGACTACTCTAGAAGAAATTTATCGGATTCTTTTGTTACCATTTATGAAGTTATCGTAGGAACCGACACCTTCTACCGATGGAAGATTGATAATGACAAAGCAGGGAATGATATTCTCATTTCTTCCAAGGACTACACCTCGGTAAGTGATGCATCCAAAGATCTGTATGAAGTCATCTTTCAACTGGTTAATACGAACGAAATTTCCATTGAAGAAGCCTTTGATAAAGGGATTATGGACGGTTCTGAAATCGACGGTATTGTTATCAACCAGTCAGGAACAGATTACAGCTTTTCCATCATTGATACGGAAGAAACGGATCCTTTGATGCAAGTCATTGGGAAATCAGCTTCTATTTTTTCAGATGAAGCTTCATTAAAAAACGCCATACTCGAAGCCATTCGGTTTGCTAAAGAAGATTTCACGGAAGAAGGACTCTTTTTAATTGAACATATTCTCTTACGCCCAGAACCTATGGATGAAACAGCAAATTCTGAAGCTTTTCTTCCTGTCTGTGCGGACGATTGTGAAGAATGTTGTTCTGCCGATCCATATTCATTCAGAGTAAGTATCGTTCTTCCCGGATTTACACGACGATTCTCAAACCCTGAGTTTCGCCATTTCATGGAAGCACTGATTGAAGAAGAGCTCCCTGCACATATCCTGGCTCGTATCTGCTGGATCGGAGAGCGAAAAGGAACAGTGCCGAATGACGAAAATGAACTCATGCTCCTTGAAAGCACTTACAAAGCTTTCTTAGAAACTAAAAGAAACCCAGACTATACAAGCGAATTGATCGCATTAAAAGATATACTCATCGACCTTCATAGCATACATCCTTCAGGACGACTCCATGATTGTATTAGCGATGAAGTTGAAGGAAAAATCATTCTTGGAAGAACAAATTTAGGAACGCAATAACAGTAGTACTATGTCAAAAAAATTAACGCAAATTTCGCCTTCGCACCACTCGTATGTGCCTGACCAAATGCTGACGGATGTTCAGCTGAATGAGGTCAATGAATATTTTGAAGACCAAATCAGGCTAACGCGCATCTGCCTTAGTGGAGTTGGGCTTGCCTGCGGATTTGAAGTATCCAATAATAGCGGAAACAGTATTACCATTACAAATGGAGCAGGTGTCACTACCGACGGTGATTTAATGCATTTATTGATTCCAGATACAGAAGGAAAATACCATATTGACATCGACAGTATTCAATTTGATTATTACAATACATTCGACGATTCCAATGCGAACTATTTCGAGAATTTTTGGAAAGATGTTGCGCCAACTCCTAAGATGTATGAGCTCTTTCCAGCACACTTGAGCACTGGAAAAACAAAGCTGGCGGACTTCGATGGAGAAGGCGGACTCTCATCGATGGTTGTTGTACTTTATTTAGAGTGTTATACAAATGATCCAGGTGCCTGTACTACGGTTTCTTGTGAAAATCAAGGCGCCGAAGAAGTTCAGCGTGTACGAGTATTGTTATTACATAAAGACCATGTAGCTTATTTGCTGGAGAACGATACGCTTTTCAACGCTAATAACGTTCTTTCGGATTACCTCCTAGTCAATGAAATTAGCGTTCCTCGAGTAATTCTGGATGATGCCAATACTGATGATCTCGAAATTCTTGCAGGAGACTATAACAGTGCTATTACATCCGGAACCATGATTGATAATCTGAATGCAGGTTTTGAGATCATGTTGAAAAAGACAGAGTTATATGATGAATACGGTGAAATAACTGAACTGATTAGTGAACAATTTTCAATTGGTTCTTTAAGCAATACATTATTTCAGTATCGATATGATTTATTGAAAGATCTTGTAGATTCCTATAATGAACTAAAAGAGCTGTTTCTGGAACATTTTGGCACTTGCTGTCCAGATATTCATGCATTCCCAAAGCATCTTTTACTAGGAAAGGTCAATGGAGCAACGCTTGCAGAAGAAGAAAATCCTCACCGACACATTTTCTATAAATCTCCAATACTTGACCAGAACTATGATCAGAACGGGCGTTTCAAAAGTATTGTGGATCGCTGCTATCAGATGCTTAAGCGATACATTGGCTCCGAACAGGCATTCAATGAAGTGAAGATCACACCTTCGAATCTATACGTTGACCTGGGAAAAAGAGCGATTCCTTTCTATTATGCTGATGGACAGGAATTGGTCATGAATTGGGACTTTGAAAAGAGTAAGTATGGCAGATATAACAGTATTTTAGGTTATCGACAATCCATGACAAGTTCTCACCCAGTGGTGAAGGATCCATTCAACTACACTATTGATCGATATAATAAATTTAGAATTGAAGGCATACAAGGGCTTCAATATGCAGAAGCTCTATCAGAAGTTCTTAGACTGAAAGAGACTCACAGCCTTCCATTTGACATTAAGGTTCTTGGAATTAGAGTAAATGAAGCGGAAGAAATCGACATTACTGAATATATGTGCGATTTCAAAGATTTATCCGTACTCATGACGGCATGGACAGCAGAACAAGTCTGTATTCTTGGAGAAGTTTCTTACCTGCTTTCAGGCTTTAGTACGATTGAAGAAGGTGATAACATTAGAAAAGATATTGTTCTTCAATTCAAAGAGTCGCGTGATTTTGAGAATACAAAAGGTTATTCAGAATATGATCTCAAAGATGGATTCCGTGCTAAAGCAGCGGGAGCAGCTTATTCAGCTGAAGCAGCCAACGCAGAAGGCGTTAAATCCAATGCATATGATGGAAAGACAGGCGCTCAGGTCGAAGTTCAATTCTCTGAAAAACAATCGACAGTAAAAGAAAACATGACCTACGCCGAAAACTCTTTGGGCAAGATCATCATCGACGCAATAGATAAGTACTCTGGAAATGAATCAAGTGGTCTTATTGCATATATCAAGGACGAACTAACTTTTGTTGATTTCTCAACTTGGTCACCTACTGTCGTTGATGGAACCATCGACTTACCAAGTAAAATTTTGGCAGCATGTTATATTTTAGAAACGCTACTCCCTGATTCTATTTCATCGCTGACCAGTTCTACATTGGAATCATATACAGCGGAAATTGATAAGCTATGTAGCTACACAAAGCAAATTCAGGCTAAGTACAAAGAATATGTTTACGCGGAGTATACAGGAGAAACGAAAATTGAAGCGCAAACATCAACCGTGATCGATGAGAAGATTCTCGGAATGATGGATTTGCTGAACAACCAATTAACGAATATCTGCTGCGGAGCCAAAAAGATTCAAACCATTTTACAGGAAGTTGAAGACCGTAAAGCAATGATTCTTGATCGCCTCAAGTTTTCAAATTTTGCCCTTCAACATCCAGGGATGGAACATATCGCTGGGGTTGAACCCGGAGGAACTTTCGTTATGGTTTACTCATTGAACAGCGCAACAGCAGAAAATCCAATTCCGAAAGGCACCGTAATTGCTGACTTTGCACTCCCTTATTTATGCTGTTCTGACTGTGCACCAATTAACTTTATTGTTCCGAAAACACCAGTGTCACTTTCACTTCCTACGGACATCTATTGTCTGAGTGGCGAGGATACTCCGTTAGAATTTAACGTGAGTCCAATTGATGGTATTATTGGAATTGAAGATAATGTTGAAATCCCTGGGGTTACGATTAACGGAACTACTTTGGAAATTGATTCATCGTTGTTCCCAGCAGAACAAATTGGTGTTCCTATTCGCTTTACGGTGAATGATCAATATACAGAGTGCTTCATTATTGCCCGTCAAAAACCGAATGTAGACATCTCCTATACTGAAGATCCTGAGACTCCTCTCAAGTACAATTTTGAACCAACCGGTGATATTGAAGGTGCTTCATTCATATGGGATTTCGGAGATGGTAGTCCAACACAAAATACAGCATTTGCATCGCACATATATTCACTTCCTCTTGAAAGCGGAGAAAACTCTGTAAAAGTGACTTTAACTGTTACTCCAGCTTCAGGAGCTTGTCCTTCAACGGCGGAAACACCTATCCTATTTGATGAGGTAATCGTTTCTATTGACAAAGATGAATTCTGCATTTCAGATGGACCTTATCCATTCACAATCACTCCTGAAGGTGCTAACCCAACAATTACTGGTCGCGGAGTAACCGAAGATCAAAAGTATTTCAATCCAGCACTGACAGCAGGCTATGATGGTCCGTTTGACATGACTTACAATGATAACGTATTTGCCACGATTACAGTGAACGATGCTCCAGACGTTGCTTTCAATGTTGAGCTAGGAGAAACAGACTTTTCTGTTTCTTCTGAAAATGACCTTTCTACAGTGAACAGCTATGTTTGGAAGTTTGTATCGAAGAGTACGGAAGAAATATTACTTGAAATAACAGATGATGAAAAGCCTGTACTTGAATACAGTACTTTTGAAGGTCATCCATCAATCGTTGTCATCTTAGAAGTCGCAAATGACTGCGGAACAAATACTGCAACAAAAGGTGTACTCATTCCTCAAATTGGCACTGTTTCAATTGATCCAGATGTCTTCTGCGTAGATGACGAAACGAAGTATCCGTTTACCATAGAAGGTTATTCGACTCCACCAGTAATTAAAGGACCTGGCGTGAACGAAGAATCAACTCATTTCATTCCTAAGGCAGCGGGTGTTGGAGTACATACACTCAGTATAAACGATGGTGAAGCAGAAATAACGGTAACCGTAGTTGAAGTTGAAGTGCCTGATTTTAACCTGACGCTTGGTGAAGAAGACTTTACACTTGAATCAAAAGTGGACTTGTCTACATTTGATAGCTATGAATGGCAGTTCAGGTCTTCAGGAGAACTCGTTCATAAAATTACAGATAATGAGAACCCCACAGTGCCGTATAGTACGTTTGATCCTGGAAAAACAATTTCTGTTGAATTGATCGTTGTTCAATCTCCTTGCGGACCGAAGTTCAGCGAACCACAATATGTCGATATCGAAGCATTAGAGCCTGGAACGGTTTCATTAGTACCGCTACTCTTCTGTTCTGACGATGATAAAGATTATGATTTCACTATTGAAGGATTCCCTACTCTACCAACCATTACAGGGCCAGGGGTGAACGCATCGTCAACAGCATTTAATCCTGCAGGAGCGGGTGTTGGAGAGCATACATTATCAGTAAACGATGGTGAAGCTGAAATAATTGTGACCGTTGTAGATGGCGAGACGCCGGCATTTGATGTGAATATCGATGGAGATAAGTTCAAACTGAACTCTACCTATGATTTAGCCAAAGCAAATAGCTATTCTTGGAAGTTCTTCACCACTGGAGGTGAACTCCTTCATGAAGTAACTGATGAAACAACCCCTATTGTTCCCTTCAGTTTATTTAATGGTCAGGATTCAATTATTATCTCTTTAGAAGTTGTTGTTGATCCTTGTGGAACACTAACCAGCGCTCCTAAACCACTGAACATCCCGAAAGTTGCTGAGGAAGGCACATTTGAATTGACTCCTAAGGAGTTTTGCCCGGAAGATGATACACCGTATCCATTCGAGATAACTGGATATACGGAAGATCCTACTGTCACTGGAAATGGTGTAGATGCGGAGGGCAAAAACTTTATTCCAAAAGATGCCGGACCAGGCTCACATGTCTTGAAAGCTACAGATAAAGATGGGAACGAAAAAACAATTACCGTTTTAGTGAAGCAACCTCCTAAGGTGACCATCGATGGTACAATAGACTCGTTATTGTCTTTCTTCTCACCGGACATTGATGGTTCTGGAGCAGTTAATTATTACTGGGAATTTGTAGACGCATCGGGCGAGATTGTAAAGCTGGAAAACATTCCATCTTATGAGAATAAAGTGGATTCCTTCAGAGTATTCGAGAATCCTAAGAACCCTGCCGGAGACGGTATGATTCCAATCAAATTGGTGGTTACATCAAAGGATTGTGGTGACTTTACATTCTACAAAACATTTAGTGTAGACCGAGGTTCTTTCAACGGAGAAATTGTAAAGGATGGACCAGTAATCATTGATTTAAGTGGACTTTCAGGATTAACTAATATGGGATAGTACTTTAGTGGAAAGCACCCCGACACATATCATTCATAAAGTATCTGTGGACGTCAATGCTACGTCCACAGATCACTCATCTATCAAGGAAAAAATTTCAGACATTATAAAGACAGCCATTTTAAAAGAAATTGAGCTTTATCTTGACTCCGCCTCTACTCGACAAGAATACGTTGAAAAAAGCGTACAAATAGAGCAACTCTCACTGGATATTCAACTCGCGTCGTTGAACGAAAGTCGTTTTCATATAGCTCATCAAGTAGAAAAACAAATGGAAAATGTGCTATCACAACTTAAGTTGTCTGATAGCCTTAATCAAAGCCCCCCCCATGATCAAGAGGCTTTATCCACTTCAGCCAATGCTATGCAATCTACTGAAAGTGGAGCGACCATTGTAAATTCATGGCAGAAGAAAGCAAAGACTTTGCTTTATTTTCTGGAAGAAGGAAAACTTCCCTGGTGGGTCGTAGATTCCAACCAAATGTCGTCAATTGTTAATGATGAACAGCTGATTGAATTGGTAAGTGATAAAAGAGAATTTATTCAAAATCTACGCACAACACTACAGAAGGAGCAAGCGTTGAAAAGATTAATTCAGCAGTTTTCGTCAGAAGCATTGCTGCATGTATTCTTTCGACTTGTTAATGGTGGGGCCAACCAATTGGCTCGAACAGTCAACACATATTTTCGCAGTTCCTTCCCTATAATTGATCAGCTCAGCAGAAAAGAGCGTGCTACTTTTTGGAACTTTCTTTTTAAACTTCAAAATATTCAACGGCATGAGCATTGGGAACAAGAAATTTTCGCAGCAATTCAGCGTATTTTTCCCAATCAAAAAGTCAACAATACGCTAGAAAATAATCCACTTTCGTCTACCAATGCGGGTTATCCTATTGCCTTGACCTCAATCGTTGTTGCATTACTTGAGTTCAGACCAAGTCATGGAGATTCATTGAAAAAATTCATTGAAAACTACCTTATCTCACAGCTCGACCTAAAATCGATAACATCTAAGAGTAGTGAATTACAAACAAAGAACAATTCTCAGGCTAAGATTAAAAAAGATGAGTTGCAAGAAAATGAACAATTAGATCAAGTTAAGGATACTAAAACAACTATTAATCATTCGAAAGATAAACTGGGTGAAACGGATGAACCTATTGAGCAACTGACTGAAAGCAATAATGAATCATCGTTAGAAATTAACGATCCAGCAACAAAGTCTGAGAAAAGCACTAGCAAAGACGAAAGTAGACACTCGAAAAGCGAATCATCTGAAAAGAAAAATGAAAGTCATTCAGAAGCAAACAACAATCAGAGTGCAAGTGAAACATTTTCCAAAGACTCATCAATAGATGCTCAAAACGGGAATAAAATAGATCCAGATTCTGCTGAAAAGAAAAACATTGATTCTCATTCTCAATTGACTGAAAGCAAAAAAACGACTGAGAAGGTAAAAGAAACAACTAAAAATGAGGGAGAAACTGAAATAAGACTTGAACAAAAAGGCTTAGATAAAAAAACAGATATAGAAGACAAAAATATTCGTGATATAAGTAGCGAAAGAATCAAATCTACTGATGAGAATAAATTATCCGAGGAAAGCGCTCAAATATCGAAGAAGGATGATCAGTCATTAAATGAGGAAAATGAAGACAAAAAAGAGCAGCTAGCAACTGACGCAATTGAACAGAAAAACGCTTTGAAACTTGAAGAACAGTTGCGATCCATTGAGGATAGTTTGAATACGCCTTATCAAGTCGAGCTTGCACCTTTCACTAAGAGTTTTATAGCCGAAAATGCTGGAATGATATTATTGCATCCGTTTCTTAAGGCGCTGTTCACTAAACTGGAACTACTAGATGTAGAAACACAACAAATCAGGGATCCTGAACTAGCCGCTCATGTTCTGCATTATGCTGCAACTGGGCGCGAACAAGATTTCGAGTACAGTATGACCTTTGAGAAGTATTTGTGTGGAATCGCGCCTGACCATGTGATGGAGCGTAAAATCACTCTTTCACAGGAGGTCAAAGCCAGTGTGGATTTACTCCTCGAATCAGTGCTTAGTCATTGGACCGCTTTGAAAAGTAAGTCTACCGCGTTGCTCAGAGCGGAGTTCTTACAACGTAAGGCCAAAGTATTTATTGACGGAAACCCTAGAGTGGTTTTTGAACGCAAAGTAATCGATATTATGCTTGACAGATTGCCATGGAACCTAAGTATAATAAGGCTTCCATGGAGAACAGAGTTATTATATGTTGAATGGTAAAAAAACAACTTGAAATTATTGACAATGCATATTAACCTTTATGAAATGATACTCTTAGCGCTTGGAGCATTGTTTTTCTTGATTCTCTGTGGAGCCTTAGTCTTCTTCGTTATCAAGGATAAACCTTTTAAGCGCCTTTTGTGGTTTTTTCCTATTTCCATTGTTATGATGGGATACTCTGGCATTCAGGAAATAAGAGTCAAAGACAATATGCTTGAAATAAAAAAATATACCGAGGAGTTGGAAGAAGATCCTACGAATACCGAGGCTCGAGAAAAGCTTGAAGAAGCTGTGCATGATGCAGAACCACGTGCCACAAGTCTGGATGTTCAGTCTTCTATAAGTAAAGCTTACTTACTTCTTGATCAACCTGATAAAGCAATTGATTATGCCAACATTGCCATTCAAACACGTGAAAAAGAACTGGGAATGGACGGCCAAGAACAGGCGGATGGTGGCAGTGATGATAGCGAACTGGAATCACTAAGCAGTATAATTACACTGGCTACACTTCAGAAAGAACTGGATCAGGATTCCCCAATAGATACAGTTGAAATCAGACGACAAATTATGGCCGTTCCATCCATTGACGATGGGACCAAAAAATACTTTGATCGCCGTTACTTAAAAAAATAATTCTCGAACCCACTATATGTCATTGATTCATTCATCCAAACCAAAAGCTTCAACACCTTCTTCAGATAAGAAAGATAATTTCTTTGGCACGCAGGCGAAGTTGAATATTGGGAAATCGAATGACAAATATGAGAAGGAAGCGGATGCAATGGCAGACAAGGTCGTTGGAAATCAAGGACTTTTTGGCAGCGAACCTTTTATTCCGGCTCAACCAAACAGTGTACAGAAAAGTGAAGATCAAGATGATGCATTGCAGCAAAAACCTTTAGCAGATAGTATTACTCCATTGGTTCAGAAAAAAGAAGAAGAGCTTCAAATGCAAGAAGAGGAAGAAGCTGTTCAAATGATGGAGGAAGAACATGTGCAAACCAGTGCTGAAGAAGAAACAAGCGCATTATCCAACGATGAATCTTCAACGACTTCAATTGACATTCAACAAAAAGTTGAAGAAGAAATCCAGGAAAAGGAAGAAGAAGAAATTCAGGAAAAGGTCGACGAACACCTGCAGAAAAGCGCGGATACCGGAGGAGACGGAGGCGGTGGGTCAAACTTCGAAAACTCTCTTGCCTCTTCTAAAGGTGGTGGTAGTCCGATGGATTCCAAGACACAATCAGGAATGGAATCAGGGTTTGGAACTGATTTCAGCGGAGTTCGTGTCCATACTGACGACAATGCAGTTCAAATGAATCAAGAACTTGGTTCTCAGGCTTTCACAAATGGTAACGATATTTATTTCAATGAAGGTAAATACAACCCTTCTTCGAAAGACGGACAACACTTATTGGCCCATGAATTAACTCATACTGTCCAACAGGGAGCTTCAACAGAACCAGCATCCGTGCAAAAAGCAGAGGGAGAAGAAGCTCCTGCTGAACCCGTTAAGCCGGGTTCTGCCCTTGATATAACGCATAGATTTGAATTGACAGACGCCTGGGCGAAGTACTTAGATGCACTTTATGATAAAGGTGAACGTAAGTTTGAAGTTGATGTTAAAATAGGTGAACGCTTTAGCGGCACTATTATGGTGCGTAGGTTGAAAGCAACAGCCGAAGGTGAGACATCTAAATATGAACTTAACAAGAGTGGCTTCCAGAAATATCTGAACATTAATGGTTGGAGCTTTCTGGACCCGTTAAGATCGGCTGGCGTAACCCCAATCCTCGTACTTAAGAATTTTGGAGAGGAACAAGTGACAACAGGATTCTTGAGCGTAAAAATGGGCGAAACACCTCTTTTAGCTGATGTTCAAGGGTTCATTAAGGGAATAAACGAGAACCTTGAAGCCATGCAATTCCTAGGAATTGAGCCAATTAACGTGGACGGACTTGAAAATACATTTGAATCCGGAAGACTCATTTTCCAAGTAAGTTCGTTATCTACTGTCATTGATGGTTACCTGAGTGCAGGCGGTGGTATGGGCATTATGGGTGAAACATTCACTTTCAACCTAAACGCTAATGTCGATGTTGCAGGGTTAGCGAGTGGCGAATTTACTGTTGCCCGCGGTGAAGATGGAAAATTGAGCGGAACGGGAGACATTGAAGCTGATATTGCGAATGTAAATGCAAAAATCCATGTTGAGTACATTGACGGAGCTGTTACTATTCAAGGAACCGGTCGAATAGAATCAGAGAAATTCTCCGGGGAAATTACACTTTTGGTTACAGATGCTGCTAAATCGAAGCAGATGATGAATGCTGCACTCGGTGTGGAGACGATGGATGCCGAAGCAGAATCTTCTGAAGCTGCTCCGACACCTAAGACTAAAAACAATCAGGTACTTGCCGGATGGGGTGAGGTAACTGCAAGCATCACGCCTTGGCTTGAAGGAACGGCAAAGGTTGGAATAGACAGTGAAGGTCATGTTACTATTGTAGGAGAAATCGTTGTTCCTGACGAGATAGAGTTAATGGAACAACGCGGAAAAAAGGTTGACATTTTCAGTGTTGAAATCCGCGCTGGGTATGGTATTCCATTAGTAGGGCAAGTATTCTTATTTGCAAGCATTGGAATGTTCATGAACGCCGGGTTTGGTCCACTCGTATTGAAAGATGTTGGCTTTACAGGAACCTACTCTACTGACCCAAGCGTACTTCAGGAGTTCTCTGTGACAGGGACACTTGGAATTAATGCATTCGCCATTTTAGGGCTTGAAGCAGAAGCCGGAGTAGGTGTTACTATACTTGGGCACGACGTAAAAGCTGGTGTTAACGTAACTGCAGCGGCAGGTCTAAGGGCCTACGCGGAAGCAACACCAACGTTGGAGTACAAAGAACAGGCGTCACCAGAAGGTGGTAAAACAGGAGAAACACGATTAAAAGGTCACTTCGAAGCTGCAGCGCAGTTATTCCTTCAATTAACAGGAGCCCTGTTCGTTGAATTAGATAGTCCATGGTGGTCTCCAGCGCCAGATGGAAGAGAAGAATATCCATTGGGAGAAGTTCAGTATCCAATTGGTGATAGTATGGGTATTGGTGCCGACATGGACTGGCTTGTAGGTTCACCAGATATCCCTGAAATCAAATTCTCTCCAGTTGAATTTGACGCTGATAAGTTTACCGCCGATGTAATGGCAGATCCACCTCCGCGAAAACGTGGCGACTCTGATGCTAATCCAGAAGGGGAATGGGTTGATGGTAATAAGCCAGGGGATCAGCAAGAGAACCCTGAGATGAAAGATGGTGAGGGACTTCCAGAAAACGGCAAGAAGAAAGAAGACCTCAAAAACCTTCCTGACGAGCAGAAGTACATGCGCGCGTTAGATGAAATGTCGAAACTAGAAAAAGCAGATCCTAAACCGACATTCTCGGTCGTTAATGCGAAAGCGAAAAAGGTTAAGAGTAAGTATGGGCTCGACAAAATAACGGTGAAAGAGAAAGGTGACGAAGCTGAAGTTTTTGTCAAGCATAAAAAGCAAGATAACGGCAAACACCTGTTGATGGTTCCAATGATGAGTGAGGCGGAGCGCGCTAAACTACTAGTTGCTGCATTGGATGACTTGAACAAACGATCAGAAATAGCTGCCGATGAAGGCGGAATGATTGAAGAGTCTGCAGCCAAAGAAACTCTTTCTACATGGCATAAAGCACATCCAGTCGTTGAAGATGCCAAAGTAGTCGATGGCGAAAAGACATGGGATTATTTTGTCGATTTAGGCGATAAGAGTGAAACAATTCCTGGAAATAGCAAGAAAGGCGCAGAAGATGAAGCTGGCATTCCTGACGGAGAGAATATTGTCGGTTTGTCTGCACCAGTTAAAGCGGATGGAGGTCATACTGTTAAACTTGAAGGTAGTCTTGCGAAAATTGAAATTAAAGTATTTAGTAAACCTAAATCACTCAACCAACTCGTAAATGACAAAAGAATTGAGATTGAGAAAAGCAAAGGAATGGATCCTGAGTATGACAAGCGCAGAGCGGCTCTCGATCAAGTGGACACGCTAAAGAAAACGCTAGGTAGTCATGTAGGAGAATATAAACGAGCAGTTGACAATGCTTATACTGGAGGGAAGAAATCTGAGATCACAACGGCTTATAACAACGTTAACAATACTTTGATGGAAGTTGCTCAGAATCTTGAAATTATGGGGGTAGAAATCAAGGATTGGAATAGACCAGAGTCAGATGTTAAGAAAACAATGGTCAACGGTATGGCTAAACGAGTTATTGCACAACCACTAACTGCAGTACCTGGCAATAGTCAAGGTTCCGCAGCGACATCGGATCCAAAAGGGTGGGATTCGATTGATGTTTCTCTCCGTAAAAAGGGAGATTGGGTTAGAGCTCACTTACTAAGTCATAAATTGCACGGCCCAGGTGACCAACTGTGGAACCTCTTCCCAGGAACTCGCGAAATGAACCTTGCTAACATGGAAAATCAGATTGAATCAGATGCTAAGGAGCGAGTTAATAAAGGAGAAGTGTTGTTTTATAATGTGGTTCTGACTTATGGAAACAGTGGCACATATGACTTTATTCCTACGGAAACCTATATGGAATATGGTAGCTATGATAGCATTAATAAAAAACGTGGAGAAGTATATAGCAGAGTTACATTTAAACAACAACCCCCGACAGGAGCTGCAGCTGCGACAAACGATTTGAACTCTTCCTCAGCGAAAAGCTTGGATTTAGTGGCTAAGGCGAATGGAAAAAGTGATATGCACGGATTCTTTGTTAATATTGCTAAAGGACGAAAAAATGGGCATAAGTACTCTGACTCTAGAGTCGATAAAACAATTAAAGAGAAAATGAAACTATATTATGCCGATGGATCTTCCACACTTGATAGACACATGACAAACTTGGAAGCTTTGCTAGACAGTGGAATACTCGTAACGAATTAATATGGATATAAAAAAGACCTTCAGAAAGGACCTTCTTGAAACCGAATTGTTTTCTTCTGAAGACAATCAAGGTGATTTTAAATTAGACGTTAGCAAGATTTACTTGAGTAAAGGAGTTTTACCCGATCAAGAACTTGATGTCAAAATGCAAGCGCTTTCAAGTCTTCCTCTTTCAAAAAGTCTAGAAACGGAATTAATTGAAATTTATACTCAAATAAGTCTTCTTGAATTAGGGTGGGATCTTACGGCTAATTTCGAATTTGACAAACTATTGTCTATTGATTACATCAAAAACGAGTGCAAAGCGGAAGATTTATCTTCAAAGGATTACAAGGATATTATTACAGGTGCAATTAATCTTGTCAGACCGATGGACATGATTGACCAAAAGACCTTCGGATATCTTGAGAAAAATGGCAATAAGTACTATCCGTTTGATTTACATTTTGAGACTATAGCCTCATTCAAAATGGAGAATGATACAATAGAAAACAACATCTATCTATATAATACGCAAGACTCCGATAATATCATTGACATGAATGTAACGGCGAAGCATTACTTACAACTGGCCTATGAGGCAAAATGTTTCAAGAACTGGCAATACGCTTATGCGCTGAAGGAGAGTCAGTATAATGAAAGACTATTAGGTATTTTACCCGATTTTTTTCCATTTTTAGAACTTAATCTAGAACGCTTCAAATAATTACAAATAACCACCGCATGCCCAAATTCTTCTCTTTCCTAAACGCCGTATCCAACTTCATAAAGGCTTCTATTTTAAGTCTACTGGTTATTGGCGTTATAGTTGGATTGCTTACACAAATGGATCAGGCATTTGCAATGGTCGTTGACTTAGTTGAAAAAGGAGGAGTATCATTTTTCTTATCGTTCCTACTCATTTATGGACTGGCACTTAGCTTATCGCACTACCCTATTTACACGTATTATGCGGCTAACCTGAACAATTCAGATGGTTATACAATTTGGAAAGAAGTCCAACCGTTTAAGCGGTTTCCTTTACGCTGGTGGAAGGTTTACACCTATCGCACGAATAACAAAATCGGATACGCGAAGAACCGGTTGGTAAATGCGCTTCGATATTTTCTTGGAGTTATTCTATTTGGAGCATGGGCATATATCATCCTTGTTAGCTTCGAACCAAATCTCATTTTTGATCCCATCTTTATTCCAACTAAATGGATTAAATACATTGTCTTTGCCTTCATTGTCATCGCTTTTCTCGTGTACACCCGATTAAAAAAGCGAGTAGATGATCCTACGAACAACAAACCTTTACTTGCGAAACTAGCCGTTTGGTTCTTTTTCTGCTTTGTTGTATCAGTGGGACTGCTGGCAATTATTCTATACTTCAGTAGCTTCAGTAAAGCATCATTACTCTTCATTATTCTTGCAACTATTTCCTTACTTTTTACGTATGTATTCTTTCGACTGATCAGGTCAAAGCTTACGCGCACTATCAGTGAGTTAGAGTATAAAAACCGTCATTTTTTTAAAGGCTTTATTAAACTCTTTAAATCACTTGAAAAATCGGAGAATTACCTTCTAATGTTTGCCTTTTACGGTATTATTTCCTTTCTGATAATTATCTACTCGGTATTAGCGGCCTGGATACCTCAGCTGCCTGGGCTCAATGGAATTCCTGTATTACTTGCATACTTATATCTCTACTCATACATTATCGCAAACTTGATGAAGTATTTCTTCGTCACGAACAAAATTTCTAAACAAGCGCAAAGCAAAGGAACACACCTCGAACATATTCAAGAAACAAGAACATATAAATGGATTTTGTGGTCTACGACCATTTCAGTCTTGTTAATTGTAGTAAGCTTTTTTAAATGGGAAACCCGAACGCATGAGTTAGACTTGGTCAAACAAACAAATGCTCCGATTTTAGAGGCTAACTTTATAGAATCCCTAAATGCTATTGAAACAGATGCGTATTTTTTCATCGCTTCACAGGGAGGTGGACTCAAGGCTAATGTCTGGACACTTAATGTGATGCAACAACTACAAACGCAAACCAATGGTAAGTTACTCGATAAATCGGTAGCGTTATCCGGTGCATCAGGTGGTTCATTAGGCCTGGCATTATATACAGCATTGTATGATGAGCACGCAAAAGATTTCAATTCGTATCGACCTAAAATTGATCGTATTTCCGAAGGAAACTACACCTCCGTTGACCTATCTCTCATGTTTGGTCCTGACATGTTCAGAAAAGTTCTTCCACTTAATTTTATTAAAGGAAAGGATAGGCCCTATTATTCAATGTTGCGTTATCAAAATGCAATAACAGGCAGAGCTGATAAAGAACTATCGAAAGTTTCATTCAGAGAATACTGGAAAGACATTTATAAACGAAATGGGCATATTCCTTCCCTAATAATGAACACAGCATCCAACAAAGGTCAACGAGGAATACTGTGGTCGGTTAAACCAGAGGAATTTGCTGACATTTTCCCATTCTCTCAAGATTTGGCCGAGTTAAAGAACAACCAAACATTGACTTACTACCAAGCGGTGTCGATGACTAATCGTTTCCCACTTTTTAGTCCTTCTGCAAAAGTCAAACACATGGGACATTATATTGATGCTGGCGCAATTGACAATAGCGGTCTGCTTGGATGTTTAGACGTTTATCAGTATCTGAAAAAGAAAGAAAGTGACTTATTCGCAGATAAACATATTGTATTTATTGAAATAATAAATGGTAAGAGTTCATATGTTCAATACTTACTGCGAAAGTTTGAAGAACAAAATGTTGGGCCAGGTGAAAAGCTATTTCTTTTGGATAATGAATCAGAATCATCAACAATTAGTAATGATATCAGTGGAGGGATAAGTCTGTCTAAAATCCCGGGATACCTGAATGGAATGATGCGCTCATGGGATAAAGCATCTTCGAAGAATCATCACATTGAGATTTATATGCCACAGCGCGTAACTATTGCAGACGTAGAAAGCGTTATTGGAGGTGATCTTGACGAAAAATGGTTAAACAAACTAGAGGTGTTTCTAGATGATGTGAACGCTTCAATTCAAAATGTTACAGAAGGTGAAAAAGGTTTTTGGGAAGACTGGGAGTATTATGAACCTGTTCTGTCCAGGCATTTAAGCGAGAGTTGCCTTAAGTATAATGTGAGTATTCTTGATCATCCTTTCCTCAAGGAACAATTTTCAAAAATTAAACAACTCGCGGAGAAATAATATTACTGAATGAATCATTACTTTACCTTTCTTCATGCATTCATAAAATACAGGATTAGTTCAGACCTCGGGACGTCGGAGTCTTCGGCACGACCTGTTTTTTCCTTTACAAGACATAAAGATGCTAAAGAACTAACGCGTTTCATAAAAGAGAATAAACTTTCTGAGGATGAAATTATCATTGTTCTTATGGCACTCGTACCGCACGTTCTTCCAAGTTTCTTTAGTGCACTGATCGCTGGTTTTTTCCCAAATGGGGGCGAATTTCCTGAATTCGGCGGTTTGAAAGGTAAAAATCATCGTGGCATTTTACCCACTGGAGAAACAGCGCTGTATGTTTTAGCTGGAAATATGCTTCCTGGAAGAATGGAAGCTAAAAAGGTATTTGATCCAGAGAACCTAGTGATTCGATTAGGTATTATTCAACTCGGCAACGTGCCAGCTGGAGAACCCAAAATAGCGGGACAGCTCACACTTGATCAAGAATACGTAGAGTTATTTACAACGGGGTCGGTCGTTAAACCATCGATGAGTCAAGACTTTCCAGCAGAGCGAATCTCTACCCAAATGGATTGGGAAAATCTCGTACTGAATAGTAAAACGCGCGAAGAGATTAATGAAATTGAAACCTGGCTGAAATACAACGATGTGCTATTGAACGAATGGAATATGAAGCACATTATTAAACCAGGATATCGCGTCATGTTCTATGGACCGCCTGGTACAGGAAAAACGTTGACAGCCAGTCTACTCGGAAAATACACGAAAAGAGACGTCTATCGAATCGATCTGTCAATGGTTGTGTCGAAATACATCGGAGAAACGGAGAAAAACCTGAGCTCGTTATTCAACAAAGCAGCCAACAAGGACTGGATTCTGTTTTTTGACGAGGCAGATGCTATTTTTGGTAAGCGCACTAATGTGAGAGACGCCCATGACAAATATGCCAATCAGGAAGTCTCTTATTTGTTGCAGCGAATTGAAGCGCATCCGGGATTGGTGATACTTGCGTCCAACTTAAAAGACAACATAGATGCGGCTTTTACCCGCCGCTTCCAATCGATCATAGAGTTTGATTTACCAAATGTAGAAGAACGCATTCAGCTATGGAAAAACAATGTACCAAAATCAATCAAGGTAGCGAAAGATGTTTCCTTCCGTGACATTTCTGAAGCTTATGATATAACCGGAGCGAATATTGTAAACGTGATTCAGTACGCTTGCCTGCAACAATTAGAAGCTAAGTCGAAAGAGCTTGAGCTTGATTTCCTTATCAAAGGCATTCACAAAGAATATACAAAAGAAGGCAAAATCATATAAAAAAAGCCAGCACAAAAGTGCTGGCTTCCTATTTTCTACATTCTCTTAATCCAAAAGAACAACTCTTTCCTTAGCGCTCTTTGTACCATCTGAAATGATCAACGTATATACACCCTCTTCAATTGAAGATGTACTCAATTTCAAGGTATTCTGTTGTCCAGTCAGCACAGAGTGTTCCTCTGTGTAGACAACTTTCCCGTTCATATCCAATAATTGAATAACGGTTTCTTCTGAACCAGGTGTCAAATCAATAAATAGCTCATCATTCGCTGGATTCGGATAAACCGCTAAATCAATAACATTTTCTGATTCTTCAATTGACAAAGCACAGTCGAATTGCGCACGACAAACAATTGCTCTCGGGTTAGACAACCAAAATACATCTCCTACACCATCAAAACCATATACATCGCGATCTCTTACCGGCTGTCCGTACATGAAACTAACATCGTCGGAGCCATCTTGAGCACCGCCATAATGTCCAGCAACAACCAACATCTCCTCTCCTGCATAAACGGGAGCTTCAGCAAATAATGGAAGCGAAATAATCGTTCCTACATCTGATGACTGAAGTTCATAGATATCAGTTAAACCACGTTGAACCCATTCTGAATTTACCGGATCCCAGGCGTGTACCTCTCCGTAAACTGTCTTTAAAGCATTGTTCGCATCATCCGCAATTCCTATTTCGATACACTGTACTCCATCATCATTCATTATTTCGTACACATTTCCAATTCTAAATGCGTTCCCGGTGTTACTCGAGAAATTGGAAATTGAACCTGTAGATTGTGATGGATCTGATAAATTATCCATTCCGTACAGCGTATTGGTGATTACAACCGAATCAGAAAAATCATTGTTATTTGGATTTCCATCTGTTTGCCCACTCACCGTACAACTGAAGTCTACGTCATGCTTACCTAAAGTAGCAGGAGTCCAGTTAGTGCTAACCGTAAATGTATCCATTTGTACAGCTGCAAGATTAGCCTGGGCAGAAGTACCTGTGAAATCGACACCACCAGTGTTCGTTACTGTAACCTCAGAGAATACATTATCCAATTGTCCACCAGTATTATTGGAGATTTCGGAATAAAACGATACCGGTCCATTTTGGCTCAAAGGTATCTTATAATATTGATATTGGTACTGACCTGTTCCCCACCAATTATCACCAATTTGAGCATCAAAAGGATCCGCTTCACTTAAATTAATATCATCGACCTGCCAATGGTAAACACGAGCGTTCCAACCGATCATAATGTACACATTTGGTTGATTTGCCGCCGTAGTAGTAATGTTAAGAGAAACAAGATCTGCATTCGCCGAAGCTGTATTATTCGCTAGACCACCAGAGACGTCATATCCAACCCAGTTGATACTGTCATTACTTACTAAAACGTTCATGGAAACACCATTGTTGTATCGGTAATACTGTTCAAATGTCAATATAACTGATGATCTCCCAGAGCAATCAATCCCAGACGTAACAATATATGAACTCAAGTATTGATAATTGGAACTAGAAGGCTGACCGTATGTAAAATGGTTCGCAGAATCCGGATCACAGATAATAAATCCGTTGTTTGCAGTACTGGAAAGCAATCCTGTTCCAGCAGCAGTAGCGTTGTTTCCGTTAAAATTTCCCCATGAACCGTCAGTAGTATATGTCCATGGACAAATCCCCGAAGAATCAACTACCGCCCAGCTCGTTGGAATTCCATTTCCAAAATCCTCCGTCCAAAACGGAGCAGCTTTAGCAGAACTCATCGCAGGAGATGCGACTACCTTTCCACTTTTCGTTTCCGGGCTGTCCAATTCTTGATTTAATTGCTGAGCAAAAGTGAATTGAACCGCTAAAAGACAGAGCCCAAATGTAATTTTTTTCATAACCTATGATGTTAGTGATTAAGTAATTACATGCAATATCGGAAAATTTGGCAAAAAAAAACCGATGCTGTGAGCATCGGTCTATATCCTACATGAGAAGAATTAACGCTTGTGCATTCCTTCATCAGAAACAGTCAACTTCTTTCTTCCCTTACGACGACGTGCCGCCAAGACTCTTCTTCCGTTCTTAGTTGCCATGCGGCTGCGGAATCCGTGCTTGTTTCTTCTCTTTCTAACTGATGGTTGAAACGTTCTTTTACTCATGATCTATATCTTTACCTCTGTTGTCAAAATTAGGACTGCAAAGATAACTATTTTTTCTATCTACCAAAAGCTTTGCGAAAAAAATCGAAAAGAATTTGAATTCCATTACCTGTTCGAAAGCAAGCGACTTACAAAAGTAAAGGCGTCTTTCGCAACTTGCTCTCCAACTATTCGACCTTTAATATCATCCACAGGAGGGTGTATTCCTCCCCAAATCCTTGACAAACAGGTTTCGTCTGCAGCCTCTCGGTAGGTTGACCATTGAAGTGTGATATCCTCCGAAGGTCCATCTTCAAATTGGAGAAAATCATGCTTTTTCATAGTTAGTTCGCGAATACCCCCTGGAAAATAAGGGTCGCCAGTAATATATGTCAACACATCGGCTGCAGCGGTTGAAAAAGTTGAGTGACCTGAAATATAACCAGCAAAAGGAGGTGTAGCGAATGAATAGCGTTGATATGGCCACCAGTTTTCGGCTAGAATCCAGCCTACTCCAGCATAGTCAGTCTTGGGATTATCAACGTTGTCCGGACCTCTCCAGGAATACAATTTGATTTTTCCAACATTGGCGTTATTATCTCCCGCAAGCGGATCCCCTTCTTCTATCAACTCAATTCTCCCTTCGATTAATGGAATTCCCTGAGGATTATAATTTGGAAGAGCTTCATCACTACACTGCCCGTTACCTGCTAACCATCGTATTGCCGATATTGGGCGAACATAATCGTAATAAGCTTTTACACTCCAGGCGGAGATACCAGCATCGTGCATCGCTCCAGTCAATGCTAAATAGGTAAAGATATCCCAGGTCAAATCATCCAATCGTTCCCCTTTACCCTTCCACTTTTTCTCACAACTAGGATGATCGGAAACACTATTTAGGGTCGTAACCCAGTGTCCAGGAGGCGACGCCGTATTAACACCATCAACCCAATACTCCGCTATTACGCGTGCATAATCGCCACGTTTCACCCAATTAGGAGCATACTCCTCGCCCGTCTTTGGGTTCATCAGTGTAGTTGTTGTTTTTGTACCTCCCTTTTCCAAATTATAAAAGTCTTCATACTCCGCATATTTCAATGGCAGCATGCCTTTTGTTGAGCCAATAGAGCGTGGAGAAATATCAATCATGGTAGTATCATCTGGATCACAATGTCCCCCCCAAATTGAAACCAATGAAAAATTCCATTTATATGCATCAGAGTTTTCTGGATCACTCTCCGAACTGATATATGGAGGTGGACCTGGATCGTTGTATACGATGTAATCAACTCCATCGCGGTGAAGAACTTTTCTTTGTTTTTCCCCCATCGCAAAGGGAACGATTTGCCCCCAATGAGGAGTTAAAAACTCATCCTCAGGTCCAATTAATAAGAAATTCCAATCAACTAAAGTGGAGTCCCACCCTTTCTTGTTAATATAATCTTTAATTGATAGAGGTTGCCAACGATTGGGATGCTGAATTCTCGGATTTCCTGGATAATTGGGTAACAAAGCAAAATTAATAGGGTTGTAATTTTCTCCTACATAGTTTTCAAGATCTCCGGCTGGCTCCTGAAAACCAAAATCCAAAATCATTTTTCCAATATAATTCCCCAACGCTTCTGGCGAACCAGTTGTATAATCCGTAGAACGCATTGACTCTTTATAACCAAGTGCTTCAAACAGAAATTGTAAAGTATCAATGGTTCGATCCTTACTTGGATACAACTGAAAACGCCCTCTTAAAACACGATATGCCGCATAATTAACGGCAATAGTTCTTGCGCTATCAATACTCTCAGGAATCGGAAACTTTGAGAAATCAAAGGGAATCTCAAAGCCATCGATCGTGTTTCCTAAAAAAAGTGGTTGAGGTTTCTCTTCGTAAACGGTCCATGCATCGTACATTGCAGCAGACATGTGATACATATTTCGCGCATGCACGGTTGGACCAAATCCATCACGTTTTATAACCTCCACAGCAGCATCCATCCATACACGTGCTGCCGATTTCCCATTTAACTGAGCTAATAGTCCGTTCATATGATTCAACAGAACCATACAGAACATAACCAAAATAATCTTCTTCATAGTTTCTTTCGTGTAATGCGCTTGCTTTATCAAGTATCGCACCAGCCTTTGCAAAAATATCCAAATAAAAGAACTCGGTACTACCATTTTGTGTGTAATTTTGTAGGTGCAATAACGATTGAATGCTTCGACCAAAAAGACAAAAAGAGCGCGTTAAACTATCCAAGGATAGCATCCAAAAAGCAAAGAAGATTTTTTCTTACCTGCGACCCTACCGAGGGGTCTTTTTAATCGGATGGGTATTTCTGGTTCTTTCCAGCTTGATTGGACTGCTTTTCCCCCTTCTTATGGGACAATTATTAGGTGGAGAAGCGAGCGAAGCAAGCTCTATGTCTGGTTTACTGGAAGCATTATCCATTAATGGATTAAATTCATTTGCCATTGCGCTCTTCATTATGTTTGGTGTGCAATCGCTTTTCTCTTTTTTAAGAATTGTCCTTTTCACGCAGGTTGCGGAAAATACATTGAGAGATATTCGTAAAGATGCTTTCTCCCGGTTGATTTACATGCCCATGGACTTTTTCAATAAGAATAAAGTGGGTGAATTGACCAGTCGCATATCCTCAGACATTGAGAAAATACAGGAAACCCTTCGTACAACAATTGCAGAGTTTTTCCGACAAATAGTCATCATTATAGGTGGAATAATATTCTTATTCATCCTTTCATGGAAATTAGCGCTCATCATGCTGGCAACGGTGCCTGTAATGATCATTGTTGCAGTATTCTTTGGACGATTTATTCGTAAACTCTCGCGCAACGCACAGGATGAAGCAGCATCCGCCAACTCAATCATTGAGGAAGCCTTGATGGGAATCACGAATGTTAAATCATTCACTCGTGAGACATTCATGCTAAATAAATACGGTAAAGCGATCGATAACATTCGCGCACTAAATATTAAGAGCGGAATCTGGAGGGGAATTTTTGTCTCCTTCATTATCTTTTGTTTGTTTGGAGCAATTGTATTTATTGTCTGGCAAGGATCTTTAATGACACAAGGACCAAATCCTGAATTGACGCTAGGAGATTTCTTATCCTTTATCATGTTTACCATCATGATGGGAACATCTTTTGGATCCGTTCCAGATTTTTACGCAAGTATTCAGAAAGCAATTGGAGCGACTGAAAATCTAATGTCAATCATTGACACTGAAAATGAAAAAGAACTTCTTAAAGGAAACGAAAAGCCTAGTATTACAGGACAAGTTCGCTTCCAAAGCGTCTCTTTTAGTTATCCGCAAAGAAGCGATATTCAAGTGCTGAAGGATATTTCTTTTGAAATTCAAGAAAACCAAACCATTGCTTTTGTTGGATCTTCTGGAGCCGGCAAGTCGACCATTGCCTCATTACTCTTAAATTATTATCCTTTAACAGGCGGGAAAATTGTTTTCGGGGATACACAAGCGGATCATATTGATGTAGAACATTTACGATCACATATCGCTATTGTTCCTCAAGAAGTCATTCTTTTTGCAGGAACGATCAGAGAAAATATTGCGTTCGGTCGATTAAATGCATCTGAAGAAGAAATCATCGAAGCTGCAAGAAAGGCAAATGCTCTAGAGTTCATCAATGCTTTCCCTGATCAACTGGATACAGAAGTCGGCGACCGTGGAATTCAATTGTCCGGAGGTCAAAAACAACGCATTGCAATAGCAAGAGCAATTCTTAAAGACCCAACCATTTTAATTCTTGATGAGGCGACCTCTGCACTGGATTCAGAATCTGAAAAACTCGTGCAAGAAGCATTGAATACTTTGATGAAGGGACGGACTTCGTTTGTGATCGCTCACCGCCTTTCTACGATCAAAGATGCGGATAGCATATTTGTGCTTGATCAAGGGGAAATAAAAGAAGTTGGTAAGCACGAAGAACTCATATCCTTGAATGGAATCTATGCTAATCTAGTTGATTTACAAGGAGTCAACAGTCATCAATAAGTTGATTTTCTTGTCCGCATGAACTACTAAATTTTGTTCGTTCATTGGAATTGGCAATTTGATAAATGGATTATATCGTTTGGTCGTTTTGTTTGACGAAACCGTAAGTAAGGCCGTCTAAAAAGTAGGAAACTATTCCTAACTAAACGACTAACAGATGAGACATTTACTACTCACAGTGGCATTCTTTGCTATTTCAGGATTTATGTACGCACAGCAAACCGTGCAACAGCAAGCAGCTGTTTTTCACTACACACTAAAGGTAACTGACGTTGGCACATGGAGTGATGACGGAACAGTAAAAGTTGTTCAAACTATATTGAAACCAATTTTCGATGCGCCACCTAAAATGAATGAGCAAGGAGCATTTGTTATCACAACAAATTTCCCTATTAAAGAAGAAAAGACCTCATTGATTCTTGCAAATGAAGGTTTCGACTTAGCCGATTTTCGAATGCGTACTGATATTGATTCAGACGCAACAACAGTAGAGACTGAATAGTCAAAATTAATTTCATCTTACTCACTACTCAATACAAACCCACTATGATACATTCATTACATTATCGTTTTTTAGCCATTCTATTCATGTTTTTCCTATCAGGACAAGCTACCGCTCAAGGAGGGGAAAATTGTGGTTCAGCACAAGCTGTTACGCCCGACGGGTCATGTTATATTGCCAATACAATAGGTGCTGCAGATAACATAGGAGGCGAAGTCGGATGTGCTACTACGGGAGGGCCGAACGGACATCGAGATGTTTGGTTTTCTTTCGTTGCCACAGCTAATCAGTTCGATGTTAATACGACTAATAACTCTGTACCCAATAATAATGCGGAAATACTGCTTTTCTCGGGAGGTTGTGGCAGCCTTACACTAGAGTTCTCGACGTGTGGAACAATGCCATTTGCTGATAATTTTGTTGGACTAATTCCAGGGAACACCTACTTTGTGGTAGTATCAACGCCACAAGGAGGGAGTAACGATGGATCTTTAGATGTCTGCATCAACAATACAGCAGTTGCCTCGCCTCCATCTAATGACGACTGTACAGGTGCGACACCAGTACTTACAGATGGTTCTTGTAATCCAGGAACTACGGTAGCCGGAAATGATAGCTGGACAGGAGAAGTGGGATGTGCAACTACTGGCGCTGATGAAGAACACATTGATGTTTGGTACTCATTTGTAGCTACGGGTGGGGTGTTTGACATTGTGGCTAATGATCTTACGATTGGTGATGATCTTGAAATTGTTTTAGTAGACCCGGGAGCAACACCTTGCGTAAGCGCATTTACCGTGTTAGATACCTACTGTGGACCATCACCACTTGCCGGAAACTATGCAGGATTGGTTCCTGGAAACACTTACTATTACACCGTTTCATCAAATAGCAATCAAGTTGGAACATTCGAAACATGCGTTACCAATTCCAATATCACCAATGACGACTGTACTGGTGCAATTCCAGTAGCCGTTGGAGCTGCAGGAATCTGTGTTGAAGTGGGAGGTACAAATGCTGGAGCTACTGATTCCGGAGTCGCGGCACCTTCCTGTGGTGGTTATGCTGGCGGAGATGTTTGGTACTCTATTACTGTTCCGGCTTCCGGTAACGTGACTTTCGGTGTTGATTTTGCAGCATCAGGTAGTCTTACAGATATGGCAATGGCGATTTACTCAGGTACGTGTGGATCATTGACAGAAATCGATTGTGATGATGACAGTGGAACCGGATTACTGCCAGACATACAAGCCACAGGTCTTACTCCTGGCTCTACTGTTTATATTCGTCTTTGGGACTTTGGTAATGTGGATGTTGGTGCGTTTGACTTATGTATTTCTGAGCCTCCTGTAACACTCTCAAATCAAGATTGTGTATCAGCACTTCCTATATGCTCTGATGCAACTTTTAATGGGTCATCTAACGGAGCGGGTTCAGTAAATGATCTTACAGCAGGAAACGAAGACTGCCTTTTTGGTGAAAATCAGTCGAGCTGGTTATACATAGAAATAACTTCTCCAGGAGACTTTATGTTCACAATTAGTCCAGACAATGGAACCGATGATTATGACTTTGCACTATGGCATTATGTTGGAGGCGTTGGTCAACAATGTCCACCTGCAGATGGTGAGGTAGACCGTTGTTCTTACGGAGCTGGAGCTGGATTTGGTGGTTCGTACGACACGGGATTGGATGATGGGACAATTGTCACTCCTGCACCAACCGATAACTCCGAATCAGCTTCAGGTGACAACTGGGTAAACGAACTGCCAGTGGTCGCAGGCGATGCCATCATGCTTATCATCGATAACTTCTCCTCAACAACTTCGCCTTATACATTAGATTTTACAGGTGATGCAGGTTTGGATTGCACTATTTTACCTTCAGAGTTCATGACATTCTATGCTGTAGAGGAAGGAAACGACAACTTAATCAAGTGGACGACATTAACGGAGATCAACAATAGCTACTTCACTGTTCAACACTCTCTTGATGGGGAAACATGGGAAACGATAGGAATTGTTGACGGAGCTGGAACCTCATCCGAAAAGCAACATTATGCGTTGATGCACAATGATGTTCGAAAAACGGTAAACTACTATCGAATGTACCAAACTGATTTCGACGGTACTGAAGGTAGTATGAAAGTTATTTCAATTGACAATTCCTTCAGTGGTGGAAAAGTGGTAATGACAACCAACCTTATTGGTCAAGAAGTAGATCATACCTATAAAGGCTTTGTACTGGATGTCTACGAAGATGGAACATCCAGAAAACGACTACAACCATAAATAAAACGCACAAAAAAAGGGAGGTCAATATTGACCTCCCTTTTCTTTTTAAGAATATTATTTTTTAGTGAACCAGAATTCGTTGTTTTGATCCAGTGTTCACATCATGAATCATGAACACACCTTTTTGATTAAAACTGATGTGCGTTGTTCCCGATGAAGATTTAACCAATTTTCCATCCAAGGAATAAATCTCAACTGAAGCTGGCGAGCTTAAAACAATGTGTTGATTCACCTGATCATAGTAAGCACTCAATACACTTGCATTTACAGCAATAGAACCATGACTTTTCTTCGTACCATCTAAATCAACACCAGTTAAGCTATAATAATTCAATCCATTTGAAGGATCAAGATGTATTAACTGATAATTGATCAATGATTGAGAGTTTTCTGCTGCTTCTACTCTACCAACTTCTTGCATCTCACCACCTGGAAGCCAGTGATTGACAATGAAGTAATCTGTATTTGTTTCAGTGATCGTTTCCCACTCAATAACTGTTTCGCCGTTAATGAATTGACCGGTAAAGCTCGCCAATTCAGCAGGTAGTAAACAATTAATTGTTCCTGGCTCAGATGTTAATCCATCTACCGTACAACCAACGTTTGACCAAACACCAATTTCACCATCTCCAAACGTTTTAACCGAAACCGTACAATCGGTCTCACCCGCGGCACAAGCTGTAATTGGTTTGGCTTGCAGTTGAAAACAAACTTGCCATCCGCCTAACGTTGGACAACCAGTAAAACTGTTATCTCCATAATTATCATTCGGATTCAGGTTATCATTGGTACAATCTAAAAGCCCCGCATTTTCAATATCGAAAGAGTCATAATTAGTCGTAAAGAACCAACCTGCTCCTACATCATCACCAGCTGTATATCCGAGTGAATTCGGACTTGAAAGGTTATAATCTACCGTTCCAGCAGGGTACCAAGCCCAGTTCCCAGCAGGATCACCTTCGCATGCTGGAAATGGAGGGCCAAAGTAGCTTTGTGTTCCCTGCGTTACAAGTGCCGTAGTTACTGTCGGCATACCTGATCCATCAAATGACACTGGATCCCAGCAATCGCCGAACGTCGGAACAATCCCTTGAAGATAGTTACAATTGACACTTTCATAGGTGTTAATCGTATAACAGAAAGTAACCACTTCACCAGGTAAGTATGGTCCTCCGGCAGGAGACCCCAATGATGTCGCCGTAACCGCCAATGTGTTATCCGTGTTACATGCACTGTTATCCGGGTTCTGTGTTATACATAATGTAAAGTTCCCCTCATCACCAGAAGCATCAGATACAGCTAAAAGATAAGTTGTGTTAGCATTTACCGGAATATCTGTTAAAACAGACGATCCAGCCGTACCTTCACTACACGCTACTGTTGTCCAAGGTGAAATACACCCATTATCAGTAAACAATGCCCACTCAGGATCAGATAAGTCGCTAGCACTGGACAAGTCAATGTCCAATGTAGCCACTAATGCATCTGTTGTAATCTGATACCAAACTGTAGGGCCTGGCATTTCAGCACAATCAGGAGGACCAACAAAATCAAGTCCTGCAGTTGCTCCTGTATTACAATCATTCGTACACAAGGCAGCTCCACCTGAAGGGTTCAACGTTAACACCTCAGCATTTGGACACTCTTCGTTGTCCACACAAGTACTTGTCGGTGTATCGTTTTGAGTGACACATAGCGTGAAATCACCTTCATCCGCCGTAGCATCTGAAACAGCAATTAAATAAGTGGTATTTGCAGAGACATTGAGCGAAGTAATCGAAGCTGAACCCGCAGTTCCTTCAATACAATCTTCAGGAGTAAACGTAATACAATCTGCGGTACTGAAAACTGTGAACTCGGGATCAGAAAGATCGCCACTTGTCAAATTAACATCAATTGTTGTTGTAGTTGCTGAAGTTGTGATCTCATACCAAACTGTTGAGTTAGGTAAATCAAAACAATTCACCCCTATAAAGTCAGGCCCTGCGCTAGCTCCTGTATTACAATCTGTAACACATGCCGCAGCAGCTCCTGGCGCATTCAATGTTAGCGTTGCAGGCGTATTACAATCCTCATTATCCACACAAGCTGGGTTCACAGCTGGGTTTGTAACACAAGCACTGGTTGTACCTCCAGTACTATTTCCATTACTTGAAACAACAATCCAATAGGTTTCTCCAGTAGTCAATCCAGTTATTGATCCACTAAGAGCAGTATAGTTACCATTTCCGCCATCAAAACAGCCTTCTTCTACAAAACCAGCACAAGTGCTCGCCGGTGTTCCAGACACAACGAGGAACTCTGGTCTAAAACCATTCTGAGTAGAACTTATATCAATATCAGCATTAGGGCCTTGGGCTGTGAACTGAAACCACGTATCTAATGTTCCTTCCTCACACGTACCTGCCGCAAGTGCATTCGTATTACTCGGTGAGGTTGTAGCACAAATAGTTCCCGTTAAATCAGTTACTGTAATTGCACTAGCACAATCATCCTGTCCATAAGCTGTATGAACAGTCATTAAGGCTCCTAAAACAAAAAAGAGCCCTTTCATTCCTTTTATCATCGCCTTCATAATTAGTTGGATTGAGATGATTCAACATTGTCAAGCGCATCTTTTGGGAAGACAATGATTGTCGTAAATTGATCCCAGATGACTTCTGCATTGACATGATCCAAGCGAGAGGCTTCGATCGTTTCTAATAATTCTCTTGTGTAAAGAAGCTTATAATCAGTTGCTGAAATTTGCGCTTCAAACGTACCTTCCAGCTTTAAATAGAGCTCTTTGGTTGTAAGTTCTGCGCGCATTCCGTCCTCAAAATTTACGGTGTACGCGTCATCACCTTTGGATTGTGAAAAGCCGGCAAAAGAAATGAGAAGCGCAGCCACCACAGTTAGGAGTATAGTTTTCATTTTAAGTCAGTTAGTCCAATGTGTTAACTACAAATTAAGAAAATAAATGGGTGCAAGCCAAATTTTAACACAGATATTAAGCAAACATGCTTTTTTTAACGCAACCACTTAATATTCTAAAAATCAAAGATCTAACAAAAACTAAATCGTTTAACTATTAACCTATTATAAATCAAGGCAGAATACAAAAAAACAGGTTTTGTCGCCTACATAGGAGCGACCATGCTCATCATTTCTGCACAAATAATTGCTGCGATCGAGCCAATCCCATATCCCAAAACAGCCAAAAGAGCCCCTACGCTCGCAAGTGAAGGATGAAATGCAGCCGCCACGACAGGAGCCGAAGCTGCTCCTCCAACATTTGCTTTTGAACCAACAGCTAAGAAGAAAAACGGTGCTTTAATCCATTTAGCCACTAAAAAGAGAATACCAACGTGAATCAGCATCCAAATGATTCCTACTACAATCAGTTGCGGTTCTTCCAGCGCCTTTCCTAAATCCATTTTCATTCCAATGGTTGCAACGAGGATATAAATGAAAATACTTCCGATTTTAGAAGCTCCTGCTCCTTCATACTTTCTAGCCTTTGTAGCAGCAAAAATCAATCCTCCAAGCGTTGTTAATACCACTAGCCAAAAGAACGAACTCGCAAAAGGTGATTCTTTCCCCCACATATCTTCGAAAATTGGAGCCAATGTATTCCCTACCAAATGTGATATTCCAACTACTCCGAAAGTCAGTCCTGCTATAACCATATAGTCCGTTAATGACGGATTTTTGGCATTTGTCTTCTGGTATTCGCTCATTTTAGCCTTCAAATCATCAATTGCTGAAGTATCGGCTTTCAACCAACGATCGAATTTTTCCGCTCTGGCTGCTCCCCAAAGTAAGAAAATCATCCAAAGCTGTGCTACAACGATATCTACGGTAATCATCTTTCCATAGAGTGCTTGCTTGTATTCGTACAATTCATACATTGCTGTCTGGTTAGCACCTCCACCAATCCAGCTCCCAGCCAGTGTAGCAAAGCCACGCCATGTAGCCTCGGTTCCCGCACCTCCAACTACTGATGGGTCGATGAAAGTGTAAATCCAAATGGCCAGAGGCCCACCAATCACAATTCCGAAAGTCGCCGTGAAGAACATGATGAGCGCCTTATTACCCAGATTAATAATTCCTTTGAAATCAATTCCGATGGTCATTAAAATCAGTGCAGCTGGTAAAAGATAATTCTTAGCCATTTTGTACAGTCCCGTGTAATCGTTAGAAATAATCCCCGCCATATCGAGAAGGGCTGGAATCAAATAACAAAGTAATAGTGCAGGAACTACTGTGTAAAAGCGTTTCCAAAACTTTGAATCTTTGTGTGCAGTATAAAATATTAGCGAAAGAACGATTGCCAGAATACCAAAAACAATGGTGTCTTTCACGAACATCGGACGGTCATAACGGTTTATCTGTACCACAAGCTCCTTTTTATGAGAGGCGCTTGTCTTCACCACTGTACTATCTGTATACATGGTAATTTTCGCCAAAACCGAAGCGTCCAGATTTTCGAAATAGATCGGTTGGATTTTGTCTATTAACCTTCTTTCGTCTCCGACTTCGAGAACAATGGAATCGATATGTGCATCTGAAGTGAGGTCGTAAGTACTAATGTCCACAAGAACGTTTGACTTTTTCTCAATCACCAGCTCTTCATCAGCACTTATGTTGACATATTCAATAGCACTAAAGTCTATTTTTTGCAATTGAGCGCTATCCAGTAAGTTATACTCTTGAGCGTTAACAGTTGAAAAAAGTCCAATAAAGATGAATAGTAGTAATCGTTTCATACGTTCTTTTTAAAAGAAAAAGCAGCACAGATGTGCTGCTTTTTAATGAGATATGCGTTTGCTATTTTACTCCGTGCATTAACTTTTTCAACAATGGTCCGGCCGCAATTACAAGCACACCAGCCACAAGTGGCACTATTGTAAAAATTAGGAAGAATGTTGACATCGAATAATTCTCTGTAATATTCTCAATCTGCCCACCAAGGACTGCCGCCAATTTATTTCCAATTGCAATGGCCAAATACCACATACCGAACATAAATGCAATCATTCTTGCAGGAACTAATTTACTCACATAAGAGAGTCCCACAGGAGACAGACATAGTTCACCGAGTGTATGGAACAGGTATGCCAGTATCAACCATATCATACTTACTTTAACCCCCTCTACAAGACCATAAGATCCAAGAGCAAGTAATCCAAACCCTATGGCCATAATGATCAATCCAAGTCCGTATTTAACAGAAGCAGAAGGATTGTATTTACTATCCCACCATTTAGATATTAAAGAGGCAAAGGCAATGATGAAGAATGAGTTCAAAATACTGAACCATGAAACGGTGATTTCAACCCAATCAGATTTAACTTCTTTCACAGTTGCTAATACGATACCATTATCGCGGCCTAGCTCTTGAGCATATTTGCGTTTGTCTTCAACTTGTTTATCACTCAAGTATGCGAACTTATCGCCTTCCTTATTCTTGGCAATCATGTTTACACTAGCCCCTTCCTTGATATCAACAAATGGTTCACCAACAATCACTTCTCTTTCAACGATAGGATTTTCAACAGCTGAAACATCTGTTTGTTCTGTAATGGCATTGTAAGTGTACATGAGCTCACCTTTGTCATTCACTTTGTGCTTACCGTTATCATCCAGAACAGCAATTTGTTCTGCCTGATAAGAAACGTTATACGCAGTAGTATTGAAATCTCTATAAAGCATCCATCCTGCTATCGCCCAAACACCGGCAAAGCAGACCACCAAGACAAGGTTCGAACCGGGAATTTTTCTTCCTGTGCGCTTCGCCAATAAGAAGAGTACCCACGTAATGATTAAAAGCGGTACGATTGTCAAAAGTGCATTAACGATATTGTAAATCGTAGCTGAATTACCAATCAGTTCACGCTGAACAGAATCTCTTGCAAAAATTACCAGTGAAGAAGCACCTTGTTCGAAAGACATCCAAAAGAAGACAGTGAAAAAGGCGAATATAATAAAGGCAATCATTCGATCACGCGTCACTTTGCTGTAACGTGAAATTCTCGTCGCAACCAAATAAATGAACAGTCCCAGACCCGTCAACACTCCTACATACTGTCCCGCAAAGTCTCCTACCTGAATTGCAGCAAACAAATCCACACCAGCTATGGACCTAAGCGGATCATTGATCGCATATGCGAGCACAACAATTGAACAAATCCAGATCAATACTTTATCAATCATTGTAAAAGGATTCCGCTTATCTTCATCCGATTTACTAGCTTTTGGCGTCTCCTTAACACCAGCGTCGATTAAGTCATCTGTTTTTCCATCTGGTTCCTGAACACCTTCTACCTGATGAGGTTCAGCAGCTTGAGCTTTAGAAGGCACTCCACCAATATTCCCAAACAAAGGCTTAGCCAACCAAAACTGAAGTGTTCCCAACAACATGAAGACACCCGCTAAACCAAAGCCGTAAGACCATCCTACTTTTTCTGCCAGATACCCACATAACATCATTCCGAAAAATGCACCAGCGTTCACCCCCATATAGAAAATCGTATAAGCGCCATCTTTCTTTTCTGGAAGATCCTTATACATTTCTGAAATAATAGACGTCATGGTTGGCTTAAAGAAACCAGTACCGATAACAAGTAAACCAAGACCAATGTACAGTGATGCTTCCGTTTCAAGCGCCATCGAAGCGTGTCCAAGTGTCATGATTATGGCTCCGATAACCACTGCCCAACGATATCCCGTTATCTTATCAGCAATAATACCTCCAACAATAGGTGTGATGTACAATAACATTGCATACGTTCCAAACAATGCTCCCGCATTTTCAGCTGACCATTCCCAACCAGGGTTATAGCCAATCAATGCCATTGTCAGGAAGTTTACCAAAAGTACTCTCATCCCATAGAATGAGAAACGCTCCCACATCTCTGTGAAGAACAGAACAAAAAGACCAGCTGGATGGCCTAAAACCTTTGATTGAAAAAACTCACTTTTCGCTTCTGCGCTCATACTTTCTAAGATTCGATTTTATATTCTGGTTTAATTATCTGCTAACTCAAAGCCCTCAACTTCCTCGTTAACCGTTCCTTCATTGTCTTCAGCTCCATGTGTTAATTTCTTCAGCTTCTTTAGAAGCAAAATTACCAACAGACCAAACACAAGTGTCAAAAGGAAAATAAACATGAAGATTTTGTATTCTTTTTCATTTTGAACCTCTTCAATAATAAATTTACCTCCATAGTTCTTTCCGTCGCCAAGGTTTTCTTTTACCTTCTTTGCTTCCCCGTCTTTTTCAAACTTAAAGGTAGCGTGACAAGGGTTCTTTTCAGTTGCGTTTCGTTCTTTTAGTTCCTTCTTAACTTCAGCCAGTTTCTCAGGTTTATCCAATTCGAACAATTGGTCAACAGGTTGAGTATTATCGTATCCAATAGCGACTAACTCACCATCTTCCAGGTAAATTGTTGAACGAATAGCAAAACTATTATCCTGAGCTACCAATGTATCTGCTCTGTTAAAAGGTTCCAACTCCGACTGATCAGCTACAAATGAAATTTCTATTGGTTCTGATTGAGATGCTTCACCAATCGATCCTGCCAGCTTGTTTCCGAAACCAGTTGCAGCAAAATAAACCCCCATCATGATGGACGCATATTTCAAAGGAGCAAGCTTTGTAATAAACGAAAGAGCTGTAGGCGATGCACACAATTCACCAATGGTATGAAGTAAATAAGCACCTGTCAACCACCAAAAGCTAGCAGTTCCAAACTCCATTGCTCCTGCTTGAGAAGAAGCTCCAACCATTAGTAAGAACCCTAGCCCCATGATAATCGTACCGATCCCCATTTTGAGAAGCGTAGATGTTTCTTTTCCTTTTAGTTTTCTTCTCGCCCAGAATCCAGCGACGATCGTTCCAAAAATGATTATGAAGGCAGCATTAAACGACTGAAACCACGTAGCAGGCATTTCCCATCCAAAGATTACCCGATCAATCTTTTCATTTGCATAAATATTTAGCAGACCTCCAGCTTGCTCAAAAGCCCCCCAGAAAACGATAATAATAAGGAATGAAATAAGTAGAACAATCGTTCTATCCTTTTCAATTTTGGTCAACGGCTTTTTCATCGCTGCCTTCTCTTCTTCGTTAGTAGAGTTTCCCAGGAAGTTTCCAACGTTCTCAAGATATTTCTGTCCCCTTACATACACAAGAAGTCCGAATAACATTCCGATCCCCGCTAGTCCAAATCCGTAATGCCATCCATACACCTCTCCAACATACCCTACTATCAATGCAGATAAAAACGCTCCAATGTTAATCCCGATATAAAAAATGGTAAACCCTTTATCTCTGCGTAAATCTCCCGGTTTGTAAAGGCCACCGACCATTGTCGAGATATTGGGTTTTAACATTCCAACACCGAAAATAATCAATGCCAACCCCGAGTAAAACGCCCAAATTTGTTCAATCGCCAAAATACCGTGTCCGGCTACCAAAATAATTGCTCCGTAGAGTACCGATTTCTTCTGTCCTAAAAACTTGTCGGCTATTATACCCCCTGGAATGGACATCACATATACGAGCATTGTATACCATCCGTATAATTCTAGAGCACTTGCCTTTGTCCAGCCTAAACCTCCATCTCCAACTGTAGAAGAAATATAAAGCACAAGAAGCGCACGCATTCCATAATACGAAAACCGCTCCCACATTTCTGTGAAGAACAGAACGTAAAGTCCCATTGGATGACCGAACAAAGTCCTCTCGGATGCCATATTTGTACCTGCGCTCATAAAAAAATATTTGGTGCGTGAATGTAAGAAAAAATTGCCAGAGTACACCAAAATATCGACGAATACAAGAAAGGGCTAGACGAATGAAAAAAGCTGTAACCAAAGCGACTCTCGGCCGTACAAATTATCGGAAACTATGAATAAAAAATAGCTCGGAAACAGCTATCTTTGTATTGATTCTCAGAAAGAACTATGAATACACTCAAACTCCTTATTCTCTTGAGTGCGTGCTTTTTAGTCTCTTGCGCGCCAATCAACAATAATGATCAGGCGAACAATTTAGGCGACAATGTCATGCATCATGACGCACACACTTACTCGAACGTTGAAGAGATCAGAACGGATCATTTACACCTTGAACTTGAAGTCAATTTTGAAAACAATACGGTATATGGAGTTGCTCGTCACGAAATGGGAGAGCACAATACTGACACGGCTATTTTTGACATCAAAGAATTGGAGATCAAAAAAGTTACTCTTGGTAAAGGAAAGGAGGAATCAACTGATTTTGTAATCGGGAATAATAATGAGTTGCTTGGACAATCGCTCAAAGTAAAGATTAAACCGGATACAAAGTACATTAACATATATTATCAGACAACGGACAAAACGGAAGCCCTCGATTGGCTGGAACCAGAGCTCACTGCTGGAAAAAAACATCCATACATGTATACCCAAGGGCAAGCGATTCTTACTCGCTCGTGGATACCACTTCAAGATACTCCAATGAACAGAATCACGTATTCAGCAGACGTAAAAGTCCCGAGTGATCTTATCGCTGTAATGAGTGCAAGCAACCCTAAGAAAAAGAACAATACTGGTGAGTACCACTTTGAGATGAAGCAGAAAATACCTGCTTACCTTATCGCATTGGCTGTTGGAGATATGACCTATACACCGTTTAGTGATAATTGTGGTGTTTATTCTGAACCTGAATTGGCAGATGCTTGCGCATATGAGTTTGTTGACCTACCTAAAATGATTGAAACTGCGGAAAACATGTATGGGGAATACCGCTGGGACCAGTACGATATCGTTATGCTCCCCTATTCATTTCCTTTTGGTGGAATGGAAAACCCACGCTTGACATTTGCGAACCCTACTATTCTTGCCGGCGACCGAAGCATGGTATCTGTTATCGCCCATGAACTTGCGCATTCGTGGTCAGGAAACCTTGTTACGAACGCTACCTGGAACGACTTCTGGTTGAACGAAGGTTTTACCGTATACTTTGAGAATAGAATCATGGAAGAAATCTATGGTAAAGAAACTGCAGATATTCTTGCTATCATAGAGTATCAGGATTTAGAGGTTGCTCTAGAGGATATTGAAAATGGTGATCACCCTGAAGACACGCAATTAAAATTACAGTTGGATCATCGCAACCCCGATGATGGAATGACAGATATTGCTTATGTGAAAGGTGCTTTCTTTTTGCGCACACTTGAGCATTTAGTTGGACGGGATAAGTTTGATGCATTTTTGACTTCCTATTTCGATGAACACGCATTTGAAACGATCACAACAGAGGACTTTGTAAAATACCTGGACTCGCACCTGTTAGAACCTAACAATATTGCGTTCGATGCCAATGAATGGATCTACCAACCGGGAGTTCCTGATAACTGCATTAAGATTTCGTCAAAACGATTGGACAACATGAAAACCGTTGCTCAGGCATTGAACAATGGTGAAGATGTTTTCAACAATGCGTTGAAAGATGTAGAAAGAGGCGACTATATTACACAGGAATGGATGACCTTTATTCGATCGCTGAGCAACTCTACTTCTCCTGAACAGATGAAAAAAATCGACGAACAATTGAAGTTTTCGTCGGAGGCCAATCCTGCTATCAAGTCAGCCTGGTTTCAGCTGGCTATTCAAACTGGCTATCAAGATATTCGCCCGGAAATGCAGGCTTATCTTAATCTAGTTGGACGCAGATGGTATATTGAAGGCATTTATCAAGAGCTGAGAGATTCAAAACATCAAGGGGATCTTGTATGGGCAAAAGAAGTGTTTGCAGGTGCTCAAAAGAACTATCACTTTGTTTCAAAGTCAACCATTGAAGATGTTCTCTACAGCGAAAATTAAGATTAAAATATAATGCACTAAAAAAGGCACTCCCATTATGTGGAGTGCCTTTTTTATTATTGGTTGATTGGTTTACAATTAATTGAGCGATGCGATCTTCTCTTCAAGAATTGCGATTTTGCTTAAAGCATCCGATTCTTTTTTACGCTCCATTGCTACAACTTGTTCAGGTGCACCGGCAACAAATTTTTCGTTTTGAAGCTTTTTCTGAACACTCTTCAAAAAGCCTTTGGCGTAATTCAATTCCTCCGAAAGCTTTTCTTTTTCTGCTTCTACATCAATGGCATCTCCAAAAGGAACGAAATACTCATTACCATCTACAATAAATGAATTAGAATTCGCAACAGCATCGTCTACATAATCCAATGAAGAAAGGTTTTCCATCTTTACAATAACCGAATCAAAGGATTGATCGATATTTTTATTTGCTTTTACGAAAAGCTCCATCTTCACCTTATTCGCGATGTTATTCTTCTTTCTGATATTTCGAATATTCACGATTACCTCCTGCGCAACATCAAAACTTTTGAGTACCGCTTCATCAGCCTTTCGATATTCAGGCCATTGCCCAATAATAATATCTTCACCTTCCCCGCGTTCACGAATTCGGTGCCATAAATCCTCTGCAATAAATGGCGTAAATGGTTGCAACAACTTTAGAATATCTTCAAAGAAAGACTTTGTCACTTCTAGTGTTTTGACATCAATTGGATGCTGATAACCCGGTTTAATCATTTCGAGGTACCATGCGCAGAAATCATCCCAAACAAGTTTGTAAGTCGCCATTAACGCTTCCGAGATCTTAAACTTATCAAAGAGGTCGTTAATCTTCGCCAGCTCAGTATTAAACTTCGCAATATACCAGGCGATTGCTTGCTTCGATGATTCCGGTTGAGGAAGATCTTCCTGCACCGACCACGAGTTCACTAAGCGGAAAGCGTTCCAAATTTTGTTCGTAAAATTACGTCCCTGCTCACATTGAGAGCTGTCAAACGGTAAATCATTCCCGGCAGGTGAAGAGATCAAAATCCCCACTCGTACACCGTCGGCCCCATATTTCGTAATTAACTCAATTGGATCGGGAGAATTTCCTAAAGATTTAGACATCTTTCTACCTAGCTTGTCACGAACAATTCCAGTGTAATAAACATTTTTGAAAGGTAATTCATCCAGATATTCATAACCGGCAATGATCATTCTTGCTACCCAGAAAAACATAATCTCAGGTGCTGTCACCAAATCATTTGTGGGATAGTAATACTTAATCTCATCATTCCCAGGATCCGTCAAGCCATTAAATACTGAAATTGGCCACAACCAGCTTGAGAACCAAGTATCCAATACATCCTCGTCTTGCCTTAAATCATCAGGTGAAAAGGTCTTCCCAGCCTTCTCACTAGCAAGCTTAAGTGCTTCTTCCTGTGTTTTAGCTACGACATAGTTCTCATTCCCTTCACCATAATACCATGCCGGAATACGATGTCCCCACCACAACTGACGAGAAATACACCAATCCTTCACGTTTTCCATCCAGTGGCGATACGTATTCTCAAATTTCTTTGGATGAAACGCGATATTACCATTCATCACATTCTCCAAAGCTGGAGCTGACAGCTCTTTCATATCTACGAACCATTGCAGTGATAACTTCGGTTCAATTACCGCGTTTGTTCGTTCTGAATAACCAACTTTATTGATGTGATCTTCTGTTTCAATTAAGTACCCTTTTTCGTCAAGTTCTTTCTCAATGGCTTTTCGCACATCGAAACGATCCATGCCGTCATAGTGCATCCCATATTCATTCAATGTACCATTATCGTTCAGGATATCGATAGTCTCCAGATTATGCTTCTTGCCCAATTCATAATCATTCGTATCGTGCGCAGGTGTCACTTTCAGACAACCCGTTCCGAAATCCATATCGACATAATCATCAAAAATGATCGGGATACGTCGACCACAAATAGGGACAATAGCTTCTTTGCCCTTCAGATTAGCATAACGCACATCATTTGGATTAACACAAATCGCGGAATCTCCGAGAATAGTTTCAGGACGCGTCGTTGCTATTGTCAACCATTGATCATCCGAATCGGCAATTTTGTAACGAATGTGAAATAGCTTCGAATTTACTTCCTTATGCAATACTTCTTCATCTGAAAGTGCCGTTAACGCCTCAGGATCCCAGTTGACCATGCGAACTCCGCGATAAATCTTTCCTTTTGAATATAAATCAATAAAAACATCAATTACCGATTCAGAGTACTCAGGATCCATGGTAAAGCCTGTTCGTTCCCAATCACAGGAAGCCCCTAGCTTTTTCAATTGTTCAAGAATAATTCCTCCATGTTTTTCCTTCCATTCAAAAGCATGTCCTAAAAATTCATCACGCGTTAAGTCAGACTTCTTGATATTCTCCTGACGTAACTTCTGCACAACTTTTGCTTCTGTTGCAATCGACGCGTGATCTGTTCCAGGTACCCAACATACATTTTTACCATGCATTCGAGCACGTCTTACCAATACATCTTGAATTGTATTGTTCAACATGTGTCCCATATGCAAGACGCCCGTCACATTCGGCGGTGGAATGACGACAGTATACGCTTCTCTTTCGTCTGGTTCAGAATGAAAATATCCTTTCTCCATCCAATGCGAATACCACTTTTCTTCCGCCTTTTGAGGCTCATACGTTTTTGGGATTTCCATGTTAAAATAATTTAAGACGCAAAATTAGTAAATCCATGTAGAATGCCCCCTTCGAATCAAAGCATTATTTTTGAAAAAATAACGCAGCATGAAGCACCTGTTCACACTCATTTTGTTTACCTCTTTTTTGGGACTTACAGCCTGTATGAAAGGAGAACATGTCGACTTGATAATTCACAATGCCAACGTGCATACAATGAATGATCAAAACTCAGTAGAGGACGCCATTGCTATAAGAGATGGAAAGATCGTTGAAGTTGGACCTGAACGACAAATTCTAAATAAATACAGCGCTGACGAATACGTTGACGCTCAGAAAAAAGATGTATTCCCTGGATTTACCGATGCTCATGCACACATTTTATCCTATGCCAGACAGCAAATTAGCGTAGATTTAGTAGGGTGCAAATCCTACGATGAAATGCTCGTTCGTATTGAAAAGTATCAGAGTAAACATGATCGGGCCTTTATCATTGGACGCGGATGGGATCAATCCCTCTGGAAAAGTGGTGAAATGCCAACAAATGAGCGATTAAATGAGCTGTTTCCTGATATTCCTGTTTGCCTATTCAGAATTGACGGCCACGCCTGCCTTGCGAATGACTACCTCATTAAAAAATCCAATGTTATTGAGAAATACCATTCAGACCCTGAGCTACACAACGGCGGGCATTATGAGAAAATCGTCCTTGAAATAGGAGGTGGAATTGCAGGTTGGATGACCGATGAACCGTCTGGTGTTTTTGTCGACAATGCGATGAATCCAATTTTGGACATCTTACCCGACTTTCCAGAAAGCGAGTTAGTAGAAGCTATATTGAGCATTCAAGACGAATTATATTCCTACGGAATTACTGGTGTGCATGAAGCAGGAATGAAACAATTTGAAGTCCAATTGTTCAAAAAACTAATCGACCAAGATCAATTAAAGCTCAACATCTATGGAATGCTACTTCCTACTGAGGACAATATTGCTTTCGCTGAAAAGAATGGAATTTACGAGCATGAAAATCTGTATATACGTAGTTTCAAAGTGTATGGAGACGGTGCTCTTGGTTCGCGCGGTGCATTTCTGAAGCAAACGTATAGTGATCGACACATCCATTCAGGTTACTTGTGCACCTCGGTAGAACGAATGAATGAAATTGCGGATATGTGCACACGGTTGGGCTACCAAATGAACACACATGCTATTGGAGACTCTACAAACCGTGTTATGCTTGATATTTATAGGGACATTCATGAGGTCGACCCCGATCACCGGTGGCGTATTGAACATGCCCAAATTGTTGATCCAAAAGACTTTGACCTTTTTACGGAAGCAGGAGTATTTCCAAGTGTACAACCAACACACGCTGTATCGGATCAGCGTTGGGTAGAATCTCGCATTGGTGAACATCGAATGGAAGGAGCATATGCATACAAATCATTATTAGAACGGTTTGGAATGCTCGCTATTGGAACAGACTTTCCAGTTGAGAGAACAGATCCATTCCTAACTATTCATGCCGCCGTCAATCGCAAAAATGGCGAGGACATTCCAGGCAATGGTTTCTTATCATCGGAGCGTATTTCATTAGAAGAGTGCCTACGGGGTATGACCATCTGGGCTGCTACAGCATCTTTTCAGGAAAAACAACTAGGCAGTCTAGAAGAAGGAAAAGATGCCACGTTGGTGATTTTTGAACAACCGGTTAAGGCGAACGCGAAGTTTTCGCCAAACTTTGCCTTTTCAACTTATATCAAAGGAAAAAAGGTTTACTCCGTAGAATAAACCTTTACAAAAGTCCGAAATATCAAACCAGAAAAGAAAATCGGACAATCCCTGCTAGAACGATGGACAAGAGATCGTTCTGAATGACACCGGCTTGTC
>DIYP01000001.1 GCA_002427735.1 Flavobacteriales bacterium UBA6051
AAGGACAAGAAAAAGATGATGAGATTTCTGGTAATGGAAACAACTACACTTCGACTTTCTGGAAGTATGATTCCAGAGTGGCCAGAAGATGGGAAATGGACCCCGTTGTAAAACACCATGAATCTCCATACGCGGCATTTGCAAATAACCCTATTTGGTTTGGTGATCCGAATGGTGCAGATACAACGGCGGCGGCAGGAAATATAAGAGTTAACGCAACTACTTCAGATGAGGAAGTGTACAATGGAACTGAGTGGGTTAAGACTTCAACAACAGAAAGGTTCCAGGTTACAGGAGGGGAAATCTATGTTCGCCAAGGTGCTAGTGGATCCTACAGTTACAGTATGGTGGATGCCGTCTTTGTAGATTTGGATGCCACTTCAAAGTTGGAAAAAACCTATGGTGCCGGACACAATTCGTATATTTTAGGAACCACATTAGTCATACCTGTCACGGACATAGAAAATGTAGAAGCAATTTACAAATCTTATTTGGCAGACTTGAAAGTCAATAATATTGCCGTAAAAATACATGGAGGGATGTCCCCAAATCTGCTTACAAATGTCCTGGAGGGAGGATTATTGCTCACAGCCACAGGTGTTGATCCCAACGGCTTTACAACAGGCCCACTAACAAGTTCTTTGACTATCAAATACTATGGAGATGGTACAAAGACACCGAGCAGTGAAGAACAAAAGGATGCAAAAGCATTTGGACAATTGCTGGGTTGTCTAAATGATGGCGGGGTTTTTGTTTCAGGTGCCTGTAATATAGGTCAGGACACGAAATTTATGGAAAGAACAAGGCCGTTCCTCCCAGCTAATCTGGGCGGCTTCTATATTAATAGAGATTTAGGGCATTATGAGTACGGATCAATAGGTGGTGCCAGACCAATTTTGGTTACTTTAACCACTGCTAAAGTTGAATTCGTTAAAGGATGGGCAAAATGGGGTGTTATTAACCAACACAAAGTTGATAAGGGAAAACCAGCAAAATATGGGCAACTCAATATGGGATTGAAGAATATACCTGAAGTCACCATTGACAAGACGGGGTATAATTTGAACTTTTTAACTACTCCACGTGCTTTTTAAGAATGATTATGAAACTATTTAGATTTTTTTTGACGGGTTTAATACTGCTAGTTTTAAGTTGTTCCAGTATTTCTTGGTGTCAATTGAACGAACCAACTCCTGAATATTTGGAAGTTCGCTTTCAGCACCAAGACTTTGAGGGTAAAAAAAGCTTGAGTTCGTTTTTAAAGAAGCATAAGAAAAATGATGCGTACAAAAGTGCTCCCTGTCAGTTTCAATTGCGTTGCACCTTTTATCTGAATGAAAACGGTCATGTTGATAGTATTTCATCTTTTAAGCGCGTAAAGTACGTCACAGAGCCCATTCCGTTTTGGAATGAACTTGAAGATGAAATCAAATCTCAAAGTAAATCATATAGATTTTATAACCAGGTAGCCTACAAGGACAGTGTTGTCAACATGGATTCGTTCCTGATGATTTTAGATTTTGATTGTGACGAGGGATGGGTTATCAATAAGTTTCCTGAAGAATATAAAGAGTATAGAAAATTCAATAAAGATGTAATCCTCAATTATAGAAAGGATTAGTTGATCTGCTACCAGCATGACTTAGCATCTACTCATGGTGTTTTTATGTTAAGCCCAGGCTGAATTATAATCTCAGTGCGGCATTGCTAATTGACACAAATGGAATTAAATTGTCACGGTTTTCATTGATAATATAGGGACGCGCTTCAAAACATTATCATTTTTTGCTTAGATGTCTTTCCTGAGATCCATCCTGAGTTATTACATAAAATCGGCTAAATCAAATTTTAAGCTTAGCCGAACTCTTTGTCGAAAAATCATGAAGTCTTCGGTATAGTTGTAGTAATCAAAATCATTCGTTGTTGCATCGCCATTTCCAAATCTTACGTCGTAATTAGCTGGATAAATTCCATAGTTTAAATCGTAAACTACACCAATAGAGGTGCCGTATCCTAACTTAAGCCTGCAGTACACACCAAGGTCTACGATTCCCGAAAATCCAATCTGCATTTTAGGCACATGGGCATATACAAAATCGTCACCGTCCGTTTTATGGACGTTCTTGGATCTTGACGCTAAAATCATTGAAGGACCGGCAGATGCTGTGAAAAAGAATCTTTCCTTAATGTTTAATAATCTTGAATAGCTCATTCCTAAATGCCATTCGGCCCAATCATTGAATACGATATCTCCATATCGATCAACTCCAAAATCGTTCAACAATTCAATGAGCTTTTCTTTGGATTGCTGGGAATAATGATCATAACTTCCAATGCAAAATCCTATTGCATTCCGTTTGTCTTCAGTTAAATAATAATTAATCGAAAAATCAGCATTATCCGCTGCAATTGAACTCATTTCCTTCGAGAATTCATTATTATGATACAAATTATGACTTAACCCCAATCCTAGGGTAAAATAGAACCTTTCTAAACCACTTAGCTCACCTTCAATATTATCTTTTTGTGCAATAGTTGAACTGCATACAAAAATTGAAATGAGCAACGTTGTTAATTTCATAATTTCTAAAACCTGTAACGATCCCCGTACCTCCTTCGAGTCCTACTTATTGTTCGAGAGTAGCTTATCCCAAAGGTTAGCCTTGCTTTATCTCCCATATCCCAATCAAATAGTAGACTTTCGTTTCCAGGCTTTGAAAAAGGCTTTGTAAAGTGAATTGCATCCTGCAAAATTCCGCCTAGTCTCTGGCCCTCAACTCCGATCGTGACTCCTAAGTTACCAATTAATGGCTTCCTATTAAACCATTTGTTTGTGTACAATGTCAGTTGTCCTGTTCCGAAATAACTACCGCGTGTATTTTCGGTTAGGTAAAGATTTCTGCCATCTCTCGTTTCGCTACTAACAGCATAGCCTCTGTGACCATTAGCATCAGGAATTCTATGAGCTGTAGTTCCCCAAGCTTGAAATACTAAGCCCATTCCATAATCATCCCACCAATGCCCTAGAACACCATGCATTGTAATTCCGCCATCTTGAGCCTCAGAGAATTTCCGGGTATGACCATTATATCCAAAGTTCAAGGCTCCTCCCCAGCCAAAATCATTTCCTATTGCAAACTGAATTGCTGAATGGTCACCAGTTGGAAAATTAAAATTAAGCCCTTTTGTAACAGTACTTATTGGATGCAATACACCAATATCGAAATGACCTTCAATTGTAAGCGCTACTGAAAAACCATTATTTGGGGTTAGCTTACCGCTTCCAGACCTTCTATACTGAAAAGAACTGGTGTTTCGGTTGTGCCTATACCCAAAGGATATTAGAGTTGAAGATCCAATTCCTCCAGCCCAAACATTGTTTTTTCTTCCATATCCAGTTAAACTGCTTGAAACATTTCCGAAAAACGCACTTGAACCAGGAGTATAACTAGTAGAAAAATTGTAATTAAATCCTGACCTTATACCGCCAAATGTTTTAGAAGCCTCTCCGCCATAAAACAGCGATAGTCCGTTATCCGAAGACATACCTCTGTTCACCTGATTTAAATCTAAATTCTCAAGACCTTCTAATTCAATGGAGGCAATAAGTTTATTCCCGCTAAACTGGTAAGGACTAAACCAGGGATACTCAGGAGTCAACGGATCCACACTAAAGAATCTTCCGACTCTAGCATCGTGCATTCTGTACTTGTAATTCCACGAGTTCCCTGAGCCTTTTAGCTCATCATCTTTTTCTTGTCCTTGGAAGCCGTATCTGTAGTCATACTGCTGGCTTTGTCGGGTTGGCA
>DIYP01000007.1:0-341218 GCA_002427735.1 Flavobacteriales bacterium UBA6051
AACTTCATTACCGGAGCAATTGACGTGAGTGCATCAACACCTGGAACTTATACGGTAACGTATACGACTGGTGGTGCTTGTTCGAACTCAAGCAGTGTGACCGTAACGATCAACGCCTTGGATGATGCCTCATTCAACTATTCAGCTTCATCTTATTGTTCGAATGATGCTGACCCAACACCAGCCATTACTGGCTTGACAGGAGGAACGTTTAGTTCAACTGCTGGTTTGAGTATCAATACTTCTACTGGAGCAATTGATGTGAGTGCATCAACACCAGGAACATATTCAGTAACGTATACTACGAGTGGTGCTTGTTCAAACTCAAGCAGTGTCACTGTGACGATTAATGCATTGGATGATGCTTCATTTGGCTACTCAGTAGCTAGCTATTGTGTGAACGATGCGGATCCAACGCCAACAGTTACAGGTTTGACAGGAGGAACATTTAGTTCAACTGCTGGTTTGAGTATTAATGCTTCTACAGGTGAGATTGACTTAAGCGCGTCAACGCCTGGAACTTACTCAGTAGCGTATACCACTAGCGGTGTTTGTTCAAACTCAAGCAGCGTGACAGTAACCATTAACGCTTTGGATGATGCTTCATTCAGTTATTCGGCTGCTAGCTATTGTGTGAATGGTTCAGATCCGACACCTACCGTTACTGGAGTTACAGGTGGTTCATTTAGTTTGACACCAGGACTCTCAATTAACTTCATTACCGGAGCAATTGATGTGAGTGCATCAATACCTGGAACGTATACGGTAACATACACTACAGGTGGTGCTTGTTCAAACTCAAGCAGTGTGACCGTAACGATCAACGCCTTGGATGATGCCTCATTCAACTATTCAGCTTCATCATATTGTTCGAATGATGCTGACCCTACGCCAACAATTACAGGTTTGACAGGAGGAACGTTCGGTTCAACTGCTGGTTTGAGTATCAATGCTTCTACCGGAGCAATTGATGTGAGTGCATCAACTTCTGGAACATATACAGTAACGTATACAACAAGTGGTACATGTTCAAATACAAGTTCGACAACGGTAACTATCAATGCATTGCCAACACAGCCAACAATTAGCGCGAGTGGTTCCACAAGTTTCTGTCCTGGAGGAAGTGTTACGCTTACTTCTTCAGAATCTTCTGGAAATGTTTGGTCTACAACTGAAACAACATCATCTATTAATGTGACAACATCTGGTGCATATTCTGTGACTTTCACTGATGTAAATGGTTGTTCGGCCACATCAAATCCAATTACCGTGAATGTGTACGCAAACCCTGCGGTGCCAACGATTTCTTCGAGTGGCCCTACAACGTTCTGTTCAGGTGGCTCAGTAGATTTGACATCTTCTCAACCGATTAGCAATGTATGGTCTACAACTGCTACTTCTCAAACAGTTACAGTAAATTCGACAGGTTCTTACACGGTTACTTACACAAATAGCGATGGATGTTCAGCAACTTCGTTACCTGTCAACGTTGTTGTGAATGCTAATCCATCAGCTCCAACGATTACGCCGTCTGGTTCCACAACTTTCTGTGATGGTGGTTCAGTTGACTTGGTATCCTCAGAGTTAAGTGGTAACGTATGGTCTACAACGGAAACTTCGCAAACCATTACTGCTACATCGGGTGGTGCTTACAGCGTTACCTATACAGATGCAAATGGTTGTTCGGCGACTTCAGCCATTACATTGCTTACTGTGAATGCAAATCCTCCTGCACCTTCAATTACTCCTTCCGGATCAACAACTTTCTGTGATGGAGGAACGGTTGATTTAATATCTTCAGAAGTTTCTGGCAATACTTGGTCGACAACAGAGGTTACTCAACTGATATCAGTGAATACTTCAGGTTCTTACACGGTAAGTTATACGGATGCAAATGGTTGTTCATCGATATCAGCGCCAATCTTGGTGACAGTAAATTCACTGCCTTCTGTTCCTGTGATTACACCATCAGGGGCAACTACGTTCTGTAGTGGTGGTTCTGTTGATCTTGTTTCTTCTGAACCATCAGGTAATACTTGGTCAACAACCGCGACTTCGCAGCTAATAAATGTGAATACGTCAGGTAGTTATACAGTTATGTTCACAGATGGTAATGGCTGTTCATCAACATCTCTGCCTACACTTGTGACGGTGAATCCTAACCCAACGGCTCCAACAATAACCGCGAATGGTCCCACAACTTTCTGTGAGGGTGATTCAGTAATATTAACTTCTTCTGAGTTATCAGGTAATACCTGGTCAACAGCGGAAACGACGGAAAGTATTACTGTAAATAACGCAGGTACTTACGCAGTGACGTACACTGATGGTAATGGTTGTAGTGCGACTTCTGCACAGGTAGCTGTAACAGTAAATGCGCTACCAACGGTAACACTCGCACCGTTTGCCGATATCTGCGATCATGCATCAGTATTCTCTCTTTCAGGAGGTACTCCAGCTGGAGGAGCTTATTCTGGCACGGGAGTATCAAGTGGAATGTTTGATCCGTTTGTAGCCGGGGTAGGTACGCACACAATTACGTATACTTATACGGACGTTAATGGTTGTTCGAATTTTACTGAGCAAGACATTACAATTCGTGATTGCGCAGGAATGGACGAGCTTGAAATTGCCGGACTTTCCATTTATCCTAATCCGACAAGTGATTACTTCCAGATTATATCAAGTATAAATGCCATTGAAAATGTGCGTGTATTTGATGCTTCGGGAAGACTCGTTTTTGCTGAATCATTTGATCAAATGGATGTTAAAGTTGACTTGACTCCATACGTTGTAGGAATGTACAATATAGAGATTACAACAAGTCAGGATATTTATCGAACAAGAATGATGAAGCAGTAATGCTTACTATTCTAAAAAAGGGGGTAATTTACCCCCTTTTTTTGTGCTCAATAGTTTTCTTCTTTCTATTTTTAAGCTATCAAGACGTAACTGCTGTAAGCCACTAACTATGAAGAAAATTAAGATTAACGGTCACGGACATATCCTTCCAGAACCGAATGAAGTCCCTCAGTTCATGAAGGATAAAAAACTGTTTTGGATAGATGATGATCGCGGATTTATGCGACAAGGTGATTGGTCAAGGCCTATTACAGATCCAAGTTTCTTTTTTAAGGAAAAACTGGAGTGGATGGAGCGCTATCAGATTGATCATGGTGTTATGCTCAACTTATCACAAGTCTACTGTAATGGTTGGGAGCGACAGGATGCTAATGACGCAATCCGCTGGCAAAATGACTTCAACGCTAGTATTCAAGAAAGACGTCCCGACAAGTTTACATGTGGTTTTGTTGTGCAGCCTCTTTATATTGAAGATGCGCTGAAAGAAATTGAGCGATGTGTCAATAATTTGAACATGAATTTGCTTTGTTTGCCAACTCATTTTCTCAATACTGAGGGAGAGTGGGTTTCTGTAGCAGACGAGAGCGTTTACCCTATTTTCGAGTTGGCAAATGAATTTGGTTTAGCGATAGAAATTCATCCATATGATGGCCAAAAAATGGTAAAACTCAAAGATGAATTTTGGCGTTTTCACTTGGTTTGGATGATGGCACAAACTGCTGATACATTGCACTTTTATGCGCTAAAAGACTTTGTTCATCGTTTTCCAAAGATAAGAACTTGCTTTGCTCACGGTTGTATGCTTGGACAGGCGAATTACGGGCGCCGAATTCAGGGGTTCGATGGAAGACCTGATTTGTTTGAAGAAGCAAAAGATCCGAGAGGTTCATTGGGGCATCCGAATTTGTTTTTTGATACACTCGTTCATGATTCATATACATTGCAATTGTTGAAGCATCGTGTTGGCGCATCACAAATAGTTTCTGGATTAGATGATCCATATCCACTTGGTGAAATGGAAGGAGTGGGTTCCTCATACCCAGGAAGAGTGGTTGATTTTGCCGTAGAAGTAGGAATTATTTCAGAGCAAGAATCAGATGATATTTGGCACTCGAATATTTTGCGCTGGTTAGGAAAAGATTCTATTGGATAGACCCTGCCTGTATTTTTGTGAGCGATTCAATCAATATTGCAAGGTCGTCTTCATGCATGCGACTCGCGCACAGTTTTTGATCGCTTCCATAATTGATTAGAAGCGTTCCTTGCTTTTCCTCTTCATATCCAATACTCTTGATTTCGAACGATAATTCGGCAAGAACCGGAAGCACTTTTTTGGCATCCTTGAACCATCCGTAATCAGCGTGGTAAACGACTTTATCGCCTGAAAAAGAAAGTGTTTCTTTACCATAGGTGTTCCAAAGCGCGACTCTTAATAAATAGAAGCTGATAAGACCTGAAATTCCCATTCCGAAGAGCATTCCGAAGTGAAATCCACTTCCAGAGGTTACAGATAAAACGAGCCCGACAATTGGTCCAATACCAGTCAGAAATGCAAAAAAGAAGTAGATTCCTCGTAAAAAAACAGAAGGTGGTTTTACCCACATTGTCAGTGATGTATCATCAAGACGAAATCGATATCTGTTTTCATCGAGCATGGAAAGAAATCTTTACTTGTAAGAAAAGACGACGTAATATTTTTTAGACGTGAGTGTTTCCCTAACGTGCAATAACATGAGCTCTCCGTCACCCTTGTTTTCCTTGGGTGTAAATTCCGCTCGGTAAATTCTGATGCGCTCACTTCCATTGTAGCGCTCATTTGTATGTACCCATTCATCTCCCAGGCAACTAACTATTTCTGATAAAATAGTGTTGTAAACTTCTAAAGCTTCATCTCTCGTTTCGAATTCTAGCCTCGGTGAAAACAATTGTAAGGTGCTGTCAGTATTCCTATATACATGAAGCGCTTCGTAATCATCGAAAAGTATTAAATCAGATCGGTAACTATTCTGATCAATCAATGATACTTGCTCAATATCATTAAAACCATTGGTTCGGAACGCGGGTAACTTTAACAGAGTTGTACAGTTTAATTGTCCAAATAGGGGAGAAGCGAACAATAATATGACAAATGCGGCAAACAGCGATTTTTTCATTGGAATCTAGGTTAGTATGGTTACCAACGAATATACGGTTAATTCATAAAGGATGAGATTCATCTCACGTTGAATAATTATCTTTGCGCCTAAACAAATAGCAAATGGGACAAAAGCCATCTATACCAAAAGGAACACGTGATTTTTTGCCACAGGAAGTAGCAAAGCGGACTTACATTTTTGAGACGATACGAAAGTCGTTTGAGGTATATGGTTTTTCACCAATAGAAACGCCTTCTTTCGAACTGTCTTCAGTGCTTAAGGGAAAATATGGTGATGAAGGAGATCAACTCATGTTTAATGTATTGCGTTCTGGAAATTACCTTTCCAAAATTGATGCAAAAGACGTAAGTGAAAAGTTGACAGCAGTTACATTTGACAAGCTAGATCGAGATGAGCGGATAGCGTTGAATCAGATTACTTCAAAGATTTCAGAACGATCATTGCGCTATGATTTGACCGTTCCTTTTGCAAGGTTTGTAGTACAGCACCAAAACGATCTTTCATTTCCATTTAAACGCTATCAGATTCAACCTGTTTGGCGCGCTGATAGACCGCAGCACGGTCGTTACCAAGAGTTCTTTCAATGTGATGCGGATGTTGTAGGAAGCGACTCGTTAGTTTATGAGGTTGATTTTGTTTTGCTTTTTGATGAAGTGCTTACGAATCTTGGTATTCCTGATTTCACGATAAAAGTGAATAATCGAAAGATTTTATCTGGAATTGCTGAGGTAAGTGGAGAGTCAGATAAACTTATTGCAATTACAGTTGCCATAGATAAATTGGATAAAATTGGGGTAGATGGTGTTGTAAAGGAATTGAAGGAGAAAGGCGTGTCCGAAGAAGCGTTGGATAAAATAATGCCTTTATTCAGTATTTCCGGTGATATTGAAGATCGTCTGAAACAAATGAGAGCATACCTTTCCAAGAGTGAAATTGGTCTTCAAGGAATTGAGGAACTTCAATATGTTCTGGAGACTGCGAAAAATCTTGGCTTACGCAAAGCTAAGTTAGAATTTGACGTAACATTGGCTAGAGGTTTGAATTACTACACGGGAGCTATTTTTGAGGTTAAAGCCAATGGAGTTAATATGGGAAGTATATGTGGTGGTGGACGTTATGATGATTTGACTGGAAACTTTGGAATGAAAGACATGTCAGGTGTAGGAATATCATTTGGCGCTGATCGCATTTATGATGTCCTAACTGAACTGAACCTTTTCCCAAAAGGTGTTGACAATAGTTTGGATATCCTCTTTATTAATTTTGGAGACAAAGAAGGGAGTCACTGTATGAAATTGGTAAAAGAACTTAGGGCAGCTGGAATTTCTTGTGAGTTGTATCCTTCATCTGCCAAAATGAAAAAGCAAATGAAGTATGCGAATGATCGCGGAGTAAAAAATGTTGCATTGGTAGGACAGAATGAAATGGATATGGGAGTGATCAATGTTAAGGACATGTCTTCGGGTGAACAGCGACAAATGAGTTTGGAAGAGGTAATAAATGATTTAAAGTAGTGCGATGAGTAATTATGTTATTGATAATGAGTGGGTTTCTTTGAGTCGTTTAAACGAGATTATAACCTCTGGAGAGAACGTTTTATTGGGAGAAAAGGCAGTCACAGCAATAAATAAGTGCCGTGCTTACCTTGATGAAAAAGTGAAGCGACACGACCAGTTGATTTATGGTATTAACACTGGGTTTGGTTCTCTTTGTAATACTGCGATCTCAGCTGATGACCTTGAAGATTTGCAACGAAACCTTGTTGTTTCGCATGCTTGTGGGACTGGTGATGAAGTGCCATCACACATTGTGAAGCGCATGTTGCTATTAAAAGCAATCGGACTTTCCCATGGTCATTCTGGAGCGCAGCTTGAAACCATTGAGCGTTTGCTCTTCTTTTATAACAATGATATTTTACCTGTGGTTTATCGGCAGGGGAGTCTTGGTGCTTCGGGTGATTTAGCTCCTCTTGCTCATTTGTCTCTTCCTCTAATTGGAGAGGGAGAAGTGTATTTTAATGGAAATCGCGTATCCAGTGCAGAGATGCTTCGCCAAAGTAACTTGACTGCTTTAACGTTAAGATCAAAAGAGGGGCTTGCGTTGTTGAATGGAACACAGTTTATGAGTGCGTATGGTTCATACGCGGTTACCAAATCACTACAGCTTTGGAAAAATGCCAATTTGATCGCGGCTTTATCACTAGAAGCTTATGATGGTCGTCTCAATCCATTTCAGGCCAATGTGAATGAAATTCGCAAGCAAAGCGGTCAAATAGAGGCTGCGAAACATATGCGCGAAAATCTCGAGGGCAGTGAAATGATTATTCGGCCAAAAGAGCATGTTCAAGATCCTTATTCTTTTCGTTGTATTCCCCAGGTGCATGGCGCTTCTTATGATGCAATACACTATTGCGTGGATATATTGGAGAAAGAGATCAATGCTGTTACAGATAACCCAACAGTTTTCCCTGATGAGGATGACGTAGTTTCTGCCGGTAATTTCCATGGTCAACCCTTGGCATTGGCTATGGATTTTCTCTCTATAGCACTGGCTGAATTAGGAAGTATTTCGGAAAGACGTGTCTATAAATTGATTTCTGGGACACGTGATTTACCGGCATTCCTTGTTGCTGAGCCCGGATTGAACTCAGGATTTATGATTCCACAGTATACGGCGGCTTCCATAGTAAGTCAGAATAAGCAACTGTGTATGCCGGCATCTGTTGATTCGATAGACTCAAGTAATGGACAAGAGGATCACGTTAGTATGGGAGCAAATGCCGCCACCAAGCTATATCGAATACTTGAAAATTGTTTTGTTATTCAAGGAATAGAGTTGTTGAATGCTACACAGGCAATGGATTTTAGAACACTGAAAAGCTCACCTAAAATTGAGCAGTTGCGGGAAGAATATAGAAATCATGTTCCATTTGTTCGTGAAGACCGTTATTTACAACCGCTTATTGCTGCTTCGACAGCTTTCGTTAAGAATTTGAATAAATAGTATATTAGTCATTCAGAAAAAGAATCGCTTATGTCAGACGAAATTGATTTTGAACAACCACAGAAAAGACCAGCGTTTTTAACTACACTTTGTGTGCTTAGCTTTGTTTCAATTGGTTTTAGTCTGCTTTCTGGTTTGATCAGTATTGTTTCTGGGCCAACAAGTGAAGAACAAATGCTCGATCAGCGCGTTGAAATGATGGGAGCTATTTCTGATTTAAAAATTACAGGAATGGATTGGGCTGTCGATATGATGGAAAAGTCCATGCTTATGGCCGAAGATTTCAATAATAATTTCTATTTGGCGACTATTCTGAACCTGATTATTGTATTAACAGGTTTATTTGGTGTACTTCGAATGTTAAGCGGTTACAAGATGGGATTTCATATTTACATTGTTTATTGCATTTTATCCGTTGGTGCTCTTTATGCTTATGTAAACCCTGCACATATACCAAGCTTTGTGATTATCGTTAACGTTATCCTATCAGGGTTATTTGTTTTCCTTTATTCACGGAATCTGAAGTGGATGATAAAGTAACAAGCATGCTTGGACTGCGTCTTCTTTGCCTGATTTATTGTTTCTCTTTTTTCACCTTTAGTCAATCTGGAACTTCTTCTGAGCTAGATGCTGGTGTCCAGAAGTCAATTGATAGTCTAAAAAAACTAGAAGGTGAGTATTGGTCTAAGGGAGATGCATTGAATAATATCTTTGTTAGGCATGAATTAGTAACCAATTATGCAGCGTATTTAGATGAAGATGCCAAGGCTACTTGGTATACGAAAATGGCCGAATCATATATCCATTACGGGAATTATTTGTTGGCGATTGAGTTTTTGAATAAAAGTCTGACGTACAAGAATGAACGTGTTGATGCTTATAGTGAGGCGAGGATCGGTAGTTGTTATATTGAATTGGAACAGTTGGACTCGGCAAAAGTTCATTATCAGCTGGCAATAAACAAGAGCGAGACTGACGACAAACGCATGCCACATATAAACTCTTTAGGGTTCGTGTATTTTCTAAATTCAGAATATGATGCAGCGGAAAAAACGTTCTTATCGGCGCTTGATTTGTTCAGCGGCAGCGGTCAGATTGATTCAATTCAATACTACATCGTTAAAAGCAATATGGCTTCACTTTACTTTGCTCAACAAAGGGATAAAGAGGGTGAGAATGCCTTACGAGAGATCGAAGGTTGGCAACGTTACAATGATGTTGGTGATTGGTTCAGAATAGAAGTTAGCAGCAAGTTTGCTAGTTATTACATGTCAAAAGGATTATGCCAACAGGCAGATAGTTACCTCATGAGACTTGATGCTATGATGACATCTGCGGAGATTAATGAAGGTTATTTATCCTACTTAGAATTAAAGCTGAATAGGATAAAGCAATGCGGTATTTATGACGGAGTGAAGAAGCTTATTTCTGACTACATTGAAGCACAAGAAAAGTGGCGAATCGAAACACGCAACAGGCTCCTCGTAGTAGAGAAATTGCAGCGAAATGCCCTCATGGCTCGGTTAAGTTTGGCTGCGACAAATCTTGAGTTGAAATCAGATTCAGAAGAGTTATTAGAACTTTCAAATTCCAGATTAAAACGGTTGTTTTATATTTCTGGTATCAGCGTTTTAGGTTTCGCGGCAGTGTTTGTGTTTTGGTTTAGACAGCGAAACAAAAGGCATAAGCGTAAGGAAGAATTTGTAGCCATGCGCCATAATTTGGTTGCAGAGCAGGAAAAAACAGCAGCTCTCAAGCTTGAGATGGCGGAGAAGAACTTGGAAAACAAGAAGTTGGAATTGGTGAATATGTTCAATTCTGCAGATTCAAGTTCCGCTCTTTTTGAAGAGATTGAAAGCCGCTTAAAGCGATTGAAGAATAAGAAAAGTGGTGAAATATCAGAAGATGTCAATCAATTGGTTCAATTCGTTAAAAGTCACAGTAAATCTCTAGAGATTAATTCGTTGATTGAAAAGAACTCAGACTTGTTTTCGGTTAAGTTGAAAGAGCGAATAGAAGAACAATATCCTGATTTGACAAAGTCTGAATTACAGCTCATTATTCTAATCCGTTTGGGGTTGTCAACCAAAGAAATGGCACAATTGAAAAATGTGGAGCCTAGCTCGATTCGAATCTTTAAACATCGATTAAAAACCAAACTAAAAGTTTCTAAGGGTACTGACTTAACGGATTTTATAAGTCAGATTTAGTGCTCAGTAAACAAAAAGTATATGCACGCCGCTCTTCTGTAAACACTTTGTAAACACTTCTCTTTTGCCCGCCAATAATGGCTGTTCTAGTTTTGCGTCGACTAACACTACAATTGATAGCTATGTTGACTGAATCGAAGACAATCAAAGTTTTTCTAAGAAGTTTATTGCTGGTAATCGTCTGCATTTTTGCACTGGAGTTTGACGCTCTTTCCAATATCTGTACTACAGCACTGCCTATCGCATGCGGTGACAATGTTAATGGTTCCACAGCAGGTGAGCCCACCAGTGGTATGGGAGCATGTGTTACATCAACTGGATCAGGAGGAGCTATGTGGTATACTTTTACCGGTGATGGGGCCACATGGACGTTCGAGACGACTGTTGCGAGCTACGATACTAAGATTTGGGTTTTTAGCGGCGATTGCTCTTCACTTACGTGCGTTACAGGAAATGATGACGGCGGAGCTGGAACACTATCGCTCGTGAATTTCGCAACAACAGCAGGAGAGACATATTATGTTGTCGTGGGTGGTTATGCGGCAAACGAAGGAACATATACGTTAAACGTTACCGGCACTCCATGTAATAATGCCAGTTCATGCGGAACAGCGGCTTATGTTGCTTGTGGCAATGTATATAATGGTTCAACGATAGGTAACGCAAATAGTGGCCTTGGCACCTGCACAACGTCAAATGGTACCGGAGGAGCTGCATGGTATACGTTTGTGGGAGACGGAAACAACTGGTCATTTGAAACAACATCAGCAAGCTATGACACCAAAATTTGGGTGTATTCTGGAACATGTGGAGCTTTGAACTGCGTTACTGGAAATGACGATGGTGGAGTAGGAACACTTTCGTTAGTTTCCTTTACGGCTTCATTGGGCGTGACTTACTATGTGATTGTTGGAGGATATGCAGGAAATCAGGGAACATACACGCTTTCAGCAACAAGCTCACCTTGTGGTGTTGTTCCATCTCTGACAGCTGGTCCTGGAGGAGTTACAACAAACGTTCAACTCTGGCTAAAGGCGGAGATGGGAACGACAGGGAATAATCCTGTGAGTGCATGGGCGAACCAGGGAGTTAATACAGCGATTCCACAGGTTACCTCCAATGTTGGCACCACAATGCTTTCAGGAGAGAATCATAATTACAACAATGGAATCCGAATGTCAGGTGGTACAAATTATATCAATGGTGTATTCTCAGCGACCACTGCGAATCGATCGGCTTTAATTCCGGGAAATCAAGTAACCATGTTCACCGTTTATTCAGATGGTGGCTATGATCTTTCATTGAGCTTTCATTCACAAGGGAACTCGGTTGGTCAATGGCATGCATTCGCTTTTAGGCATGCAGGTCTTGGTACGCTTTCTAGCTCAGGAAACAGCTTCTTATATGGTTCCACAGTAAATCGTTCAACGAATATCTTGGGAATGAAGAGTACGTCGGGAAGTGCAGGAACGAATACATTTAACGGAATTCAAAATACTACTGGTAACGTTGGTAATTTCACAACAAACACGGGAGGCTTTTTACTATGTGTAGGTTTGTGGCCAGGCTATGCGAATAACAACATTACATCGGAAAATATCATTTTTGATCGTGAACTTACACCAGATGAGTTTCATCGTGTAGAGTCTTATTTAGCCATTAAGTATGGCGTGACGTTAGGTGTTAACGGAACATCAGTGGATTACAATTCGTCCGATAATACGGTCGTTTGGGATCAAAGTGCAAATGCCGGATACAATTACGACATTGCCGGAGTCATGCGCGATGATAATTCAGCACTTTCACAATTAAAATCGCATTCGGTTGAAGGTGGTTCATTTGGAAGTTTTAATGATGTGCTTACCGTCGCGAATGGAACGAATTTCGCATCGCCTACAGGAATCGCTGCGGACAGATCTTCACTTCTATGGGGACATAACAATGGGCCCGCATTGAACACAGGTACGATTGTGAATTATCCGACAGACAACGGAGAAACCATCGAGACAATTTTCCAGAGAATATGGAAATCTCAGGAGACGGGAACAGTTTCGACGGTTACATTAGAGTTTGATTTGAGCAGCGTTGTAGGCGTGGGTGGATTGGCCGGTATCAACGATCTATCGGCTGTTCGATTACTTGTAGATGAAGATGGGGACTTTACAAATGGCGCGACTTCGATTGCACCAACCTCGTATAATAATACTACAGATATCGTTTACTTTCAGAACGACTTCACGCCATTTACAGGAAATCATTTAGATCAGTTCAATGGATACTATTTCACCATTGGTTCCACGGATGCTACAGTAGCGCCTTTGCCTGTTGAATTAAGTTCGCTTACAGTACAAGGCTATGATTGTTCCAACACCATAGAATGGACAACCTTGAGTGAAACCAATAGCGATTACTTTATTATTGAGCGATCATATACGATGACAAATTGGGAGCCAATTGCAAAAATGGATGCCGCCGGTAATTCTCAGTCAAGTCTGGATTACTTGTATCGCGATTTAGATTTTGAAGAGAGCGGTATGGTCTACTATCGACTGAGACAAGTTGATTTTAATGGTAATATTCATCTGGTTGGAATTCGATCTGTAGAAAGTAATTGCTTAGCAAATGCCGTTCCGGTCATTTATCCTAATCCCACAAATGGCGTTTTGAATATTGAGACACCAGTTCAGGCTGTTGTTCGCATTCTTGACCTAAACGGTCGTGCTCTTCTCGAACGAACCATTTCTAAAGGAGGAGAGATGGTCGATATTCGTCATCTTACAAGCGGTTCTTACATGGTTGTTGTTGAATATGTAGGCGGTAAATCGTTTGTAAAACAATTGGCCAAGATATAATTGAGAGTTTTGATCGGGGCTGGGCGTAGTCAGTTAGTGTAGTAGTCGTACATTTTAAAACTCAGTCCTCGATCAAAATATTGTTTTCTTTCATTTTCTAATCAGTCTATCAACTATACTAATTAATAGTGCGTTAAAGTTGTTCATTCTTTCCATGAACAATCAAAAAACCTCCTTATCTTTGCGCAAAATTTGATTTTCAATGATTGCAGTAAATAATCTATCGCTTCAATTTGGTAAGCGCGTATTGTTTGATGAGGTGAACGTAAAGTTCGTTAACGGGAACTGTTATGGTGTGATTGGTGCAAATGGAGCAGGTAAGTCAACATTCCTGAAGATTTTGACTGGAGAACAAGACCCGACAACAGGTCAGGTAATGCTTGAGCCAGGAAAACGTTTGGCCGTTCTTAAGCAAGATCACTTTGAATTTGACGAGTTCCAGGTATTAAACACTGTAATCATGGGGCACACGCGTCTCTATGAAATCATGACGGAAAAGGACGCTCTTTACGCGAAACCAGATTTTTCAGATGAAGATGGGATGCGAACGGCAGAATTGGAAGCAGAATTTGCTGACCTGGAAGGTTGGAACGCTGAAACAGATGCGGCTTCGTTGCTGTCAAACTTGGGGATCGATGAGTCGAAGCATTACATGAAAATGGAGGACTTGTCGAATGAATTAAAAGTTCGTGTATTGTTGGCTCAAGCACTTTTTGGAAACCCAGATGTTTTAGTACTGGATGAGCCTACAAACGACCTTGATTTGAAGACCATCAGTTGGTTGGAAGACTTTTTACTTGATTTTAAGAATACGGTGATCGTTGTATCTCACGACCGTCACTTCCTTGATACTGTATGTACGCACATTTGCGATATCGATTTCAGCAAGATTAACCTGTTTACGGGGAATTATTCATTCTGGTATCAATCTTCTCAGTTGGCAGCTCGCCAGCGCGCCGATAAGAATAAAAAGGCGGAAGAAAAGAAAAAAGAATTACAGGAATTCATCGCGCGTTTTTCAGCCAATGCTGCAAAGTCTAAGCAGGCAACGAGTCGTCGTAAGATGATGGATAATCTTGACATAGAAGAAATTCAGCCATCGAGCCGAAAATATCCAGGTATTACTTTTAACCAAGAAAGAGAAGCAGGAAATCAAATTCTGAACATAGAGGGATTATCTAAATCAGTTGAGGGCGAAACCTTATTCAAGGACCTGAGTTTTATTGTAAACAAAGGAGATAAGATAGCATTCGTTTCAAAAAGCTCGGTGGCACTTACAGCGCTTTTTGAGATTCTTAACGGGAATATGCAAGCCGATAGTGGTGAGTTTACTTTCGGTACAACTATATCAACGGCTTACGTTCCGAATGAGAACCATGCATATTTTGAAGAAAAGCTGCCTTTGATTGATTGGTTGCGTCAATATGCGCATACAGATGAAGAAAAAGAGGAAGTGTATTTGAGAACCTTCTTGGGACGTATGCTTTTTACGGGAGAAGAAGCAATGAAAACGGCGAATGTCTTATCTGGAGGAGAAAAAGTACGTTGTATGCTATCGAAGATGATGTTGGCGAAAGCAAACCTTCTAATGATGGACGAACCAACGAACCACCTTGACCTCGAATCGATTCAGGCGCTCAACCAGGGAATGCAAGAGTTTCAGGGAACTTTGTTGTTTACTTCTCATGACCATGAGTTGGTGAGCACAGTTGCGGATAGAATCATTGAAATTACACCAAACGGCACGATCGATAAAATGATGCCATACGATGACTATCTGAAAGATGCAAAGATTGCTTCTTTACAAGGAGAATTGTACGCATAGTTGAAAGACAAGAAGCCATATCATGCTTACCCGCTGAGGCATAAATTCATCAGTTGGATAGGAGATATGGATGTTCGAGGGATAAGACGTCTCGCGTCAAAACTTCCCGATTGGCTAATTCCTGATCCTAAAAAACAAGGAGAGCTCGTATTAAAAACCATTCATGGTGTAGCACTACATATCAATCCGGCTATTGATAATGGTGTGGAGCTAAGTTTATTTAGAACCGGTACCTATGAAAAAGGGATCCTGGATTATATCCAGAAGCATTTCAAAGGAGAGGGAACTTTCATTGATGTCGGCGCAAATATTGGATTGATAAGTTTGTTTACTGCCGATCAGTTTCCAAAGGCTATGGTGCATGCATTTGAGGCGCATCCTGAGACGTCCCAAATTCTTGATGAGAATTGTTTATTAAATAAGGTCACGAATATTGAGATCCATGAGTTTGCGCTCGGAAATGAAGAAAAGCAGGTAGAGCTTTACGATAATTGGGATGTAAATCGAGGGGGGGCTTCAATTGTGGTAAAATCAGATTCATCCAATGCATACTCAGTACAGATGAAGCGACTTGATGGTCTGAACGTAGGCAAACCCGAAATGATCAAAATTGATGTTGAGGGATTTGAGTTAGAAGTCTTAAAGGGTGCGCAGGAATTGATCAAGCAAAACTTGCCAGTACTGATTCTTGAGATTTCCGATTGGCGCAAGAATGCGCATGATTCATCGAGTGAAATTGTGGAGTACGTAAAGAAACTTGGACCGTATAAAGTTTTTAAGCTATCAGGAGGAAAGGAGAGAAGATCGAAATTGCAAGAGGTTAAATCAAATACTGATTTACCTGAGCACGATAATATCATATGTATTGCTCAATAATTAATGTTGATCTATTCTAAGAAAAGCTTGTGCTGAGCGGAAGGATTAATAACTTTACAAAAAACTCTTCTCCATGGTGCATTTCACATTCAGCAGTGCAAATCCGTCACAGCAATACATCCGAATTTCGGCACGATTTCCGGTTACAAAAGAAATAACCGAGTTGCAGCTTCCGGCATGGCGACCAGGTCGTTATGAATTGGGGAATTTTGCAAAGTATGTACGAAACTTTCGTGTATACGGGGCAGATAAGAAGGTGTTGGAATCAGTCAAAACATCAAAGGACTGCTGGAGTGTTGATACAGCGAATCAAGACGAAATAACAGTTGAGTATCTGTTTTATGCGAATATAATTAATGCAGGATCTTCCTATCTTGACCAATCGCAACTATACGTAAATCCGGTGAATTGCTGTGTTTACACAGCCGAAACCTACGATCAAAAAGTAACTTTTGATTTAGAAATTCCTAAGTCCTGGAAGGTGGCCGGTTCAATGAAGAAAGGCTCAGAAGGATATGAAGTTGAGGGATTTGATGAATTATTTGATACGCCTTTTATTGCTTCGGCTCAATTGCAATGTGAGCAGTATGAGTCTAACGGTACTACGTTTTATGTTTGGTTCAATGGTGAAGTAAAACCGAATTGGGAGCAATTGTTGACTGATTTTAAAAACTTCACGGATGCTCAAATCAAAAAGTTTACGGAGTTTCCCGTAGATGAATATCACTTTTTGAATCAAATTCTTCCTTATAAGGCATATCACGGTGTCGAGCATCAGAAATCAACCGTAATAGCGTTGGGCCCATCATACGATGTGTTTGGAGAGTTATATAAAGAGTTACTAGGAGTAAGTTCACATGAATTGTATCATACGTGGAATGTTAAAGCCATTCGTCCAATAGAAATGTTCCCCTATGATTTTACAAAGGAGAATTATTCCAGACTTGGGTATATCTGTGAAGGAGTAACCACTTATCAGGGAGATTTGTTTTTGCTTAAGGGAGGTGTTTTCTCAGACCAGCAATACTTTGACGAATTGAATACACAGTTACAGCGACATTTCGATAATCACGGTAGATTTAACTACTCTGTTGCGGAGTCATCATTTGATACATGGTTGGATGGATACGTTCAAGGTGCGCCGGGTAGAAAGGTCTCCATATACACGGAAGGATGTCTTTTGGCATTTGTAACGGATGTTAAGCTTCGACAAGCGACAAAGAATAAGTATGGCCTTGATGAAGTAATGAAGCGCTTGTATTTTAATCATGCGCTGAAAGGAAAGGGTGTTTCAGAAAAGGATTATCAGGGAGTTTTAGAAAGTATTTCAGGAGAATCTTTTCAAGCCTTCTTTGATGATTATGTGAATGGATGTAAACCATACGAGTCTATATTAACACAAGCACTAGATTATCTTGGCCTAGAATTAGTGCATGAACCGTCTCCACAATATGCTGAGGGACGAGTGGGAGTCAAGGTATTGCCCGCAGGAAAGCATTTTAAAGTTACTGCCATGTATCCGGGTGGACCAGCCGAAACTTCAGGAATGTCGATTGGTGATGAAATAATCGCTGTCAACGGTTATGCATGTAACGGCGAACTCAATAAATGGCTTACATACTTCGACGATGATGTAAAGGAATTTACACTTATTCGCGAAGGAGCTATTAAGAATATTACATTGCCAGAAGTGAATCGTCCATTCTATAATAAGTATTCAATTCGGAAACTTAATGATCCGAATAGTCATCAGAAAGCGGCTTTCGAAGCATGGAAAAAAGCCTGAATTTGAGTGGTTTAAGGCTGTTTTTTATTTCTATTTTTCTGAATTTCAAAGATTTATTTGAAATTAATTGTCGAAAATGAGAGCCCGTTCCTAATTAAGATTACCTTTGCTTCAATTATTATATTACAATACAATGAGTAAAGGAACAGTAAAATTCTTCAATGAGACAAAAGGTTTTGGATTCATTATTGAAGAAGAGTCTAGCAAAGAGTACTTCGTGCACGTATCGGGATTGGTTGATGAAATCAAAGAAGGAGACGTGGTTGAGTTCGATCTGCAGGAAGGAAGAAAAGGATTAAACGCTGTAGACGTTAAGCAAGCTTAGTTTCGCAGACAAAATAATTTTCTTATGCCCACCATTGGTGGGCTTTTTTGTTCCTAATATTTCCTACTTAAAGTCTGGAACGTTCAATTATTTCAAAACGCTATTTATTTTTTTTATCCGATAGAATAAAACGTTAGCTGTATTATAACCTATTGTTTTATAATGGTTTGAGTGCCTTTATTACAGAATTTTAGTGAATGAATAAGTAACTTTTATCAAAGTTCTGTTTAATCTTTTTGTTGTTTTGTTAAACATTTATACCTTTACGTTAAACAAAACGATAATGTCATTCAAAACAGCTATCATTCGTAAAGCACATTTTAACGCTGCGCATCGTCTTAATAATCCTAATTGGGATAAGGCGAAAAACAAAGCTGTGTTTGGAAAGTGTAATAATGACAATTTTCACGGTCACAATTATGTTTTGGAGGTAAAAGTGGTGGGGGAAGTTGATCCGGAAACCGGCTACGTGATGGACATGAAGGAACTGAAAGACATTATCAAAAATGAAGTAACGGATAAGTACGATCATAAAAACCTGAATCTTGACGTAGATGATTTCAAGAACTTGAATCCTACCGCAGAGAATATTGCTCGTGTAATATATGAGAACATAAGCCGTCAAATTACTTCATCAAATGACTTAAACATTCGTTTATATGAAACTGAAAGAAACATCGTCGAGTATCCAGCATAATAACCTTTTGGTGAAGTTGTCTGATGATGAGATTGGTGACAATCACAGCTGGACAAATATTGACACTCCCATGGTGGAGAGTGCGTTTGATAAGTCCCCGGATGAGCGCATGGAAATCATTGAACACCATTTTGGTGAGATTATGAAAACACTTGGTCTTGATTTGACCGACGACTCATTGCGTGGAACTCCTAAGCGGGTAGCAAAGATGTACGTGAAAGAAATTTTTTCAGGTCTGGATGCAGAGAATAAACCAAGTGTTACTTTGTTTGAGAACAAGTATAACTACGGTGAGATGTTGGTAGAAAAAAACATAACGCTGTATTCAAACTGCGAACATCACTTTGTCCCTATCATTGGTAAAGCGCACATTGCTTATATCTCAAACGGGAAGGTTATAGGTTTATCAAAGTTGAATCGTATTGCTCAGTATTTCGCGAAACGTCCGCAAGTTCAAGAGCGATTGACGGTTCAGATAGCTAAAGAACTTCAATCTATTTTGGAAACGGAAGATGTTGCTGTCATTATTGATGCCGAACATCTGTGTGTTTCATCACGAGGAGTAGAAGACGTGAATTCAGACACCGTGACTTCGTTTTACGGAGGTCAGTTTAAAGACAATGAGAAAAAAAGAGAATTATTCGAATACCTTAAATAAAGATAATTAACGACAACGCTTTCCTGGTTAATAGTGGTTTTAGATTTTTTTTAGAAAGCGTCGAAAAGGGCTGTCTTGATTCAGACAGCCCTTTTCTTATACCATTTTGTTAGTCGTTTTCGCCAATACCGATTAAGTCTATTGCACTGTTTCGAATGAGCTCATTATAGGCCGGAATCATTGTCTCACGTATTTCTTTCCACTTCTCTAAAAGTTCATCAATTCGCCCTGTAATATCATTTTTGACGCCAATCATTTGCTGAGTAGGTCGATATACTCCCATACTGGCAAGTGAAGCCACATGGGCAAGTTTATTGTTAAGCTTAATAGGATAATTAAGCATGTCTTGATTACTTTTTAGTTTAGTCTGATAAAGCTCTTTTTCAATCATTGTCATCAATGAATCCAAGGTTTCTCCTTGCTCAATCACCTTTTCGTATTTTTCTTCGTCAATACGGTTGTTTAATGTACCAATCTGGTCTTTAATCATTCGCATATGGCGGATAGCGTCATGTGTTTCGTCTAGTTTATTTCTGATTTCTAGTAAAAACTCAAACTGGGCTTGCCTGTCTTCAGCTGTGCCTTCTGCCCTTGGATCTTGCAAGAGTTCGAAAGTAATTTCCGTACTGTCTTCTTCCGATACCAATCGAGCAGTATACGCACCCGGAGGTGCTGTTGGCCCATTAAGTGTTCCCCACCACATAAGTAGCCCATCAAATTCATCCGCTTTTTCGTAGCGCGTATCCCACACAAAAGTGTTCATTCCTTGTTTTACCTTGAATTCATCTTCTTTTTCTTCTGCATTTGAAGCAAAAGTTCGAATCATTTTTCCGTCTGCATCCATAAATTTGATACAATAGTCTGCTTCTTCGTCTGGTATATTATAGAAAAGCTGGATGCCTGAAGGGTAATTTGTACCTGCGGTTTCCGAGGAAGAACCTCCGCCACCATAACCAACGGTAGGATAAATACTGAATAGTCGTAAGTCTTCCTTTTTCGTAGTCTTTTTGACTTCATCCCAGAGAATATTTAGATCATCAAAAACCCAAAAACTGCGACCTTGTGTAGCTACAATTAAATCGTTTTCCTTCAAAGCTATGTCAGTGATTGGAACTTGAGGCAAGTTTAATTGAAACGATTGCCAATTTTCGCCATTGTCAGTACTCAGGTACAAACCAAACTCTGTTCCGCAATACAACAAGCCTTCAACGGATTTGTCTGATCGAATGACACGTGTGAAATGATCTTCTGCAATACCATTTACAATGGTTTTCCAAGTGACTCCATAATCACTTGTGTAATACAGATAAGGACTATAGTCACCTAGTTTGTATGAAGTAGCAGCCACATAAAGTCCTCCTTTATGGAAAGGATCTACTTCTATGCTATTAATCATGCACCAGTCCGGAAGCTTTTTTGGTGTAACATTGGACCATGAATTTCCACCATTCCTTGAAACGTGAAGCAGTCCATCATCCGTTCCGCACCATAGGAGGTCTTTTTCATAAGGGGACTCCAGAGCTGCGAAGATGGTTGCGTAGTATTCGACGCCTGTATTGTCTTTTGTGATAGGACCGCCGGAAGAAACGAGTTTTGTTGAATCATTTCGACTTAGATCAGGTGAAATAATCTCCCAGCTTGCCCCACCATTTTTTGAAACGTGCAAGTATTGCGAGCAGGTATATATTTTTTCGTCATCATGGGGAGAAAAGAAAATTGGAAAATTCCATTGAAAACGGTATTTCATTCCCTCAGCGCCATAGCCAATGGGGTTGTCTGGCCAAACATTAATCGCACGATTCATATCAGTATGATGATTATACCGTGTAAGAAAACCTCCATAACTTCCGCCATAAACAATGTCATTGTCCTTTGGATCAGGGGCTAAATGAGCGCTTTCACCTCCAGCAGTAGATTCCCAATTTCTTGTTGAAATATATGAGCGATTTGACTTAGAATCGATGCGAATGGTTGAATTATCTTGTTGAGCACCATAAATGCGATATGGAAAGTGATCATCTGTCGTTACACGATAAAATTGCGCGGTGGGCTGATTCATATAAGTTGACCAGCTTTGTCCACCATCGTAGGAAACCTGTCCACCGCCATCATCAGCTATGATCATTCTTTTTGGATTTTCAGGGGCTATCCATAAATCGTGGTGATCGCCATGTGGTGCATAATGAGAATTGAAACTTTTACCACCATCTGTGGATTTATGATAGGCCACATTCATGACATAAACGGTATTCGGGTCTACCGGGTCTGCATAAATACGTGAATAATACCAGGCACGCTGTCTAAGACTTCGATCACTGTTTACGAGTTCCCATTTTTTTCCTCCATCGTCAGAACGAAAAACTCCACCTTCATCATTTTCGACGATCGCCCAAATCCGATCTGGATTCGCAGGTGAAACGGCTATACCAATAATTCCAACCTCTCCATCCGCCATACCTTCATTATCCATAAGCGACTTCCAAGTTTTACCTCCGTCCGTAGATTTCCAAAGCGCAGAGCCGTCACCACCAGAAGAAAAGTCATACGGAGTTCTTCGAACATTCCATGTACTGGCATAAATGACTTCTGGATTCACAGGGTCCAATATCAAGTCAACAGCTCCAGATCGTTCATTCACAAAAAGGACTTGCTCCCATGTTTCACCTCCATCTGATGATTTGTATACACCGCGCTCTTCCGTATCTTTAAATAAGTCGCCGAGCACAGCAGCATATACAATATCAGGATTGGAAGGGTGAATACGTACGCGTGGAATGTGGCGAGATTCTTTCAAGCCAATTGATTTCCAACTTCTTCCTCCATCAATCGATTTATACATTCCAGTTCCAGGTGATACATTTCCACGTACCGTGACTTCTCCGCCTCCCACGTAAATAGTGTTTGGATGCGATTCCGATACCGCAACTGCTCCAATTGAGCCACCAAAGTAGCCGTCAGAGATATTTTTCCACGTTGTACCGCCATTTTCAGTTTTCCAGATACCACCACCAGTGGTTCCCATGTAGTAAAGCATAGGTTTGCCTTCAACACCAGTTACTGCAGCTGACCTACCACCACGGAATGGGCCAATACATCTAAAATTCAAAGACTCATTAATTACTGGAAAAGCATCTTGAGAGCGGTCGCGTTGAGCATACGAAACAGTCAAAGTACTCGCAAAGGCGAGAAGGAGAAAAATTCTTTTCATAAGGAGCATAGTTTTGCTCATTAAAATAATAATTATTCCTAAGTAAGTTTTCCTGCCGGAACATGAAGCAAATGATATTCGCTATTTGTATATTGAGGAACTAAAACCGAAGTAATGAAATTAGGAGCATTTTCTACAAGTCTTTCTGTAAAAGACCTCAATGTATCGAAACAGTTTTATGAGAAGTTAGGGTTCAAAGTTTTTGCCGGAAACGAAGAAATGAATTATCTCATTATGAAAAATGGAAACGCGCTCATTGGCCTTTTTCAAGGGATGTTTGACAACAACATATTAACGTTTAATCCTGGCTGGGATGAAAATGCAAATACGGTTAAGAACTATGATGATGTACGCGAAATTCAGAGAAGCTTGAAAGAAAACGGGATTGAGCTTATTTCTGAAACAGATGAAAATACTGAAGGACCGGGAAATATTATGTTGACGGATCCTGACGGAAATACAATTCTAATTGACCAACACATCTAAAAAACGATTGAAATGAAGAGAGTACTGCTTTTATTTGCAACATTGCTGTTGACTGGTATTTCACAAGCCCAGGACATTGAGATTTTTAAACCTTATGTTAAAGCCGACGGATCGGCAAGATATATTGCTGTTTTGGATGATAATACGATTTGGTGGACGGCTCCAGGTGACCCATGGAAACCATCTTCAACGGAAGGACTGCCCTCTGGATTTTCCATAAAAATGTTTGAACCATATGTCAAAATAAATGGAGAAGCCAGATATATTATTGTACTCGATGATAACACTATTTGGTGGACGGCTCCAGGTGACCCATGGAAACGCTCTTCCTCAGCCGGTTTACCCGAAGGAGTTGCAATTAAAGAGTTTCAGCCGTATGTCAAAATGGATGGTCAAGCCCGATATATTGCTGTAATGGAAGATAACAGTATTTGGTGGACAGCTCCAGGAGAGGAGTGGAGACGTTCGACCTCAGGAGGGCTTCCGACTAATTAAAACTCATAAATCAAAAAAAAATAAGGTTCTTTCAATTGGTTGATTAAAAGGGTTTTAAAACTCGATTCATTCCTTTTTTTAGAACAAATATTACAGCCACACTTGTAGATGTACATTTTTATTCTATAAATTTGTGTCGCACAAAAATGCAGATAATGAATTTTATTAATCTACATCATCATCATGTTCATACTCTCCCTCAGGCGAGCTGATCATGTTATGTAGATAAACGAACATATTTAATCAAAACCCGTCTGAGCAATCGGACGGGTTTTTTGTTGCCTTTTGGTTCGCTCAGACTTAATTAAACTAGAAATGAGCAAATTGAAAATTGCAATTCAAAAAAGCGGAAGACTCAATGAGGATTCTCTCCAACTCCTCAAAAAGTGCGGCATTTCCGTGGACAACGGCAAGGACCAACTGAAAGTCAGTGTTCCAAACTTTCCGATGGAAATTCTTTACCTGCGAAATTCAGATATACCGCAATACTTGGAAGATGGTGTTGTTGACATAGCCATCGTTGGTGAAAATTTGTTAGTCGAACAGGAAAAACAAGTGGATATCATTGAACGACTTGGTTTTTCTCGTTGCCGTGTTTCATTAGCTGTTCCTAAGCAAATTGAAACGAATGATACAGCGTATTTCGAAGGAAAGAAAATTGCAACATCTTATCCCAATACTGTAAAACAGTTTTTAAGAAAACAGAACGTTAATGCCGAGATACACACAATATCAGGTTCTGTCGAGATTGCTCCTAATATCGGATTAGCTGATGGTATCTGCGATATCGTAAGTTCAGGAAGTACGTTGTTCAAAAATGGTTTAAGGGAAACTGAAGTGATTTTGAAGTCTCAAGCTGTATTGGTTAGCTCCAGAAAACTATCGCCTTCAATTCAGGAAATTCTTGAGAAATTTCTATTCCGTGTGCGCGCAGTATTAAAAGCGAAGAACAGTCGATACATTCTAATGAATGTCCCCAACGAACAGATTGAGTCTGTAAGTGCTATTCTTCCTGTTCTAAAAAGTCCCACCATTTTGCCACTTGCGGAAGATGGTTGGAGTTCACTGCACTCTGTAATTGATCAAGATAAATTTTGGGAAGTCATCGATGAACTTAAGCGACTTGGAGCTGAAGGAATTTTAGTCGTACCTATTGATAAAATTGTATTGTGATGAATATTATTCGAAATCCCAAAAGGGCTCAATGGCCAGAATTGATTGAGAGACCAGCTTTCGAAAAGAGAGCGCTGGAAAAGGGAGTAAAAAGCATACTGGAAGATGTAAAAAGAAATGGTGATGGAGCTATCAGACGTTATACGCGCTTGCTGGATCAGGTTGAAATAAATGAACTGCAGGTTTCCGAAAAGGAAATTGAGAATGCTACCGCGAAAGTTTCATCTGAGCTAAAATCAGCAATAAAACTTGCAAAGCAAAACATTGAAACATTTCACACTTCTCAATTAGAGTCGATGAAGGTGGTGGAAACAATGGAAGGTGTAAGTTGTTGGCGAAAAAGTGTGGCGATTGAACGAGTTGGATTGTACATTCCAGGAGGTTCTGCTCCGCTCTTTTCTACCATTTTAATGCTGGGTATTCCTGCTAAACTAGCTGGTTGTAAAGAGGTGACACTTTGCACACCACCTGATAAGAATGGAAACATAAATCCAGCCATTTTATATACTGCCCAACTTGTCGGTATAACAAGCATTTTAAAAATTGGTGGGGCTCAAGCTGTTGCGGCAATGGCTTATGGCACGGAAACAATTTCACCGGTCGATAAAATTTTTGGACCGGGAAATCAATATGTAACTAAGGCAAAACAACTAGTACAGCAAAGTGGTGTAGCTATAGATATGCCTGCCGGGCCAAGTGAAGTATTAGTTGTAGCGGACAAGTCTGCGGTTCCGGAGTTCGTTGCTTCTGATTTGTTATCACAAGCGGAGCACGGAAGAGACAGTCAAGTACTTTTCTTAGCAGATAATGAAGCGATGATCCGAAAAACGCTAGAAGCGATGAGATCACAGTTAGAGGAGCTTCCGCGCAAGGAGATAGCTTTAGAGGCTCTAAAGAATAGCAAAGCTATTTTATTGGGAACGCTGAAAGATTGCATCGAATTAAGTAATGTGTATGCGCCTGAACACCTTATAATCGCTTCGGAACAACCTGAACTATGGATGGATCAGGTAGAGAATGCCGGTTCTGTCTTTCTAGGGAATTACAGTTGCGAAAGTGCTGGAGATTACGCAAGTGGGACCAATCACACATTGCCAACGAACGGTTTTGCGCGTAATTACAGCGGAGTATCAGTTGATAGTTTCGTGAAGAAAATCACTTTTCAACAACTAACTGAAAAAGGTATTCGGAATATAGGTCCCGCAATAGAAAAGATGGCTGAAGCGGAAGAATTATTTGCTCACAAGAATGCAGTAACGCTGCGTTTAAAAGCACTGAATGATGATTGATTTAAAGAAAATAGTGCGAAAGAATATTCTGGAATTGAAGCCTTATTCCAGCGCAAGAGATGAATTTTCCGAAAACAGTAGTATGTCGTCTGAATTGCTGTTTCTTGATGCGAATGAGAATCCGTTTGGTGAATTAAACCGTTATCCTGATCCTTACCAGTTGGAGTTAAAGCAATGTTTGGCAGAAATTAAGCAAATCCCAACGGATCAAATTTTCATTGGTAACGGTAGCGATGAAGTGATCGATTTGTTGTTTAGAGTGTTTTGTGAACCGGGCAAAGACAAGGCACTGACCTTTTCTCCGACCTACGGAATGTACAATGTTTCTTCGGCAATTAATGATGTTCAACTGTTAGAGGTTCCATTGAATGAAAAATTCAATATTGACTTAAGCATAACAACTTCTTACATTAACGATAACAATCTAAAACTACTTTTCATTTGTACACCAAATAATCCGACCGGCAATTGTTTGAATCGAGATGCGATAATCGAAATACTTGAATCATTCAATGGAATTGTAGCAATTGATGAAGCATACATTGATTTTTCATCTGAAACGTCATGGATAGAGATACTCGATCAGTTTTCAAACCTGGTTGTTATTCAAACATTCAGTAAAGCAAGAGGACTGGCAGCAGCGCGCATTGGTGTATGCTTTGGAAGTACAGAAATAATTCGTTTACTGAATAAAGTAAAACCGCCGTATAATATTAGTGAGCTAAACCAGCGAGCGGCCATTGCTTCGCTGAAGTCCACAGATAAGTTCGAACGCGAGGTGAAAATTCTTTTGAAGGAACGCGATCGCTTGACTTTAGAACTTGCGGCCATTGATTTTGTGTCTGAAGTGTATCCTTCTCAGGCGAATTTTTTGCTGGTAGAAGTAGATGATGCTGACCTACGTTATCAGCAGCTCGTGCAATCAGGGGTCATACCACGCAATAGAAATACTGTCGTGAGAAATTGTCTTCGCATAACAGTCGGTAGTCCTAATCAAAATGATGAATTAATTGGACTATGTAACACACTCTCAATTGAGAATAATAAGGTAGCAGAATGAAAAAGGTATTATTTGTTGACAGAGATGGTACGCTGGTAATAGAGCCTCCAGTAGACTATCAATTAGATAATCTTGAAAAATTGGAATTTTATCCTGGTGTTTTTCAGTGGCTTTCAAGAATAGCTGCAGAACTGGATTATGAACTGGTTATGGTCACAAATCAAGATGGTTTGGGAACAGCATCTTTTCCTGAAGAAACGTTTTGGCCTGCCCAGAATAAGGTTATTCAGGCATTTAAAAATGAAGGAATAGAATTCTCTGAAATTTTCATAGACAGAAGTTTTCCTGAAGACAATGCGCCGACAAGGAAACCAAGAACAGGACTTTTGAACCAATACATTTACGGGAATTATGACCTGAGCAACTCTTTTGTTATCGGTGACCGAGAAACAGATGTTGAATTAGCAGAAAATTTGGGAGCACAAGCCGTATTTATTGGTGAAAATAGCACACGTGAAGCTGCGCTTTGCACAACAAGTTGGAAAACGATTTATGAATATTTGAAGCAACGTCCTAGGAGCGTTTCACAGCAACGAAAAACGAACGAGACCGAGATTTCGATTGATTTGAATCTTGACGGCAGTGGTAAAAGCAATATTTCTACAGGAATAGGATTCTTCGATCATATGCTAGAACAACTTGCCAAGCATGGAAGTCTTGATCTTGCGGTTGATGTAAAAGGAGATCTTGAAATTGATGAACATCATACTATTGAGGATGTTGCGATCACACTTGGAGAAGCATTTTCACTTGCGTTGGGAAATAAGAAAGGAATTGAAAGGTATGGGTTTTTGCTACCTATGGATGACTGTCTGGCGCAAGTAGCGATAGATTTTGGAGGTCGTCCCTGGTTAATTTGGAACGCAACTTTTAATCGTGAAAAAGTGGGAGAAATGCCTACAGAGATGTTCATGCATTTTTTTAAATCCTTTAGCGATGCTGCACGATGCAATTTAAATATTCAGTGCAGCGGCGAGAATGAACATCACAAGATTGAATCGATTTTCAAAGCATTCGCAAAAGCGATAAAAATGGCAAAAAGTAGAACGAATAATTACGACATACCGAGTACAAAGGGAACAATTTAATCATGGTAGCAATTATTAATTATAAGGCAGGAAACATCAGGTCGGTTCAAAACGCTTTAAACCGCCTGGGTGTTGCAAGCAGCTTAACGGATGACCCTGAGGAAATTTCCAAGGCATCAAAAGTTATTTTTCCTGGGGTTGGAGAGGCAAGTACGGCGATGGCGAACCTTCGCAGTAAGCGGTTGGATAAAATCATTCCTGAATTGACGCAGCCAGTCCTTGGCATTTGTCTAGGGATGCAGCTGATGTGCGAAGAAACAGAGGAGGGAGACACCAAAGGCTTAGGTATCTTTTCAACGAAAGTAAAACGATTTCCTCAAAAAGTACGCGTTCCACATATGGGTTGGAATGATTTTACTCTGTTAGATAGTGAGTTATTCAGGGATATAGCAACACTGGACGATATGTATTTCGTTCATAGTTATTATGCTGAAACATGTGATGATACCATTGCTACCTGTGAATACGGCGGAAGTTTTAGTGCTGCTTTGCAACGTAACAACTTCTACGGAGTGCAATTTCACCCAGAAAAATCAGCAGGTAAAGGAGGTAGATTATTAGCCAATTTTTTAGAATTATGAAGATTATACCAGCGATTGATATTATTGAAGGTAAGTGTGTTCGCCTAAGTAAAGGTGATTACAACACGAAAAAAATATACAATGAGAATCCCCTCGAAGTGGCATTGGAGTTTGAATCGAGTGGTATTGAGTATTTACATTTAGTTGATTTAGATGGTGCGCGCTCAAGTAGAATTATCAATTATAAAATTTTGGAATCGATTGCATCAGGTACGCGCTTAAAAGTCGATTTTGGCGGAGGACTAAAATCTGATTCAGATGTTAAAATAGCATTCGAATCCGGAGCTAGTCAAGTTACGGGTGGGAGCATAGCTGCGAATGACCCCGAATTATTCATTGGCTGGCTGGATCGCTATGGAGCGGAGAAAATCATTCTTGGTGCTGATTGTAGTAATCGGAAGATAGCGACGAATGGTTGGATGAGGGAATCTTCATTGGATGTCATCGATTTTATCAACGACTATGTATCAAAAGGAATTCAGCAGGTTATTTCAACGGACATAAATCTTGATGGAATGCTCAGCGGTCCTTCTATAGAGTTGTATGAAGAAATTCTATCCATGACAGAAGTGGGCTTAATTGCGAGCGGTGGAGTTTCTTCCATTGACGATCTAAAACAATTAAAGGCAATTGGGTGTGATGGCGCAATTGTGGGTAAAGCCATTTATGAAGGAACAATTAACCTCAAAGAACTCGCTGAATTATGTTAAAGAGACGCATCATTCCTTGTTTAGATATCCAAAACGGACGAACAGTCAAAGGGGTCAATTTCATGGATATAAGAGATGCTGGAGATCCAGTCGAATTAGCTAAAAGATATGTTGATGAAGGAGCCGATGAGTTGGTTTTTCTGGATATCACGGCCACAGTAGAGAAAAGACGAACGCTCATTAAACTGGTTGAAAAAATTGCTGCACACATAGATATTCCATTTACTGTTGGTGGTGGAATTAACAGTATTGAAGATGCCGGGAATATCATATTAGCTGGGGCGGACAAAGTAAGTATCAATTCAGCTGCGGTCAGAAACCCAGAACTCATTACGGATTTAGCAAAAGCCTTTGGAAGTCAATGTGTTGTTGTTGCTATAGATACGAAGTGGACGGGAGATATGTGGACAGTATTTACTCATGGCGGTAGAAATGAAACCGATTTGGAAACAGTATCCTGGGCGAAGTCAATTGAGAGATTAGGAGGCGGAGAGATTTTACTGACTTCAATGAATAATGATGGAACCAAGTCCGGTTTTGCCTTGGATATAACGGCGAAGGTTTCCGAAGCCATTAACATTCCCGTCATAGCTTCTGGCGGAGCAGGAAGCAAGAGTGATTTTAGGTCACTTTTTCTAAATACGAATGCCACTGCTGGCTTGGCAGCTAGTATCTTTCACTTTGGTGAAGTGCCAATTCCAGAACTAAAAGGATACTTAAAAGAAAGTAATATTCCAATAAGATAATTAATGATAAACATGAAAGAAATTGACTTTATAAAGAACGCAGACGGACTGGTGCCGGTGATTGTTCAGAACGCGCTAACCATGGAAGTTCTCATGCTTGGTTATATGAATCAAGAAGCCTTAGATAAAACAGTGAAGGAGCGAAAAGTAACGTTTTACAGCAGATCTAAGCGACGTCTGTGGACAAAAGGTGAGTTGTCGAATAATTACTTATTTGTAGAATCCGTAAAAGCTGATTGTGATAATGATGCACTATTGATTCAAGCAACCCCGGCTGGACCAACCTGTCACACTGGTACTAGCTCGTGCTTTGGTGAAAGAGATGCCAAAGGGTTTGTCTATCGTTTAGAAGACACCATTCACCGCCGTATTGATAAGAATGACAATGAGTCGTATACGAATAAGTTATACCAAAGAGGGATCAATAAGGTAGCCCAAAAGGTCGGTGAAGAAGCTGTGGAATTGGTAATAGAGGCAAAAGATGAAAATATGGAGTTATTCAAAAATGAAGCGGCAGATTTGCTATATCACTACTTAATTCTCTTAAAAGCGAAAGGAGTACGTTTAACAGATATTGAACAGGTTCTTGAAGATCGGTCGCGATAAAGGACTACCATCCACCACCGCCACCGCCGCCGAACCCTCCACCAGAGAATCCTCCTCCACCTGAAAAGCCTCCGCTCGAATATCCTCCTCCTGAGCCAGAAGAGGTTGGGGGCGTTGAAGCGGATGATATGGTTGAGGCAAGATCATCACCAAGTGTACTGAATGCTGCAGATGATCTAAAGCTCATTCCGATTAGGTATGGTGCAGCATAGCTTCCATTGTCAAATTCCTCATATACTTTCGGATCAAATTGTCCAGCCCATTCGCTTGCAATGCCAAGTGCAACAGCATAGGCGATATTTTCCTCAAAATGGGTGAAGTCCATATCAGGTGGATTCATCAGCTTTATTCTTTCTGCGTTTGCATATTTCATATACATCATGAATCCGGCAATTTCATCCAGTTTTTGCCTACCAAGTTTGGTTGGTTGTTCATATAATCGATGAAAAATAAAGTTCATAATGAAGTGGAGTATGCCCATTAATACAATGACCCATACAGCTCCACCAATGAATATTGATATGAGTGTTCCCGCAATAATAGTCAACAAAGGGAACCAGTATTGCCTTGCTTTAATATGACCGTTACGAATAAAATATTTATCTATTTGTCGCTTTTCTATCTGCTTTTCCAAATTTTCGCTTACACGTAAAACACGAGAGCTATACTTATCTTTACTAAATGAAAAAACGTCCTTCTTTACCAGTCGATCCAGAAAATCTTGTTCCAATTCGGTAAGTTCCTTTTTTGGTTGGGATGCGTCTGTTTTTTTCAGAAGGTAAGAACCTGGTTTTTTACGTTCAATAACCAACCAGCCTTTGGATGCAATACTCAAAAGCATTGAACCAAACATAGTTTTCGTTTTTCTTCCCTGATTGTGTAGATAAGCACATTCAGCTGGAGACATGTCGTCAGGTGCTTTAAACCTTGGGATAATGGTGCCAGGTTTGGGATCTTTTCCGTAGTGTCTCCACATAGTGAAGTTGTAAAGAAAACCGACGATCAAAAAACCAAAACATACAACCCAGATTAAGAAGACACGCATCCATCGGCGCATCTTGTCGAAGAAAGTCGGATAGGTTACATATTCTTTTTCCCACCCAACAGCAAGAGTAAGGCATTGCCCGCCAAATAATGGGTCAGTGGAATAAACTTGAATTCCTCCGTTAATCGCGGAAGTGTCATAATCTTTTCCATCTTGGCCGTAAAATCCAGTATAGGCGCTAAATTGCTTTACACCAGGAGTGCCTGAAGGCAAATAGACGTTTGCTGAAAGAGAATCAATGGTAAAATCCCAACCATTGCCATTGACATTCCAGGCTAACTCGTCGTGTGATTCAAAGAACCCAAGAACGTAGTCCACTTCATACGTAATTTCAAAACTATGGAAACCATCAGGGATATAGCGATTAGCGCTTCCAATATAAATGCGTATACCGTTATCCAGCCATTCAGTATGATTATCTTCTTCATAACCATTTCGCTTTACGCTAATAAGGTTGAAATCAACATCATATTGTCCTCCCTTAAAAGGGTAAGACAATGGCAAATCTCGATAAATTCCGCGTTGAATATTATTTCCCTCCGCCCATACATCAATTGTTTCGATGATTAAAACTTTACGATTCTTTTGAATATAAATATCGCTATGGTAAGATAAGATATGCTCATATTGAAGAGAAGGAGGAACATCTTCTGTTTCCCAATCTTTTTGAGCCAATGATGGAAATGCCAGACAAACTAAAAAGACAACACGAAAGAAAGAGAGAAGTTTATTCATGGATGTCAACATTTGGAGTTAGACGTTCTTCACTGTGCTCAATTTGATAAAATACTGCTGGTTTGAGTTTCATCATGTTGGCAACTAGTACACCTGGAAAAATTTGAATCTTGGTATTGTAATCCCTTACGGTTCCGTTATAGTATCTACGTGCCATTGATAACTCACTTTCAATCTCGGATAGATTGTCCATTAATTTTAGAAACTGTGTGTTAGCTTGTAAATCAGGATAATCTTCCACATGTATTCGGAAATTCTTCAACGTACTCGTAATTGATTGATCGCTTTGTGCAATTGCATTAATATCTGTCAATGACATGGAACGATTAGCCACAATTTCTTCAAGTACTTTTGCCTCATGAGCATTGTAACCTTTCACCGCTTCAATAAGATTAGGAATGAGTTCGAAACGACGCTTTAGTTGTACGTCAATTCCACTAAATCCCTCACTTACGATGTTCTTCGCTTGAATTATTCGGTTATAAAGTGTCCAGGCAACAATGAAGAGTGCGATCAGAATTCCACCAAGAATGAATAGCAGTAACATAAATGAGTAATGTTTTCCGTTTACATTACTCTAAAATAATCATTTATTCGAGGCGATTAGTCAGAGGTCACGGTCAGGTCCGCCAAGGTGTTATTTTCGAGCACTTTTAATGTATTATCTCTGACTTGAATCATTAATCGGTGCACGCTGCAGGCATTTTCATCAGGACAATCATCGCACTTTTCGTAAAAGTTTAAGCTTACACAAGGAAGCATTGCAATCGGCCCCTCCAGCACACGAATCACATCAGTCATAGGAATGTCCTTTGCATCTTTCAATAGGTAGTAGCCGCCACCTTTCCCTTTTTTAGAACCAAGAATTCCAGATTTTCTGAGTGTCAGAAGAATACTCTCTAAAAACTTGTGAGAAATATTCTCACTTTTCGCAATAGTCGCTATTTGAACAGGATCATTTTTCTCCTGCTTTGAAATATAAGCCAGTGCTTTTAATCCATACTTAGTTTTCTTGGAAAGCATACGACAAGATAGAAAATCCGTAATAATACCCGTCGAATCGATCTAATTTATCTTGCCGAAATTCAATTCAATGAAGCAAGGCTAAATATAGTAGGGTCAACTTTGATCGTTGAAATTCAGCTGTTTACTCTTTTCTTTATAAGAATCGTATGTTGCTTTTCTATTAAGAGAAGAAGAGTTAGCGATTTACCACTTGTAGCTCATTCCTAAACTTGGCAGAATTGGGAATTGATCAATGCGCTCGTTCGTTACACGATTTATGTAGAAGATATTTCTTCTGTCATAAGCATTCGTAACACTTCCCACGACTTCAATTACTGATTCATTTTTGAACTTGAATTGTTTTTTGACCGTAATGTCAAGTCGGTGGTAATATGGTAGACGCTGACTGTTGAAATCTCCCAATAGTGTTGATACACCACTTTGATTCGTTGTCGTTGGGTCTTCTGTTACACCTCCAGAAAAGTTCTCCTGCTCGTAGAATCCGGCAGTTGGAGTGAATGGAAGTCCAGAACCGAGGTTCCAACGAATGCTAACTTCTAAATCCTTTTTCTTTCCAAAAAGATAAGTACCAACGAGGTTCACATTGTGTCTTCTATCGAATACCGGGAAGTAAAGGGAGTCTCCATCCCAACGTGTTGAGTATCCATAGGAATAAACTCCCCAAAGGAATAGACGATTATCTGAATACTTAACAAGAAGATCTGCACCAAATGATTCTCCATTTTCAAGAATAAAGTCCTTCTTGTAAACGTCATCGATGTTAGAGAATTCAGCTTCGTCTGGGTATAATTTATTTTGATTGATATTGCTCAGCTGAGAGAAATACTTGTAATACCCTTCAACGTTAACTGATAGTTTCTTCGTGATATCCGCTTCAAAACCTCCAATTGCATGCCATGCCTTTTGCAGACCATTTTGTGGATTACGCTCGTTTTGGAAAAGCGTCACGAACGTTTCCTGCACATTCGTAGGCGCTGAAAGCAGACCATTGAACAGGTTTACAACATCTCTATCTGATGATGCTGAAGTAAAGTTTTGAGTAAATCGTCCACCAGATACTTTCAAACGTAGCCAGTCATTCGCATTGAACTTAATTCGCAATCTTGGCTCAGGTTGGAATGAACTCAATGAAGCATACAACTGACCTCTGATACTTGGCTGCACAACCCAACGCGTTGAAACAAAACGGTAGCTGAAGTAAACACCAATCTCCGTAGAGAAGTTATTCGCTTCAATTTTTCTTTTCGCTTCATTAAATGTTTGAAAGTTTGTATTAAATCCAGCAAGGTTAAACCCATAATTGAACTCACTTTCGTTCTTCATGAAGAACGTAAAGTCAAAACCTAGGTCAAATCCACCAATAGAACTGAATCTTGAGATCGTGTCCGTTTCACTAATGGCCTCATCAAAAGCTGTCGAATAATTACTTCCGTTCACATGTCCTCTGATAAAAGTTGAAGAGCTTGAAGGAACTAATAAGAAGTTAATTCCACCGCCGCTTTGTGTCCAGTCAATATCTGCGATATCATAACGAACGGCATCTCGGTTGTGGAATCCAAAACCGCTGAATTTCGATCCACCGTCCCCTTTGAAAGTTATTTTACCATATAAATCAGTAAAGCTAAATGGCATTCCTCCACCGTCATTGATACGTGGATACAAGTCACGAGATGTATAATCAATCAAACTCTGTTTTGCCGAAAAGACGTAAGAGCCAGAGCTTAATATTTCTTCTCCTGTTTCAGGATCTTTTTTCGCTTTAGAGAAAGGACCTTCCAGAACGGCTTTAGCCATAAATGGAGAAGCAGAAATCTTTCCTCCAAATTTCTTTCTGTTTCCATCTCTGTATGTGATGTCCATGATTGAAGAAATTCTTCCTCCGTATTCCGCATCAAAACCACCGGTAAAAATACTGGTGCTTTGTACTAACTCAGTTTCAAAGATGGAGAAGAAACCGATAGAGTGGAAGGGACTGTAAATAGTCATACCGTCCAACAAGATCTTATTTTGAATTGGTGTTCCACCACGTACGTATATTTGACCTCCTTGATCTCCTGTTGTAATAACACCTGGAGTAATACTGAAACCTCCTACAATATCATTTTCACCACCCACACTTGGAACACGTTCCAAATCTTTCTTATCCATGGTGATCTCAGAGATGAGTACTTGTGTTTCCTTTGTTTTGGCAGCTGCGCTGGCACTCATTTCCTCTAGGTTCTGAACGTCCTCAAGCTTTTTCAAGTTGAAGTCAACCTTAACATTCCCTTTCTTGTCTACAACATCCACAGTTTCGCTTAAAGGCTCGTAACCAATAGGCTCTACTTTGAGCGTGTAAGATCCTGGGTTCAATTTAGAGATAGAGTAAAATCCCGTTACTTTCGTTACCGCTCCGCCTAAGGTTGCGCCATCTGCACCAACTAATTTCACTTTTTCGAAAGGCATTGGTTCTCCATCCGGTCCGTAGATGAATCCACGAATTGTGAAATCTTGAGAAAATGACGTAAAGCCGAAAAGACATACAAAGATGAAAAGGGAGAAAAATTTCATAAGTAAAGTAACATCTATTTAAGGCCCCGAAGATACAATATTCAGACTAATAAAGGGGCATTCTTATTTTGAAAGTTGTAAATGGTAGCCTTTATTGATTTAACTGTTTTCAGATCGCTCTATTTCTTTGGCTTTGTTCCAGTAATTATCCATTGTATCAAGATCAGTATCCTCGATATTTAAGGCGTCTAGTTTGATCAATTCTTCCATTTTAGAGAAGCGAGAGATGAACTTGTTATTCGTTCTGGAAAGCGCATCTTCTGGATTTACTCCGATAAATCGTGCATAGTTAATGAGTGAGAATAAGACGTCTCCAAATTCGTCTTCAATTTTTTCATGTTCAGCACCTGATTTCACTTCTTGGGATAATTCGCCCATTTCCTCTTCAACTTTGCTCCATACATCTTCTGTATGTTCCCATTCAAATCCGATTCCTTTGGCTTTTTCCTGAATCCTGTATGCTTTAACAAGGGCGGGAAGTGATTTTGGAACGCCTTCGAGCACAGATTTTTTCCCTTCCTTTAGCTTAAGCTTCTCCCAGTTTGTTTTCACCTCTTCCTCAGTTTTTGCTTCTACATCACCGTATATATGTGGGTGACGGTGAACCAATTTATCACAAATGGCGTTCAATACACTTGTTACGTCAAAAGCATTTTGTTCTTGCCCGATTTTGCAATAGAAAACCATATGCAGGAAGAGATCACCAATTTCACCCTTGAGCTCGTTCATGTTTTTATCTGTGATGGCATCAGCAAGTTCATAGGTCTCTTCAATGGTCAAATGGCGAAGAGAATCGAGTGTTTGTTTCCTGTCCCATGGACACTTCTCGCGAAGATCATCCATGATGTCAAGTAGGCGTTTAAAGGCAATGAGGCGTTCGTCCATGCTTTTATTTCCAAAAGTAATATTAATCCTTCTTTTAGGTGGTTTTATTAACTTTGCCTCGTGAGAATCTGCTGCACTTTCATACTGCTGTTCATAGGTGTTACGGTTTTCGGGCAGAAGTTCGAGGATGGTTGGTTAGAAGCGCGTGGCAAAATGGGCTTTCTTGCAGCTCATCGCAGCATAATGGGGCACTTACCGACGGATCATGCATTTGCTGCAGAAGTATCTTATTTAATCCAAACGAAGAATAGAAAAAATTGGCACGAAGCTTATAATCATCCGATTTACGGTGTCACTGCCTTCGCTGGGAGCGTTGGTAATAACGAATTGTTGGGTTATTATTTCGGAGCATATGGTTTTGTCAATTTTCCTTTTATACGGCGAGAGCACTATTTGTTATCGGGAAAGTTAGGTTGTGGATTGGCCTATGGCACCAAGTATTACGATCAAGATGCAAATATCCTGGGGATGGCGGTGAGCACTCCTGTAAATGCTCAAATCGTAATGGGACTTGAACAGCGCTTTATGTTTGGTGATCATGCCATTACCGCAGGTATCGATATGACGCATTTCTCCAATGGAGCGACAAAAGTTCCCAACCTTGGTTTAAATATTCCTTATGTTAGTTTAGGATATGGTTATCGCATACACAAGGCAGCTGATACAAGTTTTGTGCACGGTGAGTTTCAAAAATCTTGGGAGTTTGGTGCAGTGCTTATCGCTTCTCGAAAAGAGGTGTTTCCCACTGGAGGTAGAAAGTATCCAATTTTCGGATTGAACCTCGTTGGTCGTCGTTATTTTCGACCAAAAACGGGAATGGAGTTGACGTTTGATATTATGTCCAAGCAATCAACGATGGATTTTCATTCGGACGTACCAAAAACACAGTCAGAGATCATTCAACTAGGCATTTTTGCTGGTTATTTGTTGCCACTGGACCGGTTTCAATTAGTTACTGGTATGGGAGTTTATGTACGAGATAAATTTAAACCGGAAGACAAGTTTTATCACCGCGTGGGAATGCGATATGTCTTTGATAGCGGAATCAATATTAACCTTGTATTGAAGTCACATTGGGCAAGAGCGGACTATGTTGAGTACGGAATCGGATATACTTTTAAAAGATGAGATTGATCATACCATTAATTGTTCTTTTGCTAATTGGATGTAAAAAATCTGAAGATAGATCCTGCATTAAATCAATTGGAGAACAAACAGAGAAGGAAGTTTCATTAGATTCCTTTGATAAGCTTTTCATGGGACCTCATTTGAGATATGTATTAGTACAAGATACAGTTGAGAAGGTTGTCCTTAAAGGAGGTAAGAATTTGCTCAACCTTATAGAGACACGCGTAGATGAAGAGAATAGATTAAACTTACTCAACAACAATACTTGTAATTTTCTCCGGGACTATAGTGAAGTAGTGATTGCCGAAATACACTTTAAAACCTTGACCGGTATTCGTTTCGAAGGAACACATGAAGTCGATTGTCCAGTGCCAATCAATGCGGATATTCTGACTCTTATGGTACGCGATGGAGCAGGGGAGGTTCGCTTAAATTTGAACGTGAATCAGTTTTGGGCGAATGTGACTTATGGTTGGGGTAATTTTAAGCTATCAGGTGATGCCAATTATTTGAATCTCAATATTGATAGTAACGGATTTGGAGATACTTATGATTTAAATGTTAAAGATTCACTCCATGTGATATCAAAAACAACAGAATTGATCAAAGTTCGTCCTGATGGTTGTGTGTTGAAAGCCCAGACGCATGAGGCTGGAGATATTTGGTATGTGGGGTCACCCACTTCTATTGATTATCAGGCCTATGGTACCGGGGCTCTTATTGACAAGAACTAGCTTATTGTAAGACGAAGTTTATAAGTGCGTCAAATACTCAAGGTGGTTAGAGTACCGCTTCACTTTAATTCATACTTTTGTACTAAATCTCGTATTATGGAGTTGATTCTTATTTCAATTGGGTTATTGGCACTCGCATTCGCAGGAATTGCGATTAAGATTTGGGCGAAAAAAGATGGAGAATTCGCTGGAACTTGTGCAAGCAATAATCCTCTTCTTCAAGAAGAAGGAGCCGTTTGTGGTCTATGTGGAGCAAGACCAGAAGAACAGTGCAAAGGAGATGAAGCGGTAGCTTAAATACTTCGCTTCAGTTGCATTAAAATCTTAAAGGCGTTATCAATATCATCTGAATTTACAATACCTGTAAATTCATTAGCAGTGGAGACAACTTGTTCAATATTGATGCCTTCCCATGCTAGGTGTTTCATGATGTAATAATATACACCGTACGTTTCAGTATTTGTCTCTGGTAACTTTACAGTAATAGAAGAAAGGTTAACATTGTGTCCCTTTCTACGCTCATTGACAAAAATGCGCTCGATGTCTTCTTTATATTTGGCATTTAGAATGTACGTCGTTTCAGTAATACCTTTACACAAGGTGAAAAAGCTGTCTTTGTCGTTACTGATAAATTGAATAAGCTGACGTTGACATTCACGAAGTGTTTCCGAATTTTCGAAAGTAAAATCGATAAGGTCACTTCGTACAAGAAAATCACCGATTCCTCCAATGACATTCTTGATTTTGAGATCCAATCGGTGGTATACGCCGGGAGTCATACGTTTGATAGCCATAACAATAGCTCCTTCCTTAATCTCTTTTCCTGTACCTTTTTCTACTTCCGGACGTATTTTACGCGCCAGTGCAGAAATATTAATCAGGTTTTCCGTCATTGCCTCTCTAAGAAATGGGCTACGGTTGATGATCTCTTCGGTTACCTTACTGATTGTACTCATAATAATTTTACAAAGTTGCCAAAGTTAGTGAATTTAATTCAATTCATGTTAATATAATAACTTTTAGACGAAAACTATTAGGAATATGATAAAATAATGTCTTCAACGAGGTCCTTTGCCTTATTTAGCTGCTCCGTTCTGGTCAAATGTGTGTTGTCTATGACGACAGCATCTTCAGTTTGTTTTAGCGGACTTATTTCACGCGTGCTGTCAATGTGATCTCTTTTCAAAAGATTTTCGCGCACTTCTACCTCTGAAATAGTAATACCCTTTTCGGATAACTCTTTATGTCTTCTTTTGACTCTAATGTCTATACTCGCTGTAATAAACAATTTCAATTCAGCATTTGGAAAAACGACGGACCCAATGTCCCGACCATCCATAACGATCCCACCGTTTTTTCCCATTTTTCGTTGTTCAGCGACTAGTTTTTCCCGAACAGGACCTATGGCTGAAATACTGGAAACAAGTGCCGAAATCTCTGGTTTTCTGATTTCTGATTCTACATTTTCATCATTAAGCAAAATCTCAGGGCTTTTACTTGTCTGATTGAGCTCAAAACGAAGATCGATAGTTGGGAGTAGTTCTATGACTTTTTGCTCTTTTACTTGATCATCGATAACTGCACCATTTCTTATTACATAGAGGGTAACGGCGCGATACATTGCCCCAGAGTCTATAAAAATGTAATCAAGCTCTTTTGCCAATTGTTTTGCCAGTGTGCTTTTTCCACAAGATGAAAAACCATCAATTGCTATCGTGATCTTTTTATGGGACATAATGTGGTAAAGTTAGCCAAAAAAAAAGAGCGCCCTTCCGGACGCTCTTTCGAAATTTATTTTCAACCTCTTCTTAGAAGTGGAAAGTCATTCTCAAAGAACCAGCTGGTCCAAATACAGAGTTCAATCTGTCAGTGTCAACACCGAAAGAAGATCCGTTTTTAGTCTCAGTTGTGAAAACGTTAGTTTGCTCAGAAGCATTGTTATCCAATCCTTCAGACTCTAACATTACAGATGAAGTTCCGTTTGCTGTGAAAGCAAGACCCCATCCGAACTCACCACCGATAGCCAATCTTGGAAGTACGAAGTATTCAGCTCCGATGAATCCGCGAAGACCAATACCGAACTGAGTACCAGACTTAGATTCAGTAATACGACCAGCGTTACCGAATACGTCAGTTCCAGTGTTGTCAGCGTTACCATCACCATCAACATCCATGTTATCCGCTGGATCGATATCAACGATTCCACCAGGACCTGGTTGGTTTTGAGTTAACGCGTTACCGTAAGTAAATGTGTTCTTAGAAGATGCAATGTTGAATCCTAATTCAGCACCGTAGAAACCTTGAAGACGTCCAAAACCTCTTCTTTTTTCTAAACCAACAAGAAGACCAATGTTCGTGTTACCTGACTTCCAAGTGTTCTCAACCATTACTGGCTCAGTGCTTGGGTAGTTAGGAACTGTGATGTCTCCTCTGTCAGCAACCATCATAGATCCACTGTTAGATCCGAATCCTAAACGGATACCAGCTCTGTACGCCATGTCATCAGCAGCAAAGTACTTACCTCTAATGATTTGGTTGTTTGTTAAATAATTCCATGTCGGAGCCGTATTCTGTGCTGTGTTACCACTGAAAAGGTTTCCAACGTAGTTCAAAAATGGATTAGCGTCAATGCTGATGGCCCAATCACCTTCTTCTGGCAAGTAAGACTCACCGTGCTTTGACTCCATTTTTTGAGCGAATGCTGCTGTTGATCCTAAGATAACTGCAACCGCTAAAATCGACTTTTTCATAAAAAAAATAATTTTTGGTTTAGTCAAATGTACTCATCTTTTGCGAAAAGGTTTCAAAAAAGAAATACACATTTGTTAGTTTATAACCAATATGAATAAAAGTCGAAATATTCAACCTAGTGTTTTCGTGGGGAATAAGCTATTTACGCCACTTGGAGAGGTTTGTTGATAAAGTGATCATGTTTCCATATCCGGCGGCCGAATATGCAGTGAAACCATAATCCAATCTAAACTTCGTAAAATGAAGTCCTACGCCAAATGAAAATCCTGCGATTCCAGGACGCTGTTCAAGAGCTAACTCTTTTCTTCTGTTATAATCAAAACCAATACGAAGGTCAATGTTCTTTCCTGCAAGAATCTCTAGCTGATAAGTGAAATGTCTTCCCAGTTTTTCAAACCACCCAGCACGCTGAACTGGAATGCTGTCTCCCGTTAAAGGATCAACAGTTGGTTGTGCGGTAGGATCATTATAGGTAAGGTCCCATTGATTTAAATGGTGAGCAAGAACTGTCAGGCGAAACGGAGCATGTTTCACCTTATAACTTGCAGCCAGTTGAACTTCAACCGGAAGTGGGGCACGATTCCCTTTCGTATAACCTTTAAATTGATAACCAATATTCTTGGCAAGCATTGTTACAAGGAAATCATGTTCTTCTAATCGGTAAGTCGCTGCGAAGTCAACTGAAGCTCCCAATGAACTGTAGGTCTCGAGTTGCGAATAAAGGAAATTCAAATTGGCACCAAGACTAATACGTTTATTTACTTGTTTACCAATAGCTGCTCCAGCAATCATTTCGAAAGGACTGAATGTTCCTTCAGAAACACCATTGACCGCGGTGCGCTCGAAAGTACCATAGCTGATATACTTAATATATCCGGCCATAGTTGATTCTAGCTGTTTAACATCAAAGCCATAGCCTAACATTCCATGGTTTAATCCACCAGGAAGCAGAGAAGAGCTAAAGCTAATGTCTTTATGCATTGTTGTGTTCAGAAGCGATGGATTCGCAATCCCCATGTTAACATCATTATCGAGCACAGAAATAAAATCCCCGCCCAAACCAGCAGACCGCGCATTATATGTCAGGTCAAGAAAAGCAAAAGAATTTATTCCACCCGTTTGTCCAAAGCAAATCGAAGAAACAGTAACGAGAATTCCTAGAAGTATTGTTTTCATTTCAATGGGATAACGCAAAGTAAACCGAAAAATTTTATTTCAAATTCTTTTTCCCAATTCAATCACCTCTAAATCATGAATTCTACCATTGCTTATAGCGAAACGAAGAAGCGTTTTTACTTGGTGAAATCCTTTATATCCGCACGCTCCAGGATTCATCCATAACATATCAAAGTTGGAATCCATTTTTACCAACAAAATATGTGAGTGGCCGCAAACAAATAATTGTGGACGATATTTACTGATAAGTTCGTGAGCATTACGTTGATATTTTCCAGGTTTCCCGGCAATATGAGTAATAAGAACGTCTACACCTTCGCAATTAAAGAACTCATGTTCTTTCCATTCACTTCTAATTTCAGTACCATCGATATTGCCATAAACACCTTTCGTTGGTTTGAAGGCTTTTAATTCATCAATGACTTCAATGCTTCCTACATCGCCAGCGTGCCAAACTTCATCTACATCCTTAAAATGCTCGAATATCTTCGGGTCGAGATAACCGTGTGTGTCTGACAATAATCCTATACGTTTCATAGTGCTCTCCTTTTTTGAAAGAATTCGAATACTAAAATATTGGATACAACCAGTGTGAAACTGTATAGAACATCTTCCATGGGAATAGTGAATATGCGCGGAGCAACTTTTTGTCCTTCGTTATACCATACGATGGGTTCGGTTGTTACAGATCCAGTTAAAACACCATTCATGAGTAAGAATGGAATTAGGCTGATACAGAATGCTAGTGGAACGTGGCGATATTCAGATTTTAGTAGCATCCAAATCAAGACAAGCGAATAGCTGATCTGAACACTCAATGTGTAGTAGCCAGAATCGCCGAGCATTAATAAAGAAATGGCGTAGACTGGCAGAAGAATTTTAAAGCCTTTATTGAATAGCTCCAGCGAATACTGGCGGAAAAAGTATTTACAGACTTCATAGATGAATGTACAAGCAAAGGGAACAACGAAAAAGAACAATACTTCTTCTATTGGTAATCCGAATAAATAGACACCAGTTATATAGTCCGGATTAAATCCCCAAAAGCCTTGTGCTGTAAATACGGCGTCCCAGATAAGGAAAGGAATGGCGATGATAAAGCTAGCGAGTAAAGCGCTTCTCCATGCGCTGAAGTATTTTACTTTTTTATCAAAACTCAGCAAAAACGGACAAAGGAATGTCGCGACGTCCAGCCATAAATAGGCAAATTTCATGCTTTACGATACTTTTTTGGGACATAAAGCAATCCAAAACACTCACCATCTTCTTTTTCGCGTTTTTCATGATGCTTTCGGTGAGCACGTTTTAATCCCTCAAAATAAGGATTGTTATAGTTATCAAACCAGTTAAATCTTCGATGAATCAATACCTCATGGAAAAGAAAGTAAGTAATTCCATAGAGTGAAATACCAAAACCAATTCCGATAGATAAGATACTATCGAAAATAAACCCGAGCATGATACATTGCCAAGCTGGAATTGCAAAAATCAGGAAAAACAGATCATTTCGCTGTAAAGTCTTACCAGTTGGTTGGTGATGGTCTCGGTGTACATTCCATAAAAAACCATGCATCATATATTTATGTGCCAGCCATGCCATTGCTTCCATAGCAAAAAATGCAGCAATAAAACCTATCATGAAAAACAGCATATGCGAAGTTAAGTATACTCTCTGAGAAGTGAAAGACTATAGCAGGTTTATCCTGTTTAGAATGTAGGATTTTGCAAAAAGCAATGCCTTAATGTTATTCGAAACTCGAATACGTTCATTCAGTAAGTCGGCCGTAGTTTTTCGCTTAATCCTTCGCAGTAAGGATGTGTAATAAACATAGCTAACGTACACACCGAACCTTGACGATTTGGGAAGTTGCTTGATTCCTTTGTATGCATCTTTGAATTCTGCATCGATTTCCTCTTCAATACGCTTTTTGTCTTCCGCAGTCATCTGTTCAGTATTCAAGTCTGGGAAATAAGTCCGACCAAGTTCCTTATAATCATTCTTTAGATCTCTCAGAAAATTAATCTTTTGAAAAGCGGACCCCAATTTCATGGCGTAAGGCTTCAATCGCTGATATTCTTCTTCATTCCCAAAAACGAAAATCTTGAGACACATCAGGCCGACAACTTCCGCTGAGCCGAGTATGTATTCTTTATACGCCTGTTCATCATATTCTACAGGATTCAAATCCATTTCCATACTCTTGAAGAATTGTTCTATGAGCGCATGATCAATAGCATACTTATTTACTGTAGCCTGAAAGGCATTCAGAATAGGGTTGAGGGATATTTTTCGCTCAATGGCATCGAAAGTGGCTTTCTTGAACTCTTTGAGAAGTTCCGATTTCTCGTATTGATGAAAGGTGTCAACAATTTCATCTGCAAATCGCACCAATCCATAAATGGCGTGAACATCATTTCGAATTTTTTTGTCCAGACATTTGACTCCCGCATAAAATGAGGTACTATATGATTTGGTCACGTTACGTGATGCCTCATAAGAGTATTTGTCAAAAATGGACTTCATAGGTCGATTAACAATTGCTTGGCAGCTATTTTTCCTGATATTAGTGATGGCGGAATGCCCGGTCCGGGAACTGTCAGCTGACCACAAAAATAGAGGTTTTTCAACTTCGATTTGATTTTAGGCTTCAAATTCGCTGTTTGCCGAAGCGTGTTTGCCAATCCATAGGCATTTCCTTTAAAGGAGTTATAAGCAGATTTGAAATCCTTAACGCAAAAGCTATTCGTATATATCAAATGTGATCTGATTTCTTCCCCACAATGTTTTTCCATGCGATCAAGAACGATATTCAGGTAATGTTCACGGATTTCTTGCTCATCCTCAAGGTCAGGTGCTATAGGGATGAGCACCATGAGGTTTTCATGTCCTTGAGGCGCAACATTTGTATCTGTTTTAGATGGCGCACAAACATAAAAAAGAGGTTTAGTGGGCCATTTCGGATTGTCGTAAATTTCTTTTCCATGATCTTCCAATAATTCATCAAAGAAAAGGTTGTGATGATCCAGTTTTGATATCGACTTATTTACACCAAGATAGAAAATCAATGAGCTTGGAGCCATTTTTCGCTTATCCCAATAATTGGAAGAATAGCGTCTGAATTTTTCAGGTAGTAATTGCTGTTCAACAAAATTATAATCAGCTCCAGCAACAACGGCATCAAAAGTGAAAAGCTTGCCATTTACCTGAAGACCATTTGCTTTATTTCCCTCCGTATTTACTTGCTCTACTGTTGATTCGTAATGAAATGCTACGCCGTACTTTTTTGCGACGGCTTCCAGCCCTTGTGCGAGTGCATTCATGCCACCTTCCGGATACCAGGTACCCAGTTCCAAATCAGCATAGTTCATTAAGGTGTACATCGCTGGAATTTTACTGGGTCTCTCACCTAAGAAGAGCACAGGGAAATTCAGAATGTTTCTGGCTTTATCAGAAGAAAAACGGTTGGCAATATCTTTTTCCACCGATTTCAAAACGTCAAGTTTCAAGGCTTCCCTCAGTAACTTTGGTTTTAATAATTCACCGACTTTTAATCCAGGGGATTCAATAAATGAGCCCATGGCCGTTTCATATTTGACACGAGCGTCTTTTAGGAATCGGTTCAATTTTTCTCCTCCGTTCGTCTCGAAAGAATCAAACAAAGTCACTAATTCATCATGCTTCATGGGGATCACGGTAGAAGTCAAATCATCCCAAAATACCTGATAAGCAGGGTCAAGTCGAGTCAGTTGAAAATAGTCACTGCGTTTTTCGTCCAGTTCTTCAAACAATCGGTCAATTACCTCAGGCATCCAATACCAGCTCGGCCCCATATCAAAGGTAAAGCCTTCCGCTTTAAAATATTGGGATCGACCTCCTGGCATTTTATTCTTCTCAAAAACACTTACTGAATGTCCTCTCTTCGCCAAATAACAGGCAGCATAAAGACTTGAAAGTCCAGCTCCGATAATGCCAATTTTTTTCACGTTGCAAAGATAGCCAGAATATAGAGCATAGTGATGGTTTAAATCAGTTCTTATGAACAGTTGATGCCGAATTGTATCCTGCTAGTTTGGTTTTGGTATCTTTCCAACATTATAAATCACACGATGAAACCACTTTTTTGCTTTTTTCTTATCTGGCTTCCTAGCTTCATTCTGGCGCAAGACGTCAATATTCGCAAACATGATAGTGTTTTAATGTTTAAGCAAATGGAGTCGTTCAAGGAAAGGTTTGGATTTGGTAAAGATGTTCCCGATGAATATGAAGTGGCTTTTTTACAGCTCTATCCTTTTATCCTGAGTTAGGAAGTGCGCATATCTCATTTAAAACAGCTCGAATCAAAACATCGTTAAATGCGCGTCCAACATTGTTATCTCTTTTATTTCGCAGACGGAATAAACGAAAGTACGTTATCCGTGTAAATGCACGGGAACAGGACAGCTTGGTGTTACTTCCGGATGTTCCATTTAATGCACAAATTGGTTTGTTTGGGCATGAATTGATGCATTTTTCAGATTATCAGGAACGCTCTTTCTTTGGTGTAGTTGGCCGCCTTTTTTCCTATGCTACTTTGAAAGGAAAAGAACGGTTTGAGAAAGAAATTGATACGAGAACAACACAAATTGGCTTGGGATGGCAGTTATATGATTGGTCATATTATGTGTTGAATACATCTAATGCTACCGAAAAGTATAAGCGTTATAAGAGAGCAGTTTACCTTGAACCAAAAGAGATAATGACACTAATAACTTCTTTTCGAAATAACTAAATTTATCATAGCTCTATAAATTCTAAAGTTCAATGATGAAACAAACGTCTTCAATTACTCTTTTTGTACAATTGGCGATCACATGTCTGCTACTAATGGCCTGTTCGAACCAGGAAGTCGATGCGCCATTGGGCGTTGAGAATTCTATTCCAGAACAGAAAAATGAAGAGCTTGAGGATACTTTGAGCAATGATTTCCTAGAGGCCGATGATAAGTTGCCTTGTTTATCGATTGTTTTCATTGAAGAGCTCGAACGGCACCTGGAAAATGACGAGCTTGAAAGAGTTTTGAGCGAAAAAGGGTTTGCAAAGTCGGATTCTAACGGCGGTAAAGGGGTAATATTCAAAAAGAAAAATTCTGATGAAATGTTGATGATCATTCATGAGGTGTTAGAAGATGGTGAGGTTTACTTCAACGTAGATTACAGCTTGAGCTATCATCAAATGGGGTGCATGTATGATGAGTTGGAGTCAAACAACTATGAACAGGATGAGGAAGTATATTTCAAAAGAGGATTGGGATCTTATGAAGATAAGTACCTGCGTTTCCGTCAGGAAGGATTTCTAATTTCATATCAGCATCATATTGGAAAGGAATTATCCGTAATGCCTATTTCTGATATGGATAGCTTAAGTGGGGTAGAATTCCCTGATACACTTTAGCGACTAAAGTAAGAGATAGATCCATTTTTTTGGCGTAAAAATTGTTGCTTTTGTGCTAAACCTACGCTATGAAATTGACCCTCTTAATTGTGTTCTCACTGTTTGCAGTTCATTTTTTATTTGGGCAAAGAGACAGCGTATATATCTCAATTGACGATGCACTTGTCAAATCTGAACTAGTTTACCGGCTTGATATATCCAATCAGGACTTGAGCCAACTACCAGAGGGAATTACAAAACTGGTGAACTTGGAGTATCTGGATATAAGCGGCAATTCTTTTTGGGTTTTAAATGACACGCTTGGAAAGTTGAAGAGTCTGAAAGTGCTCAAAGCTGGTCGCTCAGGTATCCGAGCTTTGCCCAATTCTTTTTCAGAACTCAAGTCCCTTGAAGTACTTGATTTAAGTAGGAATTATTTAAATAATATACCTGGAGACCTACAGGGGTTTAATCGACTTGATTCATTGAACTTGTATGACAATAAAATTCGAGAACCTATCAATGGTAGCGCACTTTCAGGTCTAAAGTTCCTATCAATTGGTAAAAACTCAAACTCCATTGATCCATTTTTACCAATACTGCATAATTGTACAGAACTGGAGTCTTTGATACTCGATTCGCTTTATTTGCAGGAAATTCCGAAAGAAGTCATTGGATTGAAGACATTAAAAGAACTGAGTCTTACAGGGAATGACCTCAAATTTATACCAGAAAAAATCGAAAAACTCCGACAATTGGAAGTGTTGAACTTAGAGCGTTGCAACCTTAAAAGCCTTCCGGAAAATCTTTGGGACCTACCAGAACTTAGGAAGCTTAATTTGAGCAATAATAAATTTGGACAACTTCCATCATCCATTCAGCAATACCCTAAACTTACTTCAATAAAATTGGCAGGGAATCATTTAAGTCGACTCCCGGAAACGTTTAAGCAATTAAATAAGTTGGAATTACTTGATTTATCGGATAATTCTCTCAGTATTTTCCCAAAGGAAATTTACAAGTTGAACAAGCTTAAGAGTCTTCATTTAAATGAAAACTACATGGTTGAGTTGTCAAACGAAATTCAAAATTTAAAAGCGCTCGAGTGGTTAAATCTTTCTGAAAACAAGCTGGAGAAACTTCCCGACTCAATTGTTCAACTCTCAAAGCTGACAAAGCTTTATTTTCAGCGCAATAAATTGACGTCAATTCCAGATTCAATTCACCGTTTGAAATTATTGAAGGAACTAGGGGCTGGCAACAATGAGCTTTTGATAATTCCGGATGAATTAGGGCAGTTGCCTGTACTTGAATGGTTGGACTTGAGTTCAAACAAGCTAGATCATGTGCCGGAGAGCCTCGGAGGTATACACTCACTTGAGTTTCTTTATTTAGGTCAAAACTGCCTGGTAAATCTTCCAGAAAGTATAGGGAAGCTCGGGAGTCTGCGCTATCTAAATGTTAGAAGTAATCAGTTAGTATCTGTTCCAAACACATTTTCTGGTTTGGATTCTTTAAGAGTGCTGCATATTTGGAGAAATCAACTGAAAGACCTGAACTTTTTGAATGGAACAATGGCCAATCTCCAATATGTTTATGCGAGTAATAACCGACTGAACGAACTGCCGTCAATAATGAGTGAACAACGCAGTCTTTTGTCGTTGTCTGTTTCAGGTAATCAACTTGAGCATATTTCTGCATCAATTGGAAGTATGAGTGGGTTAAGGTCTTTGAATATTAGTGATAATGAGCTCCAAAAGTTGCCCGAAACTATAGGTGGACTGGTAAACCTTAAATCACTGAATGCTTCAAGAAATCAGTTGTCTGATCTTCCAAATTCTATCTGCAAACTTATTGAACTAAAAGAGTTAGATGTAAAGAACAACCAGCTGGAAAAATTACCCGAGAATTTTGGAAATCTATCAGGGTTAAAGGAATTGAAGCTGGATGACAACGAACTGAGTGCACTTCCCGAGAGCTTTTCAAAATTACGAAGCTTAAAACATTTATTCTGCAGCGGGAATCAGTTGATAGAGCTTCCTCAGGATTTTGGTGAGCTTAAAAAACTACGGAAATTTGAGGCTAATAGAAATAAGTTAGTCAGTTTACCCGAGTCGTTTGGTGAGCTCAGTAGATTATATAGCCTTGAATTGGGAAGAAATAATATCAAAAAATTACCAGATTCTTTCTGCAGACTAAGGCATTTATCTATTGTTACCTTAAGAAATAATGGACTCGTTGAATTGCCAGAGTGCATGGGGGAGATGAAGAATCTTTTTCATTTTAAAGCGGAGGGTAACGAAATCAAAAAAATACCAGAATCTGTAACTCAGCTCAAACGAATTTCGCTTCTTGATTTAGAAGGAAATGAAATTCGGAAAATTTCCAAATCAATTGTGATGATGCGCAAAGCCAGGGCACTTGATCTTCGAAACAATCCAATAGGTGAGCAAGAAATTGAAAGAATTAAGAAATGGAATCCTGATAACAGGATAAGGTTTTGAATTGTACTCACCTTACTCTTTTCAATAAGTGGAACCTTAAAGCATTGGGCTTCTTTCGTTATCTTTATCCCGCATGAACAAGAAGCATATCAACGATTGGATTAAAAAGAAGCAGGAGCGAAGAGAAGCTTTGAATCCTACTAAACTTTTTGAAGGAATTCAACATGGCGATAGAGCTTCGTTGAGTGCCGGTATAACACTAATTGAAAGTCACAATCCTGATCATCGCACTGCAGCCAATAGTTTGATTCAGTCCTGTCTCTCTGCCAGTGGACGTTCTATTCGTATTGGGATTACTGGCGTGCCTGGAGTAGGTAAGAGCACTTTTATCGAGGCCTTTGGAAAAGTGTTGGTTGAGAAAGGGAAAAAAGTCGCGGTTTTAGCGGTTGATCCTTCGAGCTCAGTTTCCGGTGGGAGCATCCTTGGAGATAAGACAAGAATGCAAGATTTATCAATGATGGATGATGTCTTTATTCGTCCTTCACCAGCTGGAGATACATTAGGCGGAGTTGCACGAAAAACACGTGAAAGCATAGTGTTGTGTGAGGCAGCTGGTTTTGATGTTATTTTAATTGAGACAGTTGGCGTTGGTCAATCAGAAACAGTGGTTAAATCAATGGTAGATTTCTTTCTGTTGTTAATGCTATCTGGTGCAGGTGACGAGCTTCAAGGTATCAAGAAAGGTATTATGGAAATGGCAGATGCACTTGTGATTACAAAGGCAGACGGAGATAATATTAAAAAATCAAACCTTGCCGCTCGTGAGTACAAAAATGCATTGCATTTATTTCCGCCAAATGAGAATGAATGGATTCCCGAAGTTTTCACATGCAGTGCACTGGAAGGGACGAATGTAGAGCGTGTATTTGAAGTAATTGAGAGCTTTCAAAATACAATGACGCAAAAAGGATTTATTACCCATAACAGGCGTAAACAAGATCAGTTATGGTTGAAAGAAACGTTGCGTGAATTATTACTGAGTGATTTCTTTTTAGATGGCCAGATGCTAGAACGGTTAAAATTGCTTGAGGAGCAGGTTCAAAATGGTGAAATCACTTCCTTTAGAGCAGCAGATGAATTATATGAATACTACAGAAATGCAAGAAGAGTTTAAAATAGAAGGCGAATATATCGAGTTGATTCAATTACTAAAGGCATTAGGAATGGCTTCCACAGGTGGTCATGCAAAGATGATCGTGGATGAAGGAATGGTTGTACGCGATGGCGAGCGTGAGTATCGGCGCAGAGCAAAAATCCGCCCGGGTGAGACGCTTCAAATCGATGAGACAACCATCGTATTGGTTTGATTAAAAAAGCTCCTGAACGTCTTTTTTAAGCGCTTGAACTGCAATTTCAGAAGGTAAAGTTCCTACTTCGCCAACAATCTCAAAGATTTTTGATGAAAGATCCATGCCGTTTGAGGTAGGCCCCATTTGTTGTCCTGCAAGGTGAATAATCTTTAGGGTTTCTTCTTTAGCTTTTTTAGCCATTTCCCATGTTTCTCCTTTGATGAACATTTGCTGTGCAATATTATGGTCAAACTCTTCACGAATAGATTCCAATAATTTTATTTGCATTGCTGCTGCGGGCAGTCCAGGGTTATTGTGACGCATCACGAGACTGTTCGGATGAATACGCTCCATGAGCAGAATTACTCTTTGGTAGGCATCAACGCGCTGAGGTAGGAAAAAAGACTGTCGGTCTTTCTTTAATTCTGCGTTCAATACTTGATGGGCTGAACGAAGGTCATTTTCCTGCATTTTGCGCATGAAAAATATAGCAGTTAAGAGAACTGCTCCTGCGGGGACCAAAATCAGAGCAATTTGAAATACGATTTGCGTTGTATCCATAGTCTTTTTGTTTCACGTACAAAGATAGAATTCTATCCTTCATGAAAAGTAACAATCTTGACTATTCAAAAAGTAGACTTCCAATATCAAGTACTTCTTTCTCTGTAGACAATCTACGCGTGATTTCCTGAACATTTTCTTCCGGAGTACCGAAGTTGGTCACTAGTTGAACTTGAATCGTTATGGGAGCAGCAATTCCCTGTGATTGGGTTCCGTAGTAATCGACTTGTACCTTGTATTCACCATTGATAGCCTCCTTAATTGTGAACATTTCTGGCCCGTAACCTTGTGTGAAGTCGTCCGAAATACGTCCACCAATTTCGGTTTTGTTGTGCGAGTAAAAGCATTTTTCTCCACGCGGATCGGTTACCCAAAGGTCCATGTCGCAATTGTCGGAATCCCAGTTCACAATGACGCGTATGTCTACAGGCATATTTTTAATGAATTCGCGATCAAGGTGTGAAACGTCCACTTTGCGTTTATGAAGCGCCAAAATATGATTGATTTCAATCAGGGCAATGGTTTCAATACCTGGAAAACGTCCATCCCAAGGTGTTTCAACAACTTTGTACAGATTATCAACTGCCTTTTGATACTCTTCGTTTTTCGCAAAGCAAAGTCCCAAATCACGATACGATTGTGGCTCTTCCTGGCGTATTTTTAAGACATCTTTGTAAGTACTTATGGCAAGGTCGTAATGCTCAAGTTGCTCAAGTCTATGTGCGAGTATACGCATGAGTTCATGATTTTCTAACTCAAGCTCCGCGATATTTGATAAAATGCGTAATGCTAGCTCAGGCTTCTTGCGCTCAATGAAAAAGTCTGCTACGTCAAGAAAGAAGGAAGGGGTATTCGCATACTTCCGCTTCAAGCCAAGATAGAAACTGTAAATGGCATTATCATGAATCTTTTTCAAGGCATCGATATATTCTGCTTCAGGTTCCCACTTTTTCAGCTGTATTTGAGCATTTTGACTTTTTCCATCTTCAACTTTTTCATCATCAGACATTTCAGCAGGTAGGCCGCCGGTAATGACATAACCATCTCGGCTAATATTTTGATCCTCGGCAATACGATGTCCACGTATTGCAGAAACTGATTCTACTTCAACGGATTCAAGTTGAACTTCTTCGACGGTCCCGTCAGCACCATTTTCAAAATTCCAGGTATATGTCGAATCTCCAAGGAGTTCACGTGTAAGTGCAAGTTCTTCATCGCGCTCGAGGATTTTGTGTGCTTCAAAGTCTGTTTCCCACCAATTGACATAATCAGCGAAATGACCTTTGACTGTTTCCAGATGGGCTTTTTTATTCAGTTCTCGTTCTTTCTTTGCCTCTGCGATTCTTTCGAAATATGCTTTTTGCATTTCCTCAGGTGGCACTATTTCATGCAATAAATAGTCCTCCAATCGATCAAGTACGATGAGGGAAGTGTTGCGTGTAACGATACCGTGTTCTTTTCCAAGGGCAAGAATTTCTTCTTCATTTTTTTCATGGTTAATGTCGAGTTCAGCAAGTTTCTTTTGCGCCCAAATTCTGCGAATGAGTCCAGTTTCTGTTAGATACTCTTCAGGGTCTATTTGTAAATGAATCCGGCTTAATGGACTCCCGTAACCGAAAGAGAAATCCATTTTTGTTTCCCCATGAATGATGCCGGCTACATGGACTTGATCTTTAATAGTGGTTGGAAGCGAGGGGTATGAGTCCTTTAGGTTGTTTCCATAGTATTGAAGACTTTCCCCGGATAGAAGTTCAAGCGCTTTATTGTTTTCTACCTGTAGCAAGTTGATGTATTCTCCTCCTGTCATTGAGGAAAGATATTTTAAGTAAGAATGGTCGGCAGATGCACTGGAGTTGATCGTGGTAATTTTTGCTTTTTTAGGTAGTATTTCGTTCGCAACACCAAAATTTGAAAGTCCATCTCCCAGGACAAGAAACGCATCACAAGAGAATTGACTATAATCGATACTGCGATAAGCCGACGCCCCGTCCAATAGTGAGCGTTGCAAAGTATCTCTTAACGATTTCCATTCACCATTAACTACCTGATATTCCTTAACTATTGAAATATCGTTACGAAGCAGAACCAGTTGGATATCGAGTGAGCTAAAGTTTTCAAAATAGTCATCTAATAAATCTAATTCACGCACCAAATCTCGATTTTTAGCAGATGCAGATGCATCCCAGATTAAGCAAATAGACTTTGGTAATTCTGTTTCAATACTTCCACTTCGAGGAGTAATTGTTGTGTAGAAGTAATATGAATTTCGTGACCCTGGAATACGCTCAGTATAAATGGGTAGACTGTTTTTGGGGGCCGGTAAGGATATTCCGATAGGACGATTGGCCATAAATCTTTCGCGAGAGAAAGATGCTTTGTAATTCTCTTGCCATTTTTCAAATTCAAAGTTGATAAGAGAATTTTGGTCAATCTTCGGTTGAACAGGCTGATTAAAAACTTCTACGTTTAAATTGAATTGCTCAATTTCTTCTTTAAAATTGAGAGGAAGGATATAGTCGTATGCATAATTAGACGTACTTAATTCCTGTTCATAAGCTACGACAATATGTTTATACCCTTTGGCAGGAATTGGATATACACGCGCTTTGAAATTGTTTCCCTTTGTCCATTCCAATAAGCCGGGATCAATGCTCTGTCGAACGATACTTTCAAAGACTTCCTGTCCTTTGTTTTTTTCAATAATTACCCCTTCACGTAACTTTCCATCGACATCCATGGCGAACCTGTAAACCGTTTGCCCTTCACCCAGCGGGAAATACAATTGCCCTTCACGCACTGTATTGAAGTCATTGTAGAAACGCATATCCATTGTTGTTGTGGCAATGTTTCCAATGACTTTGACATCAATGCTGAGCTCACTTAATCGAATCGGCGAAGAAACACCATCTTCGTTTTGTATTAGGATTGCAGGATAATTGGTGTTTGTAAGTGAGTCCTGTCGACTATTTGATTGGCCAAAAATTAGCGGTGAAATAGTAAAAAAAACAAAAGTGAAAAGTAGCGAGCGTCTTGATTTCATTTTGACTGTCTTTTGATCCGTTTAGGTTAGGACACAAAAAATACACCATTTCCATAAAATAGCGATCAAAAAAGGGCAAATCATCTGTTTGATAACGACGTTTGCCCACGTAGCATTTGGTTGAGCTACATAGTTATAAACAAAAAAGATCAGTGTTTTGTTACAGTATTGCTCGGGATTCGTGTTTTCGATCCAATCGATTGTTATTTTTACCTCAATATTTAACCGTAATGACCAGTACACTAATTGTTACCGTTTTAGTTGTCTATTTTCTTGTTCTTGTTGGGATTTCTTTTCTAACATCTCGAAAGGCAAGCAATGACAGCTTTTTTCTAGGAGAACGAAAGTCTCCCTGGTACGTGGTTTCTTTCGGTATGATTGGTGCCTCCTTGAGCGGTGTTACTTTTATTTCTGTCCCGGGGTGGGTTGGAAGTGAGACCAATCAATTCAGTTACATGCAGGCGGTCTTCGGATACTTGGTCGGTTATTTCATTGTAGCATATGTTTTACTTCCATTGTATTATCGACTCAATTTAACTTCGATTTACGAATATCTCCAGCAGCGATTTGGTTGGTGGAGTTATAAAACGGGGGCATCCTTCTTTTTGCTTTCGCGCATTATCGGGGCTTCTGTGAGGCTGCTTCTGGTGGCCAATGTGTTACAATCTATTTTATTCGATGATTGGGGAATTCCTTTTGAATACACTGTCATTATTTCTGTACTACTCATTTGGATTTATACCAGCCGAGGAGGAATCAAAACAATTGTTTGGACGGACACCTTGCAGACTGCCTTTATGCTTGGGAGTGTATTCTTTACTGTTTACTACTTAAGTAGTTTCTTGCAATTGGAAAACACAACGGATGTAATCGGAACTGTGGCTGATAGTCCATATTCGCAAATATTCTTTTTTGATGATTTCACCGGGAGCAATCATTTCTTAAAGCATTTTTTGGGTGGTATATTTATCACCATTGGTATGACTGGACTGGATCAGGATATGATGCAGAAAAATCTGAGCTGCCGGAATATCAAGGATGCGCAGAAGAACATGATCTCCATGGCCGCTATTTTGGTAGTTGTGAATTTAGTTTTTCTGTCCTTGGGAGCGCTGCTCTATATCTATGCGAGCAGACAGGATATTGTTCCGGAAAAAGCGGATTTACTGTTTTCTACAGTCGCATTAAGCGATCAAATGGGACCAACCATTGGTATTCTATTCTTATTGGGGTTAATCGCGGCTGCATATTCAAGTGCCGATTCGGCACTGACTTCGCTGACGACATCGTTTTCAATTGACTTTTTAGGAGTAAATAGCAAAGCATCAGATAAGAACAAAGAAATTACCTCCAAAGAGAATCCAGAGTTGATTGATCGTGTTATGGAAGAAAGAAATAACCAAGGAAAAAAATATACTGGTAATGCCGAACGTACACGAAAAATTGTTCATGTAGCAATGTCAGCTGTCATTATTCTCGTTGTACTGCTTTTGAAATATACAACAACGGACTCAGCGATTGGTTTATTGATGAAATTTGCCGGGTTTACTTATGGTCCGTTAATTGGATTATTCTTTTTTGGGATTTTGACCAAACGAGCTTTGAGTGATCGACTGGTGCCCCTGGCTTGTCTGGTATCCATAGCGGCAACTTTTATATTATGGTATTTTTCCGCAGGCGCTCCCGGAGTAGATGGGGCTGGGACAGGTATTTTTGGTAGTTACCGCTTTGGATTTGAAATTATCATCTTGAATGCATTGATTACCTTTATACTATTACTGGCGATATCAAAAAATCATCAAAAAGCTGAGGTATGAAAATTCAATTGCATGATAACGGGAAACACCTTGATTTTGCTCCTTTGACTTTAACGAGACCTGTAGGTAATTTAAGAGTGGGGATCTTCACGAATGATGAACGATGGAAGCGTTTCATTCCAGAGGCTGAAATAAGCTTTGAATCAGAAGATTATTTGTTCGCTAAGTTTCCGTACGAAGTGAGTGATATAGTTGTTAACGCATGCATTATTCCCAATACAGAAGTCGTAGAGGCTGTAAAACGTGTGAAAGGAAATGAAGTATTGTTAGTTGATGGGAACTGGATTGCCAGAAGTGGAACAGGAGAAATAGCCATCAATTATGAAGGAAGTGCTCCAGTTGTTTTAGAGCACCGTTGGGATTTGTATAAAAAGAATCAAGAGATTCTTACAAGTGACTTTGCACTTTTAACAACGAATAGAACCTCCGTCCAACTTTCATCATCGAATACCATTATTGGTGATCCAAATGCAATCTTTTTAGAAGAAGGAGCTAAAGTAGAGGCAACTGTACTTAATACTCAGGGAGGTCCAATTTACATTGGCAAAAATGCAGAGATTATGGAAGGTTGTTTAGTGCGTGGTCCATTCGCGATGTGTGCGAATAGCGTATTAAAAATGGGAGCAAAAGTTTATGGCGCAACAACACTTGGTCCCTATTGTAAAGTTGGTGGAGAGATAAATAACGTACTTTTTCAGGCGTACTCAAATAAGGGACACGACGGATTCCTTGGTAATTCTGTCATTGGAGAATGGTGCAACTTAGGTGCAGATTCGAATACATCTAACCTAAAGAATAACTACGGGACTGTTAAGGCCTATAGTTATAAAACGAAAAGTCTGGAGCAAACATCGGTTCAGTTTATGGGACTTGTAATGGGGGATCATTCGAAATGTGGCATTAACACCATGTTTAACACAGCAAGCGTAGTGGGAGTTTCTTCCAATGTCTTTGGTGCGGGTTTTCCGGCTAAATACATTCCCTCTTTTAGTTGGGGAACGCAAGGTGATCGTTTCGATTTTCAGAAAGCTATAGAAGGCGCGAATAGAATGATGGAGCGTAGAGGTCTTCAGTTATCTGATGGCGACGTAGCCATTCTTAAAACTATTTTTGACAGGAAATAAGACAAAATTGCAGTTTACTTTCCTTGGCATACCGTTTGAAATGTAGTGTGCACAACCGAATATGTGATATATCGGATACATCGCTGACACAATGGCGGTGAGAAATAGAAAATGAATGAGTAAATTTTTTGATGATAGTTTATTAGAATTCTCCGGAGGCTTCGAAGGTGACGCTGAATTCATACCGTTAATATCTGCGGAAGAGGAGGAAAACATGAATAAGCAGTCTTATCCAGATGAGCTGCCGATTCTTCCACTTCGTAATAACGTATTATTTCCAGGAGTAGTTATTCCCATTACTGTTGGTCGTGATAAGTCCATTAAGTTAATTCAAGAGGCGAATAAAGGCTCTAAGATTATCGGTGTTGTTTCTCAAAAAAATCAAGAGGTAGAATCTCCCGAATTTGTTGATTTACATGCGGTAGGGACAGTGGCTCAAATTGTACGTTTGTTGAAAATGCCAGATGGAACCTCCACAGTGATTATTCAGGGTAAACGAAGGTTTGAATTGGAACAACCAGTGCAGACTGAACCGTACATGCGTGCAAAAGTTCGACTTTTGGAAGAGTCTCGCGTAGATGAATCTAATAAGGAGATGCAAGTGATGTTCAAGACGATTAAGGACCTTGCATTGCAAATTATTCAGGAGAGTCCGAATATTCCGTCAGAAGCTTCTTTTGCGATTGGTAACATTGATAGTCCTACGTTTTTGATGAATTTTATTTCATCGAATATGAATGCTGATGTTGCCAAAAAGCAAGAAATGCTGGAGGAACTGGACGTCAGAAAACGCGTGATGATGGTGCTTGAGCATTTGACACTCGAAGTTCAGATGTTGGAAATGCGTAATGAGATTCAGACCAAGGTCCGGAAGGATATGGACAAGCAACAGCGCGAGTACTTCTTACATCAACAAATGCGGACCATTCAAGATGAATTGGGAGATAATCCGCAGCAGCAGGATGTAAGTGAAATGAGTGAACGAGCTGCTAAGAAAAAATGGAATGAGCCCGTAAAGAAATTATTCTACAAAGAGTTGGATAAACTTGGTCGAATGAATCCACAGGGCGCTGAATATACGGTTCAGTTGAATTATCTTGATTTGATGTTGGATTTGCCATGGGGAGAATATTCAAAGGATAATCTTGATCTTAAACGAGCGGCAAAAATTCTGGAAAGAGATCATTACGGATTAGAGAAGGTAAAGGAGCGTATCCTTGAGTACCTGGCCGTATTGAAACTCAAAGGGAACATGAAGTCTCCAATTTTATGTTTTTATGGCCCTCCCGGTGTGGGAAAAACATCACTTGGAAAATCGATTGCCGAAGCGCTGGGAAGAAAATATGTTCGTATGTCCCTCGGTGGACTTCATGATGAATCTGAGATTCGAGGTCATCGTAAAACGTACATTGGAGCAATGCCAGGGCGTGTGATTCAAAATATTAAGAAAGCGGAGATCAGTAATCCAGTGTTTGTATTGGACGAGGTAGATAAGCTGGGTAGAAGCAATCATGGTGACCCTTCATCAGCTTTGTTGGAAGTGTTGGACCCTGAGCAAAACAGTGAGTTTTATGACAACTACATTGAAACTGAATACGACCTTTCTCGAGTAATGTTCATTGCTACGGCGAATAACCTTGGAAGTATTCAGGCACCATTGCGTGATCGTATGGAAATTATTGAAGTGAATGGCTATACGATAGAGGAGAAAATAGAAATTGCTAAGCGTCATTTATTACCAAAGCAAATCAAAGAACACGGAATTGACAAGAAAGATATAAGCCTTGACAAAAGTGTTTTGGAAAAATTGATTGAGGAGTATACAAACGAATCAGGTGTCCGTGGTTTGGATAAAGTAGTTGCAAAGGTTGTGCGCAACCGTGCGCGTCAAATAGCAATGGAACAAGAATTTACTGTAAAAATTACGGTAGATGACCTGTTTGACATTCTTGGAGCGGGAAGAGGAAGAACGAAGTATGACAATAATGATGTAGCTGGTGTGGTTACAGGATTAGCCTGGACGAGCGTAGGAGGAGATATTCTTTTCATTGAATCTTCCATTACGAAGGGGAAGGGGAAGTTGACACTTACCGGTAACCTTGGTGATGTGATGAAAGAATCTGCCGTGATTGCTTTGGAATATTTGAAATCACATAGTGCGCTATTAGATTTGAATCAAGAACTGTTTGACAAACATAATATTCATATCCACGTTCCAGAGGGTGCAACTCCGAAGGATGGCCCAAGTGCTGGAATTACAATGTTGACATCTTTGGCGTCAGTGTTTACACAAAGAAAGGTAAAGAAAAATCTGGCGATGACGGGAGAGATTACCTTGCGTGGAGATGTCTTGCCTGTTGGAGGAATTAAAGAAAAAATTCTAGCAGCTAAGCGCGCTAGAATTAAGGAGATCATCCTTTGTGAAAAGAATCGAAAGGATGTTGACGAGATTAATCAAGATTATCTCAAAGGATTGACATTTCATTACGTAACAAAAATGGAGGAAGTGCTGGAAATAGCATTGACAAAAACGAAAGTCAAGAATCCACAAATTATTGAATAAGCAAAACGCCGAAGAATTTTCTTCGGCGTTTTTGTTGAGACACTGTTTGTTATTTTACTCTCCGTCTCAAGAAAAGCAATACCGAACCAGCTCCTAGAATTACGCTTAGTATTCCAACGATAATGAGTGGAGCGAACTCTCTATCTCTAGGAGTTTTTCTATTAGTCTCATTTTTGGTTGCTGACGCAGAGATAAAGCTTTCAAGTGAGTCGATTATATGCCCCATGTTTTCAAGTGAATCCATTTGGGCAACTTCATGACTATGCTCTTCTTGCAGCTCATTGGCTATATCATTCATACTAAACAGAAGTAATTCTGGATCTATGCGTCCCTGATCTAGTAAGCGCTTAAACATAAATGGGAGTTCATCAATTCCTAGTTCTAAGCGTTTTTCATTCATTTGACGAATGATCGAAGAAATACGACGCTTACTTGAAGGGTCGAACTCCATAACGTATGTATAAGCGATCAACGCATTTTCATAAGAGTCATACTCGGCAAAATAATCCGCTAGTGTTTTTAATAGATTCGCCATGACTTTGTTCGGTGCGGGAGTGAACGCCACTCTCGTCCGAATTTGAAACTGTAGATCATTTACCTTTTTGTGATGCATATGACGGTTGCGTGGCGGGATGGAGGGGAGGTCGTCCATTTCTATAATGCGATTATTTCTTAGCCAACCAGGTTGATCACGTTCTTTAATTTTTGCTTCGAGAATCTTAACATGAACCCATTCACTCCCAAGATGAGAGTCTGAGTTGATGCTGTGCCCTTTTGAAATATATTCCAAAGCCTTTTCAAGCTGACCATCAAGTTCATAAGCCGTCCCCAGATTTGCAATGATGATGTACTCGTTTGGATATTGATCAGCGAGCGGTTCCAAAATCATTAGTGCTGAATCGACATGCCCAAGTTTCATGAGGTTCAGCGCAATGTTTGACTGCGTTTTAAAGTTTGTTTTGTAATCTGGTTGACTTCTTAGGCTAGTGATTCTGTTACGTAGTTTTATTTTATCAAAGTGGCGGTAGTAATCTGACAAATAGAAATAGCGAGTGTAGACGCGTTTTCCATCGAGCGTGTGACCATATTCGTTACCGCAGCAGAACGAAGTTGTCGAGCACATTGCCAAAGCGAGAATGAGAATATATTTCATAACATAGGTTTTGTTATGAAATGCTTCGCAAAAGATAAGTAACAAAAAAGCCGTCCCAACGATGTTGGAACGGCTAATATATTTGGTTAAAGAATCTAATTAATCTTCTTTCCAGTTTTCATCTTTACCCTTAATGTAGGGGATATTTGCATCCTCTAACTTTTTTTCGATGGAACGAAGTCCAACAATGATATCGTCCAAGTTTGTTCTAAATTTCGCGTAGTCTTCCCTTGCAATGGAAATATGAGAGCGTTGTGTTTCCGTTGCACCATAAGTATTAGCGAACAGCTGGTAATAAACAAGACCAACCCGTCCTGAAATACTTGGTTCCGTTTCAAACTGGTGTTGAGATTTAATCCAATCGCCCCAAAGCATTAATTGGCAATCTGTTAACTCATTCTTTAATACTTCGATTTTAGATAGAAGTTGAATGTCTGCACCAGGATAAGTTTTAATAGCATGCTCCACCAGTTTCAATTTGTCTTCAGTTTCACCCATTAGTTTCCCTGAGCCATTTACTTTTCTTCTCAGTTCAGCAACCTCTTTTCGGAAGGCAATTAATTCTGCATTTGCTTCTGGTGTCTCGACTTGATTATTTAAACCAACAACATTGAAGTTTGTTTTTTCAACCAATTGGTCAATCGCTCCATCTTTGATCGCATAAACCTCAACAGAATAGGTTCCAGGCGATACCAACAGACCAATGTCGGCACTTGAATATCTGCCAGGTTTTGATTTGTTTATTTTAATCGGACTTGTTGTTTCCATGCGCAGGTTCCATGAAACGCGTGAAATTCCCTTTGAAGGAGATGTTTTAAGACGTTTCAATTCTTTACCATTGCTATCACGGATAATCCAAATTAATTGTTGCTTGTCTTCTGCTTCTTCAGCATAAAGCTCTTGAAAACTTGGGTAGTCTACTGCATTTTTCTCTTTCTCAAGCTTTTCTTGTTTTTCTTCTCGTTGATCCTTGAGTGATTTGGTTGTTTCCTTTAAGTATAGCGAGAAAGTTGCTCCAAAAGTAGGGTTTTCGGCATTCCACATATTATGCCCTTGGCTACCGGTTCCTCTTAAACCAAGTGGTGCACTTTGTACATAGAGTAAGGCATCTTTAACTGGGAATAACTTTGCCTTTTCATCCAATGTTTCTTTTGAGAGATGACGTAAAGGGGTATAGTTATCCAACACGTAGAATCCGCGTCCAAACGTCGCTACAACGATATCATTTTCGCGCTGTTGAACTTCAATGTCATATACCGCAATCGTCGGAAGCCCTGCGAGCTTCGTCCAGTTTTCTCCTCCGTCATTTGAAAAATAGCAACCAAATTCTGTTCCTGCGAATAATAGGTTTGGGTCAACATGATCTTGACGAATGGCAAACGCAGAACCTCTTTCTGGCAAGTTTCCTGAGATTGAAACCCAAGTTTTTCCTTTATCTGTACTCTTTAAAACATACGGTTTGAAATCACCTGATCTATGATTATTGAGCGTCGCAAAAACAACGTTCTCATCATGCAAACTTGCAACAATCATATTGACACGTGTGTTTTCTGGCACTCCCGGAAAGCTGTTCGTTTTTGTCCAACTGTCTCCTCCATTTTCGGAAACTTGAACAAGTCCATCATCGGTTCCTGCATATAATAGTCCTTTCTTCAATGGAGACTCGTCAAATGCGACAATATTTCCATAAATGGTCGTCGAACGATTTTTCATAACTGCATCAATCGACCATACTTGTCCCATTACAGGGAGCTTGTTTCTATCTATTTGTTGAGATAAGTCTGGGGAAATAGTTGTCCAGTCATCTCCACGGTTTGTGCTCTTAAACACTTTGTTCGCACAGAAATAAATGGTTTTATTGTCATGTGGAGAGATTAACAATGGAGCATCCCAATTCCAGCGGTACGCTTTTTCATCTTTACCAGGTGAGGGCTGAATAAAGATTTTTTCTCCGGTTAGTTTGTTGTATCGCACTAATCCACCATATTGAGACTGGGCATAGGCGATATTAGGATCTGTAGGGTCAATTGCTGATTCGAAACCATCTCCACCATTGGTAATAAACCAATCGCTATTTAGAATTCCAGCATTATTAATCGTTGCAGAAGGTCCTCCCATTGAATTATTGTCTTGTGTACCACCATAGATGTTGTAGAATGGCTCGGCATTGTCGGCTGCAACTTTATAAAACTGTATGATTGGTAAGTTGTCGTAGTAGCGCCATTCTTTTGCATGCGTATAGGTTTCATAGATACCTCCGTCACAGCCAACAATCCAGTGATTAGCATCATTCGGATCAATCCAGATGCAGTGGTTATCAACGTGCTTATGCGGTTCACCTGTTGCCTTAAAGTTTTTTCCTCCGTCTTCAGTGTGGTGAAGCCATGTGTTCATTGAAAAAACTTTGTTTTTATCAGTGAGGTCACAGATGATTTCCTGATAGTAATTACCACTGGTTTTATAATCGGACATTTTACTCCAATTTTCCCCCATATTGGTTGAACGGAAGAAGCCTCCTTTATCTCCTCTAGCTTCAACAATTGCGTAAACATAGTTGTGATCTGCAGGTGATACTGCAATTCCGATACGTCCCATTTTACCAGCAGGAAGCCCCTTGTTGATCTCCTTCCATGTCTCACCACCATCTGTTGATTTGTACAGTCCAGATTCTGGGCCTCCACCAATGTACGTCCATTCTCGGCGTCTTCTTTGATGTGCTGATGCATAAAGGACATTCGGATTCGTGGGATCAATGGCAATTTCCGCAATACCCGTATGCTCAGAAATCTCCAACGTCTGCTTCCATGTAACACCGCCATCTGTTGATTTATAAACACCACGCTCTCCACCTGCGCTCCAAACTGGACCGTAAGCTGCTACCCAAACTGTATTCTCATCATTAGGATGTACAATAATCTTCCCAATATGCTCAGATGTCTTAAGTCCCATATTTTTGAAAGACTTTCCTCCGTCAACAGATTTATAAACTCCATCTCCGTATGCTACTGAGCGTTGGTTATTGTTTTCACCCGTTCCCACCCAAACTGTATTTGGATTTGTTGGAGCGAGTGTAACACAACCGATAGAGTAAGAATCGTAATTATCGAAAATAGGAGAGAAGGTCGTTCCATGATTGGTTGTCTTCCAGACACCACCGGATGCTGCGGCGACGTACCAAACGTTATGATTGTCTGGGTGAACTGCCAGGTCTGCAATTCTTCCAGATGTTTTTGCAGGTCCCACCATACGGAATTTTAATCCCGCGACGGTACTTGCCTCAATGCTATTCGTCGCTTCATTCTTTTTTTTCTGAGCAATTAATGGAACGGAAATACACGCTGTCAGCGCAAGGAAAAGTAGTTTTTTCATAGAATTCATAATTTTTGAATCACTGTTTGATGAAATAGTTCTCAGTATTGAGTCCCACAATCTACTCATAAATCTGCGAATCAAGGGGATTTCGACAATGAAATACATGACCGGTAAATGATTTGTTTCATTGAAAATTGTATTTCGATTGAACTATATAGGGAATCGGTTAAAACTCATTGAACGAAACTGGCGCTGGGATGTAACTTTTCATTAAAATCTACGATATAATTAATTGGGTATGGAATTTGAACTGTCCGACCTTGAATCAAATGAATAGATCCGAATGAAAACACTTTACATTTTCCTTTTTTTCTCAACTATTTCTCTCGTTTCATTTGCTCAGGAAGAAGCTGAAGCCTGCGTTGAACCTTCCAAAAAGGTAATGAAACTTATTACAGCGGCGGTGAATGCCAAAGATGCACCTACGGCAGTTTCTAATTTTAAGGCGGCGATTGAGTTGGATGAGGAAAATGCAATGGCGTATTATGAATATGGCATGTATGCTTACGTCAAGGCGTTGGAATATTACGACCGCTATCCGAACCCTGCCAGAGGAGATAAAAGTTTCCAAAAGGCAAAAGAGATGTTTCTACAAACGCTTGATCGTTGTTCAGATTATCATGCAAACTGTAGTTATTTTATTGGAGTAATTAGCTACAAGCAAGGAGATACAGAGAATGCCATTAAATGGTTTAAAGAGTTTCAAAAATATAAGCATTCCGATACAGATCGCTATTCTGAAGATCATGCGAAAATGTTAAGTGATGTTGCTAATGTATTGGAAAAGCTGGAAGTAGATAAGGAGGTGAAATCTAGAGAAGTGCCTTTTAAGCCATCGCTAGTCAAAAATGTAAGTACCCTTGACAACGAGTACTTTCCAATGATTTCTCCGGACAATGAGTTGATTTTTTATACACGTAAGCTGGATGTAAAGAATTTGGGAGACATTCATTCAAACGTAGTAGAACAACTTACACTGTCTAAACGTCCCAATATGAAATCGGAGTTTGACGGAGGAAAAGCGCTTCCAGCACCTTTCAACAATGGGGACGTCCAGAGTTATGGTGCGACGACATTATCGGTCGATAACAAAGAAATGATTTTATGTGCCTGCAAGAAGGAGCAAGTGTACGGTCGGCCATACATGAATTGCGATCTTTATATTACGACTTACCAACGTTCAGGCGAAGGAGGAAACGATTATTCATGGACGCCGATCGAAAATATGGGCGATAAAATCAATACACCTGATGGCTGGGAAGGGCAACCGTCATTATCAGCTGACGGCAACACGTTGTTTTACACTGTGAATCGTCCTACTTCGAGAAACAATGATATTTATATTGTTGAGCGAAATGACGATGGATCATGGGGTACGCCAAGACCATTTGATGAAATCAATACTGATGGAAAAGATAAAAGTCCGTTCCTTCATCAGGATAGTGAAACCTTATATTTCGTTTCAGAAAGTACAAAAGACCGACCGGGTGTTGGTGGCCTAGATATATTTTACATTCGAAAGGAAAACGGAAAATGGACAAAACCAACCAACATTGGTTATCCCATTAATTCTCAAGATGACGAATTAGGCTTGTTCGTTTCAATTGATGGTGAAGTGGCCTATTTTTCATCTCGGGTAGGTGGAAAATGGAACATTTATTCTTTTGAACTTTATGAGGAGGCCAGACCACAAGCAGTGGCAATTCTAAAGGGTGAATTGAAAGATGAAGCTGGTCAACCAGTCGAGGGAGCCAAGATAGAGATTGCATACGAAGATTCTGATGAGGTTACGGAGGTAAAGGTCAATGGAGATGACGGGAAGTATGCAGCCATTGTGAAGATGGATAAGAAACAAGATATCATGGTAAGTGTCAAAAAAGAAGGACATGCCTTTGATACAAAGCTTATTTCCAAGGAAGAATTCAAAGAAGATGACGTTGTAGTACGAGGAAAAGATTTGGATGTTAAGAAGTTGAAGGTTGGTGAAGCATATACGATTAATGATATTTTGTACCCAACCGGCGGATTTGATCTTAGTTCTAAATCAAAATTCATTCTGAAAGGGTTTGCGCGATTCTTGAAAGAAAATCCGACTATATCGGTTGGAATTCAAGGACACACGGACGATGTTGGTGACGACAATGAGAACTTACGGCTATCAGAAAATCGTGCTCAGGGTGTAAAGGATTTTTTAGTAAGTCTGGGCATCAAAGAAAGCCGTTTATCAGCTAAAGGTTACGGGGAAACGATGCCTAAGGTAGAGAACTCATCGGCATCAAACAGAGCGAAGAACCGTCGCACGGATTTCGTTATTGAAGGGATGTAGACAATGCGATTTCTGCTCTGTTATACTTTTTGGGTAGTAGCGTTTAGTGTCGGCGCACAGGATGCTTCATGTAATTGCATAAAGTATGAACTTTTTGAGATGAACAATGAGTACGTTCTTGAGAATGTTCAGGCTCCTGCGATCATAAGAAGATTGGATACCAACGGTGTAGAATTGTTTTTTGAAGTCGGTGGAGGTTATGAAGCTGGACAATCGCATTACTTTAATTTTCAAAATCAAGTGTTGTTTAATCTAGACAAGAACCAACCAGTAAACCAATACAACGCCAAGGGAACGATTTTCCGAACACGCACAATCCCTCAGTCAGAAATTCCTCTGGGAAATTTAAAAGTAAAGGTTGATCAGTATGATCCAAAGACCAATCGGATAATTGGAAAAGTATTGGCTTATCTGTCACTGGGTGAACTTGTTTTTCGCTACTCGGGTGAGTTTGATGTTCTACTTGAAGTTAATAATTGATAGAAGGTTGATAATATTAGCTTAGAAGAACTTTTGATCTTTGTTTTTCCCTTCAGAAAATGTGCATAGATTTGCTTCGAAATAGAAGTAAATGAGCACACTTTTCATTCTTGACATTATCGGGACATTTGTCTTCGCAGTTTCCGGCGTGGCAGCCGCGGTTGAAAGAAAGTTTGATTTGTTTGGGACAATTATTCTGGCATTCGTCACTGCGGTTGGTGGAGGTACGCTAAGAGACGTTCTTCTTGGAGCTAAGCCAGTGAGTTGGATGAATAGTGACTTGCATATTCTTGTGATACTTTGTGCAATTCCGGTGGCTTTCTTTTTTTCTAAGATGCTAAGAAAGCTTCGTAAAACCTTTTTACTATTTGATACAATTGGTATTGGACTCTTTACCATTTTAGGGATTGAAAAAGCTTTATCTATGGGTATGTCTCCAATTGTATCCATAATGATGGGAGTTGTAAGCGCTGTGTTTGGTGGGATAATTCGAGATGTTCTCTCAAATGAAGTCCCATTTATTTTTAGAAAAGAAATTTATGCCTTCGCTTGTGTCTCCGGTGCAATTATCTATCTCACGCTTTTACAGTTCAACATGGCGGTTGATATAGCAATGATTATTTCTGTAGTTGTTGTAATCGCAATTCGTTTGTTAGCTATGCGATATGCTTGGAGCATTCCATTTGTTCCATATGCCAATCGCAAGAAGTGATTACTCTTTTTTCAAAAAAAAGTAAAGTGCCAGCGAAAGAATTACATAAGGAATCATAATGCTCAATGCGGCGTTTCGGAGACTCGCGTCAATTTCACTAAGCGGTCCACCATCGAACAAGTGAATAATCATAAAGGGATAGAGAATGATGACGAATGCAATGAAAGTAGCCACTAATGCATGAAACTGCTTATCAATAGCAAGGCGGACTACTAGGCTAAGATTGATAAGTCCAAGGATAATTATGATCACTAACATCAAGAGGTACTCCATTCAAAACGGTGTTTTGGAATAGTTTAAGTCAACATTTCCCTTGATCCCGGGAACATTTCCTTTATCACTGAATTGCCAATGAAGAATTGAAGGGTCATCAAGTCCGTCAACATTCTTATTGTAATTGGCGATCCAAAATTTATACCCCTCAAAAGCGCCTCTAAATTTTGTCCTGTAGAAATGATGTGAAGTATAGATGATTGGGCGCCTTCCGGTTTTTAGCTCTACTTTACTCAGCCAAATCTTCATACGCTTTATTAAATCGGCATCAGATGCCCCTTCGATTTCTGCATCTAGTACAGGAGGTAGATCGGTTGGCTGGGCTACATAATGATTCAAAAAGTGCTCGGCTTGAAGGTCAGCGGCTTTATTCGGCAGAAAAAAATGATACGCACCATGGTTTAACCCAAGTGCGACAAGCGAAGATCGGTTTTCTTTCCATCGAGTATCAACATGGTGAATGCCCTCGGTTGCTTTACAATAGAAAAACGACAATAATGAATCAGAATGTTGCACCAATTGATCCCAGTCAATCTCACCTTGATGATGCGAAATATCAATGCCATAACTGACAAAACCTTCAGGAAGAGGTGGTAAGTCAAGCACATTTGAATTTCTATTATTGTCGACAAAAGCTCGGTAGATAATAGCGGTTAAAAGAATAATGAAACTAATCCCTATTAATGACCGAATATTAGATTTTCTTCTTTTTGACCGTCGCACCTTATAAATATAAAAAAAGCCTTTTGTCAATTGACAAAAGGCTTTCACTAAGTATTGTGGGTGGATTAAACCATGCGCTTTTCTCTAATACGCGCTGATTTACCAGTTCTTTCTCTGAAGTAGAAGATACGCGCTCTACGAACGTGACCTTGCTTATTCACCTTAATGCTTTCAATAAACGGAGAAGCCAACGGGAAAATACGCTCAACACCGATATTTCCAGACATCTTACGAATTGTAAATGTTTCCGTAACTCCTGATCCCTTACGCTGTAGAACAACTCCCTGGAACTGCTGAATACGCTCTTTATTTCCTTCTTTAATCTTGTACGAAACAGTAATTGTATCTCCGCTTTTGAATGCAGGAAGATTATTTGACTCAACTAGTTCGCTTTCAAGTTCTTTTATAAAATCCATGACTCTGTGTTTCTAATTCTTTCGCCCAAATTGGGGTGCAATATTACGAATAATTCTGGAGAACAACACCTTCTAGGGGTAAATTTTTGACAAAAATAAAAAGTTTTTTGCACAGCTTCAAGAAAGGGTTTGCTCTTATTTGTCTTAATTGTGACATAGTTTGATTCGTGGAGAAGAACGATAGATAAAATTAAATTGACCTTTGGATAAAGGAATTAAGTAATTTTGAAAAAAACTACGAACGTATGTCTGTGCATCAGAATGTAAAAAAAGTGACGACTCATGTTCTTCAGGAGATGAAGAATGCAGGAGAAAAAATTACCATGTTAACAGGGTATGACTATACCATGGCGCGTATTATTGATAGAGCTGGAATTGACGTGATTCTTGTCGGCGATTCTGCGTCAAATGTTATGGCAGGTCACGAAACTACTTTACCGATTACCTTAAATGAGATGATCTATCATGCTTCTTCAGTTGTAAGGGGAGTAGATAGAGCGCTAGTTGTTGTTGATATGCCTTTTGGATCTTATCAGGGGAATTCAAAAGAAGCACTTTCAAGTGCGATTCGCATTATGAAGGAATCTGGGGGGCATGCGGTTAAACTGGAAGGAGGACAAGAAGTTCTTGAGTCGATTACACGTATTTTAACGGCAGGTATTCCTGTAATGGGACATCTTGGATTAACACCGCAGTCGATTTATAAATTCGGAACATATGTCGTTCGCGCAAGAGAGGAAGATGAGGCTTCTCGATTAATTGAAGATGCAAAAGCACTAGAGGCAGCTGGCTGTTTTGCAATAGTTCTGGAGAAAATACCAGCTGAACTTGCGGCAAAGGTCGCCAAAGAAGTAAATATTCCAATTATAGGAATTGGTGCCGGCGGTGGCGTCGATGGTCAGGTATTGGTAGTGCATGATATGTTAGGGATCAATAACGAGTTTTCACCGCGCTTTCTCCGAAAATACCACAATCTTTTCCAAGAAATGATGGGTGCTTTTCATCGATATATTGAAGATGTCCGTTCCGGCGACTTCCCGAATGAAGAGGAGCAGTATTAATATTAGATTGTTTTGCTAATTATTTATGACTCACTTCAATGCAATTGATGTTTTACACGAAGACAACCACACCATTGTGGTCAACAAACGTGCTTCCGATATTGTTCAAGGAGATAAAACGGGAGATGAACCATTAGTAGAAAAGGTAAAGAAATACATCAAGGAGAAATACAACAAACCTGGGAATGTATTTTGCGGTGTGGTCCATCGCCTCGATCGGCCTACGAGTGGTGCAATTGTTTTTGCCAGAACGAGCAAAGCACTACCTCGTCTAAATGCTCAATTCAAGGAGAAAACGACGCGAAAAATCTATTGGGCAGTTGTTGAGCAAAAACCTAAAAAGGCAAGCGATAAGTTGGTTCATTTTCTTAAAAAGAATGAAAAACAGAATAAATCGTACGCATCAAATACTGAAATAGAAGGCTCTAAAAGAGCTGTACTGAACTACACGTTAAAAGCGTCTTCAGACAAGTATCATTTATTAGAAATAGAGCTGGAAACAGGCAGGCACCATCAGATTCGTTGTCAATTATCGAGCGTTGGCTTTATTATCAAGGGAGATTTGAAATATGGCGCGCGTCGTTCGAATAAAGATGGTTCCATTCATCTACATGCGAGACAATTGGAATATACTCATCCAACAACGAAGGAACTCGTTACAGTAACGGCACCAGTGCCCAAGGATGCGTTATGGGAGTTTTTCGAGAAGGTCGTTTGATCGTAAGCGGATTGGGTATTTATCACTATGTAACTCAAGGCACACTCACGTATATTCAATTCTTTTATCTTCGTTAGAATCAAATATGTAATACAATGGAATTCGAAACAATAGTAGATGTTAGAACGCGTGAGGAGTTTGCTGGTGGGAATGTAGCCGGTTCGATTAATATTCCTCTACAAGAGGTCGTTGAACGTGAGTCTGAAATTATGGAATTGAAACAGCCAGTTCTGTTTTGCTGTGCTAGCGGTGGACGAAGCGGTCAGGCGACGCAGTACTTTAAAGCTAAAGGGCTTGATTGTGACAATGGCGGCGGTTGGCTGGAAGTGAATGCACGAGTCAATGCTTAATCAAAAGAAATAAAAAAAGCCGATCATAATTGATCGGCTTTTTTTTGGATTAAAACTCTTCACTAGTTAACGCGAATGCGTTGACCGATCTGAAGAATCGAATTTCTATTGAGTCCGTTTAAGTTACAAAGCGCGTCTACTGTTGTTCCATTTCGTGCCGCTATTTTAGATAAGGTATCACCGGAACGAATTGAATACACGGTTCCCTCGGCTAAATGATCTTGATGTGGAATGGATTTAGGACGATAGTTCGACTTCTGCAATAAATCTGCTACCTGAACAGATTCTTTACGCAAGCAGTAGTGCTCTGTGTCAAATACTTTTTCAGGATCAAAAGCAACATCATGATAGCGCATTTCAAAATGCAAGTGCGGTGAGTATGAACGCCCTGTACTTCCTCCCAATCCAATGACTTCACCTGCCTTTACAACCTGGTTTGGTTTTACTTTAATCTTTGAAAGATGGGCGTAGTATGTTTCTAATCCATTTGCGTGGCGAATGATGATTAATCGACCAAAGCCTCCGCTGTTATATTTGGCATAGCGGACTTTACCATCGAAAGCAGACACAATTTGTTCACCAGTTTTTAGAGGAATGTCAATTCCCTTATGGTACGAGCCATGTCGTCGACCAAAACCTGATGTCGTTTTCTTTTCTATTGGGAAAGCGTATCCGTGAATGGAATCCATTAGGTGTATTATATCCTCTCCAGATGATCCATCTTGCTGATAGCTAAATGTCACATTCACTTGCCAATCTTCTGTGAAGATAGCAGATGTGTCGTAAAAAGTAACATGTTCGTCTTTTTCATGACGTACTGAATCTTTGTCACCATTTACAACTACTTGAGGTATTTTTTCGGTAATCGCAAATGTTGTTCCGATCAAAGAAATAAACAGAAAGGTGGAGAATATTTTCATGTTTTATCAACTAATTTGAGAGCAAAACTAATTGATTTCTAAGGATCAACGATCGATTCTTCTGATAAAAACTGTTAAAAGAAATTGATCAACAAAAAAAGGAGACTGCTTAGTCTCCTTTTTGTTTGATTATAACTTACTGATTATTTAACGCAAATTCTGCGTGTTCCTGAAGCGCCTTTATCATTACTTAGTTCCAATATATACACCCCTTGTTGGAGTGATGAGATATCAATGATTTGTTGATCTCCGTTCAGGTTAAACTGTTTAACAATGGTGCCCGAAAGTGCATATACGTTTGCATTAGACAGTCCTTGTATTCCACTTAATGTTAGATTTCCAGATGTAGGATTTGGATAAGCATCCCAATGTGCCAAATCAGTTTCATTTAATCCAGCTGGATTGTTGTAAACAAGATCGTAGCGCTCATTCTCTAAAACGCCGTGCATTAAGTCTACTTGCCCTTGCGTGAAGCTATTTTGACATGTTTCAGCAGAGTAATCCATGTAGTTTTCAATCATATCAGGAAGGTCCACACCTTGAATGTTATCTGTACATGTATTTTTGGAAGGGTCACAATCCGTTTCGGACTGAGCGTCTGCGTTAGGAGTGTCATCGATACCATCTTGTGCTGAGCAATCACCGTCTCCCCAAATGTGTCTTAGTCCGAGATAGTGACCTACTTCATGTGTAGATGTTCTTCCTCGAACATCCATTGGCCCTGCTCCTGCATCCAAAGGATTGGGATTGTTACTTCCGAAAGCCTGAAACTGAACAACTACTCCATCGCTTAGTCCATTAACAGAACCAGCCGGCCAGTTCGGTAGTCCAGGAGGCGGTGTAGCATAACCCAAAAGTGCAGTAACTTCCTGTCCAAAAAAGTCAACGGACATATTACAGACCCAGATATTCAAATAGCGTGATTGATCCCAAGGGTCAATTCCTCCATCAGCAGTACTTTTAACTTTTTCCAGATCAGAGAAATCTCCACCGAGTACTGCAAGCGAGCCAAAGCTTTCTGTCGTCGTAAAGGTTCTTGTGATTCCAGTTGTTGGCATTCCGTTAGGGTCAACTTGCGCAAGTTTAAAACGAATGCCTGGAGCGCCTTTCACGATATCAAAATCTGAACGCATGTTCACAGTATCTGCATTTAATCGCTGATAATCCTCATTAAGAACACGAATCTGGTCCAAAACGACAGAATCATCAAGATTTTGAGCAGGGATATTGTGAACTATGTGTACGACAACGGGAATGGTATAGGTGTAGTTGCTTTTGTTTTGATTAGCGGCAGAGTAGGCTTTAGCATTTTCAAAAGCAGCATTGACCTGCTCGAGGAATCCTGGTGTCAATGATTCCTGATATTGTATCGCTTCGGGTGTCATACAGCGGTTCAACTGTGCAAAACTGGAAATAGAAAAGCCGATGGCTATAAGAAGTAGCGTTGTTTTCATTGGGTTTCAAAATTTAGTGCACCCAAATGTACCATATTTTTAGGGTGATACTTTTTGGATTTTTATTAGTGGTCGAGTTGTTGGACAAGTGGCGACTCATTTCTTTATGAGCATCTTACGATAACTGGATGAGTTTCCCTTTAATTCGATGATGTATGAACCGGTCGGAAGATAATTTAAGGAAATCTCTTCGGGTAAATAATCTCCAGAAAGGAGAATTTGACCGTTAAGAGCGTAAATGGTCCATTCACTAATTTGCTCAGATGACTCTATGAATAAAGATTGAGAAGTTGGATTCGGGTAGACAATAATTTCTGGAGAATCATTTTCCGTAATTCCTGCAATCAATGGAGTGCTGAGCATGTACTCCCAAACGGCATCATTAATGATTGAGTTTTTGACTGGAGTATTATGATTCAGAAGCACGAAACCTGGAGACTGTTTTGTGTAAAGGCAATGTGAGTTTCCATATGGTGGAGAAGAGATGTCGACCAGTGTCGTATCATCATTGTCTAGCATGCCAATGGTTTCTATGTTGGTAAACTGTTTTGAGAAATCGACGACTTCATCGTACAAGCTGAGGTAAACAAAATGTCGACCCGTGGATGTTGTTCCAGGTGAACCAAGCCAATTGGCACCACCAGCAAAAAAATCGCTGTAATCATTAGGGCCTGAAAACATTAAAACTCGTTCAACAGGATACTGTTTTGATAAATAACTGGCGTGCCCTGAACCTTGTGAGTGGCCACCAGTGATTACTTTGGACCAATCAATAGCATTTGACGATTGAAGAAATTGTCCCCAGTTTTCTCCGGGCTGATTTGTTGAAAGGTGCTGAATTAAACGAAGGGTTCTGGTGTAAATGGAGTTTAAAGTGTCTACACTTACCGCCGAGCTCAGCGGCGTTCCATAACAGATCTCTTGTCGAAAGTTATCAAACGCAAGATTGTCAGAACTTCCAGAAAGGCTTGCCGCTGCTACGTCGTTCGGATAACTTAGGTTAATGACATGATAACCAAGATTCGCGGCAAAATTACGCAGTGCGATATATTGAGAGGTGTTACTGTTTGTTCCTCCAATGAATAGGAAGAGCTTATTAACTTCAGGGATGCCGGGCAAGGTTACCGCATGACTATCTTGTGAGAAAGCATAACCAGCATCCGTTTCGTTGGGTTGAACATAATACGTGGACTGCGAAAAACAGTAGCTAAATAAAAGAATTGAAACGGCTAATAGTAGGAATCTCATGGTGTTAGGTCTTCACCAAAGATACGATTTTCAGCTGGGATTTTATTCTAATTAAGCAGGGTGAATACCATTTTGAACAGCATATGCCAGTATTCCGGAAGTGTCTTTTGCGCTCAGTTTGGTCAGTATACGGGAAATATGATCTCGGACGACGTTTTCAGTAATCTCCAATTTCAGCGCGATTATTTCCGTAGGTTTTGATTTGCACAATAGCCTGATGACTTCATTTTCTTCTTCTGATATTGGCTCAATTGGCTCGCCGGGAACAAGTTTCCCCTCATCAATTAATTGTGCAATCATGCTAATTGGCGTCATTTCGTGTACGAAGAAGCCTTTGTGATATACATCACGAATGGCAACATTTAAATGTTCTGGGGCGCAATCTTTGGAGAGATAGCCATGTGCACCAAGTTTCATATATTTTTCAATATATGCTTGGCCAAAATACATGGTGACAATGATGACGCGAACATGTGGAAATTCATCCACCAAAACTTTCAACGCTTCACGACCATCAAGCACAGGCATGTTTAAATCGAGCAGTACGACATCGACTTCCTGCTTTTCCATTCCGTCAAGTAACTCCTTGCCATGAGCAGCTTTCAGTACAACCTGAAAATCATCCTGACTATTCAATACAGTCGTGAGTGTATTTCTCAGAAGCTGATGGTCTTCTGCTATAGCAATGCGTATGTGTTGATCGGTGTTCATGTCGAGTTGTCACAGAAATGTAACAATACAAAGATCGTGATTTTTGACCGTATTCTTGATATAGCATCGAATATTAGGTATTTAGTGCATAAGAGTGACGTATTATTCCTTCGGTTTTGATAGGTAGAAAGTGCACAACTTCGATACCTTTCTTAAGTTTGTATAACATGAAAAAGGGATAGCTTTCACTATCCCTCTTAAATCAATTTGTACAAATTGTTTATTCAGCCGACGCTGAAAGCCCAGCGTTAAAATTCTTCATTACTTCAGAAGAATCGCCTGTATCAAAGTTCGGTGTAATCTGAATTACGCTACCGTTGTCATTAAACATAATAGCCGCTGATTTTTCTCCACTGTCCAGCATGATATTAAGAATAACACGGTAGATAACAACTTCTTTATCTCCAATTCTAAATGGTGTTGGTGGAATGTCCGACATAAATGCAAGACGACCAGCTAATCCAATTGGATGAAGTGTAATATTAACCATTGATTCATTGATGTCGATAAGGTGAGCGATACCCATGCCATTTTCGAAATCCCAATGGAAAGAAAACGTTGAAACCGCTTCATCCAGCACTAGTTCACTGCCTTTGAACAATTTGTTAACATTCAAATCAAATACTTCGTGTTCGGGTACTTTACTTTCTGCCATGATAATTTTTTTAGTGATTATTTAAAGGTTTTGCCTAAAAGTAAAGGATGCATTTGGATGAACTGAACAGGAATATACCTGTTTTACCACCGTATTTATACCTGATTTAATGGTTGTAGAATTAGGAAGTCAAGGGAAGGATGTTGATAATTTGATTAAAAATCCGTCAATAGGTTGATTAATTATTAAGATGTTTGCATATGGCGAAGTCGAAAAAACATATTTCCGGGAGAGGAGCACAAAACAACCCGAGTAATCGTTTTTCTCGTCATCGCTATGAAGATGAAACGCCTTCGGCAGATGATTCTATTTCAACAAAAACCAGGTATCTCGATGTTTTTCCAAAAACAATTGTCAATAAGGTGACGAGTCCTGATGTTGGAATGGATTACTCTTTAAATCCATATCAAGGATGTGAGCATGGCTGCACGTATTGCTATGCCAGACCGACCCATGAGTATTGGGGGTATAGTCCAGGGTTGGATTTTGAACGCGTAATAATGATCAAGAAAAATGCACCTGATTTATTACGCCAAACACTCAAAAAGAAAAATTGGTCAGTAAAACCAATTGTTTTATCCGGTAACACAGATTGCTATCAACCCTGCGAACGTGAGTTTGAATTAACGCGTGAATTGTTGAAGGTTTTTCTGGAATTCAGGCATCCTGTAGGTATCATAACCAAAAATGTTTTGATCCAGCGCGATTTTGACATTGTGGAAGAGTTGGCCAGTATGAATCTTATAGCTGTGAACTTGAGCATTACTACGTTAGATGAAGACACGAGGAGAAGACTTGAGCCACGGACTTCAACAGCAGCTAAAAAATTAACGCTGGTTCAAGAATTGTCGGACATGAATGTGCCCGTTAATGTTATGGCCGCGCCAATTATTCCTGCAATCAATGATCATGAAGTACTTGCCATTGCCGAAGCAGCGTCACGGAGAGGAGCGACGAATTTTCATTCGCACGTCGTTCGACTTATGGGACCTAATGAAGAAATTTTTGAGACTTGGTTAGAGGGGAATTACCCAGACCGCAAAAGTAAAGTGATGAATCAATTGCGCTCAATTCATGCAGGAAAAACCGGTAGTTCCACGTTTGGTATTCGACAAAGGGGAGAGGGAGCATTTGCTCTTAATTTACAGCGCCAATTGCAAATAGCAAGGAACAAATTCTTTCCAAACCCAAAGACTGTAAGCCTCAGAAGGGATTTATTTCGCAAGCCTTCTGAAGGCGGGCAGCTGGATCTTTTTAATGGTTGATTCACAGTTTTTTATAGTTGTTTCAAGTTTAAAATACCAGAATCACGGTATTTACTTTTATCGATTTATTTAGGTTCTTGTACGAAAATTTAAAGATCCCTATGCGCCACCTAGATGAATTTTCAATGTACGGAAACAGAAGAGTTGTTTTGAATCGATATGCCTTTCATGGTGAATTAAAGGAGCAGCCAATCTTATCGTTTTGTCAAGAACAGGGAATAGCACCGGACTTCCTTGAAATCATTTGGGAAGCTTTTCAGCAGGATTCAACACCAGACGAACATCTTTTGATGAAGTTCGATCTTGATATCATACTGGCTTACCTGAAAAAAACGCACCATTATTATAAGGATCGGTTAATTCCGGAATTAGAAATGACACTGCATAATATTTCATTAGAACATGCCGTCGATCACATCATTATTTCAGAGTTGAGTAGCACATTCTATGCTTACAAAAAAGACTTAATTGCGCACATCGAAGAGGAAGAAAACGGCTTTTTTCGCTATGCGGAACAAATAATTCAGGATAAGTTCATGATAGGGATGGACCTTGCTAGTCAGTTTTCGTTAGATCACGTGCATGAAGAAGATGCAATAGAAGAAATGATTCGTTTTGTCAAAAAGTATTTACCCGTTTCCGATCGCCTTTCTCAACGCATTTTCGTCTCAAAACTACAGCTGCTCAGAAGAGATCTATTAATTCATGCATTTGTAGAAGACAACGTTTTTGTACCGAGAGTATTGGAATTAGAACTGAAGTGATTAATGCTGAACTAACATGCGTTTCGGGGTAGAGGCAACCCCATTTATTTGTAGCTGATAAAAATAGACTCCACTCGCAAATTCCTGGGTATTAACTATTATCTCTTGATTTCCTGCACCAAGTGCCGTTTTTGGGGAAGAATAAATTAGACTTCCGTTGATATCAAGAACATCGATGTTAACTATTTCTGATGATGCAAGTTGAAATGCTATTGTCGTTTTACTTGAGCATGGATTAGGATAGTTTTGTTCCAGATGGATGAAGGATTGTTCTTCTTCTATTCCTACTGTCAATGTTTTTGGTTGTTGTTGTGTGACGCAGTGTACCATTCCTCCATATTCATACAAGTTCTGCATGTTCACTCCTACTACATTTCTATTCGGATATAGTGATTGAATGATGCCAAGTGCGACAGCATCATTTGGATCGTTGTAAATAGGGACTAAAACGACATCATTTCCAATATAGTAATTGCAATAAGACCCTTTATATCCTAGATTGTTGCCGTAAGTAGTTGTTACATCATTTTGCGTTAACGGGACTGTAACGATAGTGTATGGGACACCACTGGCGTTCACAGCATTGTAAATCAAATCCATTTCGCTAGGACTGACCAACCAATAGTCGAGATCTGTGCTGTCCATAGTTACAATGGTGTTTTCATTTGCAAATTTTACAAAACCATCAATATGATGGTCGGTGATGTCCTGACCGTAAACACCGTCTAGCCAAATAAAATTTGTAATCCCCATGTAAGTGGATAAGTAACTCTCAATTTCTAACTCCGTCAGATTTGGGTTTCGACTTGGGTGCGTTATAGAACTTCTTGTTGCCATCATTGTGCCATGTCCATCATGCTCTATAGCACCGCCTTCAAGTACCATGGCGCTTAAATCTACTCTAGAGATTCCCGTTGCATTACTTATACTTTGTGGGATAACATCACATAGTGTAAATGGCGTGTCATTTCCCCAGCCATTGAACCCCCAATCTAGAATGACGAGCTCATCATTTTGATCATACACATACATTGGTCCGTTGTCACGTACCCAGACATCATCTGTAGGAAATATCTGGAAGTCTACATTCGTGAGAGGAACAGAGGCATTTGTCAACAGGTTTATAATGTGGTTTTGGTGCGCGTTGTCATAAGCGATAATATGCACCTTTTCACCTGATTGAAGGGCATTTGTCATGGTAACCCAACCGTCTTCCACATCTCCCTGATAGAATGGTCCATAAAGATTGTTGTGAGGCCATTGAAGCCATGTTCCCTCATGTTCGAGATCTTCCCCTGGCATGTAATAATTCTGGGCAAAACTATTTATCGATGCAGTCATAAGAAGCGTAACAAAAAGCGCAATGTTTTTTTTCATGATATTTGAGTTTTCTTCTTCAAATTAAGGGCTTCATCCTAGGCTTTGCCAATTTTTTCTCCGAAACGACATGAATTGGGTACGAACAGCATTATTCCCCTATTTGCCTTCCCATCAGTTCGAGCAATTCTTGTTTGTTTCCTCGACTTATGGGGATTGAGTACTTGCTTATTATAGCTTCGTTTCCCGCAATTTTATCAACTTTTTCAACGTTTACTATGAAGGAACGGTGACAACGGAAAAACTGCCTATGAGGTAGTTCCTTCATTAAGGCAGCCATACCAAAAAGTACGGTATGCGATTGCTGAGTTGTTCTGATGCGAACATATTTATGAAGCCCTTCTATGTAAAGGATATCATTGAGTTTAACCTTTATTAATTCATGGCTAGCCCGAATGATTATGGAATCTTGCTTAAGCTCGGGAACTTTGTTTGGGGCACTCCTCTCCAGGTTAATAAGTTGAAAAGCTTTATCGGTGGCTTGCTGAAAGCGCTCAAATACAATTGGCTTCAAGAGATAATCGACAACATTTAATTCAAAGCCATCTAGAGCAAACTCTGCATAGGCAGTAGTTAAAACAATCTTTGGTTGATGATTGAGGGATTTAATGAATTCTAACCCATTCATTTTTGGCATTTCGATATCCAAAAACACCAGATCAACGTCGTTTTCGTTTAAATAGTTTTGCGCTTCCAACGGATCATGAAACATTCCTTTTATTATGAGTCCAGAAACTAAGGAAACATGCTGTTTAATGAGTTCCTGAGCTAAGGTCTCGTCATCAATAATTACACAACTATATGTTGACTTATTACTGTTCATTCAGAATTAATTGTGTTTGATACGTATTGTTATCGATTGTTGCCTCGAGAAGAAATTTGTTCCCGTACAACAGTTCTAATTGTGCCTTGATATTTGTCAATCCAACACCATTCTTTTCTCCTTCTCCAGTGAATGAGTTGTGAACAACCATAGTGATCTGTCCAGCTACTTTTCTGACTTCAACTTCAACAAATCCATTGTTACTGGTAATAATATCACCATGCTTAAAGGCATTTTCGACCAACGATAATATGATAAGTGGAGGAATAAGATCGTGTTCCGAAAAAGCGTCGAATGTCACCTTGATATTTCCTCGTAGTTTCCTCATTTGTTGAATTTCAATGTACTTCTTAAGAATGATTATTTCTGAATTCACGGATACAAGCTTCTTTTGTCCGTTATTCACATAATAACGAAGTATTTCAGAGGTTGCGGCGAGCATTTTTGGTGCATTATCATCCTTTGCCAGTGACAAGGAATAAATGTTGTTGAGCGTGTTAAATAGAAAGTGCGGACTGATTTGGGATTTAAGTGCGGCAATTTCCAGAACCAGTTTTTCTTTTTCCAATTGAATGCTTCTTACACGCTGCTCCTGATAACGCTGGAAAAAAGAAAGCATAAACGAGATGAATAGAAAGAAAGAATGATTCAAGATAAAGGAGATAACGGCTCTTGGAAAGCTCTCGGATAGTAAAACACTATCCATCATGAAAACAAGATATATACCAAAGCCGGTAGCTAATAGGATAACAAGTGAAATGCTATAAAGAAGTGCGTTTCGCTTTATCAAGAATAGTGGAATGAGCACAAGCATATTTAGGTAAAACTCGCCTAGAAGAATGCTGATTTCGAAACAAGAATAGCCCAATGCTGTCAACGGGTCAAATGCATCAATGAAGTAGTCAAAAACATATAAGAATGAGAAGACCCAGAAAACAATATGTAGAAGTTTTGAGCGGATAATCAAAAGTAGAAGATATTTTTCAATGGTTGTTTTAGTAAACTACTGATCCCATTGAGTGTTAAATATATGGTTTACACATTGATAACATACCGGTAATTTTCGGTTTGTCTTCGATTCCGAAATTTGGACGTCGAACTATTGTGCATGGAATCGTACTATTTAATTATACTTATATGTCTTGTTGTACTAGCGGTATCTGATTTAGTTGTAGGTGTCAGCAATGATGCGGTTAATTTTCTCAATTCCGCACTTGGCTCTAAAGCGGGTACAAGAAGAACAATTATGTTCGTAGCGACAGCAGGAATACTTATCGGAGCGGTTTCTTCCAGTGGTATGATGGAAATCGCCAGAAAGGGAATTTTTAATCCTGAAATGTTCTCTTTTGCTGATATCATGATTGTCTTTCTAGCGGTTATGGTCACTGATATCATTTTGCTTGACTTGTTCAATACATTCGGGATGCCGACGAGCACAACCGTTTCCATCATGTTTGAATTGCTTGGAGCGGCTTTCATGGTGGCATGCATTAAAATTATTTTAACCGGCGATAGTCTCTCAACGCTCAGTGATTATCTCAATACGGACAACGCTATACTTATCATAGCAGGTATATTTCTCTCTGTACTTATTGCCTTTACTATTGGAATGTTTGTTCAATATATCGTACGATTGATTTTCAGCTTTGACATCAAAAAAAGCATGAAAAAATACGGTGCAGTTTTCGGAGGTGTAGCAATTACTACGATCACATATTTCTTGTTGATAAAGGGAATGAAGGGCAGTAGTCTTCTAAATGAAGCTTTGGTAAACTGGATCTCGCAGAACACTATTTTATTAATTGCGCTAATCACTGCTTTTTGGATTGGAACATGTTGGTTACTTGTCCGATTGTTTAATCTCAACATTCTCAAGTTTGTCGTGCTTTCAGGAACTTTTTCCCTGGCAATGGCTTTTGCTGGTAACGATTTGGTAAATTTTATTGGAGTTCCCCTTGCTGGCCTTCAGTCTTATGACATTTTTCAGTCCGCTGGAGTTTCCCCGGATGAGTTAGGTATGGGGTTATTAGGAGAAAAGTTGCAAACCAACACCTTTATCTTATTAGCAGCAGGTCTTGTCATGATCGCGACATTATGGTTTTCTAAAAAAGCACGATCAGTGACGGACACTGAGATCAACCTGGCTAGTGAAAGCGTAGGTAAAGAGCGCTTTAATCCCAATCTTTTGTCCCGCTTAATCGTTAGGGGAGGCTTAAACATTGGAAAGTATAGTAATCGTATATTGAATGATTCCTTCCGCGAAAGAGTTGATCGACGTTTTGAAAAGAGAAATCGTTCTGTCGCAGCAGCAAAAGAGCAGCCAGCTTTCGATATGGTTAGAGCCTCAGTCAATCTAATGGTAGCAAGTGTTCTTATTGCTTTTGCCACTTCGCTTAAATTGCCACTTTCCACTACGTATGTTTCGTTTATGGTGGCTATGGGGACTTCTCTGGCGGATAGGGCTTGGAGTCGAGATTCTGCTGTGTATAGAGTAGCAGGTGTGGTGAACGTTATAGGCGGTTGGCTATTCACGGCGCTCGTGGCATTTACGGCCGCGGCAGTGTTGGCATTGGTGATTTATTTCGGTGGTATTTATGCCGTGGTTGGTTTAATGATTTTAACTGCTTTCCTCATTATTCGAAGTCAATTCTTGCATAAAAAGTTGGAATTGAAGAGACAAACGTCGTTACAAGATTTAATGAAACGTGATTCGATCAAACGTGACGAGGTGTTTTCAGAGAGTGAACAGCGTATATCCAATACACTATACAAGATTAGTTTCATCCTTAAAGATTTAGTTCGAGGTTTGAAAACAGGTGATCAGAAAACCATTGAAAAAGCCAAGCGTGAAGTGACCAGTTATAGCGATAGTTATGAGGAGCTTTCTTCAGGGTTTTATCATTACCTGCGCAAGATTGATTCAGATTCTACAGAAGAAGGGCAGTTTTATCTTCATGTATTGAATTACTTGCAGAATATAAGTCAATCTATCCATTTGATTGGAGAAAAGGTATTCTCTCATGTTAGGAATGTTCATAGTCCGATGCTTCCGAGTAGCATACAAGAATTGGAAGTCCTTTCAGATGAGGTAGGGCAGCTATTCATGAATATTTCAGAATTGATGGGGGAGAGTCGAAAAGGCAACTTTAAACTGGTGGAAGATCGTGCGACGGAATTATTGCAGTTTATCATGGAGCTTGAAGAAAATCATATAGCTCGCATTCAAAGTGGTCAGGGAACTCAGCATAGCAGTATGTTGTATGTCGCTATCTTGTTGGAGATGCGCGATATTTTAAATGACTTTACTGGTCTGGTCGGTCTTTTTGAAGGATCAAACGGATTAACACCATCTAGTCCTGATAAAGATCGGTCGTTAATGCTCAACTAATCCCTTCACTATTCGGTAACTTCTAGCTACCCAAGGTTTCCATAGCTTTTTCAACAGTGGACTTAAAACGCTCTCGTTCATCAACATGTAAAAGGAGGGTTTTGAAATCTCGTTTCATGCCATAGAGTCCGGTCATTTGATTCTGTTTCTTCAAACGTATTATAATATTATGGCCTTCTAGTTGGCCTAAGAATGAGAGTTTTCTTGTATCCTGATCAATTTCGCAATCAGCCGTTGAAAGCTCAATGGTATCAATGTCTCGAATAGGAATTGTAGCTTCATTCATAATTCCGTAGCGCAGGTAAACGTTGGTTTCATCCATACCAATAGGCCTTTTGTAGATGGATTTCAAAAAACCAAAGAGTTGAAGTCCGGAATAAATACTCAGAAAGCTCAGAATCCATGCCGCAATCACACTCCATTTCATCAAAAGGACGTGCAATACATAGGTCTCAATTCCGATGATAACAAGTAGGGCAATCATCAATGCAGTCGTTCCACTTTGCTTGTGATAGGTAAACTCGTTTTCTGCAATTTTTCTGGTTTTCCAATAGATAAAACCATAATAAAAGACAGCGATTTCAGTTACAACAGGCACTACAAATCGTTTTGGAAGTATTTCATAGCATGTTTTCTTTAGCGTGTTAAAAAAGTCTTGAGCGTCCGACTTTTGCCGCTGATAACCTTTGATTGCTTTTCTTACGTTATAAATGACAAAAGAAAGTACAGACAGTTCTAGTAAAGGAAATACCCAGGTTTTGAATAGGTTCAGGTAGTACTGATTTTCGACGGGTAATGCCGTCGACGCAATAATCATAGAAAGTATGAGCACTGGCAAAACCGTTATTTTGGGGATCTCCGTTTTTCGAATCAAAAGAAAATAAACAATGGGAATAGTCAGAAGGAAATCAAAGGTGAGACCAAATGTCAATTCATGGGCATTTTTGTCCAGAAAAGATGAGTTTGCAATAAAGATACTGACTGCAATGAGCAATGCGGGAATCCCTAGAATTTGTGCGCCTTTTAATGATATTTTCTTTATCATAACAGTTGCTTTAAAACCAACCCTAAAGATACCTATTTTTTGAGGTTTAACTCATCTGTATATCGACTACTTTTTTGGAATCAAAATCAACGATGAATGAATAAAAATAAGCCCCATCCATGCGCGCTTTTAAATTGTCTGCTGAAATGATCCAGGCTTGGGAAGCTAGCTCGTTGTTCCCATCTCGCCATTGGCTGATCCATTGGGCATGCGTTATTTCGGCATCAATGTTTGGATTTTCATTAATATAGGTTCGAACAATATCCATTGCTTCTCGCACTCCCATATCATAGCAGTCATGAGAATTTCCCGATGATCCTGCTGCGGTGCTATCCAGTTTTAATACAAAACCTTCGAGTAAGGTCATCCAAGTTTGTTTTTGATGGTATTCAAGAAATTCCAGACCAATATTCGTGTTTTTTACTTTGCATGCATAGGTGGTGATCTCGTCTACATATACTGCTTTACCATTGACAGGTAGTGCATGAAAGAATTCGAGTGTTTGCGTTTTTTCATCTTTTTCGATAATCCATTTCCGAAACCAGTAGCGATCAGGTTTTGGATGAATGATCTGCTTCATTTCCCATCCATGTTCCAGGATAGCATTTTCTACTTCTATGATGCACCACTTATATTCCAGCATTGATTGAATTTATGATCGCATGAGTTGAAGGAAGAATGCCTCATTCTCAATTTTGTAATAATCGATCAAAACATCTTGCTGAACCTTATTCCTCTTGCCCAATGCATCCGTATTATCAATCTTAATCTTAATGTATCGCTTTGAGGGACAATTCTGACATTCATAAAGCTTTATTTCGTACACAGTGTACTTTATATTTTTGTCAATATCAACACCGGGAAGTTCCATGAGTTCGGATAAGTCTTCCGTTTCAAGCATTTTTTCTAATTCTTGACGATCAAATACACGTGTGTAATCTTTTCGGATCGTTTTCACATTCTTGATCCATTTGTTACAGCTCTCACAGAAAAGTAATGTATCTAGATGATCATAGCGTTGAGCTATAATCGGACCGATGAGCAGGGCAAGACTTTCGATTCCCAGAATAACGTATGTTTCCCAGTCGCTAATTTCTCTTCCACTTCTTCCTGTGAACCAATTCATGGGGGTTCCAACGGTGTAGGCTTGTGCTTCAAAAACAAGCTGGATATACACGAAAAAGTCAGTAAAGGCTTCGGAAAAACTCTGGCCAAGCTCAATGACAATAAAGAAAAACCAGCTGAAGTAGGTCAGCGAAAGCGCACACAAAGTGATAAGAAAATAAGACACGGCCTTATTCCTGTTCTTGGCAACGCGACTTGAAAGCTTTAGAATTTCAAGCACTGCATAGATACTGATACCGAGTAAAGCAAACTTTACAATAATGAAAGAAATCCATGCACCTACTTGAACATATAAATAGGCGAGAGCTGCAGATAAGACGATCGCCGTAAAACCACCTAGTAGAAGTCCGACAAGATTAAATTTTCCAGAAGATTGATAGTAGCTCATGGTCTTAAGAGACTAATTTAATAATACTGGATGAACAAGAACAAAAAGAAAAACTTAATTCAGAATGTCTATTTTTAACAGGTCTAACTTGCAGCTAATGCAAATTACTTTATTCGACAAGTACTTCAACAGTTTTGAAATGAAACCACAATCCATACTTTTTCTATTAGCACTAATTTTTACTTTTTCATTTCAAATAGCGCTAGGGCAGGAAGATCCAGTCTGGTCTCCTATCATCGAGTCCGAAAATCGATATGGAAATGAAGCATTAGGAACGGTGGATGGTTATTACTTTTTGGAAATCGATAGCAGAATAAGGCAGTATGATGAAAATCATGAATTAGTTAAGGATTTCGGATTATATAGGGATTTGGAAGGCGGCTATAGAGCTTGGAGTCCAACCAGATTATTTAACACGACAAAAGGTTCATATTTATTATTCTGTGGTGTTTCCGAGCAGAAATCAGCACTTTTTTGTTCGAAGTATGAAGACGGTGAGTTTCGCGCGCCGAAAATGATTAAAGAATTCGATCATAAAATCGGTGGATCTAAATCACATTACCCGATAGATTATCCGTTTAAAGATATATTCGGTGCATTTGATCGGAATTGGGTATTGAGTGAGGATGGAACAAAGATCGCGTTCGTGAGCACTCTTAAAGATGGGAGCAAAAAACTTTCAGCCCATGATGTATATGCATGTGTTTTTGATACGGATTTAAAAGAATTGTGGAACAAGAAGATTACGCTGGATTATGAGAACAAAGACTTTCTAATAGGCGATGTCAAAGTCAATAATTTGGGAGAAGTATTTATCCTTAGCTGGACAAAAGATTCTAACAAGAATCCATCTGAGCTCAAAATGCGTAAACTTTCTAGTGAATCTTCAATTAATTACGTGATCGATTTTGCATCTCAAAATGCTTGTCCGAGAGGGGCTGAATTCACTTTTGATAAGAATAATTCTCCGGTCATTATGGGCCTTTATGCCAATTTGAAGAACAAGTTTATCTCCGGTACTTATATAGCCGATGCTACAAGTGAATTCAAGCCCAGACTGGAAAGTTTGGAGACGTTCATTACTGAGAATTTTGACGTCAAAAAGGGAATCCTGAAAGGCAGTCTACCGGTTAAAAACGTGCTTCGATTTGACAATGGTAAAATTGGCTTTGTCGCTGAAAGAGGATCCTTAGTCATGAGCGACAATGGAGCCGTCTCCACAGTGGAGCTATTGATTGTTATATACAATGCTTCGGGAGAAATTGACGGAAAATATGTGTTAGACAAGGAGTTGGTTCACAGTCCGGGGCATTCCTCATTCCACTTTTTTCAGGCTAAAGACAGGGCTGTTTTTGTGTACATGGAAAATTGGGAAACAGTTGTAAAATCTATAAGCAGTGACGGAAGCATAGAATTGGAAAAGAAGTTGCCGAGAAAGCCATACAGATTAAAAGATTCTTTAAGTTTCTCTTACACTGCCTGTGCGAATGGTGAAGATGAGATTCTTATAGGTTGCTACAGATTCAACAGAGGTATGGACAATCTTAAACGAGTAATGGCTTTCGCTTTCCATGTTTATGAAGTTGACTGAGGCTGCCTAGTTTGAGTTCTCGTCAAATAAATTCAAAAATGGCCATAAAAAAAGAGGAACTCGTTTCTGAATTCCTCTTTGGTGATCCTGAAAGTTATTGACCTTCCCGGTCAACTTTCAGTCTTCGCGAATTTCATTCGCTCTTGGCTGGAGTTCGAACCCAGAGGAAGTATCATTTCCGAAGACGAATCTCGACCTGTAGGTCGGAAAGATGAGGTAGACCAGTCCGTAGTTTGAACCCCTGATAAATAAATGTGAAAAGGATATAAAAAAAAGAGGAACTCATTTCTGAATTCCTCTTTGGTGATCCTGAAAGTTATTGACCTTCCCAGTCAACTTTCAGTCTTCGCGAATTTCATTCGCTCTTGGCTGGGGTTCGAACCCAGAGGAAATATCATTTCCGAAGACGAATCTCGACCTGTAGGTCGGAAAGATGAGGTAGACCAGTCCGTAGTTTGAATCCCAGATAAATAAATTTGAAAAGGATATAAAAAAAGAGGAACTCATTTCTGAATTCCTCTTTGGTGATTCGGCTGGGGTTCGAACCCAGGACCCATACATTAAAAGTGTATTGCTCTACCAGCTGAGCTACCGAATCATCGCGTTAGCGGGTGCAAATATAGGCATACTATTTAGTATTGCAATGGTTTGAAATATTTTTTTTGCATTTATTTGAAATCTTCTAGTACACTTTTGATACTGAGGCTTATGGCACATGAGCGCTTTGCTGATTCCTTTTAAATTACTTACTTTGTTAATACATGGATCGTGTCATTCTCGTCGGTTTTATGGGGTGTGGTAAGTCTACGCTCGGAAAGAAGTTAGCCAACCGAATGGGAATTCCTTTTCTTGATTCAGATGCAGAAATAGAAAAAGGAGTATTGATGTCCGTAGGTGAAATTTTTGGTGCTTTTGGTGAATCACGATTCAGAGAAATTGAAACGGAATTCTTGGATACACTTAATGAAGAAGGAAGCTTCGTTTTGGCAACGGGTGGGGGAATGCCTTGCTTTCATCGCAATATGGACAAGCTAAATGCACTTGGAACAACATTTTACCTTGAAAGGTCTCCAAAAGAATTGGCCAATCGTTTGTTCAATGCAAAAACGAAACGCCCGCTGATTGATGGACTATCTGAATCCGATTTGTTGAGGTTTATTGAAGATAAGTTGGCGGAAAGGGAAGAGGCCTACAAGCAAGCCAATTTTGTTTTGTCCAGAGAGGAGCAAACACCCGCGCAGATAGAAGAGTTCATGGAACTCCTTAAGAAGTAAATTCCCGCGGCTCTCCGAAAAAACCAACGTTTCTTCCTGAACGCTCACCGCCCATCAAATATGAATGAACCAGTGTGCTTACAACGACAATGAGTAGGGCAATTTTGTCATATGAAGTCATGTCCTGCGCAAAATATCCCCAACCGATATAGAAAATACTCATGCCAATGTAAAATGTCAGTGGTCCCAAAACAAAATAAATATAACGCCGAGATTTTCTGAACAAAAGGATCAATCCAACGAAAATAATTCCCCAACAAATAATAGAGATGGCATGAAAGGTTGTTAGTCGATCAATGAATTCAGTGCCTTCGTAGCCAAGATCGCTTCCCCTGCGTCCAACGATTTGTTCAATGTTAATGCCTTTATTCTGGCGAATAAACTCTCTCGAACTTAACGTGAAATAACTGATTACATTCCAAACCATGAAGGTCGTCCATATTACAGAATTCATGTAAAACGTAAGCTGTGTGTACATATCAGGAATTCGCTTCCCGAATACAAGATTTCTTAACTGGCGAAGGAAAGGTACAGGGCTCTGAAATTTTGTTGCCTTAACTTCTTCCTCATCCTTGAGAATGTTTTCCTCCGGAGTGTTATCTCCCAGTGATTTGAGAATATCTTCGTCTTCTTCCGCCATAACTATCTAGTCCACAAGTACGACCAGGTATTTTGATATTTTCCAGAATTCAGAAGCATCTGCAATTTCAATGCGCGTTCTTCCGCCATTTTCGACTAAACTGTATGAAGTCTTTGGATGGTATGTAATGAAACGAATATCGTCTCCTTCTACTGTGATGACGTTCTTTTTAGATGCATCGATCTTTGTGAAATACTGATCATTGAAATCCTCTTTCAAAGAGGTTTTCTTACCAATTCCCATGAACCCGTTCTTTTTCTCTATTACACCGTTTTCCTGCAGCTCTTTTGCCGTTCCATAGGCGTAATAAACGGTATTCAGTTCATTCGTCATTTGATCAATTTCAATGGATTGCTCTTGGTAGGCATCAAACAGCGCTGAATACTCTCGATCGAGGTTGTCCAATTCATTCTGGAGCAGAGAAATTTGTTCGTCTTTCCACTGGATGTCTTTCATGAGCGATTCAATCATTACTTCCAGTTCTTTGATCTTCAGTCCATTTTCTTTCATCTGGTTCTGCATTCTACGCAGATTATTGGCGTTTTCCTCACGTAAATAGTTGATGTGTTGAATTTCTTCCAAAATCCAAGCCTTATCATCACTAGAGATTTCATCATTCGAAGAAATTGCACGAATCTCATCCTTACGAATTCCTATTGCCTCGAGGTTTTCTTTTATCGTATTAAAAAACGCAAGTGACTCATTAATAATGGAATCCTTCATCGAGTTATCATATTCTAACTGATTTACTTTATTCTGCAAATCCAATAGTTCAGTATTGGATGAGGACTCGTTTGTTGGTCCTTCCTGATCTTGTACACAACTCACAAGTAGAGCACAGACGGCGAATAGAGCTAAAAATCTAGGCATCTTTTTTGATTTTGATCTGTTGTAAAAGTAATTCTAAGTTACGGAATGATTAGTGAATACGCGGAAAAATATTCACGTTTTTCAAAAGAGCCGTTCATCACTTAGAATGATCAGGCAACAAGCTTTTTTTTACCTTTGATAACCCTAAAAAACAGTGTATGTTGAAAAAACTATTGTTCGCACTCTTCGCAGTGCTGTCATTTATCTCTTTTGGACAGGATATTAAGTACAACCTCAAAATGCCAAAACCGCAAAACCATTATTACCATGTGGAAATGGAGTTGGATGGTTTTAAGGGCAAAGAATTGGATGTTAAAATGCCAATCTGGGCACCGGGTTCATATCTGGCTCGTGAATTCGCAAAAAATGTGAATCTAGTGAAGGCCTTTGATGCCAATGGGAAGGAGATTCCTGTTAAAAAGGTCAACAAGAATACTTGGAGAATCACAAAAGGTAAGTCGCAAAAGGTGACAGTGAAGTATGAAGTGTATGCCTTTGAGCTTTCCGTAAGGACGAGCTTTTTGGACTTAACCCATGGGTTTGTGAGTGGTTCTGGAGTGTTCATGTATGTTGACGGCTACAAAGATGAATCAGGAAAAGTGGAAGTGTTTCCTTACAAGGACTTTAGCGTAATTACTACTGCACTTAAAGAAGCGGCAGATGGTGTAATGAAAGACGGATCGAAAACATTTGTATTCAATAACTATGATCAGTTAGTAGATTGTCCAATCGAAGTTGGGAATCAGGACGTTTTTTCTTTCGAGGCAGCTGGTGTTAAGCATAATGTTGCCATGTATAGCTTTGGGAACTATGATGTTGCAGCACTGAAAAGGGATATGGCAAAAGTGGTTGAGTCTGCGACCAATATCTTTGGTCAAAACCCGAATAAGGAGTACACATTCATCATTCACAATGTGGTGGATGCTCAGGGAGGACTTGAACACGTCAATTCTACGGTGTTAAGTGTAAATAGATGGACATATGATGGAAGTGATTATCTGGATTTTCTAAAGTTGGTAGCGCATGAATATTTTCACCTGTGGAATGTTAAGCGGATTCGCCCAGTAGAACTTGGTCCTTTTAACTACGATGCTGAGAATTATACTTCTTTATTGTGGGTAATGGAGGGCTTTACATCGTACTATGAAAAAATGATTCTGTTGAGAGCAGGTTTTTACAATCAGGAGATGTTCATAAAGAAAATGTTCAGCAGTTTAAATTACGTCGAAGGATCTGTTGGATCACGTGTCCAACCAGTGGCTCATGCAAGTTTTGATGCTTGGATTAAAGCGTATCGTCCAAATGAAAATAGCAGTAATACCACGATGTCTTATTATTCGAGAGGTTCTGTCATTGCAATGATGTTGGATGCTAAAATCATTAAGAAATACGACGGTAAAAAGTGCCTTGATGATTTTATGCAAATGATCTACGCGAAATATTACGAAGGAAAGAATCGTGGGTTCTCGGAAAGTGAATTCAAACAAGAATTGGCAAACTTCCTGGGAGAATCGATGGATGACTTCTATGCGAAGTATATTGATGGAACTGAAATCCCTGATTATAATTCCATTTTTGCTCCAATCGGATTACAAATTGAATATGTGGGGAGACCAAAACCAAATGTCGGTTTGTCAGTCTCAAATGCAGGTGGAAAGACAATAATTCGAGGAATCCGAAGTGGTTCTGCAGGAGAAGAGGCCGGTCTGAGTGTAAATGATGAAATTATTGGTGTGAATGGAATTCGAGTAGACAAAAGTTCGTTGGATGCCTACTTTAAGTCAGTTGAAGAAGGTGAAATAATTGATGTGTTATTTGCACGTGATGATCAGTTATTCTCTACGGAAATTAAGGTAACCACTTATGAGCGACCAAGATTTCAATTTGAAATGAAACCTTCTGAACGGAATGAGCATTTATTTTCTTATTGGTTAAAGAGCGATGAGAAGTAATTCACTAATCATTTTCTGTCTGGCGAATCCATTTATTTGGGGACAGAATATCAAGCGCGTTCAACTACCTGAGCCTTCTGGGAATACGTATGAATATGCGCAAGTTGAACCATCAATCGCCATAGACCCTAACAATCCTAAATTAATGATTGCGGGCTCCGTATTGTCCGATTATTATTACTCGAAGAACGGAGGGAAGAAATGGAAAAGTAGCACACTGACCAGCACTTATGGCGTTTATGGAGACCCTGTAATGATGTTTGACTTAAAGAGTCGAGCCTATTATTTTCACTTGTCCCATTACCCCAAAGCAACGCATCTGGATAGAATCGTGTGTCAATCGACGGATAAGGTTTGTAAGCCTTTTACGGATGGAAGCTTCCCGAAGCCGAATGGATCAAAAGTACAGGATAAGCATTGGACCGTTGTTAATCCAAAGAACAACGAGATTTATATGACTTGGACGCAGTTTGATGCGTACGATTCTGACAATCCGATGGACAGCTCATTTATTATGTTTTCTAAATCAGTAGATCAAGGAGCTTCCTGGACAGATCCCATGCGCATTTCAAAGTTTGGCGGGGATTGTAGAGACGGAGATGAAACCGTTGAAGGTGCAGTTCCTGCTGTAGGTCCGGATGGAACTTTATACGTAACCTGGACTGGCCCGAAAGGATTGGTTATGCAGAAATCAAGTGATGGGGGGCAATCATGGATGCCCAAAGAAAAGGAAATTGAACCACAATTCGGGGGATGGACGATTAATGTGCCGGGAATCTATCGAGCAAATGGATTACCTATTTTGAAATGTGATTTAAGCAATGGACCAAATCGAGGAACACTTTATTTGAATTGGTGCGATCAGAAAAATGGTGAAAATGATACGGATGTTTGGCTTATGAAGTCAACGGATGGCGGTATTACTTGGAGTGAGAGAATTAAAGTGAATCAGGATCAGGGTGGTAAGCATCAGTTTTTTACTTGGATGACAATTGATCAGAGTTCAGGCTTTATTTATTTCGTTTACTATGATCGTAGAAATTATGATGATACCCAAACAGATGTATATTTGAGTGTCTCCAGAGATGGCGGACTTTCATTTCAAGACGTGAAAATTTCAGAAACACCTTTTACTCCAGATGAAAATGTTTTCTTTGGAGATTATTTGAATATCGACGCTGTGGAAGGCGAGATAAGACCTATTTGGCCACGGATGGATGATCGAAAAATCTCACTGTGGGTAGCGCTTATTAGCGAGAAAGATTTACCAAAGTAAAGCACCTCTAAATAAACACTACATTTGCGGAAGATTTAATCGCATGCAATCGGAATCAGTCATAGATGTAATTGAGATAACAAAGTCGTTTGACGGGAATGACGCCCCGGCTGTGGATAATCTTTCTTTCTCTATTCATAAGAATGAAACGTTTGGTTTGCTCGGCCCGAATGGAGCTGGAAAAACGACGACAATTTCTATGCTTTGCGGTCTATTTAATCCAACGAGTGGAACCATTAAAGTACACGGAGAAGATTTGCGTGTTCACTTAAAAGAGATCAAGCGAGATCTTGGTGTTGTTCCGCAAGATATTGCACTTTATCCGACTTTGACAGGGCGCGAAAACCTGAATTTTTATGGGGCCATGTACGGTGTTGAAAAGGCGGAGTTGTCTGATCGAGTAGAAACATGGCTCGATAAGTTTGGAATGACGAGGAGTGCAGATAAGCGTGTACAATCTTATTCAGGAGGAATGAAGCGCCGAATCAATTTGATTGCTGGAATTTTACACAATCCGAAGATTCTTTTCTTGGATGAACCTACAGTTGGGGTAGATGTACAATCGCGAGCCGCTATTATGGGACATTTGAAGGAGTTGAATGATGTCGGGATGACAATCATTTATACTTCTCATCACCTGGAAGAGGCCGAAAAGTTTTGTTCTGATGTTGCCATTATTGATCATGGACGCATCATTGCCCGCGGTAATCCTTCAGACTTAATTACAGCGCACGAAGGGTGCGTTAATCTTGAAGACGTATTTTTAAAACTAACAACAACAGCGTTAAGAGATTGATATGAGAAGGCTATTGGCGGCGATGAAAAAGGAAATGCTATTGTTGGTGCGGGACGGCATCGGCTTAAGCATACTGTTCATTATGCCAATGCTTTTGATTTTTGTGATGACACTCATTCAGGATGCAGCATTCAGAACATTGAATGAACAAGGAATTCCTGTTGTTTTTATCAATAAAGATCAGGATACACTCGGTAATCGCATAGAGCAAGGACTCAAGGATACGGAGTTATGTGATTTTCACACAAGAATTGATGGTGAAATTGCAACGGAGGAGAGTGCTCGGACGGCTATTAAAGAAGGAAAGTTTTTGATCGGGATCATTATCCCAGAAGGTGCCACTGATGCGATTGAAGATAATATAATTGGTATTGTTTCAGAAAGCATGGGAGATCCAATTGTTCAAGAAGGAGATCCAACCCAAGCTGAAATAAAATTGATCATAGATCCTGTTGCTTCCAAATCCTTTATTACCACAATTACGAGTCAATTACGTGAGTTCATTTCGAGCGTCAAGACGCGCATCATGTTTGAAACGTTTAAAGAGGAGATTGGAGAGCTTATACCAGCTGGAGATGCAGAAATTAAGGATTCCTACGCCCAGCGGGAAGTCATTACCTATGATCAGGAATATGCGTCAGAATTAACGGGAGAAGCAAAACCAAATTCTGTTCAGCACAACGTGCCGGCTTGGACCATTTTTGCAATGTTCTTTATTGTGATTCCAATTGTAGGTAGTGTGATGAAGGAGAAGCAGGAGGGAAGTGTTTTTAGGTTTCATACAATTCCCGCATCGTACTTTTTACAAATCAATGCAAAGCTGATCATTTTTGCATGTGTTTGTCTTATCCAGTTCTTGTTAATGCTTTCCATTGGACTCGTTTTCCTTCCAATGCTTGGTCTACCGGTTTTGAATTTAGGAAACAGTTATTTTTCTATTTTCTTGGTAGCATTGGCTTGTTCGTTCGCTGCGACTGGTTACGGGGTTCTTGTTGGAACATTGGCTTCAACACAACAGCAAGGTGCAATTCTAGGTTCACTTTCCATTCTGGTACTTTCCGCTTTAGGAGGAATTTGGGTTCCTGCCTATATTATGCCTGATGCGATGCGATCAATTAGTGAACTTTCTCCGCTGCATTGGGCATTAGATGGTTTCTATGCTTTGTTTTTAAGAGGTGGAGGAATGTTGGATGTCCTACCTCATGTGGGTAAACTCTTTTTGTTCTTTGGGGTTTGCATTGGTCTTACTGCGCTTATTAAACGCGCCAAGCAAAAGTAATACACGTACATTTCGATTAGTTTCTTCCAGCAATGCAGTTTTGCTATCTTTGATCACCTTAGTATGGGAGTTAAAGCTGAGAACGTTGATACCACTGGAAAAAAGTCAAGATCTATTCGAGAGTTGGCCGTAGGTTTTAGTGCCGTTTATGCACTCGGTTATTTTTTCCCGGAAAGATGGTGGGGCTGTCATTCTCTGGCTTTTTTACCTCCAATTGTTGCCATTGCGTTCGTAGCAATTGCTGCATACTTAATTTGGTTTTTTAAACCATCTCAAGCACTCTATGAGACGAACGTGAAGTCAAAAATACGTCCTGGCTTCAGAGCGGTATTGATTGGTGCAATTACTGTCTTCGTGTGTTACCAGCTTCCCATGGTGGCGAATTTCTATGGAGATGCTCCAAATTTTGTAAATGACTTGTCTAACCTTCATATTCAGTCCGGCGTTGACCATTGGCGTCTTTTTTTAGATCCAAATATTTTCAATGCGAAGATAGGAGAACGCACAGTGCTCAATGGCGCAGTAGTTTTGTCGCAGTTACTCGGGACAACTCCTTTGATTGCTTTCAGAATTTTTATGGCCCTGATCGGTGGAGTATACGTGGGATCTAGCGTTTATTTTGCATACAATTATTTTGAAAAACGCATGTGGAGTTTGAGTGCGTCTATCCTGTTGTGCTTAACGCCATTTGCACTGCTTTTCTTCGGATACATTGAAATTTATGCACCTGCGATATTATTCATCTCTCTGTTTCTCATGTGTGTACTTAGTTATCTGAAGCATAAAACAGTTAGATTACTTCTTTTAACGCTGGCTTGTTATATACTTGCCGGAAAGTTTCATTTTGCTTGTACCTTATTATTGATGCCTTGTTTAACAGGTATTATCGCATATCATTTTATTCGTTCTAATGAGAAATGGATGAAAAGAATCAATTGGAAGAACACGACCGTTTTTGTGCTGATCCCCATGCTGTTGATAGTGATTTATATCTATGTTGGAGTGTTGGGTGATCATGTTGATCCACGTTGGTTGGAGAAAGATTTACCTGTATTTGAACGATTGTTTTTACCATTCTTTTCACCAGAGTCACCGCTCGATCGATACAACTTGTTAAGTGCGAATCATATTGGAGACTTCTTCAATGAAATGCTTTTATGGTCGGGAGCGGGAGTTTTTTCATTGATATTGGCTTTTTCCGTATTGCGTAAGTTCGTTGATTGGAATCGGATTGAAATCGTTTTGTTAGGAGTGACATTGATCTGTTTTGCAGGATTCTTTTTTATGGTTAATCCGCTTTTAGGAATGCCTGTAGATTGGGATCTATTGTCACTTCCAGCACCGGTTTTGTTACTGTTCATAATCGCTATTTGGAAGCATTTAGAATCAAAGAATCTCGGACATGAGCTTTTAGGTCCGATTGCAGGTATTGCACTTTTAGGTGTTTCTTTTATACCGGTACATTGGTCTGAAAACTCTCTGTCACATCGTTTTGAAAGTGTAGGCGTCCACACACTAAAGACCTATTGGATTACTGGTGCAGCTGACGTAGAATTGGCATTGTCACTGGAAAAAGATGAAAAGAAATACGAAGCACGTTTGGTGAAAATCATTGATGAGGTAGAAAAGATATCCGTTGAAGGAAATGACCCCGAGCATGCACGTTTGTTAAGGCTATTAGGAAATCATTATTTATTAACGGAAAATAATCCGGAAAAAGCACTGGATGTTTTCGAGGAAGCTTATTCGTTCGCGAGCGATGATATGGAAATAGCGTCGGGTTTAATGAATGCATATTTTCTAACGGGGAACTATCAAGGAGCGTTCAGTGGAGCGCAACTATTGTTGAAAAATGGATATCCAACACATCAGGACGCATTAATGGCATGTATTCATATGTCCTTCGCTGTAAATAATGTAGAAGCCTTAAAAGCCTATGCTGAAGGTTATCAAAAAGCATATCCAGGTGACCAAAAAGTTGTGCAGCTTTTGGAAGGTCTGGCCGCTGAAGACGCATTGGAAACGTTAAAAAAGCGATTTGGCCTTGTGCAATAGCATATCATTGAAAGAGAGTGCGTAATTTTGCAGATCGGAATGAAGAGGAATGAGCTAAATAGTTGCGACCATTTTCAATTATTGATTGATTACAAGATCAAAAAGGAAAAAGGAACGGCGAACACCAGTCAAATGTTATTGGAATTAGATGGAGAGCTTTCTTCTGACCAGTTGCGCGACTATCTTCTCCAAAACAAGCACTTTAATGCTTTGATCAATACGCGCTTGGTTCGTCCATTTTTTGGTAAAGAGTATTACGCTCAAGCGTCAAATCAACCATTCCAAATACATGAAATTCAGTATGACCAACTGAATTATCCAGAGTTATTCGTAAACGATGATATCGGCAATGTGCCGGTAAAAGTAACGTTGATTCAGGTTGAAGGAAAAAGCTCTGTTATGCTGCAGTTCAACCATATTTTTATCGATAACAATGGTGTAAAGAATCTGTTGCGCTCATTCAATGGTGGTGAATACGATTTTATCCGAGAGAAGCATGAAGAGCAAGCATCATTTTTTAAACGATTGAAAGTAACATTTCAATTGGCAAGAAAGATGCTGGCCAAATGGTATCAACCAAAGGCATTCCTACACGCGAATTCAAATGGTCCGATTGATAAAGATTATCTCTTCTATCGTTTTTCGTCAGCGGACACAGAGAAGGTAAAATCGAAAGTGGTGCCATCGCATCGAATGAAGTCTATAAGTTCGCTCTTACTTTCTTCGTGCTGCATTGCGTTGAGAGAATTACTGATTAAGCGTGGAGAAGAGTTGAAAGAGTTTGTTTTTCAGCAACCTTTTGACCTTACGCCAAAGCGAGAAAAGCCGTACATTCTTGGAAATCGTTTTTCATTTATTCATTACAGAATTCCACCAGAGGGTGTGACGACATTGGGTGAAATGGAAAACGAATTAAATCGCCAAACACTTGAGCAAATCCGAGAAAAAGTCCCGCAGAAATTCCTTGAATTAGAGTCCATTCTTCGTTCCATAAGTCTACGCTTGCATTTATGGATGATCAGTCTTCCTGCGCGTGGTAAGATGACCTCATTTGCTTATACATTCATTGATGAGGCCAAGGTCATAGATCAGTTCGCTGGTCATAATATAACGTACATAACGAATATGCCTCCAATCATGCGAAGACCACCAATTACTATTGGATTTGCTTATTATGAAGGGGATTTAGTCGTTCAGGCTTGTTATGATCGGAATGCGATCACACGTGAGGAAGCTGAGTTCTTTTTTGAACAAATCCAATCCAGTCTACTAGCCTAGTAATCATAGGCCTCGCGAATTTGAATACACTTGGTGTTAATTTCGCTAACCAAATCATTTTCAGGATTAAAACTATTGCGTTTGAATGACTTTCGAGCTTCAAAAAATGAGGATAGGTCGTCAGGTTTTACGTCAATTTTCAATTGCTCAACGATTTTGGAAAGCTCCTGAATCGGTTGTTTTACGAAGTCTTCGTATTTCAATTCTGCCAATTGCTCTGAAGTAAGATTTGACTTTTCTGCAAGGAACTTTTGCATGACTAATTCATAATATTCGAAAACAAAACTATGAACGTCAAAGTTGTCGAACGATTCTAGACTAAACTCAGGTAAAATCTTATTGTAAAGGTTAAGGGTTGACGGTATAACATCTTGTGGATCACGTACTATATGAATGAAACGTGCATCTGGATATATGCTCAAAAGTTCAGCGGTACGTGCTGTGTTCCCAGGGCTTTTGAAGACGAGTGTTTTTCCCTTGTTCATGCTTTGAATTTTGCGTGCAAAGGCATAATGTGTCGAAAGCCACTTAGCCGTATATGTTGATTCCCGCATCAAAACATATCGCTTTAAAATGTCCTTGCTTTTCGAGGGCATGAAAAGGAAACTAACCGATGAGTGTCGAGCCATTAATGCCATTCCGAATTCCTCTTCCTGCGGAGAATTCCAGTTCACCTTCATTTTATCCATCAGCCGTGTTTCCGGAAGGACATTTTTTAAAATAGGAACAAGTAAAAACTCAAAATACTTGCTTAGAAACGGAAAGAGACAATCGATCATCCGTGGAGCAACAAGCGACTCAAATTCGTTCATCGAATCATGAAAGTAGGTCGTTCCACTTCTTGGGTGTCCTATTATAAAAATGGGAGCCTTAACTTCTTCCTTTTTCGCAAGCCCATAAGCAATAGCCTCGATGATTCTGAAAGGCGTAAATAGAAGAATAATAAAGAGAGAGGTCAGGAGTCTGGAGAATGCAACCCACTTCATTCGAAAGCTCGTTTCACCGATTAACGAAAAAAATCGGAATAGTGTAGATCCGATAATTATATGAGGTGTAAAAGGGCGTCCTGCTTTCATCTTACTGCGCCATAATCTTCGCGCTCGTGCAAATATACCTTAATAAAGCGGATGAGTTTAGCCAAATGCCTTTCGTCCAATTTTGCGCATAGCAATTAATGAAATGATCAGTGCAATGAGCGGCAATGCACTCACAAAATAGTAGAGTTTGAATCCGAGAAAACCATATAGAGTTGCAGAAACAACGGGGAATGCTGCCATGGAAAAGGAGCCAATGGACTCACTAATTCCCATGATTTCTCCAAGTTTTTTCTGGTCCGCGTGAATTGAAATTAATGCATTAAATGTTGGGAAACAGAGAGACAGTCCTAAATTCAAGATGTAATAAAAGGCAATGAAGAGATAAATATTGTCAGTTAAAGTGATTGAAAACATTCCAGCAAAGCAAAGTACTAAGCCAATAATCAGCGTAGGGAATTCTCCGAATCGTTTAACGAATTGTTTTGAAGCGAAAGCTTGGTTGAACGCTAAAAAGATACCAACGACAAACATAAAGAACCCAAGTTCCTTTTCATTGAATTTGAATAAGTCTATTAAGAATAATGCCATGGTACCAATATAAAATCCCATCATAGCAGTAAAGAAAAGTTTTACCGTAAAAATGGTTTTGATAATGTTGGAGGGATTAACACTTCGTACTCGCCCAGGAATATTGATGATTTTCCATAGGGATTGTCGCTTTTTGGGCGATCGCTTTTCTTCTGGCAAGGATTCTTTCAGCCAAAATATAATGGCCAATAATGTGAGCACTGAAATGCTAATGGAAACCAATATGGTACCCAGATAACCGATAGAGGTGGAGGCCGAAATTCCTCCTAACCCTGGACCTATGATCATACCAATACCGGCAATTCCTCCGAGATATCCGAAAATATAACTTTTTTCTTGTCGAGTTGTAATATCCGCTACATAGGCGTTAGTCACGGAAGTATTCCCTCCAGTTATACCGTCAAGGATTCGGGAGAGTGCTATAATGACCAGCGCTAGAGTGATGCCAAAGAACTTGTAATCGGGAATGGATAGGGCTAATACGAAAACAAACCAGCTGAGCAAAGTGCCAGCTTGGCTGACAATTAAAATGGGCTTGCGCCCCATGGAATCAGACAATGAACCAAGAAAAGGAGCTCCGATAAATTGAAATGCCGAATATAAGGTCAACAATAATCCAAAAACCCATTCAGGAGCACCGTAACTATCCACAACGAACGGTAGGATTGGCATGAGGATGCTGAATCCCAATACATTGACAAAAGTTAGTAAGTAAGCCGGAATGAGTTTCTTAGACATGGATACAAAGGTAAAACAAAATGTATACCATGGTAATTAATTACACTGAATTAACCCAAGCTACTTTCTTTTCCTTATATAAGCACTAGTGTTTTACAATGCGCTTAGTTACACTTTCACGTTCGGATTCAAAGGTCAGCATGTATACACCGGGCGCAGAATCACTCAAATCAAGCATGGAAGAAGTGCCGGAAATCATATACGTCTCCATTACTTTTCCGTGAGCATCGGTAAGTGTTAAGCGAACATTCTCCTTAAGCTCTGGTAGTACTATTTGTACATTGTCCATTGTGGGGTTCGGTGAGACAATAACAGACTGTGAAAGATATTTTTCAATTAAGCTTACGTCGTTTACCGTAACTGCAGTTGATGTTGCAGAACATCCATTAGAATTAGTACAAACTACTTCGTAGTCACCATTTGTCGTAGGCGTATAGCATGTATCGAACGCAGTAAGAATAACGTTCCCATCCAAGTACCATTCATAAGTTGACCCAATTTCTCCTGAAGGAATACATAGGTCACCACCGTTTACAGCAATAACTGGTGGAGTTGGAGCTGCATAAACGTTGACTTCCATTGAATCAGAGTTTGAACATCCCGTTGAAAGGTCAGCATAATTGTAGTACAGCATATGAGTACCAATTCCTGCAATAGAAGGATCAAAATTCCCAGCAACAACGCCGTTACCGGAATAACCTCCACCAGCTGGTGTCCCGGAAGGTATGGTTATGGCTAAATCGTTTTCACAATGATCAGTACCCAGGTTTCCAAAACTAACAACAGGTAAATCATTGATTGTGACATTTATTGCATTGTTTGAATCTAAGCACGCACCGTCATTTACGACTACGTAATAATCGCCTGTAGCTGTTACTGTATACGACGCGTTTGTCGCTCCTGCGATTGGACCACTTGCATCATGCCATTGCCATCCAAATGTAGAAGTTGATTGATCTTCAAGCAAAATTGTTTCACCCGCACATAGCGATTGAGCGCCAGAGAGATTCATATTTAATTGTGGGCAGGAGATTCCCAATATAAACTCATGGCGTGATGTGTAAGACTGGTCCAGTGTAGAAGCCAATTGATCCAGGGTAGCATTTTGTACCGTCCATGGGGATACAGTTCCGTCTGTTCTACCAATCAGTTCATAATATTGGCCACCATTCAGAGGGTTGCTTCCATAATGATAAGTGACATCCAATGTGTAGTTCGCTCCATCGGCGAAAACTCCATAATGATGGGTTTGATCTACCGAGTCAATACCTGGAGACAGCGCGGCATTCAAAGGAGCTTCATCAATTCGGTAGACATGAACAGTATTTACCGCATCTACAGTAACTACCTGAAGACTGTCTATTCCCATATATGGAAGTGTTAGATCAACAGGAGAGCCATATGTGAATATACTTTCATTGCCTATCGCTGCACCTGAGGCAACTTGAGTAGCCCCGACATTTATACCGTTGTTTCCATTAGGTGAGTTGTCAATTGGAGTTGGACCATCCATATTCCAGTAACCTACTAAGTTGGCAAATTGTGGATGCGTAGCGATGACCTTTTTACACATATACTCTTGTATTGATGATGCAGGTAGTGCAGCATTCCATACGCGCACTTCATCAATTGTTCCATCAAAATCACGAGTACCTCCTGCGGTGTAAGCAATGCGCCCAATCGTAAGGTCGTATGGGTAGTTATCAATTAGACCGGTATAATTATTCGTGTTGAGTTCTTCTCCATTTATGTAAATACGCATCACAGATCCGTCGTAGCTTGCGGCCACATGATACCATTGTCCTGTATTCATGACAGGTCCCGTGGTGACTTCTTGCCACGGTGCTCCAACAGGTCCAATGTTGAATGAAAGCGATCCATTAGCTCCTGCACGTAAGGTATACCCCTGTTCACCGCCGGCCCATCCATCTTTTGAAATGATGACGTTTTGCCAAATATTTGGTGCCCAACTGTCCGCTTTGATCCAAGCCTCAAGAGTAACATATTGTACATTAAGTGAAGGCGCATCTGGCGCATAAACATAATTGAAGTTGAAATCATAAGCGTTACCTGCACCAGCAAGTTGCGCGTTTAGAGATGGTGAGCAGAACAATAGAGATAATACTGCTAAAGCGGTGAATAGTGTCTTCATCTTGATAGATTTAAGCGATTTTGGTGTAAACGTACGACATATTTGATTGCCAGTAAAGTATATCTGCGTTAAAAATAAAGTGTGTTAAAGAAGTGTTAGATTGGTTTTGCATCTATCATCGTTTCCTTAAATTTACGTCAACTAAACAATTGATATGAGCAAAATCAAGCAGTACCTTCCATGGACGATTCGCATCATTATAGCAGTACTTTTCTTAGTTTCCGCCTTTGCCAAATTATATCCAAGTGCAATAACGGCATTGGGTACCTTTGAGGCGAAGCAGTTGATTCCTATAGGATTCTCCGAAGGATTTGCACCATATTTCTCACGTTTTATTATCGCTGCGGAATTTTCCATTGGGATAGCTATCTTACAGCCTCACTTCTTAAAACGGTTTGTTATACCCGTAGCTACCCTATTGCTTTTTATCTTTTGCGTTCAATTGACTTACGATATTATTAGTAAAGGCGCTTCTGCAGGGAACTGTGGTTGTTTTGGTGAGTTAATACCAATGACACCAATGCAGGCATTGATTAAAAATATCATTGCTATAGCGATGTTGGTTTATCTATATATGTTGCAGCCAAAGGATGCCGGTGGACAAAAGTTTAATTACCTGTTATTGATTTTTACGTCGATTGCGCTTGTCATGTTTGCATCGGCTCCTGTTCAATTTGCAACGGAGCAAGTGGCTACTTCTGATGATACAATGGTACATCCAGATTTTGCCCAACCAGAAGAACCATTTAGTATTACTGAGCCAGGTGACTCAATAACTTCAGAAAACACAAATGGGACTGAGGGTGAAGTGGTCGATGATAGAGAAGTAGAGGCGGTAGTAGAAACTGAACCTCAAGGACCAGCGAAGGTAACTTCCAAGTTTAGCAAGTTCCCAAATTTTATTCCGAATGGGGTACGAATTGATGAAGGAAAGAAAATCTTATGTCTTTTTGCTCCAGGTTGTGATCACTGCCGTGAAACGGCCAAGACACTTACAGAAATGAAAGCAGAAATTCCAAATTTTCCTCCGGTTCACATTGTTTTCATGGATGAAGAGCCGGAAAAAATTCCGGATTTCTTCGATTTCGCAGGGAGGGAGTATTCCTATCGTGTAGCGTCAGTTGTTGACTTCTGGGAGATTTTAGATTTCTCAAGAGACACTCCCGGTGTTGTCTACCTTTGGAATGGTAATGTGCGTTATTTCGCTGATGGAATCAATGAAAAAGCATTTGATAAAGAGACACTTAAAAAAGAGTTAGCGAAGAAAAAATAGCTGAGTTTACGTATCTCTTACAGAGAAAATACCGTAGATTTCTCAGTTTCTTCGTGTCGCAGTATTATCGCATGCTTTAAGCGTTGTTTTCAATACAGTTTTCTTAAAATTTGTACTAAAAGAGCCGTTGTTCTGATAGGTAATTGTTGTAGTTTTTCTAATCTATAGAATCAGCTTAATTACGCTATAAATCAGGTATTTATATTTCCTTTTCTTTTGAAGTTGTTAGCTATGTTTGGAATGTAGACGAAAAGAATTGATTCGATCACTAACACAAAACTATTCATTGAACAAAAGCTTTTGTCTGCGCACTAGGCATAGTGAATTAAAACCGAATGATCACAATTTCGATTAAGTAGCTGCAATCAGTGATAATTCAATGGTGTAATCCGAAAAACCAACTTAAAAAGAGTAGGAAATTATTAAATACAAAATTATTATGTCAACATTTAAAGTAGATATCCCAGCAGGTCCGTTATGGAGTAACGATGAAGCACAAGACGTAGGGCCGAAGGTGGCAGCAGCGCATCAAGGTAAGTTCACTGGACAATGGAACACAGTTGTTGAAGGTCAAATGAGCGTTGTCAACGTTGAATTGAATGTCAGCAATTCCGGTTCAAACGAATTCACAACAGATGTACTAGCAGGGCCACTTTGGAGTGATGCCGATGCGAAAAAATACGGACCGGCAATCGCCGCTTCTTACGGTGGTGAATTCACAGGACAGTGGAAAACAATTACTGAAGGAGTAATGAGCGTTATTCAAGTGAAATTCAAATACTAGAATAACCAACCCAATTATGGAAAGTCCATCACAGAATAGTGATGGGCTTTTTTTGGTTAGATACATTAGGATTGCAGGATTTGCCTGTATTTGTTTTCCTTTCTATAGCAGTTCTTCCTATCTTGCATGTCTAAACTAGACTTGATGCAGCTCCGATTTTTCTTGTTTTCTCTAATAGGCTCTTTGTCATTGTACATTGTGTCCTGTGGAAGTACAAATAATCTTGAATGGAACAGTGATCATCTTTCTGTGAAAACGGCTTATGTTCAGCGCTACGTTCCGGGGGAAGAGGATGCGACACCTACTTCTTACTTATTCTTGCATGTTGAGCATAGCGATCCAGCTGCGGTTCTTGACAGTATTTACTACGACGGACACATGTCACCTGCAAATACAGCGCGTGTTCCGATGAAAATCGATTGGGAAAAAGGAGATATTCAAGTCCATATAGATGAAATAGGAGAAAATCAAGCGATTATTTTTTATACGATTAATGAGAAGGCTTACAAGTACCGGGTAATGTCAGTCGGTAAGAAAGAAGACCTTTACCTCCCATAATTTTTTAAACTTATGAAGAATATACTTACTCTTTTAGGATTGTTTTCGGCTGTAACTGCAAGCGCGCAGGACTGGAAAGAAATGATGTACGATAATTCTTACAACTTCTACGAAGTTTGTGAGGCTGCTGAAAAATATTTTGAAACGCATGATAAAGACGTGAAAGGTTCTGGGTGGAAGGGATATATGCGTTGGCGTGATTTAAATGAATCCAAGTATGCACCTAGTGGAAATAGAAGCCAAATAAGCCCTCAGTTTGCTGCAGAACAATATTCTAATTTCATTGAAAATACTACTGTAGATAAGACCCTATTTGGGAATGGTTGGAAGGAACTGGGACCTTGGCAAATTGACAGTATTACAGGACATTATGCAGTTGGTTTGGGACGTGTTGAAGACATGTATGTTAATCCCGCGAATACGGATATTCTATACCTCGGAACACGTAGTGGAGGTTTTTGGAGATCGTTTGATGAAGGGGCTACTTGGGAAGGAACGACAGACTTTATGTTTGCTTCTGGTGTGAATGCATTAACAGCGAGACCAACAAATCATCAGGATGTACTTATTAATGTTCAAAATTCAGGAAATCAGTATTCACATGGGATATACAGATCTTCAGATGCAGGTGCGACATGGAGTCAAACGGCTTTTAATCCTTCGAATACCGGTCTCGGTGGTTTAGGATCTAGCTTCCGTGTATATGATCTAGCTTATCATCCATCGACTCCCGATCTTGTATTTATTGGTACGAGTCAAGGAATTTTTAGATCTGATGATGATTTGGTTACCTGGACGCAATCGTTGCCAAGTGCTTTGGCCTATGAGATTCGTTTTCATCCAACTAACCAGAATGTAATTTATGCCTACGACGGAAGAAGTAGCAATGGAAATAGAAACTATGTATTTATTTCAACAGATGCAGGTTTAAGCTGGACCTTGTCTGCGCAAGCAGTGGGCAACAGTAATTCGCGTGCTTCCATTTCTGTTAGTGCAGATTGTCCTGATTGCATCTTTTTTCAGTCCGGTAATGGTGTTTGGAAGTCCCTTAATCAAGGAGCGTCGTTTGATTTTGTTTCCGACCCAGGAGAGGGAAGGGGAGCATTTATCGTAAGCGATACGGATACTTCAGTAATGGTTCTGGGATCAATTGATCCTTTTGTCACCTTGAACGGAGGGCAATCATTCGCTCAGTCTGGATGGTGGAGTTTAGGAAGTTCAGAGCATGGTGGCGGAACTTTTAGTGAAAACTATGCGCAAACTGAAGTGTATGTTCATGCCGATTTACGCGCTGCGCAGTCTGTTAATGGAGTCTTGTATCTGGGTACAGATGGTTTCTTGTGTAAAAGTGTCGATAATGGAGCGACGTGGGAAGTACTGAGTATGGGAACACCTATTCGAGAGAATTATACGCTGGGGGTAAGCCAATCGAATCATTATACCTCTATGATTGGATCACAGGATAATGGAACCAGTATTCTTGTTGAGGAAGGCTGGGTAGAATACTTTGGTGCTGATGGTATGGAAGCCATTATTCATCCTTTAAATCCAGATTGGATGATTGGAAGTTACCAATATGGTGGTCGCGTGCGTACATATGATCGTGGCCTATCCAGTGAGTATATCCATCCAAGTGGTGAATCTGGTGCTGGTGAGGCAACGTGGGTAGCTCCGATGGCATATAATCCAAATGATCAACAGCAGATTTATCATTTTAGTGCAGAGGTATGGATGTCTGAAGATTTTGGTGAAAATTGGGTTGAATTGGGCACACCTACAACGTTCAATGGTGGACTAATTGAGTATGCAGCAATTGCAGAGAACAATTCAGATGTTATTGTGGTATCCAGAGATAAAGACATTGAACGTTCTGAAGACGGTGGACTCACATTTACAGATATTCAGAATAATCTGCCTAACAATGCGGATATTAAAGAAATAGCATTTGACCCAAGAAATGATAGTATTATGGTTGTTGTTTACAATCGATACCAAAATGATGGTAACAAAGTATTCATAACATACGATGCAGGTCAGAACTGGACGAATATTACGTACAACCTTGGAGACATGCCGATTCGATGCGCTGTGATCGATCATTCAAATGAGTCTAACATTTATCTTGGTGCGGAAATAGGCGTTTATGTGATGCCGGAAGCTGGAAATACATGGACATTATACAACACAGATTTACCCAATATGACAGTGCGTGAACTTGCAATTAACTACGGTTCAAATACACTCCGTGCTGCAACTTGGGGGAGAGGAATGTGGGAGTATACATTGAAAGATCGCATTGATTATCCAGCGATTGTAAAAACAGAAATAACGAACCCACCGACTTTTGTTCACCCAAAAGAAGACGTTGATCAATATGTGACTTCAGTTATTTCTTACGATAATACACCTTCTGAGGTATATTTAGAATGGTCCGTGAATACGCCGACATTTGGTAATGTCATCGGTATGAGTAATACAATGGATAGCACTTGGGTTTCTGACGCTCCATTACCAAACTTCCCAGAGGGAACAAAAATGTTCTTTAAAGTTTTTGCTATTGGAGTCAATGGAGACACAACAGAGACCTATAAATTCATGTATACCGTTCAATTCAATGCAGAGGCCAGTCTTGACGAGTTGAGTGGGCAATCAATGATTCTTTTTCCGAATCCAAATAGTGGTGAGTTTACTATTCAGCTGAGAGACGTGAAAGAGTTGGCTAAGGTGACTATTCTTGCTTTAGATGGAAAGACTGTTTGGCAAGATGAGTTCAAGAATTCATCTTCGCTTGAAGTTAACGTATCATTAGAACCAGCGACATACTTCGTTGTCTTAGAAGCGGAAGGTGTTAATGTGGTTGAGAAAGTGGTGATTAAAAACTAAACGTGAAAGAAGGTTTTACGAGAAACCAGTAGTGTTCATTTGCTCCTGGCGTTAGTCTCCAGATAAAGTCCATTCGGGCAATTTTGAAGATATTCTCGAGACCAAACCCTACCTCGTAATAAGGTTGTTGAATTCCGGTTAAATCAGTGGGGAAGATATAGCGTTCCTGTTGGTTATTCGCTGAAAGGCTTCCAAAAAAGGCTTTCCCAAAAACAAGCGAGCGCCATTTCAGTTTATTGACGAGTGGAATACGATCCAGAATCAATCCTCCAAAATGATGTTCAGCATGCACCATCACATATTGATCGGCTGCGAATTCCATGAATTGCATTAAGTTAAAGGAGTAGGGGTCTGCAATTACGAGTTGATTACCATATGGTACGTCAAGACTAACATGTGGTACTGTGCCAATGGTTGTTCCGGTTTCCACCGTATAATTAAAGTGTCCTAACTTTTTCGCATCCACCTTCTGACGTATGCTCAATCGGAGTTTTTGGAAATCATAATCCGAACCGAATGTTTGTCGGTCTGCATATTTGTATTGTAGTGCAATGTCAGGAAACTTCCGAAACTCCTTGTAAAAGTCTTTTTTGTCGTAAAAATCACCAGTAATTTTATCGTACAAATAGCTGAATTTAAACGTAAATGAGATACCGGAAGTACGATAACGTTCAATATTTGTTGTACTTGCATCATCTTCAACCCGTAGGTATTGATCGCTGCCCGTCGGACTATAATCAGTATAGAAGTAGCCGATTCGTGCAATAACTCCAGTTGTTAACGTCTGTTCAAAATATCCGTCAAAATTCGTGACATAATTACGCGAACTAGTGTTTCCAATTTGAACCAGTGAGCTGAACTCATTGTCCAATGCAATTTGATGAAAGCTTCGTCCAATTTGATCAATATCATAGCGATAGCTGGCGCCAATTTTGGTTATACCTTTTTCGGCAAAGTTATAATTCCCCGAAATCAAGTACTTCCATTGTCTATCGAATGTTCCATAAGCAATGTAACCCTCTGCAAAGAAAGGGAGCGACCAATTCGGGTCAGTTCTCAACCCAAACTTAACTCTTGATTTTTCAATTGGATTGAAACTATAAAAACTAAAAATATTGCCCAGTTGAACACCTTTGAGTGGAATGTATCCAGTTCCAATGGTATAAAAAAGCCCTTTACGAAATTTGAACGCTGGATCATTGATGACGCGCTCAGTAACGGCGTAAAGAACTTGTTCTTCCTGACTCAAGGAATCCGTTCGTTTTTCTTCCCAAAATACATCGTCACGATTTTTTGCTTCTGGATCATATACAATGATTTCAACACCTTTTAACAAAGCAGGATCAATAGATTTGTCAATAGTGTAATTTGAATAAATGGCTTTTTTTCTTCCAAAGAAACCCGCTAAGTCAGAAGAGTTTTCCAATACCGTAAAATCACCAAGCACTTGCGACTCTGAAAGCATCCAGTGACCGTTTACTTCTTCATATTTTTGGGTGATATAGTAGCTGCGAACAAAATTAACGTTTGCCATTACGTCAAAGCGAAGATTGATTTCCTTGACCGCATAAGAGGCCGAGTCGATGTACATTTCTCCGGTAAAGCCTAATGAACGTTGGTACTTTGGTTTGAACCGTATTTTATATGTGACACCATTTTTTGAATATGTACTGTCCATTAAATAGAACTTATAGTTCATTTTATAATTATCATTTAATGGGCTGGGGAAGGACTTATCCAGAATCGTGACGAAGTTGTCATAGATATTTGGAGTAACATAGAGGTCTTGTGTAAATTCTACCAGGTTTGGCCCAGCGAGACCGGTTGTTTTTTCCGCTATGATAATTTCCTTTTGATCTCGGGGATCAGCCTGGTGATAATGATTGGAAAGCTTCTCAGTCATTAGCACTGGTAAGTAGCTGACTCCGTCATTCGTCTCTTGCTTATTGTCCCAGATGTAATCAAAAGGGCGAAGGAGAATGTTTTGTTTTATTTTATCCGTGAAGTTATTTAAGTCAAAACGAATTTTTGCGTATTCCTGAGAGGTATATGTCCTTAAATTGTCTGGGTTGTTCTCTTTTTTTCGAGCAATAATTTTTCTCAAATAGCGCCAGGCAGGATTTTCACCAGCCACGGCTACCACCTCTTCATACTCTGCAAACAAAGTTGATTGTAATTGAACGTTTATTGATTGTTCTTTTCCTCGTTCAACAGGAATTTGCTGAGATAAGTAACCTAAATAGGAAACAACTAAAGTATCATGCTGGATGGCTTTCTCTGAAATGCTCAACTTAAAATAACCTGAGGTATCTGTAGTGGTTCCAACCTGCGTTCCGAGAAAAAAGACCTTAGCAAATGTGAGTGGTACACGTGTAGAGTCTTCATAAATATATCCTGCAACAGTAGTTGTTTGTGCCTGACCAAAGGATGTACCAAGGACAATAAAAAAGAGGCATATTTTAAGCAATAGCTTCACAGGGCAAACTTAGGGATTCTTGCTCAATGTCTATTGCAAGAAACGTACCTGTCTGACAGTTGTTGCGGAAGAACGATTAATTGGCGTATTTAACCTTTATCCTTGCCGCTTCCATATTTATACGTCTAATCTTATTCGGATTTGCAAAAATGCGCTGAAGAGGACCGCTATGATAGCACTCATCTTTATAGCTGTAGGTAATCCATCCAAGACTATCGAAGTAGAACGTTTGGTACTCAATATCTTCTGGGATTTTATAGACGTAGTAAGGTTTTTTTCCAATGCTAATCAAGCGTAGAAAGTCCTTTTTGCGTTCAATATGGGAGAGTGTTCGGAACTCCTGCTGTGTAATTGTGTCCAATAAGAACGTTAATTCATTCTTCAAGACGATTCTATCGCTGTAGAGACTGTCAATTTTCCAGCGAACATTTGCCAACAGTGGATCACACTCTTTACAAAGTGATTTACAGGCTTCATTAAATGGATAAACCTTTCCTTTTTCAGTAACAGCAATGGTGTGAGTGGCTTTGATTTTATACTTGCCACTCTCACTTTTAATGATCAGTCTGTCAACACTGCATTGGACAAGAAGAAATGCACAAATGGTAATAACAAAGGGAAAGGTTCTTTTCATGAACGCGAAGTTATCGTTTTTCCGTTTATCATTTATAAAATGAAGGGAATGACTGCTTTTCTATTCTTAGGGTAATCAGGAAAGTTCTCATAATACCATTCGTGGTGGTTGAGTGTTCGTGGGACCAGATTACAGAAGGTCCATGCTGCAAAGCTTAATGCCGGTAGATTCCAACCTATAACCGCATATCCTGTCCATTCGATAATTTCTCCAAAATGATTTGGGCAAGAAATATAATTGAATAACCAGCCTCTAGGAATTTGATAACCACTGTTTTGTTTGCGTAAAGCAATCAACTTACTGTCCGCAGTGTGATTGATATACACACCAATGCAGAAAAGGCTTATTCCAATGATAATATTTGGATCAAGAAAGGCACGAGTTGCGTCAGGATTATATAAAAAGCCAAGAAAAAAACCATTAACGAAACCGTTGACACCATTAAAGAATATTGCACTAAAAACGATTGTAAGTGGCATCATTTTTCCTTTGGTTTTAATCCGGAAAGGAAAAATCAATGTTCTGTTGATATAATGGAACAACCATAAGCCAAGCAATAACATCGCGAACCAATCCTTTTCAGATGGGCCCAACAGAGCTATGGTAGGAGTGACAATTAATGCTGGTAATTCCATGATGACCCATCCCCATTTATTGGGAATCATTTTCCCCCATTTATCATTTGCATGACGACCATAAGGCGCTCGTACTTTAAGAAAAACAAGTGATACGAATGTAATCACTGCTACGCCGATCCAAGCCAGCACAAAAATGTCAAACCAATTCATACTTAAAGTGTTTCTTTCAGCCACTTATAAAACTCCGTGTGCCAAATCAGACTGTTTTGATAATCCAGCACCCAGTGGTTTTCTTCAGGGAAATAAAGGAGTTTGCTTTTTAATCCTTGTAATTGAGCTGCTTGAAATGCCTCCAGTCCTTGTCCAATTGGAACGCGAAAATCAAGTCCTCCCTGAATAACGAGAATAGGGGAGTCCCAATCTTCTACCCGTTCAGATGGATTAAAGGCTCCATGACTCTTTTGTGCTGCTTCATTCGTTTTATCCCAGTATGGACCTCCAAGGTCCCAATTCACAAAGAACAATTCTTCTGTTGTACCGTACATGCTTTTCCAATTGAAGATGCCGTCGTGCGCAATGAATGTTTTGAATCGCTTGTTATGTATAGCAGCTAAATAAAAGGCAGAATACCCGCCATAACTGGCACCTACGCACCCAAGACGTTCGGTATCAACATACGACTCTTTTGATATAGCGTCGATGGCAGATAAATAATCCTGCATATTTTGGCCGCCATAATCCTTACTAATTTGCTCGTTCCATTCAACGCCATGCCCAGGCATACCTCTTCGGTTTGGTGCAACCACAATATAGCCATGTGCCGCCATCAGCTGAAAATTCCAGCGATACGAATAAAACTGACTTAAAGCACCCTGTGGTCCGCCTTGACAATACAACAGCGTTGGATACTTTTTTGCAGGATCAAAATCAGGAGGATAGATGACCCAAGTTAACATGTCTTTACCGTCTGTTGTCTTGATCATACGTTTTTCGACTTTACTTAGTGAAATGCTACCGTATGTTTCATCATTTGCATGGGTTAATTGTTGCAGTTCCCCTGTTTTGAGCTCAACCGTGTATAATTCAACTGCATGGTTCATATCCCGACGTGAAACGACCATTGTTCCTTTGCTTTGCCCAACTATTCCGTTCACATCAAAAGGGCCAGAGGTAATTTGTCTCGGCGCTTTTTGCTTTCCCTTTTTAGGAAGTTCAACCTCAAACAATTGTACAGTGCCATCAATTGGCGCAGTGAAATAGAGACGATCCTCTTTTTCTCCCCATAAAAAACCATTCACGGTTCCGTCCCAGCTAGCAGTTAAGTTGACATTCTCACCCTCAAGTGATATGATTAGATCATTCTTATCAGATTCGTATCCATCACGTTTCATTTGTAGCCAGGCCAAGGTTCCTGATTTCGAAAATGCCGGCTGCGTATCATAGCCTTTATTTGTTGCCGTTAAATTACGTGTCTCTTTTGTAGCAATTGTGTACGCGTAGATGTCTGTGTTGGTGCTTTTGGCGTACTTGGTTCCACTCAGCTTCTTTGTTACATACAAGACTTCTGTTCCCGAAGTGTTCCAAATGTAGTCTTCGCTTCCTCCGAATGGTTTTTGAGGGCAATCAAAACGTTCTCCCTCCATGAGGTCTATTTGTTCTCCTGTTTCGGTGTCTTCTATGAAAACATGACTGTAAGCCCCATCTTCCCATACATCCCAATGACGGTAATTTAGTTCATCATAGATTTGGACATTGGATTCGGTCATCTCAGGATAAAAGTCCTTTCCAAATACCGATTTCAACTTAACATCATCAACAACAAGTTTGTATTTTCCATCTGGAGAGACTTTTGGGTCTCGAACAATGAAATCTGAATAATTATTTATTTCCTTTGCTTCTCCGCCTTCAATTGGAAGAATATATAGCTTTGACGTCCTCGAATTTGAAGCTACGTCAACTTTAGAAACCCGATAAACGACACTTGTACCGTCATCCGTGATTCCGATTCCAGAAACTCGGTTTAATTCAATGAGCATCTGTGGCGTCAGTGTTTTCTGCCCAAAACAAGAGAATTGCAAGCCAATGCCGCAAGTGATAAAGAGAATTCTTTTAAACATGGTTAATTGATTATTCAATAATGATTTTGGTAACGGTTTGATCAGCTTCAGCCGATAAGCTCAAAAAGTATGTGCCTTTTGGCATCTCGCTGAGATCAATAACAATAGGTTTCTCGTATTTGAATGTTTCCATTTTGAAAACAACTTCACCAAGGACATCTGAAATTGTTACTTCAACAGACTTTCCCTGAAGTTCGTCAGCTTTTAATTCAAACATGCCATTTGAAGGGTTCGGGAGTACTGAGTAGTTGAGAGTAGAAATATTGTCCAATGATGTGAAATCTTGAATTGGAATAGCGAACTCCAATGCCGCACCCAAACCACCCCGAGCAATTTCATAAATATAGTTCATGTCGAGACGCGACATTTCATCAAAAATAGTATGCACGTATGGCGATACATTCTTTTCGTAAAGTCCAGTAATGATTTCACCGTTAGCTTCAAATGGCATATAATCCGACCCATATGCATATGATATTTCAGTTGACAAACTTGAGTAAAGCTCAATACAATTTGCCAAAATATCTGTGACATTGGCAGACGCGCTATTATTACTAGCTGGTGGACCTTCATCTCTTTCACATATGATCGTGTTGTTTGTCATTCCATTAACACCACCTACTTCATCAATATTATAGACGAGCAGAATATCCAGGTTTTCAGGAACCACAGTGTTGTCGACATAATGCTGACTACCGATAAGCCCGTCTTCTTCGGCGCTGAAATGGATGAACTTGACAGAGTATTCTGTTTCAAGGTCTTTAAATATACGGGCCATTTCAAGGATGATTGCTGTCCCACTGCCGTTGTCATTTGATCCAACACCATTTCTGGTGTCATAGTGACCATCAATAATTAAATAGGTATTAGGATAAACAGAACCCGTTTTTGTAATGATAATATTTTCCGCATCGTATCCGCTATATAAGAAAGAATCTCGTTGGATATTCGTATACCCCCAGCTCGTATATTTGTCAAGAATCCAATCCCGCGTATCATCGAGGGCTGAAGTTCCTATTTCTTTAATACCCAGAGAAGAAAATTCTGTCAAATAAGTTTCTACAGAATCATATTCTACACTTGAAACGATACTGGCATAATAAGGGTTGTAGGTTTGTGCTCGTAATCCCAATGAAATGAGCAATGCAGAAATAAAGAAGAGATATTTCATGATGTTGGATCTTTCGAATGATAAAGCGTTTCTAAAGTTAAGAAATCGGTGAACATTAAAAAGTTGAAGGAACAATTAAGCTCCGCATTCAGATATAGCAATTGAATGCACTTTTAATCCAGAAGGAGCGTTAATCATCTCCAGAGTCATTGAGTTACTATCACCAGGACCATCTTCTGTAAAAATAAGCACACTCACTTCTTGAATTGTTGCATCGTCATTCACCAAAATATAGACACCTTTCTTTACATCACTATCCGTGCAGCGAAAGGGGAGTTTCTCAACATAGAAGAGAGGCAGTTGGGACCACGAATTATCCCTGGAGCTTTTTTCTACAAACGCCTTAAAATAATCCTCATCGAACATTGTTTCCGCGTTGATCGATCTTTCCTTCAATTGGTGAACACCAGGGCCAGGATAAATGTAATCAAACCCATCAGGACTAATGTATGAACTAAACTCTGGGCTTTCACGATTGAATAGCGGTTTCAAAAAGTTCTTTAAAGCTGCAGACAAATCTTCTTTATCCAAGGTCTCTTTTGAATCAATGCTCTCCTCCGGACATTTTCGCATGCGCACCGTTTTGCGGTCCTTTTCACGAATGAAGTGAAATTCACTATTAAAGTCTTTGTGATAAAGCCATAACGAATGGTTGTCAAACACAACTCTGAATTCATGCGTTTCTTCATTGGGTTCGTCTGCCAGTATTGCTTTGAGTACAATAGTATCGTTGTTTTGTTCTTCAGCGTATATCAAATAAGACTCAGCGTGAAAACCGTTAAAGGTTAACATATGTTCATATTGGCCATCGTATTCCCTGAAAGTGGTCGCTGATTCTATAATGAGTTGATCTACTTGCTTACTCCAACAATTCTCTTCGAGATAAGGAGCTTTATTCTTATCAAATTGAACAGCCAGATAGACTCCTTCTAACTTTTTGAACTGAGCACTTGAAATCAAAGGCAGCAAAAAAGCGATAAATAAAGTACAAACTTGTGGGTAGCGCATCTCACTAAAGATAGTGATTTGCTACTGAACAATTGGGCCAGGTTTAAATTGTTCGCCTTTGTTCTTAATATTAGGGAAGAAATATTTGAAATCAATTGATAAGAAAGAGCCATCTACTTCACCATAAGTGCTGCTGCTGTATCCTTGAAAGCGATAGTTTGTGGCAAGCGTGAAAATAGAGGAGAACGGAACCCGTCCTGAACCACCAACATAAAAGAAACCGCTTTTTTCTGTTCTAAATTCAAACCCAACGTTTGCATTGAGATCGAATCCGACTTTACTTGTAAGAATTCCTGTGTGGGTGAAGTAGTGAAAACCAATAGGGTTCGTTTGAACGCCGATATTCGTAGGAGCAAAGTTTACAGCAACTCCAAGAGAAGCATTCATATACCACTGCTCAGCCAATCGAATGTAAAACAGGGCATTAATCGGAATATCATAGCTGATAAAGCTCAAGTCATTTGTACCTGAGATAGAGGAATCAGGCACTGACATAGATAAATCAAAATTCCGCTGAGTAAAGTTAATTCCGGTTTCTAGAGCAATTAGCTTAGTTAACCCTGCACGCACTGTGGCACCAAATGAATAACCAAGCCGTTGACTAATGGTCGTTGTCATGAAAACAGCTTCAGGGTCTGTCTGATCTACCGTAAGTTCAGGTTCGCCAATAAAACGGGTAGGAAATACAGGACGCACTTGAAAACCAAAGTAGGACGGAACTCTTTCCTTCTTTGGTTGCGCATTTGCGCTGAAAGAGAAAAGGAGAACAAATAAAAGAAAGGCAGTTTTCATGTGCATACAAACGCTAAGAAAGTCAATTTATTCCACTTAATTTTCGCTATTTACTGAAACGTCAGAATCATTGTGTGAATCGAGCTTTTCCTGTTGTTTACAATAGCCTATTACGGCAAGCGTCATTACGATGGCTGAAAAGAGCAGCATGAAGTAACGAAAACCTTTGTAAGGAATAAATGGTTTTTTATGTTTTGCTTCGACGGCAAAATTTGCCTTGGATGCCTGCTTAAAATCTCGTTTGTGTATTCCAAATAGAATATACTTGGCAGTATGCTTTTTTTCGTCGTCCTTTTCGAACCAAATATTTTCAGAAACAAGGAATTCCTCAAAGGAATTCGCGCGTTCATCATCTGCAAAACGGAAAATTATGTAATCGGCATTTGTTGGATGCTTTACATAGTTTACCAAGCCAAGATCGACAATATGATCTACTGGGTTATCCATTCTGAAGTATATTCGAGAGGTTTACGATGTTTCTTCGGCCATTCAATTGATGGATAGCCCATATAAAACAAGCCGAGACACTTATCTTTTTCTCCGATCCCTAGAAACTCATTCATTTGTGCAGTGTAAATTAGCTTTGGAGTAGACCAAAAACCACCCAAGCCGTAAGCCGTGCATGTCAAGTGCATATTCTGAATGGCGCAGGCAACAGCTTCAATTTCTTCTAGCTCAAGAATTTTTTCCTCCGGTTGACGCTCCATACATACAGCTACAATTACGGAAGACTTTAGAGGACGGGTAATTAGCTTTGCCAATTTAGCATCCTGCTGCTGTTCCTTAGGAACAACTTCCAGGTACGTTTTACCAAGAAAATCGCTCAGGTGCTGACGACCTTCTTCCATGAAGACTTTAAAACGCCAAGGTTGGGTATTTCCGTGTGTAGGAGCCCATTGAGCATTATTTAAAATGACTTCAACTTGTTCTTTATGAACTTTTCTGTCACTGTATTGTTCTGGATAAATAGTTCGTCTTTCACGAATCAATTCATTTATTTCCGAAAGGTTGAAACGCATAGTAATGACTAATTAATAGTGCAAAACTAAGATTTAGAATTCAATTCAATCTATCGGGAACGCTCTATTGTTTTCCGAATGTGAAAAAAGCTTTCGTCAATGGTTTGGTATTGACCATTAGGGGTTGGTGCGAGTGCTGGACTGGCAACAACGTAGCCTGCAGCATCGATCAGAGAATATTGTGGGAAAGTTTCGATTCTATATTTATTCCAAATGGAGTTAGATTCAGATAGAGCATACAGATCCCAGTCGATTTGCTCTAAGGATTTTTCAGCTTCTTTTGATAGTTCACCATCCTTTTTATAGACTGAGATGAAGTGAATATAATCTCCATAACGCTCAGCAATCTCTTTAAGTAACGGTATTTCTTGTCTACTCTTAACGCTCTCTGGATCAAAGAAATGAAGGTAGACGTGCTTTCCTGCAAAACTGAGCAATGTTTTTGTTTCTTTTCCTTCTTCTACAAAAACAGTAGATGGAGCTTTACCACCAGGAACAAGGGCTGTTAGTTTATCAATGATATTTTTTGAAATCTCGCGATGAGGTTGAATGATAGCTCTAGTTGAAAGACTATCAAGTATTGTCAGAATATTAGTTTGTGGAAAGTCACCTGAATTATAGGCTTCCGACAGTGTTTTGATCATCACTAATTCGCGGACCTGAATATTGCCCAATGTATATTCCGTACCCAGCGCTTTCATTATCATAGAAGGGCTACTATGTAAAACACCTTCATAGACTGCCTGATTTGCCTCTCTGGACAATCTTGGAATCATTTTTTGATAAAAATCTCCTATATAGGTCATGTATGTTTCACAGTTGTAATAAACAGGTGTATTCCGTATGTAGAAATCATATTTTTCATACCGGTTTCTTTCTGCGGCGCTGGGAATATTGTCCAATCCGGCAAAGGTGAACCTCACGTGAGCTTTGAAGTAAATACTGGAATCATCGGCATAAGCTTTTTCAACGTTAGTCTTGAATCGATCAAGTGCCGTTACAAATTGCTCAGCATCAATACTTTTTAAGTGGTAGTTATTCCCAAGAAAGTGATCTACCCAACGTTGAAAACTCAAGACTTTATAATTTATATCTGTGCTATCAAGTTCAAGGAATGCTAATTCTACTTCGGTTCCACTTGGTTTGTAAGGTGCATACTTATCTCTATCCGGAAAAAAAATGGAATATTCAGCTCCTGGTTCTACTAGTAGAAAACCAGTGTTGTTGCCTGATTTCAGTACAATTTTTTGAGTTATCGGAGACTCAAAAGAAAGTGAAAACGTACTGTCATCTTCAACGGTTGTTGTTGTGATCAACGATTCGGTCTGACTGAAATAATCTTCTATAGTGTATGCCTTTAAGGATTTTCCAATGTATCCCGGTGCATAACCTGATATTCGAACACTTTGTCCAAAGCTTTGGAGAAGAACAAACAAAAAAGAAATAAGAAGAGAAATACGCATAATTTCTGGTTTTAGGCAAGCGCTTGTGTTAGTACACTTATCGTACCACTCTTAAATTAAACGAGTAATTCGGGGTTTGTTACAAAGCTGTCGATAGGACCGTTGTTCTTGTGTATTTCCCGAATGATTGATGAGTTAATAGCAGAGTAGCGTTGTTCCGTGAGAAAGAATACGGTATCAATTTCTGAAATCTCATAATTCATATGTGCGATTGATTTCTCATATTGAAAGTCTTTGGAGTCGCGCAACCCACGAATAATAAACTGTGCCCCGATTTCTTTGCAATAGTTTACAGTGAGTGTTTGAAACTGCCCAACGCGCACCTTGGGTTCATCTTTGAACAAGGATTCGATATGAGCAATACGCTTGTCCAGTGAGAACATGTGATTTTTTGTACTATTGACGCCAACGCCAATCACTACTTCATCGAATAAAGCCAGACTTTTTGCTATAACAGCCTCATGGCCTTTAGTAAATGGGTCAAATGACCCCGGAAACAAACCTGTTCTTTTCATGATATCTTATGCGTATTCAAAGAAACTAAAATGTACGTTACCATATATACGCATAAATTTGAAATGAGTTATAGCTTCGAAAGAAGATTCTTTTCCATGCTCAACAATCAATACACCATCTTTTTGTAATAGTTCACGCGCGAAAATGGTTTCTATGAGCTCGACATAATTAGTATACTTATACGGTGGATCTGCAAATATGAGATCAAACTTCTTTTCTGTTTTTCTTACAAACTTCAGTATGTCTGATTTTATAACAAGTAACTCATTCTCGCAACCTAATTTTGCCGCCATTGTTTTCATATGGCGATAGGCATTGAAGTTTTGATCAACGGCAATGACATTTCCCAATTCCCTTGAAAGGAACTCAATGGAGATGTTTCCGGTCCCAGCGCAAAGGTCCAGAATTTCCATGTCTGAATGAATATATTGATGCTCAAGGATGTTAAAAAGACCTTCCTTCGCGAAATCCGTGGTAGGGCGAGAGGGAAAGTTCTTGGGAACCGGATAGCGCCTCGTCTTGTATTTTCCGCGAATTATACGCACAAGAGTTGAGATTTCGCTATAAAGTTGTTTGGAGATCTAAATTCACAATCTTTCAACTCTTTGATTCTTCCAATTGAATTTTTGAATGCTTCGAGCAGTTCATTATCCACTTCTGTACTTAAGGAAAAGTCAATGAACCCTTTTTCTCCAGTAAGTTCCTTCTGTTGAAGGGTGAAAACAAGATGGTAAATAACGTCTTCAACATTTTGATAGTCAAAAGTCGAATAAAATTCAAGATTATTATGCTTCACAATGATGAGTTGGAAATAACCATCATGCACGATTGCCGTTACTTTGGCTCGAAAGGTATCAACGTTCATAACGCCTCTTAGCGCATGTGTGCCTTCGTGTTGAATAATTATTCTTGGAAACTTAAGTACAAAGAATCGCTTGATCCAGACTGGGATTTCAAAAACATTGACGATACCTAACTCAGAAATCCGATTATAATCAATATCGTCATTTCGCTCATACTTTCCGTAACAAAGTTCAAAAATGGATTTCGGTGAAGACTCAGCGAAAATATTGTTGGGAACCAATGTTGAACGTTTATCCGCCCAGGCCAATGTCACCTCATCAAAATCTTCCTGAAGGGAAGAGGATGCCTTAAAATGATCTTCGACAAACTGTTTTTGGTCTTCTTCTTCGGTTGTAACGAAGTTTACGGAAGATTCGTGTAAGACAATTTCATTTTTGAAAACAACAAATCGCGCAGCCTTAGCACTGATTTGTATCGCGAGATGTTTGCCAGTCATGAATGCTTATTCGTTCTCCCAGGAACCGTCAAGTGTATTCGTTGTAAGCGAACCAAAGTACATTTCTTCCTTATCGTCATTCTTACCTTGAATATCTGCGAAAGGAATGAAACCTGATACTTTCATCGCAGGGTATTTCATATCACCTACCTCAATTGAATCTTTTGTTTCCAATACCCACGTTTTCTTCGTGAAAGGAATCACAGGAAGTGAATCAGGTGTAAACGGATAGAATCCTAGCTTTTCTCTATTCTCACGGTAAGAACGGCTTCGGAATTTTGTTTCCAGCAAGCTTACCATAACAGTATCTCTTTTGAAGTTTGCAAAATCTCTTTGCCAGTTTGGACCTTCTGTCCACTTAGAAAGCAGATAAGCTTCTTCTTCCGTCATATCAACGTCAATTGCTCTGTTATCTCCATACAAGTAGTCGCGCTCAGCAGTTTCAATCTTTCTTGACGGAACCCCTCCTTGAGATTCTACGAAAGGAACTTTTCCATTGTTCACAAAATCAACAAGTGCGTCCCAATTATCGAGGTAAACTCCATTTTGTTCAGCATACGCTTTTTGGATGTAGCGAATATCTTCAAGATTTTGTTTTGCAAGCATCTTACACTTGTCGTAGTTACGATCGTACTCGTTGGTTTTGCTAACACTGTCATAAGAAATATAAAGCACAACCACAGCAGCAATACCTGCAACAAGACCAATGGCATATGCAATAGACGGTTTGAATTTACCAGAGCTATATAAAACACTGATTCCACCAGCGGCGAACATCATGATAGAAGAAACCATGAATGTTCCATCCTGACTACTTCTTAGGCCAACGACCAACATGATGATTCCTACTACAAAAAGTAATACCGGAATAGAGTATTTTTTTAAGAGTACAGAAAGCTGACTTGTCATAACGTTTGTGTTTTACAATTTTGAGTTTCAACAAAACTACAATTTTTTCGATTCCACGGCTTTCCGTACACTAGTTTTTTTAAACCTTTTACTCAATCAACTTGTTGATGAATTCTTCATTACTTTCGTAGAAGGCATATTTACATGGAGCAGCAGTCTTTTTACGGAACAATGTTGGAGTTTTTTAGTCTTCAGCCGACCGAAGGTCAACAAAGCTTATTTGCTGAGCTGGAAGCGTTTACGAGACGTCGCGAAGGAAAGCAACTACTAGTCGTACGCGGATATGCCGGTACTGGTAAAACTTCTGTCTTGGCGGCCTATGTGCAAGCACTGAATTCATTTAAAGTTAAAACGAAACTTTTAGCGCCTACGGGTCGTGCTGCAAAAGTTTTTAGCAATAAAGCAAAACAAGATGCTTTCACTATTCATAAACAAATCTACCGACGTAAGTCGAAGGTTGATGTTAATGCTGGTCTTGGGTTACAACCCAATTTATTCAAGAATACCGTTTTCATTGTAGATGAAGCTTCGATGATTGGCGACTACACAATGACGAGGGAAGGAGGGGTAAGTGCCAGAAATTTACTTGAAGACTTGTTTGAATATGTTTTTTCAGGCCTTAATTGTAAACTGATTTTACTCGGCGATGATGGTCAGTTGCCGCCTGTCGGAAGTGATCATTCACCAGCCTTGAATGCGGATTACCTTCAGAACTATTATCCAACTTTAACGATCAAAACATTTCAGCTAAATGAAGTCTTAAGGCAGTCATATGATTCAGAAATCCTAAAAAACGCAACCACTTTAAGGCATACGGACTGGGAAAGTTATCCGCAATTTGAACTCCACCCAGATGGTGATCTGAAGCGGTTAAACGGATACGATTTACAAGATGTTTTGGAAACGAGCTATGGAAGATATGGACAAGAGGAAACAATTATCATAACGCGTTCTAATAAACAGGCCAATGCCTATAATCAACAAATTCGTGGCAGAATTTTATGGTTTGAAGAACAGCTTTGCTCGGGAGATTCGCTCATGGTGGTGAAGAATAACTATTTCTGGTTGGGAGAGGAGTCTAAGATTGGCTTTATTGCCAATGGAGAGCAGATGCGGGTGATAAGAGTCGTAAAAACGGAAGAACTCTATGGTTTTGAATTCGCCCACGTTATCGTAAACTTCATTGATTATGCTGATTTAGGTGATGTGGAAGTCATCATGCATACCGAAACATTGATGAGTGAAGGTCCATCAATGTCGCGTGATCGAATGAAAGATCTCTTCTATGAAATAGAACGCGATTATGCCCATGTTAAAACGAAAAAAGAGCGATACGAGAAAATATTAGCTGATCCTTACTTTAATGCTCTTCAAGTGAAATATGCGTACGCGGTTACTTGTCATAAGTCGCAGGGTGGGCAATGGAAAGAAGTGTTTATAGACCAAGGCTATATCAATGAAGACATGATGGGTAAAGACTACTATCGCTGGCTTTACACCGCTCTTACCAGAGCCACAAACACAGCTTATCTCGTAAATTTTTCGGATACTTTTTTTAAAGACTTGAAAGCTTAAAAGAAGTCGTTCCAACGCTTATTTTCGATTTTAAAAATTCTTTGTTGAATCGATCGATCACTTTTGTTGCATCTTCACGCGATAAGTACTGCCCTGCGAGCACATTGATTTCTTTTTTCAGTGCCTTCATGATAGAAGCTGTCCTGTACGCGCTGAGTACATCATTTTTTGACAGTTTGTATTTGACCATGGCGGACTGAATTGATTCATCAGAAACCGAAATGTTTGATTTAACCGGATCTGTGTACGAGTTGACGGTCATGGAAATAGATCTGTCTAAGTGAATCAGGACTTCGGATTTTCTAAGTCTCAAGAATGTTGAATCGTACTTCGTTTGAGCGGCATTTCCTGGATAAGATGATAACTCTTCTGCTTTATAGTTTTTAATAGTTCTAGCGCCATTCCATTTGCCAATTCCCTGTCCGCGGGCAATTATATCGAACGGTACTTTTTTATCCAGCAATGCTTCAAAGAATACATGAAGTGAAACACTGTCCTCATCTGAAAACAATGGTGAAGGAAGGTCCCATTTGTCCGAAGCAAATACATCTTGAAGTTCGAGGTTTATTCGCGCATTATAGTGAGGAGTGGCATCCATCACATTAATATGAAGCATCACTTCATCCGCTGATTTAGAGATACTGGATTCAGGAATGGCAATGAGTCGAACTTCAAAGTCTTCAACTTCTTTGGAAGGTTTAAACTGAAATTCTTGTGTAAGAATATCAAATGTGGTGGAATCCTCAAAAATGTAGAGTCCATCTTTCTCCTCATACGATGCCCATCTTCGTCCCATTGCTTCTTTGAAAATATCCAGCTTGCGCTGATATTGTGCCATAAGGTCAATAGCCTCTTCTTTCTGTTGTTCGAGCTCTTTGATCTTACGTTTATACGCTTCAAAAATGTCATACAGGTTAACAATTGTATTTTGTAATTTCTTGCGCTCCTTACGGTTCGAATTGGTAGTTGGTGTGCCGTCAAACTGACCAGACCCACTTTTAATGGCGCGACGTTTCGATTTTTTGACCTTGTGAGAAGCTTTTTTGGAAGTCGTGATCGGAGAGTAACCAAGATCAGAATATTCTTTCTCCTTTTTCTCAATTTTTAATTCAACCCCGTCTTTCTTCTTTTTATTATAATCAATCCAATGATCAAACCCTTTTTTTCCGTAGATCATCTCGTGAAGGTTCCCGATCTTATTGAATTCAAGGTCGTTAATAATTGATTGAAAAGTGGTGCCACTTGCAAAGGTGGAATCTGGAGATAAAAACCTTGTTTCGCCTGACCCGAAAAGGTGATAACAGAGTCCATTTTTTTCAATGACAACAGTTGTTTGTTTTTCGGAGTTATAACCCCAAACATCAAAATGAACATTGGTTATCTTGTTATTTCCAGCCGTTTTGAAATCATTAACAGATATTCTGCGCGGTTCTAAGGTCGTTTCCATTTTTTTGGAACGTGATCCATCAATAGCAATGATATCGTTCCCAACTGCACGTGATTCAGTCTTTACTTGGTATGGAAACAGGCCAACGGCTTTTGGGAGTCCTTTGTTCCATCTACCTCGTTCATCTTTTTCTCGTTCTTCCAATATTCCGGAAGTACTGCTGCCATCGCCCGCTGCAACAAGCACGTTGGCAAAGTTGTCTGATTTGCCGCCGAGAGCACGAAAAATCTCACGACTTCTCTTTTCTACGTATTGATTCACCGCATAGTTCAATGCATTTAAAGTCACTAATTGATCATTTTGAGACAAGAAGCGCATAGATTCAAGCTGCATAAACTTTTCATCAAACGTCAAGCTCGGATTCATAACATTATCTATACGTGGATGTGGTTTGTTCACACCGTCTTTCATTTTTAGCGCATTCGGGGGCAGCTTCTCAAGCAGTAATGATTCATAAAAGGCATATTCGTTCTTATATTGCTTTAAGTCTTTAGCCGAATTCCGTTTTGCCAATAGTACTTTGTTGAGTTCCCAAATAGCCATTTTATTGGCTGCCTCAGCAATAAGCCCTTTCGAAGATTTAGCGATTTCTCCTTTGCGTACAACCAAGAGGTCCGGTTGATTAATGATCATCAATTCTACAGAATCATAATTGATTTTCTTATTCGGAAAAGTGATCATAGGACCTTGGTAGTCAAAGTAGCGTCCAAAATTATTATTGAGAATAGGACTTTTTTTGACTATGTGGTAAAGGTAGGCGCGTTCTTCAGGTGTCAGACCTTCATTAATTTGGCCTAGACTAGCATATGGGATTAAAAAACAAAGCGCAGTATAGAATAATTTCATAAGCGGATCATCGTTGTTCGAATATAACAAGAAAAGCAGTTTTGGTAACACCTCCAATAAATACTATTCACGAAATTATGAACAAAAAAACCTCCCGCTTTCACGGAAGGTTTCGTTTGATTTCTGTTAAGAGTAGTCGAGTGTTATTTTTTCACAATCGATTTTGTAGTGATCAAACCTTTATCTTCAACACGTACTAAGTAAGCACCTGTGTCCAATGCTGAAATATCAATTGCAGAACCAGTTGTTAATGCAGTGCTTAGAACAACGCGTCCGCTCTGATCGATAATTGTCGCAGTCGCCTTATCGCTTAAGTTTCCAGAGATGGTAACAACATCAGTTGCCGGGTTTGGATAAATAGCAAAATCAATTCCATCCAACTCAGTTGTCGAAACGTATCCTGCTGGAGCGTACGCTGAAAGAACCAAAGACTCTTCGGACAATGGTTGTGGAGCACCAACATTCTGTACTTTGATTGTCGTATGAATGAATACTGGAAGATTGCTTGAAGCATAATCATAGTACTCATATTGACGGCGAATGAACTCCATATTTCCCAAATTGATAGGGAAAGTAATTGTAGCATAAGAAGTGTCCACCAATTTATAACGTAACACATTAGTCAACGAAACAGCGTTAGGAAGATTTAATGTTCCTTCCCCATCGATACTTGCATAACTATTTCCAGTCGCAGCAGCCGTTTGACCTCCAAGATAATCGAGGTTACCAGCGAAAGCGTCGTTTACTGAACTTCCATAGGCCATTGGGTAATTAGCGACGATTTGCTCATCTGTTGAGAATTCAGCAATTACATCTCCCAATGATTGTTCAGTGAATACGAATCCTTGAGATGTTCTATCAGAACTAGTAGAACTGTAGTACGAAGTCAAAATAGATCCTACAGTAATTGCTGTCACAGATCCTGGAAAGCTTGATGCGTTTGTAGTTGTCGTAGCATCAACCACAGATACGTCACGGAACTCATTTTCAAAGCCTGCAAGGTTCGTGTAATCCCATGTTACTCCGGTACCAGTTACGGCATCGAGGTTAACAGTAAAAGAATCACAAAGGAACATAGAAACAGTCGTTCCAATGCTCGCTTCATTAGCTTGCGTCATCTGTGAGTTCCCATAAAAAGCCAGTGATAGCGCAGCAAATAGTAAAGGTTTCTTCATAATAAAAATTTTGGTCAAACTTACTAAAATTGATGATCATCTTCAAAAGTGAAAGGTAGATCATCCGTTTCTTGTCAAAGGCGTTATCTTTGACATTCACAAGACGAGCGCATATTTAAAATGGTTGGAGAATCTACATTTAAAAAATATATCTGGATCGGATTAACTTGCTTTATTGCTATAACTGCCTTTCTCGGGTACAAAGTGACAAGCGTTCAACTAGACTATGATTTTGAAAAGTTTTTCCCTAAAGACGATGAAGAGACAAACTTTTTCATGGATTTCCGAGAAAAGTTTAAATCTGAAAATGATTTTTTACTGATTGCAGTTGAGCGAAAGTCAGGCGTCTTTGATAAAGATTTCTTGCTTGAAGTTGATGCAATGGCCAAGGAGTTTGAAAGCGTAAAACACGTCAATTTTGTGACCTCCATAACGAATCAGGAAGAATTTTTCCTTTATCAAAATGGAGCTACAACCTCTAAACCCTATATCGATTTTGAAGATTTTGATGGAGAGAGAGATTCTCTGAGAGTATTTAAAAACGAAGAGCTCATCAATACGCTTGTTTCTGAGAACGGAGGATCCATCTGTATTTTCCTACGTCACGTCGATTATCTATCCAAAAAGAAAAGTGACCAGTTGATTATTGACCTCAATTCGATCATCGAAAAGTACGATTTTGAGAAGGTGAGAATGGCTGGTAGAACAGTTCAGCAGAAGTATTACATCGATAAGATGATGGTTGAACTCATACTGTTTGTAGGGATGAGTGCCGCATTGATTGTACTATTCTTAGTAATTGCTTTTCGATCAATATGGGGTGTACTCATACCACAGTTAATCATTGTTTCCTCTCTTGTTTGGGTAGTAGGGGGGATGAGTCTTTTCGGTACAGGGGTTAATATTATCCTTACGGTCTTGCCGACGATTATGTTTGTTGTATCAATGTCAGATGTTATTCATTTGGTATCACGGTATTTGGATGCACTTAGAATGGACCTTCGCCCTTTTGATGCCATTATGCTGGCTGTAAAAGAAGTAGGACTGGCAACACTGTTAACGTCAATCACAACGGCAATAGGTTTCTTTTCGCTGTATTTTGTAAGAATCGAGCCAATTCAAGTCTTCGGAGTTGTTATGGGGTTTGGCGTTCTTTTGGCCTTTATTCTGACTTTTTTGATGCTTCCGATTATGTTCTACCTTTTCCCAGGTCCGGCCTACATTCGAAAGAAGAAAAAGGGTAATTTTTGGCAAAAATACCTTGAAAAAGGGTTTGTCTTAATCATGAGGAAAAAGGCGTTGATCTTTATTATCACAGGAGTCATTATTCTGTTAAGCATTGTTGGGATGCTCCAGATCAACACAAACAACTATTTACTTGATGACTTAAGGGAAAGCGAGCAGTTAAAAGAGGACTTTAATTTCTTGGATAGCGATTACGGAGGTGTTCGACCGTTTGAGCTTGTTGTAACGGTAAAGGATACCAACAGAAATGTCTGGGACCGAGAATTTCTTGAAACATTAGATACCGTGCAGAATTACCTGGTTAATGATTACGGTGTGACAGTCAAGAATTCATTGATTACAACTTATAAGGTGGTAAATAGGTCAGCACATTCGGGGAGTGTCGATTATTATAAGTTACCGACTTCCAACAGTAAGTTCCGATCTTTCCGAAGGAACATAAAAATGGTTGATAAAGGCGAGTTTGTTTATACGCTGGTTGATTCGACTCAAAGTGTGACGCGCATTAGCGGTAATATTCCGGACATTGGGAATGAAGTGGTGACAAAGAAAAATGAGGAGTTGATCGCTTTTTTAAAGAATCACGATTTGAATGGGGCAGTAGACTATCAACTGACAGGAACGGCGCATTTAGTTGATAAGAATCTAAAATATCTCTCCGTAAGTTTAATTCGTGGTTTGGGAATTTCCATACTGATCGTTGCATTAATTATTGGTCTCATTTATCGTTCAACAGCAATTCTTTTTATTAGCATTTTGACGAATGTCCTTCCACTCTTGTTTATTGCTGGTGTAATGGGCTACCTTGGAGTTGAGTTAAAGACGAGTACAGCAATTGTATTTACGATAGCTTTTGGAATAGCGGTGGACGATACAATCCACTTTCTTGGGAAGTTTAAGTATGAACTATTAAAGGGGAAAGGAAAACTTTACGCATTAAAGAGAAGCTACCTTACTACGGGTAAAGCCATGATTTTGACAACATTAATTTTGTGTGCAGGCTTCTTGTTATTAGTATTTTCAAGCTTTCTTGGAACGTTCTATCTTGGCTTGTTGCTGTGCATTACTTTACTCGTAGCCTTGATAGCTGACATAACAATTTTACCCGTTTTATTGCTCGTTTTTTATCGGCCAAGAGGTGAGCGGAAGCGCTGAATTAATTTAACTAAATTTGGTGCGCTTTTACGAATTATAGAGAGAATCAGACTATGAATGACCAAACCAAAACTCCCACTTTTATGCTTGCTCTTTTACCGATAATGGTATTGGTAGCAATGCTCGTTTTGAATGTGAAAATTTATGGTGAAGATGCGACTTATGGTTCCAATCAGATTGCATTACTCATGGCGGCAGCAGTTGCCGCAGTTATTGGAATTCGCTTAAAGTATACATGGAATCAGTTGCAGGAAGGGATTGTTAAGAGTATTAAGTCTGCTTTACCTGCACTAATTATTTTGCTTTTGATCGGATCGTTGGCGGGGACTTGGATGATTTCGGGTGTAGTTCCTACCATGATTTATTATGGGTTGAAAATATTGAATCCGACCATATTTTTGTTTGCGGCATGCATCGTAAGTGCAATTGTCGCAGTGGCCACAGGTAGTTCCTGGAGTACGATTGCTACAGTTGGATTAGCATTACTCGGAATAGGGACCGTACTCGGTTTAAATGAAGGAATGGTGGCCGGAGCGATTATATCAGGAGCTTATTTTGGAGATAAGATGTCACCGCTTTCGGATACTACTAATTTGGCCCCGGCAATGGCGGGAACAGACTTGTTTACACACATTCGCTATATGGCATTAACTACGATTCCATCTATTTCGATTACGTTAATTATTTTCCTCATTTTAGGATTTACGATTTCTACAGAATCTAATCCAGCCAATGTTGAGTCAATCCTCTCAACGATAGAATCAAAATTTTACATATCTCCAGTTTTATTTATTGTTCCTGCAATCGTAATCTTCTTAATCATTAAAAAGGTGAGTGCGATTCCGGCTTTATTTATTGGAACAATTATCGGTGCGATTGCAGCTATAATTTTTCAGCCAAAAATTATTGAACAAGTTTCCACAGTAAGCGGTGATTACCTCTATGCTTCATATAAAGCGTCTGTGGATGCAATGTTCGGCTCTGTGAGTATTTTGGATGATGGTCATGAGATGAAGAAGTTGTTGTCCACAAAAGGCATGGAAGGTATGATGAATACAATTTGGTTGATTATTTGCGCCATGATTTTTGGTGGTATTATGGAGGCTTGTGGATTATTGCAAAAGATTACTCGCAGTATCGTAACCTTCGTTAAGTCAACTGGTTCGTTAATCGCTACCACAGCAAGTACATGTGTATTTTTCAATGCAACGGCGTCTGATCAATATCTTGCTATTGTTGTTCCGGGAAGAATGTTCGCTGATACGTACAAAGAACGTGGATTAGCTCCTGAGAATTTGAGTAGAACGCTGGAGGATTCTGGAACGGTTACTTCTGTATTATTTCCTTGGAATACCTGCGGTGCTGCTCAATCTACTGTATTGCAGGTAGCGACGGGAGAATACGCTCTATGGTGTTTCTTCAATTGGATCAGTCCAATCATGACCGTTATTTATGGTTATTTTAATATTAGAATAGCACGACTCAAAAAAGGATAAAGATTACTGAATAAAAAAAGCCGATGCTATGGAGCATCGGCTTTTTTTATTTTCAGTGGCTAGTATTAATAGCTTTGAATATATCGCTCTAGTTCGTTTTTGTCCTTTTCAAAAGTAAATACACCGATCACCTCGTAATACTCGGCGCGGTTTCTACAATTGCCATAGGCGGCCTTGGCAAATTCCAATTGCTGCGCCGAAAAGCTAAACATTTGAGTAATCTCTTTGATTTGGTATACTGAAAGACAACTATTTGTTGCAGCATGCTTAGCCACTCTTAGCTTATCCTTATCGAATGATTCAGATTCAATTGTAGTCTTCAATCTATTGAAAGCAGAACCACTCATCATGCATTGAGAATAATCGCGATTACCATTGTTCATTCCACCGTTATTATTCATTCCGCCATTGTTCATACTTCCTGGCTGAGGTGGAGCTTGTTCAGCTGAAAATACTTTCGATTTAAGAGAGTATTTCCCTTTGTTCAACTTCACTTCATAGTACAGTTTGTTGTAGCCTTCTCCGATGAAGAGCGTCTTTTCAGCAACTCCACCATCTTCCATGACAACTTTTACTTTCTTAGCAACGCTTTCACTCGTGTGCAGAGTGAAGTTACTTGTCGGTCCTGAAGTCAATTGTTGACTTTGAGCGTATAAGTTGAAACAACCAACTTCACTAAAGATTTGTACAGCCACAGCTCCATTCATTCCATCATTTTGTGCCTGACAAATTCTGCTTGCAGGTTCGGGTTGACCTCCATTCGATACATTTTGCGCCTGACCTCCGTTATTATTTTTGGAAGAACCATCTGCTTCTTCAGAAGAGAGTGGCAAGTACTTTAGGCTATATTCGCCCTTCTTTTGCTTAACCTCAAAATAGATGGCTTTGTAATCATCTTTTGCGTAAATGCTCTTCTCGATGATCCCGCCATCTTCCATGATGACCTTCACTTTTTTCGAACTAGCATTGATTCTGTAAGTCAGGTTACTTGTGTAGTCTGGTGTATATTCTTCACCCATCATATAGAATTTAAAGCACCCAACATCACTACTGATGTTGACCTTAATATTTCCTTCGGTTTGAGCCGTATGCGATGGACATGTCTTCACGGTATGTTGTGTTCGACCATTTGTTACAGAAAAAGCAGGAATATTCAACTTGTCCATTGGAATTCTGTGAATTGCCTGTGATAAATCAACTTGGATTTGAGATTCTTCTGATTCAGCATCGAATTTAAAAGGTGCTTTCCCCCCAGGAAGTACTTGTACGGTTCTTCCAGTTGTAACGGATGGGCTTATTTCAAGTGGTGCTCCAGCAGCGCTTGCCGTCACCTTCAATCCATCGAAAATCATAAGCTCATTGACGTCGTTCTGCGTTTGATCCAATTCTGTATCAATGATAACACCGTACTTTCCTTTTTTGAACGAAACCTTTTTTACTTCGATATGAATTGATCCATCTTCTTTGTTTTCTCCCGTTCCGTCACTCTTTAATGTGATAGGAGGGATTGGTAACGTTGATGAAGGTAAAGCTCCGATTGTCATCCCTTCCAGAGATACGTCAAAAGCTCCAACAGGAACTTCAGGTCCTCCTGTAACTGTGATTGTCCAGGATTTTTTTGTGTCTGGTAAAATAATAAAAGGCTTCTTTCGCGTATTCGGAAAATACTTTCCAACACCTTGTAAGTCTAGTCCTGTCTTATCTAAATTAAAGGTGATATACTTGTTTTTTGATTTATTCTCAACAGTAAGTTTAAACTTGTATTCATTCTTTGAAGAAGTGAGATCTTCAAGACCGATTCTTACATCATCCGAAAAATAATCGGGTGGTGCGACGTAAACATCACTTTGAGCATGTAGTAGATTGGTTGTTAAAGTACTGAGCGCAGTTAAAAATGCAACTAACAATAGATTTCCAAATTTCATTGATCCTTGTTTTTGATTTAAGTATACGTACACCTTAAATAAGTCAGGTTTTTTTAAAGTGAACCTAAAGGTAAGAATGATTTTTAAATCTCTTTTAGGTCAAATTAGAAACCCATTTAACGTGTATTTCTGTTTTCGTAAAGTTATCGCACAAGGTGTGCCAAGCGCCGTTTTTCAAGGGTGACAGAAAGTAGACATTTTAAAATCAGAGGTTCCTGATGGTGTCAGAATCGCTATTACTCCCTTGATTTACAGTTATTTTTTTAAAAAGTCTGTTTTTTGCTTTTTTCACACTTTCGGGAGACACAAAAACGTATTCAGCGATTTCTTTGTTGGATAAGTTCAATTTAATTAGACAACACAATCGTCGTTCGTTCTTTGAAAGTGATCCTGTTGTTATTGCTTCCAGGCGCACAAAAAAACTTGGATAGACAAGTTCAAATTCTGTTAGGAAATTAGGCCAGTTACGATCATTAAGGTTTTCCATCAACGCCTCTGCTGAATCTTGTTTTTCACCTTCAGTACGTAAGCTTTTTAACTCTTCTTCATTTGCAGCAATGGCCGTTTTAGCTTCAGCAAGCCTTGAAAGCAGCATCGTCCGTTGCTGTTTTTCTTTATTGAGTTCATTTTGGCGAGCGACTAATTTCTCTTTGTTGTTTTTGTTTCGGTAATAGAGAACGTAAAGGCCGATCAATAAAAACAAGCCGGAGAAGCCGTAGATATATCTCCAACGCACAGACCTTTCTTCTTCCAATATCAGGTCGTGACTTAGTTGGACATTACGCTGTTCTTCTGCTTGAATAGCTTCATTTTTTTCACGAACAATTCGGTTGACAGCGATGCGTTGTGTCGCAATAATTTTTTCTTTGGCCAAAGAAGCGTCTTTCAAATCGGCATAAATTTCTTTGTAATACAGTGCTTTCGAAGTATTGTTTTGAACTTTGAAATAATCATAGAGCATCTGGGTAAGTTCAATCTTTACTTGATCACTAATAACTGATTCATTTGCCCTAAACTGACGATCCAACTCAGGATAATTAAATCCAGAATACTCAATTATTGTACCCACCGAATACCATTGAAGTCTTTCCTGCAAATTAATAGAGTTCGTATCAATACTTTCAAACATTTCGTGGGCTTCGGAAATCCTGTTCAAGTCCGTCAAGATTTGACAAGCCGTCAATTTCACTTGAAAAACATCACCTGCCAGACTCTTTTTTTCCAGGAGTTCAATGGCTGTTTTTGCATGCTCTAAAGCTTTTTCTGGTTTTTCTTCCATGCGGTAAACAATGGAAAGATTTACGTTTGCAATGCCAATATGTCTGGGATCTCCACCGGCATAATCGATGGATTTTTGATAGTTTTCTCTGGCGCTTTTGTAATCTCCAATGTCTTTTAAAACTGTTCCAATATTGTTGTACAAACTCGCGCTAAGCGAAGAATCTGATTTGGCGAGATCAAGTCCTGCGTAATATTCTTGAAGGGCTAAATCATAGGCCGAAATATTGACAAAAATGCTGCCTTTAACATTCTTACCAAATACCTGTTGTTTGATCTGATCTTTCGTATAATACATTTCAGCAGAATCCATATAAATGAAGGCCTTATCCGGTTCGTTCAGGATTTGATTGTATACGTTAGATTTCAATGAGTAATTCGTTGAAATCAGAGCAGAGTCAGCTAATTGAATCGCAAGTTGACTGGAGATAGAGAGATAGTCAAGTGCCTTATCAATTCTATTTTGGTATATGGAAATGATTCCAATGGTCTTAGCAGCTTTCGCTCTTGATGAATCGATCTTTTTATTTTCAAAGACGTAATATGCGTCCATGGCTTCTTTTTCAGCACTTTCAAGATCAAACAAGGTAAAGTACTCTTGTGCCAGTTGAATCCGTGTTTGTGCCATTCTTACTTCATCATTTGTAGAACTCAATTCCCTTTTAAGACTATCAATTTTTGAGTTAGACTGTCCAAAACAAGTAATGGATGTGATGAGTGTCAAGAATGATAAAAAGTAGTTTTTCATTGAATAGGGTTAACCTTTTTCGAATTTAGAAAATCTTGTAGGTTCGCAAAGATAAAATCCATGAAAGATATTTTGATATCAGTTATATGCTCAAGAATCATGGATAAATAATTTTAACTTTAAAGAAACCTTATCTAGATGAAAATATTCCCATTTGTATTCTTCTTGTTTGTTCTTTGTTCTTGCTCGTCTGGAGTATCGGAAATAGATGAAGATTTCACTGATGTAAGTTATACTTTGGAAGAGTTTAAAAGAGATACAGCAGTTCTATCTCAGTTATCTCAAAATGCACTAGCTGCATGGCTAACTGTAAAAGAAGAGGCAGAAACCAGTGATTTTCTCGATTCGGATATTGCAGCACAAGTTCCATCTTCTTTTTCATGCATTCTGATCGGATCAGAAGTATTTGAGAAAATTGAAGCTAATCGTCCCATTTCTCATGGTATAATTGATGAACGAGCGCGTTCTGTGAGCCGGATTCTAGGACCAACCTCAGATGATGCCCTTACTGATAAAATGAAAAAACAACTCAATGATTATTATTTCAGAAGATCTTGCAGTGATAGCAGTGTTTTCATTTTTGAAAATTATAATCAATATAACTTTTCGAGTATTGAGGGGAGTATTAAGAATTTAGTAGATGCGCATGATGAAGATTTAGTAATTCTTATTGCGGATAAGTGGGAAATGACACTGCCAGAATTAATAGATAATGATGAATTTAGTCCTGGCTATGCAACCGCAAATGTGAGTGCTGTTCAAATGTCTACTGGTAAGCTCATTGGGCGTTTTACAGTCAGCGCTGAAAACAGTGAGACTGTAAGTTACATGACATATTCATCTACTGGTGTGGGAGGATACACGGAAATTGATGATGACCTATTCGATAATTTTGAAAATACGCTGAGTCAACAATTTAAGCGATTGTTCTCATCCAATGGAATGCCTAAGAATATTGACTTCGTGTTTCAAAAATAGCCCCGTTAAAAGTTAAGACTGAAAATCGAACAGTTGTTGGCAGATAGATTAATCGTTGCATTCACGAAAGTCTCATCAATGAAAGCGACATAAGCGCAGTAAGTTTCATTGTTTTGAACTGCTATTTCAAAACCGATTTCATTTACTTTTCCAGATAAGCGGTTCTTCATTTCTTTTTCTGTCACTGCCAATTGTTCGTTCGTGACATTTGCAGAATCCAATAAGCTCACGACAGTTGGGAAATCATGTGCAGAAAGAGCATTGATAGCATTCAGAGCATTTTGCTTACAGTTCAGCGCTTTTTCCAAATTCTCTTTGGAGATATCCAATTTAATGGCTCCCTCACGGTTTTTAATGAGGTATCGATCAAAGAACAGATCTTCTTTTTTCAAAGCTTCAAAACAATCCTCGAGAATGGCTCCGGACACCGCTGCGTACTCCATATGAGACAGGAAAGATATAGCAAGTGTTTCAGATCCTTCAGAAGCATGAGCAATATCCCAATGATGCTCTGCAGCAACATTCTCAATTATTTTTGTGAGCTCATCATTGCCTTCCTCTACAGGTTGTTCTCCACAACTTACTAAGAAAAGAAAAGTGGCTGTGGCTAATAGTAATGATCGAATCATGATTAAAATGCGTTGAAAAACCTATTTAAAAATCTCAAAGTTAACAATACATTTGATCTTGATTGCTTCAAATAACCTGAGCTTTTTGCTAACTTTGTAGCCCGAAATTCTTTAGAATATGTTTGAAAATTTAACGGATAAGTTTGAGAGAGCATTTAAGGTCCTGAAAGGTCATGGACAAATCTCCGAAATTAATGTTGCGGAAACGCTCAAGGAAGTGAGACGCGCATTGCTGGATGCCGATGTTAACTTTAAGACGGCTAAAGAATTTACCAATACCGTTAAAGAAAAGGCTATAGGTCAAAATGTATTGACTTCCATTTCTCCCGGACAATTAATGATTAAGATCTGCCACGAAGAGTTGGTAGAACTGATGGGAGGGAATGAAGTCGATATTGACATCAAAGGAAACCCAGGTATTGTATTGATGTCTGGACTTCAAGGTTCAGGTAAGACCACCTTCACAGGAAAGTTAGGAAATTACCTCAAGACAAAGAAAGGCAAGAAGCCATTATTGGTAGCCTGTGACGTTTATCGTCCTGCGGCGATAGACCAGTTGCATGTTTTGGGAGAGCAGTTGGATATTGAAGTTTATTCGAACCGCGAAGAGAAGAATCCTGTTGCGATTGCTCAGGCCGCAATCCAACACGCGAAAAGCAATGGATTCAACGTAGTAATTGTCGATACCGCTGGTCGTTTAGCTGTTGATGAGCAAATGATGTCGGAGATTGCCGATGTTAAGAACGCAATTCAACCTTCAGAAACGCTCTTTGTGGTAGATGCCATGACTGGTCAAGACGCTGTAAATACGGCTAAGGCCTTTAATGATCGAATCAATTTTGATGGCGTTGTTCTTACGAAATTAGACGGTGATACACGCGGTGGAGCTGCTTTGTCTATCAAATCAGTGGTTAACAAACCCATTAAGTTTGTCGGGACAGGTGAGAAGATGGATGCACTAGATGTATTCTATCCTTCCAGAATGGCTGACAGAATCCTCGGTAAGGGAGATATCGTTTCTCTTGTTGAGCGCGCGCAGGAACAATTCGATGAAGAGGAAGCGCGCAAGCTGCAGAAAAAGATTAAGAAGAATCAATTTGACTTTAACGATTTCCTCGGTCAATTGCAGCAAGTAAAGAAAATGGGGAATGTCAAGGATCTGATGGGAATGTTACCTGGAATGGGCAAAGCCATGAAAGATGTTGAAATCGAAGATGATGCATTCAAACACATTGAAGCGATCATTTACTCCATGACGCCAAAAGAACGATCAAATCCTGAAATCATTAATGGACCACGCAAGAATCGCATTGCAAAGGGAAGTGGTACAAATATTCAAGAGGTCAATAAGTTGATGAAACAATTCAACGACACTAAGAAAATGATGAAGATGATGAGCAATCCTAAGAACATGCGCCAAATGATGAAGCAGTTCAAAGGAATGGGCGGTCCTGGAATGTAAGCCTTATTAATCAATTAATCTCTTCAATGCCAAGAAGAAGTTAGACTCAAGCAAGTCTATTTCTCCATCAGCAAGGAAAAGTTTTTGAATATCTTCAACTAGTTTGTGGATTTCATCTTTAGAGTATTCGAACTTATCAATGTTATGTAAGATTTTTTGAATACTCTGGTAATCATTGTCATTTTCCAATTCACGATGCACACGAATGTAGGCATCTGTAGAAACGAGTGCTAGAATCATTTCCGATTCCTCTGGTGATTCGAAAAAATTGGATTTAGCAGCATAAGATAAAAGGTATGCTTTGAATTCTTCTCTTGTCCAATCAGTTGTGATATTTTCCATAGGTCTCTCGTAAAGTGTTTTAGCCAAATTAATGCTGTACACTGAGATAAACTATGACTTAAGTCAAAAAAAGTAAGGTATTTACTTCCATTCTTTTAATTCTACCCCATCGGAACTGACTTCTAAATAAGTGCAGTAGTTGATCCACTCACCAAGATTAAAATAGATGGATTGTTTGGAGAGTTCATATGTCAGAGGTAGATGACGATGACCAAAAATGAAGTAATCAGTATGCTTCTTTTTTAGCTCCTCTCGGCAAAACTGTATAAGCCATTCGCGTTCTTCTCCCAGAAATATTTCATCCTGGCCCTTTGATTTTGCACGGCTCGTTTTGGAAGATACATCCGCGAGCCAAATTCCAAAATTAGGATGAAGTCGAGCAAAGCACCACTGGCAAAACTTATTGGCAAATACCTTTTTTAAGAATTTATATCCTTTATCTCCAGGCCCTAAGCCATCTCCATGTCCAATGAAATACTTTTTGCCAAAGAACTCACGCTCAATTGGTGCACGGTATAACTGTACGCCTGTCTCTTGGGGCAAGTAATCAAAAATCCACATGTCATGATTACCTGTAAATAAGTGAATTGGAATACCCTTATCCGTCAATTCAGCGATTTTGCCTAAAAGACGAACAAAACCTCGTGGAACAGCTCTTTTATATTCAAACCAAAAGTCAAAAACATCTCCAACAAGAAAGATTTCTGCAGCTGTTGGTTCAATGTGCTCGAGCCATGCGATTATCTTCTTCTCTCGCTCAAGACTCGAAGCATAATCTGGTGCACCCAGATGAAAATCGGATGCGAAGTAGATTTTTTTTTCGTCGCTACTCATTCAGCTAGTCGAAAAGACGCGATAACTCTTCGGTTAATTGTGCGCCTCGGAGTTTAGTACGGATGATTTTACCGTCTTTATCGATCAAGACTGTAAATGGAATTCCAGATACACCATACAGCTTAGCTGCCTTGCTTGACCAAAATTTTAGATCACTGACATGATTTGGCCACGCTAAATGATCCTTTTCAATAGCATCCAACCAACGTTGCTTATCCTTATCCAATGATACACTCATAACCGTAAACCCTTGATCCTTGTACTTTTCATACAACTTTACTACATGAGGGTTTTCACGACGACACGGGCCGCACCACGAAGCCCAAAAATCAAGTAAAACGACATTTCCACGAAGGTCTGAAAGTTTCATTTTAGAACCATCTGGTTTCGTTTCTTCAAAATCAGGAGCTTCTTTTCCCGGAGCTAATTTATCGTTCGCCAATGCTTGCGCTTTAGCTCCAAGGTAATTTTTCTCTAGTTTTTTGATCGTTGGGGAATCGCCAAAAGCACCTACAAGCTGTTTAACAAGCGATTCATACGTTTGAAAATCAGCTTTGGCATCAACCGCATTCACCGCCGCGAATAGGGCAGGGGAGTTCGGGTTTCTGGCAATGAAGGCCTTGAGGTCGCCTTGAAAACGCTGATATTGGCCTGACATAGATTTATTAACAGAATCACGCTTAGATGGATCAGCATTGATGATACGGTTGGCTTCCATACTCAGTGCCTCGAACTTATTTCGCTTTTGCATGAACTTGTACATGTTCGAAGATTCAGAACTATTTACAATGTTCACAAAGTTCTCAAGGTCGGCACCATCGCCATACACTTTAATATCACATTTATCTCTCAGAATTAATTCGATGTGCTGATTACCAATACGCAATACATAATAATCCATAGCAGGAACACTTCCAACCAATTCGAAATTACCTTTATCATCAATTTTTGCACCGTGATAGTTGATGTAATGCTTTCCAAAAAACTGTGCTATATAAACTGAATCCGTTTTTGCGTTGAAAATATTTCCTGAAACTTTAGTTGTAATCTGTCCCCAAGAAAACAAGGAGGAGGTAAGCGCAAGAATGAATAATACTTTTTTCATAATCGATTAATTTTCGAAAATCTCTTTCAATTTTTGTTCCAAAGAAGGTCCTCTTAGACCTGTCCCGATAATTTTTCCTTCTGGATTAACCAGTACAGTATGTGGTATTCCGTTGAATCCATATAATTGAGGTAAAGGTGATTTCCACTGCAATAAGTCACTGACGTGATTTGGCCAGATTAAGCCATCCTTTTGAATGGCTTCTTTCCATTTTGATGCATCATTGTCAAGAGAAACGGAATATATTGTAAATCCTTTGTCTTTGTATTGATTATAGAGTTTAACGACATTGGGGTTCTCTCTTCGGCAAGGCCCGCACCATGACGCCCAGAAATCAATGAGTACATAATTCCCGCGCAAAGAGGAAAGTCGAATTTCCATTCCCTCAGGATTTTTTAAGGCAATTTCCGGGGCGACGCGCGTTCCAGAATTATTTGCGAGGTATTCATCGTAAGCGCGTTCAATTTGGTATATCTGTCCTGAAAGCGTATTGCTAATTGGAGAGCTTGGGTACTTTTTCACAAATGCATTCGCAACATTTTTCAATACATCCAGAGACTGCGGATTCCAATTCTGAAAATCCATGGAAGGAACAGCGTAAGTAGAAAGCACAATATTAAAAGGGTTTCCAGGATCTTTTTTTAATTTTTCAATCGCAAAATCATCCATTTTAGCTTTCAATTCAACATACTTTTCGGTCAACTCTTCCTGATTCATAGAACCATCTGCTTGTTGCGCCATTAAATTGCTCTGCTCTGCACGAAATTCCGCTACTCGGGTCATGTACTCGGACATGACACCTGCCCAAGAAGTTCCAGTAGCTTTTGGTTTAGACGCATACGTTTCGGCAGAAGCTTCGATGGATAATTCGTCACCAGGAACGAGTGTTAAGAGTATAACGTTCGTCGGAGTTTGTCCCATCCTTAGTTGATACATCCCCATACCAGGTACGTTTCCAACCATATTGAATTTTCCCGTTGCGTCGGAAGTTGCCTGAGCCACATTAATAGTGCCTTGCTGACTCTGTGCTTCCAAATAAAAAGTTGTATTCGGTGCTCCCGAAATGATACCGGAAATGGTAAAATTATTGGATGTTTGACTCTCTTCATCCTCAATGACATCTACTGTCTCACTCTCGGTACAAGCTAAGATCAGTAAGAAAAGTAATGCAACAAAAGGGAATCTTTTCATCATAATTTATCTAACGTTTCTCTCATTAGAGCATTCGCAGCCTTTGGATCAGCTTTACCACCAGAAGCTCTCATTAATTGTCCCATAAAGAACCCAGCCAACTGCTTTTCACCATTTTTATAACGTTCAGCTTCATTTGGGTGTTGCCTGATGACCTCCTCAATATATGTTAAAATTGAATCTTCGTCCGATTCTTGTATCAGATTCATTGACTCTGCTAATGCCAAAGGCGCTGCCCCTGGCTGTTCCAATAATGCTGGAAAAATCTTTTGAGATGCCGTTGAAGATGAAATCTTGCCCTCATCAATAATGGCAATCAGTTGTGCAATGGTTTTAGGACTCAATGGAAACTCTTCAATTTCTAAACCATTGTGATTCAAATACGATTTGACATCTCCCATCACCCAATTGGCCGCTGCTTTATAGTTTTTACAGTGCGCTATAATTTCCTCATAATACAAGGCAATCTCTTTAATATCCGTCAAGTTATAAGCATCATAAGATGACAGCCCAAGCTCTTTAGTGTATTTTAAATAGAGCTCTCTTGGTAGTGGAGGCATCTCGCTTCTTACTGCTTCAATCTGAGACTGATTAACTACGATAGGTAAAAGATCTGGCTCAGGGAAATAGCGGTAATCGTTGGCAGCTTCCTTAGATCTCATGGATATAGTGATGCCTTTAAGCGCATCAAACGAACGCGTTTCTTGTGCAATAGTTTCGCCCGCTTCTATCGCTTCAATTTGACGGTTAATCTCAAACTCAATAGCTTTTTGAACATTTCTGATGGAGTTCATATTTTTGACTTCCACCTTTGTTCCAAATTCTGAAGCGCCTTTTAACATTACAGAGACGTTTGCGTCGCAACGCAGCGAACTTTCTTCCATGTTTCCATCACAGATGTCCAGGTAACGTACCAACTTTCGCACTTCAGTTAGGTAGTCGTATGCTTCATCTGAAGTTCGAATGTCTGGCTCAGAGACAATTTCCAGCAAAGGCACCCCAGCACGGTTCAAGTCAACGAGTGTGTCGTACACATCCACGTCATGAATGCTTTTTCCAGCATCCTCTTCCATGTGAATACGTGTAATTCCTATAGCTTTTTCGTTATCATCTGCGTCCTTTATGATGATTTGACCATTTTTACAAATCGGCGTTTTATCTTGTGTGATTTGATATCCCTTGGGAAGGTCAGGGTAGAAGTAATTCTTGCGATCAAAATTCTGGCGCTCTGAAATATCGCTTCCACAGGCAAGTCCTAATCGAATAGCGTATTCAATTGTTTTTTTGTTCATGCGCGGTAAAGTACCTGGGTGCCCAAGTGTGATGACGCTAACATTTGTGTTGGGAGTTGCCCCAAACTCATTGATGTCAGAAGAATACGCTTTTGTCTTCGTCAACATTTGAGCGTGAACTTCCAGTCCAATGACTGCTTGATATTTAGATCTTACTTCCGGTGTCATAAAGTCTTAGACGCGTGAGATTAGTTCTTTCATAATAATAGTCATCTTAGGCTCTTGTTTGTTAGCCACTGCGATAACATCTTCAACACTTATTTCCTGAATTTTACCAGGTACCCCTAAATCGGTAATAATAGATATGGCAAAACAAGGAATCTCCATGTGTCTTGCTACGATTACTTCAGGTACAGTCGACATTCCTACGGTATCGGCTCCAATGATTCGTACATATTTATATTCAGCTGGTGTCTCAAGTGTTGGACCAGTAAGACCAGCATAAACACCTTCAGCAACGCGAATGTTGTTTTCTGCCGCTATGGTTTTTGCCAAACGAATCATTTCATGATCGTACGGTTGCGACATATCTGGGAATCTCGGACCGAGTTCATCAATGTTTTTTCCAATTAATGGATGAGCAGGGAAGAGGTCAATGTGATCGTTCAAGATCATGATTTCTCCTACTTCGTAATCTGGATTGACACCTCCTGACGCATTACTCACAAACAATCGTTCAATTCCCATGAGTTTCATCACGCGCACTGGAAAAGTCACTTCCTGCATAGTATATCCTTCATAAAAATGAAAGCGTCCTTGCATGGCAACAACATGTTTTCCTCCCAATTCACCAAAGATTAATTTCCCTGTGTGACTTTGCACGGTAGATAAAGGAAAGTTTGGGATATCCTCATAAGGAATTTCATCAATAATATTGATTTCCTTTACTAATCCTCCAAGGCCAGTTCCAAGAATGATTCCGACGGTTGGCTTTACATTTGTTTGCGTTTGTATGTAATCGTATGATTCTTTAAATGCTTTCAACATATCCATCTAGTAGCTGATTAAATTTCGTTTCTTCGTCTATTTTTGTTGTAATTGGTTGATAAAACCAATCATTCAACTTAGGTTTCAAACTATCATAATCTTTGATTCTCACGTAGTCCTTTTCCGTCGTCAGAATGATTTTATCATGACTTGCAAAGCTATCAAATTTTTCATGAATTTCATCGATATCTTTTGCGCTAAACGTATGGTGATCCTTGAATTTCAAATGCTTTACGAAATAGGTCTGTTTTAAACGTTTTAGTAAAGGCGTGGGGTTACCTATTCCAGTTACTAAGAGGATATTTTTCACAGAAGGAGTGCTTCTTGCTTCAAAAGATTTGAATTTATCATATTCTATATGCGAAAAAAAGATCCTTGCGCTATCGAAGTTTATCCGGTTTCGGATTGCTGTCTTTTCTTCTTCGTTCAATTCTGGACATTTTGAAACGATGATCGCTTCAGCCCGATTCACTCCAAATTTCCATTCACGAAGATCACCTGCAGGCAGATGAAAATCATCTACAAAAAGATCGTTGAATTGCGTAATGATAATGTTAATTCCAGATTTAACCGCCCTATGTTGAAAGGCGTCATCAAGTACAATAGTACCTGAATTTTGAAGCATATTTCTTATATGCTGAACACCCATCTTCCGGTTTTCAGAAACAACGACATCAACAGAGGAACCATACTTCGTTTTATATTGTAAAGGTTCATCCCCCACCTCAGAAGCAGTTGATTGGCTCGTAACTTCTAATAGACCTTTTGTGTTTCTGCCGTATCCTCTGCTGAGTATAGCAACTTTATTCGATGTTTTAAGAAGATGTTCAACGATTAATTCGACATGAGGTGTTTTTCCTGTGCCACCAACGGATAGATTGCCAACGCAAATTGATTTGCCAGGAATCGTATAGGATTTTAGAACTCCTCTATTGAACAAAACATTTCGAACAAATGTAATGCAGCCATAAATCCATGCAAAAGGAAGAAGAAGAAGTCTCAGTTTTTTCATTTACGTAAACTCGTACGTAAATTTAACTATTATGGTAATCTGATAACGCTTGATCGTCGGCGTAATAGAAGATTCGCACCTGAGCGGTATCGTCAAGGAAGTTGATCTTACCAACTTCAAAGCGATTGATCTGCAGTCCTGTACGTTTTTCAAGATCTTCCATCATTTCATCATAGCGCTCAGGAAGAATTAGATCAATGCGCTCATAGACAATTGTCTTACGCGTTTCATGCTTTATGAGCCAGATATACTCTAGAACGAATGTAATTGCAACAATACTGACGTTGATCAATGCCATTTCCGCCAGACTAATTTTGTTCGACGCAAGTGAATTCACAACACTGAGGCCTATGACAACGAACAGATAGGTCATTTCTTTAATCTCAATGGCATCAGTTCTGTATCGAATAATGCCAAATATTGCGAAGAGACCGAGTCCCATTCCCGTATCGATGTCGAGCTTTTTAAGGCCAAAACACAGGAAGAACGTAATCATTCCAATCAAATAGTAAGTAAAGAGGTAGTCCTTACGTTTTGTGATTGGGTAATACATATACCTGATGATCACCGTAATAAAAACGAGGTTAACCACCATTCTTAGAATCAACGTGTAAAAATCTTCGTCAATCCAGGTTAGGTTCATAATTTCAGAAAAGGATTTGAGAGGTATGCTAAGCGGCATTTTTCTGTATTTTTTTGATTTTTAAAAGCTTCTTTTTGAATCGATTGTATTTCACGGCATCTTTTCCATAAATAGTAACAATACCGATACAGTACTTACTTACTCTCAATGGTCGAATTAGGTGCTTTTTCATTAGTTTATAGAATGGAGAGGTCCGTACAACACGTTCCTGCTTCAGTTCTGCTATTACAACATTCGTAACGGTTTTTTCCCTACCCTCCCATTTAAAAGTTAAGTCGATATCTAATGTTAAGCGCTCGTTCATCGTTTTATTTACTAGCGTTATTCTTTTGAAGCCATTGTAAAGGGTAGGTTGTAGTTTTTCTGTCAATAACCCCTGATTTCGCACAAAAAGCGCCTGTTCATCGGACATTTCCATAGGAATGTCATCTGTGGGAATTCGTGACTTATCTGTACGTCCGTTTTTTTTATGTTTCACTTCGAGAAAAGCAATGTCCGAGTTCACATATTTTCGATAACGTACCTTAAAACGATCAAGTCGTTTTCTGTGATGATCTACATAAGAACTCAAAGAAATGTCATCGTAGTACAAGCTTTCGTACTCCGATAACAAAGTATTTTCGACCTCTAAAACTTTGTAATCCTTAATTAATTCAGGAAGAAGTTCTTCTAGTTTACTCATTGAAAAAGTGAACTTCGTATCAACGCGATTCATAAGTTGTACGCGATCCATTTCTTCAAGATGTATCTTTTCGAATTGCTCGACTATATGCTGTATTTCCGGCACGGGCATCTGTCTCAAAGTTAAGAGAATGTTTTTACAATATTAATTAGAGATCAAATTAATGGCTTGGCATACGCTACGCGTCTGATAATTATTGCTTTAGGCTCTACGGAATTAAGCCTAAGCAAATCTTCATGCGTATGATTCGTTTCGCTGCCTGATTTACTTTTTCTCTAAATCCTCTATTGTTAGTGTACCAATTCGAAATTTCCTTGTGGGCAACACGAACATTTTTTGGCATTAGCACGATATCACACCCTGCACCTATGGCTTTTGCTGAAGCACTCGGAAGCTTTGAGATGCCTCCCATGTTCATAGCATCTGTAACGATAAGCCCCTTAAAGCCAAGACTGTCTCTGAGTAATTCTGTCACTATTTTGTACGAAGCAGTGGCCGGAAGACCTTTTGTTCCAAACTCTTCATTGTTTTTCACTGCAATATGTGCAACCATGATTGACAATACACCATTTTCGATAAGTGGAGTGTAATTCTGGAGTTCTTTCATTTCACCATCAATTACCTGAAGTGATTTGTGGGTGTCACCAGATACAAGTCCATGGCCAGGGAAGTGCTTTGCGGTGGCAATAATGTTGTGTTCCTGGGATCTTGTAATAAAAGCGTTGGAGAACGGAACAATATTTTCTGGTTTTGTCCCAAAACCTCGGTAACCTACCGTTTTATTTGCCGACATGTCCACGACTGGCGAGAAATTATAATTTATTCCAATATCATTCAGATCCTGTGAAATTGATACGGCTACTTTCTCGGTTTCTTCTTTAGACTTTATCGTATTTGCCCTTGGAACGGTTTTGGTGCCAGTAATTTTGCGATTAACAAGACTTGGTTCAGCATCAGCTGAGAATAAAAATGGCAGTTGACCACTGTTTTTTACAATATTATTGAAGTCTTTTATCCATTCAGTAAATTGATCTTTACTTCCGTTTAGCATTAAAACCCCACCTATACAACCATCTTTTATGTAGGCATCAATGGTGTCCTTCGTTCGACCAAGTCTTCCAACGGCTGGCATGAGTAATTGCGCAATTATTGCCTTTTGGTCAAGGCTTTGAAAAATGCTATCAGTTTTTCGATCGAGTTCTGAATTCTCAGTGAGAAAGGAATTTAAAGAAAACTCTTGGCCGAATCCGAACCACGAAATTGTACAAAAGAGAATAGAAAAAAGGATACTTTTCATTGGTTAATTTTGGTGAAACATAAATATATTCCGATGCATGGTTGAACAGAAGCTTTTCGGAAAGTTTTGTCCACAAAAGAAATGTCAATAACTGTGCCGCCCAAAAAATAAAGTCGTATCTTAAATAGAAAACCTGACCAAAAGATATGCAATTAACAACGATTAAATGTTGGGCGGAAGAAGACCGTCCAAGAGAAAAATTACTCTTAAAAGGGCGAGCTGCTCTTACTGATGCGGAATTACTCGCAATTATAATAGGTTCTGGCTCCAAAGACCTTACGGCTGTGCAACTTTCGCGTGAAATTCTTGGTGTGGCTAAAAACAGTTATTCCAAACTTGCCAAAATGTCCGTAGCAGATCTCATGCAATTCAAAGGTATTGGAGAAGCAAAAGCAATTGCTATTTACGCAGCAATGGAAATAGCCAGAAGGAGGAGTAAGGATGTGAGGCAAGATGCTCCTAGAATCAAGTCATCGTCTGATGCGTTCAAATATCTTCGGTCCGATTTAACTGATCTGGAGCATGAAGAATTTCATGCTTTATTTCTTAATAGAAGTAATGAAGTTTTGGCAAGCGAACTCATCTCAAAAGGCGGCATGTCTGGAACCGTAGCCGACGGGAAGATTATTTTTCATCGTGCCTTGCAGCTAAAATGCAGCGCAATGATATTAGCACATAATCACCCTAGTGGTCAATTGAAACCCAGTGAGTCGGATTTACAACTAACAAAGTCTCTAGTTGCATTCGGAAAGCACATAGATCTCCAAATATTAGATCATCTTATATTTTCTGATAATAATTACTTTAGTTTTGCCGATGAAGGCTTGATACCATAAAATTGCGGGATGTGAAGAAAATCATTACTATCGTTGGGGCGCGACCTCAGATCATAAAATCTTCGGCAATTAGTAGAACAATTGCGCAGGAATTTCCTGATCAACTGAGGGAGGTAATCGTTCATACCGGTCAACACTATGATGAAAATATGTCTAGTATTTTCTTCAGTGAAATGCAGATTCCCAGACCAGATTACAATCTGCAAGTAGGGAGTGGAAGTCATGGCGTTCAGACAGCTAAAATGCTGGAAGGTTTAGAGCAAGTTTTTCTATCAGAGAAGCCTGATGCCGTCATAGTTTATGGCGATACTAATTCGACGGTTGCTGGAGCACTGGCTGCAGCGAAAATCCATATTCCCTTAATTCATATTGAAGCAGGGTTGCGTAGTTTTAATAAAACAATGCCGGAAGAGATCAATCGGATTGCCTGTGACCATATGTCAACATTGCTATTTACACCTACTGGAACAGGGTTAGATAATCTTATACGCGAAGGTTTTGATTCGTCTACGAAAGCGCATGCTTCCATTGATTCGCCCAATGTGTATCATTGTGGTGATATCATGTATGACAACAGTCTTCATTTTTCAAAAATATCAGATGAAAATTCTACGATTTTAAAAGATTTAGAACTTGCCAAGGGTGAATTTGTTCTTTGCACAGTTCATCGCGATTCCAATACAGATATTCGAGAGAATTTGGAGTCCATTTTCAAGGCACTGTTGAACATAGCTGAATCATCAAAAATGACAATTGTTCTGCCGCTTCATCCTAGAACGAAGAACAGGCTGAACGAACAATTAAGTGTAGAATTGTTGGATAAGTTGAATACATCTGATTCTATTCGTATAATTCCTCCCGCTGGTTTTCTGGATATTATTTCACTTGAGAAAAATGCTCGAATGATTATAACAGATAGTGGAGGACTTCAAAAAGAAGCATATTTTTTCCAAAAGCCCTGTGTGATTCTGAGATCTCAAACTGAGTGGGTGGAGATCGTTGAGAATGGAAATGCTCAATTGGTTGGTGCGGATCAACTGAAGATTGAAAAAGCATTCGATGAGTTATTGAAAAAGAAAGATTATACGTATCCGTCGTTTTATGGAGATGGCAAAGCTTCCGTATTTATTTGTGAAAAAATAATCAGTGATCTTTAATGATAGATGTCCTGATCGATCAAAAAAATGAGCGTACTAGCTATGTGATGGATTTTATTTTCCGAGCACGTGGACTGGATTATCATTTTTTGTTTGACTCAGATAAATATTTGGAGAGTAAAAACTTAAAGTTGAATTATAGTTCAATAGCAAATCTTGATTTTAGTATTGGACAAAGTCAATTATTGCTAGAAAGTACTGTTGAAGATCATGATATTAAGTTAGGAAGTTTTGAAGGAGAAGAGTGTATCAGCTTTGATGGAGAAAGTGATCCTTTGGCTTCTATATTCTTTGTGTTGACAAGGTATGAGGAGTATCAGTCAGTAAAATTTGATGAGCACGGTCGATTTCCATATGAAGCCAGCTGCCTCAGTAGTTTTGGATGGATAGAATATGCTGTTTGTGATCGTTGGGCTGAGCAAATTCTGCGTTTTATTGGGGTTAATGATCATCAGATTGTTCGTGAGGTGAGAATTGTTCCCACTTTTGATATTGATAATACGTTTGCCTACAAACACAAGTCTGGAAAGCAAAAAATACTCTCACAAGTCCGTGATCTTATTAAGCTTGATAGAAAAAGAATAAGAGAAAGAAAAAAGGTTCGCACTGGTGAGAAAGATCCGTACGATACATTCGATTTCATTGAGCGCATTGGAAAAGAGTTTAATGAGGTTCGTGTTTTTTGGTTGGTTGGAGATTTAGCACCAAAAGATCGAAATCTGTCTTTAGGCATTCCCGAGCATCAACGACTGATCCAAAGAATGGCTCATACGGTAAAAGTTGGTTTACATCCAAGTTATGCTTCCAATGGTAATGCTGATCATATTCGAAAAGAAAAGGAACGTTTGGCTAAAGTACTCGATACAGAAGTAATATTTTCGCGACAACATTACCTTCGATTTCGCATTCAGGACACTTTTGCTAGTTTAATTCAAGCCGGAATCAAGCATGATTATTCAATGGGGTTCGCCGAGGTTCCGGGTTTTCGCAGTGGCACTGCAAGAGCTCATGCTTGGTTTGATTTGAATAAGAATGAGGTTTCCGAATTAATTATCCATCCATTTGTTTACATGGATGGCACGCTCAATGAATATTTGGAGCTTTCCATAGAGGAGAGTAAGAACAAAATTGCTCAGCTTCATAGAGAAGTTGTGAAGTATGGAGGCGATTTCGTCTTTATCTGGCATAATGAGACGATTGGAGATTATGGAAAGTGGGAAGGGTGGAGCGACGTACTGAATTACTCCTTAAATTTGAAGATATGAATAGAAGAGTTGTAATTACCGGAATTCTCTTGATAGTAACCGCAATTATTCTGGGAGCTTTTGGAGCTCATGCTCTGAAAGCGGTGCTGGGTGCAGAACAATTGAATTCTTTTGAAACTGGCGTTCGTTATCAGATGTATAATGGTTTAGCATTGCTTGTTTTAGGCTTGAATGCAGTGAAGTTTAGTTTCAGTATACGTTGGGCAACAGGACTCATGCTTGCAGGAGTTTTGCTATTTAGTGGCTCTATTTATGGTCTCTCCTTACAGCCGGTTTTGGGTGTAAAACTCTCTTTTCTCGGTCCCGTAACGCCAATCGGAGGTTTATTAATGATTGTTTCGTGGGTGCTGTTGCTATTAAAACTTGTCCTTAATAAAAGTGAAGCGGTTAGCGAGTAATTACCAGTTTTGTTAAAGGTTTTTCAGGTGCGTTAGGAATGCTAACCAAATAAACTCCAGGTTGCATAAAAGAAGCATCTATATGTATCACTCCAGCATCTGTTGAAACCCATTGTTGGTTTACAATCCCTCCCATAGAATTTCTAATCTGCAACTCATCTCCAAACTGCACACCACGAATAGTAAATGTTCCAGATGAACTTGATGGGTTAGGGTAGACCGATAGTTCTGTTAGTTCAGCATGAAGTGTCGCCATGATGATTTCTGAGTTTTTCATTGTACCGTTAATGTCTACTTGAACAAGTCGATAATAGTTGTCTCCAACAGAAGGGTCAAAATCATCGAACGAATATCGAATAGCTTCAGAGCTGTTTCCAGCAGCATCAATAGAACCAATGTTTATCCAGTCTTTTCCATTTAAGGAGCGTTGCACGAGAAAGTAGTCGCTGTTCGCCTCGCTTGATGTTTCCCAATCAACTACTACATAAGAATTTTCAATCGCATTTGCCGAAAAGTAGGTGAGTTCAACGGGAAGAACAATGGCATTGCAAATTCCCTGTGCCGTTGTGCAATCTTCCGGCGTAGGCATTCCAAGTCCTGCTCCATTAGAGCACCAGGATACGTTGACATCCCATGTTCCATTATTTTGCAAGTTTCCTCCAGAGTTAACCGCTCCAACTCCCGTTACTACTCCGGTAGCCATGTTTCTCCAGTTGCCATTTGTTGAAAGACAAGATGCATTTCCAATGTTAACTAGACCGTGGTTTGTGAAGTTTCCAGTAACAACATCAAGTCTGCCTCCATTCGTCATAATTAATGATGCCCCATTGCTTATTGTTGTTGATCCTGCGTAAATTCGTCCGGCATTAATTGTTAATACTCCACCGGTAACTTGTAATTGATTGTTGAGATTAATAATTACACCAGAATGTACGTCAACGTCAGCACCTGTACCAAGAACGAATCGATTGAATGAAGCATTTCCAAAAAAGTCCATTGTTGCGTTTGAAACATTAATATTATTACCTCCAGTGAGTGTTCCAGTCGGATTAATATTGAATGTACTTCCACCATCTACTGTTAGGTTTGCGGTCATTGTTATGTTATGATTAATGATAACGTTGACTCCTGTTAAAGTCGCTCCAGGTGTGCAACTACAGGGTGTAAATCCATCAGTAGACCAGACAGTCGTTGTATTGTTCCAGGCTCCATCTGACAGCGTAGAATACGTTTGAGAGAAAGAGATGAAAGATAGAAATGTACTAACTAAGATGAGGTTAAATGGAAGCAGAGTTAAGGCAGGCATAGTGGTCGTTTTTGTGTCGTTTGTTGTTTTTTTGAACAAAATGTTTTTATTTAAAAATATCCGTTCATTAATAAGACGATAAGACGATTTGTTTGGTTGGCTAAATTTCTAGCTATTTTTTTATTATATTGATTGTCAGTTGTTTAGGTTTTTCATCTGCTTACTGTATTAATTAGGTGTACATAGTATTTGTTTCGCTTGTTCTTAATTAGTGTTTGACGGAAGTTCAATTTAGGGTAAGTTTGTTCTGTCAAGTGGATAAGTCAATCAACTAAAATGAAAATCACCATTCTTGGTTCTGGTACCTCACAGGGAGTTCCTGTTATTGCATGCGATTGTGAAGTATGTCGCTCCGAAGATCCCAAGGATAAGCGTTTACGTAGTTCGATTCTCGTTTCATCGGGTGGTGAAAATTATGTTATTGACACGGGGCCTGATTTTCGAGCGCAAATGCTCAATCATCATGTGAAAAGTTTGCGCGCTGTGTTATTTACTCACGAGCACAAAGATCATGTTGCAGGGATGGATGATGTTCGAGCGTTTAATTTTGCCGAGAAGAGAGACATGGAGGTGTATTGCTCAGAGGCCGTTGAAGAAGCGTTGCGGAGGGAGTTTTATTATGTTTTTAGTGCGAAGAGGTATCCAGGGATTCCTCAGGTTAATCTTAATCGCATTTCCAAGGATGAGTCGTTTGTTGCTATCGGTGGGTTGAATGTCGTTCCAGTTGAGGTAATGCACTACAAAATGCCAGTATTAGGATTTCGTTTTGGTGATTTTACTTATATAACGGATGCAAAGACAGTTGAAGAATGTGAGCGTGAGAAAATTCGCGGAACGAAAATTTTAGTAGTTAACGCATTAAGAAAAGAAGAGCATTTATCTCATTTTACCTTAGATGAAGCGCTTGCTTTTATTCGTGATATAAATCCGGAGAAAGCTTATTTAACCCACATATCGCACTTGTTTGGCACACATGAAGAGATAACCAAGTTATTACCAGAGAATGTCTTTGTTGCTTATGACGGCTTAACCATCGAATTAGCGCATGATTGTTAATAGATTATTCTAAATTTGCATCTAGAAAGTATTTGAGATTATGGCGAATGACATATTAAAAGGAAAAAGAGGGATCATTTTTGGCGCTTTAAACGACCAATCGATTGCCTGGAAAGTTGCTGAACGAGCGCATGAAGAGGGGGCTACGTTTGTGCTAACAAATGCTCCAATTGCCATGCGCATGGGGGAAATCAACAGTCTTGCTGAAAAAACAGGTAGTAAAGTTATTCCTGCTGATGCAACTAATGTGGAAGATTTGGAGAAGTTGATCGCTGAATCGATGGAAATTCTTGGTGGTAAAATAGATTTTATCTTACACTCAATCGGAATGTCCGTAAACGTTCGTAAAGGTCGCCATTATACCGATGAGAACTATGACTTCACAATGAAAGGTTTTGATGTCTCGGCACTTTCATTTCATAAGGTTTTGCAAACTGCGAAAAAATTGGATGCCATGAATGAATGGGGGTCTGTTCTTGCTCTGACATATATCGCAGCACAACGTGTCTTCCCTGATTACAATGACATGGCTGATAACAAATCTTATTTGGAATCTATCGCACGTAGCTTTGGGTATCATTATGGAATTGAAAAGAAAGTGCGCGTAAATACCATTTCTCAGTCTCCAACAATGACGACTGCAGGAAGTGGGGTGAAAGGATTTAATGAATTCATTAATTATTCAGAGAAAATGTCTCCTTTAGGAAATGCATCCGCTATGGCATGTGCTGACTACTGTATAGCAATGTTCTCGGATTTGACCAAGTATGTTACGATGCAGAACTTGTTCCATGACGGAGGCTTCTCAAACACTGGCGTGACGCAAGAGGTGATTGAGCGATTCAGTGACTAGTTATAAAGGATTTACAGAATAAAAAAAGCGTGATCAAGTCACGCTTTTTTTTGTGTCAAAACTTGAGCCATTGTGTATGCATGCATAATAAATGTTAAAAAATGAAGTTCTAATGTTATCAACCAATAACAATAGAAAAATGAAGAAACTTCTTTTAACAGCCTTGATTTTTCCATTTATGTCCCAGGCACAACCACTTAAGATTCGCAAGAACCAAAGTGGTATGTTCTCATTGGGAGTACGTACAACATTGAGCACATTCAATGGTGGCGATTTTGGAAACAATGGTTTCGGAGTAGGCGGTCAATATCGCCTTCAGTTCGCCGATCGGATTAATTCTGATTGGTTTTTTGATTACATCACTTCTGATGTAGATGATTTTGCTAAACGAACGGATTATCACATTGGGGTTAGTATTATGTCTTATTTCACGAAAAAGCCCTTTCCGTTTTTCAAGCCTTATTTAGTAGCAGGTTATTGTTTCGATTGGACAGACCTCGTAGCAACCAATGACGCTTCTAATCGCGTAACGCAGCGTAGTTCTGCAGTGCAGGCCGGGGCAGGTTTTCACTTGAATCTATCGGAACGAATGGATCTGTCTTTTGTTTCGCAATATATGATTCATCTTGGAGGAGACTTTCATGCACATCGTCATGATGACGGTTCAGTTGGATTTGAAAAGCATGAAGGTGCGGGTTTGGAAGGGCATTTACTCTTCCATATTGGTATTAATTATAAAATAGCAGACTTATGGGGAAGAAATTGATGATAATTATGAGTCTGATTACTTTTGGGAGTCAGGCGCAACAAGAAGTATATATTCGTGGAGGTTTATTGAGTTCATCGTTGACATTCTCTCCTTCAAAAATGCTAAATAGAAATGAGTCGAATTACTATCTGACAGGCTTTTTGCAAGGGAGACTGGATAAGCATCTTTCATTTCGTGGTGAAACGCATTTCAGGGTTGGTGGTTCTGCTGAAAATCCTTACTTCAAGCTATGTGGTCGAACTTTTTTTGGTCTGCAGTATGGCGTAAATAAAGGGAATCTTGACACCTATGTCGGATTTATGCCCGGATTTACAGTGGCGCAAATTAATCGTACGAGTGCGGATTCTGGAGAGCCACCTGTTAAGCTGGTTCCATCATTTTCAGCAAACATCGGAACTACGTATTATATCTGGAAGTTTTTCAATGTATTTGCCAATGTCACATATATCCACTCAACAGCGCGTGGACTAGAAAATGGATATGGTCGTTCAGATGAGTTGATGTTTTCAGCCGGACTTGGTTTTAACATCAATGCCGTTAAATCTTCGAATTAAATAAAGCTAAACAAGTCCTTTGCTCGCGAGGAATTCTTCCAGACTTGCTTCGTCTGCGTAGAGCACCTCGCGGGCTTTACTTCCTCTGAAAGCTCCAATTATTCCCATTCCTTCTAGCTGATCAACAATTCTACCTGCGCGGTTATACCCCAGTTTGAGTTTACGTTGCAATAAGCTTGCAGAACCTTGTTGATGCATAACAACGATTCTTGCCGCATCGGCGAACAAAGCATCTAAGTCATCATCATCCATGCTTCCGCCCCCTTCGGCAGATTCGCCAACATATTCGGGGAGCAATAGCGCTTCTGGATACGCTCTTTGGTCTCCAATGAATGTACAGATCTCATCAACTTCAGGAGTGTCTACGAATCCACACTGTAAGCGAATTACGTCTTGTCCTGTGCTGATAAGCATGTCTCCTCGGCCAATGAGTTGATCTGCTCCAGAAGCATCTAATATAGTTCTGGAGTCAATTTTAGAAAGAACTCTGAACGCTATTCTAGCAGGGAAGTTTGCCTTAATCATACCAGTAATTACGTTTACGGAAGGACGTTGTGTTGCTACAATAAGGTGGATTCCAATTGCACGCGCCAATTGTGCAATCCTTGCAATCGGTTGTTCGACTTCCTTACCGGCTGTCATAATTAAGTCGGCAAACTCATCGATAAGTACGACAATGTATGGTAAATAGCGATGTCCTTTCTCAGGGTTGAGCTTTCTATCAATGAACTTTTGATTGTATTCTTTAATATTTCTTACCTGGGCGGCTTTCAGAAGTTCGTAGCGCTGATCCATTTCTATACATAATGAATTCAGCGTATTTACAACCTTGCTCGTATCTGTTATGATAGCGTCTTCTTCATCTGGAAGTTTAGCTAAGAAGTGACGCTCAATTCTGTTGTACAACGTGAGCTCTACCTTTTTCGGATCGACCAGTACGAATTTTACCTGAGCAGGGTGCTTTTTATACAATAATGAGATCAAGATAGCATTCAGACCAACCGACTTACCTTGTCCTGTAGCACCAGCAACCAGAAGGTGGGGCATTTTACAAAGATCAAAAGTGAAGGTCTCATTGGTAATGGTTTTTCCCATTACTACAGGAAGCTCAAAGTTTGATTCCTGAAACTTTTTTGAGGCGATCAGTGAACGCATACTTACCATTTCAGGCTTGCTATTGGGAACTTCAATACCGATAGTTCCTTTTCCGGGAATTGGAGCAATAATTCGAATTCCAAGAGCCGCAAGACTCAACGCAATGTCGTCCTCTAGATTCTTAATTTTAGAGATACGGACGCCTGGAGCAGGAACAATTTCATATAATGTTACTGTTGGACCTACTGTTGCGCGTATCTTTGAAATCTCAATTTTATAATTCGATAATGTTTGAACAATTCGGTTCTTATTCTCTTCAAGTTCCGTTTTGTCTACAGAGCCACTTTGCCCTCCATAATCTTTAAGCAAATCAATTGGCGGGAGTGCGTAATTGGCAAGGTCTAATTTAGGGTCGTATTCCCCATATTCTTTTCTTTTGCTATCAACTTCATCTTCTGTTAAAGATTTGTCCTCTTCTTCCTCTTTAGCAATTTCAACGGAGAATTCTTCGTCATCCGAAGTTGTCTCTACAGGAACCTCAGTGCTCAGATTAACCTCATCAGGAGTAGTCTCATCAATCACTTCGCTATGCTCATTTTCTTCCAGCGCAATTTCGACTTCTTGTTCTTCTTCCTGTTCTTCATCAGTGAAATGAACAGTTTTGGCAATAAGGTCGTCTTTCGTTTGATCTGGACTCAAGATATTAGATACCGACATATCGTTTTCGTCCAGATGTTCACTTGTTTCTTCATGTTTCGCCTCTTTGAAGCGCGAAAAACCAAGAAATGCAAGCATCTTTTTAAGATCCACATTGAAGGTAATCAAGGCGAAAATATACCCTGTACCAATTAGCAAGAAAATAGCACCAAAACTTCCTAAAGATAGCCTCAACCAATCATTGAGTTGAAAGCCAAAGGCACCACCGAGATAGCTAATGTGTCCAGAGAAAAAACCCAAAAAAGCACTGAGCCAAACGGTGAAGAGTGCAGATGCCGTTAAGGTTTTTGATACTGGTAATACGGAGATGTTGAATAGCGCTTTGAAGCCGAGTACAAAGAATACAAGTGGAAAAGCGAAAGAAGCTAGTCCAAACCAACGATAAACGAGTAGGTGGGAAGTCCAAGCGCCAAATTTACCAAGCCAGTTAGCCACTGGCTCATCGTTTCCATCGAATAAAAACTCAAAGAGTCCTTTCGACATAACTCGATTCTGGTCAGCTTCCCAAGTCAATAAGTAGGAAAAGTTAGCCAAGAAAAGATAGACGGAAAGTAAAAGCAGTCCGACACCAATACTCGATTTTACCTTCTTGGTGTTAAATCGATCTCTTAATTGGTCAATTACAGAGGGATTACTCTTCTTTTTAGTAGAACCTTTCCGCTTTTTCTTAGCAGGCTCTTTCTTCTTTTTTTCTTCCCCTTTCGCTGTAAATTCGTTCTCTTCAGTCATTCGAAATCTGTATCTTACGAAGATAGTTAGGAATCACAGTAGTGAGTGATAGACTAAATCAGAAGTTTACACAAGACAGTGTTAGTTTTCAGTCATTGGAGGGAGGTCCCTCCTGAGATTCCAGCATTTTTTCCAGAAAATCATCAAAGGAAACACGTTCATAGTCTGATGGTATACCAAACAAATCACGATTAGGACTATACTCATTGATACGAATCAATTCATAATCGAAAGTAGCGTCAGTTGTGTATACACTGTATCTGACTGGAAGTCCTGGGATACCTTCAAAAGTGTTGTGATACTTTTTGTCAATATCCTTGAAGTAAAGGAATTCAATAGGTTCATCAAACTCTGGATGAGACGCTAGTATTCTATTTGCCTTCCTTCCTAGAACCTTACGTTTAAAGCACTTTTTTTCAAATGTGTATTTGTTAGTTGAAGTTGAGTCATTCTTTTTTATCGACAAATCGGCCTGAATAGCGAACTTTCCAACTGGCGAATCTAGTAATAGGTATGATTTATTCTTCTCAATATGCCTAATCGTTACTTGCATACCAAGTTGCTGGGTGAAGTTTTCTGTTCTAACAATTGTATCGTTGGTGTATACAATCATCCGATTCTCTGGAATTAAAGCTTGCATAGCTGTATCTCTTACTGTGATCTTATATTCCAAAACTCCTGTGAATTTACCTTTCTGAGCGAGTGAAAAAGTTACGGATAAGAGACACAAAACACATGTCATTATCAGTGTTAAGATGCTTTCCTTTGATAGTTGATACAGTTTCACCATATATTATTTGAACGAGCTTAAATTGAAAAGTTACCTCAAATGCTAAAATTAATGGAATATACCATTTCTCCATCACCTATAGGTGTAGAGATTATACTATTTTTGTCATGCAATTTTTAGTATGAAAAAGAAGATAAAACTAATTGTCAATAAATCAGAAATCACAGCTGGAACGCGAGGTGCATCATTGGGACCGGAGGCTGTTATGACAGCAGCAAGAAAGGAAAATAATCTCTTTTTTGGAGCTTTTGAAAAAGAATATATCCAAGATGCAAATTATATGCTGGATCAAGAGGTGAAATATCCGAATGCTAAGCGCATAGAAGGGTTGATTAAAGTGTTCGAAGATGTTTCTTCAAAGGTGAAGGGAGTGATGAATGAAGGATCTTTCCCGCTAATACTTGCCGGTGATCACGGTTCCGCAGGAGGAACAATTGCCGGAGTGAAAGCTGCAAATCCTGATAAACGACTTGGTGTAGTTTGGATTGATGCTCACGGAGATTTGCATACACCTCATACAACACCCTCCGGTAATATGCATGGAATGCCTTTGGCAACAGCACTTGGAGAAGATAATTTACCAGAACGAAGTAATGATCTTGCATCGGGTGTTGTTGATTTGTGGCAACAGTTGAAAGATACGGGAGTTAAAGGCCCCAAAATTAGTCCTTCCGATCTTGTTTTTATCGCTGTTCGTGATACTGAAAGGCAAGAGGATGCAATGATTGAGCGTTTGAACATTACCAATCATACGGTGGACCAGGTGCGGTCTAAGGGAAAAGAAACAATTCTCCAAGAAACACTCGACCAATTGCGTAATTGTGATATCATTTATGTCTCATTTGACGTTGATTCAATGGATCCGGCTCATACTTCTCATGGGACGGGAACACCGGTTGAAAATGGCTTGTTTCCAGATGAAGCTGCCTATTTCTTAGAAGGTTTGGCAAAGCATGAAAAAACGAAATGTATAGAATTTGTTGAGGTAAACCCATGTCTTGATGAAAAAACGAATAAAATGGCGGAGGTCACTTTTGATCTTTTAGAGAAAACGGTAAAAGCCCTACAGAGCTAGAAGTATGGAAAATCAAATTAAAAATGTACTGATAGAAAATGCCGAAAGTTTGTTCGGTATGCCGATTGAAGAGAAGCTGATACAGTTTCAAAAAACACGTAAAGATGTAGAAGGGGATTTAACGCTTGTTATTTTTCCATTTGTTAAGCTTCTTAGATGCTCTCCTGCTGATGCTGGTGAAAAAATCGGAACATTGCTTGTTGAACGCATAGAGCACATCGAGCGGTTTGAAGTGGTCAGTGGTTTTCTAAATCTTATTATTGCTGCAGACTATTGGCTGAATGCTTTGACCGATATGGAGAAGCAACCGCATTATGGTTTTGCTGAAGAGAATAGTAAGCCAACAGTTATGGTTGAGTATTCTTCGCCGAATACGAATAAACCGTTGCACCTTGGGCACTTGAGAAATATCTTTCTTGGGTATTCCGTAGCCGAAATTTTAAAAGCGAACGGCCATAAAGTGGTGAAAACTCAGATCATCAATGACCGTGGGATTCATATTTGTAAAAGTATGTTGGCATGGGAAAAGTATTCACCTCTCAACTCAGATGGAGAACGCGAGACACCTGCTAATACAGGTGTGAAAGGAGATAAACTCGTTGGTAAATACTATGTAGAGTTTGATAAGCATTTCAATGCGCAGGCAAAAGATATTATTGCTGATTGGGACAATGGAATTTTTGACGGGTTCCCTGAGGATGTTGTAGCGGAATATAAGAAGTTAACAACTTCAAAGGAGGAGAAAGATGAAAAGGCGATAGCCGGTATTGATGCAAAGATTAAAGACTTGGCCAAGAATCAAGCTCCCATCTTGTTGGAAGCCAAAGAGATGCTCATCAAGTGGGAAGCAAAAGATCCGCAAGTGTATTTATTGTGGACAACGATGAACGGTTGGGTATATGAAGGCTTTGATGCAACTTATTATCAAATGGGGGTGGATTTCGATAAGTTGTATTATGAATCGGATACGTTTCTCCTTGGTAAAGATTTGGTCGCAGAGGGATTGAAAAATGGCGTTTTCTTCAAAAAGGATGATGGGTCTGTATGGATTGACCTTAGCGATGAGGGGTTAGACGAGAAGTTGGTACTTCGATCAGATGGAACGGCTGTTTACATGACACAAGATGTTGGTACCGCTGTGGATCGCTATAAAGATTATCCAGATTTAGAGGCAATCATCTACACCGTAGGGAATGAGCAAGATTACCACTTTAAAGTACTGTTCCTCATTTTGGAGAAGCTAGGCTTTTCATGGGCGGAAAATTGTTACCATTTATCTTATGGAATGGTGGATTTACCTTCCGGAAGAATGAAATCGAGAGAAGGAACCGTTGTTGATGCGGATGATTTAATGTCAGACGTGGTAGAGAAAGCTCGGGAAATGACTGAAGAGCGAGGACATATAGAGGGAATGTCTCAGGAAGAAAGGGAGGCTTTGTACGATTTAATCGGAATGGGGGGCTTAAAGTATTACCTGATGAAAGTTGACCCAAAAAAGCGTATGCTTTTTAATCCTGAAGAGTCGATTGAGCTTAATGGGAACACAGGACCTTTCATTCAGTACACACATGCGAGAATCAAATCGTTGCTAAGAAAAGCGGGAGATGTCGGTGAACTATCTTCAGTGAGCATATTACCTGAGGAAAAGGAGATTCTAAAGCATCTCGTTGAGTTTCCATCAGTAGTAGGAGAGGCGGGTAAAAATTATTCTCCGGCTTTATTAGCGAATTACGCGTATGAACTGGTAAAACTATACAACCATTTTTATCAGAGCATCCCAGTTCGAAATGAAGAGAAAGACGATTTGAGAACTATGCGATTATTGTTGAGTAAAAATGTCGCTAAAGTTGTAGATTTGAGCATGGGGCTATTGGGAATAAGCGTTCCCGAGCAAATGTAAGAGAATGAAAGAAGGTTCTTGGTTAAATAACTTGTTTAATTTCCTGCATCTTACGCATGAACAAGAAGATCATGCCCTCGTGCATGATTCGATCGAGAAGGCAGTTGTTTTTCGGGGAACCAACCTTTGGATTTTAATTTTTGCAATCCTTATTGCTTCCGTAGGGTTAAACATGAACTCTACAGCAGTTATAATTGGTGCCATGTTGATTTCACCGTTAATGGGGCCAATCAACGGTATTGGCTACAGTGTTGCTACCTATAATTATCCACTGTTTAGAAAGTCGTTAAAGAATTTTGGTTTTTCGACCAGTGCGGCGCTTGTAACATCCACCTTATATTTCATAATGACCCCTATACATACGGAGCATTCTGAGATTTTAGCACGTACCAGTCCAACCATCTATGATGTGCTCATAGCTATGTTTGGAGGATTAGCGGGTATTGTAGCGATTACAAGTAAGAATAAAGGGAACGTAATCCCTGGGGTAGCGATTGCAACGGCCTTGATGCCTCCGCTTTGTGCAGCCGGGTACGGTCTTTCAATCTGGAACTGGAACTATTTTTTAGGGGCTTTATACCTTTTCACGATAAACTCAGTATTCATTGCTTTGTCTTCTATGATAGTTTCACAACTGTTGAAATTTCCAAAGCAAACACATTTACTTTCTCGAGAGATTAAGAATAAGAATATTGCAATCATTGTCCTGATTTTCCTTACCGTTGTGCCTAGTTTTTACCTTGGTTTTACCTTGGTAAAAAAGGAAAACTTTGTCAATACTGCAGAGGGATTTGTGAAGGAAGTAGGGTCTTGGGAAGGAAACATTTTGTTGAGGAATTCTATCAATGGCGATACGCGTGAAATTAACTTACTATATGCAGGAAACGAGTTTGATAGTTTATCAGTAGAGCGTTTGTACGCCAAAGCAGATGACCTAGGGCTTGGAGACGCTGTTTTAATTGTTAAGCAAGGCCTGAAAATTAACGACTACGATAAATTGGCAAAGAGTAATGATGAGTTTGACGCCATCAATGATGAGGTGAATAGACTGCGTTCAACACTTTTGTTTAAGGAAAAGTCCATAGATAGCTTGCGCGCTATCCCAATGCTAGGGCAATCACTTTTGAATGAAATAAAATCCATTTACCCATCTGTGAATTCCTGTTCATATGCTGTTTCTGATTGCTACGTAGACTCCCTCGATAAATGTGTTCCCGTTTCTATGGTTTACCTGGGCTTATCAGAAGAGATAGAGGAAGAGGAAAAGGTTAAGATAGAACGTTGGTTGAAGAGCCGATTAAAGACAAAGGCGGTTTTACTGCATTTCTAAGCAAATTCTCTCTTTAGTGTTGCATATAGATCATGCAATGGAAGTCCCATTACATTGTAATAACAACCATCAATTTTTCGTACTCCAATGTACCCAATCCATTCTTGAATTCCATATGACCCGGCTTTGTCCATAGGCTGGAATTTATTGATGTAGTGTCTTATCTCCTCATTGGTAATCTCTGAAAAATAAACTTTTGTAATCGACGAAAAGCTAATCTGCTTATGAGTGCTGATTAAAGAAACACCAGTCACAACTTCATGCATATCTCCAGAAAGGGAAGAAATCATTCCAAAAGCGTCCTCCTCATTCTTGGGCTTGCCAATGATTTTCTTGTTATGTAATACCACTGTGTCAGAAGTAACCAATACTTCACCTTCTCGCAAGCCGGATTGAAGCGGTTCGGCTTTAAGTTTAGCCAAATATTCAGGGACTTTGTATTGATCCAGATCCTCTGGGTAGATTTCTTCAACTTCTTTCAGACGGACTTCAAAGGGAAGTCCAAGTTCTTTAATTAAAGCCTGGCGTCGAGGGGATTTTGATGCGAGAATGAGCTTAATAGAATCCATAAAGAAGAAGTATTGTCCAGTAAATTGGGCTAATCAATCCAAAAACCATAGAGAGTTTAATCAAATGGTTGATGGATCTGAAGTGACGCTTCTCTGTTGCCTTAAATAAAATAAGAAATGACATGAGCACTGTCAACGCAGCTAGAATAATTGGGAGCATTGATATAAAGCTGATCTCATTAAAAAAGAACCAGACAATCATCGTACTAACTACAGAGCCACATAAAACAAAAGCCGCAACCCACTTTGTTTTTCGATAGCCGAGTACAATGGGCAATGTTTGAGCTTTCAATTTTTTATCGCCTTCGACATCTTCCATGTCTTTTACAATTTCTCTTGCCAGATTAAGTAAAAATGCAAAAGTTGCTAATCCAAACGCAAGCCATAAAATATAATTTGACCCTTTATATTGATCAAACGGGAAGAGGGTTTCAGCGATAGTTTGACTTTTCAAATTGTATAATTGATGGAAGTAGAACCCCACCAGTATGGTCACAAGCCCCGTCAAAGCAGCAATAACAATGTTTCCCGTGAGAAACTTTCGCTTGAGATACATGGAGTAGAACCAAAGCAAGTTAATCGTCAAAAGGTGAATGAACAGGTACCAGAAGGTTTCCAGTGTCCAACTTAGATAAACGGCAATGCTGAAAGCCACAAAATTGAGTCCCCAGTGTGTGACAATGGCAACGCGCCTCTTAACATGAACACCAATTATGAGTCGTTCTGGTTTGTTGATTCTGTCTGCGCGAACATCAAAGTAATCATTAATAATATTACCCGCTGCTGCAATCATAACGGTTGATACAACGAGTAAAAAATAAGTCCCTGAAAACAAACTATGTTCATCAGTCGCGCCATAGATGGAATCAAAATACCATCCAATTCCATACATTGTTAATGTTACAATAATCAGGTTTACAGGCCGAATAAGTCGGATAAAATGCATTGAGCTACTTGATAATTTTGTATTCAGTTCTTCTGTTTGCTTGATGCGCTGATTCTTTCTCTTCTTCCGTTGCTAACTTGGAGATGTGTTCATCTGTGTAGACGGGTACTGTACTTCCATATCCCTTGTGCTCAAGTCTGGAGGCTTCAATTCCCTTTGAAATCAAATAATCATAAACAGATTTAGCACGATTTCTAGAGAGTACTTCATTATTATTACCTCGCGAATCTGTATGACCACCGATTTCTATTCGGGTATCGGCGTTCTCGTTCAAAAACGCAACCAGTTTGTTCAATTCAACATATGATTCTTTGCGCAAAGTTGATTTTCCTAGGTCAAAGAATACATTTTCCAGAACAATGGAGTTGGTATTATCATCCAGAGGAACCATTGGGACGTCCATGTGAATAGCTTCAAGGTTATCCGGGTTAGTCATATTGAAGTTTTCCGAGAAAAATGCATAACCTGGGTATGAAACATTCAGTGCATATTCACGATTGGTTGGTAGCGAGACCATAAACTCTCCAGTTACTTTATCGGCTTCAGAATAAATAATTTCTTTTCCGGTTTTAAGATCAATTAACTGAAATTTCCCTGGAATAGGTTTGCGTGTATTTATATCAAACACTACACCTTCAAAGTACAAAGTCTTAGTAGGGCGCATATTTTCGGGCATCGTGAAATAATAAATATCCAATCCACCATAGCCTCCATCTCGATCCGAAGCAAAAAATGCAATTTCACCGTCTGGGGATACCATGAGCGAGTTTTCATCATAACCTGTATTTATTGGATAGCCCAGGTTTATTGGATCAGACCAGTTGCCATCTTCATCCATGCGTGTCATGTATAAATCTGATCCGCCCATTCCAACATGGCCTCTAGAAGCAAAATAAAGCGTTCTACCATCCGGATGAATTAGTACCGATTCCTCTTGTTCCGGTGTGTTGATATGCATAGGTAATCGTTCAGCAGTCGACCACTGACCATTATCCAAAAGTCGCGTTACGAAAATGTCAGAATCTTCAGGTTCTCCTCGCTTACTAACTCTTCTGACAAAATACAAGGTTTTACCATCAGAAGACAAGGATGGTTGGGACTCCCATGTGAAGGTGTTTATTGAACCAGGTAAGTTGGTTGGATTCATCCAACGTGCTCCTAACTTTTTAGTGTAGAACAAGTCACAGCTTCCGCGGCCTGTTCTTCCATCTCCGTAGTCCATTCCTGTCAAATTATCTGCGCACGCTACAAAAACAAGTGATCGGCCATCGGGAGCAATGGTTGGTGCCCCTTCATTCAATACAGAGTTTATATTTTCTGGCATGGCTACTGCCTTTCCCCAAATATTGTTGTCTCCCAGCTTAGAGACATAAAAATCCTCCTGTTCTTTTGTTGGCCCTAAAACTCTTCCATCAGGAATTCTTCGTGTAAAAAGAATGGTTTTTCCGTCGACAGTAATCGTTGGGAAGTATTCAGGGTACTTTGTATTAATTCCAGGTCCGATATTGATTGGATTAAAGCTCTGCGGATTTTTCATTGATTCAATGGCAAACTCACAATTCGCACGAATTTGTCGTGCATTCTTCAATAATTCAGGGTTCGCATTCCTGTTGCGTTCAAAGAAATCAATGTTTTGAATCGCTTCTTCGTACATTCCTACAGCGTTTTGTAGGTTCGCTAAATAGAAATACGTACTCCCCCCAGGACTATGATTTGGATTAATTTCCAGTGCTCTTTTGTAGTGGTCAATAGCGCTATTATAATCACCAATTAATTCACAAAACTCACCGGCGAACATATGTGCTTCCCAAAAATTAGGATCTTTTTCCAATGCCTGATCCATCAGTCGAATACCTTCCCTAAAATTTGGGGTGTTTGTCTGTGGGTCAATGGTAAGCCCTGGAGCTGCTTTCCCTTGCTCAAAAAGCTTAATTGCCTTCTTATTTTTTGTTGAATAATACTGCGCGCTAGAGCAGCTGATGAAGAAAAATGTGCTAAAAAGAAATAAGAAATATCGCATATATTATAATTCGTTCAATTACTATTTGAAGTATGCATCTATACAGATGTCTCTGGCATACTTTCAAAAACCATTCCTGTTTCTCGGTGAAAGACCTTCGATTTTGGTTTGAAGATACTTTTTTCTATTCAAATTCAAGAAGCCAGGCTATAGAATTACTTATCTGAACACTATAACAGAATTACGTATGGTTGTTACGCCAATTAGATGGACTCTGTATTGTTCAGTTCATCGATAAACAGGTCAATTTCACCATCTTCTCCAGCCTGAAAGTTTCGTGTAAAGCGGACACCTTCCAGCCATTGATCACCAGCATAGGACTGTCTCTCAAAAACATTCTGACTATGCGTCTCATCGAAAGCATCAGCTAATACAATTATTTCAGCATTGCGGTCTTTCAATTTCTGAACATCTAACCCGTGCAGTGGTGATTCTTCATTTACGATATGTACAATTGTCCAAGTTAATGGGAAGAAATGAATCTGATCTATTTGCAACGGTAGTCGATGGTATTCTTTGAGGAATCCTTCTTTAGCTTCTTCTCTGTCTATGCTGAGCATCACACGAACAGAAGCATTCAGCAATGTTGAATTCCGCTGATTGACCATTTTTAGCATGATGGCCATGTCGTCTTGATAGGGGGTGAGTATAATATTCTCTGTAAAAAGGATTTTACTGGAAGGCTTAGAAAAACGTCCATAAAGTAGCCCGGTAATAAGCGCAATTCCCAATAAACCAATAAAGGATTCAAAAGCAGCGACTATGTTCGCTGAAAGTCCAATAGGGGATAAGTGTCCATATCCTACGGTGGTGATGGTTTGAATGGAGAAAAAGAAAGCATTGAAAAAGGGCGAGCGCATATCGTCAATGCCTGATATTTGATCAACTCCTACAAGCATGTAAATACATGCAAATAAAACATTCACTACTAAGTAGCTGACCAGTGCTAGTCCTATGAACTGTAGCCAGCTAAGATCAATCAAAAACTTGTATATATCTTTTATTCCGCGGAGACCACCGTGACGTTTGATGTTATAAGAACCATCCTGATTGATAATTCTTCGTACTCGGTGTTTATAACTGGAACCTAGGCCGGGATCATTTGTTTTCGTCATAAGACGAATTTAATGAAGACGGTTTAATTTGTCGATATGAAATACCAATTGTCTGACAATCTCTGGTATTCCTGTAGGAACTTATTCAATACTCCGTTCTTTTGGCCAGGACGCAAAAAGTAGGACGTCTGAGAAATATGGTCAAACGATTTTTTGATCAGTTCAAGTACGTTAGAGCCAATAAGCATTTCTGACGTACGTGTGTCAAAGTTATAACTCTCAAAGACGTCAATAATTTTGTTCTTGTTTTGCAATTCTTCTAACGTAGGATTCTTTTTTCGCTGCAATTCATCAAGGAAAGGAAGCAATCTTGCGCTCAGATCAACAAAGTGTCGCAAAACAAGATTTGCCTCATTTAGCTTGTCAATTTCTTGTGCTTTCATGATATTCAGTGTTTTACGTTTCATCTATTATTAATAACGGAGTGTATTCGAGAATCGTTGAATAGGTGTTCTCAAAAATTAACATTTCTGAGTTGTTAATTATCAAAGCCCTTGTTTCAACGAAAACCAGAATGTTCTATCTTTGTCGGAAACAAAATCTAATTTTATGAAGAAATTTTTACTATTTACTGCTGCAAGTTTCCTTGCATTATCAGCTTTCGGGCAGACTCAAATTGGAAACGGCGACATGGAATCTTGGCCAAATGATGATGAGCCAGAGAACTGGAATAGCTTTTTGACTGCTTCAGGTGCTTTTTCAGGTGCTGCAAGTGATCAATGTGATGAGTCTTCTGACACGCGTCCAGGGTCTTCTGGAAGTTCAAGTGCGCGTATTTTTTCAACAAGTACTTTTGGGATTATCGCGAATGGTAACTTGACACTTGGGAAAGTGAATATGGGATCTATTACTCCGGCTAGTTCAGAGAACTATAACTGGACAGAGGCAGGGAATGCGGATCATTCTGAAGCATTAACTGATCAACCAGATTCTATTGTTTTTTGGGCGATGTTTACTCCAAATGGTGGAAACGGAAATGCGCGCATGAAAGCAACGTTGCATACTGATTATAATTACCGTGATCCAGAGGATGGTGCAGCGGCAAACGAAGTAGTAGCGACAGCTGTTGTTAATTACCCATCAACTGGAGGTAACTGGCAGCGTTTTGCAGTAGCATTTGATTACGCTGGACCTGCAGCGATTGTTGACCAAGCATATATTCTTGTAACATTTACAACGAATGAAACTCCGGGCGGTGGAGATGGCGGAGACCAGGTTTGGATTGATGACGTAGAGTTGATTTACAATGATGACGCTTCTGTCAACGAATTGGATAACGACGGAATTGTTGTTTCAATGAATAATGAAGCGGGTATTATCTCAGTTGATTCTCCGGCTCCATTGAACGGAACTTACAGTGTTTATAATACTATGGGGCAAACTATTCAAACTGGAGAAGTTATGAATGAAATTCCGTTTGCAAATGTTCCTGGTGTATACTATGTGCACATTGCAGCGAACAATAAAGCTTACAAATTCGAAATTCTGAAGAATTAAGAGCAAGTAGAAAAAATAGATTATTTTCGGGTCGTATAAAACTATACGACCCTTTTTTATACTACCTATGAAGAGATTATTGTGCGGAGCGTTTGTCGCGTTGGGTTTCATGACAATTGGACAAACAGGAATTTTGTCAGGAACCGTTGTAGATGATAAAAATGAGCCCATTATGGGGGCTTCGGTTATTTTTAGGACCGACATTACAATCGGAGCAATTACAGATGATTCCGGACACTATGAAATGGAATTACCTGTTGGAGAGGCAAGAATTATTTGTCGTTATTCCTCAATGCGAAAGGACACCTCACTTGTTTTGATTCTTCAGGGGGAAGTTATAAGTCACGATATTCAGCTATTTCCGATTGTGCAGGAAATAGAAGGAGTGGATGTTAAAGTAGGAAAGTTTGATAAACCTTTTGAAACGCAAACCGTTTCAATGGAGGTGTTGAAACCTGAGTTAATAGAAAACAAAGTCACACGAAGCATTGAAACGGCGCTTGATCAAACACCGGGATTAAATATTTTGGATGGTGAACCTCAAATTCGTGGAGGTTCCGGTTTTACATTTGGTGTAGGCTCCAAGGTGGCTGTAATCGTAGATGATATGCCGATGTTATCTGGCGACGCTGGAAGACCTGAATGGGGATTTGTTCCTGTAGAGAATATACATCAGATTGAAGTGATTAAAGGGGCTTCATCCGTATTGTCAGGGAGTTCAGCTTTATCTGGATCTGTGCATATCCGAACTGCTTATCCTAAGGCAAAACCGAAGACAAAGGTGAATGTATACACGGGTATGTATTCACGTCCTGCGCAGGATGGTGCTACTTGGTGGAATGATTTTCCATTAATTACAGGGGCTAATTTTTTGCATTCGAGAATGATCAAAAATCTTGATCTAGTTGTCGGTGGAAATGTTAATTATGATCATGGTTATATCGGCCCACCTGTTCAGGATTCAATTATTGCTACTTCACTTGGAGGACTTTACGCTGATACGATTTCAAATTTTACCAATCAGCAAATGTCTAGTAAGCGTGCAAGGTTAAATTTTAATCTTCGTCATCGCTCGAAGCGTTTTAAAGGATTAAACTATGGGGTAAATGGCAATGCGATGCTCGCTCAAACGAATCTTGCATTTGCTTGGTTAGGTGATTCTTCTGATTTATTCAGAGCCTATCCTGGCGCTGTTTTCCTTCAGGATCAGTGGATTTTTCATATTGACCCATTCGTCAACCTGATTACAAAGACACATGGAAAGCATCATTTTAGAACGCGCATGTTGCATGCGGACAATCAAATGACGGCAAACCAATCGAATAAGTCAACGACTTTCTATGGGGATTACATGTGGCAAAACCGCTTCAAAAATCTTGGAGACCTTGATTTTATTGGAGGGATCTCTGGTAACTACACGAATTCCTTTGCCAACTTATATGTAGGATCAGGTAGTCCAAATAATGATATACTCAATATCTCCGCATATACGCAGTTAGAACGAAAATTTGCAAAAGTATTAAACCTCTCAGTCGGTGGTCGTTTGGAATATTTCCGTTTGAATGATTCAATTACTGCCTTGAAGCCTATATTTAGAGCTGGTGGTAGTATTAAGTTATACCAGGAGACTTATTTGCGCGCTTCTTACGGTCAGGGATATCGATTTCCAACAATCACAGAACGTTTTATTCGAACGGGAGTTGGAAACCTGGGCGTATTCCCGAATCCTGATCTGAAACCAGAAAGTAGCTGGAATGCTGAAGTAGGAATCAAGCAAGGCTTGAAAATAGGTGGATTGTATGGTTATCTCGATATAGCAGGTTTTTGGCAGGAATATCAGAACACTATAGAATATATGTTCGGATTCTGGGGAGATGGATCGTCGCTGGGTAATCTGGCAGGTTTTCGCTTTATGAATACTGGTGAGTCAAGAGTATTAGGAATTGATGTGTCATTTTCAGGAAAAGCAAACATTGGAAAGAAGACCGAGCTGACGTTTATGACCGGATACAACTACATTGTTCCAAAGTCGCTCAATCCAGATTATGTATACTGGGAAGGAGTGAATGCCCTTGGTCAGGACACGTCGTATACGTTTAATTCAACGTCGTTGAATTCTGAAAGTGGAATCTTGAAATATCGCTTTTTACATAACGTGAAGGGAGATCTGGAATTTACCTTCTTCAAGAAGTTCAGTGTTGGAATGAGTGTTAAGTACTTCAGTAAAATAGAGAACATGGATTTGGCGATTCAATCTTTTGAAGAGTTGACGGAACAATTGTTTTATCAGCAGAATGTGGAGTATATGGATTATTATGAGCGTCATCGTTTTGGTAATTGGATTTTTGATGCCCGAGTTTCCTGTAATTTGGGAGAAAAGCATAAGGTTTCACTAGTAAGTGCAAATGTTATGAATCGCGTTTATTCATTAAGACCGCTGAAGATAGAACAGCCTCGAACTATTATGCTTCAATACTCGTTTAAACTGGATAAGAACAGTTAATTGTTTAATCCTTTTTTATCAGCGAGCCCCAGTTTATAATAAATGTTGTACTTTCGCACCGACTTTTGGTTCACTCTGTGATGAAAAAGGAATCCGGTGTAATTCCGGAACTGTATCTGCAGCTGTAAGCACTTAAAGTTGATTTTAACAATGTCACTGCTTCTATCTCAAAAGAAGTGGGAAGGCGAAATCAATAAGGTGTAAGTCAGAATACTTGCCTAAGTCAATAAATGAAGACTTCAGATTAAAGTCGGATTTAGTATGACGCGCAAGTGCACGCATGCCATTTTCTTTTAACTGATTTCTTCAACGTTTAATTTATTTAATTTTTTATACGATGAAGAAAATTTACGTATTTGTAGCCGCTCTATTTATTGGAGCACACGTTAACGCACAAACTGTCGTTGACTTTGAATCGGTAACCTTATCGTCAGAATCTTATGACAATGGTTCTGGAGGAGCTGGAGAGTTCGTCTTAGATGGAATTCGTTTTGCAAACTATTACAACTCAGGTGGTTGGTGGAATGGTTTTTCTATTTCCAATACAACGGATGTGACGACTCCAGGTTATGGAAACCAATACAGCGTGATAACTGGAAGTGGGAATAATGGATCAAGCAATTATGCTATTTACTATTCAGGTGAAGGAATAAATGGTGTTAGCGCTGCCCAGGCCATTGATTCTTTTAAAATCACAAACACTACTTATGCCGCACTGTCTATGCTAGATGGTGATGGTATAGGCAAACAATTTGGTTCTACGACGAACGCACAAGGCGCCGATGATGGAACAAATGGAGAGGATTTTTTCAAAGTCTGGTTCATTTGTGAAGATTACGGTCAAACAATGAAAGACTCGGTTGAGTTTTATCTTGCGGACTATCGTTTTCAAGACAATAACATGGATTACATTGTTCAGTCATGGACAAATATAGACGTATCAGGATTTGGGTTTGATGTGAATATCATCAATTTCCGTTTCGAGTCTTCTGATATGTCAAATGGATTCATTAACACACCGACTTATTTTGCCATGGATGATATGAACATTCGAAGCAATGTTGGAGTGGAAGAGTTGAGCGCTTCTTCAATAAACTGTTACCCTAATCCAGTATCGGATGTTTTGACTGTTGAAGGTGGAGAAGGAACATTACGCGTTTTCGATGTGAACGGTCGAGTAATGGTTTCTAAAGATCACAATGTGAAGTCACAAGTTGATTTTGCTGCTTATCCATCAGGTGTTTACACACTTGAGTTGATAACAAGTGAAGGACGTCTTACACAGAAGATTTTAAAATAAAGTAAACGAGGGGAGCTTGCTCCCCTTTTTTATGCGTTGCTGTTTATTCATATTGTTTTTTATCCCTGCCTGGGTGTTTTCACAAAAGGATACTATTCAGAATATCCAGGAGGTTCGTGCGAGCGATTTCGCGCGGATACCAAGAAAATTGAATTCATCCATAACGCAAGAAGATATTCTTGAAACAAATCCGACAGATGTTGGCGATATAATAAGAAAAATCTCTGGTGCAAATATCAAATCGTATGGAGGGCTTGGTGGCTTGAAAACGGTTTCAATGAGAAGTCTTGGAGCTAGTCATACAGTTCTTGCCATGGATGGTTTTAGCTTACCTCAGTTGCAAACTGGACAGGTCAATTTGGGACAAATGCAAGTTGATAATTTGCTGAGTGTGACAGCTGCCAATGATAATTCGTTGAATACAGCTCTGCCCGTTTCTATGCAGGTTTCAGGAAGCTCTGTTTTGATTCGGACTTTTGAGAATACTTTTTTAGCGGCAGAAGATACACTTGCTATCAGGGCGAATGCGAAATATGGCTCATTTGGTAGGTTAGATGGTTATCTGGCTGCAAAGTATCAACCCGGAAAACTAATGGTCAGCCTTTTTGCTGGTTCTCGACAAGCACAGGGCCGATACCCGTATAGCTTAAAAAATGGGCTGCAGAATTTAACTGGTACTCGTGAAAACAATGATTACAGAGATTTTAATTGGGGAACTGTCTTGGCGGCTAAATTCAATCGTTCAAGTGTTCGCATTGGTTATCGTCAGAAGGAAATCAAACAAGGCTTGCCTGGGGCGGTCATTTTCTATAATCAAACACAAGATGAACGACTAACAACAGATGAAAAAAATGCATTCATGGATTACACCATTTGGGGAGAACGATTTTCACTTAGAATGCATGCGAGTGGTCTGCTCCATAAATTGGAGTATCGGGATCCGGATTTCTTAAATGGAGCAGGGGGAATTAATACTGTTTATAACAACAGAAGCGCCAATGGTGGTGCAACAGCTCGTTTGTTTACTGAACATTTTACCTTCTTTGGCGGCATAGAACAGATTGCAGCGGATTTAACGGTAGATGATAGCCTTTTTGCCGCACCAGTAAGATTTCACAACTATGGCTTACTTGGTGCAATCTTTTGGTGGAAACGGATTAAAATCAAAGGACAACTTTCGTCTCAATATGTCAGTGAACGAAATAACAATGGAGAAAATGCTCCGGACCAGTTTCGTATAAATCCTTTTTTGTCAATTGAACTAGGAAAGTATAGAAAACACCTTAGACATCAAATCTGGTATAAGAATACCTTCCGAATGCCAAGTTTTAATGAACTATACTACAATAATGTGGGTAACAATGCGCTGCTTCCGGAGGATGCACACCAAGTGAATTATGGAATTTCGATTGTACCTGTTGAAAGAAAGTTAGATCTGCATATTCGTTCCAATGTCTTCTACAATGAAGTTAGAAATAAGATTGTGGCAATTCCTACGCAAAACTTATTCGTTTGGTCCATGCAAAATATAGGTACCGTTCGTGTTTACGGATTTGACGCAATGGTTGACGCTAAATGGAATATAACAAGCTATTGGAAATCTGTCCTAACTGCTAACTATACGTATCAGCGAACGCTGGATTACACGGATGAAGATTCACCCACATATCGCAATCAGGTTGCCTATATTCCTTTACATACGGCAAACATGGATCTCGCTTTCTACTATAAGAAAACAGGACTTCGTGTTTCCAACTATTTTATCTCTGAACGATATACATTGAATGAAAATGTACCTCAAAATAAGATAGATGGATTCATCATTACAGATGTGAGCATTTTCCATACATTTAAAATAGGCGAAAAACATCATTTAAGAGCGCAGGGAACGGTAAAGAATGTTTTCAATAACTCGTATGCGTATATTCGATCATTTGTAATGCCTGGAACAAACTTTTTAATATCAATGAGTTATGCGTTTAATTAGTGCAGTATTCATAATTGTTTTGCTTTTTTCATGTAAAAAAGAAGAGCCTATGCTGTGTGTTGATGAGACGCTTAATTCAGGAATGGCAGTGCTTTGTGAGGGGCTCTTTCAGCAAAATAATTCAAGTATTTCATGGGTAGATTTTTCCGATAATTCAGTGACAAATGAATTGTTTGTTGCAAAAACTGGTCGGCAACTTGGGGATACTGGAAATGATATGAAGCGCTATGGCGGTAAAGTTTATGTTGCCGTGAATATTTCAAGTACAATTGAAGTATTAGATGCGAACAGCTTTACATCGGTGAAGCAAATTGAAATGATTGATGGAGGAACTGCTAAACAACCGCGGTCAATTGCATTTTATGGTACCAATGTCTATGTAGCGTGTTTTGACGGATATGTTGATGTGATTGATACGACAAGTTTGAATGTTCTTCAGCGCATTCAGGTAGGCACAAACCCTGAAGATTTAGCTGTTTCCAATGGAAAGCTCTATGTGTCAAATTCGGGAGGCTTGAACGGTCCGGTAATGGACTCCACGGTTTCCGTTATTGATCTGACAACGCATACTGAACTTCAAAAAATTGTTGTTGGATTAAATCCAGGTGAGATTCAGGTTGATCAAGGGGGAGATGTATACGTTATTACACGGGGAAACTATGGCAGCATTCCTTCCAGAATGAAAAGAATTAACACGCAATTAGATGTCCTCGAGGAGGAGTTTTCGTTTGATGTTTCGGGCATTTCGCCAATGAATGATAAATTCCTGGTGTCGTATTATGATTACTCAACAACCCAAAGCAGTGTTGGACTTTTTAATCCGCAGTCTGAGACCCTTGAAAACGCTTCATATTTGGATGTGTCTCCTGTAAACACATTGTACGGTGTGCATTATGATATCGGAAAAAATAAAATCTTTTTACTCGATGCAATGGGCTTCACAAATACGGGCTACGTACGTGAGTACGATGTGCTCGGAAGTTATATTATAAGTTATCATGTAGGGCTTAACCCTACCGAAATTTTGGTTTATGATTAAGTACATTATTCCGTTATTATTTGTGTGCGGGTTTGTTTCAGCACAGTCTTTCGCACCGCCTCCCGGGTTTCCTGGTTCAACGGCTATTCATAAGGATTCGTCTATTATCGTCAATTGGGCACAAAATGTTGTAGTTACCCGTGGCCCAATTAATATTTCAGATATGAGTTCGGCGTTGGTGTCTTATGGCGTTGATGCTGATGGAGAAGGAATAGCAGATGGAAGTCCTGTTTCTCTTGGAGATGGAGGCTCTGCATTAATCACTTTTTCGATGCCTATTGTTAATGGTCCGGGACCAGATTTTGCTGTGTTTGAGAATGGATTCGATAATCACTATATGGAGTTTGCGTTTGTAGAGGTGAGTTCTGATGGGATCAATTTTTTTCGATTTGAATCGATTAGTGAAGTGCAAACAACCACACAATTAGGTAATTTTTCTTTTTCAGATTGCTCCAGAATTTATAATCTGGCAGGTAAGTACAAGATAAATTATGGCGTCCCTTTTGATTTAGAGGAACTGGCAGGAACTCCTGGGTTGAATGTTGATCAAGTAACGCATATTCGATTAATTGATGTGGTGGGGAGTATTGATCCCCAATACGGTAGTTACGATAGTCAAGGAACAATTATCAACGATCCGTTCCCTACTATTTTTGATTCTGGAGGTTTTGATCTCGACGCGGTAGGGGTTATTAATCAGACATTGTCCTTGGATGAATCGACAATGGTAGTTCAAGTTTATCCCAATCCCGCGCGCGACTTTGTTCAAATTTCTACCAATGGCCCTTTCAACTATTCGTTGTTATCGCACAACGGAAAAGTTATCACTAGCGGAAACGCGTCGAATGAAATACTGCTGGATCTGTCTAACTACGCACCGGGAATTTACTTTTTAAAATTCGAAGGACAAAAAGCAGTTCGACTCATTAAATTCTAATTACACGAGGTTTCCATGACTTGGGTAATTTCAGACAATTGCGCTTGGTCAAATTTTTTGTTATCCAGAATTAACTCCATTGTTTTTCCTTTTACCTTTTTTGTTCCCGCACCGTTAAAACGTTCGATATCATAGGCAAAATTGAATCGAATTTCATCTGGACCTTCGTTTTGCGCAAAGTATGCAACATAATCGTTGATTTTCACCTTTATGAGAGGGATGCATATTGATTCATACTTGACTGTTTCAACTTCTGCATGAATTCGTTCATTGGCTAAATGAAAATCTTCGATGGAAAGGTCTTCAAAACTCCAACCACTAACTACGTATATAAAAATATGCAAAGCGTAAGCTTCATCTCTAAGCTGTTTTAATCTTGTCTTTTCTCCTTCTGTAAAATGATGCGTCCAATCATTTCCCAATTGAAAGTCAATATGGTCTCCCAGGCTTTCCGTTTCCCGTCGCAGGCGGGTACATTCATTTTCATCTTCTATACCGCTTATGAAGTCTTGAACCATTTGTTGGATTTGCTGGTTGATTTTAACGGTGTCCGGTCGTTCTGCTTGGACCGATAAGCTGAGCAAGGAAAACGGAATTAGCAGTAGGAGAAGTTTCATATCAATTCTTTTTGTCAATTTAAGTATTTGGGATTAATTCAAAACAATAAATTAGTGGTTAATTATCAATTGGAACATGGAACATCTTTCAGAGGAATTTTGGAGTGACCGCTATCGAACTGACAACACTGGTTGGGACATTGGTTTCCCTTCTCCACCTATTGCAAATTACATTGATCAGTTAGAAGATCAGGAGATTAGAATTCTGATTCCAGGATGCGGTAATGCATATGAAGCCGAATATTTGCATCAAAAAGGCTTCAAGAACGTTCATATTATTGATTTAAGTAATGCACCGTTAAAGGCTTTTTTAGAGCGTGTGAATGATTTTCCAGAACAACATGTGCATCAAGGAGATTTCTTTGATCATGAAGGCGAATATGATTTGATTTTGGAGCAGACCATGTTTTGTGCAATTGATCCAGAGCTAAGAAGTCAATATGCCGAAAAAGCATCAGGTTTACTTTCCAGCAATGGTAAACTTGCAGGTGTTTTGTTTGATGTTCGCTTTGAGTCTGGTCCGCCATATGGTGGAAGTAAAGAGGAGTATTTAAAGACATTTGGACCGTGTTTTTCATCGTTACAAATGGAACCCTGTCACAATTCCATTCCGCCCAGAATGGGAAGAGAGCTGTTTATTCTATTGTCTAAAAAACAATAGTTCCTGTTGAATAATCTTAATGCTTCAATTTTTGGAATGAAATTTGTTATTTTTTTGTTAATAAATTGACCAAATGCGGCAACGAATTTCTTCTTTCTTCAGCTGGATACTTATCATAGCATTTGTTACAATTTATATTCCAATGAACCTTGAAAATTTTAGTTTTGACAAGGAACTGAGCGAAGAATTAGTAGATGCTGAAAATGATGAAGACGATACGCTTGAAGATTATGAGTTGCGATTGACATCTTTTTTTCAAAGTGAGGCATCTGGATCTTTTTTCTTCAATCAACAGGCAATATTCTCTTATCAATTTTCAATTAAAACAAATGATCAAAAAGTATTGATCAGGCCACCGCGTGCGTAATTTTCTTTTAGTAGTCAGATTAGGGAAACTTCCCGAAAACATTAAAAAAAACATTATGAAAAGAAAATTTACTATCGTTGCGATGGCAGCTATCGCATTATTCATATCGAGCTGTATGACCATTCAACCGGGTGAAGTAGGAGTGAAAGTTCGTCTGGGTGTAATGGAAGAAAAAGTGTACAAACCTGGGCGCGTAAGAGTGCCGGTGAACACACGTTTGATCAGAGTCCCAACCAGAACAGTGAATAAAGAAATTAAGCTGAACTTACCATCGAAAGAAGGTTTGAATGTAAGTGCAGAGATTTCAATTCTTTATCACATTGAGGCAGAGATGGTTCCAGACATCATTCGCGAAATTGGAACGAACTACGAAGAGGTTGTCATATTGAGTGTATTTAGATCAGCTGCAGCTGACATCTGTGCTCAGTTTTATGCTAAGGATATGCACTCTGGTAAGCGCGGAGAAATTGAAAAACAAATTCTTGACAGGATGACAAATATCATCGGTGATCGCGGCTTTACAATTGAAACCGTTTTATTGAAGAGTATTAGTTTACCGCCTGGATTGTATACTGCAATTGAGGATAAGCTGGAAGCTGAACAAGAAGCGCAACGAATGGAATTTGTCCTTCAGAAAGAGCGTTTAGAGGCAGACAGAAAGAAGATTGAAGCACTTGGTACGGCGGAGGCTCAAAAAATTCTTACAGAAGGACTCAATGAGTTAACGATAAAGTGGAGAAGTTTGGAGGTTCTGAAAGAACTTTCAGCATCACCCAATGCCAAATTGATTATAACCGATGGCAAAACGCCTATGATCATCGGAAATGACGAAGGGAACTAATAAGTGATAAATAAAAAAGGCTGTCAAACGACAGCCTTTTTTATTTTAATGTCCTGTGTTCTTCTTGAAACGTTTATTTCCGTGCGCCCACTTGTGCTTGCGACGCCCAAAGTCACCATTCTTATTTTTCCCTTCTCCCCAACGAAAGACAATTCCTGCAGAGTGCTGGAAATAATTGGTATGAAAGCTTGAGTTCCAGAATCCTGGCCAAAGACCAAGCTTACCGTTTGTATGAACTTGCAGTCCAATCATTCGATGCATCCAAATATTAAATCCAAAACCAAGGTTTAACGTCGGAACATGCTGCGCTACAGCTGCATTAGAGCGATATGTATACCCAACACCAAATGTAAAATAAGGTTCTATCCAACGTGCTCTGGGCGCATAGAGATTATAAAAGCTGTATTTACCATTGACATCAAAACAGCCAAATATTCCTGTAAGTCCGGTAGTGTCATTTACTCGTTTTCCAGGCAAATAAGGTGTATATGCAGCAGAAGCTTCAATACTCCAGCCATATTTCAAGTAGCGATCCAACGATAATCGAGTAGGGTAATATTGATAATTCCAAGAAGAGGCCACATTGAAAAGATCTCCCAATTGATTTCCGTCATCTTCAATCACCATCCAATTTACGCCTATCATCCACTTGTAAGGCTTAAATACCTTAATGGTCTTGTAGGGTTGTGCAAACGATACTGCTGAAATGATGATAAATGAAAAAAGAAGTATTAATTGTCTCATTAAACCCGATTATATTCAAATATAAGTCAAAAACGACAGAAAATTACACCTCAATGTCCAATCGGTGTTTTCTCACCTGCAAGAATCATAACATCGAGTTTATTCTCTTTCGGTGGTATTGGACATGAATATCTGTACGAGTAAGCACAATATGGATTGTAAAGAAGGTTGAAGTCCAGAAGCATTGTACCCTCATCAGGTATTCGTGCATCAAGGTATCTTCCACCACCATAAGTGCTTTGACCAGAAGTTTTGTCACGCATTGGAATAAACAAATAATCTCGGTATTTGTCTTTTTTAATGAGTTCTAAATTTTGATAGACTTCTAGTCTACAAAGGGTATCGTTAATCGTGAATTCTACAAAACCATACCTACGATAAAGTGGTGTTCTATCCGTTGAAGTAGGCATTTCAAAGCGTTTTCCTCTTTTCTTGATGAACTTCGCTGTGATTTGATAATTTGGGTCAAATGGGAAATAATCTAGGCCCTCAAACTCTTCGATCTCCTTTTCGGTAAGAACATGTTGAGCAGTATCTTTTAGTGAACTCAAATGTTCACTTCTTTGTGATTCTATTTCCAATGACGAGAGCTGAGCGCTTACGCCAAGAGAAAGAACCAAGAATATTGTTAGCAATAACTGTTTCATCTACTACCAAATATTGAACTTCCTATTCGAACCATTGTGCTACCTTCTTCAATTGCTATGCCATAGTCGCCGCTCATTCCCATCGATATATGTCGAAAGCTATCATTGAATTTAAAATAATGACTTTTCAGTACATTGAAATAGTTCTCGAGTGTTCTGAATTCATCTCGGATTTGAGATTCGTCAGAAGTAAACGTTGCCATTCCCATTACACCAGCAATGGAGATGTTATACATTTCTAGGAATAATCCAGATTCCAAAATATCGCGTGCTTCTTCAAAAGAAAGACCAAACTTTGAATCTTCCGAGGCAATATGGAACTGCAATAAACAATCTATAGTACGGTTGTTTTTCTTTGCTTGTTTGTTCACCTCTTTTAATAGTTTAAGACTGTCAACGGCATGAACTAGCGATACGAATGGAGCAATGTACTTTACTTTATTCGTTTGAAGATGACCAATCATGTGCCATTCGATATCTTTTGGCAGCTGTTCGTATTTTTCCGTTAGCTCTTGAACCTTGTTTTCGCCAAAAACGCGTTGTCCGGCATCATAGGCTTCCTGTATGATGGAAACTGGTTTCGTTTTAGAAACGGCTACAAGTGTAACATGAGAAGGAATCGCTTCTCGAATTTCAGACAGGCGTTCTTTAATCATTCGTTGATATTATAAATGGTCAAACCACTGCGCAGTTTAGGTTCTACCCATGTCGATTTAGGAGGCATAATCATTTGATTATCAGCTACACGTTTAATTTCATCAATGTCAATAGGGTGGAGGAAGAAGCCGATATCGAATTGACCGCTTCTGATCTTTGCCTCAGTTTCACGTATGTCAGTTTTACCGCTGATAAATTCTATGTTATCGTCTGTTTTTAAATCTGAAATGCCAAGAATAGGTTGCAAGACGTGACTTGTCAGTATTTCAGCATCAAGGCATTTCACAGGATGAGTGTGATCAATAATACTTTCTTTACAAGTTAGTTTGAACCAATTTCCACGAACACACATGGTGATCTCATGTTCTTCAGCAGGTTTATCTCCAACGTGCATTGTTTCCACGTCGAAATTCTCTGACAATTGATGAATCAGTTCATCTTCTGTTAATTCTCCCATTGATTTAATCAATCGGTTGAATTCAAGAATATGAAGCCTGCGTTCGCTTAGGAAAAAAGCCAGAAAGTAATCTTCGTTGGGGAAATGCCCCAATCCTTTATCCTCACGCCATTTTTTTAAGCCTGCCGATGAAGCACTTCGGTGATGCCCATCACAGATATACAAAGCGTCCAATTGCTCAAATGCATGAGTAATGGCCTCTATCTCTTCCTGATCAAAAATCCATAGTTCATGTTTAACCATGTCCGTTGTGGTGTACTCATACTCAGGCCGTTCTTTAACCTTGTTGTACATCAATGGATCGATCTGATTCTGAACATCCAAATATGAAAGAAGCACCGGTTCAGCGTTGTAACCAACAATGTTTAAGTAGTTCGTGAACATTTCTTCACGACTCGTGAGCGTGGCTTCGTGTTTCTTTATTGAATCGTTTTGATATTCCTCGACACTCGCTCCACCTACAACTCCCATGTACTCATGACCATCTTTGGTTTGACGATACAAGTAAAGGCATGGTTCAGTGTCTTGCAGGAGAATTTCGCGATCAATGAAATCATGATAAGCGTCACTTACCAGCGCAAATCGTTCTGGGGAGTTTGGTTCCGTCTTTTTTTTCTCACCAAACTCAGGGTTGATGATATGCAAAAAAGTAAAAGGATTGTCCTCAAGTTTTGCCTTGAGGACATTCTCCTTGTATGTATAATATGGTCTTGTCGCTACGAGATGTACTTTATCTCGAACGGGACGTATTGCTTTAAATGGACTAATCTTCGCCACTGCTAAGTTGGGATTTAAAACTTCCCAAAAGTAGCAATAATTGTTTCAGCCAATTCCGTTCCAATGCGATCTTGCGCTTCACCTGTAGCAGCACCAATGTGCGGTGTACAAGCTATTTTTTCGTGAGCAAGAAGGTCGACTCTTGGGTTGGGTTCGTTTTCAAAGACATCCAATGCCACGCCAGCTACTTTTCCACTATTCAAGGCTTGGATTAGTGCATCTTCATCAATCACACCGCCCCGTGCAGCATTTACTAGACGAACACCGTCTTTCATCATAGCGAATTCTTTTTCACCAATCACGGCAGAACCATCAGCTTGCTTCGGAATGTGTAGTGAAATATAATCTGCTTCGGTCAATGCTGCATTCATATCGTTCGTGGGCGTTATTTCAGCATTGACTGATAACCCATTCCCAAGCTTGATATCTAATGATCTTGGTTCCGTATAAAGATCAACAGCCGTAACATCCATTCCGCATCCAATGGCGTAGGAGGCTAGACTTTGTCCAATTCTTCCAAAACCAACAATGGCAAGCTTTTTACCGCGTAATTCAACACCTTTTCCATACTTCTTCTTAAGCGACTTAAAGTCACCACCTTCCATGTTCTTGTATGAATCATGTAATGATCTTGAAACAGCTAGCATATGTCCCATAACGAGCTCGGCAACTGATTGACTTGACGCCGCTGGTGTATTGATGACAGTTCTACCGTTGTCACGAGCATACTGCACATCGATGTTATCCATTCCAACACCTCCACGGCCAATTAGTTTCAGTCCTGGACATGCGTCGATCATATCCTTGCGCACCGTGGTCGCACTTCTCACAAGTAAGACACCAATATCTTGTGTATTGATTTCCTCAATGAGTTGATCTTGTTCAATTTTATCTGTCAAGACAGTATAACCTGCGTTCTCCAATGCACTGATTCCAGCTTGAGAGATACCGTCGTTTGCTAATACTTTCATTATTATCCTTTTATTCGGGCAAATTCACCCATTACCTCTGTTAATACTTTTACACTATCTAGCGTGAGGGCGTTGTACATGGAAGCACGATAACCACCAACTGAACGATGCCCTTTTAATCCAACGATTGCTGCGTCGTTCCACATTTTATCAAACTCATCTTTCGCAGATTCATCTGTTAGTAGGAAAGTAACGTTCATTTTTGATCGATCTTCTCCTTGAACTGCCGCTTTGAACATAGGGTTTGCGTCTATTTCGTTGTAAAGTGCATTTGCTTTAGCAGTATTGCGTTCTTCAGCTCCTTGCACACCACCGTTTTCGATTAAATCTCTAAGGTTTAGCATTGAAGCGTAAACAGAGAATACTGGAGGAGTATTCATCATAGAGCCTTTTGCAACATGATTGCTAAGATTCAAATACTTAGGCATAAATGGAGAAGTTGATTTTCCAAGAATATCGTCCTTCACAATGAATAATGTAGCTCCTGCAGGTCCAAGATTTTTTTGAGCTCCTGCATAGATGATATCATATTTTGAGACATCTACCGGCTTGGAGAAGATATCCGATGACATATCACAAACCAATGGAACGTTTACCTCAGGGGTAGTTTGAAACTGTGTTCCAAAAATGGTATTGTTTGAGGTATAGTGAATGTAATCTACATCTGTTGGAGCTTTATAATCCTTTGGAATATAATTGAAGTTTTGATCTTCTGAAGAAGCAAAAATATTTACATCGATACCAACGGCTTTAGCTTCTCCAATAGCTCCTTTCGCCCAGGTTCCTGTATTGATATATCCTGCAGTTTTATTCTCACGCATCATGTTTAGGGCGGAAATTGTAAAACCAAGCGAAGCCCCACCTTGTAAAAAGAGAACAGAATAACCTTCAGGCACATTTAGTGCTTTTTTAACAAGGGCTTGTGCTTCTTCCATTACTGCAACGAAATCTGCACTTCGGTGAGATATTTCAAGAATGGAAAGTCCGTTAAAATCGAGAACTGCATCTGCGGCTTGCTTAAATACTGTTTGCGGCAGAATACATGGGCCAGCTCCAAAATTGTGTTTCATTTTCTAGTGATTAATTATTATTTCGAGTTTAAGATATCGTTAAATAAAAAAGGCTGCCGAAATGGGCAGCCTCATTATGCTTAATCCTCCTTGTCGGAGGCAGTTTTTTTAGTGGCTGCCTTTTTTGTTGTCGTCTTTTTGGCAGTTGTTTTTTTCGCAGTTGTTGTTTTCTTAGCAGTGGTCTTTTTCGCCGCAGTTTCTTCAGCTTTTGCCGTTGTTGCTTTTTTCTTAGGTGCTGCTTTCTTTTTCTTCGGAGTAGCAGCTACTACAGGAGTAGAACTTTTACGCTTTCTGGATACACCATATGATCCGCGTGCTCTTTTCCCTTTCTTAGTCTTTCTATCTCCTTTACCCATAGTTCTAGTATTAATTAATAGTGTCTGTTTTGGCTTACAAATATATTATTCTTTTTCTAAAATGCGCCTTCTGATTTCTTTCTCAACTTCCTCACCATCACGTATAATCTTAGTACTCCATTGAATTTTTAGTCTCACCTGTTCTTCATGCGAAAGTTTCCAATTGAGACTGGAGTGCTCCAGCTTATTTCTAATAATATTTAGCGCAATTGCTGCCGACACACTGATGTTAAAGCTTTCTGTAAATCCGTACATTGGAATGGAAACCATTTCATCAGCGAAGGACGCTGCTTCCCGACTGATTCCGTCGATTTCAGTCCCAAAAACAAGTGCTATTGGTTGGTCGATTTCGAGATCGTTTATATTTTGATTGGCGTGTGGTGATGTTGCCACAATTTTATACCCTTGTTTTTTAAGTTTTGACAGACATTCAACGGATGGGTTAGACTTAGACATATATGTTTCCATATCTATCCATGTACCCGCGCCTTTTGCGATCTCACGTTGAATTTCATAAGAAGTTCCCTTTTCTATTGCGTGAAGATTCTGTATGCCAAAGCAATCGCATGTCCGAAGAACGGCGGAAGCATTGTGTTCTTTCATGATAGTTTCAAGGACAACGGTAACATACCTTGTTCTGTCTGCAGCAATTCGATCATACATGTCCTGTTTGCTTTCAGATATCATGTTATAAAATGCCGCTAAAACCTGTTCGTCAACAGTCATAATTGTGTGTATACAAAAAAAGGGAATCTTTCGATTCCCTTTAATTTCTTTTTGGTCTGATTAGTTAACCTTTCCAGAAAGCTCAGAACCTGCTTTGAAACGTACAACGTTCTTAGCAGCAATTTTGATTTCTTTACCAGTTTGTGGGTTACGCCCAGTTCTAGCCGCACGCTTAGATACAGAGAAAGATCCGAATCCTACTAGAGAAATTCTGTCTCCTTTCTTCAATGCTCCAGATGTAGCGTTAACGAATCCGTCCAATGCTCTTTTTGCATCAGCCTTTGATAAACCAGCGTCCGCTGCGATAGCGTCAATCAATTCTGCTTTGTTCATAGTTTTGGTTTTTTATTAGTTTGTATAAAAAATTGTCAGAACAAATATATCTTAATATCCTTGCCACGCAAGCCCTAGAGGCGAAAAAGGGCGTATTTTGTTGATAAATGCACCATTTTGTTGATAAACACCCCTGAAATAGCCATATTTAAAGGTGTTTTCGACCAATGCATGAAAAATATCGTCGAATTTTAAAACTTACTAAAACCCTTTAGTAGTGAGATTTTCGGAAGGATTTCCGGCCAGGAATTCTTTATAGGTCATTCGACGCTTTCCCTCAGGTTGAATTTCGGTTACTCTCATATAGAAATCTGAACATGGAATAAGTAATCCTTCGGTGTCCTGTTTTAGTTGCTGAGGATCAGCAGTAGGAATGTTCGTTTTTTCAGTACTGAATACCTTGAAGGTCTTGGATTCCTCGCGCTCACTATTATATAAAGTACACCAAGCTGCCGGATAAGGTGATAAGCCCCGACAGAAATTGTGAACTTCCATTACTGATTTGGAAAAATCAATTTCACAATCCTGTTTAAAAATCTTTGGTGCCGGTCGCATATCTGAAGTGAGTAATTCAGATTGATCAATGGACGTAACATCGTCCGATGCAATTTTTCGAACAGTGGAAAGCATTACATCTGCTCCAAGATTCATTAAACGGTTGTAAAGGGCACCGACTGTTTCGTTTTCCCCTATATACACTGCAGATCGTTCTATTATTTTTCCTGTATCAATTTCTTTTTCGATAAAGAATGTTGTGACACCTGATTGTGTTTCTCCATTAATGATGGCCCAGTTAATTGGCGCTGCTCCTCTGTAGTTTGGCAGAAGTGAGGCGTGTAAATTGATCGTTCCTTTCGGGGGCATACTCCACACGGCTTCGGGTAACATTCTAAATGCCACCACTACAAATAGGTCGGCATTAAGACTTTCAAGTTCCTGAATAAAGCTTGGATCTTTCAGGTTGGTTGGTTGAAGAACGTTAAGTTGGTGTTTTGTTGCAAACTTTTTTACTGCACTTTGATTCATTTTTTGCCCACGTCCTGATGGTTTGTCAGGAGCAGTAATAACAGCCTTGATGTTTATACGCTCGGAATAAAGTTTTTCCAGAATTGTTACTGCGAACTCTGGTGTACCCATAAAAACGATGCTAAAATTCTCCATGTGTTAAATCTGTTTCTTTTGCCAGTTGAAAAAGCGTAAGTAAATAATTGAACAAACAAGCATGCATACAAAGTATACATATTCTACTGTCCACACCCAAAAGATGCTCACCTCGTAAACCTTAATTAGTAGATAGGCGACAACCAGGTAAATAATAACAGCGATGAGTTCTACAAAAAAAGTATAACGTGTATTCCCGCTACCATTGATTACCTGGAAGTAAACACTTCCTACACCATAAATAAGAATTGATCCCGTTATATACTGCAGAATAGCTGCACTTTCCGCTACATATTCGACTTTGGGATTAATGAGTTTAATCATTTTCTCAGGGTAGAGTAGTGCCCCATGAAAAAAGAGAACTAAGAATAATATGGTCAGTAGCTGAATGCGTTTGATGATTGTTTTGATGCTTTCCATATCGCCCTTGCCAAGGTATTGACTGATATAGGTTTTCGTTGTTGCTCCAAAACCCCATACGGGAACAAAGGCTAAGAAGTAGAGCGATCGGATGTTTTGCGATATGGTTAATTCGTGTTTTCCCATTTGCTCAATCCATGCAAAGAAGATTGTCCAGGTAGTTAATGCTACAACGCCCTGCATAACAATTGGACTGCCCAATTTAAACAGTTCTTTCATCGATTTCCAGTTGAGATTCAACTGAGAGAACAATTGATGTTTTTTTTGAGAGCTGCTAAATATCAATACGATAAACAGGAAGAGCATGCCTGTCCCATCAGCAATCGTAGAAGCCCAAGCTGCTCCTTCCAATCCCATTTTCGGTAGTCCGGCGTTCCCGAAAATCAACAGATAATCCAACCCAATATTCGAAATGGCTATGATTACAGCGCTTATTAATACGACAAGTGTCCTCCCCATTGCCATGAAATAGGCATTAATAGATAGGGAAACAATTCCAAAAAACATGGCATAGCCTCTGATCTTGATAAAATCTATTTGACCTTCAGCGACATCCGAATGCACCGTATATCCACGAATAAGGTCTGGCATCACCCATTGTATGATGCTAAAAAGAATTAATACCATCAATAAGTTAGTGAACAGGGTGGTCCCAAATATTCTGGAAAGCAATGCTTCTTTCTGCTGTCCGATTCGGCGTGCCATTAAAATCTGGCTACCATCACTCATTCCAACAAGAGCTATGAACAACGTTATGTATATGAGTCCACCATTTCCGGCAGCGTCAAATGCAACAGTGTCATAACGACTCAAGAACGATGAGTCCGTTATCATAACAACTGATTGAATGAAAGTGGAGCCCATGAGTGGAATGGCCATTGCCAAAATGCTTCTATAGCGTAAGTCGAGCATTAGTCCACCTGTATCACAAGTCCTTTCAAATACTCACCTTCTGGATGAAAAGCATTAATTGGATGGTCAGCTGGTTGGTGCAGCTGTTCCAATATTCTCACATTTCGTTTTGCTTCAATTGCTGCGGCAATGATGGTATTTGTAAATAATGCCTTGTCAATTACTTGTGAGCAAGAGAAAGTGAAAATGATGCCACCTGGCTTGATTTGTCGAATGGTATGGGCATTCAGTCGTTTATACCCTTGAACAGCTTTGTGACGTTTATTGCGGTGCTTGGCAAATGCTGGAGGATCCAAAACGATGACGTCGTATGCTTCAGGTAAATCTTTCATGTATTCCATAGCATCCATGACAATAGAGGCATGCTTGTCTTCAAATGCATTTAGTGAAATGTTCGCATCGGTAAGCGCTATTGCTTTTTTAGAGCTGTCGAGTGAATGTACTAAAGAAGCTCCATGTTTCAATGCAAGCAAACTGAAGCCTCCCGAATAACAAAACGTGTTCAGAATCTTTTTTCCTTGTGCATACTTTCCGAGCAGGAGTCTGTTTTCTCGCTGATCGATGAAGAATCCTGTTTTCTGACCATGTACCCAGTCAATATTTAACTGAACACCATTTTCAATTGCTAAATGAGGGGTTTCACATGATCCAAAAAGGTATTTGTCCTCAATGGTATCATCTCTCAAAGTATCTGATGATTTCGAATAGATCGCTGTAAGCGTATCTCCAAAAGCTGCCTTTAATCCTTCCGTTACATGCTCTATAGCATTGTACATCCCAATACTGTGACATTGAATAACAGCGACACCGTTGTAATAATCAATAATTAAACCAGGTAAACCATCACCTTCACCATGAATAATGCGACATATATTGTTGTCTTCACGGAAGAGGTTTTGTTTTTTTCTAACCTCTAGAGCATTTGTTATTCTCTCCGTAAAAAACGACGAATTTATTTCAGTATCCCGAAAAGATAAGATGCGAACCGAGATTGTGGCATGTTGAAAATGCCCTTTAGCAACAAAATTATTTTTATGATCGTAGACTGAAACAATATCGCCATTCGCAATATGTGATACATCAGATGAGATAGCTCCGGAGAAAATCCAAGGATGCTTACGTTCTATAGAATGTAGTTTGTTTTTACGAATTTGAATATTGGCCACGAGAACAGAAATTTCTGAGCAAATGTAACAAAAGGTGCGTGCAAGACATTTGAATCCCCTTTTTTTGTTTAGAAAGTTGATATTTTTGTCTCAAATTCAAGAGCAATGAAATGCCGAATTCACTTTTTCTTATTAAACGATCATTTTTCCATTGAACATGCCGAAGCACACCATGCTGGTGAAGAGTCGGAATCCAACCGCAAGTATGAATGGGAGGATGAACTGGAGATTACTACCACCGTTGATGACTTAGTTATGCATGAAAACGCAATTTATCCTATTCAAGGAGAAATGCCAGATGGGAAAGCGTTTCGCTATGATGTAGAAAGGATGCGATTATTTGAATTAAAATCAGCTGAGAACTCAACGTTTATTGGTTGTTCTGAAAGTTTGTTAGATTCTTATGAACTCGAAGACTTGAAGAATGAGCGAATTATTAAAGTCTTCTTAAAGGATTTTGAACCACTTTCCAATCCTATCCCAGGTATTTATATTGCAGCACAAGAGTTTCCGAAGGAATTAATTCAGTAATGTTAGTACTCAGCAAGGTTGGTTTCAAACGTGATCGATGGATTCTCAAGAATTTAAATTTGATTTTTGAGGAAGGAGGTGTTTATGGCGTTATCGGGCGAAGCGGAGCTGGAAAAACAACCCTATTGAAAGTCATTTCAGGGCTCTTAGATGTGACAGAAGGTTCGGTTGTATTTGATGGAAATCGTTTAATTGGGCCTACAGAGAAGTTAATCCCAGGATATGATGACATACAGTTGGTGAATCAGGACTTTGCTTTAGATGTGTATCACACAGTAGAGGAAAACGTTCGGGAAAAAATTCTTTCAAGACACAAGGAAGATCAGCAGGTACTGATTGATGAGTTTTTAACATTAGTTGAATTGGATCATTTACGCAATCGGAAGGCAATCGAACTCTCTGGAGGTGAACAACAGCGACTCGCCTTGGCCAGAGCGTTGGCCTGTGAACCAAAGGTTTTATTATTAGATGAACCTTTCGTGCATTTAGATCAAAGGTTAAGATGGAAAGTGTTGAAGTATTTAAAACGATTAAATGCTTCGATGGATACAACAATTGTTCTTGTTTCTCATGATGGGGCTGAAATGATGGGGTTTGTAGAAGAGATCATCTACCTCAGTCAAGGTGAATTAAAGCGTGTAGCAAAAGCAAAAGAGTTTTATTACGCCCCAGAAAGTCAAAAAGAAGCAGAGCTATTGGGGATGATAAATAAAATTGAGAAGAACGGAGAAGAACTGTTGTTTAGACCAAATGAGTTCTTGATAGATGAAATGGGAGATATAGAATTAATACATGTGCAGTCCATTGATACAGGATTGGTCTATTTGAATTATTTTGAAACCCAAAACGGAGAACAAATAATGCTCTCATCCAAGAATGCGATGGATGATGTAAATCGTATAACTTTGTCAAAGCGCATATGAATTGGACTGAACGTAAGCAACTGGTAAAAGAGACATTTCTTGAATTTTTCAAGGAGCGCTCTTTGATGCACGGAGCGGCTTTATCTTATTATTCGATGCTTGCATTGGTGCCAATGCTTTATTTGAGTATTACATATGTCGGGATGATTGTAGGCAATGATGTCATCGTTGAAATCATAGCGAATATGTTACAACAGTTGATTGGTGTTGATGACGCCAGTGGAATTGTTGGTTTTTTGGATAATGTTGATTTTAAGAATAGCAGTCCTTTGTTGCAAGTAGTAGGTATTTTAGCTCTCTTGTTTTCTTGTTCAGCGATTTTTAATTCTCTGCGACGAAGCTTAAATACTTTTTACAATATTGACCGTCACGAGGTGGGAAGAAAGAAGGCAATTCTTCGAAATGTATTTGGGCGACTTATCTCCTTGAGTTTTGTCATAGGTGGAACGTTATTGATTGTTGTGCTCTATTTTGCGGAGTCACTTTTTCTATCCTTTAGTACGGATATGCTGAGAGATTTGCAACTGTTAAGCTCGGCCCTTGCATCAATTATGGATCACGGTATTCCAATTTTAACAAACTTGATTGTATTTACTTTCATCTTCAAATATTTACACGATGGTGTTGTGAATACGCGAATCGCTATGAAAGGCGCGTTACTCACAAGCTTGTTGTTGTACGTGGGGCAATTGCTCATTAAGTTTTACCTAACTAATTTCTTTTTTGCCTCAAATGGCGGGGTAGCTGGCACTATGCTTGTCATACTCGTTTGGGTGTATTACACATCTCAAATCATCTTTTTTGGTGGGAAATACATTGCTGTTCGTTCCCGATTGAGCGGTGTGCCGGTTCGACATCGTGATTAAAAAATAGACGAAGTTTGTTTATTTTCTAAGAAATGATTAATTTTCCGACAATCATTTGATGAATAATTAAACATAGGCAGTCGATGGGAATTGGAACAAATCTTAAGTTGTTGAGAAATAGACGCAAAAAGTCTCAGGAAGAAGTTGCAAACGAATTAAATCTTACAAGAAGTTCATACTCTGGATACGAAAACAATGTAGCGCAACCTAACCTCGAAAGTTTAATTCTCTTTAGTGATTATTACAAAGTTTCCATTGATGATTTGGTACGAAGAGATTTTGAGAAGTACAAAGAAAGCGATTGGGAAAAGATTGATAAAGGCTTGCATACAGATGTGAAAGGGCAAAAGTTGCGTGTTCTGACTTCAATGGTTGATCAGGATAATGAAGATTTAATTGAACTGATCCCCGTTAAAGCAAGTGCAGGTTACACGGCCGGCTATGCAGATCCGGATTATTTAAAGGTTCTTCCCACATTTCATTTGCCATTCTTGTCAAAAGATCGAAAATATAGGTCGTTTCCAATTAAGGGTGATTCAATGCCTCCAGTTGTTGAGGGGTCGTTTGTAATTGGTGAATTCGTTCAAAATTGGATGTCGATTCGGAGTGGAACACCATGCATAGTCATTACAAAAGATGAGGGGATTGTATTTAAGGTTGTACATAACTTGTTGAGTTCTGAACAGTCGTTTCAACTTTGCTCAACAAATCCTTTCTATGAGCCTTACATAGTGCATGCGAATGATATTCTCGAGATTTGGAAATTTGTAAACTATATTTCTCCAGAATTACCTGAAGTACGTTTAGATGACAATGATCTTTCAAAATCTTTGAAGACACTTCAAAAAGAAGTGCACGAATTAAAGACAATAATCAAGAATTAAGTAGTCTGAATTCGTTTTTATCAAGTATAATCGTTTCTTCCAGCAACAGTGTATGAAGCGCTCTTTGTGCTAAAGGGCGATCAATGTTTAGTTGGTGGCAAATATGATCAAGAGAGGCGGGTAGTATTTCTGGGATGATTTTTATTAGCTCTGAATAGGAGTGATTGGCACCTCGCTCAGCTACACAAACATCGCATTTTCCACACGGTTCGCAGCTTGTATCAAAGTAAGCATTGATCATTTGTTGGCGGCAGTTTCCTTCGGTGATGTAGCTGATCATTGCCGAAAGCTTTTCTTCTTCTACTTTTTTTCTATTCAGATAAACACTGTTTGTTATCTGCAGATATCCCTCTGGTAATCGCTCATGAAGAAGTGTGATTTTTGGCAGGTTTGATTGGAAGTTAATATCGGCAACACCGTACTTTTCTAGATAAGTCAATAGCTCTTTGAGTTTCTCTTTGGTAATCTTGAGTCGATTTATTAGTTCTGATTCATCGATTCGTACAAAGCGATCATAGACTCCAGGGTAACTTCTTGACAAAAGAGATATGAGAGATGCTACTTTCTCATGTGAAACCTGAAACTTGTACAATGCAGAGTTGCCAATGGCAAACTTAAAACGGGTCGGGTGGAAGCTATTTTCTATGAAACTTAGGTCGCCATTTAATTGAAGAATCTTAAGTGCATAGTACGTTTCTGCAATTGGAATTGAAAAGGCTTTGTGAAAAGCTTGAATGTCGAAATCATACGATTCCTGATCTCCAGACCCTACAGCAACTTTTAGAAAATTACAAACGGCATTATATGTCTTTTTCACCATTTCAATAGACGGATACTTTGTGTCTAATTGTTGGCGCATTTGTTCAATATCTTTTTGCTCCCAGAAAGCGATTGCTTGCGATTCCTGTCCGTCACGCCCTGCACGTCCAGCTTCTTGGTAATACGCTTCAAGGTTAGAAGGGATTTCAAAATGCAGTACATATCGTACATCAGGTTTGTCAATCCCCATTCCAAAAGCATTGGTAGCTACCATCACCTTTAAGCGATTTGATAGCCAATTTTCTAGCATGTATTTTCGGTCTTCAGGATTTAATCCTCCGTGGTAAAATCCGGCCGAGATATTTCTGGCGCGAAGTTGTTTTGCTATGTGCTTAACGCTTCTTCTTGTTTGGCAATAGACGATTCCGGTAAATCCCTTATTGTTCTCGCAAAAATCAAGCACTTCCTGGAGCTTATTCTGCGATGGTCGTACCTTATAGTGCAGGTTCGATCGTTGTAAGCTTCCTGAAAAGGTTCTTGGTTGACGCAAAGCCAATTGTTCTGAAATATCGTTTTGCACACGCATAGTAGCAGAAGCCGTGAGGGCAATGACTGGTGCATCTGGATGAAAGTCTCTTAACAAAGCTATTTCTCTGTATGCTGGTCGAAAATCATGTCCCCATTCAGATATACAATGCGCCTCATCTACAGTAATCAGACTAACCTTCATGCTCTTGCATCGCTCTTGAAATAGTTCCGATTTAAGTCGTTCTGGAGAGGTGTATAGAAAAGAAACGTTTCCAAAACGAGCATTATCCAAGGCGATGTCGATTTCACGATAGCTCATTCCACTTGTAATCATTTCCACTTTAATACCTCTTTCTCTCAGGTTTTTTACTTGATCTTCCATCAAGGCAATGAGCGGTGAAATAACAATTGTTAGACCTTCAAGTGCTAATCCAGGGACCTGAAAACAAATAGATTTCCCTCCGCCTGTCGGCAATATGGCGAGAGTATCGTGCCCATAGATGACACTGTCGACGATTTCTTCCTGTAATGGTCGGAAACTATCGAACCCCCAGTATTTATTCAGTATTTCGAGGCTTTTTGTCAAGGAATTAGGAAAAAACCAAATTTACTTAATTAATTTATTGTGTCAGTATGGAATTCCTACTTTGAAAATCGTTAGTTTCTACGTATCTTCGCGCCACAGAAATCAAGGTATGTTGAACGACACATTATCAATAAAAATAAATAAGACAGCGAATTCCAGATTACATGAAGTGGATTGGGATAACTTACCATTTGGTAAAGTATTTTCAGATCATATTCTAGAAATGGATTATCGCGATGGTGAATGGCAAGAGCCTGAAATAAAACCTTTTCAGTCCCTTTCGCTTCACCCCGCAACTTCGGCTATTCATTACGGTCAGTCTATTTTTGAAGGGATGAAAGCGAATAAAACACCGGATGGTGAAGTGTTGCTTTTTAGACCTGATATGAATGCAAAGCGTTTTGCTGAGTCTAGTGAGCGTTTATGTATGCCAGTTATTCCAGAGGATGTTTTTCTTGAATTAGTTAAACGTATTGTGGATATAGACCGAGATTGGATTCCAAACAAAGAAGGCTATTCATTATATATCCGTCCATTTATGTTTGCGACAGATGATTTTATTGGAATCAAGCCTTCTGATACGTACAAGTTTATCATTTTCACATGCCCTGTAGGTGTTTATTACTCGAATCCTGTGAATGTTAAAATTGAAGAATTTTACACACGTGCGGCTTATGGAGGGGTAGGAAGAGCGAAGACTGCAGGGAACTATGCAGCATCGCTGTATCCAGCAAAGAAAGGAAAGGAAGAAGGTTTTGATCAATTGGTCTGGACTGATGGCGTTGAGCACAAATACATTGAAGAATCGGGAACGATGAACATTGTTTTTGTGATTGATGGAAAGGTTGTTACCCCTTCTGAAGATTCTGATACTATCTTGCGCGGTGTGACGAAACGCTCAGTTGTAGAGCTTGCAAAACACTGGGGAGTTGAAGTTGAAGAGCGAAAAATTACGGTAGAAGAGATCATTAATGCCATTAAAGAGGGTAAACTGGAAGACGCATTCGGAGCAGGCACGGCTGCTACAATTGCACCAATTGCTAAAATTGGTTTTAGAGGAGATGTTTACCAACTTCCTGCAGTTGAGTCAAGAGAGCTTTCCGGTAAAATCAAAAAATACCTTTCAGACGTAAAGTGCGGATTGGTGGAAGATGAGATGAAATGGTGCGTTAAAGTGTAATTAACGAAAGAATGTGAATAGAAAGCTCTCCAAATTGGGGAGCTTTTTTTATGACGTAAAGAATGAATCCATATATTTGTTATCTATAATTATTCTAAATAATGCGTGTAATTCTTGCAGACAGTAATGATCTTGTGCGGATTGGAATACGTTCCATCCTAGATAATAATCTTGATGTAGAAATTGTTGGTGAGGCACGCAATGGAAATGAGCTGCTCGAAATGCTTAAAACATTTGGCGCAGAAGTAGTGGTGGTCGACTTTACTGCGAATGGTTTTGATATCGATATGTTGCCGAAAATGAAACTTGACTTTCCAGAAACTTTCAGTGTGGCAATTACACCAGAACAGTCGGCTCAGGTATTAGTTGATGCCTTGAGATCCGGAATAACAAGTTATGTCAAAAAGGATTGTTCAATTCCTGAAATTATTGACGCCGTTAAGGAAACCGGAAAAGGAAACAAGTTTTTTTGCGGTCAGATACTAGAAACAATTCGTGACGCCAATTTGGATGTCGATGACTTGGAAGATGATGTCTTCAACTGTGAAGCTGTTTTGATTTCAAAGCGCGAATGTGAGATCATCGTATTGATTGCTGAAGGTTACACGAATGCGCAGATTGCAGAAAAACTTTTTTTGAGTAGTCATACGGTAAACACCCATAGAAAAAACATTATGGGCAAACTTGGAGTCAAGAATACTGCTGGAATTGTTATGTATGCAGTGAAGACAAATCTGATTTCTCCGAACAAGTTTTTATTTACCGCTGATCAATCTTCCTAGTCCAGGATATTTTTTTCTTTCTTTTTTTGAACGTATTTTTAATTCGTCTGTACAAGAGGAAAAATTGACTATATGCGTAGTTTATTAATATTATTCTTTGTGAGTTTTACCTTGTGGGGTTTTGGTCAGAATCAATCGACCAACGACGAGATAGAGCTCGAAGAAGAAAAGAGTGCACCGATGCCTTCTTCTGATGCACTGAAAAAAGATAGAGCCAAGGATAGAGAGGGAGCAAAGGGGCGAAGTTTAAAGAAGTTGGAAGCCAAACCTTCGAACAAGGTTAAAAATGCTTACGGCTATGAAATGGATATTGAAGATGCTGAGCAGTCGGTTCAAAGTCCAGCTTATCAAAACGCAACGATCAATTTCGAGTATTCTAAGAGACGCTCTTCGGTTCAGCGTAATCAGCGATCTCCATCTATACAGCAGCAAGCAGAGATGAATAATGCTGTTCAGTATTTTGAAGAAAACCATCCCAATTCGTTTGAATACAACTACTTCAATTATACAGCAGGTAATTACGACGTTTCTCGCTACTCTAATTTAATGGAAGCTGAGCGGTTAAGACCAAATAATTCAGATGTACATGCGCAAATGTCAGCTTATCATGTAATCAAAGGTAATACAGCGGAAGCCAAGAAATATATGTCGAAGCTGGTTGAGTCTGGCAGACTAAGTAATAATGTGTTGGATTATGCAGAGGATATCTTACTGTCGGCCCCACAAAATGGAACCTTAATCACTCATGGTTTTGATGATTCCTACGGAGCCTGGTATGTTCAACATTCTAAAGGGGTTAGAAAAGATGTTCAGCTCGTTTCATTGGATTTCCTTCAAAGTGATGCTTACAGAGATGCATTGAGGTCAAAAGGATATGCATTACCTTCTTCACAAGTGGTGAATACGGAGTACTTCAGTGAGTTTTGTCGCTTGAACAAACGCAAGAAACTGGCGGTTTCACTTACAACTCCAAAGGAGTATTTCAGATCAATTCTGACAAGTGTTTACATAACTGGTTTAGTTTTTGAATACAGAGAGGGTGAATTTGATAATTTTCAACGTAATGTTGACCTATGGGAAAATGGTTTAAGAAAGGTAGCAATCACTTCTGCTAAGGAACAGAAGGTCAAAAAACTATCAGCAAACTACTTGCCTATGTTACTTCAAATGAGAAGGGTTTACAATCAAGTTGGAAATCAAGAGAAGGTAAGTGAATTAGACGCTACTATTGACAAGGTAGCTGTTCAATGCAAAAAATATGATCAGGTACAAGGCTTGAAGTCCAAGTATTAATGCGATTGATAAAATCATCATATAAAACAATGACTGACGAGTCATTAATGGTGGCTGTTTCCAAAGGGGATAAGCGTGCTTTTGATGAAATCTATGAGCGCTATTCAGGTCCTTTGCTTGGCTACTTCATGCGCATGCTTTGGCGTGATAGAGAAAAGGCAGAGGATTTCGTACACGATATTTTTGCAAAGATTATTCGTAAGCCAGAACTCTTTGATCCTTCAAGGAGATTTAGGACCTGGCTTTATTCCGTAGCGAACAACATGTGTAAGAATGAATACAAGCGTCAGGAAGTGCGAAAAAATACATCAAATGGACTCGATAGTAGTTACGCAGTAAGTGATGATAATGTAAATGTGCTGCACGAAGTCCAGGATCGACAGTTTAAGCAAGCTTTTGAAGAGAGTATGAGTGCTTTGGATCAGAAGCATAGTGAAGTATTTAAGTTGAGACATATCGATGGTTTATCCATCAAAGAAATTGCAGAGGTACTTGAGATTAGTGACGGTACGGTTAAATCCCGTATCTTTTACGCATCAAAATACCTTGCAGAAAGTTTGAAAGATTTTAATCCAGTAATGAATCGATAGAGATGAAAAAAGATATCGTTGACATAGTGATGGAAAAAGAGTTCATTGAGCTGACAGCTGAGGAGCGAAGTGAATTGAGTGAATTTTGTTCTTCTGAAGAGGAGTTCAATCAAATTAGGCAGGTGTTTAATGGTGTGGAAGGAATGTCTTTTGAAAATCCTGCGCCGCGACCTGAAACAAAGTATCGCCTTGATGATTTATTCGAGCAAGCGCACCCTAAAGCTCCTGTTTGGTATAATTCTTTCCTTGCGTTGCTTGTTCCGAGAGAGAAGCCTTTTTACCGTCAGCCTTTGCTTCAGGCTGCTGCTGTTTTATTGCTGTTATTTATGACTGTTCCCTTTGTGAATAACAACATGAGTGGGGATTCGAAAAATTTAATGGCTGAAAATGATGTGCAAACAGAAGATGTATTGACATCTGGGGATGTGACTCCTGCGCCTATGGAAGAAGTCACTGACGTACAAGAAGAGGATGAGTTAAACCAGGCAATTGAACAAGAACCAGAGCCACCAGTGTTAGTGGCTGACCTAAATGACCCGAGTTCTTCCGTGACTTCGAATGAAAGATTTGAAAGTTTGGCGGCAGCAGGTGCTACTGCTCCGGGTTCTAACCATCCCGATGGAATATTTACTGGAATTTCAGCCGAGAATGTAGCTTACTCACTCCCAGCGAGCGAATCTACAGATTTACTTGATTTGTTAACCGTGACATTTTAGTGTTTCAAGATAAAGTGCTCTTTTTCTTGCTGCTGTCTGGGTAATGCGATACCGAAGCGAAAAAAATCGAGTGTGACATGGTAGTCAGGCGATGATACGACTTTATTCCATGAATTTAACATTGAGTCACTCCAACGAATATCATCGAGAACAAACATCGTGTCATTGTGGGTGATCGCTTTTAACTGAACTAGATAATCCATTAGCGCCCCTCCGTCATGATGCCCATCAACAAATACAAGGTCGAATTTTGTATTTGGTGGCTCCTCCAGGAACTCTTTAAAGGTTAAATGTAGACTATTAATCGCTTTTGTTTCAAGCTCATTGAAGTTCTCCAATGCGATTCCTCTTGTTTGCTCGCAGGCTTCTACAGTGGTAATAGATGCTGATCGATTGCCCAAGTGAAGGTAGCTTGTCCCAATGCCGAGTGATGTTCCGAACTCAAGAATGTTTTCAGGTTGGTAATGACGACTAATTTGGTAAAGTAGTTGACCATATTTCCCTTTTGATGAACTGGTACGGTAGATCTCTGAGACTTTTCGTTGATTGGATAGCTTTTTTGATCCGGCACCAAAGTCACTGATAGTCAATAGACGGTGATCGTTTTTTAGCTTAGAGAACAGGGCTTGTAACTTAACTTTCGAAGGTTCATCAATCAACTGTTGCAGGCATTTATCCGTTAAGTCATAAACGAAAGGTGAATGAATACCGTGTCGTTTCTTAGCCTTCCATCTATATTTTATATATTCGAGCCCGATTTTCACGTATGCAAATTAAACAATCTTAAGGGAGAAATGAGCAGAGAGATCGACATTCAGCGCGAGCAAGTGTTTGATAGGGACTTTAAAGTTTGTTTAAGGTCTGCATGTACGGTTGGGAATGGTGTGATTCGCTTGTCAGTAAGTGAAGAGGCGAAGACGATTGAGCTTTTTGAAGCCATGGAGGAAGTGCCTTCATTTTTTATTCCTGCTTCTGGTTCTGGCTCTCGTATGTTTCAGGCGCTTTTTACAAAGAACGATGGAACTGTTCTTTCTGATGAAACATTCAATGTATTGAAAGGATTACCACTTGCAGAAGGGTTTTTAGAGGTTTCAAATGATAAAGATCGGCTGGTTGCACAGCTTTTGGAAGAGCTAGCGTGCAAACCTAAAGGGCTTATTCCTTTTCACAAATCTGGAGATAAGATCTACTCGGCATTTCAGGAACATGTTGTGCAGGTTTCAAGGCTTTTCCCTAATGGGGTCAAACTACATTTTACTATTCAGGAAGATTTTAAAGAAGAGATTGAACGCAATGTAAAAGAGCTGGCAGAGCAATTGGGTGTAGATGTTTCCTTTTCATATCAATCGCATACATCGAATGCCTATTGTTTTGATGAAGATCAACAGTTGATTCAGGAAGGTGAACAGGTATTGAGGCGTCCAGCTGGTCACGGTGCTTTGTTGGAGAACCTCAATAGAATACCAGAAGATTTAGTTTGCTTAAAGAACATTGATAATGTTCAGCACATAGACCATTCAGAGCCATCCTTGCGCATTTGGAAATCGGCTATTGGCCTTTTGAAACAATTCGAAGCCGGTCTTGCAGATTTGTTGGAAGAATACTCTGATGATGCCATGCGCCTATTTAATGAAAAATACCAGTTTCTTTCTGAAGAAGAATTAGCCAATTGTTCAAAAGATAAGTTGATTGGCTATGCTTCTCGTCCATCGAGGGTATGCGGAATGGTGAAGAATGAAGGGGAGCCGGGAGGCGGTCCTTTTTGGATTGAGGATCATGGAACGGTTACTAAACAGATCATCGAGAAAGTTCAAATTGCAGATAGCCAAAAGACCATCGTAGATCAGAGCAGTCATTTCAATCCAGTGTTCTTGGTTGTTTCGAAGCGAGATAGTTTTGGTAACTCTCTCGATTTAAATGACTTCAGAGATGATTCAAAATATTTCGTAGTCCGTAAACCGCACAAAGGACGGGAGATCCTTTACAGGGAGCTTCCAGGGCTGTGGAATGGGAGTATGAGTAATTGGAATACGCTTTTTCTAGAGATTCCTTCTGAAGTGTTTAGTCCTGTTAAGTCCGTTATGGATTTGTCAAAGCTAGCGCACCAGCCTCAGTGAAGTTTTTGTCGTTTTAACAGATATTTAAGGAGAACATCATTGTAACCAGCATTAATGTCTGCTGGCATAAAATCAATTTGATAATCGGCGCAACGCATATTGATCTTCTTGAAGTAGTCATCAATTGCTTTCTTATATTCTTCCTTAAACTGAGAAGGTTGGAGTTTAATTTTTTCTCCAGTTTCCATATCAACAAGGTTGTAAGGACGATTCTCTAAATCAAAATCTAGTTCGAGCTTCTTATCAATTGTATGGAAGACAATAACCTCGTGCTTGTTGTGTTTGAGGTGTTGAAGGGCTTGAAAGAACTCATCCTGTCGCTCAGGATTGTCAATTAGGTCTGAAAAAATAATAACCAGACTGCGCTGATGTGTCAGTTCCGCGATATCATGAAGTGTCTCTATGGTTGAAGTTGATTTTTTCTCAGACGCTGTATAAGTCTTTAAATGTTTTTCTAATTCGCTGTAGAGATATCGGTGATGACGTATAGATGATTTTGCTGCCGTATGCAGGTCCAATGTATCTGAGAAGAGTGAGATTCCAACAGCATCTCGCTGCTTTTTCAAAAGTTCAATGAGCGAGGCGGCCGCGTACACAGAGAAACTTAATTTAGTTTGATCAGCATTTAGCGGAAAGAGCATTGAACTCGAACAATCGATCACAATTTGACAACGAAGATTGGTCTCCTCTTCGTACTTCTTGGTGAAGAGTTTCTCTGAACGTGCGTATAATTTCCAGTCAATATGACGAGTCGATTCACCTTTATTGTAGAGCCGATGCTCTGCAAATTCAACGGAGAACCCATGGAAAGGGCTTTTATGAAGACCAGTAATGAAACCCTCTACGACTTGTTTCGCCAGTAATTCGAGGTTTCCGAACAATGCCAGTTTTTCCCGCTGAATTCTTTCGCTCATAACCTTAAAATTAAGAAAATCCGTAGACTATCGTTTGCGCAGGACAGCATTTACAATAACCCCACTGATAACGAGTATGATTCCAATATTGACAACGAGGCTAAGGGTTTCGTCAAAGGCAAAATATCCAACAAGAAAGGCGTAAATCGCACCCAGGTATTGAAATGGAGTAATGGTTGATGCACTTCCGAGATGCAGGGCTTTGGTCAACATGATTTGTGCAATTTGTGTAAAAATTCCAATGAGTAATAGGAATAGCCATTCGATTCCCTGTGGCATGGTGAAATCAAAAAAGCACAAAATGACCATTAACGGAATCGCGACCATTGGAAAATAAAAAACGATCGTGATGGGAGCGTCTGTGGTTCGCAATTTCATAATAGAGACATAGGCTACTCCGGAGAGTACAGCCGCTAAAATTCCAAGCCCTAGCCATAAAAAAGAAATGTTTTCCTGGTCAATACTTCCGCCGGATCTGTCCAATGCGATCAATGCTACTCCAATAAATGAAAAAGCGATAAAAAACCATTGCATGGCACGAACACGTTCTTTTAAGAGGATCATTGCGAAAATGACGGTAAAAATTGGCGCAAGATATTGTATCGTGGAGGCAACAGCGAGGGGCAAGTAATGGATGGTGTAAAAGAATATAGTGAGCGCAATTGTTCCCGACAGTCCGCGAATGACTAACCATTTTTTATTGTTTCCGAATACGGGAATATTTCGGCGCTTAATGATAAACAAGCTGATCGAAAATGAAACGACTGATCGTGCTAAAACAAGTTCATGAGCAGGGTAGACTTGTAATCCGTCAATAAGGTTTTGCTGATCGCCAGCGCCAAGTAGCTTCACGAAAAAGTTAACAACGATAAAGCTGAGTCCGGATAGAATGATGTAAAGTATTCCCTTGTTCACGGCGCAAAAGTAATCATGTTGTTAAAAGCCGCGTCAAGAATAAAATTTAATTGGTAGATTAGCGTTAGTCTATGGGAATGAAAAATGTTCTAATTCTAATCTCGTTTTGTTTTCTGGGGAGCTATGCTTCAGCTCAGAAAATAGATCCGCGTTTTACTTTTAACGTGGAGCTGGGGTTGCCAGCATCCATTGCGAACGAACCATTTGATGACATTATGCAGGGGTTGATTTGTTCTTCCATTTATGGTCAGTACAGTTTTCCCTTTCATATGCATATCGGGTTAGGTGTTCGCTACTCATTATTGACAATAAACGAATTCTCTGTGCCATCACCTGTGCGAGGTCAAATGCATTCGGGCTCCACTTTCCTGAAAATAGGTTGGGACAAATTTCATAATGATCGTTTCGCTACTGATGTAGCACTAAAGGTGGGGTACGCACAGACGTATTTTAATACCGATTTGAATAAGGCAAATGGTGTCAATCCGGTGCAGTTCGATCACTTGTTGTTGGAGCCAACAGTAGGGTTTATTTTGAGTGCAGACGAGCGTAATTCGTATCGCTGGTCATTAGGGTATTGTATCAATGGTTTTGGTTTTCAACCGGGAACGTTGGGACTTCCTTCCAATGAAGGTTATGATGTGAGTGAATTCAATAAACTCACTCAATACCTTGTGGTTGGCTTTGGTTATACTTACTACTTCAGACCGAAGCAAGACTAAATCATGTTCGTTACAGGGAATAAGTTGAGTGATGTAAAAGGGTATTTTTCATCTCGATTGTCAGAAGTGTTTACACTCAGTGAGATTCATTCAATTGTTAAGGATGTTGTTATTAATCGTTTAGGAATCAGTGATTCAGATTACTTGCTAGGGACAGATTTGAAATTTTCAGAATCCGACTTATTACATTTTAGAGAGGTGGTGCATCGATTATTGGCGAATGAGCCATATCAACATATTGTAGGAGAGGTTCATTTCTACGGACTTCGATTGAAATCCGATAAGCGTGCATTAATTCCAAGGCCTGAAACAGAAGAATTGGTGCAATGGGTTTTGGGATCGTTTGATCAAGCGAATAATATCATGGATCTCTGCGCAGGCTCTGGCTGTATTGCTTTGGCGCTTAAGTCTCAATTGATGAATTGTAATATTGTTGCAGCTGAGTTGTCGGATGACGCTTTAGACTTGATAAACGAGAATAAAGAGTTGACAGGACTGGATGTTAATGTGTTAAAGTTGGATGTGCTAAAACCATTGACCTATAATTTTGAAGCGAAGTTTGATTGTTGGGTGTCTAATCCTCCTTATGTCCTAAGCTCTGATAAACAACAAATGAGTGCTCATGTTTTAGAGCATGAGCCGCATATGGCTTTGTTTGTCGAGGATGACGATCCACTCATTTTTTACAGGGAGATAGGGAAGCAGGCCATTCGCTTTTTGAAGCCTGGAGGACATCTCTTTTTCGAAATTCATGAAATGTTAGGTGAGTCCACAATGAAACTTCTGGATGAACTCGGGTTTGTTAACATTGAATTGAGGAAAGATTTGCAAGGCAAGGATCGCATGGTGCGGGCTCAAACTGTAAATTCACCGCATGAATCAAAGTGAGGCAATCGAAGAGGTAAAAAGGCTGACAAAAGAGCTGAACCATCACAATCATTTGTACTATGTTGAGAGTAATCCTGAGATTTCGGATTATGACTTTGATATGCTATTGAAGCGATTGCAGGAGTTGGAAGAACAGTTCCCTGAGTTAGCGGATGATAATTCACCGACTAAGCGTGTTGGAGGTGATATTACGAAGAAATTTGAAAGTGTGGTTCACAAATACCCAATGCTCTCTCTTTCAAATTCGTACTCCAAAGATGAGATTGAAGAATGGTTTGTTCGGATTAAAAAACTTGTTGATGGAGACCTGGAATATGTGTGTGAACTAAAGTATGATGGTGTTGCTATTGGGATTCAATACGTGAATGGACAACTGAAACAAGCTGTAACAAGAGGGGATGGGACACAAGGCGAAAACGTAACAAACAATGTGAAGACCATCCGAACGATTCCTCTATCGTTAACGGGAGATTACCCAGAAGATTTCGAAATTCGAGGTGAGATTTTCTTTCCGCTTGATAATTTTGAAAAGCTCAATGAACAAAGAAGGGAAAGTGGAGAGCAAGAATTTGCAAATCCAAGGAATACAGCTTCTGGAACACTGAAAATGCAGGATTCAAAAGTAGTAGCAGAGCGTGGTCTTGATTGCTTCCTCTATGGTGTTTATGGTGTTACTGGTACTGCAAATGGACACTTTGAAACAGTGCAAAAAGTGGCTGATTGGGGGTTTAAAATTCCGCAACAATCTAAGAGATATATTGAGAAAACTGACTCCTTGGAAGGTGTCATGAATTTCATTAATTTTTGGAACGAGGAACGCAGTAAATTGCCTTTTGAAATTGACGGGATTGTTATCAAGGTAAATCAGTATCATCAACAAGAAGAGCTTGGTTTTACCGCAAAATCTCCTCGTTGGGCAATTGCTTATAAATTTAAAGCAGAGCGCGTCGAAACGGTTCTTGATACGGTAACTTATCAGGTCGGAAGGACCGGGGCGATTACTCCGGTTGCTAATCTGCAACCAGTCCAACTTGGAGGGACGACTGTAAAAAGAGCCTCATTGCATAATGCTGATCAGATTGAGAAGTTGGATTTACATCTGTCAGATCAGGTATTTGTGGAAAAAGGAGGTGAGATTATTCCCAAAATAGTTGGAGTAAACACCGGTGCAAGGCTGACTACCGCTCAACAAGTCATATTTATTGAACACTGCCCAGAGTGCTCGACAGAATTAATAAGAAGAGAAGGTGAGGCCCAGCATTATTGCCCTAACGAGACCGGTTGTCCACCACAAATGAAGGGTAAAATTGAGCATTTCATAGGGCGAAAAGCATTGGATATTGATGGTTTAGGGGCTGAGACAGTCGATGCATTGTTTGAAGTCGGGCTGATAAGAAATATCGCGGACCTATACGAGCTTACATTCGACCAAGTTGTTGAACTGGAGAGGATGGCTGATAAGTCAGCAAATAACCTCATCTCCGGAATTGAAGCTTCGAAGCAAAAGCCTTTTGAAAAGGTCTTGTTTGGATTAGGAATTCGTTTTGTTGGCGAAACGGTTGCAAAAAAGTTGGCGAAATCATTCAAGAGTATTGATGCGCTAAAAGCAGCCTCGTTTGATGATCTGGTCGCCGTAGATGAAATTGGAGATAAGATTGCTATGTCCATTCAAGCCTATTTTCAGGAAGAGGAAAGCCAGTTGCTAGTAGATCGTCTCAAGTCACATGGGCTGATTATAGAGGTTGAAGAAAAGGAAAGTGCTTCAGATAAATTTGCAGGTCTTTCTTTTGTTGTTTCAGGTGTTTTTACAGCCTTTTCAAGAAATGAATTGAAAGAGCTGATTGAAACAAACGGGGGGAAGAATGTTGGTTCCATTTCAAGTAAAACGAGTTATGTTGTTGCCGGAGATAAGATGGGACCATCAAAACTCAAGAAGGCAACTGATTTGGGTGTGAAAATTTTGTCAGAAGATGAATTCATTGCATTGTTGAATGAATAATGAAGAAGGGTGAAAACATATGGCAGCGCATTGAAACAGCTATTGTAGTGGTTCCTTATAAATCGCTGGATCAGCTGAAGAAATACCGTGAGGCAATTCGCGATAGCGGACTAAATGTGAATGATTGCGAATTAATGGCAATTGTAGAGGATAAGAAAGAACGAGAAATTTTATGTCATCAAAGTATAGCTGTTTTTATCTCTGAAAAAGATTTAAACGTTTTGGGGAAGCTAAAAAATGACAAGGCTCAAAAAGTCTTAAGTAGAAAGTACGATGCATTCTTTTTTGTAGAAGATCCTCCGAAACGTTTAGAGAAGCTTTTTGGAAAAACAACAAAAAAGCTATCGGTCGGTTTGAATTGTAAGGAAAAAAGGCAAAACGTTAATCTTGAAACACAGGAAAAATCACCTGGACATTTGATTAATTTTGCCCGTCAAACTTTAGAGAAAATAATATAAAATGAGAAACCCATTTACAGGTTCGGGTGTTGCCTTGGTAACTCCTTTTAACGAGGATGAGTCAATTGATTTTGATGCGTTGAAACGCCTCGTTCAATATCAAATAGATAATGGAACAGATTTCTTAGTGGTTCAAGGGACCACGGGAGAATCTCCAACGCTTTCAAAACAGGAAAAACTGGAGGTGCTTAAAGTCGTTCAGGAAGTGAACAATGGGCGTTTGAAAATTGTTTTCGGCGTTGGAGGAAATAATACGTTGGAGGTTGGAAAGTTCTTGAAGGAACTTCCGGAAGGGATTGATGGAATTCTTTCAGTTTCTCCCTATTATAATAAGCCAACTCAGAAAGGAATTATTGAGCACTATAAGTACCTTGCTGAATGCACAAAACTTCCAATCATTCTTTATAATGTGCCAGGAAGAACAGGATCCAATGTCACTGCTGAAACCACGGTTGAATTAGCGAGAATTGACAATATCGTGGCAATGAAAGAGGCATCAGGTGATTTTGGACAGATTATGGATATCATCCAGAATAAACCAGAAGGCTTTGATGTACTCTCAGGAGATGATGCTATTACCTTGCCAATGATTGTAAGCGGTGCGGCAGGCGTTATTTCTGTTGTGGCTAATGCGTTTCCAAAGAAATTTTCAGGAATGGTTCATGCAGCACAAGGTGGACAAATTGAAGTTTCTAGATCATTACATTATGATCTGTTACCTGTTACCAATATGTTATTTGAAGAAGGCAATCCAGGCGGTGTGAAAGTAGCTCTGGCACAACAGGGAATCATGGGGGCTAAAATGCGCCTTCCACTATATCCTGTTTCCGATGACTTACAAAAGCGAATAGAAATAGAAACTGATCGATTAATTGGATGAAAGAAGCAGTACAAATAGTACAGGAAATTGAAAAAGCATCATCAATAGTGATTACCAGTCACCGTTCGCCAGATGGAGATTCTATTGGTAGTTCATTGGCAGTTTACCATTTCATTGAAGCGCTCGGGAAAAAGGCGCAAATATGTCACCCCGATCCATGCCCAACATTCTTGAATTGGGTAAAAGGGGATGTCGATATTGTTGATTATGAGAATTCTCCAGAGGAGGTGGGTAAATTAATGGATGAGGCAGACCTGATCTTTTGCCTGGATTATAACGGAGCTGGTAGATTAGGAAATGAAATGGGAGACTTACTTCTGAAAACTTCAGGAAAAAAGGTCATGATCGATCACCATTTAAATCCTGACGATTTTGTGGATATTCCGGTTTCAGAGCCTTCTGTTTGTTCTACATCTCAATTGATCTTTGAGCTAATAGAATCTTCTGGACGAGTAGATGTGCTGAACACTAAAATAGGAACGCCAATTTACTTAGGAATAATGACGGATACAGGATCATTTCGGTACTCGTCTGTAGCTCCAAGAACACACGAGATTCTATCGAAGTTATTGCAGGTTGGTGTACAGCATACGGATGTGCATGAGCAGACATTTGATAATAATCGAATTGATAAGTTGCGTTTACGAGCTCACATCATCGCTGAACGTTTAGAACTTATCAAAGACTATCATGTGGCAATTATTTCCGTAACGGAGGAAGAGTTAGAGCGTTTTAACTTCATAAAAGGGGATACTGAAGGGCTGGTGAACGTGGCATTGTCCATAGAAGGAGTAAATGTGGCTGTTTTCTTTACTGAAAAAGGAGAGGCTGTGAAAATTTCCTTTAGATCAAAAGGTGATATTGCTGTAAATGAACTAGCGAGCGATCATTTTGATGGCGGAGGGCATAAAAATGCTGCCGGAGGGATTAGTCATGACGGATTAGTAGATACAATTAATCGTTTTAAAACATTGATACCGAATTATTTTGAAGTGTAGCTGGATTTTAATCATACCGTTTTTGTTGCTAGCATGCAGTGAAGAGCCAACGGATAATTTGGATGAGTTTGAGTGGACTCAAGAAAATTCAACGAATCTCAGTCAGGGAATTGCAGCGCAGGAGGAAATTGATATCAAGCTGTTCCTTGAGATGCATAAAGATTGGAAGATGACAAGAACTGGAAGCGGTCTTCAGTATTACATCTATGAGAGAGGTTCCGACACTTCTATTCATGCTCTTCCAAGAGATATTGTTGAAATTGAATATGCCGTAAGTCTGTTGAATGGAGATGAATGTTACAGGACAGAAGCTGATGAATACGAAGAATTAGTAGTCGATAATAGTGAGATTGAATCAGGGATTCAGGAAGGGGTGAAGTTATTATCGCCAGGAGACCGAGCAAAATTCATTATACCAAGTCATCTAGCTCAAGGCATTGCTGGAGATCTCGATAAGATACCACCGCTTTCAGTATTGGTGATAGATATTCATTTAATGGGAATCATACGAAGATGAAGAAAATTATGATCATAGGGTTCGCTGCATCAGTTGCGGTTGGATGCAACACCACGGAGGTTGAAACTCCCTCAGAGGATGTCGCTATTACAGATAATGAAAGCTCTGGCAACTCAGAAACGAGTATCATTGATAGTGAACAAACAGTAGAAGACGATAAGAAATTAAACAACGGCATTACTATAAAGTGGTTTGAGCATGGAGAAGGAGAGAAGCTAACTTCTGGTGATCTTGTTCAAATTGATTACAAAGTTCAATTAGAAGATGGAAAAGTGGTTGATGGAAACCACCTTTTGACAGATCCTAAAACGGGGAAATCGATGGAAAGTATGCCATTCATGATTGGATTTGGAATGCAGACAGAAGGATGGGATATTGCGCTGAAAGAATTACGTGTAGGTGATTTTGCAGAAATTTTCATCCCTAGTGAGTTAGCACGAGGAGAGAAAGGAATTAAAGATCTCATTCCGCCAAATGCCGACAACGTGTTGCGAATTCGTATTCTTGAAAAAACAAAACCGACACGCGAAGTAGATGGCAATAAAGTATGGGTGTTTGAAGAGAATTCAGCGAACACCATCAAATTCAACGAATCGAATGAAATAGAGTTCCATACCATTGTTTCTACTGAAAGTTCTCCGATGTATGTGAATACTTTTCGCGATAATGCGCCTTTTAGATTGAGGTTAGAAGACGGTGGTACGGTACCCGGACTTAAAAAAGCGTTAATTAATGCTAAAAAATCAGACAGGATGTTTGTGCTTGTTCCGTCCGAAGAGGCTTACGGAAGCAGCGGATATCAGGATGTGGTAAAGCCAAATGAAGATATTCTATACAACATCCTCGTTATGAACGTGTCAGACAAATAATAACAAATGATTATCTTTAGGCCAGCAAACTCAAGTAGAATGCAAAAGACTGTTATGCGCTTACTCTCTATTTTCTCCTTTTTTGTAATCAGTTTATTCTCATTTGGACAAAAAGTAGTGGACACCTTAATCACTGATGAAGGTACCATGCTCATCTTTGCCAATAGGACTTGGGAATATCTGGAAGATCAGAATTTTGATGGTGTATTGAATAGCCGTCTGCATGAAGAAATTTTAGCTGATTCTAGCTTAGATTATGTGTTGGGGTGGGATCACGACATGTGCTATACTTCGAATCTATCGAATGACGTTAACAAACTAAAAGACACGATTTGGCTGTGTGTACAAGATGATTTTAGCGAAGGGTTTGTTATGCCTTTTAAAGGAAGAGTAACATCTGGTTTTGGCTGGAGAAGAGGGCGTAACCACAACGGTACTGATATTGATCTGGAAACAGGAGATACTGTGCGTGCAGCTTGGTCTGGAAAAATACGTTACGCGAAGTACAATACAAGTGGCTTTGGAAATTTGGTTGTTATTCGCCATTACAATGGTTTGGAGACATTTTATGCGCACTTGAGTAAGCATCTTGTAGTGCCTAATCAGTTAGTGAAGGCCGGAGAGCCTATTGGTCTTGGAGGAAATACAGGCCACTCCTATGGTTCTCATTTACATTTTGAAGTACGTTTCTATGACATTCCGATGAATCCGGAAAAAGTGATTGATTTCAAAAACGGTAAAATACTTGATGAGAATTTAATGGTCCATCGAGGGCTATTTAGACCGGGCTCGAGTACTTCATATACGGCTTCGAATTCCTCAGGAGGAGGTAAGTATCATAGAATCCGTTCAGGAGACACACTTGGTGCAATTGCACGAAAGAACAGAACGACAGTTTCAAAGCTCTGTCAATTAAACGGAATCAGACCAACGACAATTCTGCAAATTGGAAGAAACCTTAGAGTAAGGTAATATTGTCCAAATTCTTTACGTTAACAGTCATTAACACATAATTGTCTTACTTTTGTCTCAATGAAAAATCAGACCTTTTTTATCCTGGCATTTGCGTCTTTACTTTTGGTAAGCTGTAACGGGTATAATCGTGCATTGAAATCAGATGATTACGGGGCTAAATTTGAAATGGCAAATGAGCTTTATGACGGCGGTCAGGAAGTAAGATCAATCGCACTCTATGAACAAGTCTATCAACGAATGCCAAAAACAGGAGAGGGAGAGCTTTCTTACTTCAGAATTGGCAAAGCTTATTATGTTGGTGGCGATTATTACATGGCTGGATATTTCATGGGGCAATTTGCACAACGTTTTCCGGCAAGCCCGAAGGCAGAAGAAGCCTTGTTTTTAAGTGCAATGTGTTCTGTTCAGAATTCTCCAGAGCATTCATTAGATCAAACTGAAACAGAATTGGCGTTGAATGATTTACAGCAATTTGTGAATCGTTATCCGAATTCTACCTTGGTTGATTCTTGTAACAACACCATTGATCGTTTGCGTTTTAAGCTTCAGAAGAAAGATTACAATTCAGTAAAGCTATACGCAAAGACTGAGAATTACAGAGCTGCAGTGAGTTCAGCACTAACATTTCTAGAAGATTTTCCGATGTCTAGCTTTAAAGAAGAGATATCGTATATCCTTGTAAAGAATTCTTATTTCTTAGCTCGTGAGAGTGTGGACAATAAAAAATCGGAAAGAATTGATCAGACTATAGAAAGATATAGTAATTTTGTGGCTGAATTTCCAGAATCCAGATACATGTCAATGTTAGCGCGATATAACGATATGGTGGTGAAGGAAAAAGAAGAGTTGAAAGACAAAAATTAAACTATGAGTTTTAAGAATAGTACAGCGGAAAAGACAACAATCACGCGTGATACTTCTGATATTGAAGAATCAACAGGGAATATCTACGAAGCGATTGTGATGATGTCGAAACGTTCTAATCAGTTGAGCGTTGAGTTGAAAGAGGAGTTGACGCAGAAGTTGCAAGAGTTCGCATCTACAACAGATAATCTGGAAGAAATTTTCGAAAATAGAGAGCAAATAGAAATCTCTCGTTTCTACGAGCGTCTTCCAAAACCAGTGGCAATGTCTATTCAAGAGTTGCTAGAGGATAAAATTTACGCTCGCTTCCCTGAAGAGAAGGAGGAAGAAAAATAAATCGTATGCAGGGTAAACGCATCCTTCTTGGGATTACCGGAGGTATTGCGGCTTACAAAATCGCATCGCTGATACGATTATTAAAGAAATCTGAGGCAGAGGTCAAATGTATTATGACCCCTGCCTCTTGTGATTTTATAAGTCCCATAGTTGTTTCTGCACTTTCTGAAAATCCGGTCGGAATCGAATTCTGGAATAAAAAGGATGGAACCTGGAATAGTCACGTTGATTACGGCCTATGGGCGGATATATTTCTTGTTGCCCCACTTACGGCTAACACACTCAGTAAGATGGCAACGGGTAGTTGCGATAATCTACTGTTAGCGACGTACCTTTCAATGAAAGGAAGAACAATTGTGGCACCTGCCATGGATCTTGACATGTATGCCCATGCTACAACGAAGCGGAATTTAGAGCAGTTGCAAGGAGATGGCGTACAAATTATTCCTGCAGAGTCAGGTCAACTAGCGAGTGGACTTGAAGGGGAGGGAAGAATGGCAGAACCAGAAACTATTTTTGATTTTCTTAAGAATGCAACGGTCATTACAGAGCAGTACTGGAAAGGAAAGAATGCTCTGGTAACAGCTGGACCAACGTATGAAGCAATTGATCCGGTTCGTTTTATAGGGAACCATTCCAGCGGTAAAATGGGGTATAGGATTGCGCAAGAATTGTTGAATAGGGGTGCGTCAGTAACGCTGGTCTCAGGCCCTACAAACCTTACACTTGAGCACCCTCAATTGGAAATGGTGAAGATTACGTCTGCGGAAGAAATGTTAGAGGCAGTTCAATCAGCCTGGTCAGGTGTTGATGTTGGTATATTTGCTGCAGCCGTGGCAGATTACAGACCTCAAGATGTCGCCGATGAAAAGATTAAAAAATCTGAGGATTCTATGACCATTGAGCTCGTGAAAAACCCGGATATATTAAAATGGGCAGGTGCTCATAAAAAAGAGGGTCAAACATTGGTTGGTTTCGCTTTAGAGACGAATAATGTGAAAGAAAATGCGAATAAAAAGCTGGTCTCTAAAAATCTCAATTTGATCGTCATGAATACACTGCAGGATGTTGGCGCGGGATTTGGTGTAGACACGAACAAAATTAGTATTTTAGATAATCGCAATAATTTTGAATCTTTTGAGTTAAAGTCTAAGAGCAAAGTTGCGAACGATATAATAAGCTATTTGGAAAACTATATTTCATGAGAACAATTGCATTGATCTTTTTTATGTTGATTTCCCTGACAGGTGTAAAGGCCCAAGAGCTGAATTGTCAGGTGAGTATAATCGTGGATCAGCGTACAGAGATAACTACCAATGAACAGAATATCCTTGATGCTTTGGAACCTGTGATTTACGATTTCATGAATACCACGCAATGGACAAAGGATAAGTTCACAGTGGAAGAACGTATCAATTGCAATTTGCAGTTGCAGGTACAATCGATTCAATCGACTGGGTTGATTGAGGGATCTTTGCAAATTCAGTCTTCACGTCCAGCCTTTAATTCAGGATACAATACGACTGTGTTCAATTTCCAGGATGACGATATCCGTTTCGAGTACAACATTGGCCAGCAAGTGATTTATGCACCCAATATCTACAGAGACGATTTGACCTCTGTATTGGCTTTTTATGCATATTTCATTATCGGAATGGACTACGATACCTTTTCTCCAAGTGGAGGGACTAAGTATTTCACAGAAGCACAGCAAATCGTAACGAATGCGCAGAGCTCTGGAGGAAATGGTTGGATTTCAAATGCCAGAGGTAAACGAAACCGCTATTGGTTAGTGGACAATGTATTACATGAACTTTTTTCTCCTTTGCGTGAGTGCAGTTATGCTTACCATCGAAAGGGGATTGACGGATTGTATGATAATCAAGAGGCGGCTCGAAAAGAAATCTATAATGCTTTAAGTAAGTTAATCAAGGTGACAGGAACACGTCCGAATTCCTTGAACTTGCTAAACTTCGTTCAGGCGAAGTCAACAGAATTGAAAAACTTGTACTCTGATGCGCCAGCGAAAGAAAAGAACGATATAGTTAACCTTCTTAAGCGTATTGATCCCGCCAATTCTCCACGTTATCAGGAGATTTTGAACTGATGATACGTACGCTCAGCATAGAAAACTTCGCATTAATTGATGCGGTTCGTATTGATTTTAATCATGGATTTTCAGTAATAACTGGAGAGACGGGTTCAGGAAAATCAATTTTGCTAAATGCGCTTAATTTGATTCTAGGTGAACGTGCCAATTTCTCAGTAATCGGAAATAGAAGCGATAAATCAATTGTAGAAGCTGAGATTGACATTGCTGGTTTTGGGTTAGAAGATTTCTTTAAAAAGAATGAACTCGATTATTTTGATCGTGCTATTGTTCGCCGAGAAATTTATAAGCAAGGTAGATCTCGAGCTTTTGTCAATGATACTCCAGTTCAACTTTCTGTGTTAAAGGCGTTTACTTCGCAATTAATTCATATACATTCTCAATATAATACGCTTGAACTCAAGGATGTTCATTTTCAGCTGAAAGTATTAGATGTGCTCGCAAATACACAAACAGAACGGGAACGCTTTTCAGAATTGATGAGATCCTACCAACTGAACATGAAGTTGCTTGCTGATAAAAAAGAACGTCTCACAGCTTCGTTTGCTCAGGAAGATTACAACAGTTTTCAATTGAATGAATTGTTAGAACTTGAGTTGGATAAAACTGATTATGATGGATTGCAAGAGGAAGCAAAAAAAGGTGAGCATGCTGATGAGATCAGAAGCGGGTTAGGAGATCTTAAAACGGTGCTTTCGGGTGAAAGTGGAGTTCTGGATCAACTAAATTACGTAAAGTCAACGCTTATTAAGAAGGTGACTTATGACCCGAAACTTCAGGAATTATTCAAGCGTCTGAATAGTGTTTTAATAGAAGTAGAAGATATCTCTAATGATGCCGAAGGAGCGCTGGAAAAGGTAGATTTCGATCCACGAAAGTTAGATGAAATAATTACCAAGCTAGATACGTATAACCGCATTATGCAGAAGCACGGAGCAACTACTCAAGATGATTTGGCTGTTTTGATGGAGGAGTTACGCGCATCTTCGCAGAGTTTAGGAGAATTAGAAAAGGAAATTCAAACGCTTACAGAACAAACGCAACAGGAACGTTTGGTTTTAAATGATCTAGCGAATGATTTGCATGATAAAAGGAACAATGCGATTCCTTCTATAGAAGCGTCTATTAGACAAGCTTTGGCAGGGCTTAAATTGGAAAATACAGTTCTTTCTTTCCAATTGTCCCGCATGGAAGAATTAAATGCTTGGGGAAATTCAACACTCGAGATATTATTTAGCCCGAATGTTGGAATTGCTCCTGTGCCTGTTCATCAAGCAGCGAGTGGAGGTGAGCTTTCCAGAGTGATGCTAGCGTTGCAAAGCCTGATGTCATCCAAGGTACAATTAAGAACAATACTGTTTGATGAGATTGATACTGGTGTTTCTGGAGATGTTGCTCAAAAAATGGGAAGTACGCTAAAGAAAATGGGAAGTACGATGCAAGTGATTGCCATAACCCATTTACCTCAAGTTGCAGCAAAAGGAGGGCAACATCTGAAAGTTTCTAAATCTATTTCTGATGGTATCTCAACAACTTCGGTTATAGAATTATCAACTGAAGAGCGCATAGAAGAAACCGCCCGACTCATGAGTGGAGATGAAATCAATGCGGCGGCGTTGGAAAATGCAAAATCGTTAATGCAATAATGAACTTCGGTTTAAGTTTCTCAATTCCGGAAAGCAATCTTAACGTATCGCATAAGGATGATTTCATTTTATTAGGGAGCTGTTTTTCAGATGAAATAGCAGATAAAATGAAGTTGTCAGGCTATTCTGTTTTGGAGAATCCTTTTGGTGTACTTTTTCACCCCAAAGCAATTGAGAATGTTTTGAGATCGTCATTGAGGAATAGCACTGAGGTCTCTATCTATCAGCGGCAAGATTTGTTTTTCTCATGGGATAGCTCAGGTAAGCTTTTCAGCAAGGATAAAGAATCTATAAAGACCTTAATAAATGCGAGACGTGAATCGTTATCTGAACGCCTCAAAAGAGCAAATGTTCTGATCCTTACTTTTGGAACAGCGTGGGGTTATAAGCATAAGGAACTGGATTTTCTCGTAGGTAATTGTCATAAAGCTCCATCCAATTTATTTGAAAAAGAACTTATTTCTGTCAACGAGATTCTGGAGGGGTGGAGGTCTCTGCTAAAAAATCTGAGTGAAGTAAACCCAGGCTTGAAAGTCATTTTTACAGTAAGTCCGGTTCGCCACAAAAAGGATGGACTCATTGAGAATAATAGGAGCAAGGCAAGATTAATTGAAGTAGTTCACTCACTAGCGGGTGAATTTGATAATGTAAGTTACTTTCCTTCGTTCGAAATACTTGTTGATGAGCTTAGAGACTACCGTTTTTATGCAAACGATCGTGTTCACCCATCCGCAGAGGCTATCGATTATATTTGGAAGCGTTTTGAGGAAAGCGTTTTCAGTGAAGATTCAATTCGACTCTCAAAGGAAGTCATAAAGATTCGAGAGGGAGTAAATCATAAAAGCTTGTATCCGGATTCTAAAGCAGATCTTCAGCGCTTGGAGCAACTTAAATTGAAAAAAGAGGAGTTGACGCTGGCGTATCCTGAAATCTGTTGGTAGCAAAAACGAGAAATGGAACCCAGAGGTTCCATTTCGGCTTCGTCGTAAAGATAGTTTATTGTTAAGTAGTAGAAGGTTTCTCTTTAATTTGAAGTACGCACTGGTATAACGTGACCAGAATACTCATTTCTTACTTCGTTCGTTGCCGTATTATCAATTGTCACTTTCCAGATGTAGGACGTCTCGAAAGGAACTAATCTTCCAGTTGTTGCATCCACACCATCCCATCCATGAGATGCGTCGCTTGTTTCGTAGATCACACGACCATCAGTTGGATCAATAATAATCATGGTGAAGTGAACATCGCGCTCTTTCAAAGCGTATGGCATAAATGTATTTGTTGTTGGATCCGTCGAATTCGGACGGAAAGAGTTCATCGCCATCAAATTGTAGTTTTCATCTACAAATACAGGCTTAGAAATAGAGTTTTTACATCCATTGCTTCCGGTAACCGTTAAAGTCACTAAGTGTTCACCTTTCGTGTAGAAGTGGGCATCTGCTTTTTGTCCACTTACTTTTTGGTTATTGAAAATCCATTCAAAACGCGTTCCTGGAACGGTAGAAGCAACTTTCGTTGTTGGAAGACCACTTTCAAACTTGATGGAAGGATCAATAAGGAAATCTGCTTGAGGAGAATCGTTTACGTGGAACTCAACTTGTGAATCTGAGTGTTCATTCATTCCACTCACTATATGAAGTCCACTTCTCTTCGTTCGAATAATGCGATTTTGTTTGGCTGGAACCATAAAATGGAGTTCAGGACCCGTTATTAGAAGGGGAACATCATTTACATTTTCTATTTCGAAAGATTCGCCTTCACAAATGTCCGCAACAGAAGGAAGTATTAAAGCAACGTTCTCCGCTTCATTACCGCTGAGGCCTGAAGTTGGTTCGTTGATGTTTGTATTATTATCCACCGGTTGTGCATCATTTGGCTGATGAGATGGTTGGTGACCATTATCATGAGTAGCTAAGTTGCCAACCTCTTCATTGGAAGAATTGGAGCTCGATTCATTCCCACCATTATTATTAACAGCAGGGTTACCCGCAGACTCATCGATGTTATTTATATTAGACCCTGTGTCCGGATCAATATTTTGATTATCAGTAGTATGAATAGTTTTATCTGAAGTGTTGCTTATGTTTGTTTGGTTGTTGCTTTCTGTTAGTTCAGAAGTTACATCAGCTGTTTGAACAGGACCTGGCTGATCATCTTGTGTCATGAAATAAGTCGCGACCAAAAGTCCTGCAACTGCCGCTGCACCGAGATACCACTTCAAACTAGATTTGCCTCCTTTGACAGGCATTTCCTTATTTAATCTTGTTTGCATCGTTTCCCATGCAGCGGGATTATAAGGCGCTTCGAAACCTTCAAGTGCATGCTTGACGGTATCAGTCAATCCGCCAGCGGCAGCACCCAATCCAGCTCCGGTTGCCACAGATTCAGCTCCAGCTGTTTTGCCTGCAGAAGAACGGGCATCGAGTTTATCACTCATGCTCTTCCATGCATCAGCATTGTACGGCATCTCGAAATTTTCGAGGCTTTCTTTAATGCTATGTTCAAAACTATCTTTCACGTTATCCAATCTTGGCAAATCGTTCTTTCAATATTTTTTGAAGATTCAACTTCGCTTTTGATAAGTTAGATTTTGATGTTCCTTCACTGATGCCTAAAATCTCAGAGATTTCTTTGTGTGTGTATTCTTCCAAAACATACAGGTTGAAAACAGATCTGTAGGCAGGGGAGAGCTCACTGATTGCCTCCATGGCAATCTCAGCTTTTAAACCAACGAATTCGACTTCCTCTTGTTCAATAACCGGATCTTCTCCGCCCATTTTAAAGTCTTCATCATTGTCGGTCAACATAGGATTCTTTTTATTTTTTCGAATGCTGTCAATCGCCGTATTAGCCATTATTCTTCGCATCCATCCTTCAAAGGATCCTTTGTAATCAAACGCATCTAACTTATCAAAGATCTTGATGAAACCTTCTTGGAGTACTTCTTCTGCTGAGTCTCTATCCGTTGCATAACGCATACAAACGCCGAGCATTTTACCATAATAGAGTTTAAATAGCTCTTCCTGAGACCTGCGTTCGTTCTTCAGGCATCCGCTAATTATTCTCTTTAAATGATCTTTGTTCTCCACATTGTTTTCGTTGGTTAGACGCTCGGTTTTTTGGGTGGTTGCCTTCTGCATAAATTAAAATGTCAGAAGAGGCCAAAATTCCCCGAAAAATAAGTCTTTTTCATAACAATTGTGTTAATTTCGTGAGCGACACTAATTTTAATAATAGATCAAATAGAATAAAATGAAAGTAACCGTTGTAGGTGCTGGTAATGTAGGTGCTACTTGTGCTGATGTTTTGGCACACAAAGAAATTGCCAACGAGATAGTTTTGTTGGATATTAAAGAAGGTTTTGCTGAAGGTAAAGCATTAGATATTTGGGAAACTTCTCCGATTAATTTGTACGATTCTCGTACAATCGGATCAACAAACGATTATTCAAAAACGGCAGGTTCTGATGTGGTAGTGATCACTTCTGGATTGCCAAGAAAACCAGGCATGTCTCGTGATGATTTGATCGCTACGAACGCTGGTATCGTTAAGATGGTTACTGAAAACGTTGTAAAGCATTCACCTGACGCTAAGATCATTTGTGTATCGAATCCGTTAGATGTTATGACGTACTGCGCTTACTTGACTGCGAACATCGATCCTAGTAGAGTATTCGGTATGGCTGGTGTATTGGATACTGCACGTTACCGCTCGTTCCTTGCGCTTGAATTAAATGTTTCTCCGAAAGATATTCAGGCTGTTTTGATGGGAGGTCACGGAGATACAATGGTGCCACTACCGCGTTATACTACTGTTGGTGGGATTCCAGTTACTGAATTAATTGCTGAAGATAAATTGAATGAAATCATTGAGCGTACGAAGTTTGGTGGTGGAGAAATCGTTAAGTTGCTAGGTACATCAGCATGGTATGCTCCAGGAGCTGCAGCTGCACAGATGGTTGAGGCAATTGTACGTGATCAAAAACGTGTTTTCCCAGTATGTGCTTGGCTACAGGGAGAGTATGGAATGAAAGATATCTTCCTTGGAGTTCCAGTAATTCTTGGAAAGAATGGTATCGAGCGTATCATAGAGCTTGATCTAAACGATAGCGAGAAAGCATTGTTGAATGAATCTGCTGAAGCAGTTCGTAATGTAATGGCTGTTCTTGATAACATGAATGTAAACGCATAACTAGCGTTCAATCATAATTTTAAAAGCTTCCTGATCTCTGGTACGAGGTTTGGAAGCTTTTTTTATGGAATTAATTTGTTCAATGCATCTTAGAAGTATGAATAAACTTTTTGCTCTTCTTTTATTGTGTTTGTTGTCGGGGACTGTAGTTGCTCAGGATAGCGTTACTGTGCACATTCAGTTGCGTGATTCGCGCTATGACGATCCTGTAAGAAATGCGAAGGCGGTTATAAGTGGAACAGATACGACTTTTGAGAGATATACGAACAGTTATGGTGATTTTCATTTCGATGCGTTGGAGGGAGAATCATTTACATTCAACTTTTCTCATTTTAAGTTTAATACGGAGAAGCTATCCCGTCGAATTCCAAAAAATGCGAAAACAGATACCGTGAGATATACGTTCACAATGGAGTTCGTCAGAATTCAGAACGTGGAAGAAGTGGTTGTGGCTGCTCCAGGAGTCCCGGTAACTGTATTTGAATCAAAGAAGTTGCACGTTTCGGATTTTGAAATTCTCAAAAATGGAGATCTCGTTCTTTTAACGTATCCCAAACAACTAAAAAAAGGAAGCCGATTACTCTTATTTGACGGTAAGCGCATAAAATCATCTTTCGAAGTCGAGAACAGAGCAGAGGAGCTCGTAAGAGACTTTAGAGGAAATCCTCATGTTGTTTGTAAAGATGCTGTCTTTGGAGTGTACGTGCAGGATAAGGAGGTGGGAATTGCTACCATCGAAAAAGATTACTTTATGAAGTACGTTGCGCCAATTGTCGATACGAACAAGGCAAAATTGTACTTCTCTAACTTTAATCCAGATTATCCGGCGTTTGATTATTATGCGTTTGATCGGTTAGATTCAGCTTACACCAGAATTCTGGAAATTGAAGATGAGCTAATGATGGAACTCTATCGTTCAGAGTACAAGTGGGTTGATGTTCGTACGAAGCTTTGGGCAAAGAATAAAGAGATTCAAACGGGAATTGACGCTGAGATTTGGGTTGGAATGAATTACTTCACGCAATCGATCTACTACAAAGAACTGTATGCGCCACTTTTTCATAGGAACGACACTCTTTTCGTTTTCGACTATTACAAGGATTTCCTAAGAACATTTGATGAATTTGGGAACAAGTTGGACAGTATTCCGATCTATCATCACTACGATAAGCGTCACACAGGTTGGGAAAGTAATTTGATCCAGGATCCAATAACAGGACAGATCTATGCCATCTACGACCGAGCTGGATACATGTATCTAGGTTGGGTAGATACGCGAACTGGAGAAATAGAGGAACAGGTGCAGCTCGAGTACCGTTATGCTCATCACATACAAGTGTTTAACAATACTATTTATTACGTTTACCGACCTTTTGAGTCTCCACAAAAAAAATACCTGTACAAAGAACGCCTGCCTTATGCGTTTGGTGCCGCCAAAATTCAAGCTGGAGAGTTGGTGGGAAACTAGTTCAGGTAAGACCTTAAAAAACGCTTTAAATCATTAATAAGCAAAAGTTGAAAGTTGAGAACCAAGGTTCAGTTTGGCCAAAGTTTTCTTTTCTAAAAACTCTCCTGTTCTACCATCAACTGCATCGTCGATAATAATGGACATTCCCATGAAGGTATCATATCGAAATGCAAGAACCTCAAACATATATCTGTTCGGAGTTTGATTAAACCAGGCTTTTCTATTTATAATAACATTATCCGGTCTTTGAAGCGGAATCATAAAACTGAGTCGTTGATCGATAATCCAGGTCCTTATATTTGTTTCTTGCATCAAAAATTCCTCAAAGTTTAATGAGACAAGCTGTGGGTTGAGAGACTTATCCATTCTTACAATAACCCTGATATCATTACTTGCATTTTCAGCATAGAAGAAGTCATCATTCACAGTAAGGTTCATATCATCTGGAATAGCAATTGTAGCTCCGGTAGACATTTCGGTATATATATTGTACCTGAAGTCTTCATAGTTAATGTTTGACTGTCTGAATTTAGCCAACAATTGGAACAATCCCATTTCCGCAAAATTCGAGTAGGTTCCATTTCTGTCGAGTTCTGCAAATGTCTTGGTAGCCGTTTTGCGGAAAGAATGAGTTCCATTCGAAATTACTTCATTATCGATATAATCGTCACCGGCAAACAACGTTCTTGCCCTTGGAATGCTATTAGTTGGAAAGGCGTCTGTGGAAGACTCGAGCTTATCTAAACTCTTTGCCGCAATGCACCAGCTTATCGAAGCGGCGCCATTGTTAAGACCTCCATCTGCTACTCCGATAAGCCTTCCTGAATGATCTACCACTGGTGATCCTGAAAAGCCTTTTAGAAGATGTCCCTTCAAATACGTTATTTCAGTTTCTAATGAAGGGAACGAGAGTTTTGCAATCTCATTTTCAGCCGATGCAGGAAGTAAGTTTCGCAGTTTATTTCCCTGAAGTAATCCAACTTTAAAGTCACGATCTTGATAACTTCCATTTCCAGAAATATACCCAATCGAAAATGCTCCTCTATCAATTGGAGGTTGATTTTGATACTTGGTTGAGATGTAATGACTTGAAGTTACGCCCTGCACACGTAAAAGGACTAAATCACTGCTCTTATGAATGCGTTTTATTGTTGCATCATACCAATTATTCTTCGCCGGAATGTATATTCGAATACTATTCTTGTTTCCAATTGAATGGAGCGTAGCTACAATGTCCGAACCATTTTTCCAGAAAAAACCAGTCGAACTCCTACCTCCTGATTTTATTCTTACAACAGTCTTAGCGATGGTCAACTTCGTTTCAGCCTGTCCATGTGAGAAAAGACAAGAGAAGGAAATGCATATGAAGACAACTAATCTTTGCATATAATATTTTTAGCCGCTAAAAGAATAGCTCTTAACTCGGCATCGCCCAAATCCATTTCTTTGAGCTTTAGCATAAAATCACTGTATTCTTTTCCTGATTCAATGTAATAGTCCTGAATAGCACCAAGCGATGAATCATCCGATATGAGGCATATTGCGCAATCTTCATCTTCTCCGGACATGAGAACGGTACTTACAGTTGTATTGTCATTTGCAGTCATACCCTCAGAAAGAATTCCAAATTCAGATGCCAAGATTATTTGCTTTATTTCTTTCTCAGAAAAATCAACGGTTTTAAAGGATTCTATTCGATCTTCAATGCTGGGTGAGAGGGCATTGGTGTTACGAAGATAGATGCCCGAGAATATTCCTAAAATGCAAAAAAGACTGAATGTACCAATCAACAGCTGTCTGGCATTGGACTCATTCTTTAATCCAAAGAAGGCCGCCAGCAGAGAGGCCAATGATCCAATAATGATACCCGTAACCTGGGAAATAGATAATCCGACCATGATTCCTATCAAGAGTCCAAGAAATAAGCCTGCAAAAATATCTTTCTTTTGGGGTGTCATAAGTGAATCTAGTATCTACAGAATTAACTGTTGCATTTCGGTCTTTTCAAGATGTGGTTAAAAAATTAGTTAAGTTAAAAGTAATATAAATTATGCTTTTTTTAAACTCAGCGAGCCGGATCGCGGTCGATCTTTAATATGAAAGATATGATTATACGCGATGAACAACCTTCACAGTTTTCCAAGAACCTTTTTTCCGATCAATAAAAAATTGCATGTGGTAGTTGCACTTGCATTCGCATGGAATTCAAAAAGAGTGTGTCCCCTTTTATTTCTGGGTGACCAAAAAACCTTAGGCAGCAATCTGCTCGAAAATCAAAAGTGTAAAAGCATCATCGCCAAGATAATCTTGCTTTTGCTTGAAAATTTCAAAATCGGATCGACCGTATCTAAGACGTTCCGAATATTCGAAAAGTGAGTCACCCGGACATATTGCCTTGCACTCAACTTTGTATCATGCAGGATCATTTTCTTCTGCTGGAACAGACACTGGTTCTTCTTTACTGCCGATAAGAATAAATGCTGAAGCAGTAAAAAGATAGAAAAACCGAATCACAATTAAATGTACAAAAGATCCGGTCAAAAAGTGGGAGTACCAATTGATACTCCCGCTTGAGTTGTCCTATAATTTAATTGTCAGGCGACTCATGAAGTGACGACCGGCTTGTGCATAGTAGAAGTTCTCCACAGTGCGCTCTCCGCCAGCAATGTATCCCCATGTATAACCATTGTTAACGTACAATTCGTTAAACAAGTTATTCACCTGAAGTCCAAACGTGATTTCTTTGAAGAAAACATCTTTCAATGTATAACTCAGTTGAAGATTTGAAATGAAATAAGCATCAATTTTTCTTGTTTGAGTAGATGTGTTGTCAAGGAATTGATCACCAACATATTTACCGAATAAGCCTACTTCAAGACCACTAACAGGCTCATACACAAGTCCAAGCGACCCAATAATGTTTGGCGAGAACGCAAGGTCTGTATTGGTGTGCTGAATGGTATCTTGTCCTCCGATATCATAATTGTCTACGTATTCATTAAATGCAGCAATCTTGTTCTGACTAAGCGTTACGTTTCCGGCAACGCTCAGTTGCTTGATGATTTGATAACCGAAGTCTAGTTCAAGCCCCGCGCGGTAACTATCATCAACATTCGTTCTTGTATAACCACCAACATCATTAATTTGTCCAGTTAACACCAGTTGATTCGTGTAATCCATAAAGTAGATATTGGCATTTGCGAAGAACTTCTGTCCCTTGTATCGATATCCCGCTTCAACATTCAACAGTTGTTCATGATTAGGACGATTTTCAGGAGTGTTCTCGCGGAAGTCGGCACGTACCGGCTCACGATTTGCAACAGCAACAGAAACATAAGCATTGTTCCGGTTATTGAAATCGTACATCAATCCTGCTTTTGGATTAAAGAAATTGTAGGAGACTGTTTGGTCAACCGTTTCGATACTTCCATTTACATCGTCAATTCCAACAAACTTATAGCTGATGTTTCTGAATTGAAGATCACCGTAGATGGTCAGGTTTTGAACACGATACGTTCCTTTTAAATAACCGTGTGCCTCAAACTTGTAACCCGAGTTATCATAGTAACGATCTCTGATAGAGCCATTAGAAGCAAATTCAGCCCAAATAACTTCACCGAAGTGTCCACCTTCATAGTTGTTTGCTCCACCTCCAAGTGTCAATTCAAGTGCACGCTTTTTATAGTTCAATGAAAAAATACCTCCGTAAAAATGATTATCCAACCAGCGTCTGCGAATAATATCGGAAGTTGTCACCGTATCGTTTGTAAAGGTTACTGGCGCCAATCCATATGAATCAAGGTCATCATCGGCTCTGAATTGCTCGAAGTAACCACGACCGTGTGTGTAATGCGCCGCCATGTTCAGTGCCAATGATTTCCCAAGTTGTTGATTGTAATGAAGCTGGTAATGATCCTGTTGGTAGTTATCTACTTCATTTTCGTAGGTGTAAAAATTGTAAGTTCTTCCAGAATTCAGCAGGTTATCACGGTCTGCACCGAAAATGAAATTACGATCGGCATAGGCCACAATATCTTCTTCAGAGCCAAATAAAACCGATTCCGGTGTTCCGTACCATGCCTGATACGTGCGTTCCTGACCACTAAAAATATTTGCTCTCAAGGAAGCTTTTTTTCCTAACCATGCAGCCGAAAGGTACATTGCTTTGAGGTCGGATGAGGCTCTATCGATATAACCGTCTGATGTTATTTTGGACAATCGTGCGTCTACTGTAAATCGATCTTTTAATAAACCTGTTCCAGCCTTTACCGTATGCCTCCATGTATTGAAAGAACCATAGCCATTGTCAATCACACCATAAGCCTTTCTATGAATATCATCTGTTTTGACATTGATGCTTGCTCCGAAAGCCGTCGCTCCATTTGAGGATGTACCCACACCTCTTTGCACTTGAATACTTCCAACAGATGAGGCAAAGTCGGGCATGTTCACCCAAAATACACCATGCGATTCAGAGTCATTGAGTGGAATACCGTTAATGGTAACATTGGTTCGTGTTGGATCAACACCACGAATCCGAATTCCTGTATAACCTACACCAGCTCCTGCATCAGAAGTGACCACCGTAGAAGGCGTCATGCGAAGTAAAAAGGGTAAATCCTGGCCATAATTGATATTCTCAACATCCTCAGTTTTTAGATTCGTGTAGGTTGTCGGTGTTTTTTCGTTTGCCCTGATGCTTTCTACCAGCATTTCTTCAATCATCTGTGGAGATTTTTTCAGTGCAAAGTTGATGTTAAGGTCTGCCCCCTTCATCGTAATGTTGCGCTCCACAGTTTCAAAACCAGGATAACTGACTTTAAGGACATAGTTACCATCTCGAACATCCTTGATGAGGTATTTACCATCAAGATGGGCGTATGCACCAGAATAAGTGTTCTGTACGGCAATTTTAGCTCCGTACAAAGGGTCACCATCTTCTGAGGATACTTTTCCTTCAATGTCATGTTGTGAAAATGTGGCCAGTGGCACAAGCGCCAGACCACAGATCATAGAAATCATTCTTGTTTTCATTGTAAATAATTTTAACAAGAACAAGGGGCTAATTCTCTGTGTAATTAATAATTAGCTTTTAAGTCACTTCCCTTCGCAAGAATTACCTTGATCAGGTCAATGGGTATAATCTCAGCCCAATAAACGAGCACCCCTTAGAGACGTGACAAAATTACTGTATTTATTAAAGTCTATCGATAGCTTGAACTGCTTTTTTTAATCTTTCTTTTTCAGAGCCATTAACAATGATATATTCTTTTGCATAAGCTTCCAAGTCTCTCTGATAGAGTTCAAATAGCTGGTTTCGATTATTTGAATTTTCTCTTAAATGATCGTATTCCCAAGGAATGTCTGGCGAGCAAAGAATATGAAGGTCAAATATATTTGATTTAATCAAGGCTTCTATTTCCTTATCCAACCGATCGTATTTATATTTTGACCAGATGCCCATTACGATAAAATCAGTATCTACAACGATTAACTCTTTTTCTTTTCGCTTCTCCGACAAGATTGATTTTAGATGGCCATGGGCAATTTTCACAAGATCTGATTCATTGTATTGACCGTTTGATTCCTCTAAATACTCTCTCGCGTATTCAAAAACCGCTGTCGTATTGTAGTGCTCTGCAATTTGCAAAGCAAGCGTTGTTTTTCCTGAGGATTCAGGTCCGGTCAGTGCAATACATTTCATTGAACTTGAGACTTAAATCTTTTCAACCAGGTCGAGAAACCAACAATTGCCAGAATAGTGAATAACAAGTAAAGAACCGATGAAAGGTAAAGCCCACGGTCTGCATATAAATAAATTGAAATCAGATCGATGATGATCCAATAAATCCAATTTCCTAGAACACGCTTCGTAACAAGAAACGTAGCGGTAAGACTAAAACAAGTTGTAAACGCATCAACGTATGGGTTTTCCTGATTGGTATATGATGAGAATAAATAGCCAAGGATAACTGTTGCAAGAGTGCTGATGAGTATATTAACTGCGTGAGATTGAAGAGACCAGCGTTTTATCATTGATCCGCTGGCGTTAGATTGGTTCCACATTATCCAACCAATAATGGCCATGATCAAATAAAAGGTTTGTAAACCGGACTCTAGGTAAAGCTGATAAGTATAGCAAATGTACATGTAGAGCAATGCACTGATTATGGCGAAACTCCAACATAAGATATTGTTCCTGGCTGCAAGAATGACATATAGAACGCCTGTTAAAACCGCAATCCACTCAATGAGAGGTGAGGTAATTACTTGTGTTAAAAATGCATTCCAGTCGAACATAAGAATCTATATCGGCATAAAAATAAGTTAGATTTTAAAATGGGAATGCTGTTGCCCTATGCAATTGCCAAATTTGTTTAATATTACAACGTGATGCTCTCAAAAAAGGAACTAGAACGCTATTCCAGACATATAAGAATGACCAATGTTGGGATAGAAGGACAGGTGCGATTAAAAAAATCGAAGGTTCTCATGATTGGTGCTGGAGGCCTTGGCTGCCCTGCACTACAATACCTTGCAGCAGCTGGTGTGGGCAAAATAGGCATCGTCGATCACGATGTTGTAGAATTATCGAATTTACAACGTCAAGTTTTGTTCAATCAGAATGATTTAGGTGAGTATAAAGCAAAGGTCGCAGAGGAAAAGCTTAGGAAACTAAACGATAAGATTGACTTTGAAGCTTATACTGAGCGCTTGACGAATGGTAACGCTTTGAGCATTATTAAAGATTATGACATTGTTGTGGACGGTTCGGATAATTTTCCGACACGATATCTAGTGAATGATTCCTGTGTAATATTAAATAAGCCAGTTGTCTTTGGAGCGATTTACAAATTTGAAGGGCAGTTGTCAGTTTTTAATTATAAAACCGGACCGACTTATAGGTGTCTCTATCCGATTCCCCCCAAACATGGAGAGGTTGAGAATTGCGCTGATATTGGCGTGTTGGGAGTTTTACCAGGAGTTATCGGAACAAGAATGGCAAATGAATGTTTGAAGTTGATATTGGAGATAGGGACTTCGTTGAGTGGAAATCTCCTAACGATAGATCTACTGGAAAATAGAGAGCTTTCTATGAAGATCACTACTAACTTTGAAAACAAGAAAATAGACCGATTATTGGATGATTATGATCATTTCTGCGGTGTTAGAAAAAATGAAACAATGGAAATTTTACCCAAAGATTTAGATAGACGGATGCGTAATGATGAGTCGTTGCAAATAATTGATGTGCGAGAAGTATTTGAATATGAAATATGTCATTTAAATCCAAGTAAGCTTATTCCATTAGGTCAAATCCCAGAGAGGTTCTCAGAAATTGAAAAGGGAATTGATACGGTGGTCATTTGTCATCATGGTATGAGAAGCAAAGCGGCTATTGATTTCTTGGTTAATAAAGGTTTTGATCGTCTGTTAAATTTGACGGGAGGAATCCATCAGTGGTCAGTTGATGTGGACACTGATATGCCTAAATACTGATATCGCTAACCTTCCAAACGCCAAGCATTTTTCCTTTGGACTCTTTTTCATATCCTGGTGCCACTCTTTCATGTAATTGAGCTAGGGGAACTGGGAAATAGAATGGAGCAAGTTGCAAATTAATAGGTCTCCAGTCTCCTGTGGCGATATCATAATTTAGCGTATGTTCAGGAAAGGTTGTAGTAGCGAAGTAGTGTGCTCCAGATCTTTTTATGTTCTCAATTGCTTTCTGTATATCTGAGAAAGCGAAATGAACAAAACAATCTCTGTTGATTATCAGATCGGCATCTGGTATTTCGTCTTTCAACAAATTGAACTGACGAAACGAAACGTTGTCTTGTTCATATCGCTTACGATTGTTCGCTATAATTTCCTTAACGATATCAGCTCCTATGTACTGAGTGGAACTGAGATCAACTTGCTGCATCCAATTAAAATCTCCGCATGGCAAATCCAGGATTGACTGAATCTCAAACTCCTTGATAAATTTGTTCAAAGTTTCAATCAAAGGGCCGGTTTGTTCAATTGTTGAACCTGCTCCTGAAATTGTTTGATGATCTCCCCAAAGTTGTTGGTCATAAATGGTTTGAAAAACGTTTTCGTGTTCCATTTGAAAAAAAGGAGAGTCCTTTTTGGAATAGCGGGAGCTCATCCAGCGATCAAGTATACTATTCGGTAAGAAACGCTTAATGAGCTGCTTCATACAGATATTGAATGTTTTTCTTTATAATCACTTATGATACCGCGCAAATGAGAGGATGACATTTCCATAGCATTGGCCATTCGGGTGATTAATCTGAGCTCCGAATCATCAATTATACCATCTGCATTAGCAACGGATAGTGCGACTTTAATGACTGTTTCCTTGCCATGTTCATTTAATTGAGGTCCGACTTTTTCAAGATATGTGGCAACATCCTCGTCTTGCAGCTTCACATTTTCAATATATACGTCGAGCTCAGACATTGTCAAGTCATTATGTCCAAATTTGTTAATGATTTTTAGAACTTGTTCCTTTTCCTTAGAATCAATAACACCGTCCGCGAGCATTACAAGCACCATTGAATGCCTTATCGCTTTTTCGTAAATAGCCATGAAGTCATCGTTGCTAGAAGCAATACTTTGTGTTTGCCCTTCTCCGACTGATTGAGTCGCATGACTTTGTGGTGAGTCGAGCACTCTGGGAATGAAGGTACTGTTGCATGTTCCGCATTCGACATACTCCATAGGGCTGTTAATGGGGAAAATGGGAATAAAAAAGAGGCTGAAGAATTTTGTGACTTTTCTGTGTCTGTAAGGAACCGACCGAGCACATTGTGGACAGTTAAAGTCTCCCGATTTTATAGTTGATCTAACAGGACCGGTACCAAAAATGATCATAATATGCTATTAATTGTAAACAGGTGTCTTTTCTAAACGTCCCGCAATATCCATAAATAATGTGAGAAGGGCTTCATTGTCTGAAAGGATTGAAGTTAAAGACAAAGAGATGTCTTCCGCCAATGCAAAATGCCATGAATTAAATAATCGTTGTTCAATCGTTCCTTCGTGTAGTTTTCTCAATTTACTATTTCGTGGAGTAAAATATTCATGTTCCAAAACGCTGGAAATACCCTGATGTTTTCCTTCAATAAGGCAAATTAACTGGTCCGATTCGAAAGCGAGAGCTCCTGATATCGAATGTTTTTGACTGCATGTATCCATGTATTGTGAGAAAGAAATAAGCTCTCCAACATTCATAGGGTTGCTCTTTTCGGAGCAGTATATAAGGTAGTACATGATTAGCGCTTTCGCCAAATATAAGGATATACTCAGAGATATGGCGGGCGTCTTTTTTCTATTTTAGTTCGTTTCGCTTTTTATTAACTTCGAACCAGATGGAAGAACGCGTACAAAATAAAGTGACGAGAACAGTTGGCGTTGCACTTATCGTTTTTGGTTTGCACATTCTTGGGCTTATGATCCCTGAAATTTTCTGGGGGACACACTATCTCAGCTTTTTATCACCTACATCCAGATGGACACTTTTACTGATTTCCGGAGGTTTGATTGTTTCTCCATTTTGGTTGAAGCCAAAGCAGATATTCATTGGCAAGAAATGGCGTTCAGAGTATATTCTTCCATTGATTGCAGTGTTGGTAATGGGACTTTTATTTTATGCATATCCGATCTATTTCGACATTTACGGAGATGCTCCCTTTCTAAGGCAAGGTCTAGAGAATGTCATTGTTGAAATGAGCGATACACTGTGGTCGTACGTTTTTTCTGTCGATATTTTCGACCCTAAAGTGGGAGGGAAGACTGTTACAGGAATTGTCGCTTTTATTTCATATGTCTCCGGTAGAGATGGATTTGAGTCATATAACATACTCTGCATGGTCAGCGGGATACTATTTATTTTTCTTTGGTCGATATTGGTATGTCGATTACTCTCTGGAAATGGCTGGAGGATAGTTATGATCCTTGTAGGAATGTTGGCGCCGTTTATGCTGATGTTCTATGGTCATATTGAGCTGTATGCGCTACCAATGATCGGTTTGATGGCTTATTTACTGACTAGTTTTGCTTACCTGAAAAAAGGAAAGAATATCCATTTATTGTTACTACTCCTATTGGTGCTGATCAATATCAAGTTGCACATTACTTCTTTTTTGCTAATTCCCCTATCATTTGCCTTAATCATACTGGTTCATGGTAAGCGATGGCCATTGACTCAACGAATCTTATCACTTAAAGGGATGTTGAAATACGCTGTGATTCCTTTACTCATTGTAATTGTAGCAGTGTATATATGGCACACCAGAACGAATGGAAACATTCGAAGCTTTACAGAATCCACGCTTGAGAATGCTTTGTTCATTCCGTTTTCATCATCGGAGGCTGCGCCATTGGATCGGTACAATTTGTTTAGTGCTGCACACCTATCGGACTTTTTAAACCTCATGCTTACGTGGTCGTCTGCAGCCGTTTTTATTGTGTTGTTTGTCCTTTTGAAGGCGCGTAATGTGATTAATTGGAACAATAAGTATGTCATGTTCATGACATTTGCAATGTTCGTGTATGTCCCAGTATTCTTTTTATTGAACCCTTTGCTCTCCATGCCAATTGACTGGGACTTGTTTTCACTACCAGCGCCTTTCTTATTGGTGTTTTCTTTAGTACTTGTGCGCCAGCTTAATGAGCAGTCACAATTTCAGTGGTTTGCTCCGCAGATTGCTGGGTTTGCACTTTTGGGTATAGCAGTGGTTAAAGTAAATGCTGAAAAAGAAAGTTTAGCCAACCGACTGGAGACAATAGGGAAGTGGGGGTTTAAAACTTATTGGATCGGGACAAGTGATATACTAAAGATATCTATTGATCTAAAAGAGGATAATCGATCAGAACTTAGACAAGAACTCATCGAAGAGTTAGCTCCTTCTGCAACGCTGGGGAATGATATGGAGTATGCTGAAATCCTATCATTTGAAGCGCAAGCATTATATGAAGCTCAATTGTATGAAGAATCGTTATCCTTTTTGATGAAAGCGCTCGAATTCAAATCCGATCATTTAAAGACGATATTTTATCTGGCTAAGGTATATCATGAATTGGGACAGAAGGAATCAAGCAATAAATACGCAAAACTATATCTGCAAGTATTTCCGGATGATACTGAGATGATTGAACTAATGAATACTTCGGTTGAATTATCACAAGGAAGTAATCAGATGAATCATTCAAATAGTCAGGCAGAGCGATTAGAAGATTTACTAAAACAGATAGAACAAGAGCGTCCTGAAAACATTGGACTAGACTCTTCATACGCTAAGTTACTTGTGGCCACTGGTGTGAAGTGGCAGCATGAGAAGAACAATTTGGAGGAAGCATTGAAGTATTATATTGAAGGAAAGCGTTATTGGAAAGAGTTTCCTGCAAACAATTACAATGTGGTCATTGCCTATTTTTTGAAAGGAGATTATCAATCAGCTTTTCAACATGTTGATGATTTGGTAGCCGTTCAATTTCCCAGTCAATCAAAGTCGTTGAAAGTAGCTATTCATACATCATTGGAAGCAAAAGAATACAATGCTGCTGAACGCTATTGTGACGAGTATCTTCGGAATTGGCCGGATGACTCATTTATTCTTCGTGTGAAAGAATATCTGGAAAAGGGGGAGCGACTGGAAGAGGCTCGTTTGTTATTCAGGCAAGGTTGAGGTGCGGAACATCTCAAAAATTTTCTCACCACAAAACTGATAGGCTGTTCCTGTGAAATGACTATCGTAGTTCCAATACATGCGTTGCCCATTAGCTTCTTTTTTTCTAACTGCTGGAGTTAAATCAATGTATTGAATTCCAAAATCCGCACATTGCTCTCCGAGTATTCGTTGCGGTAATTGATACTCAGGTATGGTCATATCAACAGAGTCAGGGAAGACAGAGAGTTCTTTTTCATACTGGTAATAGTGGGTTGTAACCTGATTTCGGCTTGGGATATAGACGACCACTGGGCGTGCACCATTTTGCTCACAAATGTGTTTAAAGAAAGGAATTGTTTCTCCAAGTTGAGGTGATTTATTGAGGTGCTGAACCTCTTTTAAAAACTCATTTACTCTTTTAGGGTTAAACGTTCCTTCTTTCATGTGCTTCTCAATTTTCTCGGAAACGATTCCTTTGAGCGAAGCTTCGTCTGTTGTCCATGGGTTTCCGGGATTTGGACAGGCCGGAATGTAAGGTAGATAATCATCTTTCCATATGGGAAAAACAGGCCCATTTGTGCTCGACTGCTTCATGAGTTCCAGAAATCGAGGGCGAAGCTTGACAAACTCGCGCGGTTCAAGGTATTCTGTTGGCACAATTGGAGGGCGACTGCCGAAATCATTGGCATAAATACATAAGAAGACAATGTCAGGCTTATAAATCGGTATGGCATCTGCCATGAGTTGAAGATAGGAGTCCAAACCAACACCAAGCATTCCGAAGTTGAATGTTTCAATTGAATTATTACTGGCTTTCTTGAAACTCTCAGGTATGGTTTCGTCTTGTTCAGCCATGATACCCTCGATAAAACTATCACCTATGAAAAAGGCACGCTGTTTTTTAACAGGCTTTTCTACAGCCCATTCCACATCCCGGAAACCATATTGGTTCATAGTATGATTGAATCGAGGTGATTGATCTAAAGAAGACTCCCAAAACCAATGTTGATTCCGGGAATGAACATTCTTTTCCCCATTCAATATCATGTAATGAATTCGATCGAAGTTTGATAGTTCCGGTAGTGGATAGCAGAAACGAATGACAACTTCCTGGAAAACAAAAATGACCAGAAAGTAAATCAGCAGTTTGATTCTTTTTCTTCTCTTTTCACTTTTTGCCGTCATTCTTAGCGATTTACTTGCCCAAAAATAGTATCGTTTTCCCGATACAAGAAATCTGTTCCTGGAATAGGTGCAGCATTTGTAGGGTGCTCGAGTAATTGATCCACTTTATTGCGCACTTCAATTTCTTCAATAAGCTTCATGCAAACGTTATCCCCTTTACAAGGTGGAACTTCAAAATCGTGCACGCAGGGACTGCAATAGACATTTTTATAGATAATGTGAGCATTTTCGCTCACACCGTATTGGTTGGGCGAACAAGGCCCAAAAAGACATACCACAGGTGTATTGGTGCAAAATGCAATGTGCATTGGCCCTGTATCATTACTAATCATTAACCGAGCTCCTGCGATCGTCTCAATTAATCCATCGATGGATGTTTCACCTGCAGTATTCACCAAACGTTGATCATCGATTTCATGGGTAATGGTTTCGGTATAAGATCTTTCCGATTTACTTCCAATCAATAATATTTCGTAATCAGGGTGTTTTGCAAGAAGGTATTTAATGAAGGAAACGAAATTGTCCTTTCCCCATCTGCGTTCGAGACGCAGGTCTGAAGCATTTGGATTCACAACAATGTAAGGCTTATCTCGTTCCAAAAAAACAGACGGTCGTAGATCATAGAGCTTTGTTCCTTCTGCTTTGCACCCTAGTAATTGCGCAAGTTGTAGGTAAACGTTAGAAATAGGAACCCGGGGATTGTAGAACATCATATGCGTATAGATTCCCATTCGGAATGAACTCGATCTTAGGTAAAAACCTACACGATTCGTGGAAAAGGTGAAAAGCGTAAACAACGTGCTATAATCCGAATAAATTTCAAGATCAAAGTATACCTGAGGTCTATTGCGCATTAAGTAAAAAAGCGCTTTAACATTTGATCCTAAGAACCGAAAAAAGCCACTATCATCAACAGTTACAATTGTATCGATGTAGTCAATTTTTTCAAGAAACTTTCGATTTCCTTTTGTACTAACGAATATGATTTCCGCATTTGGGTATTTTTTTCGAAGCGCTTCAAGCATTGGAGTGGCCTGAATAATGCTTCCCATACCTTTAAACTTACAAACTGCAATGCGCGTAAAATCTCGATTCAGGTCATGATTAATCCTCAATAACTTTCCTACAAGACGTACAAGGAAATTGAGCAGATACGCAACAGGCTTGGCAATATACTTGTCAACGATAATCTGCGTACGTACGTTCATCTTTGAAGAATTCTACTTTTTCAATTGTAACACCATCCGTATTAAATCGAATGCGCTTTGGAGTACGATTATACCATAAATAATGATTACTTAAAAGCAGCGTGTAAGATTTCTGATCTTCGTCAGTAGTAAAAGTGGTGAATGAAATAGTTTGACTTTTATCATCCAGCACGTGGAACGCAATTTGATAATCCGGTTTTGGTTGTTTTATATGTACACGCATGAAAATATGACTCTTTCGGACCGAAGGCTCAAGTTGAATGATGGTTGAAACTGAGTCTTCAAATTGTGGTAGCGATGACTTTATTGACTTTAAGCTGTTCTTTTGGTCACTGAAAAAATGTAGATCCATTGCTTTAGCCAGTTGCCCATAATGATGAGGAGCACCGGGAACCCGATAATAATTAGGTTCGTTTGATTCAATTTCATTTACGCGAATGTGTTCATTCACCCAAACCATTTGCCCATTTATTTCTCTATATGGCTGGTAATTAGCGTAAATATATTCTGCCATGAGGTACTGACGCATATCGTTTAGAATGCCATCCGAAGAATTCATATTAATAGGACTTAGGAACCTTCTTGGCATTAAAACAACAGGAACATTTTCAGGTTCAATTCTATTCAGATGGTCGAATTGTAAAAAGTCATCAACGGTATTTTGATGGTTCTGACAGAAATAAGCTGGAACCGCTCTCTGGCAGTAATAGTAGAGCATTGGTGTACTTGAAAAATTCAGAAAAGTCTGTGTATCACTGAGGTGTTCATCTAAGAACTGCTTGATTCCATCATAGGTTTCTTCCTGGAAGGCCTTATCGGCATGAATTCGCCCTTCCAGCCCAGGATTTTGCAATTGTTCATTCAAGTTTCCAATTGGTGGTTGTTTGAGAAATGTTTGCATTGATGATGGGCCTTCAGAAAGAGGGAAGTACTTCAAGGAGAAAATTAGCAACAATGCTGTTCCGGAAAAGGCTAAATAATTCATGTAGGTACTTTGTCGTTTAATCGAGCCAAAGACGAACAATGTTAACGCCAAAAAGTAGGTAGAGGCGAGCAAATAATCATTATTTTCCAGATAACCGTGCCTAACCAGCGCTCGCTGAAAATTCATAATGAACACAAGGAAGAGAAAAAGTGAAGCAAAAAGCGCATAATGCTTACGATCAGGTTTTACCTTTTTTCGTTTGCGCAATTGAAAGATAAGAGAGAAAATAAAGACAACAGCACTCGCTGGGAGAATAATATGTTGAATGTAGAACTGATGAGGATAATTGTAAGCTAGCTGACTATAGCCATGAGCTTGATTCGCAGTGATGTAATGAAGGGCAACTTTGAAATTTGTCCAGAGATCATCAGTTGATCTTAAAAGAACGAATACAATGATCATAAGTAATACAAACACTGCAAAAGCTCCTGATCCCTTAAGTATTTTACTTATCGAAAGTTTTGTTCGTTCGGTAAAAAATGAAATAGGAACAAAAAGCAATGAGGCCAGAAGGGTAGATGCTCCGGTGTCTAATCGCCATGCAATCAACAACGTGAGCAAAAAGAACAAGCCAAAATAGCGTGCAGATGTTTGCCTTTTGTGAATTCCGTAGACAATAAAAAACACCAGCATCCCATAGAACAGATGCGTGCTGAAGAGCAGGAAAACAAAGGGAAATGTCGTCAGCGTAAGTAATGCGAGAAAGGGGCTTTTTATAACGCGAATAAGGAATATATAAGCTAGAATAAAAAAGATCAGAACGTACAGGAAGTTATATACGTAGAAACTTACAGAGCCATCATATCCGAAAATACTGTGATAGATAAATCCATAGAATTGTTCCGATAGCATATGTGATGACATAAAGTCAACGAGGGGAATCTCTCCAAACTCAAATACCCGCATTTGTGCAATAGCAGGGTTTGCGAATTCAAAAAGCTCTTTCGGTTGATCTATAATGGGAGAGTAAAATGACAAGAGGACGAACGCCAACAAGGCCGAAGGGGCCAGGAATCGAACTATTAGTTTTCTTAATGAATAAAGTCGCTTTCTTCTGTATTGAAAAAAGAGTATTAGTGCGGTTGTTATTATGAAAAGGATTACAAACCAATTCTTATAGTGGAAGTTTCCATTGCTTAAAAAGATTCCCTCTGTACAAATGAATAATATCAACGGGATGGTGCAGAGTGGAAGCAACCAATTCAGTAGTGCACGCAGACGGTGGCCACGATTTTTCAAAAAAACAATTACTCCGAGCAAGGCAATCACGGTAGTGATATACCAAGCGTTGATATTCTTTGGGAATTGACTGGTTGAATTAAAAATGAAAATAAGTGCAGTAATCACAAGCAGTGAAGCTGTCATTATAGTTCCGAATAAACTGCCTTTCGATAAATATCGTAAAGAGGAGATGCGTTGAGATAATACCACCAAAATCAGGCTTAGGATCATCATAAAGAATAATAACTCTATTCCGCGCTCATTGCCAGTTCCAATTACATCTGAAATGATCAATATAATTCCTGTAAATCCAAGAATTGCTGGTGTCTGCAGTTTATGGGGCTCAAGTTTCAGTCGATTGATTAAACTACGTAAACCAAAATAGACCAAGGGAAACAAGATAAATGAAGCAATGATAGCGCGATAAAAGAACCCGACGCGCCTCGATATATCTACTCCGTCTCTTGTTGCTTGACTAACATAAAGTTTGGTATAATCGGTGAGAGCAAAGTCCGGTGCGCCAAAGAGATTGTATAGCACATAGAAAACAATAAATAGTGTTATCGTCAGGTGTTCTTTGTCCCGCTTAAATGAAAAAACCATGCTCTTCTGTTTTCTATTAAAACTGCGCAATCAAGCGAAGCTAAAGATAGAAAATCCTACATACCTATCCCGACGTATACTGGTAAATGGTCAGAGTATCCTTTAAGATATTTCCCGCCGCCATATGTACGAAATGGAACGATATTTCCTTTATACGTTGTAAGTAAGAATTCAGGGCTATGAATCTGTCCCGATTTCTTAACAACGTGAACGCCTTTTTTCTTAAGGAAATTGGAAGAAACCATGATATGATCTAGAATTCCCCATTCACCTCTGTAATTATGTGTTCCTTCAAACTTTCCAGATTTGTCCGTGATCATTGGTTTTAAGAGATCACTGACCATTTGAGGAGCACGATCCTCAGGATGATCATTCAGGTCTCCCATGAAAGCGATTTTTGTATCTGGGCTTATCTGTAAAACTGAATCAATGAAAGATTTAGCTGCAACGGCAGCAATGAGGCGCTTAGGTTCACTTTTAGCTTGTCCACCTGATCGACTTGGCCAGTGATTGATCATTGCAAGTATGGTATCTTCGCCAGATTCAAACTTGGCCCAAAGAATATCCCTTGTTGGGCGAGATCCTTCTGGCATTGGAAAACGAATGATTCCCGAAGAATTAAGATCTAATAGATTTTTGTCATAAATCAGCGCATTGTCAATTCCGCGTTTATCCATACTTTCTATGTGAACAACAGCATGTGTGCTTTTGAGTATTCCAAAATCGACAATATCCTGAACAACTGCACTATTTTCTACTTCACAAAAACCCATAATCATGGGAGTAGGTATATCCTCAATCACATCATTGATATGTCTAATTTTTTCTCTGTATCGTTCACTTGTCCAATTTCTCTTGCCGTTTGGAAGAAACTCTGCGTCATCCTTGTCGGGTGTATCCAGAGTGTCAAAAAGGTTCTCAACATTGTAAAAAGCAATGGAATGATCTTGTTGTGCACAGGATTGACTTGAAAAAAGTAGTGCTGATAGACCGAGTAGGCAAAAAGTGTATTTCATCATTGTAACGAAGTTGTATCTACAAAAATAGTTTTTAAAGTCTTGGGATGAGCAAATTACGCGCCAGAGGTCCTTCACAAAAAATAGCATCCAAAATAGACAAGCTTTCACGATAGTAATTCTCACCCTGGAACACCTGAATATAAGGTGCTCTTTGGTACGTTTGAAATTCATTCTTTCCGACTAGTTTGCCACGTGGATCATTTTCCAATATAGGGGCAAACTCTTCAGTGAAATTTATCGCGGTAGGTAGGTCGAGCCATTTTATAACCCTTTTCGTAATGGCAGTGTTTAGATCGAGTAGCGTTGCACTATCTGAAAACAGAAGCTCTTTTACTTCCATGCCATAGTAGTCGAAATAAGGCGAGGATTGATACGCACTGACCAATGATCGCCAATGTCTTGCACGCCAATTTTCATCATTGGAAAGCAAAATATTTCTAGTTTCTGTTTTTGAGCCATTGGGTCGTTTGACAGGAATAGACAGGGATAAGATGCCTTCACTTCCAAGGATATCACAACGATTACGATACGTTTGCTTGGGGAAATGCTCAAATTTTTCAATCAGCACTATAGGATGTTTCGCTAACTCTTTGAAATATGCAATACTTCCAAAGTAAGCAGTAGGTAGTACCGGAATCATTCGATCATATTGAACATTCTCTCTGTACGGAATCCTTGGATAGGGTCTTTTGACAACCAAACCATTGATGCTTTCCCAACGATATGATCTTCAGGAACAAACCCCCAGACTCTTGAATCAGCCGAATTGTAACGATTGTCTCCCATCATCCAGTAATAGTTCATTTCGAATGTATAGGTGGTCGCCTTCTTACCATCAATAAAAATCTGACCACTTTTTTCAACCAGCTCATGTCCTTCGTAAGCACTGATAATTCGTCTATACCAAGCAATATTGGTAGAGTCTATTTGAACCTTCATACCTTTTTTCGGAACCTGAAATCTGGTGAAATCTGTGTTCGTATTATTCACGTGAACATCTTTTGGAAAGTAACTCAGGTTTGCAAGCATTTCTTCACTGTTTGGAACGTATGACGGATCGTCAGAGTATTGTGGCTCCAGGTGAAGTTCAAATTGTGCATCTGGAAAATCCTTCTTTAGTTTTTCCAGTTCGCTGTTGGTCAAGAACATCGTCCAGCCAGTAGCTGTGGGGAAGTAATCTCCAGCCTCTGTACCCCCACGATGTACTTCCAATCCATACTTCTCCAGCATTCTTCCATCTCCAGGCAATGAAATATTACTCACATTGTAGCGAAGATTTTGATTTTCAAAAATTTTGGCTGGTTTATCATTAACGTAAAGTACAGACGATTTAATTTCTAACCAATCACCGGGAACACCAACGCAGCGCTTGATGTAGTTCTCACGCTTGTCGACAGGTCTTGGGATAAGTCCGTAAGTTTCAATTGGAGTCGGGGCACCTGCGTGCGCTAAGCCAGAAGCGAGATACTCACGTCCCTTTTGCTTCCATAAATCCAGGTTTTCGATGAACTTCTCATACACATAAAGGTTGGCCATTGAATCGACAGCAGTTGCCGGCAGTTTCAAACTATCAGGAAGTTTGGAATTACGCTCTTCAATTTTCTTTGCATATTCTTCGTATGCGTATCTGTAATTGTTTCCACGGTCATTCGACTGTTCGTAAAGTATTCGCGCTTCTGTGAGCACGTATCCGTGATAGTCATGCCCCATAAGACCATCTGGGATGCGCGGATCATAAATAGCAGTATCCCCCGATGGATAGTTAAAGACGACAACATCGTAGCGTTCAATCCCAGAAAAGCCCGGTAATCGAGTATATTCCAATGTTTCCAATTTCGTATAGGACTTAATATTCACCCAGGGAACCGTGTTGTGAACTAGCGGGTAGGAGAGTGGCGTAACTGGAACTTTTGGACCGTAGGCCAGCTTATTTACAAAAAGGAAGTCTCCCACAAGCAATGTCTTTTCCATTGAGCCCGTCGGAATTTGGAAAGGTTCAAAAACATAGGTTCGAATAATACTCGCTGCGACCAAGGCAAAAATAAGTGAGTCTCCCCATTCCTTTACTTTTGATTTTTTACCTGGTTTGTGTCGCGTTACTGCATTGATACCAAGTGCAATAATGTGTCCAAGAACCGGTACGGCTAAAAACAGCGCCAGGTGATCTCCCCATTCGCGTTTTGCCATTTCACCTGTATTCGCCCAATTCGTTTCTGGAAGAATATCGTTTTTAGAATTGGCGATTTTGGCCATGATCAAGTATGGAAAGAAAATCCCCTGAACTGTATCAAGCAACGAGTAGTAACCAAAACGTCGGATATATGAAACATTCGCTACAGACCACATTACCAGATGAACACCTGGAAAAACCATAAGCAATGACCAAAAAGGTTTTTTACATCCAATTTTGAAAGCGACGAAATAGTTGTATCCCGGCATTAGTGCTTCCCAGGGTTTTCTTCCAGCTTGCTCAAAACTTTTCCACCACATGGAGAGGTAGGGGTGTATAAGCAGGAATAAATAAAAATAAAGCGCGTTCATAGGATTAAAGTTTTATGACATCTCGCATAGTGTAGATGCCTTTTTTGTCAGACAGCCATTCTGCTGCAATCACAGCCCCAAGAGCAAACCCTCTTCTGTTATGAGCTGTATGCTTTAGTTCTATGCTGTCAATGGTTGAGTTATATTCAATTATGTGCGTTCCAGGAACGCCTTCTTCTCTATGTGAAGTTACACCTATTTGCCCAGCCTTTGAGAGCGGAGGTGTATTCTCATTGTGAATCCAGGAGCTGTAATTCTCGTTTTCAAACATAATATCGTTTGCCAGAGAAATAGCTGTTCCACTTGGAGCATCAAGTTTTTGTTTGTGATGTGTTTCAATGATTGCAGGAGTGTAATCATGTTGTCCATCCATCAGTGCTGCCAGTCTCCTGTTTATTTCAAAGAAAATATTTACGCCAACGCTGAAATTTGAAGCATAAAGCAGACTTCCATTTTTTTGAGAAACATAATCCTTCACGTAAGGCAGTTCTTCATCCCATGCTGTTGTACCTACTACGACGGGAGTTTGTTTGTCTATACAATATTTGATGTGCTGAACAGCCATTTGAGGTGCTGTGAATTCAATGGCTACGTCGACTTCGTCAAAGTCAATTTCATCAACAGGATGGAGACTTGTGCTTTTGCCAGTGATAACATGTCCACGTTGAATGGCGATTTCCTCGATGATCTTCCCCATTTTTCCGTATCCAATTAGTGCGATGTTCATTCTTTCAGCGTAATAGGGCAAAAATAAAGTTTTCGCCTCACCATACAAGGTCTTTAACGAAATTTAAGTGAGAGCTTCAATCCAGCTACATCATTGGTTATTAATGAGGGTTCAATGGACATAGAAAGATCTTGTGAAACGTCAAAATTGACAAAGTGAGCTTCTACACCTGCATCAACTAACTGGAGAATATAGACAAGTGATACTCCAAGTATTGATAAGTCACGCCATGTCTGACTTTGATCATGTAGGGCAAGAACTCCTTGGTTATCATAGCCCTCGTATTGACTTTGAAAAAAACTTACGTTGTTATCAATACGATAATTGTATTCACTACGTAATTCATTCACACTTAGTTGATTTGAGATGAGAAAGTATCCCGTAGCTCCAAGTCCCGCATAAATCAGAGGAACTTTCCAAAATGCCTTTTTCTTGCCTTTAGGCATAGCAATATGATTGTAAATCTGGCCTCCACCTGGAACAATTGACAATAACACGGCCTTTTTTACGGAGTGAGGTTTTACAGAATCAGTTTTTGCCGCATTTTCCAGTAGCAAAGAATCTGGAGTTCCTCTAAAGGAGAAAAAGTCATACGACTGATCTTGCGCAAGACAAGAAAAGGAAGAAAGTGCAATAAGGAAGCAGATTAGCTTCATTACTTTGATAATAATTCCAAAATTCTGCTCAAGTCAACGTCTGAATTGAAGCTCAATACAATTTTTCCAGTACCATTCGGAGACTTAGTAATAGCGACCTTTGTCGATAGGCGATCACTTAAGTGCTCTTTCAATGCGTATTCTGTTTCAGAAATACCAATTTTCTCTTTTTTCTGAGCTGATTTTTGTTGTGGTTCAGCGACGTTGATCTCTTCTCCTCGCAGAATAGATTCAATATCACGAACAGATAATTTCTCATTGACAACGCGATGGTATAAAGCCACTTGCGTTTCTTCGTCTCCTGCAGAAACAAGTGCACGTGCATGCCCCATTGTAATTTTACCAGCTTTTACGCCTGCCTGAATATCTGCTGGCAGCTTCAAAAGACGCAAATGATTGGTAATACTTGAGCGACTCTTAGAAATCTTCTGACTCAATTGATCTTGTGTCAAACTGCACTCTTCAATAAGTCGTTGATAAGAAAGTGCGACTTCTATCGGATTCAGGTCCTCACGCTGAATGTTCTCCACCAATGCCATTTCCAGCATTGTTTGGTCATTTGCCACGCGCACGTAGGCAGGAACATCTTTCAAGCCAGCAATTTGTGCTGCTCTAAAACGACGTTCTCCCGAAATGAGCTGGTACTTGTCGCGTCCCAGTTTTCGAACTGTAAGCGGTTGTATAATTCCGTGCGCTGCAATCGAAGCACTGAGTTCTTTTAGTGCTTCCTTTTCAAAGTTCGTCCGTGGGTTAAATGGATTAGCTTCAATTTTATCGATACTTATGTTCGAAATGGAACCAACAATGGCAGAATTGCCTGTTGAAGTTATATCCGTATCAGCGTTTTCCAATAAAGCACTCAGTCCTTTACCAAGTGCAGACCGTTTTTTTGTATTAGAGCTCATCGCTGATCTTTATTTTTTTGTCTTCGTTTGAAATCTTTGTTAAATCGTTCTTCTGCAGAATTTCGCGTGCTAAGTTCAAGTAATTTACTGCACCCTTGCTTGAGGCGTCATGCATAACAATGGTTTCGCCAAAACTTGGTGCCTCGCCAAGCTTCGTGTTTCGATGGATGACTGTATCAAAAACGATTTCCTGAAAATGCATTTTTACTTCCTCTACGACCTGGTTTGCCAAACGTAATCGTGTATCATACATCGTCAACAATATACCTTCAATCTCCAGTTCAAGATTTAGTCTTCCCTGAACTATTTTAATGGTATTGAGAAGTTTTCCTAATCCTTCAAGAGCGAAATACTCACATTGCACAGGTATGATAACAGAATCAGCAGCGGTTAATGCATTTACGGTGATTAAGCCCAAGGATGGAGAACAATCGATTAAAATGAAGTCGTACTGATCACGAACCTTGTCCAACGCAAACTTCAGCATGTGCTCTCTGTTTGGCAGATTAATCATTTCCAATTCCGCTCCTACCAGATCAATATGAGAAGGTAAGATGTCCAGATTTGGATTATCTGTTTCGATGATGAGTTCTGTTGGATCCACATCATTGATCAAACAATCATATATATTTTTCGTGTTTTTAGGATCCAAACCAACTCCAGAAGTTGCATTGGCCTGTGGGTCAGCATCAACAATCAACGTTTTATACTCCAGAACACCTAAACACCCACACAGGTTAATTGCTGTGGTTGTTTTTCCAACGCCACCTTTCTGATTTGCTATTGCTATTATTTTACCCATTCATCGAAAATTGAAGCATAAAGATACGCTTAAACCTAATTAAATCACAGAAGAATTGTGAGTAGTTATCAACCAAAAAAGTGTTGATACATTGTTAATAATGATGTTCAAATAGTTAAGTCTGCAAGCAAGCACTTGCAGTATTCAGAAGAAAATTAAAGGGTAATTCAGACCTATAAATCTTCAAAGGAAACTTCAGAATAATTCTCTACGGAAGAATCGTCTTTTTCAGTGCGGTAATCTTCAGTCTTGTAGTCACCAGTGGCATTTAGCTCTTTGATCTTGTTAACAACATCAGACAATCCATCGGCAAACTTTTCGAAATCTTCCTTATACAAGAAAATCTTGTGCTTCTGATAATACTCTTTACCATCAGAGAAAGTTTTCTTGCTCTCAGTCATTGTAATGTATAAGTCTCTACCCTTCGTCGCCTTCACATCAAAGAAGTAGGTTCTTTTTCCAGCCCTAACTACTTTTGAATATACCTCATCATTCTTATCGTACTCCATACCGTTTATACTTGGTTACAAAACTATTCCCAACAAATATGACGTTTTTTTTTGAATGTTACAATGGGACGGATTAAGCTTTTTCCTCGGCCAGCTGTTTCTTATACAATTCGGCATATTCGCCATTCAACGCAAGTAGTTCCTGATGAGAGCCTTCCTCAATAATCGCACCCGCATCTAAATTGATGATTCTTCCAGCATTGCGTATTGAAGAAATTCGGTGGCTCACGACCAGAGAGGTGATCGCACCTGTTTTCTTTAGATTTGTCAGTATAATTTCTTCAGTTTCAGTATCTACCGCGGAAAGACAGTCGTCTAAAATAAGCAGCTTTGGATGGCGAATCAATGCCCTCGCAATACTTAGTCGCTGTTTCTGTCCACCACTTAAATTAACCCCTCTCTCTCCAAGAATTGTTTCGAACTTATTGGGGAAATCCTTTATATTATGATAGACATGGGCCATTGTGGTTACCTCGATCAGTTTGTCATCGTCCACCTCATCTTGATGCGTGCCGAACCTAAGGTTGTTTCGAATAGAGTCCGAGAAAAGAAAGACATCTTGCGGAACAATCCCTGCTTGATCTCTAAAATGAGCCAAGTTAATTTCTTTAATATCTTGACCATCAATAAGTATGACTCCATTGTCAGGCTCGATTTGTCGAAGTAAAAGCTTAAGAATAGTTGATTTTCCGCTTCCCGTTTTTCCTACAATTCCCAACGATTCTCCCTTTTTCAACGAAAAACTCACATTTTTCAATGCTTGAATGCCCGAATTAGGGTAAGTGTAGGAAACATTTTTGAATTCGATACTGCCGTTAAAATCAAATGGTTCAGCCGATGCGTTCACGATTTCGGGAGCCGTTTCTAAAAATTCATTGATGCGCGTTTGACTGGCTGCTGCTCTTTCAATTAGCGATGTAACCCAACCGATTGAAGCGAAAGGCCAGGTGAGCATGTTTACATAAATAATAAACTGAACGATTTGTCCTTCAGTAATTCCTTTGTCATAGAACAGTAGCCCTCCTAGATAAATACATAAAATGGTACTCAAACCAATCAGAATGAAAATGGTCGGCATGAAAAGAGAGTTGACGAGCACGAGCTTCATGTTCTTCGTCTTGTAATTTTCGGCAGATTCGGAAAAGCGTTCATGTACTTCTTTGGTCCTTCCATACGCCTTAACCACACGCATTCCCGAGAATGTCTCTTGTGCGAGTGTTGACATGTCCGACTGTTCTCTTTGAACACTCGCGCTCAATCGATTGATGCGAGAAGCAACTTTATAGATTAAAACGGACATTAGTGGAAGGGGAAGCAACACATATAAGGTCATTCTACCATTAATCATGATCATATTGGAGATGATCATGATTGATAAAATAGTAAGATTCACGGTATACATGATTCCGGGCCCCAGATACATCCGAACCTTTGAAACATCCTCTGAGATTCGATTCATTAAATCACCTGTATTATTCTTTTTGTAAAAGTTGTAGCTCAACTTTTGGTAGTGTGAATAGATTTCATTCTTCAAATCATACTCAATAAAACGGGAAACAATGATAATCGTTTGCCGCGTGAAGAAGAGAAAGATACCAGCAATAAGTGCCAGGAGCATGAATATTCCGCCTTTTTTGAGTGCAAAAATAACGAGGTCATCTTCTCCTTCAGCGCCCGTCCAGGCCAACAAATCATCTGTTGTATTACCGAAAAATTCAGTAGTAGATACTTTAAAGAAATTACTTCCAACAATGAACAGTACTCCCAGTAAAAGACGCCATTTGTATTTTATGAAATATTTGTTGAGATAGCTCAGAGACTTCATTGATAATTTCCTATTTTTGCCACGCTGTTTACATAGCGTTGTAAAAGTATATAATACACTTGAGATAACATTTAAGCTTTACTATGTTTGAAGTAAAAAATATAGAGGAAGTGAACCTCACAGAAAATCCTGTCATCGCTCAAATGAGCAAGTACAACCACGAACAATTGTTGTTTTGTAATGATAATGAGACAGGTTTGAAAGCCATCATTGCTGTACATAATACCGTTTTAGGACCTGCTTTGGGTGGGACCAGAATGTGGATGTATAACAATGAAACCGAAGCATTGAATGATGTGCTAAGGCTTTCTCGTGGAATGACGTATAAGAATTCTATTTCGGGATTGAATCTTGGAGGAGGAAAGGCAGTAATCATTGGAGATTCTCGCTCAATGAAGTCTGAAGCTTTGTTTAGAAGATTTGGAAAGTTCGTTAATAGCCTTGGAGGAAAATACATCACTGCTGAAGACGTTGGGATTTCCCCAATTGACATGACATGGGTAAGTATGGAAACGAATCACGTTGTTGGTTTACCGGGTAAAAGTGGTGACCCATCTCCAGTTACTGCGCATGGGACCTATGTTGGAATGAAAGCTTGTGCGAAAGAGCAGTTTGGTTCTGATTCTCTTGCTGGTAAAAAAGTTGCAGTGCAGGGTGTTGGTCACGTGGGAGAGTACCTCGTAAGTTCTTTAGCAAAGGAAGGCGCTGAGATTTTTATTTCTGACATTCACGAGCCAACGTTAAAGCGTGTAGCGGAAACGTATGGTGCCAAAGTTGTTGGTTTAGATGAAATCTATGATATAGATATGGATATCTATGCACCATGTGCTCTCGGAGCTACTGTGAATGATGAAACATTGTCTCGCTTAAAGTGTTCAATCATTGCTGGAGCTGCGAATAATCAATTGAAGCAAGAAGATATTCATGGTCGAGCGGTAATGGAGAAAGGGATGATTTATGCACCTGATTTTGCATTGAATGCAGGGGGAGTCATTAACTGCTATTCTGAGGTAAAAGGTCTTGCTCCTGAATGGGCAATGGGGAAAGCAGAGGAAATTTATACAACTATCCAAAATATCGTGAAGCGTTCACAAAGTGAGAACGTTCCAACGTACCAGATTGCAAACAAGATGGCTGAAGAGCGCATTGAAGCAATGGGTAAAGTAAAACTTCCATTATAAAGGCATAAATGCTAAACAGAAGACACTTACGTATAAAAGTGCTACAGTCGTTGTATGCCTTTTTTCAATCCAGTGATGAAGAATACGGAAAGGTAGAGAAAGAGATGCTGACCTCTTTGGAGCGCATCTATGACCTGTATATTTATTTGTTACTAACGTTCGGAGAGCTCAAGCACAAGGCTGAGTTCAGAATGGAAGAGAATAAGAAGAAAATTCGTCCTGCTGAAGAAGATCTTCATCCTAATCGAAAGTTCGCTGACAATGCAATTACCGATATTTTACTTGAACACAAAGAATTACGTGAGATTTCGGAAAAACGAAAAGTAAACTGGATTGGTGATGAAAACCAGGAGATGTTTCGCAAAATGTATTTGCACATTCGTGAAAGCGAAACATACGATGCTTACATGAATAACGGAGTCGCTGGTTTTGAGGAAGACCGGGCATTTGCATTAGCGTTGTTTAAGACAGAAATAGCTAATTTCCCTTTGCTCTACAATTATTTTGAAGAGAAGAGTATCCATTGGATGGATGACATTGATTTGGCGTGTTCGATGGTCTTAAAAACGATCAAAACATTTGAAGAGGGAGGAGAGAACGCTGTTCTACCTTTATACAAGGATAAAAAAGACGAACTGAGCTTTGTAAAAGACTTGATGGTCAAAACAATATCTTTTGATAAAGAAAATGAGCAATTGATTGATGAACTAACGAGCAATTGGGAGTTGGATAGAATTGCTAAAATGGACGTTATTTTGATGAAGATGGCCATTACAGAGCTGCAAATTTTCAATAATATTCCAACCAAAGTAACTTTGAATGAATACATTGAGATTTCAAAGTTCTACAGTACCCCTAAAAGCAATGGCTTTATTAATGGGGTCCTGGATAAGGCAATTGACCGTTTGAACAAGGACGGCAAAATATTAAAAGTAGGAAGAGGATTAAAAAATTAATGAGATGAAGTATTTAATAATTAGCGTGTTAGCGATTGTACTTTCAGCTTGTGGTGGAAGTAACGAGGTTGAAGTTGGGAATAAGACGACTATGGAAGTTTTACCAGAGGTTTTTGATGCCGGCGATGTTGTAAAAGGAGAGATGATCAATGCGAAGTTTACTCTGAAGAATACAGGAGATTATCCTTTGGTTCTTGGTGAGGTGAAAGGGACGTGTTCATGTACAGTGGCAGATTATCCGGAAGAACCAATTCCTCCAGGTGGAACGGGTGAAATTCTTGCACATGTCAATACAAATGAGACAGGTGTAGGGCCATTGAATAAATCAGTGAATATTGTAGCGAACACCGAAGCGTCAATTACTACGGTTTCTGTTCGCGCAGATGTAATGAGAAAATAAAAAGTTAAAACCAGAACTGTTATGGATCAAATGATAATGTTGGTACTGATTTTAGTAGTGTTCTACTTCTTCATGATCAGACCACAAATGAAAAAGCAAAAAGAACTCAAGAAGTTCCGTGAAAATCTAAGTGTTGGAGACAAGGTTGTCACCATTGGAGGTATTCACGGGAAAGTTTTGGAGGTTTCTGAATCTACGATTCTAATCTCCGTAGAATCTGGAAAGATGCGAGTTGATAAGGCCGCGGTATCCAATTCTGCAGAAGATATGCTTGTTAAGAAATAAAAAAAGAGAGCTGAGAAATCAGCTCTTTTTTTTGTCCTTTTTATTTCTTTTTCGTTGGCGCTTACGCTTGCGAGATTCTCTAATTCCTTCGCGGTATTCTTTCATACTTTCTTTGTATTCCGCCTTATCCATTTTACGCATCTCGGTGTCAAATTCGATGCGTCCGGAAATAATATCTTGAATTACTATTTCAGTAATCCAATCATCGGAATTGTCGTTGTCTGGTTCATATTTTGAATCAAGATCATGTCCCCAAATTTTTGCAATTCCAGTATAAATTCCTGAGCTTGTGTTTCCTCTGTATTTTTCTATAATTTCACCAACGGTAAGTCCAGTTTCTCGATGAACCAGTTTCATCAGCATTCCTCCTTCACTTACATATAAATCGCGAATGTTGAATGTGAATTCTTCTTTCAACTCAGCATGTGCCTTTCTTCCGTACTTTTTGCGCTTTCTTTTTTTCTCAATATCTGTTAAGTCAGACTCGTACTCATCGATTAGCTCTTTTGCTTTCAAGGCCATAGGGTAGGTGCGAATCAATAAGTTGAGTTTGCGTTGGTATTTTCGTGAGAAATCTTTGTCCACACGCATTTCCGGCACATCCTGCTGTTTGACCGCAGAAAGTTCATCCTGACTAAATGCGAAAGGCATTAAGTTCAATGAAATCAGGCATATGAAAATTCTTAACATATTTGTGGTTTTGTCTGAACGTCTATTTTGTAAGAAGTTCGTATTATTACCTTCAAATTTGTTGCCAAAGAATACATTTTAATGAAAAGGCTTCTTTTTTTTATAACGATCATTTCTCTATTTAGTTGTGCTTCAGATCCCGAAGTTGTCATTGAAGGGCCTGAACAAGCTGGTGACACCATCCAAAAAAACAATCGCTTAGATTCTCTCGAAGAGCAGATAAAATCAGATTATGACATGTCTACAGTGGACGACGAGAATTCGGAAGAATTCATGGAAAGTCTTGTAGAAATTGAAAAAAAATACGGAGAACAGTGGGACTTTTGTACGTGTGTTATTAAAAATGACTCGATCAATAAAGCATTTTCATCTCCTGTTTCGGACAATGAGTTTGAAAGACTTTCTGCCCGGTTTGATGTGATCGACGAAAAGTGTAAAGCTTTTTTGGTTCAAAACCCGAATGTTACTCCTGAAGAACGAGCCAAGCATGAAAAAAAGGTGCGCAACTGTTTGAAAGAGGCAGGGATCAGATAAATTATAGTTCCTATGGATTTAAAAGAAGTAATGGACTACCTTGAGAGCAAGGGAAGTGAACAAACGCGTAAAATCTATCGTAACCATGGTGCGCCTAATAATTTCTATGGCGTTAAAGTGGGCGATTTAAAGCCCATTCAAAAAAAAGAAAAAAACAATCAAGCGCTAGCGCTGGAATTATACTCAACGGGTAATTCGGATGCACAGTATTTAGCTGGATTGATTGCTGATCCGAAAGCGTTTTCCAAGGAAGAGTTTAAACAATGGGCGTTGGAAGCAGGTTGGTACATGGTTTCTGAGTATGCAGTGGCATGGAATTTAGCTGAAAGTCCACTTTGCATGGATATTTGTAAAGAGTGGATTAATAGTAACGATGAAAAGTTACAAGAATGTGCCTGGGCAGCACTTGGTGCGTATTTAGGGTATGCTAAAAACGAGGAAATCGATTTGGCCTTTCACAAGGGCTTAATTCAAAGAATAGAAAAAGAAATTCATCAAGCTGGAAATCGAACAAAGTATTGCATGAATGGTTATGTTATAGCGCTTGGAGGCGCTTTTCCTGAATTAACTGAAGAATGCAAGTCGGTCGGTGATCGCATTGGAAAAGTTGAAGTGTTTATGGGGAATACTTCTTGCAAAGTTCCAGTTATCAGACCTTACCTCGAGAATATGGAGAAAAGAGGAAGAATTGGAAAAAAGAAAAAAACAGCGAAGTGCTGATTTTTTGATTTCAGAAAAAATACATAATTTTGCGACATGCGGCAATTGTTTGCATATCTCCTTATAGCTAGTTTTGCGTTTCTTTCAACGCCTAAACAGTTATGGCATTCGCACGATCATGACCATGATCACGATCATGAATCCCCTGAAAAATCGTCAACACAAGTTGAAGAAGATTGTTTTGTCTGTGACTTCGACTTGAGCAATTTAGCTGGAGTGGTTGAAGTTCCATTCCAAATTTCTACGAAGAAATATGCTACATATGTAGCACCTCAGGAAGTACGATACGTTCAGATCGAACTGAATTACAAATCTTCTCGTGCTCCACCAAGCTTAGTTTAATCTCAGATCAGGCTTTAAGGAAGTCTGTTGTGGTCTTATTGACCTTCTTTGAACTAAGATATTTTACAATGAAATTTATTGTTTTGTCTGTGCTCATTTTGAGTACTGGCTTCATCTGGTCTCAGTCAATATCCGGTCTGATATCAGATAAAAAAACTTCTGAAGGTATACCGTTTGCATCCGTATACCTCCCAGAATTCGAAATAGGAGCAAAATGTGATGAAAATGGAAAATTTTCCATTTCCGGAGATTTGCCCGGTACCGTTAAAGTGCGTGTTACTGCATTCGGCTATGAACCATACATTGATCGTATAGATGCAAGTGGTGGTGTGTTGGACGTTCAATTGACTTCAACGCACCTTCAACTTCCTGAAGCGACGGTGTCCAGTCCTGTGAGTGACATTCAGCGTGAGAATGTTGTTTTCATCGATACCAAGAAGCTGTCAGAGTTAAACGTTATCCCTGGAACGCTTGGTGATGCACTTTCAAATATGAATGGTGTTTATCAATCATCAACAGGACAAGGAATCTCTAAGCCTGTCATTCGCGGAATGCAGGGAATGAGAGTTATTACAATGTTGAATGGACTTCGGATAGAGAATCAGCAATGGGGAGGTGATCATGGAATGGTCTTTACGGGACTTGGAATAGGTTCGGTTGAAATCGTGAAAGGTCCGGCTTCTTTGATGTATGGTGCTGATGCCTTAGGTGGAGTAGCTTATTTTGTGGATGAGCAATTTGCGAATCAAGGAACGCATTCAGGCTCCGTAAGCACACGTTTTGAAACAGCAACTTTGGGTACGACGAGCGATGTGCAGTATAAACTTTCAGGGACGAATACTCGTTTCAGTTTTGCCGGGTTATATAGTGATCATGCAGATTATGTACTTCCAAATAATCGATTTGCTGGAAACTCCCGCTATAGTAATATTGGCGGAAAGTTCGGATTTGGATACAATCGAAAAAAATGGTTGATCAATGTGCGCTATGCATTTTCCAATTCCAATATTGGAATACCAGGCCATACGCATGATTCAATTCCAGACCTCACGGAATTTCAATTTGGTGATCAGGAACGAAGCAGAATTATTCCTGAACAACGAATCAACAACCATTTTTTATCAGTAAAGAACAAATGGTTCTTGGAGAATGGAGAAGTAAGTGTGCTATTAGGGCATACGTTCAATGGTCTGCAAGAATATGAAGAGAAGTTACTTTCTCCCGCACTTAAAGTGAATTTGAACAACTCGTTGTATCATGCAAAATGGAAACATCGTTTCAGTAATGCGCTTAAGTTGATCGTTGGCGCTCAAGGTGGGATGCAGATGAATCGAAACGGCGACACGTGGACCAATGAAGAGTTAATTCCAAACTTTAATCAGTTGGATAATGGTCTTTACACTTTGCTTCACTATACAGGGAAGAAGTTGAGTTTGTTGGGAGGGGTGCGTTATGATATCAGATCTCTGGATGTTATGAATTCTGAATTGCATGGAAATTTCTCCAGAACCTACCAAAGTGTTAATGGTTCTTTAGGAGCTGTTTATGCAGGTAAGAAAAATACGTTGAGGCTGAATGCATCATCTGGTTTTAGAAGTCCCCATGTTTCAGAGTTAGCTGCGAATGGAGTTCATCATGGAACTTTTCGTTATGAATTAGGTGATATCAATCTGGTTTCAGAGCAAGCGACTCAATTGGACTTTACTTATGAACTTAGTAGCGAGCATCTTGAGTTTATTGTAAATCCATTTTTCATGGGAATCCAGAACTATATTTACGTCAACCCGAGAGATTCTGTTGTAGATGGTTATCCTTTATTCGCCTACGAACAACTAGATCTTGCCATGCTTTATGGCGGAGACATTGGCTTCCATTATCACCCGCATTTCGTGCATTGGTTGCACTTAGAAGCGGCTTATTCTCATATCGAGTCTGATGATGGACGAGGTGGTTACTTGCCATTGATCCCACAGAATCGAATTTCTTCAGCGTTACGCTTTATGTTAGAAGATTTCTTCCCTGGTAAATTCAAACTGTCGGAGATAGTTGTTCAATACAGATATCATTTTGATAGAACATTAGTTGCGATCAATGAAACTTCTAGTCCTGAGTATCATTTGGTGAATGCTGGCGTGAATATGCGTATAGATATGAACACACCACTGGAAATTGGTGTTGGGGTTAGAAATGTGTTGAATACGGCATACATAGATCATCTTTCAAGGCTCAAAAATATTGAGCTACAACATCCAGGTAGAAATATCTACTGTCAATTAAAGTGGAGTTTCAATGCTCCCAGAAAAAGTAAATAATAAACAAATACATAAATCAAAAATCACAATTATGAAAACTAAATCAATTTTAGGAATCGCTCTTTTGGGCTTAGCTGTTGTTTCTTTCTCATCATGTAAGAAATGTGGAGAATGTCATTATGATGCAGCTGATGGAAGTGAAGTAGAAATCGGAGAATACTGTGGTGATGACCTAGAGGCTATCGAGTCTAGTGGTTACGTAGTAAACGGTGAAACTTTCACAGTACATTGTGGAGAGCACTAAGAATGTGCAATTAGAATGAAAAAGGGGCTTTCGAGCCCCTTTTTCGTTTTTATGAAGTTATGTTAACCACTCCTAAGGGAAAGGGGTTCGTTGAGCATTATCCTCTTTGAGAATGCTTTATTTGTAAAATCGTTTTGTTGGATTTCGTTTCTTTTATCACAAAGAGCATTATAGAGTTACTAACCCCCTTATGGGATTAAAACCAAAACAATATGAAAGGAGTAGTTTTTAGCATTCTGACATTTTTTACCAGCTTAACTTTACTGGGGATTTTATTTAAAGTCATGCACTGGCCAGGAGCGGGAATTGGTCTGGTCATCGGAGTAGCAGGATTATCATTGATTGCGATTCCCCTTTTCGCGGTCTACAAGTATCGCGTATGATGTTTTATAAAGTGGAAGGAGTCATTAGGCTCCTTCTGCATTAGAACTCCAAGGTGTTTCCAGTTTTGCTTCATTACATTTGGCTGAAAGAAAAGAAAATGCGAAATTTTGGTTTAAAATCTAATATTTAGTGTATGAAAAAGAACTACTTGTTAATAATCGGGACTGTTTTTTCGGCTTTTACAGGTTTTGCCCAACCTGATGAGCGCATGACATTAGTTGAGACCTTCACTTCTTCAACCTGCCCTCCATGTGTGGGAGGAAATATTGTTCTTGAAGATTTTTTAGCTCAACCGGAGAACTCAAATAAAACTGTTTCCCTGAAATATCAAATGAGCTGGCCAGGGTCAGGCGATCCATATTATACGGCAGAAGGTGGAATTCGAAGAAATGTTTATTCCGTTTCAGGTGTTCCTAATACTGTTCTTGATGGTGCACAGAATGGAAATTTTCAAGGAGGGCCTTCAAATTTAGCTCAAGGTGATTTTGATGCTGCATATGCGATTACACCAGATATCAATGTTGATGCTTTTTACCAAATCGATGAGCAAACACAAACGGTAAGTGTGCAAGTGGATCTCGAAGCATTTACTGATTTTCCACCAAGCGCTCGTATTTACATAGCGATTTTTGAATATGAGACCTTCAATAATACAGGATCCAATGGTGAAACTGAATTTGCTCATGTTATGAAGAAAATGGTTGGGGTAGGAGCCGCTGGAAATTCTTTTGGAGGAATGAACTCTGGAGAAATTGAACATTTTGAGTATAGTTATACATTCAATGGGAGCTACGTATTACCTCCTGATGCCAATAGTCCTATAGATCATGCTCAAGAACATTCTATAGAAGAGTTTTCAGATTTAGGAGTAGCTGTTTGGGTGCAAAATGCAATTTCCAGAGAGGTACATCAGGCAACGTATGCCGTTCCCGGGTTCAGTCCTTTGTCAGTTAGTGAGAATTCTGAATCGTTGACTTCTGCCAAGATTTATCCAAATCCGGCTTCTGATAATGCGGCTATCGCGTTTCATTCTACAATGGTTCAGGACGTGATGATCGATGTGTACAGTGCTGATGGTCAATTGGTTTATCAATCATCAGAAGAAAATGTAGAAATAGGAAGAACAGTGCATGAATTCTCTACAGAAGGACTTGCAAGTGGCTTGTATTCTGTTGCCATTCATTCTGATTCCGGATCAATCATGAAAAAATTAAGTGTGCGTTAATGCTCACGAATGAATAACTTAGATAGAAAGGGGCAATTGCCCCTTTTTTTGTCTCCCTCAATAAGTTCCGACAGTAGAATTGGATGGAGCGGCAATTGTGGTGCTCGACCATGAACTGCCGGATACTTCGTTCAGCCCAAAGCCGTATGCATTTGTATCATTTCCTATAACAATTCTGTTTCCTGCACCTTCAGAGTATAAAACAGGGGAGGAGAGCGGTTGCGTATACCAGTTGCTTCCACTTACAAAGTTAAATCCGAAGCCGTAAGCGTTGTCATCATTATATATAACGATTCGACCGCTAGATACCTCGAAACCTGTAATCGGAGAAGATAGCGCTTGTGTATACCAATTACTTCCACTTGTGAAATTAAACCCGAAGCCATAAGCGTTGGTGGCTGTATAGATGACAATATTGGTGTCAGAGGCAATGGCTCCCAGTATCGTGCCACTAATCGTGGCCGTATACCAATTACTACCGGACACGAAATTTTTTCCATAACCTTTTGCAGTGGAACTTGAATAGACAACTATTCTACCATCACCAGATTTAATGATTTCGCAAGCACTAAGTCCAGCTTGACCTTGAAGACCTGTTGAGCCAGTTGGGCCGGTCGGACCTTGCAAATTCGGTGTGGTAAAAGTTGACATATCTGTATAAACGAAGGTCACTGTTCCATCTCCGTTATCTATTGTATTGACAATCCCATTTCCAGTAGGACCAATGGCTCCAGCAGGTCCAGGAGCGCCTGTTGCTCCCGTCGGTCCTTGTAGGTTTGGAGTTGTGAAAGTTGACATGTCGGTGTAAACAAAAGTGAGCGTTCCATCGCCATTATCTATTGTATTGACAATTCCATTTCCTGTAGGCCCCTGAGACCCTGTAGGTCCAGTTGCTCCCGTCGGTCCTGATGGGCCGGTAGGTCCTTCAAGGTTTGGGGTTGTAAATGTTGACATATCTGAATAAACAAAAGTCAGCGTTCCATCACCGTTATCAATGGTATTTACAATCCCGACTCCAGTTGTGCCTTGCGGTCCAGCTGGTCCTTGTGGTCCTGGAATACTGCTTCCACTCGAATTAGCGTAAAGTGCATAAGGTACGCTCAAGAGCTGTGAAGAACCCATTAAGTCAAAAGCTGTGCCTCCGGAAGGATCAAACTCGACTTGAATGAAGAATGAATTATTTCCCCAATCAATAGTAGAGAAATCACCAGAGACTATAGTTCCGGAACCTATTTGCAGGTCTACTAATCCATAAGAATTGGATGTTGTACTTTGGGTCTCAACGTAGACAGGGCTCCCTGTGGATGAACCAGCAAGAATACTAATTCTAAAATTGACCGCCTGATCAGAAAGAATGGTTCCCGTAGCGTTGCGAACAACAGCCTGATATTTAAAAGATTCAGGTGCTTGAGAGAAAAGACACAAATGAAAGAAAAAGGTAAGAATTAGAAGGAGTTTATTTTTCATGAATAATATTTTTTAGCGCATTACAATCGTATTGATTATATAAAGGCATTTGACTAGCGTTGTAAAACAACTTGAAGGAATTGTCCTTGATCTCCATCGGTCGGAGAGGTAACTAAAGACATATCACAGGTAATTGACTCTTGAAATTTATTGAAAACGACTTGATCGTTCTTTTTTTCACTCGTCAATAATTCATCCAAAGAATCTATACCGTCAAAGAGCTGATTCAACTCAATAGAGCTAATTTCTTCGTTCGAATAACCGAAAAGCTCAAGAGCAGAGGGGTTTGCTCGTGCAACGCTACCACCTTTGTCAAATTGAAGTATGGCGTCAGAACTTGTTTCGAATAAATGTTGAAAATAGGTGTCAAGGTTAATCAAATGTTGTTTTCTTCGACTTACCTCAATACCGGCTTCAAACGTCTGTTTCAATTCATCCTCATGCCAAGGTTTCGTGATATAAGAATAGATCTGCCCTTTATTGATTGCATCAATGACCGCCTGAATATCGGAGAATCCAGTAAGCAATATTCTAACTGTATCAGGGTGGTCTTTTCGAATCCACTCAAAAAACTGAACTCCCGTCATTTTGGGCATTCTTTGATCTGCAACAACAATTTTGATATTGTGCTCTTCGATCAACTTTTTACCATCTTCACCGTTCGTTGCCGTATGTACTTCATAGTCCCTGCGGAAGTTAGCACGGAAAGCTAAAAGGTTTACCTGCTCATCGTCGATGTAGAGAATGGGTATTTTCAGTGAACTGCTCATTGACGAAAATAAATATAAAGAATTTAGCTTTGCTTTAATGGGATTTTAAGGATAAATGTTGTCCCTTCTCCCAATTTGGATGACACTTCTATATTTCCATTATGCAACTCCACAATACTGTAACCAATTGATAGCCCCAGTCCAGTTCCCTCACCAACATCTTTGGTAGTAAAGAACGGTTCAAAAATCTTGTTTTTTGTTTCTTCAGACATTCCACTGCCGTTATCAGTGAATTCTACTTGCACGTAGTCCTCATGTTGCTTGGATTGTATAATAATCTTTCCATCATTTCTATTCGATTGTTTAATCGCCTGAATAGAGTTGGTGAGTAAATTCATAAAGAGTTGATTCAATTTTCCAGGATAACATTCGATTGCATCAAGCTCACCCAATTGTCTGTCAATAATGATTCCATGCTCATTCAGTTCATTATCAATGATTGTGATCGTAGAATTTATTCCTTCGTTTATGTTGACATATTTTAAATCACCCTCATCCAGTCTTGAGAAGTTGCGTAAGCCCTTAACAATTTCAGCAGTTCTAGAGGCGCCCTCGCCAATTCCGGCAATTAACTCATCCACCTCAATTTTCAGGAAGTCAATATCTAACTCCTTTGCCAGTGCTTGAATTTTTTCCAGTTGAGGCGTAACATCTTTTTCCGGATCCAAATTCTGATAATTATCAATCAGTTCCAGAAGATCTGCTATATCACGTTTTAATGGTTCGACGTTAGCAGTAACGAAATTGATGGGATTATTGATTTCGTGCGCTATACCTGCCGTTAACTGTCCAAGTGAAGCCATTTTTTCCGATTCGACTAGTTTGGATTGTGTTTGCTTCAGATCATTATACGTTTGATTGAGCTCATCGTTTGATTCTTGAAGTTCCTTTGTTCGTTCGTTGACCCGCTTTTCAAGTATTACATTTTGCTCACGGATGATACGCTCATTTTCTAATGATACACGTAAGGATTCCGCCTGTGACTCTTCTTTTTCCTTTTTAAGAATATTGATTTTATCGGCTAGAGCAAGGGATAGCATCCCAACTTCAATAGCCGAACCTACTGGCATTGTGTATGTTGTAATCCAGTTGTATGGAAGTACGCCAACGTCTCGAAGTACGAAGATGAACACACCAATCAGAAAGATTGCCCATGCATAGAAGAAAAAGCGTGCTGGGCGATAACCTCTTCTTGAAATCAATAGAGACAAGAAAATCATGAAGAAAGAAATCAACATGGCGTTGATTTGAATCAACTGTTGTGCGAGGTTGTGCATGCCAATAAAAGCCAGGAATATATTGGCGAAAGAGATAGCTACAAAAACGTAAATAAGCTTATCCAGTTTTGGAGTAAACTCCTTCGTATGTAAAAATACTTTCATGAACCATATACCTGCAGCTCCCACCAGGGCAGGGAAGAGGAACACACTTTGTTCGGCGAGCCAGGTATTCTCAGGCCACAAAAGGCGATAAGTATACCCATTGAGCGCAGTTTGCGTGAAGCCTACGAGTGCAATGTAAATTACGTACCAGATGTAAGCACGGTCTCTTATAGTGAAGAAAATGAATAAATTATAGGCCATCATTATTAAGATGATGCCTATGTAAATCCCGAAGAACAAATCTTTTGACAAAAGGCCCTCAGTCATTTTTTCACGTGTCGAAATTTGCAATGGAACAAGTATTTGCTCTCCCGACTTAAGGCGTATAATGTATTCTTGCGTTTCTCCTTGTGGAATGTTTAATTCGAAAATGTACTGCTGATGCTGAATAGTACGCTCTTTAAAAGGGTAGATTTCTCCAAATTCGATATGTTCACTTGTTCCATCTGGATGAAGTGTATAGAAGTCGACATAATCAAGTGTAGGTTGATCAAGCGTAAGGAACAATGCTGATTGATCAGTACTGTTTTTTATGCGCACCTTAATCCACCAGTTGGATTGTGAAATTCCTAGAAAAGGAACGCGCATTTCAGCGTCTTTGAAATCATCGCTTTCAAGAACTTCTTCCAGGGACAGTTTACCAGTTGGGTCCTCCATGATTTCCATGTAGTTCCCCAGGTAATCCTTGTCGCTAATATGCTTAAATGAGTATATATCAGCCGATAAAGCGTATTGAAAATTGCACAACAATAGTGCAACAAAAATGAATTTTGTTAATCTCATGTGTCTAATTTAGCGGTTATCGACTCGTTCTACTCGCCAAATTAACAAATTATGGATTGCGGCGTTGATTGATTCAGTTTGTATTGCAATTCCATTTCTCCCTTAGGGCCTTTTTCAACGCGCCAATTCGTCGGTTCTTCTCTTAAGCCAAGTACTAATTCTCTCTCATCTGGTGATGCTTCAGAAAGTGTATTAGCATCCATGATAAGCGCATATGCCAATAAATCTTGTTTCGGATAATAAAATGTTCCTTGTTTACCGAGCGAATGCTCTACTTCATATCCGACACTTTTGAACATGGGAAGTGTTAACTCTGCGCAGATTCCAAACATTGTATTGATCCCAATATGACTTGTTATGGAGAGACCTGCACGTACCAGTACTTTGCTGAGTCCCATTCCGGCAACCATTCGAGAATTCCATAGTCCGCATAGTTCTCCGGCCCCGCGTGTGACATGGTGGTTTTCGACGAGGGAGTGAATTCCCGGATCCATGTCGCCAATGGCATCTTCTACTGGAAGGGGCTGCGTTCCGCCCACTTCATGAACACGGATTCCGCCGACTAAATTTCCATCATAATCCTCTGCTACAATGACATACGAAGCCGGATTCTTGAACCATTCTTCTTTCGCTGATGTAATTTGTGTAATCCCGTAAAGACGCAATACATCCATATGTGCTTGGACATATTTCTGACAGGTTTCAGGCTCATCTACTGCTCTAAATGCTCTAATATTAAAATGATTGTTCATTTTCTCTGAAATCAAATAATACTTCGTTTAAAGGTTTTCTAAGTGATTTTATGTCAGACGTTTCTCCGTGAAAGAAGCGAACCAGAAACAACTCATTAAAGGTTGCATTTAGCCCAAATACTTCTTCATATTTTTTTCGTAGTTGTTGTGTTTGTTGCTTGAATTCTTGGTCCATTCCGACTCCATTTCCAGAAAGGAGTCTGTGGAAATGGAAGACAATGCTCATCCAAGGATGAACGCAAATACCTAGTTCAGTCGCCTTAAGCCAACTGCGCTCAAGGCTTCTTCCAACTTTTAAAGCATTTTCAGGTGAATACTCATCGACACAGAATAGCCCGATGGCACTTGTGCCCTCAAACGACTGCTGCGCAATTTTGGTGAAAGCTCCGCCACCATTCCAAGCCTTCATTTGCTTAACGACCTCATAGTTTCTCGCCATTTTCATGCCTGTAACCTCTGAAACAGACATTTCAGCAGTTCTAAGATCAATACCGTCTGCAGTAGTTTCCGCTTCCTGTGCAGACCATCGCGCTTCGTGGAGAAAGAAATCACGATGTCCTTCTTCATTGAAGAATCTTAATTTGTCCGCCTCTCCGATGAGTTCGCCAGCAGCTTTAATTAATTCTGGCTCTGAGAATAATTTCAGTGTGACACCTTCAATACTTTCTGCAGATTCCTGAATCTGATTGGCAATCAATGGTGAAAGTGCAGAATAAGAAGTACGTTTTCTGTTCGTTGCGCGCTGATTAATATATGTAGATAAGTTCTTCTTCAATTGAGGTTCTTTACCCAAGTTATTTTCAAAAAATCGAATTGATGCAACTTTATAAGAACCACTTTGACCTGATGCCGAAGTTGTTACCGTCAAGGAAATACCCTCCGAATCTGCTTGTTGAATCAAGTTTTCAATAGCCGCTCCATAAGATATGTTTGAGCCAAGATTTTCAAAGTCACCAAAGGACTGTGCAACTTCCGCATCATGAAAAAGAAACAAGGTATCTTTTACATAGGCCCATTTCCAAGGTTGAATGTTTGCGGTAGAGCTTGCTCTTGTTGCAGCTGTAACCAGTCGATTGAGTTGATCCTGAGGAATGCGAATTTGTCCTTCATGAGGAGACAAGTCTGCCTCAGAAATGAGTGTTTCGATTTGTTCCCGTGTAATGTCATCTTTGCGAACATACTTTGGTGGAACAAAAGGAGAAAATGCTTTTGAGTCTTCGTTTCGGATCAGATCATCAATGTCCACAAAGTAGCGACCTGAATCAGTAAACTCGCCAAGGATGATTCTTCTGTACACATTGGCGGCAACAGCTCCTCCCAGCGTAACATCCGCGGCTAGTTGAGGCCAGGTAGTTAGCGTTTGTTCGATCTCTAGCATGGATGCGCGAAGCTTATTAGAGATGGTTTGCTCTCCAAGCATCGGCATGATATATGGAATTTTTTGCTCGTTCGTCAAGCCTTTCAACTTTGAAGAATCCAGGTGACCAATCAATCCATGAAGTAGAGGGCGATCTGGTTCTAAATCAAAACGTTCGATATCCATTGTACCACGATCATTCATGTCCATAATGACAGGAATGCCAAGCGCTTTGGCCTTTTCCCGGAGTAGAATTTTGATATCAAGTCCGTCACATTCATCAACGAGTGCATTGAGTTTTCCATTACCAGTGAAAAACGTATCGATATTATCCTCTGTAAGTCCATCGTGGAAACAAGTAACCTTTACAAATGGATCTATTTGAGCTATTTCTCGCGCTAACGAGACCGTCTTCTTAACTCCTAAATCAGGTAATCCGGCTCTAATACGATTATAGTTGCTCAATTCAAGGACATCAAAGTCGGCAATACGAATCTCTCCGTAACTATGTTCCATTGTCATTGTCACAGAAATAGTTCTTCCAACTGAAAGTCCAACAACACCAACGATCTGCTTACTTAAGAATTCACTTTCTTCGCGTGTTATCTTGTGCTGATTTCGATTCGTTTTTACTTCGTAAAACTCATCCTTGTCGAGAATATGAACAAGTGTGTTATTCCATGCGTAATATACCCATACACCGTATTTCTCTCGAGAACAGTTTCCAAGGTGTTCAATAATCATCATTTCGATTTGTTGATCACTAAACTTCTCTTTCGGGTGACGGAGTTTTATTAACTCAATTAATTGAGAATCAATCGCATCGATTACCGTTATTTCAGGGTGTTTAACCAGCAAGTCATCAAGTGCGGAAGAGTCTTTCGCATCAGAGAGTCGAAAAAGGAGAGGGTCGACCAAGTATTCCTTCTTTGCGGAAGCTCTGGCCAAATTTTCTAGCTTGTTCTTCATAACTAGGAGATTAGTTGGAGAGTAACTTGCAGCCTGCAAATTTAAGCATATGTTAAATACAAAAAAAGTGAGTGTTTTTGATTGAAAACAAGACCAGGTATTTTCTGCAATTTTTTTGAGTATTAATACTTAAATTAATACGTATATTTAACTGAGTGTTTTATCAGATAGGACGGGGAATGCGTGAGGTTTAAGCTAAGAAGTAGTAGTTTTCAAACACGTTAATCTTAGGTGAATCATCGTCTTTTTGGTATTTTAGGATTCAAAGAATGAATGAATTTTTGTTATGTCTGAAGAAAAAATAAGAGTGCTCTATGTAGATGATGAACGTCATAACCTGACTTCTTTTAAAGCTACCTTTCGCAGAGAATTTGATGTCTTCATTGCTGAAAGTGCAGAAGAGGGGGTTAAAGTGCTCGATGAAAACTTAATTCATGTAGTGCTATCTGATCAGCGCATGCCTGAGGTTACTGGTGTTGAATTCTTCAGAAGTATCAAAGAGAAGCATGAAGAGGCTATTCGTATTCTCATAACTGGCTACTCAGACATAGAGGCAGTTATTGGGGCAATTAATGACGGCCAGATATATCGTTATATCGCAAAACCTTGGGACACGAACGATCTTTTGTTGGTTATTCGACAGGCATATGAAGTTTATGCGTTGCGAAAAGAGAATCTCCGATTAATGGAAGAATTAAAAAAAGCGAATAAACAGTTAGAATTTATTGCTCGACAAAATTTATTATCATGATTTCTTACCAAGTACAATAAAAAAAGCCCTGATCAATTGTCAGGGCTTTTCTTTATTTAAGATTATCGATTAATAATAAATCGCTCTTCTCACTTTGGTGATGTACTTGGCCATACGGATAACTTGTTTCGTATATCCATATTCATTATCGTACCAAGCATAAATTACTGCATTCTTTCCATCCTTGGAAACAATTGTAGCATTTGAGTCAAACACAGAACAACACGTATTTCCAATAATGTCATTGGAAACCATTTCAGGATCAGTTGCATAATAAATTTGATTGACTAATGCACCGTTAAGCGCAGCGTCTTTGATAGCTGTATTAAGCTCCTCTAATGTTGTTTCTTTTCCTAATTCAAGATTCAGAATAGCCAAAGAACCATTTGGAGTAGGGACACGAACAGCATTGGCCGTAAGTTTGTCTTTCAAATCTGGAATTACCTTCGTAACGGCGTTTCCAGCACCTGTTGACGTAATTACCATATTGATAGCAGCAGATCTACCACGACGTGGCTTCTTGTGCATATTGTCCAAAAGGTTTTGATCATTTGTGTAAGCATGAACTGTTTCAATATGTCCTTTGACTACACCAAATTGATCATTTACAACTTTCAAAACAGGTGAGATGGCATTTGTCGTACATGATGCTGCCGAATAGATGCGTTCTTCCTCGAGATTCAACGTATCTTGATTGATTCCGTAAACAATATTTGGAATTTCTTTTCCTGGAGCAGTCAAAAGAACACGTGAAGTCCCCTTTGATTGTAGGTGTCTTGAAAGTGCTTCACGATTTGTGAATACTCCTGTATTATCAATTACGAGTGCATTGTTAATGCCATGAGCCGTGTAATCAATATCTTCTGGATTATTTGCCGCGATCATTTTCACAATTTGTCCATTGATGATCAAGGCCATTTTATCTTTGTCTACAGCAACTGTTCCGTCGAAAGCGCCGTGTACTGAGTCATTTTTCAGCAATGCCGCTCTTTTCTCTAATTCTGCTTCAGAAAGTCTGCGCGTTACAATTGCTCTTAAACGAAGTTGTTGTCCTTTACCAGCTTGTTTGATTAATTCTCTTGCTGCCAATCGCCCGATACGACCGAAACCATACAAAACAACGTCTCTTGGCTCAAAAGGAACAGCATTAGAAGATTCGAATCCAGCCAACTTGTCTTTAAGAAAATCTGCTTTTGAAGCATAGTTATCTTGTTCACCCAACCACTCACTTGAAAGCTTTCCGATGTCAAGTTTAGCTGGAGCAAGATCCATTTTAAGGATTTCTGCAGCAAGTTCAGCGCTTGTAAAGATATCCACTGGTTTATTTACCACTCGTTTAGAGTACACGTGTAGTTTTAGCACTTCTGCTACAGTGACATCTGTTAGGTGGTTTCGGAAGAATACAAGCTCAATGCCTTTGTCATAGAGTAGTTCTCCAACCATGCTGGAAAGTTTAACGGCCGCTCTTTCTTGTTCAATGTGCGACTTTAGTTCTTTTTCGTAATCAATTGCTGTTTCCATTTTTGATTAAAATCTTGATATTAAATCATTTATAAAATAAAAAAGCTGCCCACGTCGGAGGGCAGCTTTTCTTTGTTAGCCTAAATAAGCTTTCAAAAGTTTGTTTCTCGAGGTATGTCGGAGTCGGCGAATTGCCTTTTCTTTAATCTGTCTCACACGCTCACGTGTCAGATTAAATTTCGCTCCGATCTCTTCTAACGTTAGACCATGGTTCATACCGATGCCAAAAAACAGTCGGATGATTTCACGTTCTTTATCCGTTAAAGTGCTTAGCGATCGCTCAATTTCTTTCTGTAAAGATTCTGCCATCAACGAATGATCGGCTTTCGGAGAATCACTATTGGCCATAACATCCATCAATGTTCCTCCATCCTCGGAAGTGGATAGGGGAGCGTCCATAGAAACGTGACGACCGGACACATTTAAACTCTCTTTGATTTTGTCTTCAGGAACTTCTAATGCTTCCGCCAACTCTTCAGCTGATGGAGGACGTTCAAATTCCTGCTCAAGGCGTGAAAACGCCTTATTGATTTTATTCAATGATCCTACCTGATTCAATGGAAGACGAACAATACGTGCTTGCTCAGCCAAAGCTTGCAAGATCGACTGACGAATCCACCAAACTGCGTACGAAATGAATTTGAATCCACGTGTTTCATCAAATTTTTGCGCCGCTTTGATAAGACCTAAATTTCCTTCATTAATAAGGTCAGGTAAAGTCAACCCCTGATTTTGATATTGCTTAGCAACAGATACTACGAAACGAAGATTGGCTCTCGTAAGTTTTTCAAGGGCTCTCTGGTCTCCTTGCTTGATTTTTCTCGCCAATTCTACTTCTTCCTCCGCGGTGATCAACTCTTCTTTACCAATGTCTTGCAAGTACTTGTCTAACGACTGGCTCTCACGATTGGTAATCGACTTTGTAATTTTAAGTTGTCTCATACTCTTCTGGTCCCTTCTATTTTAAATTTTCCCGCTAAAAGCGAAGGCAAAGATACAACGAAAAGATAATGTTTTCCAAAAATTTAGATCACAATTTTCTAACATTCGCGACGTCAAAAACCGTGCCTAATGAATTGGTTTATAGACCAAATCCAACATAGTCTTTTCTTCCACTTTCGGTAAGTATCTCCAATAATACGCCTTTGTTGCGGCTGTTTAACTTAGCTGTGAGTTGTTCAACACTTGTTACGGACTCGTTGTTGATTTTGGTAATGACCATTCCTTCTGTCAATCCAAGAGATTTAAGCTTCCCTGCGCTCAACGATTTTATTTTTACACCGCTTGAAATATTCAACTCCTCTTTTTCTTTACTCGTTAGCGCTCTAAATGTTGCACCCAAGGCTGCATTTTTTTGCACTTCTTCTTTCGTTACGAGTTTTGTCTCTCCATCACGATTTCTTAAAACGATTTCTTTGACAGCTTCATAACCTTTATCATTTCGAATGGTTACAGCGACCTTGTCTCCAGGTCGACGTTTTCCAACTTCTTCTTGCAATGCTGCCACAGAGTTAACTTCTTTGTTTCCAACTTTCAGTATTACGTCTCCTTCCTTCACACCAGCTTTTTTGGCTCCACCTTCATCAGTAATCCCTGAAACGAATACTCCTTTAGTGTCCGGAAGTTCTTTTTCTTCTTTTAGTTCTTGTGTTACTTCAGCAATGGAAACACCTAAGAAACCACGCTGTACTATTCCATAATCAATGAGGTCGCCTGTAACTTTCTTTACAAGATTCACTGGTACTGCAAATGAATAGCCAGAATAACTTCCAGTTCTTGAAGCAATGGCTGTGTTAATTCCTACCAACTCTCCACGTGTATTTACCAATGCACCACCGCTATTTCCTGGATTCACCGCGGCATCTGTCTGAATAAATGATTCAATTGGGAATACATCTGCTCTTGAGCGATCCGAAAGTAAATTGATATTTCGCGCTTTTGCAGAAACAATACCCGCCGTTACGGTAGATGTCAAATTGAACGGATTTCCAACGGCCAATACCCATTCTCCAATATTAATATTGTCACTGTTTCCTATCGGAATGGCTTGAAGTCCGCTTTCTTTGATCTTAATCACGGCGATATCCGTTGAAGGATCGGTTCCAATGATTTCCGCCGAGTACTTGCGATTGTCATTTAATGTCACTTCAATCTCACTAGCATCTTCTATCACGTGATTGTTCGTTACAATATATCCGTCTGCTGAAATAATTACACCAGAACCAGAGCCTGATCCATATTGTTTGAATTCACGTCCTCCAGCTCCCGGTCCGTAAAAGAATTCTGAAAAAATATCGCGTTGAAATGATGTCGTTACAACTTGAGTAGTGACGTGTACGACAGAGTTAACGCTATTCTGGGACGCTGCCACAAAATCTTCACCTGCTAGTCCCGAGAACTCATTGAATCCGGTAAATTGAGCATATTCGTTAGAAGAGCTTCCTGAAACTGTATCAACATTAGAAGAAGATACAGGTGCGTCGGAAAACATCATAAAAACAGCCAATGGAAGAATTCCTCCCAGAAGACCAATTCCAAAAATTTTCATGTTGCCTTTCATATTTTTCTGATTTAATTTCTTTCGTTTCTAACAATAATAACACCAAACGTCTAAAATGTAATATGCATGTCATGTTAAAGAATGTTAAGGGATGAATAGTGTTGCTTATTGGTGTTGATAGACGTATTTTTGCACTTGTGGAAATAAAGTTTTCAAAGTATCAAGGGACCGGAAATGACTTTGTCATGTTAGACAATGTGTCAGGAGGCTATAACGATCTAACGTTGGATCAAATTCGATTCTTATGCGATCGAAAGTTGGGAGTAGGGGCTGATGGTCTTATCAAGATTTCTTCGCACGATGAATTTGACTTTGAGGTGGAGTACTTTAACGCTGATGGATCCCAAAGTTTTTGCGGAAACGGAGCGCGTTGCTCTGTGGCATTTGCAAATTCTCTGGGGCTTATAAAGGGAGATGATGGTCTGACAACTTTTGGGGCAATAGATGGTCGTCATATAGGCTATGTACTAGCGAGTAATTCAGTGAAAATTGATATGCTTCCGGTCACAGAAATTTTGAAAGTTGGTGATGATTACGTTGTTGATACTGGTTCTCCACATTATATTCGAAAAGTTTCTCAACCAGCTGATATTGTTGAGTTGGGAAGACTAATTCGCTATTCAGATCGGTATAAGGAGGTTGGAATTAACGTCAATACAATTGAATCAATAAGCAATCAGATGATTCGTGTGCAAACCTATGAGCGCGGTGTTGAAGATGAAACACTTTCTTGCGGTACTGGAGTTACTGCTTGTGCATTGGTTGTCATGGATGATGACGAAAACATTGATGAAGTGACTGTTGAAACTAAAGGAGGCCTACTATCTGTTAGTGCTGAAAGAGAAGGCCAGGGGTTTAAGAATATTTGGCTGACTGGACCAATTAAACATGTTTTTGATGGAATCATATATGTCTGATTTTGTGATTCCCCAAATTGGGATTTATGAGCACTCGAAGTTGGATAGCAATGGCGTTCTTCTATGGGTTTGGCACGCGGATAAAATTCCACCTCATATTGGTCTATCGACAGATGGACATTATTTCAGTTTGAAAGCAAATGGAAAGGATGAGCACCTTTCAATCAACCGAATTCTCGAATTAATACAGCGAAAGTCAATTCCCACACTGTGCTTCCATCTCGATTATTCCATTTCAATGAACGATATCACCAGGACCTTTGATCAGTTTACGGTGACCGTTCCAAATGACATCACTTGTCTCCAACCTATAAAAGATGTTTTAAACATACCACATGCGGGACAACTCACTGATTTATTGATTGAATTATATGCTCAGAATCATGTTCGATCCGTGGTTGGGTTTAATCTTCCTGAGGATTTCAATGGAATTAAACAATATAGTCCCGAGGATATTCATGAGCGATTGACGAAATTGGCCCGTGAATAATAGCGGAGTGCATATCAGGCCAGTTGGAGTTTTGGATGCGGAGCATGTGCTTGATTGGGAAAATAATGTTCCTGATTGGAATACGGCCGAGAATGATGTTCCCTATACAGTTCTGGATATTTTGAATTTCATTCATGAGCTGGATGATATAGAAAAAGTTAAGCAGGCACGATGGATCATCTGCAAGAATGATGGGCATGCGCAAATTGGAGCAGTTGATCTGACAGAGATTGATTTCCAAAAGTCCGAAGCTTCCGTCGGCGTATTAGTCGCCCATCAAGCTAACAGAGGTAAAGGTTATGCTAAACAGGCGTTACAGCTTCTGGAGAGAGAGGCTAAATCTTTGGGGATAACACGGCTCATAAGTACAATCTTGCCTAATAATGAAGTAAGTATTCATTTATTTCAAAAATGCGGGTTTACAAAAATTGGCGAAACCGATGAGCGTTTTTTGATTGATGGTGCGTATATTCAAGCGTTAGTATTTGAGAAATGGTTAAAAGAATAATCCTTGTTTTATTTGTTGTCTTTGTAGGAGTCGTTGTTTTTAATTGGGAGCGCTTGCAAAATTTATTTGGTGAAGACACACGTACAGTAAATACTTCAGAGGTAAAACTTCTGTTTCGCGAAGACCCATCAGGTCAAGAGTTAATCTCAACGCTTCTTGATCAGGGAATTATAAAAAACGATTCCCATATTCGCGACTACATTGCTGAGAACAACATTGATACTTCAAATTTTGCCGCAGGAAAGTATGTGATCCTTTCGCAAACACAGCTGTCTAGTCTTGTCAATGGTTTTCTCAAAAATGATTCAGGACAAGGTAATGCGGAAGTCAAGGTCAATGTGGTATTCAATCGCTGTAAGACAATCGAAGATATAGGAATGAATATCAGTAAATGCATTCTGGCAGATAGTGCTTCTATTGTTGACCATATTTATAACGATGAAACGCTGAGAAAGTATAGCTTCACGCGAGAGCAAATACCGGCGCTTTTTCTACCAAAGACTTACGAGCTTTATTTTGATACAGACGCTGAACAGTTTGTCGCGCTCATGGCAGAAGAATTCAAAAAATTCTGGAACGAAGATCGAAAAGAAAAGATGAGAGCTGTAGGCTTAAGTTATCCATCTCAGGTTGCCACAGTTGCAAGTATTGTGTTTTCTGAACAAGCTCAAATGTCTGAGGAATGGCCAATCATAGCAAAACTTTATTTGAATAGGATCAATAAGGGAATGCGTTTGGAATCTGATCCTACTTTTAAGTTTTGCTGGGGAGATGAATTGGATGGAGTGGAACGCTTATTAAATAAACACAAAGCGATTGATTGTCCTTATAATACTTATTTATATGGTGGTTTGCCCCCTGGGCCAATTTGTATCCCACCTGCGGAAGTAATTGATGCCGTTTTGAATCCAGCAGATGTGAACTATATTTTCATGTGCGGTAAGCCCGGAGGACAAGGTCATAATTTTGCGGTGACAAATGCTCAGCATGAGAAAAATGCTGCAGCGTATCGAAAATGGTTAAAGAAATATCTAGAAGAAAAGAATAACTAAGCACTATTAACTATGCGGAGAAGAACCTTTTTTAAGTTGGGATTGGCTGGGACGGCGCTCTCTTTTATGAAGCCAGCAAAGGCAGGTGAGTTAATAGCTAATGGGTTTTCTGGAAAAGTAGATGGACCTATTGTTATCTCGACATGGAAGCATGGAATGGCGGCAAATGAAAATGCTTGGAAAGTTCTAAAAGATGGTGGTAAAGCGATTGACGCCGTTGAAAAAGGAGTTAGGACTACAGAGGATGACTTGAGTAATCGAAGTGTTGGTATTGGCGGCCGTCCAGATCGTGATGGGCATGTTACGCTTGACGCTTGTATTATGGACGAAAAGTCTCGATGCGGCGCTGTCGCATATCTTGAACATATTAAACATCCGATTTCAGTTGCAAGGGCTGTCATGGATTATACACCTCATGTGATGTTAGTTGGAGAGGGAGCAAAGCAATTTGCGCTCGACTACGGATTCCCAAAAGTCAAAGCTCCCCTTAAGGAAGTAAAGAAGGACTGGAAGGAGTGGAAAAAAGAGAACAAAGAAGCGTTTGAGAAACCTGAGATTAACCACGAGAATCATGATACCATTGGAATGCTTGCATTGGATAGCGATGGAAATCTGAGCGGTGCTTGTACAACAAGTGGTTGGGGGTATAAATTGCCAGGCAGAGTGGGAGATTCACCGATTATTGGAGCTGGATTATTTGTTGATAATGAGGTCGGTGCGGCTTGCGCAACAGGACTCGGTGAGGCTGTAATTCGAATTGCAGGAAGTCATACGGTGGTAGAGTTAATGCGCCAGGGACGCACTCCTGAGCAGGCTTGTAAAGAGGCAGTCGATAGAATCATTGCCAAACACGATGATATGACAGGATTGCAAGTAGGTTTTTTGGCATTGGATAGAAATGGAAATTATGGTGGGTATTCGACCTATTATGGTTTCAATTATGCGCTAACCACAGAGAATGGCGCGCAACTTGTAGATGCTAAATTTGATCGTAATTGGTAGTCATGAGATTTCTTTCAATCTTATTCTGTACTTTAAGTTTTGCAACATTGGCACAAATTGAGTTAACATGGAGTTTTTTGCATCCGCTAAAGAAAGAGTGGGTAGAATTAGGAACGCATGGCTCCGTTCAGGAAGCTTTAATCGCTAGTGGTGAATTACCTGATCCTTTTTATGGAACAAATGAACAGAAGTTTGGTTGGATTGAGGAACATGAATGGGAATTCAAGTCTATATTCTTTGTTAAACATTTAGAGTCCAGGTTTTATGAGCTTAATCTCCCTTCAGTTGACATGTATGCCAAGATTTACTTGAATGATTCTCTCATTCTAAAGACAGAAAACGCATTCATTCCCTATAATCTCGAGGTAAAAGAGCTATTGTCAGTAGGCATGAATGAATTGACAATTGTTTTTACACCGCCTGTTATTTATCATGAGAATAAAAAATCAGAAGTGGGGTATCAACTTCCGGCTCCAAATGATGTCCATGAAGTAGCCATTGCTCCCTATTCTAGGAAACCTCAGTATCAGTTTGGTTGGGACTGGGCGCTTCGAATGAATACTATCGGTTTAAATAAGCCGGCTTATATCACACTTGATCATTTTCCCAAAGTACTCAACAAAACAGTTGATGTTGTTTCGGTTTCAAAAGACAAAGCCATTGTTGAGTTTACTTTATTTCTATCCAATAATTTCTTCGAAGAATATACTTGGGAGAGCAAGTTGTTTGGAAATGAAAATGTCGAGTGTAAAGATGGAGTAGTAAAAAGAACTGTTGAGATTTCGAATCCAACATTATGGTGGCCGAGAGGTCATGGCGAGCAATTCTTATATTCAGATGAGATTTATTTATCATCCGTTAAAACTGGTCTAGTTCTCGTTGAGGCTGATTTACGCTTTGGAGTGAAAACTTCTGAGTTAATCAGGGAAAAGGACGAATGGGGGACCAGCTACTATTTTAAAATCAATGGAAGACGCATATTTGGAAAAGGTGCTGATTACATTCCACAAGAGATTTTTCCAGCGCGGGTAAAGGATGAGGAGATTGTACAAATGGTGCAAGACATGGCTGCATCTAATTTCAACATGGTTCGTGTATGGGGAGGTGGTTATTATCCTGATGAAATCTTTTTTGAGAAATGTGATGAGCTCGGTATTATGGTTTGGCAGGATTTGATGTTTGCATGTGCTATGTATCCAGGAGATGAGTGTTTTTTGAAAAATATAGAGCGAGAGTTTAACTATCAAGTTCCGCGCATTGCTGGACATCCGAGTGTTGTTTTGTTTAATGGAAATAATGAAGTTGAAGTTGCATGGGGGAACTGGGGTTTTCAGGTAAAGTATGGGCTATACGGAAAGTATGCTAAAGAGATTGAAAAAGCGTACGACGATATTTTTAAAAAGACAGCTCCGGAAGTCATTGAAAGTTATTCCAGTATTCCTTATATCCATACTTCTCCGCTAAGTAATTGGGGTAAAAAGGAGCTTTATAATCATGGTTCCCAACATTATTGGGGCGTTTGGCACGGAAAAGATCCAATTGAAGATTTCGGAAAAAAAATAGGAAGGTTCAATGCCGAATACGGTTTTCAGAGTTTTCCCGAGTATAGTACTTTGTTGTCCTTTTCGACCGAAGAAGATTGGAATTTGAAGTCAGAGGTCATGAAGCATCATCAAAAAAGCTATGTCGGAAATGACATGATTTTAAAACATGCAAAACGACTTTATGGCGAGCCTAAAAATTTTGAAGAGTTCGTGTATTTTTCTCAGTTGACACAATCAATGGCGGTAAGTATGGCTGTTGCAGGGCATCGCCTTGATGCTCCAAGGTGCGGTGGGACTTTGTATTGGCAATTGAACGATTGTTGGCCGGCACCAACTTGGTCGAGTATAGATTATTTTGGTAATTGGAAAGCTTTGCAGTACCGAATGAGGGACGATTATCGCGATGTGACTATTCTAGAAAAATATACTGACCTGAAAGATAAGTCGTACTATTTAGCATCTGATGCTCCAGATACAATGTCTTATGATGTAGCCTGTAAATTGTATGGGTTTAACGGAGAACTTCTGAATGAAAAGAATTTCAACGTTGCGCTTGCAGGTGAATCATCTCAAAGATTAGATTTATCTGATGCTCTGCAACAAATAGGAGAGGAGGCGAATGCGTTAATCGTTTTTCAATATAAGGATAACAATGGTGGCCACTTTTCTCGATCTTTTGAGCATATCGTTAATGACTATCCAAGAGCTTCAATAAACGACGTACAAATAAGTATGGAGAAACTAAATGAAACAGATAAAACAGCGGTTTTAAAGGTTTCAACAACAAAATTTCTTAGAAATTTCTGGATTAGTTCCACTAAAGAAGGTGTTCGCTTCGATGTTAATTTCCAGAGTTTACTTCCTGGAAATAGTTATATCAATATCTCTTTCGATTCAATCCCCGAATTAGAAGACTTTAAGCTTATGTGGCTTTAGTTAGTTTCTCAAGCGTGTAACATCAGTAACGGAAACGGTCATTTCTGCCTTGCAACCTTCTGGAAGCATTGCTCTACTTAAAGCATAATCAAACTTAATCTTGGTACCTTCTTTTTTGAATTGGTCTTCAAGATTTACGGCGTACAGAAATTTAATTTCTCCCGGTGCTATCTCTGTTTCAATACAGAAAGCACAGCCTTCAGTATTTTCTCGAACAATCCCAACCACTCGATAGTTCATATCTGCCTGATCAATTGTTTCTTCCACTGTTTCGGTCGTTGTAGTAGTGGTTGTTTGTACAACTTCTTTTTGCGAGCCGCAGGAGATGAAAAGGGTCGCTATAAATAGTATTGAGAATATTTTCATTTTACTTGTTTTATAATTGTATTGGCATAAACTATTCCAAAAATAAAAGAAGCCACCCAATTCTTAGGCGGCTTCTAGACAAAAAGTGTATAATGATTAGTTTACAACCACTTTAGAAGTTCTTTTTGCTCCACCTGCAGTAATCTGCAGAATATACATTCCAGAAGCAAGTTCACTTGTTGCTATGGTTGCTGAAGTTCCATTCAATAAAGGGACTGCAACAATCTCTCCTGAGAGACTTAAAAGCTCAATTGATTCAACTACTAAAGCTTCATTCCAGTTTACCTGAACGAAATCAGTCGCTGGATTAGGTGCAATTGAAACCTGATCTAATAATTGCTCAGCAATACTCGCCGGACCGTCAGCAACAGTTATTACTCCTTGATAAGGTTTGTAATTTTGCTTGACAGCAGTAACAATAAGGGGTAAGTTAGAAGTCAAAGCAGCAAAGTTAATTGTTGCTGAACCTCCCGAAGCATTTGATTTTCCGATAATTTCACCGTCTTGTACAATTGTCACTGTAGCATCATCTACATCACAGTTCACAACAACTGAAGTTGTTCCTAACGGTACATTCCCAACATGTGACACATTCATGTCCATAGTGGCTTGATTTCTGAAAAGAACAGAAGGATCCCCAAACATTACCCATGTTTGCATAACTTCTCTTGCTGTAGCACTGTTGTTGTACTCTTCCAACACGCTCATCTGAGCATTGTAAAACAATCCTCCAAGTGTTGCTTTTCTATTGTTAGTATATGACTCACTGATGAGCTCTGCCATTTCGTCTTGTGTCTGCATTGGCTCAGCCCAAGCCATGAGAATGGTTGAACCGCACGCCGCAATTGCTCCGGTAGGGGAACCTGAATTTGTCGCCCAAGACCAAGTCTCAGAGATGCATGTTCCCGATGTGAAGGTCCCGTTGTTACAAGCAACGGAAATAACAAATGGATACTTCCCATTATTTGTTGCACTATTAATGTTACTTGTTCCATAATTTCCAGTAATACACGTGCTTTGATCGCCGTGACCAGTATAATTGAACAGACCAACTCCACTATTTACAGCAGGATTAATAATCGATGCTGATGGGTTTCCATTTGCATCACTACCACCTTGTGATCCATCATAGAATTCATAAACTTCTGTATACCCGTAGTTCATCAGTTTGGTACGAATGTTTCGCGCGTGCTGCCAATCAGCTTCACCGTCGTCTCCGTATCCAGCTCCTTCGTCCGAAGCGAGTCCAATAGCATTTTGCATCCATGTTCCAGCAGCAGGCGTTTTTTCATATTCAAGTGTACGATCCACTTGCGTCTGTATATGCTGGGAAGTAGTTCCCGAAAAACGTCCAACAAATACTTCAGGATAATAGTCATTCGACCCTCCAGTTAACTGAGCATAGTAAGAGTCACTCCAAAGTTGTTCCCATCCCGAAGAACCATAGGTATGAGAAGGAACCTGTGCGTGATCACCAACTAATAATACAAAGATTAAGTTCGGATTAGAATTATAAAAGTTACTGATGTACGATTTAATCTGGGTATCCGATGAACCTGCCACATTCGTTGTTACCACTGTAGTCTTGATACCCGATTGGTTTTTCCATTCTACAAAAGGTTCTAGTTCATCCGTAAATTGGTCAGCTGTAATGATCAACATTTCACCTTCTTCTTCTAACGGATTGTATTTGGCAGTTACTTCGCCGGCATTGATATACTGGTTGGCATAAACATCACGAAAAACATCATTTGGAATGTGATTTCCTAATAGCTCATTCAGTCCAGTTTCGAGATCGTTAATAACTAAACTTGCCTGAACATTCTTATAAACGCGCAATACTTTGGTCACCGGATTGTATTGGTAAGGTGAAAACTGGATGCTTACTCCACGCGTATTTCGTAAGTTAAAAGGTTCACTCATCGTTGCAAGTTGACCCGGGTAAAACGCATCTTCATTATATTCAGCACCAAATTCATAAGGAATACTCGAAGGTGAAACATTTCTTTTCAAACTTCCTTTAGAAGGAGAAATAAGTACGTTGTTGTACTCTGTGTATCCATCGTGTTCGATGACCAACTCAACAGCACCTTGATTTGGAATAATCAGAGACTCCGCAAAAGTGGGAAGTGCTGGAGCACCTTTTTTCTTCGAAGTGATTTTATAGGTTTGGTCAAAGTTCCAGTGGCTTATTGAGTTAATTTCAGTTTCCTGAGGTGTCAACTCATTAAAAGTGTGTTCAATCGTAAGAATTTCATCCGTAGAGGACAGCAGTTTGAATTTTTGTGCAAAGGAGAAGGATGCACTGAGCCCCAAAAAGGCTACGAGAATCGTAGTTTTTTTCATGGTTTTAGATTTAGCATTAATAGTTCTGTTTACAAAATACCAATTTACTTGCAAATAGTCGTCATGATCGACTTAACCGTTTTAACCGAATTATTGGTACCATTGAAATTCAAAGAGTTATTGAAGAAGTAAAGGAGAAGGCTCATTCCAAACTGGGGAACGTTTATCGGCGATTTGTAATAACGTTCAAGCTTTTAAACTTATGATGTAAGATACCGCCGAAGAAATGACCATCTTTCAGGTTTAAACAAAAAAAGGAATGAGTCAATCGACCCATTCCTTCAAACCAAATTATTTTTTATTTAAAACGTTAGCGCTGAATGAAAATTCGCTCTACTTTCTGGAAGTTTGAATTTCCAACACTTACGAAATACACTCCAGACATCAAATTAGAGACATCAATGTCTTGCACAATTCCATTGTTAGCAGGCTTGATATCCTTCGAAGTATATACGTTTTGACCATTCATTGCAACGAGGTTAAGTTCTACCTTTTCATTGTTATGAATACCGTCTACTTTTACATTTAGATTAGATTCCTTTTGGAACACGAACATAGATAGGTTGTCGTAATATGGATTCTCCAATCCCGCTTCTTCTTTAATGTTGAAAGAAAAGATGCGCGTTTTTTGAGAACTTCCATCGATGTATTCGCCTGTATACCAAAAGGTTTCACCGTCAGGGTCTAATGCTAAATGTCCGTAATCACCATAACGATTGGTGAACGTCTGAGCGCCAGAACCGTTAATAGCTACTTGTTCTCCATAGGACATATCTCCAAGCATATCGCTCGAAAGTCGCCCCGTGTAGGCAAGACCAGGAGAGACGCTGCTACCATTTGAAATGCTATACGCCATTCCAATATTTCCCCAGGTATCCATAGCAATGCTGCTCATCCATCTACTTGTGAAGTTATCTGGAGAATATGTTCCTGATTGATAAACGGCCCAGTTACCATCATTCGCATCTCGTAATTCATACCAGCGGATTCCAGCTCTGTTACTTCCCATATCAACAACATGGGATAGCATCATTGTATTGTAACCTGTCCAGCGCATATGCTGTGCACGGAACATGAAAACTCCCATGATTGCGTCAAGGCGCTGACTTGTTCCTGGCTGCGCAATATTCGATAGACCACCTGTAAACAAAGCATCGAAAGAAGATACATTCAAGTCTTGGGATTGAACTACTTGCGAATTATTTGTGTTGTTCCAGTCACAAGTCATTTCAAAAATTTCAATTCGATCTTGTCCACCCGCGAAAGCATTATCTGCAAGGTTGAAAAAGTAACATGGTGTTCCATTTGGAGGCAAATCTCCGTCAGCATCTGATGGCAATGCAGCGTCAAATCCGAAGCTAGACGCACCAGGCAAACTCATGGAAATCATTTGCGCACTTTGGTCACCGTTCAGCATTTTTTCACGCTCAAAGGCCACGGCTGTATGTGTTGAGTTTGAAGACATGTAGTAAGCATCCCACCAAATAGAATACTTTGGATAATCCGGGAATTGTGAAAGAGAGAAACTGTATGCGTAGTAAGAACCTGTTGGATCATTTGTTTCAGAAATAGCAATCAGAATACGATTCGGACTGAATTGAAACTGAGAAATGAACCAGCGATCAGCATGTCTATCGTACATTACAATTGGATCTCCTTCATTCGAACTACCTGGCCACAACGTGCTCAAACTAAATGTGGATTGTGGCACAATGCTTCCGTCTTTATTGAAAACTCGGAAAGTTGTGTTTACGGCTTGAACATAATGGTTAGGACCAGCTGCTCCGGAAGGGTCAGGAGGAGTTCCGTTACCACTTAAACCTAAAAAATTGACAATTGGTGCTCGCAGTGTGCGCGTTCCCATTTCAGACTGAACAATCGGGTCCGGAGTATCCTCGAATCCCAACGCTTCTTCGTATCCTTCTGGTAAATAATCAGCACGTCCATCTTTATGTTCTTTTACCGGCTCAAATTCCTTTTCATCGCTCGCCCATTCAGCGATTGGAGGAGTTTTCATGAAAGAAACGGCTGTAGTAGTAATAATCTGTTGTCCTAAAGCATTATAACCAATTTTTTCTTCCGGGACCGTATTATTTTGTGTTGATTGTGCCAAGCTCACGCCAGCAGAGAGTGCAATTGCCAGAGGCAATAAGTACATTTTCATAGTTCTTGTTTTAGAGATTGCAAGTTATGAAATTATTAACGAGAAATAAAGACGATGGGTTGGTTATTATAGCAGTCCTAAAATATGTAGACTGCCCAGGAAATAATCTATATTTTTTGAAACTATTACCATGGTATTTTTTTTTAGTGTATCTTTGCTTTATGAAGATCGATGAAGCTATTAAAAGTAAGTTTGACTCTCCACAGACAAGAGCATTCATTAATGTAAAGTACACTGCGAGCTTTCTATCAGGCATTTCTAACAAGTTTATGTCGACTTATGGAATGACGATGCCTCAGTTCAATATCTTGCGCATTTTGCGCGGTGCTAATGAGGCCATGGCGGTCAATACAATCAAGGATCGAATGGTGGAAAAATCTCCGAACACCACCAGGCTAATGGACAAGTTAATTGATAAGGAGCTTATTTCGAGAGAGCGGTGTGAGAATGATAGGCGAGTGGTATATGTAAGAATTACGGAAAAGGGACTTGACCTATTGGCAAAAATTGACGTTGCTTTGAAGAAAACGGATTTGCAACCTGGGAAGCTGACGGATGAAGAAGCGAATACACTAAGTGACTTATTAGATAAACTACGCGGCTAATGGCAAAATTGCAAGCATCATTAAAGTCAGGTTATATTGTGACGAATTCTTCGCGAGATCATTTGTGGATAGCAGATGAACCAGAAGATTTGGGAGGATCCGATAAAGGTCCGACTCCCTCTGAGTTGTTGTTGTCGTCCCTTGCAAGCTGTAAGTTAATTACCGTTCAGATGTACGCTAAAAGAAAGGCATGGAATCTCGAAGGGGTAGACATAGAATTATCCATTCTGGAGAAAGGTGAGAAGACACTTATTGAGAAGGCAATTTCTTTTAAGGGTGATTTAGATGATAAGCAGCGTGAGCGCCTGTTAGATATCTCTGGAAGATGCCCGGTTGTTAAGATGTTGGCGAACTCTATTGAGTTTAAGTTGGTTTAGTACCTTTTATTTGTTGGATTTCTTATTGTTTAAACCAACTCCCAGCCCTAAAATGGCTGCGTCAAAACCTGAAGTCTTCGTTCGTCTCTCTTTCTTTTGCTTCAGCAATATTTTCGCTATTTCTAAAGATGTTAACATACCTATAAATGTTAGTTCCTTTAATAAGGTAACCAAATAGCATACCACTTTCTAGAGAGAATGAGTGAACGGTAGTTCTTATAAATTAATCGGTTCTAAGGAGCTTACTTCACCTAGAGATAGTCCTTCTAATGTGTAATTTCCAATGGAAAAACGAATTAATCGCAAGGTTGGAAGGCCAACGGCAGCCGTCATTTTTCGAACCTGACGGTTTTTTCCTTCACGAATTTTCAACTCTATCCAGCTGGTAGGAATTGCTTTTCTGAATCGTATGGGAGGGACGCGACCTTCTACGTTTGGTGGACTAATTCTCTTGCACTTCGCCGGTGAAACCTTATGCTTTCTGCCCTTGTGTGAAATAACAATAGATCCGTTCGAAAGTTTTTCAATGGCCTCAGAAGTAATTTCTCCTTCAACCTGAACCCAATATGTCTTTTCAATTTTATGATCGGGATGTGTAAGAAGCGTCTTGAAGCGGTTATCATTGGTCAAAAGTAGTAGTCCTTCGCTATCCTTGTCCAAGCGTCCTACTGAGTATACGTCCTTTGGGAAGTTATAGAGATCACCTAACAACAAATCACTTTCCTGTCCAGTGAATTGGCAGAGATAACCATAGGGTTTGTACAAAGAATAGTACCGTTTCTTGTCTATTTTTTGAGACATGTATAAACGAAGGCAGGTGGGAAGTTCTTCATTGTAAACTTAATGGAGACATCCTTGTAACGTGATTCAAGTAGTTTTTTTGCCTGAAGAGAGTACTGAAATTGTTTGTAAACTCCTGTTTCCTTGAGGCAGTCATAGGCTTCATCAACCACTGCATGCCGCAACTTTTCGGGAAATACAGTTAGTGGGAGGGAAGAGATGACTACGTCGACTTGCTTTTTTTCGTCTTCCCCAAGGTAGTTCTTAATCTTTTCAGCAGAATCATGAATGATTTGAACCCTTGGATCGGACATACGCGTATTTAAGGCTTCATAGAAATTATCATTCAATTCAAATACCAGCAACTTAGAGTTACTCCCCATTTTTTCCAGAATTAAATCTGTAAAAACTCCAGTTCCAGGACCAAGCTCAACGATAATCTTAGCTTTGGAAAAGTCAATATTCTCCAACATCTTATAACCTAAGTACTTCGTACTCGGACTAACCGCGCCAACTACACGTTTTTCTTTAATAAACTCTTTAAGAAACTTTTGTTTAGGTTTTTTCGGCGGCATTTGGTTATTCTTTGAGTGCTAATTTACCCAAATTCATCACACCGACGACACGTCCTTTTAGTTCTTTATCCACAAGCGGAGTGTTAGATACAAGTGAACAAATAATGTCTTTTGAAAAGGTCCATGTATCGTTTGGCGTAAAAATAGTTAGGTCGGCTGGTTGGTTTTCTTCGATCTTAGCTTCAGGAATACCGAGGAGCTTTCTTGATTCAGTCGTTAAAGCTCTTACTACAGCATCTAAATTAAACTCTTCTGTACTTCTTAATGAAGAAAAGACCGTTTGGAGGTTGATAGAACCAAATTCTGCAACATCGAATTCGACATCTTTCTCTTCTTTGTCATTTGGACGATGGTCAGAAACAATACAATCAATCGTTCCATCGATTAATCCTTCCCAAAGTGCTTTTCTATCTTCTTCAAAACGGAGTACAGGCAGTACTTTATAGTCACTGTCAAATCCGAGTACGGCCTCTTCGTTGTACACAAGGTTGGCAACGTGAACATCTGAAGTCACATTAAGTCCATTGGATTTAGCTTTTCGAATGAGTTCAACGCTTTCTTTTGTAGAAATTCCGGTTAAATGCAATTTTCCACCTGTATATTCAGCTAATCGAATGTTTCGTTCTATTTCAATAATCTCTCCGATGGATGCATCGGCTTTGAGTCCTGTTTTAGTCGAGGCCATTCCTTCATTTACAATTCCATGACCAGAGATTGATTGGTCTCTTGAAAATGCAGCGATAGTTCCGTCAAAGTTCTTAGCATAAAGAAGTGCTCGGTAAAGCACGCCTGAACTAACTGGATTTAAATCGTCCGAAAAAAGATGAACACCATACTGGCTCATGTCGTACATTTCAGATAAATTCTCACCTTTCATTCCGACGGAGATAGTTCCTATCGGATGGATTGAAGTAATATGATTTACTGCCTTTTGTTGAACATATTGTATTTGGCTTTTTCCATCAATTACGGGCCTGGTTCCTGGAACAACTGCAACATGTGTAAATCCTCCAGAAGCTGCTGCATTCAAGCCAGTTTCAATCGTTTCTTTGTGCTCCATACCAGGATCGCAAAAATCAGCCTTTAGATCTACCCATCCGAGAGAGACGTGTAAATCATCTCCGGTAATCAATTGTGCTTCAGAATCATCCAGGGAAGGTGCAATTTGACTAATTGTTCCATGCTCTACTAAAATATCCATCGTTTTACCATGATGAGCAGAGTCATGGTTGACAATTTTGACACTTTTCAGCAAAAATTTCATTCTACCAGTGATTTTATTTTAAAAGGCGAACAAGCAACATTTCGACCATCACAAAAATAAGTGTTAAAACAATACAAATCTTCCAATAACTGAACGGTTTGTCAATATCTATTGTGGATAACGCCGAGGCTGTTCCTATCTGATTGAAGGTTATTTCTTTTGCGCCATTTGCTGTAAAGCCATTACGAATTTCTTCTTCAGAAAAACTATCAAGAATAGATTCTTGTCTGTTGAAGTTAAGACTGATTCCACCGATAATCTTGTCTGTTTTAATATCGAAATTGCCTGCCCTTAACTGCTGGAAATCACTCAACATATTTAGAGATAGGTAATTGACACTAGCTGTTGCTGATATCTGAGGGATGAAATCAAACTCCTCATTGGCAATATGAATAGGAGTATCATTTCCAATAATAGCATAAACTGGATATCGAGTTTGATTGCCGATGATTACGAAGTCGGGTTGTGTACGTTGACTTAATTCTCCCATGCGTAGAAGAAGAGTAGAGAAAAGTGCATTCTTCGAGAAGTTTCCAAAGTCTTCATGCAAGGAACTATAGAACATAAAAGCTGTACCATTTGTTTTACTGGAAGAAAATAATGGAAGTCCATTTTGCAGTTCAATGAGGTTAGCATTCATAGAATTACCTCCTGAAGCAGCTCTAAAGGTTTTAGAAACACTTGGTAAGTTTAGTTGCTTCGTTTCATTTTCGAAGACCCCCATAAAGAATGGATCATCATAGTTTAGAGTACTGAGTCGATTGCCTGACGTTACTGCATTTTGCATCCTTGCAAGTTGGACTTTCTGCAATAAGTAATTCCAATCATTCTGATTCGGAGATTTTCCAGGAAACAGCGCAATACTTCCTCCAGTTTCGGTGAATTCTATAAGGTAATTGGCAACTCCCTGAGATAGTGCATTGGCGCCATTTACAATAATGAGGTCTTTCCCTTCAAAATCATCTTTTGTCACGCTTGTAACGGCACTTATTTCATTCAAATAAAAATCATCCAGATTGTAAACTGTTTCGATGTTTTTCACAGCATCTTCACCATCAAGTGTAAGTATGGAAACATTTTCAGCGACTTCATAAGATAGGTAGAAAGCGTCATCAAAAAGTACATGATTGTCCATTACTTTTACGCTTCCTGATTTTATGCCTGTTGACTTGTCCGTATAACTCACCTTTGTCGTTGTCAACTCATTGGATGGAAGATTAACAAAAAGCGTTTTTTTATAATCTGCTATTTCGATGATGACTTCCACATTTTCAAGATTGTCTTTCCCTGAATTGTAGATGTCAATATTCAATTCGTTCTGAGCGTTCAGTTTATGAACAGGAGCACTGAACCATAAAGAATCGATGTAAATGTTTGAATTTACTTCAGGGCTTAACTGTATAGGGAAAAAGGAAATATTCTCCGTGTTTAATTGTTGACTCCTAAAACCATTTGAACGCTGAAAATCAGAGAGAAAAACGTATTGAATGCTGGTCTCTTTGCGCAATATGTCTTCATTGTCAAGACGTTCAAGCTGCCACTTTAAGATTTCATCAGCACTTCTTGTAATAGGAGATAATTGAATCTTGTCCAGTTTTTCGTATGCCTCGATTTTTGTCAGCAATCGTTCTTCGCTGCCGGACATATCATTGGTTCCTATTAAAAAACGCGTATCTAAAGGCGCTTTTTCAATAATTTCTCTGGCATTTTCTCGTGCCTGAGATAACAATTCGCCTTCTACACCGCGGGCTTGCATGGAAAAGGAGTTATCCACATAGAAAACAATAACACTCTCTTTCGCCTGATTTGAAGTGCCGGAATCTGGGAAATAAGGTTGAGCAAAGGCGAGGACTAAAAAAGTGAATGCCAATAACCTTGATATAAGTATTAAAATATGTTTCAATCGCTGTGTTGACTTTGTTTTTTCATCAACTTGGCGAATGAAATTCAGGCTGGAAAAATAGAGTGTTTTGTACCGTTTAAAGTTGAATAAGTGAATGACAATGGGAATAAGCAGAATGGCAAAGGCCCAAAGAAATCCAGGGTACAAAAAATTCATAACTCAAAGATAAATTTAATTATGAATTTTTGAAGACTCACAAGTCTTGTCGATATCTCTGAATCATATCAGATCTGGATTCAGCGGGGGCGTCTGATTTCATTTGATCTTTCAGTATTTGGCCCATTGAAGGAAAGTCACTCGCATTTATATGACTCTCTGGAGCCCAAAGCTTAGATCGCATAAAGGCTTTCGCACAATGCATGAATACTTCTTCAACTTGAATAACAATGCAAGACTTTGGAAGGAACTTCTCATTTTTAAAAAGTTGGATATGCTCTGGAGATACCGAGATATAGGCTTTACCATTCAATCGAAGCGTTTCGTCCAATCCAGGAATGAGAAAGAGTAGTCCAATAGTGCCTGTTTCAACAATGTTTGTGAGGCTATCGACGCGATTATTGCCCTTAAAGTCTGGCAGTATGATCGTTTTGTCGTTCAACACTTTCGCGAACCCAGGATCACCGCCTCTTGGAGAAGCATCCATTTTAGCTTCTTTGCTGGTAGTAGAGACAACTGCAAATGGTGACAACTCTATGAATCGTCGACTATGCTTTTCCAATTGATTCAATTGCTTTTTGACTGCTCTTTCACTCGGTGTACCGTAGAGGTGTCTTAGATCTTCTACACTTTCAATCTTCATAAGCCAATTCTTTCATTAATCCTTGGTAAGGTAAGCATAGTTAGCGATTCATTGCTCAAAATTAACAGGCTTTCACTTTTGCTCGAAAGCACCAATCCCAAAGAGCGCGAAGTCATATTTAGCAGGGTCGATTGGATCAAAACTTCTCAGGGTAGTCATGATTTCATCCAAGGCTTTTCCATCATTTTGTTTACGCTTGAGAAGTCCGAGTTCCCTTGATACATTGGCTGTATGAACGTCTAACGGAATGGAAAGCTCTGAAGGAGAGATGCTATTCCAAATGCCGAAGTCAACACCACATTTGTCGTTTCTCACCATCCAACGCAAAAACATATTCAACCGTTTTGCTGCAGAATTTTTGGTTGGATTCGAAATATGTTTTTCCGACCGTTGTTCATGTACTGTCTCAAAAAAAGCCTCTCGGAAGTTGACAATGCGTCCCGCGGCACCGAAAAGATCCGGATGAACAGTAAAAGCCTGCTCCAGCCCGCCATTTTGGTAGAGTGCATTCAAACTTCTAAAGAAGAAGTCGAGGTCAACAGCGTTAAATGTTCGGTGTACGAATTGCAGTTTGCTGTTTGAAGAATAATTCAAGATGAATTCATGGGGGTGTTCACCCATTATGTTGAGCAGTTTTTCTCCGCTTGCGATGATCATACTCCGCTTACCCCAAGCAATCATTGATACAAGAAAGGCTACTATTTCAATATCTTCTTTTTTAGAAAACCGATGAGGAAGCTGGATAGGGTCAGATTCAATAAATCGGGTATTGTTGTATTGAATTGCCTTAAAATCAAGGTATTCTTTTAGTTCTTCAGGACTCATTTTTTATTGATTGAGGGGAGAGGACTAAAGAATTAATCCGTCAGACATGACTAGCTTTCGATCAGTCATATTTGCCAACTCTTCGTTGTGCGTAACAATCACAAAGGTCTGATTAAACTCATCGCGCAGGTTAAAAAAGAGCTGATGAAGTTCTGTAGAATTCTTACTATCGAGGTTTCCAGAAGGTTCGTCCGCAAAAACAACCTTCGGTTTGTTGATGAGCGACCGTGCTACAGCAATTCGTTGTTGTTCACCACCTGATAGTTCATTGGGTTTGTGCGTTGATCGGTCGGAAAGACCCAAAATCTCAAGTAAACGAGAAGCATCTTTTTTTGCATCTGAAATCGAAGTGCCACGGATGAGAGCTGGAATGATAATGTTTTCAATCGCGGTGAATTCAGGAAGTAACTGGTGAAATTGAAAAATAAATCCAACTTCTGTGTTTCTAAAAGCTGCTAGTTTTCGTTCTGAGAGAGCAAAAGGATTAACACCATCTAGCGTTAATTCTCCACTATCAGGTCTGTTAAGTGTGCCGAGAATTTGCAAGAGTGTAGTTTTTCCTGCTCCAGAAGAACCGACGATCGAAACAACCTCTCCATGTTTTACTTCGAGGTCAATCCCTTTTAAAATTTTAAGGTCACCAAATGACTTTTGTATCCCTTTGGTAATGAGCATTATTTGTTCAATTTCAAAGAGTGTCCCATCTTATCACGTTTTGTTTTAAGATAGAGTTCGTTGTGCTTATTGCTTTCAATTTCAAGCGCAACGTTTTCCACGATCTCCAGTCCATAACCAATCAAGCCAGTACGTTTTTTGGGGTTATTCGACATCAAACGAAGCTTTGTAACACCCAAGTCTCGAATGATTTGAGCGCCAATTCCATAATCGCGTTCATCTCCTTTGAATCCAAGCTTAAGATTTGCCTCAAGGGTATCGTATCCTTCTTCCTGAAGTTTGTATGCTTTTAGTTTATTTGTCAAACCAATTCCGCGCCCTTCCTGATTCATGTAAACAATGATTCCTTTTCCTTCCTCCTCAATCATTTCCATAGCCTTGGCGAGTTGAGGGCCACAATCACATCGACAAGAACCAAAAATGTCGCCTGTCATACAAGAAGAATGAACGCGCAATAGAACAGGTTCGTCCTTTTCCCATTCTCCCTTCACCAAAGCAAGGTGTTCTTCTCCTGTTGTCTTGTTTTTGTATAGGTGCAGGTCGAAATCACCCATGGTCGTTGGTAATTGAACATCGATAACACGCTCAATCAGCGATTCCGTTTTAATTCTATATTTAATCAGATCTTCAATTGAGACAAGCTTGAGGTCAAATCGCTTCGCAATCTCAACGAGCTGCGGTAAACGAGCCATGGAACCATCTTCATTTAAGATTTCTACAATTACACCAGCTGGTTCAAATCCAGCAAGTCTTGCCAAATCAATTGCAGCTTCTGTATGTCCTGCTCTTCTCAGTACACCGCCTTTCTTCGCGCGCAACGGGAAAATATGCCCTGGCTTTCCGAGTTCTTCTGGCCGAATTGTCGGGTCAATTAGAGCCTTAATGGTCTTTGCTCTATCTGCAGCGCTTATCCCAGTGGTACATCCATGTCCGATTAAATCAACGGAAACAGTAAAAGGAGTTTCGTACGCAGCAGAGTTCGATTGAACCATTAAATCTAAACCAAGCATATCGCAATGGTCTTCCACAAGAGGTGCGCAAACAAGTCCACGACCATGTGTAACCATGAAGTTGATGATTTCCGGTGTGATATTTCTCGCTGCCGTTAAGAAGTCTCCTTCATTCTCTCTATTTTCATCATCAACGACTATAACAACGCGCCCTTGTTTTATATCTTCTATTGCTTCTTCAATAGTGTTCAATTCAAACTCCATCTATCTCCTTACTTAATTTCTACAAAATTACTCGAAATAAATCACTTATTTGAGGTTTTACATAAAAACATGAATCGCTTGAAAGCAAAGAAAATACTAGCTTTTCATTAATCTTTGAAGTTCAAGAACCGATTGTTCCCAGCTATAATGATCACGCACAAAATTGGCACCGGCTGATGCTATTTTTTCCGCAAGCTCATCATCTTCACGGAGTTCACGAATAACTTCAATGATCTCCTGTGCTGTACTGCCGACCATAATTTCTTTACCATGTGTAGCGCGAATGGCATTATTAGCAAGTGGAGTTGTTACGCACGGAGTTTTCATAGCCATTGCTTCCAATAATTTGTTTTGCATGCCCGTTCCAATCATCATTGGCGCTAAAAAAATGCGACCTTTTGCGTACGATGTACGGATGTCGTCAACCCACCCCGTAAGCGTAACGGAATTATTCTTTTTAGTCAGGTTGACAATAGAGGAATGTGGAGACGATCCAGAAACCAATAATGTGCTATTTTGAAATGCTGGTATTATATTTTCAACAATGTAGTGTACAGCCTCTATATTCGGTGGGTAACTCATGTTTCCTACAAATACAAAGTCAAAGGTGCGATCTTGCCCAATATCTTCAAAAAAAGAACTTGCAATCCCATTAGGGATCGTGGCAATTTCCTTGCTGTCAGGATGTTGAATAAGTTGTCGGTCCTGCTCACTGATAATTACTTTATGTTCGAAGTAGTCGAAGATATGCTGTTCATATCGCGTTAGTCTTTTGCCTTCAGACCTGAAAATCCATTTTTTATACCAAGGCTGGTGATGAACGCGGCGCTTGATTCCTGCACTCAATGCATCCATATAATCAATGGTTTTAGGAATACTATGCTTATTTTTTACGTATTCTGTTGTTCGCAACAATTGACAATAGATATGATCAAAATGATTGTCTGAAATCAATTGATTAATCTGGCGTTGAGCTTTCCAACTGTAAAAATATCCAGTTTGAAGAGGGCGTTGGCTAACAAATGACCGTATTAAATGGAACGCCTTACTGAAGAATGTCAATCGACAAATAACAACCGCTTTGCAGAATTGATCTACCTCCGCAAATTGCGTTTTTGTAATCTCTTTATCTGTTAAGGCAACGAGTGTTACATCATAATACTTCTGAAGTTCACGCAGTTGATAATAAGCCCTCAATTTATCTCCTTTTTCCAGAGGAAACGGAAATCGTGATACGATCATGAGAAGCTGATCTCTATGTTCTTCTGATGAATTCAATAATCTGTTGACTTACGGTCTCAATATTATGATTTTTTCGAATATAATCGCGTGCATTATTTCCGATTTCTTTTCTCAAACTAACATCACTGTAGAGGCGCAGACAATTTGCAACGATTTCCTCATCACTATCAGCGACTAAGAGACAATTGGAACTCATATAGTCAATCCCTTTTGCTCCAATGGTTGTTGTCACGCACGGCATTCCCAGTGCCATTGCCTCCAGTAGCTTGATTCGAATACCAGATCCTGACAGGATAGGGGAGACTAAAATTCCATGATCCACAGAAAACTGGCGAATGTCATGAACAAAACCATGAACAAAAATACCTTTATCCGCATCCGTCGAATAGCCTTCATCAGCCCCCTTTCCTGCGATGTGCAGTTTTGCTAGAGGAGCCTCTTTTTGAATATATGGCAATAGTTGAATCAGTCGATCTACGGCTTCAATATTGGGCTGCCAGTTCATCGCTCCCAAATGGTAAAAGCTATTCGCAGAATAATCATTCTGGAAATCATCAATAGGAATTGTTACAGGAATAACGATAGATGGTGTATCAATCCCCATTTCTCTAAATTTCTTAGCATCATCCGAAGAGATAGATATGAGTCCATCAACCTCTTTTAGCACATCTAACTCATAAGTTTCCAGATCATTTGCCAGTTTCTTTAGATAAGCTCTCCGGGCAATATTCTTAGATGTTTGAGAAAGGTATTTCCAAATCTCATGCTCAACGTTGTGTGTTCTTACAAACACCTTCCCTTTAAACAAAGCTTTGATAGAAGTCACATACGGCGTTACAAACAAGCTTTCAAGGATAACCGCAGAATATGTTTCCATTTCTAATTGACGATGAATCAACGATTCCATCTCTTTTGAATAAAATCGCTCTACATTGTATGCGCCTTTTTTGAACAAATGGGCAAAGGCCTCTTTTGCGTGAACTTCTGTATCAATGAAAACACCTTCTGGTTGAATTTTTTCGGCAAGTTCATTCGGGTAGTTGCCAGCTTCGTAGGGATGTTTTGAGGTATGAATGAATAAATGTTTAACCTCTATTTTTTTTTCAAGTAAACAGGAAAGAAAGTTGTCCATAGCTACACAACCTCCGTCTATTTTGGGGTAGATTGGTTTCAGTGTGATGTAGAGAACCTTCACTTTTTTCTTTTGAGCAGTTTACTAAAGAGTGGGAAGCTAAATACCGGAGTGTCATTTGCCGCTGAACGCATGAGCCATATTGCAATAGGCAGGAGGACCATAGTGGCAAACCACATTCCAATAAATGGAGAAACGGTCCCGGATTTTGATAAATTATCTCCAATTGTAATTAAAACAAAATAGACCATAAATAGGAGGGCAGCAATCACAACCGGAGCTCCGAATCCACCTTTACGAACGATAGCACCTAAAGGTGCGCCCACAAAGAACAAAACAATAATCGCGATGGTTAGCGCAAACTTTCGATGGAATTCAACCAGGTATTTATCCATGTCGTGCTCCATAGCATCGATGAATAGCAGCTGTGATTGAAGATTGTCATTTTTCTTACGAAGTTTGGTCTGTGCAAGTCGTATGGCGTCTATTTTTTCCTGCTTAGACAACTGATCAAAGAATATGGTAGTATCGGGAGCTTCCATGGACTCAGCAACAATTCCTGTTTCAGGTTTGCTATTTCCCTGGTAAGACTTTGCTTGCGCATACAAGTGATCATTTTTTAAGCTAAGAACAAAGTTTTCCAAAACATCCAAACCATTTTTTTGAATTGAATCAATAGCATAGTTTATCTGAAATACATTGAGCATTTCATGCTTATCCTTGAATAAATCTTCTTGCGATTTGTTCATGTCAAACCCTGTGAGATCAATTTTATAAGTTGCCTGCGAAAAAGTGGATCGTCGCGAAGGACGATTGGGATGGAGTGTATGATCAGCGCCTTCAGGACTGTAGGAGGGAGCCATTGGAGCTAATTCCTCCATCACACTTCCATTTTTCAGCTCAAAAAACAGGTATTTACCGTTTTCCGATTTGTATATTTTTCCGCGGTCAGCACGAATCGTTTTAATTTCTTTTGGATTCGTATGATCATGAATAAGTACTCCCTTGAATTCGTCGTCTGTGCCTTCATCTACTTTAATGGCATATCCGTCAAGTGAACGACTGTAGGCCCCTGGGGTAAGGATCGTCGAAATCTTCGTGTTTTGTATGTCGAATATTAGCGAATGCCATTTAAAGTTGGCGACGGGAATGATATAGTTTGCAAAGAAAAAGGTGCAAGTCGCTATTATGAGCACGACGGCAGTTAATGGGCGAATGATACGATAAAGAGAAAGCCCACTCGATTTTAAGGCTGTTAATTCATTGTTTTCAGAAAGATTGCCTAAGGTCATAATGGACGATAGGAGAATCGCAAGAGGCAGGGCTAGTGGGATGAGACTTGCTGATACGTAAAAAAGCAACTCAACAATCACGGAAGCTGAGATTCCCTTACCCATGAGGTCGTCAATGTACTTCCAGAAAAATTGCATGACCAAAATGAACATTGAAATCGCAAAGGTCACCAGAAATGGTCCTGTGAAAGAGCGTATACTAAAAATATAGAGTCGCTTCAATTCGCTACAATTAATTCTTCGTTACATCAACGAAAACCAGAAGGTTTTAGTGTGATTAAGCGCCTAACGTTCGCTTAAGATCAGATATTTGATTATCCCATAGACGCTGAACTTCTTCCATTTCGTCTGGTTCAGCAAAATCGATAACAGTTAATACCACCGCCTTCGTCATTGGATCTACTTCATAACGAACTTCAAAGTAGGTGTCCAAACCATCTTCTTCATCTTCGAGCCACTTCCATTTAACACGCGAGCCTGCCTTTTTTGTAATAAGTCTTGCTTCTTCCTCACTTCCGTCCCATAAAAACGTGTAAACATCATCCTTAATGTTGACATCGTCCGCAAACCATTCGCTTAATCCACTTGGTGTGCTAATCATGTTGTCAAGAACTTTTGGTGATGTTTTCAAGAGAAACTCCAGTTCGAATTTTTCCTTCTCTGCCATAGTAGCGATGTTATTAATTTAAGTGGTTTTTCAAAAAAGCGCAATATACTGATTCTTTTTCAATGAAAGTCGCCAATTAGGCAGATAAAACGTCATACGATCAGGCGTTGTAATAAGTGATTTTATTTTAACAAGACAATTGGTGTTTTGTGCGAAGCGATCTACGATTTCGTTAGAAGGATAACAACCGAAACTTCAGTGTAATGTAACTGGAATAACGTATCCGTTTTGAAAAAATGAATAATAGTCGTAGATCGTATCGTTGTTCTCGCCGATTAAATAATCAACTTGGTGATATGAACAACACTCTGTATTCCAAGAGTTGATGAACAGATTTATTCTCGCGGAAGTCCCTAAAGGTGTTTTGAATCTTAAAGACAAATCAGTTGATTCATTGTAATAATTGATTAACTCACCCATGTAAACATGCGCTTCGGGTGAATTTTGATCGTTCAGAGAAAAATGAGCGTCATAGTACTCGATTGAGTCAACCTGATTGTTTGAATTCTGCTCTGCAATCAACCAAACCTCCATGCTATCAATTTGATTCGGTGTACATTGAAATTCATTATCCGATGCGTCAAAAAGTTTATAAACAGCTTCCGGACCTTGAATAGTAGGAGGAGCACATTCGCAGGGTTCTTCCATATAATGCGGAGTTTTTTTGCATGAAAAGAACGATACAACAATAAGGAGGGTGATGAAAAGCTTTTGCATTTACACGAAGGTATACAAGATATGTAACCTGAATATTAAATTGTCAATTTCTTAAGAGGTACACAGTTACCAGGGAAGTAGCCTAATACAATCCTTTAGCTACAAAAGCACCATAAATCCATCCTTCGAATGAAGGCTCAGAGCGATCGTAATATTTTTTGACCTTGTACCAGTGATGTGTTCCAAAAGGGGGAATAGTTTCTTTAGGCCCTTCCTCAACTAGAAATAAGGTCGGATCATAGTATGAAGTCGACGAAATAATTCTTGAATCACTGGATGGTGACTGATAGACAGGAACATTTAATTTAGTCACCATTAATGATTCTCCACGAGAGGCATTGGCAAGTTTAATAGGTTTTCTAATTTCCAATCCTGTCGGAGAATACGCTTGGTATGCACGCAGAATACTATCCATTTCTTTGACTAGGCGATCACGTTCAAAAATCCAACTGGCCTTTTCCTCTAAAGCTTCCTCTCCGTACATTTCGAATAACGCTTGACGCGCATTTGCATCATTGTGTGGTAATCCCTCTAGTTTCTCTTTTCTAAGTTTTACTTTTTCCAAGTATTCTTGAATTCGGTTTTCTAAGTGAGTAGCAGTCATACTCTCAGTGCGGTCTAATTGAGATAAAACAGGTGGTTCTAATGGTTCAGAAGGCGCTTCAGAAAATGCTGGAAATTCTACTTTTATCGCCGCTTTACCATCTTCATAGAAAACTGCTATGTCTGGTGCGTAAATGTGTCCGTAATACTCGTGCACGACATTTCCTTCGAGATCCAACATCCAATGTCGGTAGTATTCGGAGTCTCCCTGGCAGTAAGCTCCAGATTCATAAGCGTAAATAATTTGTCCCGTTTCCTTAATTCTGTAGAGCGCAAAATAAAGAGGGCCGTCTGATTCCTGATACAGATCACAAAGTACTTCATCAGCTGGCCACGAAAATTCCATTATCTCAATAGTCACATTTTTAGGTAGTTCAGCGAAGTAGTTTTCCAAGGATCTTAAGCGTGGCCAATCAAGAGTGTCAATATTTTGTAAAGGAAGTTCTTCTACAATTTGCTCAAGAGTAGCATCGGGTTGAGCGCTGCTATCATCTTCATTGACTGGAGGGTCCGACTTGCAGGAAATTATTGAAAAACAGAGTAATATGGAAAGTAGAATTTTAGGCATTAGTCAAGATTTATTCGGTGGTAATTCCTTAAAATAAAAATCCCGCTCATCACAAGACAAGCGGGATTCAGTATTGAATAGAGTGGAATTACTTTCCTTTCTCCATTTTTTCTTTCAATTCTGCCAATGCATCAAGGTCTCCTAGTGTAGACTTTTCAGCACTTTGATTTACAGCTTTTACCGCACTTGCAGATGCTCCTCCAGACTTACCTTTTCCAGAAGGACGATCTTCACCTTCTTCAAAAGTACGCGTGTGAGAAACAACGATCTTGCGTGCATCTTTGTTGAATTCGATAACAACAAAATCAAGTGTTTCATCGATTTGAGCATTAGATCCATCTTCCTTGCGCATGTGGCGAGCAGGACAGATTCCTTCAAGTCCGTATGGCAATGAAACGATACCAGACTTGTCTTTGTTCTCGATGATTGTTCCCTGGTGAGTTGAACCTTCAACGAATGTAGATTCAAATACTTCCCATGGATTTTCTTCAAGCTGCTTGTGACCAAGAGAAATACGACGGTTTTCACGATCGATCTCCAATACGATCACTTCCATTTGGTCTCCAACTTTACAGAATTCAGATGGGTGCTTCACTTTCTTTTGCCATGAAAGGTCAGAGATGTGAATCAAACCATCAACTCCTTCTTCCAATTCAACAAATACACCGAAGTTAGTGAAGTTACGCACCTTCGCACTGTGCTGTGTTTGAACAGCGTACTTACCTTCAATGGCTTCCCATGGATCTGGCATCAATTGCTTAATACCCAATGACATCTTACGCTCTTCACGATCCAATGTAAGTACTACAGCTTCTACTTCGTCTCCAACTTTCAAGAAGTCCTGAGCCGAACGTAAGTGCTGTGACCAGCTCATTTCAGAAACGTGGATAAGACCTTCAACACCAGGAGCAATCTCAACGAATGCACCGTAGTCAGCCATAACAACCACTTTTCCTTTTACTTTATCACCAACGTTAAGATCGCCATCAAGAGCATCCCAAGGGTGCGCCTGAAGTTGCTTCAATCCAAGTGCAATTCTTTTCTTCTCATTATCAAAGTCAAGGATTACAACGTTTAGTTTCTGATCCAATTCAACGATTTCCTCTGGGTGATTAACACGTCCCCATGAAAGGTCTGTGATGTGGATAAGTCCGTCAACACCTCCAAGATCGATAAATACACCGTACGAAGTAATGTTTTTAACTGTACCCTCAAGAATTTGTCCTTTCTCAAGACCAGAGATAATTTGTTTCTTTTGTTCTTCAAGTTCCGCCTCGATAAGTGCTTTGTGAGAAACAACAACGTTTTTGAATTCCTGGTTGATCTTAACCACTTTGAATTCCATGTTCTTTCCAACGTACACATCGTAATCACGGATAGGCTTCACATCAATTTGAGAACCTGGTAAGAATGCTTCCAAACCAAATACATCAACGATTAATCCACCTTTTGTTCTGCACTTAACAAATCCAGTGATAACCTCACCAGTCTTGAGTACCTCGTTCACTTTATTCCATGCACTGTGAACACGTGCAATTTTGTGAGAGACAACAAGCTGACCGTACTTGTCTTCTTGTGTTTCAACGTAAACATCAACAGTGTCACCTATAGCTAGGTCAGGGTTGTAACGGAATTCACCAGATGGAATAACTCCTTCTGATTTTGATCCGATGTTTACAACAACTTCTTTTTTGTTGATAGAGATAACCGTCCCTTGGATTACTTCACGCTCAGCAATTGAGTTTAAAGTTCCTTCGTAACGATCTGATAATTCAGCACGTTCTGCTGCTGTGTAACCGTCCAATGCTAATGCATCCCAGTCAAAATCTGCAGTTCCCTGCATTTGTGTTTCTTTTGCCATGTTGGCTTTCTTTGTATTTCGGACAACCTAAAAATCCGAAAGGGTTTAATAGTAAAGCCGCACTATTCATAGGTTTGCGGCAAAAATAAAACTGTACATCCTTGCGTACAGGGCTGCAAAGATATGGAATTAATTTGATTATCAATAAGGTAGGGGCAAAAAAGAACCCTCTCTTCCGATAGTGATCGGAATGAGAGGGTTAAATGACTTTTTCGACGTACGAGTTACTTCGCAGCGTCAGCTTTTTTCTTGTATTCTAGTGCTTTTTCAGAGTTTCCAAGGTTTCTGTGAATCTGGAATAGAATAGTCAAGACTTGCTTATCATCTGGATAACTTGAAATATATTTCTCAAGCGGAACTAATGCACGCTTGTAAATCTCTTCGCTTTCCGCCAACATTTTATTGTAATTAGCGTCTCCAAAAGGAAGTTGCTTGGCTTCAGTATTTAGATTACCTGCCCATGTAACCAAATGAGCTCCTAACTGATATTGAGCATCTACATAATTTGGGTCAATCTCTAATGCTTTGTTCAATGCTTTTTCTGCCTTTTCATTATCCTTTAGGTCAATGTAGATGGTTCCAATCGTGTAATGAAGTTGCTTATTGTTTGGGTCTGTAGAGATAGCATCATTCAATGCGGCTTCAGCTCCGGCAGCATCTCCTGCGTCAATATTAGTGTTTACCAGCTCAAGTAAAAGTTCCTTGTTAGAAGGGTCAGCTTTTCTTGCTTCGTTAATAATTGATTTTGCCTTTTCGATATCACCTGATTTTCTGTACGCACTTGATGCCAGAATTGCAGAAGTACTTCCTCGATAATTCACTTTTGCAAGACGTTCATAGCGCTTTGCGGCTTTTCCATAATCTTCTGCCTTTTCATAACACAGAGCAGAATTGTACACCATGTTTGTGTCCAATTGACCAATCGCGTCACTGTACTTAGCAGCGAAGTCATAAGCTTCAGCTGCATCTTTATATTCTTCAGCCTTGTAAGAGGCACTGGCAGCCATATTGAAAAGCGTTATGTTTGTGTTTACTGCTTGTTCAATATCCGACTTATATTTCTTTCCAGCCTTGTGACCAGTTTTAAAAGCTTCTACCGAAGTGTTTAGTGCTTCCATCATTTGAGCTTCATCTGGATTTTCATCCATAGCCATGATCATTGCCCAGCTTCCATAGATTTGTCCTTTATAAAGCAATGTTTTTTGGCTGCCTTTTGTGTCTTCGTGACTTGCCGCGAGATCAATGAACTCTTTTGCTTTCGTCAACGATTTCTTAGCAGATTCCATGTCTTGCTTCATAAACGCTGGCTGGAAGTTGTTCTTATACTCAACAGCAGCACTTGTTTCGTTCTTCTTTTGTCCATAAGCTAGAGAAGTGATAGCTAACACTCCGACAGCCAGGCCTAAATTTCTGAATGACGTTTTCATATATTCTTTTTTCATTAAATACAAAAATAGGATTATTCCTCTTCGCCTCTATTTTCAATATCCGTGCCATTTTCTGAATTCTCTTCAGAATTTGACTCAGGCATCTCTATAACGTTCCCATCTTCATCAAGCTCCGGAGCATCTTCTTCCTCTTCGCTGCGCGGAACTCTGGCAACGGCGGCAATTTCAGACTTACCTTTCAAGTTGATAAGCTTAACGCCTTGTGCTGCACGTCCCATTGTTCGAATGGAATCAATATGCATACGGATAGTTACTCCTGAACGAGTGATGATCATCAAGTCTTCTTCGTCCGTTACATTTTTGATGGATAACAACTTTCCTGTTTTCTCTGTAACATTTAAGGTCTTAACACCTTTACCACCGCGATTCGTGATTCTATATACTGGCTCATGATCCTCTGGGTCGTTCAGGTAAGTTCGTTTACCGTATCCACGGTTCGAAACCACAAGAACAGTTGAGTATACATCCTCCACGCAGATCATTCCAATTACTTCGTCGTCATCACCGCCTAGCGTAACACCACGAACTCCAGCGGCATTTCGGCCCATTGCACGAACTTTTTCTTCGTTGAATCGGATTGCACGTCCATTAGATGTGGCTAACACGATTTCATTCGATCCATTCGTTAGTTTCGCTTCCAGAAGTTCGTCTCCTTCACGAATTGTAATGGCATTAATTCCATTTGTACGAGGTCTGGAGTAGGCTTCAAGAGATGTTTTCTTAATCACTCCCTTCTTAGTACACATTACAATGTAATAGCGATCGATCATCTCACCAACAGCTTCTGCTAAGCCTTTGTCAACGTCCGCTTGTTCAGCTGGTCGCTTAATAAACTCAGGGTCTTTTACGTCGCCTGTATTAATAAAGGCCATGATCTTATCATCTGGCTCGATATTGAGTAAGTTCTGAATTGCTCTACCTTTACTTGTTTTGCTTCCTTCTGGTACTTCGAATACGCGCATCCAGAAACACTTTCCTTTTTCAGTAAAGATCAAAAGGTAATTATGGTTCGTTGCAACAAAGAGCTCCTCAAGGAAATCTTTATCTCTCGTTGCCGAACCTTTAGATCCCATACCACCTCTGTTTTGAACCTTGTATTCCGCAAGACTTGTTCTTTTGATGTAGCCAGCGTGCGAGATTGTGATAACCACTTCTTCATCAGGAATCAAGTCTTCAATACGCATTTCATTCGCAGAGTATTCAATCTGAGAACGACGCTCGTCACCATACTTATCGCGAACTTCTATCAACTCATTTGTGATTATTTCCATTCTACGCTCCTTACGATCAAGAATATCTTTTAAGTCAGCAATGGTTTTCATGAGTTCTTCGTATTCAGCACGAAGTTTATCTTGCTCAAGTCCCGTTAATTGACGCAATCGCATTTCAACGATGGCGCGAGCTTGAATGTCTGATAATTCAAATCGTTTTATTAAGGCTTCTCTAGCATCTTCCGGGCTTTTTGAAGCGCGGATAAGTTTAATTACCTCATCAATATTGTCAGAAGCAATAATAAGTCCCTCAAGAATATGAGCGCGTTCTTCTGCTTTACGTAATTCAAATTTGGTTCTTCTAACAACAACTTCATGACGGAAATCAACGAAATTCGCAATGATTTGTTTTAGATTGAGAAGTTCAGGTCTACCATTAACAAGGCAGATGTTATTTACTGAAAATGAACTTTGTAGAGCCGTGTATTTGAATAGTTTATTTAATACTACATTCGGAATGGCATCACGTTTTAATTCATAAACAATTCGCATTCCATTTCTGTCGGACTCATCGCGAATGTCTGATATGCCATCAATCTTTTTGTCATTGACTAACTCAGCGGTTTTCTTGATCATATCCGCTTTGTTAACCTGGTATGGAATCTCAGTAACAATGATCTGCTCTCTACCAGATTTTGTTTCTTCGAAATCTGCCTTTCCGCGCATTACAATTCTACCACGACCAGTAAGTAAGGCATCACGAACCCCTTCATAACCATAGATTATTCCTCCAGTTGGGAAATCAGGTGCCTTTACATGCTGTAAAAGTTCCTCATCTTCTATGTCATGATTTTCTATATAAGCAATAGTGCCATTCACAACTTCTGTCAGGTTGTGCGGAGCCATGTTCGTAGCCATACCAACGGCAATACCACTAGCGCCATTAGCAAGGAGATTAGGAATCTTAGTCGGTAAAACAGTTGGTTCCTGAAGACTATCATCAAAGTTTGGAGCAAAATCTACCGTTTCTTTGTCAAGATCCCCCAACATTTCCTCGGCAATCTTTCGAAGTCTTGCCTCAGTATAACGCATCGCTGCGGGACTGTCGCCATCAATAGAACCATAGTTACCCTGTCCATCGACAAGCGGATATCTTAGTGACCAAGGTTGTGCCATACGAACCATTGTGTCATATACTGAACTATCACCATGTGGATGGTACTTACCAAGTACTTCACCAACAATTCTTGCACTTTTCTTATATGGTCTGTTTGAATATACTCCTAAGTCCTGCATACCATAAAGGACTCTTCTATGCACTGGTTTAAAACCATCGCGTACATCTGGAAGTGCTCTGGACACAATCACGGACATTGAATAGTCAATGTACGCGGACTTCATTTCATCCTCAATGTTAATTTGGATTATTCTTTCTCCGTCTGCCATCTTTATCTCCGATTAAGTTTTATACGTCTCAAGACGCGTTAAAAGCAAGCTCCGAAATTAGTGAATTAAAGAGTAAAAAGGCATTCAATTTTGAGGCTATTTACTAACAAAAATCTGTGGAAAATAGCGGTTTTAGCGAAGTTATTAACAATTTGGTAATTTGAAGCGGTTAAGCACTTTGTGCCATGGTAGTTGATTGCTTTTTATGGGTAACGATTTGTCAATCAACTTGTTCAAGTTTTTGTTGCGCGCAACATACTGTTCAGAGCTTTATATATGGGCGTTTTGACATTTTTTCATAGAGTCAGGCTTGTATCGGACATTCTGTCTGTTTTTCTTCAATACAACATGTCTGGCATCAAAGTTGACAGTCAATTTTCCGAACAAAACACTGTGAAAAAGTGGATGTTCGAATGACGTAATTACAATTTTAAACGTTATATATTTGTAGACGGTATATTTTGTTCTTTTGACAAAGTGTTTTTTGAACGATATACAACCATCAATTTATTATATGGAAGCTAAATTTTCGCAAAGAGTAAAGGATGTAATCAGTTACAGTAGAGAAGAGGCGCTACGATTAGGTAATGATTTTATCGGGGTTGAGCATTTGTTGCTAGGATTGATTAGAGAAGGAGATGGAAAGGCCATTCTTGTATTACAAGAATTTCAACTGAATTTAAAAATGATCCGTAAGGAGATTGAACAGACGTTACAGCAATCATCTGGTGTTTCGAATCAAAATCTGGCAAACATACCACTTGTAAAGCAGGCAGAACGAGTTCTTAAGTTAACTTACCTTGAGGCTAAGTTGCATAAAAGTGCTATGATTGGTACCGAACATCTCTTACTTTCCATTCTGAAAAATGAGGATAGTGTAGCTTGTAGTATACTTAATAAATATGGTGTGATTTACGATAATGTAAAAGATGAGTTAGAAGCTATGAAAGAAGATGAAATAACACCAAGAGCAGAATTTCCTGGTGGTACTGAAGAAGATGGGGGTGGAGAAGAGTCTTATTCTTCCCAACGTAAACCGTCTGACCCAAAATCAAAGACGCCCGTACTGGATAATTTTGGGCGTGACTTGACCAAAATGGCAGAAGGAGGTCGCTTGGACCCTATCGTTGGTCGAGAAAAAGAAATAGAACGTGTAAGTCAAATCTTATCACGAAGAAAAAAGAATAATCCAATTTTGATCGGGGAGCCTGGTGTGGGTAAGAGTGCAATCGCTGAAGGTTTGGCATTGCGTATTGTTCAGCGAAAGGTATCTCGTGTATTGTTCAATAAGCGAATTATATCATTGGATTTAGCGTCGCTCGTAGCGGGAACTAAGTATCGTGGTCAATTTGAGGAACGTATGAAGGCCGTGATGCAGGAAATAGAAAAGAACCCTGATGTGATTCTTTTTATTGATGAAATTCATACGATTATTGGTGCAGGAGGTGCTTCTGGTTCGCTGGATGCTTCTAACATGTTTAAACCGGCACTTGCTCGTGGTGAAATGCAGGCAATTGGAGCGACAACTTTAGATGAATTCCGTCAGCATATTGAGAAAGACGGAGCTTTGGAGCGTCGATTCCAAAAAGTTTTGGTTGAGCCAACTTCTATTGAGGAAACAGTTCAAATTCTTCAGAATATTAAAGAACGCTATGAGGATCATCATTCTGTTCGCTACGATGACAATGCGATTCACGCTTGTGTTGCTTTGACAGAGAGATATATTACAGATCGTCATCTGCCAGATAAGGCAATTGATGCCTTAGATGAGGTTGGTTCACGTGTTCACTTGACAAACATTAATGTTCCTAAGGAGATTTTAGATGTTGAGAAGAAGATCGAAGACCTTAAAGAGCAGAAAAATGAAGTGATCAAATCTCAACAATATGAGAAGGCCGCTGAATTGAGAGACGATGAGCGCAAGTTGATGGAAGAGCTTGAAGTTGCTAAAAAGAAGTGGGAGGAAGAATCCAAGAACAATCGTGTTATTGTAACTGAAGAGCATGTTGCTGAAGTAGTGTCAATGATGAGTGGAGTCCCTGTAACTCGAATTTCAGAATCTGAAACAGGCCGATTGGCAAGCATGGGTGATGAGATTAAGAACCGAGTGATTGGTCAAGATGAGGCTGTGGCGAAGGTGGTAAAAGCAATTCAACGTAATCGAGCTGGATTGAAAGACCCAAACAAGCCAATTGGATCATTCTTCTTCCTTGGGCCTACGGGTGTAGGGAAAACGCAACTTGCAAAGGTATTAGCTCAATACTTGTTTGATTCGCAGGATGCACTCATTCGAATTGACATGTCGGAATACATGGAGAAATTCTCAATCTCTAGATTGGTTGGAGCACCTCCGGGCTACGTGGGATATGAGGAAGGTGGTCAGCTTACGGAAAAAGTGAGAAGAAAGCCATATTCAATTGTTTTGTTGGATGAGATCGAAAAAGCGCATCCAGATGTATTCAATCTGCTTTTACAAGCGTTGGATGATGGTCATATGACAGATGGTCTTGGGCGTAAGATTGATTTCAAGAATACGATATTAATCATGACCTCAAATATCGGGGCTCGACAACTAGCAGATTTCGGAACTGGTGTTGGTTTTGGAACAAAAGCGCAAGAAGAACAAAAGGATGAAAATGCCAAGACAGTTGTTCAAAATGCTTTGAGAAAAGCATTTGCACCGGAATTCTTGAATCGTGTAGATGACATGATTATGTTTAGATCATTGACACGTGAAGATATACATCAGATCATTGATATTGAGCTTGAAAAACTTTACGGACGTATTAATGAATTAGGATACCAAATTGAAATGACCGAATCTGCAAAAGACTTTATTGTAGAGAAGGGCTATGATGCGAAGTTTGGTGCGCGTCCGTTGAAACGAGCAATCCAGAAGTTTATTGAAGATCCTCTAGCGGAAGAAATCGTGAAAGCGAACTTGCAAGAAGGGGATTCAATTAAAGTAGATATGAAAAAAGGTGAATCAGAACTGTCCGTAAAAATTACAAAGGGCAAGGACAAGAAGCCGGAAACAAAATAATATAACTGAAGAGTTGTAAAGAAAAGGAGGTGTTCAAAGCATCTCCTTTTTTTATTGGCTCAAATTTAAATAAGAACTATTGTTTAGCTCTATAGTTGTCGATGGCTGAACGAACGCTTCCGTATTCTTTCAAAAGAGACGCGGCATCGGTGTAGCTGATTTTTAATGTTTGCTGAACCATTTTGGTTCCTCTATCGACAAGTTTGTTGTTGCTTAGCTGCATGTCTACCATGCGATTGCCTTTAACATGACCAAGCTTAATCATGAGCGAGGTGCTGATCATGTTTAGAATTAGTTTTTGGGCTGTTCCAGACTTCATTCTGGTACTCCCAGTTACAAATTCTGGTCCTACCACGGCTGTCATTGGGAATTGAGCTTCTTTTGCAAGTGGATTTTCGGGGTTACAAGAAATGGATCCGGTCAACATCCCAAATTCATTCGCCTGCTTCACGGCACCAATAACGTATGGGGTAGTCCCTGAGGCAGCTATTCCGACAAGTGTATCATTTGTATTTAAGTCGAACTCTTGAAGATCTTTCCAGCCTTTTTCTGGATCATCTTCAGCAAATTCAACAGCTTTTCGAATCGCGGTGTCTCCACCGGCCATGATTCCAACAACAATACCGTGATCAACTCCAAATGTTGGTGGACATTCACTGGCATCGACGATGCCTAATCGGCCACTGGTTCCAGCACCAATGTAAAAAAGGCGTCCTCCTTGTGCCATTTTTTCATAACAATGATCTACAAACTGCTGAATGGAAGGAATGATCTGCTTAACGGTATCTGCCACTGTTTGGTCTTCAGAGTTAATGCCTTTGAGCAGTTCGGTCGTAGACATCTGCTCCAGATTGTCATAATTGGAAGATGATTCTGTAACTTTCATAACTAGACAAGGTAAGCTTTCTGGGTATCAGATAACTCTATTTCTACACGTTCTTTTAATGTTGTTGACAGGCTAAGTCCAACAAAGTCAGCTTTGATAGGGAAACGTCTATGCTTTCTATCCACTAGTGCCACTGTCTTAATAGCTTTCGTCGGAAAGCCTAGTAATTCTATGAGAGCGTACTGCATAGTCTTACCCGAGTTCAAAACGTCATCTACCAAAACAATATAGCCACCTGACATATTCTTTTTGTCATTGCTTAACTGAATAGGTGTTGACCAAGGCTCACTTTTATTCAGTTCAATTTCAAATAGGTGGACGTCTAATTCAGAGTTATCACGAATAATTTGCGCAATTCTACGAGATAATTCAACGCCATTTCCAACAATTCCACCAATAAAGATCTCTTGTTCTTCAAAGCAATCTTCAAGCAACTGATGACCAAGTCGGTTGATTTTTTGATTGATAGCTCTGTCTGAAAGTATTTCTTGCATAGACTCTACATGTATGTGTCAAAGTTAAAAGAAATGAATTAAAAATAGCTTGATAGACTGGGATACATAATCGTGTTAGTAAGCTAATCTACGCCTAGGATCAGGCTTCTACGAGTCAGGGATTGAGTTATTCACTAAAGTTGTTAACAACATGTCAAAAACTCACCGAAAAGGAACGAAATGAATGAGGATTTTATTCTAAATTTGCGTTCAATTTGGCGCGTCCTTAGAGCGCAAGGTTGAACCTTATAAAGAGCATATAATGCCGAAAAATAATTCAATTAAGTCCATTCTGATCATCGGAAGCGGACCAATTGTGATAGGTCAAGCATGTGAGTTTGACTATTCTGGGTCACAAGCAGCAAGATCTTTAAGAGAAGAAGGTATTGAAGTTACCTTGATCAATTCAAATCCAGCAACAATTATGACTGATAAGGTCGTTGCGGATAATATCTATCTCAAACCACTCGAGCCAGAAAGTATCATCGAGATACTTGAGAAGCATGATATTGATGCAGTACTTCCTACAATGGGAGGACAAACAGGTTTGAACTTGTGCATCAAGTGTGAAGAGATGGGGATCTGGGATCAGTTTAATGTAGAAACGATTGGAGTAGACATCAATGCGATTGAAATTACTGAGAACCGTGAGGCTTTCAGAGATTTGATGACTGAAATTGGTGTCCCAATGGCACCGCAAGAGGCTGCGAAGTCCTTTTTAAGAGGAAAAGAAATTGCTCAGGATTTTGGCTTCCCTTTATGTGTAAGAGCTTCATATACCCTGGGAGGGGCTGGAGCTTCTATTGTACATGATCCTGCAGAGTTTGATGATTTATTGGAGCGTGGATTGCAATTATCACCAATTCATGAGGTAATGATTGATAAGGCGCTTTTGGGGTGGAAAGAGTATGAGTTGGAGCTTTTAAGAGACAATAATGATAACGTTGTCATTATTTGTTCTATTGAGAACTTTGACCCAATGGGAATACATACAGGTGATTCTATAACTGTTGCTCCTGCTATGACCCTTTCAGATACAACATTCCAGAAAATGCGTGATATGGCTATCCATATGATGCGTTCTATTGGGAATTTTGCCGGAGGTTGTAATGTGCAGTTTGCTGTATCCCCAGATGAGAATGAAGATATCATTGCGATTGAAATTAATCCACGTGTATCGAGATCATCTGCGCTTGCATCAAAAGCTACAGGGTATCCAATTGCTAAGATTGCTGCGAAGCTTGCAATTGGTTATAACTTGGATGAGCTGGATAATCAAATTACGAAGACGACTTCAGCACTGTTTGAGCCAACTTTGGACTACGTAATTGTCAAAATTCCACGTTGGAATTTCAATAAGTTCCCAGGTGCGAACAGAGAGCTTGGACTTCAGATGAAAGCAGTGGGAGAGGTTATGGGAATTGGTCGTTCTTTCCAGGAAGCATTGCAAAAAGCATGTCAATCGTTGGAAATTAACCGAAATGGATTGGGGGCCGATGGCCGTGAGTTAACAGATCAAAATAAGATTTTGGATAGCCTCGAGCATCCTAGCTGGAATCGACTATTCCATATTTATGATGCTATCAAGTTGGGAATTCCATTTAAAACGATCATGGAGAAGACCAAGATTGACATTTGGTTCCTTCGACAAATCGAGGATTTAATCAATCTTGAAAAGCGCATTGGAAAGTTCCATTTGGACAATCTTCCAAAAGAATTACTCTTCGAGGCAAAACAAAAAGGCTACGCCGACCGTCAGATCGCACATATTTTAAGATGTTTGGAATCTGAAGTTTATACGAAGCGTGAAGAGTTTGGAATCTCACGTGTATATAAACTGGTAGATACATGTGCTGCGGAATTTGAAGCGCAGACTCCTTATTATTATTCAACTTTCGAATACGAAAACGAAAGTACTGTCTCTGATAAAAAGAAGGTGGTGGTACTAGGTTCTGGTCCGAATAGAATAGGACAGGGAATAGAGTTTGATTACAGCTGTGTACATGGTGTATTGGCTGCTAAAGAAGCTGGTTATGAAACGGTAATGATCAATTGTAACCCAGAAACGGTTTCAACTGATTTTGATACTGCGGACAAATTATATTTTGAACCAGTTTTTTGGGAGCATATTTACGACATCATTAAGCACGAGAAGCCTGAGGGTGTGATTGTTCAGTTGGGAGGACAAACAGCGCTAAAACTCGCCGAAAAGCTCGAGCGATATGGTATTAAAATCATGGGGACAAGCTATGAGGCACTGGATATTGCTGAAGATAGAGGTCGTTTCTCAAAGGTTCTTGAAGATAATGGAATACCATTCCCTAAATATGGAGTTGTTGAGAGTGCAGAGCAGGCTTTGGAATTAGCAGATGATCTTGGTTTCCCATTGCTTGTGCGTCCGTCTTATGTATTGGGTGGACAAAAAATGAAAATTGTAATCAACAAAGAAGAACTGGAACATCATGTTGTCGATATCTTACGCGATATGGGTGATAATCAAATTCTTCTTGATCATTTCCTCGGAGGAGCGATCGAAGCGGAAGCGGATGCTATTTGTGATGGAGAAGACGTATATATCATTGGTGTGATGCAGCACATTGAACCTGCGGGTATTCATTCTGGAGATTCTTATGCTGTGCTTCCTCCTTACAATTTGGGAGACTTTGTGATGCAGCAAATCGAAGATATTACAAAGAAGATTGCGGTTGAATTGAAAACGGTTGGCTTGATCAATATTCAATTTGCGGTAAAGGATGATATCGTATATGTTATCGAGGCAAACCCAAGAGCTTCAAGAACGGTGCCTTTCATTGCAAAAGCATATGATGAGCCGTATGTGAACTATGCGGCAAAAGTTATGTTGGGAGATAAGAAGGTGAAAGATTTTAATTTCCAGCCGAAAAAGAATGGTTACGCAATTAAAATTCCTGTATTCTCATATGAAAAGTTTCCAGAGGTGAAAAAGGAGCTTGGACCTGAGATGAAATCTACAGGAGAGGCAATTCGATTCATTGACTCTTTAAAGGACCCATTCTTTATGAAGATTTTCTCAGAAAGAAACATGCACTTGTCGCGCTAATGGTTACGGCAAGCATAACTGGATTGATACGCACCCTGGCTATTATTGTCGGGGTGTTTGTTTTATTACGTTTTCTAGGGCAATTAATGAATGCTAAACGAAACATGGAGGAGGAACGAGCGATGAATGAGCGTCAACGAAAATTTAATGAGGCGAAGAGAAAAACCGCTCAAAACCTTGGAAGAACAAACGTCTTGAAAAAGACAGACTCAAGTAATGCTGAAGATGTTGACTACGAAGAAGTCGAATAATGGGTCATTTTCATCGCTCTATTTTTAATCTCTTTTCCTGAAAAACTACATTTTGATTATCTTCATGCCTTTGTAGCTTTTTGTGGCTTAACCTGATATTTATAAACATGAATAACTTCTTTTCTAAAAACTGGATGCACTTTGCGATTTTGGCTGTTTTCGTTGTCACAACGATCATTTACTTTTCGCCTCAATTCGATGATCATGGCCTTAAACAGCATGATATTGAGATGTTCAAGGGGATGGCAAATGAGATAGTGCATCACAGAGAAGAAACAGGAGAAGAACCACTTTGGACGAACTCAATGTTTGGAGGTATGCCGGCAACGCAGATTTCTGTTCGTCACAAAGGAAATTTTGTTAAATCGATAATAACCGGAGCCCTCACCATATTTCCCGGAGCTGCAGGGACCTTCTTTCTACACTTAATTTGTTTCTATATTTTGGCATTGTTCCTAAGAATAAAGCCAATAATTGGAGCGTTAGGAGCTTTTGCCTTTGCCTTTGCGAGTTATGAAATTATCATCATGCAGGCAGGACACAACTCGAAAGCGCTAGCCGTTGCTTTCCTGCCAGCGGTTCTTGGTGCCTTCATTTATGCGTTTAGGAAAAATTGGAAATGGGGAGCAGTATTATCTGCGCTATTCATGGCGATGGAGCTTTCTATGAATCACTTTCAGGTTACCTATTATCTTGGGATTTTGTTATTCTTCCTAGGTATTTATTTCTTTTTTAATGCGCTCAAGAAGAAGGAGATAAAGAAGTTTGGGTTTGCAACAGGTGGGGTCATTCTGGGGTATGCGTTAGCGCTTTTCATGAACTATGGAAATATTAAAATGACCAATGATTATGCGAAGGATACCATACGTGGTGGAAATGATGTGACCATCGGAACGGATGGTAACCCGTCTACAATAGCGACCAGTGGTCTTGATAAAGAGTATATTACACAGTGGAGTTATGGTGTTGGAGAGTCATTTACTTTGATTTCTCCATATGTAAAAGGATCGCATTCTGCATCCGTCGGCAGTACTCCTTTTGCTGAGTTAGCAGAGAATTCCGATTTACCGAGGAGCAGTTTGAATGAAGTAATGAATCTTCCATTGTATTGGGGGGAGCAACCGATTACATCCGGGCCAGTATACGTTGGTGTCATTGTCATATTTCTTGCCTTCCTGGGACTGGTCTTCATGAAGGACAGGATTAAATGGGTGTTTTTTGGTGTAGCGGTTTTAGCACTTATGCTCTCATGGGGAAAGAATTTTATGGGCCTTACGGACTTCTTCATTGATTATGTCCCCGGTTACAATAAATTCAGAACCGTAACGATTGTGTTAGTCCTCGTAGAGCTGTGTTTACCAGTTATTGGTGTGTTGTTACTTCAACGTCTCTACGACCAACGTGAAGAATTGAAGGCACGAAAAACTACTTTTTTGATTGCTTCTGGTGCATTCTTCGTTTTCATTCTTGGTGTGAAAATGGTTGGATTAGGAGATAATTATTCTGCTTCTGGAGATGATCGAATCATTGGAAACTATCGAAGCGGTATGATGGATCAAATCACAGGAATGGATCCAGCCGTTTTATTGCAGCAGTATAGAATAGATATCAATAATGAGCAACAAGTGCAGGAGTTCATTAATCTTCAGATGGAACCTATTGAATCAAACTTTGATGATTTAAGAGTTTTTCGTGCTGAAGTTTTTAGCATGTCAATGAACCGAACCTTAATCTTTGCATTTCTCGGAATAGGAGTGATGGCATTGTTCTTCTTTACGAGCATTCCTTCGCCATATATTGTTGGTGGACTGCTTGTTTTAGTTTTGATTGACTTGGTGCCTGTAGCTCGTATTTATTTGGGTACTGAAGAAGATGCAAGAGGGAATTATGTGCATTGGGCTCCGAAGTCAGATAGTGATTATCCGTTGAGTTCGACCCCAGCAGATATTGAGATTTTGAATAATGAGTTGAAGGAAAATCCTGAGCTTGGTCAGATTATTTTGAGCGGTGAAGCCAAAGGTAAAAAGAAGGCAGATGAGTTAGAATACACTGGTACGGCGAAACGTAGACTTATCGATTCGTACAAGTTTGCGGCCCTTAATCGTGCGACAAACTATCGCGTTTTTGATTACAACGGAGGCTGGGGAAGTTCACGAGCATCTTATTTCCATAAATCTTTAGGAGGTTATCACGGCGCCAAATTGAGAAACATTCAAAACTTGTTTGAATTCCACATTTCTAATTCTAATAGCAAGGTTTTAAATATGTTGAATGTGAAATATTTCATTCAAGGTGAAAATATGCGCTTGAACAATGATGCGATGGGGAACGCTTGGCTTGTTCAAGAGGTTCGCGAGGTTCCGATTGCTAATGATGAAATTCGTGCTCTTGGTAAGGTTTTCCATTTGGAAAACTTGGCTGAAGGCAAGATGATTGTCAATGATTTTGAAAAGAAAAAAGCGGACGTTTATGGAGGAGAGTATATGAAGTATGTTCTTCCAAATGGCGATTCGCTTGATATTCCGCTGTCAAACGGTTTATCTAAGGGACTAAAAGCACTCTTCGTAATGGATGTGAATGGAACGACGAACCTTGTTCCGGAAGCGACGATGCAAATGGATACAGCGAATTCTTTTGCTCGCATGGTGTCTATTGAAGTGACCGAAGATTTTTACCCTGAAAGAGAAGCGGTTATGCTGGCATCGGAAGCGGCAAAGTTGACGAAGAAAAAATATTCAGGTGAGGGGACGGTTGAAATGAAATCATATGCTCCGAATGAGATTGTTTATCAGGCAAATGTCAAGGGAGATCAACTTGTGGTATTCTCAGAGATATATTATAAGGATGGTTGGAAAGCATACGTTGATGGCAAGGAACAGGAAATCCTGAAGGTGAACTATCTATTACGCGGCCTTGAGTTAAAGCCAGGTCAACATAAGGTAGAATTCAAATTTGATTTGCCATCTTATCACACATCAGGTAAGCTTGCATACACTGGTTCCATTATTTTAATCCTTTTAATTGGTGGAATGTTATTCCTGGAGTACAAAAAACGAAAAGCAGGACAAGAAGATAAAGAAGCGGCTTAATTAAAGGGATTCAATGTATTCCACGTACCTTTTAGCTGTTTCGCCGTCTATGATGTGAGTATTTGCCTTTACAAACGAGGAAACACCTGGCTCGGGAGCAAAATTGCTTTCTTTTATGTGATGAATTAATTGAAATAGCTCATCACGATTAGTGGCTTGTCTAGCTATACTTTTTGCATGGTAGTGGCTTAAATCGTCCTGAAAGTAGTCAATTGTTATCAGTGATTTTCCGAATGAAACGGCTTCTGCACCAACAGTGGAATAACACGTAATATGCAAAGCACTTTTTGCCAATAGTTCATAAAGGTCAACTTCTTTTCCCAAGAGCAAAATTTTGTCATTTTTAGTGAGAAGTGCTTCATAAAAAGCCTTTTCTTCCAGTGGATGAAGTTTGATTACAAACTGTAAATCTTCAAATTTTCTTGCTGCTTCAATAACGTCTTCGGCAGCTTGAGTTCTCAAACGTTGATCAGGCTGCGGTTGAGAAGAAAAAACAACGATGGGTTTATTGTTGCTGATTCCAGGAATCGTGATTTGATCTACATTGGAAAGAATATCATATTGAATATCTGTCCTGAGTTGACCTAAAACGATACTGTTTTGTTCAGTATAACAGCTTTTTTCTGTCAAAACTCTTTGCGAATTCTTCCCCCAAAGTATCGTTTGGTCCGGCGCAACATGATAATTCCGCTCGTGGTCTCCATACATGTATGAAATATTCATTGGAGTGATGGCACCATGTTGAACCCCTATGGTCTTAACTCCTGATCTGCGAGCTCCATCAAGAACACTGCGTTCATTTGAACTGTGTTCAGATATGGTCGTTATTGTTTTCACCTTTCCCTTCTTGAAAAAGGAACGAAAGCAGATGTATTGAATTAGGTAAAGCTTTGAAGATTCCTTCAGAGAGATGAATTCATCAATGAAAAGCCTCTGCACAGGTGACATCTCGGCTTTGAACTCATTTTTTCTGTTAGTGAGATTCCGAAGAAAATCGGATGCTTTTTTGATCTCGACATAGTTTTTAATTATGCCCATACAAAGCACTGACTCGCTATTGATTTGCAAAAAAGATGTGTCAGGAACATTCTTATCCTTGTTCCACCCTGGGAGCCCAGCTTCCATTTTCGGAAACGTATTTAAGCGAAGAATTGCCCATTCTTCTGAGTTCCCCTCACGCAAAAGATGGCCATAATATGGATTGTACTCGCCTTCTTTCTGAATGTGCTTCCCATTAAACACAACAATATGCTTGCGCTTTCTTAAGCTATTTAATTTAGTAATACCGCTTAAACTTCTTATGGCAAACTTAATTGCAAAGGACACTATGGTCAACTTTGAAACCTTTTTCGCTTTCATCTCAATAGGAGATTGAATACAAGCTACTCTTTCGTTCGCAACAAAATATTCAATTACCCTTGGATCATTAGTGTAGGCATTTACCGGCTGTGAATCTTTAAGAAACTCCTCAATTGTTCTAATGATGTAGAAGCTTTCGCGTAAAGTATAATAAATCCGGAAACGATGATAGTACCATAGAAACACTCCTTGATAGCTTAACGTATCAATTATCGATTTCCCTTCAAACTGAAAAGAGGCAAAGTCAATGATTTCCTTAAAGATGTCTTCATTGACCTGCTTTTTAGTATCAGAATTAAAATCCTGATGATCAACGTTTTTCAATGAAGAAGGGTTCTTGAAATCAATAGATTCAAAAGAAGATTGGGAAACGACCGACCATTCACTTTCTTCGAGGTTCCGGAAAATAAGGTTGACGTGTTTTTCTTCCATTGCGCTATGTGCGAAAATAGAAAAATAGAATGAGAATAAAATCGTTTGTGGTTTACGTGATATATAAAATTGAGTAGTTTTATCGATAACAAATGGGGGTAATAGAAAAAGACGCGGCCAGAACCATGATAATCTCGTATTTGGGATTGTTTTTGGGGTATTTAAATAAAGGCGTCCTTTTCATATTGATTCTCTCTGTTGAAGAAATAGGTTTGATTAACCTATTGGTAGCCGTAGGGATGTTGTTTGCTCAGCTTTCTAATCTAGGTACCATTAATAGCTTTCTTCGTTTCTTCCCTTACTTTCGTGATAAGGACAAGTATCATCATGGTTTTCCGCAGTTAATTATAACAATAGCAACCGTCGGTTTGCTTCTTACAACGATAGCAAGTTTGTTGTTTTATAATGAGATAAGTACTTTTTATAACAAACGTTCTGCGCTTTTTGTAGCATATTATTTCTGGGTTATTCCGATTGGCATTGGGCATTTATTGTTTCTACTGCTGGAAACGTACCTGAGAAGTGTTTTTAAAAATGTCTTTGCCGTATTTGCCAGAGATGTTTTACTTCGTCTTCTTGTTACCGTCTCACTATTGCTCTACTGGTTCGACTTAATAAGCTTTGATTGGTTTGTGGTGTATAATAGTCTGGTCTATGTGATTCCATTTTTTATTCTCCTGATTTATACCATTCGTTATGGAGAATTGACTAAATGGAATGCAAAAATTAGCGTTCGACCCAGATTTAGAAAGATCATCTTTAATTATTCGCTGTTCAATTATGCGAATACCCTTGGAGCAACATTCGTTATGACGCTTGATGCTATGATGATTACAGCTTTTCTTGGACTGGAGGCTACAGGTGTATATACAACCATACTTTTCCTGGCGAGTGCACTTCAGGTACCTTATCGATCTTTGATGCGAGTAGCCGTTCCATTCGTACCGGTCTATTTGAAAGGTCGAAAGATGCGAGAACTGGAAAAACTTTATAAAGATGTCAGTTCGATTAGCCTTGCTGTAAGTTTATTCATGTTCTTGATGGTTTGGGTCAACCGCGTAGAATTGTTTGATATACTCCCCGAAGATTTCGCGGAGGGTGTGTGGGTTTTCCTCTTTATTATGATTGGCCGTATAGTAGATATGTTCTTCGGAATAAATGGGAATATACTTAGTACTTCCAAACACTACAAGGTTGATATCCTATTTACACTTTTTCTGATAGGTATAATCTTCGGGTTAAATTATTGGCTGATCCCTGAATTCGGAATCGCTGGTGCTGCAATTGCTACGACTGTTGGCTTGGTAGGTTACAACATTATGCGATTGACTTATGTTTGGTGGAAGTTCGATATTCATCCTTTCCGAATCAAAAACAGTTATACCATTGTTTTCTTTGGTATAGCATTGATTGTGACTGAGTACCTTCCATCCATCTTTGATCACATGGTTTTATCAATCGGATTGAACGTCTTGCTTATCGCACTGCTTTATCTAGTGCCTCTTTATTTCTTTAAGGCAGATGAACGATTGAATGGTTTTGTAATAAAATTTGTCAGGAGGCTAGGGGTGAAGTGAACCAATAATGGAACTCCTGCTATTTATCATTTGAGCCTAGTTTCTCATTAGCACGATAATAATCTTCTTTTTGTCCAATATCCAGCCAATAATCAGACATCTTAAATCCTGCTACTTTCAAATTCTCTTTGATACACTCTTCAAATAGACTGGGCATATCATAATACTGATTTTTCGGGATCATATTGATAGCTTCAGGGCTCAGTATGTATATGCCCGCATTGACCCAAAAAGTTTGAAGTGGTTTCTCAGAAATATCCATTATGTTACCCTGATCGTCTGTACTAATTGTTGCGTAAGGAATCTGATAAGAGTCTTCTTTAATGCACATTGAAGCTATTGCTTTAGAATCGATATGGAAATCCAAAAAATGTACGTAATTAACTGATGTGAGAATATCAGCATTAATCACAAAGACGGGCGCTTCAATGTTTTCCTTAATGAGTCCAAGAGCGCCAGCCGTGCCTAATTTTTTTTCTTCTCGGGTATAACTGATGTTGATCCCCATTTGACTTCCATCACCAAAATAATCTTCGATCACTTCGGATAAATGATTAACACAAAGAATAAAGTTTCTGAATCCATGTTCTATGAACCCTTCAATTAAATGCTGCAGCATTGGCTTGTTACCAACAGGTAGCATTGGTTTAGGAGTACTTTGCGTTAAAGATCCCAGTCTACTTCCCAAGCCTCCTGCCATGATGACTACTTTGTTCGGATATGAGGCAAATTGTATGGCGTCGAGAATCAATACTTCTACGAGCTTGTTTTCCTCGTCTAGAAGCGGCAGTTGTCTTCTATGAATGGATCTGAGGTAATTGATTGCCTCGCTTTTAGGAGCAGAAGCACTAAAGCAAGCAGGTTTCTTATTAATTATCTCGTGAATATCGGAAGTGCCATTTAGAATTGCACGACGAATATCTCCATCCGTAATGATACCGGTCAAATATCTTTCTTCATCGATGATTGCCAGAAAACCACATCCAAATTGGTCAAGCGCTCTAATAAGATCCTTAAAGGTTGTGTCTTCTTTTAAAATATATGTGTAGTCCATATTTGTTTTCAGAGGTAATTTGGCAATATATGATCATATTTCTTAAGTGATCTTCTAAGCTTTTTTCCAGTCAATTGTTCCAGTCTGGCAATTCCATCTACCTCACCAGTCATTCGGAATAGAATATCGTTCTCACTAAGTATCGTTCCTTCGGGAAGGTCCTTAGATGCAACAGCCATTTTTTGCCGATTTCTATATGTTAATTCAGGTTCTTCTATTTCAAGCAAAGAACCTGTCTCTTCCATTCTCAAATCATGATATGCAGACGCCAGCGTATTGCGCATCTCAACAAGCTTATTAAGTCCAATAGCCGATTCATAGTCAACTCTTTTTTCTCCCTCATTAACTGTTATATGCTTCTCAAACATTCGAGCTCCATATAGCAAGGCATATTCGTTGCTTTTAACGGCCAAAGGATTTTCATAAGAAGAGTGATCAGCATAACCAATAATCAGCTCAGGGAAAAGGTCGACATATTCTTTAATTCTTCGAAGCTTAACATCTCTTAGGTCAGTTGGGAAAGATTGAAAACCGGTCATTAAAATTTTTAACTGGTTGCCGAAATAATCTTTCACAGTTTTAATTTCTTCCAATTCTCTTCCTCCAACACCGATTATAACCGAGGCCATGCTTTTTCTAATAGCGTCAAGCAAAACGGTATCATAAAAACAAATAGAGTGTATTTCTACATATTCAGGATTACATTCTTCAATGAATTCGCATGCCTCAAGGTCTAACGGCATTAAAATTATGTCGAGATTTTTGTCTTTTGCTTTCTGAAAAACGAGTGTCCATTCTTCTCTAGTGAACGTATAGTTTTTAAGTGCCTCATAGCTTGGATGGTTTTTTGACATGAGGTAATCGTAGTCAAGAAGAACCTGAAACTTAATGCCCTGAATATTGCTTTTAGCAGCTATATCAATCAGGGCCAACATATATTCCATTTCACCTTGATGATGAAATGCGGTTTCTGCATAAATATATAAATCAGATTTCATCAATTATATATGCTTGTGCTTTGTTAATTCTTGCATCCATATCAGCCTTAAACTCCGAGAAAGGTACAATTTTTCCATATGGCAGTTTCACATCTCCAGAAGGCAGGTAATGACAGTTTTCCAGATTTTCAGAATCAACGATGGAAACAATCTGAGAAAGGTTAATACTTAGCTTTTTTCCGTTGAAAGCATTTAGAATCTCTTTTGTTCTTATCAGATCTTCTTTTAAATCAACGGTCAGTGTATAGTTCGAATAGTCTACCTCGTTTGATAGTCTCATGACCCCACATTTATAAACGTCAGGGTTGAAAATGAATAACATTAGGTATTCACTAATATCCGGGTCCATGTTCTCATGACAATGTCTCAGAGCTTTCGTACGAATAACTTCTGCAGTGGCTCCCACGGGAACATTAACCACTCGAATATAATCCAGCTCATCTTTTCTAATAATCTCAATCTGTTTATCCAAATATTCAAAAGATGTAAACACGTTATCACCGGTAACGCGTATAAGCACATCTGCTTTTGTAATATCTGCAACAGATAACATTCGCTCTGTTACTTGAGAGGGAGAGCCTCTGTAAATTCCAATGTTATGCTCTTCTGCAATATCTTCAAAGATGTCATCAACCGGCTCATTTGAAGTGCATATGAAGACTTCGTCAATGGAATTAACCAGTTTCATACGCTCGATGATATAGCTAAGCATGGTATATTCTGAAGTCACCTTCCTCAGTACTTTGAGCGGAAGGCGATTCGAAACGGATCGAGCTATTATGCAGCAAACAGTTTTACCCATGTTCTCTAATTTTCAATATCTGACCACTTAAGCAATTGATCTGCGCTGATATCGTTTCTTGTCTTTCGGCCTAGTAGTGACTCCATTTGGTCCGGAGAAATGCCAGTTCCAGGGCGCTTACTGGCAAGATGTTCAGTAGTTAAAATAGTGCCTGCTGAAATAGCTTGATTTGCAACGATACTTCGTCTGAATTTTTTCTTTTTTTCGCTTTCAGCTTCAGAAACAGTGCGCTTGTAATTGCCAAGTGAACGGTGAATTTGTGCGCCTTGTTCGCAAATAACTTTCATTTCCTCAGGATCAGCAGAAATTTCATGATCCCATCCTGGGAGATCTTTATCCGTCGTAAAATGTTTTTCAATCACACAAGCACCTAATGCTACACTTGCCAGTGGAATAGACGTGCCAATGGTATGGTCAGAAAAGCCTATTGGCAGACCAAACGCCTGCTGTAGCATTGATATATTATTGAGGTGAATATCCTCGTAGGCAGGTGGGTATATTGAAATACAGTGCAAAAGAACGATATCTGAACAGCCATTTTGTTCTAAGCAAGAAACAGCTTTTTCAATTTCTCCCAAGGTAGACATACCTGTTGACAGTATAATCGGTTTACCTTTGGAGGCAGTGTACGCAAGCAATTGGAAGTTATTAATATCCATTGAAGCGATCTTAAAAAATGGAACATCCATGGTGTCTAATAGATCAACTTCTTGTTTGGAGAACGGTGAACTACTGAATGCTATGCCTTTTGATTTGCAATACTCATTGAGTTCGTGGTGTTGATCTTCACGCAAATAGTAGCGTTCGACCATCTCCTTTAACGAGCCAAAATGCTTTTTGGGAGAATCATCATAAGATTGATTACGATCATATTCTTCCTGAGAAACTAAAGAATCTGGAGTCCATGACTGGAATTTAACCGCATCGCATCCACATTCAATTGCAGAGTCAATCATTTTTTTAGCTAAGGTCATATCTCCATTATGATTGGCTCCAATTTCTGCGATAACGTAGGGTTTAGAGAAGTTAAAAACTTCTTTGTCACCCAGCTTTATTTTTTTCATGTTCAATTAGTTGTGTGTGTTCCCACCAAAAAGGGGCATTAATTTTACGTGTTCCAATCTTTAGTTCACCTGCCTTCAGAAGGTTTAAAAATAACGTATATTGGTTAATTAGTTCGTCAAATTCTTTCGGATAATCAACGTTGAGTTGTGTGTAGTGCAGAATCTTTACATTAATCGCCTTTTCAATACTTTGAAGTGTAATCGTAGTGTTTATTCCAGCTATATTTTCATTATGCTGTCTGTAATTAACGGTCCCTCCATTTAATAAACCTACCGTTAAACTTTGATCACGAATAATTCTGTAGTACAAATACCAGTCAAACGCAATAAGTTTAAGATCAGAGGGGAGCGAGAAAGAAACCTTACTCAGATTAATCGACGTATTCCCAAGTCCTAAGAAATTATAAGTTGTTATTGAGTTATGATTTAGCTCCTCCAATTGATTCAGACGATTTGTCCAAATCTCTTTTTCCTCAATTATACCATTTATACTCATTGTATTAAGGTCACTTAAGGCTATATCACACGAGTCTAGGGCATGTACTGCCTTTTCCACACGATCATTCGACATCGTATCATCTGAGTCAAGAAGAATGGTTTTGGTATATCCCATTTTCTTTAGTTCGTTCAGTCCATCCAATCGGATGTTACAAATATTTCCTGAAACGTTAATTACAGTATATGATAAATGGCTAAAATCAAAGGTTTCAAGACTCGTCGCACCGTCATTGAAAACAATTAAATCGAATTCTTGAAATGTTTGATGGGTGCATGATTCCAGGAAATCTTGAAAAAAGGCAAGGGAATTAGGGTAAACGAAGGTTGTAACTGCAATCTTATTATGCGAACTCTTGAGCATCCTTACTTTTTTCGTTTAGCTGGTGTGCCAAACCATGTTTCTCCATCCGGAATGTCACATACTACTGTTGATCCAGCGCCAATAATTACGTCTGAACCAATTGTTACATCTTCTTTTACTGTGCTGTTAGCGCCTATAAAACTCCGTTCACCAACGGATACATTTCCGCAAAGAACACTTCCAGGTGCAATGTGCGAACAATCGCCAATTTTGCACTCATGCTCTATGATTACCCCTGTATTGATGATTACGCCATTCCCAATTTTAGTATCAGCATTGACGATTGCCCCCAAACTGATCAGCGTTCCTGATTTAATAATCGCAGAAGAGGAAACGATTGCAGATCGATGGATTAATGTTGTTTGCGCAAGAGATTGTTGTTTACAAAATGTTTGAAGTTCAAAACGAGCATGATTATTACCGAATGCCGGAAAAACCACTCCATCACCGACAATTTCGGAAATATTCACTTGCCGTATATCGCCAAAGTATTGGAGATTTAGTAAGTTTTTTGGATGAGCTGTTGTTGCAAAGTACCCAGTAAGCTCAAATTGATCGTCATCAATGCACTCTTTTACAGTTAGAGCATGTCCACCACCTCCAAATAAGAACAGTTTTTTACGATTCATAAGCGAACGCTGCTAGGAATGTTTACCAGATGCTGCTCGATAAAAATACTATTTTCTAAATTACCTTGTGGTGCACTTTGTAGATGCTCCAGCTTATTGAGTAATGTCCATACAGGCCTTGTCATAACACCTTTACCATTGGTCTCTTCAAGGAATAAATCCCGATCTGCCGGAGTGGGTAAGAGGACTGCATTCAGCCAATAATTTGATCGACATTCTTTGGATTCAGAAATAAACTGTACGTCAGTCGTACGAAAGAAATCTTCATACATCTTCGCCGTTTGACGCTTATTCTCAACAAAAGAACTCAGATTTTCTAATTGAGCACAGGCTAGAGCAGCGTTTATGTTGGGACATCGGTAATTGTATCCCATATGATCGTGTCTGTACTCCCAAGGGTGGCTTATTTTAGCCTGTGTACTGAGGTGTTTGGCGAGTTTCGCAATTTCAGGATCGTCAGTAACGAGTATTCCTCCGCCTCCGGAAGTAACAATTTTATTGCCGTTAAAGCTAAATGCACCAACCTTACCAAAAGTACCTGAGTGTTTTTCCCTATATGTACTTCCTAATGATTCTGCCGCATCCTCAACCACGGGAATATTATAAGTATTGGCTAATTCTATAATTTTTTCGATTTCACCAACTAAACCAAAGGTGTGCATAGGAACAATAGCTCCAACACGTTTTCCTGTTGGTTGATGCACAGGTTGTCCATTGTCGATGCTTACATCTTTGAGAAACTCTTCCAGTGAATCTGCTGACATTCCCAAGTTCGTGCGATCTACGTCAATGAAGTAGGGGGTGGCTCCGGTATATAAAATGGCATTGGCTGTGGCGACAAAACTCAGTGCTTGTGTAACAATGAGATCATCTTTTTGCACACCACAAACAACGAGAGATAAATGCAGTGCTGCTGTACCATTCATAGTAGCAATGGCATGTTTTGCACCAGTTATTTCGCACATTTTGTTCTCAAATTCATCAACGTACTCTCCTACAGAGGAAACGAAGGTAGAATCGATACAATTGTTCAAGTACTTTTTCTCATTTCCAATAAAAACGGGTGCGTGGAGAGGAATAAAAGTCTCTCCTTCGCCGTATAATGATCTGATTTTATTGATTATAGCTGAGAACCTGGACATGCTTACATCTTTTCGTCAAGAGACTTCATTTTATTTTCATGATCAAAGCTTGGAAGTATTTCTTGGAACAATGTCACAATCTCTTCCTTGGTCCATTCACCTTTGCTTCGCATCTCTTGAATCGATCGATCAAATTTATTTAGCTTTTGAAGGTCTACATCGAACTTATTTTTAACAATTCCCAATTGTGAAAAACGTTCAAGATCAAGTATTTCATTTTCCGTGAAGAACTCCTCGTATGCTTTTTCTCCAGTTGTATCACTGATAGGGAAGTAGCAAGGCCATTTCTTACCTGTTGTATTTTCTAAAAAGTAAGATCTTGCTTCGTTCTCAGAGGTACATTCAACCGAAGCCAAACCTTTGTTCGAAAGATAATTCTTGGCAATTGTCTTGAAGGAGGTAAGCTTAAATTGTGGATGGTTTTGAGGGAAAAAAGTGTCTCCATTTTCTCCGAATATACAGGACATAAGACAGAGTTCACCCGATTCTTTTGGTGTTACGAAGTACCGAAGAACATCTGTCGGGGCAACGATTGGTTGTTTTTTCTTGATACGATTATTAAAACCTTCTAGCAATGAGCCGTCGGAGAATGCAACGTTGGCAAAACGAGCTGTTGATATTGGAATGTGCGCTCCCATCTTAGAAAGAAAAAGCTCCATAATGCGTTTGGATGCTCCCATCATGTTGACTGGGTTTGCGGCTTTATCCGTACTGACACAAAAATATTTTTTGACCCCACTGTCAATTGATTGTTGAATAGTTTTTACCGTATTGTTGATGTTAACATCAATCATTCGCATGAGCGTATATGGGTCTTTCTCACTGCGAACATGTTTCAAGGCGCTTAAGTTGAGCACATAGTCATAGTCACCATCTGACTTTATAAACGCATCGTATTCAAGTGAGCCTATGTCAAGGGCAAAGGTTTTGAACTCACCTTTGATGTATCCCATACTGCTGCGAACATCACGAACCAATTCGACCATATTGTTTTCGCTGATGTCAACAACATGTAACTTAAGAGGAGAACGCTTAAATATTTCTTTAACTACTGCCTGACCGATAGAACCGGCCCCACCAAGCACAAGAAACTTACTTTCACCGACAATGGTTGATAATTCTTCTTCTTTAGCAGAGACATCGTGAACAAAGAGCTCCGAATCGCGCTCGATTATGCGTAAGATTTCCTGAGTAGTCATTCCAAATGAATAGGTTACAGGATATTATCCTTTAACAAAAGCGCGTATTTCCAACAAGTGAACTTTTTCCTCAGTATTGGCCTGAACAGTTACTGTTTTCTTGATTTCATTCTTTTGCGTTGGCTTAGGGTGGAAAGTAACTTCAATCACATCTGATTCTCCCGGTGCGATAGGCGCTTCAGGTTTTACAGGAGTCGTACATCCACAACTAGCAGACACGTCATTGATAATGAGTGGCTTGTCCCCAGTATTCGTCACAGTAAAAACTGTAGTGTTGTCAGAATCGGGACCAACATCTCCAAAGTCATGGTTCAGTTTGTCAAACTCAAGCGTTGTCTGATTTGCTTCAACTTCAGCCATTCTACGTGCTTCTTCTTCCTGAATTTCACGAAGTTCTTCCTGAAGTTCTTGCTCAGACTGATTGTTGGCAGAAATAGATGATGTCACTTCTCCTTCTTGAGAGGTAATTTCTTCAGAGCTTTCTCCGCAAGAAACAAGAGCGATAGCAAATGCTACGGGGATTATTCGGTACATTTTCAATTTCATGTTCCAAAAGTATAAAATGAAGATTAACCAGCCAAGCCTGCTTTTTTATACTCAGGAGACTCAATCACTTCGATGGCTTTTTGAAGGATTTCGTTGGAATCATTGTAGATTTCGTAGAACTCTCCATAGCTCCAAATGTTTTGAGCAATCATTGCCTTGATACGAAGTTTTAAAAGCTTTTCGCTTGTTTTGTATTCCTCTTCGTTAAAAACAAGCTCCTCATCTTCTTTTTCAACGTAACTCAACAAGTCATCGATAATTTTCTGATCAACTTCAAAGTTTTCCTTAAAGTCAACAAACTGAGGATATTTCTTTTCTAAATCTTTACGCTGAGTATCCACATAGCTTAGTGTAAATGAATTCAGGTGACCGCCACGAATAATAGACGTATAGTAATCTGTAACTTCTACTGTATCAAGTGGAACGAAGTAATCTGGCATAATTCCGCCACCGCCATAAACGGTTCGTTTCTTAACAAGTGTCTGGTACATCAAAGAGTCAGGGAGCTTAATAGAATCTTGACTCATAAACTCGCCATTTTCATAACGTGACCAGATATCTTTCTTGTAGGCTTCCACATCATCGTAAGGTTTTTGAATAAAGCGACCGCTTGGCGTGTAGTAACGTGCAATTGTCAAACGAATCTGTGATCCATCAGAAAGGTCAATTGGTCGTTGAACAAGCCCTTTACCATAAGTTCTTCTACCAATGATCAGTCCTCTGTCCCAATCCTGCACTGCTCCTGATAGGATTTCACTTGCTGATGCTGAGTATTCATCCGTTAAAATAACCAGCTTGCCTTTTTCCCAAAGCCCTTTTTTCTCTGCATTTAAATCAACACGTGGTTGTGCGCGGCCTTTAGAATAAACAATCAATTTGTCATCGGCTAGGAATTCATCAGCCAGGTGTTTCGCAGCATACAATAAACCACCACCGTTTCCTTGTAAGTCGAAGATAAGGTTTTCCATACCCTGATCCTTTAACTTCTTGATACTGCTTACAACTTCTTCATGCGTAGTGCGGGAAAAAGCATTTAACTTTATGTATCCTGTCTCTGGAGTTACCATGTAAGAAGCGTCAACAGAATGAACAGGAATTACATCTCTGGTGATCGTGAAATCTAAGAGTTTGTTTTTGTTCTTTCGTTTTACTTCGACACTTACTTTTGTTCCTTTATCTCCAAGCAGTTTTTCTCGGACCTGACTGTTTTTCAATCCAATTCCTGCGACGTTTTCCTCTTCGATGCGCACTATTTTATCACCAGCAAGTAAACCAATCTTTTCTGACGGTCCACCAGAGATTGTCTGCACAACCATTAGTGTATCCTTCAAGATTTGAAAACGAATTCCTATTCCAACAAAATTACCATTGATACGCTCATTTGCATTAGAGACCTCCTCTTTATCAATAAAAGTAGAGTGGGGGTCTAACTCTTCTAATAGGGCAACAATAGCTGCATTTGTGAGTTTGTCGGAGTCTACATCATCGACATACATCTGGTTGACATAGCTGATAACTTCATTAAACTTATGTGAAGATGCGATACTGCCGATTTTTCCTTGAGCAAAGCTGAAAGTTCCTGCAAGGAGCGCAGTGATAAGAACGGATAATTTCATAGTTGTTTGTTAATTCTAAACTCAATTGAGCAATAATAATGCCCGAATGCTATACTTTACAACGAGCATTTTAACGAAAATAATGTATCTAAAACTTAAAAACTGTTAAAACGTGCGGTATTTTACAATAAACATTGATGTGTGGATGGAAAATTGATTGAACGGTAAAAGGTTGAATCCTTTTTCGTTATTTCGTTTAAGTGGGATGAATATGAAAGCACTTGTCATAGCAATAGTTTTTCTGTTGATTGGTTTTAATGGTCAATCACAAGTTCGAGAATTCGATAAGTTGGAGATGCTTTTCGCCCAGAAACACTATAAACGAGTTTATAGAAAAGCCAACAATCTATTGGACAAGCCTGAGTTCGACTATTCTATGATGCCCAAATACTATAAGAGTTTGAGCATGTTTCAGTTGGTTCAAAATGATTTTTGGAGAAAGAGACATCCGGAAGCATTGAATGAGGCTACAGATTTATTTCTTGAAGTCAAACGTTCACCAGATGGAGAAAAGCTTTTTAATGCTCATATGTACGAGATTACTTGGCTGAAAACTGATATGACCACTTGGCTTTCTGACTTAAAGCGTATCGGGCTAACAGAAGATTTTGCAAAAGCTCAATCAGCCATGTCTAGAATTTTTGACGGCATAGATAATACAGAGATTCCAGGAGATATTACTGAAGATGCAGCTGAAGATCCAACACTGGTTAATGTTGATCTTAGTCAAGAAAGATCTTCCATTGTTGAAGAGGCTAAAAATCATGTTGGAGTGCCCTATGTTTGGGCTGGTAATTCTCCAAGTGGATTTGATTGTAGTGGTTTTACGAGCTATGTGATGAAGCAAAAAGGAATTGATCTGCCGCGAAGATCTGCGGATCAGTTTGAACAATCACGCAAGCTGAAGGCCAAGAACATTCAGGCTGGTGACCTTGTGTTTTTCAATAACGGGTCGGGTATTTCTCATGTGGGAATAGTTATTTCTGGAAAAGGGGAGCCTTTAGTTATGATTCATGCGAGCTCTAGTAAAGGAATCATCATTACAGAAGTGGAAAAGTCTGAATATTGGATGAAGCGCTTACACGGTTATGGCACGTATGTCAATTAATTCGTCTTTTTATTGACTGAACTGCTATTATCAGTAGTGTAATTGCGCACAATACAGTTGCAATAATATAGGGGAGTTGTACGTGTGTTTTTAACAGTAGAAGTGCTCCAATGAAAAGTGCAGTAGTAAGTATAATCACTTTTCCGAATTTTGATTCAGGCTGAATTAAGGTAAGTACTATGCCTATTTGAAGGGTAATCCCTGCGAGTGTCCAATTCCAAAGGTTGTTAGCGGAAAAAGGGTAGGCCAATTGATAGAAAGTTAAGGCAAGGACTAAAACCGATAAGGACAAATTCAGCAAAATAGTCCTTTTTGCAATTAAGCTACCCCAGAATAACGCGAGTGTGACAAATGCCGATAATGAGCATGTGAAGCGAATGCCAAGATTGATCCAATTATCTTCGGTGGAATAAAGTTGAATACCAAGAAAAATGCACCACGCTAGCAGCAATATGAGCATAACGGAAAGTACATTTCGACTTCTCTTCATGTCCATAAATGTAAAACAAAAAAGGCAGGATGAACCTGCCTTTCTAACTTAAACACTACTACTTAATCTATGAGATTGTAATCTCCTCTTCCTCATTTATAGGTTTTCGGAAGACTACTTTTTCATCGAACAAGTCCATCACAACATTCTTTGAAGTGTCGATTGTATCAGCGAGAATGGCCTTTGAGAGCTCATTCATGATTTGCTTTTGAATCACTCGCTTGATTGGTCGTGCACCAAAGAATGGGTCGAATCCAACATTTGCTACCCACTCAAACGCTTCATCAGTTATAAATAGGCGAATGTTTTGTGTTTGTAACTTTGTTTTTAATTGATCCAGTTGAATTCTGACTATATCTTTAACGTTCTGCTTTGTCAATGGCAGGAACATGATTGTTTCATCGATTCTATTTAAGAACTCAGGCCGAATAGTTTGTTTTAATAACTCCAGGACATTGTTCTTAGCAAGTTCTGCGGCACGATCGAATTCGTTTAGTTTAATTCCATCAAATTGTTCATGAATTAAGTTCGAACCGAGATTTGATGTCATTATAATAATTGTGTTCTTGAAGTTCACCGTTCTCCCTTTGTTATCCGTAAGTCGACCGTCATCTAGTACTTGTAAGAGTACATTAAACACGTCGGGATGCGCTTTTTCAATTTCATCCAGTAGAACAATCGAGTAGGGGCGTCTGCGAACTGCTTCTGTCAATTGACCTCCTTCATCGTAACCAACGTAACCTGGAGGTGCTCCTACAAGTCTACTCACAGAGTGTTTTTCCTGAAATTCGCTCATGTCAATGCGCACCATGGCGTTTTCATCATTGAATAGATAATCTGCCAGAGACTTCGCGAGCTCCGTTTTTCCAACGCCCGTTGTCCCCATGAAAATAAACGATCCAATAGGCTTTTTGTCATCCTGAAGTCCTGCTCTAGAGCGTCTTACGGCATCTGATATAGCAGCAATGGCTTCTTCTTGTCCAACAACACGTGAGGAAAGTTCCTCTTCTAAACGCAAGAGTTTCGCCTTTTCACTTTCAATCATTTTGCTTACCGGAATTCCTGTCCATTTAGAAACGACTTCCGCTATTTCTTCCGCATCAACCTCTTCCTTTATCATTTTAGATGAAGCCTGTGTTTGGGCGAGCTTTTCTTTCATCGTTTCTAATTGCTCTTCAGCTTCTTTAATGCGCCCGTATCTGATTTCTGCTACTTTTCCATAATCACCGGTGCGTTCGGCTTGATCAGCTTCCAGTTTAAATGACTCGATATCCTCTTTGAGCTGCTGTATTCCTTCAACGATATCACGTTCAGTTTGCCATTTTGCTTTAAAAGAATCACGTTGCTCCGAGAGCTCAGCAAGATCTTTTTCCAGTTGTGCTAGCTTTTTAGAGTCATTTTCACGCTTAATTGCTTCTTTTTCAATTTCAATCTGCATGATTTTGCGTTCAATTTCATCTAGTTCTTCTGGCTTCGAGTTGATTTCCATTCTGAGCTTTGAGGCTGCTTCATCAATGAGGTCAATTGCTTTATCTGGTAAATGACGCTCTGTAATGTAGCGTTGAGATAATTCAACGGCGTTTATGATTGCTGCATCTTTGATCATTACCTTATGATGATTTTCATATTTCTCTTTGATCCCTCTCAAAATAGAAATGGCATCTTCTGTTGAAGGCTCATCAACAAGCACTGTTTGGAATCGTCGTACCAAAGCTTTGTCTTTTTCGAAATACTTTTGATACTCATTTAGTGTTGTAGCTCCGACAGCTCGTAGTTCACCTCTTGCCAGTGCTGGTTTCAAGATATTTGCAGCATCCATGGCACCTTCACCACCGCCTCCAGCTCCAACAAGCGTGTGTATTTCATCAATAAACAATATGATTTCGCCGTCAGCTTTTACAACCTCTTTTACCACTGATTTTAGTCGTTCTTCAAATTCACCTTTGAATTTGGCTCCAGCGATCAAAGCACCCATATCCAGAGAGTATACGATCTTCGATTGCAGGTTCTCAGGAACGTCTCCTTCAATAATTCTATGAGCAATTCCCTCGGCAATGGCTGTTTTACCAACACCCGGTTCACCAATTAGAATAGGGTTGTTTTTTGTTCTACGCGTTAGAATTTGAAGTACCCGTCTAATTTCATCATCGCGGCCAATAACTGGATCTAACTTTCCATCTTTTGCCATGGCATTGAGGTTTTTCGCATACTTTTCAAGTGCTTGATAGGTTCCATCTTGTGTTGCTGATGTGACCGATTCACCTTTTCTTAGATTTAAAATGCTCTCCTTTAACTTCTTTTTTGTTAAGCCACTGTCCTTTAGAAGAGAACCGATTGCTCCTTTTGAATTTAAGAGTGCATATAATAGCACTTCCGCAGAAACATATTCATCATTGAACTCTTTCATGTCTTTAAAGGCAGAATTCAATAATTGATTCATCTCATTGGACATGTATTGTTGCCCACCAGAAACCTTGGGATAGCCTTCTATAATTTTATCCAACGCAGTAGATAGTATTGGGGTATTTATATCTAGATCATTAAATAGGAAAGGGGTTACCTCTGTATCGTTTTGCAGGATCGACTTTAGTAGATGTCCCGAATCTATTGTTTGGTGCTGATTCTCAAGGGCTATTTGTTGCGCTCCTTGTAGAATTAGCTGGGCTTTATGTGTGAATTTATTTTGATCCATCTTGTTGTTTTTATTTGTCTGGGTCTGGTCAAATACCAAACCAATTCAATTTAGGTGAGTTTATCCTGAAAAAATGACATGTACCGGTCTTTTTGACTGTCAATATGTCTTAAAAGATGCAAATTCTATAGTTATCAACAGTATTTGTTGAGGTTTTCAACAATTTTTGTAACCCAAAGAGTGTTTACTCGTAATAAAAGCACACAACAACAACACAAAATGAAACGAATAATCACATCTATTGTAGTTTTTACTTCATTGGCGGTATATGCCGGAGGTAATAGCCGCATTACTAAAGCTGAGTATGTCGACCGCTGGAGTCCAGTGGCCGTAGAGCAAATGATTGAACATGGTATTCCTGCAAGTATAACACTTGCACAAGGGATTCTTGAAAGCGCCAATGGGAATTCCCTTTTAGCAACAAAAGGGAATAATCACTTTGGGATTAAATGCCATGGTTGGGATGGTAAGAAGATGTACAAAGACGACGATCGTGCAAATGAATGTTTTCGCGTTTATGAAAGTGCGGATGCTTCTTTTCAGGATCATAGTGCTTTTTTAAAGAAATATAAGCGATACGCTTTTCTTTTTGATTACGCTTCAGATGATTATAAGTCATGGGCGAAGGGCTTGAAGAAAGCCGGATATGCCACCAATCCAAAGTACCCACAATTGCTCATCGATATTATTGAAGATTTAAAGCTTTATGAGTATGATGGAGCAGGAGTTCCGTCCACTGTGGAGGCCCCATTAATTGTAGTTGCTCAGCAATCAGGCTCAAATGCGCATCAGGTAATGATGCATGAAAGAGGCGTTAAGTACATTACTGCTAAAAAAGGTGATACCTTTTATAAGATAGCGCAGGAATATGATCTTACACTATCACAGTTGTATCGTTTTAATGACTTTGCCTCTGAGAAGGATTTTTTAGAAGTAGGGGATGTGGTTTACATTCAAGCGAAGAAAAGAGCGCGGTTATTCAAAAAAGAAGAAGTGACTGTTTCAGAAGATATTACACTGCATGAGTTGTCACAGTTGTATGCTGTGAACATGGAGTCTATTAAGAGATTGAACGATTTTACAGAAGATAATAAAGTTATCGCCAAAGGCGAAAAGGTGACCCTCCGATAAATGGATTATGTCCATAGTGAGGTTTTTTAGTTTGTTGTTGTTTGTGAAAGGTCTTGGGAAACCAAGGCCTTTCTTGTATTCTTATATTCCCTATGAGTTTAATAGGAATACCATAATTACCCCCTGTTGAGTCCGTTTTATTGGAGGTTTGTTGTCAAAATTATCTTTAGGAATTCTTGCAATTATGTTATTCTTATTGATATATTAGTCGTATTAGTTGACTTTAAAATTCAAAGCAATGAAACCATCTACAGAACTGTTTAAACTCATTAAGTCTCTCACTAAATCTGAAAAAAGATTTTTCAAACTCTCCTCTTCCTTACAATCTGGTGAGAAAAATTATCTGAAGATTTTCGATTTTATCGAAAGGCAGTCAGGCTATGATGAGGCTGAGCTCAAGAAGGCATTTGAGAATGAAACGTTTATCAAACATTTGCCTTCAGAGAAAAATCATTTGTATAAACTCATTCTCAAAAGCTTGCGCTCCTACTATAGTGAGCAATCAATTAATAGTACACTTAAGCAAGAAATTAAAAACGTAGAAATTCTCTACAATAAGGCACTGTACAAAGAATGTGAAAAATTTGTTTCTCGAGCAAAACAAACAGCAAAGAAGTATGAGAAATTCTACTACTGGTTTGAATTGATTAGCTGGGAGAAGCGTTTGCTTGAATCAGCGTATGAATCCGGCGTGTTTTCCACTGATTTGGACAAGTTAGTTGAGGAGGAGGAAATGGTTATTGCAAAACTGAGGAACCTGGCAGAGTATACAATTATTTACTCTAAAATCAACTTGATTTTTAGAAGTGGTGGCTTCACCAGAAATGAGAAGGAACGTAAGGTTGTAGAAGACATTGCCAATTACCACCTGATCAAAGGAAAGAATACTGCGCTTTCGTCTAAGGCTGCTTCCATTTGTTATTATATCAAGGGGCTTTGTGCTGCTACAAATAGAAATTATGACGATAGTTTTCAGTTTTTTAACCGAACGCGTGAAATTCTTGATGACAATCCGTTGATTAAGTTGGATACTGGTGGGAGATATGTAATGACCTTGTTCCACTTATTACGCTGCCATATTGATAGCGGTGAATTTGATGAAGCGAAAAAATTGATTGAAGAGATTCGAGAGCTGCAATCGAAAAAAGGATTCAATTCAACAGATATTTCAGTTCGGATTTTCTCTAATTCTTATTATCATGAAGTGGTGCTGTTGCATTCATTAGGAGAGTTTCAGAAGAGTGTGGAGCTTATTCCGACAATTGAAAAGCAACAAGAGAACTATAGGGATAAGGTCAGTAAGGAAATGGAGGTTTTGTTAACTTATAATAAAGCATACAGTTATTTCGGAGTTGGCGATTACAAAAAAGCACTGCAGCATTTAAACGAAGTTTTGAATGACAATGAGCAAAATTTACGTCAGGACGTTTATAGTTTTGCACGCCTTTTTAATCTTGTAATTCATTATGAGTTAGAGAATTATGACTTTTTGGATTATGTAATAAAGTCTACAAATAGGTATTTAAGCAAGCATGAACGCGACTACGAAATTGAAAACGTATGCATCAAGCATATTCGGAAGCTGGCTAAAACACCAACGGCTGTCAATCGATTAGAAATTTTTGAGAAGATGCATGAGGACCTATCCGAATTACTGAAAGACCACAACGAGCGAGTTGTTCTTGAATACTTTAACATCGCTGCTTGGGTCGATAGTAAGATCAATAAGTGTTCGTTCGAAGAGTCTATTCGAAATAGTCTTTCATAAATAGAGGAGGTCGGTAGATTTTTTTGTTTTACAGCTGGATTCCAGTTAATTTAGCGGTAACTAAAATTATTTACTATGAAGAGACTTCTACTGCTCGGAGCGATAGCTCTATCGAGCCATCTCGGATTTGCGCAAACAATTGAAGCGCTTCCGGGAACAATCATTAATGATCTTTCGTCACAGCAACCGGTTACTACGAAAACGGTTACCTGTGGCCCTGATACAGTTCAATATGCTTTGGCCAAGGCTTCAGCTCTGTCCGCACTCAGTATTAATAATGCGACATCGGCGACGTCGCTCTCACAGTATTATAATGCACCTCAAGCGATTACCATTTCTGGAGCTGAGTTTTATGCATATAAAATAGATGCTGTAGGAGGAATTACAGCAAACGTGAATCTTGAGGTTTATCTCGCGGGGGCAGATTCTATGCCGACAGGGGCGCCGTTGGCCTCAACTGTAGTTGCCGTTGATACCACTTTTGGAGGAGGTTTGCTGACCGTATTAAGCAAAACGGGTAATTTCACACCTATCACTCTTACACAACCTTATTGTGTCGTTGTAAGTAATAATTCATCGAACAGTGTAGGTATTATTTCTAATAGTTATACAGCTGGAGATGGACAGCAAGAATGGTTAAGCAGCGCTTTAATCGGAGTAACATGGTTACGCTCTTATAATGTTGTTATTGGAGGGACTCCTTATGATGCAGACGTACTTATCCACCCTTTCGTCACCTATGATCTAAGCGCGAATTTCACGACTACAAATGCTTGCTTGACCGCTGGTCCAACTGCTTCATTCACGAATACATCTTCTCCGGTACTTTTCGATAGAATGTATAGCCAAGCGCAGTTCCAATCGGTTCCTGAAGCTTCGACCGTGTGGAATTATGGAGATGGAAGTCCATTAGAGTATTCAGTCGATGGACTAAATGCTTATGGTGCTACTGGTAATGTTGAATACGATGTGACACTTTCAGATACGCTTTACGGTTGGACAGTGACATGTGCCGATGATACGACACAAATAATTGGAGATAGTCTAGATGCCGATTGGTCAGAAGTTGTTGGTGGAGGAAATACCGTGACGTTTACAGATATGTCTTATTCAACAGCGGGTATTGCATCGTATTCCTGGGATTTTGGTGATGGAAATACATCAACAGTGCAGAATCCGGTGCATGTATATGCTGCGGCTGGAACCTATACTGTATGTTTGACGGTTACATCAAATTGCGGGTCTACTGATGTGCTATGCGAACCTGTAACAATCGTTGCATGTCCAACACCTACTCCAGCATTCAGTGTTTCAACAACAAATTATACGGCCGATTTTACAAATACTTCAACAGCATCTCCGCCTGTAACATATTTATGGGATTTCGGAGATGGTAATACATCAACTTCTACTGATCCGATGCATACATATGCTGCAACTGGAGTGTATACAGTTTGCTTAACAGTTGCTGACGCTTGTGGGGCCGATTCAGTTTGTCAGGCAGTAACAATCGTTTGTCCTGTGCCAACTCCTGATTATACGTTTAATAGCACACTACTGACAACGGATTTTACCAATACTTCCACGGTAACTGCGCCAGCTACATATCTATGGGATTATGGTGACGGAAACACTTCTACTCAAACCGATCCATCATATACGTATGCTGCTTCTGGTACATATGCCGTTTGTTTAACAGTTGCTGATGCCTGTGGAGCGGATTCTACGTGTCAGACAGTGGTAGTGAGTGATTGTGTTAATCCTGTTGCATCATTTACGGTTACAGATAATGAACCATCCTATGATTTCACGAATACTTCTACAACAACGGGAACTGTGACTTATGACTGGGATATGGATGATGGTACGACTTACTCAACAATGGATGCTTCTCACACTTATACATCAAATGGTACATATATCGTAACATTAACTGTTACCGATTCTTGTGGTTCAAATTCGACGGTATTTACAATTGATGTGACAACCGTTGGATTAGAGGATGTTGAATTGAATGAAGTAGAGTTGTTCCCGAATCCAACGACTGGATTGTTTGTGATTGAAACCACTGTAGCGATGGAATCTATTCAGATTTTTGATATGCAAGGAAAGCTGGTTAAGAGACTTGTAGCAACTGGTACAATGGCGAACGTGGATGCTCAAGATTTAGCAGATGGAAGCTATATGGTAAGAGTGAATCAGTCCGATGGAGCTGTTTTGCAAAGTCGACTTGAGATCTTGAAATAATAAGCTAGTAATTTTACGAAGGGGGAGTTGTTCCGGTTGTTATCGGAAGACTCCCTTTTTTATTGTTTCAAACATGAGCTAAGACTCTTAAATTTCTATTTTTGTTGACTGAATTTTAAATCTGTAAAACAGGTATGGCGCAGAAGTATACAACGCGATCGGAAGATTACTCGAAATGGTATAATGAACTTGTAGGAAGGGCTGATTTGGCAGAGCACTCGGATGTTAAGGGGTGTATGGTAATTAAGCCTTATGGTTATGCCATTTGGGAGAAAATGAAAGAAGTTCTTGATAAGAAGTTTAAAGAAACAGGGCATTCCAATGCTTACTTCCCCTTATTTATTCCTAAGTCGTATTTAAGTAAAGAAGCTAGTCATGTAGATGGATTTGCGAAAGAATGTGCGGTTGTAACACATTATAGACTCAAGAATGCAGAAGATGGAAGCGGTGTTGTTGTTGATCCGAATGCAAAATTGGAAGAAGAACTGATTGTGCGTCCTACTTCTGAAACTATTATTTGGAATTCTTACAAAAATTGGATTCAGTCTTATCGGGATTTGCCTATTTTGATTAATCAGTGGGCAAATGTTGTTCGTTGGGAAATGAGAACTCGGATATTTCTTCGAACTGCTGAGTTTTTATGGCAGGAAGGTCATACTGCTCATGCTACAAAAGAGGAGGCTATTGAAGAAACAGAACGTATGTGTAATGTTTACGCTGATTTTGCAGAGGATTACATGGCCATGCCTGTTATCAAAGGTTTGAAGACAGAAAGTGAGCGCTTTGCCGGTGCAGATGAAACATACTGTATTGAAGCAATGATGCAAGATGGTAAAGCATTACAAGCCGGAACGTCGCACTTTCTAGGTCAAAACTTCGCAAAAGCGTTTGATGTGAAGTTTGCAGATAAAGATGGAAAGTTGGAACATGTATGGGCAACGTCGTGGGGTGTATCCACACGATTGATGGGGGCACTCATAATGACTCATTCAGATGATGAGGGATTGGTTCTTCCACCGAACCTTGCGCCAATTCAGGTGGTAGCTGTTCCTATTTACAAGTCAGAGGAAGATTTAAAGGCGATCTCGGAAAAGTTTGAGCTTTTGAGTAAGTCTCTTAAGGCTAAAGGAGTTTCGTTCAAGTATGACGATGATGATAATCGAAGACCAGGTTGGAAATTCGCTGAATATGAGTCTAAAGGTGTACCAGTTCGTTTAGCAATGGGGCCAAGAGATTTGGAGAATGGTAAAATAGAGGTGGCACGAAGAGATTTGAAATCGAAAGAAGTGGTTGAATTCGATGGTGTTGAAGAATATATTGAAAAGCTTTTGTCTGATATTCAGCAAAACTTGTTTGATAAGGCTTCTGCTTTTCGTTCGTCTCATCTTCAGGAGGTAGATAGCTATGAAGACTTTAAAACAAAATTAGAGTCTGACGGCGGTTTCTTTCTGGCGCACTGGGACGGGACGAAAGAGACCGAGGCTAAAATAAAGGAAGAGACTAAGGCTACGATTCGTTGTATACCTTTAGATCGAAAAGAAGAAGAAGGTGTGTGCATGGTGACAGGTAAAAAGTCTGAAGGGCGCGTGATCTTCGCAAAAGCTTATTGATATGGATAAAGATGAAAGAAGAGAAGGAATTATAGACCTTTTGATTAATAAAGCTGCTGTAAAACAGGATATTGCAGATTACTCAGAAGGTGTTTTTAATTCGTTTAAAGTCGTCGTTGAGAACGAACTAGATGAATTAAGAAAAGTAGTTGATGATCAGCGTATCCGTCTGAAGTATCAAGATATGGGGAAATTTGAGTTCCGTATTTTCATTGGTAGCGACGCGTTGGTTTTTCAGTTACATCCTAATGTTTTTCGTTTTGACGATGAGCATCCTATTTGGAATTCAAACTACATAAAAGAGAATGGTGCCAATGGTTATTTCGGCGTCATTAATATTTATAATTTTCTTGCAGAGTCGTTTGAGCAGAATAGAATGAATGATGCCGGATACCTCATTGGGAGAATGTTCATGAATCACAATTATCATTTTATGGTAGAAGGGAAGGGGCAGTTAGGTTTTCTCTTCCGTGATCTCGAAAAAAGCATTTTAACTGATAGTGTGATGCGCACTATTGTACAGTGTGCAATGGCCTATGCTATTGAGTTTGATTTAATTATGCCGCCATACCAATTGGTTCAAGAAGTTTCAACTGGGCAGATCAATGCAATTAGCGCTGGATTACAGCAGGCTACAGGTAAAAGACTTGGTTTTAAATTCTCTGCAGAGGATAACGATGTTTTTTAGAAAAAAATCTTTTCTATCGTTTGCTATTAAAGAATTTCAATATATATTTGCACCCGCCTAAGGAGGCAGCGTTGTTGCCGAATTTGGAGATTTGAAATATTACAAGGCCCATTCGTCTAGTGGTTAGG
>DIYP01000007.1:341396-854931 GCA_002427735.1 Flavobacteriales bacterium UBA6051
AGTTCGATTCTCCTATGGGCTGCAGAGAAGTATTAAAAATTTAAATTAGAAAAAATGGCGAATCATAAGTCAGCATTAAAAAGAGTTCGTTCAGATGAAACGAAAAGATTACGTAACAAATACCAGCATAAAACTGCGCGTAATGCTGTTCGTAAACTAAGAGGATTGACAGATAAAAAAGAAGCAGAAAAAATGCTTCCTTCTGTATTCGGAATGCTTGATAAATTAGCGAAGAGAAATATTATTCACAAAAATAAGGCAGCGAACTTGAAGTCAGGTCTTCAGGTAAAGGTGAACAGTCTTTAGTTCGTACCTTCTTTAGGGAATTTGGGGGCATAGCCCCCTTTTTTTTTACCTTTACTTTTGAGTTTATCGGATGTTGAATCGATTGTTGTCTATATGCATTCTTGTGGCCGCTTTTTCAGCGAAGGGGCAGTTGGTTCATGAGTTTGATACGCTCTTATATGGCGAACGAATCAATAGTTCCATTGATTCAGTTGATATCAGCGGAAGTGATTTGCCTACTACTTTCGATGGCGGATATTCTATCTTGTCCACTAAAGGACTTTCTACAAACACACTTTTTAATCAATACACGGACCTGAATTTCTTGAGATTAGGCAGGTTCGATAAAATGCGTTTTTCAGCGCTTCCTCATCTTGGATTTGCTTATTCATTTGGTGGTCAGGGAGCTCAATTTATGCAGGCTGTTTACGAGCACGCCTTTCTTGATAGTACAGTGCTCAACATTGCCTATAACCGGAATACGGGAACGGGAATTCTCCGCAATAGTGCTTTTACGAATAATAATGTCAAGGTTCAATTCCAACATATGGGGAAGCGATTCTCAACTCAATTAAAAGGGGAGTACGTTGCCCATACTATAGGTCATCCTGGAGGATTGGATAGTCTGTCAAATAATGGTCTTGAGTTTTCTTTCGTGAATAAGTCTGATGCAAATAGTGTTTCTAAGGCTGGACAAGTTCGATTAATGAATTATTTAAACGTACTTCCGGATTCTACCAATGCGCTCGGGATAATGTCTCATCACTATTATTCCATTTTGAACAGAGTATATACCGAAACTGGAGACTTGAATGCGATTTATGATACGACGTTTATTGATTCAACAAGTACACGTGACCAGTTCAACTTAGCGTCAATTACGAACGGTGCAGGCGTTTATTTTTCAAATCCTCTTTTGTATATACATGGCCTTATCGATTATACGTACTGGAAATATCAAAATCTCGGAGCGAACTATGATTCTACCGAACTTGACCTGACATCACATGCCGCCCTGACACTTCCAAAAATTGTGTTGACGAATGATTTGAAGTTCAACTTTTTGGGGAGATTTAATGAGTTTTCTAATAGAGTAGGGGTTCGTTATCGAGGAGATAAATTGAATGCTTCGGCGTCTTTCCTTTATGAGAATAAGGCTCCTACAGTTTTTCAGCGTCGTTACTTCGCTAATAACAGTAATTATATTCTCACATCATTTGATAAGCAAAATTGGTTGAGAGTTAGAGCGGGCGTTGATTATGCGCTGAAGAATGAAAAGATTGCCTTTGCCGCATATGGTGATTTTGCTTCTATCAGTGATGTCTACTATTTTAACGGAAGCAGATGGGCAATTGATTCATTGACGGCTAATTTTGCATCTGTAGGGGTGAAGTCAAAAATGTCTTTTGGTATATTTAATTTTCATCCACATGTAGTTTATTCAATTGACCAAAATGGCTATTTGCCCAATTTTCAAGCATATGCACGCCTTTTTATAAAAGGGCGATTATTCAAAGCGAAGAAGTTGGAGGCGCTTGTCGGTATTGACGCATCTTATATTACCAGTTTCAAGACACGAGCATTTATTCCAACAATGGATACCTATGATTGGTGGGCTTCAACAAGTACGTTCCAACCAGTCGCTAATTTGCATGCATTTTTGTCTATTGGTATTGCCGATTTTCGCTTCTACTTTAGATATGAGAATATTGGTTCATTTTGGAATGACGTCGATAATGACGTAGTTCTCGACTATCCAATGGCGCAAACGCGCATGCGTATTGGGATTACTTGGGATTTCTTTAATTAATTCTTCGTGAATTTAAGTCCATTTTATAAGTGCTGTGAGAGCGCGGTTCTGTTTTTCACGAGTCATTGTTTGTATAAGACCATTTTCAATCATTTTAATGTCCAACCTTTACGTATATTTGCCTAAAATCTGCTAAATGAAATTACTAGAAGGAAAAGTTGTACTGATTACCGGAGCCTCAAGGGGAATTGGTAAATCAATTGCTGAAGAATGCGTGAAACAAGGAGCAAAAGTAGCCTTTACTTATTTGTCTTCAGAAGAAAAAGCGAAAGCACTGGAGACTGAGTTGTCCAGTAATGGAGGAGTGGCAAAAGGATTTAAGTCTGACGCTTCTAAATTTGATCAGGCACAAGAATTAGTGGATAATGTTATTGCAGAGTTTGAGACAATTGACGTATTAGTAAATAATGCGGGAATTACGCGTGATACTCTTTTGATGCGCATGTCGGAAGAGCAGTGGGATGAAGTGATCAATACAAATCTTAAATCAGCATTCAACTTGACGAAAGCAGTCCAGAGACCTATGCTGAAAGCTAGAAAAGGATCTATCGTTAACATGTCTTCTGTTGTAGGTGTTAGTGGAAATGCAGGACAAGCGAATTATGCTGCCTCTAAAGCTGGATTGATTGGGTTTACGAAGTCTGTTGCACAGGAGCTCGGATCTCGAAATATTCGCTGTAATGCTATAGCACCTGGATTCATTGAAACGGAAATGACGGGAGCTTTGGATGAGAAAGTTGTGGAAGAATGGCGAGCATCTATCCCCCTTAAAAGAGGTGGGAACCCTAAAGATGTTGCAGATTTAACCATTTTCTTAGGATCTGATATGTCAGCCTATATAACAGGTCAGACGATTAGTGTTTGCGGAGGAATGCAAATGTAGCCAATACAAATTATGAAATGATAAGGGCTCTTACCGATTGGTTTGAGCCTTTTTTCTTGTTAATCGTTCCCAGAGATTTTGCACGGATGCGATTAACTTTTTCAGTACATCAAAATAAAGAGCGATGTATGTAATGATAGAAATGATCCAAAGCACAACAAGGTTTGCGTGATAAGTTTTTACTCTCCAGCCAAAAATGTACTTGTATGGGGCGTAGTAATGTGTGTCAAAGAAAGAAACACCCTTAGGGTCATTGTAAATAGGGGTGTCATTTTGGAAAATTTCACTTTCACTGACAATTACCTTTTTCTGTTCTGTCTTATTCGTTGCAATACTCGTTAGCGCCTCATTAGAATAAGTATTTTGTAATCGCTTATATTCCTTGATACCCAATAGGTCAATGGTGCTTTGAATACTATCACGCGTTTTATTGATCGTATTCACGCTTTGCAATCGAATATAATTCAAGAATTTATTCACCCCTTCGAAGTCCTCTTCGTTTAATTCTGAACTATTCGAAAGAGCTTCCATGCAATCTTCACAAGAGAGATTTTTCCATGTCAGATCTGCTTTGGCTATTTCATTTTTCAATAAAAGTAAGGAGCGTTCTTTGGTAGCCTCTGAAGCTTCGGAATCAAGAAGATTGTCAATGTTCTTGCGCAGTTCCGGCAGCCAGTAGTCTTTTCTCCATTCGGCTTTTGATTTTTCAATACGATCTTTCAAGAAGTAGACTTCATAATTATTTTGGCTAGCTTGTTCTACGGCCAATCCTTCATAAGCCCAGCGGGAGGCCATCATATTACCTACCCATGGAACTTTAGTTGCATTCGAAAGAGAAGGGTGGAGCTTATCAAATTTTACAATAACTCCACTGAATAGTAATTGTGGTATAATCATTAGTGGTATAATGATATAAATCACTTTAGCAGAGTTAAATGCACTAGATATGTTTAGACCAGCAAGATTAGAAAGACATGCCGTTGAGAACATGATCATCCAGTATTCAAACCAGAGTCCATTGACTTCGAGAATTAAGTTCCCAAAAAGGACGAATAGTAATGATTGTATGGCAGAGATTATAAAGAGGATGGCGACCTTGGCCATTAGATAACTTGATCTAGATAAATTGATAAATCGCTCTCTAGCCAGTATTTTTTTGTCTTTGTTTATTTCTTCTGCTGCGACAGTCAGCCCCAGGAATATGGAAACGATGATTGCAATGAAGATGTATTGAGGGATATTTTCGTTTCCAAAATGGGTGTACTGCTCAATTCCATTTGTCCAACCGAAATACTTTATGAAAAAGGAGAGTATGATTGCAAGGGCGGGTGCAACCAGTCCGTTAATCAGCATGTATTGCGTATTGGATTTTTTGCTGAGGAAATCTCGCTTAAAATAATTGGCGAACTGCGTAATTCTGGAGGGTAGCTTTACGCCAGCACTTGGTGATCCAGATTCCACTTCGACTTCATAAATTTGACTATGACGCTTGTAAAGCGCATTCCAATCTTCTGGACTTCTTTTACGCATGGAAGTCTCATTCCCGAATTCGTCTACGATTTTTTCGTCAATAATATTGAAGATCTGTTCTGGATTCACATTTCCGCATAAGCTACATTCACGTTCATGCGCATTTCCTTTGTAAGAGAAGGTCTTAAAGTGTACAATGGCATTAAGTGGTATCCCGTCATAAATAGGGTATCCTCCTTGGTCCATTATCAGCAATCGGTCAAACAGCTTAAAGATATTTGATGATGGCTGATGTATTATGACGAAGACCAGTTTCCCTTTAAGTGAAAGCTCTTTTAAGAGATCCATGATATTTTCAGAATCCCTACTTGAAAGACCTGACGTTGGTTCGTCAACAAACAAGATGGAAGGTTCACGAATGAGTTCCAGAGCAATATTCAAGCGCTTACGTTGTCCTCCTGAAATCACCTTAGATAAGGAGGAGCCTACTTTGAGGTGGCGTATTTCATAAAGTCCCAGGGATTTTAACATTCCCACGACTTTCTTAGTAAGTTCCCCCGTAGTATAACCTTTCATTGAGAGTTTTGCGCTGAAGTAGAGGTTTTCAAAAACTGTCAGCTCTTCAATGAGAAGATCATTTTGGTTTACATTTCCAATAACACCCTCAAGTTTCCCCTTTTCCAGGTGCAGATCAATCCCATTAATTTTAACGGTACCAAACGTAGGCTTAATCTTACCGTTCATGATGTTTAGGAGCGAAGTCTTTCCTGTTCCGGACCCTCCCATGATTCCAATCATTTTTCCAGAATTGGTAGAAAGGTTAAATTTTCGAATGGCGTTGCCTCCACCTTTGAAAGAGTGAATTACATTGGAAACTTCGAAACTTAATGGAATCGCATCATCAGAACTCGTGACTTTAGAGATAAGGTCACTATAGAATATTTGATTGCTCTTTGCTGTTCTTGTCGTTGATCCGACATTGAAAACATGGGTTTTATTGTTAGATACAATTTGACCATTGATATAAAGTTCATCTTCTCCAAAATACCTAAAGAACAGTGTTTTAACACTTGTTACATAAATAACATGTATAAGTGATTTTAATCCTTCTACTTGTTCACTTTTAGCGTGTTTGAATGGACCGAGTTGTCGATTACTGTAATAGATATGCCCAGGTTCATCAGGGAATTCAGATCCTTTTAATTCAACAAATTTCTGTAGTAATTCATATTCGTTTTCAGCAATATGAAACGAGTCCGAAACAGTTTTGACGAATTTTATTTCTTGTCCAGTTCTAACATCATCTCGATCAATAAACTCAAACATGCGAATGAGCACAATGATCTTCTGACGTTGCGTCAGCTCTTTATTGATTTGCTCACAAATCCTAAGAACCTTAACAGAATGAAGAGAAGTTCGTTTTTGATCTTTCTTTTTAGAGTAGAGCCGTCCTCTTGTAGATACGAGAAATGAGTCGAAAATATTCAGGTACTTATTGACATCATCTGAACTTAATTCCGATTTCAGAAAGGAAATAATGATTTCCTTACCGCGTGTACTTTGAATTTTATGTGATTCGCTGTCTAATTCAGCTTCTGAGACTTCATCAACCTTCGCAATGATTGCAAAGAGTTGCATTAATGCACGAAGTATTCTTTCACTCATTCAAGCCTAAGAGAGATATAGTTTACTTTTTAAACCCAATAAGCATAACCGCACAACCGGTTACTTTTAATTCTAGGTCAAGTTCTGTCTCTATTGTAACAGGTAATGTTTCAATTACTTTGAAATCCCAATATGGGGCGTTCTTGTAATTACGATTCGTAAACAAGATATTCCCTTGCGGATCTTTAATAGTGAAGATTACAAAATTATCCTTAGATCCGGCACTGGCAGCAATTCTATAGGTTGTGCCTCCGAAAAAGGTAGTATTAAACTGAGCCTTTTCGCGATCAAGAAAAGCCGTGTAGACCTGGCCATCAGAAATAAATTCACCTCCTTCGGTGTCCGTTTTGAGGAGTTGTTCACAATTACTTACAATACGCTCGCAGTCTTGCGCAATAGTAGTTCCAGCAACAACTAGGAAAAAAGCAGATATGATTAATGACTTCATCTTGTTTAGGCTTTAATAATGTTAGATCTAATGGCTTCAATCTTTGTTTTGATCTCATTTAAGATATCTTCTGTGATATCAATTTCAAGTGTGTGGTGGAAAGTCGTTAGGTGATTCTCCTTATCTGTATCCGGTGCCGCATACTCATAATTCATCGCCACTTTGTCGAAACTGGTCCTAAGATCTTCTAGCTCAGCGATAAGCCCATCATTACTACCGCCTTTGTTGTACTCCTTCAAGATGTCGATAATTGAATTCAATGACTCTTTTTGTTCTCCAACACGACGCAAAATGTCTTCGCTTGGTTTTTTATCGTTCAGCTGACATGCGAAGTGAATGGATTCAATCCAACCTCCCGTTAAAATAAGAGCGGAAGTCGATTTACGATTTGCTTGCTTAAGGAAGTTGTCTGCCTGACGGAAAGCATCAGACATAAGTAAGATCATCGAATCCTCGTCACCATTATTTTCTTCAAATCGCTGTAAAAAGCTTGTATCAAAAGCAGCTCCCAGTCCTAATTCAGAAGTCAATTTTTCAACAGAGCTCAAATAGCGCATGGTAACACTCTTCTGATCGTAAAGCGTCGAGTACCCTAAATCAGTACCATACACTCCAAGGTTCAATGCTTGCTTATAATCCGTAACGTATTCACCAACCGTTTTTTCATCATTCAATAATGAAGCATCGAACGGTAAATCTAATGACTTAATTAAGTAGGCAGTTTGAACAGGAGAGGGGATGCTGAAAATCTTACCATCAAAAACAGTATTCAAAGAACTGTTAGGGTCAAAAACTTCATCATCAATTACCTCTTGGTTTTCAGTGTTTTCAGAATTACAGGAGAATAAAAGTGCTCCGCAAATAACGGCTGCAATTGCAGAATTTAGTGGTGTACTTTGCATGCTTAGGACTTTCGTTAGTAGTGTAAAAATAGCAAAAATAGTGATATTCCAAACGAATTATTAAATTTGTTTTATACCCAAAAAAAATGATGATCAGACCAAGAAGAAACCGCAAAAACAGTGCTATTCGAACAATGGTGGAAGAGACAAAATTAGGTGTCGAGAACTTAATTTATCCTCTGTTTTTAGAAGATGGTACAGGGATAAAAAATGAGATAAAATCACTGCCAAATAATTTTCGTTGGTCACTTGATACTTTACTTCCTGAAATCGAATCGTGCGTTCAACTTGGAATTGACAAATATGTTTTGTTTCCTGCTGTAAATGAAAACCTGAAAGATGCGGTTGCTTCATATAGCTATGCGGATGATAATTTTTATTTGGAGGCCATTCATTCGATTAAAGAGCGATTCCCGGATATTGTATTGATGAGCGATGTTGCAATGGACCCTTATTCTTCAGATGGTCACGATGGTCTGGTTAAAGGTGGTGAAATCTTAAATGATGAAACACTACCAATTCTCGCAAAAATGTCAATCGCGCAAGCTCAAGCTGGTATAGATATTTTGGGGCCCAGTGATATGATGGATGGACGTGTTGGTTTTTTGAGAACAGCTTTGGATGAAGAAGGTTACAAAGACGTAAGTATTATGTCGTATACTGCGAAGTATGCCAGTGCTTACTATGGTCCGTTTCGTGATGCTCTTGATTCCGCTCCAAAAAGTGGAGATAAGAAAACGTACCAAATGAACCCTGCGAATAAGCAAGAGGCATTACTCGAAGCGCAACTTGATTTTGAGGAAGGTGCAGATATGATGATGGTCAAGCCGGCACTTTGTTATCTAGATATTATTCATATGCTTAAGGAGCATTTCGATATTCCTATTACTGCTTATAATGTTAGCGGTGAATGCGCAATGATTCATGCGGCTAGCAGAAATGGTTGGTTGGACTATGAATCTGCCTTTACTGAGATGCTGTTGAGTATCCGACGCGCAGGTGCAGATGGAATTCTTACGTATTTTGCGAAGGATTTTGCACAACTTCAACGTTAAAGTTGTTCTGGCATAATTATAGTTAAAAGAATTCTCAATATCTTTAAGTGTATGGAAGAGTTCGACTTTTATCCTCAGAAACCAGATTTGGTTGAGCAAAAACCGAAAACGGGATTGTCATTGACAATATTCTCACTGGTTCTTTTTGTGATGATCTTTCTGTTTATTGCGGGGGATGAAGTACTCTTCATTATGCATCTTGTTATTGTATTGTTGATTCATGAACTTGGCCATTTCATTATGATGAAGCTCTTCAAGTATAAAAATGTACGAATGCTATTTGTTCCTCTTATGGGAGCCTTTGTTCAAGGTACAAAGACGAACTATTCTCAAAAGGAAAGTTTCATTGTAACTGGTGCAGGACCTTTTCCTGGAGTATTGATTGGTGCTTTTATGGTATGGTATTCCTCGCAAATTGAATCTGACTGGATGATGACCATGGGATTGATGTTTCTTTTATTGAACATTATTAACCTCTTACCGCTGGATCCATTGGATGGTGGACAAATGTTCAAAATGTTCATGCGCAAACGACATGAGCTTTTTCTTATGATTTTTGCTTTTGTTTCCTCTGTCTTCATGATTGGCCTTGGGTGGTTTTTGAACATGTACACTGAAGCCAACGGTTACATTTTTATGATTTTTGGCTTTTTCATGGGGTTCAGAGTGCGTGCTTTGCAGAAAAAGTATCAGGTACATAAAGATTTGACGGAAGAAGATGTCAATTATTCAACTACATACAAGTTGTTAAGTAATCGAGACTTTGTCAAGATTAAGGATGTGTTGATTCAACATACCCCTGCGCTTCAGAAGTATATTGACCAGGTTTCTTCAGACGAATCTGATCCCGTCTTAGCGAGTCAAGTGAATAATGTTTTAGTAACGCCGCTGAATCGTGACGCATCACTTCTTTTCAAGATCATTTTGCTTTTGATGTGGGTCGGAGCGTTTCTTACTCCTGTAGCGCTATTTTTCTTTGTCGATATCAATTGGTATTTAAAATGAAGTTTAAGCCCGGTCAAAAGGTGGTTTTTCTCCATGAACAAGGCGGAGGAATCATAGAATCAATAGATAATAAAGGGTTGTATGTTATTGATGCCGGCGACGGTTTTTCAAGATCATACAGGGAAAATGAATTGGCAGCAGTTCACGGAGAGGATTATGGAGTGGATGATGACGATATTGCGATTATTCGGGAGGATTCCGTTGGGATCAAGGTTGATCACGTAACGCATCGTGAGTACGACAGAAAGCGCCAGAAGGAAATAGACGTTTGGGAAATTGATTTGCACATTGAACAGCTGACAAATTCTCATAAAGGAATGACCAATTCAGAAATTATTGCACGCCAGATGAGTGCATTCAAGCTCTTTTTTAATAAGGGGCGTGAGCATTCTATTCGAAAGATGATTGCGATTCACGGAGTAGGAGAAGGCGTCTTAAAACATGAGGTTCGTAATTATCTAGATCAACATGATGCCGTGACGTATTATGATGCAGATTTTGGTGAGTATGGTAAGGGTGCTACGGCAATAGAGGTTGATTACCGCTATTGAGGTGCGCGTTTATAGAATCGGAAACCTCCTTCAGCGTAGAGTAGTTCAAATCCAGGGTAATCATCCAGTTCTCGATTAGTCGATTTAGATACCAGGTATACTGGCTTGTCGATTTCCCCCTTTAGTAACCATACAAGGTCTTTGGACTCTTCGCGTAGACCTGATGGAGTCTCAAAATAATGGTATTGGGCATAGCTTTTAAATCCAAAGCTTTCTACATAACAATCTTCGCCTTTTTTGCTCTCATAGAATGTGATCGCTGGACCTTGTGTAAATGATTCTATACGAGGTAAAATAAAGAATAGCACAAGAAGAAGTGTAATGGCCAGTCCACCGGCGTTAATGGTTAGCATCTTCAAATAGTTCGATTTTCTTAAGAAGACAAATGAGCCAATAATGCTTGATATGAATACCAGACCTATGAATGGTTCAAGTCCAGACCAGTTAATTGCAGTTGCTAGCGAATCCACAGCGAATTGGTCATTCATGAGCGGAATAAGAAGGTCTTTATTGATCAATAAATAAGGTACTGCTATAAGTGCAATACCAATGAGAAGTCCCATTCCTAGAAAAAGTCCTAGTTGCCACTTTGGCAATCGAATTCCATTCTTGTATTTGTTGTAAATGACTAGACAAGCTAAAAACGAAAGCGGAGCATATGTCATGGAGGAGTAATGGATGATTTTTGTGGTCGTGATACTAAAGATTATCATGACTACCCAAAAAAGGCAAAGCATCCAAGTTTGAAGGTCGAATGGCTGAATCTCCTTTCGTCTAAATGCAGGAAGTGCTAACAATGAAATGGGGAAGCACCCTATGAAAACAACAACAAAATGATAGTAAAACGGCTGTGCGTGACCCGCGACATCTGAGTTAAATAATTCAAGCTGATAAGCAATGAATTTCATCATTGTTTCCGAACCATTTTGAACCAGCTCAATACTGAGCCAACTACAAACAACAGCGAAAAGTCCAGCAAAAAAGTAAAGAATATACTTTAGCTTGGGAAAAGGTTTGAAGCGCTTAATCAAAAGGTAGATGAAAAGTGTAAGGCCCAGTAATAAAAAACCAACGGGCCCTTTCGTAAGCACACTTAAACCGCTAAAAATCCCTGCGAGTAACGCAAGTTTCCCTGCATTTTCATCCTTGCCAATAACTCTGAGCATAAAGTAAATGGATAGGAAGATGAAGTAGTTGAAAACCGGGTCAATGATTCCAGATTTAAAATAGATATGAGGTAGTAGTGAACCAAAGAACAAGAGTGACCAAAACAACCCGAATTTTGCAGAGTAATGTTTCTTCCCGATAAGGTAGAACGTACAGAGGTAGATGAATCCAAAAAAGGCATTTGGAAACCTCGCTGCAAAAGCACCCAATCCGAATAGCTTTATACTTAATACTTGTAGCCAAAAGAAGAGGGGTGGTTTTTCCCAGAACGCAGTATAGTTGATCTGAACACGCATGTAATCGCCGCTCTCAATCATTTCACGTGCGGATTCAGCGAAATTAATTTCATCCCAATCAAAGAGGTGAACTAATCCAAGTCCAATAAAGAATACTGATGACAGAACTGCAAAGAAACCAACTGCGAGTCGGTTGTTATTGTAGAGTCTATCAAAAAAAGAATTCATGCAATACTAAGCGTGAAAGATCTTCGATTTAGCAATTCCTATCTTATTGAAGAAATAAAGCCATGAAACACCGAGGACCCCTAGTCCATATTTCGTGCTTCTTGCCACATTGATTGACGATGCTTCGTCGAAGTACTTTGTGGGACATGTTACCTCGGCAATATCATATCCTTTGTAACAAATCTGTGCTAGCATCTGATTATCAAATATGAAGTCGTCGGAGTTAATGTTGTAATTCACTGCTTCTAGTACTTCTCGTGAAAACATTCTGTAACCGGTATGATATTCAGAAAGCTTTTGATTCATCAAGATGTTCTGACTCAGTGTCAAAAAACGATTGGCGATGTACTTGTAAATCGGCATTCCGCCTTTTAAGGCTCCTTTCCCAAGAATTCTAGAACCTATCACGACTTGGTATACATCTCTGGCAATGATGTAAGCCATACTTTCAATAAGCTTTGGCGTATATTGATAGTCCGGGTGGAGCATAACTACGATGTCAGCATCTAATTCGAGCGCCTTATTGTAGCATGTTTTTTGATTTCCACCATAACCAAGGTTCTTTTCGTGACGAATAACGTGGTTGATTCCAATTTCTTTGGCCAGTTCGGAAGTGTTATCACTGCTCTTGTCGTCCACGAGCACTACGTCATCCACTATGTCGAATGGAATTTCATCGTAGGTTTTCTTAAGTGTTTTAGCCGCATTATATGCGGGAAGAATGACAACAAGCTTTTTACCGAGAATCATAGTAACTTTTCGTGAGTTAGCTGCAAAATTAAATATCTTTCCTAAACGTGTGGACATCGTTATGGTTTTCTTCGATTTCGTCCTTGACCTTTTTAATGGTTTGAGCGAGCATGAAGATATCCGCCGGTGCATTTTTTCCTAGCCATTCGAAACTTTCCATTTCGCCTTCAACAGCCATTGCTATATGATAAAGTACTTCAAAGTTATTCCTGAGTAGCCATTTTTGGGCTGATTCTTTTCCTTCAGCAGCGTTGATCATGGCGAGCAAATGACTGTAACCATTATTGTGCAGCCAGTCACGCGCATCATCCTTTAAATAAATGGCATATGTGGCCATAACCAACTCAGGATATCCATTGTCCTTTAACCAAAGTAGGATTTCATCGTTTCGGTCAATTGCCTTGCTCCAAGCAAGAATGATCTTCGCAGGGTAATTGATCGGTTTGAATTCAACCTTTGAAATGTCCTCCGTCTTTATCTTTTTATTTCGATTAAATAGTCCCATTAGCCAAAGAATATATAAGCTACGATAATTGCAGCGATAATACCGATCAAGTCACATAATAGTCCAGCGGCGGCAGCGTATCTGGTATTTTTGATGCCTACTGACCCAAAGTAAACGGCTAATACATACAACGTAGTTTCTGTGCTTCCTTGCATTGTTGCTGCAATTTTTGCCTGGAGAGAATCTACTCCGAACTCTGAAATAACATCTACGAATGCACCACGCGCAGCGCTTCCGCTGAGTGGTTTCATGAAAGCTACAGGAAGCGCATCAATCCATTCAGTCACTGTAACGCCAAGAAATAGAGCTGCTTCACGAATACCATACAGAACGGCGTCTAGTGTACCTGAGGCTCTCAAGACAGCCATAGCGCAGAGCATTGCAATTAAGTAGGGGACAATGCGAATGGCAACTGAAAATCCTTCCTTGGCCCCGTCAATGAATGATTCATACACATTGACCTTCTTTCGCATAGCTAACAAAATAAAGCTCATGATAATTAACAGGATCAGGCCGTTTCCTACAACTTTTGAGATAAAATCTGTTTTCTCAGGATGATATGCGACATAGGCCAAAAGTCCTGCGATAAGTGCTGTCAGTGTTCCGAGATAAGCCAGTATAATCGGGTGCAGCAAATTGATTTTTTGCTTAAGGCCAACGATGATAAGTCCAGCGAGCGTAGCAAAGTAGGTGGATATCAATATGGGCAGGAATACACTGGTTGGAGTCAATGCACCTTGGGCGGAAAGTACGGCAAAAACTGAAACAGGAATAATGGTTAATCCAGATGTGTTAAGCACCAGAAACATGATTTGCGCATTACTGGCTTTTTCTTTTTCCGGGTTAAGCTCTTGTAAATCGTTCATGGCTTTTAAGCCGAGTGGAGTGGCAGCGTTATCAAGTCCAAGCATATTTGCACTGATATTCATCATCATAGCACCGTTAGCGGGGTGGTCTTTGGGGACTTCCGGAAAGATTCTCGAAAAGAATGGAGAGACAATTTTCGTAAGCCAATTAACGGCTCCGCCATTTTCTCCAATTTTCATGATTCCCATCCAAAAACAAAGCATAGCGGTCATGAAAAGGGCAATTTCAAATCCGACTTTTGCTGCAGAAAACATTGCGTCTACAATGTTTCCCAGGATTTCAACATCCTGCCAGAAAATGAGTTTTGCAAACCCTACTACGCCTCCTATGAGGAACATTCCTATCCAAATGCGGTTCAATACCATATTTCAAATATCTGTAATTATGAAATGCTAAATCTCACAGAAATAACGAACTATCAACAATAAACGATTGAAAACGCTATTGCAAACAAACGTTTACAAAGTTTTCTAGCAGAACTCGACCATGATTTCCTGACACTTCTGGATGAAATTGCACACCATAAATTGGCTTAGAAGTATGCTGCATGGCCTCATTTACACATGCATCGGAAGATGCGACAAGTTCAAAGCCAGCGGGAACTGAAATCGTTTCACAATGATCTTCCATCATTTCAACTTCGTCGGGAAGACGGTTAAAAATCGGGCTTTCGATAAACGCTTCAACTGTTTGCCAGGAACGATCCTCTTTCATTCGGCTGGCAAAGGCATCATGAAGCAATCCAATCATTTGGTGCCCAAAACAAATGCCCAGTATTGGAAGGTCAGCGGTTTTGACCCAGGAAAGCTTGTTGAGGTAAGGGGAGGTGTCTACTTCAGTCACCAGTAATGGTGCCCCAGAAATGACAACACCTTTTACGTTCTCGAGCTCATTTTCTGTGAAATCAAGAAGCTTTGCCGATCGAACATCTATGAACTCATCGATAATCTGCTCGATGTATTTAGTCTTATTACTGCCGCAATCAATTACTAGGATCATATATCTAATTCTCCGATTCCTTGACGAACTATTTCAGGATAACCATCTGTACAATCTACAACAGTAGATGCCTCCAGATTTCCGAAACCTCCATCTAAAATTAACTGAACCTTATCGTCGTATTTCTCATAAATTGCATAAGGATCGATGAAATAGTCGAGAATTTCATCTTCATCATCATGCAATGATGTTGTCGCAACTGGATTACCCAAATGCTCAACAATTGTTCTGATTATTGCATTGTCAGGAATCCTGATTCCGACCTCTTTTTTGTTTCTGTCAAATAGACGTGGAATTTCATTGGTAGCCGTTAAAATAAATGTAAACGGTCCGGGAAGCGACTTGTTCAATAATTTATACGTTGGCCGATCGATATGCTTAACATAGTCCGATAAATGGCTGAGGTCACGACAAATAATTGAGAAGTTCGCTTTTTTAAGCTTAATGCCCTTGAGTGTAGCCAAGGCATTGAGCGCCTTTTTATTATACAGATCACACCCCATGGCATAAACCGTGTCAGTAGGGAAGATAATGATACCTCCTTTTTTGAGGACATCTACTGCTTGGTCAATAAGACGTTGATCTATATTATCGGGGTTAATCTCTATAAGCATTACAGCATTTTGCCGCAAAATTACGGTTTTATTCCTTCGGAAAAATGGTGCAGCTAATGGCGTAATGATCGCTTAAGGTTTCGTTTTGAATTTCAAAATCGCTAGATCCCAGTTCAGGCGAATGAAAAATATAATCAATCCGGCCAGCTGGGATTGCACCAGCATAGGTTTTTCCTAGTCCGAATGAAGTGTTTCTAAATGCATCTGTTAGGTGTGCACTGAATTGATTGTAAGTATAGGATAAAGGGGTGTCATTAAAATCACCACAGACAATTACCGGGTAGGGTGAGTTTTGCATGTGCTGTGCGATGAGTTCAGCTTGTGCAGCTCTTACAGGGTAGGCATTACGCACTTTATTCAATAAACGAAATATATTCGATGATTGCTCCGCTGCAGGAGTCCCTTCTTCGTTGAAGAGCGCATAATCATCCTTTTGAAGGCGTATGGATTGTAAATGCACATTGTAAACACGGAAAGTATCCTCTTTGACAATGTCGGCATAAATGCAGTAATTGAAACTTTTGTTTTGATCAGGGAAGTTCACGAAACCTTTTTCGATGATTGGATACATGGAAAATAAGGCGATTCCAAAGTTTTGTCTACCATACATCTTTTGTGCGAAACGTTCGTGTCTATCAGAGAATTGCATCATTTGCATCAGTGAATCCGTTGTAACGAAAGCGGTGGGAGCGTCTTGATGATAGTACTCCTGAAAGCACAATACATCGGGTTTGATATCCTGAATGTATTTGAAAATCTTATTCTTAGTTCGGTAGCTTTCCATGCGATCTGCGTTGTAGAGATCAAAAAGCCGAACATTATAACTCATCACATTGATCGAATTACTTCCAGTATTTTCATCTCCATTGCCAAATGCAAAAACGCGGAAATGAAGTCGCCCGCCGACAAGTAGGATTATTAGAAATGCAAATACCCATTTAGACCTGAGAAATGCCCAAATGACTAAAAGCAGAATATTGAATAAGAAAATGAACCAATAGGCCAATCCAAATAGTGGAAGCAGACTAGCCGTTTTAGGGTGTACATATGGACTTAAATAAGCAAGAGCTAACGAGAGCATTGCTCCTACAGAAGCAATAATCAAGATGGTTTTGAAACGAAAAAGTTGCCTGAACCAGCTTTTCATTTTTTGCTTTGGTTGAACAAGAAGTCCTTTTCTTTTTTACTCAGTGATTCGTAACCGGATTTAGAGATTTTGTCCAAAATGCGATCTACCTGCTCCTGTTTAGCTTTCGCTTCTATGTTATATTCCTCATCAGTTTTGGCTCGTGTAGAGCTTCCTGACCCACGCTTAACTTTCATTTTAGGCTTTCCAGATCCTGAAAATAATGACAGTATCCAATCGCCAAATTGTTGCATTCTATTCACAATGTTACCTGAAGAATGAATATTTTGAACGGAAATCATACCGAGAATAGCTCCGCCTAAATGAGCAAAATGAGCAGTTAAGTCATCAGAACCAAGAGATAACAAGTCTTTTAAGATGAAGATGAGTGCTACATAGATGACACGGATTTCAAAAAGCCCAAAAAAGTTCAGTTTTAAATTAGGTCGATAAAATGCTACAGCAACGAAAATGGCCATAATTGCTCCAGATGCACCGACTACAATGCTACTTGTGAGTCCAAATGCCGGGAAAATGGCATGGGCTATAATTTCCAGCACTCCGCCAAAGATTCCTCCCAACAGATATGTGTACAATAATCTCTTTTGATCAAACAGCTGTTCGAAAAGGCGTCCTGACCAGTAAAGAAAGATCATGTTAAAGGCAATATGAAAGAAGTCGTAATGGACGAACATACTCGTGAATAGCCCCCATGGATGCGTTATAAAATCTTGTATTCCAGTCAACAAGGCAACATTCCCAATTAAATAGTTTCCAATGAATCCTTCCGCTCCACTTAAATTGAAAAATACATCAAGAATTCTGATAACAAGAAAAATGGCAACGTTGATAAATATCAATCGCATGGACATTCCGCCGTATTTATAGCGGTGTTTTAAATCGTCGATAAAAGTGCGTTCTGTTTGCATCGTTTATGTCAGTTTAATAAAAGTTAGACCTGTCTTTTCGCCAAAGACGTATGAGAATGAATCCGAACAACATGCCGCCCAAATGTGCAAAATGAGCAATGGAGTCATTAGGGTTATTCTGGTACGCTTGAACCAATGACATTGCTGCCAGCCCGAGCGCTAACCATTTTGCCTTGATAGGGATTGGAGGGAATAACAGCATCATTCGTGTATTAGGGAACAGCAATGCGAAAGCCGCCAGCAATCCGTATACAGCTCCTGATGCTCCAAGCACAGGTGTATGGTAAACACCATAAATTTGCTTATACATTTCGAGCGTTTCAGCTTCTCCATAGATCATATTCCCTTCAAAACGAATATTTTCAGCGTACGCCTGAATATCCGGGAACCATTCTCCAGTAAGGTTATGCAGTTCAATACCAGTAACAAGGAAGTGGAGTATAGCTGCTCCAAGTGCTGTTACGAAATAAAAAATAAAGAAACGCTTCTTACCCCAAACCCTTTCCAGCTGAGAACCAAACACAATCAAACCAATCATATTGAAGAGGATGTGTGTAAAGTTGGCATGCATGAAAAAGTGCGTGATGACCTGAAAAGGCTCAAACAATTCTGACGACGGATAAAACATCCCTAGAAGCCCTTGAATAGGCATTCCTTGGGATTCACCAACCATTGTCGCTAAAAAGAACAGTGCATTCAGAATAACGAGATTCTTGGTAACGTCTGGAATATTTGCGAATAAATTTCGAAGCATTAGTTATCTGAATTTAAGATGTATCTCGTCAAGAGATATCGTTTCGATTATCTTTTTATTACTTGGAGAGTATACGTGTTGTTCACATTGAAAGAGCTGATCAACAAGACCTTGAATGCTCTCATTTGTGCTCAGGTTAATTTTCTTTAAAGACGCTGATTTTGCAATTGAAAGAATCAGTGCATGAGCAACATCTCCTTTGTCAATTTCTTGATAGGCTATAGTCGAAAACAACTCATCAATTGAACTGGAAATTGTTTCTTCTTGTAACACAGAAGGAACGGCTGAGATTTTTAAATTACCTTTTTCAATAGCTCCTGCGAATCCTAATTGCGTCAAAATAGACTGGTTTTCTTCCCAGAGGTTGGATTCGTTCTTTGACACTTCACGTTCCAAGGGGAATAGTAGCTGTTGTAAATTTATTGGGCTGGAAATAAAAGAGTTAAATATCTCGTCATAAACTATTCGTTCAATTGATCTTCTGGCGTTAATTAGCATTAAACCTGACTTACTTGGGCTAATGATATAATTGTTCTTTACAATGAATGAACCAGCCGAAGGATTGTCGTCCAACTCAATGATTGGTTCTGCATCTTGCTCTTCCTTTTCTTCAATGGTGTAAAATTGCTGCCAATCTTCTGGTTTCGGTTTTGTTTCTCCAAATCCTTGATTCACAATGGCACTTGAAAAATTATCTTTTGTCTTTCCGGTTGTGCCAGAAGAGGGTTTCGATGTCGACTTAAAAGGATTGTAACCTTCATCGACCCGTATCTGTGGTTCTACGGCAGGTTGTGAACGCATTGAATGAGGGATGTTAAAACTAGATTCCTGCTCAAATTCCAACGTTGGTGCTATATTGTACTTGCCAAGCGCTTGTTTAATACTGCTCAACAAAATAGAGTAGATGAACTTCTCTTCTTCAAACTTTATTTCTGTTTTCGTCGGGTGAACATTCACGTCTATTTTTGTTGTGTCAACAGTTAGGTATAAGAAATATCCGGGATGCGAATTATCCTTTAGAAGCCCATCAAACGCCTTATTCACCGCATGATGAAAGTAGGAGCTTCGGAAATAACGATTATTGACAAAAAAGAACTGATCACCTCTTGTCTTTCTTGCATGTTCCGGTTTTAATACGAACCCCTTCAGTGAAACAATATCCGTTTCCTCATCAATGGGAACTAGTCGATCGTTGGTATTGCCCCCAATAATGTTAACTACACGCTTACGCAACACTGCCGGAGCTAAATTGTAAATCTGGTTTCCATTATGCGTAAGTGTGAGGTGCAATTCCTCATGAGCCAGAGCAATACGTTCAAATTCATCCTGAATGTGCTTAAACTCGGTACTGTCTTTTTTCAGGAAGTTTCTTCTTGCCGGAACATTGAAGAATAAGTTCTTTATTTCAAAAGAAGTTCCTTTTGGGCATACGATTTCTTCCTCATGTACAATTTCACTGCCTTCTACAGTAACACATCGACCGATCTCCTCATTTTTAAGGCATGTTTTCATTTCAACATGTGCAATAGCAGCAACTGATGCTAACGCTTCTCCGCGAAAACCTTTGGTTGTGAGAGAAAACAAATCTTCTGCACTTCGTACTTTACTTGTTGCGTGACGCTTAAAGCAAAGTTTCGCATCTGCAGCTCCCATACCAGAACCGTTATCAACGATTTGAATCAGGGTTTTACCCGCATCTTTAATATTTACATCGATTTTGGTCGCTCCCGCATCAATTGCATTTTCCAGCAATTCTTTAACAACAGAAGCCGGTCGCTGAATGACTTCTCCAGCGGCAATCTGATTTGCAATGTTGTCCGGTAAAAGTTTTATTAAGTCTTCCAAGTCTACCAGAGATTTTTAACAACAGTATCTACTTCATCCACTCCGTTGAAGACAAAATACCCTAAGGCCAGAATAAGGCCAATCAAAAGCAATATGCGAAGATTAGAGCTGCGCTTTTGTGCCTGTCGATATTCTCCGCCAGACCAACTTTTTTTGATACTCTCTTTAAAGTAGGCTTTACGCTCTTCGTCACTTAAGCTCTCGTCTTCCAGTTTGCGGTACTGTTCTTTCTTTTTCTCGAGACGTTCTTTACGCTCGTCATAATACATGGGGTTGTATTGAAAGCGCTGGTGCTCAATAGTTTTATTTAAAAATCGAAATTTCATCTATGTTCCGTTACTTACAAATTTAGCAATAAAAACATTCGATTCAACGGGCTTTTAAAGCTCTTCAACGCCCATTTGTTGTCAAATACTATGCCCATTTAAAACGCATGACAAAGCGTCATATTTTATGCTTGAAATGTTAATAGATGCCAATTATCACGGGATTGTTTAAAACTAATCATCGGCACACATTTTGCAGCAAATTGAACTTGTATTTTTGATTTTATGAAGCGAATCCTCTCCATGAATGTATTATTTATGGCGCCAGTTTTTCTCGGCGTCTACCTATTGGCATATAACGCTCAAACAGATGTTCCGGAAGTCATTATTGAAGAGCGTTTGACTCCTAAAGAGTTAACAGAGGTTCCCAATCTATGGGCAGAAGCCCAATTGAAGCAAATGACTTTAAGAGAAAAAATCGGTCAATTCTTCATGGTTGCTGCCTATTCGAATAAATCGGAAGAGCATTTTCGCAAAATTGATTCGCTCGTTGTAAGAGACAAAGTCGGTGGTTTGATATTCTTTCAGGGAGATAGAAACAATCTTACAACAGCAATCAAACGATTCCAGGGTAAAGCAAAACTTCCATTGTTGATAGGGATGGATGCAGAATGGGGTGTTCAGATGCGTTTATTCGGTGAAGAACGGTTCCCATACAATTATACGATTGGTGCTGCAAATGATCCGAAGTTGACAAATCGAATAGCAAGTATGATGGGCCAAGAGTGCAGAGAACTGGGAATCCATATTAATTTCGCTCCGGTTGCTGATGTCAATAGTAATCCGAAAAATCCAGTGATTGGATTTCGATCGTATGGCGAATACCCGAAAGATGTTGCAGCTCATGTGTCCGCTGCAGTTGAAGGAATGGAAGGGCAGGGTGTCATGACAAGTATTAAGCATTTCCCTGGACACGGTGATACGGATGTTGACTCTCATTACGATTTACCGGTTGTAAATAATTCTTATGCGCAGATCAACGCAATTGACTTTTTTCCTTTTCGATCTGGAATTAGGGCAGGGGCTTCAACAGTTATGATTGGTCATTTAAACGTTCCGGCATTGGACCCAAGTGGTACTCCGAGTAGCTTGTCTGTGCCAATTATACAGGATTACTTGCAAGGTGAATTAGGTTTTAAAGGTCTTGTGGTAAGCGATGCACTTGGAATGAAGGCAGTTGCAGATCGTTATGGGAAAACAGAAGTTGTGGTTAAGGCATTTTTGGCAGGCTGTGATATTCTTTTGTTTCCAAAAAGTGTAGAAGAAGCTATAAATGCAATAGAAAAAAAGGTGCTCGATGGTGAAATTGATGAAGCATTAATTGACAAACGATGCAAAAAAGTACTTGCTGCTAAGCATAATCATATCATCAGGCCTGCAGATTTCGAGCGCTACACTCCTGAAGAAATGGATTTGGCTAGAAAGCAATTGTATGAAAAATCAATTACGGTCATCAAAAACGAAGGTGACCTCTTGCCAATTAAGAATCTTAATAAACGAATTGTACATGTGAGTATTGGAGCGCATACCGAGCCACTGATGCGATCCATGGATTTAATAACTAAGGTGGATCATGTGCATTTTTATTCGGGCGAAGAAGCAGTGCTGCGCGCTGGTGAGCTTTTCAATGATTATGATCTGATTATTACTTCCGTACATGCAAAGTCGGTTTCTGCAAGAAATGACTACGGTATGCCTTCAGGTTGGCGACAATGGGTGAATAAATTACCAGCAAACAAAGAGAATGTACTCGCGATTTTTGGAAATCCTTATGCGCTTGGAAAAGATGTTGATCTGGGTGATATTGAAACTATTATCGTAGGGTATGAAAACCATTCGTTGGCTTTAGATCGTGCCGGGCAATTTATCATGGGAGCATTTGCTAGCAAAGGAAAATTACCAGTGACAATCAATGACAACTTTAAGCGAGGCGCAGGTATTTTAGTCAAGCACGGTGGGAAGTTGAAAGAATCACAACCGGAAGAGGTCGGTGTATCGCGAGAAAAACTCAAAGAAATAGATCGAATCGTTGAAAACAGCATTAAATCTGGTGCATTTCCAGGTTGTCAGGTATTTGTTGCGGTTGATGGTAACGTAATTTATGATAAGTCCTTTGGGTATCACACCTACAGCAAACAACAAGAGGTAAAAAATAATGACTTGTATGACATTGCGTCAATCACAAAAATTGCGGCTTCCACCTTTTCGCTGATGTATTTAAATTCCAACGGCGAGTTTTCTCTGGATGGGCGATTGTCTGATTACCTGCCAGAACTAGTTCAGGGTACTCCTTATGAGCGAATGAAGGTAAGGGATATGCTCGCGCATCAGGCGGGGTTGCATCCGTGGATTCCGTTTTATACAGAAACGCTTAAAGATTTTAGACCGGACCCTGCTGTATATGCTACAGAGAAAAGTGAATCTTTTCCAACGAAAGTGGCAGAGAATATGTGGATTCGTAAAGACTACACAAAAGTCATGTATCAAACGATACTTCTGAAACCGCTCAAATCGAAGAAATACAAGTACTCCGACCTTGGATACTACTTCATGAAGTCAATTATTGAGAAAAAGATGGGTAAATCCTTGGATAGTTTCGTTCATGATCAGTTTTATGCACCTATGGGTTTGAAAAATATAATGTACAATCCGCTGGGCGAAATCTCAAAAAATAGAATTCCTCCAACAGAGAATGATACTATTTTCAGAAAGCAATTGATTCATGGATATGTTCATGATCAGGGTGCTTCGATGATGGGAGGGGTTGGAGGTCATGCTGGACTTTTTTCTAATGCGCGTGATCTGGCCGCTATTATGCAGCTTTTCTTGAATGAAGGTTCTTTTGGAGGGGTTCAATACATTGATCCAGAAGTAATCAAAAAATATACAGGCTGTCAATATTGCCCAAAGAATAGGCGAGGAGCTGGTTTTGACAAGCCAACAACAAATCGAAAAGGTGGGCCAACGACGAAACTTGCCCCTTTATCCAGTTTCGGACACTCTGGCTTTACGGGAACGTTGGCCTGGGCTGATCCTGAGTACAAAGTGAATTTTGTATTCTTGTCCAATAGGGTTTATCCAGACGCAGAAAATTGGAAAATTGTAAAAATGAACGTGCGCACAGATATTCAAAGAGTCATCTACGAAGCCTTAAACGAAGCTAAATGACAAAAAGAGCGGGCCTTGTCTTATTGGGTAGTGCCCTTTTCTTACTGTTATCGGCTGCTTTCTTTAGTTATTTTTTGACGGCACATCATGCTGAAGCGAGTGTTTCGGGGTGGTTATTTAATGATGTCATTTTATCGCTTTTTCCACGTACTAATGTTTCGGTCTATATTTTTACAATTACCTACGGAGCAATCATGCTATACGTTGTTTTCGAATTTCGTAAACCTCATTTTTTGTCACGATTAATGTTTGCCTATGCAATTTTATTGTGGTTACGGGTATTGACTATGAGCTTACTTCAGTTAAAGGCCCCAATTGATATCGTTTTCTTGCAGGACCCTTTTTTGAATAGTTTTATCTACGACGGTAATATTGATACAGACTTGTTTTTTAGTGGTCACGCAGGTTTACTGTTTTTGCTTTTCTTTTTGTCAAAGAAGTGGATCTTTCTATTCTTAGGGATCGTTCTTAGTGTCTTGTTAATGATTCAAAGGGTGCATTATTCAATCGACGTATTGGCAGCATTCCCTTTCGCCTATGGCATTGCTAAATCAAGCTCTTATGTCATGAAGAGAATAGGGGGCTAAGGAATTTCTTTTGAAAGTTCCTCGAAGTAACGATCAAGTTGTGGAATACGCAACGATATGTACTTCTGCATAATTTCAACTTCTTCTTTGTAATCGTTGTCATCAAAATACCAATCGCTATCAATTGGCCATCGCTTAAAATTGGCTTCCAATCCTAAGCGAAGAATGGAATCGTTTCTTGAAATATGACTTTCAAAATTTTCTTCGGAAAAAATACCTTGAGTACGGAGCTCATTCCAACGACTAATGAGTCGCTTTGTATAGCCTGTTTCTTGTAGATCCATCAGTCGCTTGAACAAAATAGCTCTATCACAATTAATGTTTCTTTCGAGCATATTGTACTCGTTGTCACCATCTCTTCCGTATGAGTGATCATAATCCCAAATGGCGATTCGGAATGGAGTAGTGCTGTTCAGTTTATAGAGATAGAAATTTTTCATCAAACCGTCCCCATTATTGGAAAGTAGTAAGATGAGCTGCCAGTCAATAAAGCTGTTAAAATCTACCCATTCCTCAATACCCGAAATGAATTCATCATCGCTTGAATAGAATAAGAAATCTTTGAAGTCCGTAATGTATTGCGCTTTGCTGGCATATTTGATCTTGGGGTACTTCTGTTGGAAATAATTAAGGCTATCTTGTACAGCAGGTACTTTTTCTTCATGAAATATTGGAGGACCTTTGAAAAGCATAGCCATTGGGTCTCCCTTATTTAAACCGAGCATACCAGCATTGACCTCTTCCATCAAAACATACAGTCCTTCGTACTTATCATCTACAAACAACTCAATATAAGAGCACTTAGAAGCTTTGTTCAAAGGACTCATCTCCCTAAAAAGGTCGTAGCTTATTTTGTGTCGCATAAACGTTTTGTCCACGTAGCCGGCATTTATGATCCAGTCATCGTCGACAGCTATACCTGCAAGCCCAAAATCATTCTCTAATTCTAATGCATATGAACGCTTTTCATATTTGACGGATATTCCACCGCGATATTTGATTCTTCCGACTAATTGAACTTCCGTACTATCATCTTTATAAATAAGTGTACAGCGGTTCTTAGTTTCCCATTCTATTCCATTCTTATTTTGAATATTAATGGAAGGGAGCTGGTTATTCTCTTTTGTTGACTCTGATTGACCTTCTTCAGGAACTTCGCATGATGATATTCCTACACTAATAAATAAAAAGAGGTTAACTATATGATTAACAGTTGATCTGCGCATTATGTAGCAAAAGATGAAGCTTTGTTTCCATACCAAAAGTACATATAGTAATTGAATCATTTGGTTCAAGCAATTGATGTGATAGCTTGGAATGCTATACTTTTTGCTCAATTCCTATTTGAGTTGTTGAGGCGTATAATTCTCTATTTTTATCATATCAACAAAAACATACTATGAAGATAGGGATAGTATTATATCCGACTTTTGGAGGGAGTGGAGTAGTTGCGACGGAGTTAGGGAAGTTTTTAGCCAAGAAGGGACATGAGATTCATTTCATTACATATTCTCAACCTGTTCGACTCGGTTCTTTTCGACAGAATATTTATTATCACGAAGTTCTTGTCTCGGAGTATCCGCTCTTTGATTATGAGCCTTATGAAACTGTTTTAGCTAGTAAAATGGTTGATGTTACCAAACATGAAGGTTTAGATATTCTTCATGTGCATTACGCCATTCCTCATGCTTCGGCAGCTTTTATGGCAAGAGAAATACTGAAGTCACAGGGAATCAATATCCCTTTTGTTACTACACTTCACGGTACTGATATAACTTTGGTAGGAAAGGATTCTTCTTTTGAGCCAGTGATTACTTTTTGCTTGAACGAATCAGATGCTGTTACAGCTGTTTCTGAAAGTTTGAAAAGTGATACGTACAAACACTTCAAGACAACACGAGAGATTGAAGTAATTCCGAATTTCATTCCGGTTCGCAAAAAAAGAAATGACGTAAAGAAAGAGGTAAGACGTAACTATGCAATGGATGATGAACCCATTCTTTGTCACGTTTCTAACTTTAGAAAGGTAAAGCGTGTGGAAGATGTACTACGCGTTTTTTCCATTGTGAATCAGCAGGTTAAATCAAAGGTGCTGTTGGTCGGTGATGGTCCAGAGCGCTATCGATTAGAAAAGCTTTGTCGTGAATTAGGCTTGTGTGATCGCGTTATTTTCCTTGGCAAAGTCCGAGATACGCAGCATGTATTAGAGATTTCAGACTTGTTTGTATTGCCTTCGGAAACCGAGAGCTTTGGATTGGCTGCTCTAGAAGCGATGGCTATGGGAGTCCCGGTGATTTCCTCGAACACAGGAGGTATCCCTGAAGTAAATATTCATGGCGAAACCGGATTTACTTCTGAGGTGGGAGATGTCGAAGACATGGCCAAGAATGCATTGCATATTTTGAAAGACGATGAAACGCTAGAAGTTTTTAGGCAAAAAGCCTTGGATCGTTCACAATCATTCGATGTTGAAACTATTGTTCAGCGGTACGAAAATGTATACAATCGATTGTTAAAGAAATAATTACTCAATAAAAAAGGCACTCATCGAGTGCCTTTTTCTTGTATAGAACAATTGTGTTATACGTTTTCAATTACCATGGCTGAAGCACCACCGCCACCATTACAAATACCGGCGGCTCCATATTTACCACCATTTTGTTTCAACACGTTGATAAGTGTCACAATGATGCGAGATCCACTGCTTCCCAGAGGATGTCCCAAAGCAACTGCGCCACCATTAACATCAACCTTAGCAGGATCCAGTCCTAATTTCTGTGTGTTCACCAATCCAACAACAGAGAATGCTTGATTTAGTTCCCAATAATCAATATCAGCAATTTCAAGATTTGCTTTCTTCAAAGCAACAGGAACCGCTTTAGAAGGAGCCGTTGTGAACCATTCTGGTTCATGCGCTGCATCTCCATAACTGACTATTTTAGCAATAGGAGAGAGGCCTAATTCATCTGCTTTTTCCTTACTCATTAAAACGAGTGCAGACGCACCATCATTTAATGTTGAAGCATTAGCAGCAGTAACCGTTCCTTCTTTTGTAAATACAGCACGTAATTGTGGTATTTTCTCCAATTTAACATTAGTGTACTCCTCGTCTTTATCAACAATAATTGCATCACCACGACGTTGTGGAACTTCAACAGGAACAATTTCCTCATTGAATTTCCCAGCATCCCATGCTTCGGTAGCTCTTCGGTATGACTCAATGGCAAAATTGTCTTGATCTTCACGAGTGATGTTATTCTCAGTTGCACATTTATCGGCACATACGCCCATATGAACCTGGTTATAAACATCTGTTAATCCATCCTTGACCATTCCGTCAATCATCTTAACATCGCCCAATTTAGTAGCATTGCGTGCATTGTAATAATGAGGAACTGCACTCATATTTTCCATACCTCCGGCAACTACTACGTCATTGTCACCACAAATAATAGATTGTGCCGCCAGGCTAAGTGCTTTCATTCCTGATGCACACACCTTATTTACTGTCGTACATGGAACATCATTGTTAATGCCTGCGAAAATTGCTGCCTGACGAGCTGGAGCCTGACCAAGATTAGCTTGAAGAACATTTCCCATGAAAACTTCTTCAACGGCATCTGCAGCAACGCCTGCTTTGTTGAGCGCTCCCTTAATGGCAGCTGCTCCAAGCTTTGGTGCAGGTACAGTTGATAACGCGCCTCCAAAGCTTCCCATTGGAGTACGAACTGCGGAAATTATATAAACTTCTTTATTCATTTTGAGTTGTTTTTTGCTTCACGAAAATAATAATTTCTAAGGGATTAATTCGGCTTGAATTACAGGCTTTTAAGCGAAAAAGAACTTTAGTATTTGTGCTATTTGTAAAAGGAAGTTTATTTTTGCGCTTCAAAAACAAAATTAAATCATCAACATGAAGTTTAAAATTATTGTTCTTTCAATTGGGTTATTATCGTTCTCATACGGTTATGCTCAGGACGCAGCTGATACTATTCAGCCAAATTGGAAATTGAAAGCGACAGCGGGAATTAACGGTACGCAATCTTCTTTCGTGAATTGGAGTGCAGGTGGTAGAAACAATATCTCTGTTTTGGGTTACATTGATGCATCTGCAGACTACATGAAAAACAAGATTAAATGGGATAATGATTTAGGCTTGGCTCTTGGTGGTTTACAATATATCGGTAAGGGCTCTACTGAAGGACTTCAGAAAACAGATGACCGAATTGACTTTTCCTCTAATTTTGGATATCAGTTGAAAGACGCCTGGTATATGTCCTTTATTGCAGGATTTAGATCTCAGTTCCTTGATGGTTTTGTTTTTCCAAATGATTCCGTTCGAGTTTCTACGTTTATGGCTCCTGGATACGCAAACTTTGCTTTGGGTATCGATTATACGCCAAATGAAAATCTTACCGTATTTCTTTCCCCGATTGCATCGAAGTTAACTTTCGTAAGAGATGAGACGTTGGCGAATGCAGGAGCATTCGGCGTGACACCCGCAGAGTTCGATGCGACAACTGGTGAGGTTATTACAGCAGGTAAAATGTTCCGCGGCGAATTCGGAGCTTACTTTAAACTCTCGTACAATGCAACGCTTGCGAAGAATATTGAATTAAAATCGAAGCTTGAGTTGTTTTCGAATTATTTAGATCGCCCTGAGAATATTGACGTTAATGCAGAAGCAATTTTCAACTTTAAGGTGAACGATTGGATGTCTGCTTCGCTTAATTGGAATTTATTGTATGATCATGATATTAATATCCTTGATGCAGATGGTGGCTACGGTCCGCGTACGCAGTTTAAGTCTGTGATTGGATTGGGAGTTTTGTACACGATGCGTAACTTTACACCGGAGAAAGATTAAACCATATTTCGATATGATAAGAAAGGGATGCAGGTCATCCCTTTTTTTGTGCTTTTCATTCCGTTGAGTTTATTATTTTCGTGAGGCATGCAAGTGTTTTCTGATATATCTGTTTGGTGGCTCATTCCCTGGGCTATAATCTCAGTGGTCATTGGTTTTTTCTATTATAGAAATCAGCGCGTTTTAAGTGATATTTCCAGAGTCAAACGATTAGTGTTGACTGGTCTAAGGTCTTTTACACTGTTTTTACTCGGACTTCTGCTCTTTGGGTTAATCATTGAAAGCAAAGACTATAAAACCGAGAAACCCGTCTTTATCACACTTGTTGATAACTCTGCCTCAATGCTCAATTATCAAGACAGCAATGAAGTTTTCACCAAGGTAAGCCAACTTGAAAACGAGCTAAGAGAAAAATATGGGGAACGATTTGAGTTTAAACAATACATCGTCGGTTCGGATATCACAGATCAAGAATTAACTCTGGATGAAAAAGAATCAAATCTGGATAAGGGGTTTGAATTTATTTATAACCAATTCTACAACCGAAATGTCGGAGGGATTTGTTTTGTCAGTGATGGGAACTATAATGCTGGGAAGAATCCCGTTTATACTGCAGAAAAGATAAGTTTGACGCCTGTATTTTCTGTTGGTGTTGGCGATACATTGGTTAAAAGAGATCAGCTCATTCGCAACTTAGCTGTAAATGATGTTGCTTTTTTGAATAATCAATTCCCCGTAGAGGTGGATGTTGAAGCCCATAAGATGGGAAAAATAAGCAGTACGATTTCTCTTTGGAGTAATGGTCAAAAAATAGCTAGTCAAGAAATTGATTATGCTGATGGAACGCTGGATTTTCAACATGTTTCCTTCTTAGTCGAGGCAAATGAAACGGGGTTTATTAATTACACAGTGAAGTTGGAAGAACTTTCCAATGAATCGTCCTACGAGAATAATATTCGTAGCTTTTATGTCGAGGTCATCGATTCAAGGAGTAAGATTCTTTTACTGGCAAGTGCTCCACATCCTGATTTAACAGCTGTAAAACAGGTTTTGGATAAAGATGAAAATACGGAAGCTGAAGCCGTATTGATTGATGATTGGGATGGCGCCTTAAATGATTATGCTTTGGTTATTTGGCATAATCCGGATGGGAATAGTGCGGTTTTAGATAAGATAAAAGCGAGCAAAACGCCGGTGTTCTATATGATTACAGGTAATTCTTCAGGAAATGCTTTAAGCCGTTTGGATATTGGGCTTTCATATCCTGGGGGAAATAGTTTTGATGAAGTTCAGGGTGTGATTAACGATGAGTTCCAACTTTTTGAAATCTCTGACGGACTTAAAAAGTCGCTGAAAGTCTTCCCACCTTTAACTGTTAAGTTTGGTGGAGTCAAACTCGCAGGGGGAAGCTCACTCATTTCGCAACGAATTGGCTCAGTGATCAAGAAAGATCCAATCTTATCGTTTAAAACTATTTCAGGAAATAAAACAGGCGCCTTAATAGGAGAGGGGATTTGGCGTTGGAGGTTATCTGATTATGCGAACAATGGAAGTCATGAACATTTTGATGAATTAATTCAAAAAACAATACAATATCTAACGGTTAAGAAAAACGCTGAACCACTTCGTATCAATTTACCGAATCGATTCAATGTCATCGATGATGTAATATTAAATGCAGAGTTTTATAATTCTTCGTTTGAGCGAATTACAAAACCTGATATTTCACTGAAGTTAACTGATGATGAAGGAAGCTCTATCGATTATAGTTTCGCGAAGAATACGTCGGATTATACGCTTTCACTTGGTAAGTTGAAAAAAGGCAAGTATAGTTGGACTGCCTCTACAAGCTTTAATGGTAAAAAGTATACAAAGAGTGGAGTATTCGTTGTAGATGATGTTTCCTTGGAAGCACTATCAACACATGCAGATCATAATCTATTGAAGCAAATCGCTTCAAAAACGAACGGTACATTTTATTCACTGAATAATACAGATCAGTTGATTCAAGATATTGGCGGTCGTAGTGATATTACGAATATTACTTATGAAGAGTCTTCATTCGATGATTTAATAGAGTGGAAGTGGATATTTATTTTACTCATTCTCTCAATGACTGCAGAATGGTTTATTCGCCGCTATTCGGGAAGCTACTAGGCCTTAATTGTCTGACGTTCAAAGTTCATTTGCTGGAAAAAACAAAAAAAATATACGGCAGCGCATAATAATTTTATTTGATCTCCGTTTATAGGGTATGCTAAAACAAAACACATACGCCTATGTTGAAAAAATACGCTGAAATTGCTCCAAGCGAAGAGTCTAAATTCGCTCCACAACAAGAAACATTGAATGCTATTCTGAATTATAGCAAATCTGTTGAAGTTAAAAAGACAAAAAGTAAGAAGGTTATCTTATTAAATTTAAATTAAAAAAGAAAGGCGCTCACTTGAGCGCCTTTTTTATTGTTGTAATTGTGATTACCAAATCTTAGCAATCTTATCTTCTGAGTTTCTCATGCGATCAGATTCTTGAACATCAAACGCCTCAAAGAACTCTGGACAATTCATTAAAGGTCCGTTTACTCTGAACATCCCCGGTGAATGTGGATCGTTTGCAATACGATTCTTTAGTTCTTCGTCAGTGTAATTAATTTTCCAAAGTTGTGCATAAGCAATGAAGAAACGTTGTTGAGGAGTGAAACCATCACGTCCTTTTCCAGATTTAAAATCATCTGTCATCGCATAGGCGTAATAAGCAAGTGTTAATCCACCCAAATCAGCAATGTTTTCTCCCATAGTCAATTGAGGATTTACACAATGATCATCGATAGGGCAGAAGTTTGCAAATGTATTCCCCAGTTTTTCAGTTCTTTCCTCAAATTTTTCACGGTCTTCAGCACTCCACCAATTAGAAAAAGAACCATCCGCGGCAAATTTAGATCCCATATCATCAAATCCGTGCGTAAACTCATGACCGATAACCGCGCCCATTCGTCCATAGTTTACAGCGTCTTCATAGTTTTCACTGAAAAATGGTGCTTGCATAATTCCAGCGGGAAATGCAATTTCATTCAATAAAGGGTGATAATAGGCATTGATCATATGAGCTGGCATTCCCCATTCATCTTTGTCAACAGGTTTGTACAGTTTACCAAGATTCTTTTTGCGTCCGAACACGGCTGCCGCGCGAATATTATCTATATAGCTGTCTTGAGTAAAGTCAAGTGAACTAAAATCTTCCCATTTTGATGGGAAACCTAATTTTCGTCCAATGGAAGACAGCTTATTCAATGCTTGATCCTTTGTTACCTGATCCATCCAGTCAAGGTTCTTAATACGCTGTTCGAAAACAATCAAGAGATTATCAACCATTGTATTAACGCGTTGTTGAGCAACATCAGAATAATATCTTCCTACAAAAGCTTTTCCTAGTAACTCTCCGAAATTCTTACCAGTGATCTCTGCTATTGCACGCTCATTGATTGGTTTCATTTCAGATTTTCCTGACAACACTTTGCCGTAAAATGCAAAATTCTGCTCTACAAAGCGCGTATCCAAATGTCCTGCATAATGATCAAGTACTTTCCATGTGAGGTAGTGCTTCCAGTTTTCAAGCTCTTGATCAATCATTAAAGCACTCAGATTCTTAAGAAACTTTGGTTGTCCAACCACTAAAGAATCAAAACTTTCAATTCCCGAATCACGTAGATAAGCCTCAAAATCAAAGCTTTCCGCAGTTCTATATGCATCAGATCGACTCATTTTGTTATATGTCTTCTCTGGAATGCGCAATTCTGCAGGGGCCATCATATTCGCTGCAAGTTCAGTTTCGAACGCTACAACGTTTTTAGCAAAACGTTCAGCATCTTCCGGAGAATAATCCATGAGTTCCATCATGGTAGCGATATGCTCTGTGTATTTTTTTAGAATATCACCTTTTGAATCATCGAGGTAATAGGATTTATTAGGAAGTCCTATTCCACCTTGATAGAAGTTTACAATGTTAGATTCAACATTCTTCATATCCTGTCCAACACCAAAATAAAATAACCCGCCCACGCCAGAAGTGTGCATCTGAGCAATAAGTGAAGGGATTCCTTTCTTAGAGTTGAGAGATTGAATCATCCCAAGTTCATTCTCAATTGGTGAAATACCTTTTGCATTACGCGTTTCCATATCAATGAACGATGCATAGTAATCACCAAGAATTTGTTGGATACTGCCTTTTTCACTTTCCAAGTCTTTAAACTCTTCCAATAAGGCCGTCAATTTTTTGTTATTGTCACGCTGTAATTCATTAAAACTTCCCCATCTTGATTCAGAAGGCGGCACCGGATTATTTTTAATCCAGTTACCATTGGCATACTGGAAGAAATCTTCTTGCGGTCGCACGTCCTTATTTATATAGTCGATATCGACTGTTTTATTTCTTTCTTTACCTTGATTATTGGTCGATGCATTTTCAGACGTTTGTTGCACCGCTTTCTTGGAGGCGTCACAACTAGCCATAAGAGCAATCACCGAGATGGGTAGAATGTATTTTATCATATGCTAAGCGTTAATTTCAAACTTCATTTCAACATGTGGAATTCCATCCTCGAGATATTCTTTTCCAGTCGACTTGAATTTGTGTTTACCGTAATAATTCTCTAAATGCTTTTGTGCGGATATAACGATAGGCGAGTTTCCAAATTCTACCAATGCGTATTTCATACATTCATCCATGAGATCATGTCCGAGTCCCTGACCGCGAGCCTCCTCAGCGATCACAACACGCCCAATAGCACAATCATTATAAGCCAAACCGGGAGGCAAGATGCGTGCAGTTGCGATAACATCTCCCTTACCATTTCGGGCGATTAAATGATAGCTTTTCTTGTCCTTACCATCAAGATCAAGGTATGGGCAGTCTTGTTCAACAACAAATACTTGCATGCGCAGGGCAATGATGTCGTGAAATTCGTTAAGACTTAAGTCGTTATAGTGTTTTATTTGCCAATCTACGTTCATAATCTAAATATCAAGTTTGAATTACTCCTACGTTGTATTGCTTTTCAGCTTTCTTATGATTTGCCATTTCAATTCCCATTGAAATAACCTTACGCGTTTCTACAGGGTCAATGATAGCATCTATCCACAAACGACTAGCCGCATAATATGGAGAGATTTGTTTGTCATAACGACTCTTAATAGTATCAAATAGCTCTTTTTCGCGTTCCGGTGTAATCTCTTCACCTTTCGCTTTCATTGATGCTACTTCAATCTGAAGCAAAACTTTTGCAGCGGACGCTCCACCCATTACGGCAATTTCTGCTGTCGGCCACCCAACAATTAACCGAGGGTCATAAGCCTTTCCGCACATAGCGTAGTTTCCAGCGCCATAAGAATTCCCAGTAACAACTGTGAATTTTGGAACAACACTGTTGGCCATAGCATTCACCATCTTGGCACCATCTTTAATGATTCCACCATGTTCACTTTTTGATCCCACCATGAATCCAGTGACATCCTGAAGGAATACAAGTGGAATATTCTTTTGGTTACAGTTCATAATGAATCGCGAAGCTTTATCTGCCGAATCCGAGTAAATTACACCTCCGAATTGCATCTCTCCTTTCGCATTCTTGACAATTTCTCGCTGGTTAGCAACGATTCCAACACTCCAACCATCAATTCGTGCGTAGGCACAAACAATAGACTTGCCATAATTGGACTTGTATTCAGTTATCTTAGAATCATCCACCAAGCATTTGATAATCTCTTTAACGTTATACGGCTTCGATCGCTCCGCAGGCAAAATACCGTATACATCTTTAATGTCTCTTTTAGGTGGAAGAGCTTCCTTACGATCAAATCCCGCCGTTTCAGAGCTTCCTATCTTATCCATTAGGTCTCGGATAGTCGCCAAACATTCAGCGTCGTTTTCCGTGTTGTAGTCACAAACTCCAGATATTTCCGTATGCGTCGTAGCGCCACCAAGCGTTTCATTATCAATGCTTTCACCGATGGCTGCTTTCACCAAGTAGGACCCAGCCAAGAAGATTGTTCCAGTTTTATTTACAATAAGCGACTCATCTGACATGATTGGAAGGTATGCACCTCCAGCAACGCAGCTTCCCATCACAGCGGCAATTTGAACAATCCCCATGGAACTCATAACCGCATTATTACGGAATATACGTCCGAAATGCTCTTTGTCGGGAAAAATCTCATCTTGCATTGGCAGAAAAACGCCAGCAGAGTCAACGAGATAAATAATGGGTAATTTGTTTTCCATGGCAATTTCTTGAGCGCGAAGGTTCTTTTTGCCAGTAATTGGAAACCAGGCACCTGCCTTTACGGTTGCGTCATTCGCTACAACTATGCATTGCTTTCCTGAGACGTATCCTATCATAACCACAACTCCTGCGGCTGGACATCCACCGTACTCTTCGTACATCTCGTATCCCGCGAATGCACCGATTTCTATTCTCTCAGTATTAGGGTCGAGTAAAGCATCAATTCGCTCCCTCGCAGTCATTTTTCCCTTTTCGTGCATTTTGGCGATTCTTTTCTTTCCGCCGCCAAGGTATATTTTGTCTAATTCACGCTCTACAGCTGATATTTTCAACCGCATCGCGTCATCATTTTTGTTGAATTCTAGTTCTTTTGAAGATATTGCCATTATTCGATAATTCTTAGTCGGTCAAATATAGTTAATTCTCATTCCAGTATGTCAATTTTGTGATGGTCGGATAGGAATCTTTAACAAGGGAATGTTGGAAAATATAGGAATCAATATTACCCGATTAACTTTACATTTGTTTAATGCAAGATTCGTTTAAGTATAAGGGAATGCGGAAGAAGCTCATTCAAGAGCTTCAGAGTAAAGGTATCAAGGATGAAAAGGTACTAGATGCCTTCGAGGCTGTTCCGCGTCATTATTTCCTTGACAACGCTTTTGCAGAACAGGCGTATTCCAATATGGCGTTTCAAATTGGTTCAGGACAAACGATAAGTCATCCATATACGGTGGCATTTCAGACTGAATTACTAGATCTGAAGAAGGGTGACAAGGTGCTTGAAATAGGCACAGGGTCTGGGTTTCAAACTTCTATTCTTTGTCAGATAGGGGCGAAAGTTTTTAGTATTGAGCGTCATAAAGAATTACATCTAAAGGCGAAAAGAGTTTTACAGCATTTGAAGTTCAATCCCAGATTAAGCTTTGGGGATGGATTTAAAGGACTCCCGGCATTTGCCCCCTTTGATAAAGTCATCATTACCTGTGGTGCTCCTTATATTCCACAAGCGCTTGTCGATCAATTGAAAGTAGGAGGAATAATGATTATTCCTATTGGAGAAGGAGAGGAGCAACAAATGAAGCGCATTGTGAAAAAATCTGAAACAGAAATAGCAGAAGAAGATTTCGGCGTATTCAAATTTGTTCCAATGCTAGAGAACAAGGTGAAGTAAGCTCAATTCATAAAAAAAGAGCGCTTAAAAAAGCGCCCTTTTCAAAATCAAAAATACAATTGAAGATATGCTTAGCCTTCTTTTGCAGCTAAGTATCTTTCTGCGTCAAGTGCGGCCATACAACCTGTACCTGCTGCAGTTACAGCTTGTCGGTATGTTTTGTCAGCAGCGTCTCCAGCAACAAATACACCGGGAACATTTGTTTTGCTCGTTCCAGGTTGAGCATATTCAATATACCCTGTTTCATCAAGGTTTATATAATCCTTAAAAATGTCCGTATTTGGCTTGTGGCCTATGGCAACAAAGAATCCAGTACACGGAATTTCTTTTTCTTCACCTGTTTTGTTATTCTTCACTCTTACACCGCTAACTACTTGTCCATCTCCCAATACTTCTTCTGTCTCAGTATTATACAAGATTTCAATATTCTCCGTTTTGCGAACACGTTCCGCCATGATCTTCGATGCTCTGAATTCATCTCTTCGAACCAGCATAGTCACTTTTGTGCACAACTTGGAAAGGTAATGTGCTTCTTCACATGCTGAATCTCCCGCACCAACTATTACCGTCTCTTGTCCGCGATAGAAGAAGCCATCACAAACTGCACAGGCAGAAACGCCTCCACCATTTTTTAAGTAAAGTTGTTCACTTTCGAGTCCCAGGTATTTTGCTGACGCTCCAGTAGAAATGATCACTGTATCAGCATGAATTTCTGTTCCATCTTCTACCCAACATTTATGTACATCTCCTGAAAAATCAACTTTTGTTATAAAGCCAAATCGAACATCCGTTTCGAATCTTTTTGCTTGAGCTTCCAGCTGAACCATCATTTCCGGACCAGTAACACCATCAGGATAACCCGGGAAGTTTTCCACTTCATTGGTTGTTGTCAGCTGCCCTCCAGGTTGCATGCCCTGGTATAAAACAGGCTTCATTTCAGCACGTGCAGCATATATGGCAGCCGTATATCCTGCTGGTCCTGAACCGATGATTAGGCATTTAACTTTTTCTACTTCACTCATTACTCTATTTTGTTTTAAAATCGTTCGTTATAATATGACGAGCAAATTTAATTTTTTCTTACGATTGAATAATAAATGTCTTATCAAGTGTTAAAAGTGTAGGAATACAAGTTAGTTAATCCTAATTCATTTTGTATTTCCTAAAAAGAACAGTAGCTTTGTAGCCGCTTTTTTGCAAGATATTTTATGATCGACACCGAACTTTACGAGGCCAAAACGCTGTATCCATTTCAAGAATCAACTGTTAAAACAATTCTTGAAGAATTGGAGGCTAACGGTAAGAATTTCAACTTGTTATTTCAACTACCTACGGGTGGAGGGAAGACAGTTATTTTCTCCGAAATTACACGTAGATATATTGAAAAATCAAAAGAAAAGGTATTGATCCTGACACATCGAATCGAGTTGTCAGTTCAAACTTCTCGTCAGCTTTCGGCAATTGGTGTCAATAATAAGGTTATCAACAGTGAGGTAAAGGAAATTCCAGATCAAGATCAATATCAGTGCTTTATTGCAATGGTTGAAACCTTGAACAATCGTTTAAACGATGATGAGAACTTTATTCAAAATATCGGATTGGTAATTGTCGATGAAGCCCACTACAACAGCTTTAGAAAGATTTTTCAGTTTTATGAAAACGCAAATATTTTAGGGGTTACGGCAACTCCGCTGAGTAGTAATAAGGCGTTACCGCTGAACGACAACTATAATAAACTCATCGTTGGTGAGAGTATTTCTTCCTTGATTGAAGGGGGGTACCTGGCTGATGCAGATTCGTACACGTATGATGTAAATCTACACGGACTTAAAATTGGTTCGAATGGTGACTTTACAGTAAGTAGTTCAGACGTAGTTTATGGAAACTATTTCATGCAAGAAAAACTGCTTTTTGCTTATGAAGAAGTAGCTGTTGGAAATAAAACCTTGATTTTTAATTCAGGTATTGATACTTCCATGCGTGTTGAAGAGACATTTAAAAAACGCGGTTATAAGATTCGTCATCTCGATTCAACGTTCAGTGATAAGGACCGTAAAGATGTCTTGCGTTGGTTCAAGGTTACTCCTGATGCCATATTGACTTCAGTTGGAATCTTGACCACAGGATTTGACGAGCCAACGGTTAACACGATCATTTTGAATAGAGCAACGCGTTCATTGACCTTGTATCATCAAATGATCGGTCGCGGATCGAGAAAACTTCCTAAAAAGGATCGATTCAAATTAATTGATCTTGGAAACAATGTACGCCGCTTCGGGCTTTGGCAGGATTATATCAATTGGCAAGATGCATTTAGATTTCCAGATCGTTTCCTTGAGGCTCGTTTGAGTGAAGTGGAGGATATTGAATTTGAAGTCGAATTCGAGTTTCCTCGAGGTTCAGAAGAGGTATTAGACCTTTCCAGACTGGAGGCTTTCAATATCAAGGATGTTTATTATGATTGTATTGATAACGGATTGAAAGGGAAAGAAGCCGTTGATCGCTCTCTTGAGAATCATTTTGAAGTTATTCGCGATGCTGCTGAAGACTATTTTCATGGCTTGGAGTTAATGCAATTATTGAAAGATCATATCGAGCATCGTTTAAAGCATTATACAAAGTGCATTACTAAAAGCACGCCCAATTATTATAAGTACATTATCGATACTTATACACGTCAATTACAGCAGAAACTTCGAGCTGTATTGGATGACGAATAAATAGTCTTATTGCAATTTATTTCATGTGAAATGTGGAATTTGAACCAATTCCTCATCTTGTTGTATATGCTTATACAACAACATTCACTATGAAAAATTTTGGAGTTTCAGAGCCTTGCGCTGAAAAATGGTCAGAAATGAGTCCTACTGAGAAAGGAGCATTCTGTCAACGATGTGCGATTGAAGTAATCGACTTCTCGACTAAAACAGCATCAGAGATCAGAGAAATCTTACGAGAAAACACTGGGAATCGCATATGCGGTAGAATGACGCTTGAGCAAGAGGCACAAATAAATAGGGAATTTGACCTTTGGCAAATGAATGACAAGCGTTCGATTACGCGTCTGATGACGCTTGCACTTATTGTTGTTTTTGGTTTCTCATTGTTCAGTTGCTCGAGTCAGGAAGATAAAATGGCTATTCAACAAATTCAAAGGGTAGTGCAGAAAATAGATGTCAAAGCACCTGAAAAGAGTTCTGAATCAATAGAGTTAGCACCCACGAAAGTCTATTATGCGAATATTCAAAGAACGAATGCAGACGAAGAATTAAAAGCCTTAGAAGAGGATGTCTATGAAGATAAAGTGATTCTTAAGGAGGTGGCGATTGAAGCTCATGTGTTACATCAAGAAGAAATGGTTACAATGGGAGTTGTTGCAGTTTCGCAGGAATTCGACCATTATTTGGAGCAAGTTGATATTGAACCTGAATATGATTCAAATGGAAGGTTAATCCCTGACGAGTACGGTGCAAAAGTATTTCCAAACCCAGCGTTTGAAGCAGCAACTTATGAGCTTCAGATGCCGAAGAAAAGAAAAGTCCTAATTGCACTCTATAATGATATGGGTGGTTTAGTTCAGGAGATATATCAAGGTAAGCTAAATGCAGGCACACATCACTTTGATTTAAATCTAATTGATCGACCAGCTGGAAGTTATTATCTGATTGTTCGCTCCAAAGATTTTACAGAATCAACGCAGTTCATTAAGCTGTAAATAAGTGAAGATGGAAAAGCCAGCTATTGGAATTCAACATCCTTGCTCGGTTCCTTGGGAAGAGATGAACCCGACGCAAAAAGGAGCCTTTTGCAATAAATGTTCAAAAGAAGTAATTGATTTTACACAGCTTTCTCCGTTAGAAATTAAGTCCGTTTTATCTAAAACAGTGGACCAAAGGACTTGTGTGCAGATGCACCCGAGGCAAGAAGCAGAGTTGAATAGAGATTTCGAACTGTGGTTACGTAGTAAACATTTCATGAGGCGAACAGCTCTTTTCTCTATTCTAATCGTATTTGGCTTATCTCTGTTCAGTTGTGGTTCAGAAGAAGCTAAATCAGAAATCAGACAATTGCAGAGAGCTGCAAGTAACATTGAATTGTCAGAAATTGATCAGTCTGACAAACTCGTGGATATAACTTCAGAAGTATACGAAGTTGTTTTACCGCCGGTATTGGAGTTAGACGATTTAGAAGAGTTAGGAGAGTTAGAAGAGGAGGAGGGGTGGCTCGACAATATCGAAATTGAGGTGGTTGCTGAAAGCATTTCTGAGAAAGAAACTGTTACCGTTCATGAAGTAGTAACGCGTGGCGATTTAATCGCGTATCACCCGGAATTTTCAGATTTCATCTTAACAACCTCGAGTGAAACAAAATATGATGAAAATGGTATTCCAATTCCTAAGGAGTATTCATCGAAATTATACCCAAATCCTGCAGAAACAGAATCACATTTGGAATTAGGACTTCCAAGAGGGGGGAAGTATTCAGTTATGCTCTACACAGCGGAAGGTAAATTCGTGAAAGAAATATTTCACGGGCGACTGAAAGCCGGAACCCGAAAAATCAATATTTCATTAGTAGATGAGATGTCAGGAACGTACATTGTGACTATTCACTCAAGAAAGTACAGTAATTCTGTAAACTTATTGAAGCTTTAGCTCGGGTCAATAATTTAGAATAATCTCTGTTGTATCGAAAGCCGTTGCAAACTCCGATTTTACACCCTGTCCGCCTCCAAGGATATTATAGAGATAGGAAAAAGTGGTATTTCCATCAGTAGCGCAACGAATGACAGTATCGACAACACCTGTTAATATTTGCTGTTCTGTTGGGTGACACTCAAAACATCCAGATTTTCCCGATTGTTTTGTATAAGATAGAATATCTGTTGAGGCATTCGGTACCTCATTCGTAAAACGTAATTTGACCCAAGCCTTCGCAGTGGTTGAAAAATTCTCTACGTTATCTTGCTCAATACTTAAATCATTGAAAAAAATACTCTCCTCAATAGTAAAGTACCCTGACTTTTCAGCGATTAGAGTATAAGATTCTGCCTGATTACGTGGAAAGGTAAAGCTGTATTTGCCGTCACTTCCGAGAGTTGACGTGCCTATAAGAGTAGTGCCCGTATTACCGGCAGCTACTTCATACAAAGAAACGCTTGCACCAGAAAGTGGTTGGTCAAATGTAGTGTCTGTTAAAATACCAATGACCGTAAACTCTGCTTTTCCTTTTTTACAAGCAAAAAGTAAGCAAGCAGATGCAACTATAATAAGGAGAGATCTCATACCTAGAAAAATGAATAAAGGTCAAGATACTGAAATCCCCGCAATTAAAGAAATGAAGAAGGGGGTGTTAAAATGTTTTTAGCATTTTTTTTCAAAAATTGAATTAACACTTCGGGATTTTATCTATATTGGCGGCTATAACTTAAAACTATTATTTATTATGTCAGAAGAAAACGCAGTAAAACCAGAAGGTAAAGGTTTAGCAATTGGAGGATTTGTACTATCATTGGTAGGTTTGATCTTCGCAAGTATGATCATGGGTATCGTTCTTATCGGTATGGCTACTGGTGGAGGTAAAGGACTTGCTTATTTTTGGGTAGTTCTTTGTCTTGGTAGTGTTGTACTATCTGCAATGGGTATGATGAAGCTTGGTAAAACAGGTGGGAAGAGAGGATTGGCTATCGCTGGTTTGATCATCGGTATCGTAGCTACAATCTGGAGTGTTATCATGTTGATGGGACTTAGCGCTGTGGAAGCAGGTGTTGGTGAAGGTTTCGATGAGCTTGAGAACGCACTTGAGAACCTTGAAGATCTAGAGAATCTATAATAGAGAATCTATCAGATTATAAAGAAAGCCTCCCATTTGGGGGGCTTTTTTTGTGCTAGCATTTTTCACTTTATTTTCTAACTTCGCAAACCGCTTTAAACATTGGAAATGACAGACGAATTGGACTTGTTGGATAATGGAGTAAATCCCAAACAGTTTTCTGGAAAACGACCTCAATTTTTGCAGGTGCTCTGTATTCTCACTTTTGTTGGTGCAGGACTTGGACTTATCTACAGTTTTTTTCAAATGTTTCTTGTTTCAAGTATGGAAGGACTCTTTACAGCCATTGATGTCAATCCATCCGATGGAGACAATGAGTTCTTTGATGTGTATAGATGGATGAAGTTGGCTGTTTATGCTGGTATAATCGGTAATGTGCTATGCTTAGCAGGAGCAATTGTTATGTGGAACCTTAGAAAAGTAGGGTATTACATTTACGTATTAGGACAAGCACTTCCTTTACTGATTACGATACTTACCTTTTTTAGCGTTAGTGGAGGAATGCCCGGTGGCTTTGGAATGTTTGGAATCATTGGATCTGTTTTTATGGCACTTTTCCCAGTGGCTTTCATCGTCATGTATGGACTTAACCTTAAATATTTAAGATAATGGATGAATTAGAAGTAATAGATGGGCAATCGTCAATGAGTAATCCTCAAGGAGCAAGTAAAGGTGGAATTCCTGTTTTTTTAAAAGTACTATGTATACTGACTTTTGTTGGTTCAGGCCTGGGAATTCTTGGTGCATTTATAAACATGGCAACAAAAAAGATGACTGAACGAACATTTCAATCGATGAATCGTTTTGGTTCTGATTTATTTGACACCGTTGGATTTAACTTAGATGAAATGATGAGATGGCAAACATACATGAATGTTGCGAACCTGATAGGGGCATTGCTTTGCCTTGCTGGCGCACTCATGATGTGGAGGCTCAAGAAAATCGGCTTTTACCTATATGTACCAGGCGCGATCATTCCGGCTATTGTATCAGCAATAGGCGTTCAGTATATGATGTCTGGTTTTATGTCAGGATTAGGAACTGCCGGCGCGGTAATTGGAGGCCTCATCTCCGTAGCCTTTGTAATAATGTATGGATTAAACTTTAAACACTTGAAATAATGGATGAATTAGATGACCTTTTAGACCCGGGGGTAAAACAAACGAATACGAATAACACAGGCGGAGGAACAGGTGTTTTAAAAAATGCCAACGGAATTCTTGCGTTGGGAATCATTTCCATTGCTGTATGCTGGCTGTATGCAATCCCAGGGCTTGTTTGTGGAATTATTGCGCTTGCTTTGTTTAAAGGAACAAAAGCACAATACCTTTCTGATCCGGCTAAATATGAGGCATCCTATAAAAATGCCAAAGCAGGATACATTTGTGCAATTATTGGGACATCTTTATCAGCACTTTACTTCCTGTTCATCATCTTTATTGTAGTTGGTGTTGTAAGTGGATCACGTTGGTAGAATGTAGCTGGAAGTCGACATTTGGGGTAGATTGTTTGACCTGTGGGTTTCAACGTTCAGTAGAGTTGTTATTACACGGCGATCTATGGGGGAGTATAATTATGTTCCCGGCCACCATTCCTTTACTGCTAGCTTTTATTTTACTACCAATTCACTTGTATTTTAAGCTGAAAAGAGGTGCATTAGCGCTAACATCGCTATTCGTATTTTCAAGCTTGCTTATATTGATTAATTTTTCAATCAAACTAGCTTCTGGTAGTGCTTTTCACTAAGATTTTTTGAAATTCCGAGGTGATTCTGCTCCTTTTGCTAACTTTGATTAAACACTCATTAATTTCATATGTCAGACGATAAAAAGATCATTTTCTCGATGGTTGGCGTGTCAAAAAGTACGCCTCAAGGAAAGCAAATAATAAAAGATATTTACCTCTCATTTTTCTATGGTGCTAAGATCGGTATCATTGGTTTAAATGGTTCAGGAAAGTCAACCGTAATGAAGATCATCGCTGGTTTAGACCAGTCTTATCAAGGAGATGTTGTTTTTTCAGATGGATATTCAGTAGGTTATTTGCCTCAGGAGCCTGAGTTAGATGAAGACAAGACGGTTAAGGAAATCGTTATGGAAGGGGTTCAGGAAACTGTAGATGTTTTGGCTGAATTTGAGCAAATCAACAACTCTTTTATGGACGAAGAGATCATGAATGATCCTGATAAAATGGAGAAGTTGATCGCACGACAGGGTGAAGTACAAGATCTAATTGATTCTTTGGATGCATGGGAACTCGATACTAAACTTGAGCGTGCAATGGATGCGCTTCGTTGTCCTCCTGACGATCAGAAGATTGGAACATTGTCTGGTGGAGAGCGAAGAAGAGTAGCTCTTTGCCGTCTATTATTGAAGAATCCGGATATTTTACTTTTAGATGAGCCAACCAACCACCTTGATGCTGAATCCATTGAATGGTTAGAGCAGCATCTCCAGCAATATAAAGGAACAGTAATCGCTGTGACGCACGACAGATATTTCCTTGATAACGTAGCTGGATGGATTCTTGAGTTGGATAGAGGTGAGGGAATTCCATGGAAAGGAAACTACACTTCCTGGTTAGAGCAAAAAGGAAAACGTTTGAAAGAGGAAGAAAAGACAGAGTCCAAGCGTCAGAAAGTATTGGCGAGAGAGTTGGAGTGGGTGCGCATGAATCCAAAAGGGCGACATGCAAAGAACAAAGCACGTATTGCTAATTACGATAAAATGCTGGCTGAAGATGTTAAAGCGAAAGAAGCGACACTGGAAATCCCAATTCCGAATGGACCTCGCTTAGGAACTAATGTAATTGATGCAGAACATGTGTCTAAAGCTTTTGGAGAAAAACTGCTTTACGGAGATTTGAATTTCAAACTTCCTCCTGCTGGAATTGTCGGTGTGATCGGTCCAAATGGTGCCGGTAAAACAACCATCTTCAAGATGATCATGGATGAATTACAACCTGATAATGGTGAATTCAAGGTAGGGGAAACGGTGAAGATTGGCTATGTTGATCAGACGCATGAAGATATTCATCCTGATAAAACTGTATTTGAAGTTGTTTCCAACGGTATGGAGTATGTTGAGATTGGGAATCAGAAAATTAATTCCAGAGCATACTTATCTAAGTTTAACTTTAATGGATCTGACCAAAATAAGAAAGTAGGTGTTCTTTCCGGAGGTGAACGAAACAGATTGCATTTAGCCATGACACTGAAAATCGAGGCGAACGTTCTCTTATTGGATGAGCCGACGAACGACATTGATGTCAACACATTGAGGGCTTTGGAGGAAGGAATTCAGAATTTTGCTGGCTGCGCGGTAGTTATTTCTCACGATCGCTGGTTCCTCGATAGAATTTGTACGCACATTCTCGCTTTTGAAGGAGATTCAGAGGTTTATTGGTTTGAAGGTTCTTATTCTGAGTATGAAGAAAATAGAAAGAAGAGATTGGGGGATCACGGGCCTAAGCGAATTCGTTACAAGAAATTGGCTTAATTGAAAGAGCAGCCTAATAATCCGCTACATGGCAAAACCCTTGAGTTCATTTTGAATGAACTGGTCGAACATGTCGGATGGGATCATATGGGTTACCTTGTGCCGATCAATTGTTTTCTAAAGGATCCTTCAATCAAAAGTAGTTTAAAGTTCTTAAGGAGAACTCCCTGGGCAAGAGCAAAGGTAGAGCAGATGTATATCGAACGAGTTTATCAATTTTTGAAATAAAAGAAATGGAAGTTAAAAACCTTGAACCAGTAGGGTTGTGGGAGAATTTTTCTGACTTAAATGCTGTGCCGAGAGCTTCAAAAAAAGAAGAGCAGGTCATTGAATTTATGCTGGATTTCGGCCAAAAACTAGGGCTTGAAACAACAACGGATGCGATTAAGAACGTGATCATCAAAAAACCAGCTACTTCTGGTATGGAAGATCGTAAGACAGTGATTTTGCAGTCGCATTTAGACATGGTACACCAGAAAAATAACGATACCGTGTTTGATTTCGCAACCCAGGGAATTGAAATGATCATCGAAGGTGATTGGGTGCGCGCTAATGGAACAACACTCGGAGCTGACAATGGTATTGGTGTAGCTGCAATTATGGCCGTTCTAGCATCTGATGATATTGAGCATCCGGCGATTGAAGCGATGTTTACAATTGATGAAGAAACCGGTATGACGGGGGCAATGCATTTGGATCCTTCGAATTTTTCTGGGGATATCTTATTGAATCTGGATACGGAAGATGATGATGAGCTATCCATTGGCTGCGCTGGGGGGATTGACACAAATACTTCCTATTCTTATCAGTTGGAGCCAGTTAAAAATGACAGTGTTGGGATTGAGATAACGATTAAAGGGTTAATTGGAGGTCATTCAGGAATGGACATAGATAAAGGGCGTGGCAATTCGAATAAATTGATGAATAGAATTCATCAGTATTTATTTGAACATTGTCCTTTTCAATTGATTTCAATTGATGGTGGTAGTTTGCGAAACGCTATACCTCGTGAATCAATTTCTTTAATTGCTTTGGAGCAAAATTCTTTGAATGAATTTAAGATTACGTTTGAAGCTATCGCTCAAGCGATTCAGAATGAATTCAGTTCAATTGAAAAAGATTTAAGTATCAGTTTCTCAGAGGTTATTCCTGGGAATCAGGCAGTAACTAAAGGTGATACGGGGAGAATTTTTAATGTACTTTCCGCGGTTCATAATGGTGTCTTTAGAATGAGTCCTGATATCGAAGGGTTGGTAGAGACGTCTTCGAGCTTGGCTAGAGTAATTGTCAAAGACGGTGATTTCTTAACGCAATCACTTCAGCGAAGTAGTGTTGAAAGTACAAAAGATGATGTTGCTAATTCTATTCGGGCAACATTTGAATTAATGGGGTGTGAAGTCACTCAGAGCGGAGATTACCCTGGATGGCAACCGAACCCAAACTCTGAAATTTTATCCTTAATGAAGGAGTTGTATGAAGAGCGCTATGATGAAAAACCTCAGGTAAAAGCTTGTCATGCTGGACTGGAGTGCGGAATATTGTCTAAGCACCTTCCTGGGGTTGATATGATTTCATTTGGTCCAAATATTCGTGCAGCGCATTCTCCAGATGAAAAAGTTCAAATTTCTTCCGTGCAAAAGTTTTGGGGCTATTTTCTTGAAGCATTGAAGCGCACACCTAAAAAATAATAGGGTAGTGGGAGCTCCGGATCAACATGAATTGGTTCAATTAGCAAATGCAGTCATGCCATATGGGAAGTACAAGGGGAGGTATCTTGTAAATTTACCTGAAGCATACTTGGTTTGGTATAAAAATAAAGGGTTTCCAGCCGGAAAACTGGGGCGCCAATTAGCGCTTGTATTAGAGATAAAAGTGAACGGACTTGAGTCATTATTACGTCCTCTAATACAAAAATAGATCAAACTAAACATTTTTTTTACTCTTGTAAATAATGTCCTAATGTGCTGGAAGTGTGAGCTTTAATTAATTTGTTCTAGTGTTTTTGTATCAGTCATTTGTTTACAAAACGAAATTTTTTTGATTTTTTCGAAACATTTCAGAAACAACGGCGTAATCTCTCCTGTAACATTTATTGAAACAGTGATGCAAACAACAAACCTAAATATGATCAATAACGCAGTTAAAACAGCTAAGTATAAATTAGCGCAGCATAAAGTTCAAGGAGAGAATAGTAATCTTTCAATTTTTCAGGTAGCCAGACTTATGGATACTATTAAAAGAGGAGAGGCAACTGAATCTGATGATTCTCGATCGCTCTTCTTTTCATTGAATTAATAGTTCAAAATAAAATCGGTAGAAGCCATTTTTCCAGATTAATTCTGGGTGAATGGCTTTTTTTATTGGAGTTCTTCACGATAGATTATATATTTACATTTGTAAATAAATCAATAATTTACAAATGTTAATCAATGATCGAATAAAGCTAATAATGAAGGCGAACAATGAAAGTCCTTCATCATTTGCAGACAATATAGGTATTAAAAGATCGAATCTTTCCCACGTTCTTAGCGGGAGGAACAAGCCCAGTCTTGATTTTTTGGCAAAGATAATATCCAGTTATCCGAACGTGAACGCGTCTTGGTTAATTACAGGTGTAACAAGAGAAGAAGGAACGTTGAAAGAAGAGAAGGAAGAACAGGATGTATCAGTTGTAGCAAAGATCAAACAGATTGATAAAATCGTCATATTCTTTGTAGATGGGACTTTTGAGTCTTATCACCCTAATGAGCAATGATTCCAGAGCCTATGAGTTCTTCTTCGATATAAAACGCCGCAAACTGTCCAGGAGTCACGCCTCGCTGCTTTTCCTTAAATAAAACGTACAGGCCATCATCTTTAAGATAAAGAGTGCCTTTTTGTAAGGGTTGCCTGTATCTTATTCTAATACTACAGGTAAGTTTGTTTAAATCATTGATAGAATGATTTTTAGAGATCAAGTGAACATCTTCCGCGTTAATCTTTAAAGCGTACTTGTTTAGTCCCGGATGGTCATCTTTCTGTCCAGAATAAACCACGTTTTCATCAACATCTAATGCGATAACAAACGAAGGATTAGGTCTTCCCCCAATGTTTAGGCCTCTGCGTTGACCTATGGTGTAGAAATGTGCTCCTTGATGTTCTGCGACTTTAACGCCATTCTCAGGGGAGTAGACGAATGGTTCCGCTAACTGTCTCACATTTTCTTCAACTGCCTCTAATGTGTTGTAATGTGCAAAATCATTATGATTTTCAGGGACTTCTATAATGATCCCCTTTTTAGGTTCTAGCTTCTGTTGCAAGAATTCAGGCAGACTTATTTTTCCAACGAAACATAATCCTTGTGAATCCTTTTTATCTGCAGTTACTAATCCATGTTCTTCTGCAATCTTACGTACTTCAGGTTTCAGCAGCTCACCAATGGGAAAGAGTGCCTTAGCCAATTGCTCTTGGCGCAGTTGGCAAAGGAAATAGGATTGATCTTTATTAGGATCTTTTCCGGCAAGTAGGCCAAAGGACCCGTCTTCTTTTTCAACTTTTCTACAATAGTGTCCAGTAGCCACATAATCAGCACCGAGTTCCATAGCTGCATCAAGGAATACGTCGAATTTGATTTCACGATTGCACAATACATCCGGATTTGGAGTACGCCCATTCTGGTATTCGTTAAACATGTAGTCCACGATGCGCTCCTTGTATTCTTTGCTCAGGTCAATAACTTGAAAGGGAATTCCTAGCTGCTGAGCTATAAGCAGGGCGTCATTGGAATCATCAATCCAGGGACAATCATCAGAGAGTGTTACGCTCTCGTCGTGCCAATTGCGCATAAACATGCCAATTACCTCATATCCCTGCTCCTTAAGCAGTAGGGCAGTTACACTGGAGTCTACACCTCCCGAAAGTCCAACGACAACTCTTTTCATACTGCAAAATTACGACTAAATATAGCTTGTGCAATACGTAGTTTGATGTTACAAAAGTAAATTACAAATGTAAATCGTTAGTTTAAGTTTTTTTATTTGCACGAATACAATTTCTAGCCTGAAAATACTTTATCATAATAGGCTTAACATTTCTTAGCGCTCAAATAAAATTAATCCGGGTACTATTTTTGTAATTTAGCTCATCATGAGATTATTACTGTTCTGCATATTTTCTTTTTTAGCAATCAATACTGGATACGCCCAAAGATGTGAGGAGGTCTTGGTTACCGGAAAAGTGGTCGATTCGTTGAGACCTCAATCGTTTTATAATCTCATGGTAATCAATAGAACCACAGGGCGCGGTGTTTTTGGAAGACCGAATGGAACGTATTCCGTTTATGCTAACCCAGGAGATTCAATAGCTTTATCGGTAAAGAGTTATCCAATAGTTGGCTTTATTGTAAAGGGAGATCAAAACTGTCAGGATAAGGCTGTATACTATCTAGAAAATAAAGTACAAGAGGTGGCTGAAGTGGTCGTTAAGCCCATTAAGACGTTGAATGAGATTAAGGAAGAGCGTGAGGCCTTGGCCATGCGCGAAACGAGAGCTGTAACAGGAATAGAGGTTATGCAGAGTCCAATTACTGCACTCTACCAGGCCTTTTCGAGAAAAGAGAAGAATAAGCGTTGGATAGCTGAACAAGAGTACAAAAATGATCAACGCAGGGTAGTAAAAGAGTTGCTTAGAACATATGTAGCATATGATGTAATTGATTTGACGGAAGAGGAATTTGATGACTTCATTGCTTTCCTCAATGTGGATGATGCATTCTTAAAAACAGCGTCTGAAATGGATCTGATCACCTTTATTCAGGATAAGTATGAACACTTTATCTGGATGAAAAAACCAAAACAAACACGCGGCAGGCTTTGATTCCTTAAATATTCCATTTAAGTATTCGAAAGTTCGTAATATTGTTAACTAAGGATTCATCCCTTCTTATATGACTATTGAACTGAAATCACTCAACCTTAGAAGTACTATAGAAGTTAGTATTCACGTCCTTCTTATTTTATTCATATTGACCTCAGTTAACATCAATTGGACAGAGAATTGGTTTGACACTTCATTAAGGACAAATACACCTGCACCATTATCCGTGCTCTTTTTCTTTGTTTATTTCTATGTCAATGCATTTGTCCTTATTCCTCGGTTCTTTTCCAAGACAGGATGGAAGCATTATTTAGTTTTTTCTTTAGTTGTGTTTGTATTGCCTGAGTTAGTACGAATTACATTTTATGGGCTGTTCAAGGACTCTTTCAGTTTTGAGGCAGAGTTATTCGGACGTGATAGCTTGTTATTTGGTGCCCCAAGCGCCTTCTTTCTGGCAATTAACAGTTCTTTTGTTTATCGTTTAACGAAAGATTGGTTTGTCAATAGAAGACAAATAACCGATCTTCAGAATAGTATTGGCGAGGTAAAAAGTGCCAAACCGTATGAGGATATTGATTTACTTTCCAAAGAAGAGTCCATAGAATTGAACACTAAACTCACTCAGTTACTGGTTGATGATCGCATTTTCTTAAATAAAGATTTAACGTTAAGAGATTTGTCAGAATCACTTGGTAGCACTGAAAAAAAAGTGTCTTATTTTGTTAATCAAGAACTTGATACAAGCTTTTATGAATTGATTAATAAATATCGCGTTGATGAGTTTAAACGATCAGTTGAGAGTGTAGAGTATCAAAACCTATCCATTCTGGGGATCGCCGAAAATTGTGGTTTTCCATCAAAAAGTAGCTTTTATAGAGCCTTCAAACAACAGGTGGGCATGTCACCAAGTACATACATAAAATCCTTAGATAAGTAGTTGTTTTTCATTGAGTTGACTATTCCCGTTAGATGATGTGGGAATTAATTGATTTGCCAATATGTTTCACTGAATCCAGTGGAACTTCAATTCTAAAAATACTTGAATAGACGGCCATACATTTGGTGAAAACAAATCACTGAACGTATGAAAATATCTATTCAAAACATTTCGAAAACATACACAAATGGTGTACGTGCAATTGATCACTTAAATCTTGAAATTTCTCAAGGAATGTTCGGCTTACTCGGTCCAAATGGTGCTGGTAAGTCATCGCTGATGCGAACGCTGGCAACACTTCAGTCACCGGACTCTGGAGAGGTATGGCTCAATGACTTGAACATCTTGAGCAATCCATTAGAATACAGAAGAGTTCTTGGCTATTTGCCACAGGAATTTGGTGTTTACCCAAAAGAGACAGCGCAAGATTTACTCCATTACTTCGGGATTCTAAAAGGAATAACATCGAAAAAAGAACGAAATGCTGTTGTCGATTATGTACTTGATATAACCAATCTTACGGAAGTAAGAAAAAAACGAGTCAGCACCTTTTCTGGAGGAATGAGGCAGCGTTTTGGGATTGCTCAACTTTTGCTAAATGATCCAAAAGTTATCATTGTAGATGAGCCAACAGCAGGATTAGATCCTGAGGAACGCTCAAGGTTTCTTAATGTTTTACGCAGAATTAGTAATGAGAACATTGTTTTGTTTAGTACGCACCTCGTAGAGGATGTTCGCGCACTTTGCAATGACATGGCTGTTGTCAATAAAGGCAGGCTACTGGCTCAAGCTCCCCCTAAAGATGCTGCGAGCAGTTTGTCGGGAAGTATTTGGGAGACGACTTTAGAAGCGGATAGACTAGCAAACTTAGAGGGGGTTATTCCGCTAAGTGAATACTTTTCATCAACGGGTGAACAAATCAATAGGGTATATGCTAAAGCGAAACCATCCGATCATTTTACAGGAGTCACTCCAAAACTTGAAGACTTCTATTTCTTAACCCTAAAAACTGCCTAATCATGAAGAGTACAGTATTGAATTTTGAGTTAAAGCACTGGGTGAAACAACCTCTTTTTTACTTCCTGTCATTTGGTTTTTATGCCTTTTCATTAGTCACTATGCTCGGAACGGGAGGTTATTTTGATGATCCTTCAACAACATCTGAATTGCAGAGTACACTCAATTCTCCATTTGCCTTGAGTTTTATAGGTTTTCTCCTTGTTAAGCTCATGTTGTTTGCGTTTGGTGTTTTTGGCGGGATAGGAATTCAAAGAGATTTTTCCTCGCGGATTTTTGGCATACTCTATACGTATCCAGTAAGGAAAACAAATTACCTGGGAGGAAAGCTTTTGAGCGCATTGTTTCCGGTGTTGATATTGGTTTTGCTCACATATAGCGGCCTTTTAACAGGGGAGTTGATGCTTGGTACCGACAGCACCAAAATCGGTGCATTTGACTTTTTCGGGTATTTTATTGGAGTTTGTTTCTACATGCTTCCTACTGCAATTGCTATTAGCGTGTTCGTTTTTGTTTCGGTTGGTATTACCCGAAATATTTATGCTGGATTTGCAACAGTCATCTTCTTTATTCTGTTTCAGTTAATATTGGAGAATACATTATTTCAGTATCCTAATGTATTGGCATTGTTAGATCCTTTCGGAGAAAACGCTTTTATACAGGCAACGGCAGATTGGTCTATTGCTGATAAGAATTCTACAATGCTTCCGATTGGAACAATGGCTGTTGCAAACAGAGTTTTTTGGCTTATCGCAACACTTTTACTTTTCGGCTGGTTTGTCAGAAAGTTTAATTTTCAATACAGTCCGTTTTCTCTTTTCGGCAAGATGAGTTTTAGAAAAAGGAAAATGACAAGAAAAGCATCGGGCAGCTATACTGTTCAGTCATCTACGAGAAAAACTTCTGTTTTTTCTTTTAATTCTTTTTCCCAATTAAAACAGCTAACTAGAGTAGAGTTTGTGTCTATTCTAAAAAACAAAATTTTCATCCTGTTAACTTTTTTAGCTTGTTTACTGGCTTTCCTAATTCAATTGAAAGTGACAAATACCGGAACTTTTAATTTTGCCCCGAAAACGCGAATAATTCTCGGTCTACCGTTAAGTGTATTTGTGCAAATTGTTGTTTTCTGTACATTTTTAACCTCTGGTACTGTTGTTAAAAGAGCACGTCGTGTGAATGTTGCAGCCTTAGAGGATAGTACAGCGGTGACTAGTAGTAATGTTTTCTTCTCAAAGACGATTGCAATAGTCTTAACGATTGTCATGCAGTTAGTCATTTTTACTTTAGCGAGTATTCTCCTGCAGTTGTTTAATGGTCAAGCTTCTGTTGAAATAGGATTGTATGCAATACATGTGTTTGGTTTAATTCTACCAATATTGATTTGTTGGTCCATTTTTAGTCAGTTTGTTCACGTGCTCATCCCGAACCTCTATATGTCGCTTGGCGTACTTTTAGCATGTTGGTTAGGAGTTCAATCCATAGAGCACTTGGGTGTTTCAACATCGGTTTTGAAATTGTATAACTTACCGGTACTTGTTTATTCGGACCTAAGTGGTTTTAGTCAGTTGGGAAGCTATTTATGGCTCATGCTATATTGGGTGCTTTTCTCTGTTATTCTGGCGTTACTAACGTTTCTCTTATGGATTCGTTCATCTGAGCTTTCATTGATAAGTAGATGGAGCATTTTTAGAAAAAGAATGACACGCGCCAGATCATTTGTTTTTACTATTCTCGTTGTTAATTTCAGTTGGCTAGGTGTTTCAATTTATAGTAATGAGAGGGGAGAAGCGCACTATTCGAATGACCTGTTGGATGCCAATTTAGCACAATATGAATCAGTTTGGGAGTGTTACGCTCTACTGGATCAACCTAAAATTTCAAATGTTGATTTAGTCCTTGATATTTACCCGGATGAAAAGCGCTTTTCGGCTATTGGAGAATATTTCCTGGTCAACAAAGAGCAAGCACCGATCGACACCGTCTTCGTTCGCACTTCTTATGATGAGCTGACTACAATTGATTGGCAAGGAAAGGCTAAATTGATTTTATCGGACTCTCTTTTCCATAGTTACCTTTATTCGCTAGATGAGCCTCTATTGCCAGGAGATAGCGTGTCATTACACTTTACCGTTGAAAGTAATGAGAACACACTTTTCTATCGAAATTCAAGTGTTTTGAGCAGTGGTACTTATCTGAAGCAGGATTTTCTTCCCAGAATCGGATATCAATTTGTAGAGCACGAACAGGAGGTTGATAAAGAGCATGGTCATCGGCATAATTATTTTCATCGTGATGCTGACTTAGTAAAGATTCGAACGACTATTACGACTCAGTCAAATCAGTATGGAATAGGTCCTGGCGAATTACTTTCGAAGAAAGAAAATGGAAATAGGGCAACGTTTGTCTATGAAACACCTAAACCGGTAAAATTCAACTTCTCCTTTCATTCTGGGGATTTTCAATTCAAAAGCACAAAGTATGAAGAAGTTGAAATACAAGCTTATTTTGCGGCTGACCATGGTGAAAACGTTGAAATGATGATAGACGGTCTAAAGGCAGCAGCTGAATTCAATACTCAACTTTTTGGTACTTATCCTTACGAGACTGTTAGAATTGTAGAGTTTCCACATACCGAAGAGTCTTTCTCAGCTACTTTGACATCGAATAATATTCCGACTTCAGAGTTAATGTTCTGCATCAATCAAAAAGCTATGGGGGGTGATGTACAACTGCCATTCTATGTGTTAGCACATGAGCTTACGCATGAATGGTTCGGGAATCAGCTGATCCCAGCAGACAATGCTGGTGCCAAAATGCTTACAGAGAGTATTACTGAGTATATCACATTGTGCATATATGAGGAACACTTCGGGGAGAAGAAGGCGAAGGAATTCCTTGAAGTTCAATACGAACGATTCAGAGAAGGAAGGAAAGTTGAAAAAGGTGAGGAATCGACACTTGCTGATGTATTAACTCATCAGGAGTACATTTCTTATGGCAAGGGAGCAATTGCTTTTCATGAAATTTCTGAAGCTATTGGAAGAAAGAAATTCAATACCCTTTTAGCCTTATTTCTAAAGTTATGGGATGCAAATGCTGGAAAATACCCAACTACATATGATTTCATTAATTTCTTAAAGGATAATAGTGGAGATCAGTATCATAAGCTAATAGATCGGTGGTTCTTGGAAATTCATCCGATCTAGAATAAAAAAAGGCGACCAACCTAGGTTAGTCGCCTTTCTTCTGGTTTGATACACGGTTTATTCTCCGAGCTTCTTCAAACGTCTATCTCTTTGCATAGGGTTTTCTCCTGTTTGCTTTTCTTTAAATAATTCGAAGCGCGTTGGCACTTGTTCAGCCGGCCAGCTGTTGTTACCGAGATCAGTATCAGCAGTCTCAAGAAATGGATCAAGTCTTAATGCCTTCACTTGCTTGTCAAAGCTGAAAACCTTCGTTACTTCGTCTTCATGGCGTCTCCAGATTTCTGCTGGAATTCGAATAACCTCAGTAGAATTGTCTGTGAAAGTAAAACGAATAATAAGTGGCATTGGTATACCTCCGTGATTGGTGAATTGTACTTCGTAGAAATGTTTTCCCGCTTCTAATTGCGCCAGATCTTCTTCTGACAAGCCTTCTTTGAACTCTTCATAATCCTTTCTGTGGAGAGCATCAACTTCATAAATATCTCGTGTTGCGTAAAAATCGTCAATATTTTCATCACGCTCATTGACCGTTTCCTTGATGGATTCTTTATTTCGGGTGTCTCCAATAAACTCATCCTTTTTAGCGTCCTGTTCTTTCTGCCACGCCTTTTCAACCTCAGGGTTCATTGTGTTTAATTCGAACCACTTAACATTGTCAACACTGATGTCAACATGATCGGTTGTGTAGAACCAACTTCTCCAGAACCAATCTAAATCAACGGCTGATGCATCTTCCATTGTTCGGAAGAAATCTGCTGGAGTCGGATGTTTAAACTTCCATCGCTCGCAGTATGTCTTGAATGCATGGTCAAACAATTCACGTCCCATAACTGTTTCACGCAAAATATTCAAGGCCGTAGCCGGTTTTCCATAAGCGTTGTTTCCAAATTGCCAAATTGACTCTGAATTCGTCATAATAGGAGAGATGTAGTCTTTATCGCCTCTCATGTAATCTGCAATTAAGTAGGCCGGACCTCTTCTGGAAGGATATCCGCGTTCCCATTCCTGCTCAGTCAGGTATTGAACAAATGTATTCAGTCCTTCATCCATCCATGTCCATTGGCGCTCGTCAGAGTTGATGATCATAGGGAAGAAGTTATGTCCAACTTCATGAATAATAACTCCCCACATACCGTATTTGGTGCGCTCTGAATAGGTGCCATCCGCTTCTGGTCTTCCTCCATTAAAACAGATCATTGGATACTCCATTCCAATCCATTTTGAATGCACGGAAATAGCCACTGGATAAGGGTAATCGATCGTGTACTTTGAATACGTCTTAACTGTGTGAGCCACCAGTTTTGTAGAATAACGTTCCCAGAGTGGATTTCCTTCTTTTGGATAGTAAGACATACATAGGACATCTTTTCCGCCAACCTCTTGGTTTTGAGCGTCCCACATGAACTTTCTTGAAGAAGCAAAGGCAAAATCACGAACGTTCTTTGCTTTAAATGTCCATGTTTTACGACCTTTTTCTTTGGTCTTTTCGTTTTCCTCGGCCTCTTCCTGAGTAACAATAAGTACTGGTGTGTCAGAGCTAGATGCCTTTTTCAATCGATTGCGTTGCTCAGTAGTCAGCACGCTGCTTGCATTTTGCAACTCTCCAGTCGCTCCAACAATGTGATCTGAAGGTACAGTAATGGAAACTTCATAGTCTCCAAAAGGCAATGCAAATTCTCCTCTTCCAAGAAATTGTTTGTTTTGCCAGCCTTCGACATCATTGTAGACGCACATGCGAGGGAACCATTGAGCAATAGTATATAAGTAGTTATCTTCTTCTTCAAAATGCTCATAACCTCCGCGTCCTCCGACTTTCATTCGATTGTTGATGTTATACCACCATTTAATATTGAAAGAAATAGAACTTCCAGAGGTTAAAGGTTTCTCTAAATCAATACGTAACATCGTTTTGTTGATGTAATACTTTAACTCTTTTCCAGAGGTGCTGGTCACTTCTTCTACCTTAAATCCACCGTCATAATAGAAGTATTTTCGCTTCAGTGCGTCCACTGAAGTGAAGTCTTCCATTTTTTCAACGCTGATCAACTTTGTGTCCGAGTTCATGGCTCTGACATTTTGATCTAACTGTATCCATAAATACTCCAAATTGTCAGGAGAATTATTTGTGTACGTTATTGTCTCTTTACCAGTAAGTTTTTGGTTGGAATCATTAATCTCTACCTCAATCTTATAATCAGCTTTCTGCTGGTAATAATTGTGACCAGGAGCCCCCGCTGCATTTCTAAATTCATTGGGTGTTGGCAGTGTTTCTCCCAGTTGAGCAAATTTCTTCTGACCAAAAGTAATGGCAGGTAGCAGAGCTGCTAAGAGTAGAACTTTTTTCATACTAATTGTTTTCTAGTTTAAGTTTTTGAGTAGGTTCAGTGATAAGGAAAGGGAATGTGTACGTATTATCCCTGTAGTGAAAAGTTATCTTGTTTTGTTGTTGTTTGTAGAAATCCATGAATAGATCGAAACGAAAACTTAATTCGCCGCTCAATTCTACTGGCAAAGATTCAAAATAGAAATTTGTTGTTCCATTTAGTAAGGTCTCCATGCCGATTAAGTTGAACGAACAACGCTCCGATCCAGTCTTAATAATGAAGTGAGAGGTTAAGTAAGATGCAAGATTTGCGTAATCCTGGGACCCTTCGGATATTTGGTCGATCTTCACAGAACTGATTTCTTTTTTTTCCAGAATCATTTCAAGGTCGTGTGTCGAAACAATTAATGTTGTCTCAAATTTTTGCGTAACATCATTGTATTCAACTTCTCCAAACGCAAAATAATAGTCATGTCCATAAGAGATAGACGAGAGAAAAATCAGGAAAAAAAGCGCAAGACTCCTCATTATTTCAAATTTGGACGACCAAAATAAGAATAATAGCACTAGAATACATACCATTCGTCATTTAAGAATACTAGTTTTGTCAACAAAAAAAGGAGATGGAAAGCATCGGTATTATTGGTTGTGGAAATCTTGGTCTGTCAATTCTGAAGGGAATTCAACAGAAAAGCCCTGATGTACAGGTTTATGCATCAAAGCGGAATATTGAAAGTTTACAGGAGTACGCCAATGAAAAAACGACTGTTACGAATGACAATGCTGCGGTTATTCAGAATTCGGAAATCCTCATTCTATCATTAAAGCCGTACACCTTACTTCCTTTTTTGGAGGAACATGCTCACCATATAGATCCTCGTAAGCATACATTAGTTTCTTGCGCTACTGGAATAACCTTGGATGAAATAACTCAGGTAATCAACCAAAGAATAGGAGTGTATCGAGCTATGCCAAATACGGCGTCAGCAGTAAATGAATCAGTTACAGCGATAAGTTCCAATCAAGATCCTTTGTCACGTTCTAATTCGGTTTCTGAAATTTTTGAGTCGCTTGGAACTGTTGTGCAAATTGATGAGAACTTGATGGAGTCAGCAACAATTCTGGGGGCTTGCGGTATTGCTTATGTTTTGCGTTTTATGCGCGCCATGATTCAAGGAGGAATTGAGGTTGGATTCGACGCTCAAACGGCTACCGAAATTGTATCGCAAACAATGAAAGGAGCTGCTGAGTTGATTATTGAGAATAAGACGCATCCCGAAGAGGAAATTGATAAAGTTACCACACCGAAAGGGTGCACAATCGTTGGATTGAATGAAATGGAGCATGCAGGCTTTAGCAGCGCGCTTATCAAAGGCATCGTGACTTCTTTCAATAAAATAGAGCGTTAATTACGGGGCAATTGAACGATCTTTTTCATACGTTAACATTTAAAGCGTTTATGTATATTTGCGCACCATGGAGAACCAGTTCAAAAAACTATCGATCATTATTCCTGCTTACAACGAAGCAAAGACCATTCATCTCATTTTGAATAAAGTAAAGGCTGTACAGCTCAAAAATGACATTGAGAAGGAATTGATTTTGGTCAATGATTTTTCTTCAGACGGAACTGAAAAAGTTATTGAGGAGTATATTTCTGAAAACCCAGAAATGAACATGCGTCTTTTCAGTCAGCCCAAAAATATGGGTAAAGGGGCAGCTTTGCACAAAGGGATAGAATTGGCTACTGGGGACTATCTTATCATTCAAGATGCGGATTTAGAATATGATCCGGAGGAATACAATGATTTATTGAAGCCTATTCTTGAAGGACAAGCGGATGTTGTATACGGTTCGCGTTTCATGGGAGGGAATCCTCACCGAATACTCTTTTTCTGGCACTCAATCGGAAATAAGTTCCTGACACGTTTATCGAACATGTTTACCAATCTAAATCTTACAGATATGGAAACATGTTATAAGATGATTAAGACTGATATTGCGCAGTCACTCAATCTTAAGGAGCCACGTTTTGGCTTTGAGCCGGAGATTACTGCAAAGCTTTCTCGTTATCCTAAGATTCGTATTTATGAAGTGGGTATTTCTTACTACGGTCGTACCTACGAAGAAGGCAAGAAAATTGGTTGGAGAGATGGTTTTCGAGCAATCTATTGTATTATTAAATACAACGTTTTTAGCAGAAAATAAACGATACTAATTGTTATAAATAAAAAAGAGCGCTACAAATTATAGCGCTCTTTTTTTATGTTGAAATATCGAATTATTTCTTTTTGCGTTGCTGCATTTGCTCTTGTTGAGCTTTTTGCATTTGCTCTAGTCGTTCCTGAAACTTCGACTTTGTCTTCTTTTTCGGATTTGAACTAGCATTTGCTTTGCGTTCAGCCATTTTCGCCTTCAGCTTATCCTCATCTACAAAGAATCGCTTAATCAAAAGCATGATAACGATTGAAGTAAGGGTAGAGATGAAGTAATAGTAACTTAAACCTGAAGAATAGTTGTTGAAGAAGAAAATCATCATTATCGGGAAGAAGTACATGATGATCTTCATGTTTGGCATTCCAGGCTGCTGTGGTGTTGACATGTTGCCACTATTGATCACAGTATAGATGAGCGTTGTTCCTGCCATCAACAATGTGAATAAACTGATGTGGTCACCATATGGCCAGATATTAAATCCAAAATCATAAATAGAATCGTAAGACGACAAATCTTCCGCCCATAAGAATGATTGCTGTCTCAGATCAAAAGTCGATGGGAAGAATCGGAAGACCGCAAGTAGAATAGGCATCTGAATAAGCATAGGAACACAGCCGGCTAATGGGCTGGCACCGGATTCACGATACAGTGTCATTGTTTCCATTTGCTTCTTCATCGCATCCTCTTTTTCCGGATACTTTTTATTGATTTCCTCAATCTCAGGTCGAAGAATACGCATCTTAGCCGAGGAAGTATACATCTTCCATTGGATTGGCATCAGTGCAAACTTGAGGATTAGCGTTAGCAATAGTATTGCAATACCAATACTCATTCCAGTCGAAGTTAATACTTTAAAGAGTGGTTGAACAGCGTAAATGTTAATCCAACGGAAAAGTCCCCAACCGTAGTTCAATACATCATCGTATCCTTGATCATAAGAAGTCAATACTTTATAATCATTTGGACCAAAGAACCAGTTCAAACGAACAGAAGCATTATCAACATTTGTAAGGTTTAAGTTCAAATCTGACGAAAAACCTTTCAATCGAGTCCAATTCAAACTGTCACCTTCATCGTAACTGTCAATTTCAAAACGGGATCCATCTTTACCGAATCCATTTTCAGCACGAAGAAAAGAAGAGAAGTAGCTTTGTTTAAAACTTACCCAATCCACTTTATCTTCAGCGTCCTCCTCAGAGTCTCCCATTTCACTCAACCATGAAAAACCTTCCTCCTTGTATTTAAAACAAACGGTAGATACACGACGTTGCTCGCTGAAAAGACGTTCTGTTTTCGGAAGTGATGCATTCCAGTTCAACATAACGTTCTTAGGCGTTACTTTTCCTGCATAACCGCGAATATTAATAATGTATTCGATGTCGTATGCGTTCGGTTTTAGCTCGTAAACAAACTCAATGCTTTCCTTATCCTTGCCCTTCAGCTCAAAAACGATCTTGCTTTCTGTTTGAGATTTAACCGAAAACAATTCATCTTTCGTTAAGAGGTCCTTACCATCAAGAGGTAGGGTAAGGTTGTTCGTAGCGTCTCCCTTTTTGAAGAAGGGTAAAGGAACTTGCTTATTATCATTTTTAGCAAACTCTTTATATGTTTCAAATTCCTTTAATCGAACTGCTGCTATCTGTCCACCTTTCGTCGAGAAATCAATAATGAGCTTTTCATTCTCAAGTCGGATATATTCTCCTTTAACTTCTTCCTGAACAACTTCTACTTGTTCAACTGATGCGCTATCTGCAACTTCTGGTGTTGCCACCTGAGCAATCAATGTATCTTTTCCAGTTATTGTATCTGTGTACATTAATTCGCCAGTTTCAGCAATCAATTGCTCACCGTTTTCGTCCACCTTAGGCACGAGAGGAGATGAAAGCTCTTCCACATCAAGTGTATCTGAAGCGGCCGCTTCGGCATTCGCTTTATCCGCCTCTTCTTGTGCTATGCGGTCTTGTTCCGCTTTAATTTCTTCTTCAGACGGCTGATTAAAAATTGTAAAGACTGATAAGATTAATCCTATTAGTACCAGTCCGACAATGGTATTTCTATCCATTCTTTATACTTTAAATCTAATGTTCACAGTTTATTTATTGTTTAGCGCAGCGTGAACAAATGCGACAAACAATGGGTGAGGAGCAGCCACCGTACTTTTATACTCTGGATGGAATTGTGCTCCAACAAACCAGGGGTGATTTTCTACTTCGACAACTTCGACGAGTCCCGTTTCCGGATTTCTTCCAGTTGCCTTCATTCCGTTATTTTCAAATTCTTCCAAATAATCATTGTTGAACTCATAGCGGTGTCTATGGCGCTCAGAAATCTTATCAGTGCCATAGGCCTTCGATACTTTAGAGCCGGGTGTCAATTGACATTTATATGCTCCAAGACGCATTGTCCCGCCTTTATCGGAGATGTCTTCTTGATCGCTCATAATATCGATAACAGGCACTTTACAGCCCTCTACAATTTCGGTTGTATGAGCCTCATTAAGGCCAATAACATTTCTTGCATATTCAATTACTGCGCACTGCATTCCAAGGCAAATTCCAAGGAATGGGATGTTATTCTCACGAGCGTATCGAACCGTTTCAATCTTTCCGGAAATGCCGCGTGAACCAAACCCAGGAGCGACTAAAATTCCATCAAGCCCTTCAAAATGAGCTGATGCATTTTCAGCGTTGACTTTTTCAGAGTGAATCCACTTCACATTTACTTTCGAGTTATTTGAAACGCCAGCATGGATAAGTGATTCACTAATCGACTTATACGAGTCCTTTAATTCAACATATTTTCCGATCAAACCAATATTTACTTGGTTTTCAGGGTTTTTTAATCGGTTCAAAAACTCTTTCCAGTTATCGAGGTTAGGAACCGATTTCGTCGGTAAATTCAACTTTTCAAGTACAACTTTGTCCAATTCCTCTACTTGCATCAAGATCGGAACATCATAAATTGTTTCGGCATCTCTTGACTCGATAACCGCATTCATATTTACGTTACAAAACTTTGCAATCTTTCGGCGTAGATTCAAATCCAATTCATGTTCCGTTCTACAACAAAGTACATCCGGTTGAACACCAAGTTCGAGCAATTGCTTTACGGAATGCTGCGTAGGTTTTGTTTTTAACTCGCCGGCTGCAGCAAGGTAAGGAACCAATGTAAGGTGTACAACAATGCAATCATCATCAAACTCCCATTTCATTTGTCTTACAGCCTCCACATATGGCAGCGATTCGATGTCACCAACCGTACCACCAATTTCCGTTATAACGATATCATAGTTGCCATTCTTTCCCAGTAATTGAATACGTTCTTTGATCTCATTCGTAATATGAGGAATTACTTGAACCGTTTTTCCTAGGAATTCACCACGTCGCTCTTTTTCAATCACAGATTGGTAAACACGCCCCGTAGTAATGTTATTCGCTTGAGAAGTTGGAACATTCAAAAATCGCTCATAGTGACCAAGATCCAGATCAGTTTCCGCACCGTCATCCGTCACAAAACACTCACCATGTTCATAAGGGTTCAACGTGCCTGGGTCAACATTGATATAAGGATCTAACTTTTGAATGGTCGTAGAATAACCTCTAGCTTGTAATAGTTTCGCAAGTGACGCAGATATAATACCTTTCCCGAGAGAAGAAGTAACCCCTCCAGTTACGAATACATATTTTGTGGAATTTGACATGATAAGTACACTAATAACTTCGGGATGCAAAGTTACAAGTTTAAGCATTCTGGCAACTGAAAAAAGCGCTTTATTTTAAACGGTTTACTAACAATTTGAAAGGTTTGTTTTGGAGATGTGCAATAAACACGCAAAATGCTAGTTTATTCAATGATGAAACTCAACCAATTACTGCTATTTTTCATTCCTCTTTTCGGAAGCGCGCAAACATGGCAACAAATCACAGATTTTCCTGGGATTGAACGAGATGATGGAGTTGTTTTTGTGATTGATAATAAGGCATACTGTGGAACAGGGTATGACAGCGGATTCAATCCAACATTTGATTTTTATTCACTCAATTTAGCTAATGACACGTGGTCCGCAATTAGTGGAATGCCCATATCAGAGGCAAGACAGTATGCAGCGAGCGCTGTATGGAACGATCAGGGATACGTTTTCGGTGGAGTAGGTCTGGGTGGGGCATCTGCACTTAATGATTTATGGAGGTATGATCCGTTATCGGATACCTGGACAGAACTTGAATCGCTACCAAGCAATGGTAGAACTGGTGCGTCCAGTTTTGTTATTGCTGATACTTTGTACATTTTTGGTGGTAGAAATGAATCTGGAATCGCCTTAAATGAGCTTTGGGCCTATGACTTTAGCGCGAATAGCTGGTCACAACGAACCGGGTTGAATGCTATTTCTGGCATGTGGCGAGGAGCATCGACTGAACATAACAATAGAGGAGTTGTCTTTTTTGGTGTTGACGCGAGTAATGATTTTATAGAGGAAATGTACTGGTATGATCCAGTTAGCGATAGCTGGAGTGTGGAACCTGGATTGACTTTAAATGGAAGAAGCTATCCCGTTTATGCTAAAATGGGCGACTATTTCCTGAGTTATAGCGGTGTTGATGATAGTGGCATCATGACAAGTTTCGAACGCTATAATTTTTTAACTGGTCAATTGGATGTACTTACCTCTTTGCCTTCCTTCGGACGAAAAGGCGGTTTTGGTTTTGGCTCAACTTCATCATTTTACGTTTGCGCAGGTGTGAGCGATGTTGCAAGAGTCAAGGAGACTTGGAAGGCAAACTCGCCATTGAACTTGTCGGCGAATGAAGGTTTTAAGGACATTTGCGTATACCAAAATGGGGGTCAGCTATTGTTTGAAGTCGAAGAGATTATCAAGGAATTGGAGTTATTTGATCATGCTGGGCGTCTTGTAAAAGCAGCAAAAAGTTCGAATGTGCTCAGCTTATCCGGTTTAGATACAGGAATATATTTTTATCGTGTTTCATTAAATGGCCAAGAAACCAGCGGTAAAGTTTGGATTGATCTTTAATTCGACCAATTCTCATTCATGCCAAATTGCAAATAAGGTCGTGCTTTTCTTGTGTCTTTTCTGTTAAATACGGGGCAACCGCTTTCGTCAAGTCTTGGATAGTGCGGCGTTACGCGCTTCGAAATTTTATTGTAACCAGGAATCAACAGCATATCGTGAATTAACCTGTTTTGAACGAAATGGCGAGTGTTTTCACTATCTACACCAACTTTCAAATGAATATCTTGACCATAAGGCAAGTCATAGATGAATGAACCATAGAAATTACCATGACTTGTTTTTCCGTAAGGTAGTCCTTCAAGTATTTTAAATCCGTTGGGAGCCTTATCCAAGTGTATTTTTTCCCATTTAGCACCAGATGTTTCGCCTGTCCAAAGACTAAAGCCCATACCAAGCTTAAAATACTTTTCGCGATAACTGATGTAAAAGTGTCCCGTTCTAAAGCGGTCCTTTGCACGGCCACCAAATACATCATTTTCATGATAGATACTTACATTCTTAATATGGAATCCAAAGCCTCCTGAGTTTTGGGAAGTTCCCGCATTGTCAACATACCAAACATAATTATATCCAATCCCAAGGTTATAGTTCGTCTGATGATTTAGTCCATCGAGCTGAAAGTCAGGAGTCATATCTTTCTTTCCGCCTAACAAAACAGCACCAACTGCATTTCTACTTTCTACAAAGCGTTTTCTTCCACCATAAGAACTGCCGTTAAAGTAAATCGTAGATGTAGCATTGATCTGAAAGAAGTAATCGGTATAATATGTCTTCAGGTTCAATCCAACAGCGTTTACGTGAGAACCAAGGTTTATCGCTATTCCAGCGGTGGCGCCAAAATGCTCCCTAAAGTAATTCTGACCAACTACTGATAATGGTAAAAAACATAGTATGACCAATCGACCAATCATTGATACAAAGGTTTCAAAAAACATTCCAAACTCCACAGGAAGAATGAGAAGTAATTCATTTCATATTGAGTCAATACCATCGGTCATGATCATTAATCCGATTATCCTAATTTATGTTAATTGAATAGTGTTTATACTAGATTTGCGAATATGAATACGAAAAAATTCTATTGGCCTGCGCAACTCTTTGGATGGGCTGCCTACTGTAGTTTATTGCTTCTTTCTGTCTACAACAGGGGGGCAGACCAATTGAATTCCGTCATGTTGATCAACATAGGAATTGTGTTTATTTCTGGAGTTTTGATGACCCACTTTCAGCGTGTTTTCTTTATTCGAATGGGGTGGCTTGATTTACGTTTGCCCAAGCTTCTGCCTAGATTACTTGTTTCTTCTGCAGTATGCTCAGTGTTGATTGGAGTTCTAGATATTGGTAGTGATTATCTTACGCACCTTGACGAAGCGGACGCTGTCCTTTCTATTTCCAATATTTTAGTCGGGGTACTTGCTGCGTTACTGTTAGTACTTTTTTGGAACGCGATTTACTTTACGTTCCATTTTTTTCAGCAGTCACGACGACAGGAAATTTCCAATCTGGAGTTAACCGCCAGTAATCGTGAGAGCGAATTGAAAAATCTACGCTCACAATTGAATCCTCACTTTTTATTCAATTCTTTGAATAGTATTCGAGCACTAGTAGATGTCGAGCCATCTAAAGCAAAAGTCTCAATCACAACGCTTTCCAATCTCTTGCGCCAATCCTTGGTACTTGGAAAGGAAAATCTTGTTAGCCTGGAGAGTGAATTAGATTTAGCAAAGAGTTATCTAGAGTTGGAAAAAATCAGGTTTGAAGAACGACTAAAAGTAGAGTGGAAGCTCTCTCCTGGATTAGAAAGCTTTGAGGTTCCGCCATTCACACTTCAAATGTTGGTGGAGAACGCAATTAAACACGGTATTTCCAACCTAAAGGATGGCGGTATTGTTGAAGTCGCTGCTTATCAGGATGATAACCGCGTTTTTGTTCAAGTGACAAATTCAGGGTCATTGGAAGGCGTAATTGATCTCGGCGTAGGGATTCAAAATATAAAACAACGTTTAGCGCTTCAATACAGTGGAGATGCAGAGTTTTCTTTAGAAGAAAAAGAAGGTGTTGTAGTAGCAAAAATGATATTTAAAAAAGATGAAACAGTATAAAACGATAGTCATTGACGACGAACGTTTAGCTCGAGAAGAGTTAAAATCGGTACTTGCAAAGTTTACTGATATTGAGATTGTTGATGAAGCGAAGAATGGAGATGAGGGCATCGAGAAGATTAAGAAGCATAATCCTGACTTAATATTCCTGGACGTTTCAATGCCGGGAATGACTGGTTTTGAAATGCTGAAGCGACTGGATACCATTCCGCACGTTATATTCGTTACTGCTTATGACGAATATGCTATCAAAGCATTTGAGGTCAATGCGTTAGACTATTTATTAAAACCCATTGATAACGATCGTTTGGCTGAAGCGATTGATAAGCTTGGAAGTAATGAAGAGCAGGATTTTGAGTCATCAGCAAAGAATCGTTTAGAAAGAAAAGACCGAAGATTAACGATCACTGATCGTGTTTTCATCAAAGATGGTGAAAAGTGTTACTTCGTTCAATTATCGGAAGTACGAATGCTTGAATCTGATGGAAACTACGTGAAAGTTTATTTCGGTAAAAACCGACCGTTAATTTTACGCTCATTGAATAGCTTCGAAGATCGGTTAGATCCAGAACATTTCTTCCGGGCCAATCGAAAATTCATCATTAATCTCGATTGGGTTGAGCGCGTAGAGAACTGGTTTAACGGAGGATTGCAAGTTGAATTAAAAAGCGGGGATAAGGTGGAAATATCTCGCCGTCAAGCAATTAGATTTAAAGAAATGCTAAGTTTCTAGGTGTTTGGTTTAGTCACCAATGTACTGAATTCCATTTTCCTTGAGTGCAATCAGTCGTCTTTTGTAAAGATTTCCAACGGCTTGCTTGAATGTTTTTTTGCTCATTCCCAGGGCTTCACGTATATCATCCGGATGACTTTTATCCGTAACGGAAATCCAACCACGGTTTTTCATGATTTCCAATAATCGTTCAGCGTTTTCTGGGATCTTACCAAATCCCGATTTATCGAGGCGAACATCCAGTTTTCCGTCTTCTCTCACATTGGTAACATACCCTTTAGTTTGCTGCCCTCGATGCAACGAACGGCTGATGTCATTATTAAAGATGAGCCCTGCATACTTGTTGTTAACAATCACCTTTTGCCCCAAATCAGTTGTTTCGCAAATGAGTAAATCCACTTCTTGGTCAGCATCAAATGAATCTTTACACTTGGTCAGATAACGATTTACTTTGGTTGAACCGAATACTCGGTCCGTATCTTCATCAAGTAAAAGGCAGGTTAAATAATAACGATCCTCTTCTAGTTTTTTGTTTTGTTCTTTAAAAGGAATCATTAGCTCTTTTTCTAATCCCCAGTCCGCAAATGCTCCGAAAGCATTAACGGAAGTCACTTTTAAATAAGCAAAGCCATTCAACTCAATTAATGGTATTTCTGTGGTTGCTACCGCGCGGTCCTCTGAATCGCGGTAAACAAATACCTTCAATACATCATCAAGATCCATTTCATCGGTAAGGTATTTATTTGGGAGTAAGACATCATTGTCTTCATCATCTCCAAGATATGCGCCAACGGACGTAAAACGTAATAACGTCAGTTCGTTGAATTCGCCAATTCTCATGTGCTAGAAATAAAGTGCTGAAGCCAGTTTTGAGTTAATAATCAATACAGGTAAGCCAGCTTTGTTTGTAATCAAATTTTGTGCAAAGCTATCAAATTGTGGCAACAAGCTTTCAGAATGATAGGCAATAGCAAGCATTCCTCCATTATTCGCTTTGGCATACTGCATAATTTTTTTGCCATAGCTTCCGGCTTTCTTAACGAAATGGATGTTGGCATCAATTCCTCGTTCTTCATAAGACTTACTAACGATGCCAATTCTGTTTTGGATACGTGTGTTCAGTATCTGATCAGATTGTTTCTCTGCCAGTACGTGAACATTTGCCTTAAAGATATTGGCCATGTCTCCTGCAATATTTACAATCTGCAAACTTTCCTTTGTCAAATCAATTGGGACGATTACTTCGGAGATTTCCTTTAATTCTGTCGTTTTTTGAACGACGAGGAACGGGCAGTCTGCACTCGTTACAACTTTCATGGCGTTACTTCCAAAAAGTCGCTGCATACCACGACTTCCATGTGTTCCCATTATGATCAATTGCGCTTTTTCTTCTTCTGCAATTTTACCAATGTCTGTAAATATATTTCCAACACGAACGGAGGTAGTCACCTTAACATTTGCTGGTACATTCAACTTGTCCTTTACTTCTTCCAGTAGTTTAACCTTGGCCATTCCCTTTGCTTTGTCAGGGGCGAGGTGCATTATACGGATTTCGGTATCAACGCGTTTCCCAATGTGAAGTGCGTATTCAATTGCTTTATCCGTTACAGGTGTAAAGTCGTACGGAACGATATACAGGTTCTTACTCATGGCGACAGGTTTGTATTAAATATATTGAATATTCATCGACCTCCTGAGAAATGTTAAAAAGAAATGAACATTGTAATGTTCCTTTCGAACATTACGAACGTAGAAAAGAGGATTTAAATACGCTTAGCGCTTTTTTCTCCTTCGCTTATTCTTTCCCTTGTTTACATCATTGTAGAACGATGGCTGACTCGGGTCACGCTTGTCGCGTTTATCCACCTTTGGCGCGTTAGCTTCTTTTTCTTTTTTCGCTTGTTCCTCAGCTATTTCAGGGGTAATAGCCACATGTTCGCTGCCACCAGCAGGAGCATCTATATCCTCTGGGTTTTGCCATTCCCGCTTAATGGTTCTCTTTTCTAATTTGCCTGTCTTGGGGTTTTTGACGTAAACTACCTGTTTAGTTTCCTCGTTTTCAGGATTGACCCCGATAACATCTTCCTTTAGTACCCATTTTGAGCCCTCAAGAACAAAAGCATCATAGGTCATGTCAGGAACATAAAACGACTTGAAGTTTTTCATGCTAGGCGCCTCAGGAGAGAGGTGGTCCATCATAATTCGCTTACGATTTTCCTCATAAAGTAATGTCATTGAGGCTTTCTTCGAATGCTCGTAGATCATCCGTTTCTTGGTCTCCTTGCCAATTTTGAACATTGGGCTTCCCAGCTTTACCGTTTTCCCAGTAAAGTAGATCACATCAATAACTCTGATCTGACTCATAGAAGAAAAATAGTCCCAACCGAGAACGGTATATAACGTCTTACTCCCTTTTTTTACCGGAATGATTTTGTAATAAAGCGCGCCATACCATTCATTCGAAGAGATAATTCCAGTAGGCTGCATCGGCATTCCAAAAGACACATCTTTCAACTCAGTGACGTGATAGCTTTTCTTTCGCTTGTCAACGTGCAGAACAAAACAATTGTATTCGTGACTTAGGTCATCGCGTTCAACATTCCAATTGACGATGCGCATTTGTCCGTCTGGGCTATCTATAAAACCTACTGTAGAAAGCGATTCAAAAGGGTAGTGAAGTGCCTCGCGCTTTTGTAACACTCGCTCTAATTCAGTCTTGAAAACCTTATTCTTTTCGGTCTTCGCAGCATCGTTTTCAGCAGATCGCAGATCATTCAGCAATGTTGCTAATGTATTCTCGTCTGCGGCTAAATTTACGTCTTGAGCAGAGATTGAGAATGTCAAGCTCAGAAAAAGAAAAAAAGAGAGTATTGCTTTCATACCTTATTTAACGAATATACAATCAATTTGTTACTCCGCTCAAATAACCTGCCAGAATCAACGGTAAGCTATGAAATTAAAAGAAGGAACACTCAGCCCGAGATTTCTAAGTTCGCGTGCAATTTGTCCTCTATGGTAATTACTATGATTCAAGATATGATATAGTACATCAATGACTTCTTTACTGAATTCTACACCTTCTTCTGTATGGTAGTTGATTTTTTCATTGGATTCGAACTGCTCCAGGTATTCAACCGTTTTGAGGAAGTTTTCTTGCGCAAGGTTTATCCAGTAATCAGCTGGAAGAACGTCCCATGTGTGAGATTCAGCAGGCATTTCTATGACACGATGAATCCATATATGATGAACATTGATAATGTGCGAAATTGATTTTCGGATATAGTCATTTAAGTCATCTTCATTAGATAATAAATGCTCGCACCATTTCTTATTGGAGCGGAAGTCGTATTCGAATTTATCTATGAAGAATTCTTTAATCACTAAAGGGCTTTCAAGTCAGCGATGGTTTGCTTGGGATCATTTGATTTAAAAACGAAACTGCCGGCAACAAGCGCATCAGCACCAGCGGCAATCAGTTCAGCACCAGTTTCTAGATTTACACCACCATCCACTTCAATGAGAGCATTACTTCCGGTTGATGAAATTAAATCTCTGGCAGCCTTTACTTTAGAAATAGCATTAGTGATGAATTTTTGCCCTCCAAACCCTGGGTTGACCGACATAATTAATACAAGTTCAAGATCTGTAATAACATCCTGTAATGCATCCACAGGTGTATGTGGATTCAATGCAACTCCGGCTTTCATCCCATGTGATTTAATAAGCTGTATTGTTCTGTGCAAGTGAGGGCAAGCTTCATAATGAACAGTCAAAATATCCGCACCAGCATTTTTAAACTCTTCAACATATTGATCAGGGTTAACGATCATTACATGCACATCGAGTGGCTTTTTTGCATGCTTTTTAATTGCTTTAACTACAGGGAATCCAAACGATATATTTGGTACAAAAACGCCATCCATTACGTCCACATGAAACCAGTCAGCGTTAGAGCCGTTAATCATTTCAACATCACGCTGAACATTAGCGAAATCGCAGGAAAGAACTGAAGGAGCAATTATTTTAGCCATGCTTTTTTATTTGCAAAGGTATATAGATAATCGAACTTTTATTGCCTCAAAAGCTCCAGGTATTCCTCATCACGACCATAAATATCGATATAAACGACCATTTCATCCTTTTCATTTCTTGTAACCGTTTGATATTCAATGAAAATTGGAACAGGGTCAATCAATTTGATATGATAGTTAAATACAGATGATGTATCTCTTCCAAGATCAATAAGGCTATCCAGGGAATCTGGACGCATTACGTTCACTCGCCTTGGAGACAATGAGTCGTACTCCAACACACGTCTTGCTAATTTTAGTGGGTATTGTGTTCTCATGCATCCATGCGAATAAGCCCTTACATCGACGCCAAAAAGGGATTTGGCCGGTGTGTCGTGAAAATAAACACTGTGTTCGTTATAAAAATCAAATTTGACAACGCCTAAACTGTTTCTTGCTCCAGGCTCTTGTCTAACTTTATAGGGGAATGCGTTTTGTCGAATAGATTTCCAGTTAACACTGTAAGGATCAATTTCCTCTCCGTTTTTCAGCACCTTGTAATTGTGTTTTTCAAGATACGCCGTATTGCGTTTTACGGCTGGAAGTATTTCTTTACTGGAAATGGAGTAGGGAACATTCCAATATGGATAGACAACAATTCGCTTAAGATTCGAAGTAAGCTCTGGCGTTTGATTCTCATATTTTCCAACAACAATATTGTGATCACTTTTTAAACTATCATTGACATAATAGCGTAGTCTATACTCGGGGATATTGATGTAAATATATTTCTCCGGACGTTGAGCTCTTGACCTAATTTTGTCCATTGCAAGAATGATGCGTTCCATTTTATGATAAGTACTCTCATTCAGTGCTTTAGAGGTGTATTTCCCAATAACTCCATCTGGTTTTAAGCCATTATGTTCTTGAAATTTTGTCAATCCATCAGCGATACCTGCACTGTCCAAGACACCATCTTCAAGATAACCTTTGGAAACCAGGGCAACACGGGCTTTCTCAACGGCGACTGTTGAGTCGTACTTGATAGATTTAACTTCAAATGTACTGGTGTCAAGCGGATATTTATCTAGCATAGCAATCAATCCATGCCCTAAGGCGCGATAGGTTGAATCATCTGGCCCAAATTTTAAGAACTGACTGCGAATATCCTCTTGATCATTGAAGGTTATTTTGTTATCAAATGTAGAATAGCTTATGAGTCCACCGGAAAGTGCCTTTTTAGTTTCATAGTTCACTAAGCCATTTTCAAGGTCATGAACAAATTGTGCTAATGAAATTGTAATGTTAATTTCATCTTGGATAAAATTTTCAGTCTTTGACTGAATAGTCCTGCCTTCAGGAATCCCAATCATATAAGGTTTTTCACACACCTTCTTTAATGCTTCCCCAGTTTTCGTGAGGGTGGAGTCATTGATCCATCTTGGTTTAAACGACCTTGACTGATAGTAGCTTTGCAAAAACTGTAAAGTTGAATCTGGAAGTCCGATTTGGGCAAGATAGGCTTCTGTAATAGCTATCTTCATTTTTTCCTCCAGAGAAATATCTCGGTCTTCAAAAGGAGGGACTTCGGCAAGTTCATTTTCACCTGAACAAGCATAAAGCATCAGTGCGAGTAGAATTAGGTGAAGCGGTTTCATAAATGATTGTTTTGAAATACTTACATTCGTGTGTATCCAAGACGAATATAAGTTATTTAAAAATGTCCATCAACGTTCTGACAATTATAATTTTAATCACCGTTGTTGTTTCTATCAATGCCTTTAATAATCGCTCAATTATGGAGCGTTTTATGTTCATCCCATATGATGTAAAGCATAACGGGAACCACTTAAGAACGTTTGCTCATGTTTTAATTCATGCTAATTGGGCGCATTTGGCCTTTAATATGATGGCGCTCTATTTTCTTGGTAATATCTTCTTGAACGCTCCTTGCGGCGTGTATATGGGGGTTGATTGTGGTCTAACATCAGAATACGGTGAAGTAACCGGTCAATTTCATTTTTTGGCTTTGTACGTTTTGGGAGGGCTCTTCGCAACCTTGATTCCATATTTTAGAAATCAAGATAATTCCGCATACCGTTCTTTGGGCGCTTCCGGAGCTGTTTCAGCAGTAGTATTTGCTTCTATTTTATGGAATCCTACGGTTCCATTGAATATTATGTTTATTCCAATCAATATCCCGGCGTATATTTTCGGTCCGCTTTATCTCGTCGCTGAATTCTTTATGGATCGACGAGGTGGGACAGGTATTGCCCATGATGCGCATATTGGTGGTGCTCTTTTTGGGATTATCTACGTATTAATTATTAATATTGATAAGGGAAAGGAATTTTTTGAAGCAATCATTGGCGGCTAGTGACTTACGTAAATAATAACGGCGAAATTCTTGAAAATAGCGGAACAACAATCCGTTCAGGTAATCGTGCTTTTTTGTACGGTGATGGTGTATTTGAGAGCATCCGAATCATTAATGGAAAACCAATTAATCTTGATAACCATATAAAGCGGATGTTAGAAGGCGCTGCGAGAATAAAAATGCGTCCTCCAAGCTTTTTTAATCTGACCTTTTTTCAGGAGAAGATTGATGAGTTATTGGTGAAGTCAGGTATAGTTGCCGGAGGGAAGTGTAGAATTTCCTTAGATAGAGCATCAGGCGGCACATATGCTCCCGAGTCCAATGAAGTCGAGTTTTTCATTGAAGTCTACCCACTTGACAATAATAAGTTTGAACTCAATGCGAAAGGCAAAGAAATTGACTTGTATACTGAGTTGAAAAAGCCAAAAACAAGCTTGTCTAATTTTAAGACTAAGAACGGTCTAATCTATGTAATGGCAGCTATATCAGCTAAAGAGAAGGGGTTAGACGACTATTTAATCAGCAATAACACTGGAGGTATTTTAGAAAGTACATCAGCGAATTTGTTCGTTGTTAGTAACGGTGTGCTTTATACTCCCGGACTTGAAGAGGGCTGTCTAGCAGGAACAATGCGCATGCAGATTATTAACCTTGCATTGGCAAACGGTATTAAGGTCTATGAGTGCAATATTCTTCCTCAAAACTTACTCGTCGCGGATGAAATTTTTCTGACGAATGCTATTAGCGGCATCACATGGGTGAGTGGTTATCGAACGAAACGTTACTTCAACAACACCTCGCGAAAGCTAATAGATTTGCTAAATGCCGTTTGGTTAACGAATACCTAGAATTACATGTACAAGTACTTTTATATTTATCTTATTGCAATTGCTCTTGTTGCCTGTCAGCAAAACGCACAACAAGAATGTATTGATGATCATCAAGTAAGCGAGAATGTTGGGGATGCTTCGGGGTATGATTCTCTTTATGCAGAAAAATTGGGAGCTGATCAATATGGAATGCATCCATATGTAATGGCATTCTTGAAAGCTGGTCCAAACAGAGATCAAACGGAAGAAGAAGCAAATGAATTGCAAACGGCACATATGGAGAATATTGGTCGTCTAGCTGAATCGGGAGATCTTGTTCTCGCCGGTCCTTTCATGGATGACAGTGAGTTCAAAGGAATCTATATTTTTGATGTAAAGACAGTGGAAGAAGCTGAAAAATTGACAAAAACCGACCCAGCCATTCAGGCCGGTAGATTGGTAATGGAATTGCATCCTTGGTATGGTTCAGCAGCGGTAATGGAGATCAATGAAATTCATCAACGAATTGCAAAAATCAACATTTAGTAATCCTTTATTCAAGATAATCCATGGAAGGGCAAGAGCGTAAAAAAGTAAAACCTGGAATGGTCGTGGCAATTGTCTTAAAGAAGGACCAACGCTCCGGTAATTTGACAGAAGGAATAGTTAAAGATTTACTAACAAAGTCCAGTTTTCATCCACATGGAATAAAAGTCCGTTTAACAGATGGACAAGTGGGGAGAGTAAAAGAAATTATTGATAAAGAAACAGAATAATACAAATGAAGAAAATTCTAGCATTTTCAGGTAGTAATAGTAGTGAGTCAATCAATCAAAAGCTTATCAATGCTGTTGTTGAACATTTATCGGGAGTAGAAGTGGAGGTATTGAACTTACGTGATTATCCAGCACCGGTTTATGGCATTGATCTCGAAAAAGAGGATGGTTTTCCTGAACAAATGCAGGCATTATTGCTCAAAATGGATGATGCAGACGGATATTTAGTTTCTTCACCCGAGCACAATGGCTCAATGCCAGCGGTGTTAAAAAATACAGTTGATTGGCTATCGCGTATGGGGAAAAAAACCTTCCAGGAAAAGCCGACTCTTTTCTTAAGTACTTCACCTGGTGCAAGAGGTGGGGCAAGCGCTCTGGATCATTTGCTTACAATCATGCCTTACCGCGGAGCTAAAATTGTTGGCGGGTATAGCCTGGGATCATTCCATGAGCATTATCTGGAAGGTGTACTATCTGAAGAAAAAATCAAAGAGATTCAACCACTGCTCGACAAATTAGTTGAAGCTGTCAATGAATAAAGTTGATTGATTTTAGAGCATTCTCTTCCTTTTTATTCAGTGTGTTTTTTCAAATGTCTTGAAAATAGTACATTCGTTATGCTATGACCACGAAAAAACCAACTATATCTATTGGCCTTTCCGTAATTCCTTTAGTAGCCATGATTGGCTTAGTGGTCGTCGGTCATTTAATCTATGAGGTCGATTTACGGTTCATTCTTCTGCTATCGGCTATTATAGCCGGAATTGTGGCCTATATAGCAGGAGTGAAGGTGGATCAGATGTTTGACGCATATTCCTCCAACATCAAGCGAGCTTTCCCCGTATTATTGATTCTGATGTCCATAGGTGGGATCGTTGGTACCTGGATGTATAGCGGGACAGTTCCTTATCTTATCTACTACGGTCTGCAGTTGTTGCATCCCAATTTTGTCCTTGTTAGCGCTTTTGTTGTGACAGCGATGGTTTCAACATTTACAGGTACAAGCTGGGGCTCAGCAGCTACCTCTGGTGTTGCATTTATTGGAATAGGAGCAAGCATGGGGATACCATTACCGATGGTTGCCGGTGCAGCGCTTTCGGGAGCAGTTTTTGGAGACAAGGTTTCTCCAATTTCTGATACTACAAATCTTTGTTCGTTAGCGTCTGGAATATCTGTTTATGAGCACATTAAAGGAATGCTTCCAAACGTAATTATGGCTGGAATTATCTCTGCGATTGGGTTTACCATACTTGGAATGTTCTATTCAGGAACCAATGTCGCGGGAAATGAAGTTCAAGAAATTTTAACACAGCTGGACGGCTTATATAATTTCAATCTGCTCATGCTTCTTCCGGCCGTTGTCGTTTTTGTTGGAGGGTACAAAGGCTTTCACCCTGTAGTACTTATGACTATCTCTTCTGTTCTAGCAATTCTCGTAGGATTGTTTTGTCATGGACTTCATCCTGCAGATGGAGCGCAAGCCTTGTTTTCAGGGTTCAACGTATCAATGATTGGTGATTTTCCTGTTTCTGAAAACCTACAGATATTATTAAATCGTGGTGGATATGAAAGCATGTTGACAGGAGCTGTTCTATACGCTATTCTTGCTATTGCTTTTGGCTCATTTATGGAAGTTTGTGGCGCGCTTGATCGATTAATGAAAGGCATGTTAACCTTTGTCAAGAAAACCTTCCACCTGGTCGTATCAGCCTTTTTTGCAGGTGGTATCTTGAATGCCGTTTCCGGAAATGCCGCCTTCTCAATTCTCACCACCGGACAACTTTTTAGACAAACCTTTGAAAAACACGGCATTTCTCCAAAGGTCTTGTCCCGATCAATGGAGAACTCCATGACGTTACTAGAGTCTTTATTGCCTTGGCATGTTACGGCACTATATATGTACAGTGTTTTTGATGTAGCTACAGTAGATTATTTACCGTTTGCTTTTTTCAATATTTCAGGAATCGTTTTATTCTTTATTCTCGCATATATTGAAACAAGGAAATCGGGAACAGCGAACGAAACTGGGAATGAATTGAAAGTGGAATGAAGCTTATTATTGAATTAAAAAATAGGAAATGAGATTAAAGCAATTCTTGTTGGTTATAGGGTGTATGCTATCAAGTGTTCGGATTCAGGCACAGTCAGCAAATCTAGTTACGGCTTATAACTATTACGTTGAAGAAGAGTACGCGAAGGCAAAGGAATACATTGATAAGGCTGCAGATCATCCTGTTACGGAGATAAAAGCCAAGACATGGAAATATAAAGGAGATATTTATGTTGCATACTATACTGAAAAAGAAGGTGGAATTAATTCAGAAAGTGTGCTTAAAGAAATCTTGGAGTCTTATCAAAAAGCAATTGATCTTGATGAACGATACGCTTATGAAAGCGATATTCGCAAGCAATGGTTGATTAGTCAAAACCTTTATCTGAATCAGGGCGTCCAATTATTCAATGAGCGAAAGTATACTGACTCATACGCCGCGTTTGTCATGACAAATATGATTGCTGATTTTCTTGGTGAGAAAGATTCACTCGCCATGTTTAATGCTGGACTGGCCGCTGAGCGGTTAGGCAAAGATGCGCTGGCTATCGAATGGTATGATAAGTGCGAACAAATGGGGTATAAAGGAGCTAACTGTTGTTCGTTCAGCATTTATCTCCATCGAAAAATGGGAGATACTGAAGCCATGAAGCGTCGATTGGCAGAGTGTAGAAGAAAGTATCCGGAAGATGGTAATTTGCTCGTAACAGATATCAATTTGGCACTTTCGGAAAATCGGTTGTCTGATGCAGTTGATTTGCTAAAAATTGCCTTAAAGAATGATCCTCAGAACCATATTATGAACTTCACGTTGGGAACTGCTTATGATGGACTTTCTCAATATGATGAAGCCGAAAAGTGTTACTTAAAAGCATTATCTGTTAACTCTGGATATTTTGACGCTACTTATAACTTGGGAGCGCTGTATTTTAACATGGGCGTTGATGCTAACAATCAGATGAGTGATGAGAGTAATCCTGACAAGTATTTAGCACTTAAATCTGAAACTGAGGGACTTTTTGACAAGGCACTTCCTCTTTTGGAAAAGGCACATGAATTAAAGCCAAATGATCTGAACACATTAGATTCACTGAAGCAACTGTACGCGCGAAAAAATATGTCGGATGCATATAACGAAGTGGTATCGAAAATGGAAAAACTGCAAGGCAATTAGTAATACATCATGGCAGAGAAATCAATCATTCGCTCAATAGGCTGGGGAAAAACTCTTTTCTTTCTTGGATTCGGTATCTTTATGTTAATTGGTGCGTATCGCGGCTACACTATTCATCAAGCCTATTTACAGGCTGAACCTATAGAGTTATCTTCAGTCGATCAAAAATTCAAGGATGGTGATTTAATAAAGATTACTGGTTTCTACGCTGACATCAAAAACCGCGTGAGAGGTTTGTATGACAAGACGAGAAAAGGAGATTTGTCTATGTTGATCCCGTTAAGACTAAACTATGAAGATCAGAACACTGAAATTAAATGCCTTTACTTACTGCCTGACGACAAATATGACGCTGTTCAACAAGCTTATAACGCTTATCAAAGTAGCTACGAAGACATGACCTTCATAGAAGAATTGGTAGTGGAAGTATCTGAAGTTGATGAATTGCCAGGTGACGTTCCAGAAGCCGTCCGAAAAAAGAAAAATGTAGCATCAGATGTCCTGATTCTTTGGCATACAGAGGATGACCCGGCATGGGGTGTTTTTGCCATTTTCGGCTCGATTTTCCTATTAATTTGGGGTGTTCTTTACCTTAAGCATGATCGAAGACGCAAGCGTGAACAAACATTTGATGTTTAGCTACTTTAGCTAGTTTTCATCACGAATCCTGGGAGGCATACCTCCATAATATACGCGCTGAGTATCCTGATATATATTACGAACTTCAAACGCTTCTTTCCAATATTTCATATTGTAAAGATTCAGCGCTTCAGCATCTTCTTTAAGTTTCACAGAGAGTAAGGTAACCGCTAGTTTCCGTTTATTGAATTGCTGCATCGTAAGAATGCAAGTATCTATGACATGACCAGAATATGTTGAATTATCTACAAATGAGAAACTCGTAAACCTTCCTCCATCCAACCATACAGTATCTTCTTTCCATAACTTAATTCCAAGATTTTCATCCATTTTAGTAATGAATTCGTCTTTGGATAGCTTTGTAGTAAATCTTACTACTTTCTGCTCAACACCATTCGCCCAATAAGGGGAATGCATCCTTTGAACTCTAGATGTAGCGGTAAGCGCAAAGGTGCTCAAAGCAAGCGTAGAATACAGGAAAATAGGGTGCTTCAGAGATTCACGCTCTCTAAATTGTACATGCGTTACGATCGGAAGCGCAAGAAAAGCGAGAAGATCAGAGTAATCGACCACTCGTGCTATGGTCATTAAATCAAGTTCGTTCCAAGCAAAAATCAGACTCTCTGACAAAGGGCTCTTCCAGAAAGTAAAGAAGACTATAACAAACAGTGCGTTCAACCTTCGGTTTTTATCCGAAATAAAGTTGAACAAAAGCCCTAAAACTATAACGCCAGAGAAGTCTGATAATTTGCCCGTTAGCACGTTTGAAAACGTATATTTCCACCAAAGATCATTGCAAATCAAAATGACTAGCGAAAGAACAAAAATGGGAGAGATAAGGTATTTAGCGTTCGGCTTCATAAGGTAGTGCCTCTTATACATGAAATAACTCAATTGTTTTATTTGGTTACAATTGACAGTGAATCAAGTTCATTTCATTTGTATATTTAATCGATGAGTAACTCGGAAAACGCAAAGAAGAAGTGGTGGAAATACGGTATTTCCGGCAGTTTATATTTTCTGGAATTCTTTTTTGCCTTTTTATTTTTCTACCTGACGTTCTCAATCTATGGTGCCGTAATTCCTGTGGGAGAGCTGAAGTCTGAAGGAGACATTTGTATCTATGTTCAATCAAACGGTGTTCATACTGACGTTTGTCTACCCGTTAAAACATCACAATTAGACTGGCTTGATTTTATTCCCGTTGACGTATTTCCTGAAGATATACCGAAAGAATATATTGTCATCGGTTGGGGAGACAAGGGCTTTTTCCTCGATACACCCACTTGGGCAGAATTGAAGGTTTCAACCGCTCTAAATGCAGCGTTATTGCCAAGTTCAACAGCTATGCATGTTGAATTCAAAGAGGAGCCAAAAGTGGACAAGAATCATCGCAGGGTATACCTGAATACGGAGGACTATGCATCTATGATACAATTTATTAAGGCAAGTTTCAGACTTCAGTCATCAACGGTTGATTTAATTCCCAATAGCGGCTATACGAAGTACGACAAGTTTTTTGAAGCGAACAATAGTTATCATCTTTTTAGAACTTGCAATACCTGGACAAATGACGCTTTAAAAGCGGCCAATGTTAAAACTGGAATTTTTGCGTTGTTTCCAAATGGAATCCTTTCACATTTGGATTAGTTTTTTGTAAGTTCATAAACCTTAATTCGTTCAATAATTGAATTGTAAAAACCACTTATTATGACAACACAAGAAGTAGCAGACAAGCTAGTAGCTCTTTGCAGAGAAGGAAAAAACATGGAAGCAGTTAACACACTTTACAGCGATGATATCGTTAGTATAGAGCCGGATGGAGCGCCTGTAAAGGAAGTACGCGGTAAGGAAGGTGTCCTGGGAAAGACGCAGCAGTTTTTCGAAATGATTGAAGAGATGCATGGCGGACATACCTCAGATCCAGTTGTCGCTGGAAATCATTTTTCTTGTTCAATGAGCATGGACATCACAATGAAAGGTGTTGGCCGGGTGAATATGGATGAAATCTGTGTTTACGAAGTAAAAGACGGAAAAATTGTTCGAGAAGAGTTTTTCTTCACTGCTATGGGGTAGTGGACAGATATAACAGCATGCAAAGGTCGGATAAATTCCGACCTTTTTCGTTTATAACTTTTTCAGCATCCAAATATCGCAAGCATAGTGACCAGAATTCCCCAATGGTCCGTCCAACGATTCAAACCCTAAGTCTTCATATAACCCTAATGCGCTATTTAGTTCTGGCATAGATTCAAGATACAAGCTTGAATAACCAAGGGATATAGCGCTTTCAATGCACTTTTCCATCAATTGTTTTCCTCGTCCCAATCCTCTTGATTCTTTTAAAAGATAAAGTTTAACCAATTCAGCACAATTCTCTGGAAGACCTTCAGTTGGGTAAATACCGCAACCACCAAGTATTCTTCCATCAGACTCTAATATCCAATAAATTGACTTCTCATTTTGAAATAGTTCATACAGGCGATCAGTATCAGGGTCAGTAAATACACTTCCGGGTTTGTCAATTTTGTGCTCAATCATTACTGTTCTTATCACCTGAGCAATACTGATATTATCCTCTGACTGGATGCGTCGAAACTTCATAAGACAAAAGTAAACGATACTGAGTATGCTTATTCATAAATTCTTTCGGAAATGACACATATTCAAGCCTCGCATTAATTATATTTAGGAGCGCACTATATTTAAGTGTTCGCTAAAATGTTACTATTCAACCGCTGAAACTATGAGCAAGTTTTATACACCTGGTCCAAAAAATGTCCCAGAAACACTAACCAAAGCGACTTCTTCTTTTAAACGAAATGTTTTTCTCGCAATGCTCGCATTGGGAAGCTTTATTCTCGTTTATACAGGATTGATGATTTGGTTCGGTTATCACGCTATTCAGTTATTCGATTACGGAATCAATCAGGGCATTAGCCCATTTTATTCAATCGTTGCAGGTATTTGTCTGGGAATGCTTTCCATTTTTATGCTGAAGTCATTGTTTATTTTCAAAAGCAAGCGTTCAGGAGAAGATTTTGAATTAAAGCGTCAAGATGAGCCTGAGCTATTCGACTACATACATAAGTTGGCAGAAGAAGTTGGAGCACCTAAACCACATAAAATAATCCTTACGGCAAGAGTAAACGCAAGTGTTTTTTATGATTTGAGCATTTTCAACTTACTCATACCTTCTAAAAAGAATCTTGAAATAGGACTTGGACTAATTAATGTGCTCAATCTAGGTGAGCTAAAGGCAGTGCTTGCTCATGAATTTGGACACTTCGCTCAACGATCTATGCTCTTAGGGCGCTATGTTTATACAGCACAACAAATAGCTGAACGCGTAGTAAATAAGCGGGATGCGCTTGATAAAATCATTCGGGGCATCTCATCCTTTGACATTCGAATTGCCTGGATAGGTTGGATTATTTCAATATTGGTTTGGGCCATCCGGGCATTGATTGAAGTGTTGTTTAGCGTCGTTGTATATGCCGAACGTGCACTCTCCAGAGAAATGGAATTCCAGGCCGATAAAGTTGCTGTATCGGTTACTGGAAGCGATGCATTGATTCATGCGCTCCATAAATTGCGAGCTGCGGATGAAGGGTACAGAGCTGGAATAGACGCACTGAATACTCTAATAAACAGAAAGCAGGCTGCACCGGACTTATTTGCTCTTCAAGCAAATTACATTGAAAAAACACGATGGATTTTAGATGATCCTATGTACGGAATGTCACCTGTAAGGGTAAAAACCGACGGTTCGGAACGTGTTTTCAAAAGTCGATTGGTGAATCCTCCTGAAATGTGGGCGACACATCCAGCAGATTTGGATAGAGAAGAGAACGCCAAATCAGTTTATTTATACGCGGATATCGACGAACGTTCAGCATGGGTGCTTTTTAGTGACTCAGAAAAACTCAGAAGAAAGATTACCGCTGATCTCATTCAAACTGCAGGCGTTAAAACGGAACTCATTGAAGAAGAGGAAAGTATACGTGTAATGAATGCGTCAGATTATGACTGGACATTTCTCGATCCTAAGTACAAAGGCACTTATTTGAATCGTTTTTCATTCATTAATGTGAAAACACCTGATGAAATCTATACTAATTTGAATACTGTGGATTTACAGGAACAGATGTCCAAGATGTATCCTGAAACCCTCAAAGAGTTATTGGAAAAACATAAAGAAGTTCAAGAAGAAATCCAGCAACTCACTATTGTACAGCATGAGGTATTAACTGCCGAAAGGAGAATGATTATGCACCGCGGGAAGCAGATCAAGCGCAGACAGATTCCTGATATAATTAAAGAATTAAAGAAAGAAGAAAAGACACTTCGACAAGAACTCACCGCACATGATACGCTTTGCAGGCAAGTCCCTTATTCATTAGTTCTAGAAAAGAAACCAGAAGTGGCTGCTTATCTTAAATCGGTCAGTAGATTAGTACATTATGCAGAGCATTCGTTAAGAAACATTGACGATGTGGTTGGCAAGTTTCATAATACGCTTAGGGTAGTTACTGCCGATGGAAGAGTAACAGATGCTGAAATGGGAGATCTGTTGAGAGACTGTGCTAATCTTGGAAAAGCACTTCGTCCATTATATGAACAGAGTAAGAACATTACTGTTCCAACAGCTATTCATAATAAGCTTGGTGCTCCATATGAGGCTTATTTCGAAGATTATAAACTCGGGCAAGCGGATCGGCAGAATATTAACGATTGGGTTAATAATGCTGAAAGCTGGGTGAGGCAGGCGCAGTTTGCGCTAAATAAAATGAGAAATGCCGCTCTCGAACATTTACTGGATACGGAAGAAGAAATACTGCGTGCGAACAAAGCAAAAACAAACCCTGCGGTGGAGGCGGAGCACGTCGGAGTAGTTCATGAATATGCGCTTTTAATGCCCGGTAGTGAGCGGAAAATACAGTATAAATTGGGCTTATGGGACCGTTTTATTTCGGGTGATGGATTGGTGCCGACTGCCGCAAAATTTATGGCCTCTGCAGGTCTTATATTCATTGCTATTTGGGCGAGTAATGTGGATGATCGCTACTCATACGATGATGATTTTTATTACGATGACGAGTACTATTCGAATGCAGATGTCTATCTATACAATGGATTTGACAGAAAGGTGCGGGTCTATGTTGACGGTGACTTAACAATCCTAAGACCTGGTGCAGACAAGAAAATACAATTGAGTGAAGGGAATCATGTAATTCGAACTACAACAGAGGAGGGAGAGCTCATAGAAAGGTTCACAGCTAATGTAGAAGATTACTTCATGGAGTACGTCTATAATGCAGGTGGAGCAGGGTATTTTATGGAATACGAAGTCATTTATGGATCGAACAGTTCTGCCACTGTTTCTGATCAAGAATATGAATACTATGGATTGGATCGGTGGTTTGAGACAAGCGCCGATTATATCATGGAAGATCCACCTCCCAGTATTCAAACATACTCTTTAGGTAACATTCGTAAAGACGTTTTAGCAGTGCTTTCAGATGTTACTCCCCAAGAACTTCCCAATATCTGGGAACCCGATCAAAAGACAAGACAAGCCATCAAGAATCACGTCATTTTTGACCCCGCTGATAGTCCATATATGCTTTACTGGTTGGCACTAAGCTCAACATTTGACCCAGATGGTCAGCTAGCATTTGATAGACTTGAAGAGAATCCTGGGGAAGTCGTTTTTGTTCGACATCTTCAAGACTACCTGGAAGGAGATGCCAGAGAAGACCTTTTAGCAAAGTATCAGGAGCTAGCAAGGAGCAACCCGAATAATCCGGATTACTACTACCTAAACACACGCGTAATAGAAAACGAGGCGTTACAAAACCGACAATTCATTGCCGGAAGTAAAAAATGGCCTGAACATGGTTGGCTGGCATTCGCTTCTGGTTACTGGTATGCCAATGAAGAACAATGGGATCTAGCTGTTGACAGGTATAGCGTTGCGCTTGATCAATTGCCAACACTGCGCGAGTCTATGACAATTGACATGGAACGATGTATTAGGATGTCCGCTCGCAAACAGACCTACATGCTTGATAGAAGCTTGTATGTAAATGATGAAGTCGAAAACCTTCGCTCATTAGAAAAAGGCTCATTAATGGCAGATAGGAATATGTTTGATAATGCCTATTACATGCTCTCTAATGGTAAGCTTACAGAGTCCATGCAATATGCACGACGATTTACACGGGACACTTACAGACCTTTCTACTGGTACATTGCTGCTTCGGAAGGAGCTTCCGAGACAGTCATTCAATCAGCTTTAGATAATGATATCAGCGAGACTGTGCATACGGGCAATGTTGGAATAGCGCTGGGTTTACTCGCGCGTTATGAAAGACCGTATGAAGAAGTCATAGATCTGTTTGGTCGTGCCAAAGGATTTGATGAAACCGAAATTGGTACGGTAAGACAGTTTATTCTGGCGGTAAAAGCGGCTAATTATTCGAGAGCTGAAAGTTTAATTAATTCGTGCACAGATTTTAGACAAAAAATGAGTCTTCGACTGCTCGGAGTAGTGTTATCAAATAAGGCCTGTCCAGACAATTGGATTGTGATGTCGAAAAAAATGTTGTTCGTAACAGAAAGACCATACTTCGGAAGCTGATATCACCACCATACAACAAAGATCTTTTCAATGTGACCATTGGGGTGTTTAATCCAGCACATCGGAGAACGTCTTTCCGAGTGGAAAACACCAATCTTGGCATAAAATGAACCGTAATTGTCCCAATTAAAATTTGTATGCGGTTTACAGAGCCAGTTATGCTTTTCCGGAATATAGAATTTACAATTTTCAAATTCTGTCAGTTCGCTAGTTCGCAGGTAATAGCCATTAATGCAAGCGGTGTTGACAGATGTAAACACTTCGTCACGCATAGTATATGGCGGGAAAAGTTGAGCTTTAAAATGAACGTACTGCTTTAATTCATCCACAGATATCCCCATTTTTTGAAGTGCTGATTTCGTTTCATCTTTGTAAAGAAGAGGCAGTTGCTTTTTGGTTAGTTTATTTAGTTTTTCTACGAGACTGTCTTTTCGATTGGGTCCGATCCACTTATCGAGGTCCTTTTTTCCCAAAGTAGGATCATAGAGATAGAACTTATATACTATTTCTATATGTGCAGCATAATTTGGGCCACTGATCAGAGCGTCTAATTCTCCAAGCGTAATGCCATCGCGATTTATCTGGATATTTGAAGCAAGGAGTTCGATGCTATCAATTGTCTTAAGTTCATGATGTACAAATCGTTCTATCAGCATTCCGAGTCTTATTTTATCCGGAATGGACTCTTGGAATGAAGTATTTAAATCACCAGAAATAACCAATTGAGAAAGATCAGCGATGGCTGAGTCTTCCCAAAGTAATGGAGTAGAGCGCCAACCTTCATACTGTCGCTGTAGATCATTCACAGGTTAAACATACGAATCTCAAAATGAACTCACATTATAAATCAGGTATTTATACGGTTGCCAATGAATAGGGCAATATGTACTTTCGAAAAAACCTAAAAAAGAACCATGAGCACGAAAATCATTTTAACGGCAGACGACTATGGAGTTGTTCCCGATATTAACCAAGGTGTAATAGACCTTGTAAACCTTGGCGTTTTAAATTCTGTTGAAATTTTCCCCAACTATGGACCACAAGGATCGGATAGTCTAAGAAACGCACACAAGCTAATTGAAGAAACAAAGAATTCAGGTAATTCATTCGAAATTGGGGCTCATCTTACGATAACATCTGGCAAGCCAATTGAAAAAACACCAGGGTTGGCAACAATTTTACAACCTTCTGGTGAATTTAAATCTTATCGGGATATTCCTAGTTCTGCCGATGGCATAGCACTGTATAATGAACTCGAAAAGCAATTAAAAGTACTGTTGGATGATCCTATTATCGGGCCTAAGGTTACACACATCACCAACCATCATGATACGCTTTGGTTTTATCCGAATTACACTGAAGAGTTAATCAAACTGGCCAATAAATATAATCTGGCAATTCGCAATCCCAATTCAATACCTAAATCTAAAGGATGGATTTATTATGTATTGCAGAACATGATTCGTAAAATTTCTAAGTCAGATAAAAAACGAATTCAAAATGCACACAAAGCCAGAAAGAGAGGGAAGTTTATTGGTAAATCGGTGACCTTTAAATCAACGACTTACATGAATAGTAAGCACTACGGAACATTAGATTTGTCAGGTCATACACCAGTAGACCAGCTAAGTACAGAGGTTTTCAAAAAGAGAAACAAGTTAAATAGAATGTTTAAGCGCGCATTGAGAGATGATGCTGAAGTAGTAGAGTTTATGTTTCATGTGCGTAAAGGAGATGAAAGTAATTTGCATGATTGGAGAGGTAAAACAGATGTAGAATATTATACAGGGATTAACCCAAAGTACTTTGATGGCCGTGTCGTAGAGTACCAATCATTGAAAAAGAATCAGAATAACATTCGGAATATGTTTGCTTCATCAGACTATGATTCAGGCTCTTGGGACAGACATTCGGTAATTATTCATTTATATGAGAAGTAAAGACATATTGCTAAGTTGAAAAGCGTTTTTTTGTATTTTTAATCCGAATCTTAAAAAAATCTAACCATGCCCAAAATGCATATTGACAAGTCGATTGTCATTCAAAAAAAACCAGCTGAAGTCTATAAACTTTTGAACGATTTTAATCACTGGCCAGTTTGGTCACCTTGGTTAATCATGGAAGAAGGTGTTAAAGTAAATGTTCGTGAAGACGGAAAGTACTATGATTGGGAAGGTGATATCGTCGGGTCAGGAAATATGACAGTGCTCAATGAGGATGAGAATAAATCCATAGAATATGACTTAACGTTTTTGAAACCTTGGAAATCTAAAGCAAAAGTCAACTTTATTTTAAAAGAGGACGGAGACGGAACACGTGTGCATTGGACAATGGATAGTAGTTTGCCGTTTTTCTTGTTTTGGATGAAAAAAATGATGGTTGCATTTGTTGGAATGGACTATGACCGCGGATTAAACATGTTGAAAGATTACGCAGAAGATGGAAAGGTACATTCCAAAATGGAACTGACTGGAGAAGGAAACTATGCAGGGTGCCAATACATCGGAATCAAAACAACTTGTACAATTGATCAAATGGGAGATCGAATGAAAACCGACTTTGAAAAATTGATGCCATACGTAATGGAAGGACATCAAGATAAAGTTGCAGGAAACGCGTTCTCCATTTACCACAAGTGGGATCCGGTAAAAAACCTTGTAAGCTATACAGGAGCTGTGCCGGTTTCAGAAGTACCTTCGGACTTATTAGATGGAATGATTACTGGTTCAATTCCTGCAACCAAAACATTTACTGTAAAGCATACGGGACCATACCGACACAGCGGAAATCCTTGGGCAGCATTATACATGCGTCAACGTGGTAAAAAATTCAAAATGAATAAAAAAGTGGATCCTATGGAAGTCTATTTAAATAGCCCAAAGGATACTCCTGAACTTGAATTGCAAACAGAGGTGGTTTTTGGAATCAATTAATGTCATCTGTATTTGATCTCTTCATTCTCGAATCCTCGGGCGCTTCAAAAATCATACATAAGGAGCGTATCCAAGAATTATGGAGTGGTTATGGCGAGATTTTAAGAGTACATGTTTCAGGTGAGAAAGCGAGTTCAATAATCGTAAAATCGATTGATTATTCAAAGATGCATGAGCACCCACGGGGTTGGAAGTCTGAATATTCGCACACACGAAAGGTCAAATCATATCAGGTTGAACAACAGTGGTATCAACACTACGCAACACGATGTTCGGTTCATTGTCGAGTTCCAATTCTGTTGGGATCTATGACAACAGAGAAGAACCAAACCTTGATTGCATTAGAAGACTTGAATGGCACAGGTTTCTCAGAGCGAAAATCTAAGCTGTCAAATCGCGAATTGTTAGCATGCGTGCGATGGCTAGCACATTTTCATGCAACATTCCTCGAGGAAAACGTAAAAGGACTTTGGATAACAGGTACCTACTGGCATCTTGGAACACGAAGTGAAGAATACGCATCCATGGAAGTGGGGGAGTTAAAACAAAATGCAGTTGCTCTTGATAAAGCATTGAATGAAGCAAAATATCATACGCTGGTTCATGGAGATGCTAAAGTGGCGAATTTCTGTTTTCATTCTTCTCTAGATGCTGTGGCTGCTGTGGATTTTCAATATGTTGGAAACGGATGCGGAATAAAAGACCTTATTTATTTTATGGGAAGTTGTCTATCTGAAAAGGAATGCGAAGAAAAAGAGTCCGTATTGTTGAACTACTACTTTCATGAACTCAAAGAAGCACTTGGATCCCTCAATAAAAAGTGTGACTTCATACAACTAGAAGAAGAGTGGAGGCAGCTGTATCCGATTGCATGGGCCGATTTTGTTCGGTTTTTACAAGGTTGGATGCCTGATCATCACAAGATAAACAAGTATAGTAATCGAATGGTTAAACAGGCCATTGAACAAATAAGAATGAACGCCACATGAATGGACTAGAATGCCCTTGCGGGAGTGGTCAATCATATTCTGAGTGCTGTGAGAAGGTGCATTTGGATATCAAAAAGGCCGATACAGCTGAAAAATTGATGCGCTCCCGTTACAGTGCTTTTGTATTAGGAAAAGGAGATTACCTTAAGAAGAGTCACCACTCTAAAACAGTTAAAAGTGTTGATTTTAAGGTATTAATGGAATGGTCAAATTCTGTTATCTGGAAAAGCTTGGAAATAATTCGCACAAAGAAGGGAGGTAGCCAAGATGTCGAAGGATATGTGGAGTTCAAGGCATTTTACATGGAGGGAGTTAAATTGAGGGTTTTACATCAAAACAGTCTTTTTACAAGGCAGAATGGACATTGGGTATACAATGATTTAGCAAAGAGAGGTTAACAAAATTGATGAGTATGAAAAAAGATGAAATAATAATCAGTGTGGAACTGCCAGTCTTACCAGAAGTTGTATTTGCCGATTGGCTTGACAGCGAAAGACATACACTTATGACAGGTGGCGAAGCTCAAATCTCGGCAATAGTGGGAGAGCAGTTTACTGCTTGGGATGATTATATCAACGGAGAAAACCTCGAGATTGAAGAGAACAAGCGCATACTACAAACCTGGCGTACATCAGAATTTGAAGACCATTATGAAGATTCACAACTGGAAATCACTTTCACGAAGATGGCTGATGGTACCAGATTAACACTGAATCATACGAATCTCGAACCGGGAGATGGGGAGAAGTATTCCAATGGTTGGCAAATGCATTATTTTGAACCCATGAAAGAATTCTACGGTTCATAACTATCCTAATTTATTTCAAACCTTTTATTATGAATGACTTAGACAAAGACGAATATCGTGGATATTTTGAGACTTATGTAAATAAGTCCTTGCACAATTCTCTTATAGATGGATTAAGCATCGGTCTTAAGGATACTATTTCTTTTTTTAGCTCTATCCAAAGCGACAAATTTGACTTTCGGTATGCGGAGGGAAAGTGGACCATTAGAGAGCTACTTCTTCATTTAATTGATGCGGAGAGGGTGTTCAACTACCGAGCACTTCGATTTGCCCGTAATGACTCCACCAGTCTGCCAGGTTTTGATGAGAACGATTATGTACCGGAGTCAAATGCATCGGAGCGTTCAATGGAAAGTTTAATTGAAGAGTATGAATTGGTGAGGAAATCCACTATCGCTCTATTTGAAAGTTTTACAGATGAAGCGTTGAAACGAAGAGGGAAGGCAGGAAATGGTGAGGTTTCGGTGAGAGCCATAGGCTACATAATAACGGGACATGAGATTCACCATCGACAGATAATTGAAGAGCGCTACTTGTGAACATAAAAAAACCTTCTCACTGGAAGGTTTTTTGGAGAGATCAGGAAATTTATTCAGAAATATCAGGTAGTTCAGCTGGAGCGTTGATTACTGGAGCGTCCCCATATGCTTCACAACGTCCATGTTGAGATGATCCACAAGAAGCTAGAACTACGATTAATACTAAGGCAAAAAACAGAGGTGCAATTAACTTTTTCATACTCAAAGGGTTTTAGAGATTTATAGTTTGTTGTTCAATTAAATAACAGAATAAAAATCGGTTTAGTGCTGTGCACGCCTAATATTTTTTTATTTCTGTGCGTTCTTTAACAGATAAACGTAGAATTGTATCAAATATTATCAATATTCAGTAGGAACTATTAAGTATTCAATAAAACACTATAAATATTCGATAAAACTTTCTTTGCGCCATTAAGGAAACACCGGTCCGGCCCCTGGTGAACAGGTCGTATTCTTGTAATTACCAATTGTTGGGCAGCTGCACTGAGGTTTACCACACGTAAATACGCTGGCTCCGATCTTAGCAGGATCACTCCCTAAATCTGCCACACTTATTGTAACACTGCCTTCCGTAGCATTATAGGCGGGCAACCCTTTTTCCAACTGAGACTTTACGATATCGTCGGCCGAAATACTAAAGGTAGCTCCGGATCCGCTGCCCGCATTTAGCATAACAAAATAATGAGCGTTAGTAGATTGGTTCGGAGGTACAGTCCAGTTCACCTTAAGAGTCATACTGTCTTTGGCAGCATTGTATGCAAACGGAGTAACACTTATATTCTGAACTGGAAGTATCGGGGCAGGAGGCGCCAATTTTGGGAACGGATCAGTACCAGATGCACAATCCCAATTCTTATATGTGGATAGCGTTGGATACCCACAAGAATCCTGTCCACAGCTGAATACTTCTACACTTAATTTCTCCGGTGCGTACCCAAGATACTTCTGATGAATAGTGAGACTTCCAGAAGTGGCATTATAAGGCAAAAGGTTATCTAATTGCAGATATACGATGGAATCTGCTGAAATACTAAACCCAGGACCATCCAACATCAAAAAGTACTTTGTATTTACCGACTGATGATTTGGAACGGTCCAATAAGCGGTAAGTGTACAAACTGAGTCGACACAATTAAATTGATGTACAGAATCAATAGTTACAATCTGCACTAAATAGTTGGCATCAGGATTAGGAATTGCTACATCGCCAATCTGTCCAAGGTTTACAGTAATGGTATCCTTAATATTTGTGCTTGATATTGTTCCATCCTGTGCCAATTCGTCATCATACGCAAAGGCATAAATAACAGCTCCTGTAGAATGAATTCCCTGTGAGTATAGATCGTACCATGGACCTGTATTTTCAGCACTGTCGCTAAGAATTACTGGATTAATAGAATAATAATCGCCGCTTTGCTGTTTCTTTTTAAAATAAGCTTTACCAATGGTGTCACCATCAGCTGCTGGAAGTAATCCTACAGAAAAAGCAGATGTCAGCGCTTCCACAAGAATACTCTTGACCTTTTTGTTCGGAGTATCGAATGGTTTAGCACCCGGACCAAAGAAATTGTTCGAATTAGCTGCACCCATATCTATTGAAACAGAAATAGGGCTAAGTGAATCAACATTATTTGGATTCTTTGGGTCATTAATGAAATTAAATTGTTGATTAGCATCAATTGTCCCGGTGAAATAATAAGCTCCTGTATCTTCCGCTGGCGTCTTGCCGTACTTATCAAAGATTTGATCCGATTTAACGTCTAAAGCAGAACAATCAATTGTTATAGTATTGTTCTGGTAGTATTTGATGAGTGAATCGATATAATTATAACCTAATACATTGGACTTAAGATAGCTGGTATCAAAGTGCGGAGCGAGCGTCGGTGATGCAATTCGAAGAACTGTTCCCGTTTCAGAATCTTTGATTATCAAATCACTCCATTCTTTACCGTCTGTCTTATCGTTGCTTGTGATCGTCTTAATGATCGTATCTAACATTTCTGGTCTTTCCATATTGGTTGGAGCACCCGAAGTCTTTATACTGGATTCAAGTCGAATGGGTAATCCAAAGAAATCAACGGAGGTAGGATTAATATAGAAGGTGCCATGAGGAGCCCCCTTACTTATAGAATCAAAAGTGAACTCAAACTTATCGGCGATAATATCATAACTAGGGTCAACTGGGGAATTGTAATTCGGTGGAACAAAGGTGTACAATCCTGACTTACTTTTATTTATCCCAATTCCTAATGGATAGTTGACAGAAATCATTGCACGCCCACTTTGCAGGTATGGAATCATAAACGTGACCATATCAGTCGAGTCATTATAACCTTTCAATGTGTCAATTCGAAATGTAAAATCCGAAGCATCATTTGTTCCATTTAGTTCAACCAGTCTTCCCACGTATCCATCTAACCCTTTGTTATAGTCGAACTTCAAACCACCGACATGCGCTGCAGAATCCCGGTTTTTCGCCATGAAAATGATGTAAACATGATCTACGTTTTCACTATTAATCAGGTCATTGTGAATTCGAAGTGGATAATACTTATTCGTATCAAGAGTTTGTGCATTTGTGAATGATACCAACGTTATGCTAAATAGCAATAACAGAGCTCTAATAGTAGCCTTCATATTTGATCAGTTTACATCAGTTAATAGTTGTACTGAATGTAGGTATTTGTAAAAATACCTAAGCTGAAAACCACCGTTATGGTTACTGACTCAGATAGTATGAAGTAAAAATCAATTACCTGTTAAACAGCAGGTTAAGAGATGTTAAATGACTTTAGAGACTTTTGAAAGAATCTTAAAATCAGGTATTTATTGCAACTAGTACAGGGCTTATTGCTTTAAGACCTTATACATATGGCGTTCATCATCGATGCGAATTTCGAGGAAATAGGTCCCAGGAATCGTTCCTAGATTAAAGGTTGTTTTAAGATCGTTGATCTCTTTTTGTTCTATAAGGCGACCATCGGGTTGAAAAACTGAAATTGCAACATCTGAAGCAAACGGAAGTTCTACGGTTAAAGCACTCGAAGTTGGATTTGGGTACAATTGAACCCTGCTGAAATAATCCTTCCCATCAAGCCCCAACTGGACGCCTGCAATCATTCTAAGTTTTCCAGAACCGTATTGCGAGACGTACATGGTATCTCCAGCAGCGTTTCCAATGATTCCATTTGGTTGCGAAAATGTTGCTGAAACAAGCGGTCCATCATCGGACCCGTTCGAACTACCGGCATATAAAATTGTACTATCCAGTTCTGAAACAACGATTTCATAAATTTTATTGTCTTGCCAGCTTGTACCATATAGTTTACCACCAACATTGGCCAAGAAACCAAGTCTACCTGCCGTAGGTCCGGGCACTGTAGCAACGTAAATCAATGTATCCGACTCGACGCGATAAACCTCACGGTTTGTAAAGTTCCCTACATAAAGGTCGTTATCAACATAAGCTAACCCGACAGGACCAAGTAGAGGACTTCCTGCATGAAAAGGAACAATAGTTCCATCTGGAGCTAGCTTTTTCAACTCGTGTTGTGATGAGTACACGGTAAAAATCATTGTGTCGCTTGCTAGATCCTTTATAATTCCTGAAGGAAAATCAGTTGGGTAGGAGGCAATGGTATTTCCCTGATTATCTAATTTGTAAATAAGACTTCCTTGATTATCGCACATGAACATATCCCCGTTGGAGTCGAATGCCATTCCATTTGGAGTGTTGAATCCAGAAGCAAACGTCGACACCGTGCCATCTGGTGTTCGTTTGTAAACGGCATCTCCACCATAATCGGCACAATAGAGGTTTCCGCTATCGTCAAAGATGAGTGCATCTCTGAACATGGTGCTTGCATTGTCAACAATCGTCGTCACACTTTGTCCAAAGGCGGTCAATGTGTACATTAGAATACTGATGAATAAGACTTGTTTTATCATTGATCGTGGTTTTAGTGAGTTCCAAATTAGATAAGTCTTACCTATGTTATGGCGCAGTCAATGCCAAAATACAAGCAAACTATACGTGTCTATTTCACTTTGCGTATTTTCTACTTTGAAAGCAAGCAGATACATCCTATTTTTACCATAATACCACATTAAACATGCGCTATTCGGCATTTCTTGTATTTACTTTTTTGTATTCCATTGCATTTGGACAAGAATATCCGGATAGTCTCTTGAAGCGCTCGCAAGAACTTCGTGCATCAGAGCATTATTCGGATTTAGCAAAGAATGAATATCAACTAGGGAAATACTACTATAATGCCTATGAAGATTCCTTAAGTGTGATTCATTTCAAAAAGTCTGCTAGAGCAGCTGAGAAGATAAGTGATAAGCGAACGGAAGCTCTCGCAACTAATTTTATCGGGAGTGTCGTCAGTGATACTGGGAACCATGAAGATGCAATCAAATATTATAAAAAAGCTATTCAGTTAGCAGGAGAAAATGACACTTTAAAGGCTTCTTTCTTAAATAACTACGGCCTTGAATTAAAGGCAATTGGCGATTATCGATCTGCTGTTTCGGTTTTGTACGAGTCATTAGAACTTAAGGAAAAAATAGGGGCTTCAGAAAAATCAATTTCTTCTGGTTTACTTAATATAGGATTGGTATGGGATATTCTTGAAGATGCTGATAAGGCGATTGATTACTATAAGAAAAGCCTCCATATAAAGCGCAGGTTAAAGGATAGTCTGGGAATCTCACGTGTACTCTCTAATATCGCAGTAATTGCCAAAAATAGAGGAGAGTTGGAAAAAGCAGTCGCTCTCATTTATGAAAGCAATTCCTTCAATCAAGGGCAAGGCGATTACATGCAATACTATATCAACCATACTAATCTTGGCAATATATTCAAGAAAAAGGGGGAAGATGATTTGTTCGTAGCGCATTTTGACTCCGCTTACTTCTTTGCCAAAGAGCTTAATAATTCGGAGCTTTTAAGTGATATTCACCAGAATTTGGGCACTTATTTTTATGAGCAGCGCCAATTCGATTTGGCAGTTGAGCACCTTGAAAAGGCAGTAAAGTTGCCAGGAGATGATATTTCCATTGTGCTGTTATATGAGCTACATGGTCATCTATCTGAAGCGCATGCTGCATTAGGCAATCATAATAAAGCTTATGCACATTTAATTGAGAGTAATTATTTCAGAGATAGTATTTATTCAATTGAAAATCAAAAGGCTATACAAGAAGTAAGAGAGCTCTACGAAACAGAGAAAAAGGAAAAAGAACTTGCGCTAAAAGATGCTGCTTTGCAAAGTACAAAAGCAGAGGGTCGTCGAAAAACAATTATTATTTTGAGTTTGATAGCGAGTTTTTTAATCTTAGGATTGCTAGGCTTCATTATGTTTCGCAGCTATAAAGAAAGGCAGCGAAGAAAAATTGCTAGTATCGAACAAAAACTGGCTAAATCGCGCGAAGAAATTGAAGTGCTGCGTACGGGAATTCAAGCTCAATTAAATGAATCTCCAAATAAGCTAAATCTAAAGATAACGCAGGAAGATATTAATCAGTATTTGATTGACCCTTTGACAGATCGGGAATTAGATGTACTCAAACATATTGCGGAAGGAAAAACGAATAAGGAAATTGGCGAAGCCATCTTCGTTTCTCAAAACACAGTAAAGTATCATCTGAAGAATGTTTACCTTAAATTGGATGTGAAAAATCGCACGGAAGCGATCACCAAAGCTGATGCTCTTCAAGTCTGGAATAGAACATCATAAATCACCACTTTTTTTCTTGATTTAGTTAAAACTACCCGTATGGGTAGGTAATATCCATGGGCTTTCCCAGAGATTTGCTGTATAGAAAACTCAACAAGTCATGTCTATCACAAAAAGGGAAACTGAAGTCTTAACACTCATAGGTAAAGGGTTCTCAAACAAAGAAATTGGTCGCGCCTTGATCATCTCGGAGAACACGGTGAAATTTCATTTACAGAACATTTATGAAAAGTTAGGGGCGCAAAATAGAACGCAAGCCTTTGCATTATACATGACTTCGAAAATGCAAAACAATTAACCACAAATAAGTAAAACAACAGTTATGAAAAGAACAGGAATTTTGATGATTGGCTTTGTAGCTTTTATGCTAACAGGGTGCTTTAAAAATCAGGAAAAAACATGTGAATGTACAACCACCTACAGTGACCCCTCTTACCAACCCATTGTGGAAACAGTAGAAACTTCTCAGGACTGCGACTTTTATGATGACGCATACGTTTCTGGAGGATTGTCTGCTGTTAAGACATGTGTTCAACAATAACTATTTACTCAAATCATTTATTATGAAATCAATTTTATTAGTTGTAGTCTTTTTCTTGTACAATGTCGCGTTTGCACAGAATGCGGGAGAACTAGATATGAGCTTTGATCCTGGGACAGGAACAAATACGTTAGTAGAAGCTATTGCTGTTCAAGATGATGGCAAAATTCTTATCGGCGGACCTTTTAGTGAGTACAATGGTACCACCATCAATGGGATTGCCCGCTTGAATCCCGATGGCAGTCTAGATAACTCCTTTAATCCTGGAGATGGTATTGCAGGCATAGTAACAGGACAACAATACCACGTCTATGATATCGCTATTCAAGATGATGGTAAGATCATTCTTGTCGGTGGTTTTTATTACTTTGACAATGTTGATCGAAAGCGAATTGTGCGCCTAAACACAGATGGGAGTATTGATTTGACGTTTGACCCTGGCGATGGAGCTGACGGAAATATTCGAACCATAGACTTACAGGATGATGGGAAAATGGTAATAGGAGGGAACCTCACGTATTACAACGGATTCCCGAACGCAGCGCCATTCATTGCTCGTATCAATAGCGACGGCACTCAGGATAACAGTTTTGACCCTGGAACGGGAGCAAATAGCGCTATTCAAGACCTCGCTATTCAGGATGATGGTAAAATTGTAATTGTAGGAGATTTCTCTGAATTCAATGGGACTCCATACGGTCGTGTTGCTCGCCTCAATAATGATGGAACTGTTGATGGAAGCTTTGACTCGGGAAGTGGAACGGGTGGTATATTTCCATCGGTTCGATCTGTCAATATACAAACCGATGGGAAAATTGTAATATCAGGCTATTTTGGTTCCTATGATGGCAATAACATTGGTCAAATCGCCCGTATTGAAAGTGATGGAGCATTTGACGCCTCATTTGACCCGGGCACGCCTGCTGGAAACGCCATCCATAAAGTCGAGATTCTCCCAAGTGACGATTTCATTGTCGTAGGAAGCTTTTATAGCTATGATGGCACTTCAAGAAACTCAATTGCACGCATTAACTCTGACGGTTCTCTGGATACACAATTTGACCCTGGAAATGCATGCAATAATACGGGGGAAGCTCTGGCTGTTCAAAGCGATGGAAAAGTTTTGATCGGTGGTAATTTTACACAATATGATGGAACTGCCAGGAACTATATTGCCCGTGTTCATAATGAAGCGACATCAGGACTTCAAGATCTGCAATCATCGATCTTGGACGTTTACCCTAATCCATCCAACGGTATTTTTTATTTACCGGATGAGAATGAATACACTTTGCTTAACAATGCCGGAAAGACAATTCTAGAAGGTGAGGGGAGCTATCTGGATTTGAGAACAGTTAGTAGCGGCATTTACTTTTTGCAACTGCCCAACGGTCAAAAAATCAAACTTATAAAGCTTTAACACATAGCCTATATCTATGATAAGGTGCGTCAATGGCGCACCTTTTTTGTGTTTTATTGACCGTCCTTTGAACCAATTGAATTCATGGTTGTACCAAAGTATATTCCAACAAGAACAAAATAAAATTATGGAATTATGCTAACCACCGAATCTATTCAACATAACCGTGAAAAAACGACCATGTTGAAAACACTTTTTAAAGACGCACGGCACATGCAAATTTTGTATTTGTCTCTTTTTATAACCTATGGTGTTTTCAATCTCAGCTGGGAAATAACCATGACTAAAGTGGCAGTAGTCATAGGGGCTTCGTTGCTAACCCAATTGCTTTGGATCGGCGTTACCGGTGCCAAAATTAGCAGTCTAAAAAGTGCCCTTATCACCGCTTTAGGACTTTGCTTGCTACTACAATCTCAGTCATTTCTAACACTCGGACTTGCCGGCTTTATGGCAATTTCAGCAAAATTCCTTTTGCGTGTTAGAGGAAAACACTTATTCAATCCGGCCAACTTTGGAATCATAGCATCTATAGTGCTTTTTCAAGATGCATGGATTTCACCAGGGCAGTGGGGAAGTGACACCTTATTCCTTCTCGGAATATCACTTATGGGCTGTATCATTTTACACAAAATAGGACGTTTGGAAACGACAATCGTTTTTCTTGGCGGGCTCTTCTTGATGGAATATGGTCGAACTGTGCTCTATCAAGGTTGGGGAATGGATGTGTTGATTCATAAATTCTCCAGTGGAACGCTCCTTTTATTTGCCTTTTTTATGATTACAGATCCCATGACCATTCCCAATTCAAAAAAGGCACGAATTGTATGGGCACTCGTTTTGGCTGGAGCTACATTTCTTCTCAGTACGACCATGCAAATTTACACCGCACCTATCTGGGTAATCTTCTTTATCACGCCGATTACGGTATTACTGGACAAAGTATTGCCCGGAGTTAAATTCGAATGGAACACCAATCAACTATCAAAAACACAAACAAAATGAAAAAGAAGTTTTTATTATCAGCATTCATTGTCGGTTTTATCGGCCTGAATGTCCTTGCCTTCTGTGGCTTTTATGTTGCCAAGGCTGATGCCAAATTATTTAATAAGAGTTCGCAAATCATTCTGGTTCGGGATGGAAATAAGACGACTGTTACCATGTCAAATGACTTCAAAGGTGACGTAAAAGACTTTGCTATGGTCGTTCCTGTACCCACAGTTCTCAGTCGAGATGACATTCGTGTGTCGGAAGCAGCTTTGTTCAACAAACTAGACGAATATTCGGGGCCAAGGTTAGTAGAATATTATGATGACAATCCTTGTGAGCCAAGAAGAGAAGTCTACTATGAAATGAGCGTAAACTCTGCAGTGCCTACTGCCGACAATGTGAGTATAAGAATGCTTGAACGCAATAAGGATCTGGGGGTGACAATTGAAGCTACGTATGACGTGGAAGAATATGATATTCTGATTCTGTCAGCAAAGAAATCTTCCGGATTAAAAACCTGGCTACTTGAAAATGGTTACAAAATCCCTTCAACGGCAGATGAAGTGCTTGAGCCTTATATCAAAGACAACATGAAATTCTTTGTAGTAAAGGTTGATGTGGACAAGTTGGATGAGATCAGCGGTATGAAAAATGTGAAGAAGTACATTGATGACCCTTCGATGAACAACGCTCGCACGCTACGTCCATTGCAGATTACGTACAACTCACCAAAATTTATGCTTCCTATTCGATTGGGAATGGCAAATGCGCAAGGTGATCAGGATATGATCGTCTATGCGTTCAGTAAGGAAGGAAGAGTAGAGTGTACTAACTATCGAACAACTAAAATCCCTACAAATAAGCATGTACCACTCTTTGTGAGAGAGAAATTCGGGAAATTCTATGTGGATTTATTTGACAAGGCCCATTCAAGAGAAAACAAAGAAGCTATTTTTCTAGAATATGCATGGAATGTAAGCCCGCAAATGAGCGGTGTAAAATGTGATCCATGTGTTGGACCACCTCCAATCTTTGCTGATTTCAAAAAGGCTGGAGTTGATTGGGCTGTAAGCGCCAATAATCAGGCAAGTTCACAAGTGTTTTTCACTCGCTTACATGTTCGTTATTCTCGAGAAACACATCCGGAAGACCTGAAGTTTCATGTCACTCCAAACAAGGAGCATTTCCAGGCTCGCTATATTTTAACAAACCCGGCACCGGGTAATCTGAGTTGTGATGCTGGACAATTGTACTGCGCACAGCTTGTTAAAAAGCGCGCCAATGAGTTGGAAAATCTAAATGATTTAACCTCTTGGAATACCTCTCAGTATAGAGAATATGTACAGGAATACTACGATAAAATCGAAGACAAATCCATTATGAATCAAGTCGATGAGGATAGAGGAGAGGTTGTTCCTGGATTTGACTCCGATTATATTGATCCCAACATGGGGCTGAAGATTGGTATTCTTTCTTCAGTGATCGTGCTGATGTTGCTTATCTACTTCCGTTCAAGATCGCGTAGGATGGAACGAAAAGCACTTTAGTTGATTGTCTAAGCAGCGAAGAAGCCTTCCACAATGATTTGTTGGAAGGCTTTTTTAGTAAAGAAACTATTGCTTTACAAAGCGAGTCATTGTGCTTTGACCATCACTATTTTCAAGTTCCAATAGATATACTCCGCTGGGAAGTGAAGACAAATTCAAAACACTCAGTGTTGAATTCGTGGCATTGGAAGACACTTCAAACGTTCTTATTTCTTTTCCACTCAGCTCGTAAATGGTAATGAAATGTTGAGCAGACTGAACTGTAGAAAAGTGAACAGTTAGATGAGCGCTCACTGGATTGGGATAAATCCCAATTAGTGTTGGTGTTTCTATTTCCGGCACCAATGTGACATCCTGCACGCGCGGGCAAGCGGGAGCAAGTGGAACATCATACTTGAGAGCAGGAATACTGGCTGACGTCGTCTCATATAGCTGCATTTCACCGGAATTACTGTAAAGTGACTTGACCCAGGCATAAGAGTCGTTTACTTGATCAATCTGATCAACAAAGAACCAATCAGCTTGTGCGCGCTGTTGATTCAAATCGAGAATAAAAAAACCATGTTTCGTAAGCTCTACGAATTTTATGTGTGGATTTTCAATGGTGAGAATACCACCACCATTTATTGGTGCTCCAGGAGAGGTAACACTGGGGGTAACAAATTCAATCCCGAGATTTGCTCCGAATTCTTCAAGGTTAAATGCCCAACTCGTATGCACATCACCGGTAATTACAGTAAAGTTCTCGATGTTATTGTCATAAACATATTGCAATACGTTGTCCCGTTCGGCCGGATAGCCATCCCATGCATCACCATTAATCGGAATAGAGAAGACGGTAATTGGTGCAAAAACGACCTGATTCCCTAATACTTTCCACTGTGCGCTACTTGATGAAAGCTCATTTGTCAACCATTGATATTGATCGGTCCCTAACAGCGTTCTACCAGGGTCATTCTCATTTACTCCTTGCTCGTTTCGTCCATGCAAACGCGTATCTACCATGATTAAATCAAGTAAATTGCCGTATTCAAACTTTCGATAAATCTCAAAGTTGTTCTGTGCCTTTTGTCGAATAGGAAGCCATTCAAAATAAGCTCTTTGCGCATCAAGTTTACGATCTGACCATAATCCTTCGCTTCCATCATGATTTTCTGCACCGTCTGTATAAGCATCGTTCGCTGATTCGTGATCGTCCCATACGCAGATCCAAGGGTAGTTTTGATGCAATTTCTGTAACGCTTGATCCATGTGATATACCGAGTAGCGCAGACGATAGTCATCCAATGAAACGGTCTCATGAGTAGGGTCGAATACCCTATCAATACTCAGGTCTTGGCTGTAACCACCTTCCTCATACTCATAGATGTAATCACCAAGCATGAGAACGGCATCAACATCATTTCGCTGTGATACTACATCATAAACATTGAAATATCCGGCCTCTAAATTCGCACATGAAACCACTGCAAATCTTAGGCTGTCTACATTTCCAATAGGAGCTGTTTTGGTTCTTCCACGCACACTATTACTTCCCAATCCTGAAAACTCAAAATAGTAATACGTATCAGGCGATAAACCGGTAACATCAAATTTAACTGTGTAATCTCTTGTGTTATCCGTAAGCATACTCCCTTCTGAAACAAGATTGGTCATTCCAGTATCCAGAGCCATCTTGTAACTTACAAGAACTGGAGAAGTGAAATCATCTGGCGTAATTCTGGTCCAAATTATGACTGCATCATCCAATGGATCTCCTGAAGCAACACCATGATAGAAGTGATCAACGCAGTCAAGAGGTGAAATACTTGTTTGCGAGAACCCCGTAAATGCAATCAACAGACTGATACAACTGAGCGCTTTTTTCATTGTTTGATTATTTTTTGTGAAGTCATCTTTTCCTGATGAATCAATTGAATGATATATATGCCGCTATTCAGTTCACTTAAGCTGAGTTTATTGCTTGATGTAATGAATGTTTCGCTTATTAGGACTGTTCCAAGAGTATTCACAATGCACACTTGGGCTTTATTACTATGGGAAACCGTCTCAGGTAATTGGATAACAAGCTCGTCGTTAAATGGATTTGGAAAAGCATTAATATGAAGAGCCGGCTTATTGGACGCCAAACTTGCGTAACCGCAAACCTCTGCATAAGTTCCTTCTGTTCCTGGATTCGCACCTGAACCGCCGTTTAACTCAATTGTAGGGGATAGGTTGGGCTGTGCACATTCCGCCGTGTAGATTTTAATTCTACCGCCACCGCCGGCACCGCCTTCGCCTCCAAGATCGCCATCAGAAGTTGAGATACTGTTGGAGGAACAGAAACCTCCGCCACCATAAATGCAATTCGCTCCATTTCCTTTTTGTCCGGACAGGCCACCCGAACCACCTTTTGCTGAAAGCGTTCCTTGAATATCTGCTATCCCTAGACTTTCGATGAAAATCCCCCCACCGGAACCTCCTCCAGAACCACTTCCTGCACCGGAACCACATGAAAAAGTACGTTCGTCACAACCATTACAACCGTCGGAACAGCAATCTTCTGTTGCATCTCCTGAACCTCCGTTTCCTCCATATGATCCGTCTTGTCCATTCATCATGATGTTCCCGCTAATTGTCACATTATTGGCCATCAAGTAGACCAATCCACCACCATTTCCTCCTGCAAAGCCATCAGAGCCAAGATAAAATGATCGTGCACCACCACCTGCACCAGCACCGCCAGACCCGAGTGCAATGTCTCGCCCAGAAAGTGAACCATAACTACTGCTTTGCATACCTCCAATTCCTCCTGCACCTGCTACTGCGGCATAAGAATCCTCTATATCTAAATCAGCAACCGTAGCCGAATTAGTTCCTGCACCGCCATTTTCACCGGCACCACCAACACCACCATAAGTGCCACCAGATCCGCCACCGGCTCCGCCTGAGCCGCCGATTAATCCAGCTTCATCTCCAAAATTCCCACAATATTGTTTTGAACCGCTTCCATTCGCTCCGTCGACTCCTGCCAATCCACCGCCAGGACCTTCACCATTCATTCCTGCTTTTCCTCCCTCGATATTCACATGACCTTGGGTTCCGCTATCGTTGCACGTAGTTAATGATGCCGCATGTCCTGTAACACTGGTCACTGAGAGTCCTTTCGAACCGCCTGTTCCGCCATTGTAACCAGCGAAATTCCCATTGATATCTCCTTCAATCACAATATTATCGGCATATACCTTCAATGCACCGCAACTTCCGGAACTATACGGCTCAATAAAAACAGTTACTCCCGACTGTACTACAAAGTCGCCATCAACAACATACGTTCCACTGAGGATTTGGTCGGTAGAGATGACCATATCTGCATTCACTTGTATAGAATCACATTGTGCATAAATCATCGCGGATATACTCGCAATGATCAGGGAAAGGATAGACTTCATTTGATTTCGCAGGTTAGCATTTTTTCAGGGCAAAAATGCTCAACAAACGTGTCTTGATTATGAGCCTAATATTGTTAAGAAATGAAGCTTTTTTAACCTACGGTTTACATCTCTAGGAAGAGAAACGATGTGCGTGGAAACTTTTGAGGTGAAATTATTCAATCACAACCGTATGTGATTCAGCGGAACCGTTTTCATACTTGACGATCAGATAGTAAACACCAGCGGACAGTCCGTTTAACTTAATAATTGTACTCTCTTGGTTTTGGACAACTGTAGATGTTGTTAGTTTTCCTAGGCTGTTGTATATCTCGATATCTACGGATTGAACCTTTTCGTTGAATTGAACAGTACATTCATCGGAGATAATCGTTGGGAACACCTGACTTTTTAGTGTCACCATTTCCTCAATGCCCGTGACATCAATCGGTTTTGTCAAAATAATCTGATCCCCATTTTGAGGATTCCAAAGTACAATGTTAGATGGTAATCCACCACCGAGATTATCCTCTATATTATTGAATACTCCATTTACATTTTCGAACTTAACACAACGAATGGTGGTCGTATCCTTGGTGACGCGGACAAAAAAGAAGTTGTCAAATGTTCCTGCATCCTGAACAAAATCCTTAGCATTTGAACCAGTGTAGTAGATGTCCCTGTGTGGAGCTCCCCATTGTCCTTCACCGATATAGACAACTCCTTCATGAGGATTCTGAGCAGGAATAAAATCATTACCAGCATTATTTCTGATAGATGGGTATGTCCATTTCGTGCTGTGCGAATCTGATTCCATTACCAGACGTACTTTGTGCTGTTCGAAAAGTGGTATCCAACAGTTCATTTGATCGGCTGACAAGTCTCCGTCCTTACCAATAGCAAGGGTAGGAGTGTGGTAGCTTACAAATTTCCAGCAAGGATCATTTAATGTCCCTGTATGCATCTGAAAGTCATTTGTAAGCCAATTAAGCTGACTCATATCACTGCACGCATTTAATTCAGAATTCAGCATGTATAAACGAATTAAACCACCGTGAATGTTTAGTGCATAAAACTCATCAAAAGGTATATCAAACATTTCATGAACGTCAAACATATCCTCATGATTGCCGCGAGAAAAAGCTACAGGAAAAATTCTGCCGTCATCGGTTATGGTCATTTGCCAGTCATTCAGCCAAGTAGACCATTCAGACTGCGTGTTTGAAGTGATTTGATTCATGACAAAATCACCTGTAAAAGCAATAAAATCGGGTCTTATCTTTGCAACTAACTTGTTTCCGTCACGACGTTTATCGAGACAATTACCACTTGGGCAGTTCTCCGTATAGATACCAAATAGAGAGAAACCATCTCTTGTATCGCCACCAGAAATAAATGAAACAGGATCATCGACGTCATTCGAAAGCGTTCTGAAATACAGACGCTCACTTACGTCTCCGTTCAGATCGCGTATTACAAAATAATAGATGGTATTTGGCTGTAAACCACTCAATCGAGCAAAATGCCTTGTAATCGAATGTGCACCTCCCGTTCGGTCAGATGGGTGAGTGTTTGGGTAAGCTGTAAAATTCGTAGCGTGGTCAACTGGTCCATAGTGTACAGTTCCGTTGTCCCCGCTCCAGCCTATCACCGCAGTTGTTGCAGGGTCATTTCGATAGGCTAGCGTGTAATATTCAGTTGCCGCTGTCAGTTTTAAACTTATAACCAGCACCATTAAACAAAGAAATACACGCATCGCTCTATTATTTTTGCGAATTTGTATTCTTTGTACTACTTAGTCATGAATAGCATATTAAGTTTTTGTTAGTAGCACGGAGAGAGTAATCATTAATTTATTGAGTTTCTCGACAAGTGTCGAGAAACTCAATAAATTTAAAATCAACTAATTAGAATTCGTCAACTAAAGCTATTGCTGATGTAGAAGTAACTTCTGGTTTTGTTTGTTTCTCAAGTAAATCACGAACATATTGAATGTCCTGATCTGGATTTGGATATTCTTTATGAATTCCAGCCAAAACGTGATTTATAGTCTGGAAAAACCTCTCTTCATTCTCATCATTCTCGTAGTTTACACTCGCTTGTTTAAGTTGACCTGCCATGTAAGCAATACTATAGTTCTTCTTCACCTTTGAGTTAGCTAGCTTATCGTATGGTGCTCCGTCATTCTCTTGGTTGAGAACCTCTGTCTTTTTGGAAATCATCCTTGGCGTTTCACTTTGATCATTAAAGGAAAGTGAGTATTCGACTGGATCAATCGTATCATCTCCGCCTTTTTTACGTTTCAATTTGAGCATGAATACTTGCGTTAAACCTCCTTGCATGTCGCTGACATTGAGCTTTATGGTTTTCCCCTTAACAATTGGTCTGTAACCATAGAACTTCTCTAATTCTAGCTGTTCTGGTAATTCTATCGTTAATTGAACATCCTTTCCGTATGGTTTTGCAAAGAATTGTTCTACTTCATCTTTGAAGAGCTTCGTTACTTCGCGACTGTCAGAAACAAAATGCATGTGTCCCCTAAGTCGTGTTTTGATTGTTCTGGCGAAGTCCTGATTAAATCGCATTCCAATGCCAATGAATGTAAGGTCAATGTCTTTAATATACACCTTCGTATTGGCAAGAATTTGGTTCGGATCAATAACACCTGTGTTGGCCATAGCATCAGTGAACACAATTACACGATTATTTCCGCGTGGCATATAAGTGCTCGCAACTTCTGCATAACCTGCTTGCATACCTTTATGTACATCTGTACTTCCATGTATGCTGATATTTTGAATGGCACGAAGTAGTTCTTTTTTATCACCGACTGGTTGACTTTTATGAGGGATTTGAACTGAGTTACCGAAGAGTACAAGTGATACATTGTCCGTTGGTCTAAGCTGCTTAACTAATTCTTGCATGGCCATTTTGCTCTGCTCAATAGGCGTTCCTCCCATAGAGCCACTGATGTCCACTACCAAACTTAAGTTAGCCGGAGGAATTTCATCCAGGTTCTGTACCATAATTGTGGAGAGACCTATTTGCAAGACCATTTCTTCTGTATTCTTATTGATTTTTTCATTTCCCCAAATATGTGAAAGACGCACGGGGCTGTTGGCGTTGGCCTTTGCAATGTCATGTGTGTGGTAGTTAAAGATTTCCTCTTCTACGATGAATCGAGAGGGTAGAATATTGTTGGAGTTTCCGTGATGATATGCGTATGCTGCTCCTGAGATACTATATCCTCGTTGTGCAAATGCATTCCCTATGCAAAGGGCCATAACTAATAAAATGGTTGTTTTCATTATTGTGTTGTTTTTGTGTTTGTTTATTCCCGATACACATCATTTCAACAATGGTTCAATTGACTTACAAAACCAACAACTCAAATAAAGAATAATCGAGCGATTATCCGGATCAATGAAAACAACTAAATAATTATCGATACAACGCCCAAAAGCATTCCGACAACAAGTACACAATTGATGACTAAGATGATTGTGGCCCAACCATAATGTTGTTCCTTTCGGTATTCGCGTGGGTGCCATGGGAGTGTTTTTCGCCCTTCGGAATACCCCTGAATGCCTCTAACGAAGAACACAATTCCTAAAATCGACAATGCAATTCCAATAAGTGGCAAGTAGGTACTGACACTTGCCAAAAAGAAGGCTATTGTTCCAGCGGCTAGCACTCCACTTGAAATCCCACTGTTCACCATTCCCTTTTTGAAAACACTCGGACGCTTTTTTCGCTTTTTCTTTTTTGTCTCGCCAGATTTTGGCGCACTTACTTGTTCAATGGAGTCCACTGCCGAAGCGATTTTTTCACTAATTGGTGGATCGATCTGAAAATAACCCTGATTGTCAGATTTCAAGTCATCTGATATTTCGTTCGTTGTTGCCAGTAACAATTCTTCATGGGGCACATCTACCTTTTGCACCTGCTTATCGTGCTTGTACTTTGGTCCGAACTTAATTCGACTGGTGCTGCAGGAAGCAGCTATAAATATGCCTATGAGTAGGGTAGTAGCGGTGATTAGTTTTAGCATGGAGATAAAGTTAGTAAAGTGTTATAAGATTCTCACGCTTTAATGAATTTATCCATCACAATTAGATTTACTATATACCCGGTAATGTTTTTTTGAGTTTAGGTACCATTCATGACAAAAAGGAGTCATACACAACATATTTTAAGAACGCTGGTGACTTTCTCTTTGATTTGTATTGGAAACAAATCGAAAAAATTATGAAACGAACATTACTTTTTGCAACGCTCATGCTCATCGGCTTTATGAGTCAGGCGAACACAATTACTGTTACAAATACAAACGATTCTGGACCAGGCTCATTGAGAGAGGCATCTGTTAATGCTGCGAGCGGCGATACTATTAGGTTCAGCTCAAGTTTGCTAACTGCTGCGGTCGATTCTATTTCGTTAAGTACTGAAATAGACTTTGGGACTAAAGTGGTTGTCATCAAAGGACTTTACACTGCTACAGATACCTTGTTCATCTCAGGAGCAAATAACTCACGTATTTTCCATTTTGGGGCGACTGGAGACGTGTACTTGGATTCCCTCGTATTGATTAATGGAAATGGGGCAGGTAGTTTTCTTAACGGAAACGGAGGGGCTATACTTTTTAGTGATCTAAGTGACACGGTATATGTCAAGAACTCTGTTATTCATAATAACTCTGCATTTTCAAGTGGTGGTGGTATTTTTTGTTACGGAGCATCTCCGAGAATTTCAATTGAAAACGTTACTCTAAGTAATAATTCTGCAGTCGGAAATGGCGGAGGGATATATATTGCTCCTTATCAAGTTTCAGAGAACCATCTGATTGTTCACAACTCGACAATTTCAGGCAATACTGCGAACACGGGAGCCGGAATTTATACACTTGCAGAAATCACGTTGATAACCATGACAAATAGCACCGTTGTATACAATACCGCAATTACATCCAATGGAGGGATCGATGTTTCGGCGGGAACTACTGGGCGACTAGATCTTGAGAACTCAACTGTGGCTTTTAATCAAGCTCCGACGGCAGCAGGGATCTATATCATTGCTGCCTGGAATCCTGTCCTTTACGCAAGGAATTCAATTGTGATTGAAAATGGACCAAACGCATCAGGTATCGCAGGAAACTTGAGTTTAGTTTCCAATGGATACAATATTTACAGCGATAATCTTCCGAGCGTACCTTTTTCGCAAAATGCAACGACAGACCTATTAAGTCAAAGTTTGGCAAGCGTAGACTTGGCTCCCTTGGATTTTTATGGAGGTACGACTAAGACCATGAAGCCATTATCAGGAAGTGTTGCCATAGACGCTGGTGATCCTGCTGATTTAAGTGCCGCTCAGAATGGACTGATCAGTGGAGTAAGAGATATTGGTGCAGCGGAGAGTTGTAATGCAACAGTTTCATCTTTCAGTATCACTGAATGTACTTCTTATACTGTTCCAAGTGGTAATACAACTTATACAACTGCAGGAACTTACACTGTAAATGACACAATTGCAAATGCAGCTGGATGTGACAGTTTAATGACTATTGCACTCACAATATCGGATCCTGTAGACGTTTCTACTACATTAACAGGAGTAACCATTAGTGCTAATGCGACGGGTACAACTTATCAATGGATAGATTGTGGCAACAACAATGCGCCAATTAATGGTGAAACTGGGGCTAGTTATACGGCTACTTCAAACGGTGATTACGCTGTAATTGTAACGGACGGTAACTGCTCAGACACTTCAAGTTGCGTAACCATAGCAGAAGTCGGAATAGGCGAGAATGCTTTTGGGAGTGGCATAAAGATTTATCCAAATCCGACAAGTGGAATTGCAAGAGTTGATTTGGGTGCAATAACACAGGCCTCAGTTACCTTGATGGATTACACAGGTAAAGAATTATCAAGCAAGAGCCTAAATCAAACAGAAGGAAACATTGTGGAGTTTTCAATGGATGATTTTAGTGCAGGAGTTTACTTTGTTCGCATAGAGCAGGGTGACCAACAAAAAGTCCTGAAGTTAATTCGTAAATAACCCTAATCACAGAAGTTGAGCCCCTCGCAGATTGCGGGGGCTTTTTCTTTTGAGGATTTAATTTGATTGTGCTATTGATGCGACGGATGATTTTAATTTGATTGGAGAAGAGGGGTGAAGTAATTTTTGCTTGATAATGAGCAATCATTATGTTACTTAGCTTAGGTAAAGATCTGTTCCAATCTAACGATTGAACGGATCGTTTTTTTTTTCCTTTCTCCTTTCTCAAAATGGGGTTCATCCCATAAACAACTTTAAAACGGAACACTCTTTTTGTGGCGGAACAGAGCAAAATGTATGTGGAGTTAGACCAAAAAGGTATTTGTTGCAACTTTTTCAGGTGAAAATTGAGTAGAAATACGCATTGACAATGTCGATTTGAGTGTCTAAGTTTGACAAATTCAATTGTGCAGACTACTATATTGATGAAAATCAAAACTAACCAAATATTCAGATCAACCAATCGCATGAGTGAAAATACCAGAATGACTTCAGAGGGTATTTATAACTACAAGTTTATCACATCTATTGGTGGTGCGAATGGTACATCCGCAAATATTGGCAAGCCTATTTTTTGGTATAGTGAAGTAAATGATGTTTGTCCTGCATTGATTCTGCATTCAAATCCGTTACAGACAGATAAAGGTATAAACCCTTGGAGAGATGTCATAATTCCATCGGAGGGTGTCGCCTATTATAATGGCGACAATAAATTTGCTGATCGCTCACCAGGAGCTAACCCTGAGAATGGCGGTCAATCAGGAAATAACAAAATTGAGAGTCTAATAAACCTTTATAAGAGTCACAAGAAGGAGGATCGACTTATTGCTCCGCCGATAATGATCTTTGAGCAAGTAAAGCATGACGGCAAGGTAAAAGGATATCGAGCATTTAAGGGATTAGGAATCATAAATAAAACTCATGTTCGACAACAGTATGAAGACGATACTGATAGAGTATTTTCCAATTATTTGTTTGAAATAATACTTTTCAAGCTACCACATGATGGGCTAAATTGGAATTGGATCACCGATAGGAGAAATCCTAAATTGAGCAAAAGAAATCAATTGCGCAATGCTCCGGAATCTTGGAAGAAATGGGTTAATGAAGGAGAGGCTTGTCTTGAAACTGTTAGGCAGAAAATTCTAGGATACTCAATAGCAACGCCAAAAGAACAATTGGATGAATTGCTACCCGGGCACATTAAAATATTGGATGCAATTATTAAACATTACAAAACAGATCGAAACGAAACCAAATTTGAAGCGTTAGCTTCTCTCGCAGCCGAGGAGTACTTCGGAGAATTGAGGTACACGAGAGGATGGATTACCCCACAATCAGGAGATATGGGCGTAGACTTTATTGGAAGATACGACTTTCATCATCCTGAAGTCCCCCAACCACTAGGTACTGTTCTAGGTACAACGTCTTTTTTGGTTATTGGTCAAGCTAAGTGTCGATTCCATGACAAAGCCGAAGTAGCAAGGGATATCGCAAGGGTAGCATCTAGATTACAGCGTGGTTGCATTGGAATTTACATTACAACAGCTACCTTTAGCAGGTCCGTTCAACATGAAGTGTCGTTGGATGAATATCCTATGATATTAATCAATGGTCGACAGTTAGCGGATTTAGTAGCATCATACATTAAACGAACTGGAAAGAAGCTGACGGAGGTGCTTTCGGAACAGGATCAATGGTGTGTAGATAATATTAAACATGTGCCTCCTCGATCAATTTTACATGATCAAATACCATCTTAATTAATGGGAAATATTAGAGCGATAGATTTGTTTTGTGGAGCAGGAGGAAGCAGTTATGGAGCTAGAATGGCTGGCGTAGATATTGTTGCTGGATTTGATATTTGGGAACCAGCTCAAACAACATTTGGACATAACTTTAAAGGTGCAAAAGTTTATGGTGGTGATATTCGAGATGCTAAACCTAGAAACATAAAAAAGGAGATTGGAAAAATTGACCTAATAATGGGCTCTCCTGAATGTACGAATCATTCAATTGCTAAAGGAGCGAAAGAGAGAGATGAGGATAGTAAGAAAACTGCATATCAAGTCACCCGATTTGCGAGAGAGTTTCGTCCTAAACATATTGTCATAGAGAATGTTGTGCAAATGGGGTCTTGGAGTGGCCACCCTAGATTATTGGAAGAGCTCTGGGCATTAAATTATTCCGTTAAAGAGGTTAAGTTGAATGCTAAAAATTTTGGGGTAGCACAGTCGAGAAATAGACTTTTTCTGCTTTGTACAAAGGATAAAGAGATAAACGAAATAGAATATCCTAAAGGCGAAATAAAACATGCTCATTCAATTATTGACTGGACGGATAATTACAAATTCACACCACTATACAAAGAAGGAAGAGCAATCCCTACTCTTGAAAGAGCAGAACGCGCGTTTGCTGAAATTGGCAAGAATGAACCATTTCTGATCGTTTATTATGGTACTGATAAAGGAGGAGGTTGGCAAAGTTTAGATCGACCATTACGTACTATAACAACACTTGATCGTTTTGCCTTAGTAAAGCCGACATCGAACGGTCATATGATGAGGATGTTGCAACCAGAGGAGTTAAAGGCTGCTATGGGATATGGAAAAGATTTCAATTTAAATGTGGGAATAACCCGCAGAAACAAAGTCAAACTGATGGGGAATGGTGTATGCCCTCCTGTAATGAATGAGATTATCCGAAGTTTAATTTGAAGCTCCTTGATTTAAACATATTAGAAGATGGACGAAGCACTGGTTTGTCAGTAAGAAACGGAGGGTTCTTGCTTGAATCTGCTGCAGTTTGTCTAAATAGTTTTAATCATCCGCTTGAGGTTTCGTTTCCTGTATTTGGAGCCCTAAAGCAAAATTACCTATTAAGAAGAATAAAAGTAGATGAACTCGCCATTAACAGTTTTCTTGACCTAGAAGAAGCAACTCAGTTTGGAGCTATGGGTGTTGCAGTTGCCATTATGCAGGATCAAAAAAACATGACTGTTAAACGATCATGGAAGGGTACAGGTTTCGATTATTGGGTCGGAGAATCAGATTCTGACAATAGTTTTAAAAACAGAATAAGGTTAGAGGTAAGTGGTGACCTAAAAGGAACTGATAATGAAATTGAGAGAAGACTAAAAGAAAAATTGGAACAAACAAAGAAGTCTGATCAGGAAAAAATCCCAGCCTTTGCCATAATTGTTGAGTTTAGCAACCCTAAATCTGTAACAGGTTCTCGATGAGTGATTTCGATAAAATAAACAATTGGCACGAAGAAGCTATGGATTTGGCAGAAATGGCTTTTTTCGCAAGGCGCGAGAACGATATTTATAGTTATTGGAAGTATATTAATCGAGCATTAAATTACGAAAAGGCAGCCGCGCGTGCCTTGGTCAATATTCCTCAAGATGAAGATGACCCAACAAATGCAATTATTTACCAAAGTGCCATTCACTTTGCACTAAATCTAGATTACTTTTCTGAAGCCAAGAGACTTGCTAATGAATCTCTTGACCTTAACGCGCCAGAAAGCTTTAGGAGGGAATTAACCCTTTTGAAGGAGCAAATTAAAAGTCGGAAAGATGTTAATCGGCGCGTTACAGCGATGATTGATAGTTTATTAGATAACGAGGAGGAAACTAGTAAAAATGATATTGTACGAGCGATTGACGGAGCAGTTCTTGCACAAGCAACTTATTCACGACAAAGCTCAGAATTAGTTAATAATCAAGTCAATAAATTAGCTCTGCGGATAGGTCTTGAGAGTAAAAATCTTGTTGATAATCCAGATTATCAAATTTTCGAATCAGAGTCTTTTGACAAATCATGGATAGAAGAGAAGAAGGAAGAGTTATCATGGGATTTCTGGAAAGCGTATAAGGTGCTATTGAACAAAAAGAAATACGCTAGTACGACTATTCAAAAACTAGACTCTTTAACAAATGATATTCTTTCTAGAATTGGTGACCCAAATAAGCCGGGAGAGTGGGATAAAAGAGGGATGGTAGTAGGGGATGTGCAATCAGGGAAAACGGGTAATTACATAGGCTTAATAAATAAAGCTGCTGACCTTGGGTTCCGCATAGTAATAGTTCTCACAGGGCTTTATGAAAACTTGAGACAGCAAACTCAAGCTCGTATTGATGAAGGCTTTACAGGTGTAGTTTCGGATTTGAACAATATGAATTCTCAAAATCCTATTGGAGTTGGGAATTATCGCAAGGGTAAAAACATTGCAGTTCACCCTATTACCAGAGCAGGAGAGGGGGGAGATCTGAAAAAATCAACTTTACCTAATTTACCTATTAATACAAATGACTATTACGCCATCGTTGTTAAGAAGAATCCTTCCGTGTTAAGAGCGCTTTTAATTTGGCTGCACGCAAGAGCTAAACAAGATGGGGACTATCGCTTAATTAAGGATGTACCGTTAATGGTTATTGATGATGAGGCAGATTATGCTTCCATAAATGTTGACAAGGATTTCGTTTCCAGAATCAACAGTTATATAAGGGCAATATTGGCTTTGTTTCAACAGAGTTCATTTATAGGTTACACCGCCACTCCTTTTGCCAATGTATTTATTTCCGATCATAACTCTACGGAAGATAAAGATATAATGGTAGATGGTAAGCAATTTAAGTTGGGGGAAATCCTGTTCCCTAAAGATTTTATAATAAACTTACCTCCACCTTCTAGTTACATAGGATATAGTAAGGTATTTGATAATTCAATCAACAACGAAAGTGATTACTTAAGCGGTGAATTACCGATGACGGTAATCGTTAATGATTATCACAACGATATCCCTCCTGGACATAGGAAATATAGTGATTTACCCGAAGGGTTACCGAAAAGTCTAGAGCGGGCAATAATTGCTTTTGTATTAGCCTGTGCAACAAGATCTGCACGTGGTCAAATAGGCAATCATAATTCAATGCTAGTTCATGTCTCTTGGTATGTTAAATGGATAGATCGGGTAGCTGTATTAGTGAATCGCTATTTAGATTATCTAAAGGAAGGTATAAAACTTCGAGACTCCGAGCTTATGATCAAGCTTGAATCCGTTTGGAGAAGTGAGTTCAGTGAAAAATCCGAAAAAATTACTTTAAACTTAGGGTATGATGATCCACGAATTATTGAGCATGATTGGATAGAGATCGAAAACAACCTTGATTCTGCGATTCGAAAAATTGAAGTTAGAGCCGTTCATGGAACTAAGAAAGATTTAGAATTTGAGAATAACACTCCATTAAATTACTCTGAATACCCACAGGGGTTGTCTGTTATTGCTGTTGGAGGTAATAAATTATCTAGGGGACTCACTCTTGAAGGGTTGTCTATCAGTTATTTCCTTAGAGCGAGCAGATTTTATGACACCCTGCTCCAAATGGGAAGGTGGTTTGGTTACAGGCCCGGTTATGCGGATGTATGTAGACTTTTTACAACCGGAGAATTGATTACATGGTATCAACACATTGCTAACTCAACTGAAGAACTGAAGGAACAGTTTGAGGTCATGGAGTTGTCAGAAAGAACTCCGAGTAATTTTGGGTTAAAAGTCCGGTCAGCGCCTGGCATGCTGAATATTTCATCTGCAGCTAAAATACGTGGAGCCACTGATCTAACATTAAGTTATTCTGGTGAACTCATTGAAACATATGTAATCTCTAAGAAAATTAGTTCATTGCAGAACAATTTAAATGCTTTAACAAATCTATGTGATAAACTAGGAGAAACCAGCGGTATAACCCGTCAAAACCAGCCTTATATATGGGAAGGAGTTGGTCACAGCATCATAGATCATTTTATTTCTTCATATGATACTAAACAACCAAGTATGTTTTCTAACAATATCAGAGGATATATTGGGAAGCAACTCAGACATGGAAGGCTATCTAACTGGACTGTTGTTTTGATTAATAATTCGAAAGCCGATGAGTTTTATGATATTCTGATTGCAACAGGAGCCATTAGAATTGGATGTACTTTTAGAAAAGAAGTAGAACGAAAAGATCCATTTGGTGACATAATAATTGACGAAGAAAATTACTTTATTCGTAAATCGCATATTATTAGTCCTCCACATGAACATCTTGACATGCCAGAGAGTGATCCTAGGTTTAAACTGGCTCTTAGGGATACAATAAATAATTCTAAAGCCAAGAATACGCCAACTGTTCCAGCAGGGAAGTTTGTTCGTAAAAATAGAGGAGTAGAGAATGCCTTAATCCTTATTTATGTTTTGGACACTAAAGGCTTTAACGGTAAACCCGGTATCCCTGCGGTTGGATATGCATTAAGTTTGCCACATATAGAAAATGACGATAAATATCCTTACAAGGTGAACAATCAATTTATCAATGAGCTCTTTGAGATTCCTAATGATGCTGAAGAAGATCCGGAGTCGGAGGATGAATAACAACAATTTGTTAGAAGATCAAAGATTATGGAAGAATCCACGATTGAATCGTTTGAATATTGGAGAGCGTACAAAGGTAACTGTACGAATATAAATGAAGCATTTGACGCCTTCAATTTGAGCTATTCTTTATACAATAAACTGTACAAGGAAATAGCATTATACATGGAATCTAAAGGGGAAGTTTCGATCTCTGCAAAAAATGCTTTTCCAGAGGCTAAGGGTGCAATAGACTACGTTGTTGGCTTTGTTGGCAGTAAACGATTAAGACAACTTTTTGAAAATGACTCGGCCTGTAAGGCTTCGGTTGAATCATTTATAAGAATTATTGAAAATCAAGAATTTAATATAAAGTTAAGTACGGCAAGAGCAGTACCGGATCGCAAAAGTGATCTTGAGCTATTGGAAAAACTCAAGTCCAGTAATCCGAATATAGCCGTAAAAGGAATATTCGAGTTTATTTATGCAATTCGTTGCAATATAGTACATGGAGAGAAAACTCGTGCAGAGGTACAATTAGATGTTCTTTGTCCCGTAATTTTACTTTTAACAAAGGTTATTCCGGTTATATATTATAAATTGGAAAGGCTAGAAAACTCAAATTGAAGAAACAAGTAGCTCTCTAACATCAACCTCCAAAGCTTTAGCAATCTGAAACAGCGTCTCAATTCTAGGTTGCATGTCGTTTCTACACCATTTAGAAACAGTGGTTCTGTTCATATCCAATTCATCAGCTAACCAGTTGTTGGTTTTACCCTTTTCGGCGAGAACAGCTTTGATTCTATTGTAGACTTGTTTTTCCATCTGGAACAAATATACACACTACAAAATTAGTGTTTTAAGCATCTGTTTATGCTTTTAAATATTCATTTCGATATTTTTAATATATTTGTTATGCGACTAAAGCATAATTATATCCGTTAAAATATTTTTTTGAACATTAAAACAGTTCCAATGCAAAACAAAGAATTAATCATCTCTCTCATTCAACAAGACCTTAAACATCATCAATTAGTTACTGGCTTAGACAATATTGGGCTAGAGGCATTCGACAAACATTTACTCGAATTATTTGACGTCATTTACAACCTAATGGAAGTTCCAGATTCTGCCGAGAGCGAATGGGGTAAAACGTATACTCGGTACATGAATTTTGCCGTAAACTATGAAATAGAAAGCACATCGAAATCTCTAGAACCTTTGGCAGGCGGATGTTTCCAACATTTACAGGCAATCATTGATATAGAAAACGAGAGAAAAGACAAAGACTAGATTATGTTAAATAGAACGTAATCGACGACCATAAACCCAAGTGCGCTGGACTGAACAAACTGCGGGCGTGCGCAGGCTGTGAATTGGCCAATACGTTTTAAATCATCAAAGGCGTTTACGTTTCGATTTCCAATCGGCTACTTTGATAGATTTACAGTATTCGCCAAGAGCGCGTTGGCAGTTTCATTTGTTCTTGATTTTTTTGCTTCGTTTTTTCATCAAGGAAAAAATGATGAAATGATCTGATCTCTGAGAATCGCGTATTTGAAACAGAATTGACCATTGGTACAGAATAACGAATTCTGGAAGAAAGCGGTATTGCAAACTGAGGAACGAATTTGCGAATACGGCTTTGCGCGACGGCAAGAAAGAACTTTGCCAACCAGGAACGTTAAACGAACAGAGTGCGGATGGACGGAGGGCTGAGAATTGTGCGACCAAGATCTTTTATAGATTTTCTAATAAAAGTATTGGTTAGCAATTTTGTGCTGGCTGGAGGGGCTATTTAACATAGCGACTAATTATAGGGCAATTGGACTTTCGGAGTAGGAACTGGCTATTTACCCGCAGGGCAAGTGGAATGCAATGGAACGCCGACATAATATGCATTATAGCTGGCAAAGGTTTGGCAAAGCCAAATACCCATATTGCCCTATAATTAACATTATGTTAAATTGATTCATACACGCTAATCAAGCGTATAAATACCTGAATCCATAGTTATTAGTATACAAGAATTAATCTCCGGGAATCCACTCAACGCTTTCTTAACCACTCCAGTGCATCATCCAGATTTTCAAAAACCTTTGTTGGATTACTTCTTCTCCGAAGCTTCAAATAAAAGCGCACTGCAATACGCTGTGCCAACCCATGGATAACATAAGCCAGAGCAATCAGCTCAGGGGATCTTTCCGCACCATAAGCACGAGCGTCAGAGGAAATATTTGTGTAACGCCCCATGTGGTTAATGGCTTTAACAAGCCTCCCATCAGTCAATTGTTGAAATGCAACTTCCAGCTCTTCGATGTCACTTCTAGCAATATCAATATTGTCATTCCAATGAATATGAACAATATCGCCTTCAAGCATTGTAACCAAGGCATTTGTTATTTTCTCCTCTGCTAATGTCTTTTCAGTGTAGGTCACGTTTAAATATAGAAAAAACTTAAGTTACCATAACTCGAAGTAGCTCATAATAAACCAACTACCCCCTATTAAACCGGCACCAACTAAATAAATAGCCAGAATAACCTGTTTCTCTTTTCTTGGAGCATAAATGGTCAAATCTTCTGGTTTATTGGGGTTTACTGTTACTTCCACCCAATCTCCTTCAGAAACGTTCTTCACCTTTAATAGAAATGAGCTTTCATAATTAACACCGTCAAAGTTGTATTTCGCAGTACCATGTGGATGCTTTGGCCCCGCTTTTTTCTTATCCTGTTTGACATGATCTAAGTGAACGGAGTTGATCTGGACTTCCATTCTTGGTCGCTTTGAATTCCTAATAAAGATATATGTCATCGCTATGCCGACGCAGATCAGTACGGCTCCCATTATCATCAACATAAATTCCTTTTTTCAGTTGAACTAAAGATACAAAACAGAATTGTTCTTACTTTGTCAGATGCACTTATTCCCAATCATTAAAGTTTCCCTTGAAAGTCCTCTTAATGATGATGAAATCGTCGAGATTTTTGCTCAAAATCTTGAATCACGTCAGCACAGGAGTTCACGCATCTGGATCACTCCCACTCCACATCGGTTGTTTGAAGGAGATTTATTCAACTATCATTTTAACATCAATAAAGTGTACAAAAACTCCGGTGCCTTTACCCCTATCGTAACTGGTCGAATTCGACATCACGCTTTTAACAGTACGATTGAGATGGAAATACGCTATAAGGGCCTTGATGCTGCGCTGTTGTTCCTGGTAGGAATCATTTTAAGTTTCGCGCTTATCGTTTCGTTTTATGCAATACTCTCCGGTGCGTTCAGTAATACAGCACTGATTACATTTCTGGCAGGAACCGGCGTCTACTTTTTATTCATTTGGTTATTTAACCGAGCATCGAATGAGATAATCAATCATTTCACTAGACTTTTTGATGCCACACGAATGAATAAGTAAGACGAGATCCGCTGATCATATCTCGTAATGCCTCTCCTATCAGCTATCTCGCTCAGTCCATTTCAAAAAATCAACAAATATTTTATTCCATTTGTTTTCGACCTTTCCTTTTTTCTTCACAATACTGAAACTATGATCGCAACCGACGCAAACATTATATGTAAGATTCGATTTTCCAAGACGTGCGAATTCCAGTGGAATAAGATAACTACTTTCAATGGGTGCATTAACGTCTTCTGTGGCGACTTGAACGAAAATGGGTATTTCAACCTTTGTTAAATAGTTAATAGGCGGTTCAGAATAGCTCCACCACCTTAAATTCGTATAACCCTCTTTAGCATCTGTATTCAATGAATCTTTGGAAATATGGTTCACATAACCATCGATAATTGCTTCAATTTGTTTCTGAGATTTTTCAGCTGAAATATTTCCTTTGTAATACTCTCGCCTAACTTCCAATGTGAAATCAAAGAAATCAGGCAAAGCGTTTCCAGCCCAAAAGCCTAAATGTGTTATTCTGTCATTTTCTGTGGCCAACTTGGCGGCTACAGGAGCTCCTTCTGAATGTCCGTAGACAATGATTTTGGAAAAATCATGTATTGAATCCAAGTATTTAATGACCTCGGCTGCTCTGAAAACTCTATTACTCAGGGAATTCTTCTCTTGATAAATTTCTGGGTTGGGAATGTTGTTTTCGTCAATACTACCCTCAAATCCAACTTTTTCAATAGCTACAAATAGATATTCTTCACTTAAGCTGAGGAAATCACTTTTCAAAAAGCAATATGACTTCAATTCTCCTTTGTCAAAGCTATATGAGAATAAAGGACTCGGATCGGATCCTTGAAGATACATTACCAACTTGGTCTTTTTGGTTGTGTCCTTTTGATGCGTGTAGTAGACAATCCTTTCGTTTTTTCTGGAAATTTCGCTTTGTTCAAAACCATAATGCCTGACTAATTCTCGCTTTGTTGGGATCGTTTGGGAAAACAGATATCCAGATAAAAGAGTAAATAGAATAACGGATAATAAATACTTCATTTTTAATGATCGCTTATGGGAATAGAAATGAGTTACAATCGAATGAGGATTCGATCATTTTCAAGTTGATTATCCAGCGCAACTCCACCTAGCTTTTTAATGTGGCATTGACTTGAAACGCTGAACTAGTTAATCGCTCTAAGGTATTGTGACAATTAAGACGGGACCTGTTGATCAAATCCCGTCGTTCTTCTGGAGATTAATCTGAAATTAATTCAATAGGTTTTCCACTTTCGTCGAGTTTCCAGCCAAAGGATTTTGAGAAATTCCCAGTAATCTTAGAGGTATGGGAGCACCTCTTCCCTTCTTCTTCATCAAAAATAATTGACATGTGAATCGTGCAGCGCTTAATTTCTCCACGCTTCCGTTTAAGATCGTACCAAAACTTTATCCCCACCTTTTCGGCTGCTACTTTGACATTTTCAAAATCTTGATCTTCTGATTGACTCGTTAATAGAAACATGACGAGCTCAGGTTCCGCTTCAGGCTCATCAGAAACCATAGGTTCCTGCTGTTTTTCGTTTTCATCGTTTTGTGGAATCGCAAACTCCGGTATCCCCTCCACTTCCCTCAATTCCTCAACGATTTCTGCAGAATCACCTTCTTTCCACTCCCCTTCAGAATAAGTGCGGAACGTTCGATTATTCTCTCCATCAGAGACAAGTTCAATAACTACCGTTTTGTCATTCATCTCTGGATGAGCGTCTCCTTCAGTTGTCTCGTTAACAACCTCTTGTGATTGATTTACTTCCTTGTCATTCACTTCTTCAGACGGCCAAATACTGACTGCCGCAACGGTGATGATTACTCCTACTGTACTTACCATAATAATTCCTTTTAATGATGTTAAAAACTTCACCAGAGTTATACCAGTCACCGCACCAGCTGTTGCCGCCATAAACGTCTTTTGCATATCATCGAAACTCCGCAAAGGTGCCTGGCTTCGTGCACTGTCAAACAGTTCATCAAGTCTATGTTTACCTTCCATCATATCTCCTTTTCTCCTACTTTATACTTAGATTCGAATGTCAGAATTTGCGTCAAGCGCATACGTCCTCTTCTGAGTCGCTGGCGGACAGCATCTTCTGAAGCTTCCTGCATTTTTGCTATATCTCGAACGGAGAAGCCTGCTATCTCAAATAATAAGATTGCCTCCCGTTGAGTATTTGGCAAATGTGTCAATGCCTGATGCAACAAATGTACCTCGGCCGCTTGTTCGGTGTCATCGGTCACATGTGCGTTCATTAACACAGACTGACTGATTCCTGTCTCTGGTTTTTTCTTTCTGTTGCTATTGGCCAATAGCCGAACGCTAATACCGAATAAAAAAGACAAAAAAGACTCCGTCGACTTGAGTTTATCGAATTTTTCATAGGCAACAAGTAAGGTTTCGTTCATGAGGTCTCCATACTCCATTTCTCCGTACACCCGTGCTCTGCAGAAGCGTTCGAAACGATCGTGAACCGGTTCATATAGTGCCAGAAATTTTTGTTGCTTACCTCTTTTCATGTTGAACTTACTTGGCGTTCAATAGTTGAGTGTTTCATGCACAGAAAATGTGACAGAATAAATTAAAATTAATTATGGATAAGCTCTAAAGTCGTTGAATAGAGCGGCCTTTTCTCCATCTTAGATTTGAGCCAGGCATAAAAGCACATGAGGAAAATATCTTCTTGAGCTTTATCTTTCCAGACTATGCTTCCTTCTACCCTCTCTTTAAATTGTTCCGTATGAATGATTTCAGGATCATGGTAATAGCGTTTGACAAGTTTTAAGAACGGCAGTACATTGGTATCTCCCGCTGACTTGAAGTGATTACCGTATTTCCTTGTAAAACTATTGATACAGGCATCGACATAATCAATGTTACCTAGTTCAATGTGCAGAAGAATTTCAATATATCTCTTTTGCAGATTCCATTCGCGACCAATGGCCTTATCATACCAGCCATCAGACTGTTGAAACTTTGTCAATAATTTATAAGCCTTTTCCAATTCATTCTGCTGAAAGTAAATCATAACCAAGACCAGCATTGGATTAAGCAGTTCTTTGTGGCTTAAATCTGAACGATCTAATAAAGGTTCAAGGGCTTGCAAAGCTTCAACATGATGATCCGTAAAGTTGTAATTCAGCGCCAACAATGTTAAGTATCTCACCTCGCGCTCTTTATAAAAGCGCTTTTCATAACGTTGCATCTGCTCATATACATCTTCCAGAAATAGCAGGCTCCTTGAGAAATCTTTCTTTCGGAAATAAATATTGGCTATTAAATACAGAACATCAATATGATAGATCAAGTATTTTTCATTATCCAGTACACCGCCTTTTAACGATTTAAGCTGATCCAAGAAAAACAAGTCAATTGAGTGGTAATCACGCGAATGCGAACCAGCGATATCGGCAATCTGCGTCAATTGGTAAAGCGTTTGGAAGTTATAGCCCTGTTCCTTGGAAACGCCAAATCGTTCATAGTTCTCCCTAAGTAATACTTCCAGATCAATCTCTAAGTTTTCGGTCTGTGCATTCTGAAAGGCCTTGCGAACTGCTGCATACGCCATATTTAGCCGTTCTTGGTGCAAAAACTCCTCCCGGTATTTTGCATGATTCCGAAATATTAACTCTTGATCAGGGGCTAAATGGTGATATGAATACTCAACCAAGGTTTGGTAAATATCGTTTAGCAAGGCGTAATCTTTGATCTCCTCCGCCCTTTCTTCGGCTTTCTTCAGTAATCGGAAAGCTAACTTAAACTGGCGATGGGCAATTAGCTTTCTCGCCACTAACAATTGTTTTAGGATATCAATTTCCTTTGTAGCATGCGTTTCTAACATTCCTACGGCCATATAATCCAACAGCCTATCCGACAACCGTTTGTTTAATACATTAAACGCATTCTGCCCTATCTCAGCTTTGATACTTGATTCCTTACCCTTAAGTAAAGCCTTGAACAAATCCGTATTGCGCGTATCATTTCGTTTATTTCTTTTGGTTAAATACCGGATAAAGTCGCGCTGTTCTGAAGCATTTAAGAGCTTTACCAACTCACTATTTACACCCATATATCGTAATAATAAAAACAGTTGTAATCATTAAATATAGTGCTTATATCAAAACGTATTAGTTTTCTATATAGTAATTAAATGTGAATAGTTGTATTTATCCAGCACCTCGAACTTGGCATCTTTGACTCAACAAAAAGACAAATGTTATGGAACATACAACAGACAAACATCAAACTGATGAAGCAGTAGAACAAAACCAGGCATTAGCCATTCGCCCCACTCCTGCGTTTATAGGAGCCTCTTGGGCAGCATTAGGCCTCGGCTTCATCTCCTACTGCATTGGGCTTTGGAATGCTAATCTCGAGTTAAACGAAAAGGGTTACTACTTCACAGTAATACTTTTCGGGCTTTTTTCGGCTATATCTGTACAAAAGTGCGTTAGAGATAGAGCTGAAGGAACTCCCGTCACAGATATCTACTACGGATTAAGCTGGTTCACAACAATTACGTCTATCGTTTTGCTTACTGTTGGACTTCGAAATGCCGATATGGAATTAAGCGAGAAAGGATTTTACGGAATGGCCTTTACGCTTGCTATGTTCGCAGCTGTAGCAGTTCAAAAGAACACTCGAGACGTCAAAGCGCTTTCAACCAAATTTTAGTAAAGCAATGACTAAGAACAATACAACACAGAAATTAGCGACTCTGGCGCGAATTATTGCACGCTCAGGGTCGCTTTTAATAAGTCTTTCTATGTTCGGTTTTTCCTTGATTTCTGGTGCAGGAGAACTTGAAAACAGTAGTTCGGCTCTGCTTTATAATAGCTTGAACGCACTTCCCTGGGCCACCTTGCTCTTGTTAAACTTTATTGCTTGGAAAAATGAGCTTATTGGAGGGTTTATGATCATTGCTTTTAGCATAATTGCTACCGCATTTTTCAATTTTTCAGGCCCTTTATTCTATCTAGAAGTATTCCTAATCACTATTTCCATTGGTGTGTTCGGAGTGCTTTTTACGATAAGCTGGTACTTGAGAAAATCCAAAATAAACTTTTAGTAAACAATTAGTTAGTGTGCAATTATTAAACAAAAACTTAAAACTAATACCATGTCAAAACGTTCAATTATACTCACCGTACTTTTAGTACTGTCTTTTATAGTACAGTTCTTACCTTTCAAATATGAAATTGGCCGATTCGCCTTTCAAAACAATCTCGAAGTTCACACAGAAATATTCAATGGGTTTAAGTTGATCTTCCCGATGTTTTCGATACTGGCTTTCGCCTTAAACACCTTTCTATTGGGATCAGTGAAGACTTTAGCAAGCAGAATCATTGCGCTGATACTTTCCATATTTAATTGTATCTATATGCTCTTCATACTGTTTGTAATTGAATTTCAATTATTTCACCCCAAGAAAATAGAAGTTGGTTTCGGCTATCCGCTACTCTGCTTGTTCTCATTGGGTCTATTTATTGTTTCTATCCACGCAATGGTACGCCCCGAAAAACAAGCTGTAAAACCAACAGGAGATTTGCTGGACAGCCATTTTTAATATCAGAATAGCGTTATCTTTGATAGACCATCATGAAAACCAAATCACTCATTTCATATACGGCCATCTATGCTGCCATAATTGGGGCTACTCTATTCTTTCCATACATCCAGTATAACCAATATGAGTATAAGATGGAAATGTTCTTTCAGGTAACGAAAACACAGACGGCATTTAATGAGATACTTTATGGGAGAGACTTTTATCCTATTTACGGGCTATTTGGCGGAGTGCTATTAACCCTCCCCTTGATTATGGTCAGGCAAACACTGTTAATGGCCAACATTGGTCGTGTTATTGGTGTTTTATTGAGTGTTTATGTTTGTCTGGTGTACATGGCACTATCAAGCGAACCAAGTTTTTACAAAGGCTATGAAGATGTACGCTTTCAAAACGCCTTGTACATTGCCATGGTAAGCACGTTTGGTTACACAATTATCCTTGCCTTGAATGCTGGCGTCGTAAAACGCTTTCCAGACGATTCAAAAGCGCCACATTCAGATCTTCTGGATGACCAATTTGACTGAACTCAGCATTTTATCCAAATTTAATTTATCATGCAGACATTCGTCTTCCTCACAAAGTAAAGGCCTCTATAAAACACTATCTTTGACGACTTAAGTTCAAAACGAATAGATGGACTCATTAACACAAGTTGTACTTGGAGCAGCCGTAGGAGAAGCAGTACTTGGAAAAAAAGTAGGTAATCGTGCCATGCTGTGGGGAGCGATTGCTGGAACAATTCCCGATCTCGATGTGTTTACGCGTTTCTTTACAGATCCTATTACTGCGACAGCTATGCATCGTGGTTTTTCACATTCCATCGTGTTCGCAATCCTGCTGTCTCCAATATTAGCACTAATTGCCCAGCGTATTCATCGAAAAAGGAGCGCAACGAGAAGTGGTTGGACCTGGTTGTTTTTTTGGAGCCTTGTAACACATCCCCTGCTTGATGCTCATACAGTATGGGGTACGCAGCTGTTTTGGCCATTTGACTATCGATTAGCTTACAAGAATATCTTTGTTATTGATCCACTTTACACGCTTCCTTTTCTTTTATGCCTGATCATCGCTGCTTGCTACAAACGTTCCAACCCTAAGCGCCGATTATTCAATAATGCCGGTCTGATTATAAGTACTACGTATATGGTGCTTACGTTGATTTTTAAAGGTGTTGGATATACCAAGTTTGAAAACAAGCTTACAGCGCAGGAAATTGAATACGTGGATTTGGATACACGACCAACTCCGCTAAATGCCTTACTATGGAATGCCCAAGTAGAGACGGACAAAGGTTTTTTAATTGGATATTACTCACTTTTTGATGAAAGTGAGGTGTTTTTCTCGCATGAATACCCTAAAAATCATGCGTTATTGGACCCGATTAAAGATCAACAGGCAATTCAACAGCTCATTAAAATTTCAGCTGGCTGGTACATGGTAGAAGACCTAGGAGATCGGTTAATTTTTACGGATATCCGCTTCGGACAGCTCGGCGTGGATCCGGACACATCACCTTTCCTTTGGCAATACGAAATCTTTGTAAATGAAGACGGTACTGTCTCCTGCAACCGAAGAGAAAATGAGTTTCAAACGGAAAACATGGGAGAAATGTTAGACGGACTCATCGACCGAATTAAAGGAAACTAAGCCCGTTTTTTTAACCGAACCTTGAAATCATTGGCCATCATGGTAAAGGCCATTACTTCCTTGATTTCTTTATGGTCCGTAACCATTTCGATGTCAAAATTCTTGAAGAGCATTGATAGCACCATTCTAATCTCAAGAATCGCAAGATTTCTACCTGGACAATAGCGAGGGCCACTCCCAAAAGGCGTGAATGCGTCCATCGAGTGAACAGGGCACTTGCTTTCTTTCAACCAACGTTCTGGCTTAAAAGATTGTGCCTCTGTAAAGTATTCATCTTTCAAGGCTGCCGATCGGTATTGAGTCAAGATTTTCTGTCCTTTCTTAATGAAAAATTCTTCCAATTCTATGTCTTGCTGAGCCTGAAACAGCATCACGGGAGCAACGGGCTTAAATCGCATTGATTCAAACGCAACAGCTTCCGCATACTTCAACGCTGTGTTATCTGAATAATCTGACATCCATGGTCCATCACCCAACACCCTATCGGCTTCTTCACGCAATCCATTTTGCGCATCTGTATGAATTGTTAATAAATACATCAACCAATTCAATGTATGCGCAGTGGTGTCTTCGCCAGCCATAAGTAACGTCAACAGGTTTCCTCTAACTTCTTCCAGTGAAAAATTCTCTTCTTCTTCAGCAGCGACCAAAATTGACTCCAGTAAGTTTGATGGATTCTCACGTAATTCTGGATGCGCTTTCAATTTAGCCTGTCCGGAAACAATAAATTCGTCCACCAACTTATTCATCTCGCTTACAGCCGCCTCAAACTCGCGGTCAGCTTTTCGTTTCACTAGTTTATGCCATTGGATCGGCTGATTAATGCGGTAAAAAATCATGGGGAAAACTTTTTCCATATGATCCTGTATTGCGCTTCCCTCCTGCTCTAACGTATTCATTTCTGTCCCAAATGCAAGCGTTGAAGTAATATCCACAGTAAAGCGCAATAAGTCTCTCTGAATATCAAAAGGCTCTCCGCTTTCTGCATCCTTGCTCCATTTATTATACAATCGCCCCAAAATAGTAACCATAGATGGATAAAACTCTTTTTGATGCTTTACATCCAACCCCTTTGCAACAATTTTACGGTGTAACTTCCATTTCTCTCCTTCAGCATTAAAAACACCATCAACTCCGCCTTCACGAATAATGTTATCCATCTTCTTCATGCGAATGAATTCTTTGGGGCGGGCAGCCAAAATCTTCTGAATGATACTTGGACGTGTTACAACGGTTTGGCTTGTGTATCCAAGATTCAAACGATAGACATCACCATACTCATCTGCCCATTGTTCGATTTGATTGTGTAAATCAGGCAAATCAATGACTGGAATGTTTCCGACAATAGGATATCCTTTTGGACCGGGCAATTGTTTTAATGATACTGGCATACCATCAAAAATAAACAATTATCTTCTTCGTTTCCCTCGATTTTTCGCTCCTTTTGAACGCCCTCCTCCCGCATTATTGGAAGAAGAACTCTTGCGCTTTGAACGATTTTTCCTGCGATTCTCGTTCATCTTTGCATATTCGTTCTGAAGTTCTCTGTACTCCTCGATTCCTTTATCTGTAATTGGGAATGGGTGATCTTGAACAACTTTAATCTTCTTCTTGATAAGCTTTTCAATATCTTTCAGATAAGGGCGTTCGTCTATATCACACATTGAAATTGAGAGTCCTTTTGCACCAGCTCTTCCGGTTCTACCTATTCTGTGAACGTAGGTTTCTGGCTCATTGGGTAAATCAAAATTTAAAACATACTCTAAGGCATCAATATCAATACCCCTAGCAGCTATATCTGTTGCAACTAGCACCCGTTTTTTTCCCGATTTAAACTCTGTCAACGCTCTTTCACGTGCTCCTTGACTTTTATCACCATGGATAGCAGCAGATGGAATCTTCGCCTTATCCAATACCTTTGCTAATCTATCCGCACCTCTTTTTGTTCTTGAAAAAACAAGTATCGATTTAATTGACTCATCTTTCAGGATATGCTTGAGCAAATTCTTCTTTTGAGGCTTCAAGACATGATAAACAACTTGTTGAACGGTATCCGCAGTGGATGAAACCGGGTCTACTTTAATACTCTTAGGGTTTGTAAGGATTTGCTTCGCCAAATCAGCAATGACAAGTGGCATTGTTGCAGAGAAGAACAAAGTTTGTCGCTTAGAAGGGAGCTTTGGGAGAATTTTCTTGACATCATGGATAAACCCCATGTCCAGCATTCGATCCGCCTCATCCAAAACAAATATTTCAATAAACTTCAGATTAATATATCCTTGATCCATTAGATCTAAAAGTCTACCAGGTGTAGCCACCAAAATATCAATTCCTTTTTTCAACCGTTCAACTTGCGGCACTTGACTGACACCTCCAAAAATAACCGTATGTCGCTGATGGGTATTCTTTCCATATTCCGCAATGTTTTCAGTAATCTGAGCTGCTAACTCACGTGTTGGGGTCAAAATCAAGGCCTTAGGATGCCGTTCGTGTTGCTTGGGTTTTCCCTTTTCTTCTAATCGCTGTAATATGGGAATAGAGAACGCTGCAGTTTTTCCAGTGCCGGTCTGAGCGCATCCGAGTACATCTCGACCTTTCAGTGCATGCGGAATGGCTTGTTGCTGGATAGGAGTTGGTTGTACATACCCTAATTCATCAATTGCTGCCTGGATTTCTGGTCGTAAACCTATTTCGGAAAATGTCATGCACGAAAGTAGCCTTAATTATCGAAAATTAGGGAGACTCAATCAAAAGAAACCTTACTTAAACGGCCAGTTTCCATACCCTCCCTTTAAGTCATAAACTTCTGAGAATCCTATTTCTTTCATGATCTTTGCCGCTTTACCGCTTCTTCCTCCAGCTGCACAGTAAACCAAAGTAGTTTTCTTTGGATCCAGTTCTTTCAAGCGCTCTTCGAAATCAGATTCCATGAAATTAATTAAAACTGCACCATCAATTGCTCCGCCAGCATATTCGCCTTCCGTGCGCACATCTATCAATTGGACATCACCTTTTAGCAACTCATTAAACTCTTCTGCATTTACTACTTTATTAATAGTTTCAGGTGCTTGAGAGTTTTGAGCTTCAGAACATGAAGTAAAAGCTAAGAAAGCGATCATGAGAAAAAGGTAAGTTTTCATACGTCCGATTGTTAATTTTACGCAATTTAAGCAATTAATCGTCCCTTTAAGTAACGCAAGTTACAGAGATTCATGTAATTTTATCGCGCTCAAATTAGCTCAACATAATGCTTTCCAAAGAAGAATTAAAACAAAAGAATACTGCTTTCTGGGAACAATTCCGGAAGTCCATTAAAGACCAGCGTTCTTCCAATGGTCGACAGATGAATTGGATCAATTACCCTACAGACGTTAAAGATGTTTACGTTCGTATGGAAGTGGATGCAAAGGGCGCTCGACTTTGTTTTGACATCCAACCCAAGGACAATGGTATTCGTAGTATTATTTGGGAACAGATGACTGAGCTTAATAAAGTGATGAGTGATGAGATGGGAATTGAAGCACAATGGGATGAAAAGAGTCACTACTGGAATGGACGTTTGATTTCAAGGATTAAGTGGGAAGATGATTCACTCAATTACTTCAAGGAAGAAGACATCCCGTTGATCAATGACTTTCTAAAGGATAAATTAACACGTTTTGATCGCTTCTATCAGGAATACAAAGACATTCTCATACATTTGACAAGCTGAATAAATGATTACTTTTGCGTTATGATAAAATTTACGTTGATAGCCGCTGCTCTTACGATTTCTATTGCTTTCGGTCAAATAGAAATTTATAATGAGGATTTTCAGTCAGGACTTCCGGTAAATTATACCGTTGTTGACAATGATGGTTTAACTCCAAATGCTGTTGTTTCAGAATATACTGAGGCATGGATTGAGATTACTGATCCTGAAAACGCATCGGATACAATCATGGCATCGACATCATACTTCGATCCTGTTGGGCAGGCTGACAGATGGTTGATTACTCCAGCAATTACATTGGGCGCGTATGGAAATATTGCTTATTGGGAAGCCAAGTCAGAAGACGACTCATTCCCCGAAGATTATTACGTACTGGTTTCATCTACAGATACACAAATCTCCAGCTTTACTGATACATTGGTATTCATTTTCAACGAATTACCAGACTGGACTACTCAAAGTGGTAACCTCAGTGATTTAGGACTGGATAATCAGACTATCCATCTAGCGTTCGTAAATCGCACAGATGACGGATTCAAGTTGTATATCGATGATATTCGTGTTGAAATGGAAGACCCTTCAGGTGTTGATGAATTGTCTGAAGTTCAAATTACCGTTTTCCCGAATCCGACAACTAAAATGATAGAGATTTCAGGTTTAAACCCTGACGAGGTTACTATATACTCACTCGCTGGAAAACAACTCCTAACGACATCATCTTCTAAGATTGATCTTAGCTCTTTAGCTGCCGGACGCTACATTCTGGAGGCGCGCAACAGCAAACATGTAGCTAGATCTTTGGTTGTTAAAGATTAAAGCTCCTGAAAAGGTTTTAACTGCATGGACATCTGTATATCAGAGTCTTTTCTTGGTGACAGTAGGATACTATCTTCGGTGAGGTAAACGAAATCGAGTTTCCACTCTTCTCGATTGTCGTAAAATTTAATATCCAGTGTTCGTTTATCTGAATCGACAAAAAAATCACCTTTTCTTGGAGCCTCTCTCGTCAGATCTCGAAATGGAATATAGTCACAATTACGATTTCTGTAGAAGATTATTAAGTGCTTGTCGTACAGTGCGTTTGGTGAAATAACGGCATTATCAACCATTAGTTTATTCACCACCCATACCTTGCTGTTAGAGTCATGAAAAAGGTGATCATAGTTCACCGATTCCATAGATGTTCCAAGCGTACAAGACGCAAGTAAAAAACCAAATCCAATGGTCCACAACTTCATTAGAAAATGAGGTTACTGTTCATAATTGAATTGTAGATATCGTTAGAGACAGAATCTTTCATGTCATCCTTCAGTGTTTTTACACCTTCTCCCCAATCTAATCCTTCTACCGATTCAAAACTATAGCGTTCACCGTCCCATGTATACAGGCAATGAAATAAGGTCTCATCTTCTTTCAGGTATAGAGCTAACACAATATCATTACCTTTTTCACCTTTTGATGTTGCAATTAAATCTCCTCTAAAGCCATTGGTTTGCACCAAACTTCCATTTTCACGAACATATACAAAGATGTGCCTAACTGGCGGTAATGGTCGATTAGCACCTTTTAATGCAATCCCTGCTTTAGCTTGTAAGATGAATGCATCTTTAACCGGAATCGCGTCTGAAACAGGAATGATCTTAAAGTTTTCCGGCGAACAATCGGCAATTGCTTCCAGTGAATCGGTTAATTCGCAAATATTCAGTTCAGCTAAGAGTTGCTGATCTCCGTCTCCTTCAAAAGAGTCGTCATTAAATTGTGTTGTACGATCTTCAATTACCTCAGTGTCTAATGCAGTTTCACCCGATTCAACCGGATCAACATCACTTTTGCAGGCCGTTATCGAAAAAACGATTAAAAATATGTACAGAAAGTTCTTCATTCCTAGCTATAATTCAAAAAATGCAATTTGTTACGGGAATACAGCAAGTGCCTTTTGCATAGCATCGTTAAACAGCGTATTATCGATCCCCGAATCAACTCCTTGTTCCTCAAACCACTCCAGCATTAACTCAGTTGGCATATTACCTGTCAAATCATCTTTAGCCATTGGGCAACCACCAAATCCTTTTATCGCTCCATCAAATCGAGAACATCCTGCAGTATATGCAGCCGAAACGAGATTTTTAGCATTTTCCGGTAATGTGTGAAGGTGCGCACCAAATTCTACATTTGGTAAACTTGGGATCAACGTTTCGAAAAGTGCCCGGACTCCTTCAGGGGCTGCTGCACCTATCGTATCAGATACGGCTTGAATTTTCACATCCAATGCACTATAAAGCTTTTCACTCCAACCTGTCACGATATCTGGGTGCCATCTTTCACCATAAGGATTACCAAATCCCATAGAAAGATATACCACAAGTTCCTTATTATTTTTCTGAGCAATTTCTTGTATTCTCTCCACGCGAACAAGTGACTCTTCTATTGTGGAGTTCGTATTACGCTTCTGAAACTCTTCTGATACGGAAAATGGGTACCCCAGGTAATCTATTCGATCAAAGGAAGCTGCATCATTCGCTCCGCGTTCATTAGCGATAATTGCTAATAACTTGCTGTCACTAGTATCTAATCGATCCAGAACTTCCGCTGTATCCTTCATTTGCGGAATCGCCTTGGGAGAAACGAAGCTTCCGAAATCAACAGTATCAAAACCGCACCCCAGAATAGTATTGATATAATCTACCTTGACATCGGTTGGGATAAAATCATGAAGTCCTTGCATCGCATCTCTGGGACATTCGATTAATTTCAATGTTTCCATACTTAAATGTACTCTTTTTTGATTTCTTAGCTGTTCGCCAGAATCGCTTTGTTGATTCGCTTGATCAATGTTGGCCCCTCATATATGAATCCTGTATATAATTGTACCAAATCGGCGCCCGCATTTATTTTTTCCAACGCATCTTCTGCTGAGTGAATCCCTCCTACTCCGATTATTGGAAAAGCTTTACCCGACTTTTCTGAAAGATAACGTACAACTTCAGTAGAACGCCCTTTTACAGGTTTACCTGAAAGTCCTCCGTTTCCAATCTCCTCCAGGCGTTCATTTGTCGTTTTAAGACCTTCTCTCGAGATAGTCGTATTGGTAGCAATTACCCCATCCAATGCTACGTCATTTACAATCTCAATGATGTCATCTAACTGCTCATTTGTAAGATCTGGAGCTATTTTTAAAAGAATTGGTTTACGTTCAGGCTTCTCAGAATTCAAATCTTGCAGCGTTCTTAATAACTCCGTGAGCGGAGCTTTTTCTTGTAACGCTCTTAGATTAGGAGTATTTGGGGATGAAACATTGACTACAAAGTAATCGACATATGGAAACAATGCGTTGAATGATTTAACGTAGTCTTCAGTTGCATGATCATTTGGTGTCACTTTATTTTTCCCAATGTTACCGCCAATTATTACGTCTGTCTTTCTTTTTTTTAGGTTTTCTATTGCATTTTCAACACCATCATTGTTAAACCCCATGCGGTTAATAATTCCAGCATCCTCTTTTAACCTGAACAAACGAGGTTTTTCGTTTCCAGGTTGCCCAACAGGAGTCACTGTTCCAATTTCAATAAACCCAAAGCCACAATAAGCCAGATCATTGTACATCGCTGCATTTTTATCAAATCCGGCAGCCAGTCCAACTGGATTCTTAAATTTTATCCCAAAGAGCTCTCTTTCTAAACGCGCATCATTTACACTGTAAAGCTTCGTCCAAAGCCACTTCATGCCAGGGATCGATAACATAATTCGAATGCATCTTGCAGTGAAATAATGAATTTTTTCAGGATCGAATAGGAACAGAAATGATCGGACAACTTTGTACATCAAAAAAGAATTTTGACAAAGGTATAAACGACAACGAGGTGCACAAAAGCACCTCGTTTATATCTTTCAAAAAATATCAACAATTAGAACTTGTATCTACCCTTCCATCTGTGCGCCTTACGCTGTTTAGCATAATCTTTATACGTCACGTTTCTAGCAAATACTACGTTTACATAAAAATAAGCATCTTTTTGCTCATCTCCTCTTTGCTGCCCTGTACCAAACCAAGTTGTATTTTCCGTACTTGGGTTTGACAAAAATGCTGCCTCAGCACCTTTCTCAGCTAATAAAATATCACTATCGTAGTAGTTCGTACTTACATCATCAATATAATCAGAGAATGTCTTAACGTATGTAGCTTCAACACCCATTCGCCACATTCTGCTCAAGCCCCAACGGAATCCAATACCCGCCGGAATCGTAGCTGTAATAGGTAATGCCTTTGGCGCACCATCGGGAAGCCCTTGTCCTTCAGTACTCAAAGGACGCAAAGCTGTCCACGTTCCATTGTACTGAGCTTTCGGATTGAAATAGCTAATTCCCACTCCACCGAAAAGATACAACTGCATGTTATGATCCTTCATCTTCTTGCTGTGACGTGAAAGGCTGTAACGATTACCAAACTTTTCGTTTGCCAGAATAATCACCTCCAGACGTTGGTGGAATTCAACCACGATAGATCTAAAGTGTAAGTTACGTGACTGACGAATAATCTCGTTTGTTTGAGCATCGTTTCCACGTAACAACCCAACATTCAATGATGAAGTTGTCGCCCAGTAAGGATGAAATCTATATCGAAAACCGACCATACCTCCATATCCAGTTGAAGGCCAGTCAATATCCGCAAGACTGTAATCTTTTCCAATTTGATCGCGTCCACCTAGATCTCCTAAAAATTGAGTCGCACCAATTCCAAACATGACCTCTTTTTTATTCAAAGACCAGTTTCTTTGGGTATTAAAATTAGTGTGTTGTCCGAAAGCAACAGTGGCGGATAGTAGTAGTATTAGACTAGATAAATATCTCATAGTTTAAAAACTGTACAGCGGTCTAGACCGAATTTTGTTACGAAAATATGAAATGTTTTCGCATTCGCCAAAGTGCATTGTTAAATAATTATCAAAAATGCCCTTTTGATAAATGTTTATCACATTCCAATGATAATAACGTATTCAGGACTAATTGGTTGCTATAAAATTCAATGAAGGCAAACTAAGCACTTTACCTTGCCTATCCACCCCTTTTAAATCCGTAATAAACACCATATATCCGATGTTGTATTTACCGATTTTTTCAAGGACTTTTGCCGGCACTTTGTTTCCAACAATTGATGCGGTTTCTGGACCAGTCAGTGATTCGTAATGTATGTCAAATGCAACAACTTTAATATCGTCATTCAACTGAATTCCTTTATCGCTTCCTAGCACGCTTACGGGAATCTCACCATTGAAATACCCTTCTATGTGCGGAAACATGTTCTTGCTCTTCGGCTTTTCCTCTACTCGTGGATTCTGCGATGGAACAACCTCTATTACTGGCTCTTCCATTATCGATGCCTCATTTTGAATATCAGATTCAGATTGATCGACTTCAATCTCTGTATTGCTAGAAGTGGAAACGGGAATATCCTTTTTTGAATCTTCTTCATTTACATCTTCTGAATGAACTGCAGCTACTTGTATACTGGCAATTGGGCTGTGCTGCTCTAATTGATTTTGTAGTAGATCCTCAACAGAAACGTTTGCCGTCTCTGTAGGACGTTGGTCCGTTGGGTTCATGGTTACGGCTGTAACTGCTACGGCGACCACCGCCATACCTACAGGTCCGTAAAACCACATTGATTTCCAAACAGGTGGTTTTAGGTTTTTCGCTTGACTCAAAACACTACCGAAATCTTGTTTCGTTTGAATATAGTCGGAGCTAACGGGCTCACGATCTATGATCGTTTTGATTTTTTTCATTGGTATTAGTCTTATTTCATAAATAGCTTTTTCAATCGTTCCAGCGCTCTAAACGCTCTTACTTTTGCATTATTCTCCGTTATTTCGAGTATTTCTCCTATTTCTCGATAAGATCTTCGCTCAAAATAACGCATCTCAATTAACTGCAGGTCACGTTCGTTTAATTGTGACAAACAATCAATTAATTTTTTCTTATTCACTGAAGAATCATCTTCTTCGAATTCTTCGATCATTTCAAACAAGTGCATGCTTTCAACGTTCACCGTTCTTCTCGCCTTGCGGTCACGAAATGCCTGGTACAATTCGCTTTTTGCAATACGATAAAGCCAAGACGAAAAAGGCACTCCCCTATATTCGTACTTGTGAATGTTACTCATGGCCTTGATAAAGACCTGTGAAGTGACGTCGAATGCCAACTCCTGATCATCCATCCGTTGATAGATGTAGCGAAATATCTGTTCATGATATTTCTTGTACAGTGGACCGAAACGCTCCGGATCCTTCTTCGCACTCGTTATCCAGCTCAACTCCTCCTGGAGTTTATCGCTAGTCTGGTGATAAACTGGGTTCACTGTCATTTGTTCTGGTTTTATGTTCTAGCTGGTTGTATAAAGCTTGCAGACTTCATACGTAGGTATAATACCTTGTTCTTGCATTGGTTACACATAAAACGCAACTTTTTTGCCAAATATTATGTTTGCCTAGTAATTTAATAGGTTTTTAAACCTTCAATTTTACCTAAAATACGTCATGTAGCTCGTATCTGTCAACGATTTAAGGAAATCAATCAGATGCTGCTTTTCGGACTCACTTAAGTTCACACTTTCAATAATAGGATGTTGATTTGGGTGCCCTTGTGCTCCATTTGCATAGTGCTCGACAACTTCTTCTAAAGATGATAGGGAACCATCGTGCATGTATGGATATGTAAGTTCAATATTCCGCAATGTAGGCACTTTAAAACTTCCTATTTCAAGTGAATCAAAATCAATCCTGAAGCGTCCCAAATCTTCCCCGTAATCCATATAAAGACCATTGTTCTCTGCTTGAAAATTGGTGAAATGTGGCGGTGCATGACAGGTCGTACAATACAATTCTTCAGAAAATAACTTCCAGCCGGCTTTTTCAGAAGCATTTAACGCTTTTGGGTCATTATGGTAGTAAAACTGATCAAATTGTGAAGCGTCAGAAATGAGCGTGCGTTCAAATGCACTAATGCTTCTTGTCAGTACCCAGGCATCAATTTCACGATTAAAGGCTTTCTTTGCTAATTCGCGGTATTGCGGCACCTTTTTTAATCGCAAAATCAAGCTATCAATACGCATATTCATCTCAACGTGCTCCTTTATCGGAACTGGAACTTGCATTTCCAGTGACTTTATTTCAGCATCAAACATCACCGTTTCTTGATAGCCTACATTTAATAATGTCGGAGCATTCCTCATGGATACACCACCATCTACACCTATTGAAAGCGGTTTTCTATCCGTGAAAGCATACTCTGGAACATGGCAACTGGCGCATGATATGGAATTGTCACTAGAAAGTCGTGTATCAAAAAACAACAATCGGCCCAATTCAACTTTTGCTTCAGAAGAAGGATTGTCATTTGGGTGAATCATTTCGCCTAAGACAGAAACGGGTTCGATTGTGATTTCAGAACCGCAAGAAGACAAAAAAAGGAGAATGCATAACCATCCTCCCTTGTAATATTTTGTTTTTCGATTTCTGATCAACATTGTTTAAGCCGTCATTTGGAAACAATATACAAAACTTCACCTTTTTGCAACCTGTAACGTTCAATGAGTTCGTCACCATAAGCGGATTTGGTATCAAATTCCGTAACAGTGAAACCTGCCCTTCTCAGCCAATCGGGATAATCCTTTCCAAAAAGTCGAACGTGATCTTTCTGCCAATAATGCTTCTCACGATCTTCAGGTGTAACAATGCTTGGATCTTCATAGGTTTCGTCCCGCGAAAAATCTTGTGGTACCTGCATGATTCCCCAACCACCCGGTTTCATTACACGGTGCAGCTCTGTCATACATTGATGAGCATCATCGACATGCTCCATAACGTGATTACAGAAAATAACATCAAATCGATTATCCTCCAATGGAATTTCATGCAAATCAAAATGCATATCCGCAATCGGTGATACAAGATCTCCAGTTAAATAATCAAGATTCTTTTGCTGCTTAAATTTTTTATGAAAGCACTGCTCAGGAGCAATATGTAGTACCTTAAGGTCTTCCTGCGTAAAGAAGTTGGAATGATCTTTCAAGTAAAGCCACATCAACCTGTGACGTTCAAGTGTTAGGTCATATGGACAAAGAACGCCTTCACGGTGTGCGACATCAGACCCATATGAAAGGAACTTGGAAAAACTCCTTCCACAAACAGGACACTCCACTTTATCCCCACGATAAAGCATAGGAGCGAAAAACTTGAAAACATAGCTCAAGCGAATCAATAAAGGGCGCGGCAGCTTATTCAGGAGATACTTGTAGAATTTCTTCATGCTGATAAATGTTGTGCAAAGGTAATCAATCTCCTGTGTAGAAATCAAGTACTTTATTACAAGGCAGCAAAATAAACAAATTTGATTTTCGCCTGCATATTGACGCTTGAATGCGTAATTTCGCACGACTTGAATAAATTGAAATCAATATTGTTCCTTTTCTTCCTGTCTTGCGGAGTTGCATTTGCAGGAGAAAATGATTCTTTGTCCTATCGTTTATTCGCAAATCGCGTTGTACTGTACGGAGATGTTGGATTTCATTCTGCTCCCTTCAGCCTTAAGGATAACTATGGACTCGGAGTTCAAAAGCTTAAGTATAAAAACAATGTTCAGGTAGCAGTTGGTTTGGGATTTGTTTATCGCTGGTTTGGGCTTCGCATTGGTTTTAACCTTCCAGGAAACATCCGCCCTGAATCAAAATTTGGAAAGACGAATTATTTCGATCTTGGATTAAAGTTTAATCTCAAACAGACATTTTGCAATATTGATTTCAGAAGCTATGAGGGATATGTCATAAAGAACGCCTATACGTGGAATGATACACTTACTTCCTCCACTCCGAATGATATTCGAAGTAAGACGCGTTCGGCAAGTATTTCAGCCAATGTTTGGTGGTTTCTCGCTAAAGACTTCAAGATGAAAGCCGTACTAGGAAAGGCAGGACATTTTTCTGGGGAATCTAAAACGTGGTATTTCAAAACATCGCTGAATTTCTTTGGTATTTCCAATGATGTTGGATCACTCGTGCCTACAGAGTTGACAGATTCTTCAGAACGCGTTAATGCGAATACAATTGGGGCGATTGACCTTGGAGTAATACCCGGCTATGCTTATGGGAACAGAATCAATAATTGGCAATTCGCTGCTTTTGCAGGACTAGGTGGCGTTATTCAATCAAAATTCTATACCCGTGGAGAACTCACCAGGAGTTTTATTGGCGTTGCCCCGAGAATTGATCTTCGCTTTATCGGTGGTTATTCTAAGCCAAAGTTCTTTGTTCTCGTCGCAACGGATTTTGACATTAAATCGGTTGCCATTCAAGATTTATCTTACAATCAAACTTTTTACAATATTAAATTGATTGGAGGAATACGTCTTCATACGAAGAAGTCCAGAGCGGCGGAGAAAGAAACGGAGTCCGTGGAAACTCTTTAAAAATATCGCTCAATCCAAGAATCAGAAGCAACTGTATTCCACTCTTCCTGGAATTCTTTTTTTGATTGAATCAAATTATTAAAGAAAGGCGTATTTCTATCGATATCTCCAGCCGCAATTAACTCAGGAACATCATTCATGTGAACTACATGATTGTTACCGGCCAATTGAAAAGTCAATAACATTCGATTGGTGAGTTCTACATTTAACTCTGATTCTAATTCTTTCATCAGTCGCACCTGAGCATCCTGAGCTCGCCCGCACATACTTGGTTCATCTGTAAATGCTGCAACACGAATAAATAAATCATTCAATAAATCAATGGAGCCCTGAACTTGAATTCCATGACTCTCCCATTGACCAAGGAAGGCATCTGCAAACTGATGAACAACCGCCTGTTGGTCGTTGGATAACTTAGCGCTCGATTGGTATACCCAAACTTTTGCTGAATCAGGAAGACTCTCGAATGCAACTCTCATATTTATAAATCTGCGGCAGTGGCAATTAACTCAGCTACATCTAACACTTCCACCTCTCCTTCTTTTTCAAAATTCTTTACACCATCAGTCATCATAGTGTTGCAGAAAGGACAACCAGTAGCAATAACATCCGGATCTAATTCCAGAGCTTCTTCTGTACGCTCCACATTAATCTCTTTGTTACCTTTCTCCGCTTCTTTAAACATTTGAGCACCTCCCGCACCACAGCAAAGTCCATTTGTCTTGCAGCGTTTCATTTCAACTAATTCTCCATCCAGCTTTTGAATCAGTTCACGTGGCGCTTCATAAACGTCATTCGCACGTCCAAGATAACAAGGGTCATGAAAAGTAATCTTCTTTCCTTTGAAAGTCCCACCATCTTTGAGTGTAAGCTTTCCTTGATTGATTAATTCCTGAATTAGTTGAGTATGGTGAATCACCTCATAGTTCCCTCCTAGCTCAGGATATTCATTTTTCAACGTATTAAAACAATGCGGGCAAGCAGTAACAATTTTTTTTACCTCATATCCATCCAACACCTGAATATTCATCATCGCTTGCATCTGGAAGGTAAACTCATTGCCGGCGCGCTTTGCAGGATCACCAGTACAATTCTCTTCCGTTCCTAGGACCGCAAATTGAACCTTACATTCGTTCAAAATCTTCACCAACGCCTTCGTGATCTTTTTAGCACGATCATCAAAACTTCCAGAGCAACCGACCCAAAATAAAATATCCGGTGATTCTCCTTTGGCCATCATTTCGGCCATTGTTGGTACATTCAAACTCATAAACTATTTCTTAAATACCTGAATACTCGCTTTTTCCTCAACAAGGTCTGTGAAATTACCCTCATATCGTGTAGCACGTACAATGTGATTATCGATCCAATGATAGTTTCCACCTCTTGGTTTACCCATCATGATTCCATGATACTTGAATCCGTGTTCATTCAGCCAGGATTCAGTAACTGCTCTATGCTCTTCAACACGAGAGGTGAAAAAGGTAATAATATGCCCTTGCTCGAACCACTTGTTGATTGTTTCCAATGCTCCAGGATAAATCTTGGCTGTTGCCATTCTCTCCGGCTCTTCATTTGGAATATCATCACAAATCGTCCCATCTATATCAATCATGAAGTTCTTAACATCATCCGGCAGCACAGGAGAAACCTTTTCTCCATCCAACTCTAAGTCTTCTAATACAATATCAGTCTTCATTTGCCCAGTTTAAGCGATCCGATGGACTAAATTGCCATGGAGCACCGTTGTTTTCAATATTCGTTAACATTCCTGTCAGTTCAGATGGAACTTTAGATTCTTCCATCACAAGGTATCTTCTCAAATCTACAATAATGGATAGAGGATCGATATTGACTGGACATTCCTGAACACAAGCATTACAAGAGGTACATGCCCAAAGTTCTTCCTCTGTGATGTAATCACCCAATAAGCTCTTACCATCATCATAATCCGCTCCGTGCTTTCTTTTATTATCTCCTACTTCTACCAGGCGATCGCGGGTGTCCATCATTATTTTTCGAGGCGAAAGCAACTTTCCAGTAATATTTGCAGGACAAGAAGAGGTGCAACGACCACATTCCGTACATGTATAACTGTCTAACAAATTTTTCCATGTTAAATCAGTCACATCTTTCGCTCCAAATCGTTGCGGTTCAGCCACTTCCCCTTCAGGCGGAGCAGCAAAAGGATCTGCAGTAGGGTCCATCATGAGCTTCACCTCCTTAGTAACGGATTCCATATTGGAGAACTTCCCTTTTTTATCTAAATTCGAATAATATGTATTCGGAAAAGCCAAAACAATGTGAAAATGCTTGGAATAAGGCAAGTAGTTTAGGAAGGCAAACACCATTAAAATGTGCCCCCACCAACCAATTCGCTCGAGCGTATGTAGTGATTCAAGGCTCATTCCTTCGAAGAAGGCTGGCCCAATAAGACTGCTGATTGCAAAACCGTAAGATTCACCTGTTAGCTGAACATGTGCCGCCTCATCCGCACCATTCATTGTAAAAATGCATAATACAAGCACCAATTCCATGAATAGGATCATATTTCCATCCATTTTTGGCCACCCATTCATTTCGCTCATATTGAAGCGTGGAAGTTTTAGCAAGTTACGTCGAGACAAGAAGATAATCGTTGCAATTAAGGCAGCTACAGACAGAACCTCAATGAATGAAATCATGAACGTATAAAAACCACCCAATGAACTATGGAACGTTCGATGGTTGCCCATCAATCCATCAATAATGATCTCTATTAACTCTATTTGCGTTATAACAAAGGCTGCATAAATAGCCAAGTGCAAAAGAGCCGGGATAGGTCGCGTAAACATTTTTTGTTGACCAAAGGCCACCAAGAGCATTGTCTTCCAGCGCTCTCCTTTATTATCCGTGCGATCAATATCACGACCTAACTTAATGTTAGACCGCACTTTCATCACATTCCATCCAAAAAATCCAAATCCTATTACCAGTAAAAGTGCGAAGAGTATGGTAGCAATCATGTCTGTGCTTTAATTGGGTAAACTATCGAGAAGATTTCTTAATTTTTCTTCTTCCTGTTTGGTTAAAGGAACCCCTTTCGTTTTTGCTCCGAGTACAGAGAAATGTATGTAGCGCTCAGGATGAATCTGAATATCCTCAACCAAATTCTGCAATTCCTGATTCGTCTTAACCAGCTCGTTATAGAGAGCTTCGTCTCCAAGTAATTTACCAAGCGTGCCCTCGCCTTTCATTGCTGTGTCCAGAACATCATTGATCTTCGCAAGCGTTTCCTTCGCATTATTTATCGTTCCTTTAAAGTCTGCTGAAACAAGGTCATCAGTGATTCCCTCAACGTTCCCAACAATCTTCTTCACTTTCTCGTTACTACGCTTCAGGTTGGCTGTTATTTCCTCTACATTGGAAAGAATTCGACTCAACGTCACCTTCTCGCTTTCTACGAGCAGTTCAATCTGCTCAGCAGCGCTTCCAAAACGCTTAATGGCTATCTTGATCTCCTTCAAGCTACCCTCAATCTGCGAAGTAGCCGTAGTATCCCAGAAAGCAGAAACGCCATTCACCATGTTATCGATAGAAAGCAATGCGGCATTTAACTTATTTGAGAGTGGATCAGCGTACTCCTTAAGCGTTGATGTGATATCTTGACTCACAAAACCTTCAAGTGTAGCTCCAGGCTTGTAATATCCTTTGGAATGATCCTCCACCATGTGGATAGTCAACCCTTTCGAAAGCAGATCAATTCCACCTGCCTCTACTTTTGTTCCCATTGGAATTTTTAGGTTTTCCACTGAAATATTAAATGTCATCTTGACACGCTTGTTAGAATCCTTTTCCATTGGTAGATACTCAATTTCCAAAACCTTTCCAACATCAACACCATTCACATATACTGATGTTGCCGCCGTTACACCACCAGATTGTGGGAAATAAGCGTAATAAACATCGTCTCCTCCAAAGAAGCTATTTCCTTTCAAAAAGTTGACCCCGGTTACCAACAAACCAATTGCAACAATGGTGATGATACCAGTAATTAATTCCTTAGAGATCTTCAAAACTTTATTTTTCTGCTAATTTAATAGCTTTTTGCAAATTAATCCGCTCGCCATTGAGGAATGCAACAACAAAAGCATGTTGAAATCCATTTTCTCTCAGCGTATTTTTCATTTTATTGGCTTCGGAAAATGCATTGGGATATTGACCAATCGTATATTTATAAAGTCCACCCTGTTCGTATTCAAATATGGTGTATCCTTTAAATCTTGAGGAAGTCAAAGGGATTTTTGATTCTGAGGTCTCAACTTGAACCCGAAAAACAACCTCATTTTGGTTTTCTACTGCAACACTATTCTCGGGAGGCGTATTTTCATTGATCACCGGAACCTTGGGACCAACAACTTCTTCATCTATACCTTCCAACTCATTCTTATACTTTCGGAAAGCAGTAAACATTGATTCAGCCATCAACTTTTGCGTTTCCGGACTGCTCAGAAACTTCTCTTCCTTTGGATTTGTCAAAAAACCAGTTTCAATCAAAACACTAGGCATCGTTGTTTTATAAAGCACTAAAAAGCCTGCTTGCTTCACTCCACGATCATGGCGACCGATCCTCTTGAACTCACTCTGTAGTTTAGAGGCAAAGCTGATAGACTGGTCCAGGAAAACACTCAACTGAATCTGTCTGGCAATAATGGCATCAGGGGATAAATCAAAATCCTTGTACTTCGCACCACCATCCTCTTCCAGATGAATAATAGAGTTTTCTCGTTCCGCAACACGCTGTTGTGACTCGGTTCGGTGTAACCCAAGGACATACGTTTCTGTACCGTAAGCCTGAGGACTTGCCGCGTTCGCATGAATACAGATAAACAAATCAGCATTGTGGCGATTCGCAATTTTTGCGCGCTCATCTAATTCAACAAACACATCTGTCTTGCGCGTGTATACGACGTCAATTTGAGGGTATTTCTCTTTGATTAAATCTCCAAGCATCAATGCCATCGATAAGCATACATGTTTCTCATGTGCAGAAGCACCGTGACATCCAGGATCTTTACCTCCATGTCCTGCATCAATAACAACTGTTTTTATGGCAGCAACTGCCGACTCGTCAATTTGTGCAAAGGACGTTCGAACACCACACAATAAAACCAAGACAATAACGGCACGGATTATGTTGCGGCTCTCCAATTTTTCGATCATGGCAAACGTAATTTTAATAGTTTTGCTTCGTTAAAAGTTGACGCGCTAACAAAAATAACGCACAATTGTTGTCCAAAAAGCATTCCATACATGTAGTTATACCCTTGACGTTGTTAATAATGTTCTTCACAAACAACGGGTATGCGCAGGTTTCAGAGGACAGCGTGATCGTCAATTCTCAGGATTCAATTCCTAGCTTAGTAGAAGACAGTGTTACATTTTTTCAAGATACGCTAATCATTAATGATGGGTCTATCGATAAACCCATTTATTATTCGGCAAAGGACTCGGTTAGAATAGATATAAAAGAGAAAAAAGTTCACCTATATAATGAGGCCACGGTAGATAACGGTGAGGTAAAAATTGAAGCTGGCTACATTATGATAGACCTTGATAAAAACGAGGTTTATGCAACATATATATTAGACGAAGACTCCAGCAAAACCCAGCAACCGCAATTTACAGATGGCGCTGAAAAAATTCAAGCTTCCAGTATTCGTTACAACTTCGACACTAAAAAAGGATACATTGAGGAGGTAGCCATTCAACAAGATGAAAATGTTCTTTACATGGAAGTAGCCAAGCGGCATAGCAACGAGCACATCCACTTTAAAAAAGGGCGCTTCACTACATGCGACTTGGAAGAACCTCATTATCACTTTCAGTTGTCAAAAGCTGTCATGATACCAGAAAAACGGATTGTCTCTGGGCCAATGAATCTCTGGGTCCAAGGAGTTCCAACACCACTCGGGCTACCTTTCATTATCATTCCCCAGATGGAAGATAAATCAGCAGGCTTATTGTTCCCTCAAATAGTTCCGGTATCACAATTTGGCTTTGGACTGCAGGATTTAGGGTACTATATTCCAATAAGTGATCGTCTTCAAACAACCTTCTATGGTACCATTTACAGTAGAGGTAGCTGGGGATTGAGAAATAGAACCGAATATGCAAAGCGTTATAAATATCGCGGTACCGTTGATGCAGGCTTCCAACAATTTAAGACAGGATTCCCAACCAATATCAACCAGAACAAGTTTACACTCAACTGGACGCATGGTATGGATTCAAAGGCGAGCCCATATTGGGGGTTTAGCTCAAACGTTCAGTTTATTTCGGATAATAACTCCCAAAACAACCTTGATCCTTTAAATGAAAATTATTTCAATAACAGCTTCAACTCAGACATTAACCTACAAAGGCTATTTCCCGGAAAACCAATTACTTCTGGGTTAAAAATTTCACTTCGACAAAATTCTATTTCTAACAATATTTCCGTAACGGCTCCAGTACTCACGGTGAATGTAACCCGATTCTTCCCATTCCGAAAGATTATTAAGAAAACAAATGCGCTTTCTCGTATAGGTGTTACTTATAATTTCGAAGGTAAAAACAGCTCTTCATTTGGCGATTCTCTCTTAAGTAACGGTCAATTCAACCGAATTGGTGATCGCTTTCAAAATGGTTTGAATCAAAACATTACACTTCAAACGACCGCCAGTCTATTCAAGAACACCTGGAAGTTTACACCAATTGTCAACTACAGTAACAGAATTAATTTCCAGCAAACGGAAAAGCGTTATGACGCGGTGAACAACACCACGATAACGGATACTGTAAGTGCAACTGGCATGGCACATTCACTGACTTTCACTGCTCAACTTAATACGACTGTTTACAGTTATTACAGATATGTGGGGAAAAGCGAAGCTAAATTACGCCATGTATTGACACCTACATTCAGCTTCCAGTACATTCCTAATCTTAATAGTCATATTTCGCGAACCGACAGCATCGGTGTAGACATGGCACCGATCACCTACTCCATATTCGAGTCAAGTCTTTATCGAGTAAGTAATACTAATACGCAAGCACTCATCAATTTTGGCTTCAACAACACATTTGAGCTAAAAAGAAGATCTGATAAGGACACGCTGGACGGATTCAAGAAAACACGTCTGATTGACGCCTTGACATTGAATGGTTCATACGATTTGCTTAAAGACTCTATGCAGTTATCGAACATTAGTTTGAATATGCGCGTGAGCCCTACAAAATGGTTAAACTTTGTTGCCAGCTCTACCTTCTCTCCGTACGACTGGAACGATTCTACTGGTGTTACCACAGCTGACTATGCAATCAACGGGAATCAGCGAAAACTTGGACGCTTCATTTCAACAAACTTTGCTACGACCCTGACTCTCACCTCCAGAGAAAGTAGAAAAGAACTGGAATCCAGCTTGGACGAATTAGAAACCAATTGGAATGCTGACTATGCATATTTCTTACTTCACCCTGAGCACGCAATCAATTTTAATATTCCTTGGAAAGTATCCCTTTCTCACGTTTATACCATCAACAGAAATACGAATCAGGCGACCTATCAATCAGAGCGTTGGACGCAACTTCAAACCTTGATGGTGAATGGCGATCTTAGCTTTACGAAAAGGTGGAAACTAGTTTCTGTGATAAACCTTGATCTCAAAGAATACAAGGTAACCAACGCACGATTCACGCTTACAAGAGACATGCACTGCTGGGCACTTGCCTTCCATTGGACGCCAATTGGAGGAAATAAGAGCTTCTTATTCAGCATCCGTTCAACGTCAAAACTCTTCCAGGATGCAAAAATTGATATCAAAAGACCTCCTGCATTCCTTTAATTAGTTTATCTTCGATTAGGTGATTGATTTTAACTTTGAAAATACAGCAGAACTAAAGCCCGGATCAGTATTGGTTTCTGAACCTTTTCTGGCGGATGATTATTTTACCCGATCTGTCATATTCTTGTGCGACCATAACGACGAAGGAAGTTTTGGCTTTGTCTTAAACAAGTATGTTGAAAACAATTTGACTGATTTTGTAAAAGACTTTCCTGATACAACTGCACGAGTTGGACTTGGAGGGCCGGTTGATACATCGAATTTATTCTATATCCATTCAATAGGTGAAAAAATCCCAAACAGTATCCCTTGCTCAAATGGACTTTTCATTGGAGGTGATTTTGAAAAATTGAAGGAAATCCTCTTACTTGACCCTTCTCAAACTAATCGAATTCGCTTTTTCATTGGCTATTCTGGCTGGGATAAAGGACAATTGACACATGAATTAAACGAAAAGTCCTGGATCGTTTTAAACGATACATCCCAGAAACTTATTCTTGACACTTCCAATGAAAATATATGGAAAGAGGTGATGCAAAATCTGGGAGGTAAATTTAAAGTAATGTCGCAATTCCCGATCAATCCTTCTGACAACTAACGTAGGAGTTCAAGGTTTTCTATTTATGTTTATTTTTATCGAGAAATCGACAACCTTATGAGCGTTGCACCTCCATTAGCAGAAAGAATGCGTCCCACCCATCTTGATCAATACAAGGGGCAAGATCATTTACTTAAAGCGGGGGCTTCTTTACGACGTTCTTTAGATTCCGGACTTATCCCTTCAATGATTTTCTGGGGGCCACCGGGAGTTGGGAAAACGACACTTGCACATTTAATTGCAAAGCATCTTGACCGCCCATTCTACACGTTGTCCGCAATATCTTCTGGAGTTAAAGATGTCCGCGAAGTGATACAGAAAGTGGAGTCGGCCGGAATGTTTCAACAAAAGGGAACCTTGTTATTCATTGATGAGATTCATCGCTTCTCCAAAGCACAGCAGGACTCATTACTTGGTGCTGTCGAAAAGGGAATTGTAACGCTTATCGGAGCCACTACTGAAAACCCATCTTTCGAAGTTATCTCGGCGTTACTTTCTCGTTGCCAAGTATATACTTTAAAAGAACACTCAAAGGAATCACTCCTTGACATCTTACAAGAAGCTATTGATCAGGATAAGATCCTCAAGAATCGTACAATTAAATTAAAGGAAACAAATGCGTTGTTAGCCATATCTGGAGGTGATGCGCGAAAGCTTCTGAATGTTTTTGAAATCATTGTTGGCACTTTTGAAAAGGATCCCATTATCATCGATGACGAAACCGTCATGGCCTGTGCTCAGCAATCTGTTGCCATGTACGATAAAGATGGTGAACAACATTACGATATAATTTCTGCATTCATTAAATCGATCAGGGGAAGTGATCCCAATGCGGCGGTTTATTGGTTAGCACGCATGGTCGAAGGTGGTGAAGATCCGAAGTTTATTGCGAGAAGACTGATCATTTCTGCCTCAGAAGATATTGGCCTTGCAAATCCAAATGCATTACTCATCGCTAACAATTGTTTTCAAGCAGTACAGACTGTAGGCTGGCCAGAGGCGCGAATCATTCTTGCACAATGCACACTATACCTCGCTGGGTCGGCAAAAGGAAATGGAGCATACATGGCAATTAATAGCGCTCAACAACTGGTCAAAAATACCGGGAACCTTGGTGTTCCTCTTCCACTGAGAAATGCTCCCACAAAACTTATGAAAGATTTGGGGTATGGAAAGGGCTACAAATATTCGCACGACTTTCCTGGTAACTTTGCGGCTCAAGAATTCCTTCCAGAAGAAATATCGGGAACAGCTTTCTTTACACCTGGAAGTAGCCCGAAAGAAATAGAAATGGCGAATCGTATTGCCCAACTTTGGGGAGAAAAGTACACGAAATAATGGCTGCTATTGTCTATTACATATTGGTACTACCACTATCCTATTTGCCATTATCAATACTCTATTTGTTTACTGACTTTTTCTACCTTATAATCTTATGTTTTATCCCCTATCGCAAAGCGGTTATTGAACAAAACTTGAAAAGAAGCTTTCCGGATAAGTCAGAAAAAGAACTTCGAACGATTAAACGTAGTTTTTACAGACATTTTACAGATCTGCTGGCTGAAGGGATTAAGAACCTTTCGATTTCGGAATCTTCCATACGAAGAAGAATGACAGTTGCCAACTCTGAGATAATGGATCAGCTGTTTGAAAAGAAGAAAAACGTTATTCTTGTTTCGGGGCACTACAATAACTGGGAATGGCTTGTGAGTTCTCAAGACCTTTTGTTTCCACATAAAGCTATCGGTATTGGAATGCCTATGACTTCGAAATTCTGGGATAAAAAAATTAACGAACGCCGACAGCGCTTTGGTATGACAGTTGTCCATGCTAAGAATTACAAAGAGGAACTTGAGCAAAGAAAAAATGAAATCAAAGCTGTACTGACATTATCAGACCAATCACCCGGAAACTCCCTCAAGAGCTATTGGATGAATTTTTTGAATCAACCGACGGCAGTGCTTTTCGGTGCAGAAATAATGGCCCATGAACTTGACTATGCGGTGGTTTATTTTACAACAAAAAAGGTCAAAAGAGGTCATTATCAATTGGAACTACAATTGATTTCAGAAAACCCAAGAACCATGGAATGGGGTGAAATTACAGAAGCCCACACACGACTATTGGAGAAAGAAATTATTGATTCCCCAACTTATTGGCTTTGGTCACACAAACGATGGAAAAGAGAAATTCCTGAAGACCTCGAAAAATTAAAGAAAGAACAACGTGAACGGTTTAATTCGAAATACAAGCATTAGCATTCTTTTCGCTACGATTGCCCTATATGGTTTTGGTCAATATTCTACCAAGAAGTATATCAAGCGAAACAGGAAAGCACCAACGGTAGTCTACGGTGATTCGAATATGTATGCAAGAGGAATCTGTGTGAATGGAGACAGATTATTTGTTGGGAACTCTGATGGTTCCATTTATTACATCAACCTTCAAAAGAAGAAGCAAGAGCTGATTTTTAAAATGCCGCATATCGATGAAATCAGAGATATTGAACTGTATGGAGATCAATTGATTGCAATGCACAGTGGGACGAATGGTAAAATCATCACGCTAAAACTGGATGGTTCAATGCATGTGATTTCACTTCCCGAATGGCAAGGTGTATTTCTGGATGGTATCGATATTTTTGAAAAACAGGCATTTATGATGGGGGACCCTGTAGACGGTACCTTCAGCCTTTTCCGTTCTGCTAACGGCGGACGTGATTGGGAAGAATGCCCAGGAAGAATAGAAGCAGAAAAAGGTGAAGCCGGTTTTGCTGCGAGTGGGTCAAATGTTCAAGTATTGAACGACAGTACTTTTGTCTTTGTGTCAGGAGGAGAAAAAAGTCGGTTCTTTAAATCTACTGACTTAGGGGCAACCTGGACAGACTTCACACTACCCTACTACCCTGGAGAATCAACGGGTGCATATACGATGTGTTTCGCCAATGATTCCATCGGTGTAATCGCTGGTGGTGATTATCGCGATCCTGAATTGAGTCTTAATACCTGTTTCTATACCGTTGACGGTGGAGAGTCATGGTTGAATGCTATGAACACCGTTCGGGGTTATAGATCATGCTTATATTTTGTCAATGGTGTTTTCTATGCTTGCGGAAGAAATGGAATAGACTTTTCAGTGAATGGCGGCAGAGATTGGACACCATTCGCTAACGGAGCTTATTTTTCCATGACTTCATTAGGCGACAAGTTGATCGCCACCACTAAAAATGGAACTATTCAAATTTTTAATTTAATTGAAACAGAATAATGAATCTCGTTGACAAGGTAAAACAGAAGATTTCCAACCAATTTGAAGGCGATTCATCCGGCCATGATTGGCATCATATAATGCGTGTCCTTGAACTGGCGCGTTTCATTCAAAGTAAGGAAGGCGGAGACTTGCAATTAGTTGAACTCGCCGCTTTATTACATGACATATCCGACCATAAGTTTAATGGCGGACAACTGGACAAAGGAGGAAAAGTAGCCTATGATTTGCTTATTGAGTTGGAGGCACAACAAGAACTCGCAGAAAAAGTAAAATACATTGTGGACAACGTGAGTTACAAAGGAGCCAATACTGCTGCAGAAATGACGACTTTAGAAGGGAAAATTGTCCAAGATGCGGATAGACTGGATGCCATTGGTGCTATCGGCATAGCGCGCACCTTTGCCTATGGTGGACACAAGGGGCAGCCGATGTATGACCCGTCATCACAGCCAACGCTTCATGACTCGTTCGAAGAGTACGCCAATTCAGGTACTAACACGATTAACCACTTCTATGAGAAATTGCTACTTTTATCAGATCGATTGAATACTAAAACTGCACGTGAACTTGGTCATGAAAGACATGCTGTAATGGAGCGGTTTTTAGAACAATTCTACAACGAGTGGAATTTTAATGCCGACAATGCATGAATAAAAACTTGGCGCTTGGAATAGATATCGGAGGAACAAACTCCGTTTTCGGATTAACGGATGAGCATGGAAGAATTTACTTCGAAGAATCGATTTCAACGCGCACATGTTCAACTCCCGAAGATTTAGTGGATAAAATTCATGCACGAATCAAAGATGTAGGTCAGTTAAAGAACATTGTAGGCATTGGTATCGGAGCACCGAATGGTAATTTTTTTTCAGGCACTATAGAGTTCGCCCCCAACCTTCCGTGGAAAGGCATCATCCCACTTGCTCGACTTTTTGAGTTTAGATTCAAAACTGAGGCTATATTAACCAACGACGCGAACGCAGCCGCAATTGGTGAAATGATCTATGGAAATGCAAAAGATCTAAAAGATTTTGTGACAATTACCCTGGGCACTGGCCTTGGAAGCGGTGTCATTGTGAATAAATCACTCGTATACGGTCATGATGGATTTGCAGGTGAATATGGTCATATTAGGGTTGTCACAGATGGTAGGCTTTGTGGTTGTGGAAGGAAAGGATGTCTTGAAACTTATGCGTCCGCGACCGGAGTTGTAAGGTCAATTGATGAACTTGAGTCAGAGCACAAAGCAACCTCAAAGATTATGGGACTTAAGACCCCTGGCGCTCATGATGTATTCAGATTATCACAAGGTGGCGATATATTTTGCACAGAAATTATTGAATACACCGCAAAAACTCTTGGAAATGCTTTGGCAGACTTCGCCTGTTTTACAAGTCCGAAAGCGTATATTTTATTTGGTGGAATCGCACAGAGTGGTCAAGGTTTTGCCGATAAGGTGAAGGAATATATGGAGGAGTCACTCCTTGACATCTACAAAGACAAAATCGAAATACGAATTTCAACTCTTCATGATAAGAATGCAGCCGTACTGGGAGCCTCATCCCTTGTATGGAATCAATTAAACGAGCATGAATAGATCTTTTTTTGCAATACTTCTTTCATTTTTTACTGGGTTATCACTTGCACAAGTGGACCAACTTAGACAAGCACAAGAAACGCGTAAGCAATACATCAATCCGAGTACTAAAACAACCAAATACTTCTCCAAAACTCCTTTTGTAAATCCATTTATTGGAACAGGAGGTCACGGACATACCTACCCTGGGGCTACTGCGCCATTCGGAATGATGCAGTTAAGCCCCGACACAAGACACACAGGATGGGACGGTTGTTCTGGTTACCACTATTCAGACTCCATCATTTATGGTTTCAGTCATACACATCTTAGCGGAACGGGAGTCAGCGATTATGGCGACTTACTCATTGTTCCACAAAATGGTAAACCGCGAATCGATCCAGGATACAAGTCGAAAAAAGGATATGGGTCGACTTTTTCGCACGATAATGAACTAGCATCTCCAGGGTTTTATCAGGTACATCTTGATGAAGGAAATATTGATGTTCGACTCACTGTTTCCCAACGCGCTGGTTTTCATGAGTACACCTTTAAGAATCCAAAAGGGAAAAAGTTTTTACTGATCGATTTAGACCATCGCGATCGATTATTGAACTCAACGATTAACATTATCGATAAGCAGACCGTTTCAGGTTCTCGTGTTTCTGAAGCCTGGGCAACCGAACAACATTTCTACTTCTATTTAAAAACGGATGTTCCATATCAGAAAGCACGACTATTTACAAAGCATGGTCGCAATAAATTACTCCTGATTTTTCCAAAATCAACGCAAAAAGTTAATGTTCGTGTGGGAATGTCAGCAGTCGATGAAAAAGGAGCTCAAAAAAACCTAGAAAAAGAGATTCCAGACTGGAATTTTGACAAAACCAGAGCAAGTGTCGTTAGAAGTTGGAATAAAGAATTGGATCGAATTCACTTTAAAAGCGATGATAAAGAAGTCATGACCAACTTTTATACAGGACTTTATCACTCTTATTTAGCGCCAAATATCTTTAACGATATTGATGGACGTTATAGAGGCCGCGACCTAAAAGTACATTCATTAGAAGACGAAGATGAGCAGTATACAGTCTTTTCTTTATGGGATACCTATAGAGCAACACATCCCTTATTCACATTGACTCAGGTCGAGCGAACCAATCATTTTGTCCGAACCTTTTTAAGGCAATATCGGGAAGGTGGAGACTTACCCGTCTGGGAATTAGCGGCTAATGAAACAGAATGTATGATAGGATTTCACAGCGTTTCGGTTATTGCAGATGCCTACTTGAAGGGAATCAAAGATTACAACGCGCAAGATGTACTCGAAGCAATGATCACGACATCTTCTTTGGATGAATTTGCGAAAGATGACTTCCAAAAAAATGGTTACATCAATGCAGGCAACGAGCCCGAATCTGTTTCAAAAGCGCTAGAATATGCTTATGACAACTATTGCATCGCTCAAATGATCAAATCGAATGAACGTTTTGAAATAGAGTCTCAGCCATTTGAGAATTATCAGTTGAATTTCATCAATCATTTTGACCCTTCAACAGGTTTTATGAGAGCTCGCAGAGATGGACTTTGGTTTTCTCCTTTTGACCCTGCCGAAGTGAATTTTAACTATACAGAAGCGAATAGTTGGCAGTATTCTTTGTATGCTCCTCATGCAGTAGGAACACTGAGCGACCTGCTAGGTGGTCCTGACTCACTTGAGGCTTGGTTGGATCGACTTTTCACTACTGAAATGGAATTATCCGGTAGACATCAAGCCGATATCACTGGGCTTATTGGACAATACGCTCATGGAAATGAACCATCTCATCACATGGCTTATTTGTATAATTATACAAATGCACCTCATAAAACACAGTTATACGTCGATCGCATTCTGAAAGAAATGTATCAAAATGCGCCGGATGGATTATCGGGAAATGAAGATTGTGGGCAAATGTCTTCCTGGTATGTATTAAGTGCTTTAGGGATTTATCAAATTGCCCCGGGAAATCCTTTTTATGAATTGGGACGACCATTGATGAACGAAGCATCCATCCATTTCGAAAATGGAAACAAGCTTGTTATCAAAGCTATCAATAACAGCAAGGAAGCAAAATATATTGAACAAGTTCGATTCAATGGTCAGGTGTTCGATCGCAGTTATATTTCCCACAATGAATTAATCAAAGGCGGACTGCTTGAGTTTGTAATGACGGCAGACGACAATAAGACTCCGAATAACCCAAAACATGCGCCAACGATTCAGGATATCCCCAAAACGTTCGTTCCCCTTCCCTATTTTGAGCAAGCAAATCGTGTCTTTCTGGAATCAATGGAACTTTCTATTGCCCATATTCGCCCGGATGAATACGATATTTATTATACACTGGATGGAAAGGAACCAACTCTTCAATCGAAAAAATATACTGAGCCGTTCAGTATAAACGAAAGGACGACAGTAAAAATGTTTACAGCCAATGAACAAGGCAAGAGTGCTACGTTAACCAATACCTTTGTTAAGCATGACGCCTCTATTTCTCTCGAGTTAAAATCAGAGTACGCTAACCAATATGCATCGACAGGAGACCTTGCATTGATCGACGGCATCACTGGATCTGACGAGTTTAGAACAGGAGACTGGCAAGGGTTTTGGGCACAGGATGTTACAGCCGAAATATCTTTCGAAACGCCAAAAGCCATTAAAGAAATTGCCGTTGGTGTATTGAGTGATATGAAGTCATGGATTTTTCTTCCGTCAGAAGTACATTTTGAATACTCCTATGACGGAAAAACATTTGAGCCCCAAGTTGAAAAAGTTCCTCTAGGTACTGAAACTGCCGAAGATATGTATCCGCATGCAACGGAAGTGATTGGCACCATTTCGCCTGTAAAACCCGTCAAAAAAATTCGTATTATTGTAAAGAATTTCGGCAAATGTCCGGAATGGCACTTGGGATCTGGCAACGATACATGGCTGTTTTTAGATGAAATTCGATTTCGCGAATGAAACCTTTTAGCCCTGTTTTTCGTCCAACTCTGAGAAAACGTTAAATAGCATACTTATTAAAACAAGACCTATGAGATTATCTGTCCTGACAATTATTGCTGCATCAACCATGATCGCATTCAGCAGCTGTAAGAAAGAAAAACCTTCTTACTGTGGTAACGATTATTTTGGTGAAATTATCTTAACTGATGCAACAGGGACTGCTACAACAAGCTTTGGAGCTGGTGCAACTATGAACTTGAACCTTTTGTTTGTTAACGGAGCGAGCGATACAGTGAACCTCACTTACTCTGAACCTTGGGTTACCTATGAGCTTTATCAAGGAAGTCAGTTAATCGCGGCATCAAACAATGCTAACGCAGGAACAGGTGTTTCGGGGTTGAAGGTAGCACCTTCTGATACAGTACAATCATTCTACGCTTGGTCTGCAAACCAAGGAGCGTTGATCACAGAGGGTTCTTATACGTTTAAGGCGAAAGGAACTTATCAATACAAAGACTGTGAAGAGGGAATCAAAGGGTTTGAAAAATCGGTTGATTTCACGGTTACGCAATAATCACAAATCATTAGAATATTTAAAACCGGGCCATTCAGGTCCGGTTTTTTTATTCGCTGTTGTGATGAACGGCTTACCATTATTAATGAAAAGTTGGTATATTGGCGGCGCTTATAACTCACAAAAACAAAACGAAAAAATATGAAGCAATTCAAAATAGTTTTAGTTGCACTTGCAGTAATACTTAGTAATCTGGCTAAAGCCGATGAAGGTATGTGGCTTCCTTTTCTACTTGGTAGAAATTATGAAGACATGAAAAAACATGGATTACGTCTTTCACAAGAAGAAATTTACTCAATCAACCAATCTTCTCTTAAAGACGCCATTATCTCTTTCGGTGGATTTTGTACTGGAGAAATCATTTCAAAACAGGGATTGATTCTCACAAATCATCATTGCGGATACGACGCTATTGCCGAAGTTTCTACTTCTGAAAACAATCATCTTGATAATGGCTTTTGGGCGAAGAATAACAATGAAGAAATTCCGATCCCGGGACTTTTCGCGACATTCATCGTGCGCATCAAGGATGTTTCGGCTGATATCAACAAAGAGTTGAAGGATTCAATGACTGAAGACGAACGAAATGCTAAAATCAAGGAGCTTTCTAATATTTTGATTGAGGATGCTACAAAGGGGACAAATTATGAAGCTTTTGTACGAGATTTCTTTGAAGGAAATGAATTCTATTTATTTGTAAAAGAAACATTTAATGATGTGCGCCTCGTTGGAACACCTCCGCAATCTGCTGGGAAATATGGTGGTGATACAGATAACTGGATGTGGCCAAGACACACTGCAGACTTCTCTATGTTCAGAATCTACGCTGGTGCGGACAACAAGCCTGCAGATTATTCAACTGAAAATACACCTTATGAGCCTAAGCATGCGCTACCAATTTCATTGAAAGGAGTGAAAAAGGATGATTTCGCAATGATCATGGGATTCCCTGGTTCAACAGATCGTTACTTAAGTTCTTGGGGAATTGAACAAGCCATTACTTTGGAGCAGCCAAAGCGTGTCGACGTTCGATCTATGAAATTGAACATAATGAAGTTGCACATGGATAAAGACACTGATGTACGACTTAAGTATTCTTCTAAGTATGCACAAGTTGCTAATTACTGGAAATACTTCATCGGTCAAACAGAGCAAGTAAAAAACAATAATGTAATTGGTAAAAAACAAAACTTAGAGGCGCAGTTTACGGATTTTGCAAAAGGAAAATCAGAATATTCTGATGTTTTGTCTAGTATGAAAAAATACTATGATGCAACGAACAAGTATGTTTATATTGATGTTTACCAATCGGAGTTCATCTACTCAGTGGACATTAACCTGACAGCATTTCGTTATAAATTCTGGTTGGATGCTCTAAATGGAGATAACATGGTGCGTGCTGACTTCATTCGTGATAGACTGAAAGAAATCACAATGGAGCACTTTGAAAATACAAACCTGGACATTGAGTTATCAATTCTAGAAAATGTACTTAAAATGTATCTCAAAGATATTCCTGCCGACCAAATGGGTGAACTGACTGCTAAAATTGCAGCCAAAGGAGATAAAGGAGTCGCAAAATTCATGAAAATGGTTCGCAGCAAATCGATCTTCGCTGATCAGGCGCGATTTGAAGCTTTTGCCGCTGAACCAAGTGCAGAAGACTTGGAAGCAGATCCACTATTCCAATTGGTAATGGATTTAAATGATGCTTATACCGCTGCTACCGAAACGGATGAGATGAAACAACTAGGAGATCAGTTGGACAAGGCGAATAGATTGTTCGTCAAAGGAATCCGCTTGATGCTTCCAGATGAGAAGTTCTATCCTAATGCAAATTCTACTATGCGATTGACTTATGGGAATGTTTTACCATACAATCCAAAAGACGGTGTAACATACAATTACACAACTAGTCTGGATGGTGTTATGGAAAAAGAAGATCCAGAAAATCCTGAGTTTGTTGTGCATCCTCGTATCAAGGAGCTTTGGAAGAAAAAAGACTACGGTCAGTATGCAGACGCAGACGGAAATTTAACCGTAAACTTTTTATCGAATAATGATATTACTGGAGGAAACTCTGGCTCCCCTGTAATTAACGGAGACGGACAGCTGATTGGTACAGCGTTCGATGGAAACTGGGAGGCAATGTCGGGTGACTTGTTCTTTGAACCAAACATCCAGCGTACGATCTCTGTTGACATTCGCTATACGCTATGGTTAGTGGATAAATGCTACGGAGCTTCGAATTTAATTTCTGAAATGGAGTTAGTAAAATAACCCACCGATAAAAATCGTTTTAATCCTGTCTCAACCGTTGAGGCAGGATTTTTTTTGTAAAAAGGTTACCTTTTCACTACTGATACATATATAAGAAAACTAACGCATGACCGATCAGGAAATCATAGCTTCAATTCGCGAAGGTGACCGCAACAAAGCGATACGTTTTCTTTACAAGGAATTCCCAAAAATAAAAGCCCTTATTGTTAAGAGTGGCGGTAACAAGTCGCTAGCATCAGAAATATTCAACGACAGCCTGATGCTTTTTATTGAAAAAGTCGAAAATCCAGCATTTAAACTAACATCTAAAGCGACCACCTACCTATATGGTATTAATCGTTTTTTACTCAAAAATGAGCTACGAAAACAAAATAAACATCACGATCTGGAGTGGAGTGATACACTGATCATCTCTGAACAAGATCTGGAATACGATTACGAGAAAGAAGAAAAGTTAAAACTGATGGAGCACGTTCTGACCAAAATTTCAGAAAAGTGCCAGAAAATATTTGAGCTTTTCTATTTCAAACATCAATCCATGGAAACAATTGCACACGAATTGAACTTCACCAGTAAGAATTCTGCAAAAACCCAAAAGTACAAGTGCCTTCAAAAGGCTTATGAGCTTTCCATGAAAGAACTAACGAACTCCTAAACGTATTCCATGAGACCAGCATTAAAACAATTTGAACAAGTAGAAGCATACGTTAGAGGAACATTAACGGATGCAGAACGTGAAGCCTTTGACGCACAACTTGCCGACTCGCAGGAATTACAAGAATTAGTTCAATTTCAAGAAATCGCTATCGCTGCTGTAAAGCGTAAGGCACTACGTGCAGAAATACTAGCTGCAACACAAACTGGAGGCACAGGATTTTCGGGCATGTCTACCTGGATTATAATCGCCTTTATCATTTCTGTAGTTATCGGTGGAAGTATCTATTGGATAGGAAATATTGGTAATACAGCAGACAATGATGAATTATATCTTCACAATACCCCAATTTCATCTATCGATTTCCAACAAGAAGAAAACCGGAACGAAAAGTCGAATGAAACTGAAGGAAGTACTTCGGCAGAAAATAGTTCTGTAGCCGAAGGAAATAGCGTAGATCATGCATTGGAACTTCCTTTTACTGAAAACAACAATGATCTTATCCCATGGATCCCTTTTGATAAACAGCAGTTTAAGGTAGACACTGAAATTGGCGGAACCCTGGAAGGAAAAGAAGGAACCCTTATTATAGTTCCATCTGATGCTTTTACTGACAAACATGGTAATTCTATTTCAGGAACCATAGATATGGAAGTTGTCGAGGCATTAGAATGGTCGGATATGCTTGCCTATAACCTGACAACGACGAACGATGATAAGGCGCTTTCTACCGGGGGTATGGTTTACATGCAACCATACAAAGAAGGAGAGAAAGTTTTTTTCAATGAAAACCGACCTGTTTATCTTGAAATTCCAACTGAAGAGGTAGTTCCAGAGATGATGGCTTGGCAAGGAATGACTTCAGATGGAAATATAAACTGGCGATCACCTCGGGAACTGGTACGCTTTTTAACGATCATAGATTTAGAATTGCTAGATTTTATCCCGGCAGGGTTTCTAGAGGAAGTTGAAGGCGAACTTCCATTTCGAGGGCATACTGAAATCTCCTCAAACCTGGTAGATAGCGTTTATTATTCCTTGACACAGTCAAACACTTCCACTATTGAAGAAATGGCGCTTCAACAGGACAGTGCGGAAGTTATGGGTGATTTTTCAACCATTTCTTCTAATAAAACAGCCTATAAATGGGGGCGTGCAAAAAGAAACAAAAGAAAAAGTAAGAAAGATCAAGTAGAAATGGATACAGAAGATCTAAAACAACCAGATGATTGTTCTTACTGCTTTATCGACCCTTTAAGTATCAAAGCCATTCGCACTAATAAATTTCAAAAAACCTTTATTGCAACCAAAGAGTTTGAAACCCGCTTGCAGGTCATGCACCAACTACCTAATGGACAGGAAGTATTAGAGATATATTTAAGTCATTTAGATGAAAACATGAGTGTTTCAGATAAGCTCGCCTTCCGCCTTGTTGATGAAGAATTCCGGGAAATATTTCAATCGTTTATTGATCAGCGCGCCACCAATGTTGATGCTAAGATTTATCAAAGTCAACTGAGTGCGTTTTATAACAAGAAACGTAAGAGCTACCTGAAAGAAGTTGAAAAAAACAGAGCGCGTTACCAGAAGGAATCAACGGCTCGGCTAAAGGAGCTTCAATCTGAACTGAGTACACTGACTAAATCTCAATCCACGAATGTCGATGACGCATTCAAATCACTTCCGGTAACTAAAAGTGTAGGGCTATCCCCTCCTGTATCAAGCGTTGCCAATATGAATACTTATGCGACTACATGGTATAAAACCGGATGGATAAATATTGATAAATACCTTCATCTATTGGAAAAGGGTGAACCGACCGAAGTTTGGGTTTCCACCGAAAGTACCAAACCTGAAATGAGAATTTATCAGTGCATTAATCCTCTAAGAACCATTGTTCCTTTGGAACTTTCGAGCGGACGCGGAAAAGCTCTTTTCCCAGATCAAAGTCAGTCGGTGAGCTCTGCTGTCAAACAAACTTACTGCCTCGCACTCTCTCAATCCAGCGAGGGACTTTTTTACGCGGAAAAGAAATACAATCCCTATTTGACAAACGAAGTCGCTTTGAAATGGGAGAAAATTGACCAAAATGCGCTGTACAAAAGATTGAGTGCACTATCTCCTAGAAACAATGCATCTCTATTGAAATCATTAAAAGAGGAAGAAAAAAGAATAGCGCTTGCGCTGAAAATCAAAGAGAAACAACAGGAGTTGAAAACTGAGCAAGAGAGACTTTTGGAAATTGAAGAAAAAGAAAATGCCTTCCGCAGCCGATTACTGAATTATTTAAACCAGTGTTCTATTCCACAAACTTCGACAAATGCGATAAGTCCATCAAAAATGAGGGTCGTGACACCCGATGCTGAATCGAACAATACCTTTTTTCTAAGGCTTGGAAAGATCTCTCCTGTTGGCTTTACAGCTTTGATAAAGAATGCCAATGGCAGAACGGTTTATGAAACATCTAATCCATATTTTAATTGGAACTGCTCTGACTTTGAAGAATCTCCTTGCCCATCTGGAGTATATACATGCACTTACTCAACTAAAGGCAAATCAAAAACTGTCACTTTTCAAATACAAAGAGAAAGTGCACTACAAATAGCACCTCCCAAAAGGCAATCCAAAAACGATCAGAACAGACGCTGAAGACATCTTGTTGAACTTTCTTTATGATGTAACGGAAGCAATATTACTCCTTGCGAGTGTATAATTAGACTGAACTAAATGCCTCACAAATTCGTGAGGCATTTTTTATATTCATCAAGCTGTATCAGAAGAATCTTAACGCCAAGTGCCCTCCAACCCACATGTGTGCATCAACAGTTGAATTTATCGACCCATTCAAAAAGTCGTATGGTGCCAGCGAAGAATAATGCGACGCATTTGGATAATCATTCTCTACGAACAATAGATTCAACGATGGACCTGCTGCAATGGCTATTTTATCCGTGAAATTATACTGGTAAGAAACGGTTAGCTTATTCAAATTGCTAGCGCTGCTAAAGTCAGTCCCGCGCTGGATTGCATGACCTTGTAGATCAAAAAACACGCGACTTTTAGTCGAAGCTCGCACAGATGTTCCTATTCCATATCCCACATTCCATGTTTGATTCGTTCCATCATCAAAGCGCATTCCAGCCGTAAAACTATTATAGAAGCTATTAGTTCCAGTTTTGAACGCTAGATTCAATGGAAATACTTCGTTACCAGATAGCTCTAACTGATGCAGCCCTTTACGTGAGAAAGTGAGAAAACCAAGTGCAAAACCATCTATACTGTCATTAACATTAATGAATCCGATCTGCGTTCCCTTGATTTTTCCTGCAACATTGGCAAAGCCTGCAATTTGAGCACCTCTAAAATTGCTGTCTGCAATATTTACAAAACCAGCTAGTTGTGCTCCTCTCCCATTTTTACCAACGAAATTCCCAAAACCAGAAGCTTGAATTCCTTTAAAACCTCGGCGGGCATAATTTCCAAAACCTGCTAACTGTATCCCTTTCGAATTAATACCAGCAACATTTGCATAGCCTGCAGCCTGAATTGCTTTAGATGAATCTCCCATATAGTTCCAGAATCCAGCGAATTGTCCACCTCTCATATCTCTACGAACGATGTTTAAAAAACCTCCAAACTGTCCGCCCTTAAATGAATCATTATTTAAGTTTGCGAAGCCTGCAAACTGTCCTCCTACTTGAGGCCCGCCAACTGCGTTTAACACACCAGCTGCCTGAAAATAACTCACAGAATCCCAGTCAATATTAAAGATGGTCCCTATCTCTGCAACGCGAACACCTCCATTGAAGCCACCTAATAAATTTAAAGAATAATCTACCTTAGTCACACCACTTAAACGCCCATTTGTACCGATTCCTGGTAATACAGAAACTTGAACTTTACGCTTTAAATTCTCTGTGAAATTCAGAAGGTTTGCCTTTTGTTCCTCCGATGGATTGAAAAACTTCATATCCTTCAATCGCTTTCGATCACTCACCAAAGAATCTGCACTACTCAACGAATCTGAAACTGGCATGGCAATCAACGGCTGAATAGCAATATTAAATACGTTCGGATCTTCACCTATCCAATTGAAAGTTGTATCTACAAAGCCAGATTTTCGGACTTTCAAAACAATATCTTCCTTGGTACTTAGGCGAATAGTATAATGACCATACTCGTCCGAAACAGCGGAAGCAAAAGTCGTTGTATCATAAATCGATGCATAAGGTATCTTACTGTTATCCAGTGAATTTACAATATATCCCTCAAGTACTACTTCATTACTTGATGGCTTCGGAACATCACGTAAGATGACATAATTCCCTTTAGTCTTATAACTTACTCGACCTTGAAAAATGTCGTCCAATACTTCACGTACAGTTTGTTCAGCATACGTGCGAGACATGGCATTCGATTGCTCCACAAGATCTGTGCGGTAGGCAAAGGAAAAGGATGCCTTCTCCTCTACTATTTTTAATGCTTCCTTTGTAGAATTTCCTTTCAATTGAAGTGAAACCACCCGCTCTAAAGGCGGAGTGCTTACCTGCCCATGCAAAACTCCTCCCAGGAGCATTACACAAAGACACAGGATTTGAACGATTCTAGTTACAACCTTCTCCATAAATTCCTATAATGTCTTTGTTACGTACAATTTTTACATCCAGCAATTCGCGTATGATATCCAAGATCGTCGGTAAGTCTTCATTCTTAAACGTTACACTCACTGGGCATTCGGCAATAGATTCATCCATAACAACAATCTTTCTCTTAAAGAATTTCCCAAGAATTGATGCTACTTCTTCAAGATTGGTCCCATCAAAAACGAACACTTTATCCTGTCGCACTTCTTTAGACTCATATCGCTCCATAACGCGATCGCTGATCAAGTAGAAAGCACTGTCTCCCTCTACCATATCAAGCGTTTTGCCGTTCAATCTCAGCTCTACAGCGCCCTCAGCTACGACAATACTTACGGTATCACCTCTTGTATCAATCGTAAATACTGTTCCGATATCATAAACCTCAAGGCCTTCAACCATTACAACAAAAGGATTGGATTCATCGTGAACAACTTCAAATGTTCCACTTCCTTTTAACTCTACCTTCCGACCGTTAACATTATAGTCTGCCGCAAGCGTCAATTGACTCCCTTCCTCTAAGTTCACTATGGAGTTATCTTCCAGTGTAAAAGAGCTCACTTTATCAGAAGCCAGCAAAACATTTTCAGCAGGAATCACTTTTTCAGATTTATCCGGATCTTCATCTGCATAGAATTGCTCAGGCTGTACACTATTTGCAAAAAACACCCCTAACAAAAATGCGATGACTCCGGCAGCCGCAACTCCAATAATGAAGCGTGGATTCTTCCATAATGGAATTGTTTTAGCTCTCTCCTTGATGTGGACTTCTACTTTTTTCCAGGCATTCTCAACTGAAGGAGACTTAAACCTTTCCCTTCCATTTGAAAGTGACCATGTCTTTTCCATTAAGACAAATAATGCCAGATTTTCATCATTTTCAGCCTTCCATTCCTCTAGCCACATTGCCTGCTCAGGTGTCGCTTCTCCATTGAGAAATGAAGCGATCAGCTCTTCTATTTCATTTCTCGTTCTTACCATCCTTTCATAAGTACTATGGTTATCACTATTAATGGGAGATAATCCTTCAATTCCTCTCGCATCAACCGAAGAGCTTTACCCATGTGGTTTTCTACTGTTTTAATTGAAATTTCCATTTTCTCCGCTATTTCTTTGTATGAAAGCTCCTTGAAACGACTCATTCGGAATACTTCTCTGCATTTTTCGGGAAGTGTTTCAATTGCATCTTCTATTCGACCTTCCAGTTCCTTGCCAAGCACTAATTGACTGGTGTCTTGTTGAGATGATAAATCGTATTCTTCCGAAACTTCAGTATGAACTCCTCTACGTTTCATTCGCTTTACCTCATTGAGACAACGATTGTACGTGGAACGATACAGGTAAGACTTGGGGTCACTTGAAATCTCTAATTCATTTCGTTTTTCCCACAGCGTAATAAATAATTGTTGCACGAGATCTTCAGCTGCAACCTGATTTTTTAAAATACTGTAAGCATAACGCGATAGTCCTTCATAATATGATTGAAAAAGACGATCAATTGCGCGCTTGTCGATTTCAGTTATAACTTCCATTTAAACCTTTCCTATACTGTTTTAAAGGTGTACTTTTTATTGCCTTCAAAGATAAGACAATGTAATTCCCACTTCCCCCTACTCAACTTGAAGTTTTTTTCTTAATTAATGCCTAATTCGCCATAAATGCGGAGAATACGGATGTGAAAAATAAATTCCGAACATTCGGTATCCATTTTTTTATACTTCTTCATTCAAAGAATTATTGAATGAATACAAATACTCGTAATTTAGCGATGGAAAGTACCTTATGAAATCAACCTTACGAAATACGTTACTTGTCCTGGTATTGCTATCAGGTGTATATGCGAACGGGCAAACAACTCCACCCAAAAGCCTATTTGATGACATTGAGTTCCGACTTGATGACAATGGCAAAAAATGGGAAGTAACACCTGGCATAAGAGAATTCATGACGAAATCTATTGAACTGGCGACCAAGAAGGCACCTCAAAGCAAGGGACAAGCTAAAAAAATGGGAAAAAAGTTAGTTTCACTATCTGACAAAATGATTGAAAAGTGCTCTATGACGTCAGATGGTCATTATGTTTTTCACACCTGGCTCCTTGTTTATTTAGATGTTCTTGATGAATTCGTAACCATAGAATTCGAAGAAGACATTCCATACATTCTTCCCGATTTAGAGAGAGCGTTCAAGGAATACAACACATACTTTCAGTAAGAAAAAGGTCGAACCGACTGCTGTTGATCCGACCTATGCTAAAACCTTGCGTACATACGCTAGGGCCTCGTTAATACTATTTTTCCTGTTACCCAGTGCTTCCCAACCGGATAGCGGAGCAAGTAAATCCCTGAAGGATAGCTTCCGAGAGAAATCACTTTTCTGCGATCTGTTCCGAAAGGAATTTCTTGTAACAGTTTCCCACTTAGATCAGTAAGGTAAATCACTTCAACGTTTTCAGAAACTTCAATGTTGACGATATCACTCGTCGGATTTGGATAAAACTTCCACTCAATTGGATCTACCTCAAGTGAATCTTGCGGTGTTCTAACTTCAAGGCTATCTGTTGATAAAGAATCGAGCGCAAGACTATCTTCACTAATAGGATATGGATACTGCACTAAACTGTCTGGAAATGGCAATTCATATTCTGGAATTTCCTGATCACAATCGGGATAAAACATATTGTTTTTGATAATCTCTGTCAAACGCTCGCTCAATAGCTTAACGTCGTATTCGTCTGTTGAGGGTTCTATGTGCGAGTTACCTATGCCACTATGGTCGGTCAGGAAAACATATGTTCCATTCGTGCATAGTGCTAACGAACGCATTAGGTATTCACCCGATTTATTAATACCACTTGCTGCAACAGGAATAATTTTGACACCTTTAGATGCAGCCTTGGTTGCGAGTCTATGAATCTTTTTTATTGTTTCAGGATCAGAATGCGCTTCAGCATCGAGAACTAAGAAAAGCAAACGTGATCGCGCTTCTTCACTCCACGACAGTTCATTCAGAGCAACCTCCAAACCAGCATCAACGGCTTCGGGTGTATCTCCTCCTCCATTTGCACCTTGTTCGTCGATGAATACCAAAGCTTCAGATAAAACTTTTGTGAAATCCTTTTTCCGAGTTAAATAATCATCTTCAGTATCTCGATAAAAAACGCTTGCATAACGGATAGCAACGTCTTGATAGATATTCTGCGAGTTATAGATTACGCTGTTCAGATCACTTTTGATAAAGTTGATTTCATCCGCCATGCTCCCCGTAGCATCAACAACAAAAGCAACATCAACGATATTCTTTGTATCACAGTCTAAATCTATTACCAAACTGTTCACTCCATCCTTTGCAAGACTAGGGTTTCTAATACGTTCTTTTTTACCATAATGCTCGATACTAATATGACTTACGGCTTCCATCATTCCTAAAATGGACCCCCAAAGCTCAGCCTTCCCTGTATTATCGGTGAGCGTTTTCCAAAGCACCTTATTTGACTTACTTACAAGCTCTACTTCTGCTCCCACTAATGGGCTTTTTCGTTCGTTCATGAGCTGGACAACATAGCGTTGCCTTGGATCTAGTTGCCAAACACTTTGGTGTTCTTCCAATTCCTTCTTGACGATATCATTCCATAAATCCCATTTGGCAAAGTCATTAATTTCGCCAGCAGTTAGACCTTTACCTGTTTTTGCATCGCTTTCGAACCTTCCCTTACTAGCCAGTCCACTGCCTGAAGCACTCGAACGCTTCGCATAACCGCCGTAGCTACCGGTCGATGAATAAGATGATATGATTCCATCTGACCCAGAAGGCGCCGATGGTGCATAATCAGCATATGTTATTACCGGAGCTACGCGCACTTTTCGGGATTCATCTCGCTCCATTGAAAAATCGCTCAACTCATCACCTGCAACCGTAATTGTTTCCTCAATTGGTTCAAAGCCAGCATACATGACTTTAATAGTATAGCTACCTGAATCTTTGAAGGCTATTGAATAATTTCCTAACTCATCTGTGAGAACAGAAGCCACAAGATTTCCTTTTTTGTCATAGGCTTCTACATTGCCATACATAACTGCTGATTCAGACTCTGCCATATCCGCAGATCTCATTTTAGCTTTTCCGCGCAGACTTTGTGCTGAAACAAATCCTTGCGCAAGTGCAAGAAATAAAATGCAAGTGAATACGCCTTTTTTCATAGTTGATTGTGTTTGTTTGGTGTTGGTACACCCCAACTAAAAAAGGGTTCAATAGAGTTACTTTTTTCGATTTCGTCTGGCTTCTTGTTCGATTTCTTTTTGCCGACGCTTAAAGTAATAGAATTGGGTGTCGTTAAGAATGGCTCTCATACGTGTGTCTCTTTCACGGACCGTCCATTGATAAGTATGATTTAATCCGATCCATGTGGTTCTGTTTTCATAGGCATCTCGCATTGTTTCGCCATACCATGTATAAATCTCATAAAACTTCACTTGCGTGGAATCATCCATATTTAAACTATCGACCATTTGCTCCACGCGCATTTGAAAAGTACTTCTGACCAAAGAGTCGTTATCCACCGTTTGAGCATTCACATGCGCACTAAACAGAAAAAGCAGTCCAAAGACTGCTTTTACAATATGATTGAAGACCAGATTAATCAACGAGATTAACTTTAACTGCAACCCAACCTTTTGGTCCTTTCTCTAGCTCGAAAGAAACCTTATCTCCTTCACCAATTTGATCATTGCAATTATTGATATGAACGAAATAGCTCTCCTGATCATCAGCATCCTTGATAAAACCGTATCCCTTGCTATTTTCGAAGAAACTTACTCTTCCCTGATGCACAGGGTCGACCTCAATTTCTTCTCTCTTTGGAATTCCGATTTCAATATTCTCAGCCTTAATATCTTTTTTCTTTACTGTGGGATCTGGCGGAGTATCCGAGATGTTTCCAAACTCATCCACATAAGCCATCATATTATCCAGACCTCCTCCTTCAGAATTCGCTTTACGCTCCTCCTTGCGCATCATTTTTTCCTTTTTGCGCTGCTGTTTTCTTTTTTCTTTTTCTTTTTTACTAAACGTTTCGCTTGATCTTCCCATTAAGAATTTTACTTAGTTATTCGTGCTTTTTACAAAGATACGGTTTATCATCGAGTACCTCTAATGAGTTACCACAAACTTGTGAACAGTCTCATATTTTCTTTTCAGGCACCCTTTAAAACATCTCTGTAATTCTCTACTTTATCGAAGACAGCTTTTGCAAAAGGACAAAGAGGCAATACTTTTAGATTATTAGAACGTGCATACTGCACAGCTTCTTCAACCATTTGCTTGCCTACACTCTTTCCTCTTAACTCATCTGAAACCTCTGTATGATCAATGATAATCAAGTCATCCCCTGCTTTGGAATATGTCATTTCAGCTAAACGCTGTTCAGATACTTCCACGTAAAATGCCCCTTTCGACTCTTTTTCTTCGTGTTTTATTTCCATAAAAGCTCTTTTTGCTAAAGATACCTTTTCTTTCAATTAAAAACCCCTTGCATGAAACATACAAGGGGCGCTTATTGGTTGATTTGAGGATCAGTACTTATTTACTGTTGAAGAACCGGAGAGTTTGAGGTCTTGAATAAGCCCACTCCCCTTATAATTTAGCACACTCGCTCCTGAGGCATCAACATTCAATACACCATTAACTGTCAAAGAAGCGGATGACGCACCAGATAAATCAATATTTAAATTCTCAGAAATAAAATCATAGTCGAACAAACTACTCGCACCAGACACATCTGCTGTAAGTGTTTGGGTTGCTCCCGACATGTGCACGTTAGAAGCACCGTCAATCTTTAATGACACTTGGTTGGAACTGCATGAACCGCCAAACTGGCTCGCATCAGAAATTTCAAGGTTTAGTGAATTAGACTGCACCTGATTAACAAATTCCACATTACTAGCACCAGAAACTTCAAGCTCGTTCAAAACAGAGGCGGTTACATACACTCTGATGGTCGCTCCAGGTTTAATTTTAACGTTTCCTTTTCTGTGTATTGACAATTTATTGCCTACTACTTCTGTCACTACGTATTGGTGCAGATTTGAATTCGCCTCTACAACGACTTGTTCTGTTCCTGGGACGAATAAAATATCCACCTCCATTGCCTCACTAACATCTATCGAAGTAAAGCCCGAAAGCTCGCGTGTCTCAGTAGTAACATCATCCGATGGTTTTACAGATTTCTCACAAGAACCAAATGTGAGGCTTAGGCCAATTAATACGATTAATAATCCATGTACTTTCATAACTAGTTGTTTTTCTCTTTGTTTAATGATAAGACAACAGTTAGAAGCAGCCCCCCTACTTAATCCATGGATTTTTTTTGAATTATTTAAAGAGAAGACAACCAAGCCATGGTGTCAACATTGTCCGCGTAGTCATTTAAACCGGGCTTTTGCGCCGAACCAAATGGCAAATAATCAGTCCCAACGATCGCTTGAATATTTTCAGCATTCTCTTCAATATATGCTGTCACCTCGTCTTTTTGTTCATAATAGTGATAATGCAGCATTGCCAAAGGCGAAAACAAGTCTTTGGACTCTCTAAGAAGCACGAAATTATTGTCCAATAATTCCAACTTATTCATGAGATATACGGCTTTGTTGTAATCGTAGTTATTACCGTACTTGTTATTATTAACTACATCACTGTGAGGAAAAATTCCTTCAAAAAAACGGTCTAAATCGAATCCTTTTGGAAAAACTAAGTGCGAAACATTTCTGCATCCAAGACCAAAATAACTGAAAATGTCCAAGCCCAATTGTTCTATTTCTTCCTTGGTTTCATCTCCTGAAAAAACAGCAATGGACGTTCTATTATTCCTAAATATATGTGGATACTTTCCAAAGTATTGTTCAAAATACTTCATTGAGTTATTGCTTCCCGTAGCTATTACCGCATCTAACTCTCCAATTTTTCCACTACTGAACGAAATGCGCTCTTTCAATCCTGGAGTGAATTCGATTAAGTGCTCAGCCAAAGCAGGCAATAAAGACTTATCGTCAGAACTTAACTTACAAACTGCCGAATGCCCCGAAACGATAACGGATAGAAAATCATGAAATCCAACCAATGGAATATTGCCAGCCATGATAATGCCAATTTTCTTTGGAGCCCTTGAATACTCATATTCCTTTGACCAAGATGTAAGCTCTTCTTGCGTCAATTGTTCTCCAATCGCTCGCAAGCTTTGCCGAACATTTTCTTTAGTAAACCAACCATTGAAGGAAACCTGACGATTAATAAGCGCATTGAGTCTTGCATATTCTTCCTCTGTGACTCCGGCAGAAAAATCCTTCCACACTCTCTCTTCCCCAAGTGCACGCATCAACTTTCCAAGTTGTGCAAAACCTACAATTATTTCATCTCTTTTCACGGCACAAAAATAGTTATTCAATTCATTTGCAATTTTGATATCACATCTATTTCGAGAAAATTATTCACCCGGGAAAGTATTTCACAATCCATTATGGATTTTTATTCTGAAACTTATACCACAACTGATCTTTCATCGTTATATTTGCAATTCAAAATAGATTACAATGGCAATAAAAATAACCGATGAATGCATTAATTGTGGCGCCTGCGAACCTGAGTGCCCAAACAATGCAATTTATGAAGGTGGTGCAGAGTGGGCCTATTCTGATGGTACATCATTAACTGGAATGATTACAACACTTGATGGTAAAGAAATGGTTGCTGATGATTCTCAGGAGCCGGTAGATATGGATGTTTACTATATCGTAACCGATAAATGTACAGAGTGCGTTGGTTTTCATGATGAGCCTCAATGTGCAGCAGTGTGCCCAGTTGATTGTTGTGTAGACGATGAAGATTTCAGAGAGTCTGAGGATGAACTACTGGCAAAGAAAGATTTCATGCACCTCTAGTCGAAATAAGACATTATTTGAAATCCGTGGTTGTTATTCGATCACGGATTTTTTTTATCATTTTCTTTCGTAACAAGAACTTTACATAATTTTCTTAAAGCCCTTGTCAAACTAAATTTTCATACTATTTTTGCGGCTGGGACAAGTCTTGTACGACCAGCTCCCTCTTAATCCCCCAGGACGGGAACGTAGCAAGGGTCGGAGGTTGTAGCGGTGCGATATGAGTAGCTTGTCCCTCTTTTTTTATCCATATTTTAAATTTCCAGAACGCTGATTTTAGCAAACGATTCTCTCCCCGCTCAATGATTCTTCAACTTTTTTGGTGGTGAATTGTACAGTTTTTAAACAATAACAATTCACGTGTATGAAAAAGACAGTTTTCCTTTTGGTAGTATCAATCATCCTAATGAGCTGCAACGAGCAGGCTGGAGATTATAACGAAGATTATCGTTCTAACAATGATATTACAAGCGAAATAACCGGAATTACAGCATCAGGAGATGGTCTGGAAAAGAATGTTGATCAAATTTCTCAGCAAAGTAATAACAGAAAATTGATTTGGAGTGCTGACATGCGGTTTCAGGTAAAAAACGTTGATCACTCCACAGAAATCATTCAAACAATTTGTTCCGATAACAATGGCTTTATTTCCAATATGCATTTTGCGTCCAATAGCTATGAGTTAGCAAATACCATTGAAATCCGTGTAGATAACAGCAAATTTCACAAACTCATTTCTTCACTTAAAAAGGAGGCTACATTCATTGACAATGTTTCGATTAACTCTGATGATGTGACTGAAGAGTACGTGGATAATGAAAGTAGATTAAAAACAAAAAAAGAAGTTCGCAATCGGTACATTGAAGTATTGCGCAACAAAGCTGGAACGGTTAAAGACATCATAGCAGCTGAAGAAGCCACTCGCGTCATAACTGAAGAAATCGAGGTCATTGAAGGCAGAATGCGTTACTTAAATGACCGAATTGACAACAGCACTATTTCATTGACCATTTATGAAAAAGTCGAGTATCAGGATAAGCCCAGCATCTACGAAAAACCATATACTGCTGAGTTAGCCCAAGGATTCAGCAACGGTTGGAGTGTGATTACAGATTTCATCTTGATGCTTGTAACCCTCTGGCCTATTGTTGTTCTGTCCATTCTTTTTCTTTGGAAAAGAAAATGGCTATTCGGACTGTTTTTTCAAAAACAAAAGACTGAATAATTAGACTGAGGCTTTTTGCGAAATCCTTCGTAAATTTCTGCAATGCAAAGATGTATAACTTTTGTTATTGCTGTTCTTTTGGTTTCTTCCTGCCAGACATTAGACTTGACTCAATATCAGAGCAAATTTATTCCCATCACCTATGCAGAAAGTGATCGTTTAGAAGGCACTTACTCTAATTCAACATCCGACTCTATACATATCGGTCACCTGTCAAGTTATTACAGCGAATTGAAAGATGTTGATAAAGATAGCTTGAGCGTTGTTCTGAAGGTTTTGGATAAAAAAAACATCGAATGCTCGTTGATGTACAATGGCGTGGCATATGATCAAATTTTAATGCGCGGAAAGTTTAAAGACGGGCTTTTCACTACGCGTAAATGGAAATCTAAGATGGTTGTCGGTCCACTGGTTTGGTACCTTGGCGCTCAAAAATATTACTTTGGAATCAACGTAAACAACAACTTATGTCTTATTCACTCAGACGGATACGGAATGCTTATGCTCATAGCATTTCCCATTATGGTTGCAGGCGGACATGAGGGAGCAAAAGAATTCAACCGTATCTCAAACTGACCTCTGAAAACGTAATTATTGTGGAAAAGTAATCATAACTCATAGTTGTTTTTGGGTTGAAGTGCCCTACTAAGCGTTAGTTTTGAAAAAAACCGAGCGTTATGAAATTCTTTATCGATACTGCTAATCTTGACGAAATCCGTGAAGCCAATAATATGGGAATCCTTGATGGAGTTACCACCAACCCGTCGTTGATGGCCAAAGAAGGCATTACAGGAGAACAAAATATACTTCAGCATTATGTCGACATCTGCGAAATCGTAGACGGACCTATCAGTGCGGAAGTAATTTCTACTGACTTTGAAGGTATCGTGAAAGAAGGAGAATACCTTGCCACACTTCACAAGAATATCGTAATCAAGGTGCCCATGATAGAAGACGGTATTAAGGCCATCAAGCATTTCACAAAAAAGGGAATCAGTACGAACTGTACGCTTATTTTTTCCGCTGGACAAGCACTCCTTGCGGCTAAGGCTGGCGCTACTTATATCTCGCCTTTCCTTGGACGTTTGGATGACATTTCTTCTAACGGAATGGATTTGATTGCTCAAATTCGTCAGATTTACGATAACTATACGTTTGACACACAGATTCTGGCTGCATCTGTTCGCCATCCAATGCATATTATTCAATGTGCCGAAATTGGAGCTGATGTTGCCACTGTTCCACTGAAAGCAATTAAGGCATTGCTGAATCATCCGTTGACAGATTCAGGTCTTGAAAAATTTCTGGCCGATTACGCGAAAGGAAATTCGTAAAACCATCACCGTTATCAACTGGCTTTGACGTTGAAAAATTGCAAGTTACTAATCATTGTTGACTGACTTACCTTATTGATCACTTCATTGGCTGGTGTCCCCATGGGTATTTTCGCCTCGGTAACATTGATATCGAGTACAAGGTTTTTTGTCTGCTCAAAAATTGATTCCCAATTCTCTTCTGCTGCCTCTAATTCGCGCACAGCACGTGAATATGCATTGTAGTCCACATGCCCTTTTGCTTTGAGTATATTGTTGTACATATTGAGTACACCCAAATTAAGCAAATCCCATCTGTCGCGAATCAATTGTAGTGAATCCTGAACGCTAATGGTTGTCGCAAGAATGTTCTTCAACTGTTCAATAAATACCGTCAATGAAGCAATATCCACTGTATGTCTATCGGCTTCAAGTTTTTTTAAATCTATGACTCCTTGTTTTTCTATCACTTCCAACGAATTATCAACTGCTTCACGTCCAAAGTAAAATGAAGCCCCAAAGAAAAAAAGACTTACAAACGGACCTGCAGGGCCTCCAAAAGCTGCAAGTGCCCCGCCAATAATTGCCGAATTAACCGCTATACTTCCAGAAACTACGGCATCTCTGTTTGCCTTATTTAATTCACTTTGCAGAGTTTTTACTTTGTTCTTTATTTCAGCTACTACAGCATGATCAAAAGTTACCGCTTCTTCTGATTCGCTCAATAAAACTTCCAGAGATTCAATCATCTGAATTAGACTTTTTCTAAACTTGTTGAGCGAGTTACTCACCCCTGTAATCATAGTTGAAACAAAGCCCAGACTGCTAATCACTTTATGAATTTTCTTCAGTAAAAAGTTCTTAACATCTTCATCATGTCCTTTTTCTGCCATAAACCGACAATACTCTAGCGCTTTCTCCAAGTTAAATGATATGATACCATTCTTATCCATAATTGACTGTGGGACACTATGCAGTTTATACAAAACAGAATTTGCCCATTTCATAGACTCTCTCCTAAGCAGTGCATACTGACTTTTAATCTCTTCCCAATTCGGAGGGAAATAATTGAGGGTGGGCAACACGCTCATTTGTATATTGAGCATTGCCAAATTGATTTCTATTACACTTCCTTTGTACGACTGATTGAACTTTGGGAAGTCTCTACTGAACTCCCCAAAGCTTTTTGCTAATATCATTTCCATAGGATCAGGCAATTAAATTGTAGTAATCGATTGCAGAATACACTTTGCCCTCAGCAATCTTCTTCTCTATCAATGCAATTTTCTCATCCTGCATTGCTTTCGGTTCATCTTCAGCAGGCAACATCTCCATCTCAATTTCGGCTGTATTCACTTGCAGTTCAATGGTCAAATCCTTAGAATCTTCATATACACTGTGCCATTCAACGCGCGCTGAGCATATATCTTGAAGTGCCTCGATAAAAGCATGCTTATCGACATTTTCATTGGCATTTTGAATATCCTCAATCCCCTGTGCGATTTGAACGGACATGTTGTCCCATTGTTCATAAATGTATGCCAGATTATCTTGCACTACTCCAACATAATTCTTTAACCCTTCAAACTGCTGAGTTATTGGAATCAACTGTGCAATATCCGCAGTATAAGCATCCATTTCCTGCGTAAGTATATTGATCTCACCATTTTTTGCAATAATTTTGTAGATCGAATTCAACACATCCTGAAGGAGTCCAAATGCCAATCCATAACCGATAAAACGCGAAATTTTTCTTATCCACTTATTTCTGATTTTCTTTGCAAGCTTGCACAGAATAACTATACCAGTTCCTCCTGCAGTACTTAATCCAATACGTCCCCATAGTAATGCAATTTCATGTTGCAATTCACTTATAAGTACTTTGTATTCTTCAACTTGTTGCCTGTCATGTTCAGTCGTCTGCTCAAAACCACGAACGAGTTCAACAAAATCTTCGACTGTCTCAGGAAGTGAAGAATCAAATTCATCAATCTTAGTCATCACGTTTTCAATGAGTGACTTTATACTACCCAGTTCCTCAGATATCAAGAGCAGCTTTAAGAGTAGAGCTTCCGCTAGATCAGGATCATATTGTTTTTCAAGGAGTTGAGCATACTTTTCAGCCTTTTCAAAGAGTTCTTCAATATGCTCACTAGAGGCCTGAATAGATTTGGGAACATTTACTAAACCTATCAAAACGGTATTTACCCACAACATTGTTGAAGATTTTATCTGAACAAATGTTGTCAAAAACTCATCCCAATTCTTTGGAGGTTTAAGTAGTGCCGGCATTTCCGAGGTCGTAACCTCATACACATATCCGTTTACATCGATAATACTTTTTAGGTACTGTTCATTCCCTTCCGCCAATTTTGGCGCGCTGTTCTTAATTGATTTTGTAAGATTCATATGATATATTGTTTGGTTAATTACACATGTGTAATCCTCCTTAGACAATGACCACAGAGTTGAACCTGTAACCATTAAACAAACATTTACCTTAGATTGGGAAGTGCTACTAAAAAGGAACTTACATACAACATGGGTTTCATGTTATTTATTAAGTAGCACGAAGTAATGTTATGAAATATCATGTTCTCACAAAAATTAATGTCGTGAATGACAGGCTTCTGTGCGTGAACGACGTAATTAAGGTGAAAAAGCAGGTGCAACGTATATTTCACCATTCCTAGGTCGCCCGGATGACATTTCTTCAAATGAAATTGTCCTCATTGCTCAAATTCGTCAGATTTACGATAACTACACGTTTGACACTCAGATTTTGGCTGCATCTGTTCGTCATCCAATGCATATTATTCAATGTGCCGAAATTGGAGCTGATGTTGCCACTGTTCCACTGAAGGCAATTAAAGCTTTATTGAATCATCCCTTGACAGATTCTGGACTGGAGAAGTTCCTCGCAGATTACGCAAAAGGAAACTCTTAGGTTCATTACTCTTGCATCACAAATTCTGCATGGAAGTCATTTCCAGCAGTATCTGTGATTCGTAGAATATACTTACCTGAGTTTAAGCCCCTGAATACATTTGAAGGAACTTTATCCAATTGGTTTTCAGAGACGAAATAAGTGCATTGTAATCTTCCAGTTATATCGTAGACAGCAATTTTTTCCACGTCTTTGATACCATTTTTAAACGCCAGGTCTTCACCCGGACTTAAAGGATTCGGAAAAGCTTGAATAAATTGATCCTTGTGGATCTCGTTAACTCCTGAGAAACTACTCATATGTATTCTTCTCAGACGTTGAGCCGAACCGGCTTCAGCAATATACAGTGTGTCCTCATCGGGAGAGAACGTTATTCCTAGCGGATTTTGAAACTTTGCATTTGTAATATCTCCATCCTCGTACCCTTGAATGGAACCAGCAAATACAGAAACATTCCCTGCTGTATCTACTTTCATGATCATATGATCGCCATTTGCAGCACCATAAATACATGAATCCGAAGTATTGAATACCATATTCCCTACCCCAACACCGAGATCTGTCCAATACTCGAGTGTACTATCAGCTGCATTAATCTTGTATAAAATGTCATTGGAATGTACTACTAGTTGGTTCTCATGATTGAAGGTAATGGCCTGTGGTCGATAAAGAACATTAGAATCGATATACGTCCATGAATTTCCAGATGGACTAATACGTGTTATGGTACTTCCAGCATAAGTTGGTGCTCCTCCCCAGTTTGTTACATAAACGTATCCCTGATCATCTGTCTCCAATCCTCCCGGACCGTCCAACCCTGTCGCTAGCGTTGTCAGTAAACCAGAATTAACGTTGTAGCTGGAAATACTATTGATATCATAATTTGTGATAATGAGTGTACTATCATTGAGAAACTCAACATCTGTTGGCCCCACCAATCCAGAAATTTCCGTTGGATTATATGTATCTGTTGAAGGCGTGTACAAACCAACTACTGTGCCTTCTAAGCCTCCACAAGTGGTATATACTTTTCCTGCAGAATTCGTACACATTCCATCAGTAACACTTGGGTTAGTAAGGACAGTTTCAACGACTTGCGCAAAACCTATTTGAACAAAGATGATGAGGACAAAACTTAGACTATATTTCATGGTGCTTTTTTTTGGGTAAAATTAGAGAAGCACCAAAGCCTAAAATTGTAAAAATGTCAACTCATAATTCGCTATGCATCATCTAGTTTACTTTGGATAGTCCAACCAACAAGGAATGCCCTTTGTTTCGCTGCTTCAGCTTTTTCTCCAGAAAAAGATTGATCCACCGTGGAATTAAACAATTCAATCCACCGATCGAAATGTGCTTTCTTCAATGGCATATTGATATGTTTTTTGGTAACATCAGTTGTATATCCAGCTTCGTCCAATAGAACAAAAGACCAAAAGTGAATCATTTTAGGCAAGTGGTGCTCAAAGTTCAACTTTGTGAAAAAGGGCGCGAGTATGTCATCTTTCAATACCTGATCATAAAACGCATTGACGAGCTGTTCTATATCTTCTCTACTCTCAATATCATTCATAACTCAAAACTATTCTGTGGGAATCGGCTGGTCTCTTAGCTCAATGAATTCCTTGATCTTTTCGTTTTCAATCAATACGGTTAGGTTATAATAAACCAGCTTCCATTCTCCGTCGATTTTCTCAAGTATTCCACTACCACGACAATTACGCATCCAGGTGTCCAGATCTTCATCAAACCATGCTGTGTTCCCATCTTTGGAAAACATCCAATTTCTATTAGAAGCTTTAAAATCCCATGCGCGCCCCTTATCAAAATAGGGCTTACTGAATTCAGCAAATTCTTCCTTTGTCCATCGCTCCCCATCGGCGGTACCTAAAAACACGAAGGAATCATCCATTACACCAAAATATGCCTTAAAATCAGCATTTGAAGCTGCGAGATGCCAATCATCAATGAATGCATCGAGCGACTCAACATCTTTGATGCTAAAAGCAGAAAGCAAGAAAAGACTTAAAAAGAAAAAAATATACCGCATACTGTTTCAATAAAAAAGGTCGCCTATTCCTAGACGACCTTAAATCTATAAATATTTGAGGGTTATTTCCCTTCCATTTCAAGACATTTAGCTACTGCATTCTTCAAGTTAACTACACCTCCTGTTACAGAAAGCTCACCGAAGTCAACCATCTTCTTCGTTTCAGGATGTGTTTGCATAACTCCATTGTAAGACTTCGCTGTAGACAATAATACTTCAGCAATTTGCTTCATTGTCATGTCTGGGAAGTAAGACTTCAACATAGCGGCTGCACCAGAAACCATTGGACAAGCCATTGAAGTTCCTTGAAGCACCATGTAATCACTTTGTGGCACAGCGTTGTAAATCTCAGAACCAGGTGCAAATACATCTACTCCTTTCTTACCATAATTAGAGAAAGAAGAAGGCAATTTTTCTTCCGTATTTCTCGTACAAGAACCAATTGTCAAGAAATGATCCAATTTTTCTGTTTGGAACGAGTACATAGATGTTGGGAAGTTTGGTTCAACGTCAATGTTCTTGTGGTCATTACCTGCTGCGTGAATACACAAAACACCTTTAGAATCAGCATATTTAAATGCTTCGTATACTTCTTTAGCGTTTGGCGAGTATGCTTTACCAAATGACATGTTAATGATTTGCGCTCCGTTATCAACTGCATAACGAATAGCCAATGCAATATCCTTGTCAAACTCATCTCCATCTGGAACAGCTCTCAATGACATCAACAATACATCGTTAGCTACACCATCACCACCAAGTTTATTTCCTCGGATTGAACCTACAATACCTCCAACGTGCGTTCCATGCAAAGCATCTGGACCTTCAACATCACTGTTTCCATATTTAACGTCAGCAAAATCACTTGGGTTATCTCCAATTACCTCACGACCATTAAAATCAGCATTGTGATGCGTATCCAACATTCCTTGAATCTGCTCTTTTTGCTCTTTAATTGTTTCCATTGTAAGCTCTCCAGAAACAACAGCGATCGCTAATCCCATCATTTGCTCCTCTTCTGGGTGCTTCTTGATGTATTTTTCGATGTCTTTTACTGTAGCATCCTTCTTCCCCAATTTAGATTCTAACATAGAAGGAATATTCTCAATCATAGGCGCTAACATGTCCATTTGACCAAGGTACCCTTCATACGTTCCTCTCTCCTCTTCTAATTCTGCGGACACTTTATCAAACAGCTCTTGCTCTTCAGTAGTCAACTTTGACTTCCCTTTCAACTCTGAATAGATACGTGTACGCTCAAGACGCATGGCGTTCGCGTTCTTTCCATTGGCGTTACCCAAGAAGTTCCATCCGTGAACATCATCGATGTAACCATTGTTGTCATCATCAATTCCGTTTCCGGCAATTTCATCTGTATTAACCCAGATTTTTCCTTTTAAATCTTCGTGTTCGATATCAATTCCCGAATCAATGATCGCTACCACTACTGTTTTAGTCTCTCTCTTCTTCAGCATTTTATAAGCTGCTTCAGTCTCCATCCCTGCTTTGCCGTTGTACCAGTTGACTACTTTCTTGTCCACCTGCCCGTAAGACATGCCTGTAATTCCAACAGCTAAGAGGCTAAGTGATAATTTAATTACGATTTTATTCATACGATTTCTTTTAAGAATATTTTAATCCAAGTCAAAAGTAAAATTATTAAGAACATAAGAACGAAGAAATTAACCATTCGGTGTATATTTACGTTTACAGGTATAAAACAATGACAAATGGTTAAACTACTACAATTCGGATTTATCTTTTTTTCATTTACTTTCTTCTCACTTACATTGAATGCCCAAAAGTTTGGATTTGCCGAGGTAATGAATAAACAACCTGACAGATTAACGACCTTTTGCATTCCTGTCAACGATCAAAATATGAAATTGATCGAGAACAGTGACGTAATAATCAAATACTATGCCGCTGATTGGGCATTTGTTACGGCAACTCCTCGCTGGATTAGTGAAAACAAGGCTTCCGGAGCATTAACCGATTTTTATTTTGAATATGCACCTCCTGTTTTATTGGCAGATTCTGCACGCGCTCACCATTTCGTAGATGATGTTCATACTGGAATGGGTGGACTGACGAGTTCTTACACTGGAAAAGACGTCATAATCGGTTATGTGGATACCGGTATCGATTACCAGCATCCTGATTTCCAAGATGCCAATGGACAGACAAGAGTATTACGCTACTGGGACCAAACGATGCCAGATAATGCCTCCTCTCCTGCTCCATACGGATATGGGTATGTTTGGGACAGCACTGACATTAACAATGGTACAATCACCAGTATGGATAATAGTGCTCATGGCTCTACTGTAGCTGGACAAGGCTCAGGAAATGGATTAGCGAATGGTACGAACAAGGGAATGGCTCCTGACTCGAAAATCATCATTGTTGAAAGTGATTTTTCAAGACCAAACTGGACACTCACAGTTGCGGATGCATGCGATTATATTTTTAAGGTTGCAGATACAATGGGAATTCCAGCGGTCGTAAACTTAAGTCTTGGATCGTACCTTGGAAGTCATGATGGAAATGATCCTGCCGCAGAGGCTATTGAAGCGTTGCTCGATGAAAAACCCGGGCGAATTGTTGTTGCGGCTGCTGGAAACGCTGGCTCTCAAGGACGTCATCACCAGCAGGGTAATCCAACTGCCGATACAAACTTTGTTTGGTTTGTAAATGCTACATGGGGAAACCCATCATTCGGTGTTAACACCATCTTTTTTGACTTATGGTCGGATCAGGCAGATGCCACATGGGATTTTGCTATGGGGGCCAATAATGAAGGTCCAGGTTGGAGCGATCGTGGTAGAACAAATTTTCACGGAGCTACTTCTTCTATTGGAAACGTTATTTATGACACACTGTGGAACAATGGAAATCAGTTGTTGACTATTGAAGTCTTTACGGAGTATGTTGGCAATAACTATCACATGCAATTCTTGGCGCGTATTGACTCAGTTGGACTGCGTTATCGTTTTGAAACTACTGGATCTGGAAAATATGACCTTTGGAGTGGCGAGTGGTTAGGCTTTAACAACCAGTATTGGTATGGTGCTCCAATAGCCGAATTCCCAGATTCTATTTATTATGTTGGCCCTGATACACTTCAAAGTATTGTTTCTTCCTGGAACTGTTCAGAAAAAGTCGTTTCCGTAGCAAACATGCGAAATCGATTAGGGCACATTGATGCCAACGGGAATCAATACTATCCGGCAACCGATATGACTCCACCTGGACAAGTAACGCCTGGATCAAGTAAGGGTCCTAGCAGACATGGCGTTGTGAAGCCAGATGTTATTGCAGCTGGTGATGTATCATTGACAGCCGGGCCACTTTGGTTCATTCAAAATCCAAGTAATAACTCATCGATGGATCAGGGAGGAATGCACGTACGCAACGGAGGAACTTCAATGGCTGCACCTGTAGTTTCAGGAATAGCTGCGCTTTATCTGGAGCGTTGTAACAAAGCTACCTATCAGGATTTCCTAGATGATATTATTAATACGGCCTATACAGATCAATTCACCGGAACGGTGCCAAACTTCGCATATGGATATGGAAAAATTCACGCGTTGGATGCACTTTTAGAAACGACATTAGCAACAACACCAACAATTACAAGTGATTGGAGTACTTCAGTTTCTTCTTCTTCAGCCAATGGTTACCAATGGTACCTTGACGGAATGCTTCTTGATGGTGAAACAAATCAGGATTTGTTGGTTTCTTCTCCTTACGGAACCTATGAAGTGGAAATCACAAATGCTGATGGTTGTACGGCTATTTCAGATCCATTCATTTTAACATTGAGCCTTCATGAAAATGATTCTGAACAAATTCTGGCTTATCCAAATCCAGCAGCATCTACTATTTCAATAGCCTCCGAAGCCGCTATTTACAAGGTTACGATGATTTCTATGAATGGAAATCATTTAGAAATTAATCAGTTAACACCAGGAAATTACTCTCTGGAAAATGTAGCGCAAGGTGCTTACACCATGGCCGTCGAAACAGAAAAAGGAGTTTATTATTCAAAAGTTATTCGATTGTAAGATTTAACTCGAAGAATTTATATTTTTGGTGCTTCAAAATTTAAGAATGGATTTATCAGGTATTATCTCTATTTCCGGTCGTCCGGGATTGTTCAAAGTTGTTGCACAGGGAAAAAACAGCATCATTGTTGAATCTTTAGTTGACAATAAGCGTTTCCCTGCTTACTCTTCCGATCGCATTTCCGCGTTAGAAGACATCAGCATTTACACATATGACGATGACAAGCCTCTGAAAGATATTTTTCTAGGCATTCTTGAAAAAGTAGACGGCAAGGAAGGCCCATCACACAAGGAAGATATTTCTGTTTTACAAGAGTACCTGTCGGATGTGCTTCCTGATTATGATGAAGACCGTGTGTACCCTTCGGATATTAAAAAAGTATTCCAATGGTATAATATTCTTCACAAAGCAGGAGTAATGGTCGTTACGGAAGAGGAAGTTTCTGAAGAAACGAGTACTGAGGAGGAAGCGAAGCAAGAGGAAAAGCCTAAGGCAAAAAAGAAGGCACCTGCGAAGCCCAAGAAAAAGAAAGAAGAGAACGAATAAATAATTGAAAGTCGGGTAACCGACTTTTTTTATGTCCGAGATATGAAGATTAGTAAACCCACACGCACATTTGTTGACGAAGATTTGATTATAGACTCATGGGAATCTGTAGCGCCCTATTTTGATGATTTATTGAATCGAAAACTAGATTCACAGGAGGCATTTAATCAGTGGTTAAAGGATCAAAGTGAACTTGAAGCAATCCTTGAAGAAGACCAGGCTTGGCGTTATATTAAAATGACAATTGATACACGCGATGAAGAACTAAGTAAGTCATTTACGTTTTTTGTATCTGAAATTCAACCGAAAATTGCTCCACTTCAAGATCAATTAAATCGTAAGCTGAATGAAAGTTCATATACAGCTGAACTGGAAAATGATCCAGCGTATACCATTCTTTTTAGAAGCATTCGAAAATCACTCGAGCTGTACAGAGAAGAAAATGTTGCTATCGCCGCTGAGGTTGCTGAGGAAAGTCAAAAATTTGGTGCTATTTCCGGTGCACAAAGCATTGAGCATGAAGGAAAAACACTGACAATGCAAAAGGCTGCTTCTCTTTTAAAAGAACCGGACGAAGAATTGCGCAAAGAAATCTTCAATAAAATATCGGATAGAAGAAGGCAGGACGTTAATGCACTCAATGAACTATTTGATTCATTGCTGAAAAAACGTCATCAAATTGCCGAAAATGCAGGGTTCAAGAACTTCCGTGATTATAAAATGGAAGCAATGGGACGTTTCGATTATACCGTAAGTGACTGTTATGATTTTCATGCATCTGTAAAAGAGCTCATCGTTCCTATTTCTAAAAAAATGCAGCAAGAACGATTGGTAAAATTGGGGAAAGAGAAATTTATGCCTTGGGACTTGAGTGTTGATCCTGAAGGTAAAGCTCCGCTTAAGCCGTTTGAAACAGGAAAAGATTTATTAAATGGGACGGTAGACATGTTCTCCAAGATTGATCCATATTTCGGCGATTGTCTTTCTACCATGAACGAGATGAAACATTTAGATTTAGAATCTAAAGAAGGAAAGTCTCCCGGTGGTTACAATTATCCTCTTTATGAAATTGGTGTTCCATTCATTTTCATGAACGCTGTAGGTGCGCATCAAGATGTTGTAACAATGGTCCACGAAGGCGGTCACGCGGTTCACTCATTTCTGAGTCGTGAACTGGAGCTTACTGGTTTTAAAAGTACCCCTTCCGAAGTTGCTGAACTAGCTTCCATGTCAATGGAGTTATTGTCTATGGAAGAATGGGGGCGATTCTATAAAGATTCAACTGAATTGAAACGAGCAAAAAAAGAACAACTTGAATCAATTCTAAAAATACTACCGTGGATTGCTCAAGTAGACGAGTTCCAGCATTGGTTGTACGAGAATTATGATCACTCCCAAGAGGAGCGCACGAATAAATGGATTTCACTCTGTGAAGAATATGGAACTGGCTTAACGGATTGGACCGGTTTCGAAGACGTTCTTGAATCATCATGGCAACGTCAATTACACATTTTCGAAGTTCCGTTTTATTATATCGAATACGGTATTGCTCAGTTGGGTGCATTAGGCGTATGGAAAAATAGCCTGGATAACAAGATATTGGCAATAAATCAATATAAAAATGCCTTAAAACTGGCGTACACGCGCAGTATTCCAGAGATTTATGAAACCGCTGGAATTGAGTTCAATTTTACTACTGAGCACATAAAAAAACTAGCGGACTTCGTAGAATTACAATTAAAAGAAATGTAAGCAAATTCTGCTTGTTGGAAATAAAAATCCTACTATATTTGCACCCGCAATTCATCAATTGCTGATCATCGATTGTGAAACTTTGAACGGACAAAGCGCACGATGAAATAATGGCGAGGTAGCTCAGTTGGTTAGAGCGCCGGATTCATAACCCGGAGGTCGGGAGTTCAAATCTCCCTCTCGCTACTAAGCCCAATGAGGGTTTCAGAAAAAAAGGCTTCCAAATTCGGAGGCCTTTTTCTTTAAGGTGCAGTTTTACCCACTTTCATTATTATTTTTCGAACACTGAAAAGTTTTCATCAAAACAAGAGGTAGATCTCCTGTCCATACTTTTTTAGTAAGTTACACACTATTAAACCAAGTTGAACCCTGTCCTAAAAACGATAACCTAATAAAAGGTTCAAATGCGCAGGAGATCCATTATAACTATCAAACTTCTCTGATACTGGCATTTTTATCTCAAGCTGTATATCGAGATATTCTTTGATTGTTATCCCTGTTTCAATTCCAAACTGAAAATTCCCTCCCGCTCCATTATACCAGCCGTCCTTGGCTTCTGGAAAAATGAAATCTCGGTAGTACTCCGAATGAACAATTTTATTGGCGTAGATCTTCTCATACTCACCAGTTATGGTGATGTACCACTTGCGCTTGAAGTACCCTAAGAATAACTTATTCGCAAATGCCATTTTTTGTGAGTCGAAGTTTTTAGTTTCAACATGGCCCGTTGAAAAGTTTAGATGATAATTAATGCCAAAACCTTTGTGTTCTATCAAATTTATCATTCCACCCAATTTGGCTTCATAGTTCTTGACGCCGAAAAGCTTTGTGGGACTGCTCATCTCACCAAACAAAACGAATTTTCTGTTGATTTTTTCTAGACTGAAGGAATGCATGTATCCAACAGCCAAAACATAAGTTGGTTCAATTCCAAACTTACTGTAAACTGTTTTATTCCTTTCTTCGATGTTCAATATATTCTGAGAGTATGAGAAATGAATACACATCAATGTCAATATAACGGCTAAGAGATTTTTCATTTTACTTTTATTGTAGAAAATCACGAATGATATTCACTGTTAAGTCTGGGTTTTCCCAGAGCATATAATGTCCTGTGTTAGGAATTGTCGCGCTTTCATAAACTGGATAATGAGAGATTTGTAAATTCCACCCATCTTCATCTAGTGCACTTGTATTTCCTCCTTTGATAAACAATGCCCTTCCCTCAAATTGATTCAAATTGGAAGTAACATCGTAGTCATCACGCAGGAAGGTTTCATTCGCCAAATCAATATTGGCTGAGACGCCATATCGCCATAGCGGGACATCTTCGGGGTATTCAAGTTCTGGAAAACTATTACTAAACCCGAGAATTCTATGATAATCCGCTCTACAATGGTCGTCATAAGATAAATGATCTAACGAGTACAGGTATTCATTCATCCATTCTTCATCTAACATGGCAAAAACGGATGTTTGAATCAAAACATCAAAGACTTCTTTAGAAAGCGGAGTTGGTTCAAATAAGATAACATCTTGAACTTTTTCTGGAAACTGATTTATGAAACTCGTTACATATAAACCTCCGAAAGAGTGGCCGGCAAGGTGAACTTTTGAATCTAGTGTACCTGTTTCATTGAATTTTTTAGTCAAATAGTAATCAATTATGGCATCAAGATCATCATGGTATTGTTCTATTGTAAGCGTTCCTTTATCGAAACGCGGAGACAAGCCAGCTCCACGCGGTTCAAAAAAGACACAGTAATACTCATCTTGAAGTTGATTGAGACCTAGATTGTGTAGTTCTCTTTTATTCGGATATCTTGACTGTTTCTGCGTATTTTGACGATTAATAAATGCGCAATAATCTGTTCCCGGTCCGCCGGGTACAAATAGTATAATTGGGTTATTAATATCTCCAAATGTTTCAGCATGCAACATCGTTCCATTAATCGATATAGCTGGCAATTGAGCATCGAGATCTACTGTTTTTGGAACCAAATTTCCCGGTTCATCCATATCCATTTTATTGCATGCATAAGTACCAAACAGAACTCCGAATGCAATTATTATTTTTTTCATATTCATACATTTATTCGTTGTCTTCTTGTTGCTTTCTTTTATTTTGAGGATACTCATAGGTAACTCACTTATTAATCAAACGATTCATCCATTGGATCGTGTTCAGAGCTATACCAGAATGATAACTATCCATTAATCGTGCTCCGTACTGACCAGTGTTCAATGAATTGACATTTTCTGCCATAGATTCAAAGTACACAAAGCCATGATCCGCATTGTCTATCACCTTGTAAGTCGCATTACCAGGGTGTTTAGAGTTTACAATAGATGCAATGGTTTTAACGTGATTGGCATTTAGCGCCTGAATATCGAATTCACCATATATTGCTAGTACATTACTTTCCACTTCCAACCACGTTGTGTATAAACTGACCTGATTAAGTGTTGGCCAATATGTATAGTGCCGTCCTGAGAAATAACCATTTCTAAACTCTTCTAAAATGCCTTCTTCCTCTAGCATTTTCGAAATATTCTCATCCTCAAGTATTTCAAGGTTTGTTTTTTTCTCTACCATCAATTGCATCAATTGATACCAGAACGGAGTTGATCGCCGTAAATCACGCTCTATTTCTTCAAAGGGACTATTAAACATTTCTCCTTGAATTCGAGTAAGCTCTTGCAAATACTCAAACCATGAGTTAACAAGGGTTCCGTAAGTCATAACTCCCTTTGGTTTTAGCTCCTTAGCTAGAATAGGAGCAATAATTCCACCCAATGAGTGACCAAAAAGAAATATGTTTTTTGCATCGATAAGTTCATTCTTCTGGAGTGCGATATAGCCTTGTTTAAAACCTTCGACTTCTTCTTCAAAATTCAACTCAAAACAACCTTTATCACACTTGCTATCTCCCATGCCTGGTTTTTCAACGCGGTAAACCGCATAGCCAGCAAGGACCCAATCCTGAATCATTTTCATCAATGAGATTTCTTCAGAACCTGCATACTCTGTGGATTGACATGGTAAGCCCTGTAAAAAATAAACAACAGGAGGATTATTAACATGCTTTGGTGTGTACAAAATAGAACGAAGTTGATTCCCTTTGTAATTCACCTGATCATAGTAAATATTGGCATGTTCAAAACTTTCCAATGGTCTTGGCACCGCCTTCCCTATTTTGGTAGCGATTTTTCCTGATTCGGTGAAAGTTAAACTAATCTGATCGCCATCCCGAAGATCATTTATCTCTTTACGCAACATTGTGAAATCATTGACCTCATTTCCATTAATTTTTAAGAGTACAGAGTTACTCGTCATTCTTACTGTACTTGCAGTTGAATTAGGAACAACATTCAAAACAAAAACTCCTTTTCCTTTTTTAGTCTTATTTGCTTCAGAAATGGAATCTGTGATAGGCATCATTTGAATCCCTAAGGAAGCCTTTCTTTTCAATTCTTGCGTTTGCGCAGATACAATGTTTGCAATGGAAAGTGCAAAAAATAGTGCGGCTAGCAGTGTGTTTCTTTTCATCATGTTTTGTTAATGCTCATAGAATGAACAGCAACAAAATTACAGGTAGAGAAAAAGGAAAAAGGGGTAAAAGTTGCTAAGAATAAAATCAAGAAAATTTTCTAAGTGCCTTTCTCAGGTTTTTTGGATCAGAAAATCCAACACGTTCACTGATGTCTACATAAGAGTAGCCTTTGCAAATAAGGTGTTGAGCGGCATCAAGTTTTAATCTAAGAATATACTGATATGGAGTGCATTTATAGAAATCTCTGAAGCTTCGTAAAAAGTGATACTTAGATAAACAAGCGATCGCTGAGAGTTCGTCAATCAGAATTTTATCTCGGTAGTTCGCATGGATATAATCCCTCGCGAGCGAAATTCTGCGATAAAGCTCTTCTTTGGTTTGTTTCTTTGTTGACGAGAGGTTTTTTAGTTGTGAATCAATATGAAGCTGATCGTCCACTAAACGCTCCACCAAATTGATGTATAGATTATTGAAATCAATTGGACTGTAATCTTTCAAGCAACTAGTGTTGTTCATATGCCGCCGCAAAAATTCCCCCGTACGTGTAGAATTCAATTGATTTTTCTTGTGTGTAAATCTAATTTTGCTGTCACATTGCCCCCCTGCTTCCAATAATACTTTCTCAGAGTTCAATCGATAATTAAAAACCTCATCAATTAAATCTTGAGGTGGGTATATACAAATTCCCTTGGTAATACCTTTCGTGTTGATATTAAGTTCAAATTCATCTCCCTCATTAACGACTAAATAGGAGTCTTTCTCTAGCTTATATTCACGATTATCCAAAGTATATTGTTCCATTCCATCTGACACAATCTTTATAGACATTGGAGAATTTCCAACTTGCTTCGAATAATCATCCAAATTAGAAAGAACAAACTTACTAGCTGAAAACGTATTCCCGGACTGAGGCGTATTGTCAATATTTTTGATGAATGTAGTGATGCCTTGTTCTTTAAGCACAAAAAAAGGACATATATCTCATTTGACATTCATACATTTTATACAACGCTAGGGTTGGTTGATGAACGGTGAAAAAACAACATGAGTTGATTCTGAGTTTAACAAGTATATATTTCCAATTAGTCCAAAGTATTGTCGTCCTTAAAAAGGAGAAGGAACAAATGAAAAAACTACCTAAAACATAAAATGTTTATTTATCAACTTCTTCAGTCATTTGCGAAATTTTGCGCTTACTGCCACCCGAAACCAACAACGCAAAGACATTTTAAAGAATGACATTGGTGCAAATAAGTAATTCTAAAAGTTTCAAAAAGCGGAATCCAATTGGCTTCAGTCTTTTGATTATTGAAAGTAACAACGTTGGGAAATATCAATATTACGTTGGGAAATACAAAGACTGCTTTCACCAAATAGAGGTGTGATATCCAGTGGAAGTATGATAGCTTGAGTGAAAAATGATCACATGAAATCTGCTATCCAAATCCCCGTCTGGATATGCCTTGGGATGATATCTCTATTATCATCTTGCGGTAATGTAAAAGACGTGCTCTTATTTGAAGAATTGAAGGCAAGTGCCGATACCTCCTATGTCGCTAGAAGTAGAAGCTATACTCCTACTTTTAAGCCAGACGATTATGTCAAAATTGTCATTACATCACAAAATCCTGAAGATGCCATTCCTTACAACCTGCAATTGGGTTTAACAACTATGGCAACCAATAACGGTTACTATAATGGTATTCCGTCGAACGGCGGTTATCTGGTTGACTCTTTAGGAATCGTACACCTCCCCATTATTGGACCATTAAAATTAGGTGGCCTTAATAGAATGCAAGCGGTTGATTCAGTCCTGAAATTGCTGGATGGACATTTGGAAAATCCGACAGTACAGATGCAAATCCAAAATTTTAAAGTGACTGTTTTAGGAGATGTTCGTGCTCCTGGCACATTCAAAATTCCAAATGAAAGAATTACCATTCTGGAAGCGCTTGGGCTATGTGGTGGATTAAATATCACCGCGAATTTGAAAGAGGTATTGGTGATTAGAAACGAAGGGAATTCTGATGAAACTTACCGAGTAGACCTTACATCATCCGAAACTCTCCTCTCCCCTGTTTACTATCTAGACCAGAATGATGTGGTTTATGTTGAACCTAACAAAGCAAGAAGGATCGATTCAACAGTTTGGTTTAAAATGGGACATTTCTTCATATCCATTTCGTCTGTTGTTGCCTCATTAATTATTGTCGCATTTACCTAGAAGTCATGTCAAAAAACAGCGCAACAAATAAATTCGACGCAAGTATTTATGTTGACTATGTCCTTCGTCATTGGAAATGGTATGTCATTGGAATTGTAATGGCTGTATTTGTAGGATATTCATACCTGCGTTATGCAACACCGGAATATGTTTCGAAAGCTACCGTTTTGGTTCGATCCAATGAGGATAACAACCTGTTGATTCGTGAAATCAGAGGTAATTTAGATATGCTCTCCAAAGAGCGACTTTCACAAGCCGAATCGACCATTTTGCAATCAAGATACCTTGTCAGCAATGTAGTGAAAGAACTAAAACTCAATGTAAAAATCACTTCTATTACGGGCAAAACTGGTTTAAGGCAGGTAGAGACATACAAAGACGCACCATTTGAGTTGATTCATCCTGATAACGCAGATAGTCTTTATTACGAGGAGTCGATAAAGATGTCAATCACTCCAATCAATTCAAAGCAATTTGAACTCGCTATTAATGGAAAAGACACCAGAAAAGTGACAATCAACGAACCTTTCGAGCATAAAGGTTTGCTTTTCAAGTTAGTCACTGTTCCAAATTATAAAGAACGTTGGGAAGGATATGAATATGAGGTTTCGGTTGCACCAATAGATCAAGTTGTATCAAGTATCTTATCTAGCTTATCAGTTGATATGGAAAAGTCAGATGCCGGCATTTTGACAATTTCCATGAAAGGTGCCAATAGCTTAAAGAACAAGGACATAATTCGTCAATTAATCAAAGAGCATAATGAAGCAACAATAAAAGAGCGAAGTCGTGTTGCAGAAAACACAAAAGAATTTGTAGACGAGCGTATAGCCATAGTAGAGAATGAGCTATCGTTAATAGAGCGCAGCGGTGAGAACCTTAAGTCCCAAAACCATGTGATCAACTTGGATATTGAGTATTCTCATTTGCTGCTGCGCTTGAATGATATCGAAAAGGATATTATCAATACTGGCGTACAGGTGAACCTTGTTGATTTCGTGAGTGATTACATGAATGAAAAGAAAGATGCCCTGATTCCGGCCAATATTGGTTTGGTAAGCACCCCACTATTTAAATCCATTACGCATTACAATGAATTATACAATGAATTTGAGCGCTTGCAGGATGGAACTGGCAAGGTAAATCCAGAGGCCAACAAAATCAAAAAAGAATTGGATTTAACACGTGAAAATGTTCTCCAGGGAATGAAGAGTATGAAGTTCTCTCAGGAGGAACGGTTAGCACAATTGGAGGAAGAAGAAAGACGTATTCATTCAAAACTTGGAACCTTACCCTCTTATGAAACGAATGTTCGCGGTATCAATCGATTAAAACAATTAAAAGAAGCAACTTATGTTTTTTTACTTCAGAAGAAAGAAGAAAACGAAATTGACCTTGCATCTACCTCTGGAAACCTTCGTGTAATTGACGAACCATATGCAGAGCCAGAAGCCGTTTTCCCGAATAAAAGAATCGTCTATGTTTTAATTCTAGTCTTCGGCACCTTAGCACCGACACTGATTTTATTTCTCATCAGTATTTTAACTCGTTATGTCAAAACAGAATCTGAAATAAGAGCATTGGGCGCTGAAATAGCAGGAGTTATTCCTCGAGGAGACAAAAAAGAGTCACTTTGCTATCAGAAAAATAATCGAAACGAACTATCCGAAGCCTTTCGCAGGTTACGATTCAACGTAAACTTTCATTTTCAAAAACAAAACAAAGGTAAAGTCATACTTGTCTCCTCTACACGGCCAAATGAGGGCAAGACGTTTATTGCTTTGAACCTAGCCAGATGTATTGCAGATACCGATCATAAAGTAGCAATCGTTGGTCTTGATCTTCGAAACCCACAATTATCCCATGAAATGGGAGTCAGTATTCAACGAAAAGGCGTTTCGAATTTTATTAGTGATAAAGGCCTGAGTTTGGATGAATTAATCATTTCATCTCCCAATTTTGAATTTTTATCATGCATCACATCTGGTCCGATACCTGAGAACCCAGCAGAACTTCTATCAAAATTTCGTCTTGAGACATTAATTCATGACCTACAAAAAGAATTCGATTACGTGGTTATTGATACTTGCTCTGTGGAACCTATGATCGATGTTTTCTTGTTGACGAAATATGCTGACATTATGCTTTATGTTGCCAGAATAAAACAAATCAGGAAAAGCGATCTAAACCTCATGAGAGCCTATTTAGAGGATGAACGTCTAGGAGAAGTCAAAGTAGTAATTAACTCTTGTGAACCAACAAAACTAACATACGAATATGCGGGAGAAAGAAAAGAACAAGGAGTACTGAAAAGGCTCGCGCGTGCTTTCAAAAGAACTTAAATCAAGACTTGTGCGAATAAAAGAATTACTACAATCTAAATTTTCGAAGGACACCATTTGGCTCATGTTAGCTCAAGGGCTTACACTTCTATCGGGGTTCTTTATCACTATTCACATCAGCCTGCACTACGGTATTCAAGAGTTAGGATACTTTCATCAATCGCTTGCATTTTATATGATACTAATGACTTTGTTTGGTTTTGGCCTAAACAATACGCTGATCAAGAAAACGGCGGTTCAATCTTCTAAATTAATCGATGAAGCTCGTTACTTAGCAACCACTTTAAGCGTAACATTTGTCATCAATTTATCCTTGAGTTCAATTTGTTTACTCTTTTTGAATCTAAATGAGGGGTTACTTAGTTCGCCAGAATTGACTCAACTGGTCAAGATAAATTTACTAGCACTTCCCTTTTTCGGTTTAAATAAGAATTTCGGAGCATATTACTCGGGGCAAAGAAATCAACGAAAGGTGGCTGTCATTCGCTCTGTAAGGTGGATTCTTCTTGCTGGATCAGTACTTCTTTGTTCGATTTTAAATTATCCATTGGAAGTACTGATGTATGCATTTCTCATAACAGAAACCATTTTATTGAGTTATAACCTGCTTTCAAATTCAACCATTTTCAAATTTCGCCCTTCATTGAAACTAGCGAAAGAGGTTGTTCTTTTTGGTTTAGGAAGTTACATTTCAGAAATAACTTCAATCGTCAACGCCTCGGCTGATGTAATTATTATCGGTTACTTGTTATCAGCAGAAGATGCCGGTAACTATAGCTTTATCATCTACTTCGTAAAAACGATTTACATCTTCCCAGGAATACTGATGCAAAATGTTAGTCCAATTATCTCAAATCACTGGGCGAGGAATAGCATCCCTGAATTAAACAAGAAATTATCCGAATTACGCAATATCAATAGTACAATACTTACAGTCCAACTCATTGGTTTGACCATGCTTTTTATTGTTCTAAATCTTTGGTTTAGAAATAATACAATCGTCATCCTACCCTTTTGTATCTCGATTATTGGAAGCTATTTCTTTGCCCTTATTTCTTGGGGTGGATCCATACTTATAATGACAGGGAAATTAAGGGCTAACTTTTACAGAACACTGCTTGTTCTCGTAATTAGTATTCTATCAATCTTCCTATTCACCAGTCTCTTCGGATTCATAGGAAGCGCCATTGCTATCTCCCTTAACGGCATTGCTTCTTTCTTCCTGCTTCGAACATTTATTCATCAAAACACAGGAATCAAACTGGCATAAATGCAACGCTTAATTAACAATATAATTGCGATCAATGTTCTAGTTGATGTCCTTTTGATCTTCGTAAAAGATTTAGGTATAGTAAAGGCTGCACTGATGCTTCTACTAACGCTTCATTTATTAATCAAACATCGAGGAAATCACTATCACTATAACTCAGTTTTTATATTCTCAGGTTATGTGTTAATCATAGCACTGATTAGTTCAGACCTGGTAAGTTCACTCATCAACTCTATAAAAATTCTCATTCCAATCGTTGCGGTACTTATCGGGTTTCATTATTTCGACACCAAAGACAAAGTGAAGAATCTCGCAAAGTCTATGAACATTGCCATGCTTATTTTGGTTATCAACTTTCTAGTTTGCAACACTTTGGGAATTGGAGAAGCCTCTCGTTATGAAAAAGCAGATGAAGAAGTGGTATTCCTGATGGGGCAACTGACCGACAATTGGAACATGTTCACTTACTCCATTCTAACCGTCCCGATAATCCTTGTTGCTCAGCCTAAAAAGAAAAAGTACTACACCTATTTCTTAGCCATTTTCAACACGATGCTAATTGTTATCTCCATCAAACGGATTGCCATCCTCGGGCTATTATTGGGTACGGCTATCAATGCCTCCTACAGGATTTCAATGAAAAAGATGGTCGGTATTGCTCTGATAATGGCCAGCATTGCTGCGATTACCTATCCTCTTTACAGCACAGCTTTGAATTCTCGTTTTGAAGCCAGAGCAGACCGTTTTGAAGAAGGCTCATTAGAAAAAGAATCTCGCTACTTAGAAACCTTTTTCGTTTGGGAGCAAGTGGAGAGTTTTGAACCATACTCACGCAGCTTCTTTGGAATGGAGGCATTCAACTCTGCTCGAAACTATGCCGATGGAAGATTTGGTGATCGTCAATTGCATATTGATTATAACAACATCGTAAATACCACAGGATTAGTAGGATTACTACTTTATCTACTGATATTCGTACAACTCTGGCGCAAATTCAAACAATACACCGCTGGACTTGGTGAGCTTGATGATTTCTCAATCACAATGAAATCAACCTTTATCTCCTTTTTCTTCATCCAATTTATAACGTCCATAGCTGGACAGATGTATAACATCTCATTTCGATTGATTCTTTTCATTTTTTTAGGATCAATCCTCGGATATTTCTACCAAATGAGTCAAAATCAGCAGCATGAAAGTACTCATAGTTAGTTCCGCCACTAATGGAAAAACGGCTTCTTTCATTCAAGAACAAATAGAATCTCTAAATGCTTTAGGTATTGATATTCATCAATTTACTATCAATCAGAAAGGAGTTTCAGGTTACTTGAATACATTTCCAAAACTTCGAAAAGTACTTCGAAAACTAAAACCCGATTTAATTCATGCTCATTATGGACTTTGTGGACTATTATGTAATCTACAAAGGCGCATACCTGTTGTAACAACCTATCACGGATCAGATATTAATGTACCTAAAAGTCGAAGGTTCTCAAAATGGAGTGTGCGATTCAGTGCATCCAACATATATGTGACTAGTCATCTTAGGGTTCAAGTGGCTGATACCAGAGGAAACGAGGTGCCATGTGGAGTAGATACTTCTTTGTTTGTCCCAAAGGAAAAGAACGTATCACAAATCGCTCTCAACTGGGATACATCAAAGAAGTATGCATTGTTCAGCTCAAGCTTTGATAACGCAATTAAAAACAGCCCTTTGGCGCTTGCTGCTGTAGAAAATTACAATGCAAAACATCGAGAACAAGTCACGCTTATGGAACTTAAAGATATGACTCGCGAGCAAGTTGTTCTTGCTATTAATGCTTGCGAATTTGTCCTCTTGACCTCATACTCTGAAGGTTCACCACAAATTATAAAAGAGGCTCTTGCTTGTAATCGTCCTATTGTATCTACAAATGTTGGATCTGTGGAAGAGATGGTTTCACATCTGGAGGGTTGTTATGTTGTTGATAGTACAATTAAAGGTACCATATCGGGAATATGTGAAGCAATGAAATATAGCGCAAATAATCACTCAACAAATGGGCGTGAAAGAATAAAAGAACAAGGACTTAGTCTTGATAAAACAGCTGATAGACTCAAATCCATCTACAATAGTGTACTAACTACTAAATCAAAACAATCATGAAATTTGCATTTTACTTTGGTCATCCTGCTCAATTTTTATTCGTTAGAGAAACGATCAAACAACTACACGATCGAGGGCATCAAACACTTCTGTTGATTAAGAAAAAAGATGTACTAGAAAAGCTCATTGAAGAAAGCGGCATGGAATGTATTAATATACTTCCCGAAGAACGTAAAAACACAAGGATTGCAACTATACAAAGCCTTTTAAAGAGAAACCGTATAATGTTCCCAATTCTGAAAAAATTCAATCCTGACTTATTGGTAAGTTCGGATGCCTCTTTTGCGCATTTAGGGAAGATCATGAGGATTCCAAGAATAACAATCCTCGAAGACGATTACGAAGTCATCAAACCACTTGCGCGGTTAACATATCCGTTTACCTCTTCTATTTTATGTCCAAATGTTTGCGATGTAGGCAAATGGACTGAAAAGAAAATAGGTTATGATGGGTTTATGAAGCTCGGTTATCTCCACCCCAATGTATTTACTCCTGACAAAGAAATACCTGATGAATATGGAATGAAAGGTGATTACGCGATCATTAGACTGTCGCAACTGGCAGCCTACCACGACGTTGATTTACAGGGTATCTCAGCAGATTTCCTTCAGAAATTGATTGACAAATTAGAAGCTGCCGACATTCGCCCCTATATTACATCAGAAGGTGATCTTCCCGAACAATTTGAAGCATACAAGCTAAAGATTCATGTGTTAGATATGCATCATATTTTAGCACAATCAAGTCTGCTTATTTCGGATAGTCAAAGTATGAGTGTTGAGGCTGCAATGCTTGGAGTTCCTTCTCTCCGATACAGCGATTTATCGGGAAAAATATCGGTCTTGGAGGAGCTTGAGCAAAGCTATAAATTGACATTTGGATTCCGAAGCGATAATCAACTTGGACTTGTAAATAAACTGGATTTAATTCTTTCAAAGGATGACTTTAAGCGGGAATTTCAAAATCGACGAAACGTAATGCTACGGGATAAAATTGACGTTACTTCTTTCTTAATGGACGTGTTCGTTAACTATCCAATCAAGAAGCACAATGATGACGCTTACCGTGCAAGTCATGAAACAAACAATAGTATCTTCCAGGAAAAAAGAGCCTAATAAACATCAATCATTCCTTTTGGAAACGTGACTTTAACGTTGGGATATTACGCCTCGCAAATTCCTCCTTGTATGTGGAAATTGAGGTATGCAGAACTCACTACTTCAATATCCGGCAAGTCCACTTGAGTGGAAAAGCAACATTCGAAAAGAGACAAAAAGAGATTTCATCTCGGAAACACACGGAGATGAAGTACTCGCTTTTGTAGATCAATTTATAGTCACAAATAAAGCAACTACTCGGATTTTATTAAAGCCAAAAGACCTGGACTTAATAATGCCAAAAACACAGGTTGAAGCAGTCGTGAACCTGCACAGCTTTAATAATATAAGAGATATTGATTCATACTTTGAGCAAGTCAATAATGTAATGCAGGAAAATGCTGTTTTCATTGGTCATATTCGGACAAATAAACTTCGCCACGAGACTCGCAAAAACCGACGGGGGTTGAGTCAAGTGGCTAAGTTTTTAGATTTTATCGCGCATCGAATCCCATCAAAAGTCTCTTTTTTAAAGCCACTGTACCTCCAACTTACGAAAGGGAAAAATCAACGTATATCAAAGGCAGAAATATGCGGAAGATTCGTTCGTTCTGGTTTTACTATTCTTTCTATTGAAGAGAATCTTGATGGAAATATGTTCTTCGTTGGAACGAAGACAGGAACACCGATAAGGAGCGACAAGCCAAGTTCAGGATTGCTTTACAAAATGCCTCGCATGGGTAAAAATGGCAAAATGATCGGTGTATATAAATTCAGAACAATGCATGCCTATTCAGAATATCTTCAGGACTATGTGTTGAAGGAAAATGGATACGGTCCAAATGGAAAACCTGCAAACGATTTTCGCGTGACCTCTTGGGGCAAATTCATGCGTAAATTCTGGATTGATGAATTACCTCAGTTATTGAATGTTTTGAAAGGTGAAATGAAACTGGTTGGAGTGCGTCCAGTATCCAAACGCTATTTTCAAGATATCCCGAAAGAATTACAAGAACTTCGGTTATCACGCAAACCTGGTTGTATTCCACCCTATGTTGCTTTTGATATGGAAGGATCTAAGGAAGGAGCACTCGCTTCTGAAGAGCGATACCTTAGATTAAGCGATAAATACGCTACTCTCAGGGACATTCGACTAGTGTTTCAGGCTATAAACAACATCGTTATTCGCCGCAAAAGAAGCGCTTAATTCCTTTTACCATTAATAATACAACATCTGCACTCTTAGGTGCGGATGTTTCTTTTTATTTCCTCAAGTAAAGACTATTGTTTAATCAAAACATCTGAGTGAAATAAAATAAAAAGGCGAATAGAATTCGATTGAGAAATTGAATAGTCTATATTTATTAGCGAGCGATAGAGCTAATTGAAGCTTTACCATAAATGCAAATTAAAAATGTAGATCAGTTGAATGATGAAGAACTTAAAATAGTTGATGAAATCAAGTCTCTTGGTTGGTGGGTTCTAAATAGACATGAGCTTTTTCAATACAACAACACGCCTATTTTGGACAACGACGATCCAAATGAAATAGTATTTCTTAGCCTGTCTGGCAGAAAAGAAGTTGATGATAATTGGCTAAAAAAGATAGGACTCCTTAAGAATTTGGAATCATTACATCTTGATGCTACTTCTATAACTGATGACGGTATCCAACACCTATTAAATCTAGAGAAACTAGCTCATTTAAATTTGCGTGGAACGGTTTTAACGGATAAAGCTCTTTCGTATATATCACGTTTTTCCAGACTCAATTATTTGTGGTTAAATGACACATCTGTATCCGGTGAAAAACTCCATTATTTGTCAAAACTAAGTAGTTTAACTCATCTATTCTTAGGGAGAACAAAAGTCAATGACAGAACTCTGGAAAACATTTGTAACCATAAACGATTAAAGTCTTTAGGGCTATTTGGGACGAATATAAGTGAGAAATCTATTGCGGTATTCAAGAGCTTACCTGCACTGAGAACACTGGATATAACAAGGACGAAAATATCAGAAAAAAAAGCTGAAGAACTGAAAACGCTTTTACCTGAACTTTTTATACATATAGAGGACTGGTAATGATGCATCTTGAAATGAAACCCGAGTTGAATGATTCAACTTCTAACTTCACAATATATTTAGACGCATTCAGTCATAAATAATTCGAATAGGCCTTCTTAACCGAAAAAGAAAAATGTAAATTTAGCTAGTATCAAGCGTATTCATTAAAGACAACTGAAAATGGAAAACCTTATTGACTTGAATGCCCAAAACATTGTTTCCGAGCACATTTGTTGTGCTATTTCTGACAAAAAATGTTCGGATAGTTATCAGGCAAAAAAAGACTGGTTGACAAAAGAATTTGAAAATGGATATGTCTTTAAGCGTCTTGACGAAAGAGCTAAAGTATTTATTGAGTATGGGCCAGCTGAAAAGGCATGGGTTCCAATAACAGCCACAAACTATTTAAATATCAATTGCTTCTGGGTATCTGGCAAATACAAAAAAAATGGTTTTGGTAAAGCACTATTAAATGCTGCTATTGAAGATGCCAGGGAGCAAGGTAAAAGTGGACTCGTGACCATTGTCGGAACGAAAAAGTTTCACTTCATGAGTGACACTAAGTGGCTGTTAAAGCAAGGATTTGAGGAAGTAGAAAGGATTTCAAGTGGGTTTAGTTTACTCGCAATGAAGTTTGACGAAAATTTCGAAAATCCGAAATTCAACGAATCTGTAAAAAGTGGCGAATGCCCTAATAAAAAAGGGATTGTTGTATATTATTCAAACAGGTGTCCCTTCGCTGAATTTCATGCGAAAGAATCATTGACAGAGACTGCAGAAAAGAGAAACCTGCCATTCGAAGTAATCAAACTCAAGACTGTAAAAGAAGCTCAAAATGCCCCAAGTCCTGCAACAATTTTTAGTCTATTCCTGGATGGTAGATTTGTGACAACTGACATAAGTGTGTGCATGGATAGTCGATTTGACAAAATTATAGAGAAATTAAAACCGTAACATATGTTCTAAGCAGAAGAGATCGTCGCACAACGAACTTCTTCTCTTGCTAGGTAGAACAAAAGTGTTTTAACCAATTGAAACATTCGTGAATAATCAAATTTTAACACAAGGGCAGTATACTGGTAAGATACAAGATCAAGCAAGCATAAACGGCAGCTTGATAACAAGAACGTATTATACACCTAATAGCAACCCTGACTGGCACTATCATGAAAATTTGCATATCGTTTTTGTTTTCTGTGATGGTTTAAGTCAAACAAAGCACAAATCAATTTATACAAATCACGAAGGTCAAATGGCATTTTTTCATGCAGGAGAAGTACATCGCTATCTTTCTGATGGCCCGATATCAAGAAGTGCAAATATTGAGCTCTCATCATCTTTTCTTAAAAAATATAGCTTAACGGAAGAAGACATCAACAGCAATATTTTAAAGCAAAAAATGACGAAAAGTATGCTGTTAAACATACTATCTGAGCTTATTAAAAAAGATATTGGTTATCAAGAAAATATTTTGTCTACCCTACTTGAATTTGTTTCCAATCCAGACTCTGCTTCTTTAAACAGGCCAAAATGGATTCTGTCATTAAACGAATTGTTGAACGATAACTGGAATCAAAATCTTTCGTTGGATGAACTGAGTACAACTTTGAACATTCACCCGGTAACTATCTCTAAGTATTTCAGAAAGTATTTTGGCTGTACACTCGGGCAATACAAACGAAAACTGCGCATTGAAAAAAGCATTGATCTAATCAAAAATGAGAACTGGACACTTTCCAGTATCGCCCACCATTGTGGGTTTTCTGACCAAAGTCATTTTATCAGAAACTTCAAAGAACAAACCAATCTCTTACCTAATTTCTATCGAACTCTTTAGGACTAATTTCATTCTATTTTTTGCTTACCATGTGAGCTAGTTTTGTTTTATAAATTAAACAAACATGAAATTACGTTCTGCATTATTGTGCGTTTTTACCTGTATTTTATCTATTCAACTCCACGCTCAGAAGCACAGAAATGTGAGTAAAGAAGAGCTGAAAACACTTATTTCAACAATTTCAGACTCATTAGAATACTACTATGCTTCCGTCGAAGAAGGCATCGAAATTGGCAACTATTTAAAAAAGCAATATAGAAATGGGGAGTATAACAATATCAAGCACCCTGATTCATTAGCGGCAAGATTGACCAAGGATTTACGCATGGTTACCAATGATTTACACTTGTATGTTTTCCATAATAGAGAAAGCGAAACGATTAATACAGCTGAAAGTCAGGCGTTTAAAGGACTAAAGAGTATTGAATTTTATAACGATGGTATTGTTTACATGGCTTTTACCGATTTTGGCAATTGGAATAATGCCAATGATGCACGACAAACAATAACCAATATTATTTCAGTTCTTCAGGAGAAGAAAGCACTCATTATTGATGTAAGAAATAACCTCGGAGGCGTGCCATATGTGGTTTCATACCTAATGAGTTACTTCTTTGAAGATACCCCAAGAAAGCTGGCTAATTACTTCATTCGATATAACAACAGCTCGTACAGTATATATACCGAACCAAATATTGCGGGAAATAGGTATCCCGACATTCCAATTTATGTTTTGGTGAATAATAAAACGGCTTCTGCAGGAGAAGAACTAGCATTTTGGCTACAAGGTCAGGATAGGGCTACTATAATTGGCCAGAATACTATTGGAGCAGGCTATGGTGCCATGGAACATCGACTAAATGATAGGTTTCTTATTTCCATTTCGAATGAAACAGAAGTTGACCCCATTACAAACAAAGGGTTTCAAATCACAGGTGTAAAACCCGATATAATTACGAAAAAAGGAGAAGGACTAAATAAAGCCTTAGAGTTAGCAGCAAAAGACACAAAAACGATCAATGATCATTTGACCCTAGACCATCTTAGGAATCAACTTGATAGCATAATGGACGATGAGGGTAGAACCATACCTAAACTTATCCTAAAATATCATGACGCAGGGGTCATCGACTACTCCTCTATTAATCAATTGGGATATGACTTTATTCAAGAACCCCAAAAAGCGGTTGCAATCTTAAAAATGAATACCATATTGTATCCTTTTTATCCGAACAGCTTTGACAGTTACGCGGACGCATTATTTGCAAATAGAGATTATCTGTTGGCTGAAGAGAATTATGAAAAAGCCATAGAATTGGCAACACTTAAGAGCAATATGCATTTAGAAATGTATAAAGACAATTTGAACAACTTTCACCAAAAGTATAGTGCTATATTAAAGGAAGAAAATGCCATAAAAGCTACTCTACATGATTATATTGAAGGTACCTCCAATGGTGAAATCGAACGATTAAGAAGGGCGTTCCATAAAGACTTAAACCTTTATTCTGTTGGTAAAGACAATCAACTTAAAGTCTGGAAAGGTCAAGACTATATTGGCGTATTTAAAGAAGGAGAAAAAAGTAATCGAATTGGAGAAGTTTTATCCATCGATTTTGAAAACAATGCAGCTATTGCCAAAGTGAAAATTACATCTGGTGATAGAGTATACATTGATTACTTTTTACTCTTAAAACTAAAAGAGGGTTGGAAAATTATTCATAAAAGCTACACTCGAAAGTAGAATACTAAGGGCTAAAAGAGAACGATGCAAAGACAGTTACTGGATTTCACTCACTTTTCTTAGGTTCAACCTACATTTGTCTCCCTATATTATGAAGCAGAATAAAGAACGCTTTTATGTTGCCTTTTCTTTTCTCAGATTATCTAGAAGACAAGGCCCCCTTACCCATTATCAATAAACCGTCTTTTGATTGTAAACCTACAACTTTCTTGATCAATGTTCCATTACCATCAATAATGAGTAATGTGGGATAAGCGCGAACCTTATATTTTGCCGCCAATGCACGTCCGTCTGGGTCTTTTTCCATTTCAACTTTCAAATTGATGAAGTTTTCATTGTACAACTTCCCAACTGAAGGATCCTTAAAAGACGTTGCAGCCATTCGCTTGCATGGACCACACCATACTGTATAGCAATCAATGAAAATTAGTTTTCCACTTTTTTTGGATAATGTTTTTGCTTCTTCCAGACCTAAGCTCTTAAATTCAATACCTGTAGATACCGCTGATGACGCCGATGTCATCAAAAGGAGAGCAAGTAAAGCAATACTAAATATTCCTAATCGCACTTTCATAGTTCATTGTTGTATGACGTTAATTTACGCATTTCAAAACGAGTTGTCAACTCCCTCAGAGCGCATTCTTGTATTTCAAAGTTGTTACCTTTGAATCAAAACCCATTCCAAAAAGGACATGCAGATTAAATTCCTCACAGCAGATCCCGATCTAAAGCAATCTGTACTTGCATTTGTTGAGGAATTTAGAAGTCTATCGAAACAAATCTCTGTCCAAACTTCTGGATCGACAGGAAAACCAAAGGTTATTGAGCTTCAAAAAGACCATATGGAGGCTTCCGCTCGTATGACAGGTAGTTTTCTGTCTCTAAAAGAAGGGGATTCAGCCCTACTCTGTCTATCGCCCAATACCATTGCTGGTAAAATGATGATAGTGAGATCTTTAACAATGGGACTTGAACTTATTGTTACGGATGTCAACTCGAATCCTCTGAACGAGATAGATGACTACATTGATTTTGCGGCTATGGTTCCTATGCAGACGATATCTTCCCTAGAGAATTCGCCGAAAGCGTTTTCCAAGATAAACAAGCTAATCATTGGAGGTGGAAATATTTCAGATGATCTGATTCAGAAAGTGAATAAAACTCCTGTTGAGGCTTATCAAACGTTTGGTATGACCGAAACCATTTCTCATATCGCCATGAGAAAATTAAATTCGGAAGATCAATTTTACCAAGCTTTACCTGGTGTAGAGTTGAAGGAATTGGAGAATAGGTTAATCATATCGGCATCGCATCTCGGAGTGAAAGATCTCATTACGAACGACATTGTTGAACTAGCAGATAATAAATTCAGATGGCTGGGGAGAAGCGACTTCGTGATTAATAGTGGTGGGATTAAAATTCATCCAGAATTAGTCGAAAACCGCATTGCTTCCTTATTTTCTGCCCCTTTCTTCTCCGCTGGTCTCCAGGATGAATTGCTTGGACAAAAACATGTGATCTGTACTGAATCAACTGATGATAAACTGCATAAAGAAGACTTCACCGCCCTTCTAGACAAGTATTTGTTGCCGAAGGAAATCTACTATTACGATAACTTCGTTTATACAGAAAGTGGAAAGATCAATCGCCCTGAAACATTAAAAGAAATCGCTAATGCCAAAAGGAAAGTACTATAGACTTCTAGGACTTCCTGAAGGTGCATCGCAGCAGGAGATTAGAAAACGTTACCGGCAGCTTGCCATGCAATATCATCCGGACAGAAATCCAAGTCCTGATGCTGAAGAGAAGTTCATTCAACTGAATGAAGCCTATGATATTTTAGTTGGTAAGAAAGCTGTTCCAGTTCGACCTTCAAGAAAGGGAAAAAATAGCAATCAACAACCTCCTACCGAAGAGGAGCGCAAAGCGAGAGTTAAAAAGGCACGACAGCGTTATGCAGAGCAACTTGTTCGGGAGCACCTTGAAAATGAACGCTATTTCAATTCACTCACCAAGGGAAAAAGATGGAAAACCATACGCTTGGCTGCATTCATCGGAACTTTTTTGTCTGCATTACTGATTATTGATTATTTTCTCCCACATCACTTTGAAGAAGATGAAGTAACGCATTACAGGAGAAGTGTCGGTTATTCACCAAATGGCCTGGAAGTAGGGCTGATAAAAACGGCAAGAAATGATTATCACTGGATCAGTCGAATGACTTATTCCTTATATGGGAAAACACGACACATCTACGTTGAAACAAGCTGGATTTTTCATAACCCGATTCGAATTATCTCACGTGGAAAGTTGAATTACAAGTATTTTGATCCACATTTTACTGTCTTTAATACATCTTGGCTGGCAATCATCATATTCTTATTGCCACTCATTACGATTCAATACAAGCGCAAAAGCCTTGGATTTACCCTGCTTTATCATGCGAGTTATTTTGGCTCAACTGCAGTAATACTCATCTTTTTGTTGACAGGCGAGCGCTGGGCCCATGTTTTGACACTAGGATTTATCTAACGATTCTTCATCGCTCGATCCATATCACGCTTATCGTCTTTTTCTTTTAAATCCTGACGTTTATCGTGCAGCTTCTTTCCTTTAGCGCAAGCAATTTCAAGTTTTGCCCAGCCTTTCTCAGAAATGAACATTTTCAGTGGAACGATTGTATTTCCCTTGTCCTTGAGAAATTTCTCAATCTTATTGATCTCTTTTCGATTCAACAATAGCTTGCGATCTGCACGAGGACTATGGTTGTAGAAAGATCCGTTTTCATAGGCAGTAATATGCATATTCCTGATCCAAACTTCCCCATCAGAAAATACACAATAAGCCTCAAGTATACTGGCTTTCCCATTTCGAATACTCTTTATCTCAGTTCCAGATAAAACAATACCTGCAACAAACTTATCGAGTAAATGATATTCGAAGCGTGCCTTTTTATTCTGTATGTTAATTCTATTGTCCATTTTGAAAGGAGCTCACAAAAGTAACACTTTCATCCCGTTCAATGAATTCAAGAAGTAAGCAAGCCTTTTTTACCTCAAAAACGGGTATTTATACGCTTGACTTTGCCTGACTTACCCTCTAGCTTTGACCTATAATCATTTAGACTATGAAAAGAATTATTATTTGTTCGGACGGAACATGGAATAGACCAGAACGATTAGGAAAAGACGATTATCCAACTAATGTATTGAAGTTTGCACGTGGCGTTGCTCCTAAAAGCAAGGACGGCACTAAACAAGTGGTATTTTATGACTGGGGAATTGGCTCTTATCACGATTCATTTGGGGGAGGCGCCTTTGGTAAAGGCTTAGATAAAAATGTCATGGATGCCTATCGTTTTTTAGTTCATAATTACGAGAAAGGTGATGAAGTGTATCTTTTCGGATTTAGTCGAGGCGCTTACACAGCTCGAAGTATTTGCGGACTTTTAAATAACTGCCATATTCTCAAAAGTACTGAAGCTAGTCGCGTAGAAGAAGCATTTAATCTTTATAAGAATCCTAAACACAGTCCAAATGGAACTTTCTCCAAAGCTTGGCGAAAAGAATACTCGCTTCCAAATAGCGGAAAAGTAAAGTTTGTTGGAGTATGGGATACCGTCGGCGCTATGGGACTACCATTTACTTTTTTCGGGCTGGTAAAGGACAAGCATATGTTCTACGACAGAAAGTTGGGCAGCAACATTAAAGTTGCCAGACATGCTCTATCATTGGATGAAAGAAGAAATGATTTTGAGCCTACGATATGGGAACAACGACCAGGAGTTGATTTAAAGCAAGTTTGGTTCTCGGGAGTTCATAGCGATGTCGGTGGTGGCTATAAACCTGATAAGGATAAGACAGTACTTGCTGACATCCCAATGATGTGGTTAATGAAGGAGTCTTCTGCATTTGGTTTATCGTTTGAAAAGTACTTGACGGTAAAGAATTTGAACGCGCTGGCCAGTAAACATGAGGAATACAAAGGAAAGTACAAACTTCTTGGGAAGTTCGTTCGATCTATTCCGCAACAAAATGTTATTCAAACACTTGTGCATGAAAGCGTGCATGAGCGTTATACAAAATCAAGGTATAAAAGCGCTCCTATTGAGAATTATAAGAAAAAGAACAATGGTAATTGGCCTCCCATTGAAAACTGGTAAGCCTCTTCCCCACTTTTAATGGTGAATAAGTTCTCGTAACCACCAATTTTTGTGCTCAGGAATTCAATATTTTTGTTCCGTGAAAATTCCTTCCAAGCACATAGAAAATGCTGTTGATCAAATCGCTTCGCTTCCAGGTATCGGAAGAAGAACGGCTTTGCGACTAGTACTGCAATTGTTGAACAGGTCTACAGAAGAAGTCGAAGATTTCTCTGAGGCCTTTATTCTTATGAAGCAAAATGTAAAGAAGTGTCGTTCTTGTGGGAATGTTTCTGATCTAGAAATTTGCGGTATTTGTTCAAATCCAAACCGGGATGCAGGAACAGTTTGTGTCGTGGAAGATATTCGAGATGTATTGGCAATTGAAGCTACAGAATCATATAAGGGAGTTTATCATGTATTGGGAGGGATCATATCTCCCATGGATGGCGTTGGTCCATCTGATCTAAACATTGACCACTTAATTGAACGTATTGAAACAGGTGAAATCAAAGAGGTGATATTTGCACTTAGTGCTACCATGGAAGGTGACACTACTAACTTCTTTATTTTCAAGAAGATTCGAGAGTTCAATGTGGTTGTTTCAACACTTTCCAGAGGTGTCGCCATCGGCTCTGAATTGCAGTATGCAGATGAAATAACGCTAAGTCGCTCATTAATTAACAGACAGCCGTTTGAGGTATAGTTGTTCAAGTTTCACTGTTGAAAATATTCTATTCCTGCATAGGAAATTCGTCTCGTAATCGCTTACTTTGCCAGCAACTAAACTTTAAACACGACAGAATTATGTTGAAGGAATTCAAAAAATTTATCATGACGGGGAACGTCATTGAATTAGCCGTAGCGGTTATTCTTGCAGGTGCTGTAGGACTAGTAGTGAAAGGATTTGTAAACGATATCATGATGCCGATTGTTGGGCACTTCTCAGGTGGTCTCGACTTTGCACAAATGAAAATCATTCTTACGGAAGCTGTTCCGGCAGTTGTAGATGCTGATGGTAATGAAACCGCTCCAGCCGTTGCTGAAAACGCCATTCGCTACGGTGCATGGATCAACGCATTGATCAACTTGGTAATTGTTGGTTTCGTATTGTTTATGATGACGAAGGCTTACAATAAGACAAAGAAGAAAGAAGAAGAAGCTCCAGCAGCACCACCTGCTCCTACAAAAGATCAGGAATTGTTGACAGAGATTCGAGATTTATTGAAGAAATAATCTCTTACCAATATTTAAGAAGCCTTTGCCATTTTGGCAAGGGCTTTTTTTTTAGAATTTAAATCCGGCAGATAAGCTTATCATCGACAAAGCGCGACCGATGCCTATCCCTGAACCAACTTGTTCTTCTACACGCGTTGCATCGATTCCCAAAGCTAGTCTACCTAACCTATATTTTACTTCTAAGCTATAAAGTAAGCCAAACTCACCAGACTGCTCGGTCGGAATTGGTGGTTCGAGAATAGTGGGACCAGCATTTAAGTTTACCTCTAAACCGCGATTCTCTTTAAATTTTATGGCATTTGTGAACCCAAGGTTTAACACAGAAAAGTATCCCTTTGAAATGTCGGATGGAGAGATCGAATTAGAAAAGACTCCAAAACGTATCCAGGTAGCCTGAATTCCAGGACGATACTTCTCTCCTTTCCCGAAATACCATTTGTTACCGAGACGTAACTGGACTCCTCCAAAATTCTGATTAAAAAAGGAATTACTTCCACTGTAGTTCGCATATCCAGCCATCAAATCCACAAACATGCCGCTTTGTAAAATCCTGTCTTTATCTGAAGGAATTAAATCTGGACCGGGGCGCCTAACTCGGTTGATCATATTGCTTGGAATAGATTCAACAATGACCGTTTCATTAGAAGGTTTTGACTCAACTTGCACAAAGCGTTCTTTTGTACCATCTGCGTACTCTATCAGTTGAATTTCTGTTAACTCAATATTGCGAATTGGTCCATCCGGTTGACTCTTTCGTGTGTATTTGATTGTTGAGGAAGTTATTTCAATCACCTTCCCTTCTATTTTCTCACCGTCTGTCTTCGTAATTGTATCCTGAGCAAATGAAAAATGGGCTGCCAGAAATAATAAAATCGTCGTAAGCGTAATTTTCATAGTGGTTGCTTTAGTAAACTAATGTGATCTGTTAACGCAATAAAATGTGTTTTGTTTTCTTCGATAGTAAAACAATCATTGTCCAAGATTTGTTACTATTCACGCCAAGTATTGCGGTATGTACAAATAGTATTAGCTTTGTATTAGTTCTTTGGGGTCGTATTGGATTTGACAGCGATAGCAGTTGTTAAGTGTAAGCATGTCGAGCAATGTGGTGAAGCTCGTAAATCTCTAGTCACAAACTATAATTGACAACACGTCATACAGACTTGCTGCCTAATTAGCGGAATGTTAATTAGCTTAATCTAGTGGAAGTATAGTACACAGACAAGTTCCCTCTCCTCCGATTCCGCCTGATAATTAGAGGGCCAAGAGGGACCAATTCTTTCAGGATAGCATTGGTGATACTTCTAAGCCAGTGTGAGATTTAGAAGATAAGTGTAGTTATTGGGTGTCTTTGTCCGAGGCTGCATAGAAAACCTAATCGAAGAATAAGCATGTAGAAAGCTTGATAATTCGTCGTTTGGACGAGGGTTCGAAACCCTCCGACTCCACTTTTTTTTAAGGATCTCGGTGAATATTGAGATCCTTTTTTGTTTCAACTTTTCTTCTAAAGCGGGTTTCGAACAAAACCTTCCCTCGAACTGATCGAACGACACGTTCGGTTCTCAGTCTTCGAAATTCTGATTTTCTAATATCCTATTCGGTGGATCTTTCGATATAGCTCCCAATTTATACCCGAAAATCGAACTCATACTTACCAAGATCCCGTTGAACTTGAAAGTTTGTTCCTTTCACTCTATTTACTAGCTGTTGAATCAAAACAGTACCAGTTCCGGCTTCGCCATTTTCATCAAAAGCAGAATCATCCTGGTAGGAAAAGTGATAATAATCCCCAGCTAATTTTACTGAAACCAATAATTTATTCTCCTTTGAATCTCTGTGCTCAATCGTATTCGTGAGCATCTCGTTAAAAATAAGACCAAAATAGACGATCCGTTCACTCCTTATCTCAACATGATCAATGTCTAACTCTATGTGAAATGTTTGCGCTAATATGCTTTGATATAATTCTATTATTGAGGCGAAATATCCTTTTAACTCGACCTGTTCATTGTGCACATCCATGTACAAGTGCTTATGAAGGGCACTGATTGTTTGAATTTTAGTAGACATTCGTTCAAGAGCAATTGAATTCTCCTTTTTTAACCCTTGAGATGCATACTGAAGCATTGAAATAATCATTTGCAGATTATTCTTTATTCGATGATTACTTTCTATCAATAACATCTCATAATCATCATTCGCCTCGGTGATCTTTCTTTTCAACTTGCGTTCCCGAAACAAAAGCAAACTGATTCCTAAACTCAATAGTGATAAAACACCCAAGTAAACAATTATTTCGTTTCGTCTTCTTGTCTCTTTCCTGAGCTGGTCATTCTTTTTCTTAACTTCTTCTTGATATTTTTTAGTCTCATAAATAGCCCTAAACGAATTCAATCCGACTGAACTAATATTCTTAGTGTTTGCGAGTTCGACTTGAGTCCATTTTAGGCGCCAATAATTAGCGTTAAGACTATCTCCTTTTTTAACGTAATAGGCTAGCATCGTGCTATAAACCTCACGTTTTAATATATGCCAATCTCTTCCTTTTACTAATCCATCAAGTTCGTTGAATGTGGACATCATTCTTGCTGAATCCTTTATAGTTACATAAGTTCTAAGCATATTCGTACGTGCAACTATATAATTTTGTGTGTCCTTTTCTTCTATGAAAATCCGTGAGGCCTCGCCAAGCAAGAACAAACAGGAGTCAACGTCTTTATGTCCAATCCTATACCCTAATTCATTGTACAAACCAGCTTTCTCACGTCTGAAATCGAATTTCTCTGCTAAGCTCAAGGCTTTTTTTAAATAAAACTCAACTGAATCAAACTTTTGGTAATCCGGTAGGTGGGTTGTTTCGTGGAATAACGCCGCCATTCGCCCTAATTTTTCAACATGCAATTGAGGGTATTCAGAAGAATAGCTCAATTCTCTTAAGACTTTAATTCCCTTCTTGAAATCTTTCGTCTGGCGCATTAATTCTGCAAGAAATATGGTTGCCTTTATATTTTTTTCCTTCCAGTTATAGCGACGTGCTATTTTAAGAGCATGGTTAATCTCTTCAATAGATTCGGCATAAAGGGAAACTTTTTTATACGTTTCCGCTTGCTCAAAATGAGCGTTATATTTCTCCAGTGTGCTTGAACTCTGTCCAAACGCAAAGATCTGTATAACAATGAATAAACATAATAACCTTAGCTTCATTACTTTATCAATCGTAGCTAAAGATAAGAAACATTGTTTCATTAAATATTGCTGGCAAAAACAACAGAAGTTTCACAAAAAGACTTCACTCACAGAACAAATGAGGCCTTTAAATTATTAAATAGAAGCTGGTCACTCTTTTATCAATTCTATTTCACCAAGTAAAACTACTCCGTCTTCCCTCTCAGACTCCAAATTGATACGAGCAATTATTTGCTGTTGTAGCCTTCACTCTAACGAATCGAGTGACGCATTCAGTTCTCAGCTTAAATTCCTCCACAGGTTTTGTACTTGATAACTAAAACTTGTAATATTGAGCTACATCTATTAATACTATGAAATCTCATCTTTCCGCTTGTCAACTAGTAATCTTACTTTTCATTGTAACCTCTACGCAATCAGCGTTCGGCCAGTTTTCTTTTATGCGAAGGTTCAATATGGACCAGAATAATCGTTTCTATTGTGGAGTTCAAACACAAGATGGTGGATACGCTTACCTCGGGCGTGCGACGTATCATGCCAACGTTATAATGCGTCTAGATCAACAGGGAAATTACGTTTGGAAAAAAGATTACAACTATACATCAGGTACTTCTGGTGATTTTTACGCTATGATATCAACTTCAGATGATGGATTCCTTTTACTGGGTTCAACAACTGGTGTAAATGGAAAAGCACATGCTGTAAGACTAGATAATCTTGGCGATACCATTTGGTCGAATAGATATTTAGGTGCAAACGGATCAAGGCTAAATTCGGCTGTTGAAACCGATCAAGGCGATTTTGTCATTGTCGGAAAAAGCGCATTAGGCACCTATGACGAAGCATTGTTTGCGAAGATATCGGGAACTGGCGATACGATCTGGTCGAGAGTGTTTAGTACAGGTCCTAGCGATGTCGAATTGACGGATGTGATAGAAACTTCTGACGATAATTTTATGGCTGTTGGCTATGGCCCTAGAGTTAATACCAATGTCGGTGATGCTGCTGTAATGGTAAAGTTTGATACCAATGGAGATACATTATGGACAAGAACCTTTTGGCCGGGTCAGAATAGATTTGCTTATTCAGTTGCAGAAACAGAAGATGGAGGGTATGTGTTGTGTGGAGAAAACAATTCGAACGCTCCCAATTATTACAAAAGTGGTTTTCTTGTCAGGACGGATGATAATGGAAATTTGCTATGGTCAAAGCAAGTCGAAGATTCTTGTTCTGGTTTACGATTGACAGATGTTATCGCTCATAATGACGGTTCACTTTCTGTTTTTGGACATAGTGACTGTGATAATTATACTGCCCACAGGTTTCTTATTAAACTTGATGCTAGCGGAAACGAACTTTGGACGCGACGGTACAATGATATTGATGGTCCATACTTTGCATCAATTAACTACTCAATGCACGTTGAAATGGCGGAAGACAATGGTTATATCATGTGCGGATATGCGGTTGTCCCGAGTTTTGCAAACTTTTACGATATGGTTGCAGTAAAGTTAGATCCTCTTGGTTATGCTGGGTGCAATGTAGACGAAACAAGTTATACAATAACCCCCTTTATGGATAGTACAAATTATCCATCGGTGTTATTTTCTTTACATCCCTTTCAAAAAACTTCGGCTCCTATACCTCTCGGAACTTATACTTACGATGATACGTTGTGGTGCTCCAATGAATTCCCCATAGTTGATTTGGGACCTGATTCTGTTTTGTGCGCGGGAGACTCAACGTTACTTTCTGTTTCAGGGCCGGGGCTAATTGAGTGGTTCGACGGCTCCAATGATTCAAGTGTAATGGTAAATCAACCAGGAACCTACTGGGTTACCGTTACGAATAACGGCATTGAGTATTCCGACACTGTTACATTTCTGTCTTGTGCAGGTTTGGGAGAACTGAATAAAGACCTGTTTACCATGTTTCCCAACCCCTCCAATGGAATTGTTACTATTGAGTTACGAAATAAACTGTACGATGCCAGTTTAAGCGTTTACTCGATTTCAGGAAAACTGATTCTTAGAAGGCAATTGGATGAATCAAATTTAGAGTTGAATTTGAATTATTTGGAAAAAGGCTGTTATTTAATTGAGTTAAGAAAGGAAGATGTTCGACAATTACAACGCCTAGTGATCGAGTAATAGCGAGTGATATATTACGGTTAGTTTAACTTCCGCCGCGATACCTCCAAGTAAAACTAGGAATCTTCGCAAAAATCGAGTTCCTTTTTTATTCTCATGGAATTGCTTTCACACTCGACGAAAAATTATCTACCTAATAGCTTCACTTCCAAAAACTAAATAGTTTCTGAAGTTCATTGGAGCAAGACCTTCGCTTTATTTTTTTTGAACCTACTTGAATTACAAACTTAGGATTGCATTTTCTATCATTGTCAGTGCTCAACAGTGTCAACTCAAATAATCGCAGTTGTTCAAACTGTTCACTCGACAATTCTGATTCTTTTTGATCTGCATAGGGGTTTTCCACTTGTTGAAAATAATATCTGTCCTCTCTCTTTCTGATCTCATAACAAACTAAATGCTTCATGAAACCACTCCCCTTTATATACTGAACTCTATACACATCAGTACTGTCCATACCTTCGAGATGACTAACTTGCTGACCCAAAACAGCGTTGCAGTGTAGCAAAAGTATTGCTGAACCGAGCACACTTATTACAATTTTTCCTATTTCTACGAGCACAATTGCCAAAACGAATAGTTATAATTAGCAAAATTTCAATACCCAATAATCAACTTCATTTATCACCTCCTGTTCATTATAAGAGTAATTAGACTTGCCTGAGAGATAAATTAAAATAGTCTTTTTTGTTTGATTCGAAAAGCAGAAATCTGATTATAAGTCATCATTTAGAAACGACTGTAACTTTTGAAAAGGAAAAAGTTAAACACTAATAGAATACATAAATATTCTCACCTTGAGGCTTTTCATCTTTTTAATTTCAACAATAACGTTTATCAATAATGGCTTTCCGGAGGGAGGTTCAAACAATCATGAATCGACAGGACACCTTCAATTAAACCCAATTCCATTCGGCGATCAATGCGAAAACCTCAGAATTTCTATTTCTCTTCATAGGGAGAAAAGAACTAAAAGTGCCTGGTTGAATCCAGATCATATATTGACTTTTGAAATTGACGATTCTAACTACAAAACCTTTGTCAAAAACTACAACCTTATCTTCACACAAAATCATGGATTCGTTTTACCTTGTATAGCAACTCAAGGGAATTGGTATCAGATACAAGATAAACAAGGAAACAAATTCTGGACGAGTCCAATAAGTTATTCCTTTCAGTGCGCCGATCGAATTGGCAGCATAGATAACATAACTTATTTTAAAGAGCTATAAACGATCTTCCACACAACCGGAATTCAACGCTTATCTCTCTGTTACATCAAAACAAAGCACTTTTTGTCCTTTATTTCAATCGTTAAATAGAACCAATCAGTAAAAAAAAACTACCACTCATCCGGTTCACCAAATAGAAAACATTTGAAACATCTAATTTGACAGTACAGAAAGCAATTTTAACATGCGTTATTTACTTATCCTAACACTACTCTATATTCAAGTTAGCTTTGGACAGAACCTGGTACAAAATGGTGGGTTCGAGAATGGCACTTGTCCAAGTTTTGCAAGTCAATTGAACAACTTAGATAATTGGAATAACCCTACACTTGGCACTCCAGAATTCTATCATCAATGTGCTAATCAAGCAAGCTATGTGCAGCCTCCCAATATTTTAGTTGGGTGTCATCAGTACCCTAGAACGGGAGAAGGCTATATTGGATTATTCACCTATAGAACAAACCTCTCCAACTTCAGAGAATACGCCCAAAACGAATTAATTACTCCTTTAGAAGCTGGTGAATGCTACTATTTTGAAATGTACGTAAATCATGCTGAATGCAACGACCTTATCAGCGATGGTATTGGAGTTGCGTTCTCAACTAATATCGTCAATCTGAATAGTACCAATTTGATTCCTTTAACACCTGACATTCAAAACCCAGTTGGTGCAATGATATCAGATACATTAGGCTGGACCAAAATTTCTGGCAACTATATCGCTTCCGGAGGTGAAAGTCATTTAATTATTGGGAATTTTAGGGATGACAATACAACCACTACTTCGAGTTTAAATCTGACCAGTAGTGATCCGACTACGAGCTATCTTTTCATTGATGATGTGAGTCTTACAAAAGTAAGTTCTAATCTTGACATTGGAACAGACACATTGCTTTGTGATGGTGAAAGTATTACACTAGCAGCAGAAGTATCAGCCGACACCTACTTATGGAATACTGGATCTACAGATAGTTCGATTGTAGTTGATGATGAAGGCTTGTATACGTTGAATATTAGCTACCTTGGATGTTCTTTTTCGGATGAAATCTACGTTAGTATTAATTCGATTCCTAGTCTTCAATGGCCCAATGATACTATCGTTTGTGACAATTCTGATTTTGTTCTGAAAGCGAATAATACTGGAACCAACTATTCCTACTTATGGCAGGACGGATCAACAAAGCCATATTTTCAAATTGACTTAGAAGGTCTGTATTACTGCACTGTGAGCAATGAATGCGGAGCAGTTACCGATTCCATGGACATCAAAATGGAAAGATGCCATTGTTCAGTATACGTTCCGAATTCATTTACCCCTAATAATGATGAAATTAATGACGTGTTACTTACAAGTTCAAATTGCGAATTGAGCCAATTCCATTTTGAAATCTTTGATCGATGGGGAGAATCTATTTTTATCTCAACAGATCCAACCATTCAATGGGATGGTAAATTAAATCAAGTTCCTGTTGCTAATGATGTATACAGCTATGTATTAAAATATCAGTTTGTAGATGATTTATACAAAGAGTACAGTGGTCACATCACGGTCTTGAAATAACCTTCTTTTACAACACTGTTTTGACAAAGTCGCTACGATTGCCACTTGTAACTATTTCTCTCTAAATCAATTATAAAGCCTCCTCCAAGCGTGAGTATTCGTCGGACTTGTGGACTTCAGGGTCACTAGGCTCGGACTTGATGATAATATTGTGGTGCAACCATTCCTCGCCATTTTTTAAGTCAACGGAAGTAAAGACCATGAGATCACGATCTTCTTTGGTCATCCAACGCGTTCTTTTGTTAAGATCCTTCGAGGTTTCTAACGCATCCTTTTCAAGTTTTAACTGCTCGAGTAACTTAACCACAGTCAATTCAGGGTAATTCTTAGCTTGTGGATCGAGCTCTGTAACTGCCTCTACGATAGCTGCCGTCAATAGCTTATCGAATAATTCTTTGAACAACGCTTTGTTGTTGTAAACATCAATATTATACAGTTCTCCGTTAATAGCATAAGCAAAGCCTATTACCCCTTCAAGATCCAGTTTTTCGAAAGACGATCTATACTCTTCCTTGATCTTTTTCAATTCTTTATTGTCGAGTGCAAGCTCCAGGCTGCTGGAAGACTCGTTTGCCTTCACATCAATGTTCTGATCATAGTATTCGCTGATATTATCATTGAGTTTCTCTTGCGTCTCCGCTACCTCACTCCAAATGTCTGATTGTCTACCATTTTTTTTGGATGAGACTTTTAGATCTCTGGATGACAACATTTTTGTATTGGAACTAAAATAGGCAGCCTCTTCTCCTCCGCGCTGACTCCATCGCTCAGATTCTACGCAGAAACTTGATAGTTTTAAGTCTTTTTTGTTCGCATCAACAATGATATCATAAGTAAGTGTTCTATCCTGCTTCCCTCCTTTCACAATATCACCAGCATGAATGAAAACAGTTTTACCGGACGTATTGGAAACCTCCAACTGGTTAACATTTGAAGTCTCTGTAATTTTCACCAAATCATTTTCCATCGCACGTTTCAAGGGAACATAATCTACGTCATCACCAGATGTATTTGCCGAAATCAAGAAAATCTGTAGATTTTTATGGGAAACCGATTCTTGCACCACAGCATCATCGAGTAATTCAGTTAATAATCCGGTATTCACGTCGTGCTCAATAGGATTTTCTTCAGGTGAACGCTCACCATTGTTGCAGGCGGTAAATAAAAGCATACCGATCAGCACAGCTGACATAAATAGATAAATGGTCTTTTTCATTGCAGTTGATTTAGAATTCTTCATCAACTTAACACTTCAAAACCGAATCAATTCACAACTTTTTATAAACGTCAAATCCTTTAACGAATATTCACTTAAGATATGTTAAATCAACATGTTAGATAAAAGCTGTTAAACTTCAATTATCTCCAAAAAAACCTGAACCTATCCCTAAACCGTCTATTTTGAACACATTACTATTTTCCGATTTGTCGAGTTTCTTGCTAATCGTTAACGCCCACAGAACAAGCTCCATACAAAATGCCTTGTCTCCTTCATTGAACTCTGGACAATACTCATCAATTAAATCGACGAGTGGTTGAACCATTTTAAGGTTACGATTAAACTCATCATCGGTATCCGTATAATTCAGCTCTAAAAAGTTGTCCTCAAACCACTCTACGATCTCCGTGTAAGTTGTCTGAACGCCTTCCTTTTCAAGCTTTGGAATGCGTGGAAGTATCTTCTCCAACTGCGTGATTATTGCATCATCAATTAACAACTTCCCTACTTCTTCAGCTCCTTCCTGTTCACCTTCGTAAACAAGCTCTATTTTTCCAGTAATAGATGGAATAATCGACATGAAATCGACCAAACGAACAGTTGTTGAAGTTGCTCCAGTCTCAATCAATCGCAACTTTGCCGCCGCAATGAGGTTCTCTCTGGCACTAATACTCATTCTCGCACTTACACCACTCTTCGCATCGACATATTCACTTTCTCTTGCTTCAAAAGCTACTTGTTCCAATAAATCCTTGGCCAATTCAGAAATGTGAATCGTAGACTTATCATCCTTCGAAATAATCGCTTCCTGATCTGTTATTGATTTGGCTAATTCAATCGTTTTCGGATAATGCGTAAAAATCTGGGAGCCAATACGGTCTTTCAATGGCGTAACAATACTTCCTCTATTTGTATAATCTTCCGGGTTAGCTGTAAATACGAATTGAATATCCAACGGCATTCGCAATTGAAAACCACGAATCTGTACATCTCCTTCTTGCAAAATATTAAACAACGAAACCTGAATTCGCGCCTGTAAATCAGGCAATTCATTCAAAACAAAAATGGAACGGTTCGCCCGAGGAATCATACCATAGTGAAGCACCCGTTCGTCAGAATAAGGTAATTTGAGCGTTGCTGCTTTAATTGGGTCAATATCTCCAATTAGATCTGAAACGTTCACATCTGGTGTCGCCAGCTTTTCAAAAAACCGATCAGATCGATGCACCCATGCGATCGGTGTATCATCTCCTTTTTCATTTATTAAATCACGAGCGTACTTTGAAATGGGATGATATGGACTATCGTTAATTTCTGATCCCTTAACGATTGGCATATATTCGTCTAACAAGTCAACCATGCTTCTCGCAATACGTGTTTTAGCCTGCCCTCGTAATCCTAACAAATTAATATGATGCCCTGCAATTAATGCCTTTTTCAGCTGTGGCACTACAGTGTCTTCATACCCCACCAATCCTTCAAAAACTGGCTGGTTTGCTCGAATTCTAGCAATTAAATTTGCTTGAATTTCTTCATTGATCTTCTTGTCAACAAATCCTGAATCTTTGAGTTCTTTAAAAGTTATTTCCTTTTTCATTTAAATGCGTTTAATTCTGTTCTTTTCGTAATCTTCAAAAATCATCTGTCCTAAACCCGATAGCCCAGTTAAAAATGCCTTCCCTTTATTCTGCGCTGTAAACATTTCGACAAAATGTCGCAAATAAGGATCTTGAGCAATCATAAATGTCGTTATTGGAATCTTAAGTTTTCTCGCCTGAGCTGCCTTATTCAAGCACTGAGCTACAATTGTTTCATCCAGTCCAACGCTGTTTTTATAAAACTCGCCATTAGGAAGGCGGATACAACTTGGTTTTCCATCGGTAATCATGAAAATCTGCTTATTCGTATTTCTTTTCCGACGAAGAATATCCATTGCTAATTCAAGACCAGCAACAGTATTCGTATGATACGGACCAACTTTGAGATAGGGTAAATCTTTAATTTTTATTGGCCATGCTTCATTTCCAAAAACAATAATGTCAATGGTATCCTTTGGATATTTTCTATTGATTAATTCAACCAATGCCATTGCTACTTTTTTTGCGGGCGTAATTCGGTCTTCACCATAGAGAATCATCGAGTGACTTATATCAATCATAAGTACAGTGCTCATTTGTGCCTTATGCTTGGTTTCTTCGACAACGAGATCATCTTCTGTCAGGTACACATCGGAAATCCCATGATTGATTTGAGCATTTTTAAGACTCTCTGTCATGTTGACTAGTGCTAAATCATCTCCATACTGATACGCTCTACTTTCTCCATCGCGCTCATCTCCAACTCCAACCTTACTCGTTCTATGATTTCCCAGACCGCTTTTCTTCAGCTTTCCAAAAATCTGATCCAGTGCATGATCACGAAGGGCCGCCTCTAACTTGGCTGTCAATAACTTTTTTCCGTTACCGCTTCCTGTATTTCCATCCTCAGGATCAATTTCCTCACGAATGTATCCTCGCTTTTTCAGATCTTCTTCAAAATCTTGCAGTGTATATTCTTCATTGAAGATATCATATTCTCGATCCAGTGTATCCAGCCAATCAAATGCTTCATCCAAATCACCAGAAGTATGTGTCAAGAGCTCCTTGAAAATTTCAAAAACACGATCAAAATGAGCTACATCTTCAGGTGTATGCTTTGTGAATGTAAACCCTTTGCCAGAGCTAAAATCTATTCCGTCCATGAGCTGTTTAATTTAACCGATTACTCTAAACTAAAGAAATATTGAATGTCTTTCACACGACACTTATTTATAGACGAATAAATCAGAGAAATCTTAACAAAGATTTGAAGAAATTGTACGTTTCTGACCGCTCAAATATTTCACAGGTAATAGATTCAGTAAAAAAATCTACTTGCCTTTGTTGAGTCGAATATAGAGTTGGTATTGAACCATCTCCTTTTTGTCCAATAATTCCATTTCTGCTATGTAATACGGCAAACGTATCGTATCTCCCGATGAATAAGAAGATTGAAAGTTGCTATTATTGATTTTGATAGAATACGCCGTTCCATCGTTAACAAAAGCACGGTCAAGTAACCAGTTCTCTCCTTTGGGAACAACAAGGTAACCACCAGCATAACCGCTTTTAAAATAGGTCGAATCCTGACCAAAAACTGGAGAACCCAGAAAACAAAGGATAAATAGTGCAACCAGCTGCTTCATCCAATTAAGGAATAACATTAAACTCAATCACGGAATAGGTAAAATCAATCGTTTCATTAGAACCAACTGCGGAAATCGTATAAGTCCCTGGCGATAACCAAAGTGGTAGAATGCTTGGTATGTTCAATCCTGGATCCCAGACATGGTGCTTATTTATCCAAGCCGTTGCATTGGAAACCGTAGCCCAGGCACCGTCAAAATAGCGCATTGAAACACTTTCCACTTTCCAAACCTTACCGGTAGGAACAGTGATGGTTCCCATAGTTGTTAAGTCATAATCTACCAATGCAGTTATCTCACCATTGATTACCTGATTAAACTGTAGATTTCCTTGTCCAAAAGAAGTAGAAGAAATTGATAGTAAAAAAATAAATAGGGCAAAAATGTTCTTCATGAATCTTATTTAAGGAATAACGTTAAACTCAAGGATGCTAATCGTTGATTTTGGTCCACTTGATACATTTCCGTATCTGATGAAGTCTCCAGAAAAATTGGAAGGCAACCAATACGGGTAATTAACTCGGTATCCTACATTACTTGAATATAAGGTAGCCAAAAACTCACCCGCACCATCTCTCATGTATACAGTTGAGCTGTAATAACCGGAACTTGCACTTTCAATCTTCCACACCTTTCCTGCGGGAACAGTAAAAGATTGGGGCGTTTGACCATCAAGCGTAATGACGATAACCTGATTGAATTGCAGGTTACCTTGTGCAAAAGAGATAGCACTGAAGGCGATAATACAAACAATTGCTGCGAATACTTTTTTCATCTACTTAAGGTGTTATATTAAATTCAATGGCATTTATATCGCCTACGAAATCATATACGCTACTGTCTTCGTTAGAGATAATAACGCTATACGTTCCTGCTGGCAGCCATACAGGTAATCTTGACGCATATTGATGTGCATTCCCAGTTGACCCTTTGTGTCTTCTTAAAAGAATGTTGTCAATAAAAAGAGAATACTCCGAATGCTGTGTTTGTCTGAGTGAAGATTGAATCCATAAATCCGCATGCTCAATTTTCCAAACTTTACCTGCCGGAACAGTAATAGTTGCGACGGTACTCGTTGTCCATGTACCAATATTCGCTGAAAAGTTTTCAATAATTACCTGATTAAACTGCAGGTTTCCTTGTGCACTAGAAAATGTACTTAAGCCAAGAATACAAATGAATGCTACTAATATCTTTTTCATCTTTATTTCTATAGAATTATTTAAAATCCGTCAACAGTGTAAATCAATGATTTTGCATCATCCGTAGATGAACCTGCTACTGAAGCATCCTGAGAAACAATCTGCCAAGAGCTTCCAGTCCAGACATACGAAATACCTACCGTGCTGTTGTAATAACCGTCATTTGTATTAGGTGAAACCGGAGCTGTCGCCATACTTCCAAGCCAGTTTATAGCAACACCGTTTGTTCCTGCTGGACCTTGGGGTCCGGCAGGACCAGCAGGCCCTGTTGGTCCTTGAGCACCAGTTGCTCCATCATTACCTGGCACTCCTTGAGGTCCTTGCAATGAGTTAATAAAATCAGTTTCTGATCCAGTGTTTCCTAATCCAAGCCATACTTGATATGCCGATTGACCATCAGCCCCGTCATTCCCTGGATTTCCTTGTGGTCCTGTTGCACCATCAGCTCCATCGTTTCCGGCCGGGCCTTGCGCACCAGGCGTTCCTGCTACCCCATCATTACCTGGAATCCCTTGTGGACCTTGAGCACCAACAAGCGAATTCAAAAAGTCCGTTTCAGAACCAGTATTTCCTTGTGCTAGCCAAAGTTCATAAGCCGATTGACCGTCCGCTCCGTCGCTTCCATTCGACCCGTCATTTCCTGCTGGACCTTGTGCGCCAGGGGCGCCATCAATACCATCAGTTCCATTTGCACCTGGAGGTCCTTGTGGACCAGTTGCACCATCAGCCCCATCATTCCCAGGAATTCCCTGAGGTCCTTGTGCACCAACTAGTGCATTCAAAAAGTCTGTTTCTGAACCCGTATTACCTTGAGCAAGCCATAATTCATATGCCGATTGGCCGTCCGCTCCATCGCTTCCATTCGATCCGTCATTTCCTGCTGGACCTTGAGGCCCTGCAGCTCCGGGAGCACCATCAACTCCATTTGATCCATCATTCCCTGGGATTCCTTGAGGCCCCTGGGCACCTTGAAGTGAATTCAAGAAATCAGTTTGTGAGCCTGTATTTCCTTGAGCAAGCCACAGTTCATAGGCAGACTGACCATCTACTCCATTGACACCATCATTACCCGCCGGTCCTTGTGCACCGGGAGCACCATTTACCCCGTCGTTCCCTGCCGGACCCTGAGGTCCTGTTGCTCCTTGTGGACCTTCCAATGAATTAATAAAATCTGCTTGTGATCCTGTATTCCCAAGTGAAAGCCAAACTTCATAAGCTGACAACCCGTCGGTTCCATTTGCCCCATCATTTCCAGCGGGTCCTTGTGGTCCTGTAGGTCCAGGAGTACCTGAATTCTCAGCGTACAGTGCATACGGTACACTCATGAGTTGTTGCGTTCCCATTACAGTATAGTTTGTTCCGCCAGTAGCGTCAGAAGCCAACTCAACAAAGTAAGGTCCGTTTGCCCAGTCGATTGTCGAAAAATCTCCAGAAATTACAGTTCCCTGACCAACAATAACATTTACGAGACCGTAATTACTAGTTGTTGGTGAAAAAGATTCTTCATAAACAACAGTACCTGTTGGAGAGGTCTGAATGAGTGAAATCTTTAAGCCAACATTTGAATTGGACAAAATTGTCCCTGCACTGTTACGAATTACAGCCTGATAATTAATTCCTTGAGGAGCTTGTGCTAATGACGTCCAACTTAACGTCACGAGTCCAGCTAATAGAAAAATTCGCTTCATGATTTTAGTGAATTGTAATAAATGATAAATAGTGTGTTTCACCCATTTCAGGGAGGTATTCTAAAAAGTATTTTCCTTCGACCAAATTGCTAACCTCTAATGTTACCGCGCCTGATGCGCTTTTGCCATCGAGCACTACCCTTCCTGTAATATCATATACTCTGTAGGTGAAAGGTGCAGAACTTGAAGTAGTAAAGGTTACTTGGGCATCAGCCGGGTTTGGAAATAGAGCAAAACTATCGTTACTGAAAGCATGAATCGAGGCTAGCGATAAATCTCCCTGTTGAAATCCCAATGTGTGCGTCTCATCTGACTGCTCGAAAGAATTCGTAAAAACTTCGCCAAGTGTAAAACTAATGTTTAGATCAGTCGAATTCATTTCTGTTCCTGCAGTAGCATATACATCTCTGGAAACGTCTACTTGAGCAAAGGATTGAAACGACAATAGTGCTCCGAATGTGAGTAGTAAATTCTTCATTTGGCCGAACTTTTGAGTTTTAAAGATAGACAAATATTTGGCTGTATTAAGATAGACTCCGACAAAATCCGTCAGCCCAAAACTGGGAATCAAAAACAATACGTTTGGAAAAAAATGAACTACGTTGGGAATTTGAAAATGTGAATTACTTTAGAAGCCCCCTATATTAGTACCATAGTGGTCGATTCATAAATGTCAAGGCTATAACAGGCAAAGGCTTATGAAGTTTTAGTTAGGTGATTGAAAAGGGGTTATACTTTAGTATGCCCTTTTTTCTTTATTAAATATTCTCTTCTTTCAGAATAATATTTTACTTATGGATTCAAGAATAGTCTTGTAATCAAACGGTTTCAAGATATAATCTGCTGCACCTCTGTTCATAGCGTCTTTGAGCGTATAACTCGTGGCTTCAGCTGTAACAAATATGAAAGGAGGTTGGTGCTCTACAGCTATTTCCTTCTGTACCTTTTCCAATAAACCAAATCCGTCTAAGTTTGGCATATTAAGATCACAGATAACCAGATCGGCACTTAGTTCTTGAATCATTTTGAAACCTATAACACCGTCTGAAGCACTTTCAGTATGGAATCCCGATATTTCCAATATATCAACAAGTGTTTCCCTCAATGCGCGTTCGTCATCGATTACTAGAATTCTTTTCATTCAGTTGTAGCTTGCAGTAAATAGTCGCGGTAAATATACCAATTTGATATTAAAGCTTCCCTACCTACCTTGAATGCACTGCACAGTATTGCTTTAAGCAATACTTATAAACTATCAGAAACAAGTATATAATAGAAACTGGGATTAGCGCTTTAGAACACGCATGAGTTCTTCTTTCTTTCTAACCGCCACGTGCACAATAGTGCCATCACTCATAAGTAACTGTCCACCTTTTCCGCGTAGATATTTTTGCGCGTAGGAAATGTTTACAATTGTTGATTTGTGAACTTTGAGAAACCCGTTTTCGCAAAGTGCAGACTCATATTCTTTCATCGAATTGGAAACTAATACTTTTCTACCATCTTTTAAATGAAATGTGCAATAGGCTCGGTCTGCCTGACATTTGATAACATCATCAAAGGGAACAAGTAACAAGCCTTCTTCACAAGGCAACGCTAGCTTATTAAACGTAACATTCGATTCTTCTTTCTTATCTGTTCCGTTTGAACTTCTTAGAATTTTATTGCGTTTATCAAGACGCATTCGAATCACCTCTAAGACATTCGCATGATTAAATGGTTTTAGAATATAATCATCAGCACCGAGTTCCATCCCCTTTCTTACACTATCCATCTCAACTCGAGCAGTTAAAAAGATGAACGGTGGAATGATTTGATCTTTCAACCTCTGATTAACTGCACTGAGCAGTTCGAAGCCATCCAAATCAGGCATATTAACGTCGCACAACACTAGGTCTGGATGTTTATTGATTATTGTATCCAATCCGATCTTCGCATTCTTCGCTTCAGAAACTTTGTACCCAAATAATTCCAGCATATCGCGAAGTGTTTCACGTATTTCTTTCTCGTCTTCAACTACTAAAATGTGTTCCATTCGTAAGATTTTGGTGATTCATAACACAACTTTTACCACTTAGGCTACCGAAGCGGATGGCTGACTGCTATCTTTATTGGTTTTGTTTTCATCTACACTTTTATTTTCAAATTGCCGAGCAACAAATATTTCCTCAATTACACGGAGCAACGTTTGATGATCAAAGGGCTTTTTTATGAACGCCATCGCACCAAGTTTTTTAGCTCTACTTAATTGATACTCCTCCACTTTAGCAGTCACAAAAACAAACTTAGGTCGCCTACACTCGTTGTAGAGTGCGTTAACCACCTCAATCAATTCAAAACCATCTAATCTGGGCATACAGATATCACATAATACCAAATCAGGGTGTTCAGATTTGATTAGTTCTAATCCATTCAGACCATTACTGGCGCTCGAAACTTTACAACCAGATAACTCTAGTATTTCCTTTAATGTTTCTCGAATTGATCGATCATCTTCAACAATGAGTACATGCTTCATAATCTTTGCTTTAATATTATTGATCCAGTTCAAACTCTATAGTAAATTCGCTTCCTTTGCCCAACTCACTTTGCACCGTAATGACTCCCCTATTTAAGGTTACATACTCCTTGATAATGGTCGATCCTAAACCAGTACCAGCAATTTCTGCAACGTTGGAAGCTCTGTAAAAAGGCTCAAACAAGTGTTTCAATTCATGCTCCGGTATTCCAATTCCCTTATCCTTAACAATGAGTTGCACATTTGTATCATTAAACCGAAGACTTACTGATGGGGGAAGATGATTCGGAGAATACTTTAACCCATTCGAAAGCAAATTCAATAAGACATGCTCCATCAGTCTCCCGTCCAGGTTTACAAGAATTGGATCTCCTTGTATCGCAAACATAATCCTTCTGCCCTTGTCTAAAATTTCATTTTGATTCGCAATGACTTCCTGACATAGTTGAATGAGATTAGTTGGTGTAAGCTCACACGACACGTTACCTGTATTAATCTTACCCAAAATCAAAACATCATCCATCAAACTCGTCATACGGCTGATCTGTCGTTCGATTCGCATATATGCCTTATCGAATTTAGGGACAAAGCTTTCTCCCATATCTGCACGTTGCATTGACAGAATACCAATATTGGATTTAATTACAGTAAGCGGTGTTCTAAACTGATGCGAAGCAGTTGCCACGAAGCGAGATTTTAGTTCACCTAGTTCTTTTTCCTTTTCAAGACTTTTAGCCAGTTCCAACTTAGCTCTCTCCAACTCTGCGGTGCGTTCACTCACTTTAACTTCCAACCGACGAGTAAAGCGTTCTTTTAATTCGATCGCTTCTTTTTGAACCGTGATATCTCTTGCAAGCAACATGAGTGTATCGATCTTTCCATTTTTTGCAATTGGACCTATAATCGTGGAATACCAGGCCGTCTTGCGATTCAGTGTATACATCATCACTTCGCATTGATCAGAGACACCTGTTTCAAAAGCTCTTTCAATTAAGCGTCTGACTTTAGGACTTTCCTTACGCGGAATCCAGTCGAATAAACTTGTTCCTAACAAATCAACTCTCTGCCGACCATCAAATGCATAATTGATAAAGGTGATCTCAGACTTACGATTTATTTTCAAAATATGAATGGGTGCACTTTCCGCGAGCGTTCTGAGCTCATATTCACTTTCAATGAGCTGTTTTTCTATTAACCTTTGATCTGTCACGTCGTTGATGAGAATAGAAACCAAACGATCTTCCTTCATACCTTTCTGGAGTGAAGTCATCAAAGTACTGCCTATGATAACATCACCATTCTTTCGGACATAATGCATTTCCAATTCCCAGTTCTTCCCATTTCCATCAAGAAACGATTGAAGCTCCTTTTTAAACTCTTCCAACTCTTCCGGAACAACCATTTCTAAAAATGTTAAATCATCAAATTCGTTTTCCAAGTAACCAAACATCGTTCGAAAACTTGAATTCGTTCGAATAAACACTCCATCTTTATTAATTATGGCAATACCACTTCTCGAAAACTCGAAAATCTCTTGAAAAACCAGAGAATTTAAACTGGTCTGTCCAATGCCCTGACGTTGTTCAATTGAATTCAATTTATACCGATTTTGAAACGTATCTTCCATTCTATTACTCAACGCTTTCAAACCATTTGTTGCGTACAACTCATACTTCCAGGAGAACATATGGATAAGAAAATCACGTAAGCTTTCTCTCCAATTAGCGTACAATATCTTTTGCTTACCGTTTAGCATAAGGTGTAGTTTAATAATGCTTAATACCACAATTTGGATCAACAATGAGGTAATTGTACAGCATCAGGGTTTAGTAAAAAATCAAGTTTAGTCGACCTGATATCTTTAAATTCTGAATTTTATTCTAAAAGGTCAGTATTATTTATACCCGATTATTGTAGGTATTTATACCGCTTTTCACCAACTGCGCTTGTTATCGAATCAAATTGACATGTCCGTTAATAATTTGGCTTGTTCCGTTGAGCACATCTTCATCTGCATTGATCAATAATACCCAAACATATGTTCCAGATGAGGCTATGGCTCCGTCAAATGTACCGTCCCAACCGAAGTTACTGTCAAGACTTTCAAAAACAAGCTGTCCCCAACGATCATAAATGGTTAATGAGTAATCCCTAACAGACACACCAGTTGTGATAATCGGCTTAAATACATTATTATGTTCATCTCCATTTGGCGTAAATGAATTGGGCAAATAGAAGAGCATTTCATTGTGTACTTCTATGAGTCGGCTAGTAGAATCCCAGCATCCAAAATCATTTTCGGCATACAAAACCACTTTATAAATACCTATCTCTTCTCCCTCGTAACTATAATTGGGCTCTTCTTCGTATGAAACACCACCATCTCCGAAATTCCACGAATAGGAATCTGCGTATAATGATGTATTTGAAAAAGATACTGTGTTATCAATAATAGTGAGATCCGCCTTGTTTGGGGTGAACTCAGCCAAAGGATTTCTGCGCACACATATATACTCGTTCAGAAAAACTGAATCCGCACATCCAAACTCATTTATGGCGTACAACGTTGCATCAAGGCACTCATCCTCTTCTATGATGATTGTGTTGTTTCCACATTCATTTAGCTCCATTCCATTGCTTAAAAACCACTGACAATCGGAAGAACCATCGACACCTGAAACAAGTTCTATTGTTTCTCCCTGACAAACTTGAATAGCTTCCCCCGGATTCAATTCAGGCAGGTCATGCGCATCCAACTCAATAACGGCTTCAGCTATACAGCCATTTGTGTCTGTACAAATAACGGTATATGTCCCTGTTTCAATCCCAGCGACTGACTCGCCATAGAGTACCGGCGCTGTATTCCACTGAATTGAATACCCTGGAACTCCGCCGGAAACAGAAGCCATAGCGCTTCCATCTGCTGCTCCCTCACAACTAACAGCCGTTCCTGCATAATTCGACGTCACTGAAGCATTCATTTGTAACTCCGTGGGCTCGTTCAATGTTAAAGACATGTACTCAGAACATCCATTTGCATCGTTAATCAGTAGTACATATTCACCTGTGGATAACCCTGATTGATTTTGTCCAGTTGGGTTAAGACCGCTTCCATTCGATGTTGACCAGAGGAATGTATACGGGGATGTTCCACCGCTTACCTGCATATCAATGGAACCATCACTCAGACCATGACAAGAAATATGATCACCGCCCGGAAAGGTTGGCGCACTTAAAGACAAACTAATGGATTGTGGCTCCGTCAATGTAAAAATCTCCTGATAGACACAACCATCGATATCGGTCACCTCTACTTCATAAACTCCGGCAGATAGATTAATTTGATCTTCAGAATTAGCTACAAGGCCAGTCCCGTTTTGGGAACTCCAAAGATAAGTATACACTCCCGTACCATTAAAAATCTCCAGGTCTATCATACCGTCTTGTCCACCATTGCATGAAATATGCTGTCCACCTGAATAAGTTGTCAATTGAGTAGTATCAACCCAAGCTGAAGGCTCTATAATTACAATGCTCTCAGAAATTGAACATCCATTTGTATCCGTTACAGTCACTTCATATGTTCCTGCGGTAAGTCCATTCTGATTCATACTTCCCTGAGTGATTCCACTACCATTCAATGTAGTCCATGAAAATGAATCCGTTAAAGAAGTATTTTCTAAACTTATTGCTCCATCGCTAAATCCATTGCACGAAACGTTGTTTTCGACTGCGTTCACCTTCGTATTCATCACCATTTGCAACGCTGCCTTAGCATCAAGTCGACCAGCACCTAATCCTCCAATATAATTTGGGTTCTGGGCATAAATGTCTACTGCGGTAGTGTATAAAATTTGTTCTATTTCTTCAAAAGTCAAACATGGATTCAATGATAACATTAATCCAATGGTTCCTGTTACATATGGCGCAGCAAAAGAAGTCCCATTTCCAGTGAGGTAATTTCCTGGTGCAATTGAGAGAGGAACATTATACCCAGGTGCACAGATATCTACTGAACTATTATGTTGATGAGCAGAACTTGGAACTCCAATAACTCCTTCATGATTGTCAGTTGGACCAACACTTGTTACTGCAATAACATTATTGCATGCTGCTGGATACACAAGATTACTGGATGATCCGCAGGACGCATTTCCGTTTCCTGCAGCTGCCACTACTATCGTACCGTTATTATAAACTTCGTCAATAACCATCTGAACATAGTTGCTGTACCAACAGCCTGACATCCAACTCAGATTTATAACATTTGCACCGGCATATGTCAATTGAAGAACATCATTATAGTTCATTGCTCTTAAGTGCAATCGACAATCATATCCGATAGAGCTCTTCCCTACACCATTATCAGTAGCGCCTGCCGCCGTTATCGCAACAGCTGTTCCATGATGATAATAGAATGTGGAAGAAGTCCAGGAACCTGCAGTTGTATACTCAGAAACCAAATCCTCATGATTTAAATAATAGTTCCCATCAGAAATTCCGAGAAAGATATTGGTATCTCCGGTTGTATAATCCCAGGCACCTTGAGCATCGATTAAATCTAGCGCATAGTCTGTTGTAAAAGAAGTTGTATAATCATTTGGAGATGATAGTAACTCGTATTCGGGTGCCAATTCGGGATCAATAAGATTTTCGTTTCCTGAATTGATGATTTCAGCAATCAAATCCTGTCCATCACAGTCACAATGTAACTCATAGACTTTTCTTAAGGCACTTTTCCTTGAATCTGGCAGTGCTTGCTCAACGTGAAAAATTGCATAATCATCAATTATAGTTTGAACTGAAGCGTCATTTGAGGCTAGAGTATTTTCACTGTTAGTGACAAGAATAGATGGATTATCAATGGTTACCCAGATCTTACCTGTCGTATTGGTTTGGGCACTCACAACACTTGCCATGATGAAAAATAAAAAAGTAAATAGAATTGAAGTTTTCATGATCGTAGGTTTAATTGAAGTCCATTTTCCGTGACTTCATACCCGAATCTATACACTCAATTTCAAGTACTTGAACTTTGATTTCCCACCGTTTAGGATGGGCTTCCCTATGTACAAAATGCTTTCAAACTATTTCATGAATTGGAAAACAAAACCCACAAATAAACATCTGAAAAACAATTATTTAAATAAATCACTCAAGTCTATTAGGTAGATTTATAACACTTAAAAAATCGTAAGGACAAACAATGTGAACGTTCGGAAATCACCATTTTGAGCGACCGAATTATCTCGCCATACTGATGAAAATTCTTTAAATCAATTTGCTATGAGATCTCTCGTTTACATCATTTTTTTCCTAGGTATAACAGCAACAAGTCATGCCTCCGTTGAGGTAGTTTCGTACTATTTTCAGGGAAATTCTATTCAACTTACCCAAGCATCACTGGATAAAATCATTGAATTTCAAGAAAAGATAAATCTCAATGGCTTTCAATTAATAGAGTTTAATTCTTACACTCAAAGGGAATTGGAACGACGCAAAAGCGTTCAGTTAGCAGCTAAACGGGTTAATCTTTTGCTTTACTTATTCTCTGCTGAAGAGGATCCCATTACGGTAAATATCCTTGGGAATCAGCGAAAGGCTATTAATTTCAAACCGAAGCATTGGAATCGGGTGGACATTTACTATTTCATTCCTGAAAAGGAACCCTCAACCAAGGAAAACAATCTAGAAAAACAGATCACAAAGGCAGAGCCTGAAGTCATACCTCATAAACTCCCAATACATGCTACTCCTGAAAAAATGGAGGATCACGAACTTCTATCTCCCCCCGCTGCAGGAACTGAAAAAATGGACATGTCTACCCCCTTAGTTCTGCCTATCTTATTTGTTGGAGACACTTGGAAAATCAAAGACGAAAGCCTTCATCTTGCATATGATCTACAGGGCATTCTCAAAAAACATCCAACCGTCAATGCTCATATTCGTGGGCATGTCTGTTGCGGAAGAAATAAGAGAATCAGTCGAAACCGAGCTAAGGCTGTTTATGATTTCTTACTTGAGGAGGGAATATCGAAGGAACGAATCAGCTTTAAGGGCTATAGCAATGACATACCACTCGTCTACCCTGAACGTTCAGCTAAAGATAGAAGCCTGAACCGGAGAGTCGATGTACTTTTCTCTGATAGCAATGAAAAGATATGAGCAAAATATAGACGATTCGTTTGATTATGAAATTTATAACCATTTGAACCTTCATACCTCTAGTCTATTCGCTAATTGCCTATGCTATTCTCGGTAAAAGACGAGTGTAGACATACAACGTAAACCATCAACATTAACGGTTTTAACCGGCTCAGCCAGCTTCAAATTATACTGTACACAAAGTGAAGAAATCTTTTCGCGAGTAATTAAATAACGCTGACTTCCATCAGGAAGCAAATGGACACCGGAATCTGAATTCGAAAATTGAAGACCTATATCAGAAGTCATCCTTATAAACAATAGGCCTCCTGGCCTAAGTAGATCATTTAACTTATCAAAAAGTGAATCAAAATGCCCATGATTGTTGGCGAAATGAAGCACTGCATTACACACTACAACATCAAACTTTTCACTGTCGCTATAATTTTCAATGCTACTTTTAACGAGAGATACACGCTTCTCATTAAATTCATTAGTAAGATTATTTATATGCTCTTCACTGTGATCAATTCCAGTACAATCACACCCCAATTTGACAAGAAAACGAAGGTTCCTGCCGCTTCCACAGCCTGCATCCAATAATCGTTGTCCACTCTGGATGCGGCCCTTTAAAACCTGATCTAGCAAATAAATATCGACTCCAACAATATCCTCTAACGAATCCATAATACGAAACTATTACAAAGAAATGAGATTTGGTAAGTTTCTGAAACAAGCGTCGTCTTATACCGTATGTGAATAGGTTAAAAAGCCTTTCCTACTTGTTTTGCACTAAAGAAAATGACCCAAGAAATATTTGTTCGCGGGATACTCCGTCAAACAAAATAAAGAGACACTGAAAATTGCACTTTAAACGACAAAAGCATCTAAACTAAAACTTGCTAAAAGAAAAGCCCCGACCATACTTGGATCGGGGCTTTTGATTAATTCTCTGTGCAGGTAATTGTCACAGTTTGGCTGACTCCCTGAGCACTTTGACTTACGGTTCCCTCGGCTGGTGCATTATCATATTCGTCACCACAATACTCCTGAGAAGTAGAAGATGTCATTGGAAAACCTTGAACATCCTGCGTAACAGTAGTTGTGCACGTTTGGCACTTTTTACAAGATGTCATGAAAAGTAATGCCCCTACTGACACTAAAAAAATCCATTTTTTCATTTTACACTATTTTGATATTTATTCTTTCAGCACTCTAACAGTTGCCTTAGCATTGCCTGAAGATAGTTCTAGTAAATAAACCCCTGAAGCCCCATCAATATTCATTTCAAAAGAAGCACCTTCTAAAATGGTGTTCGTTTCTATCTCCTGTCCTATAATATTCATTAGTTTAATATCTACTTCTTCAAGAATAATTCCAAAATCAATAGTGATTTTATCACTCGTTGGATTCGGATATACATTTAATCCTTCTCCAAAGCTATTCTCTATAATTCCAATAATCCCTATCGAACGGCAATCAGTAGTATCGATACAACCGTTAAAATCCACAACACATGCATAGTTGCCATTTTGCGTAGGAGAGAAGAACTGACTTGTTTCACCAGGTATTGGTGCATTATTATCGCAATCAATCCACTGATATGAAGCTCCTGAAGGAGAAACGTTCAACGTAGTTGGGTTCAATGTATTAATCGAAGTACTGATTGTATTGATTGTCAAATTCAATGTCACTGTGGAATCACATCCCTCAGCATTAATTAAAACAACATCATATGAGCCACTTTGAGTGTACGTATTTCCGTCCGCCGACCAAACGTAGCTATCGCATGCGGCAGCAGTTTGCGAAGCCGTATTAGAGGTTCCCAAGTTAAGATCTAAAACAAGCGAGGAGTCACACCCATTGACGTTAGTCAACGACGTGTTATAAACACCTGAACTAAAATAAGTCTGACCGCTTGCTGACCATGTATAACTGTCACAGGCATTAACTGATTGTGTTTGATTATTTGAAGCATTATTAATAATTAAATCCAGCGTCACAACCGAATCGCATCCGGCAGCATTGGTCAAAACCGTGGTATAGGCTCCAGTTGAATTATATGTTTGACCATTCGCTGGCCATAGGTAATTATCACAAGAAACCATAGATTCATTACCACTGTTCGCATTATTAACAGTTAAGTTAAGCGTCACAATAGAGTCACAGCCAGTTGAAGACGTTAGCGTTGTTGAATAGGTGCCAGTTGTTAAGTAGTTTGTTCCGCTTGCAGGCCATGTATAAGAATCACATGCCGTTATTGATTCATTTGTAGCGGCAGACGTGCTGAGCGTAAAATCAAGTGTAATAGTTGAATCACATCCATTTACTGTGGTCAAACTTTCCGTATACACTCCTGTTGCGTTGTAGGTATTTCCATTGACAGGCCATGTATAAGCTGTACATGCTGTAACTGTTTCAGTCACATCGTATTCAGGGTTTACTATTAAGTCTAGCGTAACGGTAGAATCACATCCAACAGCATTCGTTAGAATTGCATTGTATTGGCCAGTTGATGTGTACGTTGCTCCATTTGTTGACCACACATAATCACTACAGGTCACCACACTTTCGGAACTTGTCGAAACATCATTAATTACCAAATCCAACGTAATTACCGAGTCGCACCCAACTGCATTGGGAAGAATTGCCTGATATGCCCCCGTTGTAGTATACGTCTGACCACTTGTACCCCAAGTATAAGAGCCACAAGCAGAAGCAGTTTCAGAGCCGGAAGAATTCAACAAGCCTGTCGGTACGTCAAAAGCTTCTATTTGATCCGTTCTACTATTGCTACTCCCCTGATCAGCGGAAAAACCGAGGCCTCTATTTGCAAAAACATTCCATATTAAACACTGATTGGCACCGTTATAAAGAAGCATATCCGCTTGTAAAATTGCGTCCCTTCCATCCACAAATCCAGGACTACAAGGTTGCAACTTCAAGGCATTCATAACTAAATGCATCGCAACATTATTACCTCCAGTTCCATAATAGACATCTGGATCAAAACCGTATCTATCGATCAGCGCCCAAGTCATATCCCAGAGCATTGTTGCCCAAACAAAACCGATTCCATGTGGCTGAGAAATAGAACCCGTATTATTAGTTGCCGCATAGGTAAAACCATTCACATTAAAGTCTGTATTATAAGGCGCAGGTCGAATCCCGGTTCCAGTTGTCGATTCACCGGTAACGTATGTACCGACACCACGATTATCTGTTTCCGTATCTCCTGGTTCCATGCTAAGCATCAAACCGAACCAATCGGACCAGCCCTCACCCATTTGCTCTGCATTACTTAAACAGTTTGAATTCGAAGCACCACCTGTAAGACGATTAGAAATACCATGACCGTATTCGTGCGCTATAATTACATTGTCAAAATCTCCGTCTTTATCGTATACTAGACCATCGAATAGCGTTGCGCTTACCGTGAAACCAGCAAGAATTTCAGCAATCATCGATTCTCCATCTACTTGAGAAACCATCACAGAAGGAATTCCAATTCCTGGATCAGTCCCTCCCATGGAAAAAGGTGCCGTACCAACATTGTTTACAACGATCACCGCAAGTGCTCCAGCGGCTTCAGCATTCACTACTTTATTTACGAAAGAACAGTTCCCTCTTCGAATAATAGCAATGCTTCCTGTTAGCGCAGCTCCATTCACCGCAGCATTACAAGCTTCAGTTGGGTTAGCAGATCCATCATCAAAAACGACAACATTAGCCGTTAACGGAGCAGCGGTAGGAACACCTGGACCGAAACTCGCCTGTTCAGAAAGATAAGGACCAGCAATACTTCCCGGAGCATTAATTGTTAAAAAGTTAGGTGTCCCGTTCCACAAGAACATTTGCATACGCGGATTTGCGCCTTCATCTGGCGTTGCAAAGTTTGCGTTGTTTGTTCCAGATCCGTCCTGAGCATCAGCCCTGACGTAATCTGATCCTACTCCTCCATTTCCATAGTTGTTTTCCTGAAAATTTCCACTGGCTTCGTCAAAACCATAGTGATACCAAACATCGTGCATGATATTATTCATGTAGAACAAATTGGTAATCGCAGCATCCAAATATCCTGAAGGCGCCTGATTTAAGTTCAATGGAAAGTCAAAATCCAACGCTGCACCGCCATCAGCCCTTACTCCTGTTCCATTATTACCATTGGCGTCTTCCTGCGCTAGAACATTGTTTCCTTGTGTTTCCGTGTATTCGTTACCAGCAATACCGTCGTCGTCATGCCACCCAAATGGTGAGGCAATTGGATCAGAAGGACCAATTACCAACGCTCTACTTCCATGATTCGGGCTTTCTACCGGAATCGGAAACACATTGTATTGATCTGTACCCGGAGGTGGCGGCAAAAGCAATAATGACTCGTGAGCATTGTTCACTTCTATTGACTGGTGATTTTCTGAGCATTTCACTCCATTATGATCATAATTACACGTCACAACCCAATCAACTTTGGTCAAAATAACTCCTGTTATGGCATCAATCGAAACGCTCCACCAATGTTGCTGAGAACTTTCATAAATATTAAGATTCCAAGCCAATCGCAAACCGTCCTCTGTCGGTACATAGACCTGCTTTACGGGAATTTGCTCCATTGAAACATCTGATTCGAATATATATTTCCCGAGACGCTTATTTGATTTTAACTTCTCCACAGCACCTATACTTCCCAGACCAAGTTGATTTGCTGCAAAACCGATTGACTCCTCAGCTGTTATAGTCGCAGTACCTGATAATGGCATCTTATCAATATCTCGCGTCATACGATCCCCACTGAAAAACACTTGTCCACCTTTTATAGCAAATGTTCCTCCTGAATTGTATAATTCAATACCATTCACACGTTGCCGCAAATACATATATGTTACTCCGAACTTTTCTGAAGAATGTTCATTATAAATCACCCAATCACTGATGTCAGCAGCAGAAAGCTTAAGATCATCCTTGTGTTCTTCAAGGTAACTCTGAATGAGGCTTTGATTTGATTGTGAGAAAGAAATTATTGAAATGCCTGTTAACAACAGCGCAAGCAGAAATAAGTTTCTGAAGAGCATAATTTGAGTAATTAGTTTTAGTGTTCTGGTTCAGTGGAACGCCTTTAAGTTAATAGGAATATTTTAGGAATTAACCATTTTGTTAAAATTTAAGCAATTCGGCACTAACTGGTTATGGAACGATAAAAAGGGCGACTGAGTTTTTTGTATCTTCAACCCGATTTTTTGATGATGAAATATTTACTTCTTTTCTGGACAATAGTTCTTGTCACTTTCTCTTTTGGACAAATAAAAACTGGAAAACTGGTCTTTAGCACAGTTTATACCACGAGTGAAGGTTCTGATAGCAGTCTTACTGCGTTCTCTTTCACCTCTAATCACTTTCGGACAGAAAACCTGAATAAAAAAATCTATTCTTCGGCGATTATTGATAAGAATTCTGAGGACGTGTTGATTCTTGTAGATAACCAAGTCGAGAAGATTGCCTACAGAACTGACTTGGCAACAGCTAAGGCATCTCAACCTCCATCGGTTAATTATGAAAGCTTTCAAAAAACAAAAGATAAAAAGACCATTGGCGGTTTTAATTGTCGACTAATCATTGGAACAGATGTGTTTGGCAACAAAAATGAATTTTGGTACACTGAAGAAATAGAAATTGGTATCAAAAGCTTTGGAATTCCTGAGGAAATACCTGGTGTTGGATTAGAATACACATTGAACAGTTATTCTGAATCGCACCACTTTAAACTATTGGAATATATTCCAGGAACTCCGGATCCAGCTATGTTTTCTTTTGTACCACCACAAGGCTTTGTAATTCAAGGAGAGAATTCAAATGGCAGTGAAGTAAAGAAAACAAAAGAAATACGCTATCCCGCTGGCGAGTCCGGTCTTCGACATTTCATCCAATCAGTTATGCGCTATCCTATGGAATGTATCAAGCGTGGTGAATCAGGACTTGTTTCAGTAGAGGTTTCTGTAGATGCGAATGGATATCCAACCGAACACAACATAACCATGAACACAGGAGAACCGAGTGCTCTGCAGGATGAAGCGTTACGGATCGTACGTCTTATACCTTTATGGTTACCGGCAGAGGATGCTTCAGGTAAGCCGATCGCCTCAAAACGGATTGTGAGTGTTTCATTCAAACTCCCAAGTAACTGATCAATGAAATACCGCGCTACATATTATTCATTATTGAAGGAAAAGATAGAACAATTATGAACGAAAAGAGCAACTTTCGCCTTCTCGCAATAGTACTACTATTTCTTTCGCTCTGCGGAATGTTTTTCCCAGATTCATGGTGGGGAGTTCACTATATTTCTTTTCTACCACCGGCTTTAGCATGGAGCATCATTGTAATAAGCTCGGTACTCATCATCTTCCCCAAAAGAATAAAAGCGCCTAACTCCTTGTTAGATTTACTTTTTGATGAGGACAATCGATTGAAGAAAAGTACCTTATTCATTATAGCTGGAGGACTTGGATTATTATTTTACAGCTATCCTATTGCGTTCGATGACTATGGTGATGCCTTTCAATACAGGCCTCGCGGAGAGGAAAGACTTATAAAAATACCACCGAACTATTTTAATGACCTTTTCTCTTTCGATTTAATGCCTTCGGCAGGTAGAAAAACTGTTTTGTTGCTTTACGGGCTTCTCACGCATTATTTTGGAGCTAGTTATTTGCAAATTTTTACGACCATGGGAATACTCTTTGGTGTAACATACGTATTTGTTTGGCTTTATTTTATTCAGCTTTATGTTTCGTCGCGTAAATGGCAGCTCCTATTAGCGGTAATAGGATTATTTGCTCCTTTTACTCAGGTTTTTTATGGCCACTTGGAAACATATGCACTCGTTTTTCTAGCGCTTACCACATGGTTCATTGGCTTACTTATCTATTTAAAAGAAAATTCCGCCAGACTGCTGTGGATTCTTCTTTTTGGAGCGTTGATTTGTATAAAGCTACACCCATTCAACGTACTACTTTTGCCGGCCTGGGCAATGGTTTACCTTCATACTCGCATGGATTCTAAAGCCTGGGTTCAAAAACTACTCACCTGGAAAGGGATTCTTCTTCGATTATTCCTACCACTATTTGTCCTTTGGCTTTATGTTTACTTTATTGCCTTAGGAGATGCATCTGATTCAAGAAACCTTGACAATGACAGAGCAATCGATCACTTGTTCCTTCCTATTTTTTCACCAGAAGCCCCCTTGAACCGGTATAATTTATTCAGCATCAATCATTTATTGGATTACCTGAATGCTATTTTAACATGGTCGCTACCAGCTTTCATGATTTTACTAAGTACCATCGGTGCTTATAGAAAGCAAATAAATTGGAATTCTCCTGCACTCTTAATTGTAGGGAGTACTATACTCATGTTCGCTGGTGTGTTATTTGTCATAAACCCGCTGGTGTCTATGCCAATGGACTGGGATCTGTTTTCTTTTCCCGCGCCACTTTTGATTATTTTGGTAGTGGTACTCGTTAGCGAGATAAAAATTGAAGAAGCGCTCGACAGGTTAATTGCCCCGGCGTATGGATTACTGCTTCTCGCTATTCCTTTTTTTGCAGTAAATGCTTCAGAGAAGATGTTATCGGAGCGACTCCAAACGGTCGGGAAGCACGTCTACAAGACCTATTATCTTCACTCTAATAGAATCATCATTAATGGTTTAAGTTTGCTAAAAGATGATGAAGCGTATATCGATCGTAAAAAGGAAATTCTTTCGGAATTATCTACTTACGCGATTCCTGGAAGCGACCCGATGTATGGTAACCTCTTAATGGATAATGGTTTTTATTATCTCCGAATCGCCGGTGACTATACTAAAGCGCTTGATATCTTTAAACAAGCTGAGTATTACAACCCGGAATCTGATGAGATTCAAAGCTTCTTGGAAGAAACCAAAAGTAAGATATCCGGTGTTCCTATGGTAGAGCAAAATGGCGATCCGTTTGTTCAGCTTGAGCGGGAAGGACTTGTTTTATTGCGTCAGAAAGGGGAATTCAGAAAAGCTGTGGAGTTCTTCGAAAATGCACTTCTTGAATACCCTGACAACAAAATTCTCCATCTCTACTTAATGGAAGGACACTTCATGCTCAAAGAATTTGCTGCTGCCTATGGATACGCCTTGAAGCTCGTCGAGCAAAAGTTCCCAGATGAAAAGAAAGCATACCTTATTGCCATTCACTGCGGACTTGAAGCAGGAAAATACAATGATGTAAAGGAATTATCTGACACCTATTTACTGACTTTCTCAGACGATAAACGGATTCAAGAAGTCAATCGTCGCCTGACCGAAAATGATCAGGTAAATGAGCTACGAAATTTGTTCGCTAATTAGTGCTTACTTTCTAAAAGGGTCCAATTCAATAGCTTCCACTTTTTCACGATACGCCTTCCATTCTGTTTTTAAGAAATGTTGAATATCAACGTTCTGCTCTTCAAAGGCGCGCTTTGCTTTTCCGTAAATGTTTACGAATCGTTCCTCATTACCTTCAAGATTGCCCCACACTTCCCAAAGTACTCGTTGAACTCTTGACTTCAATTCATCCGGATTTCGATAGATTCCTTTAATGTCTTTCTTACCAAGCATCTCATCTAAGAATCCCTGAATGGTATCATTCATCTTCTTCCCCTCCTTAAAAAGCGTCTTTAATTCATCTTCTTTCTCCTCTGGCATTAATTGATGAATGCGCTTTATCGCCTCCTGATTTTCACGAAGTTCATCGCACATCTCGTTAAACTGTTTTGTCAGCTCATTTGCTTTTTTAAACCTTTCTTGTCTAACTGAAAGCTCTGCCAATGTTTGATTCATTCTTGGGTCCGCGGAAACAACAGCTTGCTTTCTTGCAAAAATGCTATCCACTTCTATCTCAAGCGTGTAATCTCCAGGCAATACAGGGAAACCAGCAGGTTCATCAGCATCTTTTTTACGTTTTTTGCTCCCAGCTGAGCGCTCTCTTTTTTGATCATGGTACCAATAAAGACGATTCATACCCTCTTCTAACTCTATCTTCATCGTACGGATGGTGTCACCTCCAGCCGTTAACACACGCAACTTACCTTCCGTTTTCTTGTCCTTCTTTTTGTCTTTTTTCTCGTCAGATTCCTGTTTTGGTTTGAAATAAACTTGTACTCTGGCAGCTGTTGTTCGATTCTCCCCAGACCAAGTGGCGTCGGCTCCAAAACGCACTCCAGGCGCACGCTTTCTAGAGACCATATAGGACTTAGGAATCTCGAACATTACCAACTCTTCATCTTCCCATTTTTCCATTCCCTGCTCTGCAAGTGCACGAAGAGGAGCAATATCATCAATAACGTAAGCCGCACGACCAAATGTACCAATGACCAAGTCTCTCTCTCTTTCCTGAATTTTCATATCCATTGTGCTCACATTTGGATAACCATGCTTCCACTGATTCCAGTTGTCTCCCTTGTCGAAAGATACAAACAACCCATGCTCAGTTCCCAAAAACAATAAGTTTGGCTGAACCGGATCCTGAATAACACTCAAACAATAACCCGTTACGTCTTCTTCTGACACAATTTGGGTCCAGGACTTCCCTCCGTCTTCCGTATGAAATAAATAAGGTTTCCAATTATTTCGGCGATAATCATTCACTACTACAAAAGCTTCATCGGCATTATGTGGTGATGCATGTATCTGAGGAATCCATGATCCTTTCGGCATTTTGATCTTTTCTTCCAATGACTTCCACGTTTCTCCCGCATCAGTGGTCAAATGCACACGACCATCGTCACTACCGACCCAAATTATCCCTTTTTTCACACGGCTAGGTTCAATAACTGTTAACGTTGTATAATTCTCTGCCCCAGTAACATCAAGTGTAAGGCCACCACTTTCCAGCTGCTTTTGCTTTGTTGTATCGTTAGTAGTTAAATCTTGTGAGATTTTCGTCCAACTATCACCTTTATTTTGACTCATATGGACAAACTGTGAACCATAGTAAATCGTCTTTGGGTCAAATGGATCTTGCGCAATGGGGGCATTCCAATTAAAGCGCAATTTCGTTTCTTCACCTGTTGTTGGCTGAATATCTTTTACATAACCTGTCTCAAGATCATACCTTCCTAAATTACCTCCCTGACTCATAGCATAGCCATAGCGATCTGACTCTTCAGGGTCGGGACTGACATCAAAACCATCACCAAACATTACCTCCTTAAAATAGGCGTTGCGGATTCCACCAGCAGCCCAAACATACGCCGGTCCTCTCCATGAACCATTATCCTGCATTCCTCCATAAACATTATAAGGCAATTCATTATCAATATTGATATGATAATACTGAGCCACAGGAAGGTTTTTTACAAAACGCCATGTTGTTGCACGGTCTCTGGAAATCGCTAAACCTCCATCATTCCCAATGATTATGTAGTTAGGGTCATTGGGGTGTACCCAAAATGCGTGATGATCAGGATGAACGCCAGAATAAGGTATAATTACCCTCCAGGTCTTTCCTCCATCTTCACTTAAAGAAACACGACTCCATAAACTATATATTCGATTCTCATTTAAGGGATCAACAAAAATATCACTGTAATAAAACGGACGATCACCGGCATTTTTATCGGAACTGATTTTTTTCCACTTAAATCCACCATCATCGCTGCGATAGAGTTCGTTCTTTTTTGCTTCAACTTTCGCATAGATACGATTTGGATTACTTGGAGAAATCGCTAATCCAATCCGTCCTAAATTACCTTTAGGAAGTCCGTCTTCATCAGTTCTTTCTTCCCATGTTTCGCCCCCATCAAAGGAAATATGAAGTCCACTTCCCTCACCTCCTGAACGGAAAAACCAAGGTTCTCTGCGAAAATCCCAGAGGTTAGCAATCAGTTTATTTGGATTCGTTGGGTCAATAACCAAGTCTCCTATTCCAGTTGACTCATTTCCTTTCAAGACATGTCTCCAGGTTTTACCTCCATCAGTCGTTTTATAGACACCTCTATTTGGATTATCTCCCCATGCCGGACCTTGTGCTCCCACCCAAACAGTGTTAGGGTCATTTGGATGAATGATAATTCTATGGATATTGCGTGTCTCTTCCAACCCCATCATCTCCCATGTCTTACCAGCATTCAATGATCGGAACAAACCATATCCGCTGCTCTGACTATTTCTGGGATTCCCTTCACCCGTCCCAACCCAAATAACAGAAGGGTTTGACTGCTGAATTGCCAAAGCACCAATATTTAAAGTTGGCATCGTATCTCCAATCGATTCCCAAGTTGTTCCGCCACTAACAGATTTCCAGACTCCTCCAGAAGCCGCACCGGCGTATATGGTATTTGGCTGACTTTGAATGACATCAATACAAGTTATGCGTCCGCTCATACCAGCAGGACCTATTTGACGCGCTTTCATATTTTTAAACACCGACATATCTACTTGCTGAGCAAATAACGAAAGAGACAATCCAACAAATGCTAAAAGGAGGTAATTTTTCATTAAGTTTTTATTTAGACGCAAGATAATTATTATCACCAAAGAATTGTTTGGATATATGACCAACGGCGAAGACTGAAACGGAACAAGCAAAAGAGGCCGCACCCACCCCTCGGTGGATACAGCCTCTCAACCTACTTACTTAAACTTAAACTATTTCAACTCCACTACCTTGAGGTATCCTCTACTTGGAACAAATCCCCCTGTAGTTCCATATACATCTCTCACACCTACTTGAATGTCAGTCGTAGGCGTATAGATTGCTGTCATTGTTGGTTGAAGAATTACACTACCTGAAAAGTTCTCAGAACGTTGGAATGCTTCCGACCCAATACTTGCACTGTTTGTTTTGTCATAGAATACAAATGAATACGTCACAGCAGCACTTGTTGAGTTCATGTAAATTGAACCTTCCAGCATATATGTTTTCCCAGCTTTTAGCGTAAACTCATTCATCGTTGGATCATATGGTACTTCATTAACAGAAAGTGCCGAACCAAAACTTACATAACTTCCAACAATTCCGTCAGGCTGCAAAAAGATATGTTCTGGACTTGTGGGTACCACGGCACTAATTACATTTCCTGATATGTTAATACCTGTACCTGCAGTATATGAACCTGCTGGACCTTGAGGTCCTTGTGGCCCCATTGGACCTACAGCTCCTGTCGCACCAGTTGCTCCCTGTGGTCCAACAGCACCTTCCAATGACAATAAAAAGTCTGCCTCGGTTCCAACATTTCCTTGATTCAGCCATACTTCATAAGCACTCAATCCATCCGTTCCATCTATTCCGTCTACACCAGGGTTACCTTGTAGCCCTTGAACGCCTTGTGGGCCCGTTGCACCTGCTGGTCCAATTGGTCCTTGTGCACCTGCAGCTCCTTCTAATGAAAGTAAGAAATCCGCTTCTGAACCTGTGTTTCCTTGATTCAACCATACTTCATAAGCACTCAATCCATCTGTTCCGTCTACACCATCAAGACCCGGAAAACCTTGAGGACCTTGAGCGCCCTGTGGTCCCGTTGCACCTGCAGGTCCAATTGGTCCTTGTACACCTGCAGCTCCTTCTAATGAGAGTAAAAAGTCTGCTTCTGAGCCTGTATTTCCTTGGTTCAACCATACTTCATAAGCACTCAATCCATCCGTTCCGTCTATACCATCAAGACCCGGAAAACCTTGAGGACCTTGAGCTCCCTGCGGTCCCGTTGCACCTGCTGGTCCAATTGGTCCTTGTACACCTTGAGCTCCCTGTAATGAAAGCAAAAAGTCTGCTTCTGAGCCTGTATTTCCTTGATTCAACCATACTTCATAAGCACTTAATCCATCCGTTCCGTCCACGCCATCAAGACCTGGGAAACCTTGAGGACCTTGAGCTCCCTGCGGTCCCGTTGCACCTGCTGGTCCAATTGGTCCTTGTACGCCTGCAGCTCCTTCTAATGAGAGCAAAAAGTCTGCTTCTGAGCCTGTATTTCCTTGATTCAACCATACTTCATAAGCACTCAACCCATCCGCTCCATCTATTCCGTCTAAACCAGGGTTACCTTGAGGACCTTGAGCGCCTTGTGGGCCTGTCGCACCTGTTGGTCCAATTGGTCCTTGTACACCTGCAGCTCCTTCTAATGAGAGTAAAAAGTCGGCTTCTGAGCCTGTATTCCCTTGATTCAACCACACTTCATAAGCACTCAATCCATCCGTTCCATCTATTCCGTCTACACCAGGGTTACCTTGTAGTCCTTGAGCTCCTTGCGGGCCTGTCGCACCCGCTGGTCCAATTGGCCCTTGTACACCTTGAGCTCCCTGTAATGAAAGCAAAAAATCTGCTTCTGAACCTGTGTTTCCTTGATTCAACCATACTTCATAAGCGCTCAATCCATCCGTTCCATCTATTCCGTCTACACCAGGATTACCTTGTAGTCCTTGAGCTCCTTGCGGGCCTGTCGCACCTGAAGGGCCTACCGGACCTACCGGCCCTTGTGGACCTGTAAGTGAAGCAATAAAATCTGCTTCAGAACCTGTATTCCCGAGGTCTAACCACTCCTGATAAGCTGAAACCCCTGTCAACCCTTGTGGTCCTTGAGCTCCTGCTGGACCTGAAGGTCCTTGCGGGCCTGCGGGTCCAGCTACAGAACTCCCTGAGGTTTCGGCATAAAGTGCATACGGAACACTTAACATTTTGCAAGTTCCTGCAATCGAATAGTTCGTTCCACCCGTTAAATCCGTTTCTGTTTTAATATAGTACGGACCGTTTGACCAATCAATGGTTGAAAAATCACCTAAAAGTGGTGTCCCACTACCAATTGACAAAGTCATCAAACCATTTACATTTGTTCCAGCCGTATGCGTTTCCACATAAACCTCTGTTCCATTAGCAGAGCCTTGTAATATTGAAACCTGCGTTCCAACACTTGTGTTTGTTACAAGGTTCTGCGAAGCATCTCTTATGACTGCCTGATAGCTCATTTCTTGTGGTGCCTGAGCAAAAGCACCTGTGCTTAAAAGTAAAGCTGCTACTAGTATTCTTATTTTTTTCATGATTTTGTTTTTAAGTTGAGCACGCTTAGTGCTTAATAATTTTGAAAGTTTTCACTTCCTTTTCATTGTTGAGGATGCGTAGAAAGTATCCAGCAGGAACATAGTCAATCATGTTTATTGTTGACTGAGTATCCTTAATGGACGAAGCATCTAATACCTTCCCATTCATATCATAAAGCTGATACGAAAGATTCTTACCAGAAATGTCCTCCACTCTGAGGGTTAAATAGTCTGCGGTTGGATTAGGAAAGGCCGAAACTTCTAGATTGATCCAGTCCTCTTCTACCCCCAGCGCGACGGAAATTTCATAGGCTTGCTGCACTCCTTGTGCAACACTGCCATCCGTTCCTTCGGTTGTAATGTAATTTAACTGTCCGATCGAGAAGCTTGACGAACCACCATTGCCAGATGCATCTCCACCTGCAACTAAAACTGCTTTTTGAGCATGCACTGCTCCCAGACTGATGCTGAGGGCAAAAACAGTACTCAATAGTTTTCTTTTGTGTTTCATAAGCATTGATTTTATTGTTTGCTCAAATCTATTCGCAATCAGGTGGCGTCTTCAATGCTAATTTCCTGAGATGTCTAATTTGTTTCCTAACGTAAACGTACCGCTACCGAGGTAATAAAATGTCCGCAAAAAATAAAACCTCGGATACTTCCGAGGTTTCATACGACCCAACAAATAATTGGGAATATATATCCTACTGATTCTTCAGTGATGATTAAAACTATGCCTGAAACGGTTGTAAAGATCTACTTTTTAAAAGCTTAGTTAAGCAAGTTTTACTTGAGCAAAATTAGTTTGTCACAAAGTGAACGAACCAACGATTATTAGGAATCGTTCATTCAATACTCTTCTAGAAGCACAATGATTCCATCAAAAATCATAGAATTCAAAACTGTAATCTGAAATTATTCTATCAATGAACCAATAAATCCGAATACCAGAAAAAAGTATAGCCATGACCAAACCAGCGATGCGCATTGATTTATTGCTAATAGCGGGAATTAACAGAAAAGGAACAGCGATAAATAGAAGATCAACTAACTTATTTAGATAATATAGGTTGTCATAAATCCTGTAACCGGCATACTCTGCTATAAAATCCAGTAAAAACCAAAATGCTGTTGTTCCCGCTAATACTGACAACGTGATAATAATAAACAAGTCCGATCTCGTTTTTTTGACCGCTGAAAATTCCAATGAACAGCCACAATTTGAACAAAAATTTGCAAGTGTAGCATTCATGTGATTGCATTCTGGACAGGCCGATTTCGCTTCCATACCTCAATATTCAGTTAATAAATTGAAAACTTGAAGATACTTATTTTACCACTCGCCACAACACTCCCCCTGCCTTCAACGAAATAAACTATCTTAACACATTTCAATACTACAGTGCCAGATAACTTCCCATTTTTATATAAAAAATCAACGATGAAAACCTACATCCTGACTATAGTATTGATTCCGTTCTCTCTTTTCAGTCAAGAGTCTGATATAAATAATGATACAAAAGAGGTGGAATCTGTAATTCATAAACTCTTTAATGGAATGAAAAATTCTGACAGTGTGGCTGTAAATTCCATTTTTTATTCGAATGCCTCAATGCGGACAAGCTTCGTCAATAAGACAACAGGAAAAAAAATCGTTCATAGCGGTAATCTGGATGACTTTTTAAAGGCGGTGGGAACGCCCAAAGAGGACATATGGGACGAACGAATTTCAAATCTAGTCATTCATGTAGATGACAATCTTGCACAAGCCTGGATGAACTATTCATTTTACTTGAATGATACATTTAGTCATTGTGGCGTTAATTCAATTCAATTGATCCGTGATGAAACTGGCTGGAAAATTTCAGATATTGCTGATACGCGCAGAAAATCCAACTGCGAATAATATTTACGCAGCTCGTTTTCATTGTAATTTTACTCCAGTCTGATGAACAAAGTGTACATTTAGTCCATGTTTCAGACTGTGGATATTGATTATTGGCTTAGGTTTCTTCATGACCTTCCCGTAATTGATGTCCGCTCACCTTCTGAATTTTCAAAAGGATGTATTCCTGAAGCATTTAACCTTCCATTATTATCAGATGCTGAAAGGGCTGCGGTAGGAACTGTTTACAGGCAAAAATCAAAAGAAGAGGCTATAGCTCTTGGTTTTGATTTTGTAACACCAAAAGCAGGGCATTATCTTCATCAAGCGCGTGAGATATCAAGTACAAAAGGAATCATTGTTCATTGCTGGAGAGGAGGAATGCGCAGTAAATCCGTTGCTGAACATTTATGCAAGAATGGCATTAGTCCCGTTTATGTCATTGAAAATGGATACAAAGCGTTTAGAAAAAAGGTATTAGACACATTTCAACAGCCTTATAAATTAAGAACGATAGGTGGCTATACTGGTAGCGGGAAAACCGAAATGTTACAACTCCTAAAAGAAGCGGGTGAACAAGTCATTGACCTTGAAGGAATTGCCAATCATAAAGGCTCGGCGTTTGGCTCAATTGGATGTAGCACTCAACCTTCAGTGGAACAATTCGAGAATACCATTTTTTGGCAATGGAAGGACTTTGATTTGACGTCTCCAATATGGATTGAGGACGAAAGTAGAAACATTGGATCGGTTCTTTTGCCCCATGAATTATATGCCAATATCCGGAACCAAACGCTTTACTTTCTTGATATCCCCCGATCTGAGAGAGCCAAATATCTTGTTGAAGGGTACGCTCAAAAAAGTAATCATACCCAAGGAATTGAAGCTATCAAGACTATTTCCAGAAAAATAGGCGGCCAGAATGCACAACTTGCCATAAAATTGCTTGAATCTGGTGAATACCTTCAGGTAGCCGAAATAGCACTTCACTATTATGATAAATCTTATTTACGCGGAATGGAAAAGCGCTCACCTGAACGAGTAAAGACTATTCCATTTAATCAGGTTAACATCACTGAAAACACAAAATCGCTCATTCAATTTATTGAAGAACAGGAATCTTATGGTTAAGCTAACACAATACAGTCATGGTGCGGGGTGCGGTTGTAAAATAGCTCCGAACGTTTTAAACGAAATCCTGAAAACATCTTCTTCAATGCAAGACGACAAGCGCTTGATTGTTGGAAATAAAGATCGAGATGATGCTGCCGTTTATGACATGGGAAATGAAACCGCGATTATTAGTACAACTGATTTTTTCATGCCCATTGTAGACGATCCATTCACCTTTGGAAAAATTGCTGCTGTAAATGCTATTAGTGATGTTTATGCCATGGGAGGAACCCCATTGCTCGCTATTGCCATATTAGGATGGCCTATGGAGAAACTGCCACCAGAAGTAGCACAACAGGTACTTGAAGGAGGTCGTTCAGCATGCAAGGAAGCTGGAATTTCCTTAGCAGGAGGACACAGTATTGATAGTCCCGAGCCCATATTTGGTTTAGCAGTAACGGGATCTGTAAAGATTCCGAACCTTAAGACAAATAATAGAGCCGAAAAAGATTGTCGTCTGTACCTAACAAAACCATTAGGTGTTGGTATCTTAACCACAGCTCAAAAAAAAGGGTTGCTTCAATCAGATCATGCGAACATCGCTCCTGAATCAATGTCAACTTTAAATAAAATTGGTGAGGAACTCGGCACTATTCCGGGCGTCATGGCTATGACGGACGTGACTGGATTTGGGCTTTTAGGACACTTGAAAGAAATGTGCGAAGGAAGCAACTTAAGCGCATCCATTGAATTTTCAAAAATCCCAGTCTTACAACACCTGGACGTCTATCTTGAGCAAGGCTGCATTCCTGGAGGAACCAATCGAAACTGGGAGAGTTTTGGTAAACAAATAAAGCTATCGCATGAAAGGCAAAAGCACCTTTTGTGCGATCCTCAAACCAGCGGAGGATTACTCATTGCAGTTGCTGACGACGCCATTTCAGATGTGGAGCGATTGTTGGAGAAAAACAATAGTACAATTCAATCGTTCGGTGTAATGACTGAGCGAAAAAAACATTTAATTGAAGTCATTTAAAATGCGTATCACCGTTCTACTTTTCGGTCTTCTTATTGGCCACTTTTGTCAAAGTCAGATAGACGTTCACAGTTATCAAATTGATTTGGAGGTAACGGATTCTTCTGATTATATCCTTGCAACAAACACAATTCTTGTTGAGTTTGTCGAAACATGCTCTTCTTTCAAACTTGATTTGGTCTCATCCAACAAAAACGGCCTAGGCATGGAAGTTTTTGAAGTATTGGAACAAGGAAAACCAATCAAATTTGAGCATACAGATAATCATTTAGTCCTGCACTCAATTAATGGAAAAATGGGACAGAAATCAACATATCACATTGCATATGGCGGCATTCCAATAGATGGTTTAGTAATTGGTAAGAATAAGTTCAATCAACGTACTTTCTTCGGCGATAATTGGCCAAACAGAGCACACAATTGGTTTCCATGTGTCGATCACCCATCTGATAAAGCTACCGTTTCATACAAAATCACTGCACCAGATCATTACCAATGTATTGCAAACGGTACCTTCAAAGGAAGAGCAAAATCAGGCAAAAGAAAGGCGACCACTATATATCAATCCGAGATTCCCTTACCTACTAAAGTAATGGTGGTTGGAATTGCTGATTTTGCAAAGCAAGAAATTCCGAACGAACATGGCTTTCCGCATACTATTTGGGCCTATAAAGAAGATCAACTCAACGGATTCAATGACATGCAGGTAGCCCAGGACCCACTGGACTTTTTTATTGAAACCGTCGGCGCTTATCCTTTTGAAAAGTTAGCCAATGTTCAGTCCACTACCCGATTTGGCGGAATGGAAAATGCTAGTTGCATCTTTTATGATGAAAACGCTGTGACCGGAAAAAACACAATGGAAAACTTGATTGCTCATGAAATAGCTCATCAGTGGTTTGGAAATTCTGCGACAGAATCTGATTGGTCGCATCTTTGGTTGAGCGAGGGATTTGCCACTTACTTCACGAGTTTGCATCTTGAACATAAATATGGTAGAAGCGCTATGAATCAACAACTCACTAAAGATCGTGATCGTGTTATTCGGTTTAGCAGAGCGAATATTGTTCCCGTTATTGATACAGTTTCGACAGACTTAATGTACTTGTTAAATCCGAACGCTTATCAAAAAGGATGCTGGGTTCTTCATATGTTGAGGCATGAGATTGGAGATGAACGCTTTTTTAAAGTCATCAGAGACTATTATGAAGCATTTAAGTTCAGTAATGCTCATTCCAACGATTTCATCTCAGTGGTTGAAGAAGTTTCGGGGCTTGAAATGGACACATTCTTTGATCAATGGCTGAAAAGGACTGGACAACCTAAAATCAAAGCCTGGGTTGAAGATAACAAGCTCTACATCGAGCAAAAACAAGAAGAACCTGCCTTTACATTCTCATTGGAAGTGGAATTTGAACTGAATGATGGAACAAAGCTTTTAAAATCATTCTGGGTTAACGAACGCTCTAAAACCTTTTCGCTGAATAATTCACAATTGATTCAGGACTTTTATCTTGATCCAAACGTGAATTTACTCTATGAAAATGTGGACTGAAACGAGAAGAAATTGATATATTTAACCCAAACCAAAATGAAAGAACTATGAATCAGAATCCTCTTTATCTCGTTCCATGTGATTTTACGCCTGTCTCAGAGAGTGCATTGCGTTTGGGACTTGATCTAGCTAAAGCCAATGATGGCCGTGTCGTACTACTTCATGTAGTCAAAAGTCAATCAGAAAAGCGTGAAGCACAATTTAAGTATAACGACCTGATGGCAGCTCAGGCAGAGGATGAAAAGTCTTTGATTACTACGAAAACAATTATCGGTGATCTTTTCGAAGATATGAGCAAGGCGGGAGAGCTACTCGATGCTGCACTTATCGTTATGGGAACGCATGGCGCTCGTGGTATGCAGAAGATTTTTGGTAGTAATGCGGTGAAGATGATCAGCAATTCAGAAAGCCCATTCTTAATTACCCAAGGCAAGAAATCGGTAGATAAAATTAAAACGATCGTGATGCCTTTCTCTTATGACAAGAAGAGCATTCAAATTGCGACGTTTGCGGCTAAAATTGCGAAGAAGTTCAACGCATCCATTCATTTGGTTGGATACAGTGATGGTGATGATATTCACCAAAACCATACACGCACAAACAGAATTGTAGTGCAGAATCACTTGGAAGAGAACAATGTAGACTATAAAATGGAGAGCATTGATAAAGGGGCAGGTTTTGAAAAATCATTGATGAAATATGCTGCTGATGTTGATGCCGATTTAATTGCAGCTGGATATTATAAAGATGGTGTATTTACAAATCCGAATTCATTTATCCAAGCAATGATCGAAAACGAACTTCATTTGCCATTGTTAACGGTAAACGCAGAAGGATTAACAACTTCTGGCGGAGCTAGCGTAGCTTCTGGTTACTAGGAATACTTTGATATAGAAATAGAAAAAGGGGATCAAATTGATCCCCTTTTTTAGTATTAGAAAAGCCCACTGAAGTGCGCTTTGACTATAAACGATTCATCTAAAGCTCCAATACCTTGAACTCTGTTCTTCTATTCTCCTGGTGTTGTTCATCAGAGCATTTTACTCCGTTCGAACATTTGTTTACCAGTTGCGTCTCTCCGTATCCTGCAGACTTTAAGCGAGATGCAGCTACTCCCGCGTTTGTCAAGTAATCGACAACGGCTTTTGCTCTCTTCTCTGACAACTGCTGATTGTATGAATCAGATCCTCTGGAATCTGTATGTCCTCCCAACTCAATTTTCAACGTTGGAACATCCGCCATCAGTTTAATCAAACGATTCAACTCAACAGTGGATTCTGGTCGCAGCGTTGCTTTGTCAAGATCGAAGAAAATATTTCTCAAGACAATCTTGCTTCCTACAGATAGTTTCTTCAACTCAACGTCTTTCTCCACTGTTTGGAAGGCAGCCGTATTCGGAATATCAAAGTTCTCTGAATGGAACAAATATCCTTCTTTTTTTACGGCAATTCCATAGTTCTTACCAGCAGGTAATGAAACTAGGTATTTTCCTGTTGAACTGTTTGATTTGAACGTTGCAATCACTTTGTTTTCTGAGTTGTCAACAATCTCAATATCAGCACCTAAAACTTCCTTACTTAAATAATCAGACACAACACCTTTTAAGATAGTCAACTGTGCTTCTTTCACCTGAACTTCTGGGGCAATAACTGTCTCTTTTACGGGAGCAGCCACGCTTGCAAGAAGGTTATCTTCATTATTCAATACCATTGGTTTTTCAGGCCCAAGGAACGTTACCATATATAAGTCTCGAAGACCAACACCATCATTCGTAACCGATGTATAATAACCATGTCTACCACTACCAGAAATAACAAAGAATACGTCGTCCTCGGTTGTATTTACTGGATAACCGATGTTCTTAGGCTCACTCCACTTATCTGCCTCAGCATCATACACTGACGAGAAAATATCGAAACCTCCCATCGAATTATGTCCCTTAGAACTGAAATAAAGTGTCTTTCCATCAGGATGCATGTATACCGCCTCTTCGTCAAATCGCGTATTGATCGTTGTACCAAGGTTTTTTGTCTCTGACCATTCCCCTTTCTCATCCTTGTATGCTATATAAATATCATGACCACCCTGTCCTCCGGGTTTGTCCGAAACAAAATACAGAGTATTCCCATCCGGTGAATAACAAGCAGAAGACTCATGATAATCTTTTTCATTGATTTCCTTTCCAAGTGATTCTGGCTTTGACCATACATCACCATTCAAAACGGATTCATACAAGTCACCTCCATTGTTCTTTCGTCCCATGTAAACATAAAAACGTTGTCCATCCGGAGCAATTCCGGAAATAGCATCGTGATCATCCGTATTTACCGTTTCACCTACATTTTGAGCTTTCCCCCAAGTACCATCATCCTGACGGTAAGCAATGTAAATATCTTCAAAAGGTTCATTAATCATTGGATCCAGCTTCCCTCCTGTCGACCCAGGTCTTCTTGATGTAAATACAATCACAGATTCATCTGCAGAAATTACTGCGCCATATTCATTGTGCGGTGTATTGATATTTTCACCAAGGTTATCTACAAATACACGAATGGGGGTCTTTACTATTTCCCGACCATTATAGCATTGGTCAATTCGGAGTTTTAATTCATCCATGACCGCTTGCATATTGAAATATGGATTTTGTGCATTCGCAGGGTCCTTTTGGACTGCAGAACGATACAAGCTATACTCTTTGATCGCTTTGTCCCACTCCATATCAAAGTGATATGCCATTCCTAATAGATAATGAACCTTCGTGTTTACATTAGGATTCAGTTTTACTGCTTTCTCCAGATAAGGAAGTGCTTTGTACTTATACATGGAAGACAAATAACAATCCCCTAGTTTGTAGTTCAACTCCGCATTGTTGGGGTTAAACGTATTTGCTTTTTCATAATGCTCAATCGCATCTTTATAAAAAGTCGGTCCTTGCTCATATAACTCATCTCCAAGCTTTAACGAGTTCTTTGCTTCTTTGAAACCTTCCTTATCCTCTTTGAAATTTGCCTTATCAAATTCAACATTCTGTGCGTACAATCCTCCGGAAAGCAGCACTAACATCAACATTGTAAATCGTTTTAACATAACTGTCTTTTCGTTTGATTGATTATAAACATGCACTTGTATGTGCCTTTGCACCGTCTGCACCCAATTCTATCGCCTTGTGCCAATCTTCACACGCCCCTTTTTCATCTCTTAATAACTCTTTCGCGTTTCCACGATTGAGATAGGCATACCCATAATTTGCATCTAATTCAATGGCTTTGGAACAATCTTCAACACATCCGTTGTAATCTTCCATTTTGAACTTTACTGCCGCACGATTGTTCAGCGCGTAGGCATAATCATTCTTTAACTCTAATACCTTATCGAAATCGGCAAGGGCTCCTTTATAATCACCCGCGTCGTAGCGTGCACTCCCGCGGTTGTTATAAGCAATAAAATAATCTTTGTCCAGACCAATCGCTTTCGAATACGCTTTTATAGCTCCTTGTAAATCGCCTTTCTTACGCATTGCACTTCCCAGATTATTATGAACAAATGCCAAGTTCTCATCCACATTTAGCGCTTTTTGATAATCGTAAATAGCCCCTTGATAATCTTCTAACTGACGTTTGGCACTTCCACGATCGTTATAAGCATAAGCATAATCTTTCTTTACACGAATAGCTTCGTTGTAGTCGTCTATTGCAGCTTGGTAATCATTGTTCTCGAATTTAATTCCCCCACGATAATAATACGCCTTAGCGTGATTGTTATTCGCGGCAATGGCAGCTGTATAGTCTGTAAGTGCGGCTTCTTTATCTCCCAGCGCATACTTTGCCTGACCTCGACTAAAGAAACTCTCAGGATTCTTGGTCAATTCAATCGATTTATCAAAATCAGCAATTGCACCGTTGAAGTCTTTTAATTCATGTTTTGTAATACCTCTGTTGTAGAATGCCTTTTCGAATTCAGGTTTTAACTCGATCGCTTTGTCAAAATCAGCCAACGCATCCTTGTAGAGCTTAGAAGAGAACTTTTCAATCCCACTGTTATAATGCTTATCGGCTAGTGTAGAATCACTGTCTATAATTTCGGCTTGTACAACAGAATCTGCCTGTGAGAAACAGGAAAAACTCAATCCAATTGCACAGACACCTAAAAGCAATGTCTTTTTCAAAAGAAATTTCATAGCAAGTTTTTGGTTTATAATGTCTCTAAAAATAAACATTTCTTGCTGACTTTTCAATGATTCTTAACACCTGAAATTGAACAACTAATTAACAGAAGAAACTTATGAAAAGTGGGAAACCCACAACTTGTTGTGAATGATCAAAAGCACGCATGGGCAATTGACATCACAACAAGTGTGGGCTTCATATAGTGATCGCAGAAAAAATCTCAGACACGCACTGACTATTGAAAAATAGCGGAGAAGTATCTCGGGCGTTTACTTTTTCCCTTGCAGGATCACATTACAATGCAGTACAGAATGTCCAATAGTAGCCGAATGGGGAATCGGGATCATAAAAAACACCCAACCCTACTTTGGTACTCGTCGGATTGAACATATTTTCATAATGCCCAGGACTATTAAACCATTGTTCGTAAGTGGCTTCCGGAGATTCATTTCCAGCTGCGATATTTTCAGAATTCACGAAAGACTTCGAATAAAAGCGACGAATGCGATCAAAAGTACCTCCTACCTTCTCTAACTTGCCATTCTTTCGGTCATGACTGTCATGGTTGAAGTAGTTCTGCGTGGCCAAATCATATGAATGGTATCTGCATGCCTGCGCTAGTTGATCATCCCACTCTAGTGGATGCATTCCCTGGCGTTCACGTTCTTCATTAATTAGCACTAATAGTTGCTGTTCACCGTTCGGATTGGAAGACATGATGAACTCATTCCCGTGCGGAAGACCAAAAAATTCAATCGTAGAATTGGCATCAACAATCAAACGCTCATTCGTTTCTGTATTATTTGGAGTTGTCGGCAACACTGTAAAATGCGCTGTTCGCATTTCATCTTGTACTTCTTGGTCATCTTCTACAACAACAATTTCCATATTATCGTCAAACTTTTCAAGAGAAGCCATTAACAATGTGCCATAGCGTTCTTCTCCAGCATCTTGCAGCCTACCAACAACATCAAACGCTTGCCGAGTTAAGTCTGTACGATACGTATCCCAATCAACTTCAGTACGGAGAGTTCCGTCATCCATTTCTTCAAACTTCATGGCATACCCTATCGCCTTTTTCACATTTCTATAGCGACCTTGTAACGTTCTCGATTTGGTCGAACGTTCTTGATAAATAATACTGGCGAAATAATTAGGAGCAGCTTTGTCGGGAAACCAATTCATATAGCGCTTGGAAACTTCAAGACACTTCTTCTGGTCCTTTGCATGCAGTTTTTCTAAGCGGTTGAAAAAAATATCTTTCGCTTGAGATAAGAAGGGTAAAAGAAAAATAAGGATCAACAATTGCTTTTTCATGACGGAGAGATTTAAATGTATATACTATGTATACATAACATTCTCCACAGAAAAGGTTACAGCTAATTATTTTCTAACAAGATTTTTCCGACTCTCGCCATAAATGGACGAGCAACTTCATTGTACTCATAGTCTCCGTCGTTGACGGTATCATTCTCATTGACATAGATTGAAATTGACAAGAAATAACCTTTACCGTTACCATCAATTACGTAGGCTGTTTCCGTGGCAAATCCATAAGATAATCCAATTTTAGAAATGGTCCGAACTCCTTGTTTTTGCTCTCCCACCAAGATATATTTATAAATAGTATCTGGCCAGCGTTCACTGTTTCTATACTTCGATTTTTTTAACTCTCGTGGGTACATGCCCATCAATCCCAGGATAAACCTTCTATCCTCCTCTCGGATATCCCAGCGTTCATGTTCCGAAAAATTCGCTGGATGAACCAGAGACATCAACATCTTATGCAGTTCGACTAAAGGAATTTCGAGGTTATAATTAAAATCGTACGGACCGGAAACGATGACTCCTTCATCATTTTCATGCTTAGATCCAAGGAGCAGTGCCTCATTATATTGGTAATGATCTTCCATAACCTTAAGTGGCATTATTCGAACCGATTCTTCTAAAGCAACCATCTCATTGTTTAAGACTTCAAAAGAATTACACGAAAGCTGTTCTTCCCGATCACACCCTGTAAACGCACGATAAATATTCGTTCCAGCATACCCCTTCTTCAGCAGCTCTTTGTTGATTGTTGCTGGGTGCAAGAAATGGTATAAACTGTTGTAATAATCGTTATTACTAACTACCATTAATTCAGAAATCATTTGGCGAAAAGAAAGGTTGTATTTTCTGGATAAATCAATGAAACGTTGGTTTCCACAATCAATATCTCTATTGAAGCGCAAATAACTATCCAATGAAATTCCCTCTTTTTTGAGTTTCTCTAATGTCAAAAGTGCAATTGGAAGTTTCACCGTGCTTGCAGGAAAAAAGTATTCTCCAGTTATCGAATGAATGGTCTCTCCTACTTCGCCATCGACAGGTGTATAAACCATTTGTAATCGATGCCTTTCACGATTGGAGAGCACCTGATCAATTAAAGGATCTTTTCCTGACAGCGCTAAAATCAGGTCTTGCTCAGTGCGTATCTCATGTTGCCCATTAACTCCAAACGCCAGCAAGATTAAGACGGCAATACATGTATTTCTAATTCCTCTTTGAGACATAATAAATCACAACAGCTGGCAGCATTGATCCCAAAGACCACACCAAAATCATTGGATTATCGATAACAAAAAATGTAATCATCCAAATCATAAGGACTATGAAGATAATTGGCGTAAGTGGATACCCCCATGTTTTCACTGTATTTTCCGTTGACAGTTTTCTTCTTCTCAAAATAAACACGCCAAATACAGTGAGCAAGGAAAACAGGGTCAGCGTAATTCCAATGTACTTAATGATGCCCTGGAATGAACTCGTGTAGATCAAAATAAGTGAAACTGCGCACATCAACAGAATAGCATTTCGTGGCGCGCCTCCACTGGTCTCCTTACCTAGAACTTTGAATGCTTTGTAATCCTTACCTATCTGTTCTATCACTTTTGGCCCCGCAATAAACATCGCACTTATCCCTGAAATGAGAGCAATAGAAAACACTCCACTAAAGATCAAGCTAATCTTTTCACCCATAATCTTTGTGGCTACCACATTACCAATATCAACCCGCGCAAAATCCGTTGGCGCTAGTTCATCAAATGTCGCCGCGTACATGAATACCGTATTGAGCAAGAGGTAGATGATTGTTACCACCAATGTCCCAACAATAAGCGAATAGGGCAAGTTTTTTCTTGGATTTTCAAGATTTCCAACGATATAAGAACTTGCATTCCAACCGCTATATGAGAACATTACCCATACCAACGCCCCAGCAAAAGGCAAACCGAAAATGGTATCAAAGCTTTTCTCAGATGGGGCAAAATTAACTCCTGAAGGTTCATATTGGCCAGCAAAGACGAATGGCATAATCAAGAAAACGGCAATCAATCCGACTTTCAAATAAGTAATTATATTTTGGAACATCCCTCCGAAGCGCACTCCTCGGAGCTGAATAGCTACCACCAACAATATGACAATTGTTGCCACTATCTTACTCACGGGAAATGAGAGAGAACCGATTGCGACTGTTGCATCGTGGGGCATTCCCAACAAAGGAATAAAATACTCGCCGGTGGCCAGTGCCAGTCCAGCAATGGCAGCAGAAAATCCAGCCACCATAGAAATCCAGCCACTTGTAAAGCCCAATAGCGGGTGATACAACTCTGAGAGGAAGGCATATTCACCTCCGGATTTATTAACAGTAGTCGCGACTTCTCCATAAGCTGTTGCTCCACAAAGCGAAACAATTCCTCCTAAAACCCAAATAACGAGAATGGCAAAAGGATCGGGAATTCCATTGTCTAACACCTGAAATCCAAGCGAAGTAAAAATTCCTGTGCCAATCATATTGGCGATCACCATATTGACCGCCACAGACCTTGTGTACTTCTGCATACTCTGTTTTTGTTGTGGCCTAAATTAGCATTTATTTAATCAATGTATACCATTGATTTTCCACGAATTATAGGCAGAACTGGACGAATAATCATTTTCACTAGAATCTAGTCTATTACTCTAGAATAATTCCCTAATTTGCGGTGTCAACCAATATCACTATGAAAAGAATATTCATACCTCTTATGCTCATTCTATTCGTCAGCTGTCAGGGCGAAGAAACCGCTGAGATTTCAGCTTCCGAAGATGCGAATGAGCCTGTCATTAATGCGAATGACTCTGTTCAAGAAGTCTATCCTACCGATGTCAAATTCAATGAATTTGCGCAGTTTATAGCGGGATATGAAGGAAGTCCAAGTAGTTCATTAAAATCACTGGAGGAAAGTAATACGTGGAAAAATTATCAAGATAATCTTGAGGTACTTTGGAAAAAAACCAATAACAAACTGCCGGTGATTCGAGAATGGGCCGATAATGAGCTAAATGAAATCAATCAGGATGGTGGAACACTGTTCTACCCCTTTTCAGGTGCCGATTTTCTTCATGCAGACTTGTTCTTTTCTGGACATGATCATATTGCCATGATGGCACTAGAGCCAATTGGAACATTTCCGGAACTCCAAAATGCTCCAGATACAACAGTCAATAAGTACTTGGCTCGTTTGAAAAAATCTATGAATGCTATTCTGGGCCTTAGTTTTTTCCGAACAATTGCCATGGCAGATGATTTTAAAAGTGAATTAGATGGAACTTTACATGTCCTTGTTCATTTTATGGCACGTACGGATCATGAAGTTCTATTTCAGGAACAAGTCGCAATATTACCTGATGGCCAATTGACAAATGACTTATCTGCAATCTCTGATTCTACCTACGTTGGAAATCGTTTCTATTTTAAAAAGCAAGGAAGTGATAAGGTTAAAACACTTACTTATTTTGCTGCAAACGTGCAGGATAAACCATACCACAGCAGAGGCGGATTAGTTGCCAAAGGACTTGAAACCAGAACTGATCTTGTCGCTTATTTTAAGCAGTTGAACATCAAAACCACTTACTTGAAGTCTGCTTCTTACTTAATGCACAGACCAACGTTTAGTATTATCAGAAGTACGATTCTCGACGAATCAGAATATGTACTTCAAGATGATTCAGGGATTCCCGTTGGATTTTTTGACGAATCTAAGTGGAATCTTACTTTTTATGGTAATTATTCTTTTCCCATTTCTTTGTTTGCTGAAAGACACCAAGAAGATTTAAAAGAAATTTATGCCAAAAAGGAAAAAACAGTTAAACCACTTCCTTTTGGTATAGGATACCAATATCATGTAGGTACGTCAAATATGATGCTAGCCGAAAAGAAATGATTAAATAATCAAAAAAGTGAAAATGGAAAAGGTTTGGATATTATCGATAGCAACATTGATTTTTCTATTACTATGCCTTATCGGCTATTTTATACTTAAAAGATATGCTGCCGAAGAGTTCGGTAAAAAGTGGATAAAAGCAGGACGCAGTAAGCTCTATTTTTGGCAAAGTATTTTTTTCATGAGTACGGCGGGAACAGCCTTACTTATGTATTTGTTAAAACTGGGAAACCTGGTAACTTTCTAGTAGTATCAAAAAAAAAGAGGAACGATAGGCGCTCCTCTTTTATATCTAATTGGTTAACTTCTATTGTGCAACACAGTTTGAAAAACTGCAACGCTTAAATTTCCCATCCATAAAGAAGCTTCCACCAACAGTTCCTGTAAAACGAACCACTTCTCCACCTTTCACCTTCTCCTTCGTAGATTCTTTTGATCCTCCGTTCGCCTCGAACATAAAGTCTGCTGATAACGGCAAGTCATTTAGACCAGTACCGAACTTCGCTACAATTTTGTCGTCCCATGTTGCCGGAGCTCTCACTTCTCCTTCCAAGGTAATTTCTGAACCTTCTGGATACTTTTGATCGAATTCTTCTTCCGTCATTTCTCCTGCTTCAGCAATGAAATCTTGTGTAGTCATTACTGATTCAGCTTCTCCTTCGACTCCTTCTCCGTCAGTGGACTCACCGCCACAAGACACCAATGCTACTGATAGGCCAATGAACAGGAAAAATGGTTTAAATGATAATCTTTTCATAGTAATTAGGTTTTGATTGTTTTTGATTGACACAAGAATACATATTTCAAGACCGAAATCAAAGTTCAGTTTTCAACAAAATTTTCACTCCTCTTCCATCGCAGAAGCAAAGAACTCTAGCAACTTATCAACTTCGCTATCCCAGTATGCATAGTTATGTCCTGCGTTTTGCTCCATATTCAATTTGACCTTGCAATTGCCTTGTTTCTTGATTGCTTCATAAAGTTCACTGGCATGTGCCGTTGGAACAATTTTATCATTGATACCGTGTCCAATATAGGTTGGAATATTGTACGTATCGATAAAACTCATTGGGTTTTCATCACCCGTCCATCTTTCAGGGTATTCATCCATCTTCCCCAAAAAACCTTTGAATAAATTGTCGTTCGGATACTTTGACTGATCAAAGTCCCCGGAAAGGCATGCTGTACCATCAAAAACCTCGGGTAAATCCATCGCAACGAGCAAGGCCCCTCTTCCACCTGTTGAAAGTCCAACAACAAAATTATCGTTTACCCCAAGAAACAAATTTCTTTCTTTTTGTAAAAAAGGAATCAATTCATGCGTCATCCACTTTCTCGTTGGATATTTCAACCAATCTGCTCTTGTTTCAGGATAAATTCTTCGTGTATAAATACTCTTGCCCATATCTGGACAAACCAATGCATAGCCCTCTGCCAATGCTTTCTCACACAAGGACGAACTATCACACCAACTAGAAATTGGAAAATTCCAACCTTGGAGAATAAGCAATGTTGCTTTTGGCTTACCCTCAGGATATAGTAGCTGAACATCTATTAAAGTTCCATCATAATCAAGGGACAGCAGTGTATCTTTTCCCTCAAAAACACTAAAATCTTCAAAGAAACCTCCCTCCGTTGGCGTATTCTCTAGAACGATTGTTTCACGACTTTCTGATTTCTGTGCACAACTGCTCATAAAGAATAGTAAGGGCAAAAAGTAATAGAGCGAAATCGAACTTCTCATGAAACCAAATTGACCTTGAAAATAAAAAAACAGAATCAATCTGTTACTTTCTTTGCTAAGTACATTTCCAATATGCAGGGCAATGACAAACACAAACAACAAACGGCTACATAGTGACTGATCTTTTTCACAGCTACTATTAACCTCATGAGAACAGTCCCGAACTGCAATATTAGAATCGCAGCTGTAGATCTCAGTTAGTTCTACGTTTCATCAAACCAGAATTTGTCTAAATGCGATTCATTGTGGTTCGGGACTTCTTATTTCACTCAAAATATGTCTGAATCAGAGAAAGCTTATTAAATTTAAATATCAATCTGTCGAAACTATGCAGCGGCTAATTGCCCTATTCTTCCTGTTACTTTTAATGCCTGTTATTTTGCTAACAGCCCTTGTAATTGCCTTAACATCTGGGATGCCGGTAATATTCGTTCAAGAACGTGTAGGATTAAATAAAACACCTTTCACGATATACAAGTTCAGAACAATGCGTGAAGGCAGAATAACATGGATTGGAAAGATTCTCAGAAAGACCGGGATTGATGAGATTCCTCAGCTTCTCAATATCATCGAAGGTAAAATGTCATTCGTTGGCCCTAGACCACTTACAATTGAGGATATAAGGCGACTTGATTGGGATTCTCAGGAAAAAATACGTCGATGGAGTGTTCGTCCGGGAATAACGGGCATGGCTCAATTAGTTAACGTGTGTGATAAAGATGTTAGTTGGATGAATGACATGAATTACATTGATCAGAAATCATGGCAGCTGGACTTAAGGATTATTTGGCGGTCAATGCTGGTTCCATTCATTGGAAAATCAAATACAAAAACACTTCTACATAAATCGGACTCATGAATATTCTTGTTAATGGTATTGGAAATATTGGGACTACCTTACTCGGAGTTTTGTCCAAACAAAAGCATCTATTGGGGATTGAGCATATTTATGCACTGAAGAACAACCCTATGCCCTGGCATCAAGACGACCTTTCTTATTTAGCCGAGATGGGCGTAATTGTTTGCACCAAAAAAGATGATGAGTATGAGCATCTTGATGACGTCATTGGTCGCATTGAATATATATTCGACTGTACATCGAATGGTGGTGGTTTAAGTAATAAAAGCTGGTATGAATCACTTTCAAATTTGAAAGGTGCATGCGCTCAAGGAAGTGAAAAAAACTTCGGGATATCCTACATGTCCGGGGTAAATGATCAGATTTTGGAAGGAGCAAAATACGCACACGTTGTGTCGTGTAATACGCATTCAATAGCCTCACTTCTTATGACTTTTGCTGGAAGAGATCTGGAAAACCTCGAAAGCTCTGACTTTGTGATAGTCCGTCGCTCAGAGGATTTAGGTAATCATCAGCGGCTCGTATCAGCCAATGTTGTCGCCCGGCATCTGGATGATCAACTAGGAACGCACCACTCCATTGATGTTTTGGGTCTTTTTAAAACCGTTGAGAAGACGTTTAAGGTCAGTTCATCGGATATTACGACTCCAAGTCAATTGATGCATGGCGTACGGTTCAATATAACACTGAAAAAACCTATCAATCAGAAAGTTGCGAATGATCTTATTGAAAAAAGTCAGTTCATAGCGTCTTCCACTAAATTTGATTCAAATGTAATCTTCGAACGAGGCCGCAGGTATGGTTTCCACGGAAGAATCTACAATCACGCAGTTGTCATTTCCAATAACATTCTTTTTGTAGAGAACCGTATTATGGGTTGGGCATTTATCCCCCAAGAAGGCAACACGATTCTATCGACAATACATGCCTTTTTGTTACAAACCCATCACCCTGAAGCTAATTCAATTATGACAAAGCTGAAGGAAGAATACTTGATTAAAACCTGGTAGTCTATTTGAAGTCGCCAGCGGTTACGGATTAATTATCTCCATATCTACGCGACGATTTTTTGCTCGTCCTTCTTCTGTCTTATTATCAGCGATAGGTTTTGACTCTCCAAAATAAGCTGTCTTAATTCGAGAAGCTTCTACACCATTTGCCACTAAGAAATCCTTCACTGCTTTCACTCTGTTCTTTGAGAGACGCATGTTATATTCCTCCGTACCGTTGCTATCCGTGTGACCTTCGAGCTTAATTTTCAGCTCATCACGAACGAGTAGTAAGTTAGTCAACGACTCCAAATCCCCATAAGATCCTTTCTTGATGATCGCCTTGTCGTATTCAAACGCCAAATGATCAGATGCGCGTGTCATGGCTCGCTTAACATCTTCGTTAGTTGGTTCTTTTACAAATACCGTATCTATCTTTTCTACCACTAAAGTATCCACTATGGTTTCAACAATGGTCACTGTATCAACAGTTGCTTTCGCCGGATCAACGGCAGTAAGATTCTTTTCGTCTACTTCATCCTTTTTCTTTTTGCACAGCTTTAAACCAACGGTTATTTCGTGAGAGCCAGCACTGTAAGAAGCAATATTTTGCATAGGAACTTCGTAAGCATAACCAATGAAGAACATTTTGCGGATATTCACACCAACACGGCCAATCAAACCTACACTTGTTCTATATCCTACCCCACCGTAAATGAAGTCGTTATAATTCAGATCAACATTTACATCAAGTTGATTATTATTCTTAACACCACGATAGAGTACTGATGGCGTCATCGAAAGTCTCTTATTAAGTATAAAACTATAACCTGCATATCCAACAAAATGTCTTTTTAAGCCATATCCGTCAAGATTTGGATAATTGAAGTTAGAACGTGTTTCCAGCAACTGTTTCGAAGCAAATGACAACTCAAGTCCTTTAAAAGCATAAAGGATTCCTGCTTCTGTTTGAACGGAATTAGATGACTGCACTCCTCCGTTAATGATGGCATCGTTCGCATCAAACGCTATCGCATCGGTTGGGTCCAAGCGCATCTGGAAATAACCTCCAGAAAGCCCCAGGCGAATAGAATGATCTCGTAAGAAGTTGAATCCATAAGACACGGAACCAGACGCCGAGATTTGTTGAAACATTCCAATCCGGTCAATTAGGACATTTGCTCCCACCCCAATTGATTTGCCCAATCTGGTATTCGCACTGAAGAAATTGGTCACCGGTGCTCCATCGATTTTCACCCACTGATTCAAGTGTGAAAAGTTGATTTCGGTGCAACCACTCTTCCCTGCATACGCCGGGTTAATGGAATATAAATTATGACGATACATATTCGTTTGTCTCGTCTGTTGAGCAATGGCTGTTGAAACGAACGTCATTGCTGCTAAAGTCAATGTTAGTTTTACTAGTCTTTTCATAACCATTACTTTTTAAATCGCATTAAGTTAATTGGACCTTGATACTGTCTGTCTTCATCACAACCGATGACATAATAGTAGACTCCATCCGGAAGAACTTCCCCCTCTTTTGTACCATTCCAATCATTTTGGTAATCGTTACTCTCAAACACTAGTTGTCCCCACCTATTAAATACTTGAACAGTACAGCCCTGAATCTGATTCAAATCACTCACTTTCCAAGTATCATTACTACCGTCATCGTTCGGAGTACATATATTACTGATTTGTAACAGTGCTTCACAGTCCAGTACAGTCAATTCGAGTGTCACCAACGAATCACAACCGCCTGCTGTCGTGAACATTTCATCATAAACTCCAGCTGTTGTATACGTTTGTGTTCCATGCAGGTATGATTCTCCTTCACAAATGGAATCGTAAATCGTATGTGTAATTTGATCTGTCACCGTTAAGAACAACGTTACGACAGAATCACAACCACTAGCGGTTACAAAAGGTTCTGCATACTCGCCCGACGATGTTAGAACTTGTGTGCCATGAGTATAAGATTGTCCCTGACAAATCGTTGCAGCATAAGAATGTTCCAGTTGAGGGTTCACAAAGAAATACATCGTCACTAATGAATCGCAACCTCCAGCCGTGGTAAACATCTCTGTGTACGTACCTGACGTCGTAAGTGTCTGCGAACCAAACGTTGTTGATTGTCCTTGACAAACTGTTTCAGTTATTGAATTCGTGATCAATGGTTCAACCGTTAGGTATAACGTCACGATTGAATCACAACCGCCATTTGCAACAAGGTTATCTACATAAACACCACTCGCATTTAAGTTTTGTCCACCGAATGCATAAGTTGTACCAGTACAAATTGTTTCATTCAATGTGGTCGTCAACGTATTTTCTACAAACAAATTAGTTGTTACAATACTATCACAACCATTTGCTGCGACGAAAACATCGGTATATACTCCAGCAGTATTATAAACATTCGATCCAACAGTATACGTCGTACCCTGACAAATCGTAACCGTTTGTTCGAATAACGAAACCGGGTTTACTGTCAATGTTGTATAAACAGTGCTATCACAACCGTTTGCAGCAATAAATACATCCGTATAAGTTCCTGCAGTAGTTTGATTTGCGCCTTCAAGGAGAATGCTCTGTCCTTCACAAATCGTAGCATTCACGTACTCAATAATAGGATTTGTAATACATGGATTACCACAAATAGATGCATCTACCGTGAACGTAAATGGACATGCTCCATCATCTAATGTAATTGTATGAATTTCTGCGGCCGCAACTGCATAAACCACATTATTTCCTGGGATAAAGGTACCCGATTGCACCACAGTCATTGACGCATCTTGAATTGTGTAGTTGATATTGGTACCGTAGAAAGTACTTAATCCACCTGAACTCGTGAATGTAATTTCACAGAGTGTGTTGTCATAACTAAACACCGGCACTATTGGCTCCAGATAAACTACTTGCACAGTATTATCAACTGTTGATGAATTACATGAGAAATCTCCCCAGGTAGCGGGTTCATCCGCCATTGAAGAAACATAGTATACGGTATTGAATAATGGATTTCCGTTTGAGCCAGACCCGTCCGTATTATTTACAAAAACGCCTACCCCTTGAATCGTATCAATATAGGTGAAACCTGATCCAGCAACTGGGTCAGGAAGCACCTGCGTACTGTGCATTACAAATCCAGAATCCAAACACGAAGGAATATCAACGGTTGGCTCTCCAATTCCATTGATCAAGTTACCCGGAATAAGTGTATCATTAAAACAAACAAATGCTGTATCTGTTGAAGAAAAATCGATAATACTTCCATTTGCCAATTCTACATATGTGTCACCGGCATAACTATCAATTTCTCGAATATACTCGATGATGTATTGCCCTTCATCTCCTGGAGATCCACCATCCAATTGAATGGCATAAATTGTTCCTGGTGCCATACAACAAATAGATTCTTGCGTGCCATCAAAACCAGCTGAACCTTGTAAAACTGGTGTAATAATTGGCGTAGTTTGCGTTCCATCCTGCGTGAATGTCGCTGGATTCAGACCTCCATAACAATCTGTTCCATTGAGCAATTCATAAACAGCATAGCGTAACGTATCCATACCGATATATGCTCTTAAATTCATTTCAATGGCGCCTGAAGGTGGTACAGTGAAATAGTGCCAAACAGTTTGGTCTGCACGATTCAAAGGGTTGGCATCTACTGGAGGCTCTCCTGCCAGAAACTCTGTACATCCTCGTTCATTGTTTCCTGCAACAGCTTGAAATTGTGGCTGAACACCTGCTGGCGTCACAACTACTTCAAACAATGGGTCTGGAAGTGTCAAACATAGAATATCGTTCCCAGGAGGATTGTTGATAGCATCCGCTGCGCTTGGGTCGTAAACCCATGTATCAATGTTTTGTGTATTCAATAAGGTGAGCCCATTGGCTGGATCTACCATTCCATAATAGGAATAACCTGGTTCTAGACATTGCTGCGTAATGATTGCACTTTCCGTAGCGCCACCGAGCAAACCATTTAAACCACCTTCTGCAGCATCCAGGTTCTCAAGGTCTGCACAGGTATAATCAGCTGGAATACCTGGTGCAAAGCGTCTATCGAAACCAAAGAACGCAGAATGCTCACTATAAATACCGCTTTGATAATCAGTTTCAAAAACAATTCGTCCGCTGTTTGGCGCTACAAAATTCAACCAAACGCTTTCATTCATTGTTCCATTTCCTGAAGCAGGGTGATCGTAATCATAGGCGTGATACTCATCGGGATCTGTCGAAGTGTGCGCTGCCCCCGTCTCGGCATAATCATTTCCACCATCATAAGCGCAACCAAAACCAAGATTCACTGTAGGCCCAGACCCTGCCGCTGAACTAATTGGTGTTGTTCCAAAAGGAACAGTTGGTGACAAACATGGAATATCTTCTAAATCCGGAGCGCTGCCGCCAATAGAATTTACTCGCACCTGACAATAACCGCTTTCGTTGTTGTCCGGAGCAAGCTGAATGTAATAAACTTCACCTGGAATGAGTTTCTGATAACTAATTAAAGCTACCGGGTTACATGCATCCAGTGTAATTTCTGCTTCAGGGTCAACCCCTAGCAGATCAATTCCATCTGCCGACTCAATGTGCGAGAGGTAATCAAACTTATCCTTAATTATTGTCCCTGTGATAGGCTGAACTCCTTCAATACAACCAGCGCCATCTGCTGCATGGTACAATTGAAAATATGTTCCTAAATCTGTTCCTCCCAAATCGGTAGTTACTTCTACACTTCCACTTGCAGGGGCAGTAAAATACAACCAACCTGAGCCATTCGCACTGACATCGCCTTCATTTGGCTCATTCGGTTCTAGTGCGTTGCTCGCGCAAAGTGCAAAGGTTTGCGTTGCATCCAGAGGAATAGGTAGCGCATTACAAATTAAATCTGGCACCGAAGTAACCGGCAGATCCACGTATTCTACTTCAAAAGTTACGCGGTAGGTTTGATTACAACCTCCACCTGAACCATTGGCCTCAAACGTTTGCCAATTGACCCCCGGAGCTCCTGGTACGGTCATGGTAACACTCTGATTGGCCGTTTCCCCTTGTGTCAAAAGCCCTAACAAACTGTAGTTCGTGGCTTCATCATTTTCATACGCTCTCCAATCAATTGTAACTTCTGTAGGCACATCATCGGTACAAACATAATCGTGCGAGAAATACTGACCGCTATTTGGTGAAAAGCCCCCTCCGGGAGCATTCATGATGTATGGCCCGTTATCGTCATTTCGATAGGCATAGTTGAAATCTCCAAGCAATCCAAGCAATACGGGATTGTTATTCGAATTACCTACGGTGTTATCCGTTGCTAAAAACTCCCAAACGAAATCACTTTCTCCGGCAAAAAGGCCGTCGCAGTCTTCATTTTGAGTAACTTCTACAGATAATACACTAACATTGATGGTGGCCTGGGACCAGACCTTCATACTTCCCAAAAGTATAAAGCCCAGCACCCAAGTACGCACTTGAGTCAAGTTCATAGCAGATTAAGTTAAGTTGTGGTTTTAAATTGTAAGTCTTTTTCTGTCAGGTTATTTGATCAGCAAAGATACGGGATTTTCCAAATACTTCTTGAAAGTATTCAAGAAAGCAGCTCCTGTAGCTCCGTCGACAACCCTGTGATCACATGAAAGTGTCACTTTCATTACATTGCCAGGAACAATTTGGCCATCTTTTACAACAGGCACTTGTTTAATTCCGCCCACAGCCATAATACAGCTATCAGGAGGATTAACAATTGCTGTAAACTCCTCAATTCCAAACATTCCAAGGTTAGAGATGGTAAATGTATTCCCTTCCCATTCTGCTGGTTGTAACTTCTTGTTCTTCGCCTTAGTTGCCAAATCTTTTACCTCGGCATTGATATCTGCCAATTCTTTCCCATCAGCAAATCGAACAACAGGCACAAGCAATCCCTCATCAACAGCAACGGCTACACCAATGTGAACGTGATCATTTCTTCGAATGATATCACCATACCAGCTACTATTTACAGCAGGATGCTCACGAAGTGCAATTGCGCATGCTTTGATCACCATATCATTGAAAGAAATTTTACCTCTTTCATCAATCGAATTAATTGATTTCCGGATAGCAATCGCGTTATCCATATCAATATCAAGTGTCAAATAGAAATGAGGAGCTGTGAATTTACTTTCAGACAGACGCTTTGCAATTGTCTTTCGCATCTGTGATACAGGCTCATCTGTAAATGATTCAACCCCTACATGAGCTCTTCCACCTCTTGCTGCACCTGGGTACGGCGTATAATGTTCAATATCACGTTTCACCACACGTCCACTTTCTCCGGTCCCAACAACAGTCGTTAAATCAATACCACGCTCATCGGCCATCTTTTTGGCAAGTGGAGAAGCAAACACGCGTCCATTTGATTCTGCTACAGCCGGTACTGGCTTTGGTGCCGGTGGAGCCGGCGCAGGAGTCGGAACAGGCTTTGGCGCTTCCTGAACAGGAGCAGGAGTTGGCGTTGGCGCTTCTTCTTTCACCTCTTCTTTTGGAGATTCTTTTTCCGCTTCCGCTAAAATCTTCTTAACATCCTCACCTTTCTCTCCAATAATAGCAAGTACAGCATTTACAGGAGCTGTTGCTCCTTTCTCTACTCCAATATGCAACAAAACACCATCATAAAAAGACTCGAACTCCATCGTGGCTTTATCCGTCTCAATTTCGGCTAGTACTTCACCAGACTCTACTTCATCCCCCACTTTCTTTGTCCATTCAGCAACAACACCTTCCGTCATTGTGTCACTCAGCTTAGGCATGTATACGATTTCCGCCATAGTTCTAATTCTTCTTAATGTGGTATATTAATATTCTACGATGTAAGGATAGTTTTCTTCTTTGTAAACATCCTCATATAACTCTTTTCCTTCAGGGTATGGAGAATTCTCTGCAAACTCAACAGATTCCTTCACTTCATTCTTTACCCAGTCGTCAATTTCCTTGATTTCTTTTTCAGACAACCATTTATTATCCTGTATCACTTTTAGACAATGTTGAATAGGATCTTGATCCATCCATTCTGCTACCTCATCCTTTGTTCTGTATTTCTGAGGGTCAGACATTGAATGTCCTTTGTAACGATAAGTACGAATATCTAATAAGGTAGGTCCATCTCCACGTCGACCACGATCAGCAGCTTCTTCAATGGCTTCATGGACTGCTTCAGGAGACATTCCATTCACCGCCTTAGAAGGCATTTCATAGGATAAACCAATTTTAGAGAGATCAGTTACGTTTGTTGTACGTTCCACTGACGTCCCCATTGCATAGTTATTGTTCTCAATAATGAAAACTACCGGAAGCTTCCAGTTCATTGCCATGTTAAATGTTTCATGCAATGCTCCCTGACGAACAGCACCGTCTCCCATGGAAACATAAACGACATTCCCTGTTTCATTGTACTTTTCAGCAAAACCTACACCAGCTCCCATAGCGATCTGCGCACCTACAATTCCGTGACCTCCCATGAAACCTACTTCCTTATCGAAAAAGTGCATTGAACCTCCCTTACCTTTAGAACAACCTGTTGTTCTTCCATATAGTTCAGCCATCAAAACACGTGGATCAGTTCCTAATGCAATTGGGTGACCATGGTCTCTATAAGCGGTCATGTGCTTATCACCTTCCTTGGCAGCTGACGCTGTACCAACAACGATCGCCTCTTGCCCTATGTATAAATGGCAGAAACCACCAAACTTCTGTTGGATGTATAATTGCCCAGTCTTCTCCTCAAACTTGCGGATAAGAAGCATGTCCTTGTACCACTTGATATATGTCTCTTTCGAAAATTTAGGCTTGCTTGCTCCCGTTGATTTTCGAGTAGTCTTTGTTGTTTTCTTACCTGCTGTAGAAGCCATGTTTTATACTTTAATTATAGTCGGCGCAAATATATAAAAAACTCTATTCTAAAAGTGCTCTAAAACTGAATTCAATCTCAATGGTTGAAAGGCTAAAAATCGCGTTTCATTAAGTGCTCAATTTTATCAATTGAAATTTCCAATTCTGTTGGCCCAGCGGCATAAGAAGCGATCTCATATGAATTGAAATAAACAGACAAAGAGCGTCCTGTAAAAAAGAAATTATTTCCAATCTTAAATTCGTTTCCTTCAAACTCAAAACCCGCCTCGGCCAGACTCTCATCTTCACTAAGCCCTTTCTCTTTTCTGAAAATTGGTTCTAACAGTTTATTTAGAGCGTCAATATCTTTAATAAAATCACCTATCTCCAGTGCCCTGCCATCTTCAAGATCAAAAACACTAGCAACGAAAAAGCTATTTCCATGTGCACCTCCAGAATATTCCCAACCAGAATGCTTCAATTGCACCCAGGTATCAAATTCATTTATTGCTAAAGACTGCTCAAATGACCAAACACTCGTTCCCAAATCTTCGCCATCTTCGTAGCCTTTTGCAAACCCATCAAGAATTTTTTGAAAATAATCCTTTCCAAGCGATGTGTTCTTTGCTTCTTTTTTATCCAACCACTCTGCCGTTACCTTTCTAATGTAGTCGTTGACAGACTTTTTATAAGCATCATCTTCACTTCCGAAAAACGCATAGTCGAAGATCAATTGTACCGTATCAGAACTATCTTTTGCCACTAGTGTACGATTCACTTCTCCGCGACTGACATCTTGTCCAAACAAAGTGGACTGAAACAATAAAAAGGCGAGTACTCCAATTAATCTCTTCATTCTTCTCAATTTTAGTCAATACCAAATGCTAATGGCAATAGATCATGTGCTGAATTGAAAACAGTAACCGTTTCATCCTGATTTACCAGAATTATACGATAAGCCTTCGATTGTCGATTCTCCGTTTCCAGCATCACTTGACGACAACCTCCGCATGGTGACAACACCTTATCCAGCGGTAAAAGTTCTCCTTTAGCCACTATACAAAGTGACTCAACTGATTCATCAGGAAAATTTGCTCCGGCATAGAACAACGCAACACGCTCAGCACATAATCCAGAAGGATATGCTACGTTTTCTTGATTACTACCTGTAATCTCCTCACCATTGCTCAATCTTAGTGCTGCACCAACATTGAACTTACTGTAAGGTGCATAGGCATTCTTGCATGCCTCAAAAGCTTTGTTGACCAGTACCTGATCCGATTCATCAAGCGCATTCCAATGTTCGAAACGCTGATATTTAATCCGTAATTCCTTTTCCATTTGCAACTCAAAGAAATGAATTTTATTGATGAAAATCAATCACTCTTGACAATGCTTGTATCATCGCGTCAATCTGCCTATTTTTGCAGCGCAATGCAACAGTATAAAAAAGTCGCTTTTTACACCTTGGGCTGTAAGCTCAACTTTTCGGAGACATCTACCATTGGGAGAAGTTTTCAGGAAGCTGGTTATTCGAAGGTCGGGTTTGACGAAAACCCTGACATTTTTGTTATCAATACGTGCTCCGTTACTGAGAATGCCGATAAAAAATGTCGTCAACTGGTTAAAAAAGCAATGAAAATTAATCCAGAAGGATTTGTGGCGATTATTGGCTGCTTTGCTCAACTAAAGCCTCAGGAAATTGCTGAGATTCCGGGAGTAGATATTGTACTTGGCGCGAATGAAAAATTCAACATTGTTGAACATGTTGAATCATTGGATAAGCTAGATAAGGCGGTTATCTCAAATGAGAATATTAAACATACACAAACATTTGTCCCTGCTTTCTCAATGGGAGATCGGACACGTTCATTTTTGAAGGTTCAAGATGGCTGTGACTACTTCTGTACCTTCTGCACTATCCCACTTGCAAGAGGAAAAAGTCGTAATGCTTCAATTGCGGCAACCATAAAAGAAGCTCAAAAGATTGCCAGCACTGATGTAAAAGAAGTGGTACTAACTGGCGTAAACATTGGCGACTTTGGACAAGGAGGTGAAGAAAACTTCTACCAGTTAACGCAAGCGCTGGACAAAGTTGAGGGCATTGATCGCTTTCGCATTTCATCTATTGAGCCCAACCTACTCTCTGATGAAATTATCGACTTTTGTCTTACGAAGTCGCAGCGATTTGTTCCTCACTTTCACATCCCGTTACAATCAGGAAGCGATAAGCTTCTAAAAGCGATGCGCAGAAAGTATGAACGCTCTGTTTTTGCTGATCGCGTGTATCGAATCAAAGCACTTCGACCTGACGCGTGCATTGGCGTAGACGTGATTGTTGGTTTTCCCAGCGAAACTGATGAAGACTTCATGGAAACTGTGGATTTCATAAAAGACTTGCCAGTATCCTATCTGCACGTATTTACTTATTCGGAAAGAGCGAACACTACAGCCGTTAAACTTGGAGACCCTGTCCCAATGCAGAAAAGAAAGGAGCGAAGTAAGCAATTACACATTCTTTCGGATAAAAAGAAAAGAGCTTTTTACGAGACAAATATTGGCAAAAGTGCCACCGTATTGTTTGAGAACGAAGACAATAATGGTGTCATGTATGGCTTCACGGAGAATTACGTGAAGGTCAAAGTTCCCTTCAATCAAGAACTCTGTAACACTTTTCAAGAAATCGAAATGACTGAAATTGATAGAGATGGATTGATGAAATGCCAGCTTGTTAGCGTTGAAGTTTAGATTTCGTCGATCTCTTCCTTTTCAGGTTTCCATGCTCTCGTCATCTCGCGTTTACCTGGCGGTCCCGGCAAAGACTCTACTTCAAACCCAAGAGATTTTAAATCACGCTTGAATTGGCCTTTTGCGCAATATGTGACAAGTACCCCGCCATCAGCAAGTCCTTCATACATTTTTTGAAGGATTTCAATCTCCCACATTTCAGACTGAGCTCTGGGACCGAATGCATCAAAATAAATAATATCGTACTTCCCTTTTTCTAAGCTATAATCTTGGAGTTTTTTATGAATTTTTGTCAAGGTCATACCATATGAAATCGACTCTTTTCTTCCCCACGGACACCGGGTCATTACATCATAGTGCTTTTGGTACTTTTCTCCAATTAATTCACAGTAGCGTAGTTTATCCGTCTCATCCCTCGTAACCGGATATGCTTCGATCGCGTCATACGTTAAAAAAACATGAGGATTATGCTTCAACGAGAGCAGCGCATTCAAACCAGTGCCATAACCAACCTCAAAAACGCTTACATTCATTCGCTCCGAACTATCAATTGCTTTTAAGCCATGCTTGATAAAAACATGTTCAGCCTCCTGAATGGCACCATGTGTCGAATGATAGTTTTCATCCAGATCTGGAAGATAAATGGTCATCGAGCCGTCGTCCGTTTTTACGAATTCCCTTTTCATTCTGCGAAGATACAACATCCACCTTTTCAACAATTGTTAAAAACAAGTCTTTAAATCCTTTTAATAACTAAACATTCTTTTAATCCGTACTTAGACAAGATGGATTGCGTATCTTTGAATATATGGAGAACAAATCCGACAAAACGCGTAAGCCAGGAACGAGAATCAGCAAGACGAACAACCTTGCCAATGAGCTGGGGAGAGTGCCACCGCAAGCCGTAGATTTAGAAAAAGCGGTCTTGGGCGCTATGATGCTTGAAAAAAATGCGGTTACAGATACTATCGATATTCTGACGCGAGAAGGATTTTACGACCCAAAGCACCAGTATATTTTTGCGGTAATTCAAGAATTATTTGGATCGTCCCAGCCTATTGACATTCTCACCGTTACAGACAAGCTCAAAAAGAATGGAGAATTAGAAGCTGCCGGTGGTGCCGCTTATATTTCTCAATTAACGAGTCGTGTTGCATCTACTGCTCACGTTGAGTATCATGCGCGAATCATTTCCGAAATGCATATCAAACGTGAATTGATTCGCATGAGTAATGAAGTAATGAAGGAAGCATACGACGACACAAACGATGTCTTCGATGTTCTCAATAAAGCGGAAGGAGATTTGTTTAAGATTGCCGAGAATAATATGGGAAAGGCCGTCGATGTGATGCAGAACGTTGTTCGTGAGGCGATTGAGGAAATCGAAAGAGCTTCTCAAAATTCGGACGGTATTTCTGGTATTCCAACTGGTTTTTACGAACTTGATAAGCTTACGGCTGGTTGGCAACGCTCAGATATGATTGTAATCGCGGCAAGACCAGCAATGGGTAAAACCGCATTTGTACTCTCCATGGCAAGAAATACTGCCGTAGATCATAACATGGGGGTGGCCATTTTCTCATTGGAGATGTCTTCAGTGCAGCTCGTAAAACGTTTGATTGCTTCTGAAACAAGACTTCCTGCTGAAAAGCTGAGAAAAGGTGATTTGCGCGATGATGAATTCCAACAGTTACATTCGCGTATTACGAAACTTTCTACCGCACCAATATACATAGACGATACACCGGGACTAAGTATATTCGACCTGAGAGCTAAGTGTCGTCGACTGAAAATGCAGTACGACATTCAGATTGTCATCATTGATTATTTGCAGTTGATGACAGCGGGAAGTTCCAAGGGCAATGGAAATCGCGAACAGGAAATCTCTTCGATTTCTCGATCAATTAAAGAAATTGCTAAAGAATTAAACGTTCCGATGATTGCTCTATCCCAGTTGAGCCGTTCCGTTGAACAACGTGGTGGCGACAAACGACCGGTTCTATCCGACTTGCGTGAATCGGGAGCAATTGAGCAAGATGCAGATATTGTTTCGTTCATTTATCGTCCCGAATATTATGGTTTCTTGCAAGATGAAGAAGGTAATTCCAATGCTGGTGTAGGCGAAATTATCGTTGCCAAACATAGAAATGGAGCGTTGGAAAATGTACGTCTACGATTCATTAAAGAATTTGCACGTTTTGATAATCTCGAAGGCTTCCAGGACGATCCGAGTCTTCCTCCTTCAAATTTATCCGCAAATGGTGATTTTGATAGTGAAGGCGGAACCATTACTCTTCAAAGTAAAAACTGGAACAATAATGATTTAGATGATTTTGATTTGACCTCAAGTGAAGACACTCCTTTTTAGGTAAGGTTTTTGTAAGTTAATTAAGCATGCGCAACATTGTATTTTTTCTTGTTTTCTTTTTCAATGCTGGTTACAGCAATGCATCATCCATTTTAATTCCAATGGATGAATCGCAGTCTGATCACTTAAAATCTTACGGTATTGCTTATTACCTGCTTGAAAATGATGTGGTCATTGAGTGGCTACTGAATTATCGAGGAGGTTCTTTCCTTACCCCTCACCTGCTATCGATCGAAGAGGAACTTATTTTGCGTGGAGTAAAATATGAAATACTTGCTGATGGCCAAGTGAATCAGATTCGAAGTCAAATTGGAAGTCCTGAAGTCAACATGGAAATCGTCCAATTAGAAAAGGCACCAAAAATTGCGGTTTATACACCAGGAGGTAAACAGCCTTGGGATGATGCGGTAACACTTGTTCTGGAATATGCGGAAATCCCTTATGATAAAGTTTATGATTCAGCAGTTGTAATGGGGTTACTTCCAGAATACGATTGGCTTCACTTACATCATGAAGATTTTACAGGACAATACGGTAAGTTCTATGCCAATTTCCGCTCATACCCATGGTACAAGCAACAGGTTGCAGAATTAGAAGCTTCAGCAGAAGGACTAGGATTCAATAAAGTTTCAGAATTGAAACTAGCCGTTGCAACAAATATTAAAAACTTCGTCATTGGAGGCGGTTTTCTTTTCACGATGTGCAGTGGAACAGATAGTTTCGATATTGGTCTCTCCGCGCACAATACCGATATTTGTGAGCGCATGTTTGATGGCGATCCTTCTGATCCAGATTGTCAAAACAAACTTGATTTCAATAATACATTTGCTTTCGAAGATTTTACGCTTGTGCGGGATCCATTACAGTACGAGTATTCAAATATTGATGGAACTGAGTTACGAAGAAGAGGATTACCAGAAACCCAAGCGGCAAAACTAGATAAGTTTACATTATTTGAGTTTTCGGCAAAATGGGATGTTGTTCCAACAATGCTTACCCAGTGCCATACGGATGTTGTGAATGGTTTTATGGGCCAAACAACAGACTTTAAAAAAGACTTCATTAAATCTAATGTGCTGATTATGGGAGAATCCAAACAGTACAACACTGCTCGTTATATTCACGGTGAAATGGGACAAGGAACATGGACATTTTATGGAGGACACGACCCAGAAGATTACCAACATCGCGTAGGTGACCCACCTACTGATCTAGAGCTACACCCTAACTCACCTGGATACCGATTAATTCTTAATAACATCTTGTTTCCAGCTGCTAAAAAGAAAAAGCGCAAAACTTAATTAATTCAATTAAGGAATGAAGCGTTCACTCTATGGCCTGATATTACTGCCTGCATCCATACTTTGCCTTTCAGCAAGTAAAGACAGCTCTTCTACCTATGCCTATAACGATATATATCAATCTAGTACGCGATTGGATACTTCAGAACTATTGTCATTGGTAGCAACATATCCAAATGACGAAATAAACCTTTTAGATATTACGAGGGAACAGGAGGCAATTAATTTGAAAAATGCGCACGTGCGCACTAGAACACGTTACCTCCACTATCGTGCATGGCGCGGCGATCATATTCGAGGGAATTACATCTGGTTCGATTCTTTTAACACAGATGGACAAAGAGTTCTGCATCGGTATCTGAATGGAAACGGTAGCCTCATTCATTACACTATTTATGAATACGATGATTATGGCAACCTAATTCTTGAACGCCAATTCCCGAAAGAGAATTCATTTCTTAAGGACACCATTGGAGTCATTGAGGAACATACATACCGTTATGACAGACAAGGAAACAAGCTGGAAGAGTCCATGTCTTACAAAAGCAACTATTCCAATAGCAAAACAAGGCGAGTAAACCAATACAACTCAGACAATCTGCTCATTTCCTGTGCAAAAACGCAAGAAAATGATAGTACCTCAGAGCATTTTGAATGGTCAATTTCCTATGAAGGCAGGAAGAATCCTAGAATTGTCGATAAATTCAAAAACCTTCAGAACATGAAGGAAATCCATGTCACAAAGCACTATGATTCGAAAGGTTTCCTGATTAAAAAAGAAAAGTACAATCAAGATGAAGGCGCACCTCTCATGGTTGATATGACGACTTTTTACGCTCGAGATAATGAAGGGCGTCTTCTGAAAAAGTCACACCACAATGAAAGCGATGAACTCTATGCCGAATATGTTTACTCCTATTCAGGTGATACATTGTTTGAGCACTTTTCACGAAAAGACTTTGAACTTAACGAGTATGAAACGTATGTTCGAAATCAAAAAACTTTCGGAAAACAAATAATTGACTACGGAACGATTATTGACATCTATGAATACAATGACAAAGATCTACTCGTCAGAGAAACCAAAGAGGTAAAAAGTAAATTTAGCTCTCCTACACGCGCTGACACTGTCGTTTATGAGTATTATCGATAAGTGCAAGTACCAAAATAATTCATTGAAATAACGATAACGATCTAATTTATAAGTATTTTCAAGAGAATAAGTTTTTGTTTGATGCTTAATAAAGTTAACGGTACAATAGTTTTACTTACGCTGTTTTTACTGACTACAATCAATGCAGTTGGTCAATCCAAGTATGTCGGAAAATATGTACTTGATTACTACGGTATTGATAAGGAGATCAGGAGCATTGATACATCACAGATACGCGCAGAGTTATATTTGAATGAAGACGGCTCGTTTGAATTTGAAATCGTTGGCGTGTTTAGTTGGTGCAGAACAATGTATCAAAGTACGGAAGGGACATGGGAATCACGTGGACATAACATCTTTCTCTTTACCGACTACTCTATTCTTGAAGGTTTACACCATAAGAGTTATCGTAGACTTCAACCCAAGCACTACCATGGCGAAGAACACTCTGACTATATAGAAATTGTTCAACACGAAAAATGCCCTTCCATTTTCTTCAACGTGAATTGGGATTGTTTAGAGTCAATACCGAAGGAATATCCTCTAAGGAAAATTGACTGTAAACAAAAAGGCCACTCAGAAGAGTAGCCTTTTAAGTATTAAAGATCATTTTAATGACCTAAGCGTCAATATTCGCGTATTTTGCATTTTTCTCAATAAACTCTCTTCTTGGAGGAACATCCTCACCCATTAGCATCGAGAATACTTGATCACATTCAGCGGCGTTTTCAATCGTCACCTGGCGTAATGTTCTGAACTCAGGATTCATAGTAGTTTCCCATAACTGCTCTGCATTCATCTCACCAAGACCTTTGTAACGCTGAACACCTACAGAGGATTCAGAACCAGAACCTTTCATTTCCTGAATCAAGCGGTCGCGCTGGTTATCGTCCCAAGCATATTGCGATTTTGCTCCTTTCTTCACTTGATACAATGGTGGAGTAGCAATATAAATGTATCCTTTCTCAACCATCTCTTTCATGTAACGGAAGAAGAACGTCAAAATCAACGTTTCAATGTGAGATCCATCGACATCGGCATCACACATGATAATCACTTTGTGATAACGCAATTTTTCAAGATTCAATGCCTTTGAATCCTCTTCTGTACCAACACGAACTCCTAATGCTGTATAGATATTTTTAATCTCCTCATTTTCGAAGATTTTATGCTGCATAGCCTTCTCAACATTCAAAATCTTACCTCTAAGCGGCATAATCGCCTGAAAGTTACGATCACGTCCCTGCTTTGCAGTTCCACCCGCTGAGTCTCCCTCAACAAGGTAAATTTCACATTCTGCAGGATCTTTTGAAGAGCAATCTGCCAGCTTACCTGGAAGCCCAGATCCTGACATTACATTCTTACGCTGAACCATCTCACGTGCTTTACGCGCCGCTTGACGAGCTTTTGCTGCAAGGATCACTTTCTGTACAATCGTCTTTGCTTCATTTGGATGCTCCTCTAGATAATCTGATAACATCTGAGAAACAGATTGACTCACGGGTGCAGTCACTTCGCGGTTACCCAGTTTCGTCTTCGTTTGTCCTTCAAATTGAGGTTCAGCAACTTTTACCGATACAACGGCTGTAAGACCCTCACGGAAGTCATCTCCTTCAATCTCTACTTTTTCTTTCGCCAACATCCCAGAATCCGTAGCATACTTCTTCAATGTGTTGGTCAAACCTCGACGGAATCCTGACAGATGCGTTCCTCCTTCGTGCGTATTGATATTGTTTACGTAGGCCTGAATATTTTCTCCATACGACGTATTGTACGTCATTGCCACCTCAACAGGAATTCCATCCTTTTCTCCTTCAAAGTACACTACATCTGAAAGCAAAGCCTCTCTATTGCGATCCAAATATTGTACGAATTCATTCAATCCTCCCTCAGAATAAAATACTTCTCCTATTTGATTTCCTTCTTCGTCTTTATGACGCATGTCTGTCAACGTAATGCGAATTCCCTTATTCAGGAAAGCTAACTCTCGCATTCTCGCAGCCAGTGTATCATAATTATAAACCGTTGTTTCAAAAATCGAATCATCCGGTAAAAAAGTAACCTCTGTACCTGTGATATCAGTGGTTCCAACTTCTTTTACATCGTATTGCGGGATACCGATTTTATACTCTTGTTGAAAGATTTTTCCCTCACGGTGCACCGTCGCTTTTAAGTCCGTTGAGAGTGCGTTAACACATGAAACACCCACACCGTGTAATCCACCAGATACTTTGTAGGTATCCTTGTCAAATTTACCACCCGCGTGAAGAACGGTCATTACGACTTCCAGAGCCGACTTTTTCTCTTTTGAGTGCATCGCAGTTGGAATACCACGACCATTATCCTTTACAGTGATTGAGTTGTTTTCATTAATCAACACTTCAATCGTATCACAATGTCCCGCAAGCGCCTCATCAATCGAGTTATCGACAACCTCGTAAACCAGATGGTGCAAACCTTTTACACCAACATCACCGATATACATAGCCGGACGTTTCCTTACCGCCTCTAAACCTTCGAGTACCTGAATATTATCCGCTGCGTAATCTTGTTTTTTGTTTTCTTCACTCATAATTTTAAATCTCAATTAAGGGTGTAAATCCTAAATTTCAATAACACACAAAAATAACCATCCACTCTGTGAAATGGTAGTATTCAAGGCAAAAGAAAAGGGAACTTATCAACAGTTTTTCAGGGCAATTGTTAATAGCTTTTTAACATTGAAAAACACCTTTTTAAAGCATAAAACATTGCACTTCAGTAATATTCCAAAAAAAGCACGTTATCAATGGAACATTATTTGCTTATTTCCGAATACTAGGTTATGAGATCATTATGCTGCATATTGTGGATATCGTGCCTGAGTTTCATAGGTTTCTCAGAGACGATCTATGATGGTACGTGGCAAGGTGTAATTATTCGAGCTGGGCAATCCATTGAAAATGGAACCCTTTTTTTTGCTGACTTTTCAGTGAATGGTAAAACTGTTGATGGCCGGACAAGAGAGGAAGTATTTGATTCGGAAAAATACGCAGTCAAAAAAATAAGCGGAACAATAACCGACGGTTCCATCAACTTTCGGCAGATCGTTGTTGAGAAAAGCACGAAGACATCAAGAATGAAATGGTGCAGATTCAACGCCTCATTAGCTTATGACTCAATAACAGGTTATTTGGAAGGTACTTATGAAAGTACAGACTGTAAACGCGTCATTGGTAAAATAATCATGTACCGGTTGGATTTCAAACTTTCCCGCGAAAAGGAGAGCGAAATCAGTCATTTGTGGTTTAAACAATTTGTAAAGGATTTTAAAGATGGATTGAATGCGCCGGAAATAAGAAAAATCGAGCGGGAAAATTTTGTTTTTAAACCTATCTTTTTTGATTTCGACAAATCAGACATTCGTGAGGAACACAGAGCATTCCTGATGCGATTGATTAAAGTGGTTAAAGGACATTCAGATCTGCGCGTAAAGGTTACGGGACATACAGATGCAGACGGAACTAATGCGTACAATGATCAACTTTCTAGAAATCGTGCGAAAGCAATCATCGATTACTTTGTGAAACACGGATTAGACGCTGATCGCCTTGAATTTGATTTTAAAGGGGAAACGCAGCCTATTGATACAAACAACACGTCGGAAGGTAAACAACGCAACCGACGCGTTGATTTTGCTTTTATCTAATCTTTCTTCAGGCGAAACCAGTTTTGTGTTCTGTACAGAAACCCAATGTATCCACGAACCATGAGCGCATCACTGTTCAACGGATTAAGCCAAATAGATAATTTATAAACTTTACCGTTCTCAGGATCAATTACTGTTCCTCCTTCCCACTCCTTTCCGTTCCATTTTAGATCCCGAACAACTTGCAAGCCAATTAATGGTTTGTTCTTTCTGTCATCCGTGCATTTATCGCATACAGGGTTTTCTTCTCTTCCTTCCTCAGGAAAGAGATAAATAATTTTGCCGTAAAGCTTCCCGTTTTCTTTATATAAACGGACAACGGATTTTTTCTTTCCTGTCTTATCGTCAATGGTCACCCATTTCCCCACACAAGACTGCCCAAAAGCAGCAAAGACACTCAGGAAGAATGCTGTAAAAACAAGAATTAATCTCAAATTGATGCCCATTTAAACTTTCCCAAGCATTGCATCTTTCAAGCCCTTATCTGCAGGGTTTCCGCCAAACCAAATCCCCCAAAGAGCTTTCTTAAATTCTAGCCCTTTGTGTGTGCCTAGTTTTTCACCGTTCACTACAACCTGAACACCGATACCTGGCTTGTACAATAAAATGATATCGTCTCCTGACTTGAACGGCTTACTAAAACTCTTTTTAAAAGCTGCAATCTCCGTCTTAGTCGCTGCACCAGTCGTTGAATTAGAGAATCCCTCATCTACCGAGGAAACAAATTTCTCTCGCGTTACTTTATCAGATACCAACTTAATTCTGATACACATCTCTTCATTCGCATTAATGATACTCGAAGCATTTGAAGACTGTGATTTTAAGTACAGTGCACCTACATACAGATCAATAAAGTACTTTTCACGAAGTCCCGAACCGTTATATTTTACAACAGCATCGCCTATCTTGATCTTTGCAGGAAAAGACACTCCATGCGATTGAATATCTTGAGCATTTACAGATAACGTTAAACCGAAAACGAACGCTATACATGTCAATAATTTAGAAGTCATACTACGTATATTTTAAATGTTATTGGTAATTTTAAGCAATCATTATTCCAAACTTACAAAAATTATGAGCATGTCTAAATATCTTACATTTTCACTCTTTTCTGCCCTTTTATTACTGGCATCATGTGGAGGTTGGTCTGAAGATCAAAAAACACAAATAAAAAACAAATGTCTTGGTAACGGTGGGTATGATTGTGACTGCTACGTAAAGACTGTGGTGGAAAAATATCCGGAACCGGAAGACTTTAATAAGTTGTCTCAAGAAGAGCAAGGAACTGTTGTCGAGGGCTGTGCTGTAGAAGTTGAAGAAACACCTGAAGAGGATTTAGAATCTTTTTAAGGAGCGTATATAAACATTATTAGGCGATCTTTGGATCGCCTTTTTTTATGTTTAGAAATGCTTGTAAGATTTCTTTCCCAAACTCACTCATGATAGATTCAGGATGAAATTGTACGCCAAATAGCATCAAGTCAGATCGACTCATAGCCATAGCCGTTCCTTCTGAAACCGAAATTGCATCAATCGAGTAATGGCGGCTTTCTTCAACAAACCAACTGTGATATAATCCAACATTAAACGTTTCTGGTAATCCCTGAAACAATACTGATTGATTCACCACCTTAATTTCTTCTGCAACACCATGTTTGACACGCTCTTTATTCGCGAGGGCTCCACCAAGAAGCTCAGCGAGCGCTTGCATCCCTAGGCAAATCCCTAGAATCGGTATGTTGCCAACGACATTGCTTAAGAAGCTTAACATTTCAGGATAATCAGCTGGCAAACCGGGACCGGGAGAAACAACGACGGCATCGTAATCAGCGAGATTAATATGTGCTAACTTATCACTTCTTTGCACGTCTACAGTTACTTCCAATGAAGTCAAATAATGCTCCAAATTGTATGTGAAAGAATCAAAATTATCGATCAATAGCACCCGCTGCAAAACTCTATTATTTTGTGTAAACTTGCACAAAAGTAAGAAGATGAAAAAGGGATTACAAATACCGGGGGCACCTGCCCCAATTGGGCCGTATAGTCAGGCTGTTTTAACCAATGACACGCTCTATGTATCCGGTCAAATTCCAATTGACCCAACGACGGGTGAACTTGTAAATGATTCCATTGAGGCTTCCACACACCAGGTCATGAAAAATATCATTTCATTATTAAATGAAGCTCAAATGACCACAGATAATATTGTAAAATGCAGCATTTTCTTGAAAGATTTAGAGAATTTCAAAGCTGTTAACGAAATATACGGTGGATACTTTCGTTCCACTCCTCCGGCACGTGAAACGATGCAAGTAGCCAAACTTCCAATGGATGTGGATGTAGAAATTTCTTGTATTGCTGTTGCTGACTAGAGCTACTTTTGAATTCCGAACTGACATATAAGTTGAGCATTATCGTTGTTAACTACAACGTACAGTACTTCTTGGACCAATGTCTGGATGCGGTTAAAAAAGCTATCGATAACGTATCTGCAGAAGTATTGATTGTAGACAATTGCTCGGTAGATGGATCGCTTCAAATGCTCGCTGACAAGTATCCTGAATTTACGGTAATTGCTAACAAAGAAAATGTCGGCTTTTCTAAAGCGAATAATCAGGCAATTTTGGCTTCATCAGGAGAATATGTATTGCTTCTTAATCCAGATACCGTCGTTGCAGAAGATTCATTTGAAAAAGTCATTGATTTCATGGACAAGCACCCTGATTCCGGAGGACTGGGTGTTCGGATGATCGACGGTAAGGGTGGCTTTCTACCCGAATCAAAACGTGGACTACCGAGGCCAATGGTCGCTTTTTATAAAATCTTTGGATTATCAAGTCTTTTCCCAAGATCCAAAAGGTTCAGTCAATATCACTTAGGACACCTTTCTGAACATGAAAATCATGAAATTGATGTGCTTAGTGGAGCATTTATGATGATGCGCAAAAAAACACTCGATGAAGTTGGATTATTAGATGAAAACTTCTTTATGTATGGTGAGGATATAGACCTGTCCTATCGAATTACTCTTGGAGGATATAAGAATTACTACTGCTCTGATACTACTATTATTCACTACAAAGGAGAAAGTACTAAGAAAAGTTCAGTGAATTATGTTTTCGTATTCTACAATGCGATGATCATTTTCGCTAAAAAGCATTTTTCAGGGAAACAAGCACGACTGTTTTCTTTTTTGATAAATCTGGCTATATACCTGCGCGCTTTCCTAGCATTGTGCGTTCGTTTTATTAAGCGAATTTTCCTTCCTTTTATAGATTTTATCTACGTCGTAGGAGGACTCTACGCACTAACCAATTATTGGAAGATGTCGGATATTGAGTTTCCATGGGAGCTTATTCAATATTCTATTCCTATTTATGCAGCTACCTGGCTCGTTTCAGCATTTTTCAACGGAGGCTATGATGGTCCAGTTCGATTATTTAAACTTTTCAAGGGAGTTTTTGTCGGGACGATTCTCATTTTATTAGCCTACGCTGTGCTTCCTAAATCCTGGCAATTCTCGCGTCTATTTATATTCGTAGGTGCAGGCTGGGTGCTTTCATACTACTTGATTTCAAGAGTATTCCTGCATTTTACTGTTGGAAAACGATATAATTTAAAAACGAACCTGAGGAAACGTTTTGGTATCGTTGCTAAGGGTGACGAATTTGAACGCATTCGAGAATTGATCAAACAAACCAATGAACAGGCTAAGGAGATTTCTCCAATTAATGCAGCTGAAACTGGAATAAAATCATTTGATCAAACAGATGAAATCGTTTTTCCTTCAAAAACGATGAAGTATCATGACATCATCAGCTGGATGTCAAAACTTCACTCTTCAAAATTAGATTTCAAAATTGCCCCAGATGGTGCGACCTACCTCATTGGAAGTAACTCTATCGATACTGCTGGAGACTTGTATATCCTAAACCTTAACACCCTGGTAAGCAAAGAGAACAAGCGAAAAAAACGACTTTTCGATTTGGGGATCTCTACCCTCTTGTTTATCATGTTTCCATTAAACGTATTCTGGGTAGGTCAAAAAGGGAATTACTTAAAGAATTTGCTTCAGGTCTTCTTGGGAAGAAAAACGTTTGTAGGCTTTTCAGAGGAAGATTTCAAGAGAGATGTTCGTTTACCAAAGATAAAACCGGGCATTCTATCACCATCAGATGTTATTGATAGGAATGACGAAGTAATTCGCGAGAAACTAAACCTGCTTTATTCACGTGATTATTCAATGCGAAAAGATTTTTCCATCCTCTTGAAAGCATGGGGAAAGCTCGATAATTAAATCATTACATTCTCTATTGACAAAGACGAAATTTCGACTATTTTTGTAGTCGAAAAACAGACTCTTTATTTTATGTCACAAATAGAAATCAGACTCCCGAAAATGGGAGAAAGTGTTACCGAAGCAACCATTACGAACTGGTTAAAGAACGTTGGTGATACCATTGAGATGGATGAGCCATTGGTAGAAGTTGCTACGGATAAAGTGGATAACGAATTGCCTTCTGAAGCTGAAGGTGTACTTGTTAAACAATTATTTGCTGAAAATGATGTGGCACAAGTCGGAGATGTAATTGCGATCATCTCAACAGATGGTTCTGCTCCTGCTGCTGAAGCTGAAGCAGTTTCAGAAACTCCTGCTGCTGTTATCGAAAAAGAAGTAACGGCTGCAGTGCAAGAAGTTACAGCAGTTACACCATCTAACGGTGTTACACTTGAGAAAAATGGAGCTTCTGGTAAATTTTACTCTCCGTTAGTGAGAAGTATTGCAGAAAAGGAAGGAATTTCAATGAATGAATTGGAATCCATTGCTGGTACGGGTCAGGCTGGACGCGTTACGAAAAAAGACATATTAGGGTACATTGATGGTGGGAGAGCCGCTAATACAACTGTTGTTGAATCGACACCGGCTGCACCGGCTGCTACTGCTGCACCTACCGCACCACCAGCGCAACCTGCTCAAGCTTCTTCAGGAGGATTTTTAGCAAACATCAAAGAGCCTGTTGTTACTCCGAATGAAGGAGACGAAATTATCGAAATGGATCGCATGCGTAAGCTAATTGCAGATCATATGGTGATGTCAACACATGTTTCTCCGCATGTTACCAGCTATGTTGAAGCTGATGTAACAAAGATTGTGAATTGGAGAAATAAGGTTAAAAACGAATTTGCAAAGCGAGAAGGTGAGAAAATCACATTTACGCCAATTTTTATGGAAGCAATTGTAAAAGCCATTAAAGACTTCCCAATGGTTAATGTATCCGTAATGGGTGATAAAATTGTGAAGCGAAATAATATCAATATAGGTATGGCAACTGCGCTTCCTTCTGGAAATTTAATTGTGCCTGTAATTAAGAATGCTGATCGCTTAAACTTAACTGGACTTACAAAGTCAGTAAATGAATTGGCAACGAATGCCCGAAATAACGCACTTAAACCTGAAGATATTCAGGGAGGTACGTATACTGTTACCAACGTTGGAACATTCGGGAACGTGATGGGAACACCTATCATTAATCAACCTCAAGTTGCTATCTTAGCCGTTGGTGCAATTCGAAAAGTACCAGCTGTAATCGAAACTCCTGATGGAGACTTCATTGGAATTCGACACAAGATGTTCTTATCACACTCCTACGACCACCGTGTGGTTGACGGAGCATTAGGAGGACAATTTGTTCGTCGAGTTGCTGATTACCTGGAGCAATTTGATGAGAACCGCGAACTCTAACTAACACTAACCACATGAATACACTTAAGTCTCTGCTGATTTTATTGGTTTTTCCAATGATCAGCTTCGGGCAAATGACCGAGCAAGAAGTCCGCGATATGGCTTCTTCAGCTACTGAACAAGAACTTGTTGTCCAAAGTTCTACAATGATGCAGGAGCGTTATTACTTTCATGCAGAAATTCTAGTCGACAAACTATTGTCCATGAAGCCTGAAAGTCCGAACTACAATTACCGAAAAGGATTTTTGAGTCTGGAGGGTCGCAAAGATTACATCACAGCGACTCCATACCTGGAAAAAGCCGTGAAATCAACTGATAAAAATTATGATGCTTATTCTGTAAAAGAGACAAGTGCGCCACTAGACGCTTTTTATCATCTTGGAGTAGCGTATCACCTTGACGAGAAGTTAGACAAGGCAAAAGAGAACTTCAATCAGTTTTTGGCATTAACAGGTAAAAAATCACCGCTAATCGATATGGCTCAGTTGAAACTGAAGCAATGCGAAATAGCGAAAGGTCTTATTGCATCGCCCAAAACTGCTGTGGTTAAAAACATTGGTGACAAGGTGAACTCTGATATGCCAGAATATGCTCCTGTAGTATCTTTGGACGGAACGTCGTTGTACTTTACTTCGAGACGTGCGTGGGAAGACAACAGCACAGCGGATTATAAAGATCCAATGCTGAATAACTATCCCGAAGATATCTTCGTGAGTTATCAGGACTTTGAAGGTGAATGGACTTCTCCTGAAAAACTTGCTTTCTGTGAAGACAAGTATAACGAGGCCACGATTGCCGTTAGTTCAGATGAGCGTAAAATCTTCGTTTATCAAGATGCGACTGGTGGAGGTGATATTTATTTCTCGGACTTTGCTGACAATAAGTTCAGTGAAATGGAAAAATTACGTTACAATGGTGTGAATTCAGATAGCTGGGAAACACACTGTACAATGACACCTGACGGAGAGAACATGTATTTTGTGTCAGACCGTGAAGGTGGATTTGGTGGACGCGATATTTACCGTATTGTAAAGTTGCCAAATGGTGAATGGAGTGAGCCTTTGAACATGGGGCCTGGAATCAATACACCATACGACGAAGATTCTCCATTCATTGCGGTTAACAACAAAACACTGTACTTCTCAAGTAATGGGCCAAACAGTATGGGTGGGTTCGATGTTTTCGTTGCTTTCAGAGATGAAAACAATCAATGGTCGACTCCGGTTAATATGGGGTACCCAATTAACTCTGCTGGTGATGATATCTTCTACACAACTACCGTTGATGGCTTGAAAGGATATCTTTCTTCTTTCCGTAAGGGAGGTTATGGTGAGAAAGATATTTACGAGATTCAAAACGATTACCTTGGGAACCGGCCTATTAGTAGTTTACGCGGTTTGATTTCATCAAACAATTCGAATCCTATCCCAGCCACTGTAACTGTTCGCTTAGAATGTAAAACGTGTAAGAAAGAAAGCAGCAAGGTTAGCTATCCTCGAATTAAGAACGGTGCGTTCTTCGCAGTTCTTGAAAGATGTAGCGATTACGTATTATATTTTGAAGACGGCGACGAATTGTTGCGAAAAATGGAGTTCAACACACTCTGTAATGCTGAAAACGAAGAGATTGAGAAGAATCACGTAATGGGGTCTTACACACTTGCCGGAACAGTTTCTGACGACAAAACACTTGAATTGCTCGCTAATTCTACAGTTGAGTTCATCAATGCGGAAGGTAAAGTGTTCGAAACATTTAAAACAGATGATAAAGGTGCATTCTCATCAAACTATCTAGACTCAAAAGAGTTCGGAGATAGAGTTGCATTCGACGTTCATGTTATGAAAGATGGGTATTTGACACAAACATTCAAGGTAGATACGATGCTTGCTATGGAACCACATATCCAACTAGACTACCTGATCGCTTCAACTGCGGTCGGAACAGACATTGGAGCAGTGTTCGATTTAAATCCAATTTATTTCGATGTTGACAAGTCAAACATACGACCAGATGCGGCAGTAGAACTGGATAAAATTGTTGAGATTATGAATGAGAATCCTTCGATTAAAATCGAGCTTGGTTCTCACACTGACTGTCGTGCATCTAAATCATACAACAAATCACTTTCGAATAGACGTGCGGTTTCATCTGCGAAGTATATTCAGGCGCGAATTGATAATCCAAAACGTATCTACGGAAAAGGATATGGCGAGAGTCAATTGGTGAACGATTGTGGTTGTGAAGGCTCTGTTGTTTCTGATTGTTCAGAAGAAGAACACCAGGCTAACCGTCGTACAGAATTCAAAATCGTTAAGAACTAGGGAATATTCAAACAACCTAATGTTTTGAAAAGTCCGAGTTAACTCTCGGGCTTTTTTTTTGATTAATGTTTAAATTGTAACTAATTACAACATTCAACGTAACCAAATACAATTGAATGTAAAATCAAGTCTACTATGAATTTTGGACGTGTCATGACCCTATGCCTTGGAGTATTCACTTCAATGGTCAGCTACAGTCAAATTATTACCGAGCAAGAAGTCAGGGATATTGCCGCAAATGGCAGTGAGGCCGAAATAGTAATGCAAAACTCTACGCTCATGTCGGAGGGTTATTTGTATTATTCGGAAATACTAGCTGATCGTTTGTTGGAATTAAATCCTCAGAGCTCAAATTATCATTACAGGAAAGGATTCTTGATGCTTGAGATTCGTAAAGATTATCTCGGCGCTATTCCACATTTCCAAATGGCAACAAAAGACACGGACCCGAATGCTGACATGTTTTCTACCCGAGATAACAGTGCCCCAACGGATGCTTTCTTCCATCTTGCATCATGTTATCATCTAAATGAGGCAATTGATGAGGCCATTGAGAACTACAATAAGTTTCTTGAAATTTCGAAAAAGAAGTCTGAGCTTGTTCCAGTAACTAATTTACGCCTTGTTCAATGCGAGGAAGCCAAGAAACAAATGGCTGCCCCTGTCAATGTATACCTGAAAAACATTGGAAAAGAAATTAACACGGAGTTCCCTGAATATAGCCCAGTTGTATCTCTGGATGGATCTGCACTTTACTTTACATCAAGAAGAAGTTGGGAAAATGGTGAAACGGATATGTTCAAAGACCCCGTGATTAATCAGTATCCAGAAGATGTCTATGTAAGTTATCGAGATTTTGATTCTACATGGTCGAAACCCGTTCGATTGGAATTTTGTGAACCCAGAAGAAACGAGGCAACCATTGCCCTGAGTACAGATGAACGTAAAATATACCTTTACGAGGATTCAACAGGAGGTGGAGATATTTACTACACGGACTTCTATCATGCTAAATTCCAAGACATTAATATTCTTGAAACAGAGGGAATCAATACAGAATACTGGGAAACTCACTGTATGATGACCCACGATAAGCAGCTATTTTTCTTTGTTTCTGATCGTCCAGGCGGACTTGGGGGAAGAGATATTTACATGATGAAGCGTCTGAGCGATAATTCCTGGAGTGATCCAATGAACCTTGGTCCGAACATTAATAGCGCCGGTGATGAAGATGCACCATTTATCTCTATTGATAACAAAACGCTCTACTTCTCTACTAACGGAGAACGCAGTATTGGTGGCTTTGATATCATGACAAGTCAATTACAAACCGACAGTACTTGGGCTGAGGCTGTTAACCTCGGATATCCTTTCAACTCAACAAACGACGATATTTTTTACACTACAACAATTGACGGACGTAAAGGTTATATGACCTCCTTTAGACAGGATGGCTACGGTGAAAAGGATATTTATGAAATTCACAACGATTACCTAGGTATTCGCGATATCGCTGTATTGAAAGGTCTTATTAAAACCGTGGATGATAAACCAATTCCTGAGGATTTTGCCATCAATGTGCGCTTAGTTTGCGTTGATTGTGAAAATGCAGAACAACGATTGGTTTATCCAAGACTTAGAGATGGTGTATTTATGACTGGACTCCAACCGTGTAAGACATATAGATTGGAGTACATGAACGTTGGAGAAAATGATGTGATGCATGAAGACGGATTTACAACTCTTTGTGATACCGCTTATCAAGAAGTTTACAAAGAATTGCTACTTGATGTTGACAAACGCACGATTATTTTACCACCAGACACTGTTCTTCCTCCAGTTACTGTTACTGACTATCCAAATCTTGAATTCATGCACTATTTTGCATACAACAAGAATAAACTGTCTGTGAAGAAAGGAGATTTGAAGAAGTTCGTTAAGGATGTAGAAAAGCAAATCGATGAAGGTCGAAAAGAAATTACGATTAACATCTACTCTTCTGCTTCTAACGTACCAACGAAAACATACGAAACAAATGAGAATCTGACACGCATCAGAGCTGAGAACATGAAATATGATCTTATTGCTCATTTCGAAAAAGATGAGAAGTTCAAAGGAAAGGTCAATGTGGTTATCGTTACAGCAATCGTAGATGGTCCTCCTTATGAACAAGACTCTAAGAACAAGGAGAAATACTTCCCTTATCAGTATGTTGGATTAAAAACAGAATAATTTATACTCAACGATAGTGAAAGAAGCCCGGCAAGTCCGGGCTTTTTCTCTATAAAAGACACTATTCTTTCGGTTAAACGGCTAATTATGCTGATGAAGCTTTTGGTGAGAAGTTAACAATGGCATACTTTTGTAAAAAAAAGTACTATGAAGAAATTATTACTTATCGCAACTGCCATTGTAGCTGTTGCACAATTTGCAAATGCACAGTGTACGCCAGATCCAATGTACACTTCTCCAGGATTCTATCCTGATAGTGCAACCGGAATTTCAAACGCTTGTGCTGATGTAATGTATGATGAAGTGATTACAGTGGTTGCTATAGCAGACACAGTTATTCAATCCATTACCGTATCAGTAGATAGTGTGGTCATTACAAACGTTACCGGACTCCCTCCTTCACTTTCTTATGCTTGTGAAGATGCCAGCTGTACTATTTATCCAGGTGCGGACCCAAGTTCTTGTATCCAGATTTCTGGCACTCCAACTACTGGGGAGATCGGATCGTATACAATGAATATTGAGTATACGGCTTACGCAACAGTGTTCTCAATGCCGCAATCGCTTCCATTATCAGAGGATTATACGCTAGAAGTTGAGGCGTGTACTTCAAACCTTCTTGAACTTTCCAAAGAAGAAAAAACGTTAGTAAAAATCACTGATTTAATGGGAAGAGAAACTACCGAAAAACCAAATACACCATTATTGTACCATTATTCTGATGGAACTATTGTAAAGTCAGTTTCGGTTAAATAAACAAAAATATTCTTGTTTTAAAGGCTCAACGATTTGTTGGGCCTTTTTTTGTTCTCCCCTTCCCTATCACTATCTTTAACGCATGAACATCAAACTCACGAAGTCGCTGGCTATTTTTGACTTGGAGGCAACAGGTCTCAGCGTTACGCAAGATCGCATTGTAGAAATTGCCATCATTAAAATTGCTCCCGACGGAACACGGACGGAATATACCAAGCGTGTGAATCCCGAACGCTCTATTCCGAAAGAAGTGAGTGAAATTCATGGTATTTATGATGACGACGTGAAAGATGCTCCGACCTTTAAAGAAATAGTACCTGAATTGGAAGCATTTCTCGGGGATGCAGATTTCGCTGGTTATAATTCAAATAAATTTGATCTTCCAATGCTTGCTGAAGAGTTTTTGAGAGCGGGAAGTTCATTTGACCTTTCAGTCAAAAAGCACATCGATGTACAGAACATTTTTCACAAAATGGAACAACGCACGCTCATTGCTGCATATCGTTTTTATTGCGATAAGCAACTCGAAGGAGCGCACAATGCCATGGTGGATGCCAATGCCACATGGGAAGTACTCGATGCCCAAATCAGTCATTACGAAGAACTAAAAGAAGATGTTGATTTTTTGGCAGACTTCTCTTTGTTCGGTGATACAAAACGCCTTGACTTTGCCGGAAGATTGGCATATAATGAGAAAGGAGAAGCCGTTTATAACTTCGGAAAACATAAAGGGAAAACCATTAAGCAAGTGGCTCAACTTGAACCCGGTTATTATGGCTGGATGCTTGATGCTGACTTCCCTCTCTACACAAAGCAATGCTTGAGAAAAGAAATGGCCAAAATTAAAGCGCAAGAACAATCTAAGGATGACGGCAAATCGGAAGAAGAACGTTATGAAGAAAAGCTGAACGCACTCAAGAACAAATTCAAATAAGATGAAAATATTCTGCATAGGAAGAAATTACGCCAAGCACGCGAAGGAAATGAATTCTGATGTTCCTACCAGTCCCATGTTTTTCATGAAGCCTGACACCGCTATTCTACGTCCCGGAACCCCTTTCTTTTATCCTGATTTCTCAAAAGATATTCACTTTGAGTGTGAAATTGTTGTAAAGATTAATCGTGTTGGAAAGAATATTGCAGAGAAGTTTGCACACAAATACTATGACGAAATCGGCCTTGGCATTGACTTTACAGCACGTGATCTACAAAAACAATGTAAGGAAAAAGGGCATCCATGGGAAGTAGCGAAAGCATTCGAAGGAAGTGCTCCTATCTCTAAAGAATTTGTTGCTAAATCATCATTAGACTTAGAAAATCTGGAGTTCTCCCTTTTTCAAAATGGAGAACGCGTTCAACTCGGCAATACTGCTGATATGATTTTTTCAATTGACCAATTGATTGCCCATCTTTCAAAATTCAACACACTCAAAAAAGGAGACTTGATTTATACAGGAACTCCAGAAGGTGTGGGACCTATAGCAATTGGCGACGAACTTATTGGGAAAATTGGTGAGCGCGAAATGTTTAAAGTTCGAGTAAAATAGTCCTTTCCTATTTACCGGCTCCTTTGAAAATTATGAGGACCGTATAAAGCATGATTTTAAAATCAAGTGAAAGGCTTCTGTTCTTAAGATAAAGCAGATCGTACTTCATTCGATCTAACATCTGGTCAACGTTTTCAGCATAACCGTACTTGACTTGTCCCCAAGAGGTAATTCCAGGACGCACTTTGGTAAGTTCAAGAAATTGCGGTTCCACATCGACAATTTTATCAATGTAAAATTGACGCTCAGGTCTTGGGCCTACAAGCGACATATCACCAACCAAAACATTATAAAATTGTGGAAACTCATCCAATCGAGATTTACGCATGAAGCGACCGATTTTCGTGATTCGCGGATCACTGGAAGAAGATAATTGCGGTCCATTCTTTTCAGAATTCTGATACATCGTTCGGAACTTAATAATCTTGAATGGCACACCATTCTTACCGATTCTTTCCTGTTTAAATAAAATGGGACCAGGCGAAGAAAGCTTGACCAAGACGCCTAGTACTATGAACAGAGGTGTCAATAAAATCAAAGAAACAATGGAAACGCTTATGTCGATGAGACGCTTAAACGTTCGCTGCCATACCGGCATAACTTCAGAGTTCACATTGATCAAAAGTGCGCCGAAAATATTGCTCATTTCAACCGTACCGGAAAGGATATCATACATATCCGGAAGAATCTTAATCCGAACGTCCCCTCCTTCTAATCGTGAAATGATCGTTTTTAATCGATCGTGTTCCACACTTTCCAGTGCAATAATGACCTCTTCAATTTCATTTTCACGTAAGATGTGTTCTACATCATCAATATGGCCAAGATATGGTAGAGAATCCTCTAAAAGCTTATCTACCCCATTCAGATTGATAAAACCGATGAATTGATGTCCTGTACCTTTAGGTAACTCTGTAATTTCCTTGTAGATATCTACAGCTTTATCACTCCCTCCTACAATCAGTGTTTTGAATCCCGTCTTGCGCTGATGAATGCGTTTTACAATAAAACTGACCAGGAACATTCGCGGAACAAACACGAACATGAATTGAATTCCGAATAACAGAAAGACGGATTGATAGTATTGTCGGTATTCGACGATTTCGTCATCGAGCAGGAAAAGAAAGAAAATCCCCACAGAACCAAGAACTGTTCCCAGGAAAGTAAGGTTTAAAATTTTCATTCTGTGCAAACGACGAACATCCTGATATGTACCTTGAAGCATATACAAGAAAAGCCAAACAAGTGGAATGATTAAAATTCCATAGTAAAAAGACTCGTTGACAGAAAATTCCACATTCTCAATGCGCGTCTTACGCACATAGTAAAACACACCCCAGGCAAAGGATGCTGCCGCCCAATCAAAGAAAATGAGCAAAAATGTGAGGAGTCTGGAATTCATTTAGAAATAAACAGCTTTGACGTTATCAATGTTTATTTCTCCACTTGAATCTCCGTCATCCAAAGCAGCCTTGAAAGAGAATTCAAAATATTCCGCGTTCGGTGACCCTGATACGATTTCGCGTACGTCAATGTAGATTTTTTTCCAGCGTACTTCGCTATCAGATTGTGCGTTGATTTGGACGTTTGGATTATCAATAACACCGGAACTTCCAATCCCTAAAACTCCCGTAACCAAAGCATTTGTGGTATGATAGTCTATTTCAAGATAGCATTCTCGTCCTCTTGGAAGATCCATAACAAGCGATCCATTGTTATTGGCTACAGTAGATCCTGAATAAGAGTTCTGTGAATCATTTAATGAAATTCGACCGAAAAAACCTTCATTTATGGCAACATCAATATCTGCTGCATCATTTGTACGGATCAAAGCTGCAGCTGATGCTCCTCCATCGACAATATCGTATGACGCATCTTCAAAGTCTTCAATCCAGAACTGTGTCTGATCTTTATACCAGGTAATAGGATTAAGTGTAACTACCTCATTTTTAACCAATGTAACGTTCGCCGAAAAAGGCTCCATAAATGGATAAATCTTCTTAGTGGCCGAAATACCATTATTCAACACGGTTGGATAGATCGTTACTTCTCGATCACCATCCACTAGCACGGGGATTTTAAACGGCACTTCGAAAACACCAACCAGTTTATTGTCGATGTAGACCCAGGCATCTGTAATATTTTCGGTAAGTACACCAGTTGGATATTGAGAATTAGGGTTATCAACAAGTTGCCAATCAGTCACTTCAATCCACGCGGGATCGGGATTATTTTTAACACAAGAAGCAAGCAAGAATGCAGTGCAAATGAGGAGTAATACTGTTTTCATAGTTTCTGTAGTACGCGTAAAACGAAAAAAATGATCAGTTATTGTTCAGAACTTGGGTTGATGACGACTTTAATTTATCAACAATTTTCTGGGCCACATCCAAGGCCAGGTAGCCATCTTCAATCGGAACAATTGGTGTGGTATCATTGACAACCGCATCGTAAAAGGTGCTCAACTCTTCCTTGATTGCATTTACCTCTTCAATTTCAGGTTTATCAAAGAGAACTTTTTTAACTGGCTTACCCTCCCCCATGTCGAAGACAACGTCGAAAGGATCAGGTTCACCTTCAATATTTTCCATGCGCACCACTTCCAATTCCTTCGTTAAAAAGTCTACGCTGATGTACGCATCTTTCTGGAAAAAGCGTGACTTACGCATGTTCTTCATTGAAATTCTGCTTGCCGTAAGATTCGCTACACAGCCATTGTCGAACTCAATTCGTGCATTGGCAATATCGGGCGTATCACTAACCACAGAAACACCAGATGCTGAAATTCTGCGAACACCAGATTTTACAACACTTAAAATGGCATCCAGATCGTGAATCATTAAATCCAGTACTACAGGAACGTCCGTTCCACGCGGATTGAATTGAGCCAGACGGTGCGTCTCGATAAACATTGGATTACTCAAAAACGGCTGAGCCGCCTGAAATGCAGGATTAAACCGCTCCACGTGTCCAACTTGTACCTTAACTCCTGCTTCATGCGCCAGATTGATCAAAGCGCGCGCCTCATCTACCGTTTCAGTCACTGGTTTTTCGATAAATACGTGCTTACTGCTTCTCAAAGCTTTCGATGCGCAATCAAAGTGAGAAATGGTTGGTGTTACGATGTCTACGCAGTCTACTTCCTCTAACAAGCTATCCACACTATCAAAACGCTTAATATTAAACGTTTCAATCGCTGTTACTGCGTTTTCATCATTGGGATCAAAAAAACCAACAAATTCAAACTTGTCATTCAATTCAAGCAATAATCGAATATGAATTTTTCCCAAGTGGCCCGCGCCGAGAACACCTACTTTTAGCATATTTCACCTTTTGTGGCAAAAATACAAGAGATTGCGGATTGATACCCTAGGTTTTATCAAAGGTTATCAACAGAATTTTATGAATGAATTGAAGCGGCTTGCCTTAGTTTAATTGATTCTTCGCATTGAGATTCAACCCCGAATAATATCCTGTAGATTTATCTGAGTAGAGTTTAGTAAGCGTTGTTATTTGACCTGTGTGATATGAAAAGTGCTCTAAAACATGCACCATTACTGAAAACCCTGATACTTTAAAATCCTGTATTACAAACTGTTGTTCGAAAACATCATCAGGAAGCTCCTGAAGGCAGTTTTGAAGTTTTACCTTTAAATTCTCGAGCAGAAAAATGAAATCACTCTTTCGGATATTAGTATGGATAATGAACTCGTCGTCTCTATTTCGATTGTCCTCTTCACCTCCCAATCCGGATAAAATCCATTGTCGTGCATTCCCGCACAAATGAAGAATCAAGCATCCAACAGACGGAATATTACCATTAGGCGATTCCCATATCTCCTTGTCATCCAGCATAGATAAGCACTTGTATATGCGTGGATAAGACTCTTCGAATACGCGTAATTCAAACTCTTTGACAATATGATTTTTCAACTTCATAATTCACTCAATTCCACTCTTCTACTGTAGTGAAGATAAAAAAATTGAACTGTTTAATTAGAATATTTGAGGAAATACATATCTTTGCCACCGCTTCACTAGTTATTAACAGCTAAGTTGAAAATAGAGAAGTAAACATGGTGGTTGTAGCTCAGTTGGTTAGAGCATCGGTTTGTGGTACCGAGGGTCGTGGGTTCGAGCCCCATCTTCCACCCAAAAAAGGTCTTAGTCTTCACTAAGACCTTTTTTATTTGAATGAAGATCTACGAGCAACTTACGGCTATGCTTGCGTTGCGCTTGTCTTCAATGAGTTACTAATGGATTCCTCCCATCTTCTTTTTAACAAATGGTGAAATGATGATTGCCATCACACCTATGCATAGTGTGATAAGTCCAATACCGGCAAAAACTGAAACGTATGAATATAATTGAAGGTATTTTTCACTACCGTTTGCAAGAGAGTCAAAATGAATACCTGTAATCTCAGGGACAATATCCTTAAATACACCTCGGGTAAAAACACTTTCTTCACCAGGCGAGACTGCCGTTAAACTGGCCACTTTTCCGGCAAAAAAATGCCCATAAAAAGATGCTAAAAACCAGACTCCCATTAAAAATGAAACAAATTTTTTCGGAGCAAGTTCTGTCACTTTAGATAAGCCAACAGGAGATAAACACAGCTCACCTATTGTATATATAAAAACACCAACTACGAGGAAAATCATTGGTACCTGCGCTTCATCATTCACACTATTCGATGAAAATCCAAAAATGAGAAACCCTATACCGACTAATGCCAGTCCTAAGCCCATTTTGAAAGGCGAAATTGGATTTGCCTTGATTTTAGAAAGGTAACTCCAGAGCCAACTAAAAGGTATCGCCAGAAGGATTATATACGCTGAATTTAAGCTATTGGATTGAGAGGCATTGATCCATTTAAGATCAATGTTTCTTTCAGCGAACAACGTTAAGGAGGAGCCAGCTTGTTCAAATACGATAAAAAAGATACAGGCTAATGACGTGAAATAAACAAGTACCAATAACCGTCCCCTTTCAATTGAAGTCGCTTTTCTGTAAATATAGATTAGTACGAATAGTATGGCGAAACTAACCAGCCAGATTAGATAATGTTCAAGTTCATTAAACTTTACAATAAGTGCCATGATTGGCACTAAGACTAAAGCTCCCAGAGTAATGAGTTTTCCAAAGTTTAATGGCCCGATTTTCTTTTCGTAGAGATCTCGATTAGAAACATCGCCATTTTTACCAAATACTCCCCTATTTGATGCGTGATTGAAAACAAAAAGACCGATCAACATGCCAAACCCTGCTAATGCGAAGCCATAATGCCAACCATAAGTCATTCCCAACCAGCCGCAAAGCAATGGTGCAACCCATCCACCAATATTCACTCCCATGTAGAAGATCATAAATCCGGCATCTCTTCGATTGTCTCCTTCGTTATACAAACTGCCAACCAGAGATGATATATTTGGCTTGAAAAATCCATTCCCAACGATCAGAAACGCAAGAGCTAAATAAAAGGTAATTGGGTGTTCTATGGTTAAAACGAAATGTCCTACGGCCATTAAAATACCTCCCAGAATAATGGATTTCTTATAACCAAGAATTCGGTCTGCCAGCATCCCTCCTATCAGTGGAGTCAGGTAAACCAACGAGCCATAAGCTGCAAAAACTCCAAATGACATTTCATCACTGTACAATAGATAGTCTGTCATGTAGAGCATAAGCAATGCTCTCATTCCATAAAAGGAAAATCGCTCCCAAAGTTCCGCAAAGAATAAATAAAAAAGTCCTTTTGGATGTCCGAATAATGTTTTGTGTTGGGCTAAATCATTCATGTTCAATATCAGTTTTAAATGTTAACTGAAGCAAGAACACGAATGAGGCGTTGAATTCTAATAATTGTGAGTAACAATAATCACAAGTTGGTATTTGTGATCAATTGTGACTAGCTAAAAATCATTGATAATTAGATGATTACATCAATTTTGAATGAACTCTTTGTATTTTTCATTATCCACATTATGAATGAATTCGTTGAGTAAAGCTGTGTCTATGTCAATAAATTTTGGAATAAATCGCAATCGGTATTTGGCTTGACCGATGAAAGTAAAAAGATCATTGCGATTCAATTTTTCATCATTCTCTAGGGCTAGAATATCATTGATGTTATCAATAATTCTCGATAAGTATGTTTGGCTAGGAATTTCTCCACCAGCATAAACTTCAATACACATATCTTTCTCTTGCGCATACTTTCTGCGAATAGCGAATTTCAGAAGATTGTTGAATTGCGTTGTTTTACTTCCAAATTCAATCTGCTGGTTTTCAATTCCTTTAGAGGGAATAGAAATGTTTACTTGGTTCCAATCCGTGAAGTGGATTTTCATCGTCACCACATTAGGTGTCTGGGCCAATTCTATCACCCAACTTGTCCCAAGTACAAGGAATATTGAAATCAAGCCTGTTTTGGCTACAATCTTAATAAGGTCATTGTAGAAACTCAATGATTCGATATGAAAAACTTGTGGCAACTGAGATACAAAGAGCAATACAATGACGACCAATGAAACGATGGAGACCAGTTTCATTTTTCTATGTCTGAATGTTCTGAACAAAGAAATGGCAAGAAGCCAAGAAAGCAACAAGGACAATAATAAGTCTGGAATCACACTGTATCGAACGCCATAAGTACTTATTTTATCATTGAAAATAACGGCCAGAATAAAAGACAGAATTGACAATCCGATTAGAAAGAAGATAATATTCTTCGCGTTTCTTTCATTATTGTACAGATATGAGGGAGAATGATCAAGATAGAATAAAGCGAGAATAAGAAAAAAGCTGTTGAGAATCGAAAGAATATTTTGACTGATTAGAATTATCCACTCATTATCAGCTGCTGAAAAAGTAAAATAAGTGAGTATCGCAGATGAGCTCCAAACGAATAGAGATAGACTTAAGTAAATCAGGCCCTTATCAACACGCTTAATAGATATTTCATGCGAAAGCTGCTTTTTAAAATAGCGCTGAACCGCAGACCAAATTGCTAACAATAACAAAGCACCTATGAGCGAAATAAATGTTTCAGAAAGAAGATAAAACTCGTGTTGAAAGTTGCGCATAGCCTCATAAAATCTTACCCTAATATCGACTTTTTTATTTCAATTGACATAAAAAGTGATTCGGAGTGTTTACGGAAAAGAAATATACAGGGAGATTTATAAACATGTATCTTTAGCTGAAATAAAATGCCACAGCGTTTTGCATATCATGGACAAACATTTGAAAGCAATTACACACATATCTTTTCTGATTTTATTCCTTACCGTATTTTTTTCATCCTGGGGTCAAAAAGACAAAGTATACACATCTCTTGAAGAAGCATTGCAAACCCCTCTCAACGTTTATAAATTAGACATTGGCCTTCAAGGAATAGAACACCTTCCGGAATCGATTGGTCGACTGAAAAATCTTACCGAATTAAATTTAAGCCGCAACGAGCTAGTTGAGCTTCCCGATTCTATTTGTGCATTGACAAATTTGACCAAGTTGGTTCTTCTATTCAATAAGCTTGAAGTTCTACCGAATTCTATCGGTAACCTTTCAAATCTGACCGATTTGTACATGGATCAAAATCGAATTTCAGAACTTCCTAATTCTATTGGTGAACTTACTAAGTTAACTGAACTGTGCGTTAGTCATAATGCCTTAAAAACACTTCCTGAAAGCGTAGGAAACTTAAAGAATTTAACCAAGCTTCACTTGGGCTCAAATGAAATTGTTCAGCTCCCTTCTTCTCTTCATAAATTACAAGCCGTAACGCATATTGATTTGGTCTACAATAAGCTAAATAAGTTCCCAGAAGCACTTGTTAAAATATATAGTCTGGAAAACCTTGAAATGGGAAATAATGAATTGGTAAACGTCTCTGATTCTATTGGAAGTTTAATTCATTTAAAAAGTCTGCTGCTGGGTCATAATAGAATTACGCTGATTCCAGCTTCTATTGGGAAGCTTAAAAGTCTGGAAATGCTCAAACTTCACCAAAACAAAATTACTTCGCTTCCAGTCACCATAGGAGAACTTAAAAACTTAACGACGTTACATTTAAATTCGAATAAACTGATGGAACTGCCTTCAACCATGGGCAAGCTTACCAACATGTCCTACCTAAACCTCAGGCAAAACCAACTCACGGAACTGCCATTGGAAATAAGGAATATGACGAGTCTATCAAAACTTCGATTAACGTTTAACCCAATTACTGAAAATCAAAAAGTCAAGCTTAAAAAGCTTTTACCCAATTGCAAAATTGAATATTAGAACGATTTGCTGCAAACACTATTATGGACATTGAAAAACTAAAATTCCCAATCGGAGAATATATTCCTGACAAAAAACCGAGTAAAGTACTACTTCAACAATGGATAGAAGATATTGAGCGTTTTCCTGAAAGAGTTGAACAACTTGTCAAACATATTTCTTCAGAAAAACTAAGTTGGAAGTATAGACCAAATGGATGGATGGTTAAGCAGGTAATACACCATTGTGCGGATAGTCACATGAATAGTATCATTCGGTTTAAACTTGCCATGACTGAAGATTCACCAACAATAAGACCCTATTACGAGGATAGATGGGCCAAGTTAGATGACTCATTAACCGATGAAATAGAAGAATCCTTAATGCTTTTAAAAGGGCTCCACAGCAAATGGGTTCGACTTTTGAAAAGCTTGACAGAAGAACAACTCGAGATGGAATTTATTCACCCCGAGCATGAACTAAAATTCAACATTGCTGAAAATATAGGGAATTACGCATGGCACTGCAACCACCATCTGGCACATATAAAAAATGGGATTAACTCAATGGGGAAGTTTAATTAAGAACGTCTTAGTTTAAATCATTTCTGACCTGGGACTCAAATTTTAATTGGATCTATTCAGGATGTGGCTATCCATTTTCGTCCCTAACTCGAATTCAATAGACAACTATGTTGAAAAGTAAATTATTTCTCTGGTTATTCTCAGTAATTGCTGGCCTTGCCTTAGGGATCTTCATTTATTCATACAGCGTATGGACAACCAACATTCCTGTTGTGTTTTCCGGCTACTGGTTTGGGATGTCTAATTTCAATATGGTTTTTATAATTACAGGGCTCGTCCTGCTGACTTATCTCGCCTTCTTAATTGTCTTGTTGTTCAATAGGAATATCCATTCAAGATTAAAAGTGTGGTTAGTAGTGGGAATGTTAGTTATAGCGGGATTGACCAAATTTACTTTGTCATTCAGTCAACAATTTCAAGAAACAAACAGATTAGACATTGAAACGGATTGGGAACAACTGAATAATGAATATTGATCCGATCTTATTGGCGGAAAACATTCATCTAATACTCGAACTACCAATAGCCATCTTATCTTTGTGGAAAGAACCGCTTAGATGATTAAGATAAAACCAGCAAAAGAACAGGAAGCGCAGTTACTCGCGTTGCTCGCGACAGTCACCTATGCTGAGTCCCATGGGCATTTTATCGAGGACCAGGAAGACTTAAAGAATTATTTACAATCTGCGTTCTCCGTAGCCACAGTTACACAAGAACTTGCGGACGAACAAAACCTATTCTATATTATTTATGTCGATGAACTTCCTGTTGGATATGCCAAACTTGTCCTAAATGCATTCCATGAAAACGCTTCGGTAAAAACTAGTTGTAGACTGGAGCGGATTTATGTTCTGGCAGATTACATACCACTAAAGCTGGGTCAGCAACTGCTTGATTACATGGAAGAAGAAGCAAAGAAACTAGCGCTTGAAGAAATGTGGCTTTCGGTATACGTCAAAAACAAAAGAGCCATCCGTTTTTATGAGAAGAATAATTTCCACATCGTAGGAGAACTCATGTTTTCAGTAAACGGAAAAGATTATGACAATCATGTTCTTTCAAAAAAATTGTAAAATGAAACTAAGTAACGAAATAAAAGAAGCAATAGAGAAAAGCGTATTGTGTTGGCTGGCAACAGCGTCAAAAGAGGGCATCCCAAATGTTTCACCAAAAGAAATATTCGCTCATTACGATTCCAACAAAATCATTGTCGCAAACATCGCTTCACCGGGGACTATCCAAAATATTTTGTCGAATAAAAATGTAGCCATAAGCTTCATCGATATTCTTGTCCAAAAAGGTTTTCAGCTCAAAGGAACAGCCCGCATTATAGAAAAAAACCACGCCGACTTTCAGGATAGAGAAAAGCCTTTGATTGCCATGACACAAGGAAAATTTCCATTCAACTCTATTACGGAAATTTCCGTAGAACAAGTAAAACCGATTATTGCTCCAAAGTACCTTCTATATCCGGAAACTACTGAGCAAGAGCAAATCGACAGTGCCAAAAAGATGTATAATCTTTAAGATCTTTCTTCAAAACTCTCTACTTAGCAGCTTCTGAAAAGAACGGTAGTAGCACTTCACGTGCTGAAAATGACTTAGAAGGATCATTGGCTGGAGCAATATCTTGTTCATCAGAACTGTAAACTTTAAAATAAAGCATAGATCCATCTATAGACTCCTTTAAATCCGGGTAGTCGATGCGAAGATTTCCAAACAGATCAGATCTTTTCGTTTTGATATCCATTTCTTTTCCCGAAAGTGGATTATACCAGCGAACATTATATTTCTTGGCAGAGCCCATATTGGGGATTTTCAGCGCATTCCCAAAACCTGAATTGGCATTAACCGGAATTGCTTTTTCATATACATCATTGAAACCACTGAGACTCCCTTCACTTAAATAACAATCGCCTTTTCCGTCACCCTTGGTGTAAAAATTGACAGTTCTATTATGTACCACTCCTATGGCTGCACGGTAATCACTCGATCCAGTACTTTTAACATAGAGCATATCCGCCTTCTTATCTCTTCGCTCCTCTACTCCAAAGGACCAATCCTCATGTAGCGGAACTCCATCGAAAAAAGCCTCCACAAATTTAAAGACCTTCCATACGGCATCTCTTTCAGCAAGCTGACGAGCATTCATCCCAATATCCACATTGTTCAATCTCCACATAAGTGCCGTACTTGCAGAACCGGTAAAAGGTGTAAGCACAAGACTCTTAAGCCATGTCAATCCGCTATCGCAATGTGCCAAACCATATTCAGAATAAATAAGTGGTTTGTCGAATGCATATTCATTGCCTAAATAATCTGATTCGGCAGGCGGATTATATCTAAAATTAAATGCTGCATCACGCGCGTATTTTTCAGGAGAAAGTCCGTAGTGATTGAAGGTCCATACGTCAACATCGGGTGAGTAATATGAACGATCACCTGCTACAACTTGACAACCAGCAGTTTTATAATCGTTGTCCGGCATATTCGGTGTACCCGTATAACTTAACGCCAACATATGATTGACTTCATCCAGATCATGCTTAATGTAACCGCAGATATCATTTTGAAAATCATTTACCAACGCTGGATAATCTGGATCATCGAGATATGGATAATAGGATTTTTCATGATTCATTACAACGCACCCACCAATGCTCGGGTCAAATTCCAAATATGCGGCATGCCCTACATTGTTCATTTCGCTAATCAATTCAAACAAATTAATTTGTGTAGAATAGCCCCAGCGAGCTACAATATAGCGCGTTCTCATCTTGTAATATTCGCGTCCCGTTGCACTATTCATAAACTCTTTTGGCGTCGCAAAACCGAATTGATTCTTGTAACCATTACCAACATCAGAAGGTACTTGGCACTCATCAGTATACGATGATTTATCCGCCCAATCCCAATCGCGAATCGTATTAGGACTGATCATTTCGAGCGTATTGTGCACCTGCATATTAAAATGAATCCGGAAAGGTTTTCCTGACGAAACTTCAATATCCCTTACCTTCTCCAAAATCTGATCCACCTCCCAAGCCTGATGCATGCGATCCTGGTAGTTTCCAATCACTTCATATTCAAGGCCAATACTCAACGGATATAGCAGCATTCTGAAATAGTTGGCACCGGCGTCAGCTATATCATCAATCCACTTATGATAATCACGATATCGATCTGGAGGTAGCATGTTCGCCTGATAATTATCCATCTGCTTGCCTGGCCATGGCAGATTTTGTCCAACGGGAAAATAAGGTTCATTACCAATAGCAAAGTATCTCTTATTATCAGCTACACGAGTGAAGTCCAGGAACTCTGAGGGACGAACGTCAAATTGAAATGGGTCAAATTGAATTACCTCTCCCCCTTTGATTTTAAAAGAAAGATTACAGCGCCATTTACCCTCTAGGCGCGGTGTATATCGAATACGGAAGTTGATCGGATTGTTTTGATTCTTCCAATTATAATTAGTGCGTTCAAATTCCTCATAATAAAAGCCAAAAGCACGGAGAGGTCCAACCCATTGGTCATTATTAAAAAAATAAAACTCGGCTGTAATGTCTAAATCTTTAGGATTAAATGGATTAATAACATCCATTCCAGCAACATTTTCAAAAAAAACATTAATACGCTGTTGAAGAGACTCAGGAATCTTTGCTCCCAGTTCCAGCTTATCATTGAGAGGAACGCTGGATAAATCCAGTTGATTCATGCTATACAACTCAAAACCATCTTTTTCAGAAATCAGTAAATGAGCTGGTTTTATGGGAGATATTGAAGCGACAACAGTACTATTCAATGCCAACAAACATTGAATGAAAGTAATTGAGAAAACATTAAAAATTAACTTTTGGAATAAGGGTGTTCGCATACCCGAAAGATAAAACTAATCCCTAAAAGTCCTGCTTATTGATAAGCAATTTTAGCCTTTAATATAGAAGTATTGATTATCTACATTTCAAGAAATCAATCTTCTTCGACTTCAACAGATCTGGATGGATAAAGAATAATCACCTGCACACCAATAGCGATGATAATCAAAAAGTACATCTCGATTTGTGAAAATAAATTCGAAGAGTCTAATGCATCTCTACTCGACAATTTTTGTCTTTTACCTTCTTCCATTTGAATTTCTGCAAGCGCGGCTATATCGCTCTTAACAGCACCTAATTTGGCACGAAGCTCTGTTTTATCCACTGCAAATATGAGCGAATCCACAGCTTCCATTTTAAATAAGTCAGACATATTATCACTTAAATCAGTAATGATTCTTTCAGAGTTCACATCAACTCCTTCATGCATGCACTGGTCAACTAACTCTTTGATTCGGGCGTTAGCCGACTCCGCCTTGTTTCGAAAGTAATTGGTATCACCGAGGATAACTGCTAACTCTTTCTCATGAACTCTGTTTGATAGTTCCAGAATAGCATCTTTCGTGACCAGTTGCTCCTGATAGATCTTCTCTACGGACTCCTCAATTCGAATAAAGTTGTTTTTATCAATCAAATTGGTTGCTAGAATTAATAGAAATACAAATACTACCGCTACTCCCCACTTTATTTTGTTCACTAACGTCATCTTCCAGTTTTATCATTAACTAATGCAAATCAAGAAATAATATCTTATATATTTTTATTTATACATATTATGCTATGCATAACGGCTGATTATAGCTACATACAGTTGAGTTAAACTATCCATACTGCGGATGTCTCCTGTGATGTGCCATAGTCAATATGTGTATTCACCCCGTCGAACTTTTTTATAGTAATTATAATTAAAATCTATTAAAATATAGAATTAATAGATTAAAGCTATTTACCTACTTCAATAATTTAGCTCCAGATATATGAACAAAAGCACATCACTTAAACATTTATCCAATGAAAAAGACATTATTAACGACGTTCTTACTTGCATCTTATCTGGCAAGTGGACAAAACAATCAAACGACTATGAGTAAATGCCCTTTCCACAATGGTAACAGTGAACAACCTCAACAAGTTCACAATGTAAATACAGAAAATGAATCAGGTACACATCAACAGCATAGAGCGAACCATGCAATGAGTAACAGTGACTGGTGGCCAAACCAATTGGACCTCTCCGTTCTTCGTCAGCACAGTGCACAATCGAACCCACTTGGTATAGATTTTAATTATGCCGATGCTTTTAACAGTCTAGACTACTCAGCATTGAAAGAAGACATACGCTTTGTTTTAACAGATTCCAAAGATTGGTGGCCAGCGGACTTTGGACATTATGGACCTTTATTCGTCCGTATGGCATGGCATAGTGCCGGAACATACAGAACTGGAGATGGACGTGGAGGTACGCGTGCTGGTATGCAAAGATTTGCACCACAAAACAGCTGGCCGGATAACGGCAACCTAGACAAGGCGAGACGACTTTTATGGCCAGTAAAACAGAAATATGGTCAACAAATTTCCTGGGCAGACCTTATGATTTTAGCTGGTAATGTTGCCTTAGAAGATATGGGCTTTGAAACGCTCGGATTTGCTGGAGGGCGTGTAGATGTATGGGAACCAGATCAAAGTATTTATTGGGGAAAAGAAAAAGAGTGGCTTGAAAATGATCGTTATTCAGAAGATAACGAACTGGAGACACCACTGGCTGCGGTTCAAATGGGATTGATTTACGTGAATCCGGAAGGTCCAAATGGTAATCCTGATCCCAAGCTCGCCGCACTTGATATTCGTGAAACCTTTGGTAGAATGGGAATGAATGATGAAGAAACCGTAGCACTTATTGCAGGTGGTCACACACTTGGGAAAACGCACGGTGCGGGAGATGCCTCATTTGTCGGAGGAGCTCCTGAATCAGCGCCAATTGAAGCGCAAGGATTTGGTTGGAAAAGTGATTATAAATCAGGAAAAGGAGCGGATGCAATTACTTCTGGCCTGGAAGTTACATGGACCACTACTCCAACTGAATGGAGTCATCAGTTCTTCTACATCCTTTTCGGGAATGAATGGGAACTGACTAAAAGTCCGGCGGGAGCGCATCAATGGGTTTCTAAAGACACTTCGGCCATTATCCCTGATGCTTATGATCCAGAAAAACGTCACAGAGCAACCATGTTAACGACTGATCTCTCATTACGTTTCGATCCTATTTATGGTGAAATATCAAAACGTTTTCTTGAAAATCCTGAGGAATTCGATAAAGCTTTTGCGCGCGCTTGGTTCAAACTAACTCATCGCGATATGGGACCAAAATCTACCTACCTGGGGCCAGAAGCACCACAAGAAGATTTTATATGGCAAGATCCAATACCAACAGCTGGCTACGAATTAATCGATGATGCCTCCATCTCACTATTGAAAGCTGAAATTTCTGAAAGTGGGCTTAGCACTCAGGAACTTGTTACCACTGCCTGGGCATCGGCATCAACGTATAGAGATTCTGATAGACGTGGAGGTGCAAATGGCGCAAGAATTCGACTAGAGCCACAAAAAAACTGGGAAGTCAATAACCCAGCGCAACTGGAAAAGGTTCTAGATGTCTACCGAAGTATTCAGGAGAAGTTCAATCAAAGTTCAGGCAATAGGCAAGTTTCAATCGCAGACCTAATTGTCCTTGGAGGTTCAGTAGGACTGGAAAGAGCTGCTGAAAAAGCTGGACATAGCATTACCGTACCTTTTTCACCGGGACGTGTTGATGCTACACAGACAAACACAGATGTTGAATCAATAGCACTGCTCGAACCTATGGCTGATGGTTTCCGCAATTATCAGGAAAAAAATTACCGACTTACAACAGAAGAATTACTGGTGGACAAGGCACAGTTACTTACGCTTAGCCCCGCAGAAATGACTGTTTTACTGGGAGGAATGCGAGCAATTGGTGCAAACTACGATAATTCGAATCTTGGTGTTTTAACAAGCACTCCTGGAGCTTTGAATAATGCATTCTTTGTGAATCTTACAAGTATGGATTACGCTTGGGTAGCGAGCAGAGACGATTCAAACGTTTTTGATGCGCATCACAGAACTACTGGTGAGAAAAAATGGAAAGCAACACGCGCAGATCTCATTTTTGGTTCCAATTCAGAACTTAGAGCCATTGCAGAGGTTTATGCGAGCGAAGATGCAGAAGAAAGATTCATTCAAGATTTCGTCTACGCATGGGTAAAAGTGATGAATCTTGATCGATTCGACCTTGACTAATACGTGTATTAGTTGTGTGAAAGTGAAAGTCGGGTATTCTGCTCGACTTTTGCTTTTTTGCTAATTCGGGAATGCAATAGTATGCTTCACTGATGTCCAAATATCCTTGCTGATCCATCAGAGGAATGCTATTTTTAAAGCACCAAGTGAACCAGGACTTTCATTGGATCAATGATCAAAAACAACTACATCGTAAAATATTGGGTGCTAGAGAATAGTTCTCCACTGCTCAAGCATTCCACTGGTACACTCATAGGTGATGGGCGTTTTGAATTGATCTTTGTTTCAGGAAATGGTTACAAGACTATTCGCGGAGACCGAGTTGAAACAATTCGACCTGGGATTTACATTGGAGGTCAAATGGATGCCCCAATGGAACTGGAAATTGATCCCGCAACCACACTTTATGCATTAAAACTAGAACCGTGGGCCGCTCAATTGCTTTCCGGTTTTGATTTCAGAGAAGCGCTGAACAAAACAGTCGACTTGCAACATATAAACGCTACCCTTTATAAAGAATTGAATGCTTACGACCCTTCGAATCAAATGGAGCAAATTATCGAAAAACTATTGATTCATTTCGAGAACGCCAAAGCCTTTGCGAAGGATGAAAAAATCATCAATGCCTGTTGTAAAATATTAGACACAGGATATATTGATTTCAAGCAATCCAGAGATCATTATTTGCTTTCCACCAATCTTACATCTAGAAGTATCGAAAATAAGTTCAAGCACGCTCTTGGCGTTACACCGCAACAGTATGCCAATGGAATCCGGTTGAGACGCATTTCAGAGGCCATCAAACTTCAGCCAAAGTTTGAAAATTTTACAGAATTGAGCTATTCGCATGGGTTTTATGACCAAGCACATTTCAATCGTGTATTTAAGAATTACTGGGGGTTTGCACCCAAAATGCTTCCGAATGAGGAGGTATTTATTACGGACAGTAAAGAGCGATTTCGTTATTATACAATTTAGTGAGTTCGATAGACTTTAGATTTGTATTCATGAAAGCAAATTATTTAGGAATACTCGCTATCTCGATGCTCCTCCTTTCTGGCAAATGCCAAACAGAAAGCTTGGAAGAAGATACTTCGGCGATCATCATCATTGAACAAACGGATGAACCTTATCGGAATGGTTATGCCCATGGTAGTCAACTAAAAATGGAAGTTTCCCTACAAATAAATCAATGGGAAAAAGGAATTACAAGTGAGTTAAATATTACAAGAGATAGTATGCTTGCTATCATCTATGAGCACTCAGGTTTTTTGAATAGCATCAAAGCAAACACTCCCGATCTGTTACAAGAAATTTACGGTATAGCTGATGGCGCTCAATTGGATAGAGACCTGGTACTGGCCTACAACCTAGGAGAAGAAATCTATAATTTCTGTACGGCAAACTTTGAACGCTGCTCCAATATTGCATACTCTAAAAATGGAGAGCATCACCTCGCCTACAATCAGGATTTACCTCATTTTTTGCACGGAAATAACCAGATTATTGTCCTCCAGCATGAAGAATATGCAGTATTTACAATGCCCGGATTTATCGGACTAAGTGGAGTTGGCAGCGAAATAGCAGTAAGTTGTAATTCTCTTCCTATGCTAAGAATGAATAAAGATGGCCTGCCACTTTCATTTTTTATTCGTCAAATATTCGAGTTGAATAACCCTGATCGTGCCAAAGATTGGATTAACCATACCCCCATGGCTATTGGTCAAAATCTGATGATGCTATCGCGAAAGGGAATCATGAATGTTGAACTTTCACTCAACCAGATTCAATGGACTGAGGAAGAATCAGATGGTTTTTATCGACATACAAACTTTCCACTTGAAAACACAGATTACAAGAATCAAGCATACACAACACCAGTTTGCAAGCGCTATGCATACTTTCAAAACATTGAAGACGATACTGAAAAAGAATCCAACTTCTTACGAAGAATCTGCACGGAAGAACCAATTACAAATGACGAGACTTTTCTCCGCTTCATTGCCAAATACTCACAAAACGAAGTTGTAATAGAACTTATTAACCCAATAAGTAATGCTAACTGGAATACTTCTTATTAATCCTATTTCACATATGAAAACACATATAATTACTTTTCTTTTCTTGACAACCTTTGGAATTAGTCTTAGTGCACATGAAAATGCCATAGCGATTCCTGCGACGAATATTGAAATCGATGGTTCAATCGATGATTGGCCAGAAGCTGCTAATTGGTACAACATATCCCATTATTACGGCACTCCACTTAATTCAGGTGAAGACTTTGAAGCTTGGTTTTCGTGTATCTACGATGACAGCAAACACGAATTTTATATCGCTGTTCGCGTTCTCGATGATGAATTCACGAATAATGAAAAAGGATTTGACGGAACGCAAGATCACATGCTATTGTACTTTGACCTTGCCCATAGAATAGGTGGAGGGTCTCCTATATACTGCACAGGAGCAGACCGATTAATTCAAGTACACCACAAACCAGGCAATTTTGATCCATCCAACAGAAGTTTGGATGAAAACTCCATTGAAATGGTCCGAGGTCGCAATGGCAACCTATCTGTTTACGAATGGAGAATTAAAACAGAAAAGTCTCTCGAACCCAATACTGTATTTGGCCTCGATTTTATGATTATTGATTATGATCATTCGGGAATGGATGAGGACATACGACTTTGGAGAGATGGCTTCGGTAAAAGCTTTGGTAGTCAAAAACTCGGTGATGTAGTGCTCGTTGATGAAAACACCGAAATGGGAAAGATCCAAGGAAAAATTGACTTCTCCGAATTGGAGCCGGCCGAGCGCATTCGCTCAATTGATATCGTCTCAGATCAACATCCTGAAAGGTGGATGAAAGCCTCAGTCGACTCCTTAGGCAATTTTAGCACGTTCTTACCAACCGGCACCTACCAATTTAATCCTAGTCAACACTATACTTCACCTATATCATCTTCTGGGTTTAGTCAAAATACGCGACGATTCGAATATAAGAACATCGGTAAGTTTGAAGTACTGGCAAACCAAACAACCAATACAACAACCATCGAAATCAGTGTATTAGCCAGACCAGAAATCAGTTCAGGGAATGTTAAAGGACTTCCCATTGAAAATGTTAGCGAAGCAGAAATAGACAGTTTTATCACTACCTGGAAAAACTATTTTGAAATCCCCGCAGTTTCCGTAGTGGTCATTAAGAATAACAAGGTGTTTTTCGATAAAACCTTTGGGACAAAAAATAACCTGACGCAAGAATCTGTCGATAGTCGAACACTTTTTGAAGCGGCTTCTATAACCAAATCAGTATTTGCAACAATGGTCCTCCGACTGGCAGAGCGCGAGATCATCGACCTTGACAAACCACTTCATGAGTACCTACCCTTTCCTAATCTCGAGCACGACGAACGCTCAAAGCTTCTTACAGCACGAATAATACTTGGGCACCAATCCGGCTTACCTAATTGGGCTTGGGCGGGACCTGGGACGTGGCAAGATGCTGGTAATATTGAATTAGGATTCACTCCAGGAACAGAATTCGGTTATTCTGGTGAAGCTTTCAATTATCTCGGACGTGTCATTGAGCACATTACTGGTAAAAACCTTCAAACAATCTATAAGCAAGAAATTGAGAAACCATTTAAACTAAACAACTCCTATTTCTATTACACCGACGCACAGGAAGAACGCTTTGCGCTGGGTCATGTTCAACAATATGCACAAGTGAAAGGAAAAGAACGGATTGCCAGTCCTGCATCAAGCCTAAGTACGAATGCACATTTATTCAAGGGGTTTGTACTCGGGTTGATGAATGAGAGAGGATTAAAAAAGAGTTCATATGAATTGATTTACAATCCATACACTGTTCTAAAACCAGAGCAAAAGGTGTATGACCCGGAACTTGACCAGCACGTCTCGCATGGTTTTTTCGTACAACAATCAGAGCACGGAAAACTCATCGCTCACGGCGGTAACAACGGCGACTATGACAGTAAATTTGCCTACAACCCAGACAAGAAATTTGCTTATATCGTCTTCACCAATAGTAATTTAGGAGATGAATTCATCCGGGCATTTGAAGAATTTTTATTAAAAAAATAAAGTGCTTAATACCCCTGACATGTTCTGTCAAATCACAAGCTAATTTCGCTGTGTAATTTAAAACCATACACAATGAAAAATGCAATTAACTGGTTCGAAATCCCAGTAACTGATTTCGAGAGAGCACGTAAGTTTTATTCTACTGTACTTGGAGTTCAGATCGTTGAAGATCCCAATCATCAGGAAATGAAGTTTGGAATGATTCCTTTCGATATGGAGAATGGTGGAATTGGAGGAGCAATTGTTCAAGGTGAACACTTTAATCCTTCAATGGACGGTGCCGTTGTCTATTTAAATGGTGGCGACAATCTTTCTGAACCGTTATCAAGAGTTGAAATGGCAGGAGGAAAAGTAATCAACCCAAAGATGGCAATTGGTGAAAACGGGTTCATTGCTCATTTCATTGATACAGAAGGAAACAGAGTTGCTTTTCACTCATTCAACTAATTGAAAAAATGGATAGTGAGCCATTATTATGGTTCACTATCTTTGTTTCCAATGTCACAGCTTTCTCGACTTATATCGATTCTTACGCTTCTGAAATCAAAGCGTATGCTTACGGCCACTGAACTATCGGAGAAATTTGATGTCAGCGTGCGCACCATATACAGAGACGTCCGAAAACTAGAAGAATCTGGTGTTCCCGTTATCACCATCGACGGGAAAGGGTATACACTTATGGAAGGGTATACGGTGGCTCCGGTGCAATTTACAGAAGCACAAGCCAACGCTCTCATTACCGCTCAGTTGTTGGTCGACCAAGTAGAGGATGAATCCTTTAAAGAACACTTTGGAGAAGCTATGACGAAAATAAAATCTGTTTTTAAGTCCTCGGTGCTTGAGAAGTCAGAACTGCTCAGTGATAAAATCCATGTTTTTAGTGGAGGGTTTGAAAAACTGGAGAGTAACGCGCTGTCAGAAATGCAATTGGCAATTACCAACTTCAATTTTGTGGAAATCAATTATCAGAAAGCCAACGATCCCGAAGTTTCGTTCCGAAAAATTGAGCCATGCGCCATTTACTCTACTCGAAATAAATGGGTACTCATCGCTTGGTGTCATTTGAGAAAGGACTACCGCGCTTTTCGCATCGATCGAATTCTGCATTTCAAAGTGCTTCGGGAACAATTCGAAGACCGAAAATTTAAGATTCAAGAGTACTTCTACGCCTACCCTCGCCCTTCGTCTTCTGACAAGTAATTATTGTATCTTGTTGTCAAATGCAAGATTCATCTTACAAAATTACTTCACTGGCTTCTGAAAGTTTGTCAAGCTTCGTCGATACAATTGCGTTATATGAATTCAATGATTCAGCACCTATACACTTAAACCCTGACGGTCACTTTGAATTTATCTTCCAACTAGAAGGTCAATTCGAACAGCAATTGCTGAATACCGACGAATGGATCAAAAGACCTAGGCATTTTGTGGGAGGGCTTCACTCAACATCCTTTTTAATACGACCTGAGAACAAGAATGCTAAACTAATAAGCGTACGATTAAATGCTGCATATGCACGTCAGTTCATCCCTGAAAAGTTAAATGTATTCAGAAACAGGCTGGTAGATTTTCAAGATTTATTTGGTTCAGATAAATCCAAAATGCTTAACAACATTGATCAACATAGAACGATTTCCTGTAATATTCAAGAAGTTGAACGATTTCTAAACGCCATTCGAAGGCCAAGTGAAGTTTCAATTGTTGATGCCGCTCTGCATGAAATACACTCGACAAACGGACAACTATCAATTTCGAAACTGGTCGAACAGTCCAAACTAAGTCGCGCCCAGTTCAGGAAAAGGTTCAGTGAAGAAATTGGAATGAGCCCAAAGGAATACAGTAAAATTATCCGTTTTCAAGAGGTCAGTAATCAACTGAAAAATCGAAAAAAGCAGAAACTCTCTGATATCGCCTATGATTGCGGCTATTTTGACCAATCTCATTTCGTCCATGATTTCCGTTCAATTACGGGTGTATCTCCTAAACATTTCAGAGCCTGAGTTGAGGCATCAGCGTTTTCTACAATTTTTCCGGTTTGGATTTTTCTTACTTTAAACAAAAAAAGATTTATGCGTTCTTCTATTCTTGGATTTTTCCTGTTCATCACGACTCTGGCTTTCAGTCAAAATAACAAACCCTGTGCATGCTGTGACTCAGCTTTTCGACAATTCGATTTTTGGATTGGAACATGGGAAGTGTTTTTGGTAAATGAACAACGTGCAGGAAAAAATACCATAGAGTTAATTCAAGATAGTTGCGTTCTGAGAGAAAATTGGGTCGGAGCCGGAGGAACTACCGGTACCAGTTTTAGTTACTATGATTCTAAAACAAAGAAGTGGAATCAGTTATGGCTAGATAATGCAGGAACAAATCTATCGATGAGTGGCAATTTTAAGGACAATCAGATGGTTTTATTTACGGAAACAAAGTACAGCACTAAAAATGACGTCTATTATAAAGACAGAATTACCTGGACAAAAAACGACAATGAAACAGTGAGGCAGCACTGGGAACGTACGGTAAATGAAGGGAAGACCTGGCAAACACTCTTTGACGGAACATACAAGCGGGTAGAAAACTAAGAATATAGCACACTTCATATTTCGTAGATCATGTATCTTTGAATCGATTGCATGATCTATGAAACAAAAGGCAATTTATGTTGTACTCCTTGCGTATCTAATTATAGCTGCGCTGACTATTGTTTACTTCAATGGGACAGGAGATGCAGGAGACAGTGTACATCACTACCTTTTTGCCAAATACGCCCCTTCTCACCCCAAATTGTTTTTTGACCATTGGGCAAAACCGGTATATGTTTTACTAGCCAGCGCATTTGCTCAATTCGGTTTCATTGGTATCAAAGTATTCAATGTGATTTTGACACTTGGATCCATCTATACAACCTTTCGAATAGCTCGGCATCTTAAACTTAGCAACGCTGTCTCAGCCGCCGTTATTTACATCTTTGCTCCGCTTGTATTTGTGCTCACTTTTTCAGGTCTTACCGAACCTCTTTTTGCCTTATTTCTATCGTTGGGAGTACTATTTGCAATAAAGAACAAGTACTTAGTTGCTTGCTTGATCATTTCATTCTTGCCATTTATACGTTCAGAGGGCCTCATTTTTCTGGGAGTATTTGCTGTGTACTTTTTCTGGAACAAACAATGGAAGCTTATCCCTCAATTACTCTTCGGACACCTTTGCTATTCTATCGCCGGATACTTCGTCTATGGCGATTTGCTCTGGGTATTCAAAAAAATCCCCTATGCATCACTGAATAGCGTCTATGGTGAAGGAGGACTTTTTCATTATGTTGAACAACTGGTATACGTTGTAGGCATTCCCATCTATTTCCTTATTGGTATAGGAATTATCGGCCTTTTATGGAAAGCATTTAAGCGACAGATCAACTCGGAATTATTCATTTTAATACTTGGCGGTTTTCTGGCTTTTTTCGTCGCTCATACCCTATTCTGGTACTTAGGAATTTTCAATTCTATGGGACTCAAACGCGTATTTGTTGGAGTAATGCCGCTTATGGCAATTTTAGCACTTATTGGATTAAACACACTTACAGAACCTGTCGTTATTCGCAAAAAGGCAATTGGAAGAGCAATACAATTGATAATTGTTATTGCCGTTTGTGTTTTCCCCTTCACCTCCAACCCGGCAGCCGTCAAACCCGAAAGAGACTTATTGCTTTCAAAGGATCAATTGGTAGCTAATTCTATGGCTGATTATATCCAAGAAGAAATGGGAACAGAACATCGATTTATTCACATGCATCCATACCTAAGTCAAGCATTGGACATCGATCACTTCGACACAGAAAAACACATGGAAATGACGACCGCTATATTGAACGAATTGAGACCAGGAGACGTTTTGATTTGGGACAGCTGGTTTTGTGTCGTTGAACGTGGAATTTCTCTGGAAATGCTGGAAAAACATCCTTTACTTGCTTTAGTATATACAAAGGAGTTAAATGATGACAATGGAAACTCTCAGATGGTTATCTTCCGTTACGATAAGACCGATTAATAGAACTTGGAGTAACTGCTACTTCCAGTATTTCCAAGCATAAGTGTCAATACCAACTCATGCCCTCCGAAATTATAATTGATAAGTCTGGAAATACTGAAATCGTAAGAATAACCAATTTTGAACATGTCAGAAATTATGGCTCCAAACATCGGAATAATAGCATCCTTATGGCGATAAGAAAGCCCTAACCAAAAGCGCTGGTTAAATTCAAATTGAACAGATCCTTCAAAGGAAACCGGTGCGGGGCGCACATACTTTACAAGTAAAGCAGGTGTAACACTCAACCTATTATTCACATCAATTTTGTATCCACCAGTAAAGAAAAAGTGCATTTGTGGATCAAAATTGATTGTTCGATTTCCAAATTTGACCAAATCTCCAGTGAGCTGATTTGCTGAAATCCCAGCGAAAATGCCCTTACCGTAAAAATACAGTCCAGCCTCCACATCCAATGTGTATTGCGCCCCTTGGTTTGCTGTGTAAGTACTATAGGTATTGTCCAAGCTTCCGGTATTTACCATGTTACTCAATACTTGTGCTTTTTCTGGGAGAAAACGGCGACTTGACACCCCAACGTTTGTTCCGAGAGATATGGTATAATCTCTAGTAAGCGGCAAATGAATGGCATAAGTTCCCATTGCCTTTAACGTTCGAAAAGGTCCATATTGATCAACGAGTAAATGCGCCCCGTAGGCATGGGTCAACTTTCCGCTCCGCATTGTTGGGTGTTTGACACTTTTATTACTTCTGCGAACCTTACCAAATGTTCTTTTCATAGAAGCTCCCTTCAATTTATCAGCTGGTGCAGAAAAGTACAAATAGGAAGTTCTCGGAGCATTCTCAAATCCAGTCCACTGCATCCTGCCACCAAGGGCAATACCAACATATTCGTAGGCACCTGTGGCACCCGGATTAATCATATACTGATTTTGAATATATTGACTGTATTGCGGTGTCTGCTGACCAAAACCAGTCAACACCAGAGCAAGTGTGCACAGCAACAAGATTCCTTTCATGGAGTGCAAAGATACGAAATATTGATCCGTTTATTCCTTAGTAGAGCAAAGGTTATCTATGAACAAATCCCTACATTTGCACTCGCAAAGTTAGACATCATGAGCAACGCAAAGGAAATCGAGAAAAGAAGAACTTTTGGCATTATATCTCACCCGGATGCCGGGAAAACAACGCTGACAGAAAAACTCTTGCTATTTGGTGGTGCTATTCAAACTGCTGGAGCCGTTAAAAACAATAAGATCAAAAAAACGGCAACATCAGATTTCATGGAAATTGAGAAACAAAGAGGAATTTCCGTTGCTACCTCTGTGATGGCTTTTCATTATAACGATAAGCAAATTAATATTCTCGATACTCCCGGGCACAAGGACTTTGCAGAAGATACGTTTAGAACACTTACGGCTGTAGATAGTGTCATTCTTGTAGTGGACGTCGCAAACGGTGTAGAGGCGCAAACGGAACGTCTTATGGAAGTTTGTCGCATGCGAAACACACCAGTAATCATCTTTGTAAACAAACTGGACAGAGATGGAAAAGAATCGTTTGATCTATTGGATGAATTGGAATCAAAACTCAACATCAAGGTCTGTCCTCTGACTTGGCCAATTGGTATGGGAGATAGATTCAAAGGAGTTTACAACATTTATAACGAAAGCTTAAACGTATTCTCTCCAAATAAAACGGGAATTTCAGATGACATCCAGTCTTTTTCCGATCTTGAATCGGTTGAATTAGATGAAATCATTGGTGAAGAAGCCGCTTCTGAATTAAGAGAAGAAGTGGAAATGATTCACGGAGTATATGACGCTTTCGATCGCGATACTTATCTGTCTGGAGAGGTTGCACCAGTATTCTTTGGGTCTGCAGTAAATAACTTTGGTGTACAGGAATTACTCAATACTTTCTGTGATATTTCTCCATCTCCAAGAGGCCGTGACACAGATTTACGCACGGTTGAGCCCATGGATAAGAAGTTCTCCGGTTTTGTTTTTAAAATTCACGCGAATCTTGACCCGAAACACAGAGATAGAATTGCATTCCTTCGTGTTGTATCAGGAACCTTCCAGCGAAATACCTTCTATAACCATGTTCGCTTAGAAAAGAAACTAAAGTTTCCAAATCCTACTTCATTCATGGCACAAGATAAAAGCGTTATTGATGAAGCGTTTCCCGGAGATGTTGTCGGGTTATACGACTCCGGAAATTTCAAGATAGGTGATACACTTAGCGAAGGAGAACGATTTATGTTTAAAGGAATCCCGAGCTTTTCTCCCGAAATTTTCATGGAGCTTGAGAACCTCGACCCGATGAAATCAAAGCAATTGGATAAGGGAATTCGTCAATTAATGGACGAAGGTGTAGCACAGTTATTTATTCAACAACCAGGAAGTCGAAAAATTGTCGGAACGGTTGGACAACTTCAATTCGAAGTCATCAATTACCGCTTAGAGCATGAATACGGTGCTAAATGTCGATTTGCTCCCAAGAACTACTTCAAAGCATGTTGGGTAACTACCGAGAATGACGAACAATTGCAAGCATTTAAGCGTGCTAAGGCCAACTATATCGCAACTGACAAAGATGATAATTTGGTGTTCCTTGCAGAAACACCGTTCTTACTCACTATGGCTGAGCAGGACTATCCAGATCTTGTTTTCCATAAAACTTCCGAGTTTAAAGTAGGAGAATAGCTACGGTTGAATCATCCAAATAACGCTTTTACTCAATAGCTGGTTTTTCTTGGAATAATTGCAATTATTCAGGTTACATTGCGTTTGTAGTTTAATTTTTAAAACAATTACTTATGCTCAACCACATCATCTCAACAAAGACCTTTTTACTCGTTGCAAGTCTTGCTTATTTCTTACCAAATAAAATGCTTGCTCAAAGTGATCAAAGCAAAGAACGAAAATGGTCCATTTCAGTCAACATTGCTCCAGAAGTCGCGAATAGAAGTTTATCCTCCGAAGATAGTTTTGATAATTTCATAATTAGCCTTCGGAATAATTCAGAAAAGGCAATGTTGGCCTACACCGGAGGGCTTGGTGTAGAATTTAAACCTTGTAAACGTTTTTCAATCCGAAGTGGAGTACAATACGCTGTAAAAGGGCATGCCACTACTATGGAAATCTGGTCACCACCTACTGGACCGCAATCTACCGGAACTGTAACGATCAGAAACGAATACCACTCTATTGGAATTCCTGTTATTGCATCTTATGATTTTATTAAAAAAGACCGACTAAGCATTTTCATTGCGGCGGGTGGTTCCATCAACTATTTATACAAACAATACAGTCGAATTAGACAAGACACAGACTCTCCTTTACAAATAGACAATAGTTCAAGTATTCCAGCTGAAAATCAATTTGCAGGTTTCAATATCATCAACCCAAGTGCAGTCGTCTCATTGGGCGCAGATGTAAAACTCGGAGAAAGATCAACGCTTAGGATTGAACCTACTTTCCGCCATTCTATTTTACCATTAGTAGATGCTAGTATTCGCGAGTATCAATATAACTACGGACTGAATTTGGGATACTTGTTTGCCATTTAAAGTTCTATCTTCGTTCCTATGTATGTAGGAAAACGTTACCCCTTTCTAACCACATTCCGCTGGAGTATTCGGTTTGTGTATTTGTTTGCCGCAATGTCTATTGCTGTTGCACTATTGTTTTATTTTCTGCGATTCGATTGGTTAATGATTCCATGGCAACCGATTTCATTGGTTGGTATTGCCGTGGCGTTCTATCTTGGTTTTAAAAACAACTCTTCATATGAACGATTGTGGGAAGCCCGCAAAATATGGGGTGGTATTGTCAACTCATCGCGGACGTTTACCGTCATGTCCAGAGATTTTGTCTCTAATTTACATACGGAGGAATCGACTTCGGAAGAAGATTTAAATGCTATAAGAAAGACTATTGTACACAGACATGTCGCTTGGTTATTTGCGTTAACGTTTCAATTACGGGAGCGTCGTGATTGGGAACACTGGAATGAAGCAAACAATTTTATTCGTGAAGCTGGGGATATTCACCCTGACAAAGATCATTTTCCTAAAATCAAGGAGTACTTAACCGATGAGGAGTACCAATACATGATGACAAAAGGTAACAAAGCTTCTCATCTACTAAGTCTTCAATCAAAGCACCTCAAGGAGTTGAGAGAAAAAGGACTCATTGATGATTTCCGTCACATGGAGCTTTCCAGGCAAATTGAAGAATTTTATGCGTTGCAGGGAAAATCTGAACGCATCAAGAACTTTCCATTTCCGCGTCAATATGCTTCTGTAAATTATTACTTCGTATGGATTTTCATATTGATGCTACCATTTGCAATGCTAAGTATTTTTGGTCCACTAGTAGATAGTTACGCTTTTTGGCTTCTAATCCCATGTACCACTCTCGTTTCCTGGGTTTTCATACTCATGGAAATGATTGGTGATTACAGTGAAAATCCATTCGAAGGTCTTTACAATGATGTACCTATTACCTCCATTGCTCGAGGAATAGAAATAGACATTCGTCAAATGCTGGAGGAAACGGACCTCCCTGGGGCAATTGAGACGGTTACGGATTTTAACATTCTGCTTTAATCGAAGTCATTGCGCTTGCCGTGGCAGAGTTTCGAATCGTTTACAACTATTCAAATAAAACAGGCAAATCTTCCAGGTAATTCAGTGTGCCTTTCTTTCGATCGATTTCGCAAAAAACATGCTGAAGACCATTTGTTAGAAACAGCAAATCGACATTTAGATCAAAGTTATACTGTGCAATTTGTTGCAAGGTCTCCTCAGTGATTGGGATATGTGTTGCTTTGCACTCAACAATCAATATAGGACGTCTATCACGACCAAAAACAACGACATCTGCACGTTTCTTCCGGCCATTGTATTCGAGACTATACTCAGAAGCAATCAGCCCTTCAGGAACGGCTTTTTGATGAATCAAGAAATGTACAACATGCTGTCTAACCCATTCTTCTGGCGTACAAACCAAATCTTTCTTTCGCAGAATACACCAAACGAAAACTTGGTCGCCTTTTTTACTAAGCCTTAGGTTTGCCTTCGGGAAATTAAGTGCTTCAATAACTGACACAGGGAATCATTCTGATTATTTCATGCCCATAATGAGAAGTTCAATGTCCTTATACTTCAAATCGAAAACTTTTCCGAGAACTTCACTTGTTAAAACACCTTTGTATATATACACACCATCTCTAAATCCAAGATTGTGTGCAATTAACTCCTTACATCCTCCTTTGTTACCCATATCTACAAGAATAGGCGAGAAAATATTCGAGAGTGCAAACGAAGCCGTCCTTGAAACCCGAGAAGCAATATTTGGAACACAATAATGGATAACGCCGTGTTTCTCGAAAGTTGGATGATCATGAGTTGTCACGCGAGACGTCTCAAAACACCCCCCCTGATCAATACTTACGTCTACCAACACAGAACCTTGCTTCATATTTTGAATCATTTCCTCTGTCACTACACATGGAGTGCGACCAAGAGGAGCCCGAAGCGCACCAATTACCACATCAGCTCGCATAAGCGATTTTGCTAATACTTTTGGCTGAATAACAGATGTATAGACGCGAGTTCCTATGTCGTTTTGCAGTCTTCGTAAACGAGACAACGAATTATCAAAAACCTTTACCGAAGCACCTAATCCAAGGGCACCTCGAGCAGCATACTCTCCTACCGTACCTGCACCAATGATCACTACCTCGGTCGGTTGAACCCCGGCAATTCCGCCAAGCATCATTCCTTTTCCACTTCCGAAGGAAGACAACAATTCCCCTGCGACCAAAATAGATGTTGTCCCAGCAATCTCTCCCATCGTCCGCACCACTGGAAAGACTCCACTGCTATCCCTAATGTAATCCCAGGCAACCGCAGTAATTTTCTTTTCCATTAATTTCTGCAAGATCTTTTTCGGTTGAATGGAAATTTGTAACGCAGAAATCAAGGTCTGCCCACCGGGCATCATCTCTACCTCTTCTTCGATGGGCGGAGCCACCTTAAATATGATATCACAGGAGAAAATTTCCTTTCGGTCGTAGCAAATTTCCGCTCCTGCTTCGCTGTAATCGTTATCCGAAAAGTTAACACCTTCCCCGCATTTCGTCTCTATCTTTACCCTATGTCCGTTGGCGACTAAAACAGAAACTGTCTCAGGAACAAGTGCAACGCGTCGTTCTTGAAATGACGTCTCTTTTGGTATTCCTATGTAGAGATTCCCTTTCTTTCTTGCAATCTCCAACATCTCCTCTTTTGGAAGTAAACTTCCTTGCCTCATCAGCTGCTTTAAAATCTCAGGGTCCGTAATCATAATTCAATGGTTAAGGTTCTGGTGTCATCTTCATTTCTACGAATATACGACCAAATCACGTTATCAGGAAGAAGTGTTCCTATTTTCTCAGGCCACTCTATGAAACATATGTCATCTCCATAGAGCATCTCTTCAATACCAATATCTAGTGCCTCTCGCTCATCTTCAATTCGGTACAAATCGAAGTGATAGACACGTCCATACATTCTACTATCGTAAACATTTACAAGAGAATACGTGGGAGAGCCCTCTAAATCACTTATTCCCATCGCTTTCAAAACAGCGCTGATAAACGTTGTTTTTCCAACTCCCATATCCGCTTCAAACGCAAAAATCTTACGATGCCCTACAGCGTCCAAAAAATCAACTGCTGCATTTTGTAAACTAGCTAAAGATTCAATGTGTATTTCACGCTTCTTCCCCACGCTGAATTGTACTTCAAACGCAAGAAAAGGTTACGTTAATAGCATTTTTTAATCGATCTTTCCAACGTACAGTAAAACGACTTCGTTTCACAGGTGAGTTCCCTCGACCACTTAGCCATGGAAAATACCTTAAAGACTGTATATTGGTTTGCGTATTACGGACCTGAATCTCCGTCAGTTCGTTACCGTGGCCTTTATCCATGCCAACGAATGCGCGAAAAAGGAATTCGAACTCATATTTGCTACCCTGGCTATTCTCCCAAGCGTATTATTCGTTTTATCTTTGTTTTTTCAAAAGCGCTTTTCGCCAGAAAAAATGAATCGCTCATTGTCATTCAGCGCGTTCATTCCAATCGAATTTACGCCAACCTACTAAAATTACTCACGTTATTTTCAAAAGCAAAAATTGCTTACGATCTTGATGACGCCGATTACTTGGTTTATGCCGAAAATAATATCGAATATTTCCTGAGTCATTCAGACTTCAATCTTATCGGGAGTCAGGAACTCAACCAATATGCGCAAAGATTCAACCAACACTCTTTTCATTTGACCAGTCCAACTTATGATTTACAACGAATCAAGAAAAAGAAAAATGAATGCCTGCACGTCGGTTGGGTTGGTTGCTACGGAGGGGGGCATGAAGAAACACTTGTAGAACTTGTCTTTCCAGCTATTCGAGAACTGAGTTTTCCCATACGGTTTTCTATACTTGGTGTGCAGACAAATGAAAATATGGAAAAGATTAAGAATCTCTTTGTTGATTCCAAACATGTGATGCTCTGTTTCCCATCTATCAACTGGTTGAACGAGTCAGAAGTTCAAAATGAAATTGTCAAATTCGATTTAGGAATTGCAACGCTCAAAAACGATGAACTTCACCGATCAAAATCGGCCTTTAAACTAAAGCAGTACCTCAACAATGGAATCCCCGTTTTGAGCTCTCCCATTGGGGAAAACCAATTATTCATTGAAGATGGTGTCAATGGCTTTTTCTGCAACACTTCTGACGAATTTCATCAAAAAATCTCATTTTTCCAGGACCTTGCTTCTTCTGAATACGCTGAATTTTCAGAAAATGCCAAGTTGAGCTCAGAAGTATTTGAGATAGAATCTTATATCAGACAAGTTCTAACTACCTTCAGGCATCACAAAAATCGAACGTCTGAGACTGATAAAAAGTCCTAAGACTTGCGCCTTCTCGTAAATCGTGAAACATCCCTTTTTGGTGCAGTTTCAGATGTTGTCGTTGCTTCAGGCGATGCTGTTTTTTCAGAACGAGGTTCTAACTCAACATAAGGAATTAACAATTCTTCAAGGGAAATACCACCATGCTGAAAGGTGTTATTGTAATACTTCACAAAATGATTGTAGTTATTTGGGTATACAAAGTAATCATCATCGCGTGTAAAGACATAGCAACTTGATAAACCCGATTTTGGCAGGTAAGCATCCTGTGGGTTTCTCACTTCAAAAACGTCCTTTTCTTTGTATGATAAATTACGTCCCGTTTTGTAACGTAAATTTGTGTTTGTGCTTCGCTCACCAATTATTTTTACCGGATTCGTTACACGAACGGTACCGTGATCAGTAGTTATAATCAGTTTTCTACCTGATTCTGCCACTTTCTTAACAATATCATGTAATGGGGAATGCTCAAACCAGGAAACCGTCAATGAACGATAGGCTTGTTCATCATCGGCTAACTCTCGAATAACTTCCATTTCAGTTCGTGCATGAGAGAGCATGTCAACAAAGTTGTACACAATGACATTCAGCTTATTGTCCAATAACTGATTAAAGTTGTCAGCGAGTTTCTTCCCGCCATTCAGGTTGGTAATCTTGTTATAAGACCACTTGATAGAACGCCCCAATCGCTTGAGATTTTCCGCCAGCAACTCTTTTTCAAACATATTCTTCCCACCTTCATCCTCTTCTCCTACCCAGTATTTAGGGTATTTCTTCGCTATCTCAGAAGGCATCAATCCAGCAAAGAAAGCATTTCTCGCATACTGTGTCGCTGTTGGAAGAATAGAGTAAACTATCTCTTCTTCCTTGATCGAATAATACTTGGAGAAAATTGGGCTCAAGACCTTCCACTGATCATACCTTAGATTATCAATAACCAATACAAAAACATCCTCACCATCCAATTGCGGATTAATACGGTTCTTTATGAGCGTTTGCACCATCTCTGGAGCGTCAGACACTCCATTCAACCAGTTCAAATAATTATCTTCAATGAACTTTGAGAATTGCGCATTGGCCTCTCTTTTCTGCATCGAGAGAATTTCTTGCATTCCTTGCTCTTCTACTTCACTGAGCTTCAACTCCCAATAAACTAATTTGCTGTATACCTCGCTCCAACCTTTAATATCTAAATCACTGTTTAGCTGCATTCCCAATTCTCTAAAATCCTGCTGGTAATTCGAGTTAGCCTTCTGCGACACAAGCTTACTCCGGTCAAGGTTCCGTTTAATTGAAAGTAAAATCTGATTCGGATTGACAGGCTTAATCAAGTAATCAGCAATATTATTTCCGATCGCCTCTTCCATGATATGCTCCTCCTCACTTTTCGTGATCATGACGACTGGAACATGAGGTTTATCTGCCTTTATTTTCTCTAGTGCGTCTAAGCCGGATATACCGGGCATATTTTCATCCAAAAAAATGATGTCGAACTCTTGTTCTGCACTTTTATCCACTGCAGAAGAACCATTGTTTACAGTGACCACTTCATACCCCTTTGACTCCAGGAAAATAATATGCGGTTTCAAAAGGACGATTTCATCGTCAGCCCAAAGGATTCTTATCTGCATATGTCGATTATTTTTTAGTTTTGAGTTATCGATTTAAAAGTATGCAATTGCAATCAAAAGTCAACCGCAATAACAAGAAGAAAATATTTAACGACCCTGTTTACGGTTTTATTTCAATCCCGAGAGAGATTATTTTCGATGTTATAGAACACCCTTATTTTCAGCGGTTAAGAAGAATAAAACAACTGGGACTAACACACCTTGTTTACCCAGGCGCTTTACACACCCGATTTCACCATGTCTTAGGTGCTATGCACCTCATGACAAAAGCAGTTGCAACTATTCGACGCAAGGGACATGATATTACCACAGAAGAAGAAGAAGCTGTATTATTAGCTATTCTATTGCATGATATCGGTCACGGACCTTTCAGTCACGCGCTGGAGCACGATATTGTAAGCGGCGTAAGTCATGAGGAGATTTCGTGTTTCTTCATTGAACGTTTAAGCAAGGAGTTTGGAGGTCGTCTGGACTTAGCACTTTCTGTTTTCAAGAATGAGCATCCAAAAAAGTTCTTATATCAACTGGTTTCCAGTCAATTAGATATGGACCGAATGGATTACCTCAACAGAGATAGTTTTTACACGGGAGTAAGTGAGGGAAAAATTGGAAGTGATCGAATCATTGAAATGCTTAATGTTGTCAACGGCGAGTTAGTGATTGAGGAAAAAGGAATCTATTCAATTGAGAAATTCATTGTAGCCCGAAGAATCATGTACTGGCAGGTGTACTTGCACAAAACTGTCGTTGCCGGTGAATTCATGTTAATTCATATCCTCCGCCGCGCAAAACAACTAATTCAGGAAGGCAAAGATCTCTTCGGAAGTCCGGCCTTGCTATTTTTCATGAAACAAAATATATCGTCTCAGGATTTTAAAAACAATCCTGAAGTCTTGGAACAATTTGCAAGACTCGACGATTATGATATTCTTGGCGCCATAAAAGTCTGGCAATATTGTGATGATCAAGTATTGTCTGAATTATCCAGAAGAATTGTTGATCGGGAGCTTTTCAAAATTGAAGTTGCTAAAGAAGCATTTAGTGAGGAAAAAATTACAGCGATCAGTTCACAAGTGATGAATCAACTAGAGATTACAGAAAGTCAGGTGGAGCACTTTGTATATGCTGAACGACTTACAAATAATGCCTACAGTGATGACAAACAAAATATCAACCTACTAATGAAATCTGGTGAAATAATGGAGTTGTCCAAAGCAGCAGATAACTTAAACATCTCAGCTTTAACCAAACCGGTTGCCAAATACTTTTTGAGTTACCCTACTTTTAGGTAAAGGTTCACTGTTTTTTCAGCTTTCCTTCTTTCCAATCCTTGACGAGCTTAGCCCAAGCATAAGGATTTAACAGGTTGTTCGCCGGTAATTGATTATTCGTGTACAACCGAGTATTATATTGATTCTGGACTGCTCCGTAAGATAAAGAAGCATCTCCTTCCAATCTGGCAGCAACAAACGCCAGGCTTTCACCAGATAAATCACGCTGCGCTCTTCTCAAAGCATCATCATATGGCTGCATTTCAACAAAGACACGCGCAAAATCTTCTCTTGATGGCCAAGGATAAACATCCACTGCTGGCAAATTCAAGGTGTCTTTTTGCATCATGTGGATGATAGAATACCTATTATCTGCCAAGGTATCCGGAACAATGTATGTCGATGTCTTATGACCATAAAAAGAAAAAGCCAAGGTATCGCCTGGAAATGTTACCATGGAAAAGTAACCGTAGTAATCTGCGATAACACCCCTTCTAGCAGTTTTATCGAAAACGGTGGTGTAAGACAAAGGTTCAAGATCATCTTCTGTTACAATTACTCCTGAAAGTTGAATCATGTTGGAATCCAGAAAAACAGTGTCTTGCTGCTGGCCATATCCGAAGAATGACACGAAGCAAATGAGAAACAGTATTTGAAATTTAGCCTGCATACTTTTGTATTAAACAAGTGTACATAATATAATTATAAATCGCGATAGATTTTTGTTTTCTTTAACAAAAAGAGTGCCCATTCATCCACACAGCACTAGGTCCTTTAAAGAGCATTAACAATTACCTGTGTATTCATTCCCAATTAGACGTCTCTTTCTCGGAAATTATCTCTAAATTTGCAGGAATTTATTTCTAAAATAGGTTCACACATGTCTCTTTCAAATCTTACCCAAATCAAAGAAGGACTTACTTACGATGATGTCCTTTTAGTCCCCGCCTACTCCGAAGTACTTCCACACGAAGTTCAATTAAAAAGTAAAATCACGAGAAACATTGAAGTTAATACTCCGATTGTTTCAGCGGCCATGGATACGGTTACAGAAGCCAATCTTGCCATTGCCATTGCCCAACAAGGGGGAATTGGTGTGATTCACAAAAATATGTCGATCGCCTCACAAGCTTTACAAGTAAGAAAAGTTAAACGTTCTGAAAGTGGGATGATTCTCGATCCGGTAACGTTGTCGCGTGATGCAATTGTTTCGGATGCACTCAACCTCATGAGAGAGAATAAAATTGGAGGAATTCCTGTCATCGATGGTGATAAAAAGCTTTTGGGAATTGTTACTAACCGAGATTTACGCTTCGAAAAGAATCAAAATCGCCCGATTGTTGAAGTAATGACTTCCGAAAACATCGTAACAACATCGGAAAACACCGATTTGGCAACAGCAGAACAGATTCTTCAGGCAAATAAAATTGAAAAACTACCTGTAGTTGATCAGGATAATACACTCATTGGACTAATTACCTTTAGAGATATCATCAAGGTAAAAGAACACCCAAATTCGTGTAAAGATTCGTATGGCCGCTTACGTGTAGCAGCAGCTCTTGGGGTTACACACGATACGATGGAAAGAGCAGATGCCTTAGTTGATGCCGGAGTTGATGCAGTCGTTATTGATACCGCACATGGACACACGCAAGGAGTTATAGTAAAACTGAAAGAAGTAAAGGCGAAATATCCTGACCTTGATGTGATTGTTGGAAATATTGCTACTCCTGAAGCGGCTAAGTTTTTGGTAGATGCTGGAGCTGATGCCGTTAAAGTTGGTATAGGACCAGGATCTATATGTACTACCCGAATCATCGCCGGTGTTGGTGTACCACAATTAACAGCCGTGAATGATGTAGCCATGGCATTAGAAGGAACCGGGGTTCCGGTAATTGCGGATGGAGGTATCAGATATACCGGTGATATCGTTAAGGCAATTGCCGCTGGAGCAGATACTGTAATGGTTGGTTCGATGTTTGCAGGTGTAGAAGAATCTCCTGGAGAAACAATTATCTATCAGGGAAGAAAATTTAAAACATACCGCGGAATGGGATCATTGGAAGCAATGCAAAAAGGATCAAAAGATCGCTACTTCCAAGCAGATGAGGACGATGCTAAAAAACTGGTACCGGAGGGAATTTCTGGCCGAGTTCCTTTCAAAGGGAAATTGAATGAAGTGATGTATCAAATCATTGGAGGGTTAAGATCTGGAATGGGTTACTGTGGTGCTGGAGAGATCTCCAAGCTTCAAGGAGCTAAGTTCGTGCGCATTACAAGTGCCGGAGTTCATGAGAGTCATCCACATGATGTGACCATTACGCGAGAAGCACCAAACTATAGTATAAAATAATTCGTTACGGTGTAGAAATTGTTTGTTTAACGTATATTTGACAGCCTTAAAAAAAACAGAATGATGAATAAATTAACTGTATTTGCAATTACACTCTTTTTGGGATTGAACGTGTTCGGACAGAAAGATCCAGTGATCATGACCATCAATGACAATGCTATTACAAAATCAGAATTTCTTCAAATTTATCTTAAGAACAATAACGATCCTAAGTACGACAAAGCATCACTTGATGAGTACATGGAATTGTTCAAGAAGTTTAAGCTAAAGGTAGCTGAGGCAGAAGCATTGGGATATGATACAATTCCTAATCTGGTAAAAGAACTAAACGGTTATCGCAAGCAATTAGCACTCCCCTATCTTGTCGATTCAGTAAAAAATCAATCACTGGTTCGTGAAGCGTACGATCGAACGAAGAATGAAGTTCGTGCCGCACACATCATGTTGAAAATTCCACGCGATGCAAGCCCAGCTGATACGCTTCGACTGTATGAGCGTTTAATGGATATGAAAAAACGTATTGAGGCAGGAGAAGATTTTGCAATCATTGCTAAGGCTCAATCAGAAGATCCTTCTGCTGCTCAAAATGGCGGAGATCTTGGATATTTTACGGCTTTCCAAATGGTTTACCCGTTCGAGGAGATGGCCTACACTACTCCTATTGGTTCCGTTTCGAATCCTTTTAGAACGCGTTTTGGTTATCATATTTTGAAGGTAGCCGACAAGCGTGAAGCACGCGGAACAATTGAGACTGCTCATATCATGGTCGCTGTTGATAAAAATGCTGGTAGCGAAGGTATCAATGCTGGAAAAGCAAAAATTGATGAGATTTACGGACTATTGCAAGGTGGAGAAAACTTTGAAGCACTCGTTGAAAAATTCTCTGATGATCCAACCTCGAATAAGAAGAAAGGAATTCTTCCTGCCTTTGGAACTGGAACTACAACTCGAATGGTTCCTGCATTTGAAGAAGCAGCGTTCAATTTGAAGAATGACGGTGACTACAGTAAACCAGTTAGAACGAATTATGGTTTCCACATTGTAAAACGACTTTCTCTTCAACCTGTTCCTTCTTTTGAAGAAATGGAGTCTGGACTTAAGAAAAAGGTTTCGAAGGACGAGCGTTCTAAGACGACACAAGATTCTTTTGTGGCTAAACTTAAAGATGAATACGGCTTTGCTGACCGAAGTAAGAAAGGTTTGAAGTGGTTCTATGAGAACATGGACTCAACGTATTTCGCAGGTAAATTTGATCCTTCTGCGGCTCCTTCTGATCGTCCGCTTTTTGTTTTGGACGGTAAAGACTTTACGCAGCAAGAATTCGCTTTGTTCCTCAAGAAAAACTACAGAGGTGTTCGTAAGAACTCAATGAATATGGTTGTTGATGAGCAGTACAAGCGTTGGATGAAAAAAGCGATTCTCGAATATGAAGAATCAAAACTTATTGACAAATATCCAGCATTTAAAGCCCTTGTAACTGAATATCATGATGGTATCTTACTTTATGAAGTAATGTCCGACATGGTTTGGAATAAGGCAATGAAAGACACTGTTGGCTTGAAAGCTTTCTATGAGGAGAATAAGGCAAATTATATGTGGGGACACCGCATTGATGCAGATATTTACGAGTGTTATAATAAGAATTCAGCAAACAAAGCATTCAAGCTTCTTAAGAATGATACAATTCGACCTGTGAACGTTGTTAAAGAAATCAATGGAGACTCTGAGCTAAACATCCGCCACAGAAACGGGAAATTTGATACTGAAAAGACGAATTATCTTGTTGGACAATCAATAGAAACAGGATTGAATCAACCGTTTGAAGTAGATGGTAAATTCTACGTAATCCTTGTTAAAGAGAAGTTGTCTCCTGCTCAGAAAGAGTTTGACGAGGCCAAAGGTGCAATTACCTCTGATTACCAAAATCACCTTGAGAAAAACTGGTTAATGGAACTTGATAAAAAACACAAAGTGACCATCAACTCTGAAGAACTCTACGCAGTTGGCAAATAATTGGAACATATATTTAATTCGGGCTGGCATTTTTGCCAGCCTGTTTTGTTTTGGTCTGCTCACAAGTTGTTCTAACAAGGGAAAGGTAATTGCGAAGGTAAATGACACCGAGCTTCTCGAAGACGAAGCGTATATCCTGATGAAACACTTGGGTATTAATCCCGACGACGCCGATGCCTACCGATCTTTTGTTGAAGAATGGTGCGAAAATGAAGCGCTAAAGACTGAAATGAAATCTGAACACCCTAATGAATGGGAACTAGTTCGATTAAGATCGGAATCCTTCGCTGGAGATCTTTCCAGGATTTTTCTTGAAGAAACAGCATTGCTGAAAGATCTTGATACCATTGTTGACAACCAAGAAATTTTGGATTACTACGAATCCCATAAGGCGGAATTCGTCTTGCATGATTACATCGTAAAAGCACTGTACCTTAAAATCCCTGCAGGACTCGACTTTAAGTCCGAAGAAGTTCACACTAGTTACCTGTTAAAAAATGATAAAGATCTAATGAAAGTGGATTCTTATGCTAAACTTTATGCTCAGAATTATCACTTCAATGATTCGTCATGGGTATATTTCAATGATTTGGCGAAAGATATCCCAGTGACAAAATACAACGTGGATAATCTCGTATTAAATAGAACGAAAACATATTTTTCTGATGAGAACTTCACCTACTTCATCAATATTATTGATTATAAACTAAAAGATGAAGCTCCACCAGTTGATTTCCTGCAAAATGAGATCAAAAATATAATTGTTGCGAATCGCCTTCAGGAATTGAAAGAAAAGAACGAATCGAAAATGATTCAGCGAATAAAAAAGAAACATGAAATTATTATCAATATTTAGTTTTGTCGTACTTGCACTATCTCAAGTAAATGCTCAACCGAAAACAATCGACAAAGTTGTAGCTCAGGTGGGCGATAATATTGTTCTCCTCTCTGATATTCAAGCGCAGAAAATACAGGCCCTTCAAGCTGGTGTCACGGTAACTCCAGAATTGGACTGTCGTATTGTCGAAGATTTAATGTATCAATACCTTTTGTTGAATCAGGCACGTATAGATAGTATCGAGGTGCTAGATGGGCAGGTAGATGCTGAAATGGAAAATAGACTTCGCGTCATTGAAAACCAGATCGGAAGCCGCCAAAAAATGGAAGAGTTTTACGGAAAGACGACTACTCAAATCAAGCAAGAGTTTCGTCCAATCATCCGTGATCAATTACTCTCACAAGAAATGGAGCGTACAATTACTTCAGAAGTGTCAGTTACACCAAGAGAAGTTCAAAAGTTCTATAAAAAACTCCCTATTGACAGTATCCCATTAATCAATGCTCAATTGAGTTTCCAGCAAATAGTTGTCTACCCTGATGTAACTGAAAGGGATAAACAAAATGCAAAGGATAAGTTGCAAGAAATTCGTAATAAAATCATCCGTGAAGGAAAATCGTTCTCTACACAGGCAAGAATCCACTCGATGGACCCAGGAAGCGCTGCTCTGGGTGGTGAAATTACAGCTACTCGCGGAATGATGGTGCCTCCATTTGAAGCAGCTGTATTTAACTTAGAAGCAGGTGATGTTTCTGACGTTTTTGAAACAGATTACGGGTATCACATTGTGAAACTAGTTGACCGTAAAGGTGATAATTACACTTGTCGTCATATTCTTATCGTTCCGGAATTTAGCAACACTGCACTCGAATCTGCAGCATTGCAACTAGACTCTTGCTATCAAAAGCTAAAGAATGGAGAAATGACTTGGGAAGACGCCGTTATTAAGTATTCCAATGATGATGCTACACGAAGAAATAAAGGGATCATTACGAACCCAATTACGGGCGATCAAATGTGGGACATGGAAGACTTAAATCAGGTTGACCAGCAGATTTACTTGTTAACGGATGCCATGGAGGAAGGAGATATTTCACAACCAAACCTTTACATGAATATGTTTGAACGAAAGCAAGGTGTTCGAATCGTTCGGTTGATGAAACGAACAAAACCGCACAGAGCAAATCTTGATGATGACTATGCATTGATAAAACGTGCAGCGGAAAATGAAAAAAAGCAGGAAATCATTAAGAACTGGACTAATTCGAACATCAAAAGAACCTTCATCCGTATTGATGAAGACTTCAAAGATTGTGATTTCATCAACGATTGGATTGAATAACAATAACCAAACGCTTACATCCGTAGATCCAAATTAATGCGATTAGTTATTTAGAGCGGAGTTTGTCTTGCCAAAATTCTTTTTCGTTACCTCTAATACCCGTATCAAAACCTAGCGGGGTCACTTCCCGTTCCCAAATCAAAACCTAGCGGGGTCACTTCCCGTTCCCAAATCAAAACCTAGCGGTTTTTCTTATATTTATCCATCTAAATTAGTGTAGCCAATGTCAGATAAAGAAAGCATAGATCAACTCGTTCAGCAATATCAAGGATTAAAAACTGAAATTCATAAAGTTATCGTTGGACAAGATGATGTGGTAGATCAAGTATTGATTTCTATTTTTTCCCGGGGTCACTGTCTTTTAGTTGGTGTTCCCGGTCTGGCAAAAACACTTCTGGTAAATACAATTTCAGATTGTTTAGGCCTAAGCTTTAACCGCGTTCAGTTCACACCTGACCTGATGCCTTCTGACATTGTAGGTGCTGAGATATTGGATGAAAACAGAAATTTTAAGTTTTTAAAGGGGCCTCTTTTCTCGAACATTGTTCTTGCGGATGAGATCAACCGTACTCCTCCCAAAACGCAATCAGCCTTACTCGAGGCTATGCAGGAGCGCAAGGTAACAGCGGCCGGGACAACCTATGACCTCCCAGCTCCATTTTTTGTTTTAGCAACACAAAACCCTATTGAACAAGAAGGGACATACCCTCTTCCTGAAGCACAATTGGACCGCTTTATGTTTAATATTTGGGTGGATTATCCAACGTATGCGGAAGAACTTGCCATTGTTAAAGCAACAACTGCGGACCAAAGAGTGGAATTAAGGCAAATGCTAACTGGTGAAGAAATCCTGAAGTATCAAGAATTAATTCGTCGAATTCCAGTAGCTGACAACGTACTGGAATATGCGGTTAAACTTGTTGGAAAAACACGAATCGGAAGTGAAAGTGCTCCCAAGATTACGCAAGATTTTATCACATGGGGTGCCGGACCAAGAGCTTCTCAGTATCTAATAATTGGTGCTAAGTGTCACGCCGCTCTTAATGGGAAGTACTCTCCGGATATTGAAGACGTAAAAGCGGTTGCTAAGCCAATCTTACGCCATCGCTTAGTTCGTAACTACAGAGCTGAAGCTGAAGGATACTCAATGGATAAAATTATTGATGAACTCTTGTAAAGTGCTTTGAACTCGCACCTCTTCTATTGAATCATGGCTAAAAAAAGGAAAAAGCGAGTTAAGATTATTCTTTACATTCTCGTTGTCTTTCTTTTTCAAGAAGTGGTTATACGCTATTGTTATCCTCTTCCCGAACTTTCTAATTTTGACAGAATCAACTACATGGTCTTGAATCCTCAAGGCAAAAAGTACTTTCATTTTAGAAATAGTAACTGGTATTGGCATTCAACATTGGATACGGTAGCTCAATTCGAGCATCGACTCAATATGTATGGTTTTCGCGACAAAGAATGGAGTATTGAGAAAATGCCCGGAACTAAACGAGTGTTCTTTATTGGAGACAGCTTCGTGGAGGGAATCATGGCGAAGCAAAATGAAACGATACCAACCGCATTCAGTCAAGCTTCAGGAGAAGACAATTACGAGGTTTTCAATTGCGGTATCGCAGGGGTTGGCCTGGACGCATATGTACAATTCATGGCAGATGCAATTCCCGTATATAAACCGGATATTGTATTCCTCTGTATCTATGCAAATGATTTAAGTCCAAAATCTGCTCCAAGACAACCTGTCGATAAAGAACTAATCAATTATCCCATGATGCGACCTCGTTTTCTTGAAGTCCACAAACAGTCTAAAACAAACGGTGACCTCAGAGCCTTATGGAGCGATGAGACCAGCAAACCATTTTTTCAGCCTTGTCCAGATAATGGAAACCCTTGGACAAATAGGGAAGATGAATTGAAGCAACTCATCGATAGAGAAATGGCGCAAACCATCATTGATGGTAATTTAAGTCCTTATCGTGCTGGAGGGTTTCTGCATGAAATAGAGAACTTAAACCAGCCTCCTGCCTTGGGAACGATGCTTCCTTATCTCAAAGAGATATGCAGAAACAATGGTGCCGAGCCTATAGTAGTTTACATTCCCTCACGCAATCAGGTTACCGACTATTATCATCCTTATGAGCAAGCGTTGAGTAACATCCATGATTCACTAACTCCTGATCTAACCAGTGAAGCGTATCAACTTCACCAACGCGTACTCTCTTATCAGTGCCAGGATTTCGGTATTCATTTCATCGATCTGACAGGCGTTGTAAAAGAAAATGAGACCCGAGGGAATCGCCTTTACTGGAATTATGATGAGCATATGCGCGGTAAGGGCTACCAACTATTGGGTAAAAACATTTGGCAACAATGGAACGCTCGAAAGTAGCTGAGATGGGTGAAAAATAAAAAACCCGCATGGTTCTGTTAATTGAAGCCTCAATTAACACGTTTAGGATTACTGGAGTGATCTGATATCTGCTGTTTGGTTACCCGCTCTCCGAAGAGTGCAGTCCATCATACTACCCCTGAGGCTCTCCTTAATAATATAGTCCTAAGCTTCAAATTTACCCATGCGGGACCTTCTTACGAAGTAGATTCACAGCCAATCTCCGTTGGTTGAATCGTAGAACTAAAATAAATAAAACTATCGGGTAAATGCGTCCAAATTGTAAACTAAATCCGAAGAACTAATTATTCTGGTTTTGCTTAAAATCAATCTTTTGATCAACACCTTTGATATGAATGTCTCGCTGGGGAAATGGAATGGCAAGATCGTTTTCGGCTAACTTCTTATAAACCATTCTGCGTAAGTCTGACTTTACATTTTCAATAACAAATGTATTCTGCGACCAGAAAATCATTTCAAATTCTAAAGCCGATTCACCGAAATTTGTAAATCGAACAAAAGGCTCAGGAGTATTCAAAATACGCTCATTTTCGAACATGGCTTCTTCCAGACAAGCAAAGACCTTTTCCACGTCAGAGCCATATGCCACATTTACGTTTACTTCAAACCGAACGCGGTCAGCATCATGTGACCAATTCACGACTTTCTCAACAACGAACTTGGAATTAGGAATGATGATCGTTACCTCATCGCGTGTCAAGACCTCCGAGCTTCGTAGGTTTATCTCTATCACCTTACCCACTACTCCATCCGCTTCAATGATATCACCTACTTTAATCGTACCCTCAAAAAGCAAGAAGATTCCTGATATCAAATCCGTAAATATATTCTGAAAACCTAGACCAATTCCAACAAGAAGTGCAGTAGAACCGAAAAGTAAAACGGTTATATCAAATCCTAATACTTTGAGCGTAATTGTGAAACTGAGCAGCCAAACAAGGTACTTCGTGATCAAGAAAACAGACAAGCGGCGCTTGCTGTTAATCTTGTCCATAATGAAGCGCGGTTTCATAATAGCACGCTTGGCAGTTGCCACTACCAGCCAAGTAACCGTCAATACCAAAAGCGCCCCTAAAATTCCTCCTATGGTTATCTTATGCTGTTCAGAAATCTGGAATCCCTGTGATATGAATTCATCCCACGTCATAATGCAAATATGTCAATATTACAGGCGTTTTGAAAGAATTTAACTGAATAATATTCCTTATATTTCGCAAGAATTAATTATTGAAATTTACAGCATGGCAACTACGTCGGATATAAAAAATGGATTGTGCATCAATCACAATGGAAAATTATTTCAAATCATTGAATTTCAGCATGTAAAACCTGGAAAAGGTCCAGCTTTTGTTCGAACTAAAATGCGACAAATTGAATCTGGAAAAGTATTGGATCATACTTTTTCTGCTGGACATAAAATTGATCCTGTGCGCATCGAAAACCGTGACTACCAGTATTTATATCAAGAAGGAGATACGTATGTTTTCATGAACAATCAGAATTACGAGCAGGTAAATATTCCAAAATCAATGGTTGAAAAACCTGACTTTTTGATGGAGGGAATGGTATGTAGCATTCTATTTCATGCGGAAGAAGAAATGCCTTTGGTCTTAGAACTTCCAATGCATATTATTTCTGAAGTAACTTATACTGAACCAGGTATTAAAGGTGACACAGCGACGAATACAATGAAACCAGCAACGATTGCTACTGGAGCTGAAGTTCGAGTTCCACTTTTTATTGATACTGGCGAAACAATTAAAATTGATACACGCACAGGCGTTTACGTTGAACGTGTTAAGAATTAAATTGACGCATTCATTAATTGAAGCGCTTTCGTAAAGGGAGCGCTTTTCTTTTAAATCATTTTAATCATCATGAAACTGGTAGCCATACTAATTCTTTCTTTCATCTGCTTCTGGACAGGCGCACAAGAAAAAAGAAACCTTTTTGAAGTTGTTGCAGGTGCTGACTCAATCATTGCCATTCGCCACATCAATACGTCTAATGGAGACATAATGGTCGTCGATCGAAAAGGAAACTATGTGCAGCAACCCAACTTAACCCTCTTTGATGGACAAATAAATGATGCTGTTATCGAAGAGCGTGTAAGGTTATCAGATACAGAGATCGAAGCATTCAAGAATATATTGATTGCCAAAACAGGTTTTAGCATTAGAGGAATGAACTTTGACCCTCATCATACTATTCTCATTTATTCCAAGAAGAAGATGAGCTATATTGATATGTGCTTTGAATGTCAAAGTCACGTGGCATCATTGGACCTTGCAAATTTTGGTTTTGACGAAACCCAATGGTCGAGTCTTCAAGATTTCTTTAAAAACATTGCGTTAATCGAAGAATGATCATCAATTACAACGGAAAACGTTTTCGCCCAGTCCAAAATTCAGATAATGGAGAAACGAGCGCTGATACGCTTTTTGAATACAAACAAGAAGGTGAAATCCTTTCTTCTCATTACTCAGGCGGACAGATTATTCAAGGCCATCTCATTGGTCTCGTAGATGAAAAAGGAAACATTTCCATGCGCTATCATCAAGTAAATTCTAACGGAGAGCTTATGACCGGTATATGTACATCTCACCCCGAGGTTTTAGAAGATGGCAGAATTCGCCTGCACGAAAGCTGGGAATGGACTTCCGGTGATCGTTCTTCGGGCTCTTCAATACTAGAAGAAGTGAAAGAATGAAAGCTCCAGCGAAAACGTATTTTAACTGGAGTTCCGGAAAAGATGCCGCCATGGCTCTTTATCGTATGCAGCGGAGCGATGAGTTTTCTATAGAACTGCTGCTCACCTCTGTAAACACGCATCATGACAGAGTTTCTATGCACGGACTTCAACGATCATTGTTAGAGCAACAAATCCAATCAATAGGAATTCCGTTTACGACTATTGAACTTCCCGAGGAATCTTCTATGGATGATTACAACGCTATCATGAAAGCCAAAGTTGAGGAACTTACGTCAAAAAATTTTACGCATACCGCTTTCGGTGACATTTTCCTTGAAGACTTAAGAGCATATCGCGAAGAGCAACTAAAGATCCATGAAATTCAATGTATTTTTCCCCTTTGGAAAGAGAAAACAAAAGATCTATTAAAGGAATTCATTGATTTGGGTTTCAAAGCGATTGTTATCTGTACGAAGGCAGAATTGCTGGGCGAAGCATTTATTGGTCGTGAAATAGATCATAGCTTCATCAACGACCTGCCAGAGAATGTGGATCCTTGTGGTGAAAATGGAGAGTTCCATACCTTTTGTTATGATGGCCCGATATTTTCTTCCCCCGTTCAATTCAATATTGGTGACAAAGTTTATCGATCCTACAAAAACCCGGATCAAAATGCGATGAATGACTCCATTGGCTTCTGGTTTTGCGACCTCCTTCCTGTCAACAATTAATTTGTTCTTTGCTAAACAGTTTTAGTAAAAAATTTATACCTTGTAAATACATAACGCTAATACCAAAAATCTAAACCGCTACTACCAGTATTATGCAAGAACTCAAGACCGACAAGTATTCTTTTCGGGTTGTTTCCCCTGGCATTCTCGAATTGTTAATTAATGATAACGTGACTCTTGATACGTCTGACGCCGTTATCCTAAAAGAAATGACGACAAAACTGAGTAAAAATAAACCTTACTCCGTTTTAGCCAAGTCTGGTTATTTTACAAATGCTTCACCAGAATTTTTGAGGGAATCAGCTGCTACAAATATACATGGATTGAATACTGCAAGAGCAATTATTGTAAATTCACTAGGTCATAGAATGGCAGGAAATTTCTACCTCAAAATGAACAGACCCATAGTGGAAACAAGGCTTTTCAGCAGTCGAGAAACGGCTTTAAGATGGCTGAGGGAAAAACAGAAAAAAGTCAAAGATCAAGTTGCATGAATAGCTTCACATCTTTACTTTTAATTCTATAAACAATCCCATTATGAGATCCTTTGTTTTTATCTTTTTTGCAGGTTATGCGCTTCTGGCGTGCACAAGTCCTGAAAATCAATCCAGTGAGCAACCTGATAGCAAAAATGATACTATAAAACATGAAGGAAACGCTGAAGAAAGTGATGAAGATATTGAAGGTACGCCTTGGTTTCAATTACAAGATTTGTTTAAAAGTGAAAACAGTGATGTTGTCAACACTATTGCAATGGGGAACTTTGATTTAGCTGTGCAAAAAGCTAATCAATACCTCAATGATCCAAAGCTCCAGCTTACTGCTACACAACAAGCGAATCTTCGTTATATGCACATCTTTGCTATGGCTGGATTGGTCGCTGATGGTAAAAGAACAAACAATGACCTCGAGATGGTCATGAATCAATACAAAGATTTGCACCTTATCACGCAGCATTTACCCATCACGAAAGGAAATGCGATGCCTTTTAATCAGATTCAAATTGAAAAAATGAAACGCACATCTTTAGATGTAACAGTAACTGATAATGAAGGCTTAACCATTCACAGCTTCCTCAGAATAGAACTAAACAATCCTTTTGAGCTAAACGAGCATATAGGAGAAAGAGCCTACATAAGCGGTATACTATCTGCAACAGAATTGAGTTCTCCGGATATTTTAAGTTGGATTTCTGGACTAACGCTGAAAGATGCTGAAATCCATATTTTGGAAAATGACTTTGAATAAACTGTATCGTAGTTTTCGTATCTTTATGATATGTCTGAAAAGTTTAAAAATCCGATTGATCCAGATAAAATAACTGAAACGCCCAGTTCACTGGAGTATGGACACCATCTAGGTTCTGCGATTGTAAAACCCGAAGATCAGGGTAAAATGAAAGGACGTGCTCTTTCAGCTATGGAGCATCAGACAGATATGCAACTGGATCAGATTTATCAGCAAATGCAATTACTTGCTGAGCAGGCGAAGAAGTTAAATAGTCGCAAAGAAATTTCAGAGATTATTTATCAAGCTGAGATGCGTTTTGAACCAATTATCAATCATGTCTATCATTTGTATGAGAAAGAAGATAAATCCTATCTTTTATCCTTAATTGCCCCTGACCAGTGGGGACGTTCGAAAAAGAATTTTGAATTTCTAGCGACAGTGCGTCTGCTCGCCGATCATACTTGGGACATTATTGAGAAACGTGAGGACGCGGAAATCTAAGCGTATTTTGGGTTGATTATCGAATACTGATGCTCATCTAATACTTTTCCGTTTTTTACAACTCGCTTTCTTGATACCCCCTCTTTTAGAAAACCATTTTTTTCCAGAATTCTCATCGATCCCCGATTGTATTCAAAAACACCCGCATGAATTCTGATAAGATTCATGGTCTCAAAACCATATTGAACAATCTGTCGAACGGCCTCAGTTCCTATCCCCTTCCCCCAATAATCTTCGCCAACAAAATACCCCAACTCAGCTGTTCTGGAATAAATATCGGATTCTGGATGAAGACCTATATTCCCAACATGCTCTCCGTCCTTCTCAATGGCAAATATACTGATGGGATCCGCTGAAAGTGTTCTAGAAATGAATTGAGAAGCATGTTCTAGAGTGTAAGGATGAGGAAATCCATCTCTTAAATTGTCACTAATATTCGCGTTATTCGCTATTGAGGCGAGTCTCTGAGCATCTGAACTTTTGAAAGGTCTTAGTTGAATCGTATTCTCCATCTGTCAACGTGTAAAAACCCACTCGTCTTCTGTAGATTGGTTCACATCAAACATATAACCTTCTGTATTGAAAAGCTTTACGTCTTCCGGATTAGAAATGTTATGATCCACAATATAACGCGCCATAAAACCTCTGGCTTTCTTCGCATACACCATTACCACCTTGTATTTCCCATCTTTAAACTCTTTGAAAACAGGTGTGATGACTCTTCCCTTTAGTGCTTTGCGGTCAACTGCCTTGAAATATTCATTTGAGGCCAAATTGATGATTACACCATCTTCATTTTCCGCATTAATTTGCTCAGCAATCTTTGTACCCCAAAACTTGTACAAATTATTTTTAGCAGGTGTCACGGCCCACTTGGTTCCCATTTCCAAACGGTAAGGATAAACCACATCCAAGGGTTTGAGTATCCCGTATAAACCGGATAAAATACGGACCTTTCCTTGGGCAACTTCCAACTGCTTCTTTGTCATCGAAGGAGCATCCAATCCACGGTATACTTCTCCATTAAAAACCGCACCAGCTTGTCCATTTTCTCCATTGATTTCCGTCTCTGGTTTCCAGGTTTGAAATCGTTGATGATTCAATTCTGACAAGTCTTTTGACAAAGACATCATTTTCCCAATTTTACCTGAAGAAAACTTACTTAACTTTTTCACTAATCCTTCAGCTTCGTCCATAAAAACAGGAGAAGTTGTCTCTGCTGAATTAATCTTTTTATCGAAGTCTAAGGCCTTCGCGGGGGATAACAAAACTTTCATAATCAAGTATACTCAAACCAGTTGAAATATCAAATAAATCCAACCGTATTTGAATACACCTTCTTAAAATTACAACAGTAAGGTGAAGTAGCCGTGATAGGTCGTTCCATCTACTTCGAAAACGTAGTAGTAAGTGCCTTCTGCTGCAACAGTTCCAGACATTGTTATTCCAGCCCAATAAATAGATCCGGTCTCGTCTGAATCCCACATAATATTTCCCCATCTGTTTAAAATGAGTACGTGCACATCTTCACAATCTCCTGTCAGGATTGGATGAAAGGTTTCATTTTGCAAATCACCGTTTGGTGTGAATACGTTTGGAGCGGCTACTTGACACTCGCATTCTAGTTTTATGAACAGTGTATCCGTCGCTTTACATCCTGTCCAATTATCCGTAACCTCCAGTACAATCATTGTGTCCATTTCAGGAAATACAGTTGGACTTGAAATAAGTGAGTCACTCACTAAATCTCCTGGACTCCATAAATAACTGTAGAACGAAATTATCGAATCCCCTACTTGCTTAAGTTCCGGTTCGCAAATGGTGATATCCTCCCCTGCCATAGCTAATGGGTTTGCCAGCACAATTATGTCTTGAATGGTAGAATCAATTCCACAACTATCCACCACTGTTAACGTAACCGGATAGGTTCCCGGTCCATTAAAAGAAATAGGCGGAGGATTCTCTCCATTGAAACTTGGAGGATTGGCACTATTCCCAAAGTTCCATTCATATTGAGCACCAGCATTTGCAATACTTGTATTGACCAACTGAATGATCTCACCCTCACACCAAGTTTGATTGGGTTCGAAGGCTGGTTCAATTCCACAACAGTTTTGATCGACAATAATTGCGACCATCCCTGAAAGCGTATCTGTTCCATTGATTGCAAGAACAGTATAGATTGTTGATGTTGACGGCGCAACCGTTGGGTCCAAAAGAGTTGGATCATCCATTCCAATTGTTGGACTCCACTGAAATTCGTAGCCAAAACCTGTCCCACAAATAAAATCGACTGCTTCTAAGTGCACACTATCCCCTAAACAGATCAATGTGTCGTTCGGAAGCGCTAATGTCAACTCGCTCACGACTTCCACTTGAACACTGATAGAATCAATACAGGCCGGAACAGAATCATTCCCAACTGTTAACGTAGTCATATAAGTTCCAGTATTCTGATAAACATTCCATGCATTTGGTGTATTGTACATCATATTCCCATCACCAAAATCCCAAATCCATGAAGAGATTGCCCCGGAGCTTGGAACTGAAAGATCTGTAAAGAAAGTGGTATCGCCCAGACAAACGATAGAAGTCGCATCAAATCCTGGATTCAAAACTCCCGTACAAGTAGTGTCTGGATTACAGTCTTCACAAATGACACCTGTTTCATAGAACAAAGGTGTAAACGTTGGTGTTTCTATCGTTACATTATACGTCATATTGTTAACGGTAACTGGCAAATTTGTTCTGGTTGATACACCATTCAAAAAATTGGTAGACATTGGTTGTGCATTACAACTATTCAACGAAGTATCTGTGCGGGCGATGAACCCATCAACTCCTCCAAACCCTTGACCATCGTACATGCGTACGATAATTAGGTTCTCTTCTTGTAAAGAATTCGTGTTCTCTATTTGAATAGCTCTTGTATCGACTAGTTCTTTGGACCAAACAAAATTCCCATTTGCATCAAACTTAAGCACGGTCGCTGCCTCGGGCGATTCGTTATAGCGACACGTGACATAGATGTTCCCTAAATTATCCTCCTCAACATCATCAAAATGATTGATCCTCATCCCTGAACCGTTGGTATACGTTTGTTCCCAAATGAGGTCAAAGTTTGCATCTACACGCATGATGTTTCCATCCCAGGGTGAAGCGTTTATTGGACCAATGCGACTCGAGAGAATTAAATCACCATTCTCACAACGGTGAATATCATATGCTTCATTCATGGTAAACGAAGAAAGGTTGTACTCGGCAATCGTCCCAAAATTCCCATTCACATCAATTTGTCCGACATACATGTCAATCGAACCTCCTCCGTGCAATCCACCAGAAAAATATACGCCTCCGTTATCATCTGGTACGATTTCGTAGGTTTGATCATCTGTGCTATGAAAACGTGTACTCCAAATAATATCTCCATTACTATCTATTCGAGTAAATGCTGCATCATCTGATGTTCCTCCAGTCGAAAAAGACGCAGATATGATATAACTGTCCCCTGCAGATGGAGCAATTCTTAAACGTCGATCTCGAATGTTATCATAGCGCTTTACCCAAAGTAATGCTCCTGAAGCCGTAAATCGGGCCACAACAATATCCTCATTATCTTCCGCAAGGCAGAGCATATCACCATTTGGCGCAGGAGCAATATCTGAAAATCCACTTGCTAAGCCATCGATCGCAACCGCAAATGTGAGATTTCCCGTTGGGCCGATTCTCGCAAAAACTCCCTGATCCGTTTCATGACGACCAACAGCGTAAATAGCATCTTCGGCTTCATCATAGTGGAATTCGGCAAAAGAGTTATCTAAAGAATCTCCATAATGCTTTGTGTAATAGCATTCAAATGGACCTGATGGTGCGACAACATTTATCAATCCTGAACCACTATAATTCCCGGAACAGCCGGCGTCGGAAAAATCGACTAAAGAATAACTTGTTGTATCAGTCGGATTCACAACAATATAGTAAGGGCTGGTATTGATATTGTTAACCGTGTAGTTATTTGTGCCGTCCGTATAGGTTACCGACCATGGCGCATTTCCAGTTAAATCCAATTGAAGGTATCCTGGATATCCAGAAACAATTGTACTCGTCCCAGAGAGAACAGCTGTAGGTGTTGCAATGGTAATATAGGCTGTCTGCAAAATCGTGTCAATGGCACTTCCGTCATTTACAATCAGCATCACGTCGTAGACACCTGGACTTGCATAACTTACCGACGGATTCTGTTGGGTTGAACTCGCAGGTGTTCCTCCGGCAAATGTCCATTCCCAACTAATCGGAGTTCCCGAACTATTATCTGCATACTGAACTAGTTGATTTGGGCATGCAAACGTCAAATCTGATTCAAAACGCGCTATGATTTGCGCTGCACAAGCCACAGCTTCTGCCGCATTTATTCTACCTGAACCTAATTGCCACGAATATGAAGGATTAAGTGGATATATATCATCTGCAGTACTCTCAATGCAATTCTCCACTTCATCTGGAGAAAGATTAGGATCAATAGCTAAAATCATTGCTGCCAATCCAGCTACCATTGGACAAGCCATGGAAGTACCGCTCATATTTCCGTATGCATCGTTAGCACCGGCCAATGAAGAAAAAATATCTACTCCCGGAGCAGTCACGTCAATCGTGGGGCCATAATTTGAGAAGACCGCCTTTTGGTCACTTTGGTCTGAAGCCGCCACACTAATGACATAGTTGTAAGATGCCGGATACATAGGAGCTGAAGTATTGCTATTTCCCGCCGCTGCCACACAGACAATTCCCTGTGCATATGCTTGATCGAACAAAATCTGATAAGTCGCCGAATACACACTACCTCCCCATGACATTGAAATCACATCTGCATCATTGATAATGGCATACTCTACTCCTTCATAAGGAGCTGCTAGCGCGGCAGGGTTAGGCAGTGTAGAAGCTTTAATGGGCATTATTTGAGCATTGTAGCCAAGACTTGCAATTCCTAAAGAATTGTCTGTTCTTCCGGCAGCAATTCCCGCACAATGCGTTCCGTGTGTAAAAAATGTATTCGTTGGATTTGTTGGGTTGGCATCATTATCATCATTTGCCGTATCCCAACCGTTAACATCATCGATATAGCCGTTTCCGTCGTCATCGATACCGTTTCCAGGAACTTCGTCCGTGTTTATCCAAATACTTTGCTGCAAATCTTCATGGCTCAGCAAGACTGCATCATCAACAACGGCAATCACGACGTTACTAGTAGCTGTTGTTACAGCATCCCAGGCCTGTTCTGCATTGATTGTTTGTAGATGCCATTGACTTCCGTAAAGTGGGTCATTAGGAATATAGAAGGATTGCATCTGAGGCACATACTCTGCGTAATTTACCTCGGCAAGGTTTTGTAACTGACGAATAAGTTCTTCTGTCTTTTCCGTTCTATTGAACTTCACAAGATAAGTGCGCTGTAATTGTTCATTTTTGAGCTTAAATGGGCATTGAATGCTTTCAATTGCAAATTCATCAATCAAATCGGAAAAAATCTCCGGTTTTTTGCTCATCTCAGCGTCCCAGGCAATTCGATTTGGATATGTTGATTTCAATTGAACAAATAACTCACCCTTGACAACTTCTGCATTATTTTCAGCTTGACCGAACGCCGAAAATGAGCTTATCGAAGCCAAAAAAAAGAGTAAAAAAGAACTTAGTTTTAGTGCAGTAGACATAGTGTAAGTGGTTGTACTTTTCAAACGACAAGAAGAAAGCTAAAGTTGCTTCAGGCCTCCAAAAAAAACACTACATCAAAAATAAAGGCAAACACAAGCAACTGAAAAACAGATAATTAAAACAATATTAAGGTGGACAGATTTTCTATCTACAGCGAACTCAATTATTAGGATAAAAAGATCAAAGAGAATAAAACAACTACCAAAACACCGACCAAATTGAGCACAAAACCGGTTCTCGCCATTTCATTTATTTTTAATTGACCAGAAGAAAAGACAATGGCATTTGGAGGAGTACCAACTGGCAGCATAAATGCACAACTTGCCGCAAGTGTTATTGGCATGCAAAGCTGTAAAATTGAATACTCTGTGCCCAAGGCAAAATCTGCCACTACTGGCACAAAAACAGAAACAAGTGCCATGTTAGACATAATTTCAGTTCCGAAAATGGCTATGACAACTAAAACAGCAAGTAAAATATATAACGGTGCTCCTGCATACTGTTCAAATACTAAACTTAGCTTATCGATCACACCATTGATCTCGAGCATTTTCGCCAACGCCATTCCTCCTCCAAAAAGAATGAGAATACCCCAAGGTAACTTGGTTGTATCCTGCCAATCTAACAATCTTTCTTTCTTCTTTTTTCCGGGCAAGAAAAAGAGCAATATTGCTCCGAGTACTGCAACACCTTCATCTGAGTACTGAATCCCAGTTAATTTTGTCAAAGGTGCTCTAAACGACCATAACAAAACAACACAAAGAAAGAGGATAAGAACACGAATTTGATTAGTCGTCCAAGGTTGTTTTTCTTCCTGAACTTCTTCCAGACGCTCTTTTCTCTCCTTCCCCATCAGCAAATAGAAAAAAGTAAATACGAGAGCGAGCACAATGAGGCTGAGCGGCAACCCCACCTTCATCCATGCAAAGAAATCAACCGTGATACCATGCGATTCTTCAATCAAACCTGCCATGAGAATATTGGGAGGAGAACCAACTAACGTAGCCATTCCACCAATGCTAGCGCCGTAAGCAACTGAGAGTAACAGGAAAATACTAAATCTGGACTTTTTCTTGCCAGAAACTTTTGAAAGAACCGCCATTGCCATGGGAAGCATCATTAGGGCGGTTGCGGTGTTAGAAATCCACATGCTCAACAAACCTGTTGCTAGCAGAAAACCAAGAATAATTCTTGATTTCGAGGTGCCTACTGTGCGGACTATACCTTCCGCTATCTGCTTGTGTACATCCCATTTTTCAAGAGCAAGCGACAATACAAAACCACCAAAGAACAAATAAATATACTTATGTCCGTATGCCGCAGTTAAGTGTGTAGGCTCTAAAATGCCGAGAGGAATGGCAAATACAAATGGGAATAAAGCAGTAACATAGATAGGCACTACCTCAAACAGCCAATAGGTAACCATCAAGCCACCTACAGCAATCGCATACCAAAAACCGGCTTGTTCACTGTTGTGTGCTAAAAATAAAATGACAACGAAGGCAAACAAGCCACCAAATAGGATGGTTTGCTTGAGGTTTAGCTTTTCCATATGTGAATTTATTCAAATGTAATGCTAACGATTTAGAAACAAAAAAAGTGTCAACAGACTGTAGACACTTTCCAAACTTTTAATCGAATACTTATTTAGTTCAAGGCATTCAGTGCATCAACGAATTCAACTGCTTTTTTCTCAATTTCTTCTTTCAATGATCTGAAGTCTGCCTTAGTATTTGCCTTATTTATCTTGGCGATCATTTCATCATGAAAATCAACCGCCTGATCGATGAGTTTATCTGCCTTATCGGCATTCTTACCACCACTTTCCATGATATAGTCGCAATCGTCTAATATCGCGATGACCATTTTCTTAACACTTTTCTTTAAATCTTTAATGCTTGACATACCTCTTGTATTAATGCTTTGAATAAATTTAGTTTCATTGTGCAAACGAACAAAGCATATCTGAGGGAAGTATTAAACAGCGATTCGTTGATATGTTCGTAAAGCTCCCTTAAGCTGTAACCGCTAAAGTAGACTTCATTTCTATTTGGGAACCGCCATATTAGGGTCAAACGCTATTTTGGCATCGTTTCCTTCCCAAATGACCTTATAACCGGGTGGCAAGGCAAAAAACTTCGTAAACTCTGGACGTAGTGTAATCAATTGGCCAACAGTCATCTGTTCGAATGCTGTTTGCTGATCATCATAGTTATCTGTCATAGCAACCCAACCGCTGTCGGGATCTTCTTTATTCCAACGAAAGAGGTGTGCCTGATACCCATTTCGGACATTATGGCTAATCGTTACGCGTTGATCAAATATGGGAAATGCCGGGTCAGTGCCAATTAGTTGGCAAACTTCCATTTGTTCATGGTATTGCTCAAGTGTTTGTTCAATGCCCTCAATGAAACCATTCTTTTGAGGAAACACTTCTAAAACATGAAAATGAGAACCTTCATCCACGACCATCAAACTCCATGCGAAACAGCTCATGCGCTCTCCGTCTGATAATTGTAAACCTTCATCAGTGATAAATTCTACCAAATAAGTTAGTACAGGAATCATTGCGTTCAATCCGGCTTCAGGTACTCGAATTTTTAGCTCTTTATGAATATAAGGTCTCAATCCTTCTGAAAAGGCAAATCCTTCTTTATCAGAGAAATTTATGTCCTTGACTCTTATAGTTTGTTTCCCTCTAAAGAACCCCATGTCTGATTTATTTAGTTGACACAAGGTAGTAAAATGAAACGTTAAATTACTCCTTCAGCTTCCTACCCGCATAACTCAACGAGCCCGAACCTCCTTGGCCACCACCTCCTTTTAGGATGTATACGCTGTCATTCGTGAAACGAACATTAAAGTATTGAGAGTACGTACCGGACTCATACTCTTCTTTCCATAGTTCGTTAATATGAATGGATTTTCCTAAAATGATCAGATTTTTCTCATGACGTTCAATGATGATATCTTCATAATATGTGGAGTCAATGTAAGGTCCGTTCATTGACCAATGATGATAATCTACTCTACAACGATAAGTCCCTGACAGCTTTTTTGCATGATGCTTATCACATCCCTGAAGCATTAGCATGCAACATAAGACCATAAGTACCTTTAGGATTAAGTGATCCCGCCCAGACAACAACCATACTGAGCACCATGAACTATTCCTAAACGAAGTAAAACTCTGTTTTTGCATGACTTTGACGTTTCCCTAAGAAAACGAAAAATACTTGATACTCGTTGAAAACTTGCATCTGCAAAGGCACAGAAAGCCGCCTAAATATTTTAACAAATTATTCCAAAACCACCATTTGCACTTCCTCTAACTCACCTCCTTTTACTCTTAGATAATAGACTCCGGAGGGTAAATCAAGTTCCAACGAATGATTCTCATTTCCTTTAATTTGCTCGATATAAACCAATTCCCCAAGTGCATTTTCTATCGCTATTGAGAAATCTGTTATTGCTGGCATAGACACTGTCAAAAAACCATTGGAAGGATTGGGGTATACATTTACTAATTTCTGAGCTTCTATTTCATGTATACTGCTCGTTTCACCTATGATTCCTACATAACCATTACCAAAAACTCCACCGCCAATAAGCAACGTATCTTGAGGAGTTTTAATAACAGCCTCAATATCGTTATTTGGAACTCCTCCATTAAATGTATTTACTGAACTCCCGTTGTACGAAATAATTCCTCCACATAATTCAGTCGAAAGATCAGCATATTCAATGTTTTTGAGTCCTCCCGCTATATACAATTCATTATCTATTTCTTCCAGAGTATGCACAAAAATGAAGTCATTTCCCGTTTCGGGGATAAAACCAAATCCAGGGGATACCCATTCCGAGCCATCCCATTTTGCAAGTCTGTTTAAGGTATTTGAACCACTCTGAGTGAAACTCCCACCTGCATAAATTTCATTATTGTAGACTGCTATCCCATATACCGTATTGTTAAAGCCATCACCCATACCGGACCATTGCATACCATCCCAAACGGCAATTCCATTCACCTCTACTCCTCCTGCATATCGAAAGTTTCCAACAACATATAGATTGCCATTGTATACCATCAACTGATGAGGATAAATGACTGATGCAGTGTTTGAAATATTTCCCGTGAGTCCTCCAGCTATATCCAGCCATTGATTACCTCCCCACATCATGATTCCCGAAATGTCTTGAGAGCCGACTTTATCAAATTCCCCACAAACGACTATATTTCCATTATATTTTGCGACGTCATAGATGTGAGGTAGCTCTGAAAAGTCGGAAGCCGTTGTCAAGTAAACACCTTCTCCAAATTTATTCAGACTCACTCCATCATAGTAATACAACCAATTTGAGTCAATGCTCTCCTCATATCTGGCTATGTATAAAGTATCATCAATGTTTCTCAATGCATGACCGGGATCAGTCAAACCAATCTCTTTCGCTGTCCACGATCCATTGTCCCATTTGGCAAGATAGTTTGTTGAGTGTCCACAGATTTGAGTAAAAAATCCTGTACCATAAACAGAATCCTGATATATTTCAGCATTTACCATGGTCCCATTCATTGTTTGACTTGAGCACAGTTCAGTAAACGATTGTGTAAACGCAATTGTGCCCAAAAGCACTGCAGTAGTGGTTAAGATTGTTTTCATTGGTTTAGTTTAGATTACATCAAAATTAAATTGAGTCATGGCATAACGAATGCATTTTCAGTTCATTTTCGGATAAAGTATACGTGTCTATGGTTTGATACTCAGTATATATAAAAACAAAAAAGGCTGCTACATAGTGGAACAGCCTCTTCATATGATTTAATCAATCGTAGCTTATTCAGCAGCTTCTGGTTTTGGCAAAAGAACCTTACGTGAAAGCTTCCACTTCTTTGTTTTAGGATCTCTTCCAACTACCTTGAACTTCACAATATCTCCTTCTTTACAAACGTCTTCCATCTTGTTGATGCGCTCGTGTGCAAATTCAGAAATATGAATCAATCCATCAGTTCCAGGAACGATTTCAACGAAAACACCATACGCCTGTAGCGACTTGATCTTTCCTTCGTACTCAGCACCTTCATCTACAGTTGGAGGGAAAGCAATTGATCTAATTGCCTTTACAGCAGCTGCCATGTCGTCACCGTTGTTTGACATGATTTGAACACTTCCTTCTCCAGATTCCAATTCTTCAATAGTAATTGTTGTATTCGTGTCCTTCTGTAATTGTTGAATAATCTTACCTCCAGGTCCGATGATTGCACCAATCATGTCATTAGGAACGTTAAATGCTTCAATTCTAGGAGTTTGTGGCTTAAAGTCAGGATTTGGCTTAGCAATTGTCTCCAACATCTTATTCAAGATATGCAAACGTCCTTCTTTTGCTTGTTCCAATGCCTGAATTAATACTTCATATGGAAGACCATCTACTTTGATGTCCATTTGACATGCCGTAATACCAGCAGCTGTTCCTGTTACTTTGAAGTCCATATCTCCAAGGTGATCTTCATCTCCCAAAATATCAGACAACACCACGAACTTTCCATCTCCGGCAATTAGTCCCATTGCAATTCCTGATACTGGAGCCTTGATTTGAACACCTCCATCCATAAGTGCCAAAGTTCCTGAACAAACTGTCGCCATAGACGATGAACCGTTAGATTCAAGAATCTCCGAGACCAATCGGATTGTGTAAGGGTTACCTTCTGGTAATACTGGTTTCAATGCACGAAGTGCAAGGTTACCGTGTCCTACCTCTCGACGCGATGTACCACGAATTGGTCGCGCTTCTCCTGTCGAGAATGGAGGGAAGTTATAGTGTAGCATGAAAGGTACTGTTCCCTTAAAGGTAACATCATCAATCATCTGCTCATCCATCTTACCACCGAGTGTAAGAGTCATTAACGCTTGAGTCTCCCCACGCGTAAACACTGCAGAACCATGCGCTGTCGGCAAATAATCAACTTCTGACCAAATTGGTCGAATCTCATTGAACGCTCTTCCATCCAAACGAACACCATCATGTAACATCGTATCACGAACGGCTTTTTTCATCGCTGCTTTGAAATATACTCCAATGTATTTCTCTTCCGCTTCCAATTCCTCCTCAGACAATGATTCCACATAAGCTTCTTTCACTGCTCCGAATAATTCTGCACGCTTTGCTTTATCTGCTAAACCTTGTTTGGCAACGTCTCGACATTTATCGTAAGCGAACGCCATTATCTTTTCACGAATAGCATCATCATGATCTTCATGAGAGTACTCACGTTTTGGTGAAGATGCTGGAACTTCAGCAGCTAAATCCAATTGGAATTGACATTGTTCTTTAATTGACTCATGTGCTGTCTTGATGATTTCAACCATATCGGCTTCAGAAATCTCTTCCATTTCTCCTTCCAACATTACAATGTTTTCCATTGTTCCGGCAATCATACAATCAATATCTGACTGTTCCATTTCTTCCAATGTTGGATTCACTACAAACTGTCCGTCAACACGTCCTACGCGTACTTCAGACATTGGTCCGTTAAATGGAATATCAGAAACGGCAATTGCAGTTGAAGCCGCAAAACCAACCAAAGCATCTGGGCTATTCACACCATCGTATGCAATTAACTGCATCATAACTTGAACCTCAGCATGGTAATCATCTGGGAACAAAGGTCTTAATGCTCTATCCACGATACGCATCACCAAGATTTCTCTTTCAGATGGTCGCGCTTCTCTACGGAAGAACCCTCCCGGAATACGGCCGTCTGCCGCAAATTTCTCTTTGTAATCTACAGTAAGTGGTAGAAAGTCTACCCCTTCTCTTGCTTCTTTAGCTGCAACTACTGTTGCAAGAATCATTGTGTCGCCCATTCGTAACACTACCGAACCGTCAGCTTGTTTTGCCAACTTCCCAGTCTCAATGGAGATCTCTTTTCCTCCGGTCGTGATGGACTTTTTTATTCCTATATTCATATTTATTTGTTTACATATTTAATGTGCGGTGCACTTTTCATACCTCTAAGTATCCGCATTTTCTTTATTCCTTGTGTATCGAGAGGTGAACGAATGACACAAAAAAGGGACAGTCGAACGATGTTCGAATGCCCCCTCCAATAAATTTATCGTAAAGAATTAACGACGTAGTCCCAATTCTTTAACTATCGCACGATATCTCTCGATATCTTTTGCTTTCAAGTAATCCAATAAGCTTCTACGCTTACCTACCAATAATTGCAAAGCACGCTGTGTTCCATAATCCTTACGGTTCTTTTTCAAGTGCTCTGTAAGGTGAGAAATCCGATACGTAAATAATGCAATTTGTCCTTCCGGTGAACCTGTGTTAGTATCAGCTCCTCCGTGCTTTTTGAAGATCTCTTTCTTCTTTTCTGAATCTAAATACATTCCAATATTTATTTAAATGATTTTTATGTATGCCGACTTTCGACGGTGCAAAGATAGACAATTATTCGAGATAAATCATCAAACAATACTAGAATTGCATTATCCGCTCGGTCGTGCCATTCGTATAACGAATAATATAAGGCTTCGAAGGCGCTATTTCTGTAAGCGGTCGTCCTAATAAATCGTAGATTCCTTCAACTTCGACTTCCTCATGCAAGCCTTCTTCATCAAGTGATGCGTTACAATTGCCTGAAAAATCAAACGGAAACGAGCCAATCATTCCCTCACCATATGTAACCCAAACCATATACGTTCCTGGAGTTGTTACTTCAATCGTAGATGTACCTTCTCCCGTAGACCATAAGTAGTAAGCATAAGAACTATCTAGTGATAAAGTGGTAACGCCACTAACTGTTTCACAGATAATTTGAGGGCGAGGTAAATCCGAAATTTGCGGGTAGGCATGTACACGGTAAGATATGGCCGTATCCTTCATATAAATTTCCCTCAATACCTCATTGACGTTGTTTAGAATTGTTGCTGAAGGTTCAGGTCTCCGAGCATTTCCCCAGCCGATGCATTTGTAGTTTGGATATTCATTCTGATAAGAACCTTGTCCCGGACAGTAATTCGCCTCGTTGGCATCGTATTCATCAACTTTTGTCGCTGTCCAATTAATCGTATCTAAATCATACTCAACGATGCGCGAGTACTGGTTTGTTTTTTGATTTCCATTATCAAACATTCCGTAGTTACCATTTTTCAAGCGTCTAAAGGTATGTTGTCCACTATGTCGTTCTGGGTCATTTGGAAACGTGAAGTCTGAGTTCACACCACCCAGTCTCCAGATGATTTGCCCGGTAATTCGATCAATTTTTGCACACAAATCTAAGTGCCTAAAGGACATTAGTAAGTTTCCATCTAGATCTTCATCGATAGAGTTCACGTGTGCATAATCAAATTTATTGGTGTTATACGGATACCCTTGAATAAACTCACTGGGATGAATATGATCAAGTGAGTTCCATGTCCAAACTACGTTTCCCTGAGCATCATATTCCCGAATACCAGCGGCGCGCACATCTGTGTTAGGATATCCTGGTGCACCTGCAATCATGTAGGATGATAAATCCATTGTTGAATCAGGCTGAGTAAGTACGAGTCGGTTGCCATTCGAGGCATGCAAGAATTCGTGCACATCCCCGCGTTCGTTTGTTTCAAAAAGTACTTTAATTGTATCAACAAGGTTAAGTCCTGCATCCATTCTATAATGATGCACATTACCACTTCCCTGACCAGATGAATACGAATACATATTTTCAGACTCTACGTACTTAAAGTTCAATTTATATTCCAAACCAGCAGACCACCAAACAAGGTATCCGTTGCTATCCAAAATGCATAGGTTAGCCAGTTGATTTTGCACACCAAATAGATAAGCTGAGGTCAATATGTATCCGTCAAAACCTGACTGAATTGATTGAAATTCATATGGATACACGGCACTTGGAACAGGACGATTATAGTTCTGACCAAATCCTACACTGGAAATAATAAGAATCGTAAATAAACACTTGAGTGATTTCATGTTGGTCACATAACCTAACAAGATAGTGCTTTCATTAAGATCTAAACAACTTCAAGGATAACGCTAAAGTCTCTTTCAGCTTAGGTCTTTCTACAATGTAATCTAAGAAACCGTGCTCCAAAACAAACTCGGATTTCTGGAATCCATCAGGTAAATCTCTTCCAATTGTTTCGCGAACAACACGAGGACCAGCGAATGCGATCAATGCATCTGGCTCAGCAATGTTTATATCCCCAAGCATCGCGAAGGATGCAGTAACTCCTCCGGTAGTCGGATCCGTTAAAAAGGAAACATAAGGAAGTTTTGCCTCTGCAAGCTGACCAAGTTTACCAGAAACCTTTGCCATTTGCATCAACGAAAGTCCAGCCTCCATCATACGTGCACCTCCAGATTTTGAAATAATCATGAATGGACACTTCGATTTAATCGCTGTATCAATTGCTTTGGCAATTTTTTCTCCCATTACAGACCCCATGGACCCTCCAATAAATGAAAAGTCCATTGCAGCAATGACGATATCTTCGCCGTTCAACTTTCCTTTTGCAGTGCGAATAGCATCCTTTAAACCTGTTTTTCCCTGCGTCGCTTTAACGCGGTCCACATACTTCTTAGTATCCTCAAATTTTAATGGATCACCAGAAACAATTTTTGCATTTAACTCACGGTACTTACCCTCGTCAAAAAGCATGTTAAAATACTCTTGAGAACCAATACGTTCATGATGATTACATCGATCACAAACGAAAAAGTTCTTCTCTAAATCTGCAACAGAAAAGATCGTTTTACAGTTCGAACACTTTTCCCATAGTCCTTCAGGGGTTTCTCTCTTCTCCTTAGTGGATGTAGTAATCCCCTCTTTACTTCTTTTAAACCAGCCCATTTCTTTATTATTGTTATCAACCAAACCGTCGATTTTATAGTGTATTCACATTGTTCAAATCCTGAAAAGAACGCTCCAAACGCTTGATAAATGTCAATTCGCCTTCTCTGATCCATTTACGTGGATCATAGTACTTCTTATTCGGCTGATCCTGACCTTCCGGATTTCCAATTTGTGTCTTTAAATAATCTATTTTTTCAGTGATATAATCACGACATCCCTCCGTAAATGCAAACTGCAAATCGGTATCAATATTCATTTTAATCACCCCGTATCCAATGGCTTCACGAATCTCGTCTAACGTTGAACCAGAACCGCCATGGAAAACAAAATCAACAGGGTTGTGCCCAGTACCATACTTCTGCTGGATATATTCCTGAGAATTTAATAGGATCTTCGGTGTCAGAACTACGTTACCTGGTTTGTATACACCGTGTACATTCCCAAATGAAGCTGCGATCGTAAAACGAGGACTAATCTTACTTAGTTCTTCATACGCATAAGCAACTTCTTCAGGCTGAGTATAAAGCTTCGAAGTATCAACGTCGGTATTGTCGACACCATCCTCCTCTCCTCCAGTAATTCCCAACTCAATTTCAAGCGTCATACCTATTTTACTCATTCGCTCTAGGTAACGTTTACATGTTTCTATGTTTTCTTCAATTGGTTCTTCTGACAAGTCAATCATGTGGGAACTGTACAATGGTTTCCCAGTTTGTTTATAAAACTCTTCACTCGCATCCAAAAGACCATCAATCCAAGGTAGAAGTTTACGGGCAGCGTGATCAGTATGCAAAATAACAGTAGCTCCGTAGAGTTCTGCTAAGGCGTGAACATGACGAGCTCCAGATACAGCACCAGCTATGCTCGCTTCATAATTGTCATTGATCAAACCTTTTCCAGCGAAATATTGAGCTCCTCCATTCGAAAATTGAATGATAACGGGAGCATTCATCATCGAAGCAGCTTCCATTACTCCATTTACCGTACTGGTGGTCGTAACATTTACTGCTGGAAGTGCGAACCCTTTTTCTTTCGCATAAGCGAAGATCTTTTGAACTTCATCTCCTGTTGCAACTCCTGGTTTGATTCCGTGACTCATTGCCGTCTTCATTTAAAATTGTTCAGCCGACAAAGTTAAAGAATTCCTGATATAAATCGTTCAAGTAATTCGGCTATTCTATTTTGACACATTCCTATGCCTTTATAAATGTTTCACCACCTCAAATAGCACTTTTCATTAGACTATGGTGCCCAGTAGCTCAAATCGTTATTTTTTTTGTGATTTTAAAGACTTGCAAACTTACTTACGTGCTCGACGAGCTTAATTTTCTAATTTTGTAACTCGGTCAACACTTAAAATTCATCAAGGCAATTTGAATGGGATATCTCGACGAATTAAATGAAAGTCAGTCGGTCGCTGTAAAGAATATTTACGGACCAACGATGGTAATAGCAGGAGCTGGTTCAGGAAAAACTCGTGTTCTTACCTACCGTATTGCGCATATGATACGAGAAGGTATCGACCCCTTCAATATTATGGCGCTGACATTTACCAATAAGGCAGCGAGAGAAATGACCGAGCGTATCGCTGAGATTGTTGGAAATGGTGAAGCGCGAAACATTACCATGGGGACTTTTCACTCTGTATTTTCGCGAATTCTCCGTTACAATGCTGACAGACTGGGCTATCCTAGCAATTTTACCATTTACGATACACAAGACACCAAGAGTTTGCTGAAAGACATCATTAAAGGATTCAATCTTGATGACAAGGCATATAAACCAAGTAGTGTCTACGGCCGAATTTCATCGGCTAAAAACAATTTAATTTCCCCTGAAGCCTATATTGGAAATCCAGATATTCAAATGGAAGACAATATGTCAAAACGGCCTGAAATCGGGAGAATTTATCAAGCCTATGCGAACCGCTGTAAGAATGCAGGAGCCATGGACTTTGATGATCTGCTATACCAAACAAACGTCTTGTTGAGAGACTTTCCTGATGTTCTGAATTACTACCAACAAAAATTCAAGTACATTTTAGTAGACGAGTACCAGGATACAAACTACGCACAATATCTGATTGTCAAAAAGTTAGCTGCAGTCTATGAAAACATTTGCGTTGTAGGTGATGACGCACAAAGTATCTACTCATTTCGCGGAGCAAATATTCAAAACATCCTCAATTTCAAGAAGGATTACCCCGACTTCAAATTGTATAAGCTAGAGCAAAACTACCGCAGTACAAAGAATATTGTGGAAGCGGCAAATGGTGTAATTGCTAGAAATAAAGACCAGATAAAAAAAACAGTTTGGACGGACAATACACAGGGGGAAAAGCTTCACGTGATTCGCACACTTACGGACAATGAAGAAGGTAAGGTAATAACAAATAAGATTTACGATAAAAGCAGAGGATCTGGACTTTCGTACAACGATTTTGCAATTTTATATCGAACTAATAAACAAAGTCGCTCGTTTGAAGAGTCATTAAGAAAACTGAATATTCCCTACAAAATCTACGGTGGTTTATCGTTTTATCAGCGTAAAGAAATAAAAGACTTGCTAGCTTATTTCAGGCTGACTGCGAACCAACATGATGAAGAAGCACTGAAACGTGTTATTAACTATCCTAAGCGAGGTATTGGAAAAACTTCTTTTCAGAATGTGATTATTGCGGCTAATCAATATGGTGTGAGTCCATGGGATGTCATATCCAATTTTGCTCAATATCCTGTTTCAGTGAATACCGGAGCACGAAATAGAATGATTGATTTTGTCACGATGATCAAGAGTTTTAGTGCTCAACTTGATAAACTGGATGCTTATTCACTTGCCAAAGAAATTGCTAAGACTTCGGGAATACTAAAAGAACTTCATACAGATAAAGACAAAGGTCCGGAAGAAGTCGAGCGTTATCAAAACATTGAAGAATTGCTTTCAGGTATTAAAGCTTTTGTAGAAGGACAACCTGAAAATGAGTCAAAGGCGCTTTCAGAGTTCATGTTGGACGTCGCACTCCTTACTGATGCGGATGAAGATAAAGGAGAAGACAGAAACCATGTGACACTGATGACCATTCACTCAAGTAAAGGACTTGAATTCCCTCACGTTTATCTTGTTGGACTTGAAGAGAATTTATTCCCTTCTCAAATGGCACTCAACTCCCGATCTGAATTGGAAGAAGAACGTCGCTTATTTTACGTTGCAGTAACACGAGCAAAAGAAACTTGTACGCTTTCGTATGCTACCTCTCGTTTTCAATGGGGAAATTTGATCACGTCAGAGCCAAGTCGTTTTATTGATGAAATAGAACCTGAATTTCTTCACCACGAAACTCCGGATCGAGGAAGAGGACGGTCCCTTTCTGGTGGTCGCGCAAATTTTGACCGACCGTTCACTGGAGGACTTAATAAATCTTTTTCGTCGCCTTCTTTAAAACCAGTAAGTAAAGCTAGTTCTTCCGCCAGCAAAGGATCCAGCGATTTAGACATCAAAGTAGGATACAATGTGGAGCATGACCGGTTTGGTAAAGGAAAGATCATAAAGCTTCTTGGGGAAGGTGCTGATAAAAAGGCGATTATCATGTTTCCAAGGCATGGATCAAAAACAGTTTTACTAAGGTTCGCCAACTTAAAAGTACTTGAGAACTGATCAAACAGATCTTCTTTCGTTATTTTATCCGTATCTTACACTGACTACATTACTCGACACTATGAGATTTATACTACTATTGGGCGTCTTGCTCATTACTTCAACTGCGTTGTCCCAACATTCTGAAGTACGCTTTCGAGAAGAAACTTTTGCTAATGGAATGAACTACCCACAGGTAATTATTCCTTCATGTAAGAATTGTGAAGATTCGATTAACACAAACTTCAAGCAGCGCATTGCAGATTTGGAAGCAAGCGATTTTTGCATTGGTCAATACGGATACGTTCAAAAGAGTACTCACCTGCAAATTCATTTATTCTGTAATTGTATTGATTTCGAGGAAAGTCAAAATCGTTTTTTTCTTTATAATCTTGAAGAAGGAAAAGCAGTGCCTTACTCTGATTTGATGGATCCTAAAAAGCGCTCTGAAAGCACTGCATTCCTTTCAAACCTTATCAGTCAGCATTTAGAATCTAAATCAATTGTTGTTCAAGGTGATTTTATGACAAATCTAGATCAACAAGGACTTGACGCTTGCAAAGTGGAAATGACCAAAGATGGTTTAAAAATTTGGGAAGAAGGAAATAAGCAATGGGAAGCGGCCCCATATGTTGCAACATGGTTAGAATTAAAACCATTTCTAAAGTATCATTTCATCTAACCTAGAAAGGATATCCGATACCAAAATGCAACTTGGGAATAAATGGCAACGGTAAAAAGCTTTCGTAGTCATCTCCGTAAACCTCTTTCCCAGCCTCATAATATTTATCACGATTATCTAGGATAAATCGAGCTCCTTCAGGCAACGCAGGGTTGTAGATAGGGAAACCTAAGTCGACACGAATGATGAAATACTCCAAATCGAGTCGAACACCAAATCCAGCTGCCAAGGCTATTTCTTTATACCAATCTTTGGAAAATTGCCCTCCTACTCTATTCGTATCTTCGGCTACAGTCCAGACATTTCCAGCATCCAGAAAGAGTGCTCCCTCGACCAAGCTATTAAACTCGAAGCGGTATTCGGCTGAGGCTCCCAATCGCATATCGCCAATCTGTGTAGCTGTACGGTTCGTATCCAGGTAGTACTTGTAAGACCCAGGGCCGAGTGCACGCGCTCTCCAACCACGGTTATCATTGGCACCACCAGCAAAGAAACTGTAGTCATACGGCATAGATTTTTCCGTATTGCCGTATGGAATACCTGCACCAACTTCCAATCTAAAGTTCAAACTTTGTTCTTTCCCAAAAGGTTTTGAAAAGATCAATTCGTTATCCAATCGGGAAAACTGCGAATAACCAATTCCCAAAATTGAGCGCTGACCATTCTCAAGCGTATCTTGATATTTTCTGAATAGAGAAAAAATGTTCCCCGCCGGATCAAAGGATGACGAGAAGTATAACTGTGAATTCCCCTTTCTATTTTCCTTGTCTTTTATATTATATTCAAATGTAAAGCGCCAATCTTGCCAAACAAACTGGTTACTATAAGCATTCAACAAGAATAAGTCATTGAGCGCATCTAATCGATCTGCAAAAGCATCTGTTTTGTCAATGTTTACGAACTTAATCACTGACGCACCGGGTAAACCACTTTGGAATATCATTGTTTTTCCAGAGAAGAAGCGCCACATGTAATTCATCTGAAAAGTCCCTCTTGTAAAATCATCTCGTCGCTGAAAATTGTAAGCTGTAGATATAACCGTCTTAGGCCGCAGACGTTTAGAAAATCCAACTGAACGTATCGGAAACAATCCAGGCAGGTCGAGGCTTGTGCTTGGCCCTATCTCAAACGTATTAAAACTTCTCGCAGCAGTTTGAATCGTCTGCCCGTCAAGCGTTTCATCAAAGACGGGAGGTTGTGATTCAAAACCACCGGAAATCGACATTGTCAATTTTTCAGCACCTCTGAAAAGGTTTCTATTGACATAGTTCGCTGTTGCCGCAACTCCTAGAAAACCATTGGAGTTTGTCGCCCTTGGTTCGAAACCAAAACTCTGCTTCTTACTTGGCACAAGGTAATAGTGGGCATCAACGCAACCCGGATCATCAACTTCTTCAAGTTCAACTTTAACCGCATCAAAAAGGTTCAACTGCAGTAAACTCAAATAAGTCTTTTCAAGGCTCTTTTCGGAGTATCTAGAATCTATTTCCAGGTAATTCTGTGCTTCCAGTACCTTTGGTTTGATTACTAACTCACCATTATGCATGAATATTGCCACGCGTGTGATATCCACTGCTCCCGTTTTTTTATCGAGAATCTTTGAGTAAAAAGTGGTGTCAATTGTTCGTAGGAAAGACCCATCATAAAGTGATAATCCTAATTCATCAATTTTGTTTCTAAATGAGCCATCATAGTTAATGGAATCAGCAATATGAAAATAGACGTTGTTAACAAAGGTTTCCTGATGCTTAGCACGAATTAAGGTATCCATATTAACTGGCTTGATAAATCGGTCTCCAAATTGCACACCGATATCAACAGTCATGCGCGCATAATTCGTGTCTGCCAAAAACGTAATATGCTTTGAACTAAAGCCGTAAAGCGATTCATTTCGCATATGCTTGGCCACTTCATAACGATGTTTTTCAAGCAGGTCTTTGTCGAACCGTTTTCCTCTAAGCGGATGATTATCCTTTTTACCTAAGAATTCTGAGTAGCGATCTCCAACTAATTCATTTTCTGCGACAACGTAAACACTATCAATGATAAAAGGCTTTCCCGATTGTAAATGATACGTAACGACACATTTACCGCTTTTTTTATACTTTACTAGACCATTGACTTCTCCCGAATAATAGCCTTTACTTCGTAAATATGCGCCTAACTGTTCCAGGCTTTTTTCATATAAAAGGCTATCGAAAACGACTGGCGGTCTTCCAATTTTGTATTTATACCATTCACGAAAGAATTTATTCGGATTAATGGTATCCTTTAGCGATACAATTTTTTCTGTGTAGTGGGACCTGCCTTTTTTTACTGCACGATCCATCCGTTTACTATTGATTCGATCCTGCTTTGCAAGCAGTTCTCGATTCTTTTCTCTCAGTTCTTCGTTCAGTCGAATTCGTTTGTCGGCTACCTTTGTTGAATCTACGAGATTAAACGCCATCAACTTCCATTTCACACCGAATCTTCTGTAATTAGGTTGTTGACGAATAATATCCTGCACATCGTATTTATCCAACTTATCTCCTGTCTGAATGATATCGTTCTTCTTCAACAAATACTTTCCGTCAGGAACATACTTCGTCTGATTACACCCAATAAAAACAAGGGATACAATTAAAAGAATATACGTATGTTTGAACTTTAACAACGGTAGAATTAAAGCTCAAAAATACTAAAAACAAGCGTGGAATCTCTCTCGAAAAATAAGATCAAATGGATACGTTCGCTTCGACAGAAAAAAAATCGAGATAAGGAGAATTTGTTTATTGTAGAGGGTGAAAAAATAGTCCGAGAGTTCCTTTCTGACTGGTCAGAATCGATTGTTTGTATCTGTGCAACTGAGACCGATATTGATTTTAATGGTGAGATTTATTCGATTGATGAGCGTGTTCTGAAGGATTTGAGCAGCTTAAAAACTCCTAACAAGTATTTAGCAGTTGTTCGCAAGCCTCATTTTAAAAACGTCATGAATCAATTTGTATTAGCCGTTGATGGCGTGCAAGATCCAGGAAATATGGGAACTATCCTGAGAACAGCTGATTGGTTTAATGTAGACAAAGTAGTTTGTTCAAAAGAAACAGTAGACATCTACAACTCTAAAGTGATACAGTCCAGTATGGGCTCCATTTTTCGAATTCCCGTTGAGTACGTGAACTTGGCAGAATTCATTGAAACGTCAACCATTCCTACCTATGGCGCTCTGCTAGAGGGAGAGAATATTTACAAAATGAATTGTTCGAAACCGGCAGTAATTGTGGTTGGTAATGAAGGAAAGGGAATAAGCGACGAAATTGTCAATCGTATTGAACATAAACTGCACATTCCGGCTTTTGGTGGTGCGGAATCATTGAATGTATCTATTGCGACAGGTATTATTCTATCCGAATTTTCTCGCTGATTTTTTGCATACACTTCATCCCGTCAATTGCTGCGGAAATAATTCCTCCGGCATACCCAGCACCTTCTGCACAAGGATATAATCCCAAAACATCAGGGTGTTCCAGAGATTCCGTTCTAGGTATTTGAATCGGTGATGATGTCCTGGATTCAGGTGCGTGCAACACAGCGTCATTTGTTAAAAACCCTTTCATTTTTTGACCAAACTCTTTGAAAGCAATTTGCAGTGAAGTTGTCACTAATTCCGGCAAAATAATTCCGAGATCAACAGAAACCAGTCCTGGCTGATAAGAGGTTTTAGGTAAATCCTTGGAAACTTTTCCCTGAAGAAAATCCAACAATCGCTGCGCAGGAACTTTTTGATTCTTTCCAGCAGCTTCCCAGCACTTTTGTTCAACACTGCGCTGAAAATCAAGACAAACAAATGGATTTTCTGAATCTTCGAAATCATCAGGAGCAATACCTACAACAATACCCGAATTTGCATAAGGGTTGTTCCGCTTTGATGGCGACCAACCATTTGTAACAACTTCTCCTTCTGACGTGGCGCAAGGAGCTACAATGCCCCCAGGACACATGCAAAAGGAATAAACACCTCTTCCGTTGGCTTGCGCAACTAAACTATATGATGCTGGCGGCAGAAAGTCATCATTTGTTCTACCATGGTATTGAATGCGATCGATCAAGTTTTGAGGGTGCTCAATTCTAACGCCTAATGCGAATGGCTTCGCTTTTAATTCCCATCCTTTTGAATGGATCAGTTCAAAAATGTCACGCGCAGAATGCCCCGTAGCCAAAATTACATGATCAAATAGGCGCTCAGTACTTCCATTCAACTCAACCCCCGTTATTCTCCCGTTCTCACTTAAGAGATCCGTTAATTTTGTCTCAAAATGAACCTCTCCCCCATACTTTATGATGGTTTCGCGCATTTCTACAATGATCTGCGGAAGTTTGTTTGTGCCAATATGAGGATGTGCATCAACCAGTATTTCTTCTGTTGCACCGAAATGAACGAACCATTCTAAAGCGCGTTTTATGTCTCCTCTCTTTTTAGAACGTGTATATAGCTTACCGTCTGAATAAGTTCCTGCTCCTCCCTCACCAAAACAATAATTCGACTCAGCATTCACCAAACCTTCTTTGTTTAGTTTTGCCAAATCTCTTCGTCTTGATCGCACATCCTTTCCGCGTTCAAAAATAACCGGCTTTAAACCTAGCTCTAATGCCTTGAGTGCTGCGAACAAACCAGCCGGACCACTTCCGATGATGGCTACCTCTGGAGCTTCGGTAACATTCTTGGGTTGAAATGTATCAAGCTTCGGAATGGATTCATCAATATATACGTCAAAAGAGCAGTTAATTTTAATCTGCTTCTTTCTTGCGTCAATTGAACGTCTTCTCCAGCGAAAATTGAAATTATCATTTGACAATCCCAACTCACCCTTTATACGCTTTGTAAGAAAATCTTGATCTTTTGCCTGCTCAGGGCTGCACTGAAACTGAACCTGCCTCGCCATTTGTTAACCTTCAAAAATGATTGAAAACCACCAAACCCGGTTGTACATCTTGATAATAGGATCTCCAATAAAAGTGTTATCTGGAACATAAGAGTTTCGGAAACCATGAGAGTACTTCACTTCCATTCCGAACTTAAAATATGGAGCAAAAAACTCCAAACCTGCTCCAAGTTGCCCTTGCCAATCGTGTTGCTTTAACTTAATAAAGGGATCATTGAAATCTTGTGTCGCGTCTTCCTGAGATTGTAAATCAACCGAGTATTGAGCTCCTAGAAGAACGTAAGCAGCAAAATTATTTACACGTAGCGTTCTAAATTGAAACATCAATGGAAAATCAAGATTGGTTGAATTAATGCGTTCTTCATTGAAGAAGTCCGTAGTATCATTTTCCTGAAAAGTATAATTCAAAACACGCTCCTGAAAAGAAAGTGTTGGAATAAAACGAAGGCGCACCACAGGAGTTCCAAGCTTCATTGTTGTTACAATTCCTACCTGTCCACCAGCTGAACTCTTAACCGTTAACGCTTTCAACTTATACTTTGAAAAGGAAGCCGGGTCCTGATAAAGAGTAAAACTCGACGTATTAGCTCCAAGCATGAAACCAAAGTGTAACAACTTCTCATCAAAGCGTCTGTAGTTTTGAGGCTTTTCCTTCTGTCCTATACTAGAAAAAGAAAGGAGCAAAAACGACACTAAAAGTGCGCTCAATAAACTGGGCTTTACTCCGCTTTTATGTTGCCAGAAACTAATCACTACTTTACTCCTGAATAAATTGTTGCAATTCCTCCTGACACCAAACGAGCCTCTACTTGTTTATAGCCAATTTTACTCATTATATCAACAAAAGCCTGCCCTTCGGGAAATGCTTCAACTGACTCAGGCAAATATGTATATGCTCTGCTATCCTTAGAGATTCTCTTACCAAAAAAAGGAATCATACGCTTGGAGTAGAAACCAAACAATTGCTTCACCGGGAACTTCTTAGGCTTTGAGAACTCAAGAATAATTGCTTTACCCTCTGGTCGCAGTACACGGAGCATATCTGTCAATCCTTTTTCAAGATTTTCATAATTGCGTACACCAAAACCAACAGTCAAAGCATCAAAATAATTGTCATCGAAAGGAAGTTCCTCAGAGTCACCAAGCTCCATACGAACAATATTATCAACACCTTTCTTTTTCATTTTTTCCTTCCCAACATCCAACATCCCCTGTGATATATCAACGCCAATCACCTCATTTGGTTTCAACTTGAGAGCTGCTATGGCAAAATCACCTGTTCCTGTAGCAATGTCCAAAATCTTTTTGGGCTTCAGCGCGTTCAACTGGCGAATGGCCTTTTTCCTCCAAAGCTTGTCAATGCCCAATGACAGGAAATGATTTAGAAAATCATAACGCTTAGAAATATTATTGAACATCTCTGCCACCTCTTCTTTCTTAGAAGAGGACTCATTATTATAAGGTTTTACAACTTTTTCTTCTGTCATATTCTTACCCAACCATCGTGTGGCCATCAGGGTATTTATAGTTCTTACTGATCACTTTTTTACCAACCAGATATGCCAAAGTTAATGTTCCTACACGACCTATGAACATCGCTATAATCAAAACAACTTTTCCAACAGGACTCAAATCCGCTGTAATTCCAGTCGAAAGTCCTACTGTACTGGCCGCTGACACATGTTCAAAAACGAGATCCATAAAGTCATATTGTCCCGATGCCAATAAATCAGCCTCTGATATTGCTAAAACAAAAGGACCAATAATGTTTCCAACAATGAAAAATATAAAGATTGAATATGCTTTAAGAACAATATCATTTGGAATCGTCCGCTTATATAGCTCTGTATGAGGCTTCCCTTTGATCGTTGAAACCACTGCCGCCCACATAATTGCAAAAGTTGATGTTCGAATACCACCACCGGCTGATCCTGAAGAAGCTCCAATGAACATCAAGAAAAGAAAAACAATTAACACTGGCATACTCAATGCGGCCGAATCCACAACATTAAATCCGGCGTTTCTCGTAGTCATGGATTCAAATAAAGCAGTGACAACTGCCCCCAACGGACCTTTTTCACTTAGTCCATTATTCCATTCAAAAATTATGAATACAATTGCTCCGATTACCAATAGCCCCAATGTAAAGTACAACGAGATTTTTGTTCCAAACTCAATTGTTTTCCACGGTGTTTTCATTCGTTGGCGCAATCGCTTAATCTCAAACAAATCGAACATGTAAATCATTCCAAAGCCTCCAAAAAAGAAGAGAATAAAAATGATGGTATGAACAAATGTATTGTTGATGACGTCTGGATGCATCAGACCTCCATGCAACGTAGAAAGTCCTGCATTATTAAACCCCGAAACACCATGAAAGACTGATTGGAAGAAACGATTACCATTATCTGCAAAAGTCCCCTCACTCCCAAAGCCAATAAATAATAGGATAATTCCAATGACTTCAATTGTCGTGGCCCATAGGACAATTTTTGCCAGCATCGACTTCGCTTTGAGTATTGAGTCTTTGTTCACGAAATCCTCAATTACTTCATGGTATTTTATCCCTACCCCAAACTTGGCCACAACCAGCATTAAGGCACCAAAAGCAATCGTATTTAGTCCCCCCAGCTTAATTAAAATCAAAACAATGACCTGGCCTTTAAAAGATAGCGTTTGCGCTACGTCAACTGTGGACAGACCTGTTACACTGACAGAGGACATGGATAAAAAGAGCGAATCAATAAAGCCCAGTCCACCCTCAACATTAGACATTTCAGGAAGCATCAGTAGCAAGCCACCGATAAGCGTCATCGTAGCAATAGAAATCAAAAACAACCAACCCGGATGAATCTTCATCCATGGCTTAAAATTTCGCTGCTTAAAGAGGCTATTAAGTAAAATAATGAAGATGAACAGCTGGACAAAAATCATCGAAAAAGCCCCAAAATCCTCAAAACCAATGGATTCAAAGACTGGTTCAATAATCATGGTATCAAAGAAATTGTAAGCTACACCTTCGATTAGAAGTAACCCAATGACGATTCCTTCGAACCAATTATTCTTTAAAAATGTAGGCGGATGAAAATCGTAAAAAAGCTTTAGTAAATAACGGAAAATGTAGAAACCAAAACTTACTTCAATAATCGTAAAGCAAATGTCTCGTGAAGCTTGTGTTAATTCAAAACCATAATAATATACAAGGGTGCTAATGGCGGTTAATGATACGATCACATTTAAAATCGTTAGCGCACCAAGTACTTTGGGCTTTGAATCATAGATCAACAAGTTGACCCGCTCACGAATTTGCTTGATGGTCATGCCAACACCACTTTTTGTACCTCAGCCTTTAGCCTTTCTTTATCCACTGGAACAACACCGCTCACCTCGCACACAAGTCCTCCGGATAGGTTTGCAATTTCCGCAACATCCTTGGGTGGCAGGCCAATCGTTAAACAAAGAGTAGCCACTGATATTACTGTATCACCAGCACCACTTACGTCCGCGATATTTCTAATATGAGCTGGAATATATGTCTTTTCCTTTCCTTCTTTCACAAAGACACCATGCTCAGAAAGTGTAACAAAACTGATCTTATTGTTCAATCGATCTTCTAAGGCATCAACTGCACGCTCAAATCCATCTTTACTTTGATTGATATCAAACTCTACATTCAACCCTTCTTTTAGTTCTTTCAAATTTGGCTTGAACAAAGTAACCCCTTGATATTCAAAGAAATTTTCTTTTTTCGGATCTACGGTTGTGATGATATTTCTCTCATTTGCCAGTTCAATCGTCTTTCGAATCACATGTGGTGTCAATAAACCTTTATTGTAATCCTCCAGAATAATCGCGTCAATGCCATCTTCCAAGATGCTTTTCAAACGATCCAACAAATCTTTCTCTTCTTTTGCATTTAAAGGTGTTGTTTCCTCCTCATCTATACGAAGTAAATGCTGATTGTTTCCTATCACACGCGTTTTAACGGTTGTTTGTCGATCCGAGCTCTCTACTATTCCCTTTTCTGAAAGGCCACGCTTTTGCAAGAGATTCCGAAAAGTACGTCCTCCATTATCATCACCTACCACTGAACACAATACAGGCTCAGCTCCAAGCGCCAGAAGATTCAAAGCCACGTTCGCCGCACCTCCAAGACGATCTTCAGACTTTTTCAGATTAATAATTGGAACCGGAGCTTCCGGACTTATACGCGAAACATTACCCCGCAGATAAGCATCAATCATGACATCTCCAATCACCAGCACACGCTTATGCGTAAACTGCTCAAATATGTTGTCAACATTCATTTAGCTCAACTTTTCAAGCGCTGTTTTTACACGTTTCATTGCCTCTATCAGCGTTTCCTCAGAAGCAGCATATGAAATTCTAATACAATTAGGATCTCCGAACGCCTCCCCTGTTACGAGTGCCACTAAGGCTTCGTTTAGCAAATACATACACAGATCAGAACCATTGTTAATTGTTTGACCATTAAACGACTTACCATAAAAGTACGAAACATCAGGAAAAACGTAGAATGCACCTTCTGGTACATTTGTTTGAACACCTTCAATTGTATTCAAAGCCTCCAAAACCAATTTTCGGCGACTTTCAAAGGCTCCAATCATATCTGTCAAAACTTGAGGGTCAGCCTTCAAGGCCGCAATGGATGCCTTCTGGGTAATCGAACAAGTTCCTGATGTGAACTGTCCCTGAACCTTCGTACAAGCACTTGCGATTTTCTTACTTGCCCCAATATATCCGAGTCTCCAACCAGTCATTGCCCATGCTTTCGAAACACCATTTACGGTAACCACTTGATCATATATATCTTCAAATTGTGCTAAACTTGCGTGTTTTGAAGTAAAGTTAATATGCTCGTAAATCTCATCACAAATGGCCACAATATGAGGATACTTCTTTAACACATCAGCTAGAGCCCTCAATTCTTCTTTACTATAAACAGAGCCTGTCGGATTGCACGGCGTCGAAAAGATCATCATTTTCGTTTTCGGTGTTATCGCCGCCTCCAATTGACTAGGAGTAATTTTAAAATCGCTTTCAATCCCCGCATTTACAACAACAGGTGTTCCCTCAGAAACTTTTACGATCTCAATATACGAAACCCAAAATGGCGCCGGAATAATTACCTCATCTCCTTGATTGACAATACTCATTACCACATTGGCAATAGATTGCTTCGCCCCCGTAGACACAACAATCTGATCCGTCCCATAATGTAAATCATTATCTCGCTTAAACTTATCAGAAATTGCCTGACGTAAATCTTCATACCCAGGAACAGGCGTGTAAGTTGTAAAATTATTCTTCATCGCCTCATTTGCCGCTTCTTTAATAAACTCCGGCGTATGAAAATCAGGCTCTCCCAAACTCAATGAGATCACATCCTTCCCTTCGGCTTTTAGTTCACGACTTTTACGAGACATAGCAATGGTTGCAGACTCTTCCATTGCATTCAGACGATCAGATAACTCAATCATAATGATGTTCAATTTTAAGGAAATACAAACTTACAAGAAAGAAGAGAAGAAATACTTCTAAACGAGGAAAAATATGCCGCAATAAAAGTGCGTTTTAATTCTCGTTTGCCGGATGTTTGTCGATGTCATTTTCTGAAATCAATCCGTCCTTAAAAAGCTGCTCCAAAATCTTAAAAGCAACATGCTCATGCCCCTTTTCGTTCCAATGATTACCATACCCATTAAACTTGTGTTTCGTTGGCAAGTAACTATAACTCATTTGTTCCTTTTCTAAAAACGCTTTTTCTCTGGCATCCCCTTCATCATAGGTAAATACGATGCGGAATTCAGCACCATTGGACTCAACATAATCGCGCATCGCTGCCAACAAATCTAATCGTAAGTCTGGAACTTCAATGGGCTCATCTTTAAAAAGCTTATTGTACAAAAGAGCTAACGATTGAATGAATTTGCTCTTGAACAAAATTGGATAGTTGACCTGCTGGTAGCGAAAACATCGATCAACAGGTATGCCTTTCAGAATCAACTCATTGTTTTCTTTAACAAAATATGGCTTGTAATAGTTATAATTGTAGTTCCTGCGATTGTCAATAGAGTCGTTCGAGTGAACGACCACATATACAATGTCCGGCTTATATTTAGGAAACCATTGTTTTAATAGCAGATACTCTTGATCGGTTCCATATCCACTAACCCCCATATTGTAAATATTCCAATTGGGCAGAAAATTCTGTATCCTTGAAGTCAGTCGCTTCTCAGCAGCGACATCATACCCCCAAACGAACGAATCCCCGAGGAATGCAATTGATTTACGGTTTGAATCTTTAGAATGATCAATATCTCTAAAACCGTCTTTATTGTTGGAAATCTTGGTTTCAAACATCGCTGAATGAACGGCATTTGCACCTTCCAGAGGAAACCAACCTAACTTCTCATCAAAACGATAACAGGTAGTTTTTTCATCCGTATATTGAATCGGAAACTCAACAAAAAAACGAACACCGATTTCTCCTAGAACAAAAATGAGTAAGACCCATATCGCAAAGACCTTTATTACTTTAAGTACGCGTTTTTTCAAGCTATCAATTTTCTGAAAAGTCTAAAATATAATTATTCCAAAGCCAAAGCTCCTCTGAATATATGGTAAAAACGCTACTCTTTTCGGGTAACAGCATTAACTCATCCAATAAAAACCCTGGTTGATTCGAAGGTTGCTCCATTCGCAGTTTTATCCTTGTATCATCCTTGAATTCTATTTTCGCGCTCCAGCGCAACCAATCCTTCCAGTAGCCTGAAGAGCGCTTAGCTTCCATCAGTTTTTGGGTACTTAAAAGCTTCCCATTTAAATCAAACTCCTCAAGAATTAAATTGGCCTGCGTTCTATTTTCGGAAGTTTCTCCCCAAAAACTTAGCTCATATATTCCTGATTGAAGATTTGAAGCATCCTTCGATTGATCAAAAAAGTAACCCTTTTCCGTCGAACAAATGTAGGCAGATCCTGTGATCCCTTGCTGATTTTCCTCACTATTGAAGTCGATATGAACAGGTTGATTATCTCCATAAATATGCAACGCTCCTTCCCTTTTATAATCTGCTTTGAATTCATTAAACATCTCCTTCATCCCAAATCCATTCGTCTTCCAAACATCCTGTTGATCTAGCGCATATAGCTGAATTATATCCGATTCGTAGACTTTAGTTGCAACATCTATTAATCTTTTCTCATTAGGAGAAATATTGTCAGCAAAGATGCTCTTTATGAGAAGTAAAGGGCGGTCATCATGGAAATCCTGCTCAATGGATTTTGCCATGAACTGAGGCGAAAAGAACTGCAATGATTTAATGCTTTCACTCCTCGAAATTCGACTTAAATAACAAGCGGTCAATGGAAGTTCCGTATGATAAGCCAAGGCAATACTCTCTAACATTGCTCTGTAGGATGTGTGTGACTCAGACAAAAACTGTTCACTTCCAACATGGTAGTAAGGAATAGGGACAACAGCGCAATATTGCTTGGGGTCAATGGCGTCAATAGCATCTGCAATGTAGCCATATTCCATATCCTTCTCTAGCTTTTTCCAAACAAAGACATTTGCAGCCACCTGCTCTTTCACTATCTCTTTATGTAGGTTCACGCCCTCCCATGAAGTGAACCCAAGAAATAGGATTGAAGCGGTAATTCCAACATACTTAATAGCTTTCGACCGAGTTCCCTCAGAAATAATTCGATACCACCCAAACAGCAAAACTACATTGATACATAATGTGAACATCCAAGACATTCTGCCCAATGCCCTGATTTGTTTCAATGGCGGAAACAAATCCATTAACGACTCAAGTTTTGGGTGTAATGTAAATGGAATTCCCATAGCCAAAATCAAAAATAAGACGGCAATAACCATGAGTAAGCGTTGTGTACCGGAAAATACTTGAATTCCTTTTTTACCAGTTAGGCGCAAATAAAACCACCGAACAATGAAGAAAATCATTAACAGATTAAAGAAAAGCCCGGTGTATGACATGCCTTCAAAATGCATCAATACGTTCGTCATATCAACCCCCATGGACTCATACACTCCTTTGATTGGGCTAAATGGCGAAGTAAACACAGAACTGAAGGTAGAGGTAAATTCATGCAACCCTGTTGGCTGACTAATTCGGTCTACTCTAAAGTCAGTCAGGCTCACGTAAAGTTGGTATAGTATTCCAGGTAGCAAAGACGAAAAAGCAAGATTAAAATATCCCCTAAATGATTTCCAACCCTTTCGAATTAACAAAACGCAACTAACGATCAAGAAAAAACCGCTACCCATCATTCCTAAATAAGGATTTATGAAAAATGCAAGCAAATTGATTAGAAACACTCCCACAACAATTAAGACGCTCTGCTTTCTTTCATAATAATGATAGCATAATAGCAACAAAGGAATAAAGCAGAAATAAGCCAAACTTGGCTGCCAAGGCATTCTCAAAATTTGCGGTCCGATCAGCATAAGAGAGATTGCGCCAATTGCCGCATACCAGGCCGGCAAACGCCAATTAATAAATAAGAGGTACAAAAACAGAGTCCCTAAAATCAGCGCATAGAACGAAAAGGCATTTTGAAATCCAACCGCCAATTCGACACTACTATCGCTTCCATTCGAAAAAAATCGGAAGGTGTTCGTTATAGCTGGTTGCGCATCGCAATAGACCAGATGCTCACCAAACGGATAGTTCATCCCTTGAAAATTGACGTATGAAGAATCAGTTTTGGCATGTGAAGCAAGCGTGTAATAAACCCTACAACTCTCTCCTTTTCCTGAAAGCATGTAATCATTAGGAGCAACAAGCACCTCACCATGAATACTATACAATGCGACGAATGAAAACACCATTAGTAAAACACCGACAAGTAATTGTATTCGTTTGGTCCTATTTAGAGTGGTCTTTTTCAATTATGGTTTTTCAGTACGGTCAAAAGTAAGTGTTTTGGAAACAACCCTTTCTCGAAGAAGCTCTTCGAGCAATTTGTTAAGATTATTTTAAGTCAAAATTGTGAATAAAACAACGTAATCTGCATCGTCAAACTTTCTTTTTAGTGTAATTTCGTTCTTCGATGGCGAAGGAGAAATTTGTGGACATAGAGAAGTTAATTGCGAGCAAAAGCGAAAAAGCGCTTCGGCGAATGCCTCGCTTTCTGATTCGTTACCTGAAGCGAATTTTGCATCAGGAAGAAATCAATAACTTCATTGAAAACAATAAAGACAAGAAAAATGCTGAATGGTGCCAGGCTGTTGTGGAATACATGAACATTTCACTCACTGTCAAGAACCTTGAGAAAATACCGAAAGAAGGTAAAGTGGTAATTGCCATGAATCACCCACTTGGAGGAATGGATGCAATGATTCTTGTTTCAGCCCTTAAAGGACACCGCGACGATCTGAAGTTCATTGTAAATGACCTTCTGATGAACCTTGACAGCATGAAGGAAATGTTCGTAGGTGTTGACAAAGTCAAAAAGAATAAAAGTAACGTCCGGAAACAAATTGAGGAGCTTTTTCAATCCGACAATGCCGTCTGTATTTTCCCTGCAGGGCTTGTTAGCAGAAAATCCAGTGGTGAGGTTAAAGATTTGGTTTGGAAGAAAACATTCGTGACCTACGCTAAGAAGTATGATCGCACCATTGTTCCACTTTATATCGATGGAAAACTGTCAAACTTTTTCTACCGTTTGGCGCGATTAAGAAAATTTCTCCGAATCAAAACGAACATAGAAATGCTATACCTTTCTAATGAGTTGTTTAAGCAGCGTAATGCACATATGCAATTCATTGTTGGCGACCCTATTGAGAGAAGTTTCTTAATGGAAAATGAAGACGACAAACAACTGTCTCAACAAATCAAGGAAAAGGTATACGAACTTAGAAATCAACTGTGATGGAAGACATTATTGACCCTATAGCTCCAGAAGTTCTCAAACAAGAATTAAACGAGACAACATTCCTTCGCACAACTAGAAAAGGAAACAACGAGATTTATTCAGTCAATTATCATAATGCACCAAATGTATTAAGAGAAATTGGACGATTGCGCGAAATTACCTTTCGAAACTCAGGCGGAGGAACAGGTTTAGCAATGGATCTTGATGATTTCGATACCTCTGACACATGTTATCAACAGCTCATTGTATGGTCGCCTGAAGATGAACAAATAATTGGTGGTTATCGCTATATACTTTGTAAAAACGTTCTTCAAAACACTGATGATATTGCTTTATCAACGAGCCATTATTTCAGATTTTCTGAGAGATTCATCCAAGAATACCTACCAAACACAATTGAGCTGGGAAGAAGCTGGGTACAGCCTAACTTCCAACCGGCAGTCAACCCAAGAAAAGGTTTATTTGCCTTGGATAATATCTGGGATGGATTAGGCGCAGTGGTGCTAAACAACCCAACGATTAAGTACTTCTTTGGTAAAGTGACGATGTATCCGACCTACCATACGGAGGCCCGCGATTTTTTGCTTCACTTTATGCATTCCTACTTCCCGGACAAGGAACAATTGATCACTCCGCATCATCCGCTAAAACAAGAGTATGATCGCAATGAATATGATCAATTATTGAAAGGAATGGAGTTCAAAGAGGGGTTCAAAGTACTTAATAGCTTTGTAAAAGAACGTGGTGAATTTATTCCTCCACTTGTCAATATTTACATGAACCTTTCTCCTTCTATGAAAACGTTCGGAACGGCTGTAAATCCAGAATTTGGAAATGTAGAAGAGACCGGAATACTCGTTAGTCTTGAAGATATTTATCAAGAGAAGAAAGAACGACACATGTCTTACTGATTTTGACAATCAAAAAAGGCTTCATTGAATCAATGAAGCCTTCTAAACTTAAACCTATATTATTTTAATAATGCACCACCAATTGATGCTTGTCAATTAACTTGCGTAAGTTGATCAAGGCATAACGCATTCTACCTAGCGCAGTATTGATACTGATATCCTCTTTTTCAGCGATATCCTTGAAAGACATCTCCTTGAAAATTCTCATTTTCAAAATATCACGTTGCGTATCTGGTAAGTGCTCAATTAAGTCAACCATTTGTGACTCTAATTCAACGCGCGTCATTTCATCCTGCGCGTTTTCCTCGTCTAGCTTTAGTGTATGAAATACGTTAAAGTCATCTCGCGCCGAAGAAGATTCCGAAATCATGCGCACTTTATTGTTCTTTCTAAAGAAATCTATAATTAAGTTATGCGCTATTCTCATTGCCCATGGTAAGAACTTCCCTTCTTCGTTATAAGAACCTGCTTTTAACGTATTTACCACTTTAATAAACGTGTCTTGAAAAATGTCCTGAGCCAAAGCATTGTCTCTCACTTTCATGTAAATAAAACGGTAGATCTTGTCCTTATGACGCATCAATAAAGCTTCAAAAGCTTTCTCATCCCCATTAATATACGCTTTGACTAGCACGCGGTCATCGATATTCTCCATAGCCATAACTTACTGTTTAAGAGTTCAATTTGTAAAGATCAAACTGTGTTTAAGTAATGTTTATGCTATAGGCTTCCGCGTTTTAAAATTGAATAATAACTACTAATATAAGCTTTTAAATTGAAACTGCAAATTTCGTTTCAAGTAAATGCTTGTAACTCCTATAACGGTTCTCAAATAAAAAGGGTTGGCAGTTATTTTAAAAAATAATCTGATTAATACTTCGTAACGTTGTAACGTCTTGATTCCCCGTCAATTTGAGTTGAGTAACCGTTGTAAATAATTTCAGAAAATGAATAACCAGTGTAACATGGGTACTCTGTTTTTGTGAAATTGAATATCATACTGTCGGTCTCAGTATCACTTAGGTCAATGTAATACTGTTCGCCGCTTTTTAAATCAGGAAACGCCACATACAGATAAGATGGGTCACCCGCAAATTCAAGCGGCTTCAGGTACATATTACTAGTGGCTGAATAAAAACGAAATGAATCACGCACATAGACGTTATTAATGAGTTGAGTCCCGCCAGAGCTATTAATGGAAAATTCGAACCAATTTGGTGGAGGGAGCACTGTTGTGCAATCAAGGTCAACGTCCTTTTTACATCCTATTAGCAAGAATGCCAGAACCAATAAACTGAAGACCTTTCTCATTGTGCGCAAGTTAGTTAAACTTATTATAAGAACGTTTTAACATCCAATATATTACACAAAACACATCAAAAAAGATGCCTGAATTACTCATTTATCATATACATCAACTGGATTTAAAGGCTATCTTTGATTAAGTCTCAAATTAAGATCACATTGAAGCAACAACAAATCGAAGTTAAGGGCGCGAGAGTTCACAATTTAAAAAACCTCGATGTCAATATTCCTCACGGTAAATTTACAGTGATTACTGGACTTTCGGGATCCGGTAAATCTTCTTTGGCATTTGATACTCTTTATGCCGAAGGGCAACGACGCTATATAGAAAGCCTGTCTTCCTACGCACGTCAGTTTCTTGGTAAATTAAATAAGCCCGAAGCGGATTATATAAAAGGAATTGCCCCAGCGATTGCTATTGAGCAGAAAGTGACTTCGAACAATCCGAGATCAACTGTTGGAACAAGTACAGAAATCTACGATTACCTGAAAGTTCTTTTTTCTCGGATTGGAAAGACAATTTCTCCTATTTCAGGCAATGAGGTGAAAAAGCATGATGTCACGGATGTTGTAGATTACTTGCGAAAACAGCCAAAGGGAGAAAAGTGCTTGATCCTTTCACCGCTTAGCGGATTTGAAAAATATGGTACTCAGCGACAATTAGAAATCCTAAAGCAGCAAGGATATGTACGTCTGTTTAAGGATGGAGAGTTTTTTCTGTTGGACGAAATAGTTGAAAACGCTCCCAAGGGAATTGAAGCAGCACTTTTAGTCATTGATAGAATTTCGATTGACTTTTCAGATGAAAACAATGTATCACGTTACGGTGATTCAATAGGCCTCGGGTTCGCAGAAGGAAATGGTGAGTGCATCATTTATACATTAACTGACATGCTCTACAAGCATTTTTCTAATCGCTTTGAGCTTGATGGAATAGAATTTCAGGAACCCAATGAACACTTCTTCACGTTCAACAACCCTTATGGAGCTTGTTCAAGATGCGAAGGATTCGGCCAAGTTATTGGTATAGATCCGCACTTGGTTATCCCCAATAAACAACTCAGCGTATATGAGGGAGCAGTTGTTCCTTGGAAGGGAGAAAAAATGGTCAAATATCTGAACGACTTTATCAATACAGCAGATGATTTCCCTATACACAGACCCGTTGCGGACTTGTCAGAAAAAGAGTTAGACCTTTTGTGGAATGGCTCCAGTTCCGTACCAGGAATTCACCAGTTTTTCAAATTTGTAGAGAGCAAATCTTACAAAATACAATACCGCGTTATGCTTTCTCGCTACCGTGGCAAGACACTTTGTCCAGATTGCAGAGGCACAAGACTGCGTAAGGATGCGAATAATGTAAAAATTGAGAATACATCAATAACGGATATTGTATTGATGCCAGTCGAGGAGTCTCTTGCTTTTTTTCAGGGATTAAAACCCGATAAGCATGACCTCCAAATAACCAAACGTATTCTACCAGAAATTACCAATAGACTTAAGTTCTTAAATGAAGTCGGACTCGGCTATCTAACGTTAAATCGTCCCTCCAATTCACTTTCTGGAGGGGAATCGCAACGTATTCACTTAGCTACATCTTTAGGTAGCAGCCTTGTTGGTTCCATGTATATTCTCGATGAACCGTCGATCGGACTTCACCCTAAAGACACTAAGCGGTTAATAAAAGTGTTGCATTCCCTCAGAGATTTAGGAAATACGGTCATTGTAGTGGAGCACGAGGAAGATATTATGCAGGCTGCTGACGAAATTCTTGACATTGGTCCACGCGCAGGAGTTCATGGTGGAGAAGTTGTTTTTCAAGGGACACACAAAAAGCTTATTGCAGCCAAAAACAGTCTAACGGCAGAATACCTAACCGGAACTCTTGAAATACCTGTCCCGAAAAATCGTAGAAAATCGAAAAATAAATTGCGAATTGAGGGAGGAATGCAAAACAACTTAAAAAAGGTGAATGTTGACTTTCCTCTTCATAATCTCGTTTGTGTAACTGGAGTTAGTGGCTCTGGAAAATCCACATTGGTGCGCGAAATACTATTACCTGCGGTAAAAAAAGAATTAGAGATATATGGTGATAAGCAAGGAGATTATGCTTCATTTTCCGGGGACATGCAGCATGTTAAAGCTGTTGAATTTGTCGACCAGAATCCAATAGGAAAATCCTCTCGTAGTAATCCCATTACATATGTAAAAGCATTTGATGATATCCGCGATTTATATGCACGCCAACCGCTGGCAAAGGTGCGTGGTTACAAGCCAGGTTTCTTTAGCTTCAACGTAGACGGTGGACGTTGCGAAGTCTGCGAAGGCGAAGGTGTAATAACTGTTGGAATGCAATTCATGGCAGATGTTCATTTAACTTGTGAGCAATGTCATGGTTCGCGTTACAAGGCTGAAACATTAGAAATTGAATACCGAGGAAAATCTATTGCCGATTTACTGGAAATGGATATTCAAACGGCCTATGACTTCTTCAATGAGGGTAGCGAAAAAATCGAAATGAAAATAGCTGCTAAAATTGAGCCACTCGTGAAGGTAGGACTCGGCTATTTGCAGTTAGGACAAGCCTCGAGTACACTAAGCGGTGGCGAAGCTCAGCGTATTAAGTTGGCATCATTTCTTTCCAAAGGCAGTTCAAGCGCCCCTACTCTCTTTATTTTCGATGAACCAACTACCGGACTGCATTTCCACGATGTAAACAAACTCATTATCGCGTTCAATGAGCTCATTAATTCAGGGCATTCAATTATTGTCATAGAGCATAACTTAGACGTTATTAAGTGCGCTGACCATATTATTGACCTTGGACCGGAAGGCGGTACGAAAGGTGGTACAGTTATTTTCAGCGGTACCCCGGAAAATCTCGTTAAATGTAAAGAAAGTCACACTGGACAATTTTTAAAAGAAAAACTGGGATAATCATTAATAAATAGACTATCGGGACATTTAAATCAATAACTCGCTTATTGAGGCTCACCTACTTTCTATTTTCAGTATTATTAAGATACTAATGCTGCTTGATGAAACGATTGTTAACACTTTTGGCAATTTTCCTATGTGTAGGATTTTCCTTTAGCCAGGAAGATACTATCAAGTCATTAGAATTCGAAGAAATTACTATTTCAGCTATACCCCAAAAGGAAATTGCTTTCAAAAGTCCAAGACACTTCATACTGGATTTTCATATTGATTCAACAGGAACCTTTTTATTGTTAAAGCACTTTAATCAATACTCCATTCAGACGCTGGATAATTCGTTTAAGAAAACATTCGAGATGCCACTTTTCTTTCACCCTCGCTTTCTTTTCTCTGATTGCATGGGTAATTTGTATGTTCTCAGTAAACTGTTCATGTATCAGCTAAAAATCATAGATGGAGAATTGACAATTATCGATAAAATTCCTGCTAACTATTATGATTATATAAAGGATTGCGTTGCAGTAAACAACAAAGGATTGATCTTTAAAATTCTACGATACAACAATCAATCTACGGAGTATTATCAAGAAGACAATACTGATTCTCTCATATATGACATTTATACGATTGAAAACCGTGAGCTTGAGCGCAGTGTAAGAGAGACGCAAGAAGAGCTGGCAAGGCGTGAAGAATCACTGAGAAGAAAGTATGATGGTGATGTTAATCAGCGCAGCTTAACATGGGAAGAACAAACCAGGTCTCTTAACCCACGATCTGGAGCAGGCGTAGAAATTCGTGAGTTCATGGACCAAAAAGCGTTCTTTAACAATTTTGTTATTCAACCATATTACAACCCACTATTCGTTTATAACGATACGACACTCGTCTTTGACCACGTCAATGGACAAATGGTTCGCATAACTGAAGAACGAAATATTGTAAGCAAAGTGCCCATCTCCTATCAAAACGAAAAGAAATGGAAAGGTGAAATGCATCTCGACGACAGCAGGGGAAATATTTATTCAGTAGAAGAAAAGCACGGTGCACAAATATTTGGTCTAATATCAATGAATAAGGGCAAAATCATTCGACGATCTAAAATAACACGGCACGCTTTTCCAGAAAAAATAATTGTCTACCGCGGACATGCATACTATCTATACAAAGAATACTTTGAGGATAACTTAAATAAACTCTTTCGACAAAAATTGTAGTTAATCTCACATAATAAGTCCGAATTCTTTGGCAATGTAATAGGTAGAAAAAAAATCTATGTCTACTGCGCGACCTTTCATTTGACCTCCCTGATGAACCGCCTCCCCAGGATCGACCGGTAGCTTATGTCCTACTCCTTGTAATTCATAATAAACAATGCGTTCTAAATCGTCTTCATCACAATAAGAATAGCGGTGAACTTTGGCATTCTTGTTATAAGCTAAATCCGTATTTGCTGGTTCGGGCGATATTCCATGTACATAACTCCATTGATCGATTAGCTCGGCAGCATTTTGCAAATGCACGACATTGTCTTTCGTGCCATGAACGACAACCATTTTTGGAACGTTCTTCTCGACTCTGGACAAGATTCCTTCCCCCCACTCCATTGGTGTTCTATCTTTCGGATCCATCATCGTCTTCATTCGTTGAAACGTATTTTCCTTGCCTCCATAAGGCCCTCCTGCGAAAACTGCTCCTGCTGCATAAGAAGAAGGGTTGTTGGCCAAAAGGCTATTAGCCATGGCAGCCCCGGCAGATACTCCATAAATGTAGATCGACTCCGAATCTATCTCATACATATTCTTTGCTTTCTTTATCATTTGCAGAATAGAATAGAGCTCTCCTTCGTCTCTTGAGTGATCTTTCTTATTGAACCAATTAAAGCAATTCGAAACATTATTACTGCGTTTCTGCTCAGGATAGATGACAATAAAATTATACCTATCTGCTAACTCATTCCATCCCGATTGCTCCGCAATTTCATGGGCATCTTGGGTACATCCATGAATAGCAACAACAACAGCAGAGATACCTTCAAGATTTTCCGGTGCATGAAGGTACATATTCAGATTCCCGGGATTATCTCCAAAATTTTGAATTTGTTCCATTGCAACCGAAATTGAATGCAACAACAGTATGAGCCCTATTGTAAATATTCCTTTCATTATAAACTACAACGCATAAAAGTACCTTATCCATATAAAAATGAGCAAAAGCATCTGCATTCAGTATAATTTATCCAGTATTTTGTTGAAATTTGCGCATTAATTGCCAAAGTCCGGGTCATGAGATTTTTTCTCTTTTTCTTATTGTGGTGTGTCTCATCTGTTTCACACGCTCAAAGTATTACTGGTACGATTAAAGGAACTGTTATTGATGAACTATCTGAAGAACCAATTGTTGGAGCTAAAGTCGTTGTGATAGACTCAGACCCAGTTTTAGGAGCAATTACCGATTTTGACGGCCTTTTTAGAATTGATAGCATTCCAAGTGGCAGACATGGAATAAGAATTACCGCTATTGGTTATAAACCCGCATTTCTTCAAAATTTAGAAGTACTCACCAAAGAATTGAATTTTGAAATTCGCCTTATTGGATTGGTAAAAGAAATAGAGGAAGTTGTTGTCAGCGGAACCAAAAAGGAGGATCTTGTTAATGAGATGGTAACAAACAGTGCGCGATCATTCTCTATCGAAGAATCTCAACGATATGCCGGAAGTTTGGGAGATGTTGCACGAATGGCACAGAATTTTGCTGGCGTACAAGGAAATGATGACACACGTAACGACATCATTGTTCGTGGAAACTCGCCTACTGGTGTCCTCTACAGAATGGAAGGAATAGATATTCCGAACCCCAATCATTTTGCCAACCTTGGAACAACTGGAGGACCAATCAGCATGATTAACCCAAATATGCTGACGAAGTCGGATTTTATGACGGGAGCATTCCCAGCGGAATATGGAAACGCCAACGCCGGTGTTTTTGATCTTAAACTGAGAAATGGAAACGCAGAGAAATTTGAATTCCTTACCCAAGTAGGATTCAATGGTTTCGAAGGCATGGCGGAAGGGCCTTTTTCGAAGAAGTCCAGAGCTTCTTTTGTTGTAAATTATCGATACTCCGTTATTGAACTCTTACAGCTCATGGGGATTAATTTTGGATCTTCTTCTCTTCCCAAGTACCAGGACCTGTCTTTTAAAATAAACCTTCCCTCAAAGAAAGGAGTAACATCTATTTTTGGAATTGGAGGTATAAGTCAGGTTGACCTGTTGAGTTCAGATCCGAATGATGAAGATGAGCTATTCGGCGCAAGTGGTGAAGACACTTATTTTACCAGCAAAATTGGCTTTTTTGGAATTAATCATAAACAACGAATCAATAGCAACAGCTTTTTGAAGTTTAGCTTTGGTTTGCAAGCGGCGACAAATAATATCAAAAATGATACACTAGACATCAACTATGAAAATCCTTTCACCACGTATCAAAAAGATGCTTTACAAGGAAAACAAACGACTGCCATTCATTATATCAATAAGATAAACTCCCGTCATTACATTAAAACAGGTGTATTTATTGATTATCTCTTTTTTGATATGATCGACAGTACATACAGGAAAGCAATCGATGGTTTTATACCGCTGCATGATGCAAAAGGAGGCACTTTTTTCTTTCAACCTTACTTTGCCTATCAGTATAAAATTTCTGACGACTTAACCTTAAACACTGGACTCCATTATCAACAACTCGCCATTGCTAACCAGTGGAACTTAGAGCCTCGTTTTGGCTTGCGATGGGCTTTCAAAAAGCGCAATAACCTGTCGCTTTCCTATGGATATCATAGTCAAATGCAACCACTTGAAATGTATTTTCAAGGAACACAAATTAATCCAGGAGAGTTTATTCGAACCAATAATGAAATTGGCTTTACGAAAAGTCATCATGGTGTAATCGGCTACAGTCGATTTTTTCGATATGGAATTCAATTGAAATTTGAAGCTTATGGTCAGTACATTCATGACGCCCCGGTAGAATCATCAGCATCCGCCTTTTCAATGCTCAATTATGGTTCCGAGTTCTACTCTACCATACCTGATTCTCTAGTAAATAGTGGAACTGGCACAAACTACGGGATTGAAATGACCTTTGAAAAGCGAATGGACAAAGGGCTTTACTTTATGTTTAACGGATCACTTTTTGAATCACGATATAAAGGTAGCGATGGAATTGAGCGAAGTACGGGATTCAATGGGAATTTTACTACGAACATTCTCGGTGGTTATGAATTTCGATTTAACGAGAAAAAAGCAGTCAATAAGCGTGGAGAATCTAAACCTATCATTGCATTAGCTACGGATCTTAAATTTGTCATGAATGGCGGCGGTAGATATACGCCAGTTTTATTGGAGGAATCTGCGCTGGCGGGAGAAGAGATCATTGATCTTAATCGTATTAACGATGCTCAATACCCGGTGTACTTCAAACTGAACGTACGCATTAGTTGCAAATTTATTATGAAAAGTGTGACCCATGAACTTGCCTTCGATATTCAAAATGCAACAAACCGACGCAATATTTTCTATCAATATTACGAACCTGAAACAAATAGCATGGAAACTGTCTTCCAGCCAGGAATACTTCCCCTTGCTCAATACCGTTTCCTCTTTTAGCTAGTCCATCAACTTTTCCGATTTCGCTATAATCGCTGAGACCGTGGCATCACTGGTAACATTAATTACCGTTCTGCACATATCTAGAATTCTATCAACCGGCAAGATCAGTGCGACCCACATTGGGTTCAGTCCAACAGAATCCAACACGATCATTAGCATAATGAGTCCTGCACTTGGCACTGCAGCCGCGCCAATTGAAGAAAGTGTTGCTAAGCCGACAATCCCTAATTGTTGCATCATGGATAAATCAACGTCATGATAGTTTGCCAGAAAAATTACCGCAACCGCTTGATAAAGAGATGTTCCGTCCATATTTACAGTAGCGCCAATGGGTAAAACAAAATCCGAGGCTTCTTCCGGAACTTTCAGGTTCTTGTTAACACATTCTATCGTCACTGGTAATGTAGCTGCGCTTGAACTTGTGGAAAATGCCAGAAACTGCGCCGGACTCATCCCACGGAAGAAATCTCGGTAGGCAATTTTGACCCCAAAGAATCGCAATGCCAAGGGATAAAAGCCGAACAATAAAACAACTAGTCCTAAAAAGACCACCAAAGCGTAGTATCCAAGCTGAATAAAGATCTCAATTAACTCGTTGATGTTTGAGGCAGATTTTGCTAACACTCCCGCCATTAGACAGAAAACGAAAAATGGCGCCGCCTGCATCACTATGTTAACCATTTTCACAAACACCTCGTTCATCCCGTCAAAGAAAGAACGCACAGTCTCTGTTTTTTCCCGAGGTAAAAGAATTAGCGAGATCCCAAAAAAGAGGGAGAAGAAAATCACCTGAAGCATCAGCTTGCCATTTCCGAATGCCTGAATCAAATTGGATGGCACTATGTCAATAAGCGGTTGTAACGGCGGTCCCTCTTTATTTGCCTTGGCTGCTTCATTTTTGGCAGCCAGCACCTGATACTCTGGTGTTGCAGCATCAGCATCCAGTTTTTGTCTAACCTGATCAATCTTTTCTTGGGGGACTTCTGCCATTTCAAGCCTACCATCTTTGATTTCAATACCATTATCTGTCGCCCATATTTCATACTCAAGGCGATGATTTAATCGTGTATTTTCATTGCTTTGAACACCTGGCGCTAACAGATTTACAAAAACTAGCCCAACCGTTACTGAAATAACCGTTGTTAAAAGATACATCCCTAGTGTCTTATACCCCATTCTACCTAACTGCGAAGGGTCTCCTAAACCGGCAACACCACTAATAATTGAAAACATTACTAACGGGACTGCAATGAACTTTAAACAGTTAATGAAAATTACTCCAAAAGGATCAATCCAGTCTTTTGTAAAATCGTTGAAGCCATAGGTTCCAGAAATCAATGCCCAGATAATACCGAGCACCATGGCTATGATAATTTTCCAGTGTAATGCCAGTTTTCTCATGCCGTGAAGATAACAAATTGAATTGATCGCTTCTGAGAGTAGCTAGATATGCAACATCAATTGTTAGTAACTCCCATTAAATGCAACTTGTATAGTTCAAGAATATTCGTATTATTGCATCATCGAATACGACATCGATCGCATTTCGCGAATTATTTTCCTTTTAGAATTTAAGAAATCACCCAAACAATAGATTAATACGGTTTATCCATGGATAAAAGTGAACTGGAGAGCAGAAAGCTCGTTGAATTAAAAGAATTAGCCAATACCTTAGGAATAGAGGGTGCTCAGAAGATGAAAAAGGCTGAGCTTATTGAAGTAATCGTTGGTAATCCTTCTGAAAAAGAAGAAAAGCCTAAACGAAAAAGAGCAAGAAAAAAGGTAATGGCCGAAGAAACTGAAACTACTACCAAAGAGCCAAAACGACAACAAACACTTTTTGAAGCTAAGGAAGAGGCAGATCGCAAGGCAAAGCTCTCTGACACGAAAAATGATAAAGCTGAGGCGACATCTGATAAAAAGGAAGATCAGCAAGTTCAACAGGGGCAACAAGGACAGCAGCGCGAAGGACAACATGATCGACGCAACAACAATAACAACAGAAATCGCAATAAAAACAATAACAATAGAAACAACAACAACCGACAGGATAACCGCCCTTCTAAGGAAGAGGAAGAAATGTATAGTCTTGTTGGAATCGTTTCTGCAGAGGGAGTTTTAGAAGTAATGCAGGATGGTTATGGATTCCTTCGATCGTCTGACTACAACTACCTTTCTTCACCTGATGATATTTATGTTTCTCAAAGTCAGGTAAAATTGTTTGGCTTGAAAACGGGAGATACTGTAGTGGGAACCATCAGACCTCCGCGCGAAGGAGAAAAGTTCTTTCCATTGGTGAAGGTAGAGTCAATCAACGGACGTGCGCCTTCGTACATTCGTGACCGTGTACCTTTCCAGTATTTGACTCCACTCTTCCCAGATGAGAAATTTAAGTTAACCGGCCACGATCAGGAAACTTTATCTACGCGTGTTATGGACTTGTTTGCTCCAATTGGTAAGGGGCAACGTGGAATGATCGTTGCACAACCAAAAACCGGTAAAACAATGCTCTTGAAGGATGTAGCTAATGCTATTGCAGCCAACCATCCTGAGACCTATTTGATCGTACTATTGATCGATGAACGCCCTGAAGAGGTAACAGATATGGCACGTTCGGTGAATGCAGAGGTGATTGCTTCTACATTTGACGAGCCTGCAGACCGTCACGTGAAAGTGGCAAACATGGTACTTGAAAAAGCGAAGCGAATGGTAGAGTGTGGTCATGATGTATGTATCCTACTCGACTCTATTACCCGTTTGGCAAGAGCATACAACACGGTTTCTCCAGCTTCTGGTAAAGTACTTTCCGGAGGGGTCGATGCAAACGCACTTCACAAGCCAAAGCGTTTCTTCGGGTCGGCGCGTAAAATTGAAAATGGTGGTTCTCTTTCAATCATTGCAACAGCATTGACCGAAACTGGTTCTAAAATGGACGAAGTCATTTTCGAAGAATTCAAGGGAACAGGTAACATGGAGCTTCAATTGGATCGTAAGATTTCAAATAGAAGAATCTATCCAGCTATTGATATTACATCATCCGGTACACGCCGAGAAGATTTGTTGATGGATAAGGACGTACTTCAGCGTATTTGGCTAATTCGCAAGTTTATTGCCGATATGAACCCGGTAGAAGCTATGGAGTTCATGAAAGATCGTATGAGCAGTACACTCTCCAATGAAGAGTTCTTGCTTACAATGAACAGCTAAGCAGACAAAATGCGTATCACTGTTAAGGTAGCTATTATATTTGCCGCACTCTGGATATTGATCAAAATGTCCATGTATTGGTTGGGAATGCAGGATAGTCAGATCCCCGGAACATTGACAAATATTCTGTGTTTATTATTGGCTATTTCAGTTGGTCTTTTTTATGAAAAATTGAGAGCCAAAGAACCTTCAAACGCTCTTGGTGATATTAAATCAGCGATGACAGCTGGACTACCTTACACACTGATTGTGAGTGGTTTTATTTATTTTTTCTACGGAAATATCGACGCTGACTTTACCCGTCATAAGGTTTCAGAACGTCTTGTTGCAACAGAAAAGCAATTAGAAAATCAGGAGACCTGGGATCAATTTAAAGCGGATAACCCAGATTACGAAACCTATACGAAGGAGCAATTTTTCGAGGAAGAGAAAACAAAAATCGAAGCGGCTAATAGTCCGAAGGCTATTTTCATTATGAGCTTGCTGGGCGGTCTTATGCTTGGTACTTTTTATAGCATTCTCGTCACAGCCATCTACAGGAAAGTCGTCTTTAGATAGTTTGTCATTAAAAAAGGGATGACAAATGCCACCCCTTCTTTCTGTCGTCCTGAACGCCTATTTGAATAAATTAATGTAAGAACCAGCGGCGCTCAGGTGTACTTTTTCGGGAAACTCGGCATGCACAATCAGTTTATTTTCATGATGATGCTCGAGCGAACTCAATTTCTTCCGATTCAATAACATTACCGTGGAGTTCCCGTGGTGGTCATACTTATCCAGAATTGTCTCCTCATTAAAATCGCACTGCCAATGTGTTTCAGAACAATTCTCCTTATAAGCCACCTCAATTGTAGGTACAGCGTAGTAGTCGTGTTCCCCAATGCCTTCCATATCAAATAACAAGCGCAAGAAGCCTCCTTCCAAAACCAACTCATCATCAGATATTCCTAATTCTTCGAATGTTATCTTTCCTGTTGTCGGCGAGTTAAACTTTACTTTCACCTCTCCCTGATTGATCTCTATTACTTGTCCCATATTTACCTTTCTTTTTTATTTTAAAATTAGATTTTGAAAAGCTGCTGCCATATGATCTAAGTCATGGATTTAAGCGATTCATCTCAAATTCCCGGATTTTTCTTTTTACAAAGACATGACTATCTTTGCAGCAGAATTTTAGTACTTAAATAACGTATATAGCATGCAACTGTATAACAAATTAAGTGCTGAAGAACGGGCTAAATTAATTGACGAAGCCGGTGAAAACCGCTTGACAATCTCGTTTTATCAGTACCACAACATTTCAGATCCTCAATCCTTTAGAGACCAACTTTTCATTGAATGGGAAGCACTTGATGTTCTCGGTAGAACGTATGTATCCTATGAGGGCATTAACGCGCAAATTTCTGTTCCTGCCAAGTCGTTTGAGGCATTCCGCGAAAAGCTTTACTCCATTTCTTTCTTAAATGGCATTCGCCTGAATGTAGCTGTGGAACATGATAACAAGTCATTTCTTAAGTTGAAGATCAAGGTGCGTGATAAGATTGTTGCGGATGGATTGAATGATGACACTTTTGACGTAACGGCAATTGGCACGCATCTTAAAGCAAAAGAGTTCAATGATATTATCTCCCGTGATGACACCATTTTGGTTGATATGCGTAATCACTACGAAAGCGAAATTGGTCACTTCGAGGGTGCTTGGACACCTGATGTTGATACGTTTAGAGATTCGCTCCCAATCATTCTTGATGAGATCAAAGGGCACGAAGAAGATAAAAACCTTGTTATGTACTGCACCGGAGGGATTCGATGCGAAAAAGCAAGTGCTTACTTTCGACATAACGGATTTAAAAATGTTTATCAGCTTGAAGGGGGGATCATTGAATATACACGTCAAGTAAATAGCGAAAATCTCGACAATAAATTCAAAGGAAAAAACTTCGTGTTTGACCATCGTCGTGCAGAACGTATTTCTGATGATGTGCTTTCTGTGTGTCACCAATGTGGGGAACCGGCAGATACACATGTCAATTGTGCTAATGCCGCATGTCACCTGTTGTTTATTCAGTGTGAAAAGTGTCAAAAAAAGATGGACACCTGTTGTACAGAGGAGTGCAAAAGTATTAATGCACTTCCAGAAGAAGAGCAAAAAGAGCTTCGAAAAGGAAAAGAGGTTAGTAATAAGATCTTCCGAAAAGGACGTTCTGAATCACTTAAGTATAAATCATAGCCGCTGGACATGAGAAATAAAATTGAATTGATGGCTCCCGCGGGAGGATTTGATGCTCTTCAGGCGGCTTTGGATAATGGTGCTGATTCTATCTACTTTGGCGTTGATCAGCTGAACATGCGTGCCAGAGCAACTATGAACTTCACCTTAGGAGACCTGGAAGAAATTGCCGAACGCTGTAACGAACGCGGTGTTAAATCATACCTGACGTTAAATGCGATTATTTACAATCATGATTTATCACTTATCAAAACAGTAATTAACCGAGTAAAAGAAGCTGGAATTTCTGCTATTATCGCTTCTGATCAGGCAGTCATTGGCTATGCAAAATCACAAGATGTAGATGTACACATTTCGACGCAATTGAATGTTACTAATATAGAAACGGTGAAGTTTTATTCGTTGTTTGCGAACGTTATGGTGTTATCGCGAGAGCTTAGCTTGAGACAAGTCAAAGAGATTTGCGAGGGAGTGGTAAAGGAAGATGTGCGCGGACCAAACGGAGAACTTGTGAAAATAGAGGTTTTTGGACACGGAGCTTTATGCATGGCCGTTTCTGGAAAATGCTATCTCAGCTTACATACAACCAACTCATCAGCCAACAGAGGTGCGTGTGTTCAGAATTGCAGAAGAAAGTACAAAGTGATCGATTTAGAAGATGGTCACGAGCTTGAATTGGATAATGAGTATATAATGTCCCCTAAAGACCTTTGTACAATTGATTTCCTTGATCAACTTGCCGATACCGGAATCTCTGTTCTAAAAATTGAAGGCCGCGGACGTGCACCAGAATATGTAGCGACGACTATCAAGTGTTATCGTGAAGCCATTGATTCTATCGCCAACGGCACTTATTCTAAAGAGTTAGTCAAAGAATGGATGTCACAATTGGAAACGGTTTATAACAGAGGTTTTTGGGGAGGTTATTTTCTTGGACAAGAACTTGGCGAATGGACAGACAGCTCTGGCTCTAAAGCAACGGTAAAAAAAGTATTTCTAGGAAAAGGTATGCACTACTATTCCAAAGCAAAGATCGGCCAGTTTAAAATTGAAGCACAGCAATTGAAGGTTGGAGATAGTATACTTATTACGGGACCAACAACAGGAGTAATTGAGACAACCATCGAATCAATGCGCGTGGAAGATAAAGATGTAGATATTGCGCAACGCGGCAGCGAAGTCACTTTCTCCATTGATCAGGTCATTCGTGCTTCCGACAAATTATACAAAGTCGTTCCAGCTGAAGAAATTAACGATTAATGGTCATCATTACACATCAACGTGAAAAGTGCATCGGCTGCAATTATTGCGTGGAATTGGCCTATGATCGCTGGCGAATGTCTAAAAAAGACGGCAAAGCAACATTAATCGGTGGGGAAAACAAAAAAGGATTTCACACCACTCGTGTAGAAAATGAAGAATTTGATCCGAACAAACGTGCTGCCGACGCTTGTCCGGTCAATATCATTAAAGTGAAAATGATTTAGTTCTTCGCTGAAACGGCTGATTCCCAAGATGAATAATTGTCCACACTAAATTTGAACACTTCTTCGTCTTTTGTAGTTAATTCAACTACTTGCTTATTCAATCCAAACTTCCCCTGTTTCATTTCTTTAATGTCTTCCAAGGAAACATTGACTTGTGGAATTGGATATGTCTTTTTCTTTGTCAACTCTAATATTGCTCCAATAGCACCACCAAGTCGAACTTTATTTGCCGAAACGCTCATTACAACTAAACGTGAAGGTGTTAAGTAAACCTTACTTTCAAGTGCATTGACCTTTGATTTGAAGAACATTCCTTTGCTTTCTTTTGCAATTCCTTCTTTTTCTAATTCTGCTAACATGTTTCGTAGATTTTAGTGATTTGGTAATGAAGATATAATTTTATCTCCAAGCTCGTTATAATCAATACCATCAAAATTACCAGAAGACATCATGAGCAAAACAGCATTGCTCCATTCCTGACCATGAATGAATGACAATACTTCTGAGGTTTCCGTCATGACTTCCACGCCTCCGCCGAAACCATCGAACACCATCTTCTTATCAATCGGATCCAACTTCTTATGTTTCACCACTTCAGGACTGAAATAAACCACTGCATGATCAGCTGCCTGCATTGCATCTTTGTATTGTGGCAAAAACTCTTTTTTTAGCGAAGAAAATGTATGCAATTCCATACAGGCCACTACCCTTCTTTCCTTAAACTGTTCTTTCACAGCACGTGTCGTCGCCTTCAGCTTTGAAGGGGAATGTGCAAAATCTTTGTAAAGCGTAAAATCCGCTTTTTCTATTACTTTTTGTAACCGTTTCCCTGCTCCGGTGAAAGAAGACATGGCTTTAAGGAAAATGTCATTTGCAATTCCAATTTCTTTTGCCAGGTGCATGGCTCCTATTAAATTCTGAAGGTTGTGCCCTCCAAAAATTTTCAATGGATAAGTTCTTCCTTCAAATTCGAGCAACGTTCCATTATCAGTAACAGTATAAGACGGAGTCGAGTACGGAATTGTTTTCAGTTCGTCACTAAAAGACTCACCCAAGCGCATCACTTCAGTGTCTTCTTGATTGTACACTAAAACGCCATTTTGCTGTATTTTGGAACAGAAAATATGAAACTGCTCTACATAATTCTCGAATGTTGGAAATACATTGATGTGATCCCATGCAATTCCACTGATAATTGCCACATCTGGTTCATATAAATGGAATTTCGGGCGTCTGTCAATGGGAGAGCTTAAATATTCATCTCCTTCGAGAACTATAACATCAGCCTCATCAGAGAGCTTCACCATACAATCGTACCCTTCCAGTTGAGCACCTACCATATAATCCACATCTTTCCCCAAAGTACTAACGGCATGCAGTAGCATTGAGGTTATCGTTGTCTTCCCATGGGAACCGCCGATAACAATTCGTTTCTTATTCTTACTTTGCTCAAAAAGGTACTCAGGATAAGAGAATATCGGTAATCCAAGCTCTTTTGCTTTCAAAAGTTCTGGATTATCTTCTCTTGCATGCATTCCGAGAATTACTGCATCTAATTCTTCCGAAATCTTGTCTGAATTCCAACCGATCGTTTCCGGAAGAATTCCCTCGCGCATAAGTCGTGATCTTGACGGTTCAAAAATTTCATCATCAGAACCGGTAACCGCATATCCTTTGCGACTTAGCGCAATAGCTAAATTATGCATTGCGCTACCTCCTATGGCGATAAAATGTACTTTCATTTACTTTCCAACATTTGTTTACCATCAAGAAAAATCGGAATGATCAGAAAAAAGCTCCCATAATCAGTTAATATCTCAAACAAACCCAAACGCTCTTCAGAAGCCAAAAAAGTTGGTAAAACAATAGCTATTAAACCTATGTAGTACAACCAGTCCCACCAATTCTTTTTGGAAAAAAGTGCACGCTTTGCCATTTGCATGAGCACATAACCAAATGACACTATCACTACAGGCATAGGCAAGTACTTGATATCCTCAAGTGTATTGGCCATCCAGAAATAAGAGATTAGATAACCACCCAAAACAAGTGATAAAATGAGCAGTGCTACCTTAACGGTCCGATTTTCTCGCATGAAATCAATTTGATATGAAAATATGCCTTAATGTAAAGCGCAATGGACTCGATCTAGATTAGTTACGCACAACAAATTGCGGAAAACTACTCTTCTAAATAGACTTGAAAACCATCGGACATTTTCCGTTGGATGTTTCCTTTCTCATCTGCATAAAGGAGATAAACCTCCAGTTCTTGATCAGGGTGCTCATTGACAAAAGCAAGAGATTTATCTACTCCTAAGACCATAAAAACGGTAGCAAATGCATCCGCAGACTGACAATCATTTGCAATTACGGTAGCACTTAAAAGAGAATGCTGGACTGGAAAGCCTGTTTTAGGATCAAGCGTATGTGCATACTTCACCCCTTCATATTCATAGAATTTCCTGTAGTTTCCACTCGTCGCAATTGCTTTATTGGTTACGTGTAGTATATTTTCCAACTCTCTTGACTCAAGATTTTCTATCGGTGTATCTACTCCTATCCTCCATTTTACGCCATCTGCGTTTTTTCCTTTAACACTTATCTCTCCGCCAATTTCAACGTAGTAGTTTTTACAACCACGGCTGGACAAGTACTCATCAATAATATCCACAGCAAGTCCTTGTGCGATGGCATTAAAGTCAATCCTAAAGTTCAAATGGCGCTTAGAATAGGTCAACTCATTTTCATTAAAGCTCACTGAATGAAATAAATCGGATTGAAACGAAACAAAATTCAGAATGGAATCTACAGAAGATTTAGACAAGGGAGTTTCCATATTTTGCATAAATCCCCAGCCTTCCACTAATGGATAAACTGATGGATCAAAAGCACCTTGAGATAACTCATAAATTTCTGCACTTCGCTTATAGCAACGTTGAAAAAAACCATGTTCATCCGTAGCATATACAGTTTGACTAGAATTATTCAGTCTTGAAATGAGTGATGTATCGATATAGGTGGAGAGTGCGTTATCGAAGTTTTTTAAAATCGAATCTACAGAATGCTGATCAATGGAAACATCATCAGCCAAAATGATCGTGTAAGTTGTTCCTTGTGTTTCTCCATGAATTTCTGAAGAAGTAGCTTGCTCCTTACAACCAAAGAAAAAACTGCTAATAGTGACGCTCAAGACTAGGATCTTGAGTCTCTTTACTCCACACATGTGATAAACTTGGTTTTCCGTTCTTGCTGTATGTGATTCCATTTAAGGTCTGCGTACGTACATAAACATCAGCGTGTCCATCAATGACTACAACTCGACGCGTAATAATTGTTGTCATCAAACCATTTTGGTCACTCTTTGTAAAGGATTCTTCCGAAACTCCTTCCGGATACTCTTCTCCCAATGCGTTAGCGACCTTAACCTTTTTCTCAGGGGTATTGTCAATATCGGCAATTTTACCAGCCGCATCATAATGCTTATCCTGCTCACCTAAGGCATTCGCTCTCTCTTGCGCATTGATCGTTTTATTTACCTCTGCTAAAGTTGCTGCATTCTGTTCTTTCTTCTTCGATTCTTCCACTGCATTTTCCGATACACCATAATAAACACGTTCTATGGATTGCTTCGAATTTAAACGCTCTTCTCGATCACCTTCAATTTCTTCCTGCCCTTTGATATGTGCTTTCTTATCCATTGCATTCACATAGGCTATCTTCTGAGCATGAGCCTCTTCAGCAATTTCATTGATTTCACCATTCACTGCGATATTCTCATTAATACCCTGCTTATTCTGTAAGTACTTTTCAGTTTCAGCGTTATACTTTATCCTTTCAGCATCTGCAAGTTCTTTCTTACTCTCTTTAAGCACTTCATTGCTTTCAAGGCGATTATTGTCTAAATCCTGCTGATCACTTATGACGCGTCTTTTAACAGCAGCCATTTCCTCATCTGCCTTATAAACCGTTTCCTGCTCTACTGCAGCTTGTTCACGATCTGCATCCAGCACAACATTTCGAATCTCAACAAGTTCTACGTTATTATCCTTTGCAATCTTCGCATCTTCAACGGACTTTGTTGATACCCCCTCTGTGATTTCTGCAACAGTACCTTTGTTCGCCAATTGAATTTCGTAACGGTCTCCTGACAACTCGACATTCTTATTTATGGCATAATCACGAGCACGAACTACGTCCCGTTCTACAAGTTCACGTTCCTCACGGTCATCTTGGAAATTCTCACTTACCTTAATACGAACGTCTGTAATACTCTGATCTGTATCGATGTTATCTCCATAATCCGAATAGATATCTGCACTAATATCATCAGCTAGCGACCTATTGTACGTCTCCATTAGGTCTGCATTCTTCATGTGCACAGCATCTCGCACTCCAAAATCAATAGCAACCTCTTTATCAACTTGATCCAAAACTACTTGATCACCAAGGTTCTCAGAGTGCTCGACGAGCATATTTCTTTTTTCCGCATCAGCCAATTCTCTTTCTGCAATTCTTAACGCCTCAATGGTTTCTTCTCTGTTTAAATCTGATTCCGCCGATTCAATTTGAACCTGACGATAAACGCCATAAATTGAAGCCGTATTGTCATAATGATCCTGTGTCTTTTCAGCAGTCATTTCTGATGCTTCATCTTTAATAGCGTCGTAGGTTCTATCGATTTGAGTCCCGCTTAATTGCTTGCGTTCTTCCTCCGCTTTCGCCAACAAAGCAGCACCATCCATAATCGAATTATCAAATGGATCGCCCAAATCTTCTAATTCCGCAGATTCGACCATCACTGGATTCAAAATTGCTTCAATTTCAGCCAGCTTCTGTTTTGGATAAGGATCATCATTCTTTATTCTCAGTGCACGTTGATAATAATCCTTCGCTTTGTCGTACGTCTCACGGTTGAAATTTTTGTCGGCAGCATCGATAATCTTTCGGTATTCTCTTTCTGCTTCCTGAATACTCTTCAATCTCTCAAGTCGGACACATTCATCAATTTGCGTTTTTGCATAAGTGCTTGTAGGATCAACCTTCAAGGCTTCTTCATACTTTGTTTTTGCCGGTAAATAATTTTCAAATGAAAATTGCTCATCAGCCTCTTTTAACAATGCATTAAACTTATTTTGGCGTTCTAAATTCTCCGCATTTGTATTCGCTAAATCATCTAGAATCTGCTGTACTTCATCAATTTTATTCTGCGCATTTACGTCTCCAGGCTTAACAGAAAGTGCATTCTGATATTCGCTTAATGCCTGCTCATAACTCTTAGCATTCTGGCTAATATTCCCCTTGGACATGTACTCATTGTACAATGCATCTTTCTGAGCATTTGATGCAAGATCTGCAATCAAACGATCCATTTCTGCTATTTTCTCAACAGGCTCACTAGCCGTTGGCTTGCGCGAAAGTGCCTGCTCGTACTTAGCTTTAGCATCTTCATAATTGCGACTATTTGCCAACGCGTTCCCTTCATCCATGAATGCTTTGTACTCTGCATCCGCTTTCATGATGTTCTTGACATTCGCAAGCATTTCTTTTGGACGTTCGTCACGCTCTTTCAGCTTTATGGCGCGCTCCAATAATTCTATAGCCTTATTATATTCAGCAGCATCAATCTTTTTCTGGGCAACTGTCAATATCTTTTCATATTGCCTATCAACGTCTTGTGAAGCAGCGCTTTCAGATAAACGACGGGCTTCTGCTGCCTTATCTACTGGTTCCTGCTCATTTGGTTTAACAGCAAGGGCGTTGTTGTATTCTTTAATAGCGTCGAGATACTTCTCTTGCGCAACAAGATCATCTCCTTTCTTCATAAACGCCATGTATTCAGCATCCTTTGCCTTTTCTGCTTCAAGGTTCACAAGGAGGTCTTCCAGCTCGCTGATCTTCGTTTTTGGTAAAGATTCATCTGGTTTAATAGAAGAAGCCTCGGTGTACTTAGTAATTGCCGCTCGATAATCTTCAGAAGACTCAAGTGTTTGCGCCTCGGACATTAATGAATTGTACTGAGCATCCGCCCCCTGTTCTGCTTCCAACCGGGCAATTGCCGAATTAATTTCATCAATTTTCGTTCGAACCTCTGCATCGTCTTTCAGTGTAAGCGCTTCTTGCAATTTCTGCTTTGCAGGAACATAAGATTCACTTTCCGCCAGGCTAAATCCTTCCTCTTTTAAACTGTTGAACAAAGCATCTTTTTCTGCTTCACTTTTCTGAGCAGCTACATCCTCATTGATGCGATTCAGCATGTTGGTCGCTTCACTATTGCCAGCATCAAGTGAGAGCACTTCCTCAAACTTGGTCTTAGCAGCTTCTAAGTTTGCCTCATTATAGAATTTATTTCCTTCTTCCAGCAATGTGGTTAATCTTTCTTTCAACTCAGACTCAGCTGCTTGGTCTGAAATCAATTGATCAATTTCAGAAATACGTTCGTTGGGATAGGATTGTGTATCATCAAATGTTAAAGCTTCACGATACTTAGCCTTTGCCTCCTCCCACTTCGCTTCATTGAATAAAGTATTTGCACTTTCAATAGCTGCATCATAACCTGCCTTACGCTCATTCGCAGCAGCCTGATCTTCTAACAGCTTGTCGATTTCAGAAATACGCTCACCTGGATAAGATTGAGTAGCATCAAAAACCAGCGCTTCCTGATATTTCCCCTTGGCAGCTTCCCAATTGCCATCATTATAGAGAGCATCCGCAGCACTTATAGCCGCATCATAGGAAGCCTTCTTTTCTTCAGCTGCTTGATTATCTGCCATTAGCTGATTGATTTCAGCGATCTTTTCTGCAGGATAAGTTTGCTCACTATCAATTGATTGTGCTTCCGAGTACTTCGACTTTGCTTCCTCTAGATTATTATTCGTAAATAACTCATCTGCAGCTGCAATTGCCGCTTCATAAGCATCCTTCTTTGCCTGCGCATCTTGCTCCGCGGCAATCAACGCATCAATTTCAGCTATACGCTCTCCTGGATACGTTTGTGTATCATCAATCCCTGCCGCTTCCTCATATTTAGACTTAGCTTCAGAAAGTTTTTCATCATTAAACAAACCATCAGCTTCTGTAATCGCAGCTTCATAGGCTTCTTTTTTCGCTTGTGCGTCCTCCTGAGCAGCAATCAATGAATCTATTTCAGTAATACGTTCGCCTGGATAAGCTTGCGTATCATCTATTCCAGCGGCCTCCTGATACTTCGCTTTTGCTTCAGCCAGTTTTTCATCATTAAACAAACCATCAGCTTCGGCAATCGCAGCTTCATAGGCTTCTTTTTTCGCTTGTGCGTCCTCCTGAGCAGCAATCAATGCATCTATTTCAGTAATACGTTCTCCTGGATAAGCTTGCGTATCATCTATTCCAGCGGCCTCCTGATACTTCGCTTTTGCTTCAGCCAGTTTCTCATCATTAAACAAACCATCAGCTTCGGCAATCGCAGCTTCGTAAGCTTCTTTCTTTTCTTGATTTGATTTTTGAGCAGCCAGTAAATCATCGATTTCTGCGATCTTATTTTTTGGCTCTTCCCGATCCGGAAATAAAGCCAACGCCTTTTCATATTCCGCACGTGCACCTTCCAAATCACCAATAATCCCCATCATTGATTCACCTTCGGACATATGGTTTGCATAAGCTGTTTCTTTTTCCGCTTCTGCATCTCGTTCGGCTATTCGATTTTTAACATCTGTGATTTTGGCGGTTACCTCCTCCGTATCTTTGATCGTTTTCGCTTCTTCGTACTTTCCTAAAGCAAGATCCAAGTCATTTGAAGCATCTGCATTATCTCCCTCTTTCATTAAAGCGTTATACTTCTCTTCTTGCAACGCTAAATCATTCGCTTCCTGAATCTTTTGGTCAATGATTGCCAACTTTTCTGTCGCCTCCGGATGCGCTTCTTCCAGGCCAAGCACTTCCGTGAACGTTGCCTTGGCTAAATCCCAATCCTCTTTGGACATTTCCTCATTACCGCGTGTCAACAATTCCTGAATCTTTTCCAAGCGCTCCTTCTCCGCCTTCGCTGCAGCCAGTTTTTCATCACAGAGAGCAATTCGGCCTTTCACATACGTTGAAGAAGCTTCTACCGTCAACGCTTCGTTGTACTTTTCTTTTGCTTCTTCGTATTTCTCTGCCCCAAATAATTCATCTCCAGCTGCCACTGCCGCATCGTACTTTTTCTGGAGTTCCTCAGCTTCAGCAGCTTTCTCCAGGTCACTTTGCAATTTTGCCAATTGGTCCTTAGGGTATTGTTCTGAAGGCTTCAACTCAGAAGCTTCCTGATACTTGTCCCGTGCTGCTTTTAAACTCTTTTGTTTCAAGAAGCCGTCAGCCTGCTTTATAGCAGCATCATACTTTGCTTGATTTTCAGCTTCTTTTTTGCGGTCTTCCAATATTTTAGACAACTCTGCAACTTGATCTTTTGGGTATTGTTCGTCCTTCTTTGTAAGTGCTTCGTTGTACTTGGAAATAGCTCCTTCCAGATTATCTTGTTCCCTAAGGTTATCTGCAGCCTCAATTAAATTATAGTACTCTTGATTCGCTTGCTTCTCTTCTAAATCGGCTTTTTGTTGAGCAGCGATCAGTGCATCCAACTCAATGATTCTATCCGCAGGGTACTGTTCTTTTGGTTTATAGCCAAGTGCCTCCTCATACTTTCCGAGAGCTTCCTCATACTTATTCTCGTTATAGAAAGCATCTGCCTTAGCAATTGCCTCATTATACTTTTTCTCAGCTTCGGCTTTTTCTTTGTCAGCACCATCGAGAAGTTTCTGCACACGCTCTTTCATTTGAGCAGCCTGAACAGCATCTAACCTCGGGATCAACTCGCGTGTATTCCAATCAAACTTTCCGATTGGTTCTGTTTCAAGAAATGAAAAATCTACGTTCTCACGCTCCTTAAATAAGGTAATATCCAACGGTGGTAAATAATCACCACCAGGCGGAACATCTTCCTCATTCATCTTCGAAAAATCAAAAAATAGCTTTTTTCCTACGAGTCCGTTTTTCGTGAATTTTAGTTCAAATGAAGATGACATATCAACATCGGTAGAGATTTTAAACTTACCACTCGATGCCGTACTTGTTGTGCTCACGGTAGAACCATTTTGAACAATCGTCACCGTCACACCAGCTTCGCGTTTACCCAAATCAGAATTTTCCACCGTTCCCCTACAGACAAAAGGCAACTTCTGCGACCATACCGAAACAGTTGCAAAAAGGGCAAAAACAAAGACAATATATCTCATATTCTATGATTTAAACGTAGGTCTGTACAACGAGTTACAGATTTGGTTTAAATTTGAACGCATTATTTATACAAATATGGGTAAAATAGTTCAATTTTCCCTTGTCAAATACCATGCTAAACATTGAAAACACGAGTTATTGGGAGCAAAAAACATTCTTTAGAAATGTAGATTTTTTAATTGTCGGTGCCGGTATTGTGGGCTATAGCACTGCGCTTCATATTCGAGCGTCTTATCCAAACGCTAAAATTGTGATCATTGAACGAGGTATTTTACCCAGTGGGGCAAGTTCGAAAAACGCCGGGTTTGCTTGTTTTGGAAGTGCCACGGAGCTTTATAGTGATCTTCAAACAATGCCGGAAGAAAATGTCTGGGAAACCGTTGAATTACGACTGAAAGGATTGAATGCTCTACGCAATTTGATTGGTGATGAGCAATTGAAACTTAAGATAAATGGATCTTGGGACTTAATCACTTCCGAAGAACGTGAACTCTTCAATTCAACCCGAGAAAAGTTAGCGTATTTTAATGAACAACTGGAAAGAATATCAGGAGAAAAAGAGGTTTACAGCGTAGACGCAGAAGTTGGAGGAAAGTTTGGATTTGCTCAAGTTGAAACAAGTATCTACAATCGTTTGGAAGGACAAATTGACACGGCTCAAATGAATGCTTCTTTCTACCGCAAAGTAATTGACGCTGGAATTCACGTATTGTTTGGCTTGAACGCTGAATCTATTATTGAACAAAACAATAGTGCCACTATTGTGACGAATCAAGGAGAAATTACCGCCACTAAAGTCGCTATCTGCACTAATGGCTTTGCTTCTCAGTTCATTAATGATGAAGATATACGACCAGCAAGAGCACAGGTATTAATTACTGAACCAATAACCAACCTTTCCATCAAGGGGACATTTCACTATAATCAAGGCTACTATTATTTCAGGAATATTGATAACAGAATTCTCTTTGGTGGTGGAAGAAATCTTGATTTTGAAGGTGAAACAACTTCTGAGATGACCACTACCCCTCTCATTCAACATGAACTCGAAAGAATTTTGAGAAAGGTTATTATGCCGAGAAAAGAAGTGAAAATTGAGCACACGTGGTCTGGAATTATGGGCGTTGGGAAGACCAAAAAACCAATCATAAAGCAAGTTTCTGAAAGTGTTTACTGTGGCGTTCGTCTCGGGGGAATGGGTGTAGCAATCGGAACGTTGGTAGGAAAAGAACTTGCCGGGATGATAAAATTTTAAAAACATGTTATCAATTCCACAATAGTGCTATTTTTGACTTCACTTTTGATCAAACTTTTGAGACATGAAAAATACAGCTTTAACTGACAAACATATTTCTCTCGGTGCCAAAATGGTTCCTTTTGCAGGATACAACATGCCTGTTCAATATGAAGGCGTAAATGCAGAACATGAAACTGTCCGTGAAGGTGTCGGCGTTTTCGATGTCTCTCACATGGGAGAATTCCTTGTTTCCGGATCAGGAGCTTTAGACCTTATTCAAAAGGTTACCTCTAATGATGCTTCTACTCTTACTATTGGGCGTGCGCAATACAGTTGTATGCCAAACGGAGAAGGCGGGATTGTTGATGATCTCATCATTTACAAAGTCAAGGATGAAGAGTATTTGTTAGTCGTGAATGCCTCGAATATTGATAAAGACTGGGACTGGATTTCATCTCACAATGAATTTGGAGCGGTAATGCGCAATCTATCTGACGATTATTCATTACTCGCAATTCAAGGTCCTAAGGCTGTTGAAGCCATGCAATCATTGACATCCATCGATCTTTCGGCAATCAAGTATTACCATTTTGAAGTCGCTGATTTTGCTGGTATCGAGTACGCTATTATCTCTGCAACTGGTTATACTGGAAGCGGTGGATTTGAAATTTACTGTAAGAATAGTGAAGTTGAACAAGTCTGGGATAAAGTGTTTGAAGCTGGTGCTGCTTTTGGAATTAAACCGATCGGACTCGCAGCCCGCGATACTTTGCGCCTTGAAATGGGGTTCTGCCTTTACGGAAATGACATTGATGACACAACTTCTCCTCTGGAGGCTGGTTTGGGATGGATCACGAAACTGGCGAAAGGAGATTTTGTTGATCGTGACTTCCTGGCAAAACAAAAAGAAGAAGGGATCACTCGAAAATTGGTTGCTTTTGAAATGGTTGACAGAGGAATTCCTCGTCATGACTACCCTATTCAAGATGCGGATGGCAATACGATAGGACGTGTTACTTCGGGAACGATGTCTCCTTCTATGAAAAAAGCCATTGGTCTCGGTTATGTCGATAAAGGTCACGATGCCATGGATTCGGAAATTTACATTGAGATTCGAAACAAAGGTGTAAAAGCAAAAATCGTTAAGCTTCCTTTTTACAAAAAGTAGAACGCGAACATGTCGTGGTTTCGTCGATTATTCCAACAAAAAACGAAGGAAGCCAGGTATGAAAATTTTAAAGAGAGTTGGAGGCACACGCTCGTATCCAAAGTTTCTTTTTATTCAGCATTATCCTCTGATGAAAAATTAAGGTTTGAAAAAACCGTCCTCCGCTTTTTAAATACGACACGTATTACGGGTATCAAAACCGAGGTAACGGATGATGATATTGCCCTCATCGGAGCCAGTGCGATCATTCCAATCTTTGCGTTTCCAAATTGGGAGTATCATAATCTTGACGAGGTACTCCTCTACCCTGCTCATTTTGATTTCAACCATGTCATCGGATCAAGTAAGGGCACTGCAATCCTTGGGATGGTAGGTTATGGCTATATGGAAGGGAAGATGGTGCTTTCGAAAAAAGCGCTGTACCATGGGTTTCAAAATACAACAGATAAGCAAAACACGGCTATTCATGAATTTGTTCATTTAATTGATAAAATGGATGGAGCAGTCGATGGAGTTCTTGTTTACCTTAAGGATAAATCATACGTTTTGCCTTGGCTTAACTTAATCGATGAAAAGATCAAGGAAATACAGGAATCAGAAAGTGATATCCGTGATTATGGAGCGAAAAATCGATCGGAGTTTCTTGCAGTGGTTTCTGAGTACTTTTTCGAGCGCCCGAAACTACTCAAAAGCAAGCATCCACAGCTCTATGCATATATGGAACGTATGTTCGCGCAGAAGTTAGCTGACAAAAAGCTAGTCGAAAAAGCAAAACCAGTTCGGCATTTCGATCCTTGCCCCTGCGGGAGCGAAAAAAAGTTTCGAGAATGTTGCCAGAAAGGATCTTAAGCCAATTTTGGGTGATTCGCATAAAATGCTTTGACTTCTTTTTTTAATTTTCCGAGTCTTTGAATAAATGGAGTATATCCTCTCTTCCCTTCCATCCTGACATGGATTCCACTTCCCAGAAATCCAGCTTGAACCTTAAAATCTCTAATGTCTTCCAGCGAATAGAATCGAACCACGGTGCCTTCAAAAGACTCCTCTAGTTCATAAAGCACTTCTTCTAATTCGTTCAATGAAGAACACTGAGAAATCATTTCTTCCACTGCTTCATGCACAGCCTTACCTTTTAGTGAAAACCGTTCAGTCGTTATATAATTATAACTGTGATGGGTAACCTTTGATGGAATACAGAGCATGTACTTCTGAGTACCAATAAATACCCCATCGTCTGTCAGCATCCAAACTTTTGGCAGGTATACGTAATCCTTAAACGCTTGTATCGGCATATTGCTAAAATTCTCGGATCATTTATTTCTCAACAATATCAAAACTGATAAACAAGTCACTCTTTACATTTACCCGAATATCATTAATCATTGCTGGTTTCCATTTCGTTGCCCAAATAAACTCTTCAATTAACTGTCTACAAGACGCACATTTTCCGCGTTCCGGAAACACCTTTCCTTCGTCATAAGCTTTTACTCGTGTGATCTCTCCTTTACGGTTTATACTAAAGTAAACCGCAATATCTGCTTCCAGTTCCTTTTTTTTCGCTTCAGACGGATATGCTAATTGATCTAACCTATCGTAAAATGCGCTCCAACCCTCATCGGGCTCAGGATACTTCTGTACCTCCTCATATTTATAGTATGAAAGTGTATCTGGATTCTCGGGAAAAGATGAGCTCGGTGCCATGATACCAGGCATTACACTGATGGAATATCCTTTCTCCTGTCCACGAGCGATTGTAGCAAAAAACACTATAAAAAGAAGTGCTATTCTCACCTTAAAGCGACTTAAACCAGTCCTGAAAATACGCTCCAATAACTGGTAACTCCGTCTTTTCGCGATTAACAGCTCCAATGAGACTCATTATTAACGCCACTAATACAAAAATTGCGATGAACAAATTAAATATTGGAATGATTGAACCAGCGACACCTATTAGGAAAACTCCCAACATCTGACGAATATAGAAACTTGCAAAAGTGTCCTTCTCATTGTTATTCATCACCAATGCGATAATCCATCCAATAATCGTGATATGCGCAATAATGGCTATTGTTCTTCCTTGTTCATTCATAATGCTTCTTAATTTGAAAAGTGTTGGTTAGATCTGATACTCTTCAAATTTAGAAATTGTTTTCCAAAGCAGTGTATCCTTTCACTATTCTAGCCTATGAATTAGAAGTTTCTTTGTAGCACAGTGCTTTTTGCCCACAATACCGCTTACAATATAGATCCCTGATGAAACACCATCCAATTTAATATGGTGATTAGAACGATCATACCATGGGCTTGTTCTCGTCTCAATTACCTGTCCATTGAGATCAAAAATATTAACCGAAGTGAGATCGCAATCTCGGCATGTAACATTCACATGATCACTGGCAGGGTTAGGAAATACTATTAACTCACATGTAGTTTCTTCCGTTTTATCATCAGCTACATACGAAACCCATGGTCTTGCTTGTTTAATGATCAGTTGGTTATTACTATTGATCTTATACTCAATATCCATTGCAAAAGTGCTATTATCTTCAGCATTATATAGTTTCGCAAATTCATCATGAATGACTGTTAAGTAAGCCCTTAAATCATTCAATTCAACATCTGTCATCAGAAGTGAATCAGCGCTGACCAAACTAGAGTGTTGAATAATTGAATAATTCTCGCCCCCCCATACTGGAACTTTATGTAAAAGAAGTTCTTCCGGCCTCGATTCTCCGCCAGGATTAGTAATTAACTCCGAGGCGAGTTGAGAATTCAAATAAAAATTATCAGAAGTATTGTATACAGGATCTGCGCTAACTCCTACACCATTTACTTTTTCATTTTTATAGTTCTCATGACACAAAACGCCCATCGATGCATAAAAGTGATCTATCCTGTAAAAGTCTCGTTCTTCAAATGCGCGAAGATTCCATAGACTTGCATAAACTTGCTTAATTGATTTTGAAATGTGTCCTTCGTCGGGATGCTGTGTTTTTGATTCGTATAGCCCCGCACCACTGAAACCAGGTAAATCTTCATTATTGGTACTTGACCTGCATCGAACAGAAGCACCTAAAGGGAACTGCGCATGCATTTCTGCCAGATCATCTAACATCCATTGAGGCATTTCAGCGGACTCAATTCTCTCACGGAACTCAGCCAGCATTAGATCTCTGACGTTTCTGTCGGAAATAAAACTGGCGTTGCTTATCATTTCCTTCGCCTCATCAAAGAAATGATTATGCTTCATGAACTCCTGATAAAAATAAAATGGTACGGCGAAACCGCTGGGAATCGTTCCTTCTGGAAAATCAAAGCGCCTCATCGTAGCTACGTTAGCTGACTTAGCTCCAAAACCGTCAAACATATCAAACGTAACCTCATCTAAGGACTTAATCCTTTTGTAATCCAAATTTAACGGTGGCAATTGGGTATCCTGAGGACGATTCTTCTCGTACCAGGCATTTACCTCTTCCAATGTAGCTTCTCGAATGGTATACGAGCTTTGCTCAACATTAAAATAAATGTACTTGTTCAGTAAATTAGCAATGGTATCGATAGCTAAGGGATCACGAATAAAAGCATTTGGGATATGATCTTGAATGGCTCTTAGATTTACGTGCGACAGAGGAGTTTGAATAACAGATGTGATTATACCTCCAACTCGAGGAAGCGAGTTTGGTAGTGACTCATAAAGCACAATATCCTTAGGGCCGGGGACTTCTTCCAATGAAACTAACCTGAAAAAGCCATACCCTTCCGTTTGGTTAAGCCCCCAGTAATCAACACCAGCATATACATCCGTCTCAAATACAACAGAAACTCTGGAATTTTGATAAGCAGTCAACTCAGCATCATACTCTGGTTCATTCCCAACATTGATATAATAGGAAAGATTGTTCTCTAAAAAAAGCATGTTAGCCGCTAGCAGTTCTTGCGTTCTTTGAACTGTCAAAAAATCCATACTTTCATTATTACTATAATTGAACGCATATGTTCCCAAAACTCCATTTTCAGCGAGAATGGTCGGATGAAACACTACTTGACCTTTTACTACATCCGGAGCCAGGTGATTAATTCCAATATGAGTTGCAAAATCAACATGCAAAGGATGCGTGTTTGTATTGATAAAATAGACTTTAGGATTATCAGTATCGAAGTCATCAATTAAGAACTTGACATATTCCTTACCGTTTAGAAATGGCTGCCATTGCACATTTTCATGCTCTACTGACAATTCGTTAAAGGTAGATAACTCGTCAATTGCCACTAACCCATTTTCAATGGTAACTGTTTCGCCGGTATTGATGGGAGAATTAATAGGCAAATTATTGTATTCCTCAATGTCGTCAATTCCATCGTAATCGGTATCGAAAGGATTATTTATTGGGTACTCAAGAACCTGATAATGCTCTTCTGGATAAGCACCAAGTGGTTCAGTAATAATAGTTGTGCCCGTTTCACCCATTTGAACGGATGTTTCCAGCGAAAATGCAGAATCTGGGTGGTGCCTAACATTAAGCACATAATAACTCGTTGGACTGGAATTAACCTCAAGTCGCACACGTCCATTTACATCCGTAGAATAATTTAGTATGCCAGCGACTTGCTGTCCGTAGCCCAAAAAGCTAAGGAAGACCATTAGGAGCAGAGACCAATAATTTGTCATTGTTTTAATAAAATTTCCAGCTAAGAGAGTTTACTTTTAGTTTAAAGTAAATTACGAAATTATTCTCTTACTTGTGCATCACGAGAATAACGAACATCAGCATGCATTCGTTGGTATATTATAAATCAACTGGCGGATTGATTGATCAGTGTTTCATTTCCCTCCTTTCTTGGAACGAAGAATAGCAAGATGAGTCCGACTGTGAAAAAGAATACAACGGAGAGAATTGAAGCTCTTATATCTCCGGTGACATACTCCATGAAACCAAAGAAAAACGTACCAAAGACAATTCCAATCTTCTCAGTCACATCATAAAAGGAGAAATAAGAAGCGTGATCTTTAGTCTCGGGCAAGAACTTCGAATATGTTGAACGAGATAATGCCTGCACACCTCCCATTACCAAACCAACACCTGCCGCAAGGAAGTAAAATGCGAATGGTGTAAGAATAAAATACGCAATTACACAGAGCGGTACCCAGAATGCTACCACCAATACCAAGGATTTCAGATTTCCAATTCGCTCGGATAGACGCGAAAGCAAGAATGCGCCAACTGCTCCGAGAATTTGAATCAACAAAATAGCAATGATTAACCCTGCCTGACCTGATTCCTCATATTCGCCTACAAAGATTTCACGACTTGCATATAGCACAGCCATCAACATAACTGTTTGGACCCCTGTATTAAAAAAGAAAAACGCAGTCAAGTATCGTTTCAAGCGTTTTATTTGCCTAAACTCTGAAAAAACAAGCTTCAATTCTCTAAAACCTTTCCAAAGAATTCCTTTTTCTTTCTTGCGGCCATAAACGTTATTCGGTAAAACACGATACGTAATCTGGCTAAATCCAATCCACCAAAGACCAACTAAAATGAAGCTGACACTCGTATATTTAGCATCAATCCCTAGAATAATTCCCAAACAGATCACAAGTAGAATCATACTTCCGAAATATCCCATGGAAAAACCTCTGGCGGAGATTCTATCATGGTCTTTAGGCTCTGCGATTTCGGGGAGATAGGCATTATAGAAAACCAAACTATTCCAAAACCCTATGCTCGCTAAAAAGATAGAGATCATTCCAACTTCAATTGGAACATCTCCGAACCAATATAAAGAAATACAAGCGATCGCTCCAAGGTAGCAGAAGAACTGCATAAAGCGTTTTTTATTACCTGAAAAATCGGCGACACCAGAAAGCATTGGAGACAAAAACGAAACAACTAGAAAAGATGCGGAAAGAACGAAGGACATCAAAACTGAAGAAGATAACTCGGCTCCCATGAAATTTACCATAACGTCAACGCCTTCAGGAAGTTCTTCCAATTGAGTCCCGTGCTCTAGATTGTACTGCTCTAGATATCTGTTGGTAGTAACGGTATTATAAAAAATAGGAAAAATAGCAGAGGAAATAACCAGATTGTACACAGAGTTCGCCCAATCATAAAAGACCCAGCCACGAATAATCTTTTTATTTCCCTTTTCCATCTTATTCTTTTCCTTCAAGGTAATCTTCCAGATACATGAAGTGTTCAGTTAATGTACCTTGAAGCGTTGTTTCACTTCCACGTCCAATTATATTGTCTTCGTCTTCTCCTAAGAGTGCCGGAAATACTTCTTTTAATAGTTCACTCCCAAAATCTTCAGATGCATCCAAAGGAAGCTCACAAGGTAGGTTATCTACTGCCATCACAGCTATTACACCCTCCTTCATAAAATCATCTTCGCTTTCCGTTTGTGGATTATATCCATAAATCGGGTCTGAAATTTTACTTGGGCGAATTGTACAGGCAACTGCGCAATCAATATCACAAGAAATGTCGGCGACAACCGACAATCGAACATCGGAAGCTTTCAAATTATCACGGGTAATTATGTAATCTGCTTTGTCACTCCAATAATGACAAGGAATATACATATCAGCATGACTCAAAAAACGATTGAATGTACACTTATACTCTTCTGGATTCGTATAGAAGTGCCCTTTTACAAACGCTTCTCCGTCTCTGCGCTCATAATAGTCTTCTACGTCGAGATGCGTATATACTGGTCCATCAAACTCCTGAGCAATAAACTCATCGGGAGAAACCTCCTTGATTGATAATAGATCCAAAATCTCTCTCGCCCCTCTTCCTACTCTACCAAATCCAGTCAAAACCAATTTCATATTGGAAGGTAAGCTTACTTTTTTGAGTTCCTCTTCTACTTCTTTTCGATCCTTGCATTGATTTGCTGGCTTCAACGAATATAAATTATGTTTGAGCCCGAAAGTCAGTAAGCCGTTGTAACAACCAACGATTCCCGCATAACGGCCAAAACCAATAATACGCTTATTCGATTTATCCTTGAGCACTTCATAGTCAATCAATTGTATATTCTTATCAATTATTGCCTGAAGTAGGTCTCTATTATACGGTTGTTTCTTTATTGTATGAGAAAAGAACATGAATCGCTTTCCAGGAATCAAGTCTTCAATATTTACCTCTTTAACACCTAGGATGAGGTCACAGCCCGAGAGATCTTCACTCATCGTTAACCCTTCATTCAGATAGTCCTGATCCTTGTATGCCCGAACCTCACTTGGTTGAACAATTACTTTCACGTTAGGATAGCGTGTTTCTAGAAGTTTACATTGCTTAGGAGTGAGCGGTACGCGTTTATCTGGCGGCACTTTACCTTCTCTAATTACTCCAATTGTTATTTTCTCCATAGTCGTTAATCCAACGGTTCTTTTAAAATATATAAATCAATTAATTCTCTCACACACCCTTTTCCTCCTTCGTTTTCAAGAATAACATCAACGGAGGATTTTACAGCATTTACAGCGTCTTTAGGACATGCAGAAAAGCCAACACTGCGCATAACACCCAAGTCATTGATATCATCGCCAATAATGGCAACATTCTCAAATCCAATAGACAATTCGTCACAAATTCCCTGCAGCGTATCCACCTTTGGTACTCTGCTAACTGAGCAATGTTGTATCCCCAACATTTTTGCACGGTTCTGCACGGCTTCTCCCTTAAACCCAGAAGATATGATGGCTACTTGAAAATTACTTTTAGTCAAATGAATGATAGCCATACCGTCTTTCGTATTAAACTTCTTCATCTGATCACCACTTTCCGAAAAGTACATCCCTCCATCAGTCATGACGCCATCTACGTCGATTACGAGTAACTTAATTTTTTCCAGTTTAGCCTTAAAATGGTTCGTTTTAAAGGGATATTTGAAAAGTAGAGCATTTAAGTCTGTATCATATTCTTCGCAAATAATCTCCAAATCTGACATTGTTAATTCATGCGGAGATTCTACGCCCATATCTGCAAGGAATCCAAGGTAATCTAAACCGAATTTATCACAGAGTCCACGTATGTTACGCTCTAACATCATTAAATCATCTTAAAGCCAACGCTCTCGGCTACTGGTTTTAAAGCAGTTAGTAATTCTTTGAACTCTTCATGGTTCAATTGTTGGGCCGCATCTGACTTTGCGACTGCGGGATTCGGATGCGCTTCTATTAGCAAACCATCAATTCCCATGGCAACACATGCCTTTGCTAAGACGGGAACACCAAATGAATATCCCATAGCATGACTTGGATCAAGAATGATGGGCAAGTTTGTATGTTCTTGGAGCCATGCTACACCACATAAATCAAGTGTGAAGCGAGTATTTGTCTCAAATGTCCGCAAACCACGTTCACAAAGAATGACATTTTCATTTCCCCCAGAAAGCACAAATTCTGCTGCTTGTACAAATTCCTTCAACGTTGTTCCAAACCCTCGTTTAATCAATACTGGTTTTTGCGTTTTCGCGCATGCCCTCAAGATTCCTTGGTCGTACATTGCTTTCGCTCCTACCTGAATAACATCGGAATACTCGATCACTTCATGAATATGCGTAGCATCCCTGGCTTCAGTAATGACGTTTAGTCCGAATTCATCGCGCATCTTAGCCAGAAGCTGTAAACCTTCCAATCCCAACCCCTGAAAAGAGTATGGACTCGTTCTAGGCTTGTAGCACCCACCCCTTAATGTTGTGAGTCCCATACTGACCAATAAGTTTGATGATTCACGAATTTGCTCTTCAGACTCTACAGAACAAGGTCCTCCAATGAGTATTGTATTCTTAGTAGAACCACCAATTGTCGTATTCCCAATTGCTACAGTTCGTTTATCTGAACGGTACTTTCTCGAAGCCAATTGTATATCATTGTCAAATACCCAATATTCATCAACAAAAGACTCCACTTGATCAGGAACGTTCTTCATACCAGAACCAGTAACTAATGCGTACCTTCCTGATGATTTGATTAAGAAAGCATTGATTTCTTTAGCAATAGATTGTGCTTTATCGTAGTCAGTAGTCTCCTTCAGGTGTAGTATCATAATTCTCCCTTAATAAGGTTCACAAAAGTAACAATTCCTTTGGCAAATCCTTCCTCATCAACAACAGGTAAATACATCATTGAAAAAGTACTTTTCTTAATTAACTGAAGCATCTCAAAAACTGTAGCAGAATCTAATACCACTGTTGGACTTTCATTCACACAGTTTGCTGGATTCATTTCATTTAAATCGGTCAAATTGCGTAACAATCCCTTTCGAATATCCGCGTTAGACATCAATCCTTTAAACCGCTGCTCTTCATCAATTACAAGGGTAAAGCCCAACTTTCCTTTATCGATGGTTGTTAAAACGTTTTCAAGACTCAACTCACTCAATTGAACTTTTGGTGCTTCGGTCAATGGAATCATAAAGTCGGCTACCTTATACTGTGACTCAACATCCCGCTTGGTTAAATTCATTAAGGCATTACCAATGCTTGCTGCATTAAATAAGTATGAACCTGAGACAGCGCTGGTCACACCCATATTTCGTAAAATAAATGAAACCTCAGCGTTCACTCCACCGTCGACATGAATTGATTTTCCCGGATATTTATTTCGGAACTCTCTAATCTTCGCAAAATTGTAAGTGTCGAATTTCCCTCCACTCTGCCCCGGAATAGTCGCCATGATGAGAATGAAATCGTATGAACTGAATTCTTCAAAAATATCAACCGATGTCGGAGTAATCACTGCAATTCCCTTTTTCCCAAGTATATCTTCAGGAATCGTTAAGGGCTCTTTTAAATCCTCGTATTGGAATGTAATGTACTCCACGGGATTTTCTCTTAGCGGCTCATAATACTTTGACGGCTCTTCAGTGATAATGTGCAAATCAATAGGGACATTACATATTTCCCTAATCTTCTTGATGTCTTCAAATACCGATAAGTCATCGTTGCAATCCACATGCAATAAGTCTACTTGGTGCTCTACCAAATCGTCGATCACTTCCTGAAGTGGTCTTTTTTTATCACTGTATATCGACGCGGATATTTTCATTGATTAATATTATATAGCGGTTCGAAATTAGCGTCACTTAATACAATTTGTACATGGTCATTTTTCAAATAATCATGCAATGATTTTTGCAAATCAAGTAACACTTTGCGTTCAGTAAATGACATTTGAGCAACTTCCTTTGGGTTTTTCGCAATGATATTCAATTCATACCAATCGCCTTCTTTGACCAATTTTAAGTCTTGCTTTTCTCCTGTCAACAGATCATTATCCTTCCAAAATCTTGCAATATTTTCGGCCATTTCCTGATCTTCAGTATTTGTAAAGTAAACCGTCAGATTTCCTCCATGCACTTCGTTTCCGTGATCAGAGCCACAAGCTGAAAAAAGCAATAAAATGTAAATCAAATAGAACCGTCTCAACACACCGTTTTGGAAGTATAAAGTTAACAAAAACCCAAAGGAATTAGTTCATTTTCCTCACGTTTAGACGAGATAGTGTAATAATTCTTAACACTTTCATCCATTTATTTTTGTGTGGAATAGAACCTTATTTTTGTATTGCGGTGGGCTACTGGCGGTTACCTTTTTTAAATGAAAAGCATGCAAAAACATCTGAAGAATCAAGTTTTTACTGGGTCAAATGGAAAGAAAAGCGTTTACGACTTAGCCATACCTGAACAATGGAACGGAATTCTTATCATTTTCCTTCATGGCTATATGGGATATAAAGATTGGGGCTGTTGGAATTTAGTATCCGATTACTTTACCGTACGTTCTTTTGGTTTTCTAAAATACAATGTCAGTCACAACGGTGGAACTCTTGATAACCCTATTGACTTTGATGACGTGGAATCATTTAGTAGAAATACATACATGAGAGAGATTGAAGACTTTCAGGCAATTTTAGCTGAAGTAGAGAAATCATTTGATCAAATACCCGTAATTTATCTGATCGGTCATTCGCGTGGCGGGGGTATTGCACTGCTTCAATCCGATAATGGCTTCGTCAAAAAAACAGCGACATGGGCTGCGATTTCAGACATAGGTTCACGATTTCCTTCAGGAAAAGAATTCAATGCCTGGCGTGAAGATGGATACTATTTTAAAAAGAATGGGCGCACCAATCAGCAGATGCCTCATCACTTTAGTCAATACGAGAGTTTTCTGGCGAATAAGGATCGATTGAACATCATGAATTATTGTAAAAACTCCGTTATTCCTACCCTTGTGATTCACGGCACGCACGATACATCAGTGAAGCCAAAGGAAGGGAAAGATATTGCACGCTGGTTGGACACTGACCTGATACTTATCGAGAATGAACAACATACTTTTGGTTCTTCGCAGCCATGGGAAAAAGACGTTCTGCCAGATGGACTAGAGCAAGTTTGTGTTAAAACCTATCGCTTCTTCGAAGACATTGAAGAAGAAACCGACGACCTAAAAGAGCGTTTAAGCTTGATTTCAGAATTGGTGAAACTCGCCAAAGTTGACCGAACGGTTCGGGATACAGAGTATAACTTTCTGCTTGCCATTGCTAGTCAACTCGGAATCAGCAGGAAGAATTTCGAACGTGTTTTCAACGAATTCATTGAATTTCATCCTCCGAAGCTAGAACTCGATAGAATCGTACAATTTCAACGCCTGATTCTCATGATGCATGTCGACAGTGATCCTTCTGAAGATGAACTGGTTATGATTAAAGACCTTGGAATGCGCATGGGACTGCATCCAATGGCCATTGAAGAAGTACTTAAAATAAAAGATCAATATATTAATCATATTATTCCTGCGGATCGTTTGATTGAAATTTTTAAATTGTTCCATAACTAACCACTTATTATGAAAAAAATCAACCAACTATTTGTACTGCTTGCTCTCGTTTTTATTCAGTTTTCTGCTCTTGCACAACCTTATCAAAATGAAATATATCCGTTCTCAGTGGAGACTAACATCGAATATGGACAAGCCACTGGATTTGCCGGAAATACAGATACACTTCTTTTGGATATCTATAAACCAATCGGAGATGACAACTGCTTTCGCCCATGCATGATTCTAATACATGGTGGTGCATGGATTGGCGGATCTAAGGATGACGCTGGTATTGTGACAATAGCCGAGAGTTTTGCAAAGCGCGGTTGGGTCGTTGCATCAATCAATTATCGTTTGGGGATGCATAAAACTTCCAACCATACCATGTATGCATTATGTAATAATCAAATCTCTCAACCGTGCGCCTATATTTCAGATAGTGCGGAAGTTTTCAGAGCTATTTATCGCGGCCAACAAGATACAAAAGGAGCAATTCGCTTCATGAAAAACCGTTCTTCACAAGATTCAACGGATCTGGCCAATTTCTTCCTCACAGGTGAGAGTGCAGGTGGTTTTAATGCATTTGCCGCTGCCTTTATGGATAATGCATCGGAAAAACCTTCATTTTGTGAAGCAATTTCTCCTGCACCATCACCAGATGGCGATTTGATTTCTTGCCTACCAAGCAATTATGATCTTGACCGCCCCGACTTGGGGACTGTGGACGGAGATTTAAACCTGGGTGGGTATAACGCTGAGGTAGAAGGAATTGCTAGCATTTATGGTGGTGCACTGGACCTTGACATGTTTGCAAATGAAACCGACTGGCCTGCCATCTACATGTATCATCAAGGAAGTGATGTTGTGGTTCATCACGACTATGGCAGACTTTTAGGCAGAATTGATTGGGAGTGTTACGCTCAGACCAACCTCTGCCAGCCATATGCCCGTTACCCAAGAGCCTATGGCTCAACAGGATTAAATACTTATTTTGATCAAGTTATTCCCGGTGGGTCTGCGCCTCGGGCGTTTAGTTTTATCAACAATTACGAATATTTAAATGACTGTTTTGACAATGGTCACTCCGTGGTGAATCTTCCTGAAAAACTAAACGAAATCGCCTTTCTCTTTGCACAACAATTGATTATCAACGGTAATTCTTCATCTCCCTGTTTTGCTGGATTGGAGGATTTCAATGATCAGGTAAACGCGAACATTTATCCTAATCCATCTTCTGGGTATGTCAAGATTGATAGCGATGAACAACTAGAGCTTCTTGTTTCTTCAGCCGAGGGGCGAATGATTAAGACCAACAACTTTTCGTATCAACATGCTGTAAAGCTTGAGCAAGGGGTTTACTTTTTTACACTCCGAAACACTTCTGGAATCGCTGTGACTAAGCAAGTTATTATTCGTTAATAAAACGCTTACGATCTTCAAGGGAAGGCATTACGCAGTATCCCTTTGAGAGACGTTGTCGTCTTTTAGCAACCATATCATATGCCCAATCTCTTATAAATCTAGGGACTACCCAACCCGTTTGAAGCAAAGATTGAGGAAAATGAAAGTACCGTGCCACCTTTAGGGCAGCTGTTGATTTTTGATAGAGTACCCCTTTATCCAAAAAATAAAAGGTGCTCAAATCTGGCGCATCCCAATTACGTTCTTCAAAAAGGGTCTTTGTGAAATCAGATTGTAAAGCCGAAAACTGAATAGATTTCGACTTATCATGCTTTAGCACATAATTCACCGATCGGTTACAAAAACCGCAATCGCCATCATAAAATACTATAAGCATTGAGGAATCCATTGCAAGTAAAATTAAATAATTGATCTTGGAATATTATCTTTACTGATCAAATTTGATAAGAAATAAAACTGAAAACAATATGAAAAACGTAGCAGTCATTGGCGCGGGAACAATGGGAAATGGTATTGCCCACACATTTGCTCAATTTGGGTACAACGTCTCTTTAATCGATATTTCTCAAGCCTCATTGGACAAAGGTATTGCGACCATTACTAAAAACTTGGATCGCATGGTGGCCAAAGAAAAAATCTCGGAAGATGACAAAAATGCTACGCTTGGACGAATCACGACGTTTACAGAAACGGCGGAAGGAGTAAAAGGAGTCGATCTTGTTGTGGAAGCGGCAACTGAGAATATTGATCTTAAGTTGAAAATATTCAAAAATCTTGATGAGATAACCGAAAATCACGTGATTTTGGCAACTAATACATCGTCAATTTCGATCACTCAAATTGCGGCTGTTACTGACCGTCCAGATAAAGTTATTGGAATGCACTTCATGAACCCTGTTCCTATCATGAAATTGGTTGAAATCATTCGTGGATATTCAACTTCAGATGATGTAACTGCTTTGATCATGGAGACTTCGCGCAAACTGAACAAAGTGCCAGTTGAAGTAAACGATTACCCTGGATTCGTCGCTAACAGAATATTGATGCCTATGATTAATGAGGCAATTATTACCCTTCATGAAGGGGTTGCCGGTGTTGAAGAGATTGACACGGTAATGAAATTAGGAATGGCACATCCTATGGGGCCTTTACAACTTGCCGATTTCATTGGGCTTGACGTTTGTTTAGCCATTATGGAAGTGCTTTATGAAGGATTTGGAAATCCAAAATATGCTCCGTGTCCGCTGCTTGTAAACATGGTTACAGCTGGAAAGAAAGGAGTAAAAACCGGGGAAGGCTTTTATTCATGGGGACATGGAACAAAAGAATTAATTGTTGCTGATAACTTTCTGAAATAATTCTTCTTTTTTTTTGTAAGAAATCGTAGATTGCATCGTCTTAATAGACAAGTAAGCTACATAGCTTTGGTTGAGCTAGAAATGAAGGGCGATTCTTTACAGAATCGCCCTTCGTGATTTAATACTTCTGTGATTTGAAAAATGTCCTATCGCCCTTTTAATAAGAGGGATTAAGGAAACTTAGGGAATTTCGAAAAGTCACGCTTTCTCTTCTCAAGAAAAGCATCTCTACCTTCCTCAGCTTCATCAGTTCCGTAAGCAAGTCTTGTCGCTTCTCCGGCATAAACCTGCTGTCCAACTAAACCGTCATCAATTAAATTGAATCCAAATTTCAGCATTTTAATGGCAGTAGGACTTTTAGTCATAATCTCCTGCGCCCACTCATAAGCCGTGCGCTCAAGATCATCATGCGGAACAACCGCATTCACCATTCCCATTTCAAAAGCCTCTTGAGCGTCATAATCGCGTCCTAGGAAAAATATTTCGCGAGCGCGCTTTTGTCCTACCTGTCTTGCTAAGTACGCAGATCCAAAACCTCCGTCAAAACTTGCGACGTCTGCATCCGTTTGCTTGAAAATAGCATGCTCTTTACTCGCAAGTGTCATATCACACACAACGTGAAGACTATGTCCACCGCCAACTGCCCATCCGGGCACAACGGCAATCACTACCTTGTTCATAAAACGAATCTGGCGTTGAACATCCAAAATATTAAACTTGTTTACACCATCTATTCCCTGATAACCTCGTTTGGCTCGAACGCGTTGATCTCCACCAGAACAAAACGCCCAGCCTCCATCTTTCGGAGAGGGCCCTTCTCCAGTAATTAAAACTACACCAATCTCCTGGCTTTCATGACTTATAATCAAAGCATCCAATAATTCGTCAACCGTTTTCGGGCGAAATGCATTACGCACTTCTGGTCTATTGAAAGCGATTCTCGCTACTCCATCCGCTACCTTAAACGTTATGTCTTCGTACTCTTTTGCCGTTTGCCAATTGATATTACTCATGTAAAGTTAGTTTATACTCAAATGTACATATTTGAGGCTTAATCAACATTATTTACTCCCTTCTGGTGTGTACATAGTCACCCCCCTTTCGTGATACTCCGAAAGCATGCAATCAAACATACCTTTGGCATCCACAAGCAATGCTTTAGCCTGCCCTACTTTTACTTCTTCCATCACTCCATTTCTGATAAAAAGTGGAATCAGCCCGTCACATTTTCGCTTTACAGACTGTTCTGGATTATGCACTTTTGTTTTGAACTTCTCAATAGTCCCACCTGGAAGTCTCACCTGTACTTCAAAGTCCTGATTGAAATAAACAGGATACTTAAAATTTGGAACAGCATCCTCTAGTGTATGCAAATTAGTACCGGCATTATCCAGCGTAACACCAAGATAAAGAATCTTACCTTGCTGTTCACTTACCCGGTAAAAAGGGCTTTTATTTGTGTACGGAGTTAACTCTCCAAAGTGTCCAGAGACAAAATACTCTGCCTTCGGACCAATACAAGAAACTGGTTCTGTTGGGTGTGCGCTTCGAATTGAGGATGGAAGTTGACGAAAGTACTCAGATATTGCACCTAGCTTGGAGGGATCATTCTCAACATCAAAAATGTCCAGATTCCGAATATAATCCAATTGCATGCTCGGGTTAGGCGATGTAGGCATTAAAAGATGGCCGGACTCACCAACCACCTCCAGTAGTGCATCAACCACGGCCTTTGGACCTTTTTCGACGTAACCAATTTTAGAAAGACTGGAATGTACAAGCAATGTATCTCCTTTCTCAATTCCAATTGACCGGAATGATTGAACCAAATCCTCTTTAGACAGCACATTTCCTTTTTGACGCTCAGATTCTAGTTCCCTGTTGCGCTGTGTTTTCTTCTTTTTGCGATACCACTCCAGTAGAAACCCTGGAGTCATTTTCCTGATTAAATCCCGCATTATTGAGATACAAATTGGTAAATGATCTTTCCGGTCTGAATCGTTGGGGCTGATGAAGAGTAATTGAAACGAGACAGTTTCGCATATTTGAGCGCATTATCAATCATACATTGATTAGCTCCTGAACTCTGTAATACAGACGCAGACGTCACATTTCCATTTTGGTTGACCTTGACACTTACGACTACTTTTCCTCGAGATCCATGACCACACATATAACCTGGCTTTCTGATGTGCCACAAATTATTCTGATGAGCCGTTCTATTTTTTAATTCAAAGTCCGCTAATACGCTTCCTCCGAACGCATTATCTCCCCCATTACTCTGAGGTGTATTGGGTGTACTTTCATTTTGTTTTGCCGCTTCTATAGCCGCCTCCTTACGCGCCTCCATTTCCTGCTTGATCTGTTCACGCGTTTTTGAACCTCCGGCTTCTTCATACATCTGTTGCTCAAGCTTCCTGTATTCTTCTTCAACATCCGCAACGGTCTTATTTTGACTCCAATTTTCATTTGAACGGTCTCGTTCATCGTTCATATCGCGAGAAATATTCTTAACCTCATCGGTCATTCCTGCTGGAACCATAATATTCTCAGGGAGTAAATCTATTTCGTCTTCAGGAACATCAACTCGTGCACCTTCATGAAATGGCTCATACGGAACAACCAGCTTAAAAGAATCCATTTGGAGATAAATAAAAATAATGACGTATACGCCCAGCGCAGCTAGCAGACCATATTTATACTTATCAATGAAATCAAAAAAATTATCCACCGTTCTCTTCTGTTGCGATAAGTGTTTTACGCTTCAAATCATAATAACGATAATCGCCGTCCTTTATTAAATGTACAAAATCATCGTCAAAAAGACCAATTGAATCGTATTCGGTCAAGGCAATTTCATCCCCTTCTATAAATAAACCAAACCGTTCCCCTGAACGCACTACGAACACGCCATCTTTCAGATATTCAATTCCTTCAAATGCAAACGGAATCAACTGATTCCCCATCATATCCAGAACTCCCAACGTATCATTATCTCTGGTTATTGCATACTTTTCATCTACCAAGTCAATTGCTTCGTACTTCGCTGATATGAGTAACTTATTTGAAGCACTCATCAATCCCCACTCACCTTGTTTTTCAAATGGTGTAAATGCCTTTCCAATACCAATATTAGAATATTCAATATCAGTTACGACATTGCCATACGTATTGATTTTTCCGTAGCGTCCCTTTTTGAAAACGACAGCCGTCCCCTGTGTAAACTCTCCCTTCAATAAGAAATTAGGATAGGTTTTGTACCCTTTCGAGATTGCAACTTCGCCGTTTATATCTATATATTCCACGGTATCTGATCGAGAAACCAGCGCAAGACCATCTCTGAAAGCTCCAATTTCGTTGTATTTCGGCTCTATTACGGTTGTTCCGCTTTTAGTCAAAAGGCCCTTTTTTCCTTTATACTCGCATAGTACAAGACTATCGGTAAGCGGAGTTAATTCCTCATATTCAGGTTGAATGACATACTCACCGCTATGATTGATCATCCCATAATTTCCACTTTCTTCCACCTTTGCCACCTTTCCTGAAAAGCTAAATGCTTCGTCAAATTTTTCTGGGATGACAAGTACTCCATTTTCATTGCAATACCCGTATTTATCTCCCTTAGAGACATACAGCAGTCCTTCAGAAACATCACCAAGGTCTTCATAAGTAAAAGGAAGCAATAGTTTATTGTTACGATCAATCATTCCAAATTTTCCATCACGTTCAACGATGCATCTCCCCTCACGAAACTCCATTGCAGACGCATATTCACATGGGATTTGAACACGTCCCAACTTATCAATAAAACCGTACAAATCGTCTTGAACCACCATTGAAAGCCCACTGCTGAAGGCTCCTACGTAATCATATTTGGCTTCGATCATTTGTTTACCTTCCATATTCATAAAACCATACTTTCGTTCCCCATCGTCATTTAGATTGGAACTTGGTAATAGCGGATAATCATGCCAGATAAGATCTTTTTCTATTTCCTCTCGATGAGGTGTTTGTGGGTATTTATCCAAAAATGATTGAATTCTTTTTTTCGAAAAATCAGAAATATAGAGCTGATAAAACTCATTCCAAGCCCTATCTACATTCCTGTTGTTTTCATACCCCAAGACAAAGAGCTCATAAGCCTGAATGGTGTTAGGTGCCGTCACTAATTCGTAAACGGAAAACTCTGCGTCAGGAATCATCGGACTATTCGGGTACTCTTCAATAAACTTCAAGTACGAATCAAGAGAGCCATCTTTTGTCTTTTCGTAGAACTCAGAATTGTAATAATTATCACGAGCCATAGATGCAAAAGTGCTGGAAGGGTATGTATCTAAGAATTTTCTGTAAGCTTCTGCCGTATTTTCATTCATTGCAGCGAAAAATGCCAGTGAATCTCGAGTATGCAATGCCTCTTGATAATCATTTGACCAAGGATGCTTGGCTAAAAACAAGGTGTACGAAGCAACCGTATTCACTTGTAATGCTTCTTCGTAAAACTGACGACTAATCAATTGCTTCATTGAATCAATGGATGCCCGCGTCCATCCATAAACAGCCAATTTCTCTTTTTTTCTCTCTTTGGCATATACCCATGATGTATCAGCAATAATTATATATCGATATGCAGAATCTTTTGCATGAAAAGGGTTGTCATCACGAGAATAAATAATGGAAAGTCCATAAGACGAAGATGCAGGGTTGTACTTCATCCCCTTAGAAAACATCTTTTTTGCCTTGAAATAATCCTTTAATGCGAGTGCCTCAAATCCTTTCTTCACGCGCGAAGCATAAACAGGTTGACCGCATAAAATCAACAAAAAGAACACAAAGACTATACGCATGCAATTTTTCACGTGATAAAGATACTTTTTGAGTGTTACGCGACAAAGATTACGCCATATTAATCTTTGTACTGAGCGATTCACCCGAAATAAGCAAAAAAAAAGCTGCCTCAACGAGACAGCCCTTATATAATGCGGTTGAGTATGTCCTACTTCTTGCGCTTACCGTAACGGCTATTGAATTTATCAATACGACCGGCAGTATCCACAAACTGAACAACACCTGTAAAGAAAGGGTGAGACTTGTGTGAGATATCCAATTTTACCAATGGATACTCATTTCCATCTTCCCACTTAATTGTTTCACTTGTCTCAGTGCATGATGGACAAACAAATGCATAGTCGTTTGTCATATCCTTAAAGACAACCAATCTATAGTTTTCAGGGTGTATATCTTTTCTCATTACTCTCGTATAATATTTCTAAATGTCCTAAAACAGGAGTGCAAAGATATAAACTTTTTATAGAAGTACAAAAATCGTTTATAAAATATTCTATCACAAATTACGTTATTTTTGGCGAACGATTGAAAAGAATACATGCGTTACTACCTCTACTTTATCTATTGTTTGGTTTTAGGATCAGTGATTTCGCTTTCGAGCTGTAAAAAACCGCTCTCTTTTTCTACCGACAATCTAAGCTTTAGCTCAGATACGATCATCTTTGACACCGTGTTTACAACAGTCGGTTCGACCACAAAGCGTTTAAAGATTTACAACAATGACTCTAAAACACTCTTAGTAGAGCAGATCGAGTTAATGGGGGGAGCTAATTCACCTTTCAGAATTAATGTGGATGGGTTGCCTGGTACAAACTTCGCAGATCTTGAAATGGAAGGAAAGGATAGTCTATTCATTTTTGTAGAAGTCACCTTGGATCCTAACAATCAAATGAATCCAATGGTCATTGAGGATCGAATACGTTTCCGTACGAATGGTGTCGATCAATATGTTGAACTCGTTGCATGGGGACAAGATGCTTATTTCCATGTATCCATTATTTCTCTTGACTCTCTTGATATAAATGAGGGCACTTGGCCAAATGATAAACCACACGTAATCTATGGTGCAGCATTCATTGATTCAGCGAAAACGCTGAATATACAAGCTGGAACGGATATTTATTTGCACAAGGGAGCGATCCTTTATAATTACAAAGGGACGTTGAACATCAATGGAACACTCGCTAATCCTGTTACACTTCAAGGAGATCGGTTAGAACCATATTACGATGATGTAGCCGGACAATACTATGGTATTTACATGCAGGAAGCCAGACCGAGCACAATTGATTATGCTATTATAAAAAATGGTATTGCCGGAATTCATCTGTTCAGTGAGGATCCATTGAATTCATCTTATACCTTGGAAGTATCCAATACCATTGTTCAAAACAATGCTTCTTATGGGCTATTTATCTTTCAGGGGGCCAAAGTAAAAGCAGAAAACTGTGTTTTTGCGAATAATGGTGTTCACTCCATGCTGGTTCTTGGTGGCGGTGATTTTAATCTTAACCATTGTACAGTCACCAGTTTTGGTGGTGGACAAGATAAAGGCGCATCCATTGGAATAAGTAATTTCTACAATAATCCCTTGACGTCAACTCAGGAGATATCTTCTATCGAAGAAGGCACGATTACGAATTCTATCATTTATGGATCTGCCGATTATGAATTAGCCTTTGACACCACTGATTTCGGTGGAGTCACACTTAATTTCGATTTCCAACGCAATCTTATTCGAAGTGAAGACATATTTACGGAAAGCTTCTTTTCGAATGGAAATTTATGGAATGAAGATCCGCTGTTTGTCGATGCTTTTGGAAATGATTTTCATATATGGTCTCCATCACCTGCTAATAATGCGGGAGACCCTTCATTCCCAATTACAAACAGCTCCACGGCCAACAGTGATCTGGAAGGAATTTCCAGGGCAACAGGACCTGATTTGGGTGCTTACGAAAAACAATAGTTTAAATAAAAAAAAGCCGCTAGTTAATAGCGGCTTTTTCATTCTATCATATTCAGAGATTTATCGTGTGAACAACATCTCTCTGAACTTAGGTAATCTCCATTCCTCATCATCTATCAACAATTCTAATTTGTCTGCGTGATAACGAATTTCGTCAAAGTAGATCTTAACTGTATCACAGTATGCAATCGCTTTCTCTTCCATGTTTTCGATCTTGTTTGCCTTTTTCCGTGCAGCAAGCATTTCATCACTCAACGACTTCATTTTATTCAATCGCTCAGAAATTTGCTTAATCAGATCAATTGAGCCTGCAGCGGCTTCTTTACCCGCATTTGCTCCAAGGACATCCATTAGACCCTGAACATTTTTGATTAACTTGTTTTGATACTCAACGGCAGATGGGGCTATGAAATTCCCAACCATCTCTCCTATCACACGAGCCTCAATTTGAATCTTCATTACGTAGTTTTCAAATTCTATCTCTTGACGCGCTGCTAATTCAACTGGTGTTAGGACATTCATTTCATCAAACAAGTTAACGAACTCTTTCTTCCCCCAAACTTGCAATGCTCTTGGAGTATCTTTCAGATTAGACAGCCCTCGTTTTTTGGCTTCCTTCACCCACTCTTCTCCATAACCATTGCCTTCGAAGCGAATCTTTTTAGATTCTTTGATAAGTTTCTGCAATTCCTTCAAAATCGCTTCATCTTTACCATCTCCTTTCTTAATTCTCGCATCCACACTTGATTTGAATGCATTTAACTGTTTTGCCATGATCGTATTCAAAACAATCATCGCTGATGAGCAGTTTGCAGAAGATCCTACTGCGCGGAACTCAAATTTATTTCCTGTAAACGCAAAAGGAGAAGTTCTATTTCGGTCAGTATTGTCCAACATGATTTGCGGAATCTTACCGATATTAAGCTTCAACTCTGTTTTATCTTCAGGCGTCATTTTTCCAGCCTTCACATTCTTCTCAATACTATCCAACAATTCTGTCAGCTGTGAACCAATGAACGTCGAAATAATTGCTGGGGGTGCTTCGTTTGCTCCCAATCGATGGTCATTTCCTGCACCAGCAATTGCGGCCCTGAGCAAATCTGCATTATCGTGAATTGCTTTAATCGTGTTCACAAAGAATGTCAGGAATTGAAGGTTACTCTTTGGATTCTTCCCTGGTGCAAGAAGATTGACTCCCGTATCAGTACTCAATGACCAGTTATTGTGTTTTCCAGAACCATTAACTCCTGCAAAGGGCTTTTCATGAAGAAGAACTCTGAAGTCATGACGTCGAGCAATTTTTTCCAACAAATCCATCAAGAGCAAGTTGTGGTCATTTGCCAAGTTACACTCTTCAAAGATTGGTGCACATTCAAACTGATTTGGAGCAACTTCGTTATGGCGCGTAGTAACCGGAATCCCTAGACGAATAGCCTCTGTTTCAAAATCGCGCATAAAAGCGGTCACACGACCTGTAATAGATCCAAAGTAATGATCATCCAATTGTTGACCTTTTGCAGAAGCATGTCCAAACAATGCGCGTCCTGTCATCATTAGGTCAGGTCGAGCATTGAACAAAGCTTTATCAACAAGGAAATACTCTTGCTCCCAACCCAAAGTTGCAGTCGTCTTCTTTACATTCTTGTCAAAATACTGACATACATCAACAGCTGCTTCATTTACAGCATGCAGTGCTTTTAATAAAGGCATTTTGTAATCCAATGCTTCTCCTGTGTAAGCAATAAAGATGGTTGGAATACAAAGTGTTTTGTCAATTACGAATGCGGGAGAGGAAGGATCCCATGCAGTGTAACCTCTCGCCTCGAATGTATTACGAATCCCTCCATTTGGGAATGAAGACGCATCAGGTTCTTGCTGAACCAATAAATCTCCATCAAATCTTTCAATGGCATTTCCTGGTCCTACAGGCTTGAAAAACGCATCGTGTTTTTCAGCAGTGGAACCAGTTAGTGGCTGAAACCAGTGTGTATAATGAGTCGCTCCTTTAGTAATAGCCCAATCTTTCATCGCTGAGGCCACTTGATCTGCCATCGCTCTATCAAGACGTTTACCATCCTGAACAGCTTGCTTCATCGATTTATAGGCTTCACTCGGAAGATACTCACGCATCATTTCCATGTGAAAAACATTCTCACCAAAAATGTCTGAAATTTTACCATCAAAGCTGTTTGGCTTTGGAGTTCTGTGAAGCACATCGTAGTATGCTTGCATTCGTTGATTTGCCATGAAAAGAGTTTTTTTTGCAAATCTACACCAAAATTAAGGGGGTTACCCAAAAAAAATATACTTTTTTATCAACAACCCCTATTTATTTTAGGGGTAAAACAAATTAAATGTGTTTTTAACGATATTCACCAAGGAATTTAGAGAAGTACTTTTTCCTTTAAAGCGTTTACATCAACTGTTTTTAAAAATGCAATGATATTGGGAAACCATCTGTAATTATATCCAAACTCATCCTGAAGAAACTCTTCTATAGCTCTTTCCCTTGACCAATCTTGAAAAACCATTCTATAACAAGCGACCACACAACCCGTTCGATCTGAACCATGCAAACAATGAACTAGAACAGGTTTCTCCGCATCTCGAATAAGTGTTAGAGCCTCTACCATGTCGTCAAAAGAAAGATTTTGAGCTTTCAGTTTTAGTCGTACCTCTTTGATATTGGTATTTTTTAACTCCCAACGATCATTGATACGATAACGGAGATTGAGAATCGTTTTAAATCCAGCTTCCTCTAATACCTGCGCACTTTTCCTATTGGGTTGCCCGGACCTGGCCAGATCATCACTAACGACATGAAAATTTGTTGGCCAATTTGTTTCAGTATGACTAAAAAGTAACAAGGAGAAAATAGTGATACACCATATTCCAACCTTATTTATCTTCTTTTCCATACTCCATTATCAAAGATATACATTCCAGGGTTATATTTTGCGACTTCCGAATAACAGGATTGTTTCGGTCCTTCTTTCCCTTTAAACCTACCATCGCAGGTATTATTAGTTGTCACTTCAATTCCTTCTGAAGTAATCTTCATTAAGCAATAATACTTGTAATTAAACACCTTAAAAGTAGCATCAGGCCCATATTTATCTTTGTAAATATGGGTTGATCGAGTGCATGCATCCAGATAATTTCTTGCACCATTTCTACTCCATAGTTCTTTTGACTCCATGTAAGTTCCCATTCCTGATCCCATGTCAAGCTCCGTCCATTTCAAATAAATCAACGGTTCACTTACCCCTTTCATTTTCAGCAATTGAAGCTCTGGTTTGAAATTTTTAGTTGTCCAGTCGCGAATCTTCCACTTATACCATTCATTTTTCACCCGAGATACAAGATAAGCGGCATCTGGCCAGCGAGAACTTTCATTCACCTCGCATAAGACGAAAACGACATTGTTTTTGTTCGCTAATGTGTCAAGTTGTCTCGGAAACTCCGCTAACACTTCAACATCTGCATTAGAGCGGATAGCAATAGTACTTGAGCATTGCCCAAGGCATTTTGTAGTAGCAATAAGCCATATGAGTATTAAGTATTGAAATCTCATGACATCAAAATGCGGACGAATTCAAAAGTAACGGTAGATCCAGAACTAAAATTCGTACACAAGCTGTGACAGCGAACCATTGGAAAAACTTTTGCGCGCAATGGCATTAATCTCTTGCTGATCAATGGCATCTATTTGGTCATAAACTTCTTGAATGGAATCTACCCGACCGTGAATCAAAACACTCTTTCCAAGACTAAACATCAGCTCCAAGTTGCTGTCAAGGGATAGTGCAATGTGCCCCTTCAACTGCTCTTTTGCATGCTCTAATTCCTGATCTGAGAGATTATTTTCACAAACCAACGCAAGTTCATCGTATATCAATTGGATCGCCTTCTGAAGATACTTCTTATCGGTCCCCATATAAATAGACCAAAATCCGACATCAGAATAAGCTGTGTAATTTGCTTCTACATTGTAGGCATATCCATACTTCTCACGAATAGACAATGTCAGTCGTGAATTAAGTGCTGGACCACCAAGAATATTTGTCAGCAGCGTCATGCCTCTACGTTCTGCATCATGGTAAGAAGGAGCTTTACCACCAATAACTGTATGGGTTTGGTAATTTGCCTTTTTTTCAAGCAAAGTGAAAGACTCTATAGGAGCTAGATCGTTATTTTTTGGAACTGTGCCTTTACGTTTGATTCGACCAAAATCATTCTCCAACACCTCCTGCAATTCATCCAGAGCAATATCCCCTACGAATGAAATGACCATATTCTCCGGTGTAAAATACCGTTCAACATAACTCAAAACATCAGATCGCGAAAAACCTGAAACAGAAGACTTTGTCCCCAATGTATTATATCCTAAAGAGTTTCCTTTGAACAAATGCGCCTCAAACTCATCAAAAATGCGTTCCATTGGACTATCTAGGTACGAAATGATCTCATCTAGAATAACTTCTTTTTCCTTGATCATTTCTTCCTCCGGAAAAGTTGCATTCCAAATAATATCGCTTAACAATTCAGATGCAATCGTAAAGTGGGATTTTCTAAAAGAAGCGTGTACGCAAATTTCTTCCTTGTTGGTATAGGCATTCAATTCGCCGCCCACTGAATCTAAATCCGTAAAAATATCAAGTGCCTTTCTCTTCTTTGTACCTTTAAAAATACAATGCTCGATAAAGTGTGCCAACCCCTCCTCGTTCGGCAACTCGTAGCGAGAACCTGCCTGAATCATTACGCCCATATGTGCAACAAAAGCATCCTTTTGCAGATAGACTACCTGAATTCCATTTGAGAGTGTAAAAAGAATTGGATTAATTTCAAACATATCAAGGATTGAGCTTTTTAATGCTCCATTTACCTTCTTCCTTTTCAAAGACGATTCTATCATGTAATCGAGAAGGTCTTCCCTGCCAGAATTCAAATGCAGTTGGATTAATCTGGTAGCCACCCCAGTGATTTGGCCTAGGCACTTCTTCGGGAAAACGACTTTCAAATTCCCCAACCCTATCTTCTAAGTCTTGGCGATTCAATAACTCTTCACTTTGATTCGAAGCCCAAGCGCCAATTTGACTTCCCCGTGGACGCGATGCGAAATAAGCGTCACTCACATCAGATGAAACTTGGGTGCATTCTCCCAAGATTCGAATCTGACGAGATGCTTCTGGCCAGAAAAAAAGCATTGATACCTTTGGATTCGCCAAAATATCCTCTCCTTTTCGACTTGCATAATTGGTGTAGAAAATAAATTGACCCTCAATAATATCCTTTAAATAGACGATACGCGAACTCGGCTGGCCCAATGCATCAGATGTTGACAGCGCAAAAGCATTTGGCTCTCTTTCATTATTTTCCGTTGCTTCGGTTACCCAAATTTCAAAAAGGTCGTACGGATCAACCCCTTCAATGTCATCGAGGTGACCGTTCTCAAACTCATGATGTCCGAGACGAAATTTATCCAGAATCTTTTTCATTAAGACTCTACCTCCTCGTCTTCGTCAAATTCATCCTCTACTTCACTTTCAACCTCATCTTCGTCCTCATCATCTACATCTGATCCTGCTGCCGAAAATACTACACCACTATTCTCATTCTCATCAACTTCCTCTTCTTCTTCAGCCGGTCTGCGAGAAATCTCTCGGTCTAAATCTTCTGCATAAGGGAAAATATCTACAATTGGGGACACCATAATTGAAGGAATCTGAAAATCAACAAGCATCCCTTTCAGACTTTCCTTAAGCCTTTCATAAGCATCTTTCACTGAATTTGCCTCCACAAGGAAGTTCTGCGATACTTTCTTTGATTTCTCAGTGTCCGCATCAACATTCTCGTACGTTGCCTTGCATTTGTACCAAACCCCAGAGTCTTCATAAGCGAAAATATCATGAATCTCTGTTCTTGTAATTCCAGTGACATTGAACTCTCCCCGAATCACAGCCCCTAACTCTTCATAAATGCGTGCTTCCGCATCTGTGAATGTCATTGCCGCAAGTAGATAAGGTTCTGAAACACGCTTGAGTGCTCCATTATCTAACTGCTTTGTATATTTCACCTTGACTGTAAACCAATTGTTCATTGTTGCTGATATTAAAAAATGAGTCTACAAAGATACGTAGACTATTTGGTTCATTGTACCAATGTTGAAAAGTTCTGAAGTGAAAAGGTTATTAGCCTATTGGCTGTACTTTCTGCCGTCCTTGTACAATAAATAAGAATTATTGAAAAGAGATACGAGCACGGCATTTCCAAAGATTTCGTACTCAGAATTCATTTGATTCGTAATCTCATGAACCCTTCCATCAATAAGTGCACTCACTCCTCCCATTATATTTCGGAAAGCAACTACACTGTTTTTTATGGCATAATCCTTTATTTGAAAGCGTGCAATTTCAATTTTTTCACCGCCAACGAACGCATAGTAAAAACCATTTTCTTCCCACAAAACGACATCATCAAGCACCTCCCATTTGGAAGCACCGAAATTCGTTAATTGCCGCTTCTTACCATTTCCATAGAACATAAGATCTCCATTCTGGTTCTCATATGCGATAAAACCTCTACCGGCTTTATAAGCAGGCATATGAAAGTCTTCTACATCCAAGAATTGACCGTTCTCAAAGATGGCGAAAGTACCAGTCATCGGATCGTTGAATGCCAAAATATCTGTTCCACCATGAAAGTTAACCCCGCCGTGCATTACATCAAGATCATAAATTCTCCCATTCCAAAAAACTTTATAGAAGTTGCCATTGTCTCGGAACGCAACAATATTCTCACCGATAAAAACCGGAGGATCAAACTCACCAACGCTCGTGTACAGTGTGTATATCTGTCCGTCATAATAAGCATTGACAGAATTAAAACGCATATCCTCAAAAACAACAATGCTATCTCTCACCCAGTAATTACGAGCGTTAAATGTCAACGTCAACTTCTTTCCAGCATCCCAAAGATTAATGGTTTCACCAATTTTCCAGGTCAATAGATGATCAGATACCTCATACTCCACATTTGCATTAGATAAATCAGTTCGATTTTCACCATCGAAAACACGTAAATTTCCACGCGTGTCAATATACCCAACTACGTCATCTCCGGCTTTAAAACCATTGATATTTTGAAATTCAATCTGGCGAAAAAAGCCGTTCTGAAAGCTTTTAAAAAATCCATTGAAATCGACGAATGGAATGACTTTTTGTGCCATCCCTGAAAAGGAAAAGAACAAGAAGCATCCAAAGAACAATTTTCTCATACAACGAAGTTAAGCAATTTTCGCGCCATGCGCAGAGGCATTGATTGATGCACTGTCCAATAACGCAGTTGTACTGCTTAATATTAGTCTTAATTCGGTTTTCTTGCTTTCTTTGTAGGCGTTACAACCTATTTTATATGAAACCCATGAGACATTTATTTATTGCAGGATTACTTTCTGTGGTGTCTTTTACGAGTTTTTCTCAGCGAGAGATTGAATTTGTAGAATACGACCTAGATAATGGTATCCATGTCATTCTTCATGAAGAGCGTGCAACACCTATTGTTGCTGTATCCGTTCTTTATCACGTTGGATCAAAAAACGAAAAACCCGAAAGAACAGGCTTTGCTCACTTTTTTGAACATCTATTGTTCGAAGGATCTGAAAATATTGGTCGCGGAGAATACAGTGAACTGGTCGAGAAAAATGGTGGAACGCTTAATGCTAACACATCACACGATCGGACATTTTATTATGAGATTCTTCCCTCAAATCAGCTTGAATTAGGTTTATGGCTGGAAAGTGAGCGTTTACTGCACGCAAAAGTTGATAACGAAGGAATAGAAACGCAACGAAGCGTTGTTAAGGAAGAAAAGCGTCAGCGAATCGATAATCAACCTTATGCTACGTTCATTGGAGAGACATTCAAACGGATGTTTACAGAACACCCTTACAATTGGCAACCAATTGGTAGTATGGAGCATTTAGATGCCGCACAGGAAGAAGACTACATTAATTTCTACCGAACTTTTTATGTTCCTGCAAATGCGACTTTGTCAATTGCCGGAGACATTGACATTGAACAAACGAAAAAATGGATTGATAAGTACTTTGCCTCTATTCCCAAAGGAGAAGCAATTAACTTATATCGAGATATTGAAACAATGTCTGCCGCGGATTTTGAATCGAAATACGGTGTGGCCAAAGATAAATTCAGCACACAAAACTTTATGAAGCAAAAAGACGCTTCAGCAGGAAAAGTCGTGCGCAAATATGCAGCTACTGCCGTAGATATCCCTCGACCAGAAAAAGCTACCGAGCGTTTGGACAGAGTTATCGAAGATGTGATCTACGACAACATACAATTACCTGGTTTGTTCATGGCTTATCAGTTCCCAGAGCAAACAAATGAAGACATGTACGCTCTTCAGATGATGAACGATGTTCTTTCCGGAGGGGCGTCTTCGAGAATCAACAAATCGCTTGTGGAAAAGAAGCAAATGGCAACTTTCGCCTTTTCATTCTCTTACGGACTTGAGCATGCAGGACTCGGAATCTTTGCAGCAATTGCTGCTAAGGATGTGCCTTTAGAAGACATTCAGACTGAATTCGATGCTCAAATTGATTTGATTAAAAACGAGCTAGTTTCACAGGAAGAATTTGAAAAAATCAGAAATCAATATGAGAATGATTTTGTTTCATCAAACTCCAGTGTTGCTGGTATCGCAGAAAACCTGGCGGATAATCATGTGTACAATGGTGGAGCAAAAAATGTCAATAGCGAATTAGAAAAATATTTAAATGTGACACGCGAAGATATTCAGCGTGTTGCAAAGAAATACTTAACACAAGACGCCCGCATCATTCTAAAATACTTACCAAAAGAAGAGGATAATCAATAATTGGAAATTATGAGAAAAATTATTCTATCAACCGCATTTATTATTCCTGTCCTTGCTTTTGGACAATTGGACAGATCCATTCGACCAGAGGCCGGTCCCGCACCGGTTATCAACATTGAGGATTCTGAAGTTTTTAAAACGGAAAATGGTATCACCGTGGTGCTCTCGGAAGATCATAAGCTTCCGAAAGTGTCATTTCAATTGGTAATGGGAGCAAGTCCGCAACTAGAAGGCGAACTTGCAGGACTTTCTGAAGTAGCCGGATCATTGATCATGTCAGGAACAGCAAATCGTTCCAAAGACGAACTTGACAATGAAGTAGATTATATTGGTGCTTCTTTAAACGCAAGCTCAGGATCTATTCGTCTTTCTTGCCTGTCAAAACACTTGGACAAAGGATTGGATTTAATGTCTGATGTCTTACTAAACGCTAACTTCCCTCAGAGCGAAGTTGATCGCATCATTAAACAAAATGAATCAGGCTTACTTTCTACAAAGTCAGATCCATCTTCAATGGCCAGAAACGCCAAGGCACGCGCAAACTTCCCTGGACACCCATATGGCGAGGTAATGACGGAATCAACGTTGGCGAATATTAATCGGGACGCCATTGTTGGTTATTATAATCGTGTGTTTACACCAAAAGAAAGTTACTTAGTAATCGTTGGTGATATCGACAAAGAAAAGGCAACTGAAATGGCTGAAAAGTATTTTGGTAGTTGGAACGGTGAAACCCCAGACACAAAAACACTCGGAACTTTCGGTCCTTCTGCAGGAAACCGTGTCATTTTTGTCAAGAAACCTGGAGCCGTGCAATCTGTTGTTTCTGTTACTTTTCCGATCGATATTCATCCTGGGCATGAGGATTACTTAAAACTAAAAGTGCTAAACGGCGTTCTTGGAGGAGGAGCTTTTGGGAATCGATTAATGCAGAATCTTCGTGAGGATAAAGCCTACACGTATGGATGCCGCTCAAGCATTTCTGTCAATGAAAACGGAAGCTCATTCTCTGCTGGTGGTAATTTTAGAAATGAAGTTACCGATAGTGCCATCACAGAGATCTTATTTGAGCTTGAACGTATTACGTCCGCAGTAGTTGAGGATGATGAGATTAACCTGACTAAGTCTTCTATGGCGGGAGGGTTCGCGCGCTCACTTGAGCAAGCTTCAACAATTGCGCGTTTTGCATTGAGCATTATCAAGAATGACCTGCCGAAGGATTACTATCAAACTTACCTACAAAAGCTTGATGCCATCACTAAAGAGGACCTACTCGAAGTAGCAAAAAAATACCTCACTGCTTCCCAATGCAATATCGTTGTGGTTGGAAACGAAGAGATTTTAGAGAAACTCAAAGTTTTTGATGCCGATGGGAAAATTGAAAAGTTAGATGCCTTTGGAAATGAAAGCAAAGAAATTCTTCCTGCAGATATTTCTAAAGACGATTTAATCAGTAAATACATTTTTACAGTAACAAACACGGCTTCCGAGAAAGCTCTTCAGAAAAAAATGAAAAAAGTGAAGTCGATGGAAGAAGTTATTGAGTTAAACATGGATCAGGTTCCATTTCCAATGAAATTGACTCGCGCTTGGCTAAAGCCCAATAGTGTTGGAGAAAAAATGGAAGGTCAAGGTATGGTATTCCAGCGTTCATTTTTTGATGGAACTTCCGGAGCATCAATCAGTATGCAGCTTGGAAAAGAAGAAATGAGTCCTGAAGAAGTCGCTGCAAAGCAAAAGTCGTATGGTATATTCCCAGAAATGAACTATGCTACATCGGGTATCGAATATGAACTAATAGGAATTGAGAACCGTGATGGTAAGGACTGTTATGTATTACAGGTTAACGATGGACAATCGGAGAAATATGCTTATTACAATAAGTCGACTTTCTATAAAGTAGCACTCGTCTCTATTGAAGCCTCTGAAGAGGGTACGCAGGAAACCACGATGACTTTTGACGATTTTGAAGAAATGGATGGGTTTATCTTCCCAAAGACCATCAATATTTCGGCTGGTGGGGCTAACTTTTCTGGAAAGGTTATTTCTCGTGAGTTGAATGCTAAAATTGATATTAGTTCCTTTCAATAAGGATATTAAAAATTCATTAAGGCCCCTGAATCTATTCAGGGGCTTTTTTTGTATCTTCCATCAAAATAGCAACAATGGATATTTTAGTTTCAGTACTTATAGGTGCAATTGCGGGTTGGCTTGCAGGCGTTATCATGCGTTCAAAATCTACTGGCCTTCTCATGAATATTGTCTTGGGAATTCTTGGCAGTTTCGTTGGCAACTGGATCTTTCGTCTTTTGGACTTATCAGCATCAGCAGGATGGAAAGGTGTACTAATAACTTCTACTGTAGGAGCAATTGTTCTCATCGCAGGTGCTCGTATCCTGTTCAAGAAAAAACCACGTAAACGTTAGCGAATAATCAATGATTCGCCTTCCCATTGCGACGCTACTACTTTGTCTTACTTTTCAGGTCACCGGCCAAAGTGAAAAGTTACCGGCTACATTAAATCCGGCTGATACGTCTCGTTTTCTTTATGAACACAGTATGCGTTATGTAGGGAGTAGCACTAGTATTGACATGAACTATCGCTATATTTTGGAACATTTGGTTGAGCTACTTGAAAAACACCCCGAATGGACAGTTCATATTCGAGGTCATGTATGCTGCGGTCCGAGTGAAAAAATAAGCACTAAGCGAGCAAAAAAGGTCTATCAATTTCTATTAAAATACGGAATCGAAGAGCCACGACTTTCATACAAAGGTTATAGTGACTTTATGCCATTGGTATTTCCCGAAAAAACGGAAGAAGATGAAGAAATGAACCGTCGGGTAGATTTTGTTATTCATCGATGAAAAACCTTGGTTAATCCGTCATTTTCTGTATATTGGCGATAACTAATAGACCACTATGCTATTAAATCACAATCGGTATGTCTCACAAGTAGAGACGGATGACGTTGTAGTTTCATTGCGCAAGGACGGTATTGTGCACGTTTATATCAAACCCAATGTTCATATAACGGTAGAGGTTCAGTTGAGAATGTTGGAGGCTTATCATCAAGCCACGGATATTCCCAGACCATTTGTTTTTGAGGCTGGTGAATTTACTTCTATTTCGAAAGAAGCGCGATTGAATGCCGTAAAACTGGAAGAGCAGTCGCCGATTATTGCAACTGCCATTGTGGTCAAAAATCTTGGACAACGCATCATCGCTGATTATTACTACAAGTTCAACAAGCCTAAAAGTCCATTAAAGATTTTCACTCGATCGGAAGAAGCTATCTTGTGGCTTAATGAAGAATTTTTAGGCTAATTGAGAGAATAGACGAGCACATAATCTTTGTGCACGCGATAAGCAAAATGATAGATATTCTCTTCTAAACTCACTTTCATTACTTCTTCTCCGATCTCGATAACCGTCATTGACGACTTGTATTCAACTACACCCCCTTTCATCCTCTTATAGCATGCTTCCTTTACAGACCAAATCAGATGCAACTCAAGATCTGTAAGTTCCCATTTTTCCTCTTCTGAATCATTCACGAAATAAGATCGCCCCTTTTTTAGGCCTTCCGAATGAAAAACTTGAATATCCACACCTACCGGACATTGCTTTGAACACTGAAGTGCAAACCAACCTTTTGAATGTGAGATCGAAACTTCCAAATCAGAATGAGAAACAAGATACGGAGCTCCGCTGTCATCGTGAGATACTTCAACGTTTTCTGAATTCAACATAAACTTTAACCCCTTGACCACCGCGGAACGTTCTAACTCTCCCCTACTAAAACCATTCAATGGTTTTATATTATCACGAAAAATGCACAATTGACCGTTAGTGGTGTTCAGCAATTCAAAATAAGGGCTTGTCTCCATCACGGCGTTAAAATTAGTAATCTCCTTAAATAAACTCTTATCTTTGAATTCGTATTAACTATGGGAAAAACACATCTTTTCGGTCGCATTTTACGCTTTGTTTTTAAAGGGATTTTGGGGTGCTTCGAACTCTTACTCGGATTTCTTATTGTCTTAATACTATACATCATTCTAGCCTCTGACATAACCCCTCCAGATGTTCCTGAATTAAATATAGGGGAACGTACGAAAATCGCAGAAGATCATTACGTTTTGGGGAATAACTGGCTTAAAAAGAATGATGAAGGAATCTGGGAAATGTACGTGGAAGGTACACCCTACGAACGTGGCATTATTTACGGAAAGCTCGCGAAAGAACTTATCCAAAAACAGGAAGAAATATTTGTTGGTCAAATAGACAATCTCGTTCCAAGTCAAACTTGGCAACAGTTTCTCCGACTTATGCTTGGTTTTTTCAACAAAGATTTACCTTCCAATATCCCCCTAGAAAACCAACAGGAAATCTTTGGAGTGTCACAATCATTCTCGGATAATTACAATTATATCGCACCAAAATATGATCGTATTCTGAATTATCACGCGGCTCACGACATTGGTCATGCTCTCAACGATTACAGTATTGTAGGTTGTACGTCCTTTGCTTTGAAAGATGAAAAAACGAAAGATGGTAATCTCCTCGTAGGGAGAAATTTTGATTTCTATGTCGGTGATGATTTCGCTAAAGAAAAAATCATTCTTTTCGTAAAACCCGATAAAGGACATGCTTTCGCATCCTACTCTTGGGCTGGATTTACAGGAGTCGTTAGCGGGTTAAATGAGAAAGGGTTGAGTGTGACAATTAATGCCTCAAAATCTGACTTGCCCACGGGATCGAAAACACCAATATCACTATTGGCGAGGGAAATTTTACAATACGCGGAGACCATCGATGAAGCGGTTGCTATTGCAAAAAAGAGAGAAACATTTGTTTCTGAAACATTACTTGTCAGTTCAAAGAAAGACGGAAAGGCCGCATTAATTGAAAAATCACCAACGAAGCTAGGTGTATATTCTCCAGAAACTGATGCGCTCATTTGTTCGAATCATTATCAATCTGATGTATTTAAGAACGACAAAGTCAATAAAGAAAATATTAAAGAAAGTGATTCAAAGTATCGCTATGACCGAGTGAAACAATTACTAGCAAAACAAGACCAGATGGAACCATTGGATGCGGCTCAAATCCTGAGGGACCAAAGGGATAACCAAGGTGACACGCTAGGAATGGGAAATCCAAGAGCAATTAATCAACTTATTGCGCATCATAGCGTGGTTATTCAACCTGAAACCGGTCTCTTTTATATCTCGACGCAAGATTTTCAATTAGGAAAGTATGTCGGCTATGATCTCGCATCAATTTTCAAAAACAAATCGGTAAACAGCACGGTTTACTTACCTGCAGATCCATTCTTGTATTCATCGGACTACGATTCATTCAAGTCCTATAAGCAAACAAAAAACACCATTTCCTCATTCCTCAATTTTGGCAAAGCACTGACATTGAGCGAGCAAGAAATTACGGCGTTTATTCAATCAAATTCCGAACTGTACATCACCTATGAAATGCTCGGACGTTACTTCCTTAAAAAAGGAAATCCGAAAAGAGCAAGCGATTATTTTAAACGAGCACTTGAAAAGCAGGTGGCTTCCGAGGCCATTCGAAGTGAACTTCAGGAACTCATAAAATCTTGTAAATAATGGCCGAACCGACAATCACACCTTCTCTTCAATTGAAAGCATTGCAAACAACAGTAAGTTATGCGTTTGAGTTTTCACCGTTTTATCAAAGGCACTTGAAAGGAAAACTGTCCGAAGGTTTCTCATTGGAAGACTATAAACAGCTGCCATTTACGACAAAAGAAGATTTAAGTACTCATAATGACGCTTTCCTTTGCGTGCCTCGAAATGAAATAGCTGAATATGTTACGACATCAGGGACAACTGGTGAGCCTGTTTCTCTTTACTTGACAAAAAATGATCTTCAACGGTTAGCCAAAAACGAGTTTGATTCACTTTCGTTAATGGGAAGTACCTCCCACGATATTTTTCAGTTATTGACAACAATTGACAAACAATTCATGGCAGGACTTGCCTACTACCTCGGAGTGCAAGAGTTAGGCGCAGGATTGATCAGAATTGGTCCAGGAGTACCGCAATTGCAATGGAATTCTATTCTTAAAAATAAGCCCACCCGGCTGATTGCTGTACCATCCTTTATTGTTGCTTTGATCGATTATGCTGTCGAGAATGGAATTGATTATCAAAACTCTTCTGTAGAAGCTGTTGTTTGCATTGGAGAACCAATCCGTAACGACGACCTAACATATAACACGCTAGGAAAAAGAATTACGGACAATTGGGATATTGATCTGTTCTCAACATACGCTTCAACGGAGATGGGAGCTGCTTTTTCAGAGTGTGAGGCGAAACAAGGATGTCATCTTAACGAAGACCTATTATTCCTTGAAGTTCTCGATGAAAATGGACAGGAAGTAAAACATGGTGAATCTGGTGAAATTGTAGTAACAACTCTCGGTGTAGAAGGCACACCATTGGTACGCTACAAAACAGGGGATATTGCCACCGTCTATCGGGAAAAATGTTCTTGTGGAAGAACATCACCCCGACTTGGGCCAATTATCGGGAGGAAGAAGCAGATGATTAAGTTTAAAGGCACAACTATTTACCCTAAAGCAATCTATGATGTCCTTGAACATTTCCAAGAAATATCTTGTTATAAAGTATTGGTAAACAAGGACGAGCTTGGGAACGACAACATTACTATCCTACTTGAGAAAAAACTGGAAAATCAACCAGTTTTCAATGAAATCAAGGCTTTATCAAAATCCAAACTTCGCGTTGTTCCAAAATTTGATTTTATCGAAGCGGATAAGCTCCGTGGAATGATTTATCAAAAACACCTTCGTAAACCTGAAAAAATCAAGTTTACTAACTGATTGAAATGACTTTTGCCAAAGTCGGCAGAATTGTCTTGTGTTTTTTAATAAACGGATTGGATTCATCCCAAACGTGTCCAGCCAGCACTGAACAAATCTGCTTTTTGAATTCCGGATTACCATTCTCGGTGAAGAAAATCGTGTGCAAATGGCCAGAATACCAACCGTTCACATAGCTTCTAAAGACTTCTATACCATGCTTCAAGAATTCCACATAATCTTGTTCCCAATCTACCTTTTCTCCTTTCAAGTGATCACGAACAAGACCGGCAGCCTCATATCCAGAAGCCACTGCCAAAGTAACTCCAGAACTAAAAATTGGATCTAAAAACTCGGTACTATTCCCGCACAGGACATAACCTGTACCATGCATTTGTTTTACTGAAATGGAATAATTCAGTAGTTTTTTCGGCTCGAAAAGAAATGTAGTCTCCTCAAATCTTCCCTCAAGTCCAGGAAATGATTGAACCAACTCCTTGAATAATGCCGAATCATTCGCATCACATTCATTGATAAAATCAACATCTCCTACGACTCCCACAGATGCCGTACCATCGGAAAATGGTATAGACCAAATCCAAGCAGTATTATCCCTAAATGCATGTACAAAAATATTCTCAGAAGCCTTTTCTGATCTACTCTCATCCTTTACATGCGCAAAGACTGACCCACGCGGAATTGATTCTGCTTTCTTTTCAAGGTTAAACATGCGTGGCAGTACACGACCATATCCACTCGCATCAACTACGAAGTGTGATTTAATTTGATGTTCGTTGCCATTCTCATCCACACAAACAACTAATTGTTCCTCATCAGAAGTTTTGACATTGGTTACCTCTGTTTTAAAGGCCACCTCTACTCCTTTCTTCTCAGCTTCAAGAATAAGAGCATGATCAAAATCCGCGCGTTTTACTTGATACGTATAATCCCAACCTTCTGCATATTGGCTATCAAAAAGAAAATCGCACACCTGATCATCGTGATAAAAAGCAACCCCCGTTTTCACCTGAAAATTTTGAGCTCGCACTGCATCTAGCAAGTCCAAATCTTCCAGATAATCCATGCATTTAGGCAACAAACTTTCACCAATAACAAATCTCGGAAACGCTGTTTTTTCCAGAACGATTACCGAGAATCCATCTTTTACCAGACGCGTTGCAGCAACAGCTCCAGCCGGACCTGCACCAATAACCACTACATCGTATCGTTCTTTCATTATGCCGTTTTTATTTTTTCAATAAGGTATTTACTGTCCATAAAATTAAAACATGTTACCAAAGCAGAGATGGTAGAACCAAGAATACCATGAAACACAAGGTTCTGACCAGTCTGGTATAAATTGGGGACGCGCGTTCGCGCATTAATTTTTGAGAGCATGATATTATTATAATCCTTCAAAATGCCATAAAGCGCACCATCTTCTGTCCCAATATAATCTTTATATGTCAATGGTGTGGAAGAATAAATACCCCTGACTCCTTTTCGAATATCAGGAAATATTTTCTCCAGACGTTGGAGCACAATCTCTTCCTTTTCTTTTTTGAATTGCTCATATGCTGCACCGCGCTCACCGGATCGCGCAACTGTATTGAAGCTATCTGACCATTCCTCAACCTCCGAATAATCCATGTAGGTCATTACTGACATAGCATCAGCATATGCACCCTGATCATGCGCCGCAGAAGTACAAATAAACATAGCTTCAGGCCACATTCCTTCTTTATAATCTACGGTTTCCCAAACCTCCTCTTTTCCGTAGGCATAGAGATTATAATTCAAGTAAGGGAAAAAGTCTTCCTCGAAAGATAGATAGACCATGAACGAAGAAACGGTATTATTTATCTTATCCAATCGATGGCGATAAGCTGCTCTAAACCGATCTTCACCAAATATTTCTACCGTCTTTTTCGGGTGGGTATTCGAAATGAACTTTTTTGCCGAGAACTTTTCCCCATCAGTCGTTACAACAGATTTAATTTCCTTGTCAACGTAATCTGCGCTAACAACATCTTGATGTTTCAAAACTCGCCCTCCAAGTGAGTGAATTCTTCGCGTTAGCAATTTGGCTATTTGAGAACCTCCATTAAGCATCCGATAACTCCCGGATAAGAAGCTATTCATAATTAACGCCACAACGTACAACGGTGTCGTTTTGCGATCGCCTGCGTACAACAAGCTACTTCCCAATAAAACAGATTGCAAACGTTTATCGTCCGTAATGGACTCAATAAAATCCCATGCACTTAGCGCGAGTACTTCAGGGTGAGTCACATAGCTCTTTTCCACCTCACTCTCATCCTGTAAATTATAAAGTGGGAAATAAGCGCAAATTTCTAAGATTTTATCACAAAAGGCATTGATAGCTGCCTTTTCATTTGGAAAGTTTTCGAACAACCCTTCTTTAAAAGCTTCATATCCCTGACCATGTTTATATGTACTCCCATCAGGAAAGCGTATCAAGTCGAAACATTCGTCATCTAAACGTTTCATGGCCAGATCATCCATAATTCCGAGATACCTAAAAATCTGATGCAAGTTTTCCCCCTCATCGAGACTTCCGATGTAATGCACACCCGTATCAAAAATGCGTTTATCCCTGCTAAACACTTGAAGGCTTCCGCCGATTTGGTGATTCTTTTCCAACACAAGAACTGAATATCCTTCCATACCAAGAACCGTGGCGCAAACTAATCCGCCTATGCCACTGCCGACAATAATAAAATCATATTCTTTCTCAGCCTCCTTCATTCAACTTTTCCTTAGCAAGAAAAGGACATTAGATGTTTTTTCAGATTGCTCAATCATTTCGCATGACAACTGACGTTTCTTAGCGAATTTAAAAATATCTTCTGACGAAAAGAAACTCAATTCTTCCGTCGTTTTATTGAATCGAGCAATCTTTGTTGAATACTTTTCTGTGCGCTCTGTAAGCGCATGGCGATTTTCTAAATCAGTTATCCCATCACGGATCAATATTAATCCACCTGCATTTAAATTATCGACAGTTTTATTCAATACTTCCAATTGCTTTTCAGCAGAAATGTAGTGTAAAACGTCATTGTAGATCACGACATCTGCATCAGTAATTTCAACCTCTCTGATATCCCCTTGAAGAAACTTCAGATTCTCCCCCTTATCATATCCATTTTGAGCAATATTGATCTTATCATCATCATAATCGATACCAATAATGTCTCTATCACTATTGCGATAATGCAAGAAGTAACTCAAATATCCTAAACCACAGCCGATATCATATATTCTCTTTCGTTCCGCAATGAAAGCGTCGTATTCTTCAAAATTTTTCTCCTCAAATCGCCATTTTACCCGCACATACCATTCGAGTGAAGGTCCTTTGTAGAGGTAATTATACAATATGCGATTTTTAAGATAGGCCCCATCCTCTATTTCAGATTTTACATCTTTCATAGCGGCACGCATGATCTTCTGAACACTCTTGGTAAACAAACCAAAACGTTGCTGATAAATCTCATCGTTGGGAGTAATACGATCAAGTGCAACCAAAATGAGCGAGCCAGACTTAATGATTAAATCATTTTTTGGATTTACATAATGAGCTCCAACAATAAGAATAGGTTGAATATCTAACTGTAACTCCTGCGCAAGGTAAAAAGCTCCCTTATGAAAACGATTCATTCGCCCATCACGACTTCTTGTCCCTTCAGGGAAAATCATTACAGAGTAACCTTCGTCAATACGTTGTTGAATGAGATCAAGATTGTATTCCGTTCCTTCAGCAATAAAAAGGTATCCTGAATAACGAATAAAGAATCCAAAGACGGGTGAATAATAAACCCATTTCTTCACCATGATGATCACCTTCGGGTTCAGCATAATCATAAGAAGGATATCCAGAAATGAAGAATGATTGGCTACAATGATAGAAGGTTTAGAAAAATCGAGTTTTTCTGGATTTATAATTTCTTTCTTGACATGGAAACCAAGATATAGCGTGGACTTAGCCAGTTTAGATACGGCATAATTTAGCGCTTTTCTCTTTTTGCTTTTGGCAATTGGAAAGACCAACAGTGGAAGCAATAGTACATTCAGTAATAAACACCCTATGAAAAAGTATGAAAACAAGAATATACTGTAGATAAATCCTAAAAGCGTGATCGGAGTGCGTTTTTTCTTAGTTCTATTCGTAATGAAAAAACGATACAGTGAGGGTTGAATAACCAGTGTGACGAGCAGAATACAACCTATTCCTACTACGCTTATTACGGCTATTGAATGAATAGCAGGATGTTTAGCAAAATAGAGCGCACCAGTTCCTATTATCGTTGTGACAGCAGACAAAATGATGGCTGACTTATAGGATCTCAGAGCATCCGAGTTTACTTTATATTGTTGCTGTAAACCATCAGTAACAAAAATGCTAAAGTCGTCGCCAAGACCGAAAATAAAGGTCGCAACTATAATATTGATGAAATTGAACTCGATACCGAAAAAACTGGAAATCCCCAAAATCCAGATCCAACTTATCACCATAGGAAGAAAAGCAAACATGGCTAATTCAACCCTACCATAAACAACAAGCAATGAGAAGAATACAAGTAATGAAGAAAACAACAAAAGATAATTGAAGTCAGCCTGAACACTAACCATTAATGTATTCGCCATTTCAGCAACATCGAAAACGAACACACCCTTTACCGAATTGACTTCATCCTTCAGTAACGAGAGGTCATTTCTGTTGACAACAACACTCGTAATTGCCGTCCATTTTCCATTTTTCTCATAAACAAGATCGGACAGTCCAAGTTCCTTGGCTATATTGAGCTCACTTAAATTAGTTTCATCAGTCGTTGTAGCAGCGATCCATTCTTGAAAAGGAGAAAATGCTTGACCTGAAAAGTCATACTGAATTGCTATAGCATCAATCTTTCCTTTTACCGCATTAAAACGATTGCTCCAGAAATCTGACCAACTATTTCTGCGTTGCTCAGCGAGTTCAACAGGCAATTGATAAGGCGCGACTGAAATCAGTTCATCTAGACCTTGTTCCTCTCTAAACGAAGACAAGACCTCAAAGAGTTTAAAATTGAGCTCTTCTAATTCGTCCTGATTGTCTGCGCTAACAAAAAGATGAAGCTTCTTTTCCTCTTTTGGGTTTATTCCTGTGAAATACTCTTCCTTCTCCGCTAATTCATCTGTATGATAACTTAGATTATTTAAATCAGAATCGAAGGAGAACTGATTGGACTTGAATAGAAAAACGACAGTTAATACAAGAATTCCGTACATAGTTGTTCTAAACAACCACTTTGGCATTTGCCAACCTCCTGATTTTCTTCCAGCTTTCATTTTGAATCTGGAGAAATGAATCAATGAAGGAAGTAATAATAGAGTGAAAAGTGCAGCTGAAATTAGCGTACACAACGCAATTAACCCGAAGTTTTGGAGTACCACTGAATCCGTAAACATCAGTGCGGCAAATGCTGCGACAGTCGTAAAGCTTCCTACCAACATTGGGAAACTCAATTCGCGAACCGTTTTTCTGAGGTCTCCCGAATGCTTGTAATGCGTAAAAAAATGAAACGAATAATCTAAAACTATCCCCATTAAAACTCCAGCAGTTGCAATAGAAATTGCGGAAATATCTGGTTGGATATAACCTACCAATCCCAACCCACTTAAACCAGAAAAGAGTGCTGGTAGGACAAAGAACACCGGGGTTAATAGGCTTCTATAATAGACAATTAAAAGCAAGAGGATCAATCCAAGACTGATCATTAATGTGATAAACGTATCTTCCTTGACCTGTCGAGCATTTTCATATGAAATCTGAAACGTTCCGAAATAATCAAAGCCAAGTGTTGCTTGATCATTTAAACGTTCTTTAAGTGCATACAACTGCTGATTTAGTTTTTCATTCTTTTCGGCGTCATCCAATTCAAAATTCAAAACAGCCGTAAACAATGCCCTTTGGCCATCACTTGAAAACAGCATCCCATCCTCAACGGCCATTGTAGAAGAGTCTGAACGCGGATTGATTTTATTTAGGTCGCTCCAGGCAATCCCCAGTGGGTCTTTCGACAATAAATCACGCAAGAAAAAACCATTCATCGAGGACAAGCGATCATTCACTAAGGACAACGATTGTTCTATTGAATCCTCGGATAACTTTCTTTCAAGTAGACCATAATCCTGATGTCCTAATGTTGGATAATTCGAATAAAAGTAATCGATTACGAGGTCCTGCTTTTCTTCACGGAACACCTCTAAATCCTTAACCAAACCGTTAAACTCCCCTTCTATAACTTGAGAAACCGAATCAAGTTGAACAAAGATTTCATCGTTAGATTTCTCTTCCGCACTGATGGAGAAGACAATTTGTTTATTCAGATTATTCTCGCGTAAAACACTATTGAACTGCTTAAAATCTTCCCCCTGCGGAAAAATGGAGTAAAAATTCTGATCAACGTTCAAATTTCTAACTCCAAAATAAAAAAGTGCGCCTGTCGCGAGTAAAAAGGCTAGAAAGACAAAAAGGTGCCTATTCAAAAATGAAACGATATGTTCAAAAATTCTTCCCAACTCTCTTGAGTGATATGTGACAACGCGTCAAACTTTCCAACCATGAGAAAATCTTCAAAACGTTAATTAACGAAGCGCGCATTTAATCTCCTAAAACAAATGTTTACAATCCCGCCAAAAGTAGAAAAATACAAGCAAATATTGCTCCGATAATGAAACCTTTCAAAGCGTAGTCTTGAAACAATATTTTTTTAGCTTTGCACTGCTTAAAAGACTCCTTTGCAATGGTTATTTGATTGTTCTGGAGCCCAAAATGAAATTAGAATCTTTATGAAAGCAGTTGAAGCGCTATACGAAGCGCACAAAATAGCCTTTAGCCCATTCGTTTTCGAAACGGCATACACCATGTTAGAGCTGGGAATTCTTGAATCCATTTATAACCATAGAGAAGGAATCTCCATTGAAAACTGTGCACAAGAAACAGGTGTGTCCGAATACGGTGTTCGTGTTCTTGTTGAGATGGCTGAGGCTGCAAGTATTGTTGAAAGCAATGCGGATGGACTTTATGTTACTACAAAGATTGGCCATTTCCTATTGAGAGATGAAATGACGCGTGTCAATTTGTACTTCACGCATGATGTCTGCTACAAAGGACTTTTTCATTTAAAAGAATCTATCGTAAATGGAAAACCTGAAGGTTTGAAAGAACTTGGAGACTGGAACACTATTTACGAAGGTCTTTCTGTTTTACCGGAACACATTAAGAAGTCGTGGTTTGATTTTGACCATCATTATTCTGACAATTCATTCAATGATGCGTTGAAAATAATTTTCAAAGATGAACCGAAACAAATCTATGACATTGGTGGAAATACTGGAAAATGGGCAATTGCTAGCACAAAGCATGACCCTGACGTTCGTGTAAAGATGTTCGATCTTCCAGGACAAATTGGCGTAGCAAAAGAGAACATTGGTAAGATTGATGAAATCAAAGATCGTGTTGAATACCAAACAGTGAATCTTTTAGATCCATCTTCTGAAATACCAGGCGGCGCTGATGTCTACTGGATGAGTCAATTTCTTGATTGCTTCAGTGAAGAAGAAATTGAGCAGATTCTGCTAAAAATACGCAAGAACATTTCGAAAGATTCCCGCGTTTATATCATGGAAACATTTATTGATAATCAGCGATTCCCTGCGGCAACACATAGTCTAGTTGCAACTTCGCTCTACTTTACAGTTATTGCAAATGGGAACAGTAAAATGTATACATCTACTGCGATGAAGTACATTGTCGATAAAGCTGGGTTCGAATGTATTGATGAACATCATCTTCACGGCGATAGTTTCCATACAATACTGGAACTAAAACTGAAGTAGTAATACTTAACAATTGGGTGTGGAATACCCTTCCTTAGACCCTTTTTTTTCTCGGTAAAATCAGTATTTTTGCATGTTAAATTTTCGCGACCGAAGGTGGTTAGTGAAATTGTAAGACCAGATTATTCAATATGAACAACATAGATTTAGCACAATTAGAGCGCTACGCACTTGGATACGAAGAGTTCAAACTTAACGATGAAATGATCGCTAAGATTGATGAGTCGTTTCAGTTTTTGCAAAATTTCTCTAGCGACAAAATCATCTACGGAATCAATACAGGCTTTGGCCCAATGGCTCAATTTAAAGTAGAAGATGACAAACTGAATGAACTCCAGTACAACCTGATTCGTAGTCATTCAAGTGGTGCCGGCGCCGTGCTAAGAGAAGAATACGTTCGAGCCATATTAGTGGCACGAATCAATAACTTCCTTCAGGCGAACTCTGGTATTAGCGTTGGGGTTATCCAGAAGATTGCAGAATTCTTAAATAAGCGCATCAATCCTGAGATTTTTTCTCACGGTGGTGTTGGTGCAAGTGGTGATTTAGTTCAACTTGCACACCTAGCGTTAAGTCTTATTGGTGAAGGACATGTTTATGTAAACGATGAACGCATTGAAGCATCCAAAGCATTAGCCGAAGCTGGTATTGAACCGCTAAATATTCAATTGCGTGATGGGCTAGGTTTAATGAACGGAACATCATGCATGACCGGAATTGGTGCAATAAATCTTATTTATGCATATCGACTTTTAAACTGGTCAGTTGCGGCATCATCTATAATTAATGAAGTAGTTGAGGCATTTGACGATTCTTTCTCTGAAGGATTAAATAAGGTGAAACGCCACGATGGCCAAAAAGCAATTGCCTCCCAAATGCGCTCTTTCCTTAAAGATAGCGAACTGATTCGTCAGCGTGAAGAGCTCTTCAAGGATAATGCGGAAATGGGGCGTAAGAAATTCAGTCGTAAAATTCAAGAGTATTATTCTATCCGATGCGTTCCGCAGATTTTAGGACCTGTACTAGAGACTTTAGACTACGCAAAGGACGTTATTGAGAACGAGTTGAATTCTACCAATGACAACCCTGTTGTGAGCGTTGACGATCAAAACGTTTTCCATGGAGGAAACTTCCACGGGGACTATGTCTCTCTTGAAATGGACAAGATTAAAATCGTTATTACGCGTTTAACGATGCTTGCAGAGCGTCAGTTAAATTTCTTACTGAACTCACCATTGAACGGAAAATTCCCAGCTTTCTTGAACATGAAGACACTCGGATTTAATTTCGGAATTCAAGGAATGCAGTTTACGGCAGTTTCAACAACTGCGGAGAGTCAGACCCTTTCGAACCCAATGTATGTTCACAGTATTCCGAACAATAATGACAATCAAGATATTGTGAGCATGGGGACAAACAGTGCTATGATGGCTCGACACGTTATTGAAAATGGGTTCCAGGTGATGGCAATCCACATGATGGCTGTTTGTCAATCAATCGATTTATTGGATGAAGAGCAACGTGGACGACTCGGGTCGAAAACGATGGAAGTATATAATATGATTCGCGAAGTTGCTCCTGTTGTTGGAGAGGATGTTCCTCAGGCAGGTAATATTCACAAAGTAACAGATTTGTTACGTGCTAAACGTTTTGAACTATGAAATGTGCTCTAGTAACAGGTTCTTCGAGGGGAATTGGTAAAGCAGTTGCCATTCAACTATCGAAAGATTTAGGATTACACATCCTAATTAACTATAGCTCGAATACTGATGCTGCAAAAGAAACACTTGCAGAGATCGAAAGTAACGGTGGTACTGGTGAATTGATGCAGTTCAACGTTCAGGATGCTCAAGCAGTTCAATCAATTATTTCCAAATGGCAGGAAGAAAATCCCGATAAGTACGTCGAAGTACTTGTGAACAATGCAGGAATAACTCGGGATAATTTGCTTCCTATGATTTCAGAGGAAGACTGGGATGCTGTTTTGAACATCTCTGTCAAAGGAATGTACAACTGTACACAGGCCGTTTTACGCAAAATGTTACGTAATCGTTCTGGTCGCATTATCAATATGGCTTCATTGTCAGGTTTGAAAGGAAACCCAGGTCAAACGAACTATGCTGCAGCCAAAGGAGCGATGATTGCAGCAACAAAATCGCTTTCTCAGGAAATTGCGAAGCGTAAGATTACCGTAAACGCAGTTGCTCCAGGGTTCATTACCTCAGATATGACAAGTGACCTTGATGAGGAACAATTGAAACACATGGTCCCTGCACAGCGATTCGGTTCAGCTGAAGAGGTTGCACATCTTGTTAGCTTTTTAGCTTCAGACAAGGCAGCTTATATTACGGGAGAAGTCATTAACATCAACGGAGGAATTTACGCGTAAATGGAAAGAAGAGTTGTTATAACAGGTGTCGGTCTTTATTCGTGCATTGGTAACGGAAAAGACGAGGTGCTTGACGCTCTTCGATCTGGTCGTAGTGGAATTATTTACGACGAACAGCGTAAGGAGTTTGGTTACCGCTCTTGTTTGACAGGAATGGTTGAAGATCCAAATCTTAAACCTTTTCTATCTCGTCGTGAACGGATTGGTATGCACCAACCGGCAATGTATGCCTTCATGTCTACCAAAGAAGCATTGGAACAAGCAAAGCTCGATGTGGATTTCTTAGATAAAAATGAAACAGGAATCATCTTTGGAAACGATAGTACGGCAGGTGCAGTTATTAACACCATAGACAAAGTACGTGAACGAAAAGATACAACCCTAATCGGTAGTGGTGATATCTTTCAAAATATGAATTGTACGGTAAACATGAGTTTATCTACGATTTACAAATTAAAGGGAATTAATATTACATTGAGCGCAGCATGCGCCTCAGGATCACATTCTATTGGCATGGGCTACTTGATGATAAAACAAGGTTTGCAAGAACGAGTAGTTTGTGGAGGTGCGCAAGAGATTAACAAATATGCCATGTCGAGTTTCGACGGACTGGGCACATTCTCAATATTACAAGATGAGCCAACAAAAGCATCACGTCCATTTGACGCTGGACGCGATGGTCTTGTGCCTTCAGGGGGAGCGGCTACCATTATTATTGAGTCATTGGAATCTGCTGAGCAAAGAGGTGCTGAAATTCTAGGAGAAGTAATTGGTTATGGCTTTTCATCAAATGGAGAGCATATTTCTAATCCGAATTTCGATGGTCAGTTCCGATCACTAAATATGGCTTTAAGTCAAGCTGGAATTCAATCGAACCAAATAGATTACGTCAATGCTCATGCTACTTCTACGCCTGTTGGAGATTCAATGGAAGCGCAAGCAATTCACTCGGTATTAGGCGATCAGGTACCCGTTAGTTCTACAAAAAGTATGACTGGACATGAATGCTGGATGGCAGGTGCAAGCGAAGTGGCCTATTCTTTGTTAATGATGCAGAACAATTTCGTAGCGCCGAACATTAATTTTGAAACTCCTGATGAGGATTCTGCCAAGATTAATATTGTGCCCGAAATGATGGAGAAAAAAATTGACTGCTTCCTTTCCAATTCTTTTGGCTTTGGAGGCACAAATTCTTCATTAATTGTGAAAAAATTTGTAAAATAACAGACTATTGCGACCCAACTTATGAATAGAGAAGAAATCATATCAACAACAAAACGATTTTTGTCAGAGGAATTCGAGGTGGACGAAAACACAATTTTGCCAGACAACAACTTGCAAAAGACGCTTGATCTGGATAGTCTTGATTATGTTGACCTCGTAGTAGTAATTGAAGAAAACCTTGGTTTCAAGCCTACTGCTGATGATTTTAAAGCGGTAGATACTTTCGACGATTTCTACAATCTTGTTGAACAAAAACTTGCCGAACTCGCTTAGATTAGGGCATGGAAAAATGGGACGGAAAATCGAAGGGCTCCCTCTGGGGCTATAAGTTCTTCATTTTCTGCATTCGCATTTTTGGGCTAAACTTCGCCTATTTTTTCTGCTACATTGTTTCAGCTTATTATGTGTGGTTTTCAAAAAAACAACGAGATGGTTTAATTCAATTCTACACTGTTGGATTAGGTCACTCCAAGAAAATCGCGAGAAAAATGACCTACAAAACGTTTTATTACTTCGGTCAGACGCTCATTGACAGAATAGCCATTCAATCAAGTAAACGCAAAGCATTTACGCACAGCTTTAACAATGAAAAGGTATTGCGTGAAATGCATGCAAATGAAAAAGGCGGTATTCTCATCTCAGGCCATCTTGGTAACTGGGAAAATGCAGGGAATCTTATTCACGAACGAATAACCAGCACAATTAATATTGTGATGCTCGACGCTGAAGTGGAAAAAATAAAATCCTACGTTGAGAATCAAACGGGAGGAGCCAAATACAACCTCATCCCTATCAAAGATGATATGTCACACCTTATTCTTATGCATCAAGCTCTGAAACGCAATGAATTAATTGCAATCCATGCGGACAGAGTAACCCAACAAGGAAAGAATATTGAGTTGGATTTTCTAGGTGGGAAAGCACAGTTTCCATTGGGACCATTCATAATGGCTCATAAATTCAAGGTTCCTATTACTTTTGTATATGCAGTGAAGGGTAGCAAATTTCACTACGACCTTTTTGCAACTGATCCAATTGAAGAATCGAGTTCTGAAGTGGAAATTGCAAAAAAGTATGTCAGCCACCTGGAAACAATGGTGCGAGAGTACCCAACACAATGGTTTAATTTCTACAATTACTATGTTAATTGATAAACAAAATATTACTCGATTTATTCCACAAAGATTTCCTTTTGTGATGATCGATGAACTAGTTAAAGCAGATGAAAGCGGCTTTGAAAGCTCTTTTAAAATCGACGATGATAATCTTTTTCTGAATGAGGGAATTCTTTCTGAGTCTTCACTCGTCGAAAATATTGCACAAACATGTGCTGCGGGCTTTGGCTACGTCAATAGTTTGAAAGGAGAAGGTGAAGGTCAATTGGGCTTCATTGGCGCAGTTTCAAGACTTTCTGTTGAAAAACTGCCAGCAACAGGAGCAACGATTTCCACGAAAATTGAGGTCTTAAGTACTTTTGATGCGATTCATTTGATTCAAGGAACTGCGTCATCTGAAGGTGAAAAACTTGTTGAATGCCAAATGAAAATAGTCATCGCATGAAAGTTCTCGAAGCTTCTTTGGAGATTCCTGTTCGTTTCAGTGAAACGGATGCAATGGGTGTAGTTTGGCATGGGAATTATCTCAAATTTTTTGAGGATGCACGTGAGTATTTTGGAAACGTCTATGGTATCGAATACATGGATGCATTCAATGCCGGATACTATACACCTATTGTGAAATCAAACATTAACCATAAAGCTTCCGTCTATTATGGACAAAAAGTAAGGGTTCGTGCAATTTTAGAACAACAACAAGCGTCAAAAATTGTATTTCAGTACGAAGTTCATATTGTTGAAACAGGAGAACTTGCGGCAGTTGGTAGCACTACTCAAGTTTTTTTAGGCATAGAAAACAAATTACTTGAGCTTGTCAAACCTGATTTTTTCGCTAGCTGGGAAGAAAAACAAAATTGGAAGGAATTGTGAGTAGATTTTTCTTGTCATATGGAGCAATGGTAACGCCAATAGGTGATACTCCCCAAGAGAACTTCGAAGCCATGAAGTCGGGAAAATCGGGTGTGAGCAAAATCGCAGGTTCGGGATTCAATGATGAAGATTGGCCACTGAGCAAAATAAAACACCTTGAAGAAGAAAACAGGTATCAAGCATTGCTAAAAAGAACATGTTCTCAGCTATTAAAAGCATATGGACAAGAACTTTTCCAGTCTGAGAAGACACTGATCATTATAAGCTCAACAAAGGCAGACATTGATTCATTTCCGGAAGATACTTTTTCCTCTACGCGATCAATTATTAATGAGCTCCTCACTCCTGTGAATACCCCCGTGATTATCTCGAATGCGTGTATTTCAGGCGTTCTGGCCATTAACACAGCTGTTGACTATCTGAACGACGAAAAATACACCAATGTTATTGCCATTGGGATCGATGCGCTATCTGATTTTATTGTTTATGGCTTCCAATCGCTATTTGCGCTAAGTGATGCTCCTAGCAGACCGTTTGATAAAAATCGAAAAGGTATTTCCATCGGTGAAGCAGGCGGAGCAATTATGGTAAGTAAAGAACGACCCTCTGAAATGTTTAGTGTTGAATATTTGGGAGGTTCCTCTTCCAATGATGCTAATCATATTTCCGGTCCATCAAGAACAGGTGAAGGACTCTTCCGTTCCATTAACCTATCGGCAGAAAGAGCTGGAATAAACTTGAAAGAACTTGATTTTATATCTGCCCATGGAACCGGCACGTTATACAACGATGAGATGGAGAGTATTGCCTTTGATCGTCTCGGCCTGAATAAAATTCCACTGAACAGTTTGAAAGGATACTTTGGTCATACACTCGGAGCTGCTGGCATCATAGAATTATTGGCGACAATGCTCATGATGGAACACAAATTACTCCTGAAAAGCCCTGGATTTGAGGAACAAGGAACGAGTTGCAACATTAACGTACTAAAAGAAAATACGGAGTCAGAAGCTCAATTAGTATTAAAAACAGCCTCTGGTTTTGGAGGTGGAAACGCTTCAATCATTTTACGTAAATAGGCATGAGAATTCTAGGGACTTGTAAAATAGCGGAAAGTGGTGTTTTTGTAAATGGCTTGGCAAGACAATTTGAAGTCAATGAAGATTGGAAAAAAGACTTGTACGCATCATTAAATATAGAGTATCCGAAATTCTACAAAATGGATGCACTTGCGAAAATGGCTTTTTTGGGTGTTGAGTTATTAGAATCTAGTTGCAATTTTGATGATTATAGTGAAAATGAAATTGCGCTAATTTTTGCAAACCGCTATTCAAGCTATGATACTGATCAACGCTTTATAGAGAGTTATACCGAAAAGGGAAGTCCCGGCCCTTCTCTGTTTGTGTACACCCTGCCCAATATTCTTACGGGAGAGTTGGCTATTCGAAAGAAATGGTATGGCGAGAACATTTTTTTCATCAATGAAAAATTTGACGCTCAGTTTTTTATAGATCAAATTAACTTTTACTTTCGTAAAGGTTCTAAAGCTTGCCTTTGTGGATGGGTTGACTCGGCTAATAATCAGGAAGAATGTTTTTTGTTTTTGGTTGAGAATTCCATAGATGAAATTAGCATAGAAGAATTAATCAAATCGTATAAACAATAGGACAATGAGTGACCTAAAAGAAACACTTAAAGAACAAATTATCGAGCAGTTAAACCTTGAAGATTTAACACCGGCTGATATCCAAAATGAAGCACCATTATTTGGAGAAGGTTTGGGCCTTGACTCGATTGACGCACTTGAATTCATTGTACTTCTTGAACAGAATTATAATATCAAGATCAGCGACCCTAGTGAGGGTAAAGAAATTTTTCAGTCAGTAGATTCATTGGCTGCTTACATTGAGAAGCATCAGTAGTATATGAATATTCATATCACAGGATATGGTCTGATTACGTCTATCGGTCTTAATACAGAGGAGAATGTTGCTTCATTGCGTTCTCTGCGAACAGGCATTGCAAAAGGACGTTTAGATAATACAAAGGCGTACAACGTTGGAGAAATACATTTAACCAATGCTGAACTGAAAGAGCAATTCAAATTACAAACGGATGGCTCGCGAACGGCCTTACTTGGAATGGCTGCAGCAAAACAAGCTTTTGAAGGACATGTACTGTCAGATCAAATTAGAACTGGACTCATTTCCGGCACGTCTGTTGGAGGTATGGATGTCAGTGAGATTGAATACAAAAACTATCTCAATGAATCCAATCATAATCCCGATAATTACAAACATCATTCAAGCGGAACAAGTTCTGAGCAAATAGCACAAGAACTTGGGATTTCGGATTTTGTCAATACGATCTCAACCGCATGTTCTTCAGCAGCAAATGCTATTATGATGGGCGCTAGAATGATCAAAAGTGGCACATTGGATCGAGTTGTAGTTGGTGGCACAGATAGCCTTACGTCCTTTACTATATCAGGGTTTAAATCACTTATGATTTTCGACGATCAATGGTGTAGACCATTCGACGATACACGTAAGGGACTCAACCTTGGTGAAGGAGCAGGGTTTATCGTATTGGAGTCAGACAAATCATTGGAAAAAACAGGCAAAAAACCGTTAGCAAGGCTGACTGGTTGGAGCAATGCATCAGACGCATTTCACCAAACAGCATCGTCTCCCGATGGACACGGTGCAAGGCTTTCAATGAATGAAGCTCTTCGTATTTCAGAGCTCCAACCTGGCGATATTGATTATATCAATGCACACGGAACGGCTACACCCAATAATGACCTTTCTGAGTCACAGGCCTTTCAAGGCATTTTTGGAACAGCAATCCCACCATTTAGTTCAACGAAAGCCTATACAGGACATACTTTAGCCGCTTCTGGGGGAATTGAAGCCGTTTTTGCAATTCTTGCTATAAGAAATGGTTACCTCTACCCTAACCTTAATTTCAAAACACCGATTGCAGAAACTGGACTTACACCGCAACTCGATTTTGAAGAAGGAAAAAATATACAGCATGTTCTCTCGAATTCTTTTGGATTCGGTGGAAATAACTCAACAATAATCATTAGCGCCGTATAGGTATGTATTATATTCATTCCATAGCCTCTATCTCGCATCAGGATTCTTTCAATGTTTCCAATGTGTGCTCAAAACTTGAAAAGCTCGGTCAGGAAAGTGAAGTGATCGCTCCTAATTATAAGGAATATGTTCCTCCTGCTTCTCTTCGCAGATTAAGCCCGGTTCTACGGATGGGATTAACGGCATCCATCGAATGTCAAAACAATACAGAAAAAGAATTTGATGCCATCTCTGTTGGAACGGCATTAGGTTGTTTACGTGATACAGAGAAGTTTTTGGTGACTTTCCATACAGCGACTAGTGATTTTCTTTCTCCTACAGCGTTTATTCAATCAACGCATAATACAATTGGTGGACAAATCTCGCTTGGATTGAAGAATCACGCGTATAATATGACGCATACGCAGAATAACGTATCATTCGAAGTGGCATTAATGGACGCTCTCATGTGCATTGATGAAGGAAAGAAGCAGGTTCTTGTTGGATCAGCAGATGAACAAATTCCGTTTCTTGAATTAATGCAGCCAAATCTAATTCCTGATAATTATCCGCTTACTTCGGGAGCATCGTTTTTTGTTATATCACCAGAAGCAAGTTCTGCGAGCGTTTGTGTTCAAGCAGTTGCCGTGCGTTTCAATCCAACTGATAAAACAGGGGAAATTGAACAGTTTCTAGCTAATCAGCAACTAACACTGAACGATATTGAATTGGCATTATATGCGGATCAATTACCTGTGGAAACAAACGAAAAAACTGAAACATTGAACTTCTTGGAGTACAGTGGTCTGCATTACAGTGCCTCTGCTTTTGCAATGCATATTGCTCATGATTCACTCAAACACTCTGACAAGCGATATGCGTTGATCATCAATGATATGTGTTCCGATAAGCTAGGAATCACGCTGCTTTCCAAACAATGAAACACAGGATAAATACGCTTATCCTTGCAGTTGCCATTGCTAGCATTTCATGGTTTCTATGGGATAGTTGGCTTTTCATTCCATCTCTCATCATTGTATTGCTGATATATACAGTACTTCTTACTCTTGGCGTACTTTTTATGCAATACAATTATTTTTTAAAGTCGACCACTCGACTTAACGCAAATACTTGTCTAATTAGTTTCGACGATGGCCCAGACCCAACGAATACTCCCAAAATCCTGGAAGTATTAGCAAAACATGATATAAAAGCTGTCTTCTTTACGATTGGCCGCAAAGTCGAAGAACAACCGGAAATCGCCAAACAAATCATTCAGGAAGGTCATTTAATTGGAAATCACTCTTATGAGCATAACAACTTTATGTCACTCTTCACCCGAAAGAAACTAAGAGATGATATTGGTAAAGCGCAATTGACGCTGAAAAACGTTACAGGAATTGACACTCCTTACTTTCGACCACCAATTGGTTATACAAATCCCAGATATGCCAGTGTACTTGGCGAGCTGAAAATGAAATGTGTTGGTTGGACATTAAGAAGTTACGACACAGTCATTAAAGATGCTGAAAAGCTCAAGAAAAGACTGAACACACTCATTAAGCCTGGAAATATCATATTGCTTCATGATAATTTAGATATTACCGCAGCCGTGCTAGATGACTTTATCCAGCAGGCTAAAGCGAATGGTATTATATTTGCTTCATCCGCTGATATTAAAAAAATACTAGATGCGTAATTTCATTAGTATACTGTTTATATGCGTTGCATTCGGTGCGTCGGCTCAGTCATTCACAAAAGTGGAAAACAAAAATGCTGTAAAAAACAAAATCAATTCGAAAGCCAAGAGCACCAGTTCAATTGCTGCAAATTTCAAAGAAGTTCTTTATTCGAGCATGTTCAATATGCCGAAAAAGGGCAGTGGTATTTTAAGGTTCAAGAAAGATGACAAAATACGTTGGGAACATAAAACTCCGAAAAAAGAAATTGTTTTAATCAGTGGATCAAAGGTCCGTCTGTATCAAGATGGAAAAGAAGTCAAAAGTGTGACATCTAATCAAGTAGTAAAAAGAGTGCAATCGCTTATGGTACAACTTTTCAATGGCGATTTCTTAAACGAAAAAGAGTTCACCGTAGGCTATTATCAAAACACAAATACGTATAAATTGTATTTAAAACCGAAGAATGCACGTTTAGCGCGGTATATTAAAACGATTGAGATGTATTTCGGTAAAAAAACACTTACTTTGGACAAAATGGTGATGGTCGAAAAGAACTCAGATAAAGTGGTCTATTCTTTCTCTTCCGTCAAGTTAAATGGTCAAATACCAGATTCCAACTTTACACAATTCTGATGCTTTTTAAAGATAATTTTTATACAATAACTGCCCATTCACCTTCTGAATCTGGACACTCTTTTGGTATTGAACTCAATGCTGCACACTCCATCTTTGAAGGCCATTTCCCCAACAATCCAGTAACTCCAGGAGTTGTACAAATGGAAATTGTAAAAGAACTTTTGTGTGAAGCAACAGGTCGAAATCTAGCGTTAAAGAAAATGGGGAACTGTAAGTTCCTAGCTATTCTTAACCCTGCTACAGATGCTGGTGTAAATATTGATCTTAAGATTACTGAAGGTGAGGACAATGAAATTAAAGCTTCAGCAGTCATTAAGAATGACAATGCCGTTTACTTAAAAATGAGTGCTAGTTATTTCCCTCAGTAGGCAAATTCTCTGGTTCCTTTCTAAATAGTTTCAGTAATATAAAACTGAGCGAAAAGACGGCGATGAATGCGGAAATTGCCAGCAGAATAGCGCCAATCATATACTGATACAGGTTATTTCCTATGTCCTCCAGGGTAAATGAGAAGATGGCTGAATGATCTATTTCACCATCGACAAATTGCTGTCCCAATAGCAAACTTGCGTAAATAATAATGGGAATCATCGGAGGTATTGAAATATTCGCAGCAGCTATGAACAAGACTTTATTAAGTCTAAAAAGAATTGCGAGCGGAATTCCAACAAGTAATTGAAAGCCCCAGATAGGAACGATGCCCATAAATGCACCAAATCCAAGTGATACGGCTTTGCGCATATTTGATTCCTTTGGCTTAATCGTTTCCTGCTTGATTAATCTTAGCGTATCCATAGAAAACATCTTTCTCGGATAGTAGTACAATAGCGCACCAATTACCAAAACGGAATTTAGGACACTGATTCTGAAAAAATCTCTTGCAGGCCTAAAATGAGATACACGCTCTTCCATGTCGTATTTCACTCTTACAGGAACAGGAAAAAACCGAACTCGTTTCCATGCCAATCGCACAATAACTTCTATTTCAAACTCAAACTTCTTAGTAAAAAAACGCATCCTGCGCATCGGCTTTAAAGGATAAATCCTATACCCCGTTTGCGTATCGGGCAAAGAAATCCAAGTTTCTAATTTGAACCAAAAGTTAGAAAACTTGTTGCCAAAAGAGCTTTTACCTGGAACCCCCTCCTGCTCCATGTTTCGCGACCCCATTATTACGGAATTCGGAAACTCTCTTGCCTTTTCTACCAATAGTGGAATATCTTCTGGAAAGTGCTGACCGTCAGAATCAATCGTTACAGCATGATCAAACCCAAGTTCAATAGCCTTTCTTAATCCTTTCCTCAGAGAAAAACCTTTTCCTTGATTTTGTCCATTCTCTAAAAGGACTATTCTATCTTTAAAATCTGCAAGTAATTGCGGAGTAGTATCTGTACATCCGTCATCCACGACAATCACAGTTGCTTCATTCCCAACAACCTCTAAAATTCGCTCTAGAACACCAATAACTGTCCTTTCGTTATTGTAAGTTGGCATTAAGATACAAGCGTTGATATCAGACAACATTCAACTATGAGTTTCGTACAAAATTAGAAGAATTGTTTGTACCCCGTTCGGTCACTTTAGATAGTTCTTTTGATCGATTGAAAAAACTTGGCAAAATGATTGTAAGTTTGTGGAAAACACAAAATAGAAAATGGTAAAATCATTCTCAGTTCTTCTTGTAGTTTTAGGAATCGCAAGCACGACTCTTATTGATAAGTTTAGCTTTTACAAAGCATTTCAATCCAATTCTCAGGAAAAAATAGAATCAAAGTTGTCGGGATTGGCAAAAGTGAGGCAATCCAATAGTCGCGATGCATACATTGGAGCGCTTACCATGAAACATTCACAGTTTGAAGCAACATCAAAAGAAAAAATTGCGGTATTCAAAGAAGGACGAAATCTTTTGGAAACTGCCATAAAGAAAGATCCAAAAAATGCTGAATATCGATTCCTCCGCTTTGCAATTCAGGAAAATGCACCGAAAATTTTGAAGTATAAAATGAACATGGAAGAAGACAAAAACATGATCATTAGCAATTATAAATCCCTCGACCCTACTCTGAGGAAGATCATCAAAGAATATGCGAAACAATCAGCTAACCTGCCAAGTGAACGTTTAAAATAGTTCTATACTGATGAAAAAAATACTCTGCATCAATTATTCGCAATCGGGACAGCTTCACGAAATTATGGACAACGTTGTCTCACCTCTTCAAGAATATGAGATAGACCGAATAAAAATTGAACCGAAAGAAGGGTTTGACTTTCCCTGGAAAACCAATAACTTCTATGACCCGATGCCAGAAACTGTTCTGGAAGAACCCAATGAACTGAAACCTATTGAATTTAAAGAGGAAAAATATGACCTCATCCTTTTGGGGTATCAACCATGGTTCCTTTCTCCTTCAATGCCCGCGGCGGCATTGTTACAAAATGAAGAATTTAAGAAACGTGTTAACGGAACTCCAGTTGTAACAGTCATTGGAGCTAGAAATATGTGGTTAAATGCTCAAAAAAGCGTGGTAGACCATATTAAAGACGCTGGCGGAAAAATGGTTGGAAACATTGCCTTTGTGGATCGGGCCCAAAATTGGTTGAGTGCCATTAGTATTGTTCATTGGATGATGACAGGTAAGAAAACTCGGAAATGGGGAATTTTCCCGCTTCCAGGCGTTTCCCAAGATGACATTGAAGGAAGTTCGAAATTTGGTAAGCTTCTATCAACGTGCTTAAAAGAAGATGATTTCAGTGATTATCAAAATCAAGTTATTGCCAACGATGGCCTTCGCATAAAAACCACCATCCTGTTTATTGAAGGTCGCGCAAAAAAAATCTTTTATATCTGGGCAAAAGGGATCAAAAAGAAAGAAGAGCAAGGGAAGAATCGCAAGTTCTGGATTCGCTTTTTTCGGTTTTATTTGAACTTCGCTTTGTTTGGTGTAGCCCCTATTTTGTTGATTGTATACTCTATCCTTATCAGACCTTTAACTCAATCAAGCATAGCGAAAAAGAAGAGACATTTTGCCTTTCTTGGAATGACAGCGCAAAATGCCTAAAATCTTCCATGCACATTAACTAGCAAAACATTAGAAAAAAAAGTACTTTTGTCCCCACAAATTTTGAATCACGAATGCCTGAAGTTTATATAACAAGAACATCGCATTTCTTTCCAAACGATCCCGTTTCAAATGATGAAATGGAACAATATCTTGGTACGATTGGAGAACAAGCTTCAAAATCACGACGTATCGTCCTGAGAAGCAATGGTATTGAAAACCGTTTTTATGCATTGGATAAGAATGGAAATCCTACACATACAAATGCAGAGATTACATCTTTAGCGATTCGTGGACTTGTTGACAATGATCCTCAAAAGCTGAAAGAAATTGAATTGTTGACATGTGGAACTTCTATCCCGGATCAAATGATGCCTTCTCATGCTGTTATGGTGCACGGATGGTTACCTGAAACTGGAAACATTGAAGTTATTTCTCCTGCTGGAAATTGCTGTTCAGGGATGCACGCATTTAAGTATGCTTATTTATCCATGAAAGCAGGTGGTGTAAATACTGCCGTATCTGCTGGTTCTGAACGATTATCTCGCATGCTACATGCAGATCATTTTGAAATTGAGTACAAAAAAATGCAGGAATTGGAGAACAATCCAAATCTTGCGTTTGAAAAAGATTTTCTTCGTTGGATGCTATCTGATGGTGCTGGTGCATTTTTGATGCAAACGGAAAAACCTGATGACGGTATTTCACTTAGAGTCGAATGGGTTGAAGGAAACTCCTTTGCCAATGAAGTAGAAACATGTATGTACATGGCCAATGATAAATTGGAAGATGGTACCATGAAAAGCTTTATGGACTACTCTCAGCAAGAATTGTTGGAAAAGTCTATTTTGAGCGTCAAGCAGGATGTACGCTTGCTAGGTGACAATATTGTTCGACTTGGAATCAAAGCATTACAATCATCTGTTGAGAAACATAATCTGGATTTAACAGGAGTCAAGTACTTCCTTCCTCACCTATCTAGTTTCTTTTTCAGAGATAAAATAGACGTTGCATTTAGAGAGCATAACATCGACTTGCCACTTGAGAAATGGTACACCAACCTTAATGAAGTGGGAAATATCGGAGCTGGTTCTGTATATGTCATGATTGATGAGCTTATCAAAAGTGGAAAACTCGAAAAGGGTGACCAAATTTTGATGATGGTTCCTGAAAGTGCGCGATTCTCATATGTTTATTCGCTTCTAACGGTTTGCTAGCATGAAAAAGAAAGAACTTCCTCAAGATGATAGTCCCTTGGAAAATTTCACGCGGGAAGTTTGTTATGTCAAGAACGAAGACGGAAAGTACGAAAAAGGCCTGAGCAGTGGTTGGGAAGTGAAGACTGTTGCACTTGAGAATGCTTGGGAGGAAATTGAGCGACGTACTGAAGAAGCAAAACAAAAAGTATTGAATGGTGAGGCAAGCCCTGTGCTGTATTACCTTGAACTAAAATTAATGGATCTTCCTGTTTTAGTTGGGTATACAGGGTTTAGACGATGGCAGATTAAACGTCACATGAAGCCTGCTGTATTCAACAAGTTAAGTGACAAAAAACTACAGCGATACGCAGATGTATTCGAAGTAACGCTGGAAGACTTTAAGAATTTCAACATTTAAGTGAGCGATTTTAAACACATACAAACGGCTCATTGTGAGAATGGGGTTACTGTTAATTTATTGCAGCAACAAGGCCTTGATTTTTTGAACGAGCCACTTGCCTTTGGTATTGGATCCGGATTGTTTTACATCCATATTCCATTTTTGAAAGTAAACGGTGGCCCGGGTATATCTTTTCGATCGATGCCGGGAGCTATATTCAAACGAACATGTAAAGCGCTCGATGTAAAAGTAGAGCGGAAAAAGTTCAAATCAAGAGAAGCCGCCAAGCGTTATTTAGATCAAAAAGTAGATGAAGGAATCCCCGTTGGATGTCAAGTAGGTGTATTCCACTTAATGTACTTCCCAAAGGAGTATCGCTTTCATTTCAACGCACACAATTTGATCGTTTTTGGTCGTGAAGGTGATGAATACCTGGTAAGTGATCCTGTAATGGAAACCACTACGCGATTGTCAGCAAAAGACATGGAAAAAGTGCGCTTTGCCAAAGGAGCGTTGGCACCAAATGGTCATGTGTACTATCCTGTTCAGGCCGGACAAATTACTGAAGAGAAATTGCGTCAGGGAATCATCACGGGAATCAATCGCAATGTGCGCGACATGCTTCGTATCCCTACTCGATTTGCTGGAGTTCGCGGCATTAATCATACTGCTGGTAAAGTGCGTAAGTGGAGAGCTCAGCATGGTGAACGAAAAGCAGGACTATTCCTAGGGCAGATTGTCCGAATGCAAGAAGAAATTGGAACTGGTGGTGGCGGTTTTCGCTTTATCTATGCCGCATTTCTTGAACAGGCGAGTGAAATATTCGGAAATGACAAGTTGATCGGAATTTCAGAGCAATTCACAAAGTCAGGAGATCTCTGGAGAGATAGCGCACTTCAAATGGCTGGAATTTATAAGGGGCGCATTACTGATCAAAAGCATTTTGAAGAATGTGCAGATATCATGAATGAAATTTCTGCATTGGAAAAGCAAGCCTTTAAAGATTTATCCAAAATTAAGCTTGGCTAGCATGGCGGCCATTGTTGAGATACAAAATCTTTCGAAGCAATATTCGGGTGCTTCGGAATACAGTCTTGACAACGTTTCTTTTCAAATTAAAAGAGGTGACAAACTCGGGATTTTTGGACCAAATGGTGCAGGAAAGACTACCCTTATGTCTATCCTCTGCGGGATTATTTCCCCTTCAGATGGATCTGTCACTTTTAGAAATAAGAACGAGGAAAAAATTGAGCTACGCTCTATGTTGTTTAAATTAGGGTATGTACCACAGGATTTTTCATTTTATCCTGAATTAAGCCCTTATCAAAATCTAATGTACTTTGGAGCGCTCTATGGAATTCCAAAACCCGAGCTCAAGAAAAAAATCGAAGAATTATTGAGTGTATTGGGGCTTTCTCATGTAATGCATAAGAAAGTTGGAAAATTTTCAGGTGGCATGAAACGTCGAGTTAATCTTGCGATTGGTATAATCAACGATCCGGAGGTTCTTTTTCTCGATGAACCTACTGTCGGCGTAGATGTGCAAAGTAAAAATGCCATCATGACATACCTTGAAGAGTTAAATCAACAAGGAACGACAATCATCTACACTTCTCATCATATGAACGAAGGCCAGGAGTTTTGTAATTGCATTGCATTGCTTGATAAAGGTTCGTTGATTGCTTTGGATACACTTGATAACCTTTTGTCTCAACATGAGGAAAAAAGCTTGGAAGCATTGTTTTTGCGTTTAACCGGAATTGAATATCGTGATTAATGACTAAGCTGCTCGCAAGTATAAAAAAAGAGTTCCTGCTACTTATCAATGATAAGGTGGGGTTGCTACTCATGTACTTAATGCCTGTGCTTCTTGTATTCGTTATCACCCTGGTACAGGATAGTACTTTTAAACTTGTAAATGAAAATAAACTGGAGATCATTATCGTCAATAATGATGAGGGAAGTTTAGGCGACACACTTATGGCTCAGCTTTCACGCACCGGGACTTTTCATGTAGAACAAAAAAAGCAGCTTTCCGATAGTGATATTCAAAAGACATTGTTAGATGGTAGTGAATTGATTGCCATTAAGATCCCTGAACGCTTCACAGAAAACCTGAGAGCGAAAGCAAAAAATGTCAGTATCGGTATGCTAAGCGAATTTGAACTTGCTGACACCAGTGACTTCGTTGCACAAGACGCTGTACCTCCGCTGAAAATGTTTTACGATCCCGTTTTGCAGGAGAGCTTTCGATTTTCAATTCTCAGTACACTTTATGCAAATTTAAGTGTCATTGAAAACCGCTTAATGATCGAACAGTTATACAGCGAAATGGGCTTTGATGAAATCCCAACGGGCATGGAAGAAAAGTTTAAGGAAAATCGCATCAATATTGATCAAATTTCCGCAAACACATCTTCAGGTGAAATCATTCCGAACTCAACACAACACAATGTACCCGCCTGGTCTATATTCGCTATGTTCTTCATGGTCATTTCCCTTGGAGGGAATATAGTAAAGGAGCGACTGAGCGGTAGCTTTATTCGATTGCGAACAATCCCAACGAGCTTCTCTTTAGTGCTAATAAGCAAATTATTTGTTTATGTATTCGTTGCAATAACCCAACTCGCCCTCATTTTTGCTCTTGGTAAATTTGTATTTCCCTCACTTGGACTTCCCGCATTGGAATTACCATCGAATATACTTGGGCTAATCGTCGTTTCATTGCTTTCTGCCCTTTCTGCTATCAGTTTTGCGATGCTAGTAGGAACTTATGCTAAAACACAGGAACAGGCGAATGGATTTGGTGCAATTGCGGTTATCATTTTTGCCGCTATTGGAGGTATTTGGGTTCCTTCCTTTGTCATGCCGTCATACTTGCAAACCATCGGAATGATATCACCTCTGCATTGGTGTATTGAAGGATATTACACACTATTTTTGAAAGGTGGAGACTGGTATTTACTAACTCCTACCCTTTTGTTCCTAATATTATTTAATTTAGCGTGTCAAATTTTGATATACATTAAACTAAAAATTCAAAATTACATTTGAAATGAGTCAAACGAAAGAAGAACTAAAGCTTGAGTTAAAGAAACATATTGTTGAGTATCTAAACCTTTTGGATATTAAACCTGAAGATATCAAAGATGACGAGCCTTTATTCGGACCCGACCTTGGTCTGGACTCTATTGATTCTGTGGAAATGATCGTATTACTTGATCGTGAATATGGAATTAAGATCAACAACCCAACTGAGGGAAGACAAATTCTGGTGGATGTAAACACCATTGTTGATTACATCGAGGCTAATAAAAAATAAGTTACCCGTTTTGGAAAAGGTTTTTGTAACTGGAATGGGAGTCATTTCTGCCATTGGTAACGATGTTAGCTCCAGTTTATCACTTTTGCAAGCCGCTAAATCCGGTATTGGTAAAGCCAAACATTTTAATTCGAAATACACCTCCTCACTGAATTTTGGTGAAGTGGATATGAGTAATGAAGCGCTTTCAGCTCTGGTTGCTCAACGAACTGAACATGGTAATCCTGCTTCTGAATCAGGACTGAGCAGAACAACTTTGCTCGCCTATCTGGCATTTCAGGAAGCTATTAATCAGGCAAAATTAACCTCGGTTGATCTGATGTCCATGGATACTGGCTTCATTTCTTCAAGCACCGTCGGAGGAATGTCGAATACGGACGAACTCTATGCAGATGCCAACATGAAAGGCGAGCCATCCGAGTTTGTCACTTCTTATGGCGGTGGTGAACATACATTGCGGGTCATCAAAAAGTACGGAATCAAAGGCTTTACATCTACGATTAATACTGCTTGTTCTTCTTCGGCCAATGCCATAATGTTGGGGTCCAGATTGATTAAAGCCGGAAGAGCCAAGCGAGTGATTGTAGGAGGAGCTGATTCATTGGCCAAATACACAGTCAATGGTTTTAACGCCTTGATGATCCTTTCGGAAAATCCATGTAAGCCATTTGACACCACGAGAGATGGTCTTACTCTGGGAGAAGGTGCTGGATATCTTGTCCTGGAAGGAGAAAGTACTTGTAAAGATAAAATCAAACTCGCGGAAGTGGCTGGATACGGAAATTCGAATGATGCGTTCCATCCTTCTGCCACTTCTGATGAAGCATTCGGTCCTAGACTAGCGATGCAGCGCGCACTTGCTTCCAGTGGATTACAGAGTACTGAAATAGACTACATAAATGCGCATGGCACAGGAACTCCGAATAATGATGTTACAGAGATGTTTGCTTTCAATGAAACATTCGATTCTATTCCACCCTATAATTCGACTAAATCATATACCGGGCATACGCTAGCCGCAGCTGGATCAATTGAAGCAATCTTCAGCATCCTTTCTTTGCGAAATAATGAGTTATACGCCAGTTTGAATTGCGCCAGTCCTATCTCAGATTATGGAACGCGCCCAATTGATAAAAAAACAGCGAAAGAACTAAAGCATGTTATGTCGAATTCATTTGGATTCGGAGGAAACTGTACATCGATAATATTATCAAAGTCCTAGACATGTACATTACTGATCTTAAAGCCATATCGCCTCAGTTAACTTACGACAATGAGTTGTTGGAAGGAAAAAAAACAACACACGAAGATCAGGTATACAATGTTATTGAGCCCGATTACATGGAATTTATCCCAAAAGGATTGTTGCGAAGAATGGGGCGCGCTATCCGTATGGGAGTTGGAGCTGGTCTTCCACTTGTAAAAGCTCATAGTGATATTGATGCCGTTGTCATTGGAACAGCCAATGGTGGCTTGGAAGATTGTATTAAGTTCTTGAATCAGATTGTTGAGTACGACGAAGGTGTTTTGACACCTACGAACTTTGTACAAAGTACGCCAAATGCGGTTGCCGGACAACTAGCACTTATGGGGCAAAACCGAGGATATAATACTACTTACACCAATGGTGGACTCGCGTTTGAGAATGCAGTACTTGATGCCTGGCTACTATTTCGTGAAAATGCAGTCGATAAACTTCTTTTAGGAGGCATTGAGGAAATCTCGGATTATAATTATAATATCGACTCACTCGCAGGACATTACAAAAATGAAATTGTGAATGACGAAGACCTCCTAAGTTCAACAACCAAAGGAACGGTTTGTGGCGAAGGAGCTTCTTTGTTTGTACTGGAAAAAGCGCCTGCTGAATACTATGCGAAAATTGAAGACGTTGAGCAGATAACGTATCCCACAGAACTAGAATTTGATGATTGCCTGGAACTTCTGTTATCCAGAAACAATTTACAAGTAGACGATATAGATACCATCATGCTAGGCTATAATGGAGATTCGCGCCATACTCCTTGGTACACTCATCTTGAAGAACATTTAATTCCAAATGCAAATGTTCTTTCGTTTAAGAATCTAAGTGGTGACTACCGAACTTGTTCAGCATTCGCCACATGGTTATCTGCACATTTGCTGAATGGAGAAAAGGCATTTTTACCTCATATTGAACTGAGAAAAAAGCACGAGAAGGAAATTTCTCGTATATTGATCTACAATCATTTCGACGAGGTAAGACACGGTTTTATCTTGCTGAGCAAATAAGCTTTACATGATCATAATCAAAGAAAATCTAGATTTCCTAAAAAAGCTGGAAAGCAACAATAATAGAGATTGGTTCAATGAGAATAAGTCGTTGTATCAAGCTCAACATGAAAATATAATTGCTTTCGCAGATTCGCTACTGGGAAAGATGAATGAACACGACATCATAGAAACGCCAACAGGAAAAAAAAGCTTATTCAGAATTTATCGTGACGTTCGTTTTTCAAAGGATAAGTCCCCATATAAGACTCACTGGAGTGGTGGTTTCAAGCGAGCAACGAAACAACTCCGAGGTGGATACTACTTTCATATTCAACCAGGAAATAAATCCTTCGTGGGAGGTGGTTTCTGGGGACCGAATAAAGAAGATTTGTTGCGCATTCGTGAAGACATCGCTATGGATGACAGCGAACTTCGCTCAATAATCACCGATAAAGATTTCGTTGACACTTTTGGACAACTGGACGGGGAACAATTAAAATCTGCTCCAAAAGGATTTGACAAAGAGCACCCTGCCATTGACTTACTTCGCTATAAACAATTCATAATTGGCAAGAACTTTTCAGATGCGGAAATTCTGAAGTCCGATTTTGTAGATAAAGCAAACGAGACTTTCAAGAAAATGCGTCCGTTCTTTGACTATATGAGTTCGGTGCTCACCACTGATGCGAATGGCACACCACTTTATTAATGGAGATCATCTCTTTACGCAGAATTAGAACACCTATTGGTGAGATGCTGGCGGCATCAACATCAAAAGGAATTTGTATGCTTGAATATGATAACCAAAAAAGGATTGATCAGCATTTCAAGAATTTCAGTGTTAATTACACCATCGAAGAAAGCTCATCTAATCACCAACACTTAAACCAATTAGAAGCTGAGCTTCAAAGTTATTTTGAAAAATCGCTTACCGTATTTACTGTTCCACTCGATTTAATCGGTACAGAGTTTCAGCAAAAAGTTTGGAGCGCTTTATTGGAGATTCCATTTGGAACTACACGCACCTATTTAGAACAGTCAAAGGTTGTTGGTGACCTGAACGCAATTCGCGCTGTTGCCAGCGCTAATGGACAGAATCGTATAAGTATTGTAATTCCCTGTCATAGAGTCATTGGGAGTAATGGAAGTCTCACTGGCTATGCAGGAAAACTATGGAGAAAAAAATACCTGCTTGATCTTGAAAGTAATCAGCAATCACTCTTCTAATTTTAAGTTCGTTACAACCTGTTCTGGTTTCTTTTTTTGTTATCTTTAAGTCAAACATTAACTACTATGAAAAAAATAATTTTAGCATCTGCGCTGTTCATGTTGACATTGACAGCTTATTCTCAAAAAGTATATTCTACAAACAGTGAATACTCCGCTGACGTGAAAGTATATGTTGTGAGTAGTGAATATTCAGCTGACTTAAAAGTTTATAAAGTAAGTAGCGAATATAGCGCTGATGGTAATGAAGGACATTGGTATTTTACTGACAGTGAGTATTCGGCTGACAAGAAAATTTACTTTGTGAACAGTGAGTATTCTGCAGATTTAAAGATTTACTTCGTAAACAGTGAATACTCTGCGGGGTGGAGAAACTCTGATAAAAAACATTTGATGTATTAATGAGCAATTATTCAATTGTTTAAATATTGACTGCGAACCATTTTATGTGTTCGCAGTTTTTTTTTGAAAGTCAATTATGAAACAGCTTTGCCTTTTACTTGGTTCATTACTTCTTGCATTTTCAACATTTTGTCAGGATAGTAGTTTTACAATTGCTTTTGGTTCATGTGCACATCAAACGCATTCCTTACCAATTTTTAATACGATTGTGGATCACAAACCAGATTTGTTTGTTTTCCTAGGCGATAATATCTATGGTGACACCAAAGATATGGCTGTGTTGAAATCAAAATATGAACAACTGAGAAGCAAACCTAGTTTTCAGCGCCTGAAAGATAATGTCGATATTGTAGCGACCTGGGACGACCATGATTACGGATGGAACGATGCAGGCGAGGAGTATCCGCAAAAAGAAGCATCCAAAAAATTATTTCTTGACTTTTTTGATGAACCGGTATCTTCTGAACGTCGCGAGCATTCAGGCATCTATACTTCATATATCTATGAAGTAAATGCGAAACGAATTCAACTTATTCTTTTGGATAATAGAACCTTTCGAGATAAAGTAAAGCCATACAGTGGTGAGGTAAATGGTGACGCCCGGTATTTTTATCAACTTGATTACGGGATTCATGAATCACCAGAACCAACTTTTCTAGGGGAAGAACAATGGCAATGGCTTGAAAAACAATTCGATGTTCCAGCAGATATTCGCATTATTGGCTCAGGCTCACAATTTGGAATAGAATTCAATGGATATGAATCCTGGGCAAATTTTCCACATGAGCAACTGCGTCTATTGAACCTTATTCATTCGACTAAGACCAATGGAGTATTGTTCATCACCGGAGATGTTCACTATGGTGAAATCTCAGTGTTACGAACGAATAAAATATATCCGATTTATGATATCACGTCCAGTGGACTCTCTTCTACCTGGCATTTCGCTACTCCAAATCGTAACAGAATTGAAGGACCGATTATGGAAAATCATTTTGGCCTGTTAACCATTAATTGTAATGAAGAAGATCCTTCAATATGCATGGAAATTTGGGACGTAACTAACAATCGTCGTGTTGAATACACTGTTCGCCTTAGCGATATTTCTTTTAATTGAATCATGTCGACTATTTTTTCACCTTTCGAGCTTGGCAACCTTACGCTAAAGAATCGAGCGATTCGCGCTGGATGTTTCGAGGGCATGTGCCAGAACGGGAAGGTCACAGAAGCATTAATCGAACATCATGAGAATTTAGCAAAGGGAGGGATAGCCATGACAACTGTCGCCTATTGCTCTGTTAATTTTGAAGGACGCGCGTTCGACCATGAACTTTGGATGAGGGAAGAAATACTTTCTGACTTAAAACAATTGACAGAAGCAGTTCACAAGGCAGGTGGATATGCTTCCATTCAATTAGGACATTGCGGCTTCTTTACAAATAAAAACGTTATCCAGCAGCAACCATTGGGCGCTTCACCAAAATGGTGCATGTTTATGCTTTCCAAATGTCGTTCAATGACAGAAGAAGATATTGAAGCAACGACGGAAGACTTCGTTCGAGCCTCGGTGCAAGCTAGAGACGCAGGGTTTGACGCCATTGAAATCCATGCTGGACATGGTTACTTGTTGAGTCAATTCCTTTCTCCTTGGACAAATAAACGCAAGGATCGATTTGGCGGACCACTTTCAAATCGTTTAAATTTTCCTGTGGAAGTAATTCGGAGGATACGGGAAAAGCTCGGCCCTGATTTTCCCATCTTAGTCAAGATGAATCAGGAAGATGGTATGCCCGAAGGCATTCAATTAGATGACGCGATTCAAATTGCTCAAGCATTTGAGCAAGCGGGCGCCAGCGCAATCATTCCTAGTAGTGGCTTTACTTCAAAAGTTCCTTTTTTAATGCTTCGTGGCAACTTGCCCGTAAAAGAGATGGTTGCTAACCAAAATAGTTTGGTCAAAAAAATCGGTTTGAAGCTTTTTGGTCACTTCATGGTTCCAAAGCACAAGTATCAAGCATTATTTCAATTGGACGGTGCAAAACAGATACAAGATGCCATAAAAATTCCGGTCATTTATATCGGTGGCATTGAATCTAAAAAAGACATGGAAACTACCTTGAAAAATGGATTTCCTTTGTTTCAACTAGGGCGAGTGACGATTCAGAATCCAAACTTTATCAATGAGGTATACAACGGAGAGTTAAGCGAATCTCCTTGTGATCATTGCAACAGGTGCGTTGCTGCAATGGATGCCGGAGGCGTTTATTGCGTATCTAATATTAAAGGGTTTATCAATTAATCACGAGCAAAATCGTAGTCATGATCTACCTTTGCAATACGCAATTTATATTCAGCATACCACTTCTTTCGCCCCTCTTCTCTAGCGGCTGTATGTTCTAGATTGTGCTTCCAGGATTTTATTGCGTCCAAGTCTTGCCAATAAGAAACGGTGATCCCTAAACCATCTCGTGCAGATTCAATCCCCAAAAAACCTTCTTGTTTACGTGCTAACTCCACCATTCTATCGCTCATGTCTTTGTAACCCTCATTATTTTCCGTTCTAAGCGTCGTAAAAATCACTGCATAATATGGAGGCTTCGGTGTTTCTGCAATCATTCTAATAAATTATCGTTTCAAAAATTATCTTTATCAATACTCTAATTGACACTATGAAGTTATTTATTCTCACGATTTTTGGATTAGTAGGCAGCTTTGTATTTTCTCAAATGGAGACAAAAGAGGATGTTCTTGCTTATCTTGAAAGTCTAGCCAATGCAAACTCTCCAACTGAAGCTAAAAATGTAAAAGCCTGTACATTTTCAATAAACGGTTGTATTTTGAGGCAAACCACTCATCTCAAAGATGGCACCTCCTGGGATCGAGATTTTAACCTGGAAGCCAGCGACTATGAATTTAAGTATTATAGCACTCCGGAAAAACTACATGACATACGTCTCGATGGAAAGCAATTTGTTCTGGCATTTAAATCAAAAACAACTGCTGCCGATTTTATAGAACACCTCAAGCTACTCAATGCACTTTGTAAAGATAGCGAGCATGAAATACCCACGCTTGAGAAAATAGGCGATTTTGTGATTAATTGGAATAAAGCACGCAATTTAAAAAATGTAAGTGCATTGAAATCCATGTATGCCGAGAATATCGATTACTTCGGTTTTAAGTGGACCAAACGTGTTGTTTTAATAGATATCCAAACGATTTTTCTTAAACAAACCGGAGACAATACCATTAAAGAGCTATACATTTCTTACCTCAACGACTCTACCGCACTTTGCAAAATGGACTTGATAGCACAAAACGCTGGCATCAAGGATACGATGCAACGAATTCTTGTCGTCCAATCAACGATTGAAGGCTTGAAAATTATCCGAGAGACAGATGCTCTTTCCAAAAGATTTTCTGAAACAGAAAACCACGAAGCGCTCTCAAGAAAGGAAGATTACTATTTTGAATACGCTTATTGGTTAGACGCTCGAAATAATGATTCATACGTTTACCCGTTTGTGTCGTATAACATAGCTTTTGATGTATTCATGTACGATTCTATGGAGATAGGAATTGAGCTTTCCAGTTATCTTGGAGGTATGCGTGAGACCATTGAATATGATACAAAAGATGTACAAATGAAAGGTGGCTATTTGAGTTTTTATGCTTCACCAATAAGCCCTGAAGGGAGTATAAGTCAGGAATATGAATTCTTTCGATTTAAGATACTTTCAAATGAAGCGCTTATTTTTGCGGAGCATAATGGAAACTTCAAAGATCTCTTAGGAGTTACATTTAGGAGAATGGAATAAAGCTATGAGCGAATCACAATTAACACGTATCAATAAATTTCTCAGTGAAGCCGGGTATTGTTCGCGACGAGCTGCCGATAAATTGATTGAACAAGGAAGAGTAACCATCAATGGTTCGGTGCCTGAAATGGGAACTAAAATTGCTCCTGGTGATGAGGTAAGAGTAGATGGAAAGCTCATTTCATCTGGTGAAGACAAACCAGTCTATATTGCTTTTAATAAACCAATTGGCATTGTTTGCACAACTGATACCCGCGTTGAAAAAGATAATATCATTGATTTTATCAATTACCCTTCTCGTATTTTTCCAATCGGACGATTGGATAAGCCAAGCGAAGGACTCATTTTTCTGACGAATGATGGTGATATCGTAAATAAAATATTACGCGCAAGAAATAACCATGAAAAAGAATATCATGTACGCGTCAACAAACCAATCACCAAGACCTTTTTAAAAAAAATGGCGAATGGTGTACCTATTCTTGACACCGTAACTCGTAAATGTTACGTGGAACAAATAGGTACAAATGAATTCAAGATCATTCTCACTCAAGGACTAAATCGACAGATCAGAAGAATGTGTGAATACCTTGAATACCGTGTTACAAAACTTAAGCGTGTTAGAATTATGAATGTTGAGCTGGACGTTCCAATAGGTAGATGGAGAGATTTGACCAACGAAGAGCTTGCAGAAATAAACCGTCTGATTTCAAGTTCGCACAAAACACATAATGACGGCTTTTGAGCATCTCGCAAACCTTTACATGATTTTCTTCGTAATTTAAACAATAACATTATGGTCAAGTTTTTTTTACACCATTAACACAATTTTGTATAATAAAAGAAGTTATTCAACTAGAAAACTAACGCAATGAAATATTTGATCCTATTCTTCGCCTTATTCTCCTTTACTGCCTTTTCACAAGATGTGATTATCAAGAAAAACGGAGACAAAATTGATGCAAAAGTTGTTGAAATCACGACGACAACAATCAAATATCGTTCTTGGACTCAGCAAGATGGCCCTCTTCGAAATATCGAAATCAAAGATGTTAAAGAAGTTATATATGATGATGGTACCTGGGATAATTTTGAAGATGCAGAACCGCCATCCGCTAATGAGGATATTGACGTAGAGAGTATTAATGTTGATATAGACGTGGAAGATCCGCGCAGACGAGATCCGATTATGAAAAATGGGCTCTCGATAGAGCTATTAATAGGTTATGGAACTAGAACCATACAGGAATATGTAGATTGGGATCCAGTGTCTTCTTTGGCCGTTTATCAGACAGTCAATCAGAATAATTTAGGTATTGCTCTTAAACTCTCGAATCGTTGGTATTTCGGAAAACGGGAAAAGTGGCTTCCAGGACTCCAAGTAAATTGGCTAAGATTTGGGACTTACATCAATGATTTTGATGATCTCGCTTACGGAATATTGGCAGGTCCAAAGTTGCTTTCACCTGTTAATGTGGGGATGTCAAACATATTTAAGTTCAATGACAAACTAGGACTTGAAGCCAATATCACGACAGGATTTAATCTGGATGTTGATTTAGACCAAGGGGAAATGACGGCAGGATTGGCGATAACGCCAGAAGTAAAACTGCGTTTCAAAAAACTTGCTTTCGGTATCGAATACATGCGTGTTCAAGGACTAGGTGAATTCCGCCCTGTTCCTGGCATGACACCGACTCAATCTTTCTTTGCGAGTGACTGGAACAACTTCAGTGTTTCTGCCGGTATCAAGTTTTAGATTAGAATTTCAAAATTCTATTTCTGTATAGGTCGGACGACACTTGATCGACCATTTGTTCTATGTCCAATTTCTTTCCAAGAAACTGTTGAATGAGTTCTGCCTGTGAGCGTGGATCTTCAATTACGCCAGAGTAAGGTACTTTCAACACTTCCACACCTGGCTCACGGTCAAACCAGTCATCGAGTTTTTTTAACTCAGTATTAAACGCTTTTTTGACTCCTTCTTTTGGCTGAACATTATTATTCTTCAACATCACGGTTTGAGAAGCAAGTACCTCATCCAAATCTCGTGTCATAAAAACAATCTTATAGCGATAATCAACTGGAAGATGCTTCAATAATTGTGCAATCACTTTGATAACCTTTCCTTCGGCCTCTCCTACCCAATCATTGTTTTTGTGAAGTGATTTCGTTTTTTCATATTCGAAATAACCTTTTGGATTATCACTGTCTTCTTTTCGAACACCATCTGTTAATGGCACCAAGCCTCCCGCGTTGAGCATTTGCATCATCATTGAAGTTCCTGAGCGAGGAAGTCCTGATACAATAGTGATCTCAGGGAAATCAGATGTTTCATCGTGCCCCAGTCGCTTACTTTTTTTCTTTTCTATATTTTCTTTGGCGATTCGCGCACGTTTCAATTTAGGTCGAAGCTTTTCAGCGGTTGCATAGGCCTGATTTGCACTATCCAAATCACCCATTTTTTCCAGAATCTGGCCAATAGTATAGTGTGCATCTGGAAAGTAACGTACCAGTTCTATGCTAGTCAACCCATGATTTAACGCATCTTCCAAAGCACCTAGACGTAAATAAACAGTTGCAAGTGCATGATGATATTTCGCATTATTCGGTTTATGCTCTATTGCTTGTTCAAAATTCTCCTTTGCATTAGGGTATTCTTCCAAACGCATATACAGCTTACCAAGCTCAAAATAAGAAGCTCCGGCGAGGCTCTGGCGCTTACTTAATTCTTCGAGAATCTTTTTTCCCTGCGGTACCTTTCCTTCTCCAAAAAGAATTTTCGCTTCAGTTAATTGCGTCTTCGTGCGCGACTTTGGATCATTTTCACGGAGCTGTTCAAGATATTTACGCGCTGATGCATAATCTTCCTTGATCAAAGAGAGTTGCACTAAATCAACCAAAAAATGGCTAATTTCTGTTTCTTCTTGAATGAGATCCAACAATATTTCTTCTGCCTTATCAAACTCTTGTTTCCCCATGTAGACGCGTGCCAAATTAAAGCGTAGTTCGCATTTCGTTTTATGAATTGCCTTTTCCACGTTCGAATCTGGTCGATCCACATAGCCCAACTCTATGAGTTGTTCCATAGCAGCCTGAGCGCTTAGTACATCTTCTTCAGAACCTTGTCCATGTAAACCAAAATCACCAGGTTCATTTTCCCACGAGTCAATCATTTTAATTGGAGGAAGTTCTTCAAAGGCATCCATCATAACTCGCCCATCCATGTCTGCCCCAATCGGAAGATCAAAATAATTTAGGATCGTTGGAGTAACGTCCAGTAATGAGGTGCCAAAAACATTTTGACCTTTTTTTACACCGGGTCCATTCATTACAAAGATTCCAAATTCTCTATGTTCAAGCGCTGGACCAGCATGTACATCCGGAGGTGTGAGTAATCGACTATTATCTGAAACATATCCATGATCAGACATCACAATGACAAGTGTATCATCATCAATTAACTCTAACGTACGTTCAAGCATCATGTCTTGAAACCTGTAAGCACTATTTATTACATCTTTGAAAATTTCATATTGCTCCTCCTGAATAGCCGGCAACTTAGGCGGATGAAATTTCATAAATGCGTGGCAGAAATGATCAATTAAGTCATAATAAATAGCCATGAAATCCCACTCCGTATTTTCCTGCAACCATGTTGAACAAGCATGCAACGACGTATTGTGTGCCATGATTTTCACAAAAATATCTAAACTCTTTTTGTGATCATCTTCAATTTCTTGCGCCTTTGGAATAAAAGGTAGAATATGTGCCTCAGTAAGTTCATGTGGGTGGATTCGAAACTGTGTCAATTCCTTTTCCAATGATTTCGGATGAATACTTCCCGGAGCGAGTGGCCATTCTTTTTCTTTGCCTCCGATAGCCTTTGGAAACAAATCGGAAACAACTGCTCCATTAATAGGTTCAGCAGGATGAGTTGGCCACCAACCGACCAAATTGGACTTCATTCCTTGATTATGAAAAATATTCCACAGAGCTCTTACTTTTCGTTGACGCACCGTGACTGGACGTATCTGTTGCTTTTCGGCATCGATTTCAATAAACCCTAGTACGCCATGTTTATCAGGTGTTTTGCCCGTTGCCACCGATGTCCACAACATCGGGGAATAAGGCGGGTTCATGGTGCTCAGGTTACCGCGAACTCCGCCTTTTATTAACTTTTGTAGTGTTGGCATCTTCCCTGCGGCGATCAATGGATCAATGATCTGCCAATCAGCTGCGTCCCAACCAATGACCAGCACTTTTTTACTCATTTCTTCTTTTGATTAACGTCGTTTTTGTCGCGTGCACCGCGCCAGGCAATTATTCCTTTATGGCCATAAGCCAATAGTCCCAATGAACCCCGAACCGGAATTTCATACGTTACATTTTTCACAGATTTCTTCATTTCGCTTTGCCCTATTTAACGATAAAGGTAGAATATAATTTGTACCTTGCGATCACTTAGTTTTAATATAACGTTTACATATTTTTTACACTATCTAATTAACAAATTACCTACTGCTTATGAGTAAAAAAGATACTAAAGACTTAAAGAAACGTCTGGCCAATTATGGTCTATTAGCTGCCGCAATAACTGGCGCCAATGAAGCCGATGCAGCCATTATTTATACGGATATTGTTCCTGATTTTGCAGGAGGACTTGGAAGTGAATACTTCCTCGACCTTGATAATAATGCTGTGAATGACTTCAGAATTTGGCATAACGGTTCTTCGAATCTATATATTTCTCCGTTGACGGCAACGAATGAAGTACTGGGTTCTGGTGGAGTAACATACGCCTATCCATTCAACCTTGCTGCCAGTGCTCCAATCAGTTCTGGTGCCGGTGGTTGGTTCAACAATGGTTTTTCTGGTGGTTTCCAGTCTTTGAACTATGGTTCATGTTCATATGGTAATTTCTGTTCTGTTGTAGACGGATATATCGGATTGCGATTTGACATTGGTGGAAACATTCATTACGGATGGGTGCGCATAGATGTTGATGCTGCAGGTAACGTATGGTCTGTCAAGGACTATGCATATGAAACTATTGCAGGAACTGCAATCGGCGCGGGTGAGATGGTAAGTGTACCTGTAGCCACTCCGGCCTCTGCTGTTATTGGAAGCGATATTGCTGATAATTCAAACGGATTAGACCTGCAAGTGGATTTCAATGCTGGTATGGATGAAACAACTATTAGCGAATACCGCTTAATGGCGGTTGAAGCTTCTCAGGTTGGAACATTTGATCAAACAGCGGCAGAAGCAGTAATGGCGGCTAACTATATCGCCGTTCTTCCTGATGGAAGTATGTCGTACACAGAAGTATTTACAGCAGCTTCGACAGATACGGATGGTAATCCTATTGTTATTGGACAGCCATACAGAATCTACATTCTAAATATGGCAGATGGCGTTAATGCTATGGTGAATACCTTATCCGGGGCTGCCGCAGACGTGACATTGAACACGACAGCTGATATCGGATTGTCAGTTGTTGGAAGTGATGTTGGTGACGCTGCAAACGCAACAGATTTACAAGTTGATTTTGACGCTGCTGCAAATGAAGCAGGTATTGCTGAATATCGTGTGATTGCAGTTAAGAGTGGTACAACTTTCGACCTGGCGGCTGCTCAAGCGCTAATGGCGCCAGCTTATGAAGCTGTGACTCCAGCTGGAGGTAGTTACATGGTTGGTTTCGATGCAGCTACTACTGATTCTGATGGAGATCCAATTGTTTTAGCACAGCCATATACTATTTATGTGTATAGTGTTGCAGACGGGACAACTGCCAATATTGACAACCTAACAATGTCAGCAACTGACGTGACTCTGGATGTTGCCACTCAGCCTGCCGTAACAATTTATGGTTCCGATATTGCAGATAATGGCAATGGGCTCGATTTACAAGTTAACTTTAATCCTCCATCAAATCCTCAAGGGATATTGGCCTATAGAATCATTGCTGTGAAATCAAGTGCAGCTGGTTCATTTACACAGTCAATGGGTGAAGCATTGCCTTCAACAGCATGGATGTCACAAATTCATACTGGTGCGCCTTTCTATGCTGTGGTATTTGAAGCTGGTAAAACGGACTCAGATGGTGACTTGATTACAGAAAATCAGCCATATACTATTTTCGTAATTACTTATGCGAATCAGCAACAAGCAACGGCAAACTCAATGTCAAGCTCTACGAATGACATAACACTCATTAGTTATGTAGGCTTGGATGAAAATTCTTTATCCTCCATTTCTGCTCATACAAATGGTGAAGGCATCGTGATTAATACACCAGAAGAATTGCTTACTTCAAAATTGAATGTTTCATTAGTAAATATTCAAGGGCAAGTAGTTGGTTCGGCATCACTTGTTGATACCAAAACTACCATTAATGCTCAGGGACTTGTATCAGGCATGTACTTTGTCAGATTCACGAGTGAAGCTGGACATGAACGAACAATTAAATTGTATTTATAGGATCAATTAATTGATAAAAAAAAAAGCCGCTGTCTATTGGACAGCGGCTTTTTTGATAGACCTTCTTTTTATCAGGGAGCGAATTTTTTATCAAAAGCATTCAAACGATTCAACCAACCTTGCAGGAAGCGCTGATTATTCTGGTATCTCTGCTTTTGGGCAGGAGTTCTGCCATTATCAGGGTTTGATATATAACGAAAAAATGCTTCTCTCGCTGCCAAACATTTATTGAATAGTTGCTTTGGGTTTTGCGCATTAATCGCTCCTAAGGTATTCGGACCAATAATTCCATCTTTAGCAACGCCAACAACTCCTTGCATTTGCTTTATGGCGGTCACAGGGCCTGACCCCCACCCCCAACTTACCAGTGTAAAAGCAATTGGAGTCGACTTTATACTATCCGCTTTAACAGTGTCCCAGTAACGCTTTTTAAAAATGATTCCCCAATCCTTATCACTCATAGCAAAAAAACCTGCATCATCATTTGTCCCGAAATTTGCCACCCACACCTTGTATGTGATCCCCTTATTTGTATGCCAACCTGTTTTTCCGTCGTATGGAGTTGGACATGGATAAGCACTTGCCGAATCTTTTGGATCCCGACTAAGTCCTCCTTCCTTTTCTTTAAAGAAGACAACAAGTGGCATATATCTTTCTGTTGAATCATTTGAATCATTAGAAGAGTTGTTTTCAACAGAAGGATCACCCGCACTGGAGTCCTCAGAAGAGCTACCGGATGTTACCGTTCCATTGTCATCATCAGATGCATTTGCATTTCTAGGGTCACCCTGCAAATAAAAGCCAAATACTGTGTAAACTGCTCCTGAAGTATCTCCACCTGGGTAGCCATCTACTTTCAAGTCGATTCCAGGAAAGTCATTCAGAAAAGCCTGTAATTTTTTTGCAGCCTCCGTTTTATCACTGGTTGAATAGATAATCAATGGTTGTGACATAGCGTTTAATTAAAGTTAGTTCGTTGCAAGATACTTGGAAGTCTATCTACTGTCAACAAATTTGTACGGTATCATTCAGGTACTTTTCGCACTTTTTAAGAAAAAATCTATCCTGGCGTGCTAAAAAACCTCTTTTCATCATTTGAAATAAAAAACACTTCTCTTATATATCAATAGATTCAAGAACAGTCATAACGTAAGCAAATGCTTTATATAATAACAATAAATAAAAATATATGATTGTGTTGCCGTACTTTTGATTCAACAATTTAATCGTCAAGTTATGCACACGAACGGAGAAGTTAACAAGACAAGCATCGAAAGTTTAATTCCAATCTATACAGATTTATTTGAGCCAAAAGAAGCCATGGAAATGGTAAAAAAAATCATTGAGGATCAAATCAACACCTATAAGGTGATGGCTCTTTCTGATTGGATTAAGAATCATGATGTAGATCAGTCTAACTATGAAGAAAAGATCAACGAACTTCAAAAGATGAAGGCTTCTTTACCAAAGATGATAACTACTCCTGAAAAGTTCAAAACTCAAAAAAATACGCCAAGCTACACGTTAAAAGTCGTAAGGTAGCTTCTTCCTAAATCAATAACGTACTTCTCTTCCGTTAGGGATTACAAATGTCACAATACATGGGATCTTCAAATCGGATATCTCTAGGAAACATTTTCTTTTCTGTATGCTCACACTTAACACAACTATAAGTGTAACTTAAAGAAGACCTTGTCGGAAAACCACATTGTGAACACGGTAATCCGGGATTCACTTTTGAAATCCAAAAACCTGGTAAAGCACAAGAAGGACATTGCGACTCGATTCTCTTGAGTAATTCGACCCCAGCTTCTCTAATTACTTCCATTCGCTTCGGATTATTCATAGCACGCATATCTGTCTCCACAAATACCGAATCAGTATTCGTTTTAAGCTTCTTGAACCTATCTACAAGTTCTTCCTGAGAAAATAAATCCATATATACTTCGCTGTAATCATCCTCACTGCGGCGCATGACAACTCCATGCTCTGGGAAACCAATTTCCTCAGCGAAAACAAGTAATTCTTTCTGATTATCTATGATTGCCGAATTTAAGTTCGTGGAAGTGCTTAATGATTTTGCTGCTATCTCAATGTCATTTTTGAAATCCTTCAACAACAAAATTTCCTCATCGGCTTGAGTAAAAAATAAAGTAGGATGATTCCCAAATGAACCCTCGCTAGCTAACACCAAATCACATCCTACCAGTTCATTTGCCAATCGACATTTATCTCTTGCTGTTTCCAACGGATTTTTCTCACGTTTTACTGATCCCGAAAAAGTACCGAGAACATCTGTATCTAAAGAACTTGGCACAAATACATGTACACCAAGCGCTGCTTCAAGCAAAGGGGCTAATACTTTTTCTTTTTGATGCTTGGTCGCAATGCAAAGATCACGTCCTTCGAAATAATCACTTCGTTTTTTCATTCTCCTGAGCTATCTCCTCTTTTGCTGAAAATCGATAGAGCGCTAACGAAGATACGACGATTAATAATGCAGCGTAGAATTCACTGGCAAAAGCCAAAGTACTGTTCATGCTTAACCAAATGACTGCAAGAATGGCAACAACGGAAACAATATCTTTTAAAGTACTTGACATAAGTAGTAATTACCTGGCTTGTGTACCACCCTGAACAAAGTGATAGAAGTAATCGTTGGTTTGAGTGATTGGAAGTGTGAAGACAGGGACATCCTTCCCTAACCTGCTCGTGACGTACTCACAGATCTCCTTAAATAAAAGGGCTTTTGTTTGCAGCGTAAGTACTGTATGGATAGTATTCTTTACCTCTCCTTTATCCAATACAAAGTAACGGTTATCAATATCAATTGAAGTGCTAGCCGCCAGTCCTCTTTGCAAGAATTCTTTGGCCAGTTCTTCGGCTAGTTCAGTGGAATCGAGATAAAGAATGGCATTAATCATTGGATCGCTTTTACAGCAAATATCCAACAACTATTTCATAAAACATTATTTATATTTTATATAAAAACAATAACAAAAGGTTATCTATCTACTCAATGTGCTTCTGCACCCAAGCAAAGGTTTCTTTTTCTATTCGCTCCTTATTTTCTTCAATGAAGTCAATTAAGGCCGATTGAGCTGGAGTCAATTTTTTGGCCGTGCTATATATCAAATTCCACTTGGTTACGACAGGCAAACCTTTCATAGGGAAAATTCTTATGTTTTCGCTGCTAATAGAAGAACGAAGTCCAATGAGTGGCATAATAGAAAACCCAATCCCGGCATTCACAGCCTGCTTAACTGCTTCATTTGATACTAACTCCATTGATTTTGAAATGTCCACTTTATTTTTTGTCAAAAACTCTTCCATAGCCTTACGCGTAGCAGATCCTTCTTCTCTGAATAGTAGCGTTTGATCAGACAATTCCGATGTCTTTTTAACCTTTCCCTCATAAATACTGCTCCCAGTCATGTATAAATGATTATCCATTAAGGTCACTTTATTGACCTCGATATCTTCTGGTAAAACGGAAACCAGGGAAAAGTCGCTCTCATTATTAATCAAGCCCTGGACAACTTTATTCTTATTTGATACATCTAATGATATTTCAACTCCGGGATGCAAATCCATAAAAGGTTTTAAAAAATATGGCATCACATACTTACCGGTTGATACTACAGAGATTTTAATTCTTCCTGTTAATAATCCTTTGTATTGATCAACCATGAAACGAATTCCGTCCGCTTCCTCCAGGATTCGCTGACTGCGTTTAGCAATCTCTTTTCCAAAATCAGTAATGTATAGCTGACGACCTATTACTTCTGTCAATGGTAAATCAAACTGATCTTGTAATTTTTTCAGCTGAATTGAAACCGCCGGTTGTGTCAAATATAGCTCCTCAGCAGCCTTCGTAATGCTTTGGCATTCCGCGACTTTCAAGAAGATCTTCAACTGGTGCAAAGTGTAATGCATATATATTTATTTATAGCTTGTATTAGACAATTAAATAAAAGTTAATGATTAAAATTATTCAAATTTGTCGGAAAAACAAGAATTATTTGAAATGAATCTTAATAAGGAAAATAAACGGACTGCAAATGAATCTCTGGTTCATTTGAACAATGCCAATCAAGGGACTTGTGAGACTGAAATTCCTTTACTAACAAACGATCATAATTGTACGATTTAAGCGATGGAAAACTTTACAAATCCTGCTCTCTTGTTTTTTATTCTGGGTATTGTCGCCGTTCAGATAAAAAGTGATCTCCGCATCCCACAGAACAGTTCAAAATTTCTCTCGATTTACCTGCTTATTTCTATCGGATTTAACGGTGGACAAGAACTTTCTCATGGTGGAATTAATGGTGAAATAATACTGTCCATGTTATTGGGATTATCTCTGGCTCTGGTTACACCGATCATCTCCTTCTTCATATTAAAACGTAAGTTCACACCAGAAAATGCCGGGGCAATAGCTGCTTCCTACGGTTCTGTAAGTGCAGTAACGTTTGTTACGGCTTCCTCTTTTCTGGAGTATGAAAACGTTGGATTCGGAGGACACATGATTGCCGTTATGGCCCTCATGGAAGCTCCTGCGATTATCGTTGGTATTCTATTGATTAATTATTTCAAAACGGAAAAAGAAGAAGGTGAACTCAAACTTCGAAAAACGGTTTGGCATTCACTGACCAATGGAAGTGTGTTACTTATTATTGGAAGTTTGGTCATTGGCTATCTCGCTTCTGATAAGCAAGCGGAAGGTATTCGTCCTTTTACAACTGATATTTTTAAAGGTTTCCTTGCAGTATTTTTACTAGATATGGGAATCAGCAGTGGAAAACAGCTTTCTGCCATTGTTAAAAAAGGAGTCTATCCATTTCTATTCTCCAGCGTCATGCCTTTCATTTATGGAACTTTAGCGCTCTTCATTAGTTTCTTAATTACAGATCAACCTGGGAATCAACTATTATTTGCTATTCTGGGAGCCAGCGCCTCATACATTGCTGTTCCTGCCGCCATGAAACAGGCCGTGCCGAATGCAAACCCAAGTTTATACTTACCCATGGCACTGGGAATAACATTTCCGATTAACGTAGTGATTGGTATCCCGATATACTATTCCATCATTCAATACATGCATGGATAATTGAACAAGAAATTTTCATTACTCACACACAGTTTTCGGCCCGGTTAGATAGATGAGTAATGAGAAAAGCCCAGCAAGTTTGCTGGGCTTTTCATTTATAGATCGATTTTACTTATTTGTATCTGTCTTCAGTGAATATTTTACTTGGGCAGCACCCTCTGAACAATGACACCAACAAGTATTACCAAAGCACAACCAATGAAGTTATACATCAAATAACTCAATTCAATTAAATCGTACATCTTCATGAAATGAACAGCTAATACGACTATTTGTCCAACAACACCTCCGATTAACGCAGCCTTAGCACCAGTTGACTTAAAGAAAAGTGCCAAAATAAATACACCTAAAATGGTACCGTAAAATAGAGACCCCAGAATATTAACGAGTTGAATAAGGTTCTCGAACATCCCAGCGGTCAGTGCTATAATTATTGCCAAGATTCCCCAGGCTACTGTAAGCCACTTGCTAACGTTCAAATCCTTCTTTTCGTCATCTGTTTTTGACCAAAACTTCTTATAATAATCAATTGTTGTTGTAGCAGAAAGTGCGTTTAACTCACCCGCCGTAGAAGACATTGCGGCAGAAAAAATAACAGCTAATAATAACCCAATTAAACCGTGAGGTAAAAAGTTAAGAATGAAGGTGAGGAATATGTAGTCAGTATCTTTTTTCTCATAATCAGGATCGATTGCGGATAATTCCTCCTTATATAGGTTACGCAACGAATCTTGTTCTAACTGAAGTCTCCCAACTTCAGAACTGATTAACTGATTCAAACCTCCATCTAATGCCTCCAAACGTTCTTTCTTTTCGGCAAAAACTATATCATACTGGCCCTCAATATTCCGCAGTTTTTCTTCTTGATCCGCAGTCATTTCAATAGAAACAGGATTAAAAACAATGGGCGGCTTATTGAATTGGAACGAAACGAAAACCATTACACCAATCAACAAAATGAAAAACTGCATGGGAATTTTCAAAAGACCATTGAACATGAGCCCCATTCTTGACTCTTTCAACGACTTACCTCCCAGATATCGTTGTACTTGAGATTGATCGGTTCCGAAATAAGAAACAAATAGGAAAAGTCCACCTGTTAGGCCTGATAACAGCGTATATCTATTTCCTAAATCTGGCGAAAGATCAATAATTTCCATCTTCCCGAGACTACCTGCAATGTCCACTCCTTCAGAAAAGCCTACGTGATCCGGGAAGCTCCCGATAACATAATAGAGCGCCAGAAACATCCCCGCCATGATGACTCCCATTTGCCACTTCTGCGTAAGAGAAACCGCTCTACTCCCTCCGGATACAGTATAAATGATGACCAAACCTCCAATTAATAAACAGGTTAGTTGTAAATTCCATCCAAGAATAGTTGACAAGATAATCGATGGCGCATAAATGGTAATTCCAGCAGCAAGTCCTCTAGAGACAAGGAAAAGAAACGCTGTAAACGAGCGAACTCTGACATCAAAACGCTCCTCAAGGTACTGATAAGCAGTGTATACTTTTAACTTGTAATAAACCGGAAGAAAAAAGACGGAAATCAAAATCATCGCGATGGGCAATCCAAAATAGAACTGGACGAATCCCATTCCACTCTCATAAGCTTGCCCAGGCGTAGAAAGAAAAGTAATAGCACTGGCCTGTGTCGCCATAATAGACAAGCCAATGGTCGCCCAATTCTCAGAATTATTCCCTTTTAAGTAACTCTCTAAATTGCTGTTTTTCCGAGTCTTCCAGCTTCCATAGGCTACAATTAGCACAAGCGTACCTAATAATACTAACCAATCGATTATACTCATGATGCGTAATGATTAGTTATAACCAAGTAAATAATGATCTGTACGAGCAAGATCGCAACTAAACCAATGTACCAACGGCTCCAATTCGTATTGTCCTCTTGATTACTCATCGTTGATAGCTTAACATATTAGCAAATAGTCGATAAGCACCAATTACGCCATTCGGCAGCTCGCGGAAAAATGAAATGCCTGTATAGATAAACTGGCCTTTTCCATAGTTCGCTACGATCAACGCTCCATGTTGTGGGTCATCTCCTTCATCTGACCATGAGAATAAGGGGGTATAATTTTCGTCCCAATTATTGGCAAAGTACAAACCGCGCTCTTGCACCCAGTCATCAAAGTCGGTCTTTGTGATTTTATTAGGCACATTTAGCAGAGGATGATCCGGTTTTAAAAACGTGACCTCAGCATCTTCTTCAGTAACTCGATTTCTCGACAACTCAAACGGGTAAGGTCCAAATTTCTGACCTCGCATGGATCTTGATGCTGTGTTGTACTGCATGATAAGGTTCCCACCATCCTCAACATACTTATAAAGACGTTCTGAGAAGTTATTCAGCTCTGGCTTCACATTATAAATTCGGATACCCAGAACAACCGTTTGATAATCACTCAACGTAATATCAGGTAAAGCATCAACTTCAAAAACGCTTACATCAAAACCTAATTGTTCAATTGCTTGAGGAACAACATCCTCTACTCCTTTGATATAGGCTATTTTTCCTTTGTTAATTTTTGCGTCAAGTACTGCGCATTTTAAAGTCGTCTTTCTGAACAAAGCTTGAGTTGGAATATGATCATATCCTATTTCTTTATAAGAATTTAGTGGCTTGTTTGCTCCATCCGAGAGCCATAAAGTCCCCTGCATGGCATTTTCCTCGGCAACTAATGTGAAATCCAGCCATTCCTCCGCATGCATCGATCGAAAACTTACATTCATTTCAGCTGGAGAAACACGCCAACCTTTTGGAGCATTTATACGAATAGTTGCATCTAAACTATCTGCAAAGCTTTTTATTTTAACACGTACTGAAACTTCTTCTTCTGGTGATACCAATACTTGTTTTTTGTCAAATGAAGCTGTGAAATCTGGCGCTGCAATCATAGGACGTCTGCGTTCACCATAAGATGGATCTCGCCACTTGTAAGTCACCGGAACGTCTATGTCAAAATTTGTTTCTTCCCAGCGTAAATTGAATGTTGTTACAATACTAGGCGCACTCTCTGGTTGACCGAGATCTTCTGGATTATTGACCTCAAAAACACTTTTAAATGGCGCATTCAACCAATAAGGGTTTCCAATTTTTAATGTTCCAGAAGAAGTAACTTCTTTTGAATATACTTGATTCAGTTTCAACGTATCCGTTAACAGCACCTGCTCACCAGAGCTGAATGTAATTCCATTTAAGAATAAGTTGACCGAAGAGCGATTCACAGCATTTGCCGTTAAGGTAACCGAATCTCCCATTGTAAAAGAAAACTCGTCACCTATCACCTCTAAGTTTAGCCCCATACAATCTACCAGAATGGACTTACAACGTTGAATTTTTTCATCAATGACATAAGAAGATGGCAATGCTTCCAATCGTTTTAGAATCCCCATGATAACAGGAACATTATTCTCAACGTCCACAAAATCAAACTGCTCTAACGCAGTCGTAAAAGCCCTGTCCAACCCTTTATCCCCCATATCTGACCAGGTCCGTGTATTACGTTCAAAAAACGATTCTTTCAGTTTTTCTCCTGCCAAATGCTTAAAATACTCAATACGACTACCTCGCTCTACAAGTCCACCGAACCCCTGACATTTATGCTCACTTCGTGCATATGTCCCTATCTCGTTGTAAGACATTCCGAGTTGAGGATTGTAGCCGCCGATATCTGTAATCAAATAATTCGGGTCTCCATCTGCCATGTCTTTAATATTCTCATCCCACCAATAAGATGTATTCCAATAAACGGATGTTGTACTCCAAACACCATATTGCGCTACCTGTTCCTTTTCATAGTTTTTATCCGCTGCTTTTTCAAAAGCTTCAATAGCTAATAATGCCGAAGCAGTATGATGACCATGCCCAGCACGTTTATCCGGAGGGAATCTTGTGACAATAACATCCGGTCGAAACTTTCGAATCATCAACACGAGATCCGCAAGTAGCTGTTCCTTTCCCCACAGCTCAAATGACTCCTTTGCGGACTTAGAATAACCAAAATCAACTGCCCGTGAGAAAAATTGCTTAGCCCCATCGTGCGATCTTGCTGCTAACAATTCCTGAGTTCTTAATACTCCCAATTCCTCACTGAGTTCATTCCCGATCAAATTTTGACCTCCATCTCCTCGAGTCAATGAAAAATATGCTGTTTCCGCTTTTTCTCCAAGTGAGAACCAGGCTAGAGCGCGCGTATTTTCATCATCGGGATGCGCGGCAACGTAAAGCACGCGCTTCAAAGAATGCAGTTTTTGCAGATTAACGTAGATCTCTCCGCTCCCATTATTTGCTGAAGCACTACCCCCAATAAAAAGGACAAAAAGGAAAAACAAGGACTTATTCATTTATCTTAATTTGATTCTTCTCAAAGCTAATGAAATAATTGTTTAAGCAAGCCTATGAAATCTTAAACAATTAATAAACAGTTAGATATGGTCCGTAATGAGATATTCCCTCATAATCAGTAAAATAATCATGATTCTTTCATTAATTTTAGGCAACAAATGAAACACTTACTGTTATGAAAAAATTGATTATTGCTGCACTGTGTTTTTCAGGTGTAGGATTAAATGCACAAATTACTACTCCACAGCCAAGCCCTGCGGCAAAAGTTTCTCAAACTGTTGGACTTACTGAAGTAACGATTGAATATTCCAGACCGCATAAAAGAGACCGCGTCATTTTTGGAGATTTAGTTCCTTTTGATAAAATGTGGAGAACTGGAGCAAACAAAAACACTATGATTACCATTGACGACATGCTTATGGTCGGAAATGACACATTAAAAGCGGGAACGTACGCAATTTTCACTAAGCCTAAGAAAGATAGTTGGGATGTTATGTTTTACACAGACACAGAAAATTGGGGTACTCCTGAGAACTGGAGTGACGATAAAGTTGCGCTAAAGACAACTGCCAAAGTAAGTTCAAACTCAAGCGTTGTAGAATCTTTTACAATTGGATTAGAAGACGTACAAATGGACGGTGCTGATCTCTTGATGGCATGGGATAAAACTAAAGCGACTGTATCATTTAGTGTTCCTACAGAAGATCGTGTTATGGCCTCTATTGATAAGGTTATGAATGGTCCAGGTGCAGGCGATTATTACAAGGCTGCCGATTATTATCTTGCGCAAAAGAAAGACATGAACGTTGCCCTTGAGTACATCAATAAGGCGTTGGATATGCGCGAAGAGAAGCCATTCTGGTATTTGCGCAGAAAGGCACTTATTCAAGCTGAGCTGAAAGATTACAAGGGCGCAATTGAAACGGCTAAGTTGTCAATGGAAGCTGCAAAGAAGGCGAATTACGAAAGTTATGTTACCTCTAACCAAAAATCCATTGAGGAATGGAGTAAATTGGTGAAGTAAAGTAAACCACTCAATAAAAAAAGCCCGGCGTGAAGTCGGGCTTTTTTTATTGATTTATATGCTTGCTAAATGATATTCAAAAACGTAAAAAAGAGTATCCAAACGCCATACGTATATATTCCAAGTTTATTCACATGAACTTTGCTTCTGAGATACATGAGACTAAAAATGAAACTGAAAATTGTCCAGCATACATAATTGTACACAGGAATACTTCCTCCCTCCCAACTCCAAAAATCAAAGCGAATAGCTACAGGCTCTATAATTAAATCAAGAAGCGTACAGATAATTGCCGAAAAAGCCGCAATCAACCAAATCGGCTTACCTTTTAGTAATGTACGTGCAATCGAAGCTCCTGAAATGACAATAATAAGCCAGTTTAATCCAATTAAAGGAGGGACATTGAACAACTTGATACCCAGTGCACTTCCATAGCTATACTCACCAAAAAGAAGCTGTGTATTTACACCTATGACCTCTACAAGGTATCCTCCGAAAATAATAGCCATGTACACCAAATAATTGCGACTTTTCTTTTCATGAAGAAGAATAAGTACACCGCACACAAAAAGTGTTAGGAAAGAAAGCTCAGCACTTTGCGGATTATACGCAAAAAGTAACACTCCAAAAAAGTGGAACAAGAACAAGATGAGCAGGCTGTATGTTTTCAACGAAAGAATCATAATAGTTCACTAATTATTTTAGACGATCTGAGCACTAATGGTATCCCACCACCAGGATGCACCGTTCCGCCACAGAAGAACAAGTCTTTGTATGTTTTAATAGTATTCGGATGTCTATTCGTTACAGCTTTCATTGAATTCGAATTTGCTCCATAGAGCGCTCCTAAATAACTACCGGTATTCTGCATAATTCTGTAGTTATCCTGGTAATCCTCAAATTGAATTGAGGCTGAAATATCTACTCCCAAATCCTTCTTAATTCGTTCGATCACGTAGGCACGATAAAACGCTCTTCTTTCCGAAGATATCGATTCTTCCGCAGGAATGTTAATCATTACGAATAAAGTTTGTCCATTTTCGGGAGCATCTTGCGGACAAACAACAGTGCTGTTGTGTAAATAAATTGTTGGGCGATCAATGGTTTTTTTATCCTTAAAAAGCCCATCAAACTCATCTTTATATGTATCGCTAAATAGGATTGTATGCAACCCTAACTCATCGATTTTTTTGTTCAGTCCCCAATAAAAAACGAGACCAGAAGAACTTCTTGGAGCCCTTTTATATTTCTCTAATAATTCGTTATCCTTCAAGATTTTCTTGTAGAAAGTCAGGTGATCAATGGCGCAAATTAACTTGTCGCATTCATACTTACGATTCGCCTGAACTATGTACCCTGGATCTCTTTTCTTAACATCCGTCGTATGCACTCCAAATTGAAAATCAACTCCGACTTCTGTCGCCAACGAGTAAACACTATCCACAATGGAGCGCATACCTTCTGTAGGAAAATAGGTTCCTAATTTAAGCTCCAGACTGGGAATCATACTGAAGAGTCCTTTCATCGCAAAAGGGCTTGAGCCATTATATGTTCCGAACCGATTAAAAATTTGAGAAATTTTTGGATTAGAAAACTTCTTTGCATTCAGCGATGCAAGAGAATTGCGCATTCTGGATGAAGTGAAGTATCCGTAATACTTATAGTATCGCGGATGTAAAAATTCCACAGGCTTTATAGCAGGGCGCTCCAGAAAAATTTGACCGACCGTCTCATAATCATTTAAACTCTTTTCAAGGTAATCCTCTATTTCCTGTTCATCTTGCGTCGAAAGTCCAGTTGAATTCACTTCTGAAAGCCGGATTTTATCTCCATCTGTAAAGTAATAAGTACAACTGTCTTCCTGCCGTTCGTAGTTAAAATAATCGCGTGGGTTTTTATCGAACAATTCGAACAACTCATCCACTAAATAAGGTTCTGTAAACAATGACGGACCGGTATCAAAACGATACCCTTTTTCGGAAATAACATCCAACTTTCCTCCAGGGTGGGCATTTTTCTCTATGACAAGCACAGAATTCCCTTTATGCCTTGCACGCAAAGCAGCCGAAATACCTGCCAATCCGGCTCCAATTACAATTACGTCATATGTTTTCGCTTCTGTCAAGCCGCAATCAATTCGGGTTTTAACTCCAACAAACGAGCAAAGATCATTTTGAACCATGCAGAATATCTATCGCCATAATTCTTCAGATCTTCCTGTATTTCCTGTATTGAAATGTACTTATAGCTCATTGCCTCTTCAGGATTTAGAATTGGAACTTCATCGGTCACCCCCACAAAGACATGATCTAATTCATGCTCAGTTAAGTTATTATCCAATTGAACTTTATAAATGAAAGAATATAAATGTGATAAATTGGCGGAAATCCCCATTTCTTCTTTCAATCTTCGATCTGAAGCTTGCAAAGTTGTTTCTCCCGGACTAGGATGTGTGCACGCAGCATTTGACCAAAGTCCACCAGAATGATACTTGTCAAAAGCTCTTCGCTGTAGCAGCATGTCACCATTCGAATTAAATATCAACACGGAAACAGCACGGTGTAAAACACCTTTTTCATGTGCTTCCATCTTCTCCATCACACCTAAAAACTGATCTGTTTTGTCAACTTGGATTACGTATGCCATGATTACAATAGATTTAGTGAGTTTCTTACATAAGAATTAGCGAATACCATAAGCTTCTTAGAATCTCGGACGCGAATACGTTCTTTAAGAAGAGCTTTCGCATTGCGACGTTCAATTTCTTTCAAAAGCTTTGTGTAGTACTTATAACTAACATAAACACCAAAACGCGCTTTCTTTGGTAACTGCTTAATTCCAATAAGTGCTTCTTCAAATTCTTTTCGAATTTCATCCTCAATTCTCAGCTTATCTTCCAACGTGATATTACTCACGTCAAGATTTGGAAAATATATCCGACCCAACTCATTGTAATCCTGTCTTAGGTCCCTTAGGAAATTGATTTTCTGGAATGCGGACCCCAACTTCATTGCATAAGGTTTTAAGCGTTGGTACTCTGCTTCGTCTCCATAAACAAAAACTTTCAGACACATCAAACCAACTACTTCTGCTGAACCATAAATGTACTCTTCGTATGTTAACTTATTGTAATCCAAAGGATTTAAGTCCATTTCCATACTGTGAAGAAACTGATGAATTAGCGCATGATCAATGTTATATTTATTGACGGTCATCTGAAAGCTATTCAAAATAGGATTCATTGAAATTCCGCGCTCAATTGCCTGAAAGCAATCTCTTGTAAACTCGCTCAACAGTGTCTCTTTATCGTACCCATGAAAGCTGTCAACGATTTCATCAGCAAAGCGAACGAAACCGTAAATGTTATGAACATCACCTCGAATGTTTTTATCCAATGCGCTCACACCTGCGTAGAAAGATGTACTATACTTCTTAGTTACGGCCTTTGAGGCTTGCTCGCTGTATAAGTCAAAAAGTCTTTTCATAATTTCATTATTTGTTTCGCTGCAATTTTTCCAGAAATCAGCGCTGGCGGAACTCCTGGACCTGGTACAGTTAGTTGACCGCAGTAAAACATATTTTTCAGTTTAGCGTTAATCTTAGGTTTAAGATGTGCTGTTTGCATTAACGTGTTTGCCAGTCCGTAAGCATTCCCCTTGAACGAATTATAATCTCCCTTAAAATCACTCACACAATAAGAACGCTTATATGTTATGTTACTTCGAATGTCTGTGTCTGTGCGTTTTTCAAGTCGATCCAAAATGACATTCCAATACTTCTCTCTTACTTCCTCATCATCACCTAAATCTGTAGCGATTGGCATTAGAATGAACAGGTTTTCTTGTCCATCTGGCGCAACTGCCCCGTCCGTTTTACTCGGTGCGCAGACATAAAATAAGGGCTTCGATGGCCAGCGTTTTGTTTTGTAGATTTCTTCACCGTGATCATCGAGACTTTCATCAAAGAAAAGGTTGTGATGCTCCAAACCATTCACCTTTTTATCTACGCCAATGTAGAAAATCAAGCAACTGGGAGCCATTTTTCTCGAATCCCAATAACTGTTATTATACCGTCTAAACTTAGCAGGCAATAATACTTGTTCTGTGAATTGATAATCAGCACTGCTGATCAGATAATTAAAACTTCTACTTCCATTATCCGTTCTTATTCCGGAGAATTGGTCTCCTTCATGTAAGATTTCCCGTACTGGTTCATTGAAATAAAACTTCACGCCATTCTTCTCTGCCAACTTGTACAATGCAGAAGCTGTAGCGTTCATTCCACCTTCAGGATACCACGTCCCTAACTTAAGATCCGCGTAATTCATAAGGGTATATAGTGATGGAATTTCATCAGGCATTGCACCCAAAAACAAAACAGGGAAGTTCAAAATATTTCTGGCCTTATCGCTTTCAAACCTGCTTGAAACATCCTTTTTTACTGATTTTAGAACCTTTTGCTTAAGTGCATTAATAATGACTTTGCGACTTAAAAACTCAGTAAGACGAAGTCCCGGTATTTCCATCAATGGACGCGCTGTCGCATACTTGACCTCTGCTTCAGACAGAAATTTATTCAATTTCTTTCCTCCGTTTTCCTCAAATGAATCAAACAACTGAACGAGATCATTAAAATTGGACGGAACTGTTGAATCCTCTTCATTATCCCAGAAAATTTTGTAGCTATTTTCCAGACGTTTTATCTCATAGTAATCTGAGCGTTTCTCACCTAGTTCTTCAAACAATTCATCGATGATATCTGGCATCCAATACCATGAGGGCCCCATATCAAATCGAAAACCGTCTTCATCAAAAACGCGCGATCGACCACCAGCCATTTCGTTCTTCTCGAAGACTTCCACCTGATAACCATTCTTTGATAGATAATTAGCCGCGTAGAGCCCTGAAAGACCAGATCCTATAATTGCTACTGATTTCATTAGGCTGCCTCTTCTCTTTTGATTTCGTCCAATATATCTTCAGCCTCTTTCAATAGAGCATCACTGTCTGAACGATTAATCGTTGACATTTTGTGCGCCTCTTCTAGTTTTTTTCGATAGGCAGCTTCAAGCTTTTCTTTTTTCGATTTTTTCTTAAACAGACCAAACATAATGTTGTAAAGACTAAAATTTGTTTAACCAAAAATTAAATTAGTTAAACAATAATACAACAATGTTTAATAACACCGAAAAAAAGTTAAACAAAATTATCAACTTTCTTCAACAAAACAAATTAAATTACTGAAAATCAACCAGATGTATGAGTTCTAATTTTCCTTATGAAATTAGCTTAAACTTCGTTTTGCAGCTCTTCTGGAAGATTTTAAATGCGAGTTCCAGTCCCAACAGTCTTGAACGGCTTATCAAGTTTTAACTTAAGTCCAAAGCCATTGTCGCTTAATTCAATTCTATCCAATAGCGGTGACAATTCGTTCTTATTGTGAGATCGATGAATGCCGTAAGCCACCCAATCCAGCACCAGAAGAAACCCTCCTTGAATAAGTAAACTATTACCGAAGCCTTTAAACTGATCTTGGTATTCCAAATTTGTCTTTGATTCACTTCTTAAGACCAGACCACCAGCGATATAAACTACATCCAAACCAGCATTGATTAAGAAAATGTCTTCCACTCTTTCCTGTTGGCGAATGGTTTCGGCAAAGCTCAATTTTGTACTCTCTTTTCTTGCCTTTACCAATCCTGCGACAGAAATACCAAGGTTCACAGTATTCCAAAATAAATTCATTTGATGGAAAGAACGCATCTCTTGATTTGGTGCCGTAGCCCAACCAATACCTCCACCAATCATATTGACTCCTGACCAAGCTCCTAATGCCCACATGTGGTTTTTGGCGTGCTCAACTCTCACCTCATTGAACTCCTCAAGGTTCATTTGCGACCAAGTAAAAGAATTGAAAAAGAAAACGGCCGCAAGAAAAAAGGAAATACGCATAACTATAGATTTAAAGTTCACGCGAATAATCTATAGAAAAATAGCCGTTAATTCCAAAAAGTAGTTGTACACCTCCTAAGTTAACCCAATTTAAAATAACTGAAAAACAGTACTTTAAACACTCTAAATTCAATGAAGTTTTGTTCCAATCGTTTCGCCAAATGATAATTAATCATGTCACTATTGAGGGATAAAAAAATAAACAATTACTAATTCTTATCATAATAAACATAAATAAAAACATATGAATCTATTGGATTACCTTTGATTAACGATATTAAAAAGATCATTATGGAAATCTCAGTGCCAATTAAAAGCGATCAGTCCTCATTTGGAAATACCAGTCATACTATTTTAAAGGAGAATACTATTTCAACGAAGCTGGTCGGAATTGAAGTAGACCTGTTTAGTTACACTGTATCTGAAACCCAATTTGAACAGCGACTTAAGGACATCTGCGGTGGAAATTTTAGATTCGAGTTTTTGGCGAATGGTCACAATGGAATTCATTCAGTTTCCATATCGCCTCAAGAGCATTGTCTTGTGGATGGAGGAATGATGTATACTTCTGCTGTTGGCATTCTCAAAGAGTTAACAGAATCAGGATTGCTTATTTCGGAATACAGAACTATGGTATCGGATTAGGTATTAACCTATTTATTAGCAGTCGCAGAAAAATCTGGACTCTTGATGAATTCTGAACCTAAGTTGGATGAAATGGGAAAAATTTGGGCTTTTGATTGATTTTCCGAATGACATCAGTTCGACTTTATTTCACTACATTCTGGCAAAGAATCTCAACAAGACGGCTATCTATGATGCTAAAACATTAGCCCACTATCCCTAAATAGTGGGCTAACTTAGTTAGTAATTGATCAGCTAATCACAATCGTTCGGATACATAGAGAACACTTTCCCTAGCGGAACCGTGAATTCACCATTAATTTGAATATGATTCTTAGCTCGCAAATAAGCGTTTACTCCTTTTCCACTGACCGAATTTGAAGAAGTCGGACTTCCAATATCAATAGATTGCTTGACTTTATTGTCGTGCGCAGCGAAGTTATAATTGACAACGTTTATGATTTCGCAGTCTTCTTCCCATTTGTAATACCTCACATAATCAATGAACATATCTTTCGATGTTCCCGCAGGGATAACCTCTGTTACATTACCTCCTATGTTTAAGCGAATGAACATATCCTTTGTCACACCTGGGTTCACTTCTTCTCGAACTTTCTCACCGTTAATATACCAGATCAATTTTTCTGAAGTATACTCCAAACCGTATACACACCAATCTGTATAGTTAGATTGTTCCATAAAAAAGAAAGCTCCATCCCAAACCGCAGCCGGTGCATCAAGGTGAATATTTGATGTATTAATGAACTGTGTTTGTGGTGTATAGTCCCAGTAAGAACCGTCGTTCGGGTAACCTGGCACAGAGACTGTTGAATTCCAACCATCCATATGCCGGAGGTCGTGGTCATAAAGTGCTTCAATAATGTCTATCTCCTCATTGTCAACACTTCCTGGAAATCCCGAATACAACCAGAATGCTGCGTTCATATCAGATATCATCGGCAGCCTAATTCTTGCTTCGTAATAGCCATACCCGAAGGATTGTAAACTTGTTACGTAACCCGTCGTGTAATCGTAAGAAAAAGAGTAGTTGGAGTTCTGCCATTCTTGCCATTGTTTTGTGCAATCATATGGATTCACATAATTCTGATAATCTGGCGAATCAACTTCGGTCGGACAAACATAGCTTTGCATTCTCATTTCCAAAGTCAACTCTCCAGTACCCGGCTGAACAAATGCATTTTCCTCAAGAGCAACCCAGTTTTTACCATCTCCACCCCAGTGATCAAAATGATCTTTCACATCCCAATTGGATAAACCCGCATCAAATTCATCTTCAAACTCTAGTGTCCAATGTGGGTCCAACTCCCATCCTGGAGTCTGTGCCATGGAATTAATTGAACTAACCAACAGGCCAATTACAATCATTATTTTCAATAATGTTCTCATAATCAATTTATTTTACCACCATATTCTTTGAGTCCACTGGCGTTCCATCAACAATAAGTGCATAAATGAACATTCCCTTGTAGAGGTCAGAAGCATTAACTTGAACACTTCCTGCAGGTAGTCCTCTTAAATCAATCAACTGCTTCTGTGCACCTGTTAAATCATAAATAATAACCTGTGCTTCTTCAAACTCTGAAGCAATATTATACTCGATTACTGTTCGGTCACTAAACGGATTGGGATTGTTCTGTTTCACCCATGACTTTTCTTTATTGTCAAGATCTGAACGTTCTCCACTTTCTCCATTTTCAAGTGCCTCAATTCTCTCATTCTGATCTTTAAGTGCCTCGATTAGAACAGGAATAAGGCCGTCGTAATTAATGGACATCATTCCATCTCTATCTTCTAACACAAGTTCAGGGAATAGCTCTTTTACTTCCTGAGCCATTACACCGATAGAAGGGTTTGTCTTAACTTCTCCATGATTGATTCTTTCCCCGTTTTCAAATTCATCCATCATTGATTTTATCTGGTAACTGTACCCATTCAGTTGATAGAGGTTATATACTCGTTCAACAGATAATTTATTGATATCTGATTTTAGTCGTTCATCTGACCAAAGTATTTGCATTCCGACTCGAGCAACCCCACCTACATCGAGCGTATATGAAGGTGTCAACCTTTTGATTCCAACATACCCATTCGAATTGTTAATGTTTATATCTCCAGAAGACGAAGCACTTGCCCTGAACCGCAGAGCGTTACTAAAGGCGAAAATCCTACCATATTCCAGTCCAGCTGCTGATCTAAAAATCAGATCTCCTGGGTCAGTTGCGCTGCTCGATCCAGCTTTAATTGTCAAATCTCCGTTATTAACCTCAAGTCTGGAACTGGGAACAGTCGTTCCTATACCAATGTTTCCATTTGAGTTCATTTTTAACTGTGCATAGCTAATCGCAAAAGTTGATGCACAAAGCAATGTGAGAATTGTCTTTTTCATAAAACAATAGATTTAATTGAAATTAAGTTTGGAAACAGTCGTCAATTGTTGTCCAAATTCGATATTTATAATTGTTATAAATCGAGAATAATAGAATGAGCTCACTTCAGTTATCCACGTATTGACTGAATTCAAAAGTCTGTAATAACCCTGCGAAAATTTCTAAGATTAAAGGTATTTGCGACGAAAGATCGTGGTTTTCGCGACGAACGGGTTATTTATTTAATCTGGAATATTGAGATTTTAATTCAAGGATACTTTTCCGATACGTTTTCCCAATAGGAATTCGATCATCCACAATCATTAAATGATCTTTTGCCATAGAATCAATTTTGTCTTTTCTCACGAGGTAAGAACGATTGACACGAACAAATTGAGACTTCGGTAACCGTGCCTCCATACTTTTCAAGGTTGAGCGATACAAGATTTTTTTCTTCAGCGTGTTAATCTCACAGTAGTCCTTAAAAGATTGAATATATAATATTGAAGACATATCAATGCGCACCTCCTTTTTATCCACACTTATCACCAAATAGGTTCTTTTACCAAGACGCGCCAGTAAACGGTTGAATAACTCTTGCTGAATGTGCCTGTTATACACAAGAACTCTAAGTTTAAACCCAATAAATATCAATAATGTTAAAAGCGAAAGAAGAATTCCCCAAAACGACCAAGTCCTGTAAAAGGTAGGGTGAATGATTAGTATCAAAGATGAACCTAAATCACTCCACTGATTTGAACCAGCTATACGTGCTTGTATTTCTACATTATAATTACCGTCTTCAGGAAAAGCATCAATACTGAACGATTTATTTTTTGTGTACCGCCATTCATCAAATAGGCCTTTTAATCTATATCTATATTCCACCAAATTTGGGTCTGGATAATGAATTGCAAAAAATCGAAATTCAATATTTTCATCATGAGGATAAATATCGATGTTACCAGGATTATCGATAAACTTGCCATTGAGTAAGACTCCACTTAAAATGAGATTGAGATTTGTTTTCTTTTTAGTATCTAAGGTGGTCAAATCTAACACAGATAGTCCTTTTTTCGTCCCAACATATAACCTTTCCTTGAACTCGAGAATATCCGTAATTTCATTAGAGATAAGTCCATCTGCCTTTGTGTAAATATCGATTTCGGAAAGATCCGTTCCATTGACTCTGCATAATCCCCTGTTGGTCGCTATCCAAATGTTTTCACGGCTATCTTCGAATATGGATACAATTTCATTGGATAAGAGACCGTCTTCCTTTGTAATCTGGCTCATGCGCTTGTCTTTGAAAAGAACTACCCCGTTTCCTCTGGTTCCAACTATCAACCCAAATTTTTTGCTCCGTTTTAGATCTATGATGCGCGTATTTAGCCTGTCATTTATACCTTCAATCTTACTAAGTTTATGATCAGAATAGTTATAAAGTCCAGCTGTTGTACCTACCCAATAACCTTTATCGGCCTTGACTGCGCATTCAATTACCACGCCCTTTTGCGGTCGTGCTTTTGCAATTACACTTCCAGTACTTTTGTTAAAATCACAAATCGCATGTTTGCCCATTACCACCCAGCGGCGATCACTCTCATCAATAAATCGAGCACCTCCATATTTCCAATTTGGGTATATCTGTTTTGTACATAAATTCACCACAGGATATCCTCCAAAGAATAAATTACAATTTTCACGAGATACAAAACCATTTGATCTGGGAAGTTCAAGTTTCTCAAGTTTTTCTGACGTCGAAAGTGTCTGACTCACGGTATCTTGATTGATAACTAACTTCTCATTCCAAATACTCAATCCTGAAATGTAGTTTTGCATTAGCCCATTTGATTTAGTGTACGATTCAACGGACTTATTGGGAGAATAGAACACCCCTCTTTCAACTGTTGATATCCACAAACCACCATCTCGATCTTCCAAAGCGGAGGTTACAGAATACGGAGCTTTGAACTCATACTCAAGATTCATTTTGCGCGTAATTCCGCTGTAACCGTATATCTGAAGACCACGTTTCTCAACCCCAACATACACTCCTTCAGGATGGACCCCAAGGCAGGTAACTCTCGCTCCAAATTCTATTCTGTCCCGAATTTTATGATTTCGAAAATCGTATACGATCAATGTACTTGTTCCATTGAAACAGAGGAGAGAATCATTAATCTTTTGGACTTCATTCCTAATGACAGCATTATTCTCCATTCTACATACCTTACTATTTTCGAACCAAACATCAATCTCCTCTAATGTTTTCTGTTCACCATTAATTGTAGCGATAAAACTATTTTCAATTGAAGAAATAGAAACATCCCCAATAGGACCAATTTTATTAATCGTTGTAACCTCTCCAGACGAAGAAACATGAATACTGCCTCCTCCTCTAGATGCGTACAACAAATCACCAGTATTATCAATGGAAAAGGCGTTGCAATACCTTTGGGCTGATGCATTTTTACTTTCTAAAACTTTATTAAATCGGTACGGATGTATCTTGTTTTCATAATAATAACATAAATTACCTGCTGATGTCGACATCCATAGCTCACCATTCTCTCGTTCGTAAAAACGAAACACAACATTATCCGTTAAACCATTATTAGAAGTAAACCTTTGAAAGGTGTGACCATTATACTTTACAACACCACGATCAGTAGCAAACCAAATAAAACCTTGCCTATCCTGAATTACATGGTAGACCTCAGAGCTTGGTAGGCCTGAGTCCAAGTCTAGGTTCCGAAAATTAGATATGGACTCCTGAGAAAATAGAGAAGGTATGTATCCGAGTGCAACAGCTAACAAACATATTAATTGTTTATAACTAAATCTAACTACTCCCAGACCTTGGAAAGATGTGAAAAGATGACGAATGATCGTATTATAATTCATTTCTACAATTGACTGTTTCGAAGTTCAAAAAATTGAATGGATTTAGCGATAATACTTCGGGAGATTTTGGATACAATTCGTTTCGCAGAAAGGGAAAAAATAGAGTTCATTCAGAGTTTTAGAACATTCCGCTTCGCTTCAGCCCAAAGAACCTAACGAAACAAAAAAAGCACTCCAATGGAAGGAAAGAATAGGTTTCAGGAGTTTTGGGCCGTT
>DIYP01000017.1 GCA_002427735.1 Flavobacteriales bacterium UBA6051
TTGCATTGTCATACCATATGGATAGTAGTCTGACGTCATCAATACGACTGCATAATAATCAGACATATCCTGACCATTTGGAATTAGAACTTTACCTTGGCCAGCTATGGAAATATTAGAAATAGTAATATCACCTGAGCCAGTCATGGTCCATTTCAAACGGCTTTCGCTACCATTGGCAGTAAAGGTGTAGCTATACGAGCCCGCTCCTCCCGAAACAGGAGTGTTCAACTGCGTTAAAGCTGGGCATTCATAGGCCGCAGCACTAAAGGATGTTACGGACGAACTCGGTACATCAAATGTTACTGTATAACTCTGAGCAGACTCAGTTGCTATCATTAGCTCTCCTGAGAAGTTGGTCGAAGCATGCGCCATTGTCAAGTCCACCTCTCCATCAGCATTCGCATCCGAGACACTGAATGTTGTTCCCACATATTCACCAAAATACCACTTACCGACGTCTCCACAACTAGTGGTCTCTTCCACTTTTGCCAAATTAACATCATCATCCTGATCATCCGCCATTTTTCGATCGCTGATCACAGCGTTCACATTCCCCAAGTGATTTGACAACTCATAACGACGTTCACCCGTGGTGTATTCATAAATATTTGAAGTATCAACCGCTACAGGGCCATTGTCAAATATGTATTCATTTTGTCTCAACATTCCTAGTCTGGAGGCTCCAAAAATGTGCTGCTCTTCGAGCAAGGCCTGATTGTTAGAGGTTCCCATTTTAACATCGTAGACGGCCATTGTTTGTCCGTTCGCATCATGCGCATAATAGGTATAGTTCCAATCATCCTGAGAATTCAATACCCCTCCAGTCGCCTTGGTCTTCTCAATTTTCAATACACGGATACCAAAAGGATTATAGACAAACTCTAAATCTGATTGCATTGATCCAACTGTTCGCGTTAAAGACAGCAATTTTTTATCTCCTTTACGCCACTCCATGGTAGCAATTTCCTCAGAAGCATCGCTCAGCAGTTGTCCAATCTCATCATAGGTGTAATTGTTTGTGCTCATACCCGACTTAATGTCTCCAACCGCATTTGCATCATTGGCCCCACTATCTGTAACATGCCCTAAACGATTACTCTTATTGGCATTTCCAGTGTTTGGCAAGTCATCCAACCCAATATAATTGTATGTAAAGTCATCCATGTAGAGCGTATTATCGGATGGATTGGATGAGAATACTCCATTTCGTTGCAGACTTATAATATTTCCATTTCTATCGTAATCATATGCGTTATAATAATCTGTCGTCGAAGAAATTCCTGACCATGTATTGACAGCATTCGTGTTTTCAAACGCTGTCATTTCTTTTAAACGATTCAACTGATCATAAGAATATGCGGCCCCAAATGTTCCTAAATTGTAAATCGAAGTTACCGTATGCCTGATGTTACCATTGAACAAGTTGTTTCCTAGCGTGCCAAATGGTGTGGAAGCTGTAATGGCTTCCATTGCATTCGAACTTATTGGAAAATAATCTCCTTCAAAGTAACCCAGGGTATAGGAAACAACATCTCTTGCGAATAAATTATGTACTGCAGTATTGTTTCCTAAATAGGTATTTGCTCCGTCGAGTCCCATGTCATGATTCACATCCAATATAGAACTATTCATGCCTTTGATCCAGCCATTAATGGTATATGCAAAATCCTGACCTTGTACTTTATCCTGTCCTATTTCTACTCTTGCCAACGGACCGTAGTCATAGAAGCGGTAGTGTGCTTCGCGTGTTTTGTGAATGTCATCTGTTGAAGTAAATACTTCTGTAAGACGGTTCAAATCATCGTAGCAATATTCATGTACCATTTGGTCCAACTCACTATCCTGGAAGCGAACTTCGCGCACGTTCCCACTGATCAATTCAAAATCATATTGCGTCGATTTAATGTCTTGATCTACAGGGTCAAGTGCAGGGACGTCCTGAATTTGTTCTTTTACATTCCCATGAATATCATAAGAATAGTAGGTCGCAGATTCGTAGTCATTAAAAGGTGCTTGAACAGGATAATATAATACTGCTGCTACTCTTAAGCGCAAGTTTTCTTGCATACCGTTGGCAAAAAGTGCTTCAACAGTAGGTCCTAACGGAGTATCATAATGCGTTATGGTTATTTCCGTTCGTGTACCTCCGTTCACCCAATTTGTGAATGTAGTTCCATAGTCGTTTACTTTAACATCTGCTTCTGTGAGTAAACTAGACATTGTTTGCTCCACCTGACCCACTTGAATTGGTCTACCCTGAGCATCGTAGAATGTATAACTGTATATGTTGTCATTCGCCTGAACCGGATTTTGAGAAGCCACAATTCTACCGTAGTAATCGTACCAAAACTTGGTGTCTCCATCTTGATCAGGGTTCGTAGATGATGTTAGCTGGTTATACGAATTGTACTCATAACGCGTTTCGTACTCATGAGAGGGTTTTGTCACCCCCTGAATAGGCGCAGTCAAGTTATCTCTATGATCATTAATCAGTGAGCTGTTCGTCAGCAAGTCTGGTCCTTCAGGAGCAATTGTACGAACGAGGTTGCCACTCTGATCATAATAGAACAATGTATACTGATAATAGCGGTCAGGTCCAGTGTATTTTAACTCTTCAGTATCGAAGGCAAGCGCACATTGTGCATTATAGCTTTCCTCAAAATACTGATATTGTTCAATAACATTCTCTTCAAATGCTTCCAGAGCATCCTGATACATTTGATCGAGGTATGGCTGGTAACATAAATCTTCACCTTCCTCCTCCTCATCACAGAGCGTTAAATCAGCACCACAAACACATTCGTTTACTTCGAAACATGTTGTATAAACTTCTACTATGCCCGTTGTAACCATTCCACAAGAGATATACTTCACTTCCGTTTCATATGTGTTATTAGGATCACAATTGGCAGTTGTTGGCATCACGTATTCAAACGAGATAATATCTTCAAAGCTGAAATCAGACCCGGAAGGAATGGTAATCGTTACATCGCAAGTATTACTTAAGGCATCAGTAAATGTTGCCGTTAATACATTTCCTGTTGTAGACGAAATGTAAAACTGGCCTATTCCATTGGCTTTCAATTGACTTTGCTCATATACAATGTTTTCAACATCTAAATCAATTGTCGCGGTTGTCGTTAACTGCCCTCTAAAGGCTAATAACTCAAAGACTTCATTTAGCTTCTCAGCAAGTGGGTTGATCGTACAATATGGTTCTTCGGTTGACGAATGACAAGCATAGATGAAATCCAGGTAAGTACTATAACTCAAACTGTAATTCAACTCCTGATTTAAGAAATTAGCCAAGATCTGTTCAGCGTTGGGTTCAGCTAAGAAGTCATCCAAGTCATCACTTAATTCAACTTGTGATGTAAACCCAAAGCGCGTTGTTAGGGTCGTCAAATGCACGTCCATATCATCACAATCGAGACAAGGAGAACAAGACAATTCCACCGGAATTCGATCTGGTTGTGCAGCCAAATTGCTTATCTGTCCAGCGTTCCATACATAACCCGGATGCCATGGGTTTGATGTCCCAATAATGTGCTCACATGAACAAACAAGGTGATCTGCATCCTCAAGGTCCACCCCAGTATTAATATAGAGTACTTCTTCTATTGTTGTTCCAACCGGATATGAAGCAAGGTCCAGCTGAGCTTGTAATACAGCGTCACAACCACAATCATCTAAGGGCTTCATAACGTCATACACGTCATTGACCATATTTGGAATCGGACCTGGCTCAGAAATAAGCAGCTCAGAACACAACGTTGATTCAGGACCAAACCCATAACTATTCAAAATTGCCTGGATGGTTGGTTCACCACTGCCGGCTACTGGCATAGATGTCGGCCAGGGAGTGTTGCCTGTACATCCGGTAGCACACATATCAATAAAGTCTTGACGGATGCTGGCATAATCCGGGTGACTTGCATCTAAAGAATCCAGTCCATCGTAACATGCAGAAAGTTGCGCTATCCAATCATCAGCGTAATCCTCACACGCATCCTGACAGGCAGTAGATGACATTCCACTAACAGCTCCAGAAATCTGCGTTTGTGATCCGATGTTGGTTACACCAGACCCTCCATTGCTAGTGCTGATTTGATTAACATTAGCCGTAATGTAGGTTGTCGTAGGGAAAATTGGAATTTTATCATCATACAGTGGAGCTCCTCCAGGCAATCCTATCAATGGAATTCCCGTACAATTTGAACCTGCGGCATATGCATCAATGTATTGTTGATAGTAATTATCCTTAAGTTGTAAATAAGTAGCTCTAAAAAGGGTCCACCACAAATCGTTGTCGCAACGATCTCGGTTCGTATTATTCTGAGCTACATAAAGACCATATGCAGCGTTGATTTGAGCAACAGTTGTGGCATTAGGATCCATTACCATCGCCATTGTATAATACCACAAATCAAATGAGGTTCCGCTTACCGTTACGACAGCATTCATATTGTTTGTCATAGCTGTAGCATAGCCAGCTCCAGGACCTCCTGTAGCAAAGAATGGATCTTGTGGGGATATTGCGCACCCATTAAACCAAGTAGTTGATGTTGGTAATGCACCAAGCGGACCAACATAACCAGCCGCGCAAGCAGCTGCATAAGTGTATGTGTCCATCATTGCCTGGTCATAAGCATAAGAAGTGGCCAGCAAATCGCACAAACCTCCTGACTGAATAAAGCAATACTCAGGGTGATACTGTAATAGGTCTTCTGCCCAATCGCTTTCCCAGTTAAGAATCAACTCTTCTAAAGTAGACGGAGTGAACTGACCACCCGCTTGCAAATCAAAGGTCATTCCAACACCATTTGACAAAGCCGAAGGTGCTATGGCAGAATAGACACCGTTAGTTACTGTATATAATCCGTATTGCCCACCTGGACTTACGTCCATCAGCATCAATGTTCTACGTATATCACAATCGCTCTGAACAGAAGGGGCAGTTAGCACTGGTGGCTCGCACTCAGGGAAAGTTTCTTCCAAATATGCCGGGTTAAATAAATCACTCACGGCAGGTAAACATTCTTCCGTAGTATTTAAGTTATCGATGTACATGCACCAATACTCTTGAATAGCATCCTGATTAACACTGAGTGTTTTTGTTATTGTGTACAATCCTTTTGGTATTGTTACGGTAAACAAATGAGGTAGCTCAGGATACAAGCCATTGCAAAGAGAATCTAATTCTCCTCCCGTTATTGCAATTGATGAATTGCTTACTAAGTTGGTTCCGGCGTCGCACTCTTCGACAATAGATAACGTTAAATCATATACACAATCAAAACAAGTTGGACTAATCATACAAGCATCCTGATATTGTTGAGGCGTAAACGTATATTCGAAGTCATAATCTGCCGAACTCTCAGCAAAATATTGTGTGTATGTCAAGGTAGCGGAAGGCGGCGTACTCACTACGCCTTGTTCTTGCCCGTTTCCTAGCAATACGTTTTCATACTGCTGATTTGAACCTGCATTTGGTAGTGCAACCACATTCGTTGGACTTTCACCTGTCATGTATGTTGCCACCGTTCTACCAGCCATATCGGAATACTGAACATAAACCTGCCCATTAGGATCCACGGTGATCATCTTTTGGTAATGTGATGCTATACCCGCTTCAACTCCAAATAGTTGATTTAACTCAACTTGATTGGGGCTGACATACATCATTCTCGTTTCGTTTCCGCTACCCATCTTGAGTGTATTTCCAGCACTTGCCACTCGATCAACGCGTCCAGTGAAATCATCTCTATAGGTAACACGCGTGAAAGGGAAGTTTTCAGCATCCGGAATGTTCGCATTGGCACCGTCTTGATTTTGATTTTGCTCAGAATAATATGCCGAAGCTCCAGATGAATTATCCATGCCCTTAGAGTCTAAGTCGCAAATCCCTCCGCCATTTGTGATATCAAAAACATCTTCCTGATAGGCCGTTGAAGTTCCCTCCGCGATATTGAAATTTGGGAAGTGTTCGGGAAAATCTTGATCTTGGGGTGTAGGTAAATCCGAAATTACAGGACGCCCCAATTCGTCATAATAAACATTGGAAACGACCACTTGATCTGTAACGGTGTTTCTTGCAACACTCTGACGGCCTCTTCCAAGTCCATCGATGAAAGAAACAGATTCAAATCGTTTACCATTCTCTGTATAGGCAACTTGATGACTCCAGTTCATCCCGGCGTCATATTCACGATCAATCAAAATTACGTTCGATTGAGGGTGGTCGGATGAATTACCAACAATTCCGGATTCCATTGCCGACCATTCACCTTCAACTCGTTCATCAAAATTGATACCACCTCTTCCGATTGGTCGAACGCGGTAAATAAGATATCCCTGATCGAAAATATTCGGGATTCGGTAGGAGTTCTTGGTTACTTCTACTCTTGTTGAATTCAAATAATAATCATAGTCCAAACTTGTACTTGGAACAAACTGATTAAGTGATACAGAATTATCCGTGTAGTTGTTTACATGCACCCATTCCAATTCATAGGATTCTGCACCATAGTGATAAGGCCAGTATACTTCGATAAACTCATTCTGAGGCAAGCTATATTCAGCATTTGTCCATGCGCCAGAAGGTATTGGAACAGGTCTATCTTCCACTGAAGAAATTAACATGCTCTCCAGTGCATAAAAACGTTGAACCGCTATACCGGACTCCAGGTACAATTGATTGACATCCAACCCCGTGATTCCATTTGTAGCAACCTCTACCTTAATATAATGCGCACCCTCAAAAGCAAATGTCGAAAGGTTATCAATCGTGACATAATCATTTAAATCGTAATTAACGCTGAGTGTTTTATTTACTGTATTTACATCAAAACTTCCAGAAGTAGGGTTCCATGTATGGTACGTGATAACCAACTCAATTGTACCCGAAGTCGCGATGTCCTGAACTACTCCAGGATTTAGCCCCAAGCGGACGTAGTTTTTCACACTATAATTTGAGAAATCATTGTTCCAAAATGGATTAATACTCATCTCAAAATGCTTGTCGTCATAGAGCTCAAAAGAAGCTCCGGAAGAAATTGTACCCCCCTCTATACGCTCGCTAAACGTTTCTAATCCCGCTCTTCCGACAAGAGATAAGAATAGAATCAATATCGTTATTAAGTGCCTCATCATTTTCATAATTGGTCGGTTTTTTTAATTTTTCTGTCCTCCAGATTCAACCTCTGTAATTGTTCGAATACCTTCAATAGTTTCAACTCTAACGCGCACCTGATTCAGGTTCTCATCATAGTTGTAAAAAGTCGTGAAATTATACCCGTCATGGGTTGCAAGCGGAAGCAATGATTTGGGGTCGTAAACGACTGTAGTCATGCCAGCTAAGAATGGATGAATACGGAAATCATCAAAGTAGACATCCCCCGTTGCGTTGTTATTATCTAGTGCAATAATTATCTCGCTTGCTCCTACTGGAATATCGAAAACACCTTCCAGTCGCTGCCAACCATCTAAAACTGGTCCTTGCGGAGTAAAAGTCTCCTGCGCAGTGCTTCCCGTATAGGAAATATTAACTGAAGCAGCCCCGGAAACACTTTCTTTAACCCAAACACCAACAACATATTTACCTGGTGATGGCTCAAATGGTAAAATACAAGCACACTCATCATCAAGTACAAAATCATCAGGACCTGCATCCAAGGCATCCAGCGCGTTGCATAAAATATTTGTGTCAATATTCTTGCTAATACTGGCATCCTGATTAGCAGCAACTCTTAACGAAGCTAAACCACTGTGACGCTCATCCTGCACCAACTCTATTCCTAACCCTGTATTTATGGCTTCCATAAAGTCAAAGTGCGTTTCAGATGGAGGACATGTTTTATCATTGACGTCGTCCAAATAATCATAGTCTTCGAATCCATCGAAGGCTATCTCACTCTGTCTGGCGTTAATAGCTTGTGCAATTGGTACTAACGTATACTTATTACTGTATCCAAATAATACTGAAGAATGCACTCCAATCTGATCTCTCGTTTCCATCGGTGAACCGAATTTATTAAATGCTGTTACCTCCGATACCTTTCTCCAGTTTTGATAAAGATCAGATACATCATGCGATATATGGTCAGTGTCATCAATGGTCTGCCATTCTGAATTATCCAGCCAATAAAACGGAACATAACTTGAATATGCGCCATCAAAGCGTGTTCCGTGCAAATCCGCGAGATTAGACCGCTCATCCTGCCATGCGTACTGACCGTCTACAATCAAAGCACCTCTTATACCAAATTCATATGGGTTGTAAGTTGCCTGAAACGCAATTTCATTATTGTTATCCCCCTCTGAAATACAAGGTGTACCACATGCTATATTTAAGCGATCTCTGTACGAAACAATGCTGCTTGAGAGAACATTTGTCGGTACTATTAATTGATTCGTTGAAAAGTCATAAGGAGACGTTTTCGAAACTAGTGTTTGCATGCTTTCCACAAGGCGGTTGTCTCTTGCTGAATTCAAGATGGTAACATTGTAATTCCCTGCACTTATTGTGTACTGGCTTCCATCAGGGTTAATTAAGAACAATGAACCGTCATCAGGCACAGGGAATTCCTGAGCAACAAACAAATTGACCGATCCGTTAAACTGAACATAATCTCCTGGGCTTAGCGGTGTGCTCACCGATGGCACAAAAGAACCATTTGCAAGAATTGTAACAGTTTCGCTCTGACCATTAATGTTGTGGCGATCGCGAAGCTCTCTAAACTTCCAATGCGACGGATAATTCATGCTAAAGAGCTTATCGTTAAACTCATCTACCAAAGAGGTCAAAACTGGAAGGCCTGTGTATTTATCGAAAAGCTCATTATTGGCATGGTTCACAGAAGCCAGGTACTCTGTGGTAACACCCTTCAACACTGCCGATCTGTTAATATGCTTAACAAGGTTATGCGAATAAAAACCGCGTTGACGAGAGTTGTTCGTTAAACTCGGTGAGAAATTAAACGAGAAGGAGGTAGGTGCCACATAGAAAAACTCGAAATTCAATCCAGTTAAGGCAAAATCTGTTCTATCGCTTACAAAACGAGCATCTGCATGGATATCATACTCTGTTGCAACGGTCTCATTCGCAGCAGCACCCGACCTATTCACCATTGGAATTTCTTCTCCCAAATCGTAATACTCGTACTTTGAACGGGCTATTAAGTTACCTTGTCCATCTAGCAAAAGGGTTTCGTCTGGTTTCCCATGAAAATCATTTGTTTCAACCAAATGTCCTTGACTGAAAGCAAAAACTTCCTTTGTAGTACCTGCAATAGGATTGTTTTCTGAGATGCGCGTATCATTATCCAACGAAGTACTTGTAGCTTTTGTTCGATACTTATACTCTCTGGAAGTATGAAACTTCGATACGGAATGACCGTAATCATTATCACCGATAAAATGAACTTCTACATGGCGATAGCCAATTATTGGCGTTGGGAAAAGCTGTTCTGCCAATGGTGTTGGTGTAAACTTGCGCTCATCCGGAAATTTCTTTTTAATGTTGATATAGGAGTCCCAAATGTATAAGCTGTTTTCATCTTTTGCTGACCTTGCTTCGAATGCAGCCACTCCGCTTTCAACAAGACGTCCATCTTCCAATGGCTCCGTGTATTTATACTCCCAGGTATACTCACTATCGTACTCCGAAGAAATGGTATTCCAGTTATCGAGGTACTTTATTGAAGCTACACGCGCATTCCCTCCAAACTTCACTCGATCAGGTTCAAATAATCGCAAAGTGGTTAAGTCACTCGTTGCTGGGTTCACAATGGACTGCGCATAGTCTCCTTCTTTAATCATGTACTCATACATGTCCTGACCGAAAAAGACTTTCCAGTCTATACTTAAATTAGGGTCGCAACCATCACATGAACCATAAACCTGATCTGTAAGGTATTGACGTGCAAACTGCAGAGACATAAGCTGTAAAGGGTTCATTACCAGACTTCCCTTTTCTAACTTGTCCTTTCCGTCCCCAGAGATTTCCTCGCGATCTCCTGTATTCACTGGGTCAATTACAACGTACCCATACTGATACTCACTTGCTGTAGCATTCACGGGCATAACTCCAAAGCCAAGGAAATCATCGTCAAATCCACCAGCAGAAGCATTACTAAAGAAATTACTAAAAGGATTTTCATAGTCCTCTGAGATATCTGCTACCAGTGGAACCAATTCTTCAACGCCATCCTTGACAACAACATGCGTTTTAAAATAAAGCTCTCTTAAGAAAACATTTGGACCTGCCCAATTATCGCGAAAATACTGCTGCCTAACCAGATCCATAGCCTCTTGCGGGGTTGCATCATTTGTTGAAATAGGCTCATCTAGTTCGAATACAATAACGTTCTGTGGAACAGCTTCTAAGTCAACAGTCCCAAACTTTTGCAGATACCTTCCAAAAGGATTTTTTTCCAGTCCTAACTCCATTCCTGTGATTTGAGCAGGTGTGAGCGTTAACCCTAAATCATTGGCCATATCGGCGCCATCATCCCAACTTGTATGAAATCTATTTGGCTCAGGAAGTGTACCATCGAAATCATTTTCATCTTGAATTTCCAGGAAGCGGAAGATATCCACCATACCATGTACTTTAAAATGGCGCATCGCACGTCGGTATTGAACTGTTTCGTAACGGTCAGCTTCGTATGCTACTTCAACTCTTCCGCCAGCAGGATTGGTAATTGCCTTAAGCTTCCACGCTTGAGCATAGGAGTTTGCATTCGCTTCTCGCTGGTCTGCGTAGGGAAATACATCATTGGCCTTAGCAACATCGTTAGGTTTGTAAGAACCCCAGGCATCAATATTGAAATAATCAAAATCAGGATTATCAGCCAACGTAGAGCCGTAATCAAATTGATAACCGGACAAACCTGCTTCTCTCGAATTTCCACCATAAAAACGAATCCCGGTTAGGGTAAGTTTACCAGAACCTGCTCCACCTCCAGTATAAGTAGCTGGGTTTCCAGGAGAATTTTCGCATAGAGAATAATTGTGATCAAATACGACAGTTTGCAAAGGCAAAGCGTCATAATTCGGATAAGATGCTTCATCCAACCCCTTTATCCAGTCGCTCTTATTGTACAGTACAATGCTGTCTAATTTCTGTAGCGGTTTGCTCTGGTCCAAGCCTCCGTTTTCTCCCTGTACGCTGTGCATATCCTCGCGATCACCGAGGTAAAAAATCGCAATGAAGTTCTTGCTCTCAACACTGTGCGTATACCAAATCTCTTTTTCTCCGTATGAGTAATTCGCGATATCATCCAGTTCGCTTCCTAAAACTCCCCGGGATTGCTGAGCAGTTGGATTTGCCGCATCTCCGCAGATCGGGAATCTCCATTTGTAAGCACTGTTAATATCCGCATCTCCTTCGTAAACGCGTGAATGATTAAACTTATACCAAGAACCGATATCGTCCAAGGTTAACCCATTACCTGTTCTGTCAATATAATCAGAGCTACGCATTTCTGTCAATAGAAATGAATGAGCATATGAAGGGATTGTTGTCTTATCGTAAAAATGACCTCGCCCTCGTTGATTATTGTCCGCTGAATTATCCGTCCCGGGCACATATGTTATTAATCCGTCATTGTTGGAAGAGGTCAACCCACCAGAAGCAAAAGAAACTTCGCTGCTTGAATAGTTGTATACTGGAATGCCATAGGTATATTGCATACCATTCGGTGTAACAACGTCCAATCTGGAAATGTGATTGGCTTCTCGGTCACCACTTACTCTGCCTAAATCTGCTGCTAAATCGCTACTTCCTTCACGCGGAGTAGAGCGGTAAGTAGGGTCTGAAGATGTTAAACTTCCAGCAATTTGAGGTTCAAAAACAGTTGCATTGACCGTTGTTTGCCCGACGCCGTTCAGACTGTTACCAGTTACGTTTGTTCCTGCCAACTTTAGATAACTCGTCTGCTCAATCTCACCACTAGCTACCCCTACATCATAGTAATCAGCTTGTCCGCCTGACATCAGATTCCACTTTGTCATATCTACAGGTGTATGTTCACCAACAGATCTGAAAAACACTGATTCATCAAATTGATCTCCCTGTGATTCAAGGTCAAAGTCTAAAATGTGTGTTCCAGCGTATGTCCAATCACCTGACTTAACTTCACTTTGCATTGTTCCGAATTCACTGCCAATTCCAAATCCAATGCCTGATGGCATACTGACATCGTAAACTCCACCAAATGAAATATTTACCTGACTTGGCTCTCCCAAAGGGGTGGTTCCATCGTTCACTAGAGTTTCGGTTTCCGGGTCATAATACGTTCCAAAATCTTTACGAAGAGGTCTGAAAGTAGCTCCAAGACCGGAAGCGTTTGCATAGAAAATATCGTGCGTCTGAATCGAGAACGGTAGGTTTTTCATCTCCTCTGAAAATTCATCTTCACTTCCGCGGTTAAAATCCATGATGGGAAACTTTCCATCATTGTTATCTGAAGCGCGTTTACCCGAATGCATATAACCATATGCTGGCTGATACAATGTTTTACTATTGTTATTAATGTCTAGTTCGGCATCCGCATTGTACCCTTGATTTATTACTCCTGTCTGATAGTAAAGTGCACCTGTCTTGATTTTAAAATACAGGTCGCTCTGAAAGTTAAAACTACTTCCGTCGGTAGAATTAAATTTGATTCTGGGTGTAGAAGTTGCAGTACCGTAAGCAATTGTTGAAGTCGCGCCAAGAGAAGCCGACCCATTCATATAATCTGTGAAAACGACTTTTTTATCTTCATTGAGCGTCTCATGTTTTCCTTTGAACCCTCCACTAACGCCATTCGTTAAAGACTTTTGCATCAAACCATAACGCGAGTTGGTACTCTGTCCAAAAGACAAACTCCCGGAAGCTTGAGCTCCTTCCTTAGCTCCATATCCAGCAGATGAACCTATACCTTGTGAATGCCCTATTCCATTCTTTGAATCATAACTGAAACCCAAATTAGCGTTAGCACCATAAAAAAGCGGGTTATCCTTTCCCCCGCTGATGGAAAACTGACCCCCCAAACCAAAATCTATGGTATTTCCGAGACCAAGGTAATTGTCATCGTAGCTACCGAGAAGTGTTGTGACTTGTCCACCCCCTCCAACTCCAGAAGCACCATTCTGAGGTCCTCCGCCAGTGGCAAAATACCCTCCAAGTTTAGCCCCAGTAGTTGCGCTTGGCAACTCGTTGTGCACCCGCACGACATCTTGTTCGCCGTTAAACTCATCAGGAATTCCCCGCATTTCGCGTGAAACAGCACCTACATTCAAGTCCCAACCGAGACCTACCCACGACGCTTCCTGGAGCATGGTTACATTTGAACTATAACTTAAGACTATTGGGTAACCTTCAACATCCATCAAGGGTATTGAATAAGAGAAGTCTCCCGTGAACTTATTGACCATTCCATCTGTTGAGCCAATAGAAAATCCTCCGGTTTCCGCCTGACCAGCTCCAGAAGAGCTCGCAGCTGCAAGACTCGGAGGAGCAAGACGCTTAGGTATAACCTCCGCTTCATCAGAATCATTATCAATCGATGCTTCTGTATCCAAAAAAATAGTATTCGTTGCTTCAAAGCTTCCCGAATAAATTGGTGAAATCATGGAGATGTCCGTGCTCATAGCTGCTGCAAATGGAACAAACTCATTTAAAAACAGCGCGTATACAACTAATACACTAAGAACCTTATAAATTCTTGTTTTCATTTCAATTGTTATCATACTTCTAAGATTTGTAGATAAAGCGGAGGTATAATTTCTCTCCTGTTGATGTCAATACTTCTAATAAATAATGCTGTCCTAGCGATATTGATGGGATGTTCGTAATATCCAGATCCACGCGTAGATCATCAAATGAATACGTCTGAGAGGTTGTACCATTCGTTGCCGTACCATCAAAGGCAATGGTTTCAATCAATGCATTATCATCGTCATAGATGTTCATTGAAACAAACTGACCGGACTCGATATCATATTCTTCATCGAACGTAAACTTTAGTACGCCTTCCGCTGCATGTGCGAGACCGGCATCCACCTGTTTTTTTAGTTCAGAATAGCCCACTTGGCTCAACAACTGTTGTGGACACCCATAAGATGATATCACATTATCAAAACCATCATTCACTAAGTATGTGTAAGCACGAATAGTGTGCTCTTCACTTTGAAGCGGTGTAATTGAGGTAGTAATACCATTTGCAATAATTTCAGTTGCCAAGCCGCTATTATGTTTAATGGCAACCGGCGTACCGTAAGGAAATGAAATTGACCCATCAAAAGCACCACTGAAAAACAAGTTCATGAATGTTTGTCCTTGTACACTAGTCGCGTGAACAAACTCCTCATCTACCTGTGGGAAAAACTGTGTTGGATAGTTGTTCGTTAAGCGAATGAAGTTATTTCCATATTGAGTTCCTGTTCCTGTGGTAACTGGGGTAAATCGAATCCAACCGGATTGACCCAATGGTAAATAATTTTCACTTCTGGCCGTAGAAAAATTCCCTTGACTTGTTGCAATTTGACGTTCTACAGAATAACTATTAGGAGTCTCAACGTAATCTACCAAATCATCCCAAACCGTCTCATAACCAAACCAAACTGTCTCCGAATAATAAGTTATACCGCCATTAATTGACCAATCCACTGTATACATACCCGCAGGCATATTAGAAATTAAAATGGACGTATTTGTAGTTCCTGAACCACTTGCAACAGACGTTCCAGATTCATCCTTAACATTATACAGAAGTCCTATATAAGCGGGGGCTCCAAATTTTGAAACACTAAAAGAGAAAGAACCTAAATGTGTTGAACAATTCAAATAATTCGTGATGGTACTTTTAAAAAAGTGTTTCTTATATGGACCGGACATTTCCTGTGCATAAAGACTAGCTCCACCTGTTTTTTGAAGTTGAATTGCTGGTTGATATGCATAACTGGAAGGTGAAGCCTTATCATACTTTCGTGTTCCATCGATAAACATCTCAACCAATCCATTTCTAATGCGAATCACTAGTTCCGAACTGTCCGTTACGATTGTGTGCAATGTACCCTTGACGCCATTTTCTACAAGAAATGTTGAGTCATCTTTGACTAAAAAACCATAAGCCAAATCCTGATAGTCAGTAAAAGAACTATCCGCATCAATGAACCCAAAAACTTGCTCTCCCGTTATACTCGTCAATTCAATTTCTAATACAGGATTCATGGCTTCATTCGTGTATAATTCTAAGACTCCTTTTCCGTCCTTCTGTGAAGACTCAACAAGTGACTCTTGAACACTTAAACCACTTTGCGATTCAAACTCCAGCTTTCCTTTTATACGAATCTGATCATCATAAATGCGATCCCAATTACTATCATATACGGCGACATAATACTTGCCCTTTTGCAAACCCGAAACAGAATAAGTTGTAGCAGCTGTTGTTCCTGTAAAAAATGCTGAGCTATCCAATGTACCTCCGTAGATAGAATCTTTGAAATAAGCATAAATATTGCCCAGTGGTGGAATCTGATTTTTCGAAACAAAATAAGTATACGGGGTTTGCTTACTTGTAATTGACTCAAGGTCAATATTGAGAGTCCCTATCTCTTGAAGCGTATCAAATAAGACTTCGGCAACAGGGGGCACTCGCAAATCCAATGTAAACTTGATTTTCGGACGACGATATGAGACTGAAACATGGGCAGCAGGACTGAAATAATACTGACGAGCAACACCTATTCCGCCAACATCTTTCTTTAACAACTCAAACTGTAGACCATGATTTGTTGAATTATCCATTTTCCAGATATCCCAGAAAGATCTTAGATCAACAGTAGTATCCTCACTAGCAGTAGACAAATGTGGAATTGTGACGCGTTCATTCGTGTCAACTGCAGGGCTAAAATTGTATGTAATAATATCTTCTTCCCAATCCTCAGTTACGAGGTTAAACATAGATTCGTTTGTGTGGCCGGAGGCTGTAGAAGTACTATGGGACCAACCATCTAATGTTAGATCAGCTTTAGTAATGGTAAAATTACTATCCATCCAGAGCGGAAACTCTAAATATGACAACCAATACCAGGAACCATAAAAATTCTCATTCGTAATCGCTCTGTATTCTGCATAATTTGCATTGGTGTATTCATAAGGCGTTGCTCTACCGTATGTGGCGGCATGATTCGTATAAGAAAGGTCTGGATCGTAAGTAAAATCAACAGCAGCATCTTGTTCTCCCAGAGCAAAAGCCTGATACAACTCAACGCCATTCGCATCCGTCACATGCAATCCATACCAGCCATATCCTCTTCCTCCAAGGCTATCAGATGTTTGCCCAGAAATAACTGAGTTTGGCCCACCATCGTACCATTCATAAGTATACGGTGTGGTTCCACCTGAAACATCTACCGCAATTGAACCATCGGAATTTCCAGTCCCTGATTCATGTACTACCGAAACATCCGAAAGAGAGAGTTTGTTTGAATACTTTACTTCTAAAACTGGATGATAAGACGAATTACTTTCCTCCTTAGAGTAGAATTCGGCACCCGATATCCCAGCAAACGTCTCATTTGTTACCTGAATACTCCAACCATGATTGGTTATCTGTCCACGCACAAAACGTTCGGCCATATCTGTTACATCAAACTCTACAAAGGTAGACTTGTCACTATAGATGGTTGACTTATCAGCGGTAAACACCGTTGTAGTTGGTTGATTCGACCCTGTTACTCCAGACTCCGTCCAACTTGCATCCAATAACTTGGTCTGGAAAATACTTGTTCCAGTTACACTTGTTTTTTTATACAATTTAATCTTTGCTGAAACAATTGCTGCATCTGTAGGAATCGTATCGAGATCGAAATGAATAAAAGTTCGACTATACGTGTAAGTAGAACCCGTATCCAGGTGGGTTGTTACATTAATGAACGTTGAGTCTCCATAATTAACAGAAGCATTTTTCATGTCAATATGAGCATCTTTTGTTGGCGCAAGATTAACCGTTGTTAACTGACCGTAACTCGTGCCTTCAAACAGAAAGTTGAAGGCAATAACTCCAAGTAATATTACTATTCTATTCATCCTATTGATAATTGTAATCAGTTGTAATCAAAGGGAAGTTCGCCCCTTGTATATTGCGTAATGCCGTCTCAATACGATAGTCTTCCAATGGACTCATTCTAGGGACTTTTAAATGAATTGTGTTACCTGTAACAAGGCCTTCACTTGAGAGTTCCTGAGCCGTTTTCGCAACTATCTCAATTGGAAAACCCATTCCCACATCATTTACGGATATAACAACTTCTCCCACTGAAGAAACTGAATAAACAGTAACGTCAACATTCATAAAGTCAATGGTGGAATTTGCATCCATTGGATCTGGCCCTGTTGTAAATGATAATTGAACCGAAGCTGAATCAATTTGCGCCGAAGAAAAAAGCGCCAGTGAGGCAAAAAATAGTGTTACAAAAAAAGCCTTGCTAAAAATATTTACTACCATAGTTGTATTGTCAATCTATTCAACTGTTAAAGACAACAGCCTTAACAAAACTATGGAGTGCCTATCATAAAAAAACGAGTAGTTATACGGGGTGTTTTGATTTTTTTGACACGTAAAACTACGTGGTTTTTGTTTTTAAGTGTTTAAAATACAGATGGTTAAACCCATTTTCTTTTCACAAAAAAAACTTGCGCATTTAATACTTTCATAACATTTGCAAACAAAAAAACCTCTCCGTTTCCAGAGAGGGTTTTCGTTTCATATTGGTAGTGTAGTTGCTCCTACATTATTTTACTGCAAATTGAACTGTTCGCTGAGTCCCGCCTGTTTCTATTGTCAAGAAGTACATCCCAGCAGCTAACTCTTTTGTGTCTATAAATGCAATATTAGAACCTGCATTGCTGTTCAATTGGTGTGCTTGCATCAACTGACCAGAAAGGTTTTGAATTCTCAAAGTACTTACCTGAGCGTTATTCAGCGTGAAAGCGACACTCAATTCTTCATCAGCAGGGTTCGGATAAACATTCAAAGCACTCAGGCCTCCCAATTCTTCTATTCCAACTACAAGATCATCGGATGGAGAATCAGCATAAATATTAATATCATCAATATATATGTTATTTCCTCCGCCACCTTCGAAGTTAAACTTGTATCTGAAGTTATCTACGAAATAAACCCCTGTGATATTTGTGACATGTACAGTCGTCCAATCCTGTATAACAGAAGGTGTAAATGGTGTTGATTGAATATCTTCAGACAACTGAAAACCAGTTAAAGTTCTGCGCGTTGCCCAAGAATCGCCACAATTGTTTGTAACCTGAACTCTTAGCCAATCCTGATCTGAAGAATTTCTTCGCTTGTACGCGTATCGGAAACTAAGTGTTACTACTGGAACGCCTGTTAGATCAACCGGCATAGATACAAGCTCATCAATAGTCCCTTCATTCTCCCCGAAGTTGGATAAACGTGCACTTTTTGTTCCTGTATGACCAGCGTTTGTTTCCAATTCAAAACCATTTCCTTGCTCATTGTTTACTTCCCACTCGTCTATATTATTCAAAGTAGTAAAGCTTTCAAAACTCTCAAGGAATGGTAGTTGTGACGATGCCGGCAATACACGGATGTAGGCCGTTTTTGTTTCAACATCTGTTGAAGAACCATCTGTAGCGCTCAAAACAACTTCGTACAAACCTGGTGTATTATACGTTACTGTTGGGTTCTGATCCGTTGAATTCGCTGGTGTTCCTCCAGGGAATGTCCATGTCCAACCATTCACCTCATTATAAGAAATGTCAGTAAAAGAGATTTGCTCTCCAGCACAAATGGAACGCTTATCTACAGAAAAGTCGGCTTTGCACAGGTAGAAATTTCCTTCTGCTCCAGTCAATGCTAAATTTTGAGCGGTCCATAGGTTGTTCCGCCCTCCGATAGTAGAAACAATTGCATCTCGCATTCGATCCACCTGCCCTTCTGTAAACATTGATTGACAAGAAAGAGAATAGTCCATGTAATTCTGAACATTGGCAATAGGGCCACAACTGTTCTCCGCAACATTACAACCTCCTGATGAACCAATGCAAAGTGGTGTATCGTTCACAAGATCATCTTCATTGCAATTGGCAGCTAATCCGGGGTTATTTGAATTACCCCAAGTGTGTCTGAGGTTTAACCAGTGACCAATTTCATGCGTTAATGAACGCCCTCCACTAAGACCGCTAGTACCAATCTCACCAAATTGCGTGTGCAATAGCCAAATTCCATTCGACATATCCGTTCCTCCCCAGTTATTCGGGTATTGTGTATATCCTCCGGCACCACCAGCATCAGCGATTACAAATACGTTTAAGTATTGATTACTTGGCCAGTTACCCTGAAATACATCATTACCGTTTCTGATCGCGTTCACTTGAGCACCTCCATCATCACCTTGCGATGTTAAAGGTGAAACGGTACGCGTATATCCTCTAAAACAATCACCGTTAGGCGCTTTTGTCGCCAATGCAAATTCAATTTCCGCATCTCCCATAATCGGTTGGAACATCGGTAAGACTTCAATCGTATCAGCATTCTGTAATCTAAAATCACGATTGATAACATCCAATGCATTGTAAATTTGTTCTTCAGAGACATTCTCCGGCCCATTATTATGTAGGATATGGAATACAATAGGAATTGTGTAAATAGTTCCTTTTGGAACATTGGGTGGGTTCAAAGCCTCTTGTTGACGTATCAGTTCATCATTTGCAAGGCTTTGCGCTTGCTGTGGATTATCCATCATAGCATTCATTCGGTGTGCTGTAGTGCACCAGTTCTCAAGAGAGATTTCCGAATTCTGAGCATTCACTGACGCACTAAGCGCCAATATTCCGAAATAAAGAAGTATTCTTTTCATAGTTATTTTGTCTATTTGACAACAAACTGAATTGTTTTGTGTGCATTTTGTGAAGTCAAGCGTAGAAAGTAAAGTCCCGCAGCTAAATCCTCTACATTAAGAACGACCAAATTAGATCCTTCGTTGGCGAAAACTGTGTGTTTCTGAATAGCTTGTCCTCCTGTATTTTGCACTTCGATTGTTGTCGATTGTGCTCCGCTAAGCTTAAATTGAACCGAAAGTTCTGAATCTGAAGGGTTAGGAAACAATGAAACTCCTTGAAGTTCACTCATTTCATCCAAGCCAACGACCAAATCATCTGAAGGAGCACTATCGTAGATATTAATATCATCTATAAAAAAGTTGTTTCCTCCTCCGGATTCAAAAGCAAACTTGTAGCGGAAGTTATTGATCCAATATGCGCTCGTAATGTTCGTCATGTGCACAGTAATCCACTCTTCTTGAGTTGAAGGCGTATATTGTGCAAATTGTGTTTGGTCTGATAACGTGAATCCATGCAGTGTTTTTCTCAGCGCCCAGCTGTCTCCACAATCATTGGAAACCAACACACGCAACCAGTCATCATCGCTTGTGTTCTTGCGGCGATAAGCATATCTAAAGCTCATTGTTACTTGCGAAACATTTGAAAGGTCAACTGGCACGCCGGCAATCAACTCGTCGAATCTACCCACTGCTTCGCCATTATTTGAAAGCTTAGCACATTTTGTCCCTGTATGCCCTACACTACCTTCCAATTCAAATCCATTCCCCTCCTCATTAATTATTTCCCATTCTTCAATGTTAGAAAGCGTAGAATAGTTCTCAAATGTTTCCAGGAACGGTAATTGAGCAGAAGCAGGCAAAACACGAATGAAAGCCGTCTTTGTTTCCACATCAGTAATCGAGCCATCGGTAGCAGATAATGTTACCTCATATATACCCGGTGTGTTGTACGTAACTGTTGGATTTTGATCCGTAGAGTTTGCTGGTGTTCCTCCAGCAAAATCCCATGACCATCCATTCACAACATTAAAAGAGAAATCTGTGAACTGAATGCTTTCACCAGCACAAACTGTTCTCTTATCTGCTTCAAACTCTGCATCGCACAGATAAATATTTCCGTCGGCACCTGTTTCCATTAAGTTACTTGCTGTCCAAAGATTGTTTCTACCACCAACACTTGAGAGCAATGCACTCCTCATTTCATCAACCTGTCCCTGCGTAAACATGCGATCGCAGTGCGCGTAATCCATGTAGTTTTCTGTATTGTCTTGAATATCAAACCCCCAGTAAGCATCGTCTGAATCACATGAATTTAGCGGGTTCGGATTGGTTGGACTACACGGTCCTCCTTGAATTCCTATACAAGCCGGTGTGTCCTGAATGCCATCATCTGTATTACAACTTGATGCATTTCCAGGGTTATTGTTGGAGCCCCAAACATGTGGAAGGTTCAACCAATGACCAATCTCGTGTGTCGGTGTCGCTAAACCATAAGCGCCTCCGGTTCCAATTGAACCAATACATTGATGGATTACATGAAAACCATTGGACATGGAAGTTCCACCAAAAGCAGGATAAGTCGTGTAACCCAAAGTGACCAATGAAGACCCCGGATCAGACAATGACCCTACGACAAAAACATTTAAATATTGATCTCCGGGCCAGTCTCCATTGTAGACATCATTACCATTCCGTATTGCGGCTACCTGATCTTGATTTCCATCATTTGATGCAGTCGGGTTGTACGTTCTCGTTACTCCTCTAAAACACTCGCCATTTGGTGCTTTTGTGGCAAGAACAAATTGAATTTCTGCGTCTGCTTGCATACCAGCAAATACAGGGGCTACATCATTCACGTCAGGATTCAACATACGGTAATCCTCATTCAAAATTCTTAGGCCATCTACGATCTGTTCATAGCTAATGTTACTCTCTCCTCCATCATGCAAAACATGGAAAACAATAGGCACCGTATATACAATTCCCTTCGGTGCAACCAGTTCTGTTTCTTCTGCTTCTATCAATGCAGATTGAAGCAAATTATTCTGATACTCAGGAAGTTTACCAAGTTCATCCATACGTTCATATGTCCCACACGGATTGACTTCTATTTGCTGAGCAAAGGCACTGTAAACTGCCACTGCACAAACAATACTTGTCATTAACTTTTTCATAGAGGGTGTAAAAAAAGGGCCTCCCGATAGAAGACCCTTTATGAAGAATTTTACCAATTACTTCACAACAAACTGAACCGTTTGCTGCGTTCCTGCAACATTCACTGTAAGGAAATACATTCCTGAAGCAAGTGATTGCGTATCTACGAAGACCAAATTAGATCCGGTATTCGCATGAATTAAGTTCTTTTGCGTTACTTTCCCAGAAAGATCTTGAATTTCAATAACAGCATCCTGCGCATTGTTCAGAGCAAAACGAACATTAAGTTCATCATCTGTTGGGTTAGGATAAACGGATAGTTCGCTCAATCCTCCATTCTCAGCAAGCCCTGAAACAAGGTCGTCTGATGGAGAACCAGCATAAATATTAATGTTATCCAAGTAAATATTATTTCCTCCTCCTGCTTCGAACGCAAATTTGTAGCGGAAATCTGATGTCCAGTACGTATTCGTAATATTTGTTACGTGCACTGTAGTCCAATCTTCTGGAACTGAAGGTGTAAATGCACTTCCTTGCGTTTGATCAGAAAGTTGGAAACCGATCAGTGTTCTTCTTGTCGCCCAAGTATCACCACAGTTATTTGTTACCTGCACGCGCAGTTTGTCTTGGTCAGAAGAATTCTTTCGACGGTAAGCATAACGGAAGCTCAAAGTCATACTTCCTGTTATTCCTGAAAGGTCAACTGGCGCAGAAACTAACTCATCGATATCACCTGAAGGCTGATTCAAATTAGCAAGCCTTACTGATTGTGAGCTTTGTAGTCCTGTATTCGTCAATTCCCATGCTGCATTTCCTGCTGGATTAACTACTTCCCACTCTTCAATATTTGTTAAACTTGAGAAGCTCTCAAACCCTTCCAATATCGGAACATTTGATGGAGCTGGTAGTACACGAATATAAGATGTCTTGGTCTCAACATCTGTAGTTGAACCGTCAGTAGCACTCAATTGAACTTCGTAAAGACCTGGCGTATCATAGGTAATTACAGGATTTTGAGATGTAGACGTCCCTGGTGTTCCACCTGGGAATGTCCAAGTCCATCCGGAAACTGCATTGTATGATTCATCTGTGAATTCCACAGAGTTTCCAGCACAAATCGATGTCTTATCAGCAGAAAAATCGGCGCGACATAAATAAAGGTTTCCGTCTGCACCTGTAGCGATCAAGTTCTGAGTCGTTTTTAAATTTTGTCTGTTTCCTACGCTTGAGTTTAATGCATTACGCATTCTGTTTACTTGTCCTTGCGTAAACATTTTAGAACAATATGAATAATCCATGTAATTCTCTACGTTGGCACGTGGTCCACATGTCATCTCGTTAAGGTTACATGATGTCACCCCAATAGTATTTGGTGTATCATTTACACCATCATCATCACCACAACTTGAAGCGTTTCCTGGGTTATTATTTGGTCCCCAAGGGTGCGCCAAATTTAACCAGTGTCCTGTCTCATGTGTTAATGTACGGCTCGTTCCTGTACTTGAGGTTCCAATGGCTCCTACGTAGTTGTGCAAAATCCAAATTCCATTCTCCATGGCATCTCCAAGCCATCCATTTGGCGTATACGTATACCCAGCGGCACCTCCGATTTCACCACAGATGAAAATATTACAGTACATGTCTCCTGGCCATTCACCATTATACACATCGTTCCCAGAACGAATAGCTGCGACTTGATCGAACCCATTAGACCCATCATTCGAAATGCTATTTTGCGTTCTTGTAATTCCTGAGAAACATGCTCCGTTCGGTGCTTTTGTCGCTAAGACAAATTCAATTTCAACATCAGCAGGCATTCCCTGAAAATCTGGGTGCACATTGGCAGCATCAGTGTTTTGAAGCCTGTAATCTCGGTTCAAAATTTCGAGACCATTTAGAATTTGTTCATCAGAGATATTTTCAACCCCACCATCATGCAAAACATGGAATACGATTGGAACATACCAAACAGGAGCTTTGGTTGTTGTATTGTTTTGTGCTTCTTGCTCACGGATTAATTCATCTTGTGCGAGTGCCGCAGCAGCCGCTGGATTCGCTAGCAATTCAGCTTGTTTCTTGTGCGAAACGCAATATTCAACGGATTCTCCATCACGTGCATTGGATGGATCAAAAGAGTTTGTTTGCGCTAGAATTGGAGTGCATAGAGCCACCATTCCCAGCAGAGAGAGTAGTCTTTTTTTCATAGTTTAGAAAGTAAATTCGTAATGCTTGGGACGTGAAAATACACAAAGGCTTACGGAATTACAAATTAATTCCATAAACGCTTGTTATCCTTTAATGGACTTTCGATTATCTCTGATTCCCAATTAACTATTCCGCAGGTCGTAAAATACCTCGCCTGAATAAGGCTTATCCAAAAGACTTAACAGACGGTTCGCCGCTTCATCAGAAGAATAAAGAGCATCGGACTCTTTGAGGTCGATGAAATTTTGAATGCTGGAAAAATTTTCCTCTCCGGAAGCACGGATTTCGCCCTGCATATCCGTATCGATAACTCCTGGTGCAACGGCATAAACTTTTGGGTTAAATCCTAACTCACGTTCTTCCAGTGCAAAGGTCTCGGAAAGCATGTTCAGCGCAGATTTCGATGCACAATAGGCCGCCCATGAGGGAATGGAACGATTTGCGGCACCAGAACTAATATTCACCAATGTGAAACTGTTTTTGTCCGGTAATCGATCGTATACCTTCCCGGTGAGGATCGTTGGAGCGGTGGTATTCACTTGCAAAACCTTATGTAAATCCGACCTCTTTCGTTGACTCATTCTTCCGATCTCACCAATAATTCCTGCATTGTTGATTAATGTAACTGGATCACTAAAATCAGGAAACTCAATTTCGTCAACAGCTTTCATTTCACTAAGATCACAGTCGATAAATGAGAATAAGTCATGATCAAAATTGTGCGATCGACCTACACCTATGACTTTATCTCCCCGATTCAATAACTGTGTCACAATTGCAGCACCCAATCCGCGAGAAACACCTGTTACAATGTAGGTCATAGTTTTTCGTTGATCTCTATGAATCTTTCAACACTTTTAGCCGCTCCAAAGACAACGAGTGTATCCTTTTCTTTAATCTCCATATCTGTTTTAGGAACTCCTATAATATGCTGTTCGGTGCAATCTTCACCATTCTTAGTGACCTCATACTCGCGTTTAATGGTAATTAAGGTCATCTCGTATTTATTACGAAAGCCAACATCATTGATTGTTCTTCCGACGACCCCTTTGGGAGCGCGAATCTCCGCAATCTCATGATCATCTGGCAGCTGTAAAAAGGAGACAATGTTAGGGTTTAGCAATTTTTCACGTACAACATGCGCTACCTCATTCTCAGGTGTAAGGATTTCTTTCACCCCGATTTTTTCCAAGATCAAACGTTGATGGTCTCCACTGGCCCTTGCAATGACTCGCTTAACTCCCATATCAAAAAGGTGAACACAGGTTAAGACAGTTGCTTCAAAATTCTCACCAATGGCCACTACAACAGCATCCAATTCCTCAAGGTTTTGTGTCACCAGTGCCCTTATATCTGTTGCATCCAAAGTAACGGCGTACGCTACTTCATCTTTAATACTGTCGATCTTTTTTTCGTCGGGGTCATACGCAAATACCTGCGCCCCTTTTTCGGCCAACCTTCTGGCAATTGTCGCTCCATATCTTCCTACCCCTATAACCGCAAACTTGCTGTAATTCATATCTTATTGTTTCCTTATTCTTATCCTAATGCCTGTTCTAAATCTTCCAATATATCATCAATATCTTCCACGCCTACACTCAACCGAATTAGGGAATCTACCACCCCAGTTCTTTGTCGTTCCTCTTTAGGAATGGCTGCATGTGTCATCGTAGCAGGATGACCGATCAATGATTCTACTCCGCCAAGTGATTCGGCCAATGCAAACACCTTTACGCGCTTCACTAAATTCATAGCATCCTCTAAATCATCTCCTTTCAATGAAAAGGAGATCATCCCACCAAAATGACGCATTTGCTTCTTTGCTATTTCGTGGTTAGGATGTTCCGAAAAACCGGGCCAATATACTCTATCAACCTTGGGATGTTCTGATAAGAAGCGTGCTACTTTTTCCCCATTTTCGCAATGTCTTTGCATCCTTAAATGTAAGGTTTTAATGCCTCTCAATACAAGAAATGAATCCATGGGTGCCGTAACAGCTCCCGACGAATTCTGGATGCGATACATTTCTTTCGCTATGGCTTCATCTGAAGTTACCAATGCACCCATAACTACATCTGAATGCCCGCCCAGGTATTTGGTAACCGAATGCATGACTATATCAGCTCCTAAATCCAATGGGTTCTGAAGGTATGGTGTAGCAAATGTATTATCGACACAAAGTATCGCTCCTGCTTCTTTAGCAATTGCTGCCATAGCGCTGATATCAATGATATTCATCATTGGATTCGTTGGCGTTTCTACCCAGACTAACTTCGTTCTTTCATTGATTTTAGCCCGCACAGCATCCGAAGTTGACATTCCAACGAAGTGAAATTTGATGCCATATTTTTCAAAAATGGTTTTGAAAATACGGAACGTACCGCCGTAAAGGTCATTCGTAGAAACTACCTCATCACCGGGATTTAACATCTTGATGACACAGTCAATCGCTGCTATTCCAGAGGCAAAACACGCGCCGTATTTCCCGTTTTCTAATGCAGCAATATTTTTCTCCAATGCATCTCGTGTAGGGTTTTGTGTTCTGGAATAAACATACCCTTTATGATTCCCTATTCCATCTTGAACATAGGTAGACGTTTGATATATTGGAGTCATGATGGCACCTGTTGCCTCATCCGGTTTGACACCTGCATGTATGGCTTTTGTTCCAAACTTCATAGTTGTTGGTTCAATTAGAGCAGACAATAAATGTACTCAAATACTCTCAACGAAATCTGAAAATACCTTTTTGTGACGTTCAAGATCCATGTTAGATGACAGGGCCACGCGTACGATGTAATCCTTATCGCCTTCTTTAGTAGTCCCCTGTGTAGAAGTCGCAGGAATCGTCCAGTAACAACCTTTTAACTGCCCGTAGCTGACACAAAATTTACTTTCTTCAGGAATTTCAGAAATCATTCTATTAATCAACTTGAGATTAAGTGCTCGCTTATAGTTTTCTTTCTCCTCTTCTGATGCACCTTTTGTTGGCAAGTCCAAGGAGAAAACTGAAGGCGTAAAACTATCCGCAGCCAACTGCTCAGAGACAAAATTAATTTTCGCATCAGGTAATTGCTCCTGAATATGTTCTACAAATGCTCGCGTAAATTCATAAGCCCCCTGAATTCGTTGATTCATCGACGGCATCTGATTAGCTAAAATAGCCATTTGAGCATCCGTCGCTTCATTATCACAAATCGCAAGGTGCTGTTCGATTTTTCCCATCAAACCTTTCGCTTTTTGATTTGCTGTGCAGTAACCAGCCGTGCATTTACCACCACTTGGGAACTTTGACCCGCTGACATATGCAATTGTTTGAACAGAAGCAAGTACTTCATCTTCTCCTAAAAAATGAACATTTGGGCAGAACGTTTGATCCAGAATAAAGACCGGCGCAACTGCTTTATCACCATTAGTATTCTGTCTTGGTTTACTCAATGCATCACGCAACTTCATTAAGTCAGGCACTTCCACTCTTGGGTTCGTAGGGATTTCAGCAATAATAAGTGGAACAGCATCTTCCTTGGCTATCTTGTCAAGTACTTTATCAGTACTTTGCACCATATCTTGTCCTCCATCAACCGGAAGGTCTACAACTTCAATATTGTCGCTGCATGCTGCTACCCGTCGTGCCTGATCATTCGTTCCTCCATAACAGTTGGGAGGAACTACTATTTTAATCGCCTTTCCAGGATGGTTTTCCAACGCATCGTGGATCAGTCCCATTACGATTGCATACTGCATAGATAAACCACTGGAACCAATTAAAGCCGGCACTTGTGTTTGGGTAACCTCCTGAATAACACTTCTCACCTTCGCTTTATTAGCGGCATAATCTTGTTCATTTTGCTCAACAGGAACTTCCACCAAACGCTGCAATGCACTATACGTATTTACGGGTGTCATGGCAATTGTCTCTCTTCTACGCACATGTTGAATTTCTGGAATATACACTGCACTATCCGATGAACAAACGATAATGCTTCCAAGTGCCTGATTCATGTTTACGAAAAAATCAACATTGGTAATTGTAGTGTCAAAATCACAAATATTCTCTTTGGTATTCACCAATATAACACTGCCGTCAAATTTCGGGAGACTCTCCCCACTTTGTAACTGCTTTGTCTCAAAATTGTAGCCGTATACATCTTTCAAAACCGTCGGATCAAACTGTCGGGGAAGTTCGCCCACATGTGCAATCAATGTATTCTTTTTCGCAAATAAATTTTTTCGAAGAACAGCATATATCGGAGTCGTTTTTGATGAGAAACTAATGACTTGATCGGCTTTGATGTTCAGGTTCATGGCTATAACCCACTCTAAAACACATGATAATGGATGGCCCAGTCGGATATAATCAAATGCCGTTGGTAAATCATTCAAAGAAGTGGTTGTGAAATCGTCAGAATTAAATAGGCTTTCAAATCGTTCTAAAAACTGCGTTTTTGCCAGCTCCTCTTTATAAATGTCCAAACGGTGCGTGGTTAAATTCAACCAATCCTTTGGCATACTTGCCAGTACGTTTTTTATATAGGGTAATAGCTTATTCTCCTGCATATTTTCCAACCTTTAAATGAGTCGGCCAAGATACATTAAATCAATTTTTCCTGAAAGCGTTTAACCTTTTCCTTTCTACAATCATACGAGAACTCGAATGTCATTTTTCAGCATTAGTGGTTACCAAATGTCTCATTTCGACATTTATCTGTACGCACAGGAAATACTTCACTTTTCAAAAAAACTTTTTGCTTATGCGCAACATCATCTTTATCGCTTTTTCATTGCTTTACTTTAATAGTTTAGGACAAATAAAAACTATCAGGGCGCAACTATTATTTGAAAGTGACCAACACAAACTAACCAAAACTGAACTTGATAAGTTGATGGAGGCGCTCATCCAAACTCAAGACGAAAAAATCCTTTCTGTAAATATCACTGGACATACAGATAGTCGCGGCGACAGTCTCTACAATATTGCACTCTCTCAACGCAGGACAAAATCTGTTTCTGAGTTTCTAGTGGCGAATGGCGTTTTAAAGCGACATATCCATCAAAACCATCTGGGAGAAGATAGCCCAACGGCATCTAATGCAGAAGAACTAGGACGAAGTAAAAACCGGCGCGTGAATGTTGTCATCTCCTATATGCAAAACAATGATCAGAAAGATGAAATAACTCCCAACGTGATTGACGAAAAGACTCCAGTAAAAATAATAGATCCATGTGATGCAGACACCATTATAACACTTCCTGAAGGTACAGTTTTGGTCATGAATAAATGCGAATTTGATCGACTGGATGGTTGCATCGAAACCATGGAATCCTTGTCTGCAAGTGATGCTATGGATGAAGGATTGACGACTATGACCAGTGATGGGAATCCGCTCATGAGTTGTGGGATGTTTAATCTAACCATAAGTACAAGAAAGGAATGCCCTATTGTCAATTGCTTTGATAAACCTATCAAAGTGCGATTCCCTGCTCAAGTTTTCCGTGATTGTTCACAATGCGGAGATCGGGCCAGACTTTTCTCACAAGCCAACAATGGCGGTTGGAGGATTCTTCGGAGTCGCGGGAATGCCCTGAATATCATAACAGTTGATGGAAAAGAGTACTATGAATACACACTGCGCTGCCCTAACTTCAAGCGAAACTGTGATTGTGCATTTGAAGGCGAACTTAAAAAAGTCAAGTTTAAATCGGAACGTGGAAGTGTTTTGCATCATGTAAGTATTGGATACGATTGCCCCTTCTCAGTATTTAAATACGGAAATAGTAAAAGGAGAAACGTCGTCAAGGCAAAGCTTCCTTGCGACAGCGAAATAAGGGTAATGGCAGAAATCACAAATAAACAGGGTGAACATAAAATTGTTGATTACCCATCCCTAAACTCATTGAAAAAGCGTTATCTGTTTGCGCGCTGTAAAGACGCCTCAACAAGCGACTGGGAAGGAAAATTCTTAGGCATTTTCAAGCTAAAAAGAAAAGGGCTTTACCGCAAATACATCATTCGTAATATTGATTTGAAAGAAAAAAATGTGACGCAAGAAATATCTGAGAATTCCAATGGATAAAGACTAAGGTAGGTCACTGGGTTTAGCGCAAAAAATGTACGACTAACTTTTGTACATTTATACCCTTGTCAAAAGACCTGAAAAATAGTATTTCAAAGCTCTTAAAAGAGAGCAGCCAATTCAATACCAATGATGTATTGGTGCACACAGATTTGGCGCATCCCAAGCTATTCAGGGTCGAAGGTTCATTGGAATTTTCTTTAGCTGAGTTTCCTAAAAAAATACTGCAAGAAGCGGACAAAACAATTAAAGAATCTGGAGTAAATCCTTTATGTCTCGCAGAAGAGTTTCTCGAATTAAATCTAGGTGACAAAAAAGTAAATGCCCCCATTTTCCTCACTCCTCTGAATAAGCAACTCAACAAAGTTCAGCAACTGGTCAGATTTGATCGTTTGGATGATGATTTGTTTATTAACCCATTTATATCCTTTCAACTTGATCAATTGGGAGTTAAACTGGAACAGCTTGAAAAGGGACAGATATTAGACAAAGAACACATCCTGAATCAACTCAAAGCGGCTGGATTCAACTATTCAGTTCCCGGAATTGGACTTATTGGAAGTTTTCATCATCATCGGTTTCAGGTAATCAAAGAATTGGAAGATTTATTATCCGCTGAAGTGATCTCACCACAAATTGCAGAACTACTTGGGTATGGCCAGCAACAACCGGTGGCGCTTGATCTTCCTTCCGATGTGCTTCTCCCATTTGATGTAGATCACAATGCAGTATTCTCAGAATTTTCCCAAAGAGATCTAGTCGTTCAAGGACCTCCTGGAACAGGCAAATCTCAAGTACTTTCTAATGTTGTTTCTAAACTTCTAGCATCAGGACACACCAGTATTTTCATTTCGGAAAAGAGAGCTGCGTTAGAGGTGATCTGTAAAAAACTGAGTGTTTTTGGTCTGGACAAACTATGCTTTATTGCCACCTCTGATAGCTTGAGTCACACTTTTTTGCAAGAGCTTAAATCGACATGGGATTACTTAGAAAATTACCAGTCAATTCCCATTAACAATATGCGGCTCTCGGAGCAGTACGTTGATAACTTACAAATGACATTGGATTTGTTGACTCAAGATAAGTTGATCGGAGGAGTTTCTTTTCATGAATTCAAAGCACTCAGCTCCAGCAAGCAAATCGAAAAAGGAACCTATAATGGAAGTGTTCCAAGCATTCCAGATTTTCAATTACAAAAGAAAATACTGGAGCAGATCTATGCGAATAACCTGCACGAACTGTTAGGTTCAATGAAGAGCACGACTGTTCATCGGGAAGATTTTGATCAGCTCGATCTACAAATTGACCATTGGATTGAACAACTGCAGCAACTCGGTAAACTATTCGAACTACGCACTTGGGGCGACCTAACCCTTGCTATGAAGGAAGCTTTGCAATGCCAAATTTTCGAAAATGACCTTTATAAAAAATATGCTGCTGTTTTTCGGCCCAACAGTCGCGCGCAAAAACGATTTATTAGTTTACGCAAGAAGTACCTCGCAGCTAAAATAGATGTAGAAAGTTTAGAACAAACTCATTCTCATTGGAAGGTAATCCCCTCAGAAGAGGAAGCACAATCGATGCTTCGCAATTTAGAATCCGGTGGTTTATTGCGGAAACGAAAAGCGCGTAAACGATGGAATCAAATTTCATTCTTACCATTCGAAGATGCATTGGAAACGCTTCACGCTAGGCTTCAAGAAATCAAAAAAATAAAGGCTTTATCTCAAATAAAGATTAAATTTTGCGACTTAGGAATAGAAGATGTCGAGAATGATGTCCCTCTAATTCAACAAACGTTGCTTCTTTTTTCTCAAGATCAATGGCATTTATTGGAACGTATCCCAGCGGAAAAAAGAAGTTTATTGACCAACTCACATGGCGACATAAATAATTTATATCAGGACTTAAAAACGCACTTTTCGTTTAACGAGGACCTTGCATTGGAAACTTACCTCACGCTACTCAAAAAACGATTTGGAGACATACTATCATTGCGAAAAGCGATATCGAAACTGAGCAAAGATCAATTATCACTCCTCTCCATTTGCGAGTCATTTGCTTCCTATGAGTTGGTAATTCTCAACAGTCACTGGGTCCAATTCAAAGAACACTTTCCAGCATTTGCTCAATTCTCAGTGCAGCAATTATATGACAAAGTCAATAATATTATTGAATCACAAGATGCTGAAGCCCAAATGTTCGCAAGATCTATTCAAAATGATCTATATCTGCGTTTCCAAGCGTATCATGAATTACTAAACACACCTGCTCGAAAGTTAAGTGAGAAGCAAAAAGCGTTGAAGGCAGAACTGCGAAAAGGTAAATCGCTCCTTGTCAAAGAGTTCGGTAAAACACGTAGTCACCCGACTTTACGTGAGTTGTTTAATTCGGAAGCGCGTAAATGGATTCAATTGCTTAAACCAATATGGTTGAGCAACCCGACTCAATTGGCCAAGTGTTTTCCAATGGAGGAACATATGTTCGATGTTGCCATTTTCGATGAGGCTAGTCAGATTCCATTACAAAATGCCCTGGGAGCCATTCAACGAAGTCGGCGAGTTTTAATAGCTGGTGATGAACACCAAATGGGGCCATCCAACTATTTTAAAACGGGTAGCACTGATGTTGTAGATTTGTTGCATCAGGCAAACTATCATTGGAAAAGGGTTGCGCTTAATCATCATTACCGAAGTCAACATCCCGATCTGATTGCCTTCTCCAATCGGCATTTTTATGAAGGGAAGTTAGCGGCATTTCCTGCTGCAAAAAGTGAAACTCCTATTATACATCACTATCTGAAGAACGGTATTTTCACTGATAGTAAAAATGAGCATGAAGCAAAAATGGTAGCATCGCATATCGAAAGCTATTTAGGAAAATCACATTCGATCGGAGTAGTGGCTTTTTCAGAAGAACAATTGACTTGTATTCAAGACCATTTATCACCAAAAGCTAAACAGCATTTCTCCCAACTCCAAGGAGAACACTTAAGTTTCTTTAAATCATTGGAGAATGTTCAAGGTGATGAATGCGACCATCTCATCATTAGTTTTGGATATGCAAAAAATGAAGATGGTGAGTTTCACATGCGCTTTGGCCCAATGAATACGGCAAATGGAAGAAAGAGACTTAATGTGCTTCTAACAAGAGCTATCAAAAGTATTCACTTTTTCTGTTCCGTTCAATCAAGTGATTTTAAATTAAGCGATAATGAATCAGTCAATTTATTGCGACAATGGATTTCATGGTCTGAGCATTACACTCCTAAAAATGAATTCTTGTTTCCTTTTGGGATTCAACCCGATCAACACACTACTTCGCTCAACTTTGATCGAATTCATGAAAAATTGCCTACAGCTCAAGAACTGGTTACACTGCAACGAGTCCTACTTTCAAGAAACTGGGCAATTACATACAATTAAACTTAACTGACACAATGAAAATTGAAGAACTAGGAGAAAAGAACAGAGCCATTCCGGGTTGGATTCGATTTCTCGTTGCTGCGCCATTGATTGGTATTGCGTCTTATTGGGTTTTTGATTATAGAGGGATTTATAGATGGTTGGCTGAACTACAACTTTCACTGTTCGATGAATACCATGTATTTCTGTCCGCCATCTTAACTTACCTCATTTGTCTCGTTCCTGTTTTCCCGATATTTCGATTACTTCGTCGCCGATATAATCAACCTCTGGAACCTAAACCAATTGGGCGTTTTAAATTGCTTGAACAACACTTTCCGACTTTATACAAGTATGTTTTGGTCACTGGGATTGTTGCTGTGATGGCTTTTATTTCTGGAGCTTACTTGTTCGTAACTGCAAGCATGAATGCTAATCTATCGGAAATTGACATGTCCGAAATTAGAAATAGCGAAGTCTCTAACTATCATGTTCGTTTCGAAGCAGTTCTCATTGACAGAGATGCAGAGGGTATGATAGAAAAAAACGGAGGTGCTACAATCTCCAGAGTCTACGTTCCCGCATATCAAAACCCGCTTGAGTCTCGACTAGTCGATCATTACTGTATTGTGGAATTCAATGAGAAGGTTTACAATGAACTCCGCGATAAAAGTGGTAAAGTTGAGTTATTCGGTGTGCTCTCAAAAAATGCTCTTCCTGGGCTTGTTAGAACTGAAATGCAGGATGAACTAGCTGATGAATACTGGGTCTTGAATTATGGTCACAACCCAAAGACTGATCAAACTGCTGGTTACATTCTTGTAATAATTGCAATTATTTGCGGAATTCTGTTTTACTTTTTGAGAATTAGTGCATTAAGAAAAGTGGATGTATATATAGAATCATCCTTTGATCATAAGAAACCAACCGCAAATACGAAGGAATTATGATATCATCGTTCCTAGAGCGTATATTTATAACAACTTAAACACTTTAACTGTGAGTTCAATCGTTTTAGAAGTCAATTCACTATCCAAACGGTACAAGCACGTACAAGCGCTGGACAAAGCAAGTTTGACTGTGCACCAAGGTATGATCTTCGGTATTCTTGGACCCAATGGAAGCGGAAAAACAACAACTTTAGGTATTCTTTTGGGGGTACTAAATGCATCAGGAGGAAGTTTCTCATGGTTTGGGAATGGACAAGCAGATGCTAATCGAAAGCGGATTGGAGCCTTATTAGAAACCCCTAATTTTTACCCCTATCTCAATGCTGTCAAAAACTTGCGTATTGTTGCTAAAATAAAAGGGTTGAATGAAGTTGATCAGCGCATAGAAAAAGTACTGAAGCTTGTGAACTTATGGGAGCGTCGTGAATCAAAATTTAAGACGTTTTCGTTAGGGATGAAACAACGCCTCGCCATTGCTTCTGCCTTGTTAAATGATCCTGAAGTGCTCGTTTTAGATGAGCCAACAAATGGTCTTGACCCACAAGGTATCGCCGAAATACGCAGTTTAATTAAACAAATCGCTGAAGACGGAAAAACGATCCTTATCGCCTCTCATCAGCTGGATGAACTTGAAAAAGTGTGCACGGATGTCGTGATCCTCAAAAATGGCATTGTAATTAAGCAAAGTGCTATTGAGTATATCATTGGTGATTCTCGACAAATCATTATCGCTGCTGAGGAAATGGATAAAGTGGAGTCACTGGTTTCATCCATAGGTGGGGTTAAAATTCACAATCACGAAAACGGCAAAATAATTCTGAACGCAGATGAAAAGGTGTCCTCAAAAGACATCAATCAATTCTTCTTTGAGAAAGGAATTGTCCTCTCTGAATTGAGGGAAATAAAGAAAAGTCTTGAAGATCAGTTCCTTGAAATTACAAAAGAATGATACAGTTATTAAATATAGAGTTCTCTAAAGTAAAGAATTACACCACTTTTTGGGTATTCATTTGCCTCTACATTGTGCTTGTCCCATTATGGTTCTTTGGATTTAGTCAATTGCCTTTACCCTTTTTTCCATCAGAAGAAGAAATGTTCGGCTTCCCAACGATCTGGAATTTTATCACCTGGATCGCCAGTTGGTGGAATTTACTGATGGGAGTACTTGTTGTCGTTATCACCTGTAATGAGATCGCTTATCGCACACAACGCCAGAACATTATTGATGGAATGAACCGAAGGCAAATGATCTTGTCAAAGTTTTACCTGATTACCGCACTGGGATTATTTGCAACCCTTTATACATTCATGGTAGGGTTGGTTTTTGGTATCAGCACTTCTGGGTTTTCGGAAATGTTCTCAGGCACCAAATATATCGGTGTTTATTTTGTGCAAACACTGGGTTACTTTGCTTTTGCATTTATGTTTGCTGTTCTCGTTAAACGCCCTGCCCTATCCATCATATTGTACATCGTTTGTTTCATATTCAGTATGTTTCTTCCTCTGATGCTTGGTGAGGTTTCAGCTCAGTTCATGCCGTTGAATTCTATTCAACAGCTTACGCCTTTCCCATTTTTTCAGGAGCAAATGGCATTCATTGCTGAGCAAGACCCTAACTTTGAAACTCCATTTACGCTCACACAGACAGTTCGATCGCTTGTTGCGCTTGGATGGACCACCGTTTTCTTTTTGATCGGCTACTTTGTTGTAAGGCGCAGAGATTTGTAGCAACCTTAGCTAACAAACTGTGAACCCACGTTTTATTGGGGATTAAAAAATTTATTTGGTAAATTTATAATCTAGACTAAAACGTATGAAACACTTTACTCTCCTCCTTGTGACAGCTCTTGCATCTGTATCTTTTGCGCAAGATGAACGAATAATCCATGATGAAGAAGTACTTCCCCGTTATCTTACAGATGCGGAAAAGCGCATGATGGATAACTATTATGGCACGTACCAATTTGGACCAAAAGGAATTGAAAATCCACCAACTGGAAACTTGCGCTGTGCCGCGGAATGGGAAGAAGTGCAAACACTTGTAATTACCTGGACGAATGACTTCAACTCTATTCAGACACAAATTGTTGATGCCGCACAGGAAGAATGTCGAGTATTGATTGCATGCAACGATTCTAATTCAGTTAAAACAACACTTCTGGGGAACGGTGTTCCAGATGTTAATCTTGATTTTATTGAAGTACCCTATAATAGTATTTGGATTCGTGATTATGGCGCTAACACCATATACAAAGATGATGTGGACTCTCTGCTTCTTGTTGACTGGATTTATAACCGACCTCGACCCAATGACGATGTGATGCCTGAAGAACATGCTGCATGGCATGGACTTCCATTATATACTACTACTCAATCTCCTACCGACCTTGTTAACACAGGTGGAAACTGGATGAGTGATGGACTAGGAACAGCTTTCGCATCAGAGCTTATTTTGGAAGAAAACGAACCAGGCAACCCTTATCAAGTATCTGTAAAAGACGAAGGGGAAATTGATGCAATCGTGAATGATTTCATGGGCATTTCGCGTTACATTAAGATGCCTATTTTACCGTACGATGGTATTCATCATATTGACATGCACATGAAACTATTGGATGAGGAACGTCTACTGGTAAGTGAATACCCTACTGGCGTTGCTGATGGGCCTCAAATTGAGGCGAATATGCAATATGTCCTGTCAAATTATAACTCTGCTTTTGGAACACCTTATGAGCTTGTTCGTATCACTGTTCCGCCATCTCTAGGAGGAAACTATCCAGATAACAATGGCTTCTATCGCACTTATGCAAACAACATCTTTATCAATGGTACTGTTTTAGTGCCAACGTATCGAGAACAATACGATACAACGGCTTTGCGTACGCTGCAGGAAGCACTGCCAGGATACAATATTGTTGGAATTGACGTGGACAATACTGGTCAGAATTTGATTTCTCTGAGTGGAGCTATTCACTGTATTACACACACCATTGGTGTTGAAAACCCATTACAAATTGTTCATCAGCCGCTCAATGATACCTATGATGATATCAACCCTTATTGGATAAGCGCTGAAATCAAGCACATTTCTAATATTGCCAGTGCAACACTGTACTACAGCACAACTCCGGGTGGACCTTATACGGCTATACCGATGGCATATGCGGGTAGCGGTAGTAACTGGACAGCTAACATTCCCGCTCAAGCTGTTGGAACGACGGTTTATTATTACATTGAGGGTAATTCAGTAAGTGGAAAAACACAAGTGCGCCCAATTGTCGCTCCTGCTGGATATTGGCATTTTGATGTACTAGACGGACTGGGCTTAGATGAACTTTCTACTGTTGAGATGGCAGACATCTTCCCTAACCCTGCTTCTGCAATTACGTGTATCCCTGTCAATGCGGCTAATGCATCGGAAGGACGTATTACACTCCGTGATATTACGGGTAAACTGATTGATACCATTCATTCAGGAACGATTCCAGAAGGTGAATCAAAATACTTCATTCAAGCCAATGAATATGCTTCTGGCTCCTATATGGTCGTGATTGAAACAGCGAATGCAAGCGTTGCTAAGAAATTGATGATTCGATAGTCTTTTCTTGTCTTATTTGCTACTCAATGCGAGTAAGGCAAAGCTGGCTAACCAATGTCCACCTTCGTAACTATCACCTACGAGATTAGGTAATGAATGCTCAATATGTTCATTGGCAATTTTAACGAGGTGAGCATACGCCGGTAATGTCTCTGCAATTCCATAAAGACACCAAGCTCGGCTGAAATTTAATCCGTCCAGGTGCACCAAATGTCCATCTGTGCGATCGGTTACAATACCTGGCGCCAAATGAAAATCTGGCTGGCTAAGAGATGGCAAAAATGCCTCTAACCACGTTTTGAATTCTTCTTTCGGCAGGACGCGGCGCATGATATCCGCCTCTTCCAGGCATGGCGACAGAAAATCATAACCACTGGGCTCCCAGCTCATTGGACAATCTCTGTCATTCATGAAATAATCGCGTGCACGATCTTCTATCAATGCAAGTAACTCATCATCTTGAAACGCTACAGCATAGTCATAAATCATAGTCATAGCAAAAGCAGTATTCGTGTGAGTTCCCACCCGTATCGGATACTTTAACTTTGGTAAAAACTCCTTCACTTTTTCAACGATTAAGTTTGAAAGTGGCTCAATTGAAATGGAGAGCTCTTTTGCCTCTTCTCCCTTCATGACTTTTAATTCCGTTGACAATTTCAATAGCCACGCCCAACCATACATTCTTTCATACGTTCCATTATACTCGCCATCAAAGTATGCCAGTTCGCCCTCAATGCTTTCAGAATTGATATGATTCATCAAACCGTCCTTCGCCTCTTCGAAGCGATCCAGTTCAGGAAACAAATTCATCAATCGGGCAAGCGACCAGTGTCCGTGAACTGCCGAGTGCCAATCAAAACAACCGTAAAATGCAGGATGCAATTCTTCAGGAGCGGCTAAATCATTATAACCACCAATTACCTGATTCAACTTGTTAGGAAACTCTACATCAATACAGTCAAGGGGTAACTCAATTAAGCGATTCGCTTCAACAAGATCCAATTCCAGACGGTCAACTTTAACAGGAAAAGGCTCGATATTATCCGGTTGTGGAGGGTTATCCTGACAAGCAAATGCAACAAATAAGAATAGAAAGAGGGCTGTTTTTCGCATATTTAAATATACTCAGAATGCCCTATAACACAAGTGTCTTCTGCTGAAATCAAGGGGTAACCGCGAAATGGCAAACAATTTGTAAATATATGAGAAGATAACTCTACCTTTAAGGTGCAAATTATAGAAAATGGTACAACGAATTCTTCCCATCATAGCCTTTAGTTTAATTCTCATTTCTTGTGGCAGCACGAAAAATGCCAATGGCCAATCTTCTTCAGAAGGTACGGATCAAAGTATTGTTTTTCCTGACGTTGCCACTGGTGACTCTTTATTTGCGCATATCAAAAAAGGATATTGTTTTGGTACATGTCCCGTTTATGAAATTTACATCTACAATAGTGGACACACGGTTTTAAAAGGCACGCGAAATGTTGAACTTCTTGGTGATCATACCATGCAACTTAGCAAACGTGAGATGCTCGCTTTCATTGAAAAAGCCAAAGAGATTAAATACTTCGAAATGGAGGACAAATATGATAATCCTCATATCACAGACCTTCCAGAAACAGTTACTTCGATTGTTGCTGATGGACAACGGAAAGAAGTTAGTCGCAGATATGGCTTTCCCGCTTCCATTCGATCGTTTGAAAAGTTGTTCGAAGATTTGCTTGAATCCAAGGCATGGAGTCCTGGCCTTCAAGAACGGTAGTGAAAGCGGTAAGTCCTTCGTAAATCCCAAATAAGGAAAGATAGCATCACCAAGTATTCGGCGAAAATCACCCAGCCGTTTTGGATTACAGCACCCTCATGATAAAAGCCGTATGTCCACACGATGACATAACTCCAAACAATAGGATAGGTCCACTTCGTTAATAGTGCAAATGGTATGAGTAATGTGATATACCATGGATGTACTGTTGTTCCCAGAAGAAAATAGAGTGTGTATGCCAACATGAGCTTTTCTGGAGTTCCCCACTTTCTATTGAGTAGATTTAAGCATAGGATGCTTACAATCGTTACAAAAGGTAAAATAGCCATGGCCAATTGAATCCCCTCACCCCCGAAAAAAGTGCGACTTAGAAAAATGAGACTGCTGTTAAATTGAAAAACAAAGAAGTACAACCTGAAGCTTTGAAAGAAATTTTCAATGCTGGACGGGTGAAGAACAATCATTAGTAATAAAACAGATAGAACGCCGGCAATACTCCACCATTTTAAGAGCCTGAAAAACCTCAAGTCACGCCAATTAACACAAGCCAGAAAAACAGGATTTAGCTTTGTGGCTACCGCCCCAGCCAATGCTGCTCCTGAGCCCAGTAATTTCTCTCGTTTCAATAAATAAAATGAAAACAACAGTAGTGTTAAAGCAGCACCATCAAAGTGCAAATTCCCTACAAACTCAACTACTACCAAAGGATTTAACCAATACAGTAATGCCAGGAAAGTCGCCTTTTGCATTAAGCGAAGTAAACGAACTAGTACCACAAAGGTGAAGCACTCAAACAAAAGCAAAATGATCTTCATGATCATTAAGTTCCCTTGATTTGGTGAATTAGTGAGCCAGTATGAAAAGCCAAAAACAAACTGGTTGACAGTTGGGTAGATGGAATAATATCTTTTTGAATTCATCCCTGACCTAAAATTCTTACTATTCGCTGAGAAAAGCTCAAAAGCAACCTTGTCTTCTGGATGTTTCTTCACATAGTTCTCAGGGGTCACCTCAAAAGGGTTGTACCCCTGAGTGAGCATATAACCATCCCAGGTAAATCGATAAAAATCGTCGGAAAGATTCGGTGTTGAGAATACCAGCATCAAACGCAATACAAATCCAGCAAGAAAAAGGTCAGTTAGACCTGTTTTCCAATCACGAAACCGAAACAAAAAGGCCAAGGTTGCGTAAATAGCGAACATCCCTCCGAAAAGCAGTTGCACCTGCATATTTTCGACCCTCAAGGTCTCAAAAGACAAATAGTATAAAAGTCCGCCAAAGCAGATAGTGGCCAATAAAAGTATAATACGATTCCTCATTACCCTGACTTAGACGAGTAGTAGAGGGTAGAACCTACATTATATCCAAATCCAATGACAAACATACTGGCAAAAACCATAGCAAAAACATCTCCGAGACTATAAGCATAAATGATTTGAAAGATTCCATAACCCAGTAATAGCGTTTCCATAACCAGCAACGGTGTAATTTTCACGCGGGTATATTTTCCGAGGTCGTCCCGCTTTTTTCCAACGACATTAAACTTCGGTGTACGGACGAACTCCGATTTCTTACCGAGGTAGCCCTCTAAAACACCCAAACTCATGTATAACGAGACACCCATATTTATGATTAGGAAGCCTATGAATACAAAAGGGAATGTTAGGATTGCTATCAATTTATTCTCTGCATGACCAATATTGCCCCCGATAAATACTGACAACAAGAGCACATTAGAAAGAAGGAATACTCCAATCACATTAAACACCCAGGCATCTGGTGGTAGTTGACTTAAACTATAAGTCACAGGAAAGGAGAGCAGAATAAAGCCGAGAACAATAAGAAAAACGGAGCTATTCAACAAATGAAAACAGCCCACTAGTTTAGCCCACGTGCTTGAACCTTTAGACTTTAGTAATCCCGGTATATTTTTCTTTGCACACTCTGCCGCTCCTTTGGCCCAACGAAATTGTTGAGTCTTATAACCTGGAAAAGTAATGGGTAATTCAGATGGTGATTCAATTTCCATCGCATACTTAAACTCCCAACCGCGCGTTTGGGCACGAAAGCTCAAATCTAAATCTTCCGTGAGGGTATCAGCCATCCAGCCTCCAGCATCATCAATACAACTCCTGCGCCAGATGCCCGCTGTTCCATTAAAGTTAATGTAAGCTCCACTTCTATTTCGTCCTGCGTGTTCAACAGAAAAATGCGTGTTTAGCATCACCGTCTGAAGGCGCGTTAATAGCGAAAAGTTCTCGTTTACATAAGTCCACCTCGATTGGACCACACCCACTTTCTCATGACTGAAGTATGGCATTGCATCCAGCAAGAAATTTTCAGATGGCAGAAAATCGGCGTCAAATATGGCAATGAACTCTCCTTTTGCTGTGTTTAGTCCATAATCCAAAGCTCCTGCTTTAAATCCCTCTCTTTCCGCGCGTCTTATGTACTGAATGTCTATTCCCTTCGATTGATAAAATTCCACTTTTGATCGTGCCTTTTCAACTGTATCATCTGTAGAATCATCCAATACCTGAATCTCTAATTTATCCATAGGATAGTTCATTTTTACGACTTGATCGAGGAGGCGATCAACGACGAAAGATTCATTATACATTGGGAGTTGAATGGTTACCACAGGTAGCTCTTTCCATTCTCTTTTAGCGTGCTTTTGACGTCGGAAAATATAATTCAAGAGAAGAGAAAACTCTACCGCACTGTAGATTAACAATACTACACAAATGATAATATAAATGATCAGTATAGCTATTTCCATGCGCTACTCACTGCTCTTTCTCATCCACTTTAACAGAGCAGGTAAAACAATTAGGTCCGAAAGTAATGCAATTAATAAAATTAGCGATACCAGTAGACCAATATTCTTATTTGCAGTAACAGTTGAAAGCATCATTACTGCGAAACCAACTGAAAGCAACAGGCTGGTGGTCATCACTGGAAAAACGTTTTCTCTCAAAGCATTTTCAATACCTTCTTCCTTGTAAAACATGGATTTTGCCGTACTAGCCAGATAAATTGTATCATCAATCGATAGACCAAGTAAAATAGATAGTGCCATCGCTGAAAACGGATTGACATCAATTCCCAAAAAGTACATGAGCACAACGGCCGAGACCATTGGAAGAGCATTTGGTACAAATAAGACCAGTGCATATTTGATAGAACGAAAGGCGACTCCAATAATCAATAATGTCACTGCGACACTGAGCAATACACTTAGAAGAATCAGTTTTGTGACACGTAGCATCGATAGGTCATGAACGAAGGAAAAGCCGCTCAGGAACACTTGACGGTCAGTATGACGAAAGGGGGCTATAAATGCTTGAAGAGCTTCATTTCTATCACGAGCATCAGCGCTTCCAAAATCTTTGAGTTTTCCCACAATTTTAAGCACTTTGTGGTCCTGTGTAACAGCGTTATTCAACCCCAACGATTCTCGTTGTCTCTCTAACTCCTCAAAAAATCCGTCATCCAATCGCTCAGGAATTCGAAACTGATTTGCAATTCCAAAGTTATTGAACCGGTTCAATCGTTTAACAACCGTGTTAAGGCTGAATACCGATGAACAACCATAACTCTCAGTAAGATATTGCTCTATTTTATCTACAAGATGAATGCTCTCTTCGGTAAATACATTGGTATCTGCAATAATAACCTCGATTGTTCGAGTGCCTTCAAAATGTTCGTTCAAAAAGTTCATCCCATCGTTCAATGAGCCTAAATTTCTGGAAGTATTGTTGTCAAAGGAAAATGTAAAAATAGCCACTGTACTTAAGACTATTAGTGCGAAAACACCAGCAATTGAAACACCACGATAGCAGCGCATTGTCCTTACCAACTTTTCTGTTGTTCTGGTGAATGCCGGCAACTTCCTGAACGGAGGAACCCGCAAAATCTGAATACATTTTGGCAACAAATATCGCGCTGAAAGGAAAGCAATCGCAATACCCACTGCTGTCAAAACACCAAAATCTATGATCTCTTTGACTCCACTCACTGTAAAGATGGCAAATGCCCCAAAGGTTGTGATCGACGTTAGCCAAAGAGCGCGCTTCAAAGCACCTGTAGTTTCAGCCAATCGCTCCTCAATTTGGCGCTCTAAGCCCTTCTTTTTGAATACAAAGAGAAAATGTACAATATCGCAAAACGATAGTACTAAAATGAGTAATGGAACAGACAGCGTAAGAACACCAACTCGAATGTCAAAAAGCCAAAAAGCCAAAAGAACACCGGATAGATTAAACCCAATCATTACCAAGACTGCCAGCAAGCTTTTAAAGTCACGGAAAAGCAGATAAAACAGCAGCAGTAAAATTGCGCCTGCAATGATAGGCAAGTATTTCAGTTCAAATGAGAGCTGTGTTTTTGCATGTTCCTTGGATGCGACACCTCCTATTACATACGTTTCTACGAAATGGTACGAGTCAAGGCATGTTTCTATTTCTAACAGCGTCTTTTGATGGTTATCATCTGTTAGGTCTACATAGATGCACGCAGATTTTTTATCCTTCGACAAGAATTTTGGTGTTACATCTGCAAATCGATTGAGTTTTTCAAAGCGTTTAGAAAAAAGTGGCTCATTTTCGGTTGGCAACAACCTGTACTGAGCTGTTCCAAAACCATTCTTTCTGGGAAGTTTGATGGATGTTATAGAAGTAGCACTCTTGACCCCGGACAATTCGTCAATTTCATTGGTCAAATCGTCCAACTTACTGGCGTTTTCTATAGTCTGAAACCCCTGCTCTGCTTGAACAGCAACAATCAATCCTGATTTGCCAGAAGGAAACTTATCACGATAGGTCTGGTAATTTATGAACTCCGGTGAGTCTTCGGAAGTGAATGTAGACAAGTTAAAGTCGACATCAATATGCAGCCCCGCAAGTAAGCCGGCGAAAATAAAGAGGACAATTCCCAGAATGGTTAGCACTCCAGATTTATTCATCTTCAGCCCCCTCCAAGGCTATTTGAATCTTTTTGGATATTTCTGTGTGTCCTTGAATATTGGGATGCGTATCATGCGGATACAGAGTGATTTTCGGGTCATGAAAGTCGAAACCAACATGAATAAGTGTCGTTTTTTCCTTTGTAATATCTGGATAGTGATCATTGAACTTCCGATCGTCTAGATTAACGACAATCGGCTCAATTTTGTTTTCAATGCATAAAGCAACAAAGTCATCTAGCATTTCGGCCGTAATAGCAACCATTGCCTCCTCCTCCATTCCTCGCTGAAAAGTCGTTTGTAAGGCATGTACTAAAGCGAAGGATTCTCTTCCTGGCCAATGCGAGTACAACGTTTCCCATTCACAAAACTTCATGGATTCGCTTCCTAGAACTCTGTAAGGGATTCGCGCATTCTTCATGATATCTTCAACAGCTTCATTAGAGTGCGAAAAACCTATTTTTAAAGCTTGTCGATAGCTTTTAGCCAGTGCATTTCTTTCGGGATGTACTTCAGAAAAGACAAGCATTGCTTTATCAGGAATCTTTCCTTTGTCGATAAGTGTTTGCAACTGAATAAGCGCCTGCGCTGTTCCATACCCGGGAACTGCATAATTTATGTAGTGCTGCTCAGGAAAGTGTTTTTGCAGTTGATTTACAAAGATGTCATCATCGTTTACGCCATAACCATAAGTGAACGAACAACCAAAAACGATCACTGTGTCTTCCCCTTTTGGTGCAACAATAGTTCGTCTATTTGATGCATCATGAGTTACTGAGAAATGAATGGCATCATTGAGTGTAATATCGTAACTACCTGTATTTGGCAAAAAGCCCAGAAGAGAATCTCCACTTAGCCAATACTTAGGCGTTACCTCCACCGCATAATCGGAGTTCTTGTAAGGTTTCCAGCCGAGGATTCGGACAGCTATTTCCGCACAAGGTAATGTGAGAAGCACTACGACGAGTATATTTCTCAACTTCCTTTTCATCGAAGCTCACTAATGTGCATCCAGCCAATTATCAGCTATTTCCATTTCAACCTCCATTGGAACAACCATTTCGATGGCTGTTTCCATCTCATGTTTTACCAACTTTTGAAGTGTTTCTTCCTCACTTTCGTGCACATCAAACACTAATTCGTCATGTACCTGAAGTAACATTTTTGACTTCATGTTTGCTTCTTCCATTGCTCCGTGCACCCCAATCATTGCCAACTTAATGACATCTGCGGCTGAACCTTGAATCGGCGCATTGACTGCATTTCTTTCTGCAAAACCGCGCACCACTGCATTTGCTGAGTTAATATCTTTCAAGTAACGACGGCGCTTCATAATTGTTTCTACATAACCATTTTCTCTCGCCTTTGCTACTGCATTATCCATATACGCCTTGATAGTAGGGTATTGTTCAAAATAACTGTCAATAATTTCCTTTGCTTCTTTTCGTGAAATATTCAGGTTTTGAGCAAGTCCAAATGCCGATTGCCCGTAAATAATCCCAAAGTTAACAGCCTTCGCAGAGCTTCGTTGATCTCTGGAAACGTCCGCCATTTCAACATTAAAAACTTTGGCAGCAGTTGCAGCGTGAATATCTTGCCCACTGCGAAAGGCTTCAATCATATTTTGATCTTCGCTAAGCGCTGCGATAATGCGCAATTCTATTTGAGAGTAATCTGCCGCCATCAATTTAAAGCCTGGCCCTCTCGAAATAAATGATTTTCGAATTTCTCTTCCTTTATCTGAACGAATAGGAATATTCTGCAAGTTTGGATTATTAGAACTCAAACGACCTGTTGCCGCAACAGTTTGCATATAATTCGTGTGAATACGTTGGTCCACAGGGTCCATCATTGTAGGAAGTGGGTCTACATAAGTATTCTTGAGTTTTCGCAATTGACGATAGTCCAGAATCATCTGAATTATTGGGTGAGCGTGTTTGAGTTTTTGTAATACATCCTCTCCTGTCGCGTATTGCCCGGTTTTTGTCTTTTTGGCCTTTGCACTGATCTGCATATGATCAAAAAGCACCTCACCCAATTGACGTGGAGAATCGATATTGAAATCGACACCCGCTTCTTTTTTAATTCCTTCGTCCAGTTCGATTAGGGCAACCTCGAGTTCTTTTGAATAACTCAATAACCCCTCAGAGTCTATCGCAATGCCTTCTTGCTCCATCGATTTCAACACACTTACAAGCGGCATTTCCATATCATAGAACAAACTCTTCAAGTGTTCTTTTTGGATTTCGGGTTCGAAAATATTCTTAAGTTGCATGGTGATATCAGCATCCTCACAGGCATAATCAGTAATTTCTTCTGGTGCTAGGTCAGCCATGCTCTTCTGATTCTTCCCTTTCTTTCCGATGAGCGTTTCAATGGATACAGGCTTATAATTCAGATATAATTCTGCCAAATAATCCATGCTCTGCTTGGAGTCAGCATTAATGAGGTAATGCGCCACCATTGTATCGAACATTGGCGCGATAACTTCAACTCCATAACGATTAATAACTTTAATGTCATACTTGATATTGTGCGCTACCTTCTCAATGGTTGGAGACTCAAAGAACGGTCGAAATTCTTCCACGATTTTCTTCGCTTCCTCAAAATCATGTGGAGCTGCAACATAAAACGCTTCACGTGTTTTAAACGAAAATGACATCCCTACAATATTTGCATGCAACGGCTCAATACTGTCAGTTTCCGTATCGAAACACACTGATTTCTGTTGCATTAGGAGGTCGAGCAACTCCTTTCTGTCCTCTGGTTTTGTCACCAAATGATAGCTCGGTTTTTCAGTAGCGAGTGTTTTATGTTCGGAGGTTTCAACCGGTGCTTGTTCTTCCACGAGACTTTGTGAACCGAACAGATCCATTTGTCCTGTATTCCCTGCGCTTTTGCTGGTCGAAACCACAATTTCCTCACCTAAAACTCTTCTCGCTAGATTCCTGAATTCCAATTCGGTAAATACTTCTCGGATTTTTTCTGGATTCAACTCAGACATAATTAAGTCTTCATCATTGAACTCTACATCTATATCCGTTATGATTGTTGCCAATTTTTTTGACAAAATGCCTTGTTCAGCGTATGTTTCTACGTTCTCTTTTTGCTTACCCTTTAACTGATCACTATTCTCAATAATTCCCTCAACTGAGCCATATTCTTTTAAGAGTTTTGAGGCTGTCTTTGGACCAATTCCAGGAATTCCCGGGATATTATCCGCAGCATCTCCTTGTAGACCAAGCACATCAATAACCTGAAGCACATTCTCAATATCGAACTTTGTACATACCTCTTTTGGTCCCCAAATTTCTGCTGGATTTCCTCCTCTTCCTGGTCGAAACATAAAAACTTTATCTGTGACCAATTGACCAAAATCCTTATCGGGCGTCATCATAAATGTCGTATAACCCTTCGCCTCTGCCTTTTTGGAAAGAGCACCAATAACATCATCTGCCTCAAACCCTTCTACTTCCAAAATAGGAACGTTGAATGCCCGAATGATATTCTTGATTGGTTCAATCATTGTCAGAATACCTTCTGGCGTTTCATCGCGATTCGCCTTATATTCTGGAAAATCTGCCTTGCGTTCTGTTGAACCACCCGGAGGGTCAAAAACCACTGCTAAATGGGTAGGCTTTTCGTTTTTGATTACATCAATCAACGAATTGGTAAAACCAAAAGCCGCGGAGGTGTTAAGTCCTTTGGAATTGATTCGTGGATTTTTAGCGAATGCAAAGTAAGCACGAAAAATCAACGCGTAGGCGTCAATTAAAAAGAGCTTTTTGTCCATTTCCGGTGAAACCATAATATTCTTGTGTTTTAAGGTAGATTCAAACTGCCGAGGCAGGCGTTCGAAGATAATAAATTGATTCACTGGAAGCAATTGGATTGTTATCTTTAAGCGAACGAATTTTTTAACACATGGCTCTCGTAGAATCAAACCCATTTGGCATTGGTACAAAGGCACCAGATTTTTCCTTACTGAATGTAATCTCTTCTGAGCAAAACAGCTTGGACGAGTTAAAAGGTGAAAACGGAACAGTAATCATGTTTATATGTAATCACTGTCCGTTTGTAATTCATGTCAATGAGGCATTGGTAAGTATTGCTAACCAATACTTGGAAAAAGGAATTGCCTTCATTGCTATTAGTAGCAACAACATTGAAACGCATCCTCAAGATGGCCCCGAACACATGAAGGAACACGCACAGAAACATCAGTACCCCTTTCCCTATTTGTATGATGAAACACAAGAGGTTGCAAAAGCCTACGATGCCGCATGCACGCCGGACTTTTACATATTCGACGAACATTTAAAGTCTGTTTATCACGGGCAACTGGACAGTTCAAGGCCCGGGAATGATATTCCAATCACAGGTGAAGATCTGCGCAATGCAATGGATTGTTTACTTATGGGCACCACAAACGACAAAGTTCAAAAACCTAGCATCGGATGTAGCATTAAATGGAAATAGCTTTAGCTCCAACTACTGCCTTCCTTTCCGTCCTTTACAACAATTCCCGCTGCTGCTAATCCATCACGAATTTTGTCAGAAGTTCCCCAATCTTTATTTGTTCGGGCTTCTTGTCTTAAATCCAATACGAGATCCATCACAGGACTCAGTTTATCATTATTCCCTGCATCCGAAGATTTCAGCCCAAGTACATCGTATACAAAAGCCGCCATTTCTGACTTTAAAAGCTCAAGATCATTGGCTGTTATGTGCAGCTTGCCATCATTAACAGAATTAATGTACTTCACCGCTTCAAAAAGATTTGCTACCAGAATTGGCGCATTAAAATCATCGTTCATAGAAGCATAAAACCCATCAATTATTTCCTTCACATTTTGAGATGACTCGCCACTGGATTTCAAGTTGTTCAAGGCTTTCATCGCCTCCATCAAACGTTCATAACCTTTTTCAGCTGCAACGAGTGCCTCAGAAGTAAAATCCAGAGTGCTTCTGTAATGAGCCTGCATCATGAAAAAGCGCACAACCATTGGGTCAAAAGCCTTTTCCATAATGTCATTATCACCCGAAAACAACTCGCCCGGCAATATGGAATTACCTGTAGACTTCGCCATCTTTTTCCCGTTCAATGTCAGCATGTTACCATGCATCCAATATCTTACCGGAGAGACTCCATTTGATGCTGTTCCTTGCGCAATTTCACACTCATGATGAGGGAACTTTAAGTCCATTCCACCACCGTGGATATCGAATTGTTCACCGAGGTATTTGGTACTCATCGCAGAACATTCAAGGTGCCAACCCGGAAATCCAATTCCCCAAGGGGATGGCCATTTCATAATATGCTCTTTTGATGCATTTTTCCAAAGTGCAAAGTCCAATGGAGCACGTTTTTCGTCTTGTCCATCCAACTCGCGAGTATTGGAAATCAAGTCTTCAATCTTTCTTCCTGAAAGTTCACCATATGGATGAGCTTCATTATACTTCTCCACATCAAAATACACAGATCCATTTGATTCGTAAGCAAAACCATTGTCAAGAATGGCTTTGATCATTTCAATTTGTTCAATGATATGACCTGTTGCCGTTGGCTCGATGCTTGGCGGAATGCTATTGAACTGATCCATCACCGAGTGAAAATCAAGTGTGTACTGCTGTACAATTTCCATAGGTTCTAATTGCTCCAGTCTTGCTTTTCGGGCAATTTTATCTTCCCCTTCATCGGCATCGCCTACCAAGTGTCCAACATCTGTTATATTCCTTACGTAACGTACTTTATAACCTAGATGCGTCAAGTAACGATAAACCATATCAAAAGAAATAAAGCTGCGACAATTCCCAAGGTGCACATTGCTGTATACAGTAGGGCCACATACATAAAGTCCTACAAAACCTTCGTTTACAGGAACAAATTTTTCTTTTTCTCCTTTAAGACTGTTGTAAATCGTTAATTGCTCGGCGTGTGCGTTCATTGAACTCGTATTTTAGAAGCAAATATACTTGTTCTCGCGACTTGTTTACCCCTTAAACCACTCCGAATCGTAGGTTTTCATTGTTTTTTTCAATGCTTCCCAAAATTCGTCCATTGTTCCATCCATTGATCGTCTCATCCAAAAACCAATTGCCATGCCTGCTGTAAACCGCGTACCATCACTAGTTCCATACTGCGTAAACAAAGGATCGTAGCGTTCTGTCAAATAGTTCATTGCACCATATCCCCACCTTTCTTTTTTCGGCTTGTTAACCTCCACCATATACTCCTCAATTTGCTTGTCCGGGTCATTTTGTTCAAGGTACCAGTACATTTCCGTCATGAGTCTAAAAAATCGCTGCATGACATTGTCATAAACTTCCTGTGCTGTTCGGTCACCAATCATATCTTCAGGAGCTGGGATCATATTGTTGGCCGCCCAAACAACTAGTTCAGGATTATAATGATGAAATTGTTGTTCTGGGCTCACACGTTTAAACCCTTGATAAGATTGTTCAGTGGTTACAAATAAATCCATGTCAACCCACTGGCGATAAATGCTTAAATTATAGTATGATGCTTCTACCGATGGATCCTCTTTGATTCCATAGTATTCTATAAGAGCCTCTTTAAAATCACTGTAAAGAAACAAGCCTTGAAAGCCTCCTTCAAACATTCCTACATCTTTACCATTAAGAGCAAACCCTTTTGATGACGTGAACATATATTGGTAGCCGTCTGTAATTGCAAGAGCGTAAACGTCACCTAGTTTTTCTTCAAACTTAAATGTGTAATTTTCCGATCCTTTGAGCGCCGCACAAGCAGTAAACAAAAGGATTCCGGCAAAAATGAGTTGAGTTCGTTTTATCATGCGTTCTTCAATTAAGTGGTGAATTCCATCAAATGTAGGGAATAAATATCCGGTTGGCGTAAGAAATGCTCGCCGATGATCTGAAGCTCAAACTGTAACGATGAAAGTCGAACTTTTAGTCCCAATAACACGACTTAAACTTCACACACAAAAGCAATTAGGCGTAAATGATTTTCAATATTTCCAATAATGCTGTATCTTTGCGGACGAAATACCTAAAAACAAGGTAACTAACTTAAACACTATTATCCACTGCATATGAGGACATACTGGAAAAGTATTGTAGTACTTCTTTTTCTATTGATCCAACAGTCGGTTTCAGCGCAGATTGATACGCTCTTTTGGTTCGCACCTCCAGAGGTAGCTGCTTCTGCGGGCGATAGCCCCATATATTTGCGTTTCATGACTTACGCTCAAAGTGCTGACATCACTGTTTCTGCCCCGGCGACTGGTAGCAGTCTGCCAACGCAAACACTTACCGTTCCGGCAAACTCCTTGGACAGTATTGACCTTACACCCTTTCTTTCAAGTGTTGAGAGTCCAGCTGCCAATGTTGCTTCTCCCAACGGTATAAAAATCGAGGCGACAAATAATATCAGCGTATTCTATGAACTCAAAAGTGCTACGAACAAAGAGTTTTTTAGTCTCAAAGGGATCAAGGCACTCGGCGATAACTTTTATACACCATTTCAAGATTTTTGGGATAATGGCGTTACTACACCTGCCTCTTTTTCATCCATCGATATTGTAGCCACAGAAGACAATACAACTATTCTGATTACTCCACGAACAGCGGTTGGCGCAAACCCTCAAGACGTGACTTTTTCTGTAACACTCAATGAGGGTGAAACGTACAGCGCACGCGATCTTAATACCTCAGCTGCCACGTCGCTTGCGGGATCCATTGTTTCTTCCAACAACCCAATTGCCTTGACACTTTTCAGCGGGGCATTGAGTGAATCTGGGTGTCTTAGCACGATGGGAGATCAGATAACTTCTGAACAATATGCGGGAACAAACTTCATTGTGCATGCCGGCACATCTGTAAACGACAGAGTTTACATTCTAGCTACGCAAAATGGTACGAGTCTTACTATCGATAACAGCTCGACAACATCAACGCTCATCAACTGGGGTGAAACGTATGAAATTGCATTATCAGATGCGATCAACTATATTAATGCCTCCAAACCTGTTTACGTGTGGCATGCATCGGGTTATGGGTGTGATTTAAGCGGAGCACAAGTTCCTCCTGTTTATTGTGCAGGAACGTATGAAACAGCATTCACACGTACAACTAGCGATTCACTCGGTCTGATCATTCATACACGAGCAGGTTTTGAAAATCAATTCACACTTAACGGTTCTCCAACATTAATTCCTGCTGCTGCTTTTAATCCCGTTCCAGGAACATCGGGAGAATATGTGGTCGCTAAAATTTATTACAACACAACGGAAATTCCTCTGAACTCCTACAATATTGTCAACAATACGGGAGATATTTTTGGTTTAGGTGTTATTCAGGGAGAGGGCGGAGATGGAAGCAGTTATGCTTATTTCTCGGAGTTCAATTCTTATCCGTTCGTAACAGCAGGAATAGACGATACTATTTGTGCAAATACTTCCATCTCATTGAATGGTCAAATTGGAGGGGGAAGCGTCACTGGTATATGGAGCAATACTGGATTTGGAAGTTTTGCATCCGCTAACGATCAATTGATAAATACATACATCCCAAGTCCATTGGACACACTTATAAGTCCCGTTGAACTCATTCTCACTTCCACAGGACCTTGCCCTGTGCTGCGAGATACACTCGTTCTGGAGGTAGAACCAGCTCCTATTGTAAGTGCTTCTGCCGACCAATCCGTTTGTGAAAATAATTCTATCGTTACTTTGGCGGGGGCTGTATCAGGTGGAGCTACCACTGGAATATGGAGCACACTTGGAACGGGAACTTTCAGTCCTGACAATACAACACTGGACGCCGACTACATACCCTCCACAGCGGATATTGCGAATGGCACCGTAGAACTGGTGCTTACATCAACCAATTTTGGGTCGTGCGTCGCCGAGACCGATACAATGGAAGTCACATTCACCGTAGCAGCTACGGTTGATGCAGGCGCAGATACGATTTTTGTCTGTGAAAATAATTCTACCGTTAGTTTAAATGGAACGGTCTCAGGAGTTACCAGCTCTGGAAAGTGGACTTCCAGCGGAAGCGGTGTTTTTTCTCCTGACAACCTCAACCTCTCGGCTACTTATCAACCAAGCGTTTCAGATATTTCCGCTGGAAGTATTTGGATCTATCTTGAATCGACGTCAAACGCGAATTGCGTTCCCGTTTTCGATAGTCTAATCGTTATTTTCACACCTCCACCAGTCGTTGATGCCGGAACTAATTTATTGGTTTGTACCAACGATGCCTCTATTGATTTGAATGGGGCAATTACTGGTGCAACTTCAACCGGAATTTGGACTGGAGGAAACGGTACTTACTCTACGAGTGATACCGATTTGAATGCTACCTATACTCCCACTGCAGGTGAGATTTCTAGTTCCAGTCTTTTCTTAACGCTGACATCAACTAATAATAATGGGTGTCAAGCGGAAAACGACGTATTACAGATCACGTTTGTAGCACCGCCATTTGCGAATTTCAACTTTACTGAAGAGTGTTTGTATGACGCATCTGTCTTTACGGACTTTTCGCTTCCAGGGTTTGGCTCGTTGAATTCATGGGAATGGGATTTTGGCGATGCCACAAGTTCAATCAATCAAAATGAAACACACCAATATTCCAGCCCTGGAACCTATGACGTACAACTTATTGTGACGTCGGATGTTGGATGCTCGGACACAAGTTTGCAACAAGTTCGTGCTTTTGAAATTCCAGTAGCAGACTTTAGTTATACTTCTGATTGTCCTAACAACCAAATCATTGTTGATTTTACAGATGAGTCTACCACTGTTAATGATGTCATCGACTACTGGTTTTACGATTTCGGGGGGCAAGGAAGTGCCGCTTCCGCGAATGCAACTCAATTATTCACGGCTGACGGAGATTACACAGTTCTCCATATCGTGGAAACCGTAAATGGTTGTAGCGATACTGCAACGCAAATAATCAATATTCCTCCTTACCCTGTTGCCGATTTCTCGTTTAACACGAATAATGGACTGAATATTGGGGCCGTCTTTAACTTTATCAATACTTCTACAGATGCCTCAGCTTACTTCTGGGATTTTGGGAATAATAACACTTCAACACTCGAAGATCCGACCAATACTTATTTTTCCAATGGTGATTATTTTGTTACACTCTACGCATATGGCGCCTTAGGCTGTGTTGATAGTACTGTACAGTTAATTACCATTAATACTGTCACGCAAGAAATAAGCACACTGATTCCGAATGCTATTTCTCCAAATGGAGATGGCAAAAATGACGTCTGGAAACTTGAATTCCTCGAACTGCTTTATCCTAATGCTTATGTAGAAATATATAATGAATGGGGACAGCGGTTGTTTGAATCAACAGGCTACGCTGAACCTTGGGATGGCACATATGCAGGGCAAAACGTTCCTGACGGAACATATTTCTATATCATTGATTTGGATATTAACGATAATACGGACGAGCCTTTCAAAGGCACTATTCTCGTACTAAAAAGTAAGAACTAATGGGACGAATTTTTCTTATCACTATTGCTTTAATTACGACGAGTGCATACGGTCAGCAAAGAGCTGTTTACTCTAACTTTTTATTGAACGAGTATTATTACAGTCCGGCAATTGCCGGAACAAAAGACGTGCATATTGCCAATGTCAGCTATCGTAATCAATGGGTTGGGTTCAAAGATGCCCCATCATTGATCATGGGTAACTTTTTTGGATCGGTAAAAAACAAAAAGAAGCACGGTTATGGTGTTTCACTAATCTCAGAATCATTGGGAATCACAAACAATACAACTATTTACCTGAACTACGCGCACCATTTCAAATTAGGAGAAAAGATGAAGCTTGGTCTTGGAATAAAGCCCGGCTTTATGCAATACCGCGTTCGACTTTATGATGCACAACTAGCCGACGAAGGGGATGAAGTGTTAACGGGGAATATATATTCTGCTAACGCTTTTGACATGGGGGCTGGATTTAATTTGTATTCAGATAAATTCTTCCTGATGGCTTCGGCACATCACATTCTTGGAAAATCAATTCAGTTTACCAGTTACAACGAAAACTTAGATTTCCACTTTAATGGAATCGTCGGCTACAATATTGAGTTCAAGAAGAAAAAATTCGTTTTGCAGCCAAGTGCTCTGATTAAATATGCCAAGCCTGTTCCTTTGCAGTACTCTGCTATGCTAAAAGGAACTTATGACAATAAGTATTGGCTTGGATTGCTTTATCGTTCTGATGACGCCATCGGTGTTTCTGCAGGAATAACTATTAAAGAACGATTTGGGGTATCCTACGGGTACGACTATACAATTTCCGGACTTCGAAATTTTCAGTCTGGCTCTCATGAAATCATGTTATCCTTCATCGTCACGAAGAACAAGCCGACGCTTGATGAAGAGGACGAGGAGTTGAATAATAGCATTTTGGAAGAAATGCAGAAGAAAATTGATGAACGCGAAAAAGAAGAAAAAAACAATTAATCACGTGTTATGAGATGTTTTAAATACATATTACTGCTGTTTGTGTTCATTCAATTGAATACAAACTCAGTACAGGCACAAGTTGATACTGTATTTTGGTTCGCACCACCTTGGGTGACACCTGATCACGACAATAATGTACAGTTGGCCTTCAGGATTTCAACTTTTAACAATCCAGCAACCGTGCGAATTCAGCAACCAGCAGCAACGTTCGATACGACGTTTGTTGTTCCTGCAAATTCATTGGCGGATGTACCGTTGGATTATCTTGTGAACAGTCTTGAATCTACTCCTGCGGATGTCGTCCTTACTTCTGGAGTTAAGATTACTTCCGATGAACTAATTACGGTTGTTTATGATTTCATCTCTGACCTTGTGACAATCACTGCCGGAACTCCAAACAACCCCGAGACCTATTCGTTGAAGGGACAAAATGGTATGGGAACGGAGTTCGTTACTCCCTTTCAAACCATATGGAATAATAGGGTACTTACGAATGATCGAAATGGCGATGGTTCCATAACCCAACCGAAACAATATTTCTCGGTCGTCGCAACAGAAGACAATACCACCATTTATATTCGACCCAATTGTGACGTAATTGGGCATCCCGCCGATATTACTTATTCTGTGTTTCTGCCTTTTGCCGGAAGTTCCTACACCTGCGAAAATGTGGTTATGACCACCAGCAACCCTGGAAGCAGCTTAAGTGGCTCGGTTGTCACCTCGAATAAACCCGTGTCCATTACAGTTAACGATGACTCCGTTATTACTGGAGGTGGAGGTTGTTTCGACTTAATGGGAGATCAAATCGTGCCTACAGATGTGATTGGCAACGAATACATCGTGAACAAAGGGTTTTTATTCGCTGGCTCAGATGAGTCGATATTCATTATTCCCGCGGAAAACTATACTACAATTACAGTTACAGATGATGGAGGTGCTTCAACACAAATGTTGAATCAGGGGGAAACCTGGCAGTACTCCATTACCGACACACTTACACATGTCTTATCAGACAAGCCCGTTTATCTTGTTCATATGTCAGGATACGGTTGTGAAGTGGGAATGGCTATTCTACCTCCGCTTAACTGTGCTGGATCTAACGAAGTTTCTTTTTCACGAAATAATGGTCAGCAATTCCTGTTGAATTTATTGTGTGAGGCGGGAGACGAAGCCAATTTCACATTAACGAATCAAGTAAATGGAAACGTACCCATCCTTGCTTCCGATTTTGATCCAGTACCTGGTACTGGTGGCGCCTGGGTTGGGGCTCAAATCGATTTTCCGACAGGCCAAATTGCAGCTGGTTCTCAAAGCACGATTACCAATTCCGCCGGTTTCTTCTCAATGGGGGTAATCAACGGAGGTGAAACAACGGGTTGTCTTTATCATTACATGTCCTCCTTCAATAGAAGGGTAATTACACGAGCGGGTAACGACACTACGCTTTGTAATGGTGACCCATCTGTAGCTTTAACAGGAACGGTTTCAGGTGGGACTACAACAGGTATTTGGAGCGTTCTAAATGGAACAGGTTCACTCAATGCACCCACTAACCTTTCTACATCTTACTTACCAAGTCCAAGCGATTACGCTCAAGGAACGTTGACTTTCGTTTTATCTTCTACTGGTAATTGTGATCCGGTAACAGATACTATGGTTGTGACTTTTATTCAATCGCCTGTAACAGAAGCTGGAACCGATGACAGTTATTGTAAAAACAACATTGGTGCCGTTCCAATTTCAGGAAATGTCACTTTTGCTTCAGGAGCAAGTTGGTCCGGGGGTATTGGTGGGGCCTTTGGAAACCCTGGGAGTCTGAACACTACGTATACACCATCTCCAACGGACATTGCAAATGACAGTGTGGTACTGTACTTGACTTCGGCGGGAAGTTTCTTTGCTTGTCCTTCTGATGAAGACACCGTTGTAATTTACTTTACAGAAGCACCTGTTGTAAGTGCTGGAGCCGATATGGTTGTTTGTTCATCAGAAGATGTGCTTAATTTAAATGGATCCATTACAAGTGTTACCGGCACCGGCGCTTGGTCAACATCAGGCAATGGGGCATTTGCTCCAAGTAACATTAATATAGTTACGGATTATTTGGTGAGTTCAGCCGATACGGCTGCCGGAAGCATCTACCTAACGTTAGAGTCAACTAATAACGGTAATTGCTTAGTGGAAGAGGACAGTATTTTGATCACCTTCCTTGCAGAGCCAAATGTTCAAATTACCTCTAACGATACTATTTGCGCAAACCTGGCTTTGGCCGATCTAAACGGGTCAATTTCTTTAGGTTTCACACCTACATGGACAACAAGTGGATTTGGTTCAATTGTTTCACCAGGATCATTGAACACACAGTATAACATCACTCCGGTTGATACTGCACAAGGATATGTAGACGTTTTCTTGGCCTCGAATCCAGGAATTTGCCCTTCTGTTGAAGACTCGATGCGTATTCACTTCATTCCTCCTCCAGCTGTGGAGGCGGGGCCGAATCAAGAGTTTTGTAATAATGAAGTTATTCAGCTTAATGGGTCAGTGACCGGAGCAAGTACCGTCGGAACTTGGTCTACCATGGGAACGGGAACATTCAATCCTGGGAACAATTTTGTTGTTACTAATTATATCCCGTCTACTGCCGATCTCGGAAATGGAAGTGTAAATCTTATACTCACTTCTCCAAGCGTATTCGGTTGTGCTCCAACCAGCGATCAATTGACCATTACATTCAAGCCTTCTCCAGTGGGAGATTTCGATTTTAATACGGCGTGTGAAGGTGAGAATACGAGTTTTAATGATTTATCTACTGTTTCTTCAGGTGCCATCTCCAATTGGAACTGGGACTTCGGAGGTTCAGGAACATCAATTGTTCAAAACCCGTTGCACACTTATCCAGGAAGTGGGAGCTATACGGCAACACTTATTGTCGGGAGTGATAACGATTGTTTCGACACAGTATCCTATAATGTAACGGTAAACCCGGTTCCGATAGCCAACTTTGATCCTACTGTGGCTTGTGAGAACACACCTATTGATTTCACCGATCTGTCCTTCATTTCAAGCGGGAGTGTAACATCCTGGTTGTATGACTTTGGCGGAGGTGTAACCAGTACAGAACAGAATCCAACGCATACATACACCACATCCGGAACACAGCTGGTGACTTTTAGCGTTACTTCCGACCTTGGATGTACAGACGACACTTCGATGGTTCTGACTATTTACCCGGGACCTACGGCAGATTTCAGCTTTGCTCCTAATCCGGCATTGGTAAACGAACAAGTATTCTTTACAGATGAATCTACAGGCAATCAAATTGGGAACTGGTATTGGGAATTTGGCGATAATGAAGCTGACAATGCTCAAAATCCAACACACAATTACAACGAAGGGGGAGATTATGAAATCCTGTTGGTCGTTACGGATGCAAATGGTTGTGAAGACTCAATAACGAAGATCATTTCTATCGCATTGCCTCCAGTATTACCGACTGGTTTTTCTCCGAACGGTGATAACGAAAATGACGTATTCCTGATACGTGGAGGACCCTTCAATGAGGTAGATTTTAAGATTTATAACAATTGGGGAGAACTCATCTTTACATCTAATGACGCATTAATTGGTTGGGACGGAACCTACAAGGGGGCAGATGCTCCACTCGGTGTATATACCTGGACCTTTACTGTTGTTCTTGCCAATGATGTCGTTATTAAAAAATCTGGTGACGTCACCTTAATACGTTAAGACAATGAAGCAAATACTACTTTTACTAACGTTGTCAATTGGGGTTTCTACTGCCCGCGCGCAGGATGCCCATTTATCTATGTACGATGCTGCACCACTTTTCTTAAATCCTGCTATGACAGGTGTTTTTAAAGGAGACTGGCGTTTACATGGTCAGTTTCGGACACAATGGAAAGCGGTCAATTTTAAACCATACACAACAGGGCTGTTGAGCTTTGATATGTCTCACAAGAAGTGGGGCTTTGGACTTCAGGTAAGTAACTTCCGAGCTGGTGTTGGAAACTACAATGCCCTTCAGGGAAGCTTATCCGTAGGTTATACCACTTCTCTGGATAAACGAAAACGCCATAATCTTGCTTTTGGTGTGCAAGCGGGTGTTACCCAAAAAACGTTGGAATACCAACTATTGACCTTCAACAATCAATATACAACAGCTGATGGAGGAACATTTGATCAGTCATTAAGCTCAAATGAAACGTTTAATAGTCAAACAACATGGGTGCCAGTTACCAATGCTGGTTTGATGTATTTTTTCGCTGGTCAGGAAAGTCGATTTAACCCATTTATTGGTATTTCAGCATTTAACCTTATTGAACCTAAGGAATCTTTCTTTGGAATGGACAATCGGCTTCCAATGCGTTTCTACGGACACGTAGGGACACGTATTAACATTACGGAAACCCTCTACATTTTACCAAAAGTACTTGTAATGCAGCAAGAACGCTTTCAAGAACAAACCTATGCATTGGATTTAGGCTATTATTTGAAAGATGCAGATATGTACCTTATTGGAGGAATTACATATCGAGCAAGAGATGCTGCTATTATTTCTCTGGGTGCAAAAATGGAAGATATCGTTGCCCGAATTGGTTATGATGTCAATATTTCAACGCTTACCACGGCCTCGACAGGTCGCGGTGGATTTGAGATTTCCGTTACCTATATCAAGCGCAAGAAAAAACCAGATACTGAAAAAATTTGTCCAAGACTATAACCAGACGTAGATGAATAAGAAATTACTTTTTTGGGCGCTGATGCTATTCCCATTAATAGCATGGAATCAATCACGTACCGTGTGGCTCGATCATGCCGATAAGTTTTACGAAAAGGAAGATTTTCACAACGCTCTTTTGAACTATCAAAAAGCGTTAAGCGATACCTCCGGTTTGAAAACGCTCATTCTACCGTATGAAATAGACCGCACTACGCAAAAATTAAAAAACAAAGACCGTGAAGTTGATTCTACGCGTGCTGTTCCATTAAAAGATTATATCGATCATCAGATTGCATCTTGTTATTTAAAAACATTCGATTACGGAAAAGCGGTTCAACATTTCGAGAAAACCTCATCCTTTGCTTCTTACCCCGATGATCTTTATCACTTTGGTGTTTCGCAAATGAATGTAGATCAACATGAAGCGGCTATCTCTTCTTTTGAAAAGTACATTGCATCTGAATCCTATAATGATTCTTTATTACGAAGTGCTCAGCTATCCATCACTGGATGTTATTACGCTCTCGATAAAGAAAACATCAAGGTAAAAGTGAACGTTTCATTGGCGGATACGAACGTTTTCAATAAAGGAACTGCTTCATTCGCCCCTATGTACTTCGGCAGTGAAGAAGAAATATTATTCACCAGTGCTCGTGACGGAGGAGTTATTTTTGATCCCGAAAAACAAAACTCTGCATATTTGTGCGATCTATACTGGACGAAATCTAATGGTAGCGGTGGATGGTCAGACGCCAAGAATTTCGGTCGACCATTGAACTCAGCTCAACATGATGCTTCTGGAGCATTCAGCACTACGCATAGTATTATTTATTATACACGCTGGAGTGATCAGAGTCGCAAGGATCAGAACATTTACTTGGCTAGAATGGTGGATTTAAAGTTCTACGAATCTTTCAAGCTACCGGCTTCAGTAAATGTTCCGGGTTACAAAAGCATTAATCCTCATGTGACAAAAGATGGAAAGTGGTTGTATTTCTCAAGCAATCGCCCAGGTGGTGAAGGCGGGATGGATATCTGGAAAATTGCGTTGGATGAAACCGGAAATGTAACAGGCGAAGCGGTGAATATGGGAAGACCTATTAACTCGGAGTTAGATGAGGTTACACCGTTCTATCATGAAACATCAGCCACCCTATTTTTCAGTTCAAATGGACATAACTCTATTGGCGGGTTAGATATTTTTAAGTCTTCATTTAACCGCGGCAACAAGGCCTTTGGAAAGGTGGTTAATTTAGGAATCCCGATTAACTCCAGTAAAGATGATGCTTATATGATCTGGGATAATCTGATGAATAAAGGTTTCTTCTCCAGTGATCGTGAAGATTGTGAAGCTGGTCATTGCTATGACATCTATGAAGTTACGAATGAACCGATTGTTATTGTCCTTGAAGGATACACCTATGATATTGAGACAGAAGAAATTCTGCCTAATACACAGTTAAAGTTTAAAGATATCGACTTCAAGTTTGAAGATTTCACAATTGATTCTGACGAAAAAGGTTTCTATCGAAAAGAACTCGATCAAAATCAGGAAATCTTTATCAAGGCGCAACGCCCATCTTATTTCGCTGATGCAGCATCTGTCAATACAAAACCGATTGTGGAGTCGAAAACAATCATTCAAGACTTCTACTTACGTCCAATACCAAAAGATGAAATTGAAATTGAAGGAATTGAATACGACTTTGACTCAGACCGACTAAGACCAAGGTCTAAAGAGATTTTGGATGAGCTTTACGACTTCCTGGTATTAAACAACAACCTGGTGGTCGAAATCAACTCGCATACAGATTCTAGAGGGTCGGATTCTTATAACCGTAATCTTGCGAAGAGAAGAGCTGCTTCTTGTGTGAAGTATCTTATTTCTAAAGGTATCGCTGACTCACGTCTCATTGCAAAGGGTTATGGAGAGGATCAACCTAACTTTTTGAAAGATGATGCCAAGAAACCCATCCTTGATGAGAATGGCGAGCGCATTTTGTTAACGGAGGCATATATTAATTCGCAACCTACCGAGGAAATAAGAGAAGAATATCATCAACGAAACAGAAGAACCTCGTTCAAGGTTGTCGGAGAAGGCTTCGATATTCAAAGTAATTGATAACGAAACTACTTCGTAAGTAGTTCATTGTACTTTTCTAAAAGGAGCAGGTATTTGTTCTTCCAGTACTCTGCCTTATCCTTTTCTGTGAAGAATTCACCTTCCGGATCATCCCATGTTTGCAGGCGCACTGAACGCTTGTATTCATTCAATTCTTTAATCTCCGCAGAAAAATCGTGGTGAATGGCTTTGCCGATTTCGATAATGTAGTTAATCGGAACATTTGGTTTGTCAAAAATCTGATATACCCAGCGTCGACTTTTCCCTAATTTCTTGGCCAAGCGCGTAATAGAATACCCACTTTCACGCACTGCTTTCTCGACTATTTCTCCTTTATGTTGCACCATAGACAAATGTGCAAACAGTTCTGTTTACATTTAATCTCCAAAATGTGCAATTTCTGTAAAATTTACTTTGATAAACAACGAATGCCTGTTCTCGCTTCCGATCGAATCCGTTATACCTGTGAGGTTAAGAGCTCGTTGTATTTTTCCAATAAGAGCAGATATTTGTTCTTCCAATACTCTGCTTTCTCCGCCTCAGTGAAAAACTCTCCCTCGGGATCGACCCATTTTTGTAAGGTTTCTGACTGACGATACTCGCGTAAGCCTTTTATATCAGAAGAGAAGTCGTAATGAATAGCTCGACCAATCTCAATGATGTAATCCATGGAGACATTTGGTCGCTCAAAAATCTGATATACCCAGCGTCGGCTTTTTCCCAATTTTTTCGCTAATCGTGTAATCGAATACCCACTTTCACGTACCGCTTTCTCGACTATTTCTCCTTTATGCTGCATAATATCCCAAATATGCAAACAGTTTTGTTCACATTAATTCACATTTATGTGCTAAATTCGTAAATTTAGCTGCGATTAAGTAGAAATATTTACCATTTATCACTAAAAGGTAACAAAAATACGCCATATACATGAAGACCGTTCAACATGCGATTTGTGAAATTACCGAGTGGATTACCGTTCCTTACGCATCCTTTCAAGATGTATCTGTACCTATTATTACCAAGAACACCATGGAGAATGGGCGTATTCATTTATTTTTTGAACTACGATCAGGAAGTTACTGTACGCTCCCACTTCGAATGTATGCAACTCAGCAATTCACTGCCAGCATCGATGCACAAATCAGACTGAAAACTGTGCGCATTATTTGGACCAATCATGAAACTTATGGTCGGCATACGCCTCCTAGTATTCGTTTTGCTGTGATTTGCATTCCCAATAAAATTCATCAGCAATTTCCTAGCATCAATTACCGCGACTACTTTGAAGTCTGCAGGGTATTTAACATTGAGTTACTCTGAGGGGGCCGCTTCTTTTGAACGCATAATTTTTACAATGTAGTATCCGTTCACTAAAACGATGGCAGCATTGGTAAAAATAATTGGCCAGGACGTGAGTAATAAACCGTACCAAATAAAAAAACTACAACCAATCACATTGACAATTCGCAATAGCAACATTCGCTTCATTACGAAAGACATTAATACAAAAGCGGAGGCTAAATAACCAACATACTCAGTAAAATCCTGCATTGATCTACTTTAAAGTAATCCCCAATTCATTCAGCTGATCAGCATCCAATGGTGAAGGAGCATCGATCATAACGTCACGTCCACTGTTGTTCTTAGGGAAGGCGATATAATCACGTATTGACTCTGAACCACCCATTGTTGCCACCAAACGATCTAAACCAAAAGCCAGGCCACCATGCGGCGGAGCTCCATATTCAAAAGCTGACATCAAAAAGCCAAACTGAGCCTCTGCTTCTTCTTTCGAAAACCCGAGTAGGTCAAACATTCTGGACTGCAACGCTCTATCATGAATACGAATAGAACCACCACCCAGCTCCACACCGTTCATGGCAAGATCATATGCATTCGCCCGCACCTTCCCGGGTTCAGTATCAATTAAGTGCTCATCTTCTGGCTTTGGAGATGTAAATGGATGATGCATTGCATGATAACGCTCTGTCTCTTCATCCCACTCTAGCAATGGGAAATCAACAACCCAAAGTGGCTTGAATACGTTCGGATTTCTCAAACCAAGTTCATCTCCCATATAAAGACGCAACTCGTTCATTTGCTTTCGTGTAGTATTCAAATCTCCACTAAGTACTAATAGTAAATCTCCCGGTTTAGCATTCGCTAGCTTTGCCCATTCCGCCAAATCTTCTTGTGAATAAAACTTATCCACCGAAGACTTAAAACTTCCGTCTTCATTGCATTTTACATAGACCAAGCCTTTAGCTCCAATTTGCGGTCTTCGCACCCAATCCGTCAACTTATCCAATTGCTTTCTTGTGTAAACAGCGCATTGCTCTGCATTGATTCCCAAGACTACTTCCGCATTGTCAAAAATCGAGAAACCTTTACCCTGAGCAACAGAATTGAGATTAACGAACTCCATCCCAAAGCGTATATCTGGCTTATCAGAACCATAGCGCTCCATGGCTTCAGCGTAATCCATGCGCGGGAATTTTTCCTCTAACTCTACTCCGCGAACTTCACGGAACAAGTGTTTAATCATTCCCTCAAACGTTTCTAATACATCTTCTTGCTCAACAAATGCCATTTCACAGTCTATCTGTGTAAACTCTGGTTGGCGGTCAGCACGCAAGTCCTCATCTCTGAAACACTTCACGATCTGATAATAGCGATCAAAACCAGAAACCATTAACAGTTGCTTGAAGGTCTGAGGGGATTGCGGAAGCGCATAGAACTGTCCCTCGTTCATACGACTTGGAACAACAAAGTCACGCGCTCCTTCCGGTGTTGACTTAATCAATACTGGCGTCTCAACATCCAAAAAATCTTGTGAGTCTAAGTACTTTCTGGTTTCCAACGAAACTTTATTTCTTAATCTCAACTTCTCCTGAACCGGCTTTCTTCGTAAATCCAAATAACGATATTGCATCCGCAATTCTTCTCCTCCATCTGTATTATCCTCAATGGTAAACGGAGGTAGTTTGGAACCATTCAATAGCTTAATATTCGCTACTTTAATCTCTATTTCGCCTGTAGGAATATTCATGTTCTTACTTGATCTCTCAATAACCTCTCCAGTCGCCTGGATTACGAACTCCCTTCCTAACTTGCGAGCAGCTTCACATACCTCAGCGTTCTCGTCCATGTTAAATGCTAACTGCGTAATTCCATAACGATCTCGCAAATCGATAAAGGTCATTCCACCAAGGTCACGTGACTTTTGCACCCAACCGCTTAACGTTACCGTTGTTCCAATATGTTCCGGGCGTAATTCGCCACAAGTATGAGATCTGTACATGCCTAAAATTTAGAGAATGCGAAGATAATATATTTAGACCGTCGTTTTAGGATATGCTTAATGGTTTCTCGCAATATTTCACCTTGTTTTCCACTCTTGTGTTCTTTGCCAGATCAGAAAGGTGATGAATAGTGGAATCTTTATCTTATCTTTTCATCAACAAAACATGACCAAAATCCACTGCCGAAAGGATGGGCTGCCAATGTCTCGGTTCGATTGCTTCTTATCTCAAAGAACATTTCTTATCTTCAAATCATGAACCCTGCCACAACCGACGCTCAGCTTAACATCAAATCTCTATTAGAGTGGTTTTCCGAATCCATCAATTCCCTGGATCAATTTGGGGAATACGAACAATTGCAATTGATTATTTGTGCAAGCGAGTTAGGCTATGAGCATCAAAACATCGACCGTAAAGTTGAAGAAGTTGCCAATAAAGAAGAGGCGCAAGGCATGGATTACGTGTTTGAGTTCCTTGAACAATTGGTTATGATGAAATATAATGTCGGTCAGGCTCGGCAGCAATACTTTTTTGATTTCTGGATTACTGAGGGTAATCATAAAACGCAGAGTTTGGTAACAGAAGCATATCTTTTTGGGTACGTGGCCATGAAAGAAAACAAACTTGCAGGTTCTGACCTGAAGAAAAAAGCCGTTCAATGGTTGAAAGAAACAGGTTTTCTACCATCAATGTCTTTTACTGCGTGGACCATTTTTTACCTCGATCAAAACGGTGAACACGATGAGGCTAAGAAGCGCTTTGAAGAGATCATGAGTATGAGTTTGGAAAATGGAAGTTGGAATAATTTTCCAAAGCAAACAATTCAGATTGCCTACCCATTATCATTAACAAGTTTCGCAAATGACGAAAGGCTGAAGAGAGTAAAGGAGTTCATTTTAGCACAACCCTGGAGTGGTTTCTCAGGAGAGATTCCTTACGAAGTGGGCGTGCTCAAATGGCTTAAATCTACAGGTTCAATATAAATAGCTTTGAAGATAGCATCAAAGCCATTACTAATGGATCTATTCAATAAACTACAAAGGAATATTCCCGTGTTTCTTTTGGGGTAGCGTCTCAGCTTTATTCTCAAGCATTTTAAATCCGGCAATTACCTTTTCACGTGTTTCCTCTGGTAAAATAACATCATCCACAATTCCACGTTCTGCAGCTCTGTAAGGGTTCGCAAACATTTCAGCGTATTCTGCTTCTTTTTCTAACCATTTTGCCTCAGGGTTCTCCGCTTCAGCAATTTCTCGTTTAAAGATAATTTCCGCAGCCCCTTTTGCTCCCATTACAGCAATTTCAGCTGTTGGCCAAGCAAAATTTAAATCTGCTCCAATTGATTTAGAGTTCATTACGTCAAACGCTCCACCGTATGCTTTTCTGGTGATCACGGTGATTCTAGGAACCGTTGCTTCGGAGAACGCATACAATAGTTTTGCTCCGTTTGTTATAATTCCTCGCCATTCTTGATCAGTACCCGGTAAGAAACCTGGTACATCTTCGAATACCAATAATGGAATGTTGAACGCATCACAGAATCGAACAAATCGTCCACCTTTTCGAGATGCTTCAATATCTAAAACTCCCGCAAGCGCCATTGGTTGATTTGCAACAACGCCTATGGTTCTTCCCTCAATTCTTGCGAATCCAACAACTATATTCTTCGCGTAATCTTCATGTACCTCACGGAAACTATTGTCGTCAATCACGCAATCAATCACTTTTCGAATGTCATATGGCAACTGATTATTCTCAGGAAGAATTTCTCCAATCGTTTTCAACTTCGACTGATTGAACTCAAAGATCTCAGGACTTGGCGCTAATTCATTTGCATTTTGCGGCATATATGTCAGCAAATCACGTACTTGCTTCAGCGCTTCTACATCATTACCTGCAGTAAAATGATTCACTCCTGATTTTTCAGCATGAGCCTTTGCTCCTCCAAGATCTTCTGAGGAAACCTCTTCGTGTGTCACAGTTTTTACAACATTAGGCCCTGTCACAAACATGTATGACGTATCTTCTACCATAACGATAAAATCAGTCAATGCAGGTGAATAAACAGCCCCTCCTGCACACGGACCCATGATTACACTGATCTGCGGAATAACACCGGACGCACGCGTGTTCCGATAAAAAATATCGGCATACCCTGCTAATGAAACCACACCCTCTTGAATTCTGGCTCCTCCGGAATCATTCAACCCGATAAGTGGTGCTCCATTTTTCATTGCCATATCCATCACGGTGCAAATTTTTGCAGCATGTGTCTCAGAAAGAGAACCACCTAAAACCGTGAAGTCTTGAGAAAAAACATAAACCAAACGCCCATGAATAGTACCAAAACCTGTCACTACCCCATCACCTGGAATTTTATTTTTCTCTAAACCAAAAGAGGTCGCTCTATGCTCTACAAACTGACCTATTTCATTAAAAGAACCTTCATCCAACAAAAGCGTTACACGCTCTCTTGCGGTTAACTTTCCTTGTGAGTGCTGGCGCTCAATGCGCTTTTCTCCTCCTCCGAGCTTAGAAGCTTCTCTTCGATCTTTTAATTCCTGATTCTTATCCATGGTTATCTTGTCATTACGCATGTTAGCGAACTAGTCAACAAAGATAATTATCTTGTGTAACTAACCTAGATCAACAAAAAACCCATCAGTTCCAAGCCGTTATATGCGAAGTTTGCGTAAAATTGAATACCTTGCATTAAACCACTGAAAACCATGAGGCAATCTTATTTTTCTTACCCACTTTTGCTTGTTCTTGCATTGATTTTTTCAACTGCCTGCAGTAAATATGAGGAGGGTCCCGCATCTATCTTAAGCAAAAAATCGCGACTTGTTAACCACTGGAAAACGAAGCAGATAACGGCGAACGGGTTTGATATAACAAGTCTGAACTTAATTACAGAAGTAATTATACGCGATAACAACTCTATTACGGTCAAGGGGAACCCTGGAGGAAACTCAACAAGCGCTGATGGCAGCTGGATTTTTAATGGGAACAAAACCCGGGTTTTAGTAACAAATAACGATGGTTCATTGGACGATTACGAAATCGTCATGCTTCAGAAAGATGAGTGTAAGTTCCGGCGTATCGATGACAACGGCGCAACCATACTCTATCATTTCGTTTCAAACTAAGCTTAAGGGATTATTTCGATTTTCGTTTTATCTCCTATCGATTTGTAAAGATCGGTAATATCCGCGTTGGTCAATGAAATACAGCCCAGTGTCCAATTTGTTTTCTCTTTGATCATGTCATCCATTCCATCTGGCACGCCATGAATGCCAATTTCTCCACCTATGGTTGCACCTCTTTCAATAGTACCATCTGCCTTGCGTTTGTTGAATCGTTGCCACGATTCTTTGTTTGGATAATCAATCCAGATGAAATACTTCCACGATCTATGTGCATACTTACTTCTTATTCCAAAAGTGCCCTCAGGAGTGCAACCGTCTCCTTCCTGATGTTTATCATCGATAGGGTTGAAGCCAAAAACGCAAGGGTAAGTAATCAGTCTTTCTGTCTTGTAAAAAACTGACAGAGTATAGTCCGACTTATCAATTTTGACTGTAAGATCGTTTTTAGGTATTCCTCTTTGGCGAACAATATTCTGTAAATTTTCTTGAGCCGCACCAAGAAATAGTGTAAGAATAAATAGGAAGGTCAAATAATAGCGCATGCTTTTTTTAATAAAAACTCAAAATTTCTAAAAAGTAACGCATTTTGTCATTCGACGAAGCAATGATTTTTATCGACTAACTAAACCGTTTAGTACGGCATTAATCGGTGTGCATGCATAGCTATTTTCGTCCAAACTAAAGAAATATTCAAAAAACCTAGGCAGTTATTCGTTTAACACAAAAAGACGCGAACGATTCACTATCTTAAAGATAGACCTGTTATTGAACATCAAAATTGACCGAAGACATGCTACGACTCTTAACAACTCTCAGCCTTACCGTAATGGCCCTCATATCTCCTATGGGTGCGGTTGCAGGACTCAACGATATTGACAGCACAGAATCTTCCATTGATTTTGTGAATATGGAAGCCATGCCCTCTCAGCGTATTATTCATTTTAAATGGCATGTAAAAGCAGAAGCTCAAGGAGCATTTTTTGAGATTGAAAAATCGACGGATCAGATTATTTGGAGATCTATTTCCAAAACTAAATCAATTGAAAATCATCAAGCTGCTCACACATACATGGTTTCGGAAATAAATTTTGCGGAAGGTGAGCATGAATTCTTCCGCATCAAACGCATTGACCAATCAGGTAATGAAACTGTTTTAGATGTGGTAGAAGTAAACCAGCCAGTGTTGACCAACTTCAAAATGATCCCGAACTCGAAAAAGACCAAAAGACATCAATTTGTTATGTCTTTCCATTCGCTTAAAAGTACAAAGGGAACGATGCGTGTAATCAATTCAGAAGGTGAAATTGTTTACGATAGAATTGTAACACTCAATGAAGGGTATAATCGACTGCCTTTGAATGCCTCTGGCTTTGCTGTAGATAACTACGTAGTTATCGTCCGTGATAATAGCGGTAATCGCCTCAGCCAGCACTTTACGCGCTAACCAGATCTAAATTGCCCCTTTGGCTTTTAGCTCCAAATACTTATTGATCGTGTTAATTGATAGCTCATCAGGCAGCGTGAGCACCGTTTGAATACCATTTTGTCTCAGCTCCTGAGCAATCTTCGACTTAATGGAAATCATGCGTTCCGCTACAGTAGCTTGATAAACTTCTTGAATAGACGTTGAAGGTTGAAACGCCAGTTCCTGCAATTCACTGTTCTCAAAAAAGACAACGACAAGTACGTGCTTTTGATTCAGTCTACGCAACATTGGAATGGCCCTACGCATGGCAAACTCCGTTTCAAAGTTGGTAAATAAAACAAGTAGAGAGCGTGATTTCACTGTTCTTCGAACGGATTGATACAACAGCTCATAATTGCCCTCTTTGTATTGAGTTCTTTGGTTGTAAAGCGCCTCATGAATTCTTCGCATCTGACCGCCTGATTTATCCGCAGCGAGCATTGTGCCCATTTTGTCAGAATAAGTAATCAATCCAGCCTTATCTCCTTTCTTCAATGCAATATTGGAAAAAACCAATGCTGCATTAATGGAATAATCTAGCATAGAAAGGCCTTCAAATTCCATTTGCATGCTTCTGCTTTTGTCAATGATGCAATAGATGTTCTGTGATTTTTCCTCCTGGTATTGATTAACCATTAATTCATTGCGGCGACTGGTGGCCTTCCAATTAATGGTTTTTAGTTCATCTCCTTGAACATAGTTCTTAATCTGCTCAAATTCACTGTTATTTCCAAGACGGCGGATTTTCTTAATCCCAATACTTGTTTTTTGCTGTTGGAAAACCAGTAGTTCATACTTTTTCATTTGCAGAACAGAAGGATACACATGCACTGTTTGTTCTAGTGAAATATCAATGCGACGCGAAGCTAAAAAGAACATGGACCTCATGATTACAAATACATCATTGAACTGATATTCTCCTCTCCTTGTTGGTATAAAGATGTAATCAAACGTTTCTGTTCCGTGAGGTTTTAAGAGTGTTAGGAATTCCGAAGACCTGTCCTGCATTTCATGCGGATAGCCCTCCACAATTGTCAGATTGACCACCTGACCGGTATTATTGGTAACCTTTAAATGGATTGGATTTGTATCACCTAAATTCAAGCGATTGTTCACCTTTCGCTCAATAGTAATCGGGTTGGCATTACTAAAAACCAATAAGGCGTCCACCATTGTGAGACCAAATAAAGATGCAAGCACAACATTGGCTACAAATTCCAATTGCGGATTTGAATAGGCCATGATGTACAGCAGTATAACTGCCGCAAAAACCGCAAAAAACCAACGTGTTAAGTATACGTTCTTGCTCATCATGGCAATGACTGCCAAAAAGCCTGTTCCACCTCGATATTTATTTTTCTGTTCCAATTATCTTGGTACCTCCAGTGTTTTAATAATTTCCGTGATTACATCTTCTGTACTAAACCCTTCCATCTCTGCTTCAGGTGTCATGATCAGTCGATGATTTAAGACATGGACCGCTACAAATTGAATGTCATCTGGCGTTACAAAATCTCGCCCGCGAATCGCAGCAATTGCTTTCGCAGCTTTAATGATTGAAAGTGACGCACGAGGTGAACCTCCAAGGTATATTTTCCCATGATTTCGGGTTTTGTGCGTAATAGAAGCGATGTACTTCACAAGGTTATCCTCAACTATTACTTTCTCTACAGACGATTGAATTTTCTGAATTTCATCCGCTGAAAAAACGGACTTAATATCGTCGAGACTCGGTGTCTGAATTGAATTCTTGTAGCGATGTAAAATTTCTTCTTCTTCATGAAGCTCAGGATAATCCAGCTTAATTTTGAAAATGAATCTATCCAATTGTGCTTCCGGAAGGTTATAGGTTCCTTCTTGTTCAATAGGGTTTTGCGTGGCAATCACCAGAAAAGGAAATGACATCGGGTACTTTTTCCCGTCATATGTGATTTGACGCTCTTCCATTACTTCGAAAAGTGCCGCTTGCGTCTTTGCAGGCGCACGATTAATCTCATCAATCAGCACAATATTTGAGAAAATCGGACCTTCCCGAAAGCTAAATTTTGATTCTTTCATATTAAACACTGACGTTCCAATGACATCAGATGGCATCATATCAGGCGTGAACTGAATACGAGAAAAATCTACGTTTAATGATCTTGAAAGCACTTTGGCGGACAGCGTTTTGGCTACTCCTGGTGCTCCTTCCAGTAAAATATGCCCGTTTGCAAAAATACCCGTCAATAGCAGATCAACCATCTCTGCCTGACCGATCACATACTTTCCGAGCTCTGTCCTTACGTCACTCACTTTTTGCGCCACCCAAAGTAAGTCTGCGTTCTTACGCTCAAAATCATAAGCTGGAGTTGGAGTTGCAGGTACTTCATCCATGCTTGCACTTACTGAAGGGTCAACAGGCTCGACTGGTTTGATCCCAGGCATATATGCAGAATGATCCTTAAACTCACTACTTTCCGGGGCTTTTTGCTCTTGACCTTCAGTTGGCTCCTGATTTGCATTTCCCATTTCGGACCCTAAAGAATCATCACGACCATCCGTCTTTTCATTTTCGTCATTCATCATAACTCTAAATTATTTAATTTGGATAAGAACTGTTTGAATTGTTTCCTGTCAAACGTACTCATATCCCAATAATTGATTATCAGTTGTTTATTGTTTCTAAAATTAAAGACCACCCCTCCTTTCCTAAGATCGGTAGAAATCAAATCTTCCCGTTTAAACTTGCGTTTCTGACCTAAAGAAGTATAAAAAACTATCTCTTCCGAAGATACAGTCAAATAAGGATTTGTAATACGCTTAATCCCCAGGAAAAGCAATGCAAAAGATAGTGGCCATAAGGCTATTCCAATTCCGACCGATGCTACGAGAAGGTAAGTGCCCTGTATGAACACATAAATTCCTCCCAGAATCAGTGCAGCAGGGACAACCAATGAACGTTTGTATTCGACATCGCGCGTAAATAATTTTTCACTCAGATCGCTTGAAATAATTCCAGCAGTGCGATAAAATGCATGCAAGCGCTTTTGCATCTCTGTTACATACTGATCGCTTACTGATGACGCCTCTTTCGTTTCAAGTCGCGCCAACAAGTCCCGAATTTCTTCGAATCTTCTATTGCTCTTTTCTGCCAGAATTTGCAGCGCACGATCGCCCTCTCTGCGCTGTAAATCAACAAAGAAGTGCTTATTCACAGTTGCATAAAAATTCTTGCGTTGCACTTGTAGCAATCCATAAGGATTTCTCTTCGCAAAGTAAATAGAGGTAATCGTCTCAGCAAAAGCCAACGTCATGTCCTTCTTTCTCGCTATGAAAGGAACAATTGGTCGGGTGCGCTTAGACCTAAAGATCACAAATAAAATCAGGCCAAGAATCGATAATAGCAAAGCAATAAGTAAGGGGGGATTCTCGAAGATCAGACGCAGATAACTATCGTCTTCTTTTTCTCCCGGACCGTCTTGTTCATCGACATCAAAATTTCCATAATTATCCGTCAATCTACCCAGCTCCAACAAGTAAACATCTCTGTTATTTGGAAATTCGTTCAACACATATTCTGCATATCTGTACCCATGCAACCGTTTGATTTGGTAGTTATAAAAAGCCGTAGGGGTTGAGTGTAGGAACACATTACCGTCTCCCAATTCAATTTTAATAAAGTTGGGCATCTCCATAAAAGAAGACCTTGTTTGATAGGGAATTGACGGGGAAATGCTTCCGAAAGCGCGCCACTCACAAGCTACGGTGTCCGTTTGAAATAGATTCAGCATTGTATACTTGTGCTGATCCGTAAAAACATTGATGCTCGGAGCATAATCGAATTCAAAAGTAATCCCGTCCAACAGTCGCTCGTATAAATTCTCCGTTAGATCATTGAAACTTAAAAAGAGGTCGGAGCCATCATAGACATGTGCCAGCAGCGTATCAATTTCTGCATTTTGAAGGCCAAAGTTGTTTCCAACAAACATGTACGTTCTACGCTCAGGGTTATCATTAACCAACGAGTCAAATGCAACCCAATCCGGAATTTCTACTAAACGATGCTTTAATGAAATATGCGTTTGAGTGAGGGTTGTAAACAAGTACAATCCCAGTGGGTTACGATCATACAATTGAAATCTCTTCGTCCAGTTTGCCGAAACGAAACGTTCCCGCTGATCACTATTTGGCCGTTCCTGCTCTCCCCCTGTGAATAACCAGATAACAAGCACCATAAATGCAATGATCCCACCAACCCAAACTATTTTCGTTTGTCTATTCATTCAAGGGTTCAAGCGATTTATAATAATTCTCTAGTGTTGGTTTCAACATTTCGAAGATTTCCTTATCAATGTGATATTCTCCGTACCAAACGAGATCATAGATCCGAACACATTCATTGAATCGACTTGATTCGGGACGCTTATGCATTTCCAGTACGTAATGATAGTTGGTCTTTTCTTTTTTCCAAGCAATCCACGATTTACGGATCAGCTCTTTTAGGATGAAAGTGAAGTAAATTCGAATGCACTCGCGGTAGTCTTCTCGCGCCATTGCTTCTTCCAGTTTCAATTCAAGCTCGGTTTTTGTTATGACCTCCGGATTCCAATCATTTTCAACCTCGACAATCACTTTTTTGTTCGAAGGTTTACGGTTCTTAACAATCAAGTAAATAACAATAAAGAGAATAACGAAAATGAGCAGGAACATAAGAAACTTCCATACGGCAGGTGAAATCGTCGGTGCATCGATATCTACATCGGGGACGTCAATGTCAGGTGCATCAATATCTGGCACTTCGATGGGATCGGGCTTCTGTACTTCTGGATCAAATGGTACTGTTCCATTTCCACCACCTCGATCGTAGCCTTGATAACGATCTCTTCTATCCTTTCTAATTTGTTGCGGGCTGTATTGAATTCCTTGATTGTATGATGAACTACCACCTCCATAGTTGCTGACATCTTCCTCCTGCATACTTGCGGGATAAGAACCATACCAATCATCCGGGCCTTTGTACTTATCGCCCTTTCTGTATTCCAAATAGTCTTTCTCGTACTTCCATTTTTCTTCCTTGCTTTTTTGTGATAAAGCAATGAACGGAATGCACCAAAGGACTATATGCAATAAGTACTTACTCAAAATCTGTGTTTGTTTCCTGGCTTCTACTTCGTTTTCCGAACTTCTCAAATTGTCTCCTCAATCCAGTAGCCTCATTTCTTTCCCGTTCACTATAGAAGCCAAAAGACATAGTGATTGCTACCATCGGAACCAGGGCCAGCAACACGAGTACATAAACAAACTGGCGCACTGCATTCGACCAAATCATATAGTCAGATGTAAATATTTGAGCGACACGCTTCGCAAAATCCGCTACCATATCGAGCAAGTCTCTTACAAGTGGCTCATTGGTCCATGTTTCATGATAGCTAAAAATAAAAGCGATCGGTTGCAAGATCAATGCTGTCAGAGCAGCAAATATTAAGATGAGGAGAAACGTCTTCCAATAATGCTTTGCGCTATATTTAAAACCAATACTGAATCGCTTACCGGTGGCTGAGGCACTTAGACCACTTGCGGCAGGTCCAATATAAAACAGCGGAAATACAAACAAAAACGCCAGAACAAGCAGCCAGGCTAACTCTCGTACTTGTGACCCTAACCAAATGAGGGCAAAAACACTTCCACCCAAGGCAATAGATCCCAACCATATAGCGAAGTATCTTTTCCCCAAATACTCAAAAAAGGATGGCCAATTGAACTTTTCTTTGTAGCTACCAACACACCAGAATACTGAAGCAAAAATGAAAGCCATAATGAGCGTCCAAATTCCAAAAACAATGTAGTCCTGCCCATTAATAAAGCAGAAGCCCATCATAAAACTCAGCTGCGACCACCAATCATACCAGTACTGCATTTGTTGTAAATCATAGTGATTCATATCTTGCCAGTAAACGACGGCAAAAATGATCGGGAAAGTGATGAGCAGATTAATACGCGCAAACTTCGAAAATTGCATGCGGTACATTCTAAAGGAATCGGCAATAATCTCTCCGACATGTCGAATTTTCTCGAAGTTGAAATCTTTACGTCGATGAAAGTGTCCTACTTCCTCTTTGTCAACCAGCTCAGGGTGTTTACGTGCGACATAAATGGGATAAAGTACGTAGAAGAATATGATAATGGCGAAAGATAGCAGGATGAGCATCCATTTCGACCAAGTCGGCAAATCCTGATAATTATGGGTAACATAACTTTCAAGATATCCTGCAGCGATAATGAAGGGCACCAGGCTCAACATTATTTTTAGTCCCCGTTTGGTAGACAGTTGTAACGATTGAAGTCGCGTATAACTCTTTGGGAAGAGCAGACCATTTCCAGCGGTTATTCCCGCACCCCCCGCCAGCACAATTGCAGAAATTTCAAAAGCGCCATGGATCCAGATACCGAGGAAGCTCGTGATCAAAAGGCCTTTGGAGTGAAAAAAATACTGAAACGCCCCTAACATTACTCCATTGTAAAACAGTAGCATGTGCGTTCCCACAGTAAAAAAGAATCCGACAAAAAAGGTAAGGAAAGCGACCTTGAGGTTGTTCGTTGTAATCTGAATAAACATCGCCATTTGATCCTCTGTCTCGTAGACTTTCAAAGGGTTTCCTTGTTGAATGTTTTCCAGTGTCATATCGACGTAACCATCTCCCATAACAACTCTTGGAAATTCAGGGTCGACATAGGTGGTCATAACACCGATTAACGCATAAACACTAAAGGCAATCAGCGCGAACAACAAGTTTTTTCTTGAGCGATAGATTTCCAACGGCAAAGATGTTTGCCATACCGTTAAGAACTTCTTAATTGGCTCCCCCTTTTGTTTATGAACTCCAGTATAAACCCGTTGGGCTAACTGATTCAAATAAACACGTACCGTTCTTCGCTTATAAAACGTCTGCGCATAGCTCAAATCATCAGTGATGTCCATGTACAGATCACTTAATTCTTCCGGGTCATTTGATTTCGAGGCGTATAGTTGTTCGAAGCGATTCCACTTCTTTTTATTCTGTTCTATAAACGACGTCTCTTTCAATCTGGCGGGTAAAAATTTCGCGAATAGTAAATATAATTATTGAAATGCGAATAATTCAGTTTGTGCCCATTTTATCGTAAATTTCGAAGACTAATTCACTACAGATGCGACTTTCACTACTTTCAGCGATTCTTTTTCTGACATTATTTTCATTTGGGCAAATGACCCCGACTTACAATGATATTCTGATTCCCATGCGCGATGGTCAGAATTTGGAAGCGGACGTGTTTATTCCTGCCGGAGTTGACTCCGCAGAAGTAATACTCATACAAACACCTTACAACAAAGATTTATTTTCCTGGTCACTTCCCATGGGTGTGGGCATGAATCTGGACTCCCAGCCCTTTATCTGGGTAATTGCCGATTGGAGGGGTTTTTATGGTTCTGCATCAGCCGCTGTAGCACAACCTAATCGCGGTGAAGATGGATATGATATTTGCGAATGGATTACAGATCAGGTTTGGCACAAAGACCGCATTGGAACCTGGGGACCTTCAGCCCTTGGTGGGGTTCAATACAATTTGGCTCGGGAGGACCACCCCAATCATACATGCGCGGTTCCTATTGTGGCTCATGCGCAACAGTCCTACGACTCCTACTTTTATGGAGGAGTATTGGAAAAAGCACGCCTTGAACAACTGGATGCATTAGGATATGGGTTGTCCCCTCTAATTCTTGGAAATGTCTATTATAGTTCGTTGTGGCAGTTTTCAGAAAACTCCACCTGGTTCGCACCTGATTTAAAAATTCCAACGCTTCAGATCGGAGGATGGTACGATCATAATATTGACAAAATGATGGATGTTTATGCGGCATCGCGGACAGATGCTGACCCATCTGTGGTAAATGAACAGTGGCTTCTTGTTGGTCCATGGGTACATGGAGGAACTGGTATTGCTCAGGTTGGATCATCCATCCAAGGAGAGCTATCGTATCCGAACGCCGCACTCAAGAATGATACTATGGCATGGGATTTTCTCAATTACTATCTTTTAGACGCACCCAATGACTGGAACAATACTGATCTCATAACCTACTATGAAATGGGATCAAATCAATGGGCTTCATCAAATGCCACATCTATTGCAAGTTCAACGAGTGATGTGCTTTATCTAAATGCTAATAATGAACTTATTTCCGGTACTTCCATCGGCAGTTCAACCTTCGTTTCGGACCCTTCTAATCCATCACCAACGATTGGCGGAGCAACACTTCACCCTGCACTTGACCAGGGACCATATGATCAAATTAACTTAGCCAGTCGAAATGATATTGTGACATTCTCTACAGCTCCACTAACGCAGGACGTCAGCATTTCTGGGCGCGTTCTCGTAGATGTTTTTGTAGAAGCAGATCAGTCTGATTGCGATATCTCTGTGCGTATGGTAGACGTTTATCCAGATGGAAGAAACATGTTGATAAACGATGGGATTGCTCGGATGCGCTTTAGAAATGGTTATGAACAAACCGACGAGGCCTTCATGAGTCCAGGGAATGTGTACGAGCGACAAATTGTATTACCATTTACTCACTATACATGGAATGCTGGACATGAAATCAAAGTTTATATCGGCGGCAATAACGCTATTCGTTATGACGTGAACTTGCAGAACGGAGGCACTATGTATGCTGCTGGCGATACGAATATTGCAAACATAACTATTCACCATAATGCTCAATACCCCTCCAAGATTACTTTACCCGGTGCAAATAGCTTTCTCTCCATCAATGAGTTAGCTAGCGAGCATCTTTCGGTATATCCCAACCCAGCAAATGACTTACTGCATCTTGAATCAGATATATCATTTAACACGGTCAGTATTATCAATCCAGAAGGTCGATTGGTCAAACAATTCGATTCAAATTTTTCTCACTTAAATGTGAGCGACCTGGATCCAGGTGTTTATCTATTGATAGCGTCGGATGGTAATCAAAAAAGGAATGCTCGATTCGTAAAGTACTAGTTACGTTTTCTTGAGAATTCGAATTTTCCAATCTTCACGAAGAAACCTCTTTTTCCTTCTTCGTTTCTTTCTGTGCGTCGGAAATCCACCTCACGATTCGTTTTCTCACCTACAAAGTCGGTGATGGGTTCAATTGGGTTCTCCATTTCGCTATAAAGCGCCATATCATTCTTTGGTGCAGACTGTTTCTCTTCTTCCAAAGAAGGGTAGGTATTTCTAGAAATAGGCTTTACGTTACGATTATCAATTTCTGCTAGAATTGTTCCTACAGGTCTGCGCTCAATTTCGTCCACTTGCCCACTATGAGTTGCTGGGCGATCTCTATGAACTTCATTACTTCCAACGTTTTGTCTTTCAGACGATGACGGTTCCTTATCTCCGCCAGCCAGCAATGACTCATTTCCGTTTATATTATCCTGACCCGATTCGCTGTCGGTTGCTCCAGCTAGTCCCATAATTCCCTGAACGGATCCTTTCACCCAGCCATCATTGGCTAAAATAGTTCCGGTAATTGTTGACCCGGCTCCGTTGTTTTGCGAAGACCAAATCATAAAAAATGCCAATACACTTGCCGCTGCGGCCACACTAACATATCTCCAAAGCAGCACGACTTTGCGCTTCAAGTCATCTTTATTCTGATATACTTCAGTCAGGTCTGGCTCAAAGTAAACACTTTTGTATAGGTTCTGATCATATTCCGCTCCGCTACGTTCCACATATCCCACCAACTCATTTTCTTTCTTCTCATCGAGTAAGCCCTCCGCAGAAGCAATCATAAAATACTCCGCATTTTCCTCAGTAATTGAGGCATGCTCTTCTGGTTGTTTTAACTCATTTTTAAGCGTTACATCCAATGACAACTCCTCTGCATCAAATGCAGGCAGGTCGTCATCTTCCATTTTTAAATCTGGGTTCGCTTCAAGGAAAGCCATCAGCAAAGCAGTATCCTCCTCATTCAAATTCCCTTCTAGGAAATCGAGGTAGAATGCTTCGTAATTAAATATGCTGATTCTTTCCATTATATAACTAATTCCAATCGTTTTATATATGCCTTTAACGCTTTTCTTGCTCTAAAAATGTAAACTTTTACCTGCGACTCATTTAAACCTGTTATTTCTGCAATCTCCGCATAATTGTACCCTTCATAGTCGCGTAAAAGCACAACTGACTTCTGCATCTCCGGCAGTCTCTCTAACGCTTCTTCAAGCACTTCCTTCACGTCAAAATTGAAGCTTGGGTTTTCTCTGCCCTCCGGAGCATGCTCTACATCTCCAGAACGACCTTCTTTTTTTGCCCAATCAACAATTGCGTGATAAGCCGTCGTGAACAAATAAGATTTAACCTTCTCAAAACTTACCTCTTCATGCTTCACCCACACTTTTGTAAACGTCTCCTGTACAATATCATTTGCTGTCATCTCATTTCTAAGATGCTTCATCGCAAAACGGAAAATATTATCCGCGTATTGGTCTACAGCTATATTGTACTCCTTTCGGGTCATTTATCGCAAGTTACAGCTATAAGACTTTCGAGTTACTAAAAAGTTACAATGGTTTCGAAAAAAAATATAAAAAAGTGAAGTTCTCTAATAAACAACCTTCTGAAACCCTCGTTACAGCTACATTTGAATGTTATTCATATTTTCGAATGGCTCCGGAATATTTTCAGGATCTTCCTCAATAATTTGCAAAATATCACGTGTAATCCCACGAGAAATGTTTGAAATAGGAACATCATTAGGGGAACCTTCGAATGGGTTTTCTCCAGCAAGTCCAATACGAAGCATCGTGTTGAATACCCAAATGACTATCACAGTAAATGGAATGTTCAACCAAACAAAATACTCTCCTATGAATGGATTTGTCTTCGCGATTTCAACTCCTGTCAGCGCAAATGTTGGAATAATTGCCATTGGAAGTAACCACATGAATATATGCACAAAATGGTAGCCAATACTCCCGTACTGCTTAGGGTAAGGGAAATTTTTAATACGCTCTGCTTTACCTTGCAAAGCTGTGAGTTCCTGTAACATTTGCTGCAGATTCAATAAGCTAAAGTCCCAGAGCTTTTTTTGATCTGTTAATTCTCTCAAATGCTTGGACTGGAGACTTATGATTGCGTTTGGCTTATTGTCTTTTGACATTACGTAGGCAAACTCTTCAGCAGAAAGATAAGGTTCCATTTCTTCTTCCAGAGATGTCTCAAACTCTGGTGTTGAGTACTGAAATTTTTTCATCTCATAGGTTGTTTCCCACGGTTTTTTGGCGCGCATCGCATATCGCAAAGCCGTCAACCAAGCCACATGACGGTTAGTTATCACTCTCAAAGTCTCGCGCTCATCTTTAGATGCTTCTGAGCGATGCATGTAAAAACTGTCCTTTACGGTAATAATTAAAGATCTGGAGGTATTGACAATACCACCCCAAATTTTCCTTGCTTCCCAAATTCTGTCGTAAGCTGCATTGTTCTGAAAACCGACCATGAATGCAACTGCCGTACCTACTAGTGCCACAGGTGCTAAAGGAACCTGCAACCATTTTATATTTAGGACTTCATAAAGCGTTGTAATAAGTGATGAAAAGATAACGAAGAAAATTAGCTCACGTTTTGTCCAAATCAAAACACTTTTGAATGGAAAGCGTCTTTGTATATACATAGTGGTCTTTTTTCTTCAAAAATAAACGAAACTATCTGATAACCGAATCGATACCCTTAAACATAAAGAAAAAGGGCACTGCGAATACGCGGTGCCCTTCAAAAGTATGAGGTTAATCCTACTTTGTTTTTAACTGTATAAACTGATACGGCTTATATCTGTCCGTGTTGCGAGCATCTTCTTCATAAGCCGGGCCTTGCACTTTAACATCTGCGATTTCAACGGAAACTTTATCATTCCCTTTGAATTGCTTCTCAACAACTACTTTAATGTTGTCTGCACGCGTCTGTGCTAACTTCTCATTTGTCCCGAATGTTTTCGTTGGCACCTGAGATGCTGATGACACGATACTGATCGTAATCGCCTCCCGTCCTTCTGACAATTGTTTTTCAACATCTTCAAAGAACGATTTCAACTCCTTGTTTGAGGCATTTAACTTATTCTTATTGTAACCGAAGTTGTGCATCAACTCAAGGTTTGCGTAACGCGAAACAATAACTGCAGGCTCATCAACTGAACAAGTACTCGTAGCAATTTGGCCAACCGCATCTGTAACCGTCACAGTATACTCACCTTTGGCTAAGTCAGAAAGCTTATCTGAAGTAGCTCCTGTAGACCACTCATATGCAAATGGTGCTACACCACCTTCAACAGTTACATCAATTGATCCATCTTTTCCTTGATTAGTAGTTGCATCGGAAGCAATACAAGAAGACGAAAGTGCTGGTGGTGTTTCAATCTCCACCATGTAAATATCGCTGCGATCACCATCTCTGTTACTAGACCAATAAGCTTGATCATTTGTATGGCTGAAATATGCATCAAACTTTGGAGAATTGATCTTTGGGCCAAGATTCTTAGGAGCAGACCAGTCGGACCAACCTCCCTGCTTCACGGAATAGAAAATGTCAGCATCACCTTCTCCTCCAAAGCCATTACTTGAGAAGAACAATGTATCTTTTGTCGCTGACAAGAAAGGTGAAATTTCAAATCCAGTTGAGTTAATTGCTGAGCCCATATGCGTTAGAGAAGACCAACCGCCAGAGCTTTTCGTACTTACGTACAAGTCTTCCTGGCCAAGAGTTTCAGGACCCTGATATGAAACGATAATTACATCTTCTGCATCATTTACATGAAAGCCGTAAAAATCACCCTCAATATCTAAACCTGGAATTTCTACCTTTTCAGGATTCGACCACCCTGTTCCGCTTCCTTCTGAAACGGCGAGACCTTTTTCCATGTCTTTCTTTCCTTCATAGGAATTCAGAACATACATGTTCGAGCCATTTTTACCAAGGCTGACAACAGCGTTATTAAACTTATTGTTCAAATCCTTTAATCGCTCGCAATCTCCATACCCTCCGTTTTCATCTTTCACACTGAACCAAATATCTTGATCCATCTCCCCTCCTTTGTTCTCTGGGTCCATGGTACGCACGAAATAGAGCATTGACCTGTCCTTAGAGAAAACCGGAATGCTTTCTTCAGCCATTGTGTTGACAGTTCCTCCTAGTTTTACTGGTTCTGAGAAACGCCAAATTTGGGCTTGAGATACTCCGGCAAAGCTAATCAATACCGCTGCTACTATATATTTTCCTAACATGTTCATTTTTTATCTTCCTAACATTAATCCAAGCACTAACTCGTGACCTCCTGCAGTGTGCTGGTTGAATTGAGAAATTGAATAATCATAAGAATATCCAAATTTAAAACGTTCGCTGATATTCAGTCCTGCCATAGCGATAATTGCGTCAGAGTTATTGAACCCACCGATACCTTGACGATAAGACAACCCAAACCACAACCATTCTTTGTACTCCAATTGCAAAGAACCGTCTAAGGAAACAGGAGCAGGTTGCATGAATTTCACAAGAACGCTCGGCATTAATGTAAGGTTATCCGCAACAGGGAACTTATAACCCGCTGTAAAGTTTATGTGCATCCTCGGGTCAACATTCACAATATTCGTTCCGCCAAAACTTATAAAGTCTCGGGTTAGCTGCTCTGCTGCCACACCAAAGAATAAATTCTGATTGTAGAAGTAAAGACCTGCACCAATATCAATGGTGTTTAAATTGCTAGATTGAACAAAATTGTCATATGTGGCATCCGTGTAATTCAGTCCTGGCTCAAGAATATTAAGCGTTTGAGCACGATCAGACAAGAATGCGCGGTTAGAAAGTCCAACGTTGGCGCCGAAAGACATGTTCAATTTTTCAGCAACAGGAATATGTAAAGCATAAGTTACTGCTGCTTTTAGTTGACGAAATGCACCATACTGATCTGCTACGACCATTCCTCCCAAAGCATGCTTTAGTTTTCCTGTTTTAATTTCAGGATTTCTAACAGGACCAATACTTGTTCTCAATGCTGGGTTATAGCGATTTCTCTGGCTTCTATTTAATGGTGATGATACATAGAGGTACGATGACAATGGCGCGTTGTCAAAACCAACCCATTGCATTCTTCCTCCAATCGTCACATCGAGAAAATCATAAACACCTGCTGCCCCTGGATTTACCATGTATTGGTTTCGCAAGTATTGACTGAACTGAGGCATTTGCTGGCCATAAGCCACTGTGCAAAGTCCAATTACGAGTGTTAAAATTACTTTTCGCATCCTTCTCTTATTTATTCAAAATTATTGATACTGTTCCAGTTTGTGCTTCCTTATCAGCGGTCTCATCATTTGTTTTGATAACATAATAATATGACCCTACAGGCAACGCTTCTCCATTATAAGTTCCATCCCAAGGACGATTATAGTATGCTCCCTGATCCGAAGAATAAACCATATTGCCCCATCTATTGTAAACATAAACCTGACTGTTTGGATAGGTGATATCGATGTACAAGATCTCCCAAATATCGTTGATCATGTCTCCATCTGGCGTAAATGCTGTAGGAACAACAATGTCACAAGCATTCACGGTGATTGTTACATCACTCCAAGGTCCTTCACAACCATTCGTTGTTTCTGTCACATAATAAGTCGTGACTCCTATTACATCGTTGGGAACCAATGTGCTTCCTGTACCCAAAACATCTGTCAACAGTGAATCTGAATACCATGTGAATTCTCCAAATGATCCCGTTGCAATCATATCGTCAAAGAATGTTCCTGAACAATATTCTGTATCCGTACCAGCCGTCGGTGCAGTTGGGTACGTATTAACGATAATCGTCTGAGTTCCTGTTGCTGTATTTGAACAGTTCGCATCGTAAACAGCCACCAGTATGTACTCCCCTGGGGCGTTACCAAGTGAAACAGGACTTGTAGCTCCAGAAGCAGATTGTGCAGTACCGTTCAATGTGTAATCTATGGTCCATGGCCCATTTCCTGTTACGTCAACCGTAATGTCTGTTACCAAATCTCCTTCACAATAAGTCCCCTCTCCCGCAATGTTAGTTGCCGTCGGAATTTCATTGATTGTTACGTCGAAACTGATCTCATTTGAACAAGTTCCATTTCCATCATATACCCAAACTGTTTGGGATGTCGTTAAGTTTCCACTAATCGGAGAACCTCCATTTGCTTGCGAATCATCAAAGTAAGCTTCATTGCCCGATAAATTAGCCCCCTGAATTGCTGGGAGCACATATCCTCCACAGGCAACCACGTCCGCAATTGGATCCAATGCAGGCTGTGGTACGATTGTAATCGTCGTTTGATCCGTTGCTATACATCCGTTCGCGTCTGTTCCTGTAACGGTAAACACTTCTCCGTCCACAGCAGATGTAATTGTCGGAGATTGATCTCCCGAACTTGTAATCACCGCACCTCCAGAGCTCGTCCAGTTCCAGCTATTAACATCGCCTCCCGTTTCATTTACGGTGAAAGATGCTCCTGAACAAGCAGGGCCGCTATTTGCAGCAGTAACTGTCGGAGACGTGTAGAACGAGATAGTTGTTTGAGCTGAAGCCGCGCAGCCATTAGCATCTGTTCCTGTAACAGTAAATACTTCTCCATCAACTGCTCCTGTTATTGTTGGATTCTGATCAGATCCGGTTGTAATGACAGCCGCTCCATTCGAAGACCATGACCAAGAAGTAGCCTGTCCTCCAGTCTCATTTGCTGTAAATGAAACTGCTTCCGGACAAATCGGACCACTATTGGAAGCGGTTACCGTTGGCAATGCATTGATGGTTACAACTTGATTCGAACTGTTCGGACAAGCGCCAATTGTTAAATAAGTCACCGTGTAAATTCCAGGCGTACTGCCAGCCACATTTATCAAGCCAGTAGTTGGGCTAATACTCAAACCAGCAGGCAGACTAGAGAAGCTACCACCAGGAACACCTGTTATGTTGCAAGCCTGGTCATTTGCATCCGCACAAAATGCTGGTGAAGCATAATTAAATGATGCGTCATCCAACAAACTAATTGTAACAGAAACATTAGAAACAGCCGGACATAAACCACCTGTCGTGTACGTTACCGTATACGTGTTTGGTGTCGATGCGCTAACATCAATTGCTCCAGTACTCGCATTGATAGATAACCCAGCTGTTGAACTGAAAGTTCCACCTGTAGTCCCTGTAATTGTTGGTGTCGGATCAGATCCGTTCACACAATAAAGGGCCGCACTGTAATTAAACGTAGCATCATCTAATGGATTGATCGTAACACTTACGTTTGAGCTGTTGGAACAAGTACCAGAAGTTGTATACGTTACCGTATAGGTGTTTGGCGTCGATGCACTCAAATCAATTTCACCTGTACTAGCATTTATCGACAATCCAGCTGTTGAACTGAAAGTTCCACCCGCAACACCAGTAATTGTAGGTGTTGGATCTGTGTCATTTGGACAATATGCCGCTGCACTGTAATTAAATGAAGCATCATCCAAAGCTGTAATTGTTACACTGACATTCGAGCTATTCGGACATGTACCAGCAGTCGTGTACGTTACAGTATATGTATTTGGCGTTGATGCACTCACATCAATTTCTCCAGTTGTGGCATTGATAGACAATCCAGCTGTTGAACTAAAAGTGCCGCCTGCTACGCCCGTAACCGTTGGCGTTGGGTCAGCATCGCTAACACAGTAAGAAGCTGCGCTGTAATTAAACGATGCGTCATCTAATGGATTGATTGTAACACTTACGTTGGAACTGTTTGGACATGTGCCAGCGGTCGTGTACGTTACCGTGTATGTGTTTGGTGTCGATGCGCTCACATCAATTGCTCCAGTGGAAGCATTGATACTTAAACCGGCCGTTGAACTAAACGTACCACCTGCAACACCCGTAATTGTTGGGGTTGGATCAGCATCGCTAACACAATATGCTGCTGCACCATAATTAAACGATGCATCATCCAATGGGTTGATTGTAACACTTACATTCGAACTATTTGGGCATGTACCAGCAGTCGTGTACGTTACCGTATACGTATTCGGTGTTGATGCACTTACGTCAATGGCTCCAGTAGAAGCATTGATAGACAACCCTGCTGTTGAACTAAATGTTCCACCTGTTAAACCTGTAATTGTAGGTGTTGGATCGGCATCAGTCACACAGTATGCTGCTGCACCATAATTAAACGATGCATCATCCAATGGGTTAATTGTAACACTTACGTTAGAGCTATTTGGGCATGTGCCAGCAGTCGTGTACGTTACCGTATAGGTGTTTGGTGTCGATGCGCTAACATCAATTGCTCCTGTACTAGCACTAATGGACAATCCAGCTGTAGAGCTGAATGTTCCACCTGTTAAACCAGTAATGGTCGGTGTTGGATCAGCATCACTAACACAATATGCTGCCGCACTATAGTTAAATGAAGCGTCATCTAATGGATTGATCGTAACACTTACATTCGAACTATTAGCACAAGCCCCAGAAGTAGTATACGTTACCGTATAGGTGTTTGGCGTCGATGCACTCACATCAATTTCTCCTGTACTAGCATTAATGGACAATCCAGCTGTAGAGCTGAACGTACCACCCGCAACACCAGTAATTGTAGGTGTTGGATCGGCATCGCTAACACAATATGCTGCCGCACTGTAGTTAAATGAAGCATCATCTAAAGCTGTAATTGTTACACTGACATTCGAGCTGTTCGGACATGTACCAGCAGTCGTATACGTTACAGTATACGTATTTGGTGTTGATGCACTCACATCAATTTCTCCTGTTGTGGTATTGATAGACAAACCAGCTGTTGAACTAAATGTTCCTCCTGCTACGCCCGTAACCGTTGGCGTTGGGTCTGCATCGCTCAAGCAGTAAGAAGCTGCACCATAATTAAATGAAGCATCATCCAGTGGATTGATTGTAACACTTACGTTGGAGCTATTTGGACAAGTCCCGGCAGTCGTGTACGTTACCGTATATGTGTTTGGTGTCGATGCGCTAACATCAATTGCTCCAGTGGAAGCATTGATACTTAAGCCAGCCGTTGAACTAAAAGTTCCGCCTGCGACACCCGTAATTGTTGGGGTTGGATCAGCATCGCTAACACAATATGCTGCTGCACCGTAATTAAATGAAGCATCATCCAGTGGATTGATTGTAACACTTACGTTAGAGCTATTTGGACAAGTCCCGGCAGTCGTGTACGTTATCGTATATGTGTTTGGTGTCGATGCGCTAACATCAATTGCTCCAGTGGAAGCATTGATCGACAAACCAGCTGTTGAACTAAATGTTCCACCTGTTAAACCTGTAATTGTCGGCGTTGGATCGGCATCACTAACACAGTAAGCCGCTGCACTATAATTAAACGATGCATCATCCAATGGATTGATCGTGACACTTACGTTGGAACTGTTTGGACAAGTACCAGTGGTCGTGTATGTTACCGTATACGTGTTTGGTGTTGAGGCGCTAACATCAATTGCTCCTGTTGTTGCGTTGATCGACAAACCAGCTGTAGAGCTGAATGTTCCACCCGTTAAACCTGTAATGGTTGGTGTCGGATCGGTATCAGTAACACAATATGCTGCTGCGCTGTAGTTAAATGAAGCATCGTCTAATGGATTGATCGTAACACTTACATTTGAGCTATTTGGACAAGTACCAGCAGTCGTGTAGGTTACCGTATAGGTATTTGGTGTTGAGGCACTCAAGTCAATCGCTCCAGTGGAAGCATTGATCGACAATCCAGCTGTTGAGCTAAATGTTCCACCAGCTAAACCTGTAATCGTAGGCGTTGGATCGGCATCAGTAACACAGTAAGCCGCTGCGCTGTAGTTAAACGAAGCGTCATCTAGTGCATTGATTGTAACACTTACGTTTGAACTGCTCGGACAAGGACCAGTGGTCGTGTATGTTACCGTATAAGTATTTGGTGTTGAGGCACTCACATCAATCGCTCCTGTTGTAGTGTTGATCGACAAACCAGCTGTTGAACTGAATGTTCCACCAGCTAAACCTGTAATTGTAGGCGTTGGATCGGCATCAGTAACACAGTATGCTGCTGCGCTGTAATTAAATGAGGCATCATCCAGTGGATTGATCGTAACACTTACATTCGAGCTGTTAGAACAAGCCCCCGAAGTCGTATATGTTACCGTATATGTGTTTGGTGTCGATGCACTCAAATCAATCTCACCGGTTGAGGCGTTAATACTAAGCCCAGCTGTTGAACTAAATGTTCCACCTGCAACACCTGTGATTGTTGGGGTAGGGTCCGCATCATTCGCACAATATGAAGCTGCGCTGTAATTGAACGATGCATCATCAACTGCAGTTACTGTAACCAACTGATTTTGCGTTCCGGGACAAGGGCCTGGCGTCGTATACGTTACCGTGTAGGTATTAGGTGTCGACGCACTCAAGTCAACCTCACCTGTTGAAGCATTAATAGAAAGTCCTGCAGGCACGCTTGTAAACGTTCCTCCGGCAACTCCGCTGATCGTTGGCAACGGATCAACATCGGCTGTACAATAAGAGAAAGCACCATAGCTAAACATGGCCGATTGAATAGGGTCAATTGTAACCCCAAAAGTTTCGGTGTCATTACAAGTTGAAGGAATCGCCGTACCAACAAAGTGTGTAACCGTATATGAACCAGGCGTCGAAACACTTACGTCAATTGCTCCGGTGGTTCCGTTAATTGCGAGACCAGGAGGTGCACTCGTAAATGTACCACCAGCTTGTGTCACTGTTGGAGAAGGGTCTGCATCAGAAGTACAATAGTTTGTACTCAAGTAACTAAACGTTGCATCGTTAGGATTTACAACTGTTACTGTTTGAGTAACTACGTCCGAACAATTTCCAGCTCCATCATCCCACGAATACGTGATATCATAAGTTCCTGTTGGTACTAGTGAAGGATCAAATATTGCCCCTCCCCAATCAAAAGTTGTCAAACCTGGCGCACCCGCAGCCGGCGATATACTATATGAAGCTAAACCACTTAAGTTTGGTGGCGGGTTAATCGTTACGGTTTGAGGGTTTCCATCATCTACCCATGTGCCTGATGCCAAAACAGTACCCGTGTTACAATCCAACACTTCGTAGGTCATATTGGCACCCGTCGCCACCCCTTCACTTAAAACAAAGGCATGCGAGACGTCTGGGTCGGCAAGCGATAAATATCCAGACCAGTTTGTATTCGCTCCGGGTGTTAAGCTTCCTAATGAAGTTCCATTTTCAAAAAACTCAACATTCAGCGTGGTATTTGCATTTGTTGGAAACACCTGAATTACTATACATGGTGATATCTGCTGCCCTGGATTGAAACCATCTTCATCTGCCAAAAGTAGCACCGCCGCATCATCGCAATTCATTGTTGCGGGAAGCGGTTCCGTTGTCGTTCCATTATATACACCAAAATCAACCGGTGGACAAGCAATGGCACAATTCGTTGTTGCTGTAGACGAAGGCATATCCATAAAACTGATGTCGGTAGCATTGTTTGAGAAGTTGGTCAACATCATCAAATAATACTCTCCCGCCACGGCTCCTACAATGTTCGCTGTTTCTGTAGCCGTTGTAGAGTAGCTACAGTCCACCGTGTTTCCCGCTGTCAAAAGCGCCGTACAAGGTGTGGTTTGGTCAGCGAAAGGGCCAAAAAGAATAAAGTCAATATCCTCATTGTTAGAGTTCGAAATCTCAATATCAAGATTTCCTCCTGTTGCAATTTCCATGTAAAACCACGCAGGGTTTGGTTGAGTTAGCAAACAACCATAGTCTGGACCCACCTCAGCGGTTCCTGTTCCAACACCTCCTGGAAAGGTTACCGGAGTTCCTGTACAAAAGGGATCGGCAGTCAGGCACGTTCCGTTTTGTCCAAAGCTGTAGAAGCACGCGATTGCGAACAACGCAGCAAGTAGATTAGAAGTCTTCATTAGTTTTCTTCAAATAGTGATAGCCGCAAAAGTATGAAATGCACTATCATTAACCAAATTCTTAATGCGTGTTTGTTCGCATATTTTATCATTTGCAAAAACTAGAACGGTTTAGTCTCCGATCTATCTAACTTTTAGATGCTTAGCAAGTCCTCTTACATTCTGAAAAAGAGGGTATTCTTGCTCCAAAATCATTCAAGAATGTCGAGGGTTTGAAGAATTAGGCCTATCTTTGAGTCAATCTATTTACTATTATTTACATTTTAGACTAAATTCGATCACATGAAATCTTTGGCTCTATCAGCGCTTTTTGTAGCGGCAACATTTATCTCTTTTTCTCAGGAAACAGTTGAAAAGAAACCAGCTAAACTGACTGAAAAAACAGTTCCTGTTCAACAAACTACTCCTCCCAAACCTATTTCTAAAGACGGACCTTACATGGGGAAAGAAGAGCAGATTAAAGAGGTTTTGATCAGTGGTGAAATACCGGCGGATTTTCCAAAGCATGTGGAAGGTCAAACACCAGAAGCTTACAAGGGAATTGTGCGTTCATGGTTACTTAAACATGAATCTCTCGTGAAAGAAGAGGCCTATGCAAAACTTCTCGCGATGAAGGAGAAGAAAGCTGCCGGGAAGTAGTTCCGATCATCACGTGTTTACCCCGCAATTCATGCGTATGCCCCAATGAACGATCTTTTTTTCGTTTGGAGAGTTCTCATGTTTGCAAATCGCTATATTTAAGTAAATAAAACTTATATAATTATGATTGGATTATTAGTCGGAGGTGGAATTTTACTAATTGTTATCATTTGGTATATCTCTGCAAATAACAAACTGGTTGCTCTTAAGAACAACCGTGAAAATGCATTCGCTGACATTGATGTTCAGTTGAAACAACGCCATGATTTGATTCCTCAGTTACTTGGTTCAGTAAAAGGATATATGGATCATGAAAAAGAAGTCCTTACACGTGTTACTGCGGCTAGATCTGGAGCGGTAAACGCAAGCTCTGTAAATGATAAAATTGCTGCTGAGGCTGAGCTTGGTGCTGCCATGAGTGCTTTCCAAATTCAAGTAGAGGCTTACCCTGATTTAAAGGCAAACTCGAACTTCATGCAACTGCAGAATGAGATTTCTGATATTGAGAATAAGCTCGCGGCTGTTCGTAGATACTTTAATTCAGCTACGAAAGAGTTGAACAATGCAATAGAATCGATTCCATCAAATATTGTTGCAAATATCAAGAAGATGACACCGCAACCAATGTTTGACCTTGGTATTGCTCAACGTGAACAAATGGATAAAGCCCCTGAAGTTAAATTCTGATTTTTCGTTGAATGAAATATGTAGGATTACAGGCACAAATAAGCCGTAATAATCGAAAATCAACACTATTATTAATAGGCTTCCCAGCAATTATATTGTTGGGAGTCTATATTTTTCTTTTGGTTGTATCCAATGGAGATACCGCTGAAGCCAACATGGAATTTCTTTATGCTATTCCAGTTGTTTCAGCGATAGTAGGTATATGGTTCTTAATTGCATTTGCCTCGCATTCCGCGCTTATCAAAATGTCGACTGGTGCTAAATCACTGGAGCGTAAGAATAATATGCGTATTTACAATCTTACAGAAAACCTCTGTATGTCGGTGGGTATGAAAATGCCTAAACTATACGTCATTGATTCTCCAGCGTTGAACGCTTTTGCTTCAGGTATTAATGAAAATACGTATGCTGTAACCTTAACGACGGGAATCATTAATACGCTGGACGACAAAGAGCTAGAAGGAGTTATTGCGCATGAGTTAACTCACATCCGAAATCGTGATGTACGACTATTAATCATCTCAATTATTTTCGTTGGTATTCTTGGTTTTGTTGTACAGGTATTGTTCCGTTCAATGCTTTATGGATCAGGAAGACGTCGTGATAGTAAGGTGGATGGTAGAGTAATGCTGGTAGCGCTTGTGATTGCCGCTATTGTATACTTATTAACGATACTGTTTAAGTTTGCACTTTCGCGCAAACGTGAATACCTCGCCGACGCTGGAGCTGTGGAAATGACAAAAGACCCAATGGCTATGGCCAGTGCTTTAAGAAAGATTTCCGGCAATCATGACCTTGAAGTAAGAAGTTCTGACATGAAACAGGCTTTTATTGAAAATGGCCCTAAAAAAGAGGCGGCTGGCGGCCTTGGCGGATTGTTTTCAACGCACCCCCCTATTGCTAAGCGCATCGCTTTTCTTGAGCAAATGTAGTCCTTGCGACAATTTTAGTTTGGTTCGTCTCGTTTGAATAGAACAACCCAGCTAAAATCTCCATGTTATGCTTTTTTACAGACAATTAATCCTATTGGCCTTACTATTAATGGTTTTCAATGCCAACGCGCAGCAAAGAGGTCCGGAAAAATGGTCGGCCAGTGTATATCCCAACCCAAGTAATGGTGTTATCACCGTTCAACTTGCCGGAAAGTACGATGAGCTTACGCATATTAACGTTGTTAACGATCAGGGCAAAAGTGTGTTCTGGAAGAATATAGAGAACGACCGAAAACACGAATTTGATCTAACCCACTTATCTCCAGGAAAATATATGATAAACATGATGAGCACCAATGTTTACATGAAGCAACCTCTCATTATTTTTTGAGTTATTGTTTTACCAGTCTGACGATCTCATCACCCACCTCTAAATCGACATGAAATAAGTATGTTCCCGATGGCATTTCAGACAAATTTATCTGCCCTCCATTCTGCACTACACCCTGTAGAATAATATCACCCAAAAGATTCAATAAACGATATTTATAAGGCCCATTCTTTGCAAACTTGACATTAAACATTCCTTGCGACGGATTCGGGAAAACATGAACGGTCAAATCTTCGGAAGTACACGTTTTACCCGAAATTATCTCTGAATAGCGGGTTGTGCCGTCAAAATCCACCTGAGCAAGCCTGTAAAATGCCTCCATACTTACCTCTGTTTCAAGAGAGGAATAAACTTGCGGCTGAGTACTCGTACCTGCCCCTGGCAACTGATCAATTGCAAAAAAATGAGTGCCGTCCCAACTCTTTTCCAAGATGAAAAAATTATTGTTTGTTTCCGTAGCTGTCTCCCAATAAAATAAACGTTCATTGCCATGACATTGAGTTTCAAATCTTGTGAGTTCAACCGGTAAAAACACAAACTGATCAACCAACGTCCAAGCCGGAAAAAACTCCGCGCTCGGAACTACAATATTGCTTGTAGTTCCAGTTGTCGTACCAACATTGTTTACTCCGTAACCCGTGCGCGTCCATTCGCCATTGGGGTCATCAAATTGTGTTGCTCTTAATGAACTTGGAGTAATAGAGTTCGCTGGGGCAAGAACCTCATCATTCACATAAGAAAGTGATAAGACTACATCAGGATGGCTCATGTAGTTTGTTGCATCAATAAGCCAAAACCGATCTACTGCGTATTCAGGTACTGCGATAGGCATGATCCAAGGCGGAATCAAAAGGAGGTCAGTAACCATTGAAGGATATGGTGTGTTAGAACCTGTAAGTTTTGTTGAATAGGTGCTAAAATCAATGCGTCCGCTGCCCTGCCCAGGATTCGTAGCCGAAACATCACATGTAACAGGAATTGAATGTTTGGCACTGTCCGAATAGAACGGAATGTGGTACAGCCCTGAGTTTGTACCAATGTTCCAGCGTATTTTGTTGTCTTCATCTTCTGATACGAAGCCTCCTTTTCCGTTCCCAGTGAGCGTAATCGCATTTGAATTTGGATTGTCCAACACAATGAAACCGCCATACATACCACCTACCAGCCAAACGCTGTCATTGAGAACCAAACGAGCATTTTGCGCATTTGTCAATGATGCCGCCAAACTGATGGAGATTAGCAATAAAACATTTCTCATAGCCCTAATTTTCATCTTTCAACAATTCTTCCAGGCGCTTAATGCGCTCTTCTAAAACTTTTTGTTTTTCTATTTGAGAACGCAGTATTTCTATTTCTCCCTGCTGCTCTTTAATGGCTTCAACAAGTATTGGAATTACACCTATGTAATCCACAGATTTCAGACCGGATTCAGCGTCAAAGCGCACAAGATTTGGGAGTACTTCTTCAACCTCCTGTGCGATGAAACCAATTTTATTCATCCGACTCTTTTCTAATTGGGCCTTCTTAGTCGCGTTGTTCTCTTGATCAGAACCTACGAAGCCGCTTTTCAGATCATATTTTCGCCCATTTAATGCAAGAATTTGCTCCAAAGGATTCTTCAAGGGTGCGATATTCTCTTTTATTGATCGATCGGATAGGTTGGAAAAAGTTCCATAAACCGTTAAGCTGGAAAAGTGACCTTGATAAATCCGATTAGCATTGCTCCCAATGTAACCATAGTTATTGGTTGCAGGTAACAAGCTGGGCTCAATCCCAATGTTGCTTATTTGCCAATCCGCGCTGGCTCCAGTAGGTGAAAAACGTGAATCTCCTCTGGCAAAAACAGCTGTATTTCCAGTGGCATGTATAGCTGTATCACCAACTGATTTAATGGCTACTTCACCTGCAATTAATTGATTTGAAACGACCTCAAGTGCTGGTCCTCCGTTACTATTCTCAATATATACACCGGTCGCTCCAAGACTTGCCCCGCTAAATTCAAATACGGCAAGTGTGTCGTTTAATGACAGTCCCGAGGCAGCGTCGCGCGCAACAAGGCGATCGGTTTCAGAAGTCCCTTCTACTTGAGAATAACCACTCACATAAAGCCCTAAACCTCCAACGTTTAATTGACCTCCTGAAGTCGGGGGCGTCATTCCCACGCCAACCTGATCAGTCAGATTGTAAATCGTTCCCGTGCCTGATAACCAATCCATATCTCCATCAAAAGTCACCCAGGTACTTCCGTTATAAAAATAAAAACCGGGATTATTGTCTGTTTGATAGATTAACAGACTCGTAGCTGGAGTAGAAATAGCATTCCGCTGAGCTTGTGTCATTCGTGGAATCAACAAACCTCTATTGTTTGCCGAAACATCCAGAATTGCGGACACATCTGGAGTTGCTCCAGTAGCATTGATTCCAACATTTTGAGCCCAAACTGACCCAGTTACGCATAGTACTGTAAAGAGTATTAGAACTGAATTTTTCATGTGTGTGATTTTTCTTAAACCAAAGGTAGGTCAGCACTTCAGCACCATAGTACTCTTTTTGGACAAGGTCTTGCTCTTTTTGGACAAAAGCGCTAAACACCCGTTTTTTTCGATACTTTTAAACATCTTTCCCACCATTCACTATGAAAAGTTTATTCTTATTTCTGTTTATTCTATTGTTGAACAACGGACATTCATTTGGTCAGTTTTCAGAGCAGATGTTCAACGAAAAGTTCGCGTTGGCGGATTCTCTGGTCGAAGCTGGAAATTTTCAGGATGCCCTGGATATACATTATGAACTATTAGAGACATTCGAAAGTGAACCTTCGAATAAAAATCAATATACCTTCCTCTCCAAGACCTATTACAAACTCTCTTACGTCTATTTGTTTTTAAACGACACATTAAGCACTGATTATGCAGAAAAGGCAATTCAAAACGCACTCAAGACAGACAATAATGAGTTAATCGAAACGAGCTACTCTTTGAAGTATTATTGTCTTTATGATGTTCCTGGAAAAGCAAGTGAACTCGATTATATTGCTGATAAGTGCATCGAATATTCGAAATTAGCTAACAACAACTCTATGTTGGCCGAGGCATATATGCATAAGTGCAACGCATCGGTAGAGTTAGGTATGGTTGAAGACGGAGATCGCTATTGTAAAATGGCCGAAGCACTATTCCTGGAAATGAATGACGATCGGTATTTGGCATCCGTTTACGGGAATATTGGAAATGTGTTTGTAAAGTCTGATCAACAAGAAAAAGCGCTGTACTATCATAACAAAGCTTTCGAGCTTTCAAAAGAGCTTCAAGACCTAGATATGATCATTGATGATGCGCATAATCTGGCACTGGACTACTTTCATCTCAACGATTATAAATCTTCCAGTGAGTATTACCAAATGTATGCAGATAGTCTCACAGTTAAATACGAACGACTCCTCGAAGAAAGGTTTACCGAAGCCGATGCCAAATTCAAAGCTGCTGAAAAAGACAAAATAATTGCAGAAAAGGACTTAGAAGCATTGCTTCAAAAAAAGCGTGAAAATCTTATTCTTTTTGTCGGAATAGTGCTCTTTCTTCTTCTATTGGGGGCATATCAGTGGTATGTGTTTCGTCAGAAAAAGAAGAAAATTGAAACAGAACAAGCTCTTTTGAAGGAACAGGAGATGAATAAAATTCGCACCACGTTTCTTGAGAATGTTGCCCATGAAATACGCACTCCTATTACACTTATTAATGGTCACCTGCAAATAGTACTTGAGAGCGAAAATCCAAATAAGGATACTAAAAGGCACGTGCAACAGGCTCTTGATAATAGCGAGCGTGTTCTATCGAATTCCAATGAAATTCTCGACTTACTAAGGTATAAAAAGGGAAAACTTCCGCTGAGGTTGACAGATGTTCCATTGAATCAGTTTCTAAAACGCTTGTTTTATTCATTTGAATCCTTAGCTGAGATGAAAAGAATTAGTCTTGTATTTCATTCCAACGCTCCTGATGACATTCTGATTCATACAGATGAAGGGCGGCTGGAGAAGATCCTGAGCAACTTGATTTCGAATGCCATTAAATTCTCACCAAGTGACTCAAAAGTGGAATTCGGTGTGCGAATTGAAGGATCAAAACTAATGATCAACGTACAAGACTTTGGTGAAGGAATTAAACATCAGGAACAAACAAAGATTTTTGAGCGTTTTTATCAATCTGAGCATACCGAAAGTACGGGCGGTGTAGGTGTAGGGCTTGCTCTCTCCAAAGAGTTTACAGAGTCGCTTCAAGGTACTTTAACAGTAAAAAGCATCCCTGGCGAGGGCAGCACGTTTACCTTTACCATGCCGATTGAAGAGTACAAGCGTGTTGATCTTTTATCTAAAAAAGAGGAAGAGCGCAATGCACCAACTCCAGCAAAAGACCTTTCTTTTTTAAATGAAGAGAAACCAAGCATCCTTATTGTGGAAGATAACCCCGAGATGAATAGTTTCCTGAAGGAAATTTTGGCTGATCAATATAATTGCGATAGTTGTTTCGATGGTATAGAAGCCCTTCAAAAAGTTCAATTGAATCATTACGACCTCATCATCTCAGATGTTATGATGCCCACTATGAACGGTTTCGAATTCAGAGAAAAAATGCTTTCACTGGAAAAGCAAAGGTTGATTCCGTTTATTTTCTTAACCGCCAAGGCATTATTGGAGGACAAGGTTAAGGGTTTCAATATGGGAATAGATGATTATATCACAAAGCCGTTTGATAAGACTGAATTAATTGCCAGAATACAAGCATCACTTGCCAACAAGAAAGAACGTGAGCGCTGGGTAAAAGATCACCTGGACTTTATTCCAGAAAGGTCGGAGAATGCGGAAGAGGAATTATTAACGAAAATAAAGTCACTCATTCGCGAAAACCTTTCAAACGAAGACTTTAAGGTGACCGACTTGGCAGATTCCATGCACTACAGTCAACGCCAGCTTTCGCGACTCTTAAAGAAATCCATTGGATTGTCTCCTGTACAATATGTGTTAGAACTTCGACTTCAAACGGCCTATCAACTCATCATAGAAAAACACTATGCCACGCTTTCGGAAGTAAGGCATCATGTGGGTATAAGCAGTGCGTCTTACTTCAATAAGAAATTTAAGGAACGATTCGGTACAATGCCCTCAGAACTATTAAAGTAGATCCAATCTTACATACTAAGGATCATCTTTCTCAGTTCTTTTTCATCCTCATTCTTTGCGCGGTATTTTTGAGCCATGCGCTTTATCTTTTCTTGAGTCATTTCTCCTTTAAACATAGAATCTCTCAGTAACAAACCAAATGATGCAACAAGGTTCATTAACTCACCTTCGTAGATCTCGGCATCTGATTGAACGCTGTAGTTCCGCTCAACACTGGCAGAATCCTCAAATGATTTATAGCGCAGACGGACATAGGCCAATTCTTGTTTCCCTCCATTTACTTTCGTCGTGGTAAAATGTGATTTTTCCTTTCCAGAACGCCCACGTTTGATTTCATAAATAGCGGTTACGGAATGGTTGTAACCAACTTCACCAGCGTCTTTTGTATCATCCTCAAAGTCTTTTGGTTTCAACATGCGGTTTTCATAGCCAATCAAGCGATATTCTGTAACTAACTTAGGGTTGAATTCAACATTTAGTTTAACGTCGCGCGCAACATTTATAAGGTTACCAATCTCCTCTACTAAGACTTTTCGCATCTCTTTCATAGAGTGAATGTAAAAGTGATTTCCATCCCCACGATCTGCCAGTGTTTCTAAAATATCGTTTCTATAATTTCCCATACCGAAGCCAAGTGCAGTGAGGTAAATCCCTGAACCTCTTTTTTGAGCAATGTACTTCTCAAGGTCACCGGTATTGCTTATCCCTACGTTAAAATCACCGTCTGTGCAGAGAATTATTCGGTTATTTAACTCAGGATCGTAATTTTCTTCTGCAAGACGATAAGCAGATTGTATTCCTCCCATTCCATTGGTTGACCCACCAGATTCAAGATTATTGATTGCTTGTAGAATACTTCTTTTATCACTCACCGACGTGGGTTCAAGGGCAATACCCACATGTCCTGCATAAGTAACAATTGCCACACGGTCTTTTTCCTCCAACGTTTCAACAAAACTCTTCAGTCCAGATCGCACCAAACCAATTTTATCAGATGAGCTCATAGAGCCGGAAACATCTACCAGAAAAACAAAATTATGTGGCTTTCGCTCTACATCTTTTGGCAGGTCACGCGCTTTAAGGTGAATCGTCAGCAACTCACTTTCCTCGTTCCAGGCGCATGCGACGCGTTCCATTTCGACATGCAATAACTCGTTTTCAGGTACCTCAACCTCTCGATAATTGAACGCGTTAATCATCTCTTCCAACTTCACAGCATCTCTCGCTATCTCAGCACGATTATTAAACCTTCTCTGCACATATGTCCATGACGCCCGGTCTACATCGATACCAAAAGTGGAATGCGGATGAGCGACAGGTGATAGAAAGTCATTTTCATAAATCGCTGCGAAACGATCCAAATTCAACGCAGGATCAATTACTGGTGGTTCATAATGATGGTAATGGTTTACCCCATAGTTACTTTGCATTTGAGCTGCTGCACGTTCCCTCTCAATGTCCATATATGAACTTGTCTCTACCGACACAATACCACCGGTTACATCACCATAGTTTGCCGGTATTCCTCCTGTAATAATTTTTACGTTTTGAATTGTTGATTTTGGGATTCCATAAAAGTCCGTTACCCTGACCCCATCAACGAAGTATGCATTTGCTGTAGATCTCGCTCCTCGGAAATACAAATCTTGCCCAATTTCATTCTGTACAACTCCACCAACAGTACCGGCCACACTATTTACGGAGCGCATGGGCAGCTTTCGAATATCCTGAGATGTTATTGTAACCTGGGTGGCACCTGCACTCTTGTTGATTAATGGCGTGTTATAAGCTACCACCTGAACGCATTCCAGCTCTTGTAGACCAGATTCGCTTTGTAAACCAGGAATTCTTGAGGTAGTACTGCGCACCACAGTTGATCCTGACGCAGAGTTTCGTCCCTCTTGATTTTTTAGCTCTATTGATTGCCCGTCACTTCCGAAGTCAAAAGTTGTAGCGCTTCTTGCGCTATTGTACTTGCTCATTGTATCGATTTCAATAACCATTTGAAAAACCTGATTCGCCTGAATAAATGCAGATTGTTGCGCCACCAAAAAGCTATCAACCATAATCAAAACACGCACATTTCCATAGGGAACTACATCAAAATGAACTCGACCATAGTCGTTCGTGGACTTCTCCTCAATCAAAGAATCCTGATAAACTTGAAGGGTGGCTTGAATTGGTTTTACCGTTTCATTATCCAGGCATCGAACATAAAGCCCCCCGGTTTGTGCAAAAGCACAACTAGAAAAAAACAAACTGAGTAGTACAACGAAACATCTCATAGGCAAACTATTTTACCTTGAGATGCGCAGAAGTTTATTTTCCACAAAAATTCAGGGAAACTACCCTCGAATAGCCTTAATTCCTGGAAGTTCTTTTCCTTCCAAGTATTCGAGCATTGCTCCACCACCTGTGGAAACATAACTCACCTTATCGGCCAAATTAAACTTATTGATCGCGGCTACTGAATCTCCTCCCCCAATCAAGGAGAAAGCACCTTTTGACGTCGCTTCTACAATGGCATTTGCTATCGCCACAGTTCCGGCCTGAAAGTTTTCCATTTCAAAAACGCCCATTGGTCCGTTCCATAAAATCAGTCTTGAATCACTAATTATCTCTGAACATTCCTTTGCCGTTTGCTCTCCCACGTCGAGACCCATCCAGCCATCAGGGATGGCACTAATTGCTACCTCATCTTTGTTTGCGTCATTATTAAACTCATCCGCAATTACAGTATCAACAGGTATGTATAAACGCACGCCTTTTGACTTTGCTTCTCCCATGATTCGGCTCGCTGTTTCCAAATAATCATCTTCAACGAGCGAATTTCCTACTTTTCCGCCGTTGGCCTTAACAAACGTATATGCCATACCGCCTCCCACAATAAGGTTATCAACCGTATCCAAAAGACGCTCAATAATTGTAATTTTTGATGAAACTTTCGCTCCCCCCACAATTGCAGTCAAGGGCTTTTCGTCACTGTTCAATACTTTATCGACACTTTTAATCTCTCCTTCAATGAGGAATCCAAACATCTTATCATTTGGGAAGAACTTGGCGACAACTGTTGTGCTCGCATGCGCTCTATGCGCTGTTCCAAATGCGTCGTTAACATAAACATCTCCATGCTTAGCAAGTTGCTCCGCAAAACTTTCCGTACCAGCAGTTTCATGTTTGTAGTAACGAACGTTTTCTAGCATCATGACCTCTCCTGGCTTCAGATTTTGACTCATTTCCAAAGCTTCTGGTCCAATGCAGTCTCCTCCAAATTTTACATTTACTCCCAAAACATTCGATGTGTGATCAATAATGTTTTTGAGTGAAAATCTAGGTTCGTTCCCTTCTTTTGGTCGACCTAAATGAGACATTAGAACAACGCTTCCTCCTTTGTCTAAAATATGCTTGATTGTTGGAGCCGCCGCACGAATTCTAGTATTATCAGTGATTTGCAGCGTATCCTTATCCAATGGAACATTAAAGTCTACACGAATTAGAGCTCGTTTTCCTGAGAAGTCATAAGAATGTATGTCTTGCATGGTCGAAAATTTTGTGAGCCACAAAAATAGCAATCACATACAAATTCTTAACCATCTCAGAAGCGCAATCCTATGATACTAATATCATCTACTTGCTCATGCCCTTGCATCCAACTCTCCAAGTGAGCATTCAATCGTTCTTCTTGAACATTCATTGGCAGAGAACTGATTTCGATTAAAAGATTTAAGAACGGACGTATTTTCAACTTTTTCCCGTTTTCACCGCCAAATTGATCTGGATAACCATCTGTGAACAAATAAACTACATCCCCTTTTTGAAGTTGTACTTCATGATCTGTGAACACCTTTTCTTGCTCTCTTGAACCTCCAATTGATATGTTATCACCCTTTATTCGAATAAGTTCCCCATTGCGAATAACAATAAGAGGTCGATGTGCTCCTGCATATTGTAAAACGCCTGTTGTTCGATTAATAGAACACAGTGCTATGTCCATTCCATCAGAAATCTCAGACTTCCCTGCATCGATCCCGATATTCTTTCCGTTGAGCGTTTCAGTCACAATACCATCAATGATACCTAGTGCTTTTCCTGGATTACCAACGTTTGAACTCGATGTAACGGAGTTAATTGCTGAGATACAAATCAAAGACATAAAAGCACCCGGAACACCATGGCCGGTGCAATCTGACATTGCAAAAACAAAGTGATCAGAAAACGGCTTGAACCAATAAAAATCGCCACTTACGATATCTTTGGGACGATAAATCATCAATGTTTCATCAAACTCATTTCTCAATAGGTGGCTGCTACTTAAGATGCTTTCCTGGATAAACTTCGCATAGTTAATACTATCCGTGAGGTCTTTGTTCTTCTCAAACAAGTTTAGACGAGCTTCATCCAAAGCGCGATTTGTTTTCTTCTTGGCTCTAATCGAATACGCTAAATAGGCACAAAAAACGAGCAACAACGCCAATCCACCCCACATGGTTCGCTGCAAGGACTTTCCCTTTTGAATGCTCTCATTCGATGCCACAATTTGTAGCGAATCGAGGTATCTGAGCGTATCCATTTGAGCTATAATTGCCAGTTTCTTCTCGTCTTCATATTTTGCAGAAAGCTCGTTTAAATTCAACAGGTTTTGTTCCACAAGTGAATTGGAAGTGCTCTCAATGTAGAGATCGTAATAATGTACGGACTCCTGATAACGCCCCAGGCTTTTATAGACTTCGGCCAAGTTGATATAGGAGGTTTCTAAGCCTTCCACGTCTTTTAGATCTTCTTTTAGCCGCAATGCCTTTAGCTGATACTCCAACGCAAGTTCATGCCGATCTTGAGAAGAATAAACATTGCCAAGGTTGTTGTAATTATAGGACAACCAAACTTTGTTTCCAGACTTTGTATTGATTTTGATTGCTTTTTGGTAGTACGCAATTGCCTCATTCAAACGATTTTGCATTTTGAAACTACTTGCCATGTTATTGTAGTTTCCTGCCATTGCTCGTTGGTTGTTCTTCTCAGCTGCAAGCTCCAAACTTTTTGCGTAATACTTTTGGGCGTCCGAGTGTTCTCCCATGCCTTTGAACGTATTTCCAAGTGACATATACCCGTAAATAATTCCAGCAGTATCTGAATGTTTTTGACTTACGTCTATTGCCCTGCGCAAATTCTTCTCTGCATTTTCATAGGATTGCATCTTTGTATAGTTCACGCCTATACTTCTCAGGAACTTCGCCATGAGTTCATGGTCATTCATTTGCTCTGCAATAACCAGCCCATCGAAAGAATAAGTTTGTGCATCCTCCAACAGGTCCATTCGCTTGGAAAGTCCTGCCAGTCGGTTCAAAATTCGTACCTCATCTTCTAAACTTCCCGCCTCTTTGAATAACTCGCGTGCTTCTTTGTATTGTTTCCCTGCTTGGTAATTGGACTTACTTTTTCTCAAGGCATCACCAAACCTCTCCAGCAAAAAAGCTCTGGAAGATGCTTCCTCAGAAATTCTTTGATATGCTTCTTCGAAAAAATAGGCCATTGTGTCTGGGTTTTCAGCGAAGCATTTGGTAACAAACGTATAGTAGGTTTCAGCAATTAAACTGTCATTGGAAGCATTATCAAATTCACGCTGTAACGCGGTTTGATCCTGTGCATTCAATTGAAATATGCCGATGATAAGGACAGAAAAATTTAGAAGTAGTTTTTTCAACACAGTATAGCTTAGTGTCTATGAAGATAGGAAATTCTCGGCATGTTTCTTCGGAAGTATACGTATCTAAAATCGTATTTTTAGCAAATGTCCGAAACACCTCAAATATTTACCCTTCGCCAGGTTGTTTCTTCCATTCGCAAGACGATAGAGGAGCGCTATAACCGTGAATATTGGGTAAAGGCAGAGATGCATAAACTTGGTCAGACGAGAAGCGGACATTGCTATCCTGAACTCGTTCAAAAAGAGAATGGTAAAATCGTTGCAGAAATGCGCGGCACCATTTGGAAACATAGTTTTGATAGAATCAATGAGCAGTTCATAAAAGTGGTGAAAGAACCGCTTAAGGAGGACACCACATTGCTCATGAAGGTTCGTGTGAGCTTTCATGAAATTTATGGTATGAGCCTTCAAATTTCTGATATCGACCCAAATTATTCGCTCGGTGAATTGCAAAAAGAACGAGCTGAAACATTAAAGCGATTACAGAGAGAAAACCTATTAAATGCTAACCAGCAACTTGAGTTCCCTTTGCTTCCAAAACGAATAGCAATCATTAGCGCGGAATCAAGTAAAGGTCTCTCCGATTTTATGAAAGTTATTGATGAAAACGAATGGAGCTATTCGTTTTTCACCATGCTTTTCCCTGCGACGTTACAGGGTGATCAGGCAGAACATACAATCATTGCGCAATTGGATCGTATTCGTAAGGTTCAGCAGCATTTTGATATTGTGGTGGTTGTACGCGGGGGTGGTGGTGAAGTAGGTATGTCGTGCTATAACAATTATAACCTCTGCAAGGCAATTGCATCTTTTCCTTTGCCTGTACTTACCGGAATCGGTCATTCAACAAACCTAACGGTGGCAGAAATGATCTCTTACCGGAATGCAATTACGCCTACAGAGCTGGGAGATTTTCTGATCCAAGCGTTTCATAACTTTTCCGTTCCAGTTAAGGATGCTGTAAAGAGCATTAGAACGCACGCATTGCAAACATTGGAATTGGCGAATGTGCACCTGCGACAAATGAGTACGAGCTTTAGCGCTGTGAGCAAAGAAGCTATGCATCGAGAAGACCTGTCGCTTCAGCATATGCGCAATACACTTCAATCTGAAATGAAGCGTTCATTGGAACAAAATCATGAACGCCTAGCGCGAATAAAGCAGTCAACTGTTAGCGGGGGAAAGTTGAATATTGAAAGACAACGAAATAGTCTTCAGCGTTTCGTGGATCAACTCCCACTTTTCTTGCAATCAGAGCTAGAAAGAAAACAAAATAACTTGGAAAAGCTGGAGCATTCAGTAAGACTCATGGATCCTATAAATGTCCTGAACCGGGGGTTTTCAATCACAACATTTAATGGAAAAACCATCAGTGATTCCAACCAAGTAAAGGCAGGCGACGTTATAGAAACAAGAACGTCGCATGTCTCATTAACTTCCAAAATTCTTGAAAAAAAAGACGAAGATGAGTGAAACTATCAAGTATTCAGAAGCATTTGATGAGCTTCAACAAATTGTTGCTGACATTGAAGACGGTGAAATTGGTGTAGACGAACTTAGCGTAAAAGTTAAGCGCGCATCTGAACTGATTAAGATTTGTAAAACAAAACTCACCTCGACTGAAGAAGACGTGAATGAAATATTAAAAACGTTGAATACTGAATGACAAAAACCTTAGCTCAACCAAATAAATAGCTTACTTAAATCTTCCTGTGACCCTTATTCGTTCCAACATTATTTTCTTGGGGCTTGTAACCCTTATGACTGCTTTTTATGGACTGTTCGACACAATGAACCGAGGTCCATATTCTGCACATCAATGGCGTCAGGCTGATTGCCTTTCGATTACACAACATTATTATCAAGAAAATCTCCCATTTCTAGAACCAGAAGTACATTGGCGAGTTGGTTCAAACAACACTGGGAAAACGATCAGTGAGTTTCCACTGATTTATTATTCCGTAGGAAAACTATGGCAAGTTTTCGGAAAGAAATATTGGATTTATCGCATTCTAAATTTTCTAATCGTGCTGCTGGGATTGTATTATTTGAAACGATTGGTCAAGGCGATTCTCGGCAGTGATTTCTGGTCGATTTTCATTCCACTTTTCCTGTTTACGTCACCTATTCTTGTTTATTACTCTAACAACTTTTTGATGAATAGTAGTGCGTTGGGAATCGCACTTATTGCCAGTTACCACCACTACCAATTTCTTATAAAATCTTCATACAAACACCTTGTATTTGCCAGCATTCTATTCTTGGTTGCTGGGCTATTGAAAATTACCGCATTACTTCTTTTCTTTGGGTTTGGAGCCATTCTCCTTTATCAGATCATTTGGGTTGATAAGGCTTTTAAGTCTCGTTGGAAAGTGTTACTTCCATATTTAGTGACACTTATTGGCATCGTAGGTTGGTATAGATTTGCGGGAAACTACAATGCAAACAACGTACAGATTTTTCTACAGGGACTGCTTCCGATATGGGAATTAAACAGCTCACAAGTTGCCGAAACATGGAGTCTATTTCACAACTATATTTTTCCTGAATTTTTTAGTATTCCGGTTCTTTTCCTGCTTCTATTAATCTTTGTTTACCTGATCTTCTATTCACGTCAATTACACAAATACTATAGAGCTCTTTTGATGTTAGTTGCCCTTGGGGTTCTTAGCTACTTCCTACTCTTCTATCAGGTGTTCAGTGGTCATGATTACTATCTTTTGAATAGCTTGATTGTTGTTCCCCTGATCGTTATTGTTGGTTTGCATTATCTCAAAGCTCACTACCCCAATCTTTTTTCGGGGAAGGCGTTAAAGCTTTTTGCTCTTCTCATTTTTATCTCGAGTACGTATTATTGCAGAATTCACACCATTATTAAATATGATGTGGGAAGTAACTGGGTGCGTACGTCAATGCATACAACCGTTGAAAACAAAGAAAATTGGCAGCTTTATCATTGGAAATATAAGCGAACGTTTTATGACCTTGAAACCATCGAACCTTATTTAAATTCGATCGGTATTACACGGGATGATCAGGTTATTTCAATGCCTGATTCAAGCATAAATATTACGCTTTATCTTATGAACCGTCGAGGATGGACAGACTATGGACTAGGGGAATTGGACGGTGCTCAACGCATTGAAAAAGCGAGAGAATCGGGGGTTAAATACCTTGTTGTAAACGATTCTGACCTATTAAAAGAATCATTCATTGAACCTTATATCGATCAAAAAATTGGTCAATATGGATCCATTGCTATTTATAATATTGAGAAACCTTCACTCCTTCAACAAACGACCAATGTCATGAATAAGAGAGTCTACGCCGGTAGGTGATGTCCCGTCGTAATAGCCCCGAATGCGGCTTTCCCGATCAACGAGTACAAAGTTGTTGGTATGAATGAAATCGCTGCCGACGTCTCCAAGATTTTCGGCTTCCGCTGGTTTTAAGACGAAAAACGATTTTCGAGCCAAACTGTATAAATCGTTCTTATCCCCTGTTAGAAAGTGCCATTTACTGCTAGCACCATGACCATCAGCGTAACGCTTAATCTGTTCAACAGTATCGACCTCTGGGTGCACCGTAAAACTTAAAATACGAAAATCTTCCTCTGTCTGATACACTTGATGTACACGCTGCATTTGCTTATTCATGATTGGGCAAATTGTCCCGCATGTTGTAAAAAAATACTCTGCAACATATACCTTTCCATCAACCTCCTCTTGGGTAATTGTTTCTCCCTCCTGATTTAAAAAGGAAAAGTCACCGATGGTATGTCCATAACCTGTTCGTTCCATTAAAACGTCCGGGTCCACCATTTCTTCCTTGAGATCAATAGGGTTAATGACCGGCAACTTCTCTTCCTCCGGTTGAATCATGTAATAGGTGATTGAAATACCGACCACAAGAAAAACAGCAATGAAAATAAACCGATTCATAAGGGCAAAGTTAAGCTTTCTTACCACCGTCAATCTAAAAACTAAGGCTTTTTCTTACTTTTAAGATTCAAAGAATGAAACATGCCAATTAATACTGATTTACTCAATGAAATATGCACTACTCCAGGTGCACCAGGATTCGAACAAAAAGTACGTGAACTTGTTCTACGTGAGGTAAAAGACCTTGTTGATGAGGTAGAAGTAGACAACATGGGAAATGTTTACGCTATCAAGCGTGGAACAGGTGATAAACGAGTGATGATTGGCGCTCACATGGATGAAATTGGGTTCATTGTAACACATATCGATGATAATGGATTCATTCGCTTTCATACCCTTGGAGGCTTCGATCCCAAAACGCTTACTGCCCAACGGGTAATCGTGCATGGGAAAAAAGATATTATCGGCGTTATGGCTTCTAAACCCATTCACGTAATGTCTCCTGAAGAACGCAACAAAGTGGCTAAGACAAAAGATTACTTCATTGACACTGGATTGTCTGGAGATGAAGTGAAAGAGATTGTTTCTGTCGGGGATTCCATCACGCGAGAGCGCGAATTTATTGAAATGGGAAATTGTGTGAATGGTAAGTCTTTAGATAACAGACTGGCTGTTTTCATTCTCATTGAAATGTTGCGCGAACTAAAAGATACAACCGTTCCCTATGATATTTATGGTGTATTTACTGTTCAAGAAGAAGTTGGTATTCGAGGAGCCAATGTTTCCGCCTTGCGCATAAATCCTGATTTTGGTTTTGGCTTGGATACGACTATTGCCTTTGATCTTCCAGGTGCTGCTAAACATGAAATGATTACGCAGCTAGGCGAAGGAACCGCAATCAAAATTATGGATGCTTCTACCATTTGCGATTACCGAATGGTCGCTTACATGAAAGAAACTGCGGACAAACATAAAATCAAATGGCAACCTGAAATCTTAACGGCAGGAGGAACAGACACTGCCGGAATTCAGCGAATGACGGAGGGCGGATCCATTGCAGGTGCAGTATCCATTCCTACACGACACCTACATCAGGTGATTGAAATGGCGCACAAAGATGATATCCAAGGAAGCATTGATCTACTGGCCGCATGCGTAAGTGAACTAGACCAGTTTGATTGGTCCTTTAAATAAACGGCATGCACCTTGCAAAGTCCGAATCAAAAAATGAATAAAATGAAAATTACTACCACACTTTTAGCATTTCTTTTAAGCCTTTCTGCATTTGCTCAACGGTCAGGAGAAGTCGTTATTTTTTCGGAAAACGGCGAGAAGTTTTATGCGCTTTTAAACAGTGTTTATCAGAATTATGACCCTGAAGCAAACGTTCGGATTTCAGATCTGACTCAAGAATGGTACAAGTGCAAGATTGTATCAGCGAATAACATTTTTGTCATCGAGCGCAATCTCCCGGTAAAAATGAATACAACAACAACTTATCGCATCGTAGAGAAAAACGGCACGTATAAATTGCGCTATTTTTCAGAATCTCCAATGAACAATTATACGCAGCCATCATCTGGACAAACTGCTATTGTTTATCATTCTACCGGACACGAGCCCAATTTCTCGCAAACAACCACCACAACGACAACTACCACAACCTCTTCTGGAGGAACTAACCCATCTGGTGGTGAATCCCTGAATATCAATATCAACATGAATGAGAACGGAATGTCAACGAATATCTCAGGTCATGATGGTATGCAACACTCACAAACGACAACGTATTCGGAAACTACCACTACAACAACTACGTCTCATTCAGGTACAACGCAGACAAACGTGCAAAATAATAACTCGATGAGCGGTTTTAACAACGGATCTTGTTATTTGGATAACGCAGGGTTTCAACGCCTTAAGAGCAGCATAGAATCTGAATCTTTTGAAGATGATAAGTTACGACTTGCAAACGGTGCTGCCCGAAATAAATGTATGTCCGTTCAGCAGGTAATCGAAATTGCCGAGTTATTCTCTTTTTCTGATGATAAGCTTTCTTTTACAAAAGCAGCCTATGGCAATTGCACCAATCGACAGGACTATTATGAGGTGCTCGGTGTATTTACCTTTTCAGATGATAAAGAAGAGCTTGAGAGCTATATGGATTCTCACTAAACCCGTTTAGTAAAGGGTTTTTAGTTGTTAAATATTTCTTAATAGTCGTTTTGTGGCACACCCGTTGCAAGAGTGGGGTGAACACATAAATCTTACGACTATGAAAATTTTTACAATCATCGGTGCTATTCTAATTGGCTTCGCCTCTTTTGCAGCACACACAGGAGAATTAAGAATACTCTCACAATCGGGAGAACGGTTTTATGTTGTCATGGACGGTGCATACCAGAATTACTATCCACAATCCAACGTAAACATGCAGGCATATGCAAATAATATGTTTAACCTCAAGATTGTTTCTGCTAACAACCAGTTCCACTTTAACAGAAACATTGTTGTTCAACCCAATAGGAGACTGACGTATCGAATCATCAATAATTTTGGGAACTATGTATTACAGTTTCAGTCAGAAACGCCGCTGTTCAATGGAACCAATGGAGGTCAGAATACATGTGCATACAATCCCCCTCCACGACCGTACGAGGTTTCACAAGGTCAATACTATAACAACAACAACTGGAATGCACACCCAATGAGTAGCGCAGACTTCGATAATTTGAAGCGTGCTATTCAACGGGAGTCTTTCTCGGATGATCAGCTGCGTATCGCAAAACGTGCAGCCAAAGATAGACGACTAAGTGCACGCCAAATAAGAGACATTACACGATTATTTACTTTTTCGTCGGAGCAGCTTGCGTTTGCCAAAACGGCTTATAGAAATTGTGTAGACAAACACAACTATTACATAGTAATGGAAGCATTCACCTTCTCTTCAGATAAAGATGAGTTAGAAGCATTTATCGATGCGCAGTAGCGGAAGAAAGTTTATTTGTCGAGTACTTTAGGGATTCTGAAATAATCAGAATCCTTTTTTGGTGCATTTTTCAATGCCTCATCCTGAGAAACTGAAACTTCCGGAACATCATCTCTCAGGTGGTCCACTTCATTCGTCATAAAAATAAGTGGCTCAACATTATCGGTATCTACCTCTTGCAATTTATCCATGAAAGAAACAATGCGCTGAAGGTCGTCGCGAATAGCCTCTTTCTTTTCCCCTTCAAACTCAAGGCGAGAGAGGTGCGCTATATGATCAATAATGTCGTTGGTTATTTCCATCTATCACAAAAGTATAAAATTCCTGCTGTTATTTACTCTATTTCCTTCAAGTGAGGGTGTGTTTCCAGCAACGGCCCATTGATAATTTTAAAGCAATATTGTTTTAGTTGTTCTTGCGTCATCGTTTCGACCTCGTCTGCAGAAATGGATGGATGAATATATACATGACTCACCCCTGGTCTGGCCGGACCAAACGTATTGGTTGGATCTGAAAAAAGACGATAGTTATTTGTGAATGTCATAGGAACAATCGGCAGCTTTACACTTTTTGCCAACTGAAAAGCTCCTTCTTTAAACGGTATCATTTTCGGGCTATCATCGTCTGGAATTCCACCTTCAGGAAAAATCACCAAGGACCACCCTTTTTTTACTTCTTTCGCAGCAGCAACCAGTGCTCTTGCCGACTTAATTGGACTCGATCGATGAACCGGAATATTTAATTTTTTAAAATAAGTCTTGAGCAATGGGTAACTAAGAATTTCACTTTTCCCCAAAAAGATGAACGGTTCATTTGGAACAATGGAGTACATCAAAAATATATCTAGGTAAGATGCGTGATTTGCTATAATAATATAAGGACCTTCAGGAATTTCATTGTTCAGCTTTCGGCGCACGAAGTAAAAGCAAAGAATTCGCACCGTCCAACTCCATGCAACGAACAAGCGAAAGGCTTTTTTCTTGCCTTTATTACTAGAAAGTAAAGGGTAGATTAACGGATAATAAAGTAAAGCTGTTATTGTAAAAACAACCGCGATATGGAGCTTCCAGATCAATGATGGTATCCCGATAATAATCCGCACGAGGCTAAATTACAAATTTAGGGTGTTCGCCTTTCCGCCGCATGCATATTCCTCTTAAATTCATTAATTTCGCTTGAAATTTTAACACATTATGGCGCGCATTCTAACCGGAATTCAAAGTACAGGAACTCCACACCTTGGAAATATTTTAGGAGCGATTATTCCTGCAATTGAAATGGCACAAAAACCGGAAAATGATTCTTTTCTCTTTATTGCAGACCTGCATTCACTCACCCAAATTAAAGATGGTGATTTATTGAGAGAAAACACATATTCTACTGCGGCAACCTGGCTGGCTTTTGGTATTGACCCTGAAACGACGCACTTTTATCGCCAGAGTGATGTACCAGAAGTAACTGAGTTAACCTGGTACTTGATGTGTTACTTCCCCTACTCAAGACTAACGCTTGCGCATAGTTTTAAGGATAAGGCGGATCGATTGGAAGATGTAAATTCAGGGCTTTTTACATACCCCATGTTGATGGCAGCAGATATTTTACTTTATGATGCTGAGATTGTCCCCGTGGGTAAAGATCAGGAGCAACACCTGGAGTTCACAAGAGACGTAGCCAACAGATTCAACTATAAAATGAGCGAAACATTTGTTGTGCCGGAAGTAAAGTTCAAGGAAGAGACTATGCTTATTCCAGGGACAGACGGGCACAAAATGAGTAAATCGCGTGATAACTTCATCAATATTTTTCTTCCGGAGAAAAAACTTCGCAAGAAAATTATGACCATCGAAACAGACTCTAAAGGACTTGACGATGTGAAAGATCCGGATACTTGTAACATCTTCGCTTTGTACAAGTTACTGGCTAATTCAGCACAAATTGACAAGATGCGTTCCAATTATGCAGGCGGCGGTTACGGCTATGGGCATGCGAAGCAGGAGTTATTTGAACTAATTCTGGACAAATTCAGTAAGGAGCGAGAACGTTACGATTATTTGATGAATAACAAAGAAGAAATAGAATCGGCCTTAAAGATTGGAGCCGAAAAGGCGCGTAAAGTTGCCCAGGGTGTACTGCTTCGCGTTCGCGAGAAAGTCGGGTATTAAGCGATTTAGCACACTATTTTTTTTATTTTTGCTTCATAACTATTTAGATCATGCGTTACACTCTACTCTCAATCTTTATTCTTGCTGGTATTGTGCTTACTTCTTGTTCAGGAGGTGAGGTGGATATCGATAACCTCGAGGCTATCGGCGGTAAGAAATATGGAGGTGAATTTTCATTCATGTCTTCGGAAAAAGTAACTTCTTTACTTCCCGTTTCTTCTGGTGATCAATATTCATCCAGAATAGTTGGACAGATTTATGAGTCGCTTCTGCGCTTGGATCCGGAAACTATGAAGGTTGTCCCGGGAGTTGCTGAGAGCTTCACTGTAAGCAGCGATGCCAAGGTTTACACATTCAAAATTAGAAAGGGGGTAAAGTTTCACGCCGACGACTGTTTAGATGCCGGACACGAACTGGATGCCAATGATGTTAAGTTTTCTCTGGAGCTCGCTTGTTCTGGATTGGACGTCAACAACATCACATATCTTTTGGTGAACCGAATCAAGGGCGCAATGGATTTTAATAAAAAGTCGCCAACATCTCTTCCTTCGAGTGGTGTTTCAGGTATTGAAGTTGTAGACGACTATACGATAAAAATTACATTGGAGAACTCATTCTCTGGGTTCGAGAATATTCTAACACATTCAAGCCTTGGTATTTTCCCAAAGGAAGCTTGGGACAAGTACGGTGCTGAAATTGGAAAACATCCCGTTGGAACAGGGCCATTCGCCTTGGAGACAATGTCGGATGAAAAGATCGTTTTAAAGCGCAACAATGATTACTGGCGTGAAGATGAGTTTGGGAACCAATTGCCATTCCTTAGCAAAGTAATCATGACATACACGAATGATAAGCGTAGTGAGCTGATGGCGTTCAGAAAGGCTGAAACGGACTTGGTATTGGAAATTCCAGTGGAGGAAATTGAACATATTCTTGGGACTCTTCAGGAAGCACAGGAAGGAAAGAACGTAAAGCACAAGGTAGAGTCTGAATCAAGTATGAGCATGACATACATTGCTATGTCTAACGATAGCGAAGAGTTTAGTGATATTCGCGTTCGTAAAGCATTTAATATGGCGGTTAGCCGTGAAAACATTATCGATTCTTGGCTGGAAGGTGAAGGATGGGCAGCGACCAATGGTTTCGTGCCATCTATGAAAAACTATCCGACCGAAAACGTGAAAGGTCATGCCTACAACCCTGAGAAAGCGAAAGCACTTATGAGTGAAGCGGGTTATGCTAATGGCAATAACTTCCCTACGCTTGATTTTTACGTAAATACAGTGGAAGGATCACCAGTTCACAAAATGAGTAAGGCAGTTGCTGCTCAGTTGAAAGAAAACTTGAATGTTAACTTGAATATTGTTCTGTGTACTATTGATGAGCGTCAGGAGGCTGTTGCTTCAGGAAAAGCAAAAATCTGGCGTGCTGGTTGGGTCGCTGATTATCCAGATCCGGAAAACTTCCTTGCAATGTTCTACAGCGGAAACATTCAAAACAATCAAGGTTCCATGATGAATCGATTCAAGTATCAAAGTGATGCGTATGATTCTGCCTATGAAAAGGCGATTCTTGAATCGGATGCTGAAAAAAGAACCGATTTGTTCGTGGCATGTGACCAAATGATTATCGATGACGCTGCTATTATGCCCATCATGACGGACGATCATATCGTTATGATTAATGCCCGCGTGAGAGATTTTAAGGCCAACTCTATGGAAAGCCTGAACTTAACAGAGGTCTTTATCAAAGAGCCTAAGAAGTAGATTGCTTTAAATTTAAAATACTGAAGCCCGGCATCTGTCGGGCTTTTCTTTTTTAGCCTCTTAGCACTTCTTGTACTATTGCATACGACTCCAGCTGGTCAAAACGCGGAACGTGAATGCTAAAGTAATTGAGCATTATGGACAGCGCTTCCTCACGCTGCTCTCGCGCAGTTGTTTCAGGCTTGGTCCCAAGTATTAAGGATTTAATAAGGTCAACACTTGCTCCCCGATACGTTCGGTCCGTATTACTGAAAGTATGCTGAAAAGTTCCGGCATCAAGGTTAAATACCGTCATCTCGGCATCTTCGCAAAGCGGCATAAATCCGAGTGCTTGACTACAACTAACCATGAATTGAAGCGGAAACAAGACAAGGTCATCCGTCTCTTCCAGTTCCGAGATGGCTTCTTCCATGAATTGATAGAAATCGGGGTCTGACTGCCCTGGTGCGACACATTTTCGCATAGTCTCGGCCAAAAAAAAGGCGACGGCACTCTTGACCGGGTTGAACTGAAATGTTTGCGGAGCGAGACTTTCTACCTTCGTGAGATTGAGTAAATCGCTTTCCTTTCTTCCGTAAAATGTTAGTTCAGACAGGGACAGCGGAAAGATATTATGCGCTTTCTTTTTCCCACCCCGAAAAACGAACTTCTGCAGTCCGTTTGATCTTGTATAAAACGTGACTATTAAACTCGAATCAGAATAAGCGGTACGTTGTAAAAAAATCCCTGTATCAGTCGCTTTCATTGAGATGACTCTGTGCTGCAAATCTAATTGACCACAACCACCTTTCCTACTTTTCTGCCTTTGACTTCAGAATTGTTCGGCGCTGTCCAGATAAGGTAAACACCTGAAGCTACTTTTTCGCCTGTAAGTCTGCGACCATTCCATGTGGCCGTCCCTCCGTTTGAGGTCGTTTGATAAACCAAGTTCCCGGCAACGTCCGTAATTTTCACGTCAGAGTCGTAGCGAATACCTTGAATGGTAATTGGTCCATCGTATTCTGGCCGCTTTGGATTTGGAAATACGGTAACGTTATCGTAGTTCGTGTTTTCATAAGTCGCGTCCGTGCGATAAGAAATCAATCCAAGGTCGGTCACAATGAACAATTCTCCAGTGCTTTGGTCCAATTCAAGATCCAGAATACTATTAGAAATCAACGGTGAATTTTCAACGGTATGTTGCTCAATAATTTCCAACCCGTCAGCAGACAAGAGAACAATTCCCGCATTGGACGTTCCAAACCACTTTCGGTTGGCACCATCTACTTCGATATCAGTAATGTTTGTTGCTCCAAGTACGAACTCAACATTCCCTTCAAATTCGAGTTTGATACGCTGTGCATTGTACTCACCGAAATCCGCTCCAATGGCATTGTCCGCTCCATAAAGCACTGCAAAACCATTATCCGTACCTATCCAAATTTCATTATCGAAGTCTACAGCCAAAGCATTCACTTGATTCGAAGGCAACGCTCCGGTGTTTTCTCCTGAATTGAGAATGACGTACTCGTCGTCGTTTGGAGATGAAATCGTTCCATTGTCTTTGTAACCATACACTCCTACTCCTGTAATTGCAAACCACTTATTCCCTTGGTAGTCTACAACCAATTTTCCTGCATGTCGACTCTTTGCTGCAGTACCGACATCAAAATCGTACCACTGCCCGTCTCTGTCCAACACTTTCAACGGCTTATTTGAATAAGCATTGAGCACCCACAAATTACCCTCGTCATCATAAGTAACATCCGTTAAGTACGTTTTACCATTTCCTAAACTTGTTTCTTCCAGTGGAGAATTAAAGGGCGTCAGTGTGTCCGTAACATTTCCATTTTCATCCAGTATGGAAAGTGGAATGTTTGAGTAAGTTCCTGTGGCTATTGTTCCGTCAACCGGGTTTACCGAAACGCTGGCAAAATCCCAAACATCTTTATCTAACCACCTTGGGTCACTCCCAGGGTTGTAAAGCGTCCATTGCTCATCTTCAAACGCATAAACCCCCGATCGCGTGTACGTATTTCCGTCGGGACCAACGAGTCGTCCTGTTGCCACGGCCAGTTTTCCATTGTTCCAATCTAGACTGAAAAAATCATTCTTAGGCGGTCCTACAAAAGAAACTATCTCGGCAGTAGCACTATTGGTATACTTCACCAGACCGGCAAAATCATCGGCTACCCAGTATGTTCCGTCGTGATAAACAATTTCGTTTGCGTTGATAATTCCCCCAAAAGGATACGAGTTGATAAAATGGTATACACTGTTATCCTCCGCATAAATAATATTTGCTCCAGGGTAGCTAACAGCCAATCGTCCTTCGACCTCATCGATCGTTATAATCTCCGAAAATGTCTGTACCACCACTGGGGCAATTCCTGTATTTCGAATGGAATATACCGTATCACTCTCAAACGCATCGCTTTTATACAACACGTAGAGACTGTCGCCAACAGCTTCCAGATTATCGTAGTGTTCATTTGCCAATAATTGTGGGACTCTGTAGTCCAGTTCCCACTGCGCAGGATCAGCCAATGCAATGTTTTCAGCATAACCACGATACATACGATCTTCAGTAATCGCATAAATGGAATCATTGCGAAAAGCGACATCAATGATTCCCTGATTCCCGTTGGTTGGATAGTACGTGTCTCTTACCTCGTTCTTTACAGGATCGATTTTTACAATCGCAAAACCGGTCGCCGCATACATAAAACCGTCATATTCCACGAGGTTATTAATGCGCTTCGAACCTTGAATTTGCGCCAATGTTATTGCTGGAATATTGACCAACCCATTCGACTTTATCCGATCAATGTTTCCATTTTCATAACCAATAAAGACCGCGTTACTTGATGTGCTGTGTCCAATACACGAAATGGAAATGTCTGACAACGAGTTCACGGCATCCCAAATGCTCAGTTCACCTGAAGAATATTCGTATTCTGAAACCCCGCTCTGGTAGGCTGTAAAAACCCGATCGCTCAAAGCCACCGTTCCGATAGCTTTATTTGAAGGAACATGCAAACGCCATTGCCCAGTTCCCACTTGAGCAGATAATCCAAAGGACAGGCATAAAAAGGATATAAGTAGTCGCATTTTCAATGTTTCTAGCCTATTAACGGGCGAAGATCAAATTTATTGGATTGTGCTATTAAACACAAACAAATTGTCGAGTTACTTGCCCAAACCATTGACTGTATTAAATTTGCACAACGGCCCTCGTCAATGGGTAACATGGCTCCGTAGCTCAACTGAATAGAGCACTGGATTTCGGCTCCAGCGGTTACAGGTTTGAATCCTGTCGGGGTCACTGGGGGAAAAGCTCGATACTTTGTGTCGGGCTTTTTTGTCAAATGCATAAAATCAGAAACGAGGAAGCTGTGGCAATGTTCGGACAAAACGTCCGCAGAATCCATATGGACAAAGACTTCACTCAGGAAGAATTAGCTGAAGGTGCTGGAATCTCACAAGTGCAGATTGCAAGAATTGAAGCTAGAAGAATTAATACTTCGATTTCTACCGATATAGCTATTGCCTAGGTTCCAAGGTAAGCCTGTTTTAGAAACGAATTTAAAATGTAATCAAGTTAAACCGTCCTTTTACATCAATCTCTAACTGTGTTTCTTCGGGTAAGACGAAAGTGTATTCACTGGGTATCTCATACTGCAAAGGTTTTTCCGAAGTGTGAGATTTAATGAAAGTCAAAATTCTTTGAAAGAACCTCTTTCTCCATTTGTGGTGTACATCCCCCTCATGGTCATATAATCTTCCAAGATATTTAATACTATTCTTTTCTAGGTTCAGGTAATACTTCTTCAGTTCGTCTTTTAATCGAAATGGATATCGATTAAAATATCTGAACTCATGCAATTCGAATGGATTCACTCTTAAAAAATCAGATAAAAGGAAAAGGAATTCTTCATCTGACCATTCACGTCCTATTCTTTCTTTGTACATCTGACTCTTCCACTCTGAATATTTTGAAAGTACCAATTCAAACAAAAAACCAGAAGGATCTTCTGGTTCACTCAACGAAAATGGTTCACTTGAAATCTCTCTTCTGGTTTCGTCAAAATAGCATGTTCTAAAATGATGTTTTTGTCCATCATATAAGTCAGTCCCAGCATTCTTCGCTTTGGCATCCATCTCGGACAATGAAAGGAAAGTTGTGTGCAACAATAAATCTTCCTCTAGGTTCTCAAATTCATTCAAATCTGTGATTCTAGGAAAACCGTAGAGAACAGATTTCGACGGTAACCCCCGACCTATCAATTCAACTTGTAAATTCTTTAAAGTACGATGCTGATTATTATCGCTATTATCATTAAATGCGAATTCAACATGCTTATTGGGTTCCTTAACATTTAAATTGAAAAGGCTATTCGTAATGTTATTACCATCACTGTGCTTTCCAGATTTGAATTGTATAAAAACAGCTCTTCGACTACCGTCTCCACGAGGAATTGTAATTTTAGAATCCCATCCTCCACCATCGTACTCTTCAATTGGTGTAAGCCTGTATATCTTAGCTTTGCGAAAATTTATTGTCGCCGGAATTACTCTTGGGATATCAAAAAACCAATGCAACCTTGAAGTATAAGCCGAAGTGTTTGGAAAGTTAAATAAGCCAGCTATCTCACTTACAATGTTTGACTCCAAGGTTGATTCATTTAGCGAAACTGGGGACGTTCTGATCTTTTTGCTTTTTGACATGATAATTAGTGTTTTTGGTGGGGATTATTCTTCGCTAAATTCCATGTAGAATTTGATAGGGAGGTAAACTTTACTAGGCAGTCTTTTATGAACTGTTGGTTTTTTTATTCTAATCAACTCTACAAACTCACCATCAAAAACATCACCGTTATAGTCGTAATACTCAGAAATTTTTGTTTTTTGCTCTTTTAGCCCTAAGCTTTTAGAAAGTCCAAAAAAGGAAGAATATAGGTCTTCATCGAAGAAATATAACTGATTCTTATTAAACTTCTTTTCCTCAGGATTTATCCACTTTGACAATAATGCCAAAGTAGATGCTCCGACTAATTTGTTTTGATTAAAAGATGGTTTTTCGGAAATTATTCTTGAAACAAATGAGCTATAGAATGAATTAGTCAAAGGCATTCGTAAAAAATAATTCAAAACAAGTTCAGTATAATACAATGAAGAGTTTGAGGATATGGACACTGCAATTGCTAATTCTGCTCCTAGAGTTTCGAAATGCTCTCTAACAGTATTAGGGCTAGGCAATTTTACCAAATATTCAGCGGTTAAATATTCTTGAATCGATTTGTGTACAAAATCGTACTTTTCAAATCCAGATTCTATAAACAATCCAGTATGAGACTCCAACTCCTTTACCACCTCAGATGATTTTTCACTAGGCAAACCATGATCTGCACAAATATCTTGATAGGCTGTTTTAAACTGAACCAGAGTAAAAGTGGAAGCTTGAAAAGTTGTAGTCAAATAAAAAGCAAGGTGTGATAAAAATTCAAGTTTTTGATCTGATTGAAAACTTCCAAATGCGGATTTCCTAATTATTGACCGTTGTTCATCCCATTCCTCAATGAGTAACTTTACGACCTTACTATAAATTGTCTTAGGTTGGTCTGGTACATTTCCTATGCGCTTATATATAACACATAAATGAGCTAATGATAGTGGTTTTATAGAAGTGTCTGCGAAAGGACTATTGCTCACTTTGTTGAGAAAATCCTTTGCCTTTTCTTTGTCGTTAATCCATTTATTAACGAATAGCTCAATTTGGGTATCATTTAGTGGTGCTATTTCATACGTGTTGGAATATTCCAGCTCGTAATTAAACTCTCCTGTTCTGCAGCTTAATACAAGTTTTGAATTCTTTAATTTTCGAGAAAATTCGCGTAGCTCTTTCAGAACAATTGCCTTCGCATTAGAGTCTTTCAATTCATCAAATCCATCTAAAACTAAAATTGGTTTCGTGTAATTTAGAAAAGAAAAGACGGCTTCCTCTTTTGCTTCTTTAGCTCCAATACTAAATGTTGTATCCCTTCGATCGTTAAAATCAAATTCTAGAGGAAGTATCTGGTATATATGATCCATTATTGGAGTTGTAGATTTAAGTTCTCCGAGATCTCTCAACCTCAATAGAATTGGGAAGGTATAACCCATTTCACTTTTCTCTCCAATAATTATCTCGCATACTTTTTTAAGGCTTGTTGATTTTCCTGCACCAGGTTGACCCAAAATAACACAGTGCTCTTTATCCGACAAAACGGCTTTCTCCAATTGAATTGTTCTTTGCCTTTCCCTTGGGCTAATATGTCTTTTTGCTGGTATCAAAAATGTTTCTAATTGAACATAAACTGATCCTAATGATTTCTTTTTTTCAAGGTCAATAAACTTAACCGCTTCCGCCCAGCGTTCAACGTCCTCTAAATGGCTCTGAACCCTTAAAATCGTTTCTTCAATATTTAAGTTTACACTACCATATAATTTTTCGGACTCTCGGAGTTGAATTCTGTTCAGATCTATTTCTTTTTTCTTGTCCTTTTGTTTACGGCCCCTCTTCTCCTCCAATCTTTTCCTATTTATATCCGACACTATGATTGCAAACGTTCCTCCTAGAAAATTTAACCCAGCTTTGAAGATTTCCATGCGCGTTGTATCCATTCGAAAATATTTCTGACCAAATTACTCATTACTCACCTTCTCAACAATGGGCATTTATACTCAACTTAAAAGCGCAATTTTTGCAACAATTACCCGAAATGAACTGAAAAAAGAAGATTAGTTAAGTAAGTGAAGAGGTTTTCCGTTCAGAGAATTTCAAAAGGTAAACCCGTTTAAAAGAAGCACCCATAATATCCACTAAACCTTATGCCGAATTGCCATACTTCCAGCTCACTTTGCGGCTAACCTCACTCGTGAAGCAAAATGCACTGCATTTCGTATATTCGAGACCACACAGTATCGTCGATACCGTTATAAGGCATTATTTAAAACATGAACACTAAAATTGAAATACCATTAAGCAAAACTAAATCTGCTCTACCTATTCTTTTTCTTTTGATCCTTGGTATTAGTGGGCTTTTTGCATTTTTATGGCCAGAACTATTTACTAAAGCTTCTAAATATGAATCCACTCGCATGCTGGGGATAGCTAACGTAGCTATATCATTAGGGTTGATGATCCCATTTACCAGAAAATTGTTTACCAAAAAAGCAGGATTAATTATCGACAAAGATGGAATTACAGATAATTCCAATGGAACCTATACCGGTCTTATCGAATGGAATGATATAACTGGAGTCAAGACGGTACGGAATGGATTCTTGAAAACGGTAGTCGTGTTAACGAATAAACCCGAGAAGTACATAAATAAGGCAAAAAAAATAGTACAACCAGCCATGGGAAAAGCCCTTAGGTTGCATGGTTCTCCACTATTGATTGTTTCCTCCAGGCTGAAAATAAAGCATGATGATCTTCACAAGCTAATAACTGGTGAATTTGAAAAAGTGAAACGCACTACGACATAAAATAAAACCTAATAAGTCGGTTTCTATTCGAACTGTTAGCGATAAGAACAATTTAGAATTAAAATGAAATTTCAGGCGATAATATTTGATATGGATGGAGTTCTAATTGACTCTGAAAAATTTTGGACGCAAGCAGAATATGAGGTGTTTTCTGAAGTGGGCGTAAAAGTAACTGAAGAACAATCGGCCAAAACAAAATCAATGACCACATCTGAAGTAACTAAATTTTGGTATCAAATATCACCGTGGGAGAATTACGCTTTAGAAGTGGTTGAACAAATGGTGATTTCAAGGGTGATTGAGTTAATTCAAAATACAAAGTGCGAAATACCGGGAGCGAAATTGTTCATTGAGGAACTTGCTAGACAAGATTACAAAATTGGACTCGCGACTAACTCCCCGAACAGAATAATTCCTAAAGTGTTAAACAAGTTAAATGCAGATCACCTATTTCATGCGACTTCATCATCTGAATTTGAAGAAAAGGGCAAACCTGACCCCTCCATATATTTAACAACAGCTGAAAAGTTAAATGTTGATCCAATAAATTGTCTGGTATTTGAAGATTCAAATACGGGCATAACTGCCGCTAAAAAGGCGGGGATGACTGTTGTAGGGTTTACAAATGGGAATAGGGAAACTAATTTAGAAAATGCAGACTATATTGTAGACAGTTTTTTAAGTCATAATCTTGAAATCATTTAAAAACAACCGCCGCTCTACATCACCAATCAGTTACCTGCAAGCTGAAAAATCCACCGAATGGAAGAAATTAAAACGTTCATTGACAGTATTCATCCAATGAGTGATTCTGATTGGGAACTTTTTTCTTCAAAATTGCATAAAGAACAATTAAATAAGAACTCAAACCTTATAAAAATTGGAGAGGTTGAAAACTATCTATCCTTTATTTCTGAAGGCATTGTGAGGTTTTATATCCCACAAGCTGAAAATGACTTAACCTTTGGATTTTTATTTGAAAACCAGTTTGTTACTGCCTATGATTCTTTTATTACTCAATCCCCTTCTCATTATCAAATAGAAACGTTGACAAAAACAACCTTGTGGCGAATATCATTTAAAGATCTTCAAGAGGTTTATAAAGAAACCACAAGTGGAAATATAATTGGGCGGAGAATGGCGGAAAATATGTTTTTAATAAAGTCGAAAAGAGAAATTTCTTTACTCAACAAAACAGCAGAAGAACGTTATTTGGACTTGTTCCTAGAACGTCCAAAATTACTGAAGCAAATTCCATTAAAATACATTGCCTCTTATATTGGTGTTACACCTCAAGCCTTAAGCAGAATACGCAAACGAATTATTTAACTTGGGTTCATTGTCTCCGCGAAAATCATTTATGAGTTTTGTAAGTGAATTAAAAGAAGACAATATGAAACCATTAGTAGTGCTTGTATCAAGCTTTGTTATTGCAATTTTCGTGATAAAAATTGTCAATAAGGATTATGATTTTGCCTTATCGGCAAGAATAGCAATGTCAATAATGCTATGTTTTACGGCAATTGGACATTTCGCATTTACCAAAGGAATGTCAATGATGATACCACAATTTATTCCATACAAAGAGACGTTTGTTCATTTAACTGGACTTTTTGAAATTCTCTTAGCCATTGGCTTACTTATTCCCAGATTAAAAGTAGTTAGTGGTTGGGCATTAATAATTTTCCTTGTATTGATGCTTCCAGCTAATATCTACGCTTCCTTAAACAATGTGAATTATCAAAAAGGAACTTTTGATGGAAATGGTCTTTCATATTTGTGGTTTAGAATTCCATTGCAATTTCTATTTATTGCTTGGGCTTATTTTAGTTCAATCCGATTTTTTTAAAGAAAAACCGGTAGCCAGCAATTGATATAAGTCATAACGAAATTAGTACTTCATCTATGGCTTTTCGTATATTTAAGATCTGTGCTAAACGCGAAAAATTAGTCTGTAAATCCGCCACGACTCATGTACGAGTCCGATGTACATCAAATGAAAAAAACATATCTACTAATATTTAGCTGTTTTCTTTTTTTCGGGTCTAATTCTCAAACTAATCACCAATTAGTGAATGAATTCATAGAATCATACAATGATAAAGATTCATTAAGAACGTTCAATTTACTTCACGACGACTTCATTGAATTATGGGAAAAGGATACTGTTATAAATAACAAGACCGACTATAGTAAAAATTACGCTTGGGGAAAAGTTATGAATGACCTTGAAGTAATTGAGATTATAAAAATGGACTCCAACTTTGTAGAAACAATTTCAACATACTATTCCGACAGAGACAGGTTGTTAGATATTAGCCCGTATAAATCAAAGCGTGTTTATGAACTAAAAAACGGAAAAATCTTAAAAGTTACTGGAGGGAAATTTGATGGTTATGAAGAATATGATAGCCCGAGACGAGAAAAATATGCAGCGTTTTTCACATGGCTCTCAAAGAACCATAATTTAGAACCATCCGACTTTGCCTTTGATAAAAACGGTGCAGAAAAACTAAAGAAGAAAATAATAGAATATACAAGGAAATAAATACGTTGAACAACGCATAAAGTGAATTCCTAAAGTTTCAATAGCCCTTCTAAATCATTTGGTAAAAAGCAGAATTTTCCCGGTTTGAGGTCTCAGATGTAGAACCGCCCGATGCAAAAATAAAGAGGTATTTTTAGCGAGACGATAGTAGTAATTAAGATGGGAGCATACCACATATTCGTAAATCCAGAACAACAGGAATTCTTTGATCCCGTAATTTTTGGGGATGGAAACAAGCATGGAGTTTTGTACCATGGTTTGCATAGATATGCCCTGAAGTTACTTTTCTATTCTCCTGAATTGCTGAGTACTCCAATAAATAACGAATTGAACACCTGGACGGGAAGCCCAATGTACATTGCAATTGATGATGATAATCCAACTCCTGAATCCAAGGAAACATTGAACGATATTGTTGGCGAAACAGGTGAACATAACCTGTATTGGTTCGCGCGTCGTAATTTCAGGGATATTAGTTCCCCTTTACTAAAGCACTTATTATTGGTGGTTCGGAACGATACTTTCCTTGCAGAGTTCTATAACCGTGCAGAAACTCGCCAAGATTTATTTGCTTTTATTGTTTCAACGTACTACGAAAGCAGGCATGGTGGACTTAAATTGGATTTGGAAAGTAATTTTGGTAAAAACTGGGATAAGCGATATCAAAGAAAAGATTCTACTAACAACGGCTAAAAAGCATACAGCGAGTTTGTCGGCAAGGTTCGGTTGTCGTTTATGGGAATCAGTATCTTTAGGGTTATAAAGATTCGGCAAGATACTGAACGGTTTCCTAGCCGCGGACCGATAGCAACAATTCTAATATGAAAGCTTTGATCGTTTATATTTTGTTTGGATTCGCAATTCCATCAGAAATTGATATGGCAAAATGCGACTGTGGAGATCTAAAAGAACCTGCGAGTCATCATGAGAATATTTACGAAAATCGGAAGGTTGTTTTGAATAGTTTCAATTGTTTCGAAAAATGTTGGGAGTCAAATAGAATGCGTAAAGAAGACATATTTTATTATCTAGGGGAACCTGAAGTTCAAGTACTTGACAAGAAAATAGAAGCATACGTGTTTTGGACCACATCAGAATTGGCTTTACAAGTGGTCTTCAAGAAAAAAGACTTGCAAAGTTTACAGATAAAAAATGTGGCTAACAAAAAATAAACGACAGTAAAACCACCGTTTATTCAGAGCGTTGGCACCAATGAACCACCCGTTTACATGAGAGACTTTCTAAATAGTTTTATTGAAATTACAGATGAAGAGTATAGGTCATTTATGGCCCTCTCAAAAACAGAGTCTTTTAAGAAAGGTGAATATCTCTTGCAAGCCGATCGTCCCGTTCAAGAATTATTTTTCGTTAAATCGGGTTTTTTAAGGGGTTACCGAATAGAACAAGGGGCTGATATCACGCATCACTTTTATTTTGATAAATGGTTAGCTACGGATTATGAGAGCTACTTAACCGGAAACCAGGGAGAGTTGTTCATTCAGGCTATTGTTGATACTACCGTCTATAAATTCAATAGAAATACGCTCTACGACTTTTACAAGTCGCATCCAAAATTTGAAAAATTACGGTTTATCCAAGCCGAAGACGCATATGTTCGAATGGTGCGAAGACTCAAGAGCTTTCAAAATATGGACCTCAAAGAGCGCTATCTTGCTTTGGTTAATAAAGCTCCTGAATTGTTTGAACTCGTACAACACTGGCAAATTGCTTCTTATTTGGGTGTGACCCCGCAAAGTCTCAGTAGAATAAGAAAAACACTCGATTAATCGTATTAACATATGTGAATGCCGTACTGTTTTGAGTCGGCTAATTTTGTTTTCAAAGCAACTGAAGAACAACGTTATGAAAATATACTTACTAATATCATTTCTGCTCTTGGCAAATATAGCGCCAGCACAAGAGTTGATTAAGGTAAATATCAGTACGGAAGACCCCTATCATTATTATATCAATGATAAGGAATCGACTGACCTGTTCTATTACAAAATGGTACCTGAGCACGCCCCAATAGGTGCATTGGTTCTTTTGCCCAGTGCGGGAGAATCAATTGAAAGCATGCTAAATCAAACTTCTTTGCATCATTTAGCAGTGGAGAATAACTTGCTTGTGGTTATGCCGTCATACAACATGGGAACTATTCAGCAAGAGCCAGAGTTAGAATTCTTTGACCTTATTTTCAAACAGTTGGTAGATGAACATCAGGTTTCAAAAGACCGTTTCATTTTCTGTGGACTTTCCAAAGGGGCCATGATATCTTTAACTTATGGAGTAAGAGCTGTTAGAGACAGTAATAGATATCTTGTTCCAAAAGGAATTATTGGCCTGGATCCTCCAGTAGATTTAGCAAGATTATATCGCTACTGCGAAAGAGAAATTAAACGAAACTTCAGCGAAGCCGGAGTAGCGGAAGCTAAATGGTTAAAGAGTGTCTACGAACAAGTGTACGGTGGTTCGCCTGACTCAGTCCCCTCAAGATATCAGGAAGCCTCTGTTTTTACCTATGGAGCTGAAAAAGGCGGGAATGCACAATACTTGAATAATATTGCGCTACGAATGCACACCGACTTAAATGTTGACTTTTTAATAAACCAGCGCAAAAGAGATCTCTACGACTGGAACGGAACAGATTTAGTGGCTTTCATAAATCAAGTGAAAGTAAACGGAAACAAGCAAGCCGAAGTTATTATTACGCGTGACAAGGGAAAAAGACCTGACGGTTCTGCAAACCCCCATTCATGGTCCATTATGGATGCGGATAGCACTATGGAGTGGATGCTTGACTTACTGAAATCAGACAAAACAAACATTGGAGAAGATAAGGCGCAAGAAACGAAACGATATGAACTCAACGATAGGCTGCCAAAGTCAAACTACTTAGAGGATTTAGATCAGTTAGTGGACTCCATACGAATAAACCACCCACAACCCTATGAGTTTATAAGCAAAAGTGATTTTGACAATCAAATTGCTCTAATCAAAGCATCAATTACTGACTCAACAACCATAAGCGAGTTTGCCTGGATTTGTAACTCAATAGCAGCCACGGTCGGCTGTCTCCACACCAGCACCAATAGCAGGAATATCAATTTCTCTCCTAACCAATTCTTTCCGGTTAAAGTACACTATTCAAACGCAAAGCTTTTCGTGACTGCTCCAGATGCGTTAAACACAGAATTAACGCGTGGAACGGAAATTCTAAGTATCAATGGTGTAGACATTGCAGAATTAAAGAATGGAATCTCCCGTCACATTTCATCAGATGGTTATAACCAAGGCTTTATTGATGCAATAATTAACCGTTACTTTGGTTATTTCGCAGCCTTTCAACTTAATTTTCCACCCGTGTACAAAGTAGAAGTAATGGACGGTCATGCGCGAAAAGAATTACTTATAAATCATAAAACCCCAGATGAGACCGAGGCGTCTGAAAGTACTTCAATTAAGGATTTAGACTTTTCTATTGACCCAGCTGAACAAATAGCCAAAATTGGTATAAAGAGTTTTGTTTACTACGATGAGCGACTTCCTATATTTAAGTCCTTTATAGACAGTTGCTTCACTCAAATTGAACAAAACAACATAGGAAATGTAGTCATCGATCTTCGAGATAATGGGGGCGGAGATCCGTTTTGCGCAGCACATTTACTCCAATACATATCAAAGAAATCCTTTCGTTATTACAAAAAAGGGTCGACCACTTATTATAAGAGCCTTGAGAAGAAAATCAACCCGTTCAAAAACCGATTTAAAGGGAATCTATTCGTACTTATCAATTCGGGTTGCGCTTCCACAACCGGGCATTTGAGTTCAATTCTCAAATACAATCATATTGGTATTTTGATAGGGAGTGAAACTGGGGCAACCTACAGTTGTAACGCCAATAATATCACCTTCAAACTAAAACACTCTGGCATTGATGCATTTGTAGCAACAAAAATCTATCAAACAGATGTTTCTGGTTTCAAAAAAAGTCAAGGCATAGTACCAGATTACCCAGTACTTAGAAGTATTGACGATATACTGTCAGAAAGAGATGTAGAAATGGAAAAAGTCAGAGAGCTTATTAAAATAGGCGACTAACCTTTATGCATCTGGTAAAACTTAGAACTTTCCCCACTTGAAGTCACTCAGACAAAGCACCTCTTGAAATAAGCGGTGCTTTTTTGATGGAATCCATCAAGATTTTGACTCTCTTAATTTCTGTCGTTGATAGGACTAACCGCCTAAATATTCCTTATATTGCAACAGAGTTGCATTTATAGTTTAGTCTATGATTAAAATTGAGAACGCCGTCAAGTCCTTCAAGGGACAAAAAGCCATTGAAAACCTGACCTTGGAAATAAGTCAGGGTGAAATTTTTGGGCTACTAGGCGCCAATGGAGCGGGAAAGTCAACGACCATCAATATGCTTCTGGGGTTCTTGTCTCCAGATTCGGGGGTTGTGCAAATTGACCACAAAAATTGCTCAAAAGACAGCAAAGAAGTTAGAAAACACATCGGTTATATACCTGAAAATGTAAACCTCTACCCTTATTTGTCAGGAATCGAAAACCTCGATTATTTCAGTCGACTAGCGGGATTAAAATACGCTAAATCTGAATTGAAGGATTTTCTATCATCGTGTGGATTGCAAGAAGAAGCACACAAAAAGAAAGTATCCACTTATTCCAAAGGAATGCGACAAAAAGTGGGTATTGCCATTGCTTATGCAAAAAAAGCAAAGGTTTATTTGCTGGATGAACCTGCCAGCGGCCTTGATCCCATGGCTAGCAATGAGTTATCTCAATTACTTAAAAAACTCGCTTCCGAAGGAGCTGCTATTGTCATGGCTTCACATGACATTTTCCGAGTTAGAGAAGTGTGTCATCGAATTGGAATACTAAAGCAAGGAAAACTCTTGAAGGAAATTAATAGTGAAGACGTGAGTGCCAACGAGTTGGAAACTTTGTACTTAGATTTCATGAAAAACTAAAGGTTGATGTGGAGCATGATCAAGAATGAATGGCGATTGCTCATTCGAAATAGGGTTCTTCTTGGGGTCAGCGTTGGCTTTATTGGCTTACTTGTATTAACTATCTATCTCGGAAATGAGGAGTCAAAAGAACAGTCTGAGAGATATGAGAAAGCTAAAGCTCACATGTGCGAACAGTGGGAAAGCATCAAAGAGATGAATCCACACGGCGCAGCTCACTATGGAACCTACGTATTCAAGCCGAATAATTCTCTGAGCAGCCTTGATGAAGGAGTAAACAATATCACAGGAAATGTATTACGTGTTGAAGGTCATGTTCAAAATGAAATTGTACACTCTGAAGCATCACAAAGTCAGGTAGTTTCAAAATTTGGAAAGCTGAAAGGGTCCCTCATCCTGCAATATACTGTTCCATTATTGTTGATTTTTTTAGCATTTCAATCAATTAGTGGTGAAAAACAAAGTGGAAGGCTCAAATTATTGTTAATGCAAGGAACCAAACCTTCAAAGCTTATCTTCTCCAAGGCCTTATCCGTATGGCTTTTGGGGAACCTTCTTCTGCTAATTACCATTTTAGCATATGCTCTCTTCATTGGCAGTGATATGAATTCGGAAATATTTACAAGAACCGCATTTCTAGCACTGTCCTATAGCCTTTACTATTTTGTTTTGACTGCGCTGACAATTTATTTTTCCATTCGTTGGTCCAACTCTAATGTATCGCTGACAACTATGTTGGGAATCTGGATTGTTTGGACAATATTCTTACCAAACATTATCATGAGCTCTGTAGAAAACTGGCACAAATTGCCCAGTCGAGAAGAATTTAAAACGGCGATGGATGATGACCGTTCACAAGGGCTTGATGGTCATAATCCCGAAGATGAAAGATCCAAAGAGCTTGAGGAGCAAACCCTTAAAAAATATGGCGTAGACAGTGTCTCTCAGCTTCCGATCAACTTCGATGGAATTGTTATGCAGGCCGATGAAGAGTACGGAAATAAAGTTTGGGATAAGCATTTTGGTGATCTCCGAAAGGTTTTGACAAAGCAAAAACAAAGCTATCAGTTGGGTGGCATTATTAATCCATTCATTTCCCTGCAAAATATGAGTATGGGATTCGCCGGGAACGACAACCTTCATCATCAAGAGTTTCTCGTACAAGTCGAAAAGTATCGAAGGGTATTTATCAAACGGCTGAATGATGAACACGCTTATGGTGGTTCTAAATCGGGCGAATGGGGTTGGAAAGCAGATAATGCATTTTTCAAATCTGTCGAGGATTTTGTATACAAACCAACACCATTTGCGAAAGTGGTTTCGAATTATGTTATGGACCTAGTGCTCTTACTACTGTGGGTATTAATCGCCTGCATATTGTTGATTTTGGGAACTAAAAAAATGCGCGTATTATGAAATATAGAGACCTATTTCTATATGAGTGGAAGCATTTTATTCGCAGTCCATTTAAAATTATAGCTCTCGTTTTATTCGTGGTAGCAGGAGTCTACGGGTTGAATAAAGGAGCTTCCTTGCATGAGCAACATGAACGAGAAATTGAGAAAATCGAGAAGCGCGCTTCTGAGGATAGACAGAAAGTCATAGATGATTACTTTATTACCGGAGAACTCAACCCGGAAGATCGACCATGGATAGATTATGGAACGCCATTTTGGTCCATCTGGTTCTCTTATGTGCATCACTTTAAAAATCCTTCCCCGGCAATGGTGTATAGTATTGGGCAAAGTGAGCAGTTCGGGTTTTATAAGCGCGTAACCTTCTGGGCAAGCCCTTATGATGCTGATTTAGCGGAAGAAATTGCCAATCCTGAACGATTGCAAACAGGGACATTGGACTTCTCCTTCACCATTCTCTTTCTTCTTCCATTGGTTCTATTGGTACTCTTGTATAATTTAAAAAGTTGGGAATCGGAGCAAGGTTTTATGCAACTCATTCTGGTGCAAATGCCTTCGAAGAATATATGGCTCGCATCTCGTGTCAGCTTTTATATCTTTTTGCTAGTAGCTACCATTCTCGCTTTATTGTTGGTAGGAACTGCGTTAACCCCTGTTTTTGAGCACTCCCCGGAGGCATTCACACAAATGTTATTCTTCTGCATCGCCTACCTTTTATTCTGGGCAGCCTTGTACTTCATCTTTCTGTCCGGAAGCAAAACTGTTTTAGGCAACACTCTTAAAATGTCCACAGCATACTTGCTATTTGCATTCATCATTCCCGCTTCCGTGCACCAGGTATTGAGCACACAATACCCTCCCAATATGATGACCGACTTTATTGATGTCAGAGATAGACAACAGGAATTATATAATCAGCCTGATAGCTTATTTCAAGCGAAACTCAATGAATTATACCCTGAGATTTTGGTCAGTTCGGTTTATAAGGACAGTACAAAAAGAGGTGCTGCAAGAAACCGCTCGGCAGCATCCTTAGTCAATGAATTAAAAAAATCTAGTTTACTGCTGATTGAAGAAGAATTCGAAAAGAAGAATGCCTTTATAGAGGGCACTTTTTGGTTCAGTCCTGTAAGTTATTTCCAAAATCGATTCAATACCATCTCAGGTACACACTTCGATGATTATCAAACTTATCGAAATGATGTTCAAACGTTAATCGATAAGCAGATAAGAACTATGGTTTTAGATACCTGGAACAATAAGAAGATTGATCGCTCAGGTTACGAGAAATACATTCAAGAACTTGAAAAACTCTAGACAATAATCGTATGGAACAAAAAGTATATGACAGAAAAGAATTCCTCTCATTTCTTGGAAAGGCGAGCATCGGGCTCGTAATTCTGCCCCCACTTCTTCAAGGTTGTTCTAATGATAGTAGTTCTAATTCAACAGGCACCCTCGACGAAGAAGCTTTGGAAAGATTGAAACAGCTTCCGATCAAAAACCTTGAAGCTTCTAACGTAGATGATTTACTACTTACTGAAGGACTTACATATAGTGTTTTAATTCGCTGGGGAGATCAGATTAATGACGAGGACACTTTCGGCTTCAATAACGATTTTACGTGTTTTATTCCTTTAGATGACAATGATCCAAAAGATGGGTTATTATGGGTGAATCACGAATACGTACACTCACTTTTCGTTTCTGGTTTTGATAGAAACAAACTGGATGCTCATCAGCATAAAACGAAGGATCAGGTCGACACAGAAATGTACAATGTTGGAGGAAGTATTGTGCGAATTAAAGAGGAAGAAGGTGTTTGGAAAGTAATGCAAAACGATCCCCTCAACAGACGTATTACAGGAAAAACTCCAATGAAGGTGAATTGGGACAATCCGATTATGGAAGCTACGACTTTCATTGGAACCAATAGTAACTGTTCGGGCGGAATTACCCCTTGGAAAACCATTCTCACGTGCGAAGAAAATTATGACTCTGTTTGGGGTGAAACTTTGTACGATATAGACAATACCGCTTCTCATGAGCCCAGCTCTGCAGGCTGGGAAAAATTCTATAATTATCCACCAGAACATTATGGCTGGGTGGTTGAGATCGATCCCATGACTGGTGAAGCTCAAAAGCACATTGCTCTTGGCAGGTTTGCGCATGAATGCTGCACATTGCGCGAATTGGATGACAAAAGAGTTGTAGCCTATACTGGTGATGATAAAAATAGTGAACACTTATACAAATTTGTGTCCTCAAAGCCTGGATCCTTGAAAGAAGGAACGCTATATGTGGCTGATACCGAAAACGGCAAATGGCTTGCATTAGACTGGAAGCACAGTTCTGTTTTACAAAAGAATTTTAAGGATCAAACAGAAGTGCTGATTCGAGCGCGGGAAGCAGCAAAGTTGCTAGGAGCTACCGAACTTAATCGACCAGAAGATATTGAAATAGACCCTATCACTGGTGGTGTATTTGTTTCATTAACAAACAACAAGGAAAAGGGTGATTTTCACGGCTCCATTTTAAAAATTGAAGAATCCAATGGGATGTACGACGCATTAACTTTCAAAGCCTCGACCTACAAAGCAGGAGGAGAAGAAAATGGATTCTCTTGTCCAGACAACCTGGCTTTTGATCGTTCCGGGAATCTTTGGATTACATCTGATATGTCCGGAAGTGCTATGAACCAGGAAGGTCTACCCTATATGAATTTCAAAAACAACAGTCTATTCGTCATTCCGCGACATGGAAGTGATGCAGGAAAGGTAATACGTGTGGCTTCCGCACCTAAGGATGCAGAATTCACTGGGCCGTGGTTCTCACCAGATGGAAAATCATTGTTCTTAAGTGTCCAACACCCTGGGGAGCAAACGACGGACTTAGATAATCCTAGCAGTCATTGGCCATTTGATGAAGATCGCATCCCGAAGCCGGCCGTTGTGACAATTCAAGGTGATCTGATAGAAAAAATGAATGCCCTGAATGAGCTTACGTAAAACATATGCATACAATTTTTATAATTCCTACTGCCCAACACACCTGAAAGCATGTCAATAACCAAAATTGGAGTACTCACTGTAAGCGATAGAGCAAATGCCGGTATTTATGAAGACCTCAGCGGGAAGGCTATTATAAGCACCTTAAATGAGTACCTCACTTCCAAATGGGAAGAGGTATATGAAGTCGTTCCTGACGAACGTGATGTCATTGAAAAAGCCATGATTCGGATGGTGGACGATGAAGGCTGTTGTCTGGTGGTTACGACTGGTGGAACCGGACCAGCAAAGCGTGATGTAACGCCAGAGGCAACAGAGTCTGTTTGCGATAGAATGATGCCGGGGTTTGGTGAGCTCATGCGAGCCGAATCCTTGAAATATGTTCCAACAGCAATCTTATCGAGGCAAACAGCAGGGCTTCGAGGAAGCAGCTTAATCATCAATTTGCCTGGAAAGCCGAAATCAATACGAGAGTGTCTGGATGCTGTTTTCCCAGCCTTGCCATACTGTATTGATTTAATGGAAGGTCCATATCTAGAGTGCAATGAGCAAGTTATTAAACCGTTTAGGCCCAAGACAAAAAAATAAGACCACTTAAGACAAAGCTCAAACGGTGATCTCTGTTTCAAAGAAAACTCCGCTATCTACTATTTATTATTTAAGTCGTAACATTGCACATAGTAGAGATGCAATTGCTATGTAATAGCATTCGTGCACTCTTTTTGGTTGCATTAGAGACATAAAACAAGTGTTTATATTGGTATAAAAGAAAAGGGCACTATGGAAAAAAAGAAAATTTGCATTATCGGAACAGAGGGCTTCGCAAGAGAAACGTTAACCTGTTTAATTGATTCTATTTCAGAAACAGAAGTAAAGATTGAAGAAATGGTCGTTTTTATGGAAAGAGATGATTATAACGGACCCGATAAAGTAATGAATATTCCAGTTATTAAAGACTCAGAATTTGATTCGAGAAAGTATAAAGTTGCTGTAGCAATTGGCGACCCTCAACTAAGAAAAAAAGTTGTTAGCAAACTACCTGATGAAACTGAATATGCAACAATCATACATCCAAGTGCTGTGATTTCTGATTGGGTAGATATTGGAGATGGTGCCATTATAACAGCAGGAACAATTTTAACTTGTAATATAAAAATAGGTAAACACGCACACTTGAATTTACACACAACAATTGGACACGATTGTACAATTGGAGATTATTTTACAACTGCACCGGCAACAAATATTAGTGGTAATTGTGAATTTGGTGAATGTGTTTATTTCGGAACAAATTCAGCTATTAGACAGGGCATAAAGGTGTGTGATAATGTAACTATTGGAATGGGCGGAATAGTCGTCAAAAATATAAACGAAGAAGGTGTTTATATTGGGAGTCCCGTAAGGAAATTGGCAGACAAAAAAAATTAACGAAATTCGAATGAATTATAGTTAAAAGATGATTGGTGCTATATTTCAGGGTTTTAGCATTTAATAAGATAAGTAAATAACGCACTGCCGACCACAATAAATATTGCTATGAAAAGTCATTACAAAGAGCTATATCCGCGTGAAGAGCTAAAAGAATTGGTGCACTCCTTTTGGTTGCATGAGAACCCTTCTGATGAGTTACGACCCATGACCGTTTGCCCTGATAGCATGTTCAAAATAATTTTAGTTGTCCAAAACAATCAAATCAAAAAGTATTTTATGTCGGGGTTTTGGACGGGGCCGCTCAATTTTAGCGTCCTCCCTAATGCAAAAATCTATGGCTGTCGCCTCAAAATATTAGCTCCGGAGTATCTACTGGAAACGGAAGTTGCGAGTGCATTGGATAGTTTCAAAGATCTGGACACGACATATTTGAATATTGAGAATTTTGATTTGACTTCCTTTAATTCAATCGTTGAGCGATGGCAGGATGAGCTTTTGAAGATTAAACCCAATAAGACCATTCCAGGAAACAAACTTCGCCTATCACAATTGTTGTACAGTGTTAAAGGAGATATTAGTGCATCTGAAGTTTCTGATCAAATCTTCTGGGAAAACAGACAAATAAACCGCTATCTGAACAAATATATTGGTATGTCCTTGAAGCGTTATTTAAACATACAAAAAGTGTATGCATCCTACGCTCATATTCGTGATGGTAACTTTTTTCCCGAGAAAGGCTATTTCGACCAGGCTCACTTCATCAGGGAAGTAAAGAAGCACACGAATGAAAATCCGTCCCGCCTTCATGGGGAAATGGATGATAAGTATATCCAGCTTAAGAATATCGAAAAGCAATAATTCGCTATTCAGATTTACCTACAATTTAAAAACGACCGATTTATACAATTGAATGGCTTGATGCGCGCATAAGTTTGCACTATAAAAAGTACATAACATGCGTATTCTTAAACAGGAAATATATTTTCCTATCATTATCGGAATTCATTTTCTCTTTTGGTTTATTGACTTACAGCTGTATCAGGGAGGGTTTATTGAAGTGGATGCGAGTACTATGTTCTTCGGAGAGCTGAATGGTACTTGGAAGAATCCTCACCGAATCATTGGAGAGATTTTTTCTTCTTGGGTCGTTACCGTTTTTGCTTTCAATTTCTTAATGGCAACACGAGCTAAGTGGGTAGAAAAAATCTTTGGTGGGCTGGATAAAATGTATCTCATCCATAGAAGGTCGGGAGTAATCGCTGTGTTCTTACTATTGGCCCATTTTTTTGTTGTTCCGCGAGCTATTGAATTCAATCCTGGTAAACCATTGGGTTTCTACGCTTTGATTCTTATTCTCATTGGAGTTGTACTCTCAGCAGCGCCGTTTTTCAAAAGAAAAATCCCCTATCACAAGTGGATTAATTTCCATAAGTTGATGGGCGTTTTTTACGTGCTAGGTGTCATTCATGGTATTATGGTTGACAGCCTTATTAAAGACTTGCCTATTACACGTGTATATGTTTTTGGAATGTCTTTTATTGGTGTCGCTGCCTGGTTTTATCGTGCTTTTCTATATAAAGCTTTTAACCCAAGTCATAACTACTCAGTAACACATGTAAAAGCCCTTACTTCTGATGTAATTGAATTGCATATGAAAGCGAAAGATTCAAAGAATCGCTTGAAATTCAAAGCCGGACAATTTGCATTTTTTACATTCCCGAAAATCAGTAAGCGAGAACAGCACCCTTTTACAATTAGTAGTCACCCCGATGATGATCACTTGCGCATCACAATAAAAGGGCTGGGTGATTACACCGCTAATTTTGAAAGTAAGGTTGAAGTTGGTGACACGGTATTTGCCGAAGGCCCTTTCGGAATGTTCTCAACAGCCTATGCAAAAGAGAAACCTCAAATTTGGATAGCTGGTGGAATTGGAATAACACCTTTTCTTTCACTTGCCAAAGAATTATACCCCAATAGTGTTCGGCTTTTTTGGTGCGTTTCCTCCAAAGAACTCGCTTTTTACGCAGATGAACTGAATGCATTGACCCAAACCAACTCCAACTTTGATGTTGTTATTTGGCCTTCCGATGAAGCTGGTCATATAAGTACTGAAGACTTTGGGATTCGAGATTTTACAAATCATGCCTACTACATCTGTGGACCTGAAGCCATGAAAAAGAACTTGCGAAAAGAACTCTCGAGTAAAGGGGTCAAGTCTGGTCAAGTGTATGATGAAGAGTTTTCATTTAGATAAATATAGAGTTATGAACAAGGAAGACATCCAATTAAGAGCAATCGTAAAAATTCGGAATCTGGTTCTTACGGCAGAACAGGAGTGGAACCAACTACAATCCAAAGGCAGAGCTATTGATATTAAAACAAACGAGGCAATAGCTTTAATCAGACCTTTAGTGAGTGGAGATGAAGTAACTAAATGGTCAGAAACCATTCAAGAGTACACCAGAATAATTGGACTCTTAAAGGAAGGAATGATGCAAACAAGAACGTTCATTTCTGAAAAAAATGCAGAGAAAGCATTAGAGGAATGGGATAAGAACCAAGCTCATGCCCAAAGCATTCGGAATGTAATCGATCAAATGAAGTCGATGGGAGACGGGGTAATCCACTCCGAGGATGGTAAGACCCAATGGCGGGAAATATGGCACCATGTTGACGATGAGCTCAAAGCCATTGGAGAATTGGTTGACTCTTCAAGGGTGAAGCTTTCCTTGGTTAAGGAACTAACTCCTGATGAAGTCGACGAGCTTACCGACACAATTCTCAAAAACATGCCCAAAAACTACTCTGAAGCAGAAGCGGAAAAGTATAAAGAAGAATACTTAGATGCCTATGAAGAAATTAAGGTCCGTGCTTCAAGGAAAAAGAATCTCTGGGATAAATTTCTCGACATATTGGCCGGAGGAAAAGAACAGTCTGCAGAAGAACAAGTGATGATGAAGCGATGGCTGGATGGAGAAAGAGTTTAATACAATGAATGAAATAACAGAACAATGAAGAATATTAAATATTTAACTGGAGCTGGACTTTTAATGCTTTTATCGAGCATTCTACTACTAACTTATGCACATATTTCCACTGACGTAGGACGAGTAATGTTTTCGGCTCTGGTTCTTTTTGCGGGCATCTCTGCATATCTATTTGCACAGGCAAACAGAAAGAACAACAAAGCGTTTATCTATCACTTCATTCAAGCCGCGGGTTTAGTCGGTTATGGCATAGTAAGCTTCGTGTTCTATAAAGAACCATCGAGCCTTCTCATAGGTACAATGATCATTCTGGGAACTATTGGTCTAATAGAATTTATGTTTGCCATTGGAGTTGTTCAAGATAAAGAAGTTGACAATAAACGAATTTTATATACGCGATTATTAAGTGGCGCCATCAATACAATAGCCAGTTTTGTCCTCCTCTGGTTATTCCTCGAGAACGTTGAGCTAGGCATTATTCTAAGCGGGGCGTGTCTTGCCTTAGGGGGCGTGTCGTTTATGATCCTTGCGCAAAAGATTAAAGCATAGTTTCACAGATAGTTGTAGTCCGGCCAAGGTTTTAGCGTTTCTTCTAGTTTAGCCTTACCGGCTACGATTGTCTGCAGGGTAACGTGAATGCTTTCAATTTTTAACATTCGTTCCTCTACTCAAAGCTCAACCCTCTTCTTCACCAACTAACTCGGTAAATGTTCCAATCGCACCATATCCGGTTTCCTCATTTAACCCAATTATAACGGGTTCTTCTACGCGAATGGTTCGAATAATATCCTGAAAACGTCGCTGATGAAAATGCAGTCGGATATACTTGCCCCCTTCAATATAATCTGTTGGTAATCGGGCGTCATTCCCATAAAAGAAGGCATGTCCCGCGATCTCATTGCCTTTGTAACAAACAATAACATCTGTTCTTCCCTCGGGACTTGAAGAATAATGAACGCAACGATAAGAATCAAACGTATATAATAAACTTGCCATAGTGGTTGGTTTCAGGATTGGTAAGTAAACTTAATGGTTCTTTGATGAAATTACAATGCGCATTTATACGGTATTTCATTTGTAGAAATCACGCACTAATACGTCCTCTTTTCAGTACAAATACCCTAGGATACTGATTTTAAGACAAGTAAATTTAAGTGTTGGCGCTTGTCATCTAAAATCCACTGTATGAAAACACTATTAAACCCTAAGTTGAGACTGAAACAGCGCAGTGCTGGCAATAGTAGACGAGCTGAAGGAACAAGTCTAGAGGACAACAGAGCCGGTGGCATCGCACAGAGAAAGCCTGTCCAACTTAAAACATATGGGTTAAGGCCATCTATGGAATCAGGAGTGTTTCAACTGGCTCCTAAAAAGAAAGGTGTCGGGAAAACGTATTATCACAACAAACACTACACGTTTAACTATAGAGCCGAGCGAATAAAGAACAAAAGACAACCTGATAACAAGCGTTTCAACCGCCATATTGATAGCCTGATTGATGGGTTGGATGAAGATAGAGTCGGGCTAACAAAAGCTGAAGGTCGCTTAAAGCAGAAAAAACTAAGCAAGAACTTGCGCAAAAAGGCGCGAAAAAACAGTAACAAATTCAAACGTAACATCACGGAAAAGGTAGGCGAGCTAAACGCCACACAAGTGATGATTAAGAAACATCCAAATGGAAAATTGCTCATGGGTTATGGCAAGGGAACCGGGTTCGATCAGGTCTGGAGAGTGGGAGATAAAATTTTCGTAGTTGAAGCAAAGGGCCCGGGTGCTAAACTGGGAATGTCTGACCGAAAGGGCAAGCAAATGAGCAAAACCTGGGTGAAGCTCACAGCTGAAGGAATGGTCAAAAGTAACCCGTTTATTCGAAAACTTGTATTGAAGGCTATGAAACAAAAAAAGCTCAAGCGGATTCTAATCAGTTCTACGAAAGCAGGAAACGCTCCAAAAAACTATACCGTGCTGTAGTTGTTTTAGCTTATCAAGCGAGCGCGGTTATTCGAATCACAAATCACTTGAAAAATAGTTAAGTTTGATTTAAATGAATAAAATCTTTCTAATAGCTGCTTTCCTATTGGGCTGGTCTAACATCTCAAAAGGTGCCGTTATTGATGATACCTTATACATTCATCGGGATACTGTAACGATGGCGGAATTGTTGGTAAACCGTTGTGTTTTGAACCCTACCAGTACATTTGAGAAGCGCAATGCGTATATCGATATCTCCATAGGAGATGATCTTCAGTTAACGATAATTAATACAGATTCCATTGCGCATGATCTCGGGGTTTCCAATATTGTTTCTCTTGGAACTGTAAACGCCAGCGATACTGTAACTTTTTCTCACACCTTCAATGGTTTTGGAACGTTTGGCATTGCAATCACCTCAACATTAGGCTATCAACTCGGCGCACAAGCAACTGTGCGTGTTGGTATTCCAAACCAATCGTTCATGTGGAATTTATGGGAAATGAACGATACGCTTTCACTGGATTTAGGCAATGGAATTACGTCGTCTATACCGACAGATTACTATCCGAATGTCAATACGATCAATGGTGAAGCCCACCCGGAAACCGTTGCAGATACCCTTGGCCGTGTAATTGGCAATGTTGGCGATAGCATTTACATCTCTGTGGTGAATAGCGGAAACATTGTGCACACCATTCATTTTCACGGTTATCACGTCAAAATTGTTCAGGCAACACAAAATACATCTGTCATCAATTGGACAAAAGATTCTCCCGTTGTTCAACCGAGAGAGACAATGACTTTATTGTTGGTTCCTGACAAACCGGGCATGTATCCGGTGCATGATCATAACTTGATCTCCGTTCTTACACAAAACTCCTACGGTGGCGGAATGATCACAAATATTACCATCCAACCATGAAACAGTTTGTTCTTTTCATAGCGGTTCTTTTGGTGACACAATTTTCGACAGCACAACAAGTTGAATTATGGATGCAATCTCGCATGGATGGAGAGCTCGCACTAGGCTCAGGAGATACGACGGAGTTTTGGGGGTTTGGACTTTACACTCCGCCCATCATTCCGAAAGACATTGAATTTGTTGGTCCCGTACTCCGTTTCGTTGAAGGGGATTCCATCAGCGTACATTTTTTAAATAATTCTCCCGAAGATCATACTATTCACTGGCATGGACTGGATGTAGACCAGGCAAATGACGGAGTCCCCACGACAAGTTCTGTTGTAGACCCAGATTCAAATCGCGTATATTCATTCGTAGCAACACATGCTGGAACGTTTAACTACCACTGTCATGTATTTACGACATTCCATCTCTCCATGGGAATGTATGGACTAATCGTAGTTGACCCGGATACTTCACGAAATACTATTTATACTGGAGGGCCTCGCTATACACAAGAGCACAATTGGCTCGCATCTGAATTAAATCGAAATTGGAATGACAACCCTATTTCTCCGGGACTTATGACCCTGTATGATGCTACACATGGCATGCTGAACGGGAAATACGGTGCTCAATTACAAGATGGTAGCCACGACATTATTGGCACTACAGATGATACCATTGCTGTTCGACTGAGCAGCATGGGGTATGGTAAGGTGAGGTTCATTTTTCCACCAGAAGCAGAGGCCGAAATACACATGTCTGATGGACGACAAATTCCGAGCGTAATTGCCACTGACACCATTGATGTCTATTCAGGAGAACGCTTTACCGTACTCCTAAAACCTTCTGCAGCTATTAATTCTACCGTGGAAATTGTTTATTCGGACGTAAGATCAAATGAGGAAATTACCACGAATGAGATCCCTATTTACATCGGTGTGACTGACCTAGATGAACAGAATATTGAAAATGGAATAAGCATCTTGGGCAACCCTTTTCAAGGCCAATTGAAAGTCTTTGTTCACAATGAAGCCATCCAAACTTTAACTATTTACAGCATGGATGGCAAGCTAATGGGAAGTGAGAATGTTACTCCCGGCGAGAATACACTTACCACTCAGCTATTGAGTGGAACTTATCTAATTCACTCACCCAAAATGAATGGCGCATTGCGCGTAGTGAGCTATTAAACAGGGCTTTAATCACATAATTCTGTGTTTTTTCGGGATTCTCTTCAGGGGCAATACTTGTAATGGCTTGATTACGACTCAAACTATGATCCAATCTCCGGAAAAACAGATCAATCGTATACCGCAACCAACGACTGTAATTATTTGGTTTCCATCTCTGTGGTGAACAGAAGGCTGTCGCGCTAAGTTTGAAGCAATAATATTCCACGTATTTTAAAGGGGTCCTGGAAAGGTGAGGTTGAATAATCTGTACAACATCTGTACATACTTTGTTTTTCAGTGATGTATGCCCTTGTTTTGGCTGGTAGACTACAGCGAACTACCACGCTAAAACTAGAATTATGATCTCCAAAAATTCTTCCTATTTCAAGATTAAATTCTTGAAGAGTGCTCTTGGGACTCTGTCAAGCGGATTAATTATTCTCATTTCTCACGTTTCGTCCGCGCAGAATATCGTTATTGACCCAAGCCTTGAAGACACCCTAAAGTGCCCTGCTTCGGTAGGGCGCTTTTACTCTCCCACTAATCCCGGTCAGCGGTATATTGCCGACTGGCGAGCAACAACGCGCGCAAGTCCTGATCTTCACAATACCTGTGGGTATAATAATTATGTTCCACACACCGGGGAAGGTTACGCCGGAATAATCTTGTGGGATCCAGCCGAAACGCGCGAGTACATTTCCGCTTCTTTTTCCTCTCCAATGGAAGCTGGAGTATGCTACTACGTTGAGCTTTATGTTGCACTCAACGATAATTGTACCCGTACCATTGAGGAGTTTCAATTCAGCTTTAGTGCGACAAACCCGGTTGATTTTACCTGGCCACCACCAGCGCCCCTAAACATTCCGATTCATTATCAGTTGGACACTCCTGTGACATCAAACACATGGGAAAAAAGATCTTTCTTCTATCAAGCCAATGGTGGTGAAGAGTGGGTTACACTCGGCAACTTCGTGGACAATACATCAACCACTATTTCTCAAGTTTCCAACATAGGGTCGGTTAGCGCTTATTATTTTATTGATGATCTGACAATTACCAAACTAGACATCGGTCCAGATGTAACACTCTGCCCTCCTGATAGTGCCCAGTTTATTTCTAATATTGATTGTCCAAGCCTTACGTATACCTGGAGTAATGGGGATAGCGCACCGGTAACAACGACTTCGACACAAGGAACACTCACACTAACCGTATCAGGAAATGGAAGTTGCAGCGCAATGGATGATGTTACTATTTCACTACCTTCAGGCGGGGGAATAGATGCCGGTCAAGATATTACCATTGACGCAGGTAACTCAGCAGATTTACTTGTAACTGGTACTACCAATCCAACATGGTCACCGGGAACATTTCTTGATTGTAATAATTGTGTCAACCCAATAGCAACACCTCCATCCACTCAGACATATACTGTTACTGGTCCAGATGTTAACGGCTGCATGGGCACTGATAGTATCACTGTCTTCGTTATTGAGCCAAATGATCCTGACCCAGATCCCAACCCTAACCCTGACCCAGACGACCCAATTGTTCCCGTTGAACCGGAAAACCCTGAGGAACCAGGGGAAGAAGTATATTTCTACCTTCCCAATAGCTTTACGCCAGATGGTGATGAATTCAACAATGCTTTTCGTGTTGTCGGTGGGTCATTTAGCGAATTTGAGCTAAAAATATGGGATCGTTGGGGGCAGACTGTATTCATTTCTAGAGACCCAAACGTTGGTTGGAATGGTATAAATGCCGACGGAATAATTAAGCAAGACACATACATATACAAGATTTCTGTTGTAACAACCTCAAATGTCCACTCTCAATGGACAGGACATGTCAATGTCCTACAATAGATTAGTAGTAAGTCGATAGTGGGCCGTACGAAGCACAGCAGTCTAGTCGTTAGGTACATTTTTCTGCGGTCCACTTCTTACTATTTTGTTTACATTTAAGATGTAATGATGCGCGCATGTGTAACGCTAAAATTCTCTTGAAATTTATTCTCTTGTCCGTTGTTTTTATCTGTAGCTCACCTATATTTTCATGGGCACAGAACGAGAATTCAGACGAGTATTTTCAACACCTATCGACGTTAAACAATTCAGGGGATTATACGGCGATGATTCCCATTGCTACGCAATTAATTAATGATGATAATTCAAGCACACAAGCATCCGGCTATTATTGGAGAGGGCTTGCGCTCGCACAGCTCGATGAATTCGAAGGTGCTCTTAAGAGCTATTACAGCGCGATAGACCTTTATTCTTCCATTCAAGACAGTGGTAATGTGGCTTTACTTTACGGCGAAATTGCAGTGGTCTATTATGACATTGAGGATCTTAAACGCGCGGAACAATATACGCTGAAGTCGATTGATTTGCTCCGTGCACTTGAAAAAGGAGAATTTACCGGGCAAATCGCTGGTAAATATTTCAACCTTGGCAACTTCTACTTATCTGCGTATTCCAAAGGGTATGACCCTGCAGAAGCAGAAAAATCGATGTATTACTATCAACTGGCACAAGAATTATACGAGACGAATTCTGATTTCATAGACTCTCGCTATATGTTGGAGTTAATAGATGCGAACCGAGTAACCTTGTATGCGCTTTCCCAGAACCCTGCATTCAACCAACTTTTCGATCATTCAGTCAACGCCTTCAGACAGCGCAAAGATTCACTGCAATTAAGCCTTCTTTTTTCTGCGAAGTCGCAATATATCTCCAAAAAAAGCGCTTTTTCAGAAGCGCTCATTTGGTCCGACTCGGCACTCAGCTATTTTCCAGACAATGGACAAGCTGGCTTTCTCGTCGACTTTTACAATATTCGATCAGAAATATTGAACTCGCTCAATCAAGCATCGGAAGCACTTCACTTCAAAATACTCGCTGACTCAATTGAAGAAGCATTAAGAAACCCTCAAATAATTGGTGACTTGCAAGTTATTAGTAGCAATGCGGAACGACGGAAATTAGAGGAATTATCTTCCAATACCATTGAATCAATTACGACAGGACATCAGCGCAAAAAACGAATGTTGTATTGGGTAATTGGAGGTGTTCTTCTTCTATTGTGCATCAGTGGGTTTATATTGTTTCGCTACTCAAAACATCGACACACTCTACTTTCCAAATTGTCCATTGCTAAGGAAGACAACAGGCGATTCAAGGAAGAATTGAAGAAATACCGCGAAACTAAAACGACAAGTCTTGATAAATCAAGCTACGCCTACTTGCTGGAAGAGATCTCATTGATGCTTACCAAAGATAATTCTTTCACACATCTCATAGGCCCTTCAAAGAAAATCGGGTTTCCGTTTATTCTTGAGCTAAAACAGAATTACCCTAAGCTCTCTAGGAATGAGCTTCGGTTATGCGTTTTTCTCCTGATTGGAATGAGCTCCAAAGACCTCTCGAGAATACTTCACATTGAACCTGCCAGCGTTGATCGACAACGCTATCGCCTAAGAAAAAAAATGGGGCTCAACGCTCAGGAAAACCTAACCCTTTTTCTGGAAGGACTAGAACGTTCTGCGCTTGAAAATTATGATGACGATCAATTAGATAAAGCCTTGAACTAACTATTGACATTCAACTAAGCCGGAATGCTTACATTTAAGTCAGATGAGCAAATCACTAAGGCAAATAGCCGAAACCTTGTTTTCGGACGCACTGACTCCCCAAAAACTAGAGAATTCTCTTAAATCGTATAGGTCAATCTTATTGAATGCGACTACCTTGGGGTTAGACGATCAATACAATAAACGGGATGTTCAGTTGCAAAACGGTATTGCCATTGGACTGAGCTGGGCAGGGTCTTGTTTAGATGATCCCATTCGAACGCTCAAATTTTTCAGAGGAACAAAACGGGCAATTGAAGCGAAACTCACGGAGAAAGAATCCATTCATTTACTTTACGCGGGGACTGGGCCTTTCGCTACCTTGATTCTTCCTTTATTGAGTCATTTTTCATCAGATCAGTTACAGGTTACTCTACTAGATGTTAATCCAACAAGTGTGGAGAATGTATCTCAGATCATTGACTACTTTGGATTTCAGAATCACGTTCAGGAAATCCGATGTGTAGATGCTACAAAAATGATCTTGGAAAATCCCTTGGAATTAGATATCCTATTGAGTGAAACTATGCAGCATGCATTGCAACGAGAATTGCAAGTAGTGATCACAAGTCACTTGTTCAACCAAATGAGAGCAGATGCGATCCTCATTCCTCAATCTATTGAATTGGATATTGTTTGCGTTAGCAATGACGCTGTGGATATTCAACGCATCGATCAATTTTTGAAAGTTGATGTAGACTTCCTGAGGTTACACCCCAAAATGCATGCTGATTGGCACATTGAAAAAACAATGGATTTCTCAAAATTTCACGGTACACCGAATGACTTACTTGCAATCTCTACCAAAATCAAGGTGTATGAAGGTGAGGAAATCCAGTGGAATGAAAGTGGTTTAACCACCCCAAAAATAATTGGCGACCTGAAAGATTTCCAAAACGCCAATGAGCTCGTTTTTCGCTATGCTATTTCCCCTGAACCAGGGTGCACGATTCATTCGGAAAGCACACAAATTATTTAATCAAAGAACTTATTTGCGGGGTTGACCTTTCAGGTCGTCCAAACGAAACGCTTCGTTTTGAACAAAATAAGTGTCCGTTAAAGCGTGAAAAAAATTGACAAGGTCTCTTTCTTCCTGATTCGTTAGTTCAAATGGTACTATTTCTTCTCCCTTATTCTTGTGATGACTTCCGCCGCTTTTATAGTGTGCCAGAACATCTTCAATCGTACGAATACTGCCGTCATGCATGTAAGGTGCAGTAAGCATAACATTTCTTAGGGTTGGCACCTTAAAAACCGCCCGATCCGACTCTACTTCCGTCAAACGCATTCTACCCGAATCTGCGTATACTTCATACAACCCATTGTTGGTTAGTGCATCATTCGTTAAGTCAGTCCCTTGATGACATTTACCACAATACAGCTTATCAAAAAAGAGATCACGGCCCCTCTTTTGGGATGCGGAAAGCGCACTTTTTTCACCCCTTAAGTACTCATCATAGGGACTATGAGAACTGACCAAAGTACGTTCAAAAGCAGCAAGGGCATGGGAATAGACATACGGTGTTATTTCTGAATTGAATCCCTTTTTTGCCAGATTCACATACAGCTCATTTTTGTTGAGTCTATCAACTACCAGAAGAATGTGAAAGTCAAACTCCTTGTGCTCTTGAATTGGAACGAAGGTTTGTTTTTCCAACGTCGGGTTCACTCCGTCCAGCAGTAAATACGGACGATTTCCTACGTTCGTCAATGTAGGAGCATTTCTAGGGCCGACCTGATCAAAAATTCCAATACTTGTGGGTAAACCATCCGTAAATGCTAATTCTGGTTTATGACAGGTAGCACAAGAAACTGATGAGTCACGTGAAAGCGCTTTTTCATAGAACAAATGCTTGCCCAGTTCTATCTGAGCCGCCTGTTCCAGACTGTCTTCAGCATACGTCTGGACAATATAAAAATCAGGAGTATAACTTCCGCGACTTCCGATCGCTATAAGCGCCAGAATAAGAAATACAAGGAAATAGCTTCCCTTAGGCATCTTCTATTGTTTCACTACAAACCGGAAATTTTCTTCTATCTCTCCGTTGGAAAATACAATGAAGTAGGACCCCGTTTTCAATTCTTCGCGAATGAAATAGCTCCCCTCAAATGGTTCATTTTTGCTTTCCATGATACGCTTCCCTGTCATATCAAAAACAGCAATATCAACACGATCCGAAGTAGCTAAATTGTAGAAAATTGTTGGTGCATAAGGCAATTCATAGTTGGCATAAATCTTACTTTCTTTTGTCCATAACTCATCTATAGAAGCCAAGGGATCCATGGTGAAAACAGTTTCGTCATTGGTATTATCCGCTACCTTAACATTAATAGGGCTTCCACTATGATCTGAACCTACTTGGGCCAAATCTATTCCTAATATCCAGTCCGCAATATTTACGTCAACGGTCAACGTGATTGTTGCGTCGGAATTATTCAATCCGGTAAATGGCGTTACGTTTCTTAATAAGGCATCACCGAGTCCACGCATCGAAAAAGGACGGTTAGGAACTCCATCTCCCGAATCATCCACCATTCCATCTATGACAAAAAAGAAGTAACCTGCCGGCCATCCCCAGTCCATAGAAGGAGACTGAGCTGCCAAAGGGTGATTTGCCGGCCAGGATGATAGCCCCTGTCCATTTGCCGTGACATCAACACCAAGGTCAAAACTCAAACCTTCAACAGTCGAAACCATTTGATTTCCCAGACTGTAATTGGAAACGTTTCCGCTTCCCAAAACATAAGGATCAGCTAGCGGCAATGACTGCCCGCCGTCATGCGTTAATTCAATTCCCGAAAGGTAATATTGCACACGATCAAAAAGCACCGCATCTCCATCACTTGTTGTATAATTTGTACCATAGGAGAAAGAGGCACCGTTGTAATTGTGTACCAAGTTCAAATTGATGTCTTTTTGACTAAAGCATGCTGTTGACATCAACAAACCAACTGAGAATAAAAATACTTTCATAATCCTTAAAGCTTTATTATATCTCGAAATTTACGCTTATTTCCAATATCCTGCAACTTAGCGAACTATTGCCTTTCAAAAGCGTTTTAAGTGGCTATCATTTCACGCTACTTTTCGGGTATTTATACCCTAATTAAAGCGCACAATTACGCACTTTTTTTCGCTAAAAATCAACTATGTTTGAGAAAATAACTAATCTATTATGGCAACATACGAAGAAGCTTTTGAGACCTTTACAAAGGAAATGAACGACTTAGGATTACACTATCATGAAGAGCTTTATCATGAGATCACAAAACACCTTGGACCATCCATTCATGACAATGATGCTTCAAAGGTTGCTTGTTCGGATCCAAACGAATTAAAAACGATCAAAGAAAACTTCCTTATTGGTAAACTAGGCATGCACGACTCGGAGCATCTCGATGAAGCTATACAACAAGTATGCGGAGCACTCGGGGAGTCTAACAGACATAAACACCGCGCGACGTTTTATTATTTATTGACAGCTATTCTACAAAAAGAAGAGGTTTTTGTAGAAAGTTCAGGATTGTCATTTGGTGAAATTGATAGTCATTAATTTCTAAGTCTCTTTTTGGTTCTTTTTAAGTATTTGGGCGCACAGTTCTTTTGTGCGCCCGGTGTATTGTTATTGGCCATAATTACCCCAAAAGATCCTTTTTTTGGAAAAGATTTCTTTGTAAGACTAATTTAGAATGAATCTAATGCGCGTAAAAACAGCGCCGCTCAAAAATACATAACCATTTAGAAAACAGGCCTTTAAGATGTTTCCTTTATTTTTCCCCTTCTTGCGAATTTGTTGAAATAAAAGATTTACTAGGGCTTATTGCTTACATAACTATTTTTTATGATAGTAATACTAGTATATTTGTGCTGAGGCCGAAAAAATGGAAAACCTTCAAGTGAACATCAAAATTGATGCTCGCCTTTATTTACGTGACCCAGATTCAACAGCACTGGGTAGGAGAATAGTGGCAAGCGGGATCGAACTGATCCACAGTTTGGGTTTTGAACAATTCACGTTCAAAAAGCTAGGCGAACACATTGGGTCACCAGAAAGTTCCATTTATCGCTACTTTGAAAGTAAACATGCGTTACTCATCTATCTTGTTTCATGGTACTGGAGTTGGATTGATTACAAACTTGTCTTTGCAACAATCAATATCGACGATCCAGCAGTGAAATTAGACCGGGCCATTACCCAGCTTCTCTTACCCATTGAAGAAGACACATCAATTTCTCACGTAAATGAAGTGCTTTTGCATGAAATTGTTATCGCGGAGTCTTCTAAAATTCATCATACAAAGGATGTAGAAAATAACAATGAAAAAGGTTGCTTTCACAAATACAAACAAGTTATAGAGCGTGTTAGCAATATTGTTTTGGAGGTTAATCCAACATTTAAATACCCTCACATGCTGGTGTCCACGCTTATTGAGGGCATTCAACAACAACGATATTTTGCGGAGCACCTTCCCTCTTTAACAGATGTACAACATAACGAGGACGCTATTTCCGCATTTTATAAAAGTCTTGTATTCAAAACTGTCGCATGAGTTTGAAGAATACATATCGCTCAGGTTTTATTCGTCTAATGCCCAATATGATTGCATTTATCATATTGCTATTCGTATTGGTTAAACCAGTCAGAACCTTTATTACACAACTTGGCGATGAAAAAATTGAGTTGTGTTCACTCGATACAGAGCAAGAACAGGAGGATTCTGAATTAGAAAATTCTATTGATGAAGATAGCATAAATGAAACACTGGAAATAGACCTTTTGTCCATTAGAAAGGAGGATGTTTCCGATAATACCTTCATTGGTTGGGAGTATACTTATGGTGAATATGATCCCGGAATTCCTGTACCTCCACCTGAACTATAACGTACAAACCATTTTCACAAATCCATTATTAACCATCTTTTGAATTAATCGGTTATTGCCCGATTAGTTCAGCATAAAATAGTATAAATGAAAGCTCATAACCCCTTTAAAAATTTGAGGGACGACATTCCGGCAAGTATTGTCGTTTTCCTCGTTGCCATGCCTCTCTGTTTGGGAATTGCGATGGCGTCGGGAGCCCCTCTCTTCTCAGGCCTTATCAGTGGTATCATTGGAGGAATCGTTGTTGGTTCCCTCAGTGGTTCGCCCCTTGGAGTGAGTGGACCGGCGGCAGGACTTGCCATTATCGTTGCCAATGGCATTAATGACCTTGGCGGCTTTGAAATCTTCTTGACAGCAGTGGTACTCGCGGGGATCATACAAGTAATCCTTGGTTTCCTGAGAGCAGGAATTATCGCCTACTTTTTCCCTTCATCCGTTATTCATGGAATGCTTGCAGGAATCGGGATTCTCATATTTATGAAACAAATTCCACATGCGTTTGGGTATGATAAGGACCCTGAAGGAGACTTTGGATTCGCGCAGGTTGATGGCGAAAACACGTTTACTGAACTTTGGAATATGCTCAACTATCTAAGCCCTGGGGTTATGATTGTCGCGGGAGCTTCTCTGGCTGTAATTCTTCTTTGGGAAACCCCATTTTTCAAACGTATGAAGTTTACCAAGATGATTCAGGGACCCTTAGTAGCTGTGGTTCTGGGAATTCTTTTGAACATCTGGTTTTCGTCGATTCCTTCACTTAAAATCTCTTCTGATCACCTTGTTAACATTCCGGTGGCAGACAGTGCAGCCGCGTTCTTCGGAAATTTCTCGCTTCCAAACATTGATGCTCTGGCCAATCCAAATGTTTACCTCATGGCAGTGGTAATTGCCGTAGTTGCCAGTATAGAAACACTTCTTTGTGTTGAAGCCTCTGACAAACAAGATCCACTAAAGCGCATTACTCCAACGAATCGTGAGTTAAAAGCTCAGGGAGCTGGAAATATTATTGCAGGAATGATCGGTGGACTTCCTGTGACGCAAGTAATTGTGAGAAGTTCAGCTAACGCTCAATCAGGTGGAAAAACCAAAGCGTCAACCGTACTGCATGGTTTCTTGTTACTAACCAGTATTATTTTTATTCCTCAAGTATTGAATTACATTCCTTACGGAACGCTCGCTGCTATACTGTTCGTGGTTGGTTACAAATTAGCGCGACCTGCGCTTTTCAAGAAAATGTACAAACAGGGTTGGCAGCAATTCCTTCCGTTTATTGTGACAATCGTGGCAATGATTCTTACCAATCTCTTATTGGGTATTGGCCTTGGAATGGTCGTAGCCGTTTTCATTATTCTTAGAAACAACTTCAAAGTGCCTTTCGAATATGATCGAAAAAACCTGGAAGGTAAAGAGCATGTAACCATTACGCTTTCACAGGATATTACTTTCCTGAATAAGGCGTCGATTCAAAAAATGCTGGCAGAAATTCCGGACAACATGCACGTTGAACTTGACGGGACAAAGAATCACTTCATTCATCATGACGTGATAGAGATCATTGAAGACTTTGAAATAGGAGCGCCAGCTAGAAATATTAAAGTAACCCGAAAGGGAATGGACTCAAATAAATTTATTCAACAAATCGCATAAAATAGAACAGAAATGAACGCACAAACAAAAGAAACACAAGCAGAGATGACTCCGCAATTGGCACATCAGGTGTTGGCAGAAGGTAATCAACGTTTTGTTGCCGGAGATTCAATTAATCGTGACCTGCGAATGCAGGTAAACCAAACAAGCACAGGACAATTTCCTTTCGCAGTAGTTCTAAGTTGTATAGACTCCCGTGTGCCGGTTGAGACCGTTTTCGATCAGGGAATTGGTGATATATTTAGCGCCAGAGTCGCAGGAAACATCGTGAACGAAGATGTACTCGGCTCTATCGAGTACGGTTGCAAAGTAGCTGGATCAAAATTAATTTTGGTACTTGGTCATACTAAGTGTGGTGCTGTAACAGCGGCGTGCAATGGTGTTGAACTTGGAAATATAACACCTTTATTGAGCAAAATAAAACCAGCCGTTGACGCCATAAAAACCGGTGACGAAAAAATGACCTCGGAACAAATAGAAGACGTTTCCATTGAAAACGTGAAACGATCAATGGATCGCTTGAGAGCCGAAAGTCCAATTCTTGCAGAAATGGAACAAAATGGCGAAATCATTATTGAAGGAGCTGTCTATAGCGTTGCTGATGGAAAGGTGACTTTTCTTTAATCGTCTTAATTAAAAAGCCCCTGTTACTTCAGGGGCTTTTATTTTAACGATCACATGACTCATTAAAGGTCTTCATTATTTGTCGAACCGCCGGAAGTCCATAACTGAACTTCTTGCTTTTGACATCGCTGCTGAGTGCTTTATTTTCTCCAATATAAGCGGCCATTTTCTTTGTAAACTTCTCTTCAAAGTAATTGAGTTCTACAGGAACGTCATCTCCACTTTTATAGAATACAACCGTTTCAGGGTACTTTCTTCTGGCAAAATCTTCATCAGATTCATTCTTCCCTTGCAAAAGATGATTATAACCATCTGCACGCTCATACCAAACATACTCAGATACACAGCCATTTTTAACCACCAACAAAGCACTTTTTCCTTCTGTCAATGCGCTTCCCGTATAATTGAGACAATGGTATACTTTATCTGCTACTTTGTACTCTTTTAAATCTTCGGGCTTGTATTTCTTTTTTGTTTTTATGTCATCCTTATCGCGATAAAAGATGATTTCGTTTTGCATTACGTACCGGTTTCTGTACTTGATATGACCGCCAATGCGTTCGCCATCGGCCTTCACAATATAACCCGGATATAACTCTCCATAAGAGAAATTATTTGGGTTCCAGTTCTGAGCATTTACACTATTCGCAACACAAATTGCGAAGACACAAAAAAATACGTTTCGTAGTTTAATCACAGCTTTCAGGTTTCTTCTAAAATATTGAATATTGGTTAAAGTATATAACATTTTACCTAGTAATAATTCTAATTTAATGTATGTCCCGAAACAATGAAGCACCAACAATTCTGTTTGGAATAATCCTTATATTCATGACCACTATTCATAAAAAAACACGCAAAATGGACATTACGAATTTCAAACGATTAATTAAAAAATCCTATCGCGGATGGATGTTTGCTGGTCTTTTCATTGGTCCCGTTGGTGTGCTTATGGGTATTGGAGGGGTTGTTCGCATGGAAGAGGATGGTCCGGGCCTGTTAATTTTCGGAGTGGTCTTTACCCTTATTGGGTTGCTGCTTTTAGTGCTTGGCTTAAAGCGAATCTCCGCGGTTAATAATGGCGAGCATCCCTTAATTAAAGCTATAGAACAAAAAGATCAGGAGTTCGTTACATGGCTATATATGAATATTACTACGGTTAATGGTGTTAAGTCGCACGGTGTAATGATCGTCAAACAAGACGGCAAACCTATCACGATTAACGCGCGAAAAGAAAATGTTGCTTCAGGGATCATTGAATATTTATCGATTCAGTTTCCGTCGGCGCTCATTGGTTACGATGATGAGACACGAAAGGCCGCAAGTGAACGATTAGGCAGAAAAGTTTAAAAGCAGTAAAGTTCCCCGTTTTTTATTGGTCCTGAGGCATGGCCGCCCGCACAGCGGCAATATGTTGATGCACCCGCGGTTCATCCGGTGTTATTTCTAACACCTTTTGATAAAGTTCAAGCGCTTTGGCATACTCCTTTTTCAGTTCATAATAATATCCCAGTCCAAAAAGCGCCGTATCATATTCAGGCTTCAATTCTATTGCCTTTTCAAAGCATTCCTTAGCCGACTCGAAATCTTGCAGAACATTGAAATAAACGCCGGCCAAATTATTCCACCCAATTTCATACCCAGGGAAAACGTCGAGACTTCTACGGAAGTAATGAACCGACTCTTTTCCAATGGCTTGTTTTGTTGCAGGATTTGAAGCTGTTCTCGCTTCTTTAAATAGGTGATGTCCAAGAATTGAATTCAATTTTGCGGAATTTGGAGCGAGTTCAGCATCATGGCGCAACAAAGTTTCTTTATCTTTCCAATCTTTCGTTCGGGTCACTACTCGTGCACATGATGCAACAAAAACAATAGCGAGTACACCAAAAAAAGCACCCTTATATTGCATAGTGAATTTCTCCTCTGAGTTTTTAATCTTGGCTTTGAATACTTTCAAAAGAAGATAGGCAACTGCAATGCAAAACCCAAGCGATGGAATATAAGCAAAGCGCTCAGCTATTATTCCCACAGCTGGTTTTACCAGATTCGAAAACAAAGAAATCGCAATGAAGAAAAACAAGATTCCATAGACGAGAACACTTTTAGTCCTCAACTTCCAGAATGCGTAAACCAAAACCGGCAATACAAGCGCGGCAGAAATCCAGAAATAGGGGTCTCCCCAACCAACGATAGGCACTTGATTATAGCCATAATAGCACAACAATGTTTTGGGAAAAACCAACAATTTCAGGTAATAAGCGCTCGTAAAAACAGCCATAGGGATCTTACCAATCAGTCCTAGCTCAGAGAAATACAAGGGATTTTCAAAGAAGACATTCTCGCGAATACTGCTTTCAGAGGATAGCAAATCCATGACTCCATAGCGCATTCCAATTAAGAAGGCCGCCATTCCTCCAGTTATAATCAAAAGTTTCTTCAACTTCATCTCGGTGAAGAACCAAAGGGTAAGTGGAATAATTGCTAAAAATGTAAAAGAAGAGAGCTTTGAAAGAAGCGACAAACAAATGAATAAAAGCCCCAAAAAAACGGAAAGTAATTTTCCCTTATCCGCATACTTCACAAACTGATAAAGAGACAGCAGCGCAAAAAAGAAACTCAAAAGTTCATCGCGTGACTTCACATTATTGACCGCCTCGGAATGAACCGGTATGACTAGGAAAAGTAATACCGTGAGAACAGTAAGAGACCAATGATACTCTCTAAAAAGGCGAAGCAAGAGCTTAAATAAGAGCATGCATGTAAGAGCGTACAACAGCACATTAATGAGGTGGCTTGCCTTTGGATTCACCTCAAACAACTCATATTCAATTGCAAACGTCGTTAACGTTACAGGTCGATAACTGTGCTTTTCAATTCCCTTATTGATATAATGTGATCGAAAAATTTTCGGTATCCCCTTTATACCATTCTCAACCAATGGATTTCCGGCAATTACATATTCATCGTCCAGGGAATAATCATTATTCAGACTGTTCCCATAGAGAAAAAAACAAACAATCAGAATCCCGAAATAAACATATCGTCTATGTTTCTTAATCATAGCAGTCAGTATATCGCACCCCAAATTACCAATATCAACGATATTTGAGTCTTAAATCCTCACAAATTGTTATTTACTGAGCCCAATTTGCAATTTCTTAGTCGCACTTTTTTGGCTTAAATTACTAACTTTAATCTTACATTAATCGATAGTTATTACTCACTTATAACCGCATTCATTCACCGTTGATTTACGTAAACGCACTTAGTACTTATTTGCCTTCATTGAAACATGATAACAATGAAATCATTGCGGATTATCTGCGCTTTGGTGGAGCAAACTCGGATGACATAACGGCTGACAGCGTTTTTAAACAAACCGGGGTAAAGTATAGATATACTGCACCGTTGGATGAAACGGCGAAGGACCTCGGAAATGCAGCGGCCAAGCGCATGATCCAAGAGTTTGAAACAGACAAGAGGGTCATTGACTATATCATTTTTGTTTCGGACGCACTGGAGTACAAAGGTCCAACTACGGCCTGTATTATTCAGCATAACCTTGGAATAAACTCTAATTCCGGGGCTATAGATATTTTGCACGGTTGTACGGGCTGGATTTATGGTTTAAGTTTGGCCAAAGCGCTTATTAGCAGTAAACAGGCCTCTAATTTGCTATTGATAACGTCTGATGTTCCCACAAAAGTTATTCATCCCGTTGACCTTGAGTTGCGTGCGTTATTTAGTGATGGTGCGGCTGCAACCCTCATTAGTAATCAACAAGACAATGAGTTGAACTTTACCATTGGTGAATTTGTTTTTGGCACAGATGGCAAGGGTGAAAAATACTTATGGGTAGAGCGTTCAGCAACTAAAGAACCTGCCGATATCGAGTGGTTAAAGCAGTATGAGGACGTTCCAACGAAACTCGGTGGGGGTCGTTTACGCATGGATAGCCCGAAAATCTTCCTGTTTGCACTCCGAAACGTTCCAAAGTTGATTCAGCAGATACTTGCCAAGAATCAACTGGGTGAAGAAGACATCGATTTTTACGTTTTACATCAGGCGAATGGAACAATGCTGGAGTTTTTACGTAAACGAATGAAAATTCCAAAAGAGAAGTTCATCATTTCTATTGAGAATGTTGGAAACACTGTTTCTTCCTCCATTCCTTTTGCAATGAAGGAAATGATGGATAAAGGAAAGATAAAAGCTGGTCATAAAGTGCTGGTCGCAGGTTTTGGAATAGGGTTATCGTGGGGAGGAACGGTGCTACAATTTTAATACTGAACAAATGGACATAAATACGTTTATTGAAAAACTGGAAGTTGAATTTGAAGAACTGGAACAAGGAACCCTGAAGCCAGACACCAATTTCCGAAACATAGACGAATGGAGCTCCATGTATGCGCTAATTATCATCGCACTGATTGATACAGAGTATGAAGTTGTCGTAACCGGGGAGGATCTTTCTAAAATAGAAACTGTTCAGGAGCTGTATGACCTTGTAAAATTACGCTTAAACTAATGGCCTTTTCAGCCATTCATAACGTCGCAATTCGCGGTATTTCCGCAGCCGTTCCTAAGACCATTGAGTCAAACTGGGAGTATCCTTTTTTGTCTGAGAGTGAGAAAAAACTATTGATTAAAACAACTGGGGTTGAGTTCAGAAGACGCGCAGAAAAAGGAATGGCCACATCCGACCTTTGCTACGAAGCCGCGAAAAAACTCATTGATGAGTTGGGCTGGTCTCCTTCTGAAATAGACGCGCTCATTTTTGTGTCTCAATCTTCCGATTATTACTTGCCAGCTACAGCCATAATTCTTCAAGACAGGCTTGGTTTACCGACATCATGTATGGCGCTTGATGTAGGGTTGGGTTGCTCAGGGTACGTCTACGGACTTTCCGTCTTAAGCAGTATCCTTTCGGCTACGGGATTAAAAAAAGCGCTGCTCATGGCTGGAGATGTCTCATCCGCAACCTGTTCTTTTGAAGATAAAAGCACCTATCCGCTGTTTGGCGATGCGGGAACAGTAACAGCTCTTGAATTTGATGATTCGGCTCAATCAATGACATTTGAGTTAAACAGTGATGGCTCAGGGTATGAAGCGATTATTATTCCTCATGGCGGAGTGAGAAACCTTGCGACCAAGGCATCGTTCGATAAAAAAGAAATTAGTCCTGGAATCCAGCGAGCAGATTTAAACCTGGCGTTAAACGGCTTAGATGTTTTTAACTTCTCCGTCACAAAAGTGCCTAAATCAATCAATGCCTTTTTAGCAAAAACGAATACCTCTCCTGATAATTACGATTACTTTTTGATGCATCAGGCCAACTTGTTGATGAATGAAACCATTCGGAAGAAAACAAAATTTGACAAAGAGCAGGTGCCTTATTCGATTCAGCAATATGGAAACACCAGTTCCGCATCCATTCCCCTGACCATCGTTGCTGAGTTGCGTGATCGTACCAAAGAGGAACGACTAAATGTGCTCATGGCTGGCTTCGGTGTTGGGCTTTCCTGGGGAATTGCTTCGGTTGAATTAGCACACATAAAGTGTCCGAAAATTATTGAAGTATGAGTGTATTTTCGGTTGAGAACAAAACAATATTGATCACTGGTGCGTCTTCCGGAATTGGTGCAGAAACAGCGCGTCTGCTTGCAGAAAATGGTGCGACACTTGTGTTATCAGGAAGAAACAAGGAAAAACTGAATGAGGTACTTCAACAGCTTCCGACACAAGAACATCAAGTTATTTCGGCAGACCTTACCCATGAAGAGGAACTAGAAGCGCTTGTTGCACAGTGTCCAAACTTAGATGGAATCGTTCACAGTGCTGGAATCGTTCGTCCCTTTCCGGTAAAGTTTATTGGTCACAAGCAAATAAATCAATTGTTCTCGATCAACTACAGTGGACCAACTGTTCTCACCGGTCGTTTGTTCCGGACCAAGAAAATAAATGCAGGAGCATCCATAGTGTTTATGTCTTCCATATCGAGTAAGTTCCCGCACAAAGGAGGAGCATTGTATTCAGGAACAAAAGCTGCTCTCAATTCATTCAGCAAAACCATTGCTCTTGAATATGCATCGCAACGTATCCGATCAAATGTAATTAGCGCAGCAATGGTTAAAACACCATTGTTTGACGAAGCGCAAAAGGCTATTTCGAAAGAAATGATGGACAAACACGGAGAACAATATCCCCTTGGTTTTGGAACTCCGGAAGACATTTCAAACACTATGCTCTTCTTGCTTTCTGATGCATCACGTTGGATTACGGGAACAGAAATAGTTATGGACGGAGGTTTAACAGCAGGACAATAATGGATTACTCAGTCGTCATACCGGTTTATAATAGTGAGGGGTCACTCCAAGAATTACATCGTCGACTCAATGAAACCTTACGTCAACTCACGTCTGACTTTGAAATCATTTTCATTGATGACTTTTCTCAGGATAATAGCTGGGACGTATTAAAAAAGATAAAGTCAGCTCACAAGGACACCATTAAAATTGCTCGTTTCGCAAAAAACTACGGCCAGCACAATGCTATACTATGTGGCTTCAGGTATTCATCTGGAAAACGAATTGTAACTATCGACGACGATCTTCAACAAGCTCCGGAGGACATTCTGTTGCTCGTTGAACGAATGGATAATTCTAACGCTGATCTGGTCTACGGCATCGGTGGTGAAAACCACTCAGCTGGCCGCAGGATCGGAAGTACTATGTACAAAAAAAGTGCAAAATACCTGGATGGAAAATATGGACAAGGGTCTTCCTACCGTCTTATTGATGCTAAATTAATGGACAAGGTAATTAGCCACCGTCAGCACTTTGTTTTGATCGAAGAGCTCTTGCACTGGCACACAGAATGCATTGAACTCGTTACAGTTAAGCATTACAAACGACAAAGTGGAAAATCAGGCTACACGCCTTTAAAAATCTTCCGTCAGATCGTTAACATCTCTGTAAACTATAGTAATTGGCCACTGAAAGTAATGGTTTGGGGTGGTGCGTTCTTCTCTTTTGTCTCGTTCTTGCTTGGCATGTACTTCATCATTAAAAAAATTGCTTTTGGCATCAGTACTCCTGGGTTTACCGCGCTAATTGTTGCCATTTTCTTCTCGACAAGCCTGCTTCTCCTCTGTTTCGGAATCGTAGGAAAATACCTCAGCAATATCTATGTTATTCTCAATGATAAACCGGCTTATTCTGTAAAGGAGGCGCAGCTATGATCATTGAGAAATATGGCATCAGGCTTATTCGATTAACCGAAGACGACCTTGAGCTATTGCGAGAAAAGCGTAATTCTCCTGACATTCAGGAAAGAATGTTCTATCAAGAGTATATTTCTAAGGACAATCAAAAAAAGTGGTTTCAATCCATAAACAACGAACGACACTATTATTTCATCATTGAACATAAGGGCTTGAAAATAGGCCTTATCAATGGAATCATTCAATCTTTCGAAACCAGAAGTGCTGAGGGAGGTTTGTTTATTTGGGACAAAAATTACTGGGGGACACACGTTCCAGTTATTGCATCTATTTGCATGGCAGACCTTACATTTTTCATCATGGGCATGAAAAAAACAAGAGCCGAGGTCAGGGCCGACAATCCTGCAGTCGTGAAGTATAATCTTCAACTTGGCTATCATGTCATTGAATCGTTATCCAATTCAGATAGGATTGTTATGGAAATGACGAAGGAAAATTACTTGATTAACGCGCATAAATTACGTCAAACCATTCAACGTATTTCCAAGGATTCTGAGCCCCTTGGGTGGGACAATATCACGTTTAGAAAGGAAGATTTTCCGCTACTCTATGAGAACCTGCCCAATTATTTAAAAGAGCCCGTGCTCAGTAAGCTTTAACCATAGTGCACCATTTTCTTGTAGAATTGACTTAAATCAATTACTTTCATTTGATCTACTTAACAAACTACACTATGAAAAGACATATGCTGTTCTTGGCAATGTTGCCATTCTTTTGTTTTTCAACTTATGCCCAAACATTTTCAGAAGTTTCCGCCGCCAGCGGGATAGATATGGTATATGACTACGGGGATTTTCACTTTGGTGGTGGTGCTGCGGTCATCGATTTCAATAACGATGGATGGGAAGACCTGTACGTTGTTGGTGGCGTAAATCCAGATGCACTCTATATGAATAACGGCGATGGGACCTTTACCGATGTTATTACAAGTGCTGACATGGGACAAACGGATTCAGTTGTAACCATTGGTGCAATTGCTGGTGATTTTGACAACGACGGGTGGTCTGATCTCTACATTACAACGCGCTGTTGGGAAAATAACCTGAATGAATGGGCGCCAAATCTGCTGTACAAGAATAATGGCGATGGAACTTTCAGTGACATCTCCGTTTCTTCTACTACTGGTCAGGACACCTCTTTTAGCACCTCAGCTGCATTCGGCGATTACAACAATGACGGTCTCCTGGATATTTATGTACTCAACTTTTTGGGTGTTCCTGTCTACAGCATTCTCGATTCGGCAACCACCGGAGGACTTGGACCACTCAGACCAGGATCTCCCAGTTTTTTATATAAAAACAATGGCGACGGAACCTTCACAGATTTAGCGCTTCAAACAGCTGTAATTGATTCCGGTTGTGGTTGGGCAACGGTTTTTTCTGACTTTGATCTTGATAATGATCTCGACATCTATATTGCCAATGATTTTGGTAAAAAAACCAAGCCCAACACTATGTACCAAAATGAATTTCCTCAGGATACATTTTTAAACGTGGGAGCCGCCAGTGGCACTGATGCAGCCATTAACGGAATGGGGGTCGCTGTCGGCGATTATAACGAAGATGGTTGGCTCGACTATTACGTAACCGACCTCGACACCAATATCATGTACAAAAACAACGGGGATGGTACATTCGAGAACACGACACTTTCATCCGGAACAGCCAATTCAGGCTGGATGGTCCCTTTATATGCTTCTTCGGTCGGATGGGGGGCAAACTTCCTTGATTACGATAACGACACCTATCTAGATCTTTTCGTCTGTAATGGATCATTAAACCCAATGGTCACCTTCTACAATATGGTCGATACTTTCGTCAATTTTAACGTAATGTATCGAAATAATGGTAACGGCACATTCAACAATGTTTCCATGTCAACTGGTCTGGATGATCCACAAAGAGGTCGTGGTTCCGTAATGTTCGACTATGATAATGATGGAGATATGGATCTTGTAGTTGTTAACCAGCGTCACTATCAAGGCTTTGGCATCAACGAATCACCTCGGGTACAGCTTTTCAGAAACGACGAAGAAAACAACTACAACTGGCTTAAGGTTCGATTAGAAGGAACAATTAATAATTACAACGCTATCGGCGCAAGAGTTCGCATTGTCATTGGAAATCGAAGCCTCATTCGGGAGATTAATGCTGGTTCCAGTCACCTTTCTTCAGATACACCTATTGCTCATTTTGGGTTAGGAGGTCATACTATAGTGGATACGCTTGAAGTTACCTGGCCAGGAGGAACCGTGGAAACTTTTACCAGCATTTCGGTTAATCAACAATTGTCAATTATTGAGGGGGTCACTGTTTCTACCCCCGATCTAAGTGAACTCTATCAATTAAATGTATATCCGAACCCTTTTCATGATGCACTGACTATTGAAGTTCCAGAGTCATTGATTCAAGAAGGTGTTTCTTTTGCAATTAAAGATTTGTCAGGGAGACTTGTTCACCTTGAGAAGGAGTTATCAGGAACACAAGTAAAAGTTCAGCGTAATAACTGGAAATCAGGTGTCTATTTGTATGAATTCAAATCAGGTGAAGACATTCTGGAAACGGGAAGGTTAATTGCCCGCTAATAGAACTATTTGTATACTTGTCGGGCCGGTTGAATAAGAAAACCAGACAAGTTTAAACAACTCATGCTAAGCGCTCGACTGGAAAAGATAAACCCAAAGTACAGACCTCTAGCTAAAGCCATCTTGTTCATGGTGGTAATTAAGCTTGTGTCAACACTTTTCTATGGGTGTTACTACTTCTTTTTTACGAATACAGCACCTAAGTTGGATGCTTATGTTTCCAACCAACTCGGTTGGTCGTTGTACTTTCTTAAGCTCACCCCATATCTGGATAGCTCTTTCCTAATCTCCAGTTTCAAAAGTCCAACAACGTGGCTGGGGGTTATTGTGCTCGTTTACCTCATCAGACAACGAAAGAAAATTTCATGGAACGGACTAGGTGTTGGCAAAAACATTCGACTCCTATTCATTTTGCCTGGTTTATTGCTGTGTTGGGAACTATTGACATATGATTATAACTACTACTTAGATCATTCTTTCTTATTGGAGCGTGCACTGATGGTTCTGCTACTTGCGCTCATATGGTTTCACCCGATTTACGCGACCGGTTTCCTGATCGTCACATTGCTTTTTCGGGCTCAATTCGACTTTCCAATAGGCGGGTTTCCGCTGTTCGATAAAAAAATACTATTCGACTTCTACGTCTTGCTAACGTCTTTCTTGCTGGTTCGAACGCGTTTGAAAATCTCTGGAAATTGGCTGGTTTACTTTTTTATCATGATCATCGCCGGCAGCTATTTCGCAACAGGTTTAGGTAAAATTCGAATTTCTCCGCATGGATATGAATGGGTAACCGAAAATCCGTTGCATTATCTAGTAATGCACGGAAATGAGCGAGGCTGGGAGTTCTCTTCACACCTCATCCCATGGTTAAAAGGCAATGCGGTCATTCTTCAAATTGGAGTGTTATTATTGGAGCTGTCTGCTTTGGTTATTCTTTTCAAGCGCAAGCTCTCGATGGTGTTGATCATCCTTTTTATAAGTATGCATTTCGCCATTTTTTACCTTGGTGGCATCCTCTTTTGGAAGTGGATCATCATTGACCTTTGCGCTCTCTTCGTCATATTTGGAAAAAGTCAATTTAAGGTACTTTATAGCCGTCCGTTTTTTAAGCTTTCGCTCATTGTTGTTCCACTTGCCACCTTTTGGCTTTCTACATTCACCATCGGTTGGTTAGACACAAAGTTTAATCAAACTTTCAAATATCAAGCGGTACTGGAAAACGGTGAAGTTTATGAATTGTCAAAGAGCACTTTTAACCCTTATCATCAACTATTCAACCATGATAAATTTCTATACCTCGTGGATGATAGACGCATAAAAATTACTGGGTTTGGATATACTTTTAAACACCCCGTTGCCAGCGCATTAAACAATGCTGACTCAATAGATATTCCCTCTTTAGAGCAAACATTTGGTGACAATTATTTCGACCCTGTCAAAAATGAAAAACATACAGCGTTTATTCGCACGTTTTTCCAGAATTACAATGATCATCTGGGAGAATTTGGTTTAAGACATTATCTGAAAGCACCTAAGCATCTATACAATTACATTAATGGAAGACAATTCGATGACCAAGGCAAAGTTGTCCGGGTGAACGTTTATCTGCATAAAACCATTATTGACGATAAAAGGACAGTAACACTTGAAAAAATACTCGTCAAAAGTGTCTCCATATCGAATAACAATCCATACATTTAATTCATGCAGGATTTCAAAAGAAACATAAAATGGAGTATGCGCTTTCAATACGGATACTATCAGTTTATGGATCACTTTTTGGGGCGCAAGCGCTCTTTTAAACTGCACGAAAAAGGTCGAAGAAAGTACTACCGTAAGCTGCACAATCAACTAAAAGCAAGTGGGCCTGGAAGTATAACCCCCGTGGAACGAAGAAGCGACCTAACCCTTAAAGAATTCAAGCAGCATTATGTTCGAAAAGGAATCCCTGTGATTCTCGAGGGAGCCGCTAAAAACTGGGACTGCGTAAAGCATTGGTCCTTCGATTATTTCAAAGAGCTCCACGGAAAGGACGAAATTGTCATGGCCGATCAGGAGTACATGGAAAACGACTATACAAAAACGACCCTTTCCGAAGCCATTGATGAAATCAAAAAAGGAAATGGTAGTTACTATCGATTTTATCCTTTACTCGAGCGGCATCCTGAACACTTGAAAGATTTTGACTATGCTTGGTTGAGAGAACGCCGCAACCGAGTAACCTGGTTCGAAGCATTTCAAGTATTTATTGGTGGTGAAGGTTCAGTGACACCATTGCATAATGCTAACCAATGCAACCTTTTTGTTCAGACACATGGTGAGAAAAAGTGGGTGCTCTACCCGAACTATTATGTTCCTGTGATAGACCCGGACCCCATTCGAAATGTCTATCGTGGTGCACCATACAAGACGCATGAAGGGCCATTCAACCCATTCGAGCCGAACTTTGAAACGCCTTACACATTGTATCAATACATTGATGGCTACTCAGTTCATTTGAAACCAGGAGATATCTTATGGAACCCTCCCTTCTACTGGCATGCTGTTAAGAATGTAGGTGAATCTATTGGCGTTGGTTATCGCTGGTTCGCTCCGTTTTACATGTTCAAAATATCGCGCCTGTATTCTTTTCTGGACTTATGTGCCGTTAACCCTCCATTCTGGAAAGCCTATCGACTCTACCGAAAGGACATTAACCTGATCCATCTGGCTGAGTTTGGTAAACTAGATGAGTATTTAGAAAGTCAGAAGAAGGCAAAGTCGTAGACAACGATTATTTTACGATCTTTGATAAGGTCTGCGCCTCAAAGAAACGCTACTCAATGAAGTACACCAAAATATTTAAACGCCGGGAACGGTTACGCTATGGCTACTACCAGTTCATGGATCACTTTTTTGGCAGAGAACGCTCCTTCAGGTGGCACAATAAATCACGTCGCAGGCTTTATACAAACATCCATAACCGCCTGAAGGCCAGTGGTAGCGTTGGACAAACATTTGAAATTGAGCGCCGAAAAGACCTGACACTTGAAGAATTTAAAAACCACTACATAAAAAAGGGAATTCCTGTTGTCATTGAGGGGCAGGCTAACGGGTGGAATTGTACCAAAGAATGGTCGCTTGAATATTTCAAGGAGCTTTACGGAGAAGAAGAGATCTTATTTATTAATCACGAGGCGATTGAAGACCCGTACGAACGTCTACTGCTCAAAGACGTACTCGATGGAATTCGAAAAGGTGAAGGAAAATACTATCGCTTTTATCCATTGCTTCAAAGACATCCAGAGCACATAAAAGACTTCGACTATGACTGGATCTTAAAGGCACGACATAAGTTTACTATCGGAGAGAATTTTCAAGTTTTTGTAGGGGGTAAAGATTCATATACACCTTTACACAATGCTTTCAGCTGTAACATCTTTACGCAAGCACATGGGAAAAAGGAATGGTACTTATATCCTCCCTATTACTCCATTGTCTTTGATCCAGACCCCGCCCAAAATATTTATAGAAGCGTTAGCTCAAGACAGGGGGGGGCGTTTAATCCATTTGAACCGGACTACGATAAGTTTCCATTATTCAGGTACATCGACCGAATTCATGTAGAATTAAATGAGGGCGACGTGTTTTACAACCCACCCTACTGGTGGCATGCCGTTAAAAACCCGGAAGATTCAATTGGAGTCGGATATCGCTGGTTACCCCCCATGCACTGCTTAAAAAAGTCACCGCTATATTTCTTCCTTGATTTGTGCGCGCGCAACCCAACACTTCGTGGCTCAATGAAGCTAGCTAAAGAAGATATCAACCTAATTCAACTCGCCCAAACCGGACGTCTGGATGATTATCTTGAGCGCAAGAAAAAAGAGGAACAAATGTCCTGATTCTACTTTTGGTATTTATGGTCCGTGTTTCTGCTACGCATATTAAAAACAAACCTCCTTACCCAAAACGGCAGTGCAAAAAAGAGCTTAATGATGGAAAACCCGACGGTCAACTTCAACCTTGAAATTGGCGCTTTCAAACGCATTAGAATAGTAGGTTTCGGACGCTCAAACCTATATCCAAACTCGTTTGCAACATTAAACGAGGCGTACTCAACACATTTTATTTGCTCCTTCGTAAGCGACGTTTTCCATTTTTCGGCAATAGCCGGGTCTATTGGCTTCAGCAAACTGCTATGCTTTTCCCGAATTAACGCCGACTGCTCATCATAACGTTGAATAACTTGTTCACGATATTGCAGCATTGAATCACTGAAAGGAATTTCTAGGAAATCGCACAGTGTTCGCACGGTCTCTTCTGGGTTTTCAATCAACGATTCATACTTCAATAGATGGTATTGATTTGGATACTGAGCTTTGAGTTTTCCAACATTTCGGTTAACATCCGACCAGCGCAGTCCAATGGCAATAGCATCTTTCCGTTTAAAGGTTTTTATCTGACCATTGGCCGTTCCGCGAGGGTCGCGAATCATATGAACAACTTTTGCGTCAGGGTACAACTTGAAAATTAGATGCGGAAAATCTGTATGAACAGGCTTTTTGTCTCCAATTAAGCTCAAATTACCATTCTCGTATGCCTTATTAAAACAAAGTCGCACGGCGTTGCACGCCTGAGCATAAGAACGAATTGGTGCAACGGCTCGGAACGAAGCCTCAACCTCTTCGCGATCTACTTTCCAGAATAAACGAAACTGGCGATCGGTATACAGATCGCCTATGAAAGATGTGATTACCTGATCATTCCACTTTTTTTGCCGTCGGTACTTGGTATACAAGTGCAACATAAAGTAGGACTCTGGGGGAGCAACAACTTCTGGATGAGCGTCCAAAATGCTTTGCAGTAAGGTAGTTCCTGAACGACCCATGGATAATATGAACATGTTTCTAGCCATTCTGCTCTAAATATGCCATACTTGGTTTACTCTTTAGTTCTCTTAACCAAATCGGAAGATTATAATAGAGACGAAGCTTTGCTCGGTGAATTCTAGCATCAAGAGAAACACTCGGAATACCAGTATCAACAGCGGATTGATAATCATATTTCTTGGCGAATGCCCCACAAATTTGATCCAGCTCTTCTACTTGACCTTTGCTTAAAACCGCTTTCCACTTATCAATAAAAGTCGGATCGATTGGCCTTGCCAGGTTCTTGTGCACTGTGGTGCCTCCTAGCTTGCGAAAAGTTCTTATTTCATCTGATTTAGAACGTTGTAAATAGGCTTCAAAACTCTTCTCAATTGTTTGGTGATAAGTAAGCATATCATCAGTATAGGATAGCCCTAAATACTCTGCGATTCCTACAAGCGTGACCTTTGGGTTTCGCAATAAATCCTCATATCGCACCGTGTGAAAATGTTCAGGCATTCTTTCCTTCAAACGTTCTATTTCCTGATTAGAATCGAGCCACCTAAAACCAAGTTGGCGCATAGAAACTCGATCACTGAGTTTTGCGGCCGAACTAGAACTTCCACGATAATCCCTCACAACATGAATGAACTTCGCTTTCGGGAAAACTTTCAAAATATGGGGGGTCAAAAGCGCATAAATGGGGTTCTTATCAATGATCACCCTGGGTACGTTTTTAGGAAAAAAAGACTTTGCCGCCCCATACACTTCTTTACAGAATTGTCCATAGCTGGCATTCTCAGGTAGTGCATGAACTGAGGACTTCAAGGAATCTTCATCCAACTCCCAAAAAAGACGAATCTTTTGTTCATTAGTAACATCTTCTATAAAGCGTTCACGGATCTTCGCTGTCCAGTTTGTTACTCCTGTGTAGCGATTTAAAAAATGGATAGCAAAACGCGACTCCATCGGAGCGATTGTTTCAGGATGAGCATCCAACATCGTTTGAAGCAATGTTGTTCCAGAGCGCCCCTTCGCAAGAATAAACACGATTGGCAATTCAGCTGTGGCAGTAACAGAACCGGATTCGCTCATCTAACAAAGATAGAAGGATTTTAGCATAGTCCTTTTTCATTTTGTAAATTCGACTTGTATGGAATCAGACTCTTCCAAACCTCAATTGTGGTACTCATCTTCCCGAATAGAATTAAAAGAAACTGGACTCGGTTTTTATGATCCGAATCGTTTTGACTGGGCAGCGGAAGTTGAAGCAAACTGGGAGTCCATTGAGGCGGAGGTAACCAAATTCATCCAGAATCATCAATCGCTTATTCAACCCTATTTTAATACATCCATGGTTCTCGGAAAAAATAAGTGGAGTGCATTTGGGTTTCGCTTCTGGCTTTGGGGCCTTAATAAAAATGCACGCGAATGCCCTAACACGATGCGCATATTATCGCGCATTCCGCACTTAGTTTCTGCATCTGTCAGTTTGATCGGGCCCAATACTGAAATAAAAGAACATCGTGGCGATACAAATGCTATTTATCGTTGTCATCTTGGGCTCAAGATTCCTGAGGGGCTTCCAAATTGTGGTTTTGCTGTGGCGGGAGAAGAGAAAGCATGGCACGAAGGAAAACTCCTTATTTTCAATGATGCTGCAAAACATCGCGCCTGGAATCACTCAGATAGTACTCGATATGTTTTGCTGTTTGATGTCATTCGCCCGGAATTCGTTCCTAAAAAATATACCATTTGCAGTCGTGTGCTAGCGGGAATACGGATGCAAATGATTCGTCGGAAAAGGCCATTTATTGATAAATCGCCATTGTTCATTCGCCGAATCATAGCTACTTCAAACCGCATACTTATTTACCTAATTTTAAGGCTTCGAAACCTCTGATGATATGAGCGAACAAAAAGCATCCATTAAAAAAGTATTCCGAACCATTGTCTGGCCACGCCGTTGGGCGTTGCTAATAGGTTTACTGCTGATTGTTGTCGGGCGATTAAGCGGGCTCATTGTCCCTGCTTCAGTGCAATATCTAATTGACGACGCCATTGAAAAGGACAATGCCGTCATGTTTAGGTTGATCATTATTCTCGTTGTTGGAGCTGTAATAATTCAGGCTACTACGTCGTTTCTGCTAACTCGTTTGCTAGGCATTGAGGCACATCGAGTTATTGCTAAACTCAGGGTCGAAGTACAGAAAAAAGTACTCAGCTTGCCCGTTAGTTTTTTTGATAAAAACAAGTCCGGAACGCTCGTTCGCCGCGTAATGAGTGATGTAGATGGGATCAGAAATATTGTTGGAACAGGTCTCGTTCAAATGATTGGAGGCTCCATTACTTCTTTGGTTACCCTTGTACTTTTGATTAACATTAGCCCAAAACTAGCCTTATTTGTGCTAGTCCCAGTAATCTTGGTTGGATTACTCTTCCTAAAGGCTTTCAGCTATATTCGCCCTATTTTCAAGAAACGGCGAGAAGTAAATGCCAGCGTTCAAGGCCGTCTTACTGAGACCCTCGGTGGTATTCGCATCATCAAGGGGTATGACGCAGAGGAACAAGAGTTAAATGTATTCACCGAAGGGGTCAACACCATTTTTTCATTTGTAAAAAAGAGTATGACTGCACAGGCGCTTGTGACCAGTGGAACTACTTTTTTGCTCGGAATAACCATGGCTGGAATTATGTGGGTAGGGGGAACTATGATCATTGACGGAGACCTAACAAAAGGTGAGTTCATCTCTTTTGCTTTGTTTTTAGGATACCTTATTGCGCCGATTATTCAAATGAGTAATATCGGAACGCAGCTCACTGATGCCTTTTCGGGGCTGGATCGTGTAGAAGAATTAATGAATACGCCTTCAGAATCAGATGATACAGTTCGTACAGTGAAGCTTTCAAAAATCAACGGACATTTGCGCTTCAAAGACGTTTCATTTACCTATGAAGAAGGAAAAGAAGTGTTGAAGAATATCAATTTTGAAGCAGAACCAGGCTCTGTTGTCGCTCTAGTAGGAACATCTGGTGCTGGAAAAAGTACCATCGCAGGACTTGTGGCGACGCATCTCACTCCTGATAGCGGCATTGTTTCCATAGATGACCAAGATCTATCTAATGCGACACTTAGTAGCTACAGAAGTCAGCTTGGAATGGTGATGCAGGATGACTTTTTATTTGAAGGCAGCATACGTGAGAATATTCTATTTTCAAAGCCTGATGCTTCTGAGGAAGACTTATTAGCTGCAGTTGAAGCCGCCTATGTTAATGAATTTACAGACCGTTTTGATGATGGTCTGGATACGATCGTTGGTGAACGCGGGGTTAAACTATCTGGCGGTCAAAGACAACGCGTTTCTATTGCGCGAGCCATTCTTGCAGATCCTCGTATCTTAATTCTGGATGAAGCAACATCGAGTCTGGATGTCGAAAGCGAAGTGCTCATTCAACAATCGCTTGAAAATCTAATCAGTGGAAGAACGACCATTGTAATAGCACACAGGCTGAGTACGATTCGTAAGGCGAATCAAATTCTTGTTGTAGAACAAGGGGAAATTATCGAGCGTGGAACGCACGATGAGTTGATCAAAAAAGAAGGAAAGTATTACGACCTCTTTACGCTTCAGGCAAAGATTTAAGGCCTGTTATCATTGTTTTTTCGCTGCTGAAAGGTAATGCAGAATTTCCTTTTGCTCACCCGCTAAATTGATATACTTAAAGCCGTTTTGCATGAAATAAGTCATCAATTGCTTTCGAGTAGTTCCTGCTTCAACATGCATATTCCATTCGTTATTTGAAACAACCAAATTAGAAATTTCTGGTTTTCCATTCAAGGTTGTCTGCAAAGCTTCCGCATCTTCCGTGCTCATGTTTTCAATGAGAAAATGTAAATCGCGACTTCCATCTTGATTCTTAACAATATCGACAGAAGGATGTTCAACTACAAGAGTGAGTACACCGCTGTACTGGGCATTTAACTGAGCCCCTAAAAACAGAGTAAAAAACGCGGTTAAAATAGATAGTTTCTTCATTGCTTATGGTTTATTTCATTGAAATTCGGGAAAATTCCGAACATCTCCTAATTCATTTGTATACCTACTTGACGTAAAGTATCGATTCTGGATGCCTATGGTGTTACTTCGAGCGATTCGATATACCGCCTCAACTGTGTATTCTCTGGATTAAGTTCCAGCGCTTGCCTAAACATCTTCAGGGCGTTTTCTTTTTGGTTGTAAGACATGTACATATTTCCAAATAACAGTTTTATCTCTGCATCATCTGGAAAGCGTTGGTCAAGTTCATTCAATACCGCCATTGCCTCTGGGAATCTGCTCTGTAGCATAAGCTGTTGTGCGTACACTTTAGCATAATAGGGCGAATCATCTTTCTTTATCAATGACTTTATGAGTGCATCCGAGCGCTCAGGGTCTTTAGGAATCAATCCCTTCCAGATTTTTGTCAATTGCGCTCGTCGTTCACCAATATCCGCATATAAACATTCACTAAATTGAGAAAATGCATCCCAGTCGGCATTGATGAGTGCCTGACGGATACCAGTAAGTCCAAGCGCGTGATCTCCACCTTCACAGGCCTCCATGTAGACATCTAAAGCCTCATCAGGTTTCAAACGACGCGTTTCGATGGCCGCAATGTGCGGAATGATTTCGGCAGAATCTAGCGTTCCCATTTCAACCAATTGTCGCCACCTGGCCGCTGTACTATCTAAATTTGCTTCACGAATATAAGTATCAATCCAGGCAACATTGTATAAAGCTGCAGGGTGTTTATCATACGTCTCCAACGCCTTGCAAAAATGATCATAGCCTAATTCAACTTGTTCAAGATTGGTTACTTGCTGTGCATTTGCCGTCTTTTTAACGCCTTTATTGAATTCAATACTCCCCATGATCATGTTAAACTTAACGGAATTTGGGAACCGATCCAGATCAGCGCTGATCAGCGTTTCTAGATTCTTCCAGTCAGCATTTCTTCGAACTGTTTTCGCTGACCAAAACAAAACAACTGCTGATAAACAAACGATAGAAACAATGAAGCTTGTCTTCCCTTTTTCTTTCAGGTAGTGAACGAATTTATAAACGACAAAGCCAAGCAAAATGGCAAAACCCATGGATGACAAGAATGCTAATCGTTCTCCCACAACACCTGGCATTTTTTGCCAAAAATTTGTGAACGGCGCTATGCATCCGAGCATAAAGATCATTCCAAAGAAAGGCAGGGCGTACTTTCGACGCCTGAAGAACAAAAAAAGCAGCACAAACCCAATTAACACAGCAAGAATAACTGCAATTAAATACCTTAGGTGTAACTGCATGAAATCAATGGTTTCCTGACCATAAAACGCCCCGAACCCTTCAGTAGAAACCATTCCGGTTAAGTAAAATCCTAAGGCGTTAACAACAACCGTCACCCTATCCGACCCTGTATGTTCACCAAAAAGTGGATTATCGACTACTTCTTTCAGGTTTCTTTTTTCCTTTTTATCGAATACCGTTTTTGATAATTGCCAAACACCTAGAAACGTGCATACAGGCAACACAAACACTAAAAGCAATCGTTTCTTGTTGAGCGCACTGAGTAACCAAAGACCAATGGGCAACACCAGCATTAGCGGCAACGTATTTTGCTTAGATAAGAGAGAGGCTGCAAAGAAAACAACGACGAGCAACAAGCGCATTGCTCCACCTTTTTCATAATACTTCCAACCTTGAATCAAAAACAATAGCCCGAAAGTGGCACTGAGTAATTCATCTCGGTTCTTGACACTGTTTACAACTTCCGTATGGATAGGTAAAAAAAGAAAAACGGCTGTAACAGAGGCGGCTAACCACCAGTTCACTCTGACGTATTTACTCAGCCAAAGGAAAAGTAGAAAACATACGATGGCGTAGCACAGTACATTAATGAAATGGCTAACTGCAGGTTTTTGACCAAACAAGGCTTGTTCCACAACAATTAAAGCAGTAGAAATTGGACGAAAGCCATAATTTAACTGCCCCATTTCCACAAATGGTTTTGTGAAGCTTTCCTTCAGGCCTTCGGCCAAGCCACTTTGACCCTTATCCTTAAATGCCCATTCATCATCAAGGTTGTAATCATTGAATAGTGTATTTCCATAAAGTAGAAAGCACAGTGCGGTTATGATCAGAAAAACAGTTCTGTTTTTATACGGCCTTGATTGATCCATTTATCCAAAATATAGTCATTTCTCTCTCCAACTTAAACCCTACTTAATCATCTGTAAAACACATTTCGATTACTTTTTCATCCAGGTATGATTCTGAAGGTGTTTGATCAGCTTCTACAGGAACAAGTGCGTAAACCAACTCTTTAACACTATGTTCCAATGGCAACTTGTCTCCCATACCATAAATGGTTCGCTTCTTTCTAGGGGTCGATAACAACGACGGTTCAATTAGTTCATCGCCATCGTAACGCTTTTCTATTCTGTCGGTCCAATTTATCGCTCGAAGCTCGCCTCGTGTTATTTCACGGTCACATGCGTCTGTTACATCAATGAGTAAAAGGTCGGCAGCGCCACCCATTATATACCATAATTCGTTGTAGTCATCAGGGTCGTTTGTAGTAGCTTTTGTAACGGTAATTCTCTTCTCAGTGTCACCGATAATGACATCATAGCGCTTGCAGTCAAACTCCTTGTATCTTGTGCTTTCCGAGGGAACACTTGTCCCGATGATATAATCACGTGTTTTCGCGTCATACATTTCAAAACTTAGGGAATCATCAAAGGGGTTGTAGAAATTCACGAGTCTAACCGGATCTTCCTCCTCCTCTGCCGCCTGAGTAGACTCCTGAACCATCTCTTGAAACTCAGCACTTTCATAAAAGGATTCTTTCGGCTCTTTGTTTATGAGCCAGATACTTAGTCCGATAAATCCAATTCCCCAGAAAAGGACTGGAATCCAGAAGAAATCATGTCCACGACGAAATGGAATTTCACCAGTTTCAGGATCAGGAGCTCCACCACCCCAAACAGCCGCTCCCTGCAGCGTAAGAACGATACCTGCCCACAACATAGACCAACCAACAAAAGGATAATTTCCCAATGTAGTATCTGGGTACCAATTACTCATGATCCACCCGCTTAAAAACAGAAAAATAGGAACTGTTATTCCTGAACCTCTCCAAATAAAAACCATTGCTTCTAGAATTTTTCAGTTAATCCTTTCTGAAACCCGATAAACCCAACGTTATTGAGCAGACTATGTTCTTGACAAGAACTTTCGCTTTAGCACAAGTAGTTAGGCGCTCGAATTTTCCGTGAACGGATTTTACTAAAATAAACAGATAATCGATATTAGATGTAAAACATTTCCCTGTTCAGTAGAAGATTTATTATTTTGGGTGTATGCGGAAACACATTCTTATCAGTTCCTTTGCTCTCAGCATGATTTTTTGGATCTCTACCTCATTCAATAAATCAACACCAGCAGTAAGAATGAGTAAGGCTGCGACTTATACATTGACCATTAAAATACCCAATGTTCGAAACAACAAGGGTAGAATTCAACTGCAAATTTACCTTGACCAAAAGACGTTTGCAGCTGAGTCCCCTTGGAAATCCACATATATTTCAAAAAAGAAACTGTCGGGGAATACAATTATACACCGAATCTCTGGCTTTAAACCTGGGGTCTATGGTCTGGCACTTTTAGATGATGAAAACAGCAATACTGAAATGGACTATGGATTGATGCTTCCAAAAGAAGGTTTTGGGTTTTCAGATTATTACCACACATCCTGGAGTAAACCAACTTTCAGTGATTTTAAGTTTACATTATCCGGCGACAAAACGGTGGTTATGAAAATTCGATACATGTAGTTTATGACAGACGAATCAACACTCATTACTGGTGCTACGGGCGCCATAGGAAGTGAAGTTTTGAAGCAACTCTATTCCAGACAAAAACCATCTTCCATTTCTATTTTCGTTCGCCCTTCTAAAAAGGCGACCAAATTGGTCAAAAACTATCCAGGCATCAATGTTTTTTATGGCTCAATTAATAATGAAGAAGAGCTGGCGCGGGCCTGCGTTAAGCAAACCTACATCATTCACCTTGCGGCGGTCATTCCTCCGCTCGCCAATGAGCAGCCTGAATTGACCAAATCTGTCAACATTGAAGGTACACGTACTTTGGTCAAGGTCATGGAAGAACATTCTCCAAACGCATTTTTGATCTACAGTTCTTCGGTTGCCACATACGGTGATCGAATGAAAAACCCTGATATACTGGTAAGCGATCCTTTGACTCCAAGCCTTGGAGACGATTATGGCGCAACAAAAGTGTTAACGGAACGCATCATTCAAGAGAGCAAGCTAAATTGGACCATTTATCGTCTTTCAGCCATCATGGGTATTGGAAATCACAAGGTTTCCAAAATAATGTTTCATGTTCCGCTTGAAACACAAATGGAGATAACCACTGTTCGCGATACTGCGCGAGCATTTGTACACTCCATCGGCAAAAGAGATAAATTAAACGGAAGCATCTTTAATCTTGGCGGTGGAAAAGAATGTCGTATTACCTATCTTGATTTTATGACACGTGCTTTTGATGCCTATGGTATGGGAAAAGTTGACTTTCCAGAGCATGCTTTTGCCACTGCAAACTTCCACTGTGGCAATTACATTGATGGAGACCTCTTAGATGACATTCTTGAATTTAGAACGGACACCATGGATTCTTATTTCGAGCGCTTTGCAGCAGCAGTCCCTTCTGCGCAACGTTTATGTACTCGCTTGGTTAGCAAACCCGTCAAACTCTATCTTTCCCAGTTATCTGAGCCTCTTAAAGCTTACAAGAAGCAAGACCCGGCTCTACTTCAACGTTTTTTCGGGGATGATCACCCCCACCGTTAACTTCTATATAATTCTGTTAAATAGTTCTTAACAAAGCAATTATGGCATAGCTATTGTCAATTGGACACCACACCGAAACTACAAAGTCGCTACTATTGAAAGTGCGGTGAACTATTTGAAAATTAATAGCTTTACAAAAAACATGCTTATGAAGAGAACGGTACTATTTCTGGGGTTACTTTACTTCAGTTTTTCAGGATATGCACAAAACATTAACGATAACAAGGTTTCAATTGCCTACACTCAGCTTCCATTGATAAAAATTGATGAGGCATTTAAAAAATATGAAGTTCGCGTAGAGCATGCTTATCAATCGGCGAATGAAGATAGTTTGATGTTGTTTCAGGCGCGTCAGGATGCGGCAATGCAACAGTTTGAACGCTTAAGAATCCAATATCAACAAATGCGCGACTCGCTTGATCGTCAACACTTGCGACAGCTATCTCAGTGGGAAAAACAAACCAATGCGGGTGCCGTAGGTGCAAATGGCCAGCCATTGCCCAAACCGAATCCCCCAATGTATCCAGAAGCCCCAATTTATCCAAATGTTCCTCAGCCACAATTGCATACTGCGTATGATGAGACGAACGTTCAATCGGCGATGCAAATTCAGGGCTTTGAACAGGGGCTTGGTGGGTGTATTCTGACAATTACGATCCAACCGATTCGTGACATTCGCATTTTGGAAAAAAGAAAAGGCTCCGGTTCGTCTACAAAGTACCAATATACATGTGAGTACGTAATGCCCCTAACAGTAAAGTTAGAATCTCCAACACAAGGGACTTTACTTCAAACTAACTTGTTTGAACAAAAGAAGAGTTACCGCATGCAAGAACAAAAAAGTCGATATGATCATCAATTGTTTATGCTAGACCAGGCTGATCAGTTCTACACTGACTTGGAGCGCTACGCTAGACAACAGGCCATGAAAGACGCCAATAATTACATCAATGATCAAGTAGGTTATGTCCGCCGCAATCGTAATACTGAGATCTACTCGGTTAAGAAATTTAAGAGTTATGACTATTCTGACGTCACAAATGCTTATTCGGCAACTATCGAAGCATTAAACTTGGTGCAGAATGACCGCGATTGTTCAAGTGCTCAAGATAAATTAAACAGTGCCATGGCGATGTGGAAAGAAATCATGATGGAAAGCAATACTTATGACAATAAGGCGCGCATCAACGATAAAATATCTGCCATGATTCAATGCAATATTGCGGAAATACAATTGTGGCAAGCCAAATTTAATGAGGCAAACGCTACGTTAAATCTCGTGCTTAATTCAGGCGTGCTCAAAGGAAAGAATCATGCTAAACGAGCACAAAGCTTCTATAATAAGCGATCACAACGTTGGAAGGTAAATTATTAAACCAAAAAGAGAACGGATGACTTCCCAATGGAATGACATCCGTTCTACTTCTCTAAACTAAAACTTATACTGCACTTAAACTGCTGCCGCATTGTGCCGTATGCAGCTTCCTATTGAAACAGGATTAACTGCCCTTAGCACAAAGATTCATACCCTTCACACTTTTCCAAGCTTGTGCACTCAGGTATTGATTATCTTCATTACAAATCTACAATTGAGCCTACGCAAAAAATTGTAAAAATGTAAACCACTAAGGCGATACCTCGCATGTATTTATCCGAAGAAAAGTCAAACGCAGAGCTTTCCTCTTTTATTGAGAGTTATTGGTGTTTTGATGGAAAGGGTAGCGACAACCTTGTGTTTTTCCCTGATGGCACGTTCAACATCATCTTTGCGCTTGATAAATTTGTTCTATGCAACGATAAAACATCACATGCTCCTGGCGCATATATGGTACCGATTAATACAATGCCTATAAGCCTTCTATCTGAGAAGAAAATATGTGGAATTCGGTTCAAAGCTTTTGCCCTTCACAACGTCTTTCAAAGAAACTTGGCACAATTGGGCCTTGTAAACAATATGGAAACGCTTTATTCAGACGACCATTCGCTACTCGAATTTAGAGAGATGTTCAAAAGAAAAGAGGATCCAGAGGAGATCATGTCTCTATTGGAACTTGTGGCTTTCGAGTTGCTCAATAAAAACTTTCTGGTTGATCAGAACTTACGCGCTAAGGTTAATTATATCCTGGATTCTCGAGGTCAGATAAAAGTTTCTGATATGGCTAAAGAATTTGGGCTTTCACGGCAAGCTTTGCATAAACACTTCAGGCAGAACTTATTGATCACACCAAAAGAACTCTCCTCTATTTGGAAGCTGAATCACTTTTTTACGCTTTCGCATGAAGATCACTCTTCATTAACAGAAAGGGCATTGGATGTTGGATATTATGATCAGGCACATTTTATTCGTTCTTTCAAAGAGAAGTATGGTGTTTCTCCCTCTTGTTTTATGCGCACCAACACACCCATTTTTGATTTTGCCAAAGCGAACATGAACCGGAGATTCAACAATTATTACGATCCAGAACTCTAAGGCCTTCCATACTTGAATCGGTTATTTTTTGATTATTTTTAATCAACTCCGCAATTTTCAAGCATGGAACACAAACACAACTCTGATTCTCAAATCAGCCTTTCTATACTGATGACTCCCGCTCATTCTAATTTCAGCGGAAAAATACACGGAGGATATATCCTCAATCTCATGGACCAAGTCGCTTTTGCATGTGCATCCAAGCATTCTGGAAATTACTGTGTAACTGCCTCTGTCAATAAGGTCGATTTTCTCCAGCCAATAGAAGTTGGAAAGCTCGTACACCTTAAGGCATCCGTAAACTACACAGGCAATACTTCAATGGTTGTAGGTGTGCGCGTTGAATCCGAAAACATTCAAACAGGTGAGGTGCTTCATTGCAACTCTTCTTATTTTACAATGGTTGCCAAAGACGATCAAAACAAAAGTGTTCCCGTTCCTGGTTTACGACTGAAAACAGAAGAAGATGTTAGAAGGTATGTACGCAGCATTAAGCGCAAGGAGCATTCCGATGATCGTAGGGCAGAGTTTCATCCGAAAATCTTCGAATATGAAGAATATCAGGAAGAACTAGAAGGTCACAATGTCATTTTTGAACTTAACGAATAATTATTCACTAGGCCGCAGCACATAATCCATGTTGTATGTTCGCACAAATAACTTGTCTTCTTTGCGAATGACATAGTCAGGGCCTGACTTCACCAAAATCTGTTGTACAGAGTTTCCTGTTTGTTTGTCCAACACGTAGAGGTAATCCTTTTCTGCCGTAAACCCGTACCCTGTAACAATGGCATCATCATAAAGGATAAAATTGTGCGTATTACACTGAAGAGGCTTGCTTCTCCAAAGTACATTGTAAGTATTCAAATCAATAGCAGTGATATATGCGTTCATTCCTTTCGAACTTTTTGCATATGTGCGGTGTCCATGAGAAATATACAGAATGTTGTTTTCAACTTCCACCCATCCAATACTTTGATCAATGAACATTCTATCTTCCTCAAGATATTCCGGGCTCAGCATATAATTCTTGAAGTCAAGCACGTGCAGCGCTTTTTCAACTAGCTTGTCGGTGATAATGAGATATCTCCCTTCCGAGAAGTTCTTACCATAAACGAAATACTGATGTTCATCTGAATAGCTTGCTCGAATGAGCATCTCACCCCTAAAACTTAATGGTGTCCCATCCGGAACCTCTCCCTTAATACCTCGAAAAGAGTTAGGAACGGTATGGACGGGTAAGCTTAAGTCGTTATTCGAAAACCATACTTCATCATCTGTAATATCATTCTGCTTGGAACTTTCTATTGAGAACCTAAGTCTTGAAAGTTCTGTTCCCGGGGCGGCAACACCTTTAAATGTTGGCATGTCAAATAAGTGAGGGGTTTGATTTATATTGAGCTGATCTGCCGAGCGCCAGGTACCATCATCAAACAAAATAACGTTATCTCCTTTTTCCGTCACAGCTCTTACCTGTGCAAAGGAAGTCCCCATCAAGAGGCTGAACCCTAGAATGAGGGCTTTTTGAAAGTGCATAGTTGGTAGTTTTTAGTGAAAACAAAAGCCACTTCCCGAAAGAAATGGCTTCTGTCTCTGGTTTATTCTGATTTTAGCCAATGGGTACCTTAACTACGATAACCACCTTGCTTTTTTCTCTGTCTTTTTTTACCGACACTCCGTAATCAGCAGAGTAAATTGTCGTTTTAAATTTTAAAGCTCCGTCTGTTTCCGATACTTTAAAGGATACATTCTTTGTTGTCTCCTTTATTGTTAACCTTCCTTTCGCTGTATATCCGTCACCTTCTTGTATAATTTCGCCTGTTTCGAACTTCATTACAGGAAATCTTTCAGCATCAAAAAAGTCCGCAGATTGTAAGTGCTTATCACGCATCTTATTCTTCGTGCTAATCGTTGATACTTTTACTGTTCCCGATACTTTTGATGCACTCAAGTTGGCAGGATCAATTGTAACTGTTGTTTTAACTCCAGTCAGCGTTCCCGTCGTTTTTTCACTTACGTAATTAAAGTAAACCGACGCATTTGATGTGTTAATATCAAAGGTTTGTCCATATGAAATCGCTGAAAAGGCGATGAATAATACTGCAATAATCTTTTTCATTTTAATCAATTAAGGTTCTGTTCATTAAATAACAACATTTCTGTTGAATATGCTCATTTTTTAGCGCTTTTATTTTTCAGTCATGCAATAATCTCGTAGTTTCGCAGTTCTAAAGTTTATAAATCAACGGATTATGAAATTTATACTCTCCCTTTTTGTCATTGGTCTTTCGTTTACCTCGTTGGCCCATACTGAAACGCTTTCATCTGTAGAAAGCAAAAAGAATGCCAACATCACAACTGTGGTTGACTACGATCGTGGTAAGCGCAAAAATCGCAAGAACCGACGCATGAACAAGAAGAGAAAGCGCAAATGCAACCAATGGGGTCGACGTGCTTATGCAGGTTAAATTTACCCAACAAAATAATATGTAAAAGCTCTGTCGAAAGGCAGGGCTTTTTTAATTTCTGTAAGGCTGAAATCTTTATATTTTAGCATCTTCAATGTTTAATCTAAAATGGCAAAAGTAAAGTCTGCGTTTTTCTGTCAAAATTGTGGTTACGAAACGCCCAAGTGGCTAGGGAAATGCCCATCGTGCAATGAATGGAACACTTTCGTCGAAGAGTTAATTCAAAAGCAGGTGCCTCAGGTGGTTGCTTTCTCAAAGTCGCAGGGAGAATCCGCACGGCCTCAGTCATTGGATGAAATTCAACAACATGAGCACCCTAGAATAACTACGGGAGATGCAGAACTGAACCGTGTTTTGGGTGGTGGACTTGTCCCTGGATCACTGATTTTGTTTGGTGGAGAACCAGGAATAGGAAAGTCTACGCTTTTATTACAGCTCGCTGTTACAACGGACAAACTAAAAGTGCTTTATGTATCCGGTGAGGAAAGTGATCAACAGATTAAAATGCGCTCGGAACGCGTCGGGGTAACAAACAAGAATTGCTTTATTCTGACAGAAACAAACGTTCAGAATATTTTTAAGCAGGCGGAAAACATTCAGCCTGAACTTCTTATTATCGATTCTATTCAAACTCTCTATTCTTCTCATATCGAGAGCTCTCCTGGAAGTATTTCACAGGTAAGAGAAAGCACTGCTCAATTATTGCGTTATGCAAAACAGTCGAATGTTCCAGTATTCTTAATTGGACACATCACCAAAGAAGGTTCTTTGGCGGGGCCAAAAGTATTAGAGCATATGGTTGATACGGTTCTGCAGTTTGAAGGAGACCGTAATCACGTATACCGCCTACTGCGATCAATTAAAAACCGGTTCGGAAGCACGAATGAACTAGGGATTTACGAAATGTTTGGCGCTGGCCTTCGACAAGTTGAAAACCCTTCGGAAATACTTATCACCAATACAGATAGCTCACTCAGCGGTATTTCAATTGCCGCAACACTTGAAGGAATGCGGCCTATGTTGATAGAGGTTCAGGCCCTCGTTAGCACTGCCGCTTATGGAACTCCTCAACGCTCTTCTACCGGGTTTGATAGTAAACGATTGAATATGTTACTTGCCGTAATGGAAAAGCGTTGCGGCTTCAAATTAGGTGCGAAAGATGTGTTCCTCAACATTGCGGGTGGAATTAAAGTAGATGACCCAGCAATTGATTTAGCGGTAGTTGCGGCTGTTCTCTCATCTAATGCCGATATTGCTATTGAAAAGAACATCGCGCTCTCTGCAGAAGTTGGCCTTTCCGGAGAGGTTCGCCCCGTAAATAGAATTGACCAACGTATCCATGAGGCCGAAAAACTTGGGTTTGAAAAGATCATTATTTCCAAATACAACAAAGGGATCAACCAAAAGGGTTTCAGCATTGAATTGGTGATGTGCGGAAAGATTACCGAAGTGGTCAAAGCGCTTTTTGCTTAGATCAAAGGCATATTTTGACATCTTATTTTTAGTAGCTTTGCCCAACTCAAAAAACCAAGCCTATGAAATTTTACTACTCATTCTTGCTGATTTCTTTCTTCGCTTTTCAGGTAGCTGCTCAACAACCTCCGATGGCTCCTCCAGCTATTCAAGCAGGTATTGGTAATATATCAAATGCGCAGCTTTCAAGTGTTTCCAATGAGAAAAGTTTCACTAACTGCACTTCTGATACGATTCGCTATGTACGCAATGGAAAAGCAACTGATTTTCTTGCTATAACCATGAATGTTCCATCTGAATTCGCAGGATATGCTCAATACTATGAGGCACCACAACAGATTCTTGTCTCTGGAATGGTTTTTTATGCAGGTGTGAATAGTGTAAACGTAGGCGACACTGCCATTGTGCGTTGCCGTATCTACGAGGCTAATCCAGACTCAACAATTGGTGCAATTCTGACCGAAAAAAACATAACTGTTTATAACAATTATTTCCCCTCCAACATTGATCAGATGAAGTATGTTGTGGACTTTGATTCAATAGCCACGTGCAACCAGGCATATTACGCTTCAATCTGGACTGAAACTACACAATCGTTAGGAATTATCACTGATGATTACAATGCTGGAGACGGTCAGGGAGAAGAACTTGGTTATTGGTTTTGGACCGGGGATAACACATGGTATCCGTCTGGACAGTTTTTCACTTGGGATGTAGATTATTTGTTAGAGCCCATTGTAGACTATACATTATCTGACACACTCATGTTAAGCGCCAATTCTTTATGTATTCCAGACAACGTTTGTGCCCTTCATGATTGGTCACCTATTTTCGAAAGTCGCATGTATAGCGTAGATGCTTTTGCCGGGCAACCAGAACTTGCCAATTCTTTTGATTGGGACGATGGAACAGTTACGACTGGCACAGACTCTTGTCATACCTATACTGCAGGAGCAAATTATGGGGTAACCTATACTGCAACTCTTTCAGGCTGGACAAGTTCCTGCAGTGTAAGTTCTGTTGACTCGGTTTGGGTAGGTGAAGTTCCTACTGCTAGTTATACAACACAATCCACTTTGCTCACCACCGACTTTACCAATGGATCTTCAGGTGATCCAAGTAGTTTCATGTGGGATTTCGGAGATGGAAACTCTTCATCCATTGATTCTCCATCTCACACCTATGCTTCCCCTGGAAGCTATACGATTTGCTTAATTGCATCTAATTTCTGCGGTACCGACACGTCATGTGCAATCAACGATGTTTTTTGTCCAAACCCAACCGCAGACTTTACTTCGACGGTGAACAGTTCTACCGTGAATTTTACAGATGCATCCACTGGAAATACAATCTCCGCATGGTCATGGGACTTTGGAGATGGAAATACATCGACAGTTCAAAATCCGTCGCACACTTATTCTGCTGACGGAGACTACATCGTTTGCCTATCTATCACTGATGACTGTGGATCCATGACATTGTGCGATACGGTAACAATCTCAACTTTGAGCATCGACGAATTGACTGCTGAAAATGGCTTTACGATATTTCCGAACCCCTCGAGCGGAACAATAGCGGTTGCAATTAAAAGTGTGATAAGCGACAACACTTTATTCACGGTCAAAGATGCGGCAGGACGTATTGTTTACGCTGAAAGCTTGCTTCAGCCAACAACCTACGTTGACCTAAGCACTCTTTCAAACGGGGTATACTATGTCAATTTATCAACGGATGGCAGGCTGTTTGTCCAACCGTTAGTGATCACCAAAGGAAATTTGTAGGACAATAGCTGTCTGCGCGCAGAGAACCAACGATTTTATTCTTTGATCTCCGTATAGAACTCATACCTGAAAAACAGTTTTGGGATGCGCACAGGAGTGGAAACCCGTCGCGGATATGAATGTTGTGTTATAACTACGTTGGAAATACCTTCGGTATTGTTATCGGATTCTGGTTTCTTTTTTGGTTTCGGAGGATTTGGGTCTATCTCGTAAAAATCCACATAAAAGGTGTCGATCAAACCCATGTCGTTTTCTAAAAAACCATAGCGTCTGCCGTTATCATAGTGTTGCATTCTGTGCAAAGAGTTTCCACACCACATTCGCTCATTTGTGACAACTGGTTCAGTAAAGTCTGACCCATCAACAAAATGTTCATAAACGGGTAATTCGTGAGTAGAAATAAAGAAAGGGTGTGTCTGCAGGATGGAGGCATCTAACTTTTCTTGTGCGACATAGTAGTGATGTCCTTCTACATTGCGAATATGTTTTGATTTGTAGAGTTTTAAACTATCATAATCCGTCTTAAACTTGGTTGTAAAATACTTTGGGGGTTCATTTGTACCAAACTGTGAGTAAAAATCTAATGTATAGAATTGCATAGAGTTTTCGTTGTAAACAATATCTTTGTTAAAGTACTTCTCGTTATAATACCTATTCCGCTCATTGATCAAATCTCCCCGCAAATAAACAATAGAGGAGTTTACGCTGTAGTAAAAATTTGTGTCCCTGTTTTTGTATTCCCGGTAGTAACCCTGAATGGAATCTATGCGAATCGCAGCACCATCTTCCAAATAGGTCTGTGCCTTGTGATACTCTTCTTTGGATACTTGTGTTACTTTTTGCTGAAAGAAATACCGACGCATCTGTCGCCCCTCTTGTATTGCCCTCCCTGAAGTATCAATTGAACACTCATACTGTAAAATGCCCTTGTCATCAAAAACCTGGATATGTTTTACTCCTTTCTTCTTGTAAAAATCACTGAACCCGTAGCGAAAAGTATAATCTCCCGCCCCTCTAAAACGGTCTTCAAACCTTGGACTGGAAGTGTACCATGGAATCTCATTTGATGCTTTTTCAACCTTTATTTGACCCCAACTTTGAGCGTTGGAGTTATGCACAACGAATAAAAAGAAAACGAAAAGGCATTTCATAGGAGAAAGTTCTGCAATTTAAAGCAAGGCGCAAAGCATAGAGGTTGTATTACGATCGATTTTAACAAAATGATACGTTTTTTGCTTAAATGCTTGAAACATTCAGGCATCCTGAATATTCTTATTTTAGTTGAGTCAATCAAGAAATGAGCGAACAAGAAAAAAGATATATTGACCGAATTAGTTTCCTTGAAACTGCGGGCTTTCCTGATTTTGATGAAAATCTGGATATATCAGTGGTGAACCTTCAGAACATTCCTGAGACTGCCTCAACACAACTGCGTTTGTATCGAAACGAGTTTTACGAAGTTTCCATCGCGGAAGGTTTGAAAAGCGTGGAGTTTGCTATTGATGGTAAAATGTATAGACCAAACGGTGCACCTTTTGCCTGTTTCGTGGCTCCAAATCAATTACAGTCTTATAATGTCTTTAAAATGGACGAGGAAGTACGTGGTTTTTTTATGTATATCTCTCGGCGCGCGGTAAAATCCATTGAGCGGCAAATAGGTTCTGTACCATTCTTTAGCCGTGCACATCAGAGTTATTATAACCTTTCGCACGAGCAATTCAACCTTTTGTTTGAATGGGCTTCTTTGACCTTCGAAACCAGCAAATCAGATCAAAAACAAAGAAATGCGCTTATGATCAGTTACCTGACTATTCTTTTGATAAAAGCAAACAATTCTATTCCGGTTAAAGACAACGATCTCGTTACAAAGCCCGAGAGAATTGTTGAGGTATTCCTCAATCAATTGGAGTCTGATCTGAGGCATCGTTCGGTACAATACTACGCTGATCGATTGGCATTAACAACCAAACAACTCAATTCTCTACTAAGAAAGGTAGTCAACAAGACTGCTTCCCGAGTAATTCAGGATGCAACGGTTAATCACGCAAAAAGCCTATTGTTGCAATCGGACAAAAATGTCAGCGAAGTCGCTTTTGAACTGGGTTTTGATGAACTCAGTAACTTTTCCAGGCTGTTTAAACGTGTTACAGGCCAATCTCCCAGAAGTTTTCAAGTCAACGGAAGAAATTGATAAGTTTCGGTAAAAATGTGATAACCACGAAGCCCTGAAGCACCCATAGTTTTGTTGTGTAACAATTAAACATATGTCATGAAACAATTACACATCAAAACAATTTTAGTTGCAGTTTTTGCACTTTTTTTCACTCGTTCAGCATGGTCACAAATTCCAATTGAAGTAATGGTGGGCAACAATCAGATCCAGTATCAAGGTTACTTCTTTAACACTTTGGACAAGAAACAACGCGTAAGTTTTTTCGGGATGTCACGCTTTGCAATGGATTACGATAATAAAGCTTTCAACAATTCATTTATCAGTTCGCAGCTTACGTACAATCTTACCCAAAGCTGGGGAATATCGGGAGGGGCCTCTTTTGCCAATAACTCGCTTTCTCCTCTTTTGGCTCTATCGTATTCAAAATTTAATAAGAAAGGAGACTTCTTTATGAACCTTTTTCCGACAGTGCTTTTTGGCGATGATAACGTTAGTTATGAAATGACCGGTCTTGTAATTTACTCACCACAGTTAACCGACAATTTTAGTCTTTTTACACAACTGATATTCACTAGCCAGTTCGATAACAATCTTGAAAATCACCTTTTCAGTAATCAACAATTTAGAGTAGGCGTGGGAATTAAAGATTGGTTCCAGGTGGGGCTCGGATTTGACAACACACTCATTGGTAGAATTGATGCACTGAACGACAACCTTCAGCCCGGTGAATCCATTAATTTACAGAACGTTGGTATCTTTTTAAGAAAAGAACTCTAGATGGCTCGAACAACGGAAACCGCAGGTGATTTCAACACATACATGAGCGCCTTTAAAAATACCTTCAGAATGTAAATCTCCGTGTACCTAACGTTAAGGCATGTTTATAATCAAATAAGGGAGTCCTCGAATTTCATGTTGGTATTCTTTTTGCAATCCTTTAAAAATGCGTTATTTTATACTTTGAACCTTAAAAACTAGTGGATTGCAAAAAATAAAGTCATGGTTAAAAAGCCGTCGATTCTGGAGGCGTATGGCTATTTGGGTATTGGGATTACCTATTGTGCTCTTCTTTGCGCTTGTGCTTGTGGTGTACATAAAGCAAGACGCCATTGTTCAGGAGCTTATTTCTGACCTAAATGAAGACTTTAATGGTGCTATGGAAATAGAGGACTCCCATATTTCCATGTTCGAAAACTTTCCTTACATATCCATTGACTTAGAACACTTTAAAGTTTTTGAGACTAAATCAAAACAAAACGAAGCCCTTGTTGATGTAGATGACCTGTACGTTGGTTTTAACCTATGGACCATTGTTACAGGAAATATGGAAATCAAAAAAATTAAACTGAAAGAGGGAAAGATCAATTTAATTCAGCACGAAAACGGTGAATTCAACATTGTAAAAGCGCTTTCATCTGCGAAAGAGGTTGAAAGTCCAGAGGAAGAATTTCATCTTGACTTAAAGAAAATAGAGCTAGAAAACATAGACCTTACAAAGCTGAATGAAGCGAATAATTTGAAGGTGGAAGCCTATATAAATGATGCGCACTCCAAATTCCGCACAGCTGAAGATCATGTCCTTGCTGCTTTTGATACACGTTTCATCCTCAATATCATAAAAGATGGAGACACAACGTTTTTCAAGCACAAACATATTGACCTCGAAACACAAATTGATTTCGTTAAGGTCAAAGATATTCTAACTGTACAGCCAACTGTTGTTCATGTTGAAGACTCTGAATTCAATTTTGAAGGAAGTATTGATTTCCTCAACGATATGGATTTGGACCTTTCGATGAGTGGAAACAAACCAAACTTTGATTTGTTTATCGCTATGGCTCCGGAAGAAATCATACCCGTACTTAAGCAGTATGATAATGGCGGAAAAATCTACTTCAATTCGACCGTTAAAGGGCCTTCCATCAATGGTCATAAACCCGCTATCGAAGCTAGGTTTGGATGTAAAAACGGCTTCTTCCAGAATACAGACTCTAAAAAACAACTGGAAGATCTCAATTTTGAGGGTTACTTTACCAATGGTGACGCACATGATGTTTCCACCATGGAGTTTTCTTTTAAAAACTTTTCTGCCAAACCAGATGCTGGAAAGTTTAAAGGTGATATAGAGGTAAAGAACTTTTTAGCTCCAGAACTTGACCTGAGCTTTCATTCCAGTGTTGATATGGAATTTATTTCTCGATTCCTCGATCTGGAACACTTGCACGATCTAAAAGGAGAGGCAATTCTTGATTTGGAGTTTCAAGACATTATTGATTTGGAGCATCCGGAGCGCACTTTGACTGAATTAAACAAAGCGTATGATGCAAAGATTCAATTAAAGAACTTGAGTGTGGTTTCTGACGCTTACCCTTTGCCTATTGAAGACTTGGACTTTACCATGAAAGTCAATGGTGATATTGCCAAAATTGAGAAATGCGATTTAAAAGTTGGAACGTCCGATCTTCATATTTCAGGAAGTGTAAACGATCTTCCAGCCATAATTCACCATGCCGATGTTCCTATTGACACGAGACTAAAAATAAGTAGTAAACAACTGGATTTATTTAATTTGACAGGGGCAGACTCAACAGCCATCAACGAAACGATTGAAGACCTGTCATTAGATCTCGACTTTAAATGTGACGCCAAGGCCTTTACAGAATCAAAGAATTTGCCTGTAGGCGAATTTTTCATAGAAAACTTATACGCCAAGCTCAAACACTACCCTCATACCCTACATGATTTTCATGCTGATATTTTCATCGAAGATCAAGATTTGCGTGTCGTCGATTTTAAAGGGATGATAGACAAAAGTGACTTCCTGTTTTCCGGAACACTTGAACATTACGAAAAGTGGTTTGACGAGCACCCTGGAGGTGATTCGAAAGTGGAGTTTAACCTTGTTTCAAATATGCTTCAACTCGAGTCTCTGTTTTCTTATAAGGGCGAAAACTATGTTCCTGAAGATTATAGGCATGAAGAGTTTGACAACCTCAAGATTCACGGTCTGAGTTACATTCATTACAGTGATGGGCTTGAATCCATTGATCTTACCTTGGATCGCTTTGATGCAAAAATGAAGGTTCACCCATTGCGATTTGAAAATTTCAATGGCCGTGTTCACTATGAAGATGAACATCTGGTAGTGGAAGATTTTCATGGAAAATTAGGACACTCAAGTTTTAAAACAACATTACATTATTATCTGGGCGAAGACGAAAGCGTAAAAAAACGCGATAATCATTTTTCTATTACTGCCCCTCGCCTTGATATTGATCAGCTTATCAATTATAACCCACCACCTGCCGGAAGTACAGCCAGTCAGGAAATTGACCATGATGCTGGATTTAATCTGTATGAGCTTCCTTTCACAGATATGACATACCATTTGGATATTGGTTACCTCAACTACCACCGCTATAAAATGCGAAATGTAAAGGGTGAGCTACGCACGACCCCTCAACATTACATTTACATTGATAACTTGAATATGGATGCCTCAGGCGGTCATTTTGCTATCAACGGTTATTTTAACGGCTCAAATCCAGATGAGATTTATTTCAGTCCCGATATACATGCGCGCAATGTTGATTTGGATAAGCTATTGTTCAAGTTTGAGAATTTCGGGCAAGATCATATTGTTTCCGAAAACCTTCACGGAAAGTTTACCGGTACCATTACTGGAAAAGTTCATATGCACACGGACCTCGTTCCTAAGATTGATGACTCTGAAATACACATGGATATTGACGTGATTCATGGAAAACTGGAGAATTATGCGCTTTTAAGCTATATGTCTGATTACTTCAAGGATAAAAACCTGAACAAAATCCTCTTCGATACATTGAATAATCATCTCGACCTTGTAGATGGAGTCCTGACGATTCCAACGATGACAATTAACTCTTCCCTCGGTCATATGGAGATTTCTGGTCAACAATCCCTTTCAGGTACGATGGAATATTACCTGCGCATTCCATGGAAAATGATCACGCAAACGGCCTCTTCACGCTTATTTGGACGAAAAAAGGAAGAAGCATCTCCCGATCAAGTTGATGAGATTCAATACGGTACTGACAAAACCAAATATGTAAGTGTCAAGATCGTGGGGGATGATAATGGCTATAAGTTTTCGTTAAGTAAAAAGAAAAAAGACAAGAGTTAGGCATTATCTATTAAACATGGGTTTCTCAGAACTTATTTACCTTTACTGAAATTAGTTATCGGTATGCCAAAATTATTTGTTGTTGCGCTCTTGCTTTTATCCAGCCCTATTTTCGGTCAAAGAATGGCAATAGGTCCAGAAGTCGGTATGAACATGATTCAAATTGAACAACAGGACATCGGAAATGATTTTCAGCCTGGGTGGTACGCTGGGGTTGCTTATGATTATTTATTCAACGATGCGCTTTCTATCAGAACTGGTTTTTACTATTCACAAGGGCGAAAAGCTTATAGCTCAGCCGACACGAGTCAATCTGATATTTTAAGTGTGTTTACCGATACGGCTACATTTCAAGGGATTGATCTAAATACATACAGTACAACTAGTGGTCGGTCTACTCAACATTATCTTCAACTTCCAATAATGGCTTGTTATTCTTACGAAGGGTTCAATGTGTTTGCCGGCGGATATCTTGGTTTTTTATTCGGCGCTCAACAGAAAGAACTGACTATTGAAAGAACACCATTCATGTCAACCATAGATATTGATGCACTGGATCCCACTGGTTTTATCTCCGCGTTTCTGCCACCAGCATACTCCGAAACTATTTCTGAGTCCTCGGATAAAGAGAATATTCGTGTGTTTGACTACGGACTAAAAGGGGGAATAGGATATCAGCATGATCGCTTGGGATTTCAAGTAAATTACACGTTTGGCCTTCCTGATTATCGTAAAAATGCCGAGAATGAATCAAACGAGCGTAATCAGTTCTTGCAATTCAGCGTTCGCTATTTACTTCCTATTGCTCAAAAAACAGGAACGAGTAGCATTCGCTAAATAGGATAGAAATAGCTCATTCCTAATAGCGCAATTGCACCATCTATTCCACCTGCGCAATACACATCTGAACGTTGCTCATTCATAAATAGAACTAAGCATAGCTGCACAATAACAGCTCCGTAAAATAACGGGTTAGTCATCATTCGTAGATCTGTGTACACCATTAAAAGTGTAAAAGCGATTAGTAAGACAATAGATAAACCTTTAGCCCCCTTTACTCCTATAACTTGGGGTATCGTTTTTTGCAATGCATCATCATATTTAAGGTCCCGAATGTCAAATGGAATAGTAACACCTACTACGTAACAATAGTAACCGAGGCTTGTTAACCACAAATTGGTTATCTGTCCTTCATTTAATGATGGAAAAGCGATCAGAACAGCAACCCAAGAAACAGCAATTAAATGGATTTTTATATGTGGAATTTCGCGCATGTTTCTTCCAGCAATTTTAATAACATAAAACACGGAGATTAACCCCGATATACCTAAGATCAGTAATGAATAAAGCCCAAGGTTTTGAATTAAAAGGAGCACCATTACTGCGCCAATGGAAGCAAAAACAACAAGTAAAAACAACACCTTTTCATTACGCTTTACCCAAGTCAACCAAGGCGTACGCGTTTTTTGCTCTGCCTTAAAAAGACGCTGCCCATTGTAAACTGCTAAGGTCGAAAGAAAAGCGAAAACCCCATATAACACCCAATTATCCGCTTTTATGGAATAACTGTAACCTGCACAGAGGATACCTGTTGATAACGCAACAATGATGTTCAGGTAAACAATATGACGCAATGCCTGTTTGATAAAAGAAAATTACGCAATTTTCTCAAGCACTCTCTCTACTGAGATCTTAGAGATACAGTCACAATCCTTTATTTGATTACAACTCTGACAATTCTCATCAAAGACTAGAATCGAAACGTTAGCGCCAAGCGCCCTCCAACGTCCTGGATGAATCGGTCTCCTAGGAGAAAAGAGGCCTATCGCTCCAACCCCGTAATATCCAGCAATGTGCAACGGACCTGTAGAGCATGCGACAAGGTTTTCCGCCTTTGAAATAAGCATCATTAATTGCTCAAGGCTTAATTTTCCTGTAGTATCAATAATGGAATGGTCTGATGGTAAAATGTCTCGGAACTGCTCACCTTCTTTTTCCGTACCCGTAAAAATCACGGTTTTACCCTTTTCAACGAGTCGCTTTGCCAACTCAAGATAATTCTCCATGGGCCATTCCTTTGCACTTCCTTGCGATTTTGGATGAAGAATTACACTATTTTCCAGGTCGTTGAGACCTTGAAGTAGGTTCACATCTGGAACCTTAAAATGAATTGTTTCGCCAATAATTGTCTCCAAATCAGGTAAACTGGAAAGCCCAAAAGGTCTTAATAACTCATGATTTAGTTGCGCTTCATGCAGGTCTGATTTTTTACGTGTGAAATTGATACGATGAGAACACGTAACTAAATGATAAGCTCGATGCGACGTTCCCACGCGCACAGGAACTCGAGCCTTTTTTGCCAGCGCTGCAATTTCTTTATCTGGAAATACATGAATAATAACGTCTGCCTCTAACGAACGAAATAATTGAATCTTTTCTGTCTTAGGCACACTTAAAAAGTCGTTCCAATCTAAAAACTGATCAACCATTGCATAAGATTCCACAATAGCCTTAGTGTACCCTTTTCCTAAAAAAAGCAGTTTTACCGACGGAAATTTTTTCTTCATCCAGGCACATATCGGAAGCGTCAACATTACATCTCCGATGCTGTCAGTTCGGCTAACGATTACTGTTTTTCCATTGAGATCAACTGGTTCTGCCATGATTCAACCGTCTTAATTCTTTATACTTAAATACATTCGACTGTGCACTGATCCATGCTATTTTAAACCCCATGCGTCCATCAAGAAATCCAGCTTTAATCAAATACATAGAAACAAATCTACCTAGTGCACTTATGTAGGGCTTTAGTAGAGATGCTTTTTTTCCTTTCTGATGCATCTTTTTAGCCGTTAAAGCGGAATACTTGTCAGCACGCTCTCTATGCCCTTTAAACGAATAGTATGAGTAATGCTCAAGATGACCAGCTAATTGAATCACCTTAAGGTCTTTTGGAAAAAGCAATTCTTCATGCACAACTGCTCCGTCCCAAGAACTTCCTTTAGCAGGAAATAAGCGCACCTTTACATCTGGATACCACCCGGAATGCTTGATCCACTTTCCGCAGTAGTTCGTGAGTCGATTAACACTATAAACCTGAGGGCTTGATGTTTCCTTAATTGCTAGTATTGCTGCTCTAAGCTGATCATCGAGCGCCTCATCAGCGTCAAGCGATAGAATATACTCATACTCCGCCAAACTGTTCAAGTAGTTCTTTGATTCGGAGTACCCTTCCCACTTCCGCTTCTCGAAACGCACACCGAATTGCTCACAGATTTCTTCTGTACGGTCTTTTGAAAAAGAATCAAGAACAATAATTTCATCTGCAACCCCTTGCAGGGAGCGTATGCAGCGCTCTATATTTCTTTCTTCATTGAGCGTAATGATGGTGGCAGAGATTTTCATTCTACGATTTTCACACTGCGCAAAACCGCTTGTACCTCGCGCAGAGGGTGCGTCCAACTGGTTGTTGGTGGAGCATCAACGTAACCACTCAAACACATCAGTTTATTTGTTTTTGGATTGATAAAATGGAATGCCCAAAAAGCGCCACCCGTTCCATGCTTCGGTAACCCGGTGAAAACAAACATTCCACGCATGTCAAACCCTTTAATGGCGCCATCAGCGGAAGACGTCCAGTTTCCTTCAGGATACACAAACTGATTGTACTGTGTTCCCATATACATCCCTTCTACCTCATGCGGCACATTATATTTCAACATTGTGTCTCTCGCCATCAACAATTGTTTCAAGTCAAATTGGACAGAATCTTTAAAGTCGTACTGATAAATCATGATTCCTGAAAGGATAGAACCAACATCCTGGGTTCCTGTTCCAACAAACTCAATAGGTCTTGAAGCGGGTTCAAATTCAACGCGGTAGAAATTAGTTCGTCTTGTGACCGCTGCAGCACCATGAGGTAAGACAATGTCTATTCCAAAATTCTCTCTGACTTGTTTGCGAGCAATGCTGTTTTTATTCTCGTCAAAATTCATCATGATTCGCCTCCAAGACATGTCGTCAAACTCATCATGAACCTCATCAAGTCCTTCTTTACATGTTTCTAATAACTGGTTGAAATCTTTAGCCGTGACCTCAACTACTAACTGCGTTCTTGCCCATACATCATCTTTACGCACAATGCTTCCGTGTTCTCCTTTATAGTTCGGATCAATATTGATAAACAAAGTATTGCGATAACGCTTTACACCTTGCGTAAAATGTTCTGGTGTTTTATGGATGAGTTCAAACGTGGCAACATCTGGAAGGTAAGGCATGATCCATTGTGTCAGGTTAGTGTCCAGGTAATGCTTTACGTCCTCGTTATTCCAGATTCCCGCTTCACAAACGACAAGTATCTGCCCCACTTTTCCCGTGACGCGCATTCCCGTATTTGCACTATTCGAGCGTATCGATTCACACCCCGTAGAAGTTGTTACTAACAAGGCGATTAATAAAGAAGCTGAAAGAATCCTTAGTATCATAGTTTGTCTTTTACTATTCTCTCAACAAAAACCGCGCAAAAATTATTTGACGCGTATTCGTTGCCCAATACTCAGGCGGTTGATATTAATTCCAGGGTTTAAACGCTTCAATTGTGATTGGGTCATTCGATAGCGTTGTGCTATTCTTCCAAACGTGTCCCCAGAGCGCACTGTGTAATACTTTTTGCCTGAACTAGTGGTGGTTGATTGTGTTGGAGTCGAATTGGTTGTCGAAGCTCCTTTCTTCACCTTCAAACGCTGACCAACATAAATCTTTGTGGAACGCAATCCATTTATACGTTGAATTTCTGCTACCGTCGTTCCGTATCGTGAGGCTATAGTGCCCAATGTTTCACCACTACTCACTTTGTGGTATTGATAGCTCACACCATTATCAGATCCGCTTTGATTGGTCGTTTGTTTTGGTGGCGTAACCGATTGCGGAGTGTTGTACAGACTATCTTCCAGAGCATAGAGACTGTCCTCCATGGCAACAAGATCACCTATAATTGTCAAAGGCAAAGACACGCATTGTGGCGGGTTTGACTTCGGAATAAACGATTTTTTATAAATCGGATTGAGCAGTTCAATTTCTTCTTGTTCCATAGAAAGCAACTTTGCCATGGTTTCCATGTGCACCCCCTTACTCAAACACATCGTGTCCAATTGTGGGTAGCGAATCGTTGCTTCCATTGGGATAATGTTGTGTTCTGCGTGGTACGTCAACAAATATGCCGCCGCTATGAAGTTCGGAACATACCCTTGTGTTTCGCGAGGTAAAAAGGGTCTGACTTCCCAATATGTCAATTTATTACCGGAACGTCGAATCGCCTTATTTACGTTTCCAGGACCTGCATTATAAGCCGCAAGAGCCAGGTTCCAGTCATTGTAGATGCCATACAGCTTTTTCAAATAACGACAAGCTGCTTCAGTTGCAAGCTCTGGGTCCATTCGTTCGTCGATATACGAGTTTTCCTGAAGTCCAAACATGCGCCCAGTACGATACATGAACTGCCATAAACCAAGAGCTCCGGCCCGAGACTTTACTTGAGGTCTCAAACCACTTTCAATGACCGAAAGGTATTTCAATTCAATTGGAAGGCCATGCTTCGCCAACTTTTCTTCGAACATATCGAAGTATAGCTTTGAACGACCTAATACAACACGGGCAAAACCGCGTCGCTTACGAACGAAAAAACGAATGGTCGAAAGCGTAGTTTCGTTGCAATCCAGATGAAATGGGCTCATTTCATTCATTACATTCAGTCGCTCACAATAAACATCATCGTCAAATTCCGGAACAGCATCGGGCTCATAATTCAATGCATCAATTATGGAGTCATAATTCCCCTCGGGCGAATATTCCGCATAAAACATATCAAGGCTTTGCTCAATTGTCTTAATCATGGCCTCACCTTTAAGGCTATCTTCTTTAGTCCAATTGTACTTTCCCGAATATTGTGCCAGTGATGACACTGAAAAGCCTATCATTATGAATAACAACCACCTTTTCATGCCTTGTCATTGATTTTTTCCAATATCGCTGAGAAGTTCAGCATATCCGCCTCTTTGAAATGATCTCCGATTACTTGGACTCCAAAAGGAAGTCCACTAGTATGTTTACCCAGCGGGAGAGATATCGCCGGATTTCCAGAAAGATTAGCGTGTACTGTATATATATCTTGTAAATACATGGCGATCGGATCGCTCACCGCATCAATATCAAAAGCTGTTGTAGGTGTTGTGGGCAACAAAATGACATCAAACTTTTCAAAGATTTCATTTGTTTTATCCTGCAATACGCGTCTTACTTTCTGGCCCTTTGTATAATAGGCATCATAATACCCATGGGACAGAACGAAAGTTCCCGCCATTATTCTTCGTTGAACTTCTGGTCCAAAGCCTTCACTTCGCGACTTCTTATAAGTGTCTTCGACACCTTGTGCTCCACCACTTCTATAACCATAATGAACTCCATCGAAGCGAGAAAGGTTTGAGGAAGCTTCCGCAGTGGTTAAGACATAGTATGTCGGAACCATATAATCCAGGTAAGGGAAGGAAACCGTTTCGACTTCATGCCCATCAGATTTAAGTTCACTTATCGTTGCTTCTAGCTTATTCTTTACTTCTGGATCTATACCTTCCATTGAAAGGCTTTCACCGATGACAGCCACTTTGTATTTTTTAGCACTATCGCGCTTTGTATATGGCTCTACGCTTTCGCTAGATGCAGTGGAGTCATAATCATCTGATCCAGCCATTATCTCTAATAACAGTGCAGCGTCATCCAGATCATTGGTAAAAGGCCCAATCTGATCAAATGATGAAGCATAGGCAATTAAGCCGTAACGACTAATTCTGCCATATGTCGGTTTTAGTCCATACGTCCCAGTGAAGCTCGCCGGTTGGCGAATTGATCCTCCCGTATCACTACCGAGGGCCGCGGTACAAAGTCCAGCAGCGACGGCAGCAGCAGAACCTCCTGAAGAACCTCCCGGCACTTTGTTATCACCATGAGGGTTAAGAACGGGACCAAAAGCAGAGTTCTCGTTTGAACTCCCCATTGCAAACTCATCGCAATTCAACCGTCCGATAATAATCGCATCTTCGGCTAATAATCGTTCGACAGCAGTGGCCGTAAATAACGACTCAAATCCTTCAAGAATTTTCGATGAGGCCGAAACCTTGTGCCCTTTGTAACACAAGTTATCTTTCAGTCCGATTACCATTCCGGCTAACTTTCCGGCGGTTCCATCTTTGATTTTTTGATCTACTAATTCGGCTTGTTTTCTCGCCGACTCTTCAAACACTTCTAAAAAAGCATTCAAATTTTTGTTCGCACTTATCTTCGCGAGGTAAGCGTCGAGGATACTTACTACGGTATCGCCTGAAGAAATCGCTTTCTTTACTTCAGCATACGTATGCATCGATCTGTTTATGATTTTTTCTCCTCTTCTGAAGATACCGCTTTCGTTTCTTCTTCAGGGTTAGCTGATGCATCTTTAAACTCCTTCACTCCCTTTCCAAGTCCCTTCATCAATTCAGGTATCTTTTTACCTCCGAAAAGAAGAAGTGCTAATACTACAATTAGTATCACTTGCCAAGGTCCGAACATTCCTAGAATCATCCTATTGGTTTTTGAATTCTTACAAAGGTACTCAATATTGACTAAAGAAATTGGACGAAAGGCTTGATTCTGTTAATTTTTTAGAAAAGTCTGTTGTTGATAAAACAGGTAAAAAAAGACCTGAACGAGTAAGTTATCCGTCATGGATAATCTGGAAGCATCCAATCGACCAATTTCGCACCCAAGAATGCCAGAAGCAACATTATAAGAAAGACTATGAGCAGGGCCAGTAAGACGCCTAAAAAACCAAATTCCAGATAGAGGAACGCGACAAGAAATACGATGGCTACAATCATCGTCAAGATGGCAAGCGTAACTATTCCTATTCTGTAAACTGTATTGAAGCTGACTTTAAAGGCATGAACAAAGGGTCGGTCATCCCTGTCCTCTGACATTTGCAAAACATCTTCTCCGGTAAAATCAGAAAGAGAACCGAGTTCAATTAAAAATAGCACGGGAATAGCAATTAATGCCAACAAAACACCTAAGATTCCTCCCCACATTTTAGGGATCCATAATGGGCGACGCTTCATGTTGGTTTTAGTTTTCCGAAAAAAACTGCTTGTTTTCTCGCGCTTCACACTATTTGCGAATGTTTCATGGCCTATTTCCTGCACTGCATTGTCAGTTTTTTCCGACTCCACAATTACTGTTTGGATTTCTCTAGCATCTATCAAAGTACTCTCGCTGTGTCCGATATCTGTGCTTGAATGCTCTTCTACTAGCATGAAATTCAGCACGTCCAACTGATTATTCTCTGCTGCATGAAATGTGACTTCCTGATCGGGATGATTTTCTATATCTCTTTTGGGTGTATGACTACGTTTTATCTTCTTGGTTGAAATATGCCAGCCAGACATGTAACGACGCTTCTCAACTGCACAACTCTGAAACAAAGAAAGTGCGAAAAGAACTAGGAGAAATAGATACTTCATTTTGTTTGATGCTCCTGCAAGATAGGGTTTCTCACAGCACAAAAAAAGCCGATCAACATTGACCGGCTCTTATTTACATTGTTTTACAATTACAACTTTCTTGCAACTTCGACCTCTTCGTAGGCTTCAATAATATCACCTACTTTGATGTCGTTGTATTTCTCAATATTCAAACCACATTCATAGTTGTTCTTCACTTCTTTCACGTCATCCTTGAAGCGCTTCAATGAGCCAAGCGTTCCTGTGTGAACAACAATCCCATCACGGATAATTCTTACCATAGAAGAGCGCTTGATCATACCTTCTGTAACAAAACATCCGGCAATCGTACCAACCTTCGAAATATTGAACGTCTCGCGAATTTCTGCTGAACCAATAATTTTCTCTTCAATGTCAGGAGAAAGCATTCCTTCCATGGCTGCTTTTATCTCATCAATAGCTTTATAGATAACTGAGTACAAGCGGATATCAATCTGTTCGGCCTCTGCCAATCTACGCGCACCTTGAGAAGGTCGCACCTGGAAGCCGAGAATAATAGCATCTGATGCAGACGCTAAGTTGACGTCAGCTTCTGAAATCGCTCCCACTCCTTTATGTACAATATTCACTTGAATTTCTTCGGTAGAGAGTCTCAACAAGGAATCTGAAAGTGCCTCAATTGATCCATCAACGTCTCCTTTAACAATCAAGTTCAACTCTTTAAAGTCTCCAATTGCCAGACGACGTCCAATCTCGTCAAGTGTAATATGTTTATTCGTTCTAAGTCCTTGCTCACGGTACAATTGCTCTCTTTTTGAAGCAATAGACTTCGCTTCACGCTCATCTTCCATCACGTGGAATTTGTCTCCTGCAGAAGGCGCACCGTTAATTCCGAGTACCGAGACCGGACGAGAAGGCCCAACCTCTGTTAAATTAACTCCATGCTCATCGTGCATTGCCTTAATTTTCCCTGAGTGCTTTCCAACAAGAATAAAATCTCCGATCTTGAGAGTACCTGTTTCAACAAGCATATTTGTCACGTATCCCTTACCAACATCCAGCGATGATTCAATCACCGTTCCATTTGCTAATCTATCAGGGTTCGCTTTTAATTCAAGTAATTCGGCTTCAAGCAAAATCTTCTCGAGAAGCTCATCAATATTCAAGTTTTTCTTTGCAGAAATCTCTTGACATTGGTACTTCCCTCCCCAGTCCTCAACAAGAATATTCATTGTTGAAAGCTGCTCCTTAATTTTATCGGGGTTTGCACCTGGAGTATCGATTTTATTAATTGCAAAGACCATTGGTACTTCCGCGGCTTGTGCATGCGATATTGCCTCTTTTGTTTGAGGCATCACATCATCATCCGCTGCGATAATAATCACCGCAACATCCGTTACCTGAGCACCACGTGCACGCATCGCTGTAAAGGCTTCGTGACCCGGTGTATCCAAGAAGGTCATTTTACGGCCATCTTGCAACGTAACGCTGTAGGCTCCAATGTGCTGGGTAATCCCTCCGGCTTCCCCTTGTACAACGTCTGCATCTCGGATTCTATCCAACAAGGATGTCTTACCGTGATCAACGTGTCCCATCACCGTAATGATTGGTGGACGTGCAATAAGGTCTTCTTCAGAGTCAACAATATCGGGAATCGCCTCTTGTACTTCAGCGCTTACAAATTCAGCTTCATATCCGAACTCTTCTGCAATAATCTGAATTGTCTCAGCATCCAAACGCTGATTAATCGAAGCAAAAATACCGAGTGACATACATGCCGAAATAACGTCAGTAGAGCTCACATCCATCATAGATGCTAACTCGGACACAGACACAAACTCTGTCAGTTTCAATATTTTCTCTTCGAACGCCGCTTGGATTTCCTCTGCTTCACGGCGTTGTGCTACGGTCTCACGTTTTGCACGACGATTTTTGGAAGCTTTAGATTTTCCTCCTTTATTCGAAAGACGAGCAAGTGTTTCCTTAATTTCCTTTTGGATATCCTCCTCCGTAATTTCAGGCTTATCTGGCTTTGCTCCTTTCTTCTTTCCTTTTTGTTGATTTTGCTGCTTCGAAACATCAACTTTACGCACACGCTTGCGCTTTCTGCGTTCGCCTGCGCTAGACGTTCTTTCCTTTTCAACCGGCAGTTCAATCTTTCCGACAACGTTCGGTCCGGAGAGCTTCTTTCGCTCAACACGTATCGTTTCTGTTTCTTCTTTTTTAGGCTCTTCTGCCTTTTCCTTTGGGGCGCTTTCCTCTTTTGGTTCTTCCTTCGCCTCAACCTTTTTCTCCTCCTCTTTCTCTGGAGCGCTCTCCTCTTCCTTCGCTTTTTTGTCTGGACGTGTTTTGGTATTGATTGAATCCAGATCAATCTTTCCAACTACCTGCACTTTGACACCAGTAGTGTCATCTTCTTCCGGTGGAGTTGCCTTTTCCTCTTCAGCCGCTGGTGCAGGCTCCGGTGTTGGTTCTGGAGCAGGTTTTACTTCCACGTCTTCTTTCTTGTCTCTCAAAGAAATTGTTTCGCGCTTTTCCTGCGTCACAGAAGTCTTCTTCGACTGCTCTTTTAAGTCCTGATCAGCAGCAAACTCAGTGCGCAGCATATCATACTGTTCCGGTGTCAGCTTGGTATTCGGGCTGGCATCGATTGCTACATCCTTGCTTTCAAGAAATTCAACGAGGGTAGACATACCCACATTTAATTCTCCTGCTGCTTTTCCTAATCTAATTGGTCTGGCCATAAAACTATGCGTCCTTATTTACTTTTAAATTTTACTTTTCGTTGCTGAAAAGGCCTAATTTCGGTGTCTAATATACTGTTTTGTTACCGATTTACTCGAACTCCGCCTTTAGAATTTTAAAGACTTCCTCGATGGTTTCCTCTTCTAAATCTGTTCGTTTAACGAGGTCTTCTACACTGATATCCAACACCGATTTTGCAGTATCACATCCGATGGCCTTTAACTCATCGAGAATCCAGCTATCAATTTCATCTGCAAATTCTTCCAAATCAACATCTTCAATATCTACTTCACCTTCACGGTAAACGTCTAACTCGTAGCCCGTTAATCTACCTCCAAGCTTAATATTGTGACCTCCTCGACCAATGGCCAAAGAAACCTGATCAGGCTTGAGGTATACTTTCGCGCGAGCATCTTCCTCGTCGATTTCGATAGAGGTGATCTTCGCTGGCGACAGCGCTCTTTGAATGAACAATTGTGGGTTGTTTGTATAGTTGATAACGTCAATGTTCTCATTTCTTAACTCACGAACAATTCCATGAATACGCGAACCTTTCATCCCTACACAGGCACCTACAGGATCTACGCGATCATCATATGACTCAACTGCTACCTTGGCTCTCTCTCCTGGCTCACGAACGATTCGTTTGATCGTAATCAATCCATCAAACACTTCTGGAACTTCTAATTCAAACAGACGCTCCAAGAACTCAGGTGCTGTTCTTGATAGAATAATAACCGGTGTGCTGTTACGCATATCTACCTTCGCAACAACCGCACGAATCGACTCTCCTTTCTTAAAGTAATCCGACGGGATTTGCTCAGACTTTGGAAGGATCAACTCATTTCCTTCATCATCCAATACCATGATTTCTTTCTTCCAAACCTGGTAAACCTCACCTGTAACGATATCTCCAATACGCTCCTTGTATAACTTGTATAAGTGATCCTTCTCCAACTCCATGATGCGCGAAATAAGATTCTGTCGCAACGATAGTACGTTTCTACGACCGAAATCTGCAAAGCGGAATTCTTCTGTCACTTCCTCGCCAATCTCAAAATCTTCTTCAATTTTTCGAGCGTCTGAAAGTGCCATTTCTGTGTTTTGATCTTCTACCTCTCCATCGTCTACGATTTCTTTATTCAAGAAAATCTGAACGTCTCCTTTGTCGATATTTACAATCACGTCAATGTGCTCGTCCGTATTGAACTTCTTTTTCAGCATTGCACGAAACACGTCTTCTAAAACGTGCTGCATCGTTTGCTTATCGATGTTCTTAAGTTCTTTAAACTCCGAAAACGAGTCAACTAATTCTAAACTATCCATAGTCAATTACTTAAATGAAATAACAATTTTTGTTTCCTTTATTTTGTCCATCGTTAACACATGGTCTTCAATGATGGTTTCCTTTTTCTTTCGCCCTTCGATGCGCTCTTTTCGAGATGTCTGAACAACAATTTGTTCTTCAGTAGCATCAATCAATTTACCTTCCAGCTTTCCACCTTCGTGTAATTTGACTTTTACATCACGTCCAATGTTTTTTCGGTATTGTGGAAAAACACGCAACCCTTTATCAAGTCCTGCCGAAGAAACATTGATCTCAAAATCTTCTTTTTCACGATCAAGGTTATGTTCAACATTTCGCGAAACTCTTATACAGTCATCCACTGATACATTTCCTTCGTACTTGTCCAGCTCTACCTTGATAACATTAGCTGAAGAAATTGACAGTTCCACTACGAAAAGTCCGTTATCCAGCTCTGCGATGCGTTCATCAATTAATTCTAAAACTCTCTTTTTGCTAATCATTGGCGATAAAAAGAGGGGACTTTCGTCCCCTCATTCGTGTGTATCATATGTTTTGTACGATGCAAATATAGTGATTTCTTTTTAATGCATACAAATTGTCCCTACCTGAACTAATCAAAGACCTCGAAGACAAAAGGTAGCCCACAACGTGCCCTGATTGGTTTTCCATTGACCTTAGCGGGCTTCCATTTAGGCATTGACCGCAGTACCCTTCTAATTTCGGCGTCAATATCCGGCGAGATGCTTCGATCAAATCGAATATGGCTGATCTTACCATCGGGTTCTACAACAAAATGAACGTACGTCTCACCGCCAACCCCTTTATCATAACTGTCTTCTGGATAATCTATGTGTTTGCGGATGTAGTCGTGAGCAGCCCGAACACCGCCGGGATAACTTAACTCTTTTTCTCGATAGACCCGCGAAAACTGATCATTGAGAGGAATTTTGTCCGAGCCATAAATACTGTCTTCCTGCAACAGGATACTTTTCTCTCGCCCGAATGAAGGAACCAACGTTCTCTTAATTAACTGATCGGTCTTGTGTTTTGTAAACCACTTGATGGTGTCTAGTGGAAGGTATTGACTCCCATTCCCAATGAGAATGCTCACATTCTTCGGCCAGATTTCTTTGAACTCAGCCTCCCCCTGCTCGTTTGTTCGTTGAATCCCGAGCAGTTTCCAACCTTTAAATACTCTAACTGAGACGTTGGTAGCGGGTGAGCCATCATAGCCATCCGTTAATTGAACTGTTATTGAATAGCGCTCAGCAAAAGCGCAACTGCACAGCGCTAAGAAGGTAAACAGTAGTAAGGTCTTTTTCATGGTTTCTTTATTCTGCTCACTACATGACAAAAAGCATGCTAGAAATTCGTGTGCGTTATTTCCTTTCTTTTTTCGACATTTGCCACATGCTGGTAGAAATTGGAGATAAGATCGTTTCAACACAGGTTTTGGATCGAAAGTTCGTCTGTGACCTGAATGCCTGTAAAGGTGCTTGCTGTGTGGAAGGCGACGCTGGTGCGCCTCTAACATCGGAAGAGGTTTCCATTCTCAAGGATGACCTTGAAGCAATTAGACCATATATGCGCAAGGAAGGTCTTGAAGCAGTGGAAGAGCAAGGTGTATTTTATATGGATCAGGACAATGAGCCCGTCACCACTCTTGTAAATGGAGCGGAATGTGCTTTCGTATTCTTTGATGAAAATGGCATCACAAAATGTTCCATTGAACAGGCTCATAAAGAAGGAAAAACAGATTTCAAAAAACCAATCTCATGCCATTTATACCCCATTCGAGTGAAACAATTCAACGAATTTAAGGCGCTTAATTACGATCAGTGGTCTATTTGCGCTCCAGCTTGTGACTGCGGGGATAAACTAAATGTTCCGGTTTTTCGGTTTTTAAAAGAACCAATTATTCGAGCGTTTGGCAACGATTTCTTTTCTGAGCTAGAGGTTGTGGCAAAAGAATTGAAATCAGAATAGCTCATCTGACGGGTATCATTTTTCATGCAATATACTTGAAGTATGTGCGTTCTTAGTGCGCATAAAATTATCAAACAAGCATGAAATCACTAAGCTTTCTTTTTTTCGCTCTTTTAATTGTTTTAGTATTTACAAGTTGTGGAAAAACAACCAAGTCTAAATTCACCGGTGATTGGGAAATTACTGCCTATGATCGTAAGTTTTACAGCATCAAAAATGGCGACACTATCCACCACTACAATGCTTACTATGGGCTGAACTACGTCTTTGGATCTAAGGTTTCTTTCGGTACCGATACCGAATTCTCTACAACTATGAATAACGCCGAGTTCAGCATCAATAAAAACGGCGAGTGGAAAAGAACTCTTGATTTCTCTTACTTTGAGGGTGGCCAGGAAACACGAACAGTTGAAACTACCTCAGGGACATGGAGCTTTTTAAAGAAAAACGGGGATAATTTTGACAAAAATGAGCGCGTGCTTTTTTCGGTTACGAAGTTAGATGCGACTACAACTACTCCTTTCGGAGGGACCTCAACAATATCCTCCACGCACTCAGAAGGTGAAATCATGAATGTGTTTAGAATCCTGGAATCAAAAAACAAGTTTCTCGAAATGCGCCAAGACAAGGAGAGTAACCTTTCGTCTCCTGACCCACAAGATCAAAGCGTTTACGTTTTTTATAGTCTAGTTCAAAAAGATTGATGGCTAACCGTGAACGGTTTCTTCTTTTCCGTAGTTCTGAATCACTTTAGCTTCAAATTCGAGCCATTCTTTCCAACGCTGATCAACGTCAACCTTTTTGGTAAACTTTCTGGCATACTTTAAAAATAAGGTGTAATGGCCTGCTTCACTTACCATTAATTCATGATAAAACTCAGCCAACTCCTCATCTTTTATATTTTGTGATAAGACTCTGAAACGCTCACAACTGCGCGCCTCTATCATTGCAGCAAATAAAAGTCGATCAATCAACGCATAATCCTGATCTCCTTTTCGAATAAACTTAAACAGTTCATTCACATAACTGTCCTTTCTCTCTCTTCCTAGCGTATACCCTCGCTCAACAATGATTTGATGAACACGCTCAAAATGCTCCAATTCTTCCTTCGCCAATGCCAGCATTTCAGTAACAAACTCTTGTTTATCTGGATTATTTACGACCAAAGAAATAGCATTGGATGCCGCCTTCTGTTCACACCAAGCATGATCCGTGAGAATTTCAGGGATATTTTCTTCCACAAGGTTTACCCAGCGCGGGTCGGTAGGCAATTTTAATCCAAGCATTGTTCTAATTTTCTTCAAAGATACGCTTCATATACCAAACACTCATCGCTGATTTCAACTGTTTGATTTCGAAACAAGGCTATCTTTACATCAAAATTCAAACCTTTGAAGACATTTAAAGATCTGGGTATAAGCGCTGGCCTTGTAAAAGGCCTGGACGAATTACACATTATAACTCCGACAGATATTCAACAGAAAGTCATTCCAATTTTGCTTTCACGCTCAACCGATATTGTCGCACAGGCTCAAACAGGAACGGGAAAGACTGCTGCCTATGGTTTGCCTCTTCTCGAAAAAATGGATGCTACATCTAATTCTGTGCAGGGTCTTATTTTATGCCCTACACGAGAGCTGGGGCAGCAGGTTGCCAAACAGCTGTTTAAGTTTACCAAATATTACGACAGAGTTTTTACGGAAGCTGTTTACGGTGGAGAAAAAATAGATCGGCAAATTGCATCACTCAAACGTCCAACGCAAATTGTTGTTGCTACCCCAGGTCGCTTGATTGATCTGCTAAAGCGAAAAGCTGTCAACCTGGACGCCGTTAAAACGGTCATTCTCGATGAAGCTGACGAAATGCTGAGCATGGGTTTCAAAAAAGAATTGGATGAAATACTACAGCGCTTAAAAAACGTTGAGAATAAATGGTTGTTCTCTGCGACTATGCCGAAAGGTATTCTTGATATTGTTGCCGAACACTTGGACGATGATGCTGAGCGAATTGAGGTGAACAGAGACAATATTGTCAACCGAAAGATTTCCCATCATTATTTGATTTGTGAAGACAACCAAAAGCTCTATGCGCTTCAGCAGTTTTTAAAATCCGAGCAAGGTAATAGAGGAGTGATCTTTTGTAAAACAAAGGCTGCAACACAAAAGCTGGCAAAGCAGCTTATTGCCAAAAACATTTCTACTGATGCGATTCATGGCGACTTATTACAAAAGGAAAGGGATAAAGTCATGCGCGCATTCAAGAAAAAGGAACTTCAAGTACTTGTTGCTACGGATGTGGCCGCACGTGGAATAGATGTTGCCGGCTTGTCATTCGTCGCGCACTATCAACTTCCTGAAAGCGACGAATACTATACCCATCGAAGCGGCCGAACAGCACGCGCAGGCAAAGATGGTATTTCCATGTGCTTTGTCAATACATCAGAGGTTAAAGTGCTGCGCAACTATGAGCGAACGCTGGGAATTAAGTTCCACCAGATTAAAGTCATCAGCTAAGGCCTTTTGGTTCTTGGCTTCATGAGTGTTACGGTTAGCGTGATTCTCTTTTCTTATATTGTCGACATATATTGACTTTCATATGTACTGTTGGCTAAAGTATCATTGCACCCTTTTGTTTGCTCTGTTGTCTATACACGCTAATTGTCAAAATGACCATCTTCATGGTTCTTTTACCGTTCACCTGAAAGTTAATGAAGCATTGAATCAGCAACCGATGCCATACGTTTCAGTGCACAAACTACGAGACAATAAGGGAACTATCACCGATTTTTCCGGTAAGGCATCGCTGAGCAATGTATTTCATGGTGACTCAATTACATGCTACTACATCGGGTTCGAGCGCTTCACCTTCGCCGCCGACAGCTCAGAAACGTCGAAGATCATTCAACTCCAGCGTCAGGCACAACTAATTGATGAAGCCACGGTTCTGGCAGATGATGCCATTCTCTATACGCTTGTTTCAAATACGAGAAAGACGAATTCACTGAAACTGGATACTGCGAAAACCTACTTTGAACTTGAAACCTTCTGCGGTAAGGATCAATTGGAGGTTTTTCAGGGTTACTATAACGGTGTCTATCGGGGTTACGATGTTACTGAGTTAGAAATGAAAAGTGGTCGGTTTGCGCTGGCTCCTATTGGAAAGCGGATTTTCGCTTCTACCGAAACTTCGCGTGCCATGTATATGCAAAAACTCATGCGTTCTAATGAGTATTTTCCCATGAGTCCAATGGAGTTGAGTCGCCGCAAGTTGTATAAAAACTATGAACTAACGCTACGGTCCAAGTACCGCGACGAACAACAGCAAACTGTCTACGTGATCAATTTTCTACCGAAGAGTGACTCAAGAAGCTCGTTTAAAGGTGCTGTCTGGATTGACTCGCTAACCAATAATATTCTTAAGATCAAACAGTCGGTTGAAAACACCAGTGTTTATCCTTTTCGACCTATTTGGCCCATGCACAACCTGACGAAGGTGGATCTGGAGATCACGAAGAGTTTTGAGGAAAATGATGGTGAAATGCGGGTAAAATCGATTGACTTCGATTATGATCTGACCTACTGGTCGGTTGAAGATTCGAGCCTGCGTATTTCGACACGGGCTGTACTTTATGCCTACAACTACAGCGAACCGTTTATGCTTCCCTATTTTACGTTTTCTAAGACGTCTAACGCTGACTACAGGCGTATGCAAATGCTTCCATACAACGACCGATTTTGGGAGTGCACGGATGAATTTAGGGTGGAAAGTCAGAGTACCGAAAGAGCGCATTTTATCAATGAAGTCGCGACAATAAAGGCCTATGAATTGTTTCAGTCAGACTCCGTTGTACAGACCACGAACTTCTTTGAGCACCCCTATGTAACATGGAAGGGAAATCGAATTTTTGTGCGAGTCGCTCCTGAAGACAGTAGCCAGTATAATGCAAGAAATACAAGTATAGCATCACGTAGGTATAATTTAGAAGTTCAGTTATTCATGGACATCAATGATTTGTGCAATTCCATAGAGGTCACGACACGTACGATTTTCGACCCTTATCTTAGTTTTTACAAGTTTCGGGAAACAACCGCAGGTCATGTATTCATCAACATCTATTTTGACTTGATGGAGATAAAGCGTCGAAAACTAGAAGCGCTTTTGGCGGAGTGCGGTCAGGATGTTGATTGCATGCACATGGTATATGAAGCGGTAAAAGCAGATGCAGAGAAAATGAGCGAGATCTATTTTAAAGAAGTCCAGCGAGGCACTGAACTAGAAAGTCTAAAACGCTGGAATGCCTTCGTCAAAAAGGAACTTAAGATAGATAACGTTGAGCTGTTTGGCTTAGAGGAAGAGGCTCAATGATTTTAAACCAAAAAATCCCCACCATTTAGGTGAGGATTTTCATTCTTGTGATTAATTATTACGGCACAATTATTAATCAAAACAAGAAGGTTTAACTCGCACTTTTGTACGTGTTAAGTATTATTTAGCTTCCGCAAGCTTCGCAATTGTCTGGATCATCCAGAGAGCACGCCATTTCTGCCTGTGCTTCTTCAATTGACTTCGCTGTAACTGTTGGCTCTGCAACAGCAGCTTTATCAATTGTAAACTTAATTGCATCCGTTGCTGCTTTTGTTCTTAGGTAGTACATTCCTGTTTTCAACCCTTTCTCCCATCCGTAGAAGTGCATTGAAGTCAACTTACCGAAGTTTGCATTCTCCATGAAGATGTTCAATGACTGTGATTGACAGATGTATGCTCCACGGTCAGCAGCTTGATCAATGATTGCTTTTTGTGAAATCTCCCAGGCTGTTTTGTACAAGTCTTTCAAACGCTGTGGAACTTCCTGAATGTTCTGAATAGATCCATTCGCTACCATGATCTTCTGACGCATGTCTTTATTCCACAATCCTTCTTTTACCAAGTCTTTCAATAAGTGCTTATTCACAATGATGAACTCACCTGACAATACACGACGTGTATAAATATTAGAAGTATATGGCTCAAAGCATTCGTTATTTCCAAGAATTTGAGCTGTAGAAGCTGTTGGCATTGGCGCTAGCAACAATGAGTTACGCACACCATGCTCTTTTACTTCTTCTTTTAAGATATCCCACTCCCAACGGTTGGTTGGTGTAACATCCCACATATCGAATTGGAACTGTCCCTTTGAAACCGGAGAACCTTCAAATGTTTCGTATGGTCCTTCCTCCTTCGCTAAATCTTTCGATGCTGTCATTGAAGCATAATAGATTGTTTCAAACACCTCACGGTTCAACGCACGTGCTTCTTCTGACTCAAACGGGAAGCCCATCATGATGAAGGCATCAGCTAACCCCTGAACACCCAAACCAATTGGACGGTGACGTAAGTTTGAGTTACGCGCCTCTTCTACTGGATAGTAGTTTCCATCAATGATCTTATTAAGGTTCAATGTCGCCTGATACGTTACTTCAAACAATTTATCATGGTCGAAAGTTCCTTCTTCCGTCACAAATTTTGGCAATGCCAAAGAAGCAAGGTTACAAACTGCTACCTCATCAGGAGCTGTATACTCTATGATCTCTGTACACAAGTTAGAAGACTTGATTGTACCAAGATTTTGTTGATTCGACTTCGCATTTGCGGCATCTTTATACAACATGTAAGGTGTTCCTGTCTCGATTTGTGATTCCAGGATTTTAAACCACAAGTCTTGCGCCTTGATTGTTTTTCTTCCTTTTCCTTCTGCTTCGTACTTTGTGTACAATGCTTCAAACTCAGCACTGTGCGTATCAGAAAGTCCTGGGCACTCGTGCGGACACATCAATGTCCAGTCTCCATTTTCTTTCACACGTTGCATGAACAAGTCTGGAATCCACAATGCGTAGAATAGGTCACGTGCACGTTGCTCTTCCTTACCGTGGTTTTTCTTCAAGTCAAGGAAATCGAATACGTCAGCATGCCATGGCTCCATGTACATTGCGAAAGATCCTTTACGCTTTCCTCCTCCCTGATCTACATAACGTGCTGTGTCGTTAAATACACGCAACATCGGAACAATTCCATTTGATGTTCCATTTGTTCCTTTGATATAAGAACCCGTTGCACGAATGTCGTGAATAGAAAGTCCGATACCCCCTGCTGATTGAGAAATCTGCGCACATGATTTCAATGTGTCATAAATTCCTTCAATACTATCTTCTTTCATTGTTAACAAGAAACAAGAAGACATCTGTGGCTTAGGAGTTCCTGAGTTAAACAATGTTGGTGTTGCATGTGTAAACCAACCTTCCGACATCAAGTTGTACGTTTTAATCGCTGATTCGATGTCCGTTTTGTGAATCCCTACAGATACACGCATCAACATTTGTTGAGGACGTTCTGCGATTACGCCATTCAATTTCAGAAGGTACGAGCGCGTCAATGTTTTAAAACCAAAATAATCGTATCTGAAATCTCTGTCGTAAATAATGCTTGAGTCTAAACGGTCTTTGTTTTCCATGATTACCTGATATACATCATCAGCAATCAATGCAGCATTTTCTCCCGTTTTTGGGTCGATGTAATTGTACATATCTGTCATTACATCAGAAAATGTTTTTTTCGTCTCCTTATGCAGGTTAGATACAGCAATACGTGAAGCTAACAAAGCATAATCCGGGTGATCAATTGTTTTTGCCGCAGCCACTTCTGCAGCTAAGTTGTCTAACTGTGTTGTTGTTACTCCATCAAACAATCCTTCAATGACCTTCATGGCTACCGCTTCTGGCGAAACCAATGGGTCCAGTCCGTAACACATCTTAACAATGCGCGCTGTGATCTTATCGAACTTCACAGCCTCTTTTCTTCCATCTCTTTTTACAACATACATGGGCGCTTAGTATTTATTTTGGTTTTTAGTAGTATCTTCTCTTATTGGTTAAAAATCTTCATCTAGGCTGAATGTCTGATCTGCATCATTATTCAAAACACCTGCTTTCTGGTATTCACCAACACGCTTCTCAAAGAAGTTTGTTTTTCCTTGAATGGAAATCATTTCCATAAAGTCGAATGGATTGGTTACATCATAGACCTTATCACATCCTAGTTCCATCAACAATCGATCGGCTACGAACTCAATATATTGTGCCATCAAGTCGCTGTTCATTCCAATCAATTTCACTGGAAGCGCATCTAGAATAAATTCTTTCTCTATTTCTACAGCGTCAGTAATTATTTTCGTTACAGCTTCTTTTGGCATTTTATTTACTACGTGATTGTTGTACAATAAACACGCAAAGTCACAGTGTAAGCCTTCGTCACGAGAGATCAACTCATTCGAGAAAGAAAGACCCGGCATTAATCCTCTCTTCTTCAACCAGAAAATTGAACAGAAAGATCCTGAGAAGAAAATTCCTTCAACGGCTGCAAAAGCAACTAAACGTTCAGCAAATGACCCCTCTTCAATCCATCTCAATGCCCAATCAGCTTTTTTGCGCACGCAGTCTAATGTCTCAATTGCATTGAACAAATAGTTCTTTTCTTCCGTATCCTTGATGTAAGTATCAATCAAGAGTGAATATGTTTCAGAGTGAATATTCTCAATCGCTATCTGAAACCCATAGAAAAACTTTGCTTCAGTATACTGTACCTCTGACAAGAAGTTTTCAGCAAGATTTTCATTTACAATACCATCTGAAGCTGCAAAAAATGCCAAGACATGCTTTACAAAGTGGCGCTCATCATCATTCAATTTTGACTCCCAATCAATAAGGTCTGGAGCAAGATCTATTTCTTCTGCTGTCCAGAAGCTCGCTTCCGCTTTTTTATAAAACGCCCAGATGTCGTCATGCTGAATAGGAAAAAGAACAAATCTGTTCTTATTTTCTTCCAAAATTGGTTCTAATTGTGCCATTACCTTTAATTTTTAACGTATATATTCCCTTACGAAAAACGGCTGTTTTTCGTTTTTTTTACCCGTAAAGTTTATGTTTCCTCTATATTAAAATCGAATGCGCAGTTTGCGGGTGATTTCCCTACTAGAGGCATACAAAAATTGTCAAAAATCTCTCTTCTACCAATTAAAGAAATTCACAATTTGGTAACGTTATTAACATTCAAAACCTGAATCCCTTTAGTGACAGTCATTGGAAACTTTTTCAACATCCTGAATAAAGATATTCACAGTCTCAATCTCCAACTTTGTCGATAATTTTCCCGTATTCGTCCTACAGCCTTTACCGTCAAGGATTTAATATCGGGTTCTATAAATTTACAGTCCTTTTGTTCTTGTATGGCTTTCTTCTTTTTGTTATTTTGAACAGTGAATTGTGGATAGCCAGGGTTACCCAATCGCAAACCTAACCAACAAGCGAAATGCAACTATATCAGCGTCTAAAATCATCATCCGTAATTAGTGATTTATCTCACTTGGTTTTCCCCAACACATGTGTTGCATGCGAAAAAGAACTCACCAAAAACGAGCGATTTATCTGTTCTTTCTGTTCAATGAACTTATCACCTACCAATTTTCATTTATACAAGGAAGCCACCTCGATGGACCAACTTTTTTGGGGAAGAGTTAACATTAAGAAAACATACGCTCATTTATTCTTTGAAAAACACAAAACAACACAGCACATACTCTTTACATTGAAGTATAAAAACAATGATCAAATTGGTCAGTATTTTGGTGGTGAAATTGGCAAGAATCTTCAACAAATTCCTGAATTTCATAATGTTGACGCCTACATTCCGGTTCCTTTGCACCCTAAAAAAGAGTTTATCCGCGGTTACAATCAAAGTGAGGCTTTAGCGAAAGGAATTTGCCAGCAACTAAATAGTCAACTTGACACAAATTCTGTGACACGTATTCGCCATTCCAGCTCTCAAACTAAGAAGTCACGATTTCAACGCTGGGATAATGTTGACAGTATTTTTAAGGCTAAAAACACCTTGCTAAAGTATAATCATGTGGTTTTAGTCGACGATGTGATCACTACAGGCTCTACAATCGAATCGCTTGTACATGCTATGCTAAAAAAGAACCCCAAGCTTTCAATTAGTGTTGTCACACTGGCCATCGCATAGCACTGTTAAAAAGCTTCGTAATATCACTGTATCCGTTGTAGATGTGCTATTTTTGCCAAAATGCATTCAAGACGTATTCTTATTGTTGGTGCAGGACTGTCTGGACTGTGTGTTGCTTCTCAACTCATTGAAAAGGGGGCAAACGTTACACTGGTTGATAACAACGTGAATTATAGCTCTCGCATTGCAGCGGGTATGATAAACCCTCTTGTATTTCGCAGAATGACAAAAGGCTGGCGAGTAGATGAATTCGTTCCATTTTTACAGTTCTTTTATGTTCAAATGGAAGAGAAGACAGGTACGTCTTTTTTTCATCCTATTGTTATCCGAAGAATGTTCTCAAGTGAACACGAGCGCGAACTTTGGTTGAAAAAACAATCGCGCGATGATTTTTCAGAATACATGCATGTGGTTACGTCTGAAGACGATCAATACGATAGAGCCATTAACAACTTTGGTTCTGGTCGAATAAAAAATGGCGCATATGTGGATACCGAAGCTTTTTTAAATGCTATGAAATCATGGGTAGAGCAAAACGGTGCAGTTATCAATGGTCAATTTGATTACACTCAATTAAAAGGCACAACGTACAATAGAGCGCACTACGATGATATTGTGTTTTGCGAAGGCTACCTTGGCAAAGAAAACCCATGGTTCGGATCGTTACCACTCCACCAAACGAAGGGAGAAACACTTACGATTCATTCAGCTGGCATTCCTGAGGATGAATCGGTAAATAGAAAGTGCTTTATTCTTCCATTGGGAAATCAGTCTTTCAAGGTTGGCTCAACATATGAATGGCATACTTCTACCCTGCACACCACCGAATTGGGTAGAGCCACTATTTTGGAAAAAGCAGCTCATTTAACGGACGCTCCGATAGAAGTAATTGATCAAGCTGCGGGTATACGACCAACGGTAATAGACAGGCGACCACTTATTGGTACGCATCAGAGCCATGCCAACTATCATGTTTTTAATGGTTTGGGAACCAAGGGTTATCTTCTCGCACCCCTTCTGTCCAAAGAGTTTGCGGATTATTTGATTGATAATAAACCATTGAGTGAAGAAGTAAACATTCAACGGTTCAACACTACGATCTAGTTTTATTTAGCAATCAAGAATAGGCTTTCACAAACTGTAAGTGCCCACCCGGAAGTCCAGAATGCCCAAAGCTTGTTATTTTTAGATAGTATAGCAACGCAAAACGATATAAACCCAATCATGACAGCCCTTATAATTGATGATGAACCTAAGGCGAGAAGTCTTCTAAGAAATATTTTAGAGGAAAGCTGTGATTTTATTAGCAACATTTATGAGGCGGTCGACTTAAAACAGGGCGTTGAACAAATTCAACAAAGGGGGCCTCAATTGGTTTTTCTCGATATTGAAATGCCCAATGAACAGGGAATCAAAATTTTCGATTATTTCAAGAAAAATGAAATTGACTTCGAAATTGTCTTTACCACAGCCTACAGTCAATACGCCCTTCAAGCATTTGAAATGAACGCTATTGATTATATCTTGAAGCCACTGCGCCCGAAACGCGTTGTCGAAGTGGCAAAAAAGGTGCATTCGGACTTCAATAAAGCAACTATTAATCTACGGCTGGAAGAGCTTCGCGAATCGCTAAAAACGAAAACGTTCAATAAAATTGGCCTGCCGATAAGTGATGGAATACTTTTTCTACCATTGGATGAAATCATTCATATGGAGGCCGATGGGATGTACACGAAATTCTACACTTCCAATGACGGCAAGAAGGTCGTTTCAAAGCCGCTCAAGTATTTCGAACATATCCTTGAATCAGGCGCAGGGTTTTATCGGCCACATCGATCACACATTTTCAACATCAACTACCTGAAACAATATGTTAAAAAAGATGGAAATTATGTCGTGTTAGAGAATGAGCATGTTGTGCCAGTTTCTAAAGACAAGCGCGATGAATTTGTAAAACTAATTTCAACTCTATAGCCCTGTTGAAACGACTTGTTTTTTATATCACGCTACTACTCTTCTTGTTTTTTCCTGACAAAACGAGCGCTCAAGAATATAGCTACTATAGCTTCAATAAGCTTTATGATTTTGATGTGTCTGTAATCTATGATATTCATCAGGATTCGGCCAATGATTTTTGGTTCGGCACAAACCAAGGACTTGTTCACTTCAATGGAAGAGATTTCCATAAATATGCCCCTGGCAATTACTCCAAGGATGTTACAAATGTTAAGTTTGATAAAGATGGTAACGTCTGGTGCTCCAACTTTAGTGGTCAGCTATTTGCTCTGAAAAATGACTCCCTGCACACGATCGTTGAGAAGACATCAGAAGGAAATTTTATCTCCGATTATCTTCCCATTGGTAATGAGGTGTTTTTCATACTCAACAAAAACAAATCGCTGTATACCGTCAACCTATCTACGCTTCAAACAGAACAAATTTGGAAAGTAGAAGAAAGAAGGTGCATCAGCAGTATTCTTGACGACGAGCATGAACTCAGAATCATTGTACAAGCGAGAGTTACAAAAAACACACTCAATATCAAACAGTTTTCTTTCGATCTTAAACAAAGGCGAATTAAGCATCTATCGTCTACTAGCGAGATTAATTATCCATCGTCTAGTCTATGGACTCTTAGACTCAACGACAGTATTTACCACATTGCTATCACTAAAAGTCTATTTTCCGCTTTTAATATAACCCGCAAAAATCCGCTTCTTTTCAAAGAGAAAGTCCAGTCCTACGATATCAACAATCTTGAATTGCACAACGACCAATTACTTGCGCTTCGAAAGACGTGCGTTCAAGCCTATACCCTTACCAAGCCGTATACCTCTAACACTATAATATCAGCTATTAATGCTTCATGCTTTTACGCTGATCATGAGAGAAACCTTTGGTTCGGAACTCTGGACGAAGGGATTTATATTGTCCCAAACGAGGCAATTAAGAAAACCCCCTTGACCGAAAGTCGCATTTCAAACTCTATTATTACCAATGATAAAACCCTTTACTTTGTAGATACCGATGGACAACTCTGTAAATCGAAATACCCTTATTTTGATTTCAGTGTGGTTTCTGGAGGTTTCACCCCTTCGGAAAAGCTTGTCTACGCACCCGATGTAAACACCCTCTTTTTTTCAAATCACAATCAGTGTTTTGATATCAACAAAAACACCTTACAGCCACAAGAGGGTTTCGCTTACTTCAAGGATATTCACTATCTGGATGCCGAACATTTCATCCTAACCAATGGACAATATGCTAAATTACAAACCACACGAAATGTGCTGGATGTATCGAAACTTTCCGGCTACAATTTTCACGACCTCACATCATACGAAAATGTTCGAGATCTTGCATACTTGCGCTTTACACGAAGCACTGACGTAATTGAGTCTCCGAATCGGAAACACCTCTATATCCATTATATTGATGGGGTGTATCATTATACCGCTGATGTTCCTCCTGAAGCTATTCAATTTCAGGGCACTTCAGTTCTTGCCAGAGTTATGCACCCCGGGGTTGATAAAAGTGTTTGGATCGCTACCAACAATACTTACCTCTTAAAGTATGAAGGTCGAAAGCTGGTTTATCAACGTAAACTACCCAGCGAGGTTCATCGCATTGCCCAGGATGGAAACCTCTTATTTCTGGTTGCTGACAAAAAGATATACCGATTAAATGTACTTAGTAATGAGCTTAGTGTTATCGATGAATCCGATGGGCTTATTCCAACCAAAATCTCCTCTGTTTTTTGTCATAACGACAGCCTTTTTGTTGTAGGTGGTTCATTTGTGCAGCGAATTCCATGTTCCTATGATTATGTCAATGATGTTGTGCCTAATGTTACCATTGACGGAGTATACTTGAATGGGCAGGTCTTGCCTTCCAACAAATTCTTGTTTGATCATGACCAAAATAACCTGACATTTTCGTTTCACGCACTCTCTATTCGCAGTCAACAAAATTACTATTACGAATACCGTATTTCTGAAGACGCAGAATGGGTTAGCCTTTCAGGAAGTGTTACAGAAGTGCTTCTTCAGAGTCTGGAACCTGGCAGTTACGTGTTCCAAATACGTGTAATCAACGAAGATGGAACACCCTCAGCAATAAAACGCTATCCGTTTGTCATTGATAAGCATTTTAGCCAAAAATGGTGGTTTGTGCTTTTGGTCGTTATTGGTCTTGCACTTCTTGTGGGGGTTGTCGTTCGTTATCGGTATAAAAACCTACAGCGTCAAAATGTATTGAAAGCAGAACAACAACGCTTAAAAAAGGAGGTGTATAAATCTAAAATTGCAGCTATCCGATCACAGATGAATCCCCATTTCATGTTTAACGCGCTAAATACGATACAAGAATTTATCATTACCAACCAGCGGGAGATTGCCAGCGAATATCTAGCAGATTTTGCCGATTTAATGCGCAAATACCTTGAACAAAGCAGACATGAAGAAATTGCCATTGCCGAGGAAATTGAAACCCTTGAAATTTACCTTAGCTTGGAGAACCTGCGCTTTGATGGAAATTTGAATTATAGCGTTCACTGCGAGCCAACAATCAACCCATTCGAAACAACCATACCTGTAATGTTACTTCAACCTTTCGTAGAAAACGCTATTAAGCACGGCCTTTTGCATCAACAGGGAAAGAAAGCTCTGACCATCCGTTTTTCAGAAAACAATACCCGCTTGCAATGCACTATTGAAGACAACGGCATTGGAAGAAAGGCCTCTTTGCAGATGAAAAAGGGTGGCTCACATGTATCATTTGCTACTGAAGCCATTGATCAAAAGACAGATTTGGTCAATAAAAGCTCTTCTAGAAATATTTTCATTCGTATTGAGGATCTTATGAGTGATGATAAACCTCAGGGTACACGAGTTATCATCACCCTAGATGTCTAATTCAGCAACTGAAACCACTCTTTCATAAACTGAACCCGTGCAAATTACCCGCTACTACTTTCATTTGTCAATAAAAAGTACAGATGAAAACAAAAATGATCTTACTCCTTTTCTTAGGAGCACTATTCACATTTCAAGCAAATAATGTCCACTCACAAGTCGGTGACAAGGTGAAAAACGCCGTAAACAAAAAGAAGAAAAAAGACAAAGGTGTTGGCGTAGAAGTTACGGAAGACGAAAAAGGAATCTCAGGAACGTATTATGTTTGGTTCCCTCCATCAGTAGAAAATAGTTGGTTCAAAAAAATATCGCAAGTTGCACTACAGTATACGCCTGAGAACGGAAAGTTAAGACTGTATGCCAGCAAAAAAGAATACATCGATTACTACACGGCCAGCTACATCAATAAGTATAAACTTATAGATGCTTGTGGCGAATACAGTTTTCGAAACAACTACAACGCTCCAGATCTTTGGTCAGTTGAGAAAGGAGTTTTTATGCAAAAGCAAGACGCCACTACGAACCTAAATACCTGCGAAGCAAAAATGCAGTCGTTTGATAGAAAGTCTTTCGTAATGTCAAAAGACAAGGCGTTTATTGATGAGTTAACTGAAGAGAAATATGCGGAATACATGCTGAAGCTCCGATCATCGAGCTGCTCATGTCTTCAAGATGTAAAAGCTGGACAAAAACCACTGCCGGTGCGAAAAATGCGCGATGCAGGAGTAGAAAAGGAAGCTATGAGAGTGGTAAAAGAACGTGCTACGCGTGAAGGGTGGAAGGAAGAAATTCTTGGCGTCTACATCGCCAGTGAAAAATGGTCTAAATCAAACCTATGGATTAGTACCGGTGGTGACTGGGATGTGGCAGAACGCCTCAATGTTGTCATTGTTATGAGCACCTCGGGAAAATGTAAGTGGCAGCGCGCCGTAATAGCTAACAATGAGTTTAGGGCTTATAAAAGCGATGGATCCGGCAGTGAAGATGTAGAGGGTGTTTCTTTGGTGGGTGTAGTCCCAGAAAACAACCCTGCAAAATGCGAAGCTGTAGAGAAAATACTGAAATAGTTACCCGCAGTATTAAGCTTATTTTTTCATTGATTTTGAAAGTAATTAAGACCACTTTAAAGGTGGTCTTTTTTCATTTCAGCAACCCGAACGGCACTTTCAGCAATTAAACACCTAAAAAGAAAAGTGGACCTGGTTTCTTCGTCCGTAAATAATTCAATTAAAGAGAACAATTATGAAAAAGCTTATACTCATTTGTGCAATGGGATCAACTATTGCTTTTGGTCAGAATTTTGAATGGGCGAAAGGCATTGGTGGCAGCGGAGATGACAGAGGAAACGTTGTTAGACTTGATGCCTCTGGAAATATTTACATCGCGGGTTCATTTAGTGAAACCGTAGATTTTGACCCTGGAGTAGGGGTTTCGAATTTAACCTCTACGGGAGAAATGGACCTCTTCGTAGCAAAATATGATGCTAACGGAAATTTCCTTTGGGTACAAAGCGACGGAAATATTTACGACGATTTAGTGCTGGATATGGCGGTTGATGCTTCGGGAAATGCGCATATCACGGGCTACGGTGAAATCGTTAGTGACGGTTCAGAAAGAGCAATGTTTGTAGCAAAATTAGATGCGAGCGGTAATACATCATGGGAGCATAGTTTCTATTCTGATAACAACAATGTTGGAGGATATTCACTAGCGATAGACGCAACAGGAAACGTATACGTAGGAGGTAACTTTAACGGAAACGTAAGTTTTGATCCGGATCCAGGGTCTTCGGTTGGTGATCGTACTTCAACGGGAAACCTTTCTATGACAGATGGATATATTTTAAAACTAACCAGCGGTGGAATTTATGATTGGGTGCAGCAGTTTGCGGTGAGTAACGCAAATGCTAGCGTAAATAGTATCGCTATAGATGTATCGGGAAACATATATTCTACCGGGCAGTATTGGAACAACGCCATTGATTGTGATCCAGGACCAGGTACGGAGTATCTTTCTAATTCTGGAAATGGTGATATTTTTATATCTAAACTTAACTCAAGCGGAGATTATGTTTGGGGTAAGAGCATTGGTGGTGGTTCCACGGAAACCGGATTTTCAATTGCCGTAGACAACCTGGGTGTTTATGCTACAGGCTACTTTGAAGGAACCGTTGATTTTGACCCGGGAACGGGAACGAATAACATCGCTTCGGCGGGAAGCAGAGACGCTTTTATTGTTAGACTTGATCTCAACGGTGAATTTGATTGGGCACATGGTATCGGATCTACGGGAGACGATCGAGGAAATGAACTAACAACAGACGGTGCTGGTAATATCTATACAGTAGGCGTCTTTGAAGAAACGGTAGATTTTGACCCGGAAGCAGGAACACATAACCTTACATCACTTGGAGATAAAGACGTGTTTGTGTCTAAATTGAACAATAATGGCGTTTTCCAATGGGCAAATAGTTTTGGTGCCGCCTCTCCACCAATGCCCGTTCCGGGATTTTCTGCCAGTGATTTTGGTAATTCTATTGTATTGGGCGCTTCCGATACCATATACACAACAGGAAATTTTGTTGAAACCGTTGATTTCGATTTTGGCGCTGGAACTTCTAATATTGTTTCAAACAACGGAACTAGGGATGTCTTTTTTACCAAGTGGAGTCAAAACACATCTAACGTTGGAATAGATGAAAAAACATCGGATCTATTCAATGTTTATCCAAACCCAGTTAAAAACACTCTCTTCTTTGAGAATCAATTGGGAGCTGTAACGATTATGGATTTATCTGGAAAGGTTATTTACCAAAACGCTGAAGAAGTTTCTTCCGTTGATGTTTCCTTCTTACAATCAGGAACATACATTGTAACACTTGATACAAAACAGGAAACTGCCACGATCCGCATTATAAAGGATTAAAGCAGTTTTCTACAATTATTTGGAGAGAAGGGGAACTGAAGAAGTTCCCCTTTTTTTCTTTAACTCTTTAGCAGAACTAAATGTGCTAATCATGGCATTTCCATGACAATTCAGCGACATTTTATCCTAATTTTGTGGTATTGATATCAAACTAAATTAGAAATATATGTATCCACCAGAATTAGTCAAGCCAATGAAGGAGGACCTAACAAGTGTAGGGTTTAACCAACTTGTATCTCCATCAGAAGTAGATGAAATAATTGAAAATAGCGGCGAAAGTTTATTGCTTGTTGTAAACTCTGTTTGCGGATGTGCAGCGGGGAATATGCGCCCAGGTGTGAAGCTTTCCTTGGACAACGACAAGAAACCAACGACTCTGGCTACTGTTTTTGCCGGCGTTGATGGAGAAGCAACAGCTCAAGCTCGAAAGTACTTCTTGCCTTACCCTCCATCTTCACCGTCCATCGCATTGTTTAAAGATGGAAAGTTGGTGCACTTTCTTGAAAGACACCACATTGAAGGGGGAACAGCTCAAATGATTGCTGATAACTTAGCAGAGGCCTATAAAGAGTACTGCTAGTTATAATCTGAACAATATTAAAAACCCTCCAAATAATGTTTGGAGGGTTTTTTTGTCTTATATTTTAAAGACCTCTACGTGCAAAATAACCATGCTTTGTTTACGTTAACTTTATATAAACCAGCAAGCTATGAAACTATTCCACTTAACTTTTGTTCTAGGTGCAATCCTTTGCTTTTCTCTTTTTTCTTGCGATAAAGAAAAGGAAGATAAACTCGTTGAAGACACAACACCTCAGAATAACCCTAATGTATCATTTCAATCATGTGTACAAACAACTGGCCCTATTGACTCTGGAATTTTTGGTTTGCATATTCATGGTGAATCACAATCGCACCCATCTGTTTTAGCTGCGATTGATGATATTGGTCTTGAGTGGGTCTACAACGGCATGTATTGGCCAACTATAGAGCCAAGCAAGGACGCTTACAACATTGAAGCATACGATGAATTCATGGGGCATATGGCTGCCAGAAACATGAACGTTATCATGAGTATTGGTAACTACTGGCCAACTTGGATCAACACCTCTGAAGAGCTTCGTTTGGAGATTTACCAAATGACCAAGGCGTGCGTTGCGCGCTATAAACCAGGCGGTACGTTTGCGCAAGAAAATGGACTTGGTAACTATGGTATTCGTTATTGGGAAATGATTAATGAGCCTAACCTACCATGTTGTGGGTGGGGTTATCATGGCGCAAATCAACCGGTAAACAGTGCTCTTTATGCTGAATTAGTTGAAGCCATGCATCGCGCGATTCGTGAAGAAGATCCAAGTGCTGTAATCATTCTGGGCGGATTTTCGAGCTCCACAGAACACCTTGGTCCTATTGACTATCTGGATGATTTGTACAGCTACGGCGCAATAAACGCCTTTGATGTTATCGCTTATCACCCATATGGAGAGCACGATAATATGGCGGCCCCGATTGCCTCTATTGAAGGAAAAATGAATGAATATGGAGACGATAAGCCCATTTGGATTTTGGAAATTGGAGAACCGAATTTAGATTGGGGGCACCCCTACAAACCTCATCAAGTAGAGGTGTTTAATGCCGCAGCCAGTCAATCGAGTCAACTGGAAGCCTTTTTCTGGCTTGGGTTGGTCGACTTGCCTATCAATCAGACATGGGGTGCTCTCGATGAAAATCTAAATCCGCGACAACCCATTTATGATTCAATTAAGTCGTTTGTCAACTAATTAAAAAAGTAAAGCGCAGTTGTTTACCGCGCTTTACTATTATTTCAAAAAACAATTGTTTCTAAAGTTTCACCACTTCTTCTACACGGAAACTTGTTGAAGAATAACTCTTTGAAAGCGATCCGTACAAACGTACTTTTTCTCCTTTCTGTGCAAAATCACCATCCATCGTGTAAAGGTAGATATTGCCATTATCATCTGTAGTCATCGTTCCTGGCCAGTAACCTATTTGGAACAATCCGGAAGTAATCTCTGAGTTATTGTTGGCCTCAAAACCAAGCGAGTAATTCTGCTGCCCAATAGCGAACGTAAATCGGAAAGTAAGGTCCACATCCAGGTAACCGTAAATTCCCTTCTCTAATTCATCTTCTTTTGATTTAACGTATTCTTCTGTTAACTCTACAGCGTCCTCAATTACTGAATCGTCAAAACCACCCAGTTTTTCTATTTCTATTAAATCAATGGACATTGCGCGGTCAGAAATTCCTCTATCCAACTCTCCTGTAATTCTCACACGCTCACCCACGCTTGCTACGGAATCGTTATTCGTATGGACTTTAAGATCTGAGTGATAGTACTCATCCGGCAACTTTTCCATCTGATTTTTTCCTTTTCCAACTGGAATAGAAACTAGCACATATTTACCGGAATCTTTGTTTCTTCGCTCAACCGCTGAAAAGCTTGTGGAACTATTTCCGTAGCTAGTTCGTGTATCATTCAAAGGGCTAATGTATGCTTCAAAAATAACGACCTGTCCAGGTTTAACTTCTCCAGATTCCATTTGTTCCCAGGTAACTTCGAAGGGCGTCTTATCCATGTTTTCTGCCGCTTCCATTTCGTCCATGATCGCCTGGATTTCCGGGTCAATTGGTTCTTCTTCAGGTTCTCCACCACCGCATGAAGTGAGCAGTAAAAAGGCGGCACCAGATAGTAGTAGGGTTGTTTTTTTCATCGTGTTTATATTTGATTTTTTATTTAAAGACTGTTTAATAATTCTTCACTCATGGGTTTTACACCAGGCTTAAACATTTGGATGTAATTCCCTTGCTCATCAACCAAGTACTTCTGAAAGTTCCATGAAACTTTGCTGTCTTCTTTTTGGTTCAATTCTTTCGTGGTGAGCCATTGATAAATGGGGTGCTGATTTTTCCCTTTAACATCTATTTTGGACGCCATAAGGAACTCAACTCCATAATTTTTTTGGCAAAACGCCTTAATATCATCCTCACTTCCTGGTTCTTGTTTCATGAACTGATTGCAAGGAAACCCTATCAATACAACTTTCTCACCGTACTTTTCATGAAGCTCCTGTAGCCCTTCATATTGAGGTGTAAAGCCACATTTCGAAGCGACATTTATAAAGAGTATCTTTTTTCCTCTAAACTGTTCGATTTTGACTTCATTTCCATCTATGTCTGTAAACTGATAGTCGTATATGTTAGTGTTCTGACCAAAAGTTGTGAGTACTAACAAAAAAGCCAACAGTGTTGTAAATACTTTGCTCATACCTCGGCTACTTTAGTTTTTTGATGCTCTCCATAAATCCCTTCGCTGCTGCTTCATCCAACTTGGTGTTATACGTACAAACGATAGAAAGATAATAACCATCGTGATAGGCGTAATACTCATCAACGAAACTCGTGTCGCCTTCCGTAAAAAGTTGAATTTGACTCACAACAAAGTCCTTTCCTGCAATTTTTGTCTTCGCCGCTGGTTGAACGGACATTTCATTCGCGGAAAACAAGAATTCGTATGCTTCAATGCTCTCTTTCACCTTTTCCATTGTTGATGGCTTTCCAAAAGGGTTAGCTTTATCAGTCTCTAGCGTTACATTCACGGGGTAGCTATTGTCGTACGATTCGCGATAAATCGACTCGAACATAATCCCACCAAAACTTGTTTGAAACTGTGTAGTATCGCTGTCCCAATTTTCTCCGGGAGTTACTTCCAGATCAAAATATTCATTGGCATATGTTTCTCCATGCCATGCTCCAAAAAGGACTTCTTTATCTACTTTTTCTTTCTTTCCTGAACCACAGGAGACTAAGAAAAAAAGTAGCAATGTTGTAAAGTAAATCTGTTTCATAGATTGTAGTTTGTGCGGTTAAGTTAGTAATTATTCCCAGCGCTACGAACTAATCAAATGCGTGAAATTCGTTCAGGAAAATTAAATAATAACGTCCGTTTCTTTGAACCCCACCAACACGTACTTTAAACCAGCGTTTTTCCCAGTTAAAATAGAGCTCTCCTATTAATCCATTGACGCCGCTGTCATCTTTTTCCTTGTATACAAACTTATCAAAGCTTATCTCTGACCAATAAAAGAAGTATTGCTTTTTTGTTGAAACCAAAGCTTCATATTGATCTGAAAACCACCGCATAACACCCTGCTCATTCGTATCTTTTAACAGGTCCAACATAAAATCACGCATGGACTTTTGAACATCGGGATCATTGGCAATTTGTCTGTGCAATTCTGCCGACATAAAGCGATCTGAATAGGACGCTTTATCCAGTTTATCCATTGATTTGAGAACTTTGAACGCTCGTTTCCCAAGCTTTTCAGGCGACTTATCCTGCCCGAACGAAAACACTGGTGTTAGTAATAGCAAGCAAAAAGAAACAATCTTCATAATGCCAATTTATCTAAAGTTCTTTAAAACGAAAACCGAAGTTTGATTCTCCATAGTTAAATCTGCTATTTTTGAATTAAACTAACTCATTCATAGCCTTGCGTTTCTTCATTACTGCAATCATTTCTCTTTTAATAATACTTTCCATGGGGTGTTCGCCCAAACTAATGCGCTACGAAAAATTCTCAAAGGCTCAATATAGATTACCCAAGATTATAAAGTTAAATGGAGAGGGGAAAGGTCTGGTTTACATTGGAACATATCATACAAACAACCCTGTTGACAGCATGTTCACGATTATTGAAAAAGAGTTTCTCTCTTTGAACCCAGATTTTGTATTGCACGAAGGCGGAAATAATTGGCCAATATATGCTGATGCAGACAGTACAAAGCGTATTTCAGGTGAACCAGGTTATACCATTTGGCTTGCCAAAAAAAATAACATTCGCTATGCTAGCCTAGAGCCAAAAGAACAAGCCGAATATGAGCATCTGTCTTCGTTGTATGACTATCGAAAAGTACTGCTTATGTATATCTGTCGACAAGTTGATCAACAGCAGCGATTTCATGCCTCGAACCCTATGACTATTGAGGAGTTTGAACGAAACATGAATTACTTTCTGGAAATGATGAAGGGAAATGGGATCAAGATACCTGAGAACGAGTCCACTTTTAATTTTTGGAAGGGCTACTACGAATCGTTCTTTGGCGAGCCTTTAGTCTTTGGCAAATTTGATCCATCGGTTTATTATCCAAATCAGTTTAAAACAGAGTTAAACGACATCAATCGGTCCTCTGATGTTTTCAGAAATCAAACCATGGTAGAAAACATCATGAATGCGCTGGATAACAACAATAGAGTGCTCGTTGTTGTAGGCGGCGGACATCTCATTGTACAGGAGAAGAAAGTTCGCCATGATTTTAAGCAGCGTTTTCGTTAATAAAAACACCTTTCAACTTTGCTGCATTCCTATACTAAGGAGTGATCTCTCCCGTTGAAAAGAACACCTTTTCAGAAACCAGGGGAATGGCATCTTCTGTTCGGTATCCTTCCGAAAGGATCATCTGGTATTTCTTATTGGGCTCAAGGTTTAAAAAGTATTTAATAGAACGTCCATCTTCTGCAAACTCCATCTTAGTTATTTCAGGGAAGTGCTCTTCACCGAGTGGTCCCAAATGAGTGCCGCCAAAACGCGTATCCATCACCTCGGAGAAGTACACAATTAGTTCGAGATCGCCCGGTTTCACATTCTTTTTCTTGTGCAGCTGATGACTCATACCAGTCACAAAAGGTCTTGTTTCTTCGTATTCGCTTTTATAGGTTTTTAGTTTGTTTTCAAAATAACCTGTTCGCTCTACAAATTTTTCGATTGCTTTTGGGCGCTCAAAGTCCAATTCTATGATTTCTTTGATTGCTCGTTCCTTATCCTTTGCGTTCTCATAGTGCTGCTTTACAATGGCATAACCCATGTAATACCCCAAGTCTCTTATGCCAAAGTCATTATTGTCATCATTCCAAATCCAGTTGTAATAGTATGGGGAGAACATCTCTTTAATGAATCCTTTTCTAACCTTTTCATTGTTTTTTTGTCCAAATTCAATACAAGGTTGAATTGATTTTTGGCCGGTCGCTATTTCCGCTATAAACTCTGCCGAACCCTCAAAAATGCTTTGTGAGAGTAAATCATACGCCCAGGAAACATTTTGTTGCGTGTGAACAAACTCGTGAACGTTTAAGAAAACAACATCTTTAACAGGATTAAGCTTTGCATAATTTTTAAAATATTCCAATGACTCTGGGAATTCATCCATGTATGTTTTCTCATCCGTAAGTGCCATTTCAGAACCTATTATAAGAACGTCACCCAAAGCAGTTCCCGGCGTTCTGAACACGCCTATCTCAAAATAAACTTTAGCAGGTTTCATTTCTGGATAAATGCCCTTAAACGCATCTATTCCCGACTGGATGTCTGAAGCATACTGATCCAGATTTTGCATGCTTTCTCGCACCGACTCCCAAAAAAGGGGGTACTGTTGAATGGCGCTTAAGTATTCTTCTGGTTGATACCTTCTGACCTCCATAATTGTTCGCAGACCTTTTGTCCCTTTATTTATGAAAAGGTCCATGAGCAAATCCATCTGTTGAGCTGTATCAGATGTTGCAACAATTTTATCGTAAGCAATCCAAAAATTGGTGATATCTGTAGTTACAATATTTGAATCATCAGACCTTTTGAGACTGTCTTCCGTTGCTTGAGCAACCGATACAGAGAACAGAAAAAAAACGAAAAAAACAGCTTTTAAACGAACCATCTTAAGAGGTGTTATGTGTTGAGAATAAAAATAAGAAAATCTTAAAACCGCAATTTTTTGACTCAAAAAGGAAGGTGTTTTCGTTTTGTTTTTCAAGCGTTCAAGACTTTATGTAACTTTGAATCACCCAGTAAATAACTGTTTGCCATTGAGAAAGGTTTTCTTCTTACTATTTATTCTTTCTATCAGCCATTCCATCGTTGCTCAAAAAGAGAAGGCTGTGCTCTGGAGTGAGTGGAAAAATACCAACTCGGAAGATTCGGTTCGTTTCGCATCAATGGAGTCTCTTCTGTGGGACTACTACCTATTCACAAATGCAGATTCTGCCATACTTATGGCCAAAGTTTTTGTCTCTTTCACCGACAGAACAAATTCTCTTTCGTATAAAGTTGATGCCCGAAATGCCTTAGGAACAGCCTACTATGTAAAGGGTAGTTACACTAAGTCTTTGAACGCATACAAGCATGCCGTCGTGTTGATTGAAAATTCCAATGAGGACCTGGAAACCGGAGGAATCCTCTGCAATATGGGGACTATCTATGATGTTATCGGCGACATTCCAAATGCCATAAAGCACTACGAAATGGCTTTGGAGGATCAGGAAAAACGAAAGGATACGGTCAATATGGCGAATTCTTTGTTTGGACTTGGAAACATACAACGTGACCTTCAGAACGAAGACCTCGCCATTGAGTATTACACTCGTGCCTTCAAGTTAGCCTCCAGTCAAAAGGATAAGCGCGTAATGGGTAGTGTAATGGGCAGCATCGCTAAGGCCTATGAAAAAAGAGCGGAACTGGACAGCGCAATTTATTATTCCAAAAAAGCCTTGACGTACAGTGACGAAGCCAACGATGAAAGCAATGTTGCAATGATCATGACGAATATTGGCCGATGTCTTTTGAAAACAGGTAAAAACAATGAGGCCCTAAAATATTTGAGGGATGGTTTATCAACAGCAAAGCGCATTGGAGATAGTCGCAATACCGCCGTTGCCCATCAGATGTTGGGAGATTATTTTTTTACATTGCAACAAATCGATTCTTCGCGGTTTCATTACGAACAATCCAGGGATATCTCCCGAAAAACAGGAATTGTTTTGGAACTCGTGGAAAGTACCAAGGCGCTTGCCTCTATCTACTATAACAACAAAGAGTACAAGCTTTCTGCCGAAATGTACGAAGAGTTCATAGCAAGTCGTGACAGTCTCCTGAATGTTGAAAACCAGAATCAGGCCATCCGTACGAAATACAAGTATGAATATGAAAAAGACCTTGCTGAGGAACGCTCATCCGCCCAACTCCGAGAGGCCAGAGCTTCTCTTATTTTCTATATTCTGCTTATTGTCTTTGTGTTATCTGTCGTCTTCGGACTTATTATTTTCGGCAGGTTCAGAATTACCAAAAAACAAAAGACGATAATCGAAGATCAGAAAAAGGTTGTCGATTCTGCCTTTAAAGAGCTGGATGACAAAAATCGTGAGATCCTTGATTCTATCTCCTATGCCAAACGAATTCAGGCAGCAATTCTTCCACGTAAAGAGTTGATTGAGCGTTACCTTCCGGAAAGCTTCGTCTTGTACAAACCAAAAGACATTGTCGCGGGAGATTTTTATTGGCTTCATTATTCATCGAAATCAATAAAAATTGCTGCTGCAGATTGTACAGGTCATGGCGTACCAGGCGCCATGGTTTCTGTGGTTTGTAACAACCGCCTGAATCAGGCCGTTAAAGATTTTGGGCTGGAAGAACCAGGTGATATTCTCAATAAAACACGTGATCTTGTTGTAGAAGAATTTCAAGTGGGCTCTGATGATGTACAGGATGGGATGGACATTGCACTTGTAACGATTTCTGGAACAACCCTAAAATTTGCCGGAGCCAATAACCCGCTATGGATTATTCGTAGTGGATCAGCAGAAGTAGAAGAAATTAAAGGACACAAGCAGCCGATTGGTCAATATTCCAACCCTACGCCGTTTCCAACGCATCAAGTGGAAGTCAATAAGGGCGACTCTTTTTATATTTTCTCGGATGGTTTTGTTGATCAATTTGGCGGTGAAAAGGGCAAGAAGTTCAGGTCTGGAAAACTCAAAGCCCTGTTACTTTCCATTCAGGCTGAAACAATGACTCGACAGAAAGAATTACTGGACGAAGCTTTTGAAGCTTGGCGCGGAACTCAAGAGCAATTGGATGATGTTTGCCTTTTAGGGGTTAGGCTTTAGGCTATTTTCCAATGCAAAATTTACTAAAGATGTTGCCTAACAAATCATCAGTGGAAATATCCCCTGTGATACTTCCTAAGTGGAACATGGCCTGGCGGATGTCCATAGCTACAAAGTCCCCGGTAATACCTTCATCTAGACCTTGACTGGCTTTCTCGAGCATTTCCGCTGTTTTTAATAAGGCTTCATGATGGCGGGCATTGGAGACGATTGTTTCATCTGAAAGGTTAAAGTCGCCCTTCACCTGATCCACTAACCAATTTTTTAATTCATCGATGCCTGTTCCAAACTTGGCGCTAATGTGAATACCCTTTCCGTCAAAATCACTCACTTGATCCAGCTTATTAACAACAAGCCCTATTTTCTTACCTGTGTATTGAGAACGGAGGCTGTTTGTCCATTTTTCTACGGCATCAACACTGGAAGTATCCGAACCATCACACAAACACAAAACAATACTCGCTTGTTCTATTTTTGCTTTTGAACGTTCTATTCCCATTGCTTCTATTTGTTCTGCTCCTTCTCGGATTCCTGCTGTATCAATCAATCGAAAACCAATCCCATCAATATTTAACACCTCTTCTATCACGTCACGGGTGGTTCCTTCAATATCACTCACAATTGCTCTATCCTCTCCCAATAGCTGATTCAACAAGGTGCTTTTTCCTGTATTCGGCGCTCCCACGATGGCCACGGGAACGCCATTTTTAATAGCGTTTCCAAGCTCAAATGATCGTGCAAGGCGACCTACATAAAGCAAAACATCGGAAACCAATGTTTTCAACTCACTTCGATCTGCAAACTCAACATCTTCTTCGGCAAAGTCCAATTCTAATTCTACCAACGATGCAAAATGAATGAGTTTTTCCCGAAGGTTTTTAAGTTCCGATGAGAAATTACCTCGCAGCTGCTTCAACGCAATATCGTGCGCGCTCTTTGATTGAGAAGCAATTAAATCAGCAACTGCCTCTGCCTGCGAAAGGTCCAGCTTACCGTTTAAAAAAGCACGCTGCGTATATTCTCCAGGTGTTGCAAGCCTTGCACCTTTTGTGACCAGCAGCGCCAATAACTTTTGTTGAATATAAGGTGATGCATGACATGATATTTCTACACTTTCCTCACCCGTAAAGCTCTTTCCTTCCTCGAACAGCGTGACAAGCACTTCATCAATCAGTGTTCCATCACTCTCTTTAATCGTTCCAAAGTGCACCGTATGCGTACGACAGTTCTCCAAAGATTTAGAAAAGACAGAAGAGACAATCTTCCATGAAGTTTCTCCTGACAGACGAATAATTCCTATTGCACCCACCCCATTTGGTGTGGCTAATGCACAAATTGTATCCTGCGGATTCATCATGCCGCAAAATTAGACATTTAAACTCATTAAAAAGCCCTCCGATCGATGCGCAGAGGGCTCCAACAATCATTACTTCTCTGTTACATTAATGAATTATCAGCCTTTTTTGAATTGCAATGCGTCCTACTACAAGGTGTAGGAAATACGTGCCTGTAGGAATGTGTTCCACCCTAAAAACACTAGAGTAGGGGTCAAACCGCTCCACCATTCTCCCACTCATATCAAGCAGTGCTATAGATTGTATCGGTTCATCAGCTAATAGGGTAAATTGAGTTCTAGCGGGGTTCGGTTGCACTTCAACCAACGTTGACTCCAATTCATACATACCCACTGTTGTAACCGGATGGCAAATGGAAGTATCTGTACAGTTCCCTTGCGTTACGATCACTGCATAATCACCGTTCGATCCAGGTGTAAATGAAGCGTTGGTTGCGCCACTTATAGGTGAAAAATTTTGACAATCAATCCATTGGAAGCTCGCACCTGTAGCGTTCGCGATAAGTTCAGGGTCGTTCGAAGTGACAGAAACATCTACGGAAGCAATTGTCAAGTCCAGCGTAACAAGTGAATCGCAGCCGTCAACGGTTGTCAAAAGGAACGTAGCTGTATTGTTCGAACTTGTATAGGTGTTACCATCAATCCATGTGAAGCTGTCACAGGCCGTGACAACATCAACAGTTGATGCAGAAGCGTTAATTATGAGGTTCAATGTAATCACCGAATCACAACCGACTGCGTTCGTTACCGTATGTGTTGCTGTGTTGTTCGAAGATGTATAGGTATTCCCATCAATCCATGTGTAAGTGTCGCAGGCCGTAACTGCATCAACACTCGTTGTCGAGTAGTTGATTGTGAGGTTTAGTGTTACTACAGAATCACAACCAGCTGCATTCGTCAATATATGTGTTGCCGTAGTATTCGATGCAGTATAGGTGTTCCCATCGATCCACGTATAGCTGTCACAGGCCGTAATAACATCTGTTCCCGTCGATGAATTATTTATCGTTAAATCAAGTGTAACGACGGAATCACAACCGGCTGCATTCGTTAGCGTATGGGTTGCTGTATTGTTGGACGACGTATAGGTATTCCCATCAATCCACGTATAGCTGTCACAGGCCGTGACCACATCAACACTAGTTGTAGAAGTATTTAATGTCAGGTTCAATGTTATTGTTGAGTCACACCCAGCTGCATTCGTTACCGTATACGTTGCAATATTGTTGGATGAAACATAGGTATTCCCATCAATCCACGTATAACTATCGCAGGCCGTGACTATATCAACACTCGATGTAGAAGAGTTAATCGTGAGGTTCAATGTTATCACGGAATCGCACCCAACTGCGTTTGTTACGGTGTGCGTTGCAGTATTGTTAGATGCCGTATATGTGATCCCGTTGATCCACGTATAGCTGTCGCAAGCCGTAACTGCATCAACACTCGTTGTCGAGTAGTTGATTGTTAGGTCCAACGTTACTACTGAATCGCAGCCTGCAGCATTCGTCAATATTCTCGTTGCCGTGTTGTTAGATGATGTGTAGGTAATTCCATCGATCCACGTGTAGCTATCACATGCCGTGACCACATCAATTCCCGAATTCGAATAGTTGATGGTGAGATCCAGCGTAACAACAGAGTCACAACCCGCAGCATTGGTCAATGTATGCGTTGCCGTATTATTCGATGAAGTATAGGTATTCCCATCGATCCAGGTATAAGAATCGCATGCGGAGACGACATCTGTTGACGTTGATGAGTTGTTTATTGTCAAATCAAGTGTAACAATGGAATCGCAACCCGCAGCATTTGTCAATATGTGCGTTGCCGTATTATTAGATGATGTGTAGGTATTCCCATCGATCCAGGTATAAGAATCGCATGCGGAGACGACATCTGTTGCATTGGTATTATCGCACTGAAAAAATTTGTGAACGAAGATATCGCGCCCTCCGTTCGTCCCTAAGCTGGTTACCCCTGCGCCAGGATCAAAGTCGGTTGTTCCCGCATAGAACCCGGTAGAGTATACTTGTTGGAACGGTCCAATTGCTACACTTCTCCCTATTTCAATCGTAGTAAACGATCCAAATTGCCGTGCCCATTCAAAGTTTCCGTTGGCATCAAATCGACTGATAAAAATGTCGCTTCCACCATTAGAAGTACCATTGGATACACCTGCACCAGGATCGAAATCAATCGTTCCTTGATACGAGCCAATAAGATGAACGCCTCCTGTGACTGTTACATCAATTCCGTATCCGCGGTCTAGATTAGCGCCTCCGAACCGTTGCGCCCAGGCAAAATTCCCGTTTTGATCCAATTTTTGTACGTATACATCGGCGCTTCCCGCAGCGGTCAAGAACGTAGAGCCCAACCCTGTATTAAAATCAACTGATCCGTAAAAAAACCCTGTTGAATATACATTTCCAGCACCATCCAACGCTACACCGTGCCCCTCTTCAAAAGAGGATCCTCCCATCTGTTTTGCCCAAAGAAGGTCACCCACCGGGTCCAGTTTAAGCAGGAAAGCATCGTTCATACCATTTCCTGTTAGTGTTAAGGTTCCTGCACCTGGATCAAAATCGGCTGATCCGGTAAAATAGCCCGTTACTACTGAATTTCCAGCATTATCTACATCCAAATCAAGCCCCTGATCTTGTCCTGTTCCTCCCACTTGTTTTGCCCAAACAAAGTTTCCATTAGCGTCTAACTTGTGTACAAAAATGTCCTCATTGGTGGTCCCAAATCCTGTTAGATTAAATGTGCCCGCACCCGGATCAAAATCAACGGTTTCTTTAAAATATCCCGTCGTGTAAACGTTTCCTGCTCCATCTACCTCGATTGAGTAACCCGTATCTGTATTCGTTCCTCCCATCGATCTTGCCCAAATGAGGTTTGCGCTGGCATCAATTTTTAGTACAAAAATGTCTGTGTTTCCAACTGCAGTTAGGTTAAACACACCAGACCTGGGATCGAAATCAACGGTTCCACTAAACGCCCCTGTGATATAGAGGTTTCCTGCAGCATCCGTTGTAATTCCGTGGCCAACATCCCCAGACACGCCTCCGAGATTAAACGCCCATTCAAAGCTTCCATCGGATGCTAGTTTTTGAACGTAAATATCTGTTTGTCCATTAGAGGTAAGGTTGAACGTTCCGGGTCCAGTATTAAAATCTACTGTAGCGTAAAAGTCTCCGGTCGAATATACATTTCCTTGGACATCCGTAGTTAAGGCTCTCCCTTCATCATTCGAGGCTGACCCCATGACTCCAACCCAGTCGAAAAAAACATTTTGAGCATAGGCCGTAGTACTTACAGTCACCAATAAAATGGCAATCAGGTTATGTGCTTTCGTTTTCATTTTTCGTCGTTTTGTAGTTAATGCACGATTATTTTGCGCTGTGAAATAGAGTTCTCTGTTCGCAATTGAACCGTATAGATTCCAGGTTCAATCCCTGCTACATTGAGGGTAGTATGGCTTTCTTCCAAAACCGTTCTGCGTACTAACTTGCCCTCCGCACTTATCATTCGAAAGTCTACGATCCCAATACCTTGTTCCAATTCTACAGTCAATACGTCATTCGTTGGATTCGGGTAAATTTCAGCCCTAAACACACCGTTCTCTTCTAATCCAACTTCCGCTATTGCATAGCATATTGAAGTATCACTACATCCGTTTTCCGATACAATTACCGCATAGTTTCCATTAACGGTAGGCGTAAACGTTTGGCCCGTTGCGCCAGAAATGACTGCGAAATTATTATCGCAATCGACCCATTGGTACGAAACACCCGACGCGTCCGCTGTTAATGTGATATCTACTTGATTAACAGCTGAGCTTGGTGCTGTATTGATGGTCAAGTCTAACGTCACTGTAGAATCGCATCCTGCAGCGTTGGTTAAGGTAAACGTTGCCGAATTATTCGACGTGGTATAGGTGTTACCATCGATCCACGTATAGCTTTCGCATGCATTAATTACATCTGTTCCAGCGGTTGGGATGCACTGTGTGAATTTTTGGATGAATCCGTCTACAAGGCCGAAAGAAGTTTGGTTGTTCGTGCCTGTTGAGGAAGGATTAAAATCCACTGTTCCGCGAAAAGAACCAACAGTGACAATAGAATTGTCTTGATCCACGGTAATTTCTCCTCCTTTTTCGGCTTCAGGACCTCCTGCTTGCGTCACCCAAACCAAATCTCCATTGGTTGTAAATCGCTGCATAAACTGATCGTCTCCTTGAACGGATAGCAATGACGTTGTACCGGCACCTGGATCAAAATCAACGGTTCCAGAAAACTCACCCGTGACATAGACATCTCCCGAGACATCAGTTGTTATGCCCCAGCCTCCATCTTGATCTGCATCTCCAAAACTATGCGCCCATTGATAATTTCCTGACGCACTGAGTTTAAGTACAAATATGTCGGTTGAACCGTTCGACGCTAATGAAGCGGTTCCTGCTCCAGGGTCGAAATCCGCTGTTTGCTGAAAATAACCTGTAACAACTACATTTCCAGCCGCATCAACATCCATCTGAGTCCCGAGATCGTTCTGCGTCGCACCCACTCCTTTCACCCAAACAAAATCTCCATTGGATGTGAGTTTCAGCACAAAAATATCGCGTTGTCCATTCGATGTTAGTTCTTGGGTTCCTGCTCCGGGGTCAAAATCTACAACGGATTCAAACCCTCCCGTGGCGTAAATATTTGAACCGTCAGTAACCAGTGCATAGCCCAAATTGGCTCCAGAACCATTACCAAACTGGTGTACCCACAGAAGATCACCGTTTAAATCAAGCTTTGCGATAAATACATCTTGTGGAGTCGTTGCGGTCAAATTATTGATTCCAGGTCCAGGATCAAAGTCAATGGTCCCTTCAAAATTTCCGATGACATACACCCCTGAGGCATCAATGTCAACACCTCTTGCAAGCGCCGATCCAGGGCCGGTAAAGCCACTCACCCAGGAAAGGGTTCCGCCAGTGGTCAACTTTTGAATGAACACTCCATAGGTTCCACCAGCAGTCAAGTTGATCGTTCCTGCACCAGGATCAAAATCCACCGTATTTTGAAAGTAACCTGTTGTGTAGGTATTTCCGGAATTATCTACCCTGACATCGAAGCCACTATCGGTTCCGCTTCCCCCTATTTGTATGGCCCAATCCAATGCGCCATTTGGGTTTAGTTTGTTCACAAACAAATCGATACCTCCGTTTCCTGTCACGGAAAGCGTACTTAAACTGGGGTCAATATCAGCAGCACCATTAAACGATCCGGTGGTATATATGTTTCCGGAAGCATCCGTGTGTAACCCACGAATTAAATCATTCCCTGTACCGCCTATATGTCCGGACCAGGCGTAATTTGGTCCTTGTGCATGTCCCGAAAATTGCACAAAACATACGACTAGAAATAGTAACGTCTTTTTCATTATTCTTTGATTTTAAATTCAAACCATCTCCCCGATTCATTTGAAGTCGGAGGAATTGTCCACCTCTAAACTGGTGGTTACCTAATGTGTATTGGTGAAGTTTATTTGTAGAGATGAATTACTTCCAGCTACTCGAGTTTTCATGTGTTTAAAGGTTAGTTTAAGTTGCCTTGGTGGCATGGGCAAATGAAGGTCTCTTTTTCCAAAGCCCAGCATTTCTGGGGACTACAAAAGGACTACAAGCCAAAAAAACCCTGTTTGTATACCATTTGTGGTTATTTTTGGATGGCCACTAAAGCCTCATCGGTAATGATTTTACGACTTTCCATTTTTCGAACTTTTTGCTTACCCATTCTATTGCTTAAATGTGCGTTCACCTATGCGCAAGTGGATAGTTTGGAACAGAAACTAAACACAACAGTAAATAGTGACACTCGTACCCTCCTTTTGTTCGAAATTGGAGATTATTACCTAAAGAGAAACCCAAGAAAGGGCGCAGAGTATTATCAGCAAGCTTTAGAGTTGAGTCAGAAAAATCGCAAAAGGAATGCTGAGTATCGTGCGCTGAAAAGTATTGGAACCGTTCATTTTTATTTAAGCGAATTCGACAGTTGCTCATTGTTTTGGAACAAAGCTCTAAACGCTGCCCCAAGAGATTCTTTTAAATTACGAGCCGATATCTACAACAATCTTGGGGCATTGTATGTCCGTTCAGGAGAGCCTGATTCATCGGCCTATTACCACAAACTGGCTTTACGCATGCGGACTGCTCAGAAAGACTCGCTGGGTATCGCTAACTCAAACAACAATCTTGGAATTCACTATCGGCAAAGTGGTGATTACGACCTAGCACTCTCCTACTATCTGAAAGCTTTGCGCATGTATACAGACCTCAACCGGTCAAAGGAGCGCTCGGATGTTTTGAATGGAATTGGTTTGCTTTATATCAATCTAAAGGAGTACGATGAGGCCCACAAATACCTGAAGAAGGCGCTTGAAATAAGGGAAAAATTGGGAAACCCACTGCTTATTGTGCAGGTGCTACATAACATTGGTGTTGTCTATTATTCTAAAAGTGACTTCATTACTGCAGAAAAATACTATCTGCGCTTCCTGGCGTATTCTGAAAGCGTACAAGACAAAAGAAGTCGCGCAGGGGTGCTAAATAACCTTGGTATTATTTATAATAACCGTGGAGAAAGTGAAAAAGCGCTAAAATATTACTTGGAAGCCTACGAAATTTTTCAGCCCATGAATGATGTACAGAGTTTCACGAAACTCTGTATTAACATTGGGCTTCTATATAGAGATGCAGAAAATTACGACGAGTCGATCGTATTTATGGAGCGCGCCCTTGAGCATGTTCAAAATGCAGATCAAAATGACTTAAAGAAGCGTGCTTTTCAAGGGCTTGCAGAAGCCCATGAGCTTAAAAAAGACTATAAAAATGCCTACAAATATTTTGTCCAATATGCTAAAATCAAAGACACCATTTTTAGTCAGGAGTTAAGTGATAACATAGCCAAGTATGAGGCGAAATATCAACTTGTTGCAAAAGCACGCAAGATTGAAAAACTAAATCATAAAGTGAGTATCAAGGAAAAAGAGGCACAACTGGCACGTTCTTTTAGAAACGGGCTTATAATTTCTTCATCACTCATTTTTATCCTTCTCTTGTTGCTCTTGAATCGCTATCGTCTGCGCAAAAAGGTTCATCAACAGGAGCAGCGGATTCTCACAGAAGAAAAAGAAAAGTATCGCCTCGAAACAGAGGTAAAAAATCAACAGCTACAGAACAAAAGCATCGAGCTCAGTTCATTAACCATGAATGCTATTCATAAAAACGAGTTGCTTATGAATATGGCCGATCAACTTGAAGAAACAAGAAAGGAAAACCCCGAAATTTCTGACGCTTTAAGTCAAATCGAACGAACGATTAAAGGCGGTTTAAATATGGATGCTGACTGGGATAATTTTCAAAAGCACTTCAACGGAGTACATCCCGACTTCTTCACAACGCTGAAGATTTCTTTTGATTCGCTTACGCGGAATGATTTACGTAACTGTGCATACATCCGCATGGGGCTTTCCGATAAAGAAGTATCCATCCTCATGAATATTGCTCCGAAAAGCGTCAAGATGAATCGTTACCGCCTCAAAAAGAAATTAGGTTTATCAGAAAATGACAGCATTAGCTCTTTCCTCCATTCTATTTAAATAAAAAGCCCTCTCAGTTTCCTAAGAGGGCTCTTCTGTGCGTTTGTTTTCTAAAATTAACGTACAACTAACCTCGTTGTCTTCAGTTGTCCAGCTAAGGCAACCTGAACGAGGTAAACTCCTTCTGAAAGGGTACTTACATCATAAGCTCCTCCTTCTACATATGACTGAATAACACGTCCGTGCATATCCATTATTCTTACTGATTCGATTGGAGTAATCGATTCTACACTGAATGATTCACTCACGGGGTTCGGTAGGATCTTAAAGTCTAGATTATCTAACTCTCCTAGAGACAAGCAATCATCTACTGTAATGGTCTCTGTAGTACTATACGTGCAGTTGTTTCCATCTGTGTAACTGTAGGTAATTGTGTGTGTTCCAGTTCCAGCCGCCGCCGGGTCAAACGAACCTGCAGCAACCCCAGGTCCACTGTATGTACCTCCTGTTGGAAGTCCTCCCGTTAGTGGGAAAAATGGTGTGTAAACACAAACATCTGTATAGGTTCCCAACGTGACGCTCGTTTCGGGATAAATCTCTATATCCGTCCCATTGTCTGTCCCAACTGTTGCTGGGTCGCTGGCGACTACCCTGACCCTATATCCACTACCCGCAGGCATCGAGCCTGGAATAGAAATATTAATCGTTAAACTGCCTGAAGCCGATGATGCTAATGTTCCAATTGTGGTTGGCGCCGCAAAAGAACCTGCTGCGTCAGACATTTCCGCCGTGTAGACATTTCCGGCGTTGTATGTTCCCGTTGCTGTAAAATCAAGCTGATCTGTGATCGTTGTACCATAACACCATGCCATTTGTGAAGGGCTATTTGTGGTAATGTCGTTCGCAGCTCCCATTCCAGAAACAACAACCTCATCTACAGAAAAAGAGGGGTCTGAACCGGTTGTAGATTCAATCCAATGAAAGCGAAACTTCAAGTTTGCTTGATTATCCCAAGCTGGATTTGAGATAGATTCTTGCGTCCAAGTAGCAACACCTGCGTATTCAACCCCCGTATTCAACCAAGTTAAACCATCATCCGTGCTATAATCTACCGTTCCATATGTAGCACTCACTTCCCCATTGCACAAATAGTAAAAGTCAAGACTTACATTCGTTATTCCTGTTGTTGAAATACTATTCGCCATTTCTGCTGTTCGATCTCCACCTGATGCAGCAAGAAACACTGCCTGACAATCTCCTGAAGTACAAGCTGAAGCATTATAAATGTGCAAGTACTGAGATTCTGGTGAATTGGTTATTCCACCTGGTTGTGTTGGTGTTGACGTGAATAAATTGCCCGTAAAAGCATTATTAATAACCCAGTTATTTTGACCTGAGCCGCCTACATTTAGCGACCAGTTTGCTGTACCAGATTCGAAATCATCTTGAAAAATGGTAGTTTGAGCATTTGAGGCAAACATCAGTGAAAAGCATGCACTCAGCGATAGTAGTAGTTTTTTCATTTGTAGGAATTAAAGCGTCCTAAATGTACTGGATTTCAGTAAGAAAACCAAGATTAGAAGCCTCTACTTGTTTTAACGCTTCTTCTGGAAAAACAACTTCATCAATGATGATGCTTCTGATTCCATGATCCCACTAATCATTTTCGTCTTGGGGTGATAAACTCCTTCATGGCGCCCTGCTCCTCGTCGTTCATCGCTGGCAGCAAATACGATCTTATCGATTTGTGACCAATAAAGCGCTCCTGCGCACATCGTGCAAGGCTCAAGAGTAACATAAAGCGTACATCCTTTTAGGTACTTTCCTCCCAAAAAATTCGCTGCTGATGTAATCGCTTGCATTTCAGCATGTGCAGTTACGTCGTTTAACTTTTCGGTGAGGTTATGTGCTCGTGCAATCACCTGCTTATTCGCTACAATTACAGCTCCAACTGGCACTTCACCAGCATCGAAAGCTTTCTGCGCCTCAAGAAGCGCCTGCTTCATAAAATAAGTATCGTCATATGGGTCAATCATAGCGAATAGCTTAAGAAAGCAAATAACGCGTTTTTTTCTTTAAGGCTATGCTTTATCATTACATTTAGCCTATGAATTTGTCCATCCCATTTTTGCAACAAGGAGATAAATTAGCAATTGTGGCTCCTGCTAAAGCAATCGAAGAATCACATGTTCTATTCGCGAAAGCTTTTTTTGAGGATAAGGGTTACGAAGTCGTTGTTGGCAGACATTGTCTTGGTCGGCACCATTATTTTTCCGGCAATGAAGCAGAACGCACATATGATTTTCAACAGGCTCTTAACGACCCATCTGTAAAAGCGATTATCTGTGCAAGAGGAGGTTATGGATGTGTTCAAATTGTCGACAAAATTCAATGGGCTGCTATGTTGCGCAGTCCTAAATGGATTGTTGGTTTCAGCGATGTAACTGTATTCCACCAACGCGCCCAACGTTATGGGCTTCAAAGTATACATGCCACAATGCCTTTGAACTTCTCGGAAAACACAGAAGATGCGCTTCAAACACTTTGTGATGCTCTTACACAACCATCTTACCGCATTACTGCAGAAAATAGCCCGTACAATCACTATGGAAAAGCTGAAGGAAAACTAGTCGGTGGTAACCTATCCGTTCTCTACAGTTTGCTTGGAACAGATGATCAGATAGATTTCACTGAAACCATTTTATTCATCGAGGACCTCGCTGAACACCTTTATGCTATTGATCGGATGTTTTATGCACTATCAAAAGTGGGAGCGCTCGATAAAATCAAAGGGTTAGTCGTTGGTGGAATGACAAATATGAAAGATACGGCTGTTCCGTTCGGGCTATCACTGGAAGAATTGATTTTATCTCATTTTGAATACCGTAATATTCCCATCGCTTTTGGTTTTCCTGCGGGGCACATTAATGATAACAGAGCGCTTCGTTTAGGAGAATCGGTTAATCTTAAGGTTGAAAAAACGGGGGTTGAAATGATAGTTGGATCCTAGCTTCTCTCAGGCCTTATAATTATGCCTTGAGCATAATTATTGCTCACAGACCGTTTCTCTTAACCTTACCGTTCTCAATAATTCCCAGACGGCATGATCGAATGGTTTGGGCGAAAAACGAAAAAGCAATATTCGCTTTCCATCTCCAGAGCAGAACTTGGAGTAGACACGAGCATTTAAATCAAGCGGTTGTTGCGTAGCAAATGCATCAAAAATGGTCAATGATCCCGAGACAAAAATACTGTCCGAAGGGTTCTTATTTAAGTGGAATCTTGCACGGGTTGGTTTAATTTTGGCTTCAGGGTTTTTATTTACCACTTCCATGAGTCCGTCGAAATAAAGCTTAAGCGTTTTCTCAAGTTCTTTTGGTGTCACTTCATCCTGGTTTTCAAGGCTCCAAACAAAGACATACGACCAAAAATTGGTACTATCCGGATTGATCCAATTCTTAGGAAAAACAACTTCTTCTATTCCATCGTAATCAATTGTTGGCGCGAAATGCAATGGAAAATGGAAAATTTCTTTTCCCCAGTCAGTTACAAGTAATTCAAGTCCTTTTATTCGTCTTATTTGGTCCATGCCGTTAAGGTTGTCAGGGTTCATTGCGACCGATTTTTCATAGTTAAGCAAAGCCAGGTCTTCGTTTCCATCAGCCAAATATCCCTCTCCAAGGCTATCATAGGCATTTGACGATTCAGGATATTCCGAAACGATGAGCTTAAATACCTCAATGGCGTCTTTCGTTTTGCTTTCTCCAAGTAAATAATAACCATAATGTGTTAGCTCGCGTTCATTAATGCGATATCCTTCAGGATTGTTCTTCTTCAATTCAAAGTACCAAGCAATACAATCTGTCAAGGGTAAATCGGGTTGTGCAATTAGTTTTTCGGCAAACGATTTGCCCTTATTTTCCTGAGTCAATATCGGTTGCTCATGACGTGCCGGTTTGTTCTGTGAATGAATTCCACACCCATATAATCCGCTCATTATCAAACATAATAGCAGCAATATTTCTTTTCTTTTGTTCATTATCTCAATTCTATTTCCTCAAGGTAATCGAGCAAAAAATGAATGAGGTTTAATTCATGTAAATTTTTGTAAACCTATGCCTCAAAATGCCCCTGCCTAAGAACTAGAATCCTTTTATCAAAGTGATTTCATTAGCAATCGTCATCTTATCTATAATCAAAATAAACTGGTCGATCATTATTAAAAAGTTTGACGAACTGTTAAATTTGTAAGACAATTGTATTCAATTAAAAACAAGTCATGAGTAAATCAGGCATTTTAAAATCATCAATTGCGCGTAAAGTTGCAATGGCGCTTTCAGCGTTTTTTCTAATGATTTTCCTTCTCCAGCATTTCGCTATCAACTCCATTTCTCTGTTTAGTGCTTCTGCATTTAACGAGGTCTCTCATTTTATGGGAACGAACTTTTTTATCCAGTTCATAATGCAGCCCATCTTAATTTTTGCGGTTGTTTTTCACTTCATCATGGGATTCATTCTTGAAGCAAGAAACATGAAGGCGCGAAGCGTAAAATATGTAAAAAACAATGGCAATGCGAACTCTACATGGATGAGTCGTAACATGCTTTATTCGGGTCTTGTCATTCTTGCTTTTCTTGGGCTGCACTTTTACGATTTCTGGATTCCTGAAATCATGCACAAATACGTTCATGTTCTTCCTGAAGATCCAACACGTTATTTCGGAGAGCTTCAACACAAATTTGTAGACCCTGTTCGAGTTGGTCTTTACTGTGTATCATTCGTGCTTTTAGCATTGCACTTGTTGCACGGGTTTAATTCAGCTTTCCAATCAGTTGGAGCGAACAACAAATACACACGAGGATTGAAGAAATTTGGCACAGCTTACGCTATTTTAATCCCACTTGGATTCATTGTTATTGCAATTTTCCATCACTTAAACCATTGTTAATCGATCGTTACTATGGCAACTTTAGACGCAAAAATTCCAGCAGGTCCAATTAAAGACAAGTGGACCAATCATAAGAATAAGATTAATGTTGTAAACCCAGCTAATAAGCGATTGATTGATGTCATCGTGGTTGGAACAGGACTCGCAGGAGGTTCTGCTGCAGCCTCTCTCGCTGAGATGGGATATAATGTGAAAGCCTTTTGCTTCCAAGACTCTCCGCGCCGTGCACACTCAATTGCCGCACAAGGGGGGATTAATGCAGCAAAGAATTATCAAAACGACGGTGATTCTGTTTATCGCCTTTTCTACGATACTGTTAAGGGCGGTGACTATCGCGCCAGAGAAGCGAACGTTTATCGATTGGCTGAGGTATCTGCAAATATCATTGACCAATGTGTAGCGCAAGGTGTGCCTTTTGCTCGCGATTATGGAGGTTTGCTAGATAACCGATCATTTGGTGGTGTACTTGTTTCGCGAACGTTTTATGCGAAGGGACAAACCGGTCAACAATTATTGTTGGGGGCATACTCTGCTATGAACCGTCAAATTGGTAAGGGAAAAATTAAAATGTACAACCGCCACGAGATGTTAGAGCTTGTGAAGGTGGAAGGTAAAGCGCGTGGTATTATAGCACGAAACTTAGTTACTGGAGAGATTGAACGTCATTCTGCACATGCAGTAGTTATTGCATCAGGAGGATATGGAAATGTTTTCTTCCTTTCTACCAATGCAATGGGATCGAACGTAACTGCGGCGTGGAGAATACATAAGAAAGGAGCTTATTTTGCTAATCCTTGTTACACGCAAATTCACCCGACTTGTATCCCTCGTTCTGGAGACTATCAGTCTAAGCTTACCTTAATGTCTGAGTCATTGAGAAATGATGGTAGAATTTGGGTGCCAAAGCACATGAAAGATGTTGAGGCGATCCGCAACGGTTCTCGTAAACCAACGGACTTAACAGAAGACGAGCGCGATTATTACCTTGAACGCAGGTACCCTGCATTCGGGAACCTTGTTCCTCGAGATGTAGCCTCTAGGGCTGCTAAGGAACGATGCGACGCTGGTTTTGGTGTAAACGAAACTGGAGAGGCTGTTTATCTAGACTTTGCTTCTGCGATTCAGCGCTATGGAAAAGAAAAAGCAACGGTTCTAGGTGAACAAAACCCAAGTGCACAGCGCGTACTGGAATTAGGAGAGAAGGTGGTGGAAGACAAATACGGAAACCTCTTCCAGATGTACGAAAAAATTACTGACGACAATCCATACAAAACACCAATGAAAATCTATCCTGCCGTGCATTACACGATGGGGGGAATATGGGTTGATTATAACTTAATGACGACCATCCCTGGTTGTTATGCAGCAGGGGAGGCAAACTTTTCAGACCACGGAGCCAACAGGCTTGGTGCATCTGCGTTGATGCAAGGTCTTGCAGACGGATACTTCGTACTTCCTTACACGATCGGAGATTACTTGGCGGACGACATTCGTACGGGTGAAATCTCTACTGATACTCCGGAGTTTGAAGAAGCTGAGAAAGAAGTTATTTCTCGATTAGAAGCTTTTATCAATAATAAGGGCTCTAAATCTGTTGATCACTTCCACAAACGTCTTGGAAAAGTCATGTGGGATAAAGTTGGAATGGCGCGTAATGAACAAGGCCTCAAGGAAGCTATTGAAGAGATTCGTCAGATTAGAGAGGAGTTCCATAAAGACGTTTTCGTTCCTGGAAGCATGTACGAACTCAACCCCGAATTAGAGAAAGCGGCCCGTGTGGAAGATTTCCTTGAATTGGGTGAATTATTTGCTTATGATGCCTTGATGCGCACAGAGTCATGTGGTGGACACTTCCGTGAAGAGTCTGCAGAGACAGATGGACCTCAAAAAGGTGAAGCTAAAAGGGATGATGAGAACTTCGCCTATGTTGCTGCATGGGAGTGGACTGGAGATCCAGGGAAAGCTACTCTGCACAAGGAAGAATTAACGTTTAACGATATTGAACTGAAACAACGTTCTTATAAATAGGAAGCGCTATGAAATTAACATTGAAAATCTGGAGACAGAAAGACCGAAACGACAAAGGAGGGATTGAGACTTATCCAATTGATAATGTGTCGGAACATATGTCGTTCCTTGAAATGATGGACGTTCTTAACGAACAACTAGTTTCTGAAGGCAAAGAGCCTGTTGCATTTGACCACGACTGTCGCGAAGGTATTTGTGGAATGTGTTCTATGCAAATCAACGGTGAAGCACATGGCCCGGATCGCGGTGTAACTACTTGTCAATTGCACATGCGCAAGTTCAAGGATGGAGATACGATTTACATTGAGCCATTCCGTGCTAAAGGATTCCCAATTATTAAAGACCTTGTGGTCGACCGTTCTGCATTTGATCGTATTCAGCACGCTGGAGGATTTGTTTCTGTAAATACTTCAGGAAATACACAAGATGCCAATGCTATTCCTATTCCTAAGACGGATGCAGACAACGCTTTTGATGCAGCAACATGTATTGGATGTGGAGCTTGTGTCGCAAGTTGTAAAAACGCCTCTGCAATGCTTTTTGTCTCTGCTAAGGTTTCGCAGTTTGCTCTACTTCCACAAGGAAAAGTTGAAGCAAAACGCCGAGTTTTAAACATGGTTGAACAAATGGACAAAGAAGGTTTCGGTAATTGTACAAATACCGGTGCCTGTGAAGTAGAGTGCCCTAAAGGCATTTCACTGGAAAACATTGCAAGAATGAATCGTGAGTACTTAAAAGCCTCGATTTTTTCTGAATAATTGAACAACACTTTATGCAAAAGCCGGGGTTTGTCCCGGCTTTTTTTGTGCTCAAACTATTAACAGTGTAAAAAGTATTTTAAAAAAAGGTTAAATAGTTGTATTTTAGTCCGAACTAAAATTTATTTTATGAAAAAAACACTACTTACGCTGGCTATTGCGGCATCCGCATTTGCGGCAAATTCGCAAGTAGCATGTACAGGCGTTTCTCCTTCTAATATTTCAGGAGATTATGCTTTTGAATGGGCAGATCCAGGCGGAAATGACTGGGCTACACCAGACTTTTTAACACCAGGGCAATTTGTACAGGACACTCTTGCTTGGGCAGAGGATGGAACTCCAGGAAACAGTGCTACTTATGGTCACCCGATCTCACAAGAAGCATGTAATGCACTAGACAATAACATTTCTGATGTTTCTGGAAAAATTGCAATCCTTTACAGAGGGGAATGTGAGTTTGGAGAAAAAGCATTGAACGCTGAAAACGCTGGTGCTGTTGCAGTAATCATCATTAACCATACTGGAGACCCAGTTGGTATGGGTGGTGGGGCCCAAGGTCTGAACGTAACTATTCCAGTTGTTATGATTGGTGAGCAGGACGGTGCTGATGTTGCCGCTGCAATGCAAAATGGACCTGTTGTTTTCTTCCTTGGAAACAAGATCGGAATCGTTGGTGATGATGTAGGTGCTAAGTCTTCGGAAGCACTTATTTCTCCATGGGGAGGTGCTAACACACGTTTGGATAATGGTTTTGACATCGGTCTTCAAGTATACAACTATGGTTCTAACCCTCAATCTAACTTGACGGTAACTGCAACAATCGATGGTCCTTCAGGGCAGGTTTACAACCAAGTGATTAACGCTCCTATGATGAACACAGGAGATACATTGGCTATCTTTGAAGGTAACACGTATTCATTCCCTCCATTTGATTTAGGAGGTGTTGGAAACTATCCAACCGGTACTTACACCTTGACTTACAATTTGGATATTGGAATAATGGATAGCTCTGATTTTGATAATGTTTTGACATCAACGTTTACAATTAACGACGATGTTCTTTCACTATCTAACATTGATGGAAACAATGACCCTGTTTCTTCTACGTACCCAAGTAACTCAACTACTGAGTACCAAAGCTGTACGTTCTTTGAGCACCCGAACGCAAGTGCACTAGGCCTTGTAGGATTGTCTTTTGTTCCTTACACTGACATCGCGGTTACTCCATTAGCTGGAGAGGAAATTTTCATCAACATTTACGAGTGGAACGATACATGGACTGATTTGACAGATCCAGGACCACAAGCAAATAATGACTGGTTCACAATGTTGAATCAAATCGGATATGAAACATATTACCCTGCTTCTGACAGCGAAGCTGGAAACGCACAGTATGTTCCTTTCTCAACTCCATTTGTTCCTTCTGATAACCAACGTTACCTATTCTGTCTTCAGTCGTTCAACCCTGAAGTTGGATTTGGATATGATGGTTCTTTGAACTATGATGGAAACCAAGGAATCACAGCAATGCCGGTTTCTCCTGTATTTGTTGACGATACATGGTTTACAGGTGGATGGGTTGGACCATCTGCAACTTCTGTTGCTTTGCACATCGTTGATCCTGCAACAATCGGAATCGATGAGATTACAACGCTTGAAGGTAAGGCATTCCCTAACCCAGCAAATGATATCGTAACGATTGCTGTAAACGCTAGCGGAAACGCTCACCTTACTGTAACGGATGTAGCTGGTAAAATCGCTATGAACGAAAACATCACATTGGAAGGTGGAAACACTCAAGTGAACATTGATGCACTTGAAACAGGTGTTTACATTTTCAACGTGGAACTTGAAAACGGTCTTTCTTCTCAATTCAATGTTGTGAAGAAATAGAGTTCAATAAACTTAATAAGAGAAAGGGAGGCGTATGTCTCCCTTTTTTATTGGTTGTAAACCACCATTGTCATTTTCAATGATAAAGGGTACTTTTAATCGTTGGGGATTCAAAATGGAAATATTACTACGTTTAAATTAAGCCGTTTTGACGGTGTGATTAACCAGTCTAACCTAATCTCCTACCAAAAACACTCAAGACCCTCTGTATTCTCTTTAAAATGCCCCAAAAAAGGCACTGAAGAATATATCATTGATGGGGTTTCCCACAAGGTTCAGGAAGGTCAGGTAATCATCACGAGACCGCGTCAATCAATTCAAACCATTATAAGAAGTGACAAGGAAGAGCCCGTCACCGGAATATGCCTTTACATTTCGGAAGATGAGTTGAAGTCAACATTCGACAAACATCGGATGGCAATTGATTTTTTAGACATCCTAGCTGGTACCCCCATTCAAACACAAGGAACTCCTTTGCATGAAACACTTGTCCGCCTATTTTCTTCTTTAGATGATGCATCTGCAAATAATGCATTTCTAAGTCTCTCTGAAGCTTTACTGAAAACATCCGCCTCCATCAGCGCGCGACTTCCCAGCACCAACGCAAGAAAAGGTCAAACGCAATTGGAGCTTTGGCGTCAATTGGAAACTGCACGAATCTACATTCACAAGAATTATCAGGCCCCAATTAAAGTTGTAGATATGGCAAAAGCAGCGCACTTATCTGTCCATCATTTTAGTAGAACCTTCAGTGCATTTTATGCTATGACTCCTAAAGGATACTTGAACCTTGTTCGAAGGTCAGCGGCAAAAGAACTATTGAGCAATTCAAAGTACAGTCCTGAACAGGTAGCATTGCTGTGTGGATTTGATTCCAAATACTACATGAACAAGTGCTTGAGTTCTCATCCTTCCAGAATTAGCACGTTTTTTTAATTTTTCAGTCACGGAGCCTTTATTTTCGTGAAAAACGACACTATGATCAGGCCTTACCTTCTTTTCGCACTCCTCTTTTTTTTCGGTTCCGCTCATAGTTTAGGTCAACTCAGCGATCAAAAAAGCACGATACTCTTACCTGGCCTTAAGCGTAAAGGTGCTTTCGGAATACAGATGGAGTCAACCAATAAAACAGGAGTAAAAGTACTTCATGTATACCCTCATACCACCGCGAGCTCGATTGGTATACAAGAAGGAGATACTATTCAATCCATTAATAGTAAAGAAACTATTACCGTTTTAGGTATCGTTGAAATGGTTAAGGAATTTCGGGAAGGTGATGATGTACACATTAAACTAAAACGAAATGGCACAGAATTATCCCTTCGTGGTAAAGTTAAAGGAAAGCCCCTTGAAACGTCTCCCTATGGCAATGTCATATACGATCATGTTGAGTTCGATAATGGAAAGCTTAGAACCATTTTGACTGTTCCAAAGAATAAAAAAAAGCCTCCCGTTATTCTTTTTATGCAGGGTGTCGGTTGTGGCTCCATTGACTTTTATTTCAACGATCAATCTACCGTTAAACTTCTTATTGAAGACTTTGTTAAGAATGATCTTGCTGTCATGCGCGTTGAAAAGCCTGGCATGGGAGACAGCCAAAACAACATTGGTTGTGAAGATATGGATTATCCTTACGAGGTGTCGGCATTTGAAGCAGCGCTCAAAAAACTAAAAACCCTGGATAATATTGATACAAGTCAGATTTTTCTATTCGGAGAGTCACTCAGCACGATTACTGCACCAATGTTGGCACAAAAGCACAACGTGGCCGGAATTATCAATTGGGGTGGTGTCTCAAAATCATGGTTCGAATACTCGCTAATGCGCATAAAAGAGCAAGGTAAATTACTGGGAAAAACACCTGATGAAATTGATAGAAAGTATCGAAGATTACTCCCTTTCTATTATGACTTTTTTCAACGAAAACTGGCGCCTAAAGAACTCAAAAAACATCAGGATTATGAATCCTTTGCAGGTGACTTCTTTAATGGGGAGATGTGGCACGGACTTCAACACTACTCTTTCTTTCAATCTATTAACGAAATTGACATATTAAGTAGCTACTCGAAAATAAAAGCCCCTGTTTTATGTCTGGCGGGCGAACACGATATTCATGCTGTAAACACCCAGTGGACAAACGATATCATGTATGCACTGACAGAAGAGGTCAGAGAAAATAGCGAAACGATTTTGATTCCTAAGACCGCACATCATTATTTTGAGGTGCCTTCCATTACCACATACAACGAGCTCAGAAAGTCAAAACAGCTTAACGAATCATATATGGCAGCTCACTTTAATCACGAAATCGCTTCCTTGGCGGCAAAATGGATTTTTTCGCTGCACAACAAAAAAAGCGGTAGACAATAGCCTACCGCTCCGAACCTATAAATTATTTTTTTTAGAAATTAAGAGATAACCCAAATGTTAGCGGATATACCGGAACTGTTTTCCCTTCATCAAACATTGATAACAGGTTATAGTTCGCAAACACTCCAAAGTGTGAGTATCCCATACGAACGGCTGCGTCCAATCTAAATGGATTCAACCCATACTTTCCTTTGTTTTTTTGCGTAAAGTTCTTTCCGTCAAATTCTCCCTTACGCTTTACTTTCGATGTTAAACGCACACCACCAATTACACCCGCAGCAAAGTAAAAGCTTTTATCCGCATCCGCATTTGTGTTAAACTCTAACAGTAATGGAACGGTTAGGTACGATGCTCGTAATTTATTCTTCGAATACGAATTTACAGTATCTATAACAGCATATAACGAGTCCGGGCTATCCATGAGCACATAATTATCTTTAAATGCCACAGAAGTAAAGCTAAAGCCTAATCCCGTCGTTAAACCAACATACGGCGTTCCAAAATTGAACTTATGCTCCAGTATGTTCAGGTTCCATGTTTGAGATCTTGCTGGGTCATTTTCCCAGTGCTTATCATTTGGAAAGTCTGTTGCGAAATTGCTATTCATCAGCATTGTGAAACCAAGGTCAACTCCTGCCCAGTGTGGTTCACTTTTCTTTTTCTTTTTTTCTGTAAAGATTGTGTCACCTTCATCGATGTAAAAATCATCTTCTTCAACTTCGTGCTCGATAACAACGATTTCTTTGTTCCCAAAGTTCACGCGAGTGGTATCTGACTTACTCTCATTCTCTACTTCCTCTTGTGCGATGCTTGGCAAACAAAACATCATTGATACTGCGATAATGTAAACTTTTTTCATGTTTTTTCGATTTGCTTTCCCGTAAGACCCACAAGTCAAAAAAAAGTTACACACTATTCCCAATTTTCCATAAAATCATCTAAATCCCGGCGGTCCTTCTTGGACGGTTTTCCCGTACCATGCGTGCGATACGCGCTTTGTGATAACTGATGTAATTTATATTTTTCAATTTCCGATTCTGGTGTTACATCAATGATATAATCGGCCACTAACTTGGCCCCAACCCTATTATTTAATAGCTGAATAACGCGATATGAGAACACCGCTGTATGACGAATGATTTGGATTTCATCGCCTAGTTTCACCTCTTTGGCGGGTTTCGCCTGCAGTTCATTGAGTCTTACTTTGCCTTTGCTTACAGCCTCGGTGGCCTTGGAGCGTGTTTTAGCTAATCGAACGCACCAAATGAATTTATCCAGCCTGCAACTCATCTCTCACTTTTTTGGGCAATGATTTTACGATTAATTCATATGAATGATCAATGAGATCTTGAAGCAATTGGGCAGGAACATCTTGTTCCACCCCAACAGAGTTCCAATATTTCTTGTTCATATGCCAACCAGGCTTTATTCCTTGATATGTTTCACGTAACTCAATGGACCTTTCCGGGTCGCACTTTAGATTAATAAAATCATAGGATTCCACATCCGTTATAGCGAACATCTTGCCGCCTACCTTGAAAACAAGCGTTTTATCATCGAAAGGAAACCCTTCTGTGACTCCTTTCTTTTTAAGACAGTAGACTCTGAAGGTTTCGATATCCATAATTAGTGAATTGCAGGAGCCTCTTCGTATTTACCGAGTCGATAAAGCATTTTAGCGTGGCCTAAAAGTGCCCCACGAAACGTCTTGTGCGTATAATATGGTAAATTGTACTCGAAAGCGGTATCCCTAACGATGTCTGAGATCTTACGGTAATGAACATGACAAATGTTCGGGAATAAATGATGTTCAATTTGGTAATTCAATCCACCGACATACCAGGAAAAAATGCGCGCCTTTGGAGCAAAGTTTGCGGTATTCATCATCTGGTTCGCCGCCCAGTCGACCTCTATTGTTCCATCTTCTGAGGGCGTCTCAAACGTAGAAGTGGGAACAACGTGCGCTGGCTGGAATATTGCTGCCAATGTCAGACCAGCAATAAAGTGCATCAACACGAAACCAAGAATAGAGCCCCACCATGGTAAGCTGGAAAAGAGAATCGGAAGCGTAATAAAAACTCCCAAATAAAGAGATTTCGTTGTGATGAGCGACCACAAAAACTTACGACTAGATAAACCCTGCGTTTTGATTAAATCCTTTTTCTTATACCTTTTCCATTGCGCATAATCCTTAGTCGTTGTCCACATGAGTGTCATCATTCCGTATAAAAACCAAGCATAAATAAACTGAAATCTATGACCTTTCAACAATTTTTGCTCTGGAGAAAAACGCATTAACGGATCAATTTGAATATCCTCATCCATCCCACTTACATTTGTGTAAGTATGATGCAAAACATTGTGCTGAATTCTCCAGTTTACATCGCTACCACCCAAGAATAACATTAATTTTCCAAGGGCAAAGTTCACGTGTTTGTTGCGAGAATACGCGCCGTGATTAGCATCATGCATGATAGAGAGTCCAATTCCAGCCATTCCAAACCCCATGAGCACCCACATAAGCAGTACTAACCAAGTGGACTCAAAATAAGTTAAGATCAAAACGAAAGGCACAAAATACAGCGTAATCATAAAAATGGTCTTCAGTACCATATTGGTATTCGCGTACTTTGAAATATTATTGTCTTTAAAGTATTGACTTACGCGCTTGCGCACCACTTTATAAAAGTCTTCATCTTTAGACTTTGAAAAATTTACATGGCTGAAACTCATAGTTTTCTGAAATAAGAAGATAACAAGGTACAAAAATACGGTTTAATGACTCCTTAGAACGTTCTGTGTTAGCAAATTTTAACTGTATTCTGTTAATCTTACAAACCCTTCGTAAGCTAGCTGTACATTATTCCCTACATTTACCAAGAGTTATTTGACCCTTCGAAACTGATTTTCTCTATGAGTAATTATTGTCCTGATTATTATCAAAGAAAGCGATATAAAACACGCGTTGCGACTATCGGAAATGTTCTGTTAGGCGGTGAGAATCCTGTCCGCGTTCAATCAATGACAACAGCAGACACCATGGACACTGAAAAGTCTGTTGACGAGTCTATTCGTATGATTGATGCAGGTTGCGAAATTGTTCGCCTTACTGCTCCCAGTAAGAAAGATGCTGAAAACCTACGTGAAATTAAGCGAATATTGAATGAACGAGGTTACTCAACGCCACTTGTGGCAGATATTCACTTTACACCAAATGCGGCTGAAGTAGCTGCAGACATTGTGGAAAAAGTTCGAGTGAACCCCGGGAATTATGCGGATAAAAAGAAATTTGAAGAGCATGAATATACGGACGATTCCTACCAGAAAGAATTAGACCGTATTGAGGAAAAGTTCACTCCTCTGGTGCTGAAGTGCAAGGAAAATGGTGTAGCGATGCGCATAGGAACAAATCACGGATCGCTCTCAGACCGAATTTTAAGTCGTTACGGCGATACACCTAAGGGAATGGTAGAATCTGCCATGGAGTTTCTTCGAATTTGCGTGAAACATGACTATCACAACCTGGTTCTATCAATGAAGGCCAGCAATACCTTGGTTATGGTTCAAGCATATCGCCTCTTGGTGAAAACAATGAATGAAAATGGGATGAACTACCCGCTTCATTTGGGTGTAACGGAAGCTGGTGACGGTGAAGATGGCCGCATAAAATCTGCTGTTGGAATAGGTGCTTTATTGGAAGACGGTCTAGGAGATACGATTCGCGTATCTCTTACCGAAGATCCTGAATTCGAGATACCAGTGGCACAGAAGCTGCTCGCCAAATATGCTGCAGAAAACAGGAATGATATTCTGCTTAAAACTGAAACGCAAGAGCTTTCGTATGACCCTTTCAGTTATAGTCGTCGTGAAACATCAGCTGTAGAAAATGTTGGTGGCGATCAAGTTCCTGTAGTCATTGCTGATGTGAGTTCAATAGAAGAGCTTAAACCTTCTCATTTATTTGGTTTTGGTTATGCATACTCGGTTACCTTGGATAAATGGAATATCATGGATCTGGCGGCTGATTATTTATACATTGGCAACAATACAATCGACTTTGAGCTTCCGGGCACACTGAAAGTTATTTGCTCGCTATCCGTTTGGGAATCGCACTACCAAAATAAGCCTGGATTTTTTCCTATGGTTTCAAAAGATGAGTTGGAAAAAATAGATCAAGAGCAAGTGTTTTTTCTAAGTCATTCAGCAACTGACACGGATGTAGAATACCTTTCGAACTACACAAACGCTATCTTAGTGTTAGATACGGAACACACGAACAAAACACAGGTTTTTAGAAATTTATCATTGAATTTTGCGAATAAAGGTATTAAAAATCCTATTATTCTTTGTTCTTCTCCTACCGGTAATGATACTGAAACCTATCAACTTTGGGCTTCTTCCGACTTAGGTTCTATGCTCGTGGATGGTGTTGGTGATGGTGTTTGGTTAGGTGGAAACCAACCTGCTCAAATACGTAACTCGACATCCTTTGGGATACTTCAAGCGACGCGTACCAGAATATCAAAAACGGAGTATATTTCTTGCCCGTCGTGCGGAAGAACGTTATTTGACCTTCAAGAAACAACAGCGAAAATACGCGAGAAAACTTCACACCTGAAAGGAGTTAAAATCGGAATTATGGGGTGCATTGTAAACGGCCCGGGAGAAATGGCAGACGCTGATTACGGATATGTGGGAACTGGTCCGGGAAAAATTCACCTTTACAAAGAAAAAGTTGTCGTTCGCAAAAACATTCCTGAAGATGAAGCCGTGGATGCACTGATTGATTTAATTCGAGAGCACGGTGATTGGGTAGAGCCGAAATAGACATGATTTTTGGTGGAGTTGGCTCAAAACTGTCAAAAAAACACGTAACCCCTTTATTTTCAGCCGTTTAAAAAACAAAAAAACACCTCTATTCTATTGCTTTATCTCAAAAAAATAAGGGGAATGTACTAGCGAAAAGCTAAAAGGGCCTTAAATCGCTTTAAAATGCGAAAAAACCATACTTCAGGGGTTACCTTCCAAGAAAAACCAGCAATACTGAAACATCGCTCGGCGAAACTCCACTAATTCGAGATGCCTGTCCAATTGTTCGTGGTTTCAATTCTGAGAGTTTTTCTTTTCCTTCAGCGCTAATACTTGCCAGTTTCGAATAGTCTAAATCTTCCGGAATTAAAACTTCTTCGAGTCGATTCATTTTCTTCGCAACATCTTCTTCTCGATTAATATACCCCTCGTACTTTAATTGAATTTCTGCTTGATCAACAATATCCTCGTGCTCCACTGTCAATTCTTCTGCCAGCTTTTTAGAATCATCGCTGATATCTAACAAATCGGTCATTGTTATTTTTGGTCGCGTAATTAAAGAACTTAGTTTCACTTGTTGGTCAATAGGAGAGCTACCAACACTACTCAGCAGAACATTTGCCTTGTCCGGAGCAATTCCTTCTTTGCGTAATGACTTTTTTAGTTTTTCGGTCCCGGCAGTTTTAAGTTCTACCTTTCGCATTGCCTCATCTGTCGCTAAACCTATAGCATGACCTATTGGTGTTAACCTTAGATCCGCATTATCTTGTCTCAACAGTATTCTGTACTCTGCTCTGCTCGTGAACATTCGATAAGGTTCTTTTGTTCCCTTCGTGATCAAGTCATCGATGAGTACACCAATATATGCTTCACTGCGTGAAAGAATAAATGCACTTTCTTCTTTTACTTTTCTGTGCGCATTAATTCCTGCCATTAAACCCTGACAAGCTGCTTCCTCATATCCAGTTGTTCCATTGATTTGACCTGCAAAGAATAAATTTTCAACCTTTTTTGTTTCAAGTGTATGTTTTAATTGTGTCGGAGGAAAGTAATCGTACTCTATTGCGTACCCCGGACGAAACATTTTCACATTTTCAAAACCAGGAATTGAAGTCATGGCTTTATACTGTACCTCCTCAGGTAAAGAAGTACTAAACCCGTTCACATAAATTTCAATTGTATTCCAACCTTCTGGCTCGACAAAAATCTGATGACGATCTCTTTCAGCAAAACGACTAATCTTATCCTCAATGCTTGGGCAGTATCTCGGACCGGTACTTTTAATTGCTCCGTTAAACATTGGAGAACGATCGAAGCCCTCTTTCAACAACTCGTGTGTTTCGGGGTTGGTGTAAGTAATATGACAAGATCGTTGCTTACTTAATGCCTTTGTCGAAGAGAAACTAAACTTTGACGGGTTTTCATCACCTGGCTGTTCTTCCATTTTCGAATAATCCAAAGAACGTCCATCAACACGTGGAGGTGTTCCCGTTTTCATTCTTCCTGTTTCAAAACCGAGCTCAACTAAGTTCTCGGTTATACCTGTTGCAGCTCTTTCTCCTGCGCGACCTCCTCCGAACTGTTTTTCGCCCAAATGAATCAACCCATTCAAAAATGTTCCATTAGTCAAAACAACAGATTTCGCCTTAACCTCTACACCGATTGATGTTTTTACTCCGGTGATACGGCCGTTTTCTATTAGCAAACCATTACACATGTCCTGCCAAAAATCCACATTAGGGTTTCGCTCTAAAAGAAGTCTCCACTCCTCGGCAAACTTCATCCGGTCGTTTTGTGTTCTGGGAGACCACATTGCTGGACCTTTCGACCTGTTCAACATACGAAACTGAATAGCGCTTAAATCACTCACGATTCCTGAACCTCCACCCAAAGCATCAATCTCTCTCAAAATCTGGCCTTTTGCAACACCACCCATAGCAGGGTTACAACTCATTTGAGCAATCGTGTTCATATTCATAGTGACAAGCAACACCGAACTCCCCAACATCGCAGCGGCATTAGCCGCCTCACAACCGGCATGGCCGGCGCCAACAACAACAACATCGTACTCTTTAATCATTCTAAATGTTTCACGTGGAACAAGCCACAAAATTCAACAGCACAAAATTACTACAGAAACCGCGAAGGATAAAACTATGTTTCACGTGGAACAATAGACAAATAATAATCTTCCCTATCTCTCATCAACTTCTTCTCGTCTTCATATTTATCTTTTAAGCCAACCAAATGTAAAACACCGTGAACCACCACCCTATTCAACTCATCACCGAATAACAGGCCGAGCGACTTAGCATTGTCACTAACGCGATCAATGGACACAAACAAATCACCAGAGACTACATCATCCTCACAGTAGTCAAACGTAATTATATCAGTATAATAATCATGATTAAGGTGGTATCTATTCATTTCCAACAAGTACTCATCCGAGCAAAAAACCAGAGACAAATCACCTAAACGCCTATCGTAATCCTCACAAACTTCGTTCAGCCACGAAACAAAAAATTCCGGGCTCAAACCCAGAATTTCAGTGTCCTCATAAAAGATTTCTATCATTACTTTTTCGTGAAATAGATGTCTACATTTCTGCCACCATCACTAAACTCAACCTCCTCAGATAGTGACTTCATTAAAAAGATACCTCTACCATCTTCCTTTTCTATATTTTCAGGAGCGGTCGGATCTGGGAGGTTATTAAAATCAAAACCGTCACCATAATCCTTAACACTAAAACAAAAATCCGTTTGCTTGTCACCAACAGCCAAGTCTACATTTAAATCTTCTTTTTGCCTATTTCCATGCTGAATAGCATTATTCACCGCTTCGGTAACCGCAATGAGCACATTCCCATAATAATCCTCGTTTACCTCAAGACGTGCACACACATCGTCTATCAAGACTTCAACTTTATTGATTGATCCAAAATCTGAAGGGATAGAAAGTGTATCTATCGTCACAAAACCGTCTTTCATTCTCTCTTAAATATTACAATACTCTATTGAAATATTCATTCGCTCTGTCCTTATAATACTTCTTATAAGCCGGATCAACAGATCGTAATAATTCAATTTGCTTAAGTTTCTCCTTGTTATACTCATCAAATCGAATTTGGTTACCATTATTTTCGTTTTTTCCCTCTTTGGACTCGCGTTTCTCATCCAACCCTCTCTCCATCAGCGCCTTTTCACTCTCCAACAAACGTGTCAAAATACGCTTCTGCCGGTCAATTAAGTTATCACCTAAACGTTTATTCACCAAGTCTTTCTCTTGTTCTTCAAGCTCTTCAATCAGTGGGTTCAGTTTATTCCCAGTACCTTTACCGTCCTTGTTCATCTGATTACGCATTTCTTCCAAACGCCTTCTCATAGCACCTTGTTGAGCGGCCATTTTAGCCACCTCTTTGTTTCCAAGTCCCATTCCACCTTGTCCATTCTTTCCTCCCATTCCTTCCCCAGGTTTCTCACCAGGCTTCCTTCCTCCTGGATTATTCCCTTTCTTCATTTGCTCCAGCTGCTGCTTCAACATCTCCTTCATGTCCCCTGACGACGATCCGTTACCCGGTTTAGGCTGTCCCATTCCTCCCGGTTTATTACAGCTTCCAGATCCCGGCATCATACTTTGCATTTGCTGTTGCATTTGTTGTAGCGCTTCATTTAACATGAGTGCCAAGTTGTTATAAGAAGTCATTACATATTGTTGATGCATACTCAAATTCTTACGCTCTCTCTCATCAATATCTTCTAATATCAGCTTATGATTCACACTTATCGTGTTCAACTCTTTGTCTATAAATTGAGCGATTTTTGGTTGTCTTCTCGCAAGCGCTTTAAGGCTATCATCAACAACCTTAGTTCCATCGATAATTTTTCGCTGCGTGCGTCCGTATTTTCTATACGCCGGATCGTTATCAGCAACTCTATTAAACCTACCCATCACATCCTCCTGGTCGAAACTTAAAGAAACCAAGCTCTCTAAAATATTCCTGAGCATATCGATATCCTCCTGCTGCTGTTGTTGGTTAGATTGCTGCTGCATCGCGTCCAAACTCTCCGCCATTTCCTCCATTTTCTCTGAGGCTCCTTTTTGACTCTCTCCAGCCTTCTTTCCCTTATCCTTTGATAACTGCTCCTTTGACTCTTCAAGGTCATCGTCAATCTCCTCACTCTTCTCCTCATTATGCTCCATACCAAGCTCCATTGGTCTATCCAACTCACTATTGAGGCTATCAAGTTCTTTCATGTCTTCCTTGATATCCTCAAACTTTGCATCTATTTCCTCCTGCTTCTTTAAATCATCCTCGGAAATATCCTTCTTGTTCTCCGTTTCCTCTCGCAAAGCGTCTTGTTCCTTCGCCAGTTCTTTGAGTTCTTCTTCTATGTCATCAATTTTCTCATTTACCTGGAACTTCTTTAACATCTCCAAGCTTCGGTCCAGTTGGTCCTTCATCTCCTCCGAAGACATTTCCAGTTTATCCAGATTCTCCTCCAATGAATTCTTGTCCTGCTGTTCTTTCATCAACTCCTCCAGTTGATTCAACAAGTCCTTTAATTCATCGTCCATTAACTCTTCAAGCAGATCATTAATCATCTCTTGCTGTTCCAAGAGCTGCTCATCCATCTCAGAAAGCTGGTTCTTCTCTTCTATACTATTATTCATTTCCTCTTGAATAGACTCCAGATCTTCCAAGAGCGATTTATGATCTTCTTGTAATTGATTTACCTGATTCTGCTTATTCCAATCCGACCGTTTAGAATTCATTGTTTCCTTTCTCAGACGATCCAGGTTTTCTTTGAAATCCTTTGCCTTTTCAAGCACCTTATTCAAGTCCTCCTTTGTCTTTTCCTGATCTTCCTCGCGCGATTCATTCAACTCCTCCAATGTCGGTAATTTGTATTGAAAAGAACGGCTTTTTGTTGACTTACTTCCATTTACTCCGTCATTATCGTTCACAACAAAGTAGTACTCAATTTCATCCTTCAATTGTATTTCTTCACGTCTAAAATCGACTGCAAAATTAAATGGTGATTCCGTTCCAAAGACCTTCGAAACAGCCATTTTTTCCATTCTCTCGGTACCATCGTCACGCTTTATTTTATACACAAAGGTTAATCCACTTAAACCATAATCATCACTAACCACTCCAGAGAAATAACGAATTCCATCCTTGACAGAGTCCTGTACTTCTTCTACCTGTATCGCAGGATAATCATCTCTTATTACATCAACAGCAAAAAAGGTTGTATCCCTTTTATTACTCTCCTTGTTTGTCAATATGATCTGACCATTAGTGCTATTCAAAATGCGTTTCTTCAGCGAAAAACCATCCTTCGCAAAGGTTCGTTTATCGTCATTCAACCAGAATTCAACGCCTTCGCTGTTCTTCGTAAGAACACTCCAAACAACTTCCGTTCCTTCCGGCAAAGTCAAGTCTCCGGCGTTTTCAACAACCTCTTTATCCTTTCCTAGATAACTAGGGTAAACTAAGGTAGCTTGTAGCTTACCAATAGCCGTTTTTCCAATCACCTCAACGTTATACTCATCACTATTAAAACCATTTGCTTCAAAAGAGAATACTGTGTTGTCTTGAAGTTGTGATAGCCTTCCTTGAAACTTATTCTTTGCAGTCTTATTGAGTAAGAAACGTCCCTGCTCAGAACGAACGTATACCTTTTCAGGTAAACTATTCCCTGTGAGCTCCACCTCAAACATATAATCGGCACCTTCCTCTATTGTATTTTCCTCCGTTAAAAGTCTAAACTCAAACGGAGCAGGCACTTCATACACACTCGTAAAGTTGACCACCCTCTCTGTTCCCTGCGTCAATAAAGAAGGACTAAAAACACCAATGACAAACAACACCAAAACAACAGGTAATACCCATGCCAAATACTTCCTGTTTTCTCCTAAATCGATTGCCTCTGCAAAAGGTATGGCGCTCATCGAAGAGCTTCTTTGCTGGACACTAGCATTCAGCAACTCATAATCCGCCGAATTCTGATCCATCTGATCACTTAGCTGAAGTGTATTCAATAGACGGTCTGAAATATTCGGAAAGAACCGCCCTATAATTTTCGAAGCCTGATATCGATCAATTCTTTGTCCGTAAGATTTCAAGCGCAACGTTGGTACAATTATATACTTCCCGAGAATAAATGCGTTTACACCAAGAAAACTGAACAACAAAAGCCCGCGGACGACGGAATTAAATCGTCCAAAATACTCAAGCGTTATTACGAATAAATAAGAAAACACTAAAACGCCAACAAACAGCAACAATCCTTTTACAAGTTGATTCTTGTAAAACTTGCGAATGAACGCGTCAATCTGCGATATTAATCTGTCAAATGCACTCATATAACCCAACGTAACACACTAAAATAAAGCTTTAGCGCCTAAACCACATAATATAAACGTTAATTAAAGTTACAACCTTCTTTCCTACAAGTTCATTTTTCGTCTCAACTGGTGATCATTTTTTATCTATTATCTATCTTTGCGCCGTAATTAATACACATTGATAATGTCAGAAAAGCAGGTTCGCGTTCGGTTCGCACCCTCTCCTACAGGTCCATTACACATGGGAGGTGTCCGGACTGCTCTTTATAATTATTTGTTCGCCAAAAAACACAATGGCACATTCGTTATACGTATCGAAGACACCGATCAAACACGATTTGTTCCAGGTGCACAAGAGTATATAATGGATGCACTCAACTGGTGTGGAATTATGCCAACGGAAGGTCCTGGGTTAGGCGGAGATCATGGCCCATACGTTCAGTCCCAGCGCAAGGATATGTACCGTCCATATGCTGAACAGCTCGTTGAAAATGATAAGGCCTATTATGCCTTCGACACGGCAGATGAGCTAACGGCCATGCGTGAGCAAGCAAAGCAAATGGGAATGCCAAACTGGCAATACAATAGTGTTACGAGAGGTTCAATGAAAAACTCGATCTCTTTATCTTCCGACGAGGTTCAACAGCGCATTGATAACGGAGATCCTTATGTCATTCGAATGAAAATGCCACGCAATGTAGACATCCGTTTTGAAGATGAAATACGCGGTTGGGTTGTTGTGAACACAAATAACCTTGATGACAAGGTTCTCTTCAAGTCGGACGGTATGCCTACCTATCATTTAGCAAACATTGTTGACGACCACACCATGGAAATCAGTCATGTGATTCGCGGTGAAGAATGGCTTCCTTCTGCCCCTTTACATGTTATGCTATATGATGCCTTCGGATGGGATTGCCCAAAGTTTGCACATCTACCTTTATTATTAAAGCCTGATGGTAACGGAAAGCTTTCGAAACGAGATGGTGACCGCTTAGGCTTTCCTGTGTTTCCAACGAACTGGAAAACCTCTGAGGGTGAAATTTTCCCTGGTTATCGCGAAAATGGCTATTTCCCAGAATCGTTTGTCAATATGCTTGCCTTTTTAGGTTGGAACCCGGGGACAACTCAAGAGATTTTTTCACTTGATGAACTCGTAAGTGCATTCTCATTGGGTCGTGTCTCAAAAGCAGGTGCAAAATTTGATCCGGATAAAACAAAATGGTTCCAACAGCAATACATTCGCTCAACCGATAATGAAACTTTGGCTAAAGCACTTTCTGAAATTTTGGAAGACTCCTATCCTATTGAGCAACTTACTGATGTTTGCCGATTGATGAAAGAGCGCGCAACTTTTGTGAAGGATATCTGGACAGAAGGCTCGTTCTTATTAGAATTTCCTGAAAGCTATGACGAAAAAACTGTTCGCAAGAAGTGGAAGGAAAACTCTGGGGTATTGATGCAAGAGTGGCGAGATGTTTTCGCTTCAATCAATGATTTTAACCCTGAAGGGATCGAGCGTGCTTTCAAGTCTTTTCTTGCAGATAAAGAACTCGGTATTGGAGCTGTTCTACCAATCTTTAGGTTATTACTTACCGGTAAAGGAACTGGTCCTAGTATGTTTGATATTTCCGACTTTCTTGGCAAAGAAGAGTCTTTGAATAGAATCGATCAGGGAATTGAAAAACTAACAGAATTAAAGGCTCAATAAGATGCATACAGTTGAGCTCAACGGTGTTAAATTATACGCTCATCATGGATGCATGCCTGAAGAGGAAAAAATCGGTGGCCATTACCTTGTTGATGTTTCTGTAAAAACAGATTTTAGTGAAGCTGCGGCAACGGATGAGCTTTCTGAAACCGTTGATTACGTTGTGCTCAATCAAATTGTGAAGGAAGAAATGTCTATCCGGTCAAAACTTATTGAACATGTTGGTCAACGCATTGTGAATCGCATAAAGAAAGAAGTCTCCAAAGTTCATTCTCTACGTGTTAAAATCACTAAAATATGTCCTCCCATTAATGGTGATGTAGACAATGTTGCAATTATCATCGAAGCATAGATAAAGATTACCTTTTTTTGTTACATTTGCCGTGCAGAAAATGGTCTCGTGGCCGAGTGGCTAGGCAGAGGTCTGCAAAACCTTGTACAGCGGTTCGAATCCGCTCGAGACCTCTTAAAAATTGTAAACCCTTTGAAGTTTTTTCAAGGGGTTTTCTTTTTATCCCACTCTTCGTTGATTACGAGCAGTTTACACCCAAAAAGTGTTCAAAACCTAACTTTTCATTAAAAACCCGTTAATTATGTTTACAAAAACTGTTTAGTGAACGGTTTAGCTTGGAAATAAGCACCTGCAGAAATACATTTACACCACTAATTTATTACTAACTAACTACGTAACGGCTCACTACCGTTCACCACTATTATGAAGACAATTTCTTTCGCATTGTGCGCATGGTGTCTTGCTTGTTTATCACTTTCCTGGTCGCAAACAGGAACAACAACGGAAAACAATCGTATCATCATTAAGTATTTTCCTGGGCATCAGTTGCCTGATATGGCGATAAATAACCCTGAGCTTTATAATGACCTTCACACCTATTTCGCTTCCTCTTTTGTTGTAAAGCGTATTGACTGCAAAAATTGTAACGTTGATTACGACGAGTTGCTCAATTTCGATCTCTTTGATGTAAGGAGTTTTGAGTCATTCCGTGCGGATAACCAAAGAATAACTATCGACTTTAAACCAGAAAAGTATACTATTTCACTGCTTTCTGCTCAAGAACTCTCTACTCTATTACAGGGCGCATCTTTTGAAACACTCATGCTGCAGTCATTTCCAAAGTGGCGCGACACAGGATTACTGGAAGAAGACTACGAGTCTTACAAGAAAAATGTCGCATACTGGTCCTCATCCTTTCCTGAGCTATTTAGAACGCTAACAAGCGCCAACGAAACCATGAAAATTCGATTTCATGAATTTTCGTCAATGTCTCAAACTAAACGCGACACATTTACCACTACATACGACTTATACTACATCACTGACTAATCTGACATTATGAAACCAATTTACTATTCACTAAGATTGATTGTTACATTGGCTCTGTTGTCCTTTGTAAACAATTCCAATGCTCAATGCCCATATTCTGCGAATCCATATTTAAGCTATACACCAGCATGTTCCGGAGCTCAAGAAACTGCTGTTTTCTGTGCATGGGGCGGTGATTATATCACCATTGATGTAGTTGCGGGTAACACATATACATTTTCTACTTGTGGAGGTGTTACATACGATACACAGCTTACCTTATTTACTGCTGGCGGAGGATCTGTATTAGGCTTTAACGATGACGGTTGTGGTTTACAATCAACTATCACTTGGGTCGCTACATTTACAGGAGTTGTAGAAGTACAGTTAAATCAGTTTCCATGTACTACTAACACCACTTGTACGCCAATATATGTAACATGCTCTGGCGGTGCCCCACCCCCCACTCCATGTACAAGCATTACACCTTTGATTGGTTGTGGAACGAGCACAGGAGCAACACTTACAGGAACCGGTGCTGGTTGGGACATTACCTCTTGTGGCTTCAGTACTCCCGGAACAGAAATTATTTTCAGCTTCACAGCAACGTCAACAGGTGTTCATTCCATTGATGTAACTGGCATTACAGGCGGGTTTGTCGATTTTTTCTGGATGAACTCGACTACAGGTTGTTCATCCAACCCTGCCGATTGGAATTGTATTGCTGACGTAGGTTTCACAGGCAACTACGGTTCTATGAATTGGACGGCTGGTGAAACCTATTATATTTTATTAGATCCAGAAGGAACAGGTACTTATGACGTCGTTTTCGATGTTGATTGCCCGAACCCAACTGGGCCCGTAACGGCCGGTGATTGTTCATCTGCTATTCCTGTTTGTACTGATTTAGGCTTCCAAATTGATCCAAGTGGATTCGGTTTAGTGGATGAGCTTTGTACCAATTGTACTTCTAACCCATCCATCAACCCATCAAGTGCTAATGACGGATGCTTATTGAATGGAGAGCTTCACAGTACCTGGTTTACAGTTAACGTAGCTGCGGGAGGAATGCTAGAATTTAGCTTTGGAGCCCCAGGAGCAGGCTTCATTTGTTATGATTGGATCATGTGGGACTATGACCCAGCTACAACTTGCTCAAATATTGTGAATGATGTTCAAGCCCCCGTATCATGTAACTGGAACGGTAACTGCGATGGTTTTACAGGTGTTTCAAACACCCTCCCTGCCGGCGCATTTGCAGACAATTTTGAACCTGGAATGGCAGTGAACGCTGGTGATCAATTCGTTATTTGTTTTTCAAACTTCAACAGTAACGTTACTACTGTGCCACTTAACTTTTTTGGTTCGGCAGATATTAGTTGTACACCTCTGCCAGTTGGTCTAATCGATTTTGATGGTAAGAATGATGGAAATTACAATACCCTCTTCTGGACGACAGGTGCTGAAATTCACAGCTCTCACTTTGATGTAGAGCGCAGTATTGATGGTGAAACATTTGAAACTATAGCAACGGTAGAGGCCTCGGGAATGAGTTTTTCGGCACAGGACTACACTATTATTGACCCTAATCCGAACGAAAGAATAAACTATTACCGATTGCGTTGTGTTGATAATGATAATTCATTTGAATACTCTGAAGTAATTGCTATTTCTGGTGAAAAAGGTGATGATTTTGCTTTGGTCTCAGCCTATCCAAACCCAGCAAGTAACGTGTTCAATATTCAACTCGTTTCTTCAAGAGATGAAGTGCTAACAACAACTGTCCGTGAAATGAACGGTAAGGAGGTTTATACTTCCCAACATACTGCTGTGAAAGGAGGAAACCTGTTTACAATTCCTGTTGGCAGTTTCTCTAAAGGCTTCTATTTTGTTTCAATATATAACGAAAGAACACAAAAAACAGAAACGCTTAAGCTTACCTTGCAATAATGTTTTTTTAATCTTAAAAGATTGTTCATACCTTAGTCATTCATTATTTCTTGACTATGGGTAATCAATTTGACGTTATTATTCTAGGGGGCGGTCTTGCCGGACTCACGCTTACCTTACAATTGAAAAGATCGAATCCAGAACTCTCCATTCTGGTATTGGAAATGCGTGATGGGCTCGCTCCTGATTCAACTCACAAAGTAGGAGAATCCACGGTAGAGCTTGGCACACATTACATTCGTGAGGTACTTGACCTTAAAGACTATCTTGATGAGCATCAGCTTCCAAAGCACGGTCTACGTTTCTTTTTCTCTCCTGAGCACAAAGATGAGATTTCGAAAAGAGTAGAGCTTGGGCCGCGAGAATTACTTCCCGTACCGAGTCATCAATTAGACCGTGGAACATTCGAAAACGAGCTCATTCGTCGTTGTCGAGAACTAGGGGCTATCATTGAGCTAGGAGCGAAAGTAACTGCCGCTGACCTCCAAGAAGGTGACCACAGTGTTACTTATCAGCAAGGCGATGGTGATTACACCCAAAAGTCAAAGTGGGTTGTTGATGCCACTGGCCGTTCTAGTTTCTTGAAACGTAAACTTGGTTTTAAAAAAGATGTTGACCATGGTGTTAGCTCTGCATGGTTTAGAGTAAAAGGAGAAATAGATGTAGACGACTGGTCTGAAAACAAGGAGTGGAGCTCTTATGTTCAGCCTGGGTTGCGGCGTTTAAGTACCATTCACTTTATGGGGCAAGGTTATTGGGTTTGGTTTATTCCATTAGCCACAGGAAACACAAGTGTTGGGATAGTCGCAGATCCTGAATATCACCCTTTTGATACATACAACAAATTGAATAAGGCTATGGACTGGCTAAAAGTCAATGAGCCACAATGTTTTGATATTCTCGATAAAAAGCGAGAGGATGTTTTAGATTTCAGGGTAATCAAACACTTTGCTCACTCATCTGAAAAATTGTATTCAACTGACCGTTGGGCAGTAACAGGTGAATCTGGTGTTTTCCTCGACCCTTTTTACTCTCCCGGAACTGATTTTATTTCATTGAATAATACGTTTCTATCCGACCTCATCTTGCGCGACAAGCAAGGAGAAGATATTCATTTGCGCACCAACGTTTATGAACGTACGCACTTTGCTTTATTCGATAATTGGGTTCCCATTTATCGCAATATGTATGGAATGTGGGGGTTAACACAAACAATGGTGCTAAAAATCTTTTGGGACTGGGCAACATATTGGTCTGTACCAACATTACTTTTCACAAATGAAGGGTATACGAACATTATGGTGCTGCGCGACTTATTCGCTTCAGAAGGTTGCATCGGTCAAAAGTTCGGGTTGCTCAATGGACAAATGCAAAAAGTATTCAGAGAATGGGCTGAGCATGACACAGAGTCATTCACAGACCGTTACATTGACCCTTTTGATGTTCAATATTTGCAGGACTTCCATAAGGGTATTGATGAAAGACACTCAACTCGAGAACTCGTTCAAAAGATTCATGATAACATGGATATTCTGGAGGGTGTTGCAACCGAAGTATTCCGATTAATGAGTAATCATATTTATGGGACGGCTATGGACTTAAAAGTCGACCCGTATACAATGTCACTTAAAGATCAGCCAACAAACGTTGAAGAAGGTGTTCTTGCAACGACTGAAATTCAGGATCAGGTCCGTGTTATGTGGTTTTACCCAATAAAAGAAATGTGTCTGTAGCTGAAAAAACACAAAAAGTACAATCTTTATTCAGCGAAAGCTCCCGACTGCTTTCACATTACTCTTCCCTTCAAATTCTCGATGCTGCTAAAGGGGAGTATACTTCTGTAGTATTCGAAGCAATTGCTGCAGATTTTGCAAAAAAAGACATACAAGCAGCACGTAAAAACCTAGATACCTGGAATGCATTCAGGGAACAATACAAGGATAAACACGGTTCTCAATTACACGTTGGATTGGGTTGGGCATTAGGCGAAACAGGTTGTCATCCATATGATTATATCGTTGATTTAAGCCCTTTATGGCGTTGGCGTGTTTTAGACGGGGTTGGATACTATCATGGTTTGTTTAAAAGGCGTGAAACGGTCCGAAAACGTCTTGTTCCTGAGTTTATTCAAACAGAAGAAGACCTTGCTGCTTTTGATCAAGGGGTAGGAAGAAGCTTTTGGTATATTTCTCAGGGGAACAATGAACGTCTTGAACGGCTACTCACCCTTTTTGATGAAAATCGTCAGACCAGCTTTTGGAGAGGAATTGGTGTTGCTTCTGCATACGTTGGCGGGCTGGATGAAAATGCTATAAAAGATTTGATAACCTTTTCTCAGACTCACCGCTCCCAACTTACTTCAGGGGCGATAATGGCTCAAGCTTCAAGAATAAAATCAGAAAGTCTTTCATCTGATAGTCAACTAATGGAGGTTGTTCTTGGATATGACCCAAAATTAGTCCTCGAAATTTTCAATAACGATGTTGAAAACTACCTTCATTTACTAAAAACGATAGAAAACTTAGTTTAACTGTCGTTGTAGCTTAATTGTTTTGTTCGTCGTTACTGACTTTAAAATGAGGGTATCACTGTATCCCGATGTAATCGTATAGACCAAAGCCCCCAGATAAACGGTATCATTCCTTACTGAAAACGGGTGAGAATATCCATTCCATTTGACTAAGTCTCTTTCAAATAAGTATTGGTCCCCTTGAAAAACATCATGGCAATTGCGTTCGTTAGAATCACAAAGTGTTATTGCCTCTATCCATTTTCCATATAAGTGATTTTCTACCTTTGAGACCTCTGTTGCTTCGAAATCACCCGTGCTTATATAGTTTTTTTCTATTTCACCTGATGTTTCTGTATCGCTACAAGCTAAAAGAAAAAAGAAAAAAAAGAGCGGGAAGAAGCTTTTCATATTGACTTACATTTCATGTTCAAAAATAATAAAGCTTAACTTCGCCTTCGCAGAAAACGGAATTAATGCTTATAGGCGAAGATTATCCTAAAATTGAACTTGAGTTTATCGGTCTCGATTTACTTGAACCAAACGCTTTTATCGGTGATACACTTATCTTTATTTTCGCCATTTTCTTTGCATATCGGCTTTCAAAAATTAAACAGCCATCAGCTTTTTTTAAGTACTGGCGATATTTCTTTATCATTTTCGGAATAGGATTCTTTTTGGGAGGCCTTGGTCATTTGCTCTATAATTATTGGGGAATTCCAGGAAAAACCCCATCATGGTATCTGGGTATAATAGCCGTTTTCTTTGTTGAAAAAGCTATGATTTCCATATACCCGAATGACAAGTACCGTAAAATTTTCTTAAGTATTAGTAAAGTAAAGCTGATCCTTGCTATTGCCGGAGCCTTGGCAGTCTCTCTATTCGTGGATCTTGAATCCGATTATACACAAGGAATGAAGGTACCTACTATAAATTCTACATTAGGATTGGTGAGTACTCTTGGTGTTTTAGGGTTTATTTATGCCAGAAAAATACGTGGTTTTCGTTATTTCTGGATAAGTGTTTTAATCCTTATTCCAGCCGCAATATTTCAGGCCATTAAACTTAATTTACACCAATGGTTTGATAAAAATGATGCCAGCCACTTACTATTAATCTTTGGACTATTTCTTTATTACGCTGGCATTAGAAGCTATGCCAACTACTTGGAAAAAACTAGCGAGAACGTTTAATTAACAATGGGCTGTATCTTTTCGGCTTATCCTTTGAGAATTCCTTAGCTGAGATGAAATAAACGTAGTTTCCATCTGGAACAGGTTGACCTCCCAACATGGTTCCATCCCATTTAAAGTCTGGATTTGTTGATTGATAAACCACTTGGTTCTGATCATTTAAAACGGTTATACTAAAGTCCGTAAGATTTGAAGATTCAACGTGGAAATAGTCATTTTCACCATCACCGTTAGGAGTAAAAACGTTCGGTAATCTACCAATAGAGTAATTAACGACTTCATTTTCTGTTGGCACCTCTTCTGCTACTTCAGCTGGATAAGAAGGTTCATGCACAATTGGATCTGGAGTATGGACAACCTCATTTACAACTTTCTCATTACTCTCCTTTTCCTGTTCTATTGCCTTTTCAGACTCCGAACCAGCGCTCTCCTCTTGTTGATTTAATAAGGATTCTCCACCTGCTGTTTCTGCAGAACCTTGTTCCGTATTATCCGTAATCTGTTGCTCTATATTGACATCATTTTGAGAAGCATCATCATAGTCATTATCAACCTCTTGTTGTGTAGATTGGCTTTCTTCACTTTCAGGTGCCGCTGAAATGCTATTCTCAGAAGCTGCATCATTTGCACTACGATCATCCTCAACTTGCTGAGAAGGCACGTTATTCTCCGCAACTTTTGTTTGCTCTTCACTTGAATTTGAGGTTACAATAACAGCTGAAACGACCACAGCTCCGGCGATACTCACACCTATTATCCATTTTGTCAAGATGGACATACCTGTAGCAGCGGTACTTGTAGCAGCTGCACCTATTTGTGAAGCAATGCCATTCCAAAGTTCTGGGTTCACCTTTGCTTCATAATTTCCGAGTTTATCGGAAAACAGATCTTTTATGTAATCTTTATCGCTCAATTCCTAATTCTTCAAGTTTTGTTTTTAAGTATGCTCTTGCCCTCGAATACTGGGATTTAGATGTATTTTCAGATATCTTTAGTTCATCTGCTATTTCCTTGTGTGAATAACCTTCAATGGCAAACATGTTAAAAACAGCTTTATAGCCGTCTGGCATGTCATTGATTAACTTCAGTAAATCTTCTTCCATCAAACCTTCAAGAATAAGACCAGAAGCTTCAATTTTATAATCCACCTGATCCATAGCTACGTTATCCTGAAACTTTGTATTCTTTCGAATCTGATCAAGTGCCGTGTTTACCATAATTCTTCTTATCCAACCTTCCAGTGATCCACCACCTTTATAATGAGATAGCTTTGTGAATACTTTGACGAAACCATCTTGTAAAACATCCTCTGCCTGATCCGTATCTTTTGTGTAACGAAGACAGACACCCAACATCTTGGGAGCAAACTTTTCAAACAACGCACGTTGAGCCCTTGGGTCACCTTCAATACATTTTTTCACCAAGGCATTATCTTCCATAGCCAACGTTACTTTACAAGACAGCTATTTTATAAAAAAGGTTGCATTATACCTAGAAATGGATATAAAAAGCATTACATTCGTTCGACCAAAAACGTTGAATGAAATTCTTTTTTGTATTCATTCTGCTAATCATTGCACCGCTCTGTTTTTCTCAAAAGGAAAAACCTACCAAGCTAAAAAATGGTGCTTGGATTTCGGAATTAAAGCTTACGGATTCAGACATTTTACCTTTTCATATGAAGGTGAAAAAAGGACGCACGATTACAGTAATTAATGCTGAAGAAGAAATTGTGCTCAATCCTATGAGAATTGTTGGTGATTCTGTTCATGTTAGCTTTCCTTACTTCAACTCAGAATTGGTATTTTCAATTAAGAATAAAAAACAACTGGAAGGATATTGGGTAAACTTTAATAAGAGCGCTGATTATAAAATTCCGTTTTCTTCAAAAAGAGAAAAGTCCCATAGGTTTTCATCTGTTTCGAAGAAAACAATGGCTTCCAATGTAAACGGGAAATGGAAGGTGACTTTTGAGCCGAACACACCTTCAGCTTATCCTGCTGTTGGAATATTCAAACAAAAGGAGGATGAAAATAAGGTTTCCGGTACTTTTCTTACTGAAACGGGAGACTATCGTTTTCTAGAAGGTAATTGTACAGAAGATAGCTTATTCCTTTCCTGTTTTGATGGATCACACGCCTTCTTATTTAAAGCACATAAATCAAAAGACTCTCTTCACGGCAAGTTCTTTAGTGGAAGTCATTGGCAAAGTGATTGGAATGGTGAAAAGAATGAAAGCTATCAATTAACCAGTCCTGATAAACTGACGTACATTGTAGATACAAATGCTTTAAATTTTCAGCTTAAAAACCTGAAAGGAGAAACATTCTCCTATCCCAATCAAGCTTATACTAATAAAGTGGTGATCATTCAAATAATGGGATCCTGGTGTCCAAATTGTCTTGATGAAACACACTATTATAAAGAGCTCTACGACAAATATCATTCGCAGGGGTTAGAAATAATTTCTATCGGTTACGAAACAGGGAAGGGTTTTGAAGATTATGCAGCTAATATTTCCCGATTAAAAGAAAAGTTAGGGTTGGAGTTTAACTTTCTGGTTGGCGGTGCAGCCAATAAAGGACTCGCTTCTGAGCATTTTAAAATGTTGAATGAGGTCATCTCTTTTCCAACATCAATTTTTATTGGAAAAGATGGTGATGTTAAACGAGTTCACACCGGTTTTAACGGTCCTGGAACTGGTGCATATTATACGGAATACGTAGAGAAAACCAATGCATTGGTAGAATCACTCCTTAACCAATAGCACAAGCTATTTTATTGACACGGCGCTCGTGTCGTCCGCCTTCAAATGCCGTAGATAAGAATACGTCAACCATTTCAAGTGCCTCATCTTCTGATACAAAACGTGCTGGTAATGCAATAATGTTAGCATTATTATGCTCGCGTGCTAATTGTGCTAGTTCTTTATTCCAACAAAGGGCACTACGGATACCCTGATGCTTATTCGCGGTCATATTGATTCCATTTCCAGATCCGCAAATTAATATACCGAGCATCCCAGGATTAGATTCTACTTTATCAGCAACTGGGTGGCCAAAATCAGGGTAATCTATACTTTCCTCTGAATGACAACCAAAATCTTCCATTTCGTACCCTTTTGAAGATAAATGGTTAATAACTGCTTGTTTCAAGGCAAAACCTGCATGATCTGCGCCAATTGGAATCAATTTATTCATCGTTTGATAACTGTTTGATGCAAAACTATACCATATTCACATTTGTCACAACTTTTCAACATTGAATAAATTCACAAGTTATTAACCTGCTAAAAATAAAGGGGTTGAACTAAAAAAGTTTACACACTGAAAAAAAGGGAATTGTGAATTACTGTGAATAACTAAATATTTCTTTTTCTAGGATATTCTGCCATTTCATTCTATATGTAAATAATCTGCGATGAAACAAGTATTAAAACCGATAATTTAACACAACTTTTCACCTAGATTTCAATAGATGATTTGATAAAACAAATACAAAGAAATAAACACCTTAAGAAAACGCCTTAGATGTTAACAAACATCGTAAATCCAACGATACGTGTAATTTACATATTTAATATCCTGTTCATAACTGCGCTCAAATTGTTATTCATCGTAAAGTCAATTTTTAGTTCTACTTTTTTTAAACATTTCAACAGCGTTAATAATGATTAATAAATATTCTTTTTTAAAAAAGTTCTTTATTTAATTTATTTAAGTTCCGTATTTAATCATACGATTTCCGTTATTCGAATATTCTCTTATCTTAATTATCGAACTTCTTTTTTAAATACTTAAGTGTCTTATTATTAGTTGATTATAGGTGTATTAAAGTTCATTGAAAAAGAAGCATTATTTTAAGCGATAATTATTTTAAAAAAGGCGTTTCGTCGGCGCAATAAATGAACAACTCACTAGGTGTGAATAACGATAAAACAAAAGGAGTTAAACCTTATTATAATAAGGAAAATAGCTTTCAACGAATTTTTGTTGTTCAACTGATTGCAGCATTTATTATAGCACCGGTTTTTACGCTTTTAACGCTGTATACGGCGGTTCCCGAAATCTATTTTTACCTTGGTATATCGTATACTATACTTTTTCCTGTTTACGCTTTACTCTGTTGGAAGATATCTTATCTGAACGATAAGCTCGTTTACTTTTTCTTTCTGCATTATTTCGGGATGACCTTGTGTGGTTATTACAGTTTACATACCAGCGGTTTTTCTATGACCGAACTGTTTTGTTTTCTGGCTATTTATGCACTGGGAACTGTTGTTGTAGTTCGTTTATATCCTGCGGTTCTATACAATGTAATGGTATTTCTGTTGATTTCTTACAGCTTTATTACCATTGATACCTTACCACTTCCAAAGTTGTTGATTATCGGATTATTCTTTGCACTGGGAGGAAGTTCCCTTACTGTAATGTATGCTCGCTCCAGATTAATGACAGATGTTGAGAACTACGCCGATTATCTGAAACAAATTATGAATAAACCTGGATCCGGGTATGCTTTAGTTGATCTGGATAAGTCCATTCATATTATTGATTTTAATGAGGAAGCATGTCGAGTATTTAAGTTAAATAAAATAGCTCGAGAAGAGTTGAAGCATGTCCTCTCTTTTCATTTAAATGATGAAGATCTTGAGGAGATTCAAGATTTGAAGGTGGGTAATAAGTTTAAGAAGGAAACGCATTTTACAAAGCATGGTTTAAAGCATTCGGTAGAGTTGTTAGTCCATCATATGCCCCTCAAGAACAAAGTGAGTTATCTGATTCGTATTCTCGATGTAACGGAAGAGATGAGCAAGCTTGAGGAGATGGAGCTGAGTGAAAAAAAATATAGAAACTTATACTATCGAAATAAAGCTGGAGTGTTTACCATCAATAAGGATTCGGTTATCATCAATGGTAACCAAGCCTTTTTTGATATGTTTGAGAATACTGTCAACTTAGGAGACCGTCTTTTCTCTGTCGAAAATCAAAGGGACTGGGACATGATTATTGAAACCTTTGGTGAGCGCGAAAGTTCTAAAAATTACCAAACACAATTTACCCTAAGTAACGAGGTTGAAAAGACATTTATTTTTAGTTGGTATCTGGACACGCGTTCACAGAATATTGAAGGATCAGTTATTGATCTTACGAACATTCAAAAAACATCTCAGGCATTAAAACAAAGTGAGGAAAAATACCGACTCATTTTTGAGGAATCCAATGATGCTATTCTACTATTGGATGACGATAAAATAATTGACGTTAACCGCAAAACGGTGCAGTTATTTGGACTTCCTCAATCGGATATTTTGCGAAAAACGTTGTATGATTTAAGTGCAAATAAGAACAATACAACATTACAAGAATACGAGTCGAACAAGGAGAAATTATCGAATGCGCGCAGTGTAAAGTTCAATTGGTTGTTTAGCGGAAACAATAGAATTATTGAGGCGGAAGTTGCTCTGATTGAAATTATGTTCGGTAATAGTCTTTATTATCAGTGCGTTATTCACGATAATACCGAGCAAAATAAGAGTTTAAGAGCGATAAAGAAGAATCAGAAAAACCTTGAAAACATTCTTGAGAACACACCTGAAGGGATTCTCATTGTTCGTGGAGAGCATGTTTTATATAAGAACTCAGAGATTGAAAACCTTTTAGGGAGTGATTTTAAGTTTAAGGAACTCTTTACAACAGAGGACCAAAAGCGTTTTGACACCGTTTATAGTGAACATCTCGAAGAGAAGAATATCAGGAATCAGCAACTTTCACTTGAAAATAAACAAGGAGAAGAGCTGTTAATGGATGTTACCATTGTTTCGACAAGTTATGAAGATGAAGAAGCTTCGCTGATCATTATGAAGGATGTTTCAGTTCAAAATACATTGGCCAAAGAAAAACTTCGCGCCGAACTAGCTGAAGAATCCAATAAGAAACTGGCAACTGAAATCATGGAAAGGATTAAGACGGAAAAACTCCTTCAGGACCAGTATTTGAGAACACGCGCAATTCTTGATAGTTCCTCCAATACCTTCCTTTTGACAATGTCAATGGAATCTACGATAACATCATATAATTCACACAGCTTAACCTATTTTTCTACCATTTTCAAGAAGCAGCTTGAAGTAGGTGTACACTTTAATGAATATTTTAAAGATGTTATTTCAGACGTTCGTTTGCGCTTATTTAATATTCATTTCTCAGAGGTTAAAAAGGGAAACTCCAAGCAGTTTGAAGTGATGATGGAAGCAAGAGGAAGAGAATATTGGTTAGAGATTTTCATGAATCCAATCTTCGATTTTGAAGGAGCAGTCGCAGAAATCTCGTTGGTTGCCCATGATATTAGCGAGAAGAAAAAGGCAAGCATTGAAATTGAAGAATCCCTGAAAGAAAAAGAGGTTTTATTAAAGGAAATACATCACCGTGTTAAGAATAACTTACAAGTGATTTCCAGTATTCTTAACCTGCAGAGTTCATTTGTAAACGACCAGAAGACTTTAGGTATTCTTCAGGAGAGTCGAAACCGTATACGTTCTATGGCTATTATTCATGAGAACTTATATCGTACGGAGGATTTTTCCAGCATCAACTTCTCCAGTTATTTGCAAAATCTTACGGGAAATCTTGTTTCATCCTACAGAATAGATGAAGAGGTAATTCTCAACTCTACCTTTGAAGAAGTTGATCTAATTCTTGATCAGGCAATTCCATGTGGCTTATTGGTGAATGAATTAGTCACAAACGCATTGAAATATGCTTGGAGGGAAGGTGAGAAGGGAACGATCACAATGGTCTTGAAAGAAAAAGACGGCGTTGTGCACTTGGAAATCTCGGATGATGGTGTTGGATTACCATTTAATTTTGACGAAATGAAGTCGGATACATTAGGCTTACAGTTAGTTGTGACATTGGTAGAACAACTCGATGGAGAGATAAATGTAGACATTCAAAATGGTACAAAATATTTGATTAAATTTGATAATATCAAAGATTAGTCATGTCCAAAATAAATGTTCTTGTTGTCGAGGATGAGTCGATTGTATCGAAAGACATCCAACATAGTTTGAAAAAACTGGGGTACAACGTTGTTGGAGCATCTGCAACAGGAGAAATGGCTATTGAACTCGCTGGTTCAGAGAATCCGGATATTGTTCTTATGGACATTATGTTGAAGGGCGAGATGAATGGAATAGAGGCTGCAGATAAAATCAAGGAAAAGCATGCCATCCCGATTATTTTTCTGACAGCTTATGCTGATGAATCAACACTTTCGAAAGCGAAGATTACACAGCCGTATGGATATATTCTTAAGCCATTTAAAGAAATAGATCTTCATACGACAATAGAGATGGCTATTTACAAGCATGGTAAAGAGCAAGAGATTGTAAAGGAGCGTGATCTGTTATATTCAATAATTGAAAGTAAAGAAGGCAACAAAGATTTCATTTTTGTAAAGTCGAATAGTAAATTGGTGAAACTTCGAAACAACGAAATTTACTATATCGAGGCATTAAAGGATTATGTTGTAATTCACACGGAGAATACGCGTTATACCATTCACTCAACAATGAAAGATATTGAGGCTAAAATGGGAAGCGAACAATTCTTGCGCATTCATAGATCGTACATTGTGAGGCTTGATAAAATAGCAACCATTGAGTATCCTAACCTTACACTGGAAAATATAGAAAAGGTAGTTCCAATAGGTGGTTCATACAGAGATGAGCTAACCAAGCGTATAAAACAGGTTTAATCTTCTGTAATCAGCTCTAAATCAATCTGACGCTTTCGTGGAGAAACCTCGTAAATGCGCACTCTTACTGGATCACCAAAGTTGTATTCTCGATTTGTTTTTGAACCAATCACAGCAAATTTATCCGCATCAAAATAGAATCGATCACCGGGAATTTCATTTATAGGAATCATCCCTTCGCACTGGTTTTCATTCATCTTGACAAAAATTCCAAATTCAGCTACACCAGATATAGTTCCATCAAACTCTTGTCCGATTTTGTCAACTACAAATAAGGTTTGAAAGAACTTCGTGCTTTCTCGCTCTGCTTCAATAGCTTTGCGTTCCATTCTCGAAATACGCTTACAGATATCATCTAACTCGCTACCATAACGGTGTTTTTTATCCGTAAGTTCTTCTTGCATCACTCGGTGCACAACTAAGTCAGCATAACGTCGAATAGGGGAGGTAAAATGCGTGTAATGTTCAAATGATAAACCATAATGACCAATATTAGTGGTATCATAACTAGCTTTGGCCATCGATCTAATAGCCATGGTCTGAATCAGTGAAAACTCATTTTCATAGCGAATGTCATTCAATAAAGCATTGATATTTTTTGAAATCGTACTTGGGTTCAATAGGTCGATTTCGTAACCAAATTTTTGAACGAATAGATTAAATGTAGCGATGCGTTCGGGATCAGGTTTATCATGACACCGGTACACAAAAGGTGTTTTAGCTTCTTTTTTATCTGGTTGAGCAATAAAGGTTGCTACCATTCGATTTGCAAGAAGCATGAACTCTTCGATTAACTTGTGCGCGTCTTTTGAGGTTTTAATGAGCAGTTCGGAAGGGTTTCCATCTTCGTCTAATCGGAAGCGAACTTCTTGTGATTCAATGTTCATTGCGCCGCTTTTTAAGCGTCTTTTCCGCAAAATTTTAGCGATTTTATCTAGAATCAATATTTCATCTGCATATTTTCCATTATTTCCTTCGATAATTTCTTGTGCCTGTTCATAGGTAAATCGATGATCCGAGTGTATCACTGTTTTTCCAAACCACTGTTTGTAGATTTTACCAGATTCGTCCATTTCGAATACGGCAGAAAAACTGAACTTATCTTCGTTTGGGCGTAATGAACACACCAGGTTTGATAGTTGCTCAGGAAGCATGGGGATAACACGATCAACAAGGTATACAGAATTAGAGCGTTTCAACGCTTCTTTATCCATTGCACTTCCCGGACGCACGTAGTGGCTAACATCGGCAATATGAACCCCAACTTCCATATGTCCGTTTTCCAAACGCTGAAGGGAAAGGGCGTCGTCAAAATCCTTTGCATCTTCAGGATCAATAGTGAAAGTAGTTACTGACCGAAAATCTCTTCGACGCTCAACCTCTTTTGGATCTAATTCTAAGGTAATGGTTTCAGCTTCAGATAAAACCTCTTGCGGAAAAGTGTAATTCAGTCCTTGATTAACAAGAATGCTGATCATTTCAGTATCATTATCACTTTTACTACCTAATACTTCAATAACTTCTCCAAAAGGGTTGTCTTTAGATTTTGGCCATACTGTAATGCGCGCTAACGCTTTTTCTCCGTGTTTTGCTCCTTTCAACTTTTCTTTTGGAATGTATATGTCGGCACCAACACGTGTGTTGTCTGGTATAAGAAATGCAAAATTATCGTTCATTTCAATGGTACCAACGAACTGTGTTCTTTCACGCTCAACTACCTGTAGAATAGTACCCTCAATGCGTGATTTCCCACGCTTGATAATCTGAACTTTAACACGGTCACCACTTAATGATTGTTGTATATTCTGAGGAGCGATATAAACATCGTTCATATCATTATTGTCGAGCACGACATAACCGGCTCCTCGAGCTGTTATTTCCAAAACACCTTCATAAAAATGCTCTGAATGGTTAAGTTGATAAACGCTATGTCCCTGCTTTTTTAGGTATCCAGACCTGGAGAGGTCTTCCAATACATTATATACGAGTTTACGTAAAGCTCCTTCTCGCACATCAATTAAAGCACATACTTGTTTGTGGTTAAGAGCAGCGTCTGGATTTTCACTAAAAACCTTTCGAATGATGTGTGACAAGCTTTTTTTGAGCTTGTTTTTCGGTTTTTTTCGTCTTGACATATACGCGAAGTTACGCTTATATTTTGGAATAAAAACCGGCCATTTATGCTGATAATTATAACTTTGTAAAAAACGATTCACATGAACGAAAGAGTAGAAAAAGCACTAAACGAACAGATCGAAAAAGAAGCTTCGTCTTCACAGTTTTATCTTGCGATGGCGTCTTGGGCAGAACAACAAGGACTCAATGGTACAGCGACATTTATGTACGCCCACTCTGACGAAGAGCGCTTTCACATGTTGAAACTCGTTAAGTTCATTAATGAACGTGGTGGTACAGCTGTTGTTCCTGGATTATCAAAACCTCCGAGTGAATTTAAATCATTGGAAAATGTATTCCAATTGTTATTGGATCACGAAATAGATGTGACGAACAGCATTAACAATTTGGTTGATATTTGTTTACAAGAGAAAGATTACACGACGCATAATTTCATTCAGTGGTATGTGTCAGAGCAATTGGAGGAAGAAGCTCTTGCACGAACAATATTGGATAAAGTAAGCTTAATTGATAATGATAAAGCTGGACTTTACATGTTCGATAGAGACCTGGAAAACTCAGCAATTCAAGCAGATAATGCTTCAGCCGTTACTCCAGGAGCTTAAATCGTCCTCTTTTTTTGGTATTTTCATAGTTCATTGTTCGAATGAATGATAAAAGGAATTGTTAATACCACCTTATTTCTTCTTCTAACCTTCGTTGCATTTGCACAAACGGAGTTTCGTTTCAAGAATTTGACGATTAATGACGGATTGTCGCAAAGTTCTGTTGCTACGATCGTTCAAGACGATTTGAACGCCCTCTGGTTGGGAACACAAGATGGTCTCAATCGTTATAATGGGAAGTCATTCGAAATATTTACATCTGATAATACGGAAGGCTTAGAGAGTGAACACATTACTTCAAGTTTGAAAGACCGAAATGGAAACCTCTGGTTCGGTACAAGTAATGGTCTATCGCTTTACAACCTTGGTACAGAAACATTTGAAACGTTTAAACCCAATAAAACAGGTTCACTATATATTTTAGACCTATCAGAAGATAAGCAGGGAAATCTCTGGTTAGCAACCGCTGAATCAGGTGTGTATAGATTTTCTATTAAAGAGAAGTCATTTCAGAGTTTTAATCAATTATTTGGTTCACCAAGAACAAATTCAATAGAGGTTTTTGAGGATAATAAATTGGTTGTTTCTACCGAAGAAGGGTTAGTTTATGTGGCTGATGTAGCTAGTTCTGAATCTAAGTATGTGCACTTTCCAAATAAATATGGAGTAGGGCTTTCAGTCAATAAGATTATTAAAGAAGGAAGCAAACACGTAATCGTTGCAACCAACCGTGGAGCCTATGACTTGAATATTAAAACGTTAGTTACTGAACCTGTTTTTGAAACGTTGAATAGTCAGGTCGGACTGCAAAGTATTTCTGATGCCTATTTTGAACCCTCTGTAGGATGGTTTGTTTGCACAAGTAATAATGGCATATTTCTTATTGATGAAGATAATCATGTACACCATAGTGTGGAAGATATTTTTCAGAAAACAGCGTTACTATTTAATGAGATAAATACAATTTATGAAGATGCTTCCGGTACGTTTTGGATAGGTTCAAAGAGAGGTTTATCAAGTTTTAACCCGCATATAAAAGGGTTTCTAGGTGTTGGACCAAGTGGAAACAGCGACCGAGGATTACCAACGGCCAGTGTTTGGAGTTTTGATGAAGATGATCAGGGAAAATATATCTATATAGGAACAGACAAAGCAGTTTCTCGCTATGATAAATCCTCAGGAGTTTTCCGACAATTCTTAAGGAATCGAAAATCTACGGCTTATGGAACGGGTGAAATGACTGTTCTCGCGGTTGAGGAAATCAACCCCTCTCGATTACTTGTTGGTTGTGCAGATGGTTTTTTCGTTTTGAAGATCAACAAGGATGGATACTCTTTTGATAGGGTTAAAACGAATGATCAGGAAAGTGGACGACATGACCGTGTTTATTCGATAGTGCACTGGAAGGACAAAAAATATTGGTTAGCCACCAAGGGAGGAGCAATTTTATACGACGAAGACAAAGGAGTACTTGAAACATTTGAGCACGATGCTTTGAATACAGATAAAACAATTGCTCCGGGTATTTGTCGTCGGGTTTTCAAAGACATGAACAGTCGTGTTTGGTTTACTACCAGTACAGGAGGGTTAAGTATACTCTCCGAGAAAGATGGAAAACCAATCATTCGGCCTTATGAGCATAACTATATAATTAAGGGAGCTTCAACGAATTATATTACATCTATTTATCAGGAAAAAAAAGGAGAATATTGGTTAGGAACATCTGGTTCAGGATTAATGTACTGGAACGAAAGAACCAAGTCTGTAGCAGTTTTTGATAAAACGAAAGGACTTCCGAACAATGTGGTTTATGGAGTTGTTTCCGGTAAAAAGGGCACGCTTTGGATGAGCACGAATAAAGGGCTTTGTAAATTCAACATGCGCACGAAAGCAGTAAAAAACTTTACGGAAATAGACGGTTTGATGAGCAATGAGTTTAACCTTGGAGCATTCATGCAATCACAAACCGGAGAGTTATTTTTTGGAGGCATTTATGGTTACAACTTCTTTAATCCAAAAGAGCTAATCGAAAGTAAAAAAGACATCAGTGTTGTGTTCTCTCGGTTTAAGCTAGAGAATGAATGGTTGACTCCAGCCACGGAAGATTCACCACTAACGAAGCCTATATTTGCTACAAGCCTGATCAACTTGAGTTACAGACAGCGAACCTTTACGATTCGCTTTCAATCTTCAGATTTAAGTAATCCAGATAGAATTAATTACAAGTACATTCTAGAAGGTTCCGATGAAGGCGAAATTTTCATAGGTGAAATGAATGAAATTCATTTTAGTTCACTTTCTCACGGAACATACACGCTGAAAGTTTTTGCTCGTTATGGTGATGGCGATTGGGGATATCCTGCATCCATGACCATTGCAATTGCTACACCTTTTTGGTTGGCCTGGTGGTTCTGGCTTATCGTCGCTGCTGCGCTTGTTCTTGTTGTACGAATCACCATTCGTGTTAGGGTAGAGGCCGCCCGAAGAGATCAGGTACGTCTTGAAATGAAAATACGGGACAGAACGCGCGAAATAAAAAAGCAAAATAAAAAGATTGAATCCCAAAAGAAGAAAATTGAAGAAGAGCGCAACAAGGTTGTTGAGCAACAAAAACTGCTTCAAATAGAAAAAGACAAAACGGAAAAACTTCTTAAAAATGTCATTCCTGCATCAACTGCAGAGGAATTGAAGAAAAAGGGGAAGGCCCGTGCTCGAGGCTATAAAACCGTTTCCGTTTTATTTACAGATTTTGTTGGTTTCACGCACATTTCAGATCGAATGTCAGCGACGGAACTGGTAAAAAAACTCGATGTTTACTTTACCAAGTTTGATGAGATCATTGTAAAAAATAACCTGGAAAAAATAAAGACAATTGGTGATGCATACATGTGTGCCGGTGGAGTTCCCGTGCGCAATAATACAAACCCGATTGATGCTTGTCTGGCAGCTCTTCAAATACAAGCCTATATGGCCAAACGTAAGAATGACGCTATAGCCAATGGAGACGAGTATTGGCAGTTGCGCTTAGGAATCAATACTGGAGAAGTCACTGCTGGAGTCATCGGAAGTGAGCGTTTAGCATATGATATTTGGGGAGCAACCGTAAATCAGGCACAACGAATGGAAATGTTGGGGGAACCGGAGAAGGTGACAATAACGGGTGCAACATACAATCATATAGAACCTTATTTCGAATGTTCATTCCTTGGTAAGGCGCAGACGAAAAGCCGTGGACTGATAGATATGTATGTTATAAACCGTATTAAACCTGAACTATCGCTTCGAGGAGAAGGAATTCACCCAAATAAACGGTTCCACCAAATTGTTAACCTGCATCATTTTAGCTCTATTAATTATTACAAGGCTGAGCGGCACATCATGAAAGTTCTGGAGCAACGATTATCAAAGAAACTTTATTATCACAGTATTGCCCATACAAAAGATGTTGTAAGTGCGGTTGAACGTTTGGCATTATTGGAAAATGTGACGGATGAGGGGTTGTTTTTACTGAAATCAGCAGCCACTTATCATGATGCAGGTTTTGTGGAGGCTTATGATAAAAACGAACCTATAGGCGCTCGACTAGCAGACGAAATATTGCCTAAATATGGTTATACAGATCAACACATAGAAAAGATCAAAGAATTAATATTTGTTACGCAAATCCCTCATCAGCCGAAAAACAAACTGGAAGAAATTATTTGTGATGCTGACCTGGACTATTTGGGTCGAGATGATTTTCATGAAATAGCGGATAAGTTGCGCAGAGAACTTAAGGAGCATGGCAAAATTGATAGTGACCGACAGTGGGATGAGATACAGGTTTCATTTTTGTCGCAACATAAATACTTCACGAAAACGGCCATTAAAACGCGTAGAGAAATGAAGGAGAAGAACCTTGAGGAGGTAAAAGAACGGTTGAAAAGAAATGAGTACAATGATCAATAGATAAAAAAGCGGAACCATTAGATTCCGCTTTTTTAATACAGTCAGTAACGATCAACCGTTAAAATCAACAGCTAAAGTATTCACCCCCTCAATTGGGTTCATAATTAGCGCAGGAATTTGCGCATCATTCGTTATAATATACTCCTCATGATTCGCGGTTAAAACCCCTAAAACACGGTTCTTGTTTAAGTTCATAATGGCAATAAGATCTGCATCAATATTTACGGCGTGCTTCACGACCTCTTTATCAAAGCCACTGCTAGGAACAATTGAAGCAGTTACAGAAATATTTCTTTCAGAGAAGTATTTCTGAGCAAATTGAATATTTGCTTTCACCTGATGACGTAAAAACTCATCCGTTTCTTCAGGTGTAATAACATGTACATTTGAATTAAAGTATTTCGCAATGTTTGCCACAATTGCCAATTTCTGTTTGGTTTCTTTATTTAAGTCCAAAGGCACAACAATATCATCGTATCCCGTTTCTTTTGGTGTTTTTTCCTGAACAATAACAAAAGGAACAGATGAATGAGTGATCACCTTTAATGCATTCATGCCTGTTAAGTGCTGCCAACCATGAGTTCCATGAGTTCCCATGAAAATAAGTTCAGCATGATGCTCCGCGGCAAAGTCGCCAATATCTTCAAAAATATTTCCGACACGAACCGAAGGAATAATCTTTACAGATGAATCGAATTTACTAACCACTTCATTCAGTTTTTCTTCCGCCGTGTTGATATCCTTATTTCGGGCAACAACATGTAAAAGATAAATTTCAGCATCCAGAGGTTTAGCAGTTGCAACGGCATGCTCTAACGCAATGTTTGCCACTGGAGTGAAATCATGTGGGACAATAAAATTCTTTGTTTTCATATCCGGCTTTGGTTAAGGTTGGTACGCGGCAAATATAACAATAAAGGGAACGATCGTGTTCAAGAATAATGAAAAGTTTTTTTCTAAAAACCTCTGTAAACCGGCGGTTCTACGGGTATTTATACGTGAAAAAACAAGTATAAAACGTATGTTTAACAACAAATAAAAACACAACGCGGCCAAAGAGCAATAGATACCTTGTTAGTCTTCAGTTGAATGTTTGTTTTTATAAAAAGAACAGTAGGGAAAATTCAGGCAGCGCGTTTACCTTGATAAGATTTCAAAACACCATTGGCTATAACCACCAAAACAATCAATGCAGCACCGATATAAAACTTAAGATTGAGCAGCTCGTTTTCGTTGAGAATGAATATAGCGAGAAGAATAGTATAAACGGGTTCCATGTTAATGCTTAATGAAACAGTAAATGCACCCAGTTTTTTCATGATTTGAATTGTAGCGAGAAAAGCAAAGGAAGTACATAGAATCCCCAGAAAAAGAAGCCACCAGAAATCTTGTTGAGTCATGGAGAATAAATCAGCGTCCATGCGACCTTGGAAAAGAAGCACAATGGTCAGAAATACAAATGCAGAAACCATTTCGTAAAAGGTGATTAGCGTAGGGGAAGTATCTTTAGCAAGCTTGGCATTGAACACACCAAAGCTGGCAGCTAATAGCGCTGAGGTAAGACCATAAGCTAAAGCTTCGTATTGTTGTGCATTGAAATCTCCCGAGACAAAGTATATTCCGCCAACTACAATAAGGCTTAAAATAAATTCTAACCATGAAAACGGCCTTTTCATTACAATTGGTTCTAGCCATGCAACATGCAGGGTCGTTGTAGCAAGGCATAAGATTCCTAAAGACGCAGTAGAAAGTTGAACAGCTTTGTAAAATGTGACCCAGTGTAACCCAACGATCACACCAACAAGACTGATTTGAATAAGTCGTTTCCAGGATGGAAGCCTGAAAGCATTTTTAAGAAATGGAATAATCAGCGCCAACCCAAGAAAAGCAATAAGTACACGATACCACACAATAGGAACAGCTTCAAGCTGAATAATGTGCCCGAGAATACCAGTATATCCCCACATAAAAATGATGACGTGAAGCAAGATGTGGTATTTGAACTTTGAAAACATGCACAAAAAAAGCGGCGAATGTAAATTCGCCGCTCCAAAGGTATAAATAGTGAAAACTATTCTAGTTCTTTTTCATTTTTTTCAAAACCTTCTTACGCTTATCATCAAGCTTTTTTTGGTCTTCGTCAAGCTTCTTGTGACTCTCATCAAGCTTTTCTTGAGACTTCGCTAGTTTATCAAGGTTCTTTCCTTTTTTAACTTTCTTATCTAATTTTTTCTGCTCTTTTTTCAGCTTCTTTCGCGAATCATCAAGTTTCTTTTGTTCTTCATCAAGCTTGTCTAGCTTAGATTGAAGTTTTTCTGCTTCTTTCGCTTCCTTTTCTGCTTCTTTTACTTCTTTCTCAGCTTCTTTTGCCTCTTTCTCAGCTTCTTTTGCTTCTTTTTCAGCTTTCTTCTCTTCTTTTTCAGCCGCCTTTTTCGCTTCTTCTTCCGCTTTTTCTTTCTTCTCTTCTGCTTTAGCATCCTTTTCCGCGTTCTTTATCTCTTGCTCCTGATCTTTTTGTGCTTTTTCAGCATCCTTCTTAGCCTCGCGCTCTTCTTTTTTCGCTTTTTCTAGTTTCGCCGCTTGAGTAGCCATTGCCTCCTCGCGCTGACGAGCTTCTTCTTCTCGTTGTTTCGCTTCCGCTTCGCGCGCCTGAATATCAGCTTCCATTTGTTTCATCTTTTCTTCAGACATCGATCCGGCATTCGCTCTTAATTCTTCAGCTGCTTTTTTCGCTTCCTCAACTTCCTTTTGTGCAGCTTCTTTTTGTAGCCTCGCTTCTTCAGCTGCAGCCGCAGACTTTTCAGCTTCCATGCGCAACTCTTCCTGACGCTTTATCGACTCCTCTTTGCGTGCCTCAACATCTTCTACAGTTTCGCCCTTGCGCTTCATGGAAACAGCATAAGTCTTACCATTTTCCAGTTTGATATCACGAAGTTTTTCAGATGAATAAAGTGAATGGTATACTTCAATCGAAACCGATTGTCCACCATAACTTGCAATGTTAATTGATGTGCTTCCACTTTCATCAGTTGTTCCAGCACCGATTACCATGCGTTCAGCAACGACTTTTACCAAGGCACCACTAACAGCTTCACCTCCACTTTTTACCGAAACAATTACATCAACACCTTCTTTGACAATTGATTCAATAGCAACATCTGATGCATTATTCATGGCAAAAGACCCGAATGACGCCATCACAATTGATGCTAAAACGTATACTTTTTTCATTTTTCTAAAATTTATTGGAATCCCTAATATAAGGAAATCCTTGTTGAACCAGCCTTCAGGGCAAAAATAATTCCAATTTTTCCAGTACTTTTAGCACATGCAATTTTCAGCGGTTGTAGGACAGGAAGAATTGAAGAAACACCTTGTTTCAGAGGTGCGTAATGAAAAGATTAGTCACGCCCAATTATTTCTTGGAAAACCGGGCTATGGAACATTGCCAATAGCACTTGCATTCGTACAGTTTTTATTTTGTGAAGACAAAAAAGAAAACGACAGCTGCGGAGTTTGTGCCTCTTGCCGAAAAGTGCAAAAGCTGCAACATCCCGATTTGCATTTTTCTTTTCCAACAGTTCAAACAATCAGCAAATTATCCGACCCAATTCTTCCAGAATGGAGGGAACAAATAGGAGAGAACCCCTATTTTAATTTAAATGCATGGATTAAGAAAATTGATGTTAAGGAGCGTAAGCCAATTATAGGTAAAGATGAAAGTCAGGAGATTATAAAAAAACTATCGCTTCGAGCTTTTGAGGGAGGTTATAAAGTGATGCTTATCTGGATGGCAGAGGAGATGAATACTGCCTGTGCAAATAAGCTGTTAAAAATTATAGAAGAGCCCCCTGCGAAAACGCTCTTTTTGTTGGTGTCGGAATCACAGGAATATATGCTGCAAACGATTCTATCAAGGACGCAAAAAGTAATAGTTCCTCGTGTTCACATGAGCGACATTAGTGCATTTTTAAAGGAGAATCATCAAATGAATAACGATGCTTCCGATAGTGTTGCGGCTAGAGTTGATGGAGATGTTTTGGAAGCGTTAGAAATGGTGGGCGATCAGGTTGAGCATGATGAAAACCATGGACTCTTTGTTCAACTAATGCGCGTTTGCTATAAAAAGAATGTTCTTGACATGATGCAGTGGGCAGAGTCAATTGCGGCAACAAGCAAAGAGCATCAAAAGGTTTTTTTGCGCTACGCCCTCCATATGTTTCGCCAAAGTATGCTAAGAAACTATACAGAAGATCACCTGACTAGAGTTTCTGCTGATGAAGATAAGTTCCTTGAGAATTTTGCTCGGTTCATAACAGGGAATAACATTATGGATTTTATGGAACTTTTCAATAAATCCTTTTACCAAATTGAGCGAAATGCCAACGGCAAAATTCTATTCACCAATTTGTGTTTTCAGGTGATGCGCTTCATACATGCAGCATAGCAAATATTAACTATGCGGCGTGAATTCTTCGTATAAGAATCAGAATAGCGTACAATTATAATCCGTATTTTTATGCCAAAGAAAATAGACTATGGGTTGTGCCAGTTGTGGTTCGGGAACTCCGAACGGTTGTAAGAATAATGGCGCCTGTGGATCTGGTGGATGCAATAAACTGGAGGTGTTTGATTGGCTAGCAAATGTAGCTCTTCCAAACGGACAGTCTCCATACGATATACTGGAAATTCGGTTCAAAAATAGCCGAAAAGGGTTTTACAGAAACACCAAAAACCTCTCGCTACAAGCTGGCGATGTGGTAGTGGTAGAGGGTTCCCCAGGACTCGATGTTGGTGTAGTATCTGTCGTTGGTGAGCTAGCCAGAATTCAGGTTGCAAAGAAGGCTCCGGGCTTTAAGCCTGTTGAGGCAAAGAAGATTAAACGAATCGCTGATCAAGAAGATATTGATAAGTGGATGAAAGCACGATCGCTGGAAAAAGAGGTCATGTATAAATCGCGAACTTTAGCCGTAAATCTGGGTCTTCAAATGAAAATTTCAGATGTTGAGTATCAGGCAGACTTGACAAAAGCAACGTTTTATTATACAGCCGAAGGCCGCGTTGATTTTCGACAGCTGATTCGTGACATGGCTGACGAGTTTAAGATTCGTATAGAGATGCGTCAGATTGGTTCTCGCCAAGAAGCTTCAAGACTTGGTGGAATTGGTTCTTGTGGGCGCGAGTTATGCTGTTCAACTTGGTTAACGGATTTCCGCTCAGTTTCGACATCAGCAGCTCGTTATCAGCAGCTTTCTTTAAATCCTCAGAAACTTGCCGGACAATGCGGTAAGCTAAAATGTTGCCTGAATTACGAATTAGACATGTATCTGGACGCCTTGAAGGCTTTTCCTAAAGGAGACCTTCGTTTAAAAACAGAAAAAGGTTCGGCAACACATATAAAAACGGATGTCTTTAAGCAACAAATGTGGTATGCTTATGATGGTGATGCAGGTGTTGGTTCGGGGCTCATGCCGCTCAGCCCTGAACGCGTTCGGGAAATCATAAAACTCAACAAGGCAGGAAAGAAACCTGCAGACCTACGTGAGTTTATGGAAGAAATAGTTATTGACGAGCCAGATTATACGAATGTTGTTGGGCAGGACAGCCTAAACCGTTTTGAGCATATTTTTAAGAAGAAGAAAAAACGTCGTTCGGGCAAGGGAAATAGTCAAAACAAGAAACAGCCACAGAATACGAGAGGAGAAAATAAAAAACAAAACCCTCAAGCAAAGAAGAAACAAGGACAAAATCAGCAATCACAAGAGAAGAAATCGGGATCATCTGCAAATAGAAATAAACGCAGAAACAATAACCGTAGACGTAAGCCAGGGGGAAATAAAAACAATGAAAATGCGAAATAGTTTTTTTGCCGCACTTTGTGTTTTTCTGCTTGTTTCATGCGGAGAACAACCAATGTATGAAAAGGTGTATTCGTTCGAAGGAAAAGAATGGAAACAAGATGTTAAGCCTGAATACGTGGTGAAAGTTAATGATATTAGTAAGGAGTATGACTTTACGCTTTCATTGCGCACGACAACAGATTACAAGTACAATAACCTCTGGGTTTTTATGAAGACAATTTCTCCGGATGGGACCACTGCGCGTGAACCATTTGAGATTCATATTACGAACCCAGATGGTTCATGGATTGGCAACAAGACAGGAACAATTGTTGAAACGCCTCTCTATTTTAAGCGTAGAAAACTTCCTCAGGCGGGAGAATACACTTTTATCATAGAGCAAGGAATAACAGAATCAGTTATTGATGAGGTGCTGGACCTAGGGTTCCGAGTAGAAGAAGCTAAAGCGGAAAACTAGAACTTGAATCCATAGGATAAAGAGATAACGTGACGTAAATCTCTTTCGAAATCTCTGAATCGCTTATCCAATTGATATTTAAACGAAACGCTGTGAGGACCGTCGAGCTCTAACTTGGCTCCAGCCGCCAGTCGCATTTTTGAAAACCCAGGACTTGTTGGTCCAAAAGCAGGGTTATAAAAGAATTCAGCAGAGACTACAGGCGTAAAAATGCTATTATCAATGTCGTATTCAAAAGCGGGCTTAATTCTAAAAGCCTGATCAAAGTCTGCATCATATGCGTCTGCAGAAATACGATTAAAGGCATATTGATAACGCAGCCTTAAACCGTAATAAAAACGTTTTTTATTCTCCTTAAAAGCAAGGTTGAAATTCAAACGATTGGAAGACTTGAAATTACCATATCTGTTCTTATCCAAAATGAACCGATATTCAACAGATCCTTTCAGCCATTTCGTAATTTTATAGGAAACGCCAGCTTGCGGAAAAAAAGTGCGCACACCTGTAAGATCAAACCGCGTGTTGATGTCGGCATTCCACTTTAATCGCTTGATAATTTTCCCTTCTGCACCAATTTCGGTCCATAGCATTCCGTAGTGCTGACTAAACGAGTTAGCCGAGATGAAAAGAAAGAAAATAAAGAGTGCTTTTCTCATTCTTTACGAATTGTGATAGTTCCAATATCAATGGTAGACTTTTTCTCAGGAATCTCAACGTCAACAATGATTACGTTGTTTCCACTAGGACAAGCGTTACAGTCTTCATAAACGAAAATCTGGTAGCTTCCAACCTCTAAAAAGTCAAAACGAAACGTACCATCATGAGAGGTTTCAACATCATCATCATACATGGTATTGTCGGATCCGTAGATCAAATAAACGTCTTCTTTTGGTGTGTCATACTCGGTTAGTAAATTTCCGGCACCGTCGTAAACTTCTGTGTGTATTTTTCCAGTAATTGAAGAAGAACCACCCGGCCCCTCAACCTTTTTACACGCACTGAATGTAAATGCAATTAAAACAACAGAAATGATCGAAAAAAGGAGTCTCATACGTTATTGAATTTTGTTAAAAGGTAGATATAATGAGCGTTAGCAATACAACCCTTTAGGTAGTTTCTTCGTCACGAATATACAATATTGTTTGTAAATTTCTTAATATTGAGAAAACAGTTACTTTACATAGAGTGCTGGAAAAAGGACTAAATACTACATCATGAACTCTCTTTCACGACTTAGATTACCTCTAATTTTGTTGTGTTCTTTATGGTTTACAACTGCAGAAGCGCAAGTAATTATTAATGAATATTCGTGCTCCAACATGACCGGATACACGGATAACTTCGGAGAAACAGAAGATTGGATAGAATTATACAATACCTCTGCGACACCGATTGACTTAACAGGTTATTATCTTTCTGATAAAAACAATAACCCTTTAAAATGGCAGGTGCCAAGCGGGACGATTCCAGCAAATGGTTATCTCATGGTTATATGTTCTCAACGTGATGTCGTAAATGGGAGTGAGTTGCATACTAATTTCAATTTGAAGCAGACGCAGAACGATTGGATCATGTTGAGTAATAACCTTGGGAATGTTGTAGATTCCTATGAGATTACTCAGATGACCAAGGATGGACATTCCATAGGCCGTGAGACAGACGCTGCTGCTGCCTGGAAGCTTTTCACCACACCAACGCCAAATGCTCCCAACACAGGAGCGCTGGACTTTTACGAGCCAACACCCGTAATGGATCTTGCTCCTGGGTTTTATGTTGGAGGTCAAACAGTAACTATTACTTGTCCGAACCCTTCAGCTCAAATTCGTTATACAACGGATGGTTCTGACCCGGACGCTGCTTCAACGCTGTACACGGGACCAGTTGCTATCAACGCGACGACGGTATTGAGAGCGGCAGCTTTTGGAACAAACGAACCTAGCTTTAACTGCACAAACTCATATTTTATTGATGTTACCCACACTGTTCCTGTCGTTTCAGTGTGTAGTGAAGATGTTTTTGACCTTGTTGCCAACGGAAACCAAGGTGGTGGATGGGGTGGAGGAAGCCCAAATAAAGTTGGTGCTTTCGAACTTTTTGAACAAAATGGACAATTCATTGATGAAGGAGAAGGACATTTTAATAAGCATGGAAATGACTCATGGGCATATCCACAGAGAGGATTTGACTTCATCATGCGTGACCAGTTTGGGTACAACGATGATATTGACCATTTGATTTTCCCCTTAGACACAGACAGAGAAGATTTTCAGCGTTTAATCTTGAAGCCTGGGGCAAGTGATAATTATCCATTTGAAACAGGAGGGGCTCATATTCGCGATGCATTTGTTCATACGCTATCCATTCGTGCAGACATGCTATTAGATGAGCGTACTTGGAGACCTTGTGTTGTTTATTTAAATGGACAATATTGGGGAGTTTACGAGATTAGAGAGAAAGCAGATGATCACGATTACACAAAATACTATTACAATCAGGATAAGTTCAATTTACAGTACTTGAAAACCTGGGGAGGAACCTGGGAAGAGTATGGAGCTCCAAATTCACAAACGGATTGGGATAATTTGGTGAACTACATTATGACAAATAATATGGCCCCCGGTCCAGAGTTTGATTATGTAAAGTCACAGCTGAAATGGGCATCTCTTGCAGATTATTTCATGTTCAACTCATATGTTGTAAATCAAGACTGGTTAAACTGGAACACGGCTTGGTGGAGAGGAATGGACCCTGCAGGATCTAAGAAAAAATGGCGTTACGTTCTTTGGGATATGGATGCCACATTCGGACATTACATAAACTTTACAGGGATTCCAGATCCGACGGCAAATGCTGACCCATGTAATGCGGAGAACTTACCGGATCCAGGAGGTCAGGGGCATACGGATATTCTAGAAAAGCTGATTGATGAAAACCCGATTGTCGAGCAATACTACGTTACGCGATACATTGACCTTGTAAACACGAGTTTTTCTTGTGCTTATATGAATCAACTGTTGGATAGTATGATTAACATTTTGACACCTGAAATGACAGGTCAAGTCAACAGATGGGGTGGATCGCTTGCTGGGTGGCAGTCAAATGTTCAGGATTTAAGAGACTTTATTGACGCTCGTTGCCTTGCTTTAGAACAAGGGTTGATCGATTGTTACCAATTGACGGGCCCTTATCAAACAACGTTTGATGTAACACCTCCAGCATCTGGAGAGATTAAAGTAAATTCTGTTTGGGCGCCAACCTATCCGTGGACAACTCAGTATTACGGAGGAATTCAAACGAACACCATTGCTCAACCAGAGGCGGGCTACATATTTGACCACTGGGAATATGCTGTCGGACCAATGATTGCTGCCATTACGGAGGATACTAACGGGTTAACAATTACGGCTCCTGATAGTGTAATTGCGGTGTTTGTTTTAGATGATCCCGATTGGGACGGTGATGGTATTCTGAACGTGGATGAAACAGGTTGTCTGGACCCACAAAACCCTGATACAGATGGAGACGGAATTAATGATGGTGATGAGGTCAATGCAGGAACGGATCCTTGTGATGGGTGTGACCCTGATACGAATTCACCTACCTGTGATTCTGATGGAGATGGTATTTTAAATGTTGATGAAATAGCTGGTTGTACCGATCCTTTCGTCGCCGATACGGACAATGATGGTTTGACCGACGGCGAGGAGCTCACCGGTACCGACGACCCAAGTACGCCACTTGTTCCTACCGGAACATCAGATCCATGTGATCCATGTAATCCAGACGATTCAGATCCTCTTTGTCACCTTGATACAGATGGAGATGGCGTTACAGATGCAGCTGAATTGCTAGGAGGAACAGATCTTAACGACCCTTGTTCGTATGAAATTGCTGCTATCACTCAGCCGATCCTTTCTGGTGCTGATTGTGATGGAGATGGCATTACGGACGATATGGAGATTGCTAACGGAACGAATCCATTTGACCCGTGTGATCCAAATGCATCTGGAATTGATTGTGCAACAGGAATTCACGTTCCAACCGGCTTCTCTCCAAATGGAGATGGTCAAAACGAGACATACTCAATTGTTGTAGGGGTAGATGTGGTAAGCTTTACATTCTCGATTTACGACAGATGGGGTAATCAAATTTTGAAAACTGATACAAAAGGATTTGAATGGGATGGAACATATAGAGGTCAGCCTTGTAATGCAGGGGTTTATGCTTATGTTCTTGAAGGTGTTTACGTGGATGGAACAGCTGAGTTAAGATCAGGTAATATAACACTTGTGAAGTAAGATGAAGAGAATATTTTTGACATTATTGGGGGTGGCGACATGGTTGAGTGCAGGAGCCCAGGACATGCACTTTTCTCAATCATCTCAGACGCCTGTTTTTATTAACCCAGCTGCAGCAGGAGTTTTTGATGGCTGGGAGCGCGTAATTATTAATCATAGAAACCAGTGGTTGGGCGCTGCAACGCAGTTTATGACAACGGCGATATCTGCAGACGTGAACCTTGGTAAATCAGAATTAAACGATCGTGCCCATTTTGGTTTGGGACTGCAGTTCTATAATGACATTGGTGGTGATTCTCGTTTTGGAAATCAAACGGGAACGTTAACGTTGAGCGGAATTCTGCCAATGGGTGGAACAGGACACATGCTTTCTGTTGGGGTTCAGGGTGGTCTAGGACAACGGAAGGCTAACCTTTCTCAAGTGACCTTTATGAATCAGTGGGATGGCTCAACAGGAACCTTTAATCCAACGCTTTTTAGCGGTGAGCAAAATTCACTGACTTCATTTACGTACATAGATGCATCCGCGGGGTTGTATTATATCTATGACGGAGGAAAGAATACGTTTGCTCGAAACAACGACTTTAAATTTAAGTTTGGTCTTGCGGCTTATCACGTAAACATGCCTAAGCTGAAGTATGCTGCCGGATCATCTGACAGATTGCACCGAAAATATGTAGGTCACCTTGGTTTTTCTACCGATTTCGTAGGCCGTCCGTTAGCAATGGAGTCAAATGTTGTTCAGTTTATTCAAGGTGGTCACCTGGAAACGATTTTTGGTTTAATGATGAAGTATCGCTTCGAGAACTCAACTAAGATTACCGGAAACAACCAAGATGCTTTTGTTGGGTTTGGAGCTTATATGAGATGGGGAGACGCTATTATTCCATCGTTCATGATTGACTGGAGAGGGTTTAACTTTGGAGTATCCTATGACGTAACAATCTCTCAGTTGCGCAATGCTTATTCAGGAGGCTCCTTAGAGTTCTCTCTAGGGTTCACGAACTTCGATCACTCATTGTTCAAGACGAGAAAGCGAAGATTCTAAGCGAATTTTTTCTTAAAAAATTTGATGATGCGTTTTCTGTAAAAGAAGGCCAAGGCGGCAGTTCCTATAATGATATATGGGATTGCCATTAGAAATAAAATTCCCGTATTAATGTTCGAACCGAAAGAAGCCTCATCCAATTCGCTTCCTTGCTCTGCGACAAGTTTGCATTGAGAGCAACCCTGACCAAATGCTAAGTCAACAATAAAAAGCAGTGCAAATACTAAAAGAATTTTACCCCATGTTCGCATGGTACAAAAATACAAAATCTAACGTGATTTCCTTTCGGCTTTGTAAAGCGTGCGTTCTGATGAGTGTTTGGTGGCTCGCATCCCAAAAATTCACATAACTTTGTCGCTATGAGAAAAATGCTTTTTGGAGGTATGCTTTTCGCAGTTGCATTGAGCTTAATTTCTTCTTGTCAGGAGGAAGCAGAGAAGCCTTTAACGGAAGGTCCAAGAAATCTGGATAGTTTATTATTGTCTTTCCCGGATAGTATTCCTTTGTTATTAGAACGCGGAAACTTGTGTTTTGAAAACTATGATTACGAACTGGCAATGAATGATGCTGCAAAAGCATTCAGGCTAGATTCTTCAGACCTTGACGTCAGACTCTTGTATGCTGAAGTACTGAATAACCGTGAACAACGAAGTGTTGAAGATGTTCAAATAGCACAAAAGCATTATCAGGTCATTGTTAAAAAGCAGCCGAAAAACTTAAGAGCGCTCGTTGGGCTGGCAGCAACATATGCTTTTCAGCAATCGTTTGAGAAGACGTTCCAATATGTGAATGAGGCTCTTCGAATTGACCCAAAATATCGAGATGCCTATGTGTTGAAAGGATCTACTTATCGACAGTTGGGCAATATGGATTTGGCAAAGTCCTCTTATGAAACGGCTGTGCAACAAGATCCTGAGTTTTTTGAAGCATACTTCTTGCTCGGTCAGATTTATCAGTCTGAAAATGACCCATTGTGCATTGAGTATTTTACAACCGCTTTAAGCTTGCGTCCAGACATTCTCGAGGTGAAGTATCAGCTTGCTTTTTCAAGACAATTGCATGGACAATTGGAAGGGGCAAAAAGCCTCTATAGAGAAATGGTAACTGATTCGGTTGACTTTTACGTTGCTCGAGGATTTTTTCATCAGGCATATATCAAACAGTTCATAGACGAGCAGCCCGACATTGACAGCGCTATGTATTTTTACAAAGGTGCAATAGAGACAGAACCAAGATATGTGGAAGCATGGCATAATCTTGGGCTTTGTCATGTGTCTAATGGAGATAAGACCAGGGCATTGGAGTCTTTTGCAAAAGCTCTTAAGTATAACCCAGACTTTGAGCTTTCCAGGCAAGAAGCCGAACGGTTGAGATAATGAATGCCAGAATGCGCTACATCCAGCTGGGGTTGGAAGCTTCCATTCCGTTACTTGGCTTTTTCTTTTGGGACTGGAGTCTTTATTTTATACTTCTTTTTTATTTCATAGACCTGTTTGCAGCTGAGGTGATAATGCATTTGAAATCTCGTAAAATTGTGGACTACAGTAGTACAAATGAGGGAAGAAAAAAATGGGTCATGCGTGGGGCTTTCAGCCTATCATTGCTGTTACTAGGAGTTTTTATCATCCACTTGTCTATGTTATACATTCAAGAAGGAATCGTCTTTTCAGATGAAGTAATAGCTTTTTGGAACTATGAAGATATGGGAATTAAGCAAGGCTACTTATTTGTGCCGCTCGTTTTATTATTGAGTTATCAGCAGTATAGAATGGAGTTCTTGATGCCAGCTCGATACCGAAAGCTTAGTATTGTAGAAGTATGGAGGCCTCACATTCAAGCTTTAGTTATTATTGCTGGTTTTGCTATCTTCTGTTTGGGAGTTTCTTTCTTTTTTGTATTTCCGGAAATAGTTTTTGTTTTGGGAATCGTAGTCTTCACGGTTACTTACAAATTGAAGCTTGCAGATTGAGTTTTACTTTTGAGTTCTGCGAATCCAGGAGGGAAGAAGAATAGCCCCAATGAACAGGTACGGGAAATAAGAAATTAAGCGCCAGAGAATCGCCAGCGCTGCTAAAAGAATTGCAGAGGTGCTAAACGATGAAAGCAATTCTCCAAAAGCAAATTCCGCAACACCACTGCCTCCTGGTGTTGGGCTAACCAGCATGAATAACCACATGATGAGTTGCTTTCCAAGAACTTTAATATTATCAATGAAACCAAGCTGTAAAAAGGCGTTTAAAATCGCATTAATTACGAGGTACCTGGAAATCCAACTAGCAAAAGTAGCCCCGAAGACTTTTAGCCAATAGCTCCTTTTTTCTTGTTTGAACTCTTTAGAGGCACGTTCAATGTCCTTTCCCCACTCGGCACCAACAATTCTCCAACGCTTTAAAAAAGGAATTCTAAACACGAAAAGAAGAAACCGTGTCGCGAGTTTTGGATACCAAAAAATGGTGATATAGAGCAAAAGACATACGCTCGCTATGATCGCGAAACCTGTCCAGAACCACCAGCTTAAAATCAATGAACTGCTCTCGTCAGGGGGAAACAAAGCACTATTATGGACAAAGAAGAAAACAAGCGGAATCATCAGAACAAAGAAAAGGTTGTCCATAAACGCGGTAATAATGACAATGGCTGTTGCCTTTCCAAAAGGGATCGTTTCTCGGTTTAAAATAAACATGGCAACTGCCGCCCCGCCCACAACACCCGGAGAAAGTGCAGAAGCAAATTCCCATAGTAATATGACATAGGTTGCTGCACGCCAGCCCAATTGTTTTTTAGTGAGTAATCGTATACGAATGATATAGAAAAAATCACGGCTTACCATGAATAAGATGGCTCCAGCAATCCAGGCATAAGAAGCTCCAGACCAGTTAATTTCATTCAAGCTCTCCGATAGAGTGAGAACTCTATAATTTCCCCCAGCCGATGGCTTAAAGTGATCAGGGTTGTGAAAATCAATTATTTCTTGGTTTTCAATGGCAATATGAGTGCCTGAACCACTCGTACATTCGGTATACTGAATAGCTGAAAGACTATTGTACAGCATCCATATCGAAACCAACATCCCAATGGAAATGGCAAGGATAATTTTCCACCCACTGAATGCCGATTTCAATGGAGACTTCATTCGTCGCTAAGCGGAATTAATGATAGCTCGACTTCCCAATTTGCACGTACTGTGGTCGGTGTCGAGAAAAATTCAATCACCTCTGGTTGACGGAGAGTCTCAAAGTCTCCAACATCCCATCGTCCGTTGGCATTTTCATCAATCACAATATTGAAAGTATAATCACCAGGGCTCAACCCTTCCACCAGGAGTTCAGGGTTTCCAGGTTTTACAGGAAACTCTTTAACCACCTTTTTATTGGTAATAACACGGAGAACAATAGCTTGCTCTTGATAGTAGCTCAAATCAAGATTCAAAGCTCCATACTTTCTTTCATTTTGAAAAGTTAAGACGTTCTGTAGTCGAGTATTCGATCCATGAACAGTAGATATGGATCCTTTATTGAAAAGGACATCAACAAGGTCTAAGCTATCTCGGTTTGGAAAAGAAATAAACAGTTCATTCAAATGAAATGTATATTGATAGTCACGGATAGCAATAGAGTCTTTTCGGTTGAAGAGGGAAATCTGGGAAGTATCCACTGAAATTATCTGATCGTTTGCAAAAAAACTGACACTATCCCAAGGTGAAAGCACTCCACCTGCAATAGAAGGGCGAAAAGAAATGACACTTTCGCGGTCCGATTTTGCAAATCGAAAGTCAATGGTATCATTGAGTTGATCAGAATGAATAGCAAGTTCTGCAGTGGCTATTTCTCTGATGTTCATGAAAACTTTCATGCTGTCTGCTGAAAGGAACTGATATTGAGAACTATCAAGCTGCTCACCATTTAAAAACAGAGTTTCGTTTTCAATAGGTCGATTAGCACCAATGAGCGCGTATCCAGGAGGGACAAACGCTGAGAATTGAATTTCCGGCTCTTGAATAGGAGAAAAGAGACGCAAAGGCAAGGAATCAAACATTGCACTATCTATCGAGATCGTTTCTCGAGAGGGGAATGCCAATGATTCATGTTCCTGAATTTCTAAATCTCCATTCTCGTCAACAAAAGCGACCAATTTATAATCACCTTCTTTTAAATAGCTTAGTCGAGCGAAACCTTTTGCATCTGTTTCAGTGAAGCTCTTAAGTTCGTCCGTTTCTGGGTCGAAAATACCAACGACACAACCCTCAACGGGAATGGAACTTTGTGCATCTGCAACATATAAGCTGTAGCTCAACGTATCCAATTCATCACCCGTTGAGAATACATATTGGATAATGGAATCATTCCCCTCTGTAATATCCTTTACAGCATTGTTGAGGTAAATAGCGTACGTTGTATTCTCTTGAAGCTCATCTTCCCAGCTTAGATAAAGGGTTTTTCCTTGCACTCTTGAATCAATAGTTGCATGAGCTGGAACCATTCGAATATTGATATTGGCATTATCTAAACGGAAGAATTCATCGAAAGGAATTTCAACCTCTTTTTGAGCAAAGCGTGTGGAGCCATTGGGTGGTTGCACGTTTTTATCAACCGGCTTAGGGGCTGTATTGTCTTTTGGCCCACCACTAATTGTTCCTACCTGTGCACAAGCGCATAGCAAGAAGCCAGTGATAAAGATTAAATAACGGTAACTAACCATTCACAGAGTTCGATTAAGTATTCTTCGTCAGTTGCATCAAAAGTAGCCAATTCACTGCTATCAATGTCAAGAACACCAATAACTGCACCCTCTTTGATGAGCGGAACAACAATTTCACTTTTGGAAAGTGCACTACAAGCGATATGTCCGGGAAAAGCATCTACATCATCTACGACAAGTGTTTTTGCTTGTTCCCAAGAGGTGCCGCAGACCCCCTTTCCTTTTTGAATACGAGTACAAGCGATAGGGCCTTGAAAAGGTCCCAGAACGAGCTCTTCGTCCTTAACAAGGTAAAAGCCAACCCAGAAAAAATGGAATGCTTCTTTGAGTGCAGCAGCAACATTGGCAAGGTTTGCAACACGATCTCGTTCATCATGAACAAGTGCCTTGATTTGTGGAATTAATGAGGAATAAACCGCCTCTTTGCTTCCTTCTTTTAGTACTAAACTCTCCGCCATACCTGGGTTTTATACAAAAATGCCTTTTTTCGAAAGAATGTGCAATTTTTCATTAACTTGAATAGAGAACAGAAAAAAAACCTAAAACAAAAACGAAGAAAAAGAAAGAATATGTTGAAGAGAGTACAATTAGGGAAAGTATTATTTCTGGACATCGAAACGGTGCCATTAGTATATGATTTTGATGAGTTGGACGAAAAGGGGAGAGAATTGTTTGAAGCGAAAACGCGCTTTCTGCAAAAAGACGGCATTACCTATGATGAGTTATATGATAATCGCGCGGGAATCTATGCGGAGTTTGGTAAGATTGTCTGTATTTCTGTAGGTTTTGTAAATGAAACATCTACTGGTCGCCAAATACGAATGAAGTCTTTTTATCACGATGATGAAGAGACACTTTTGCGCCAATTCAAAGGACTTTTAGATGAATACGAAATGTCGAGAGCAAGTATTCTTTGTGGGCATAACGCAAAAGAATTCGATTTTCCATACATCTGTCGACGTATGTTAATTAATGGGTTGGAACTTCCAGCCACACTTAATATCGCCGGGAAGAAGCCATGGGAGATCAGTCACCTGGATACCATGGAGTTATGGAAGTTTGGTGACTTCAAAGCCTACACATCCCTTGCATTACTTTGTCACGTATTTAATATACCAACGCCCAAAGATGATATTTCGGGAGCGGATGTAGCACGCGTGTATTATGAAGAGAAGGATTTGGAACGTATAAAAGTATACTGTGAAAAAGACGTTGTTGCGCTGATTCAATTGTTCTTGCGAATGAGGGGAGATCGACTTGTTGAAGAAGCAGAAATTCACTACTCCTAACAAGGAGTTTTGATATGTATGAAATAAAAAAGGCGCATCTACTGATGCGCCTTTTAAATATCTATTATACCTTATTACTGGACGTAAACAATTTCTTCGGAAGTCGTTTCCTGCTCAACTTTAATGATTCCCTGACCAGTGGCACCTGTTGTTGAAAGAACATCGATATTCAATACTGCAACACCCGCTTGTCCAAGTTGGTATACTTCATTTAAGTTAAATACGGCTTCGCCGGCAACACTTGTCGATGTAGTATCGAACAACGTCACATTAGAAGGTTGGTTAGTTGTTGATTGCCCATAAAGTATGACACGAGCACCTGCAACAGCATTATTCCCCGCATCGCGCACATAAATCTTTGCTATCGTATCTTCTTTTTTGTTACACCCAACAAAAACCCCGAGAGCCATGATGGCAACAACACCTGCAATAAAAAATCTCGTAAAACGCATAATTCCAATGTTTAATTTGGTAAGTAAACAGTTTCAACCGCCGTTGTATGCACTCGACTACGGATGTAGCCCGTGGTTACCTTGTTATCCAATTTTGCAATAACGTCAAAGTAGCCAACCGTGTAGTCCTTTGATCCAAGATCAAAGTGGGGTTGTACGTTGAAATAAGCAAATCCCGATCCATTGGTAATAATGGTATCTACATAAGCAATAGTTGCCGGGTTGGAATCAACATCACCGATGATAATCACTTTTGCACCCTGAACAAGTTCATTGCTGGCAGAACGAACAAAAATCTTAATAACAGATGGCTCGTCATTCTTACAGGATTTCAAAACACCCATCAAAACAACTAACGCCATCAAAAAGCCAAATCTTTTCACTGTAGTTTTCATGTTATTACAAGTAACTGTAGACTTTCAAAGTTAATCTAAATTTTAGACTATATGAAAAATCTTTATTGCTTAATTCTTAACTTCGTACGCCTTTAAGCGGTTTATGTTACATCTAAAACAAACTTTAAAGGCAAAATGTTACAACGAACACCTCATTTAGTTAAACAGTTTTGAGGTCAGAAGGGTTGGAAATGAAAGAAAAAATTAGTGCCATAGAGCAGGAAATAACTGCAGAAGCAATCACCAATGGAGAGCAGCTGGAGCAGTTTCGTATTAAGTATTTGGGGTCAAAAGGCTTGATTAAAGCGCTTTTTGCTGACTTGAAAGAAGTTCCTAACGAGCAAAAACGCGAAGTTGGTCAGCTCTTAAACGGTCTTCGTACAAAGGCGCAAGAAAAGTTTGACAGCCAGAAAGAAGCCTTGGAAAACCAAGATCAAGAGGAGCACAAACTGGACGTTACGCGTCCGGGAGATGCTATCGAGATAGGAGCGCGTCATCCATTATCGCTGGTACGAAGCGAAATTATAGAGATTTTTAATAGAATCGGTTTTAGCGTATCGGAAGGACCAGAAATAGAAGATGACTGGCATAACTTCTCGGCATTGAACTTCCCTCCAGAGCACCCTGCAAGAGATATGCAGGATACTTTTTTCATTGAAAAAGGAGAAAAGGAAATGGCACTAAGAACACATACATCTTCCGTTCAAGTGCGTGTTATGGAAAACTCACAACCGCCGATTCGAACAATTTCCCCGGGTCGCGTTTATCGGAACGAGGCAATTTCTGCCAGAGCGCATTGCTTTTTTCATCAGGTAGAAGGACTTTATATTGATAAAGATGTCTCATTTGCTGATCTCAAGCAAACGCTATTGTATTTCGCGAAAGAGATGTTTGGTGAAAAAGCACATATTCGTCTCAGACCGTCTTATTTCCCGTTTACTGAACCAAGTGCCGAAGTAGATGTATCTTGTACTATATGCAATGGGAAAGGTTGTAATGTTTGCAAGTATACTGGCTGGTTGGAGATTTTGGGCTGTGGAATGGTCGATCCGAACGTTTTGGAAGCGAGCAATATTGATAGCAAAGAATATACTGGTTTTGCCTTTGGAATGGGTGTGGAGCGCATAGCGCAATTAAAATACAGAGTGAATGACTTACGTCTCTATTCCGAAAATGACGTTCGATTTTTAAAACAATTCACAGGGGGGATTTAAGAATGGGACTGTTTGGTTTTTCAGGAAGTAATAGCAAGTTGCCGTGGGTGAACATAGAGTCGGTGGAACACCTAAACGATGTTCTCAACCACGAAAGCGAACGACCAAAGCTCTTTTTTAAGCATAGCACACGTTGCAGTATATCTTCCATGGCTTTGAGTTCTTTTGAGGGCAATTGGACCACTGATAATGAGTTGTGTGAGTTGTACTTTATTGACTTGTTGCGATACCGCGATGTGTCGAATGCTATTGCAGATATAACGGGAATAATTCATCAGTCCCCTCAAGCAATAGTTGTTCGAGGAGAAAAGGTTTTATACGAAGCGACGCATTCTTCTATTGATGCAAGACAAATAGAATCATTACTTCAAAAAGGATGAAAAAGAATATTGTAATCGGTTTATTGGTATTAGTCGCGGGGGCATTCATTTATGCTCAGTTTTTTGGTTCGAAAGAGGAGGAAAAACCGACCAAGGAAAGCGCGCCTGCAGCTTTTGCTTTTGAACAGAATCTAGCAACAGTCGGAGATGAGGTGGCACCGCTGAAAATTTCAGTAAATGAGCCTTTGTCATCATTAGAACTGATATACAACGATAGTGTTTTTCAAACCTGGAAAGATGTTTCTGCTGATCTGACATTTGATCTTGAGGCTGGAGTCTTTGGTGTTGGGACTCGCGAGGTAATTCTTCGATCCACGCGAAAAGAAGATGGAGAAGTATTTAATGACACACGGTTCATCCGCGTACTTTCCGACATTATACCAGAAAAACTCACAGCCAGAGTTATTAATAATTTTCCGCATAACCCAACGAGCTTTACACAAGGGTTAGAATTTGCAAATGGTAGCTTATATGAAGGAACAGGAGACCCTTCGGATATTGGATCAACGCTTGTGGCAAAAGTTGATTTAAAAACGGGTGATCATCTTGACAAACAAGGTTTAAGTGTCGGCTTCTTTGGAGAAGGAATTACAATCTTAAATAACACGCTGTACCAGCTGACGTATAAAAACGGGCGTTGCTTTTCGTATGATATAACAGATTCTATTCAGATTAAAAACGGAGAGTTTTCATATTCGGGAGAAGGATGGGGCTTGTGTAATAATGGAGAGCATCTTATTATGTCCAATGGGACTGAGCGCATAACATTCAGAGATCCGGAATCATTCAATACGGTGAAGACAATAGATGTATACAATCGACAAGGTCCGGTAATTAATTTGAATGAACTGGAGTGGATCGATGGTAAAATCTATGCAAATGTGTGGACTACAAATGCGGTAATAGTCATTGACCCGAATACCGGAAAAGTTTTGCAGGAAATAGATGCTACCAGTGTTGTTATGGAAGGACGCGGTAATGGAGAAGTATTAAATGGAATTGCTAAAGACCCAACTAATGGAAAAATTTACATGACAGGAAAGTACTGGTCGAAATTGTTGGAAGTAGAATTCATACCAACAGAAAGTCTGGATAGTTAATTATTCAGCAGAGAAAGGCGTGAAAGGATCGAACTGATTCATTGTGTTTAACTCGCGAACAGAGCCATTTTCCACTTTCAATATACGCCCTGGATATTTTTCAACCATTGACATATCATGTGTTGCCATTAGGATCGCTGCTTTTTCTTCGCGCGCAATAGCCACAAGTAGACGCATGATTTCTTCTGATGTTTCAGGGTCAAGATTTCCCGTTGGCTCATCCGCAAGAATTAATTTAGGCCGATTAAGAAGTGCTCGTGCAATGGATACGCGTTGCTGCTCTCCACCCGAAAGTGCGAAGGGCATCGCATTTATTTTTTGTTCAATTCCCACCAACTGCAAAACTTCTTTTGCTCGCTGTTCCATTAGCTTTTTATCTTTCCAACCTGATGCACCCATGACGAAAAGAAGGTTTTTAAGAACAGAACGGTCGGTTAACAGCTGAAAATCTTGGAAAACAATTCCGATGTTTCTACGAAGGTTGGGAATATCTTTTCGACGCAATGTATTAAGGTCAAACTCGGCAACATTTCCAGTTCCGGCCGAGAGTTTTAGTTCACCGTAAAGGGTTTTCAGTAAACTACTTTTTCCGCTCCCCGTTTTTCCAATCAAGTAAACGAACTCATCAGAAGCAATATCAATATTGACATCTTTCAGTACGACAACACTGTTCTGACGGATTTCTCCAGATTTAATCTCGATGACCTTGCTCACAGGGATTGTTTTTTGGTAAAGTTGGTAATAAGGTGCAGAAGATTTAGGCGTGCAGAGGAAATAATCTTAACAGAAATGCGTTTAAAACTTTTGAAACCCCTCTCCAAATCCCATATCAGGTAAAGTACTTTTACCTTGGCTAAAAGCAGTGTAAATGAACAGAATTCTTGTTATTCTATTGGTTATTTGCAATTCTGTTGTCTACGCGCAGACTTCGGAAAAGTACAATAGCGAATACGCGAACTTCTACCGGGCCGAAGAACTGTTTGCGAAAGAGCAGTACAGCGCGGCACGCAAAGAATTTAGAACCTTTATTGACGGTTTTGATGGTTCGAATGATCCGTTTTATGTCAAAGCGAATTACTATGAGGCAATCGCTGCACTCGAGTTGTATAATAACGATGCCATTCCCTTACTCAAAGCATTCAACAGAAACTATCCGGAGAGTATTTACAAAAAAGACATTTATTTCCGTCTGGGGAAGTTTTATTACCAGAAAAAGAAACATAAAGATGCCTTGGTTTGGTTCAATAAACTAAGTGAGCAGGACATTGAAGAAGAAGATAGAGATGAATTCTATTTTAAGATGGGGTACTCCAACTTCAAACAGAAGAATTTTGATGCTGCCAGAAGTGCTTTTTATGAGGTAAAGGACGGCGAGTCTCAATATGCGAATCCAGCGACGTACTATTATGCGCACATTGCCTATCAGAATAAGAAGTATCAAACGGCCCTGGAAGGCTTTCTAAAGCTGGAAGAAGATGAAAAGTTTGGAAAGGTAGTTCCGTACTACATTGCGCAGATTTATTATTTGCAAGGGAAATACGAAGAGGTAACGGAATACGCTTCAAAATTAGAGACGAAAGGAAGCATCGTTAATGAAAAAGACATGAGCCATTTGGTTGGAGATGCTTTTTACAGAACAGGAAAATACAAAGAAGCAGTTCCTTACCTAGAGAAGTATAATAAAATGACTCAAACAAGTCGAGATGAAGATTACAGACTCGGTTATGCTTATTACAAGAGTGGTGCCTGCAACAAAGCGATCCAGCTTTTTGACCGCGTAAAGAAAGTAGAAGATAGTTTGGGGCAAGTGGCGTACTATCATCTGGCAGAATGCTTGTTAAAACTGGACAATAAAGTGTCTGCGCGTTCAGCATTTGAATCTGCAGCTTTTATTGACAAGGACCCAGTAGTGCAGGAAGATGCACTTTTCAATTATGCAATCGTTTCTTACCAGCTTGATATTAATCCATATGATGAGGCGGTAGAGGCATTCGAAATGTATCTTCGAAAGTATCCCAACTCAGAGCGTAGAGATGATGTGTACCAGTACTTGGTTAATGTCTACATGAGCACGAACAATTACAAGAAAGCACTTGCCTCATTGGATAAATTGGAAAACAAAGATGTTCGTTTGAAAACGGCGTATCAGTTGATTGCGTTCAATCAGGGAGTAGAGCGATTTCAAAAAGCAGACTTTCCAGGGGCCATTCAATCGTTCAAATTGGTAGATAAGTACCCGGTGGATGCATCCATATCAGGGAAAGCTGTTTTCTGGGCGGCAGATGCGAACTATCGTTTACACAAGTATGATAAAGCGATCAATGGCTATAAAGAATTCATTGTGCTTCCTTCGACGCTTGCTCCGGACCTAAAGGCAGAAGCGCAGTACAACATAGGTTACGCCTATCTCAAAAAAGAGGAATTAAACCTCGCTATTCAGTCATTCAGAAGTTACGTTCAGTCGAATCCGTCAAATAAGCAGAAGAAGGCAGATGCTTATATGCGTATTGCAGACAGCTACTATGTTCAAAAGGAAAATGATTTAGCAATTAAATTCTATAAAGAAGCACTAGCCCTTAAGTCTGGATACGAAGACCAAGCGTTGTTTTACATGGCAAAAACGTACGGGTACAATGGTGAGGCACAGGAAAAAATAACTCGATTGCTAGATATTATCAATAACTACAAGCAATCAAAGTTCTTGCAAACGTCAATTTATGAGGTAGCCAAAACGTACAATGCGAAAGGAGAACTAGATCGAGCACTTCAATATTTCAAGAAAATAGTATTTGACTATCCATCTTCGGTGCTGGTGGTAGACTCCAAAATATACATGGCGGATATCTACTTCAAGCAAGGAAACAACATCAAGGCAGAGGATGAATACAAAAAAATCCTGGAGAAGTATGGTTCTGATATTACCATTTGTGAGCGTGCAAGCCGAGGGTTGATTGAAATTTATATTTCGATGAGCAAACCCGAAAAGGCGGAACAGCTAGCATCTCAATATGAGTGCGCGAACTTCTCAGCTCACGAACAGGAAGATTTGTATTATCTGCCAGCGATGAAAGAGTATCAAGATAGCGCTTATCAACGTGCGATACCTTTGTTTGTGAAGTACCTCGAGAAATTCCCGGAAGACGGAAGATATACAAATGAGGTGAAGAGTTACCTTGCGAATTCCTATTATACGACGGGAGATGTAGAAAATGCAGTTATTATCTACAAAGACATTTTAAAGGGTCAGAACAATGCATACACGGAGACAGCTGCTTCTCGTGTGGCGCACTATCTATACAACGCTGGAATGTACTCGGAGGTAATAGAGTATTACAGCCGAATGGAGAACGTTGGTTCTTCTCCGGAAGTCATTTTCAATGCTCAACTTGGTTTAATGCGTAGCCATTATCTAACAGAGAGCTGGTCAAAAGCCGTAGAGTATGCTGAGAAAGTCTTGAATAGTTCACAAATCAACAACGAACTCAAGTTAGAGGGACATTACGCGAAAGGAATGTCAAACTTCCAATTGACAAATTACGACAAAGCCAAATCCTCACTAGTTTGGATCATTAAAAATACCACAACCGTCAAAGCGGCTGAAGGAAGATATACACTGGCAGAAATTTTCTTCCGACAAGGTTTCCTTGAAGATGCTGACGAGGAAATCTCAGCTCTTTTAAAACAAAAGCCAGCGTATAACTTCTGGATAGCAAAAGGATTGATTTTGAGAACACGTATTCAGATGCAACAGGAAGACCTGGTTTCAGCTGAGCAAACGATTAAATCGGTGATTGATCATTATCCGATTGCCGATGATGGCATTCTGGATGAAGCCAATGCGCTGCACAGTGAGTTGATGCAATTAAAAGATACGCCGAAATCGATAGAAGAAGAGGTTGATCCGATTATAGAAATTAATAACGGAGAGGAGGGACAGTAATATGAAAAAGAGATTATTTATAGCGTTTTTTCTTCTGACTTCTTTAGTCAACGCGCAATCGGGAGATGACAATGTTATTGTTGAATCACAGGGAGATAGAACTATTGAGCCTGCCTACCGCATAGGAATTACACCGAGAATACTGGATACCATTATCCCTACGGCGATTGTGAATTATCCACTTCTCTCGTTGAAATATGAAACTTCAACAGAGGTTGATCAAATTAACCCGGCATCGATTAAAACGGTAGACAAGCTTCCAAAACTCTACAGTTCTTATGTTAAATTGGGCGTGGGTACTGAGTTGATGCCTTTAGGCGAGGTATACTGGAATTCTAAACGATCCAGAAAGTATGTCTACGGTGCGCACTTGAAGCACCTTAGTTCTTTCGGAAACATTTCTGGTTATGCCCCTGCACAATTCGATAGAACAAAGTTCAACGTATTTGGAGGGATTAATGAACGTCGTTACACGCTTCGAGGGGATGTACATTATAACAACCAAGGACTCCACTATTATGGTGCGTCGGATACACTTGATTTGTTAAAGGATAGTATTGCCCAGCGCTACAGTGACTTTGGGATCGCGGCAAGGTATGCTTCTCATATCAAGGACAGCGCAAAAGTGAATTACAATGTAGGCCTAGCCTATAACAATTACCTTTCTAAAAAGCCAGAGCGAGATGAAGACCGAGACTGGAGAGCACGTGAAAACTATTTTGGTATTACGTCAGGTGCATGGTATAAATATGGAAAGGAAACATATGCTGCGGACTTCAATATTCGGTACAATGGCTATAAATATGGAATAGCAGACTCCAGCTTTACCGGGCTGGATTCAGGCCTTGTATTGAACAATACAATTATTAACCTTAAGCCATCCATAACGACTTATTTGCAGGACAATCGCTTCAAAGCAAAAATAGGAATGGACCTTGTTTTAGATGCACATACACAGACAAAAGTATACGTGTATCCAATGGCAGAAGTGAAGTATAGTATGTTCAATGACATTTTTATTCCTTACGTTGGTGTTAGAGGGGGGATTGAACAAACAACCTTTAGATCGTTAACGAATGAAAACGAATTTTTGCTTCCGAACATAGAGTTGCGTAACGAAAAAACGCCCATTGATTTTTACGGTGGAATCAAAGGTACGTTGAGTAAGCGAATTAGCTTTAATGCAGGAATTAGCTTTGCAAATATTCGGGATAAGGCGCTCTTTGTTACTGATACTCTGCACTCTGTTGGAAACAAGTTCGATGTTATTTATGATACGATGAATGTTACGACCGTAGAAGCCTCTATAGCGTATCAGCTCCAAGAAAAGATAAAAATTGAAGGAATCGGAAGATACTTTTCATATTCAGCATTGAACAATAGTTATGCCTGGAATTTACCACGGATGCAATTTATAGTTCGCGGCTCCTACAGTTTATTCGACAAGGTATTGTTCAACTTGGATGTCAACCTCGAAGAAGGTAGAAAAGCGTTGGTATACGCACCGGGTGATGACATAACACAGGAAAACGGCGAGTACATCTTGAACCTAGGGTTTATTGCAGATGCTAACCTTGGAGTAGAATACCGTTATAATAAGCGCATTTCAGCATTCGTTCAGATGAACAACATAGCATCGCAGGGATATATGCGTTGGTATAATGCTCCAGTTCAGCGTTTTCAGTTCTTAGGAGGCGTTACGTTTAGGTTCTAACAGAAATAGTAGGAACGGAAACATAACGTAGTGAAATTAATCTTCGTTTTCGACCTTCCCTTCCTCTTCAATGATTTCTTCCGAAGAACCTTCCTCAGTAACAACTGCCGCTTTTGGCTTCTTCGGGAAATACTTGCGTTGTCGAATAAAAATGGTAACTACGCCGATGGATATGGAAGCGTCAGCAAGGTTCCAGATAGCAGGGAAAACCTCTCCTCCACCAAGCCATTCGGGCCAGTTGGCTTGAAACTTAAACATGTCTACAACATTTCCAAAGAGAAATCCTGTATGGCGAGTTTCAATTTGCCCAAAGATTCCACAGTCGCTGTAAATGCCTGACCCCTCAAGATGGTTGAAGCCCATACAAGGGTCGTATGGAAAAATGAAATCGTAAAACATCGAGTCGATTAAATTACCTGTAGCTCCCGCAAATACAAGTCCTATGGCAATCAAAAATTCCAACCTTGCACCTTTCTTGGCTTGTTTGATCCAGTAATAAATGAGTGCACTAATGGCAACAATTCGAAAAATACTCAAGGAAAGTTTAGCCCACATAGCTGAGCCAAAGGTTGTACCAAAAGCCATTCCTTGATTCTCAATGAATTCTAGTACGAACCAATCTCCAAGAAGTGGGTGCGACTCACCAGGTAGGAATGTAGTCTTGATGTAAACCTTAATGATTTGATCAAGCGCAAGAATAAGCGTCACAACCAGTGCGACGATGAGTACTTTTCTTTTCACGAAGAATTAGCTTTGTGCGTTCTTTGCTTCGATGCTAAGCGTTGCGTGCGGAACAAGTCTTAAACGTTCCTTTTGAATCAACTTACCTGTCACGCGACAAATACCGTACGTTTTATTCTCAATGCGAATAAGCGCATTCTGTAAGTTCGAAATGAACTTCTCTTGACGTGATGCAAGTTGAGCGATCTCTTCTCTAGAAAGAGTGTCGGAACCATCTTCCATCATATTAAAAGTTCTACCTGTATCATTCGTTCCGTGATCATCGTTGTGTGAAAGTGAACCTTTAAGCAGGTCAAGGTCTTCTTGTGCTTCGGAGAGCTTCTTAAGAATCAAGTCTTTGAATTCTTGAAGCTCACTATCTGAATATCTTGTTTTCGCCATTTTATTATTGCTTGTGACTCGCAGTAAGTCATGTTATTATCTTAAATCTGGCCCCGGTTATTTCGGGAAGGCTTAAATATAGAATTCTACCTTAGATTACGCAATAGGCAGCTAATAAAAAATGTATCTTCGCCTTGTGATCAGATTATTTTTCGGCAATCGTTCTTACGCACTCCTTTTTTTACCGATCATAATCGGAGGTTTCTACATCTGCAATTATCTAACTGGCTACCATGTAGCGAGGGAAGAGTTTAGCTTAGGCTTTTGGGGATCAATTGTTCACGCTGATGTTTGGTTCCTTGACTTTCTGGCACCAGCGCTTGTTTTCGTTAATGCCATTTTGATTAATACCCTCTTCAACCGTAATGAATTCATGGAGCGCAATAACTACTTGTCATCCATGGTCTATGTGTGTTGTATGAGTTTTTTTTCAACATTCTATTTTTTTGATGGACTTGCGCTAACACAAACGTTACTTATTCTGGTGTTGCAACAATTGTTTAAGCTGAGACAAAACCAAGATGGTAGACGCCATGTATTCAATGCTGCATTAATGTTCGGAGTTGCCTGTACGCTCTTTCCCGTTTTGCTTATTTCTATTCCATTTTTGTTTTGGATGGTATGGGTAATTCGCCCTTTTGTTTTACGTGAATCAGTACTTGCGATTACAGGGTTTGTTGTTCCCATGGTGTATGCAGGCGTTTACAGTTATATTTTTGAAATTCGACTGGAACGTGAGCAGTTCAGCAGTTCAACAGATGAGTTTCTTTTGTTGGACATAATCGTACTGGTGGCGGGTCTTGGGCTGTTAATGCTTTTGTGCGCAAAGAGTATCGTCAACAAACTGCGTGGAAGTTCGATTCGATTGAAGAAGCTTTTTCGGATGATTGCTTTATTGATAGGTCTCTCAGGAGGACTTATAATTCTCGAATTTTTGGTCTTTCATAAACTCGTCTCCATTGGGCTCATTCTTTTTCCATTAAGTTTCTTTCTTCCATATGCGTTTGGAGAGAAAGAGCTGCGCGGTTTTCCTTCGTTTATTTTCTATCTGCTGCTTTTATTTTCTGTTGGTAAGTTTTTCATTCCCTTTGACCAATTGACGTTCTAATTATCCTAATTTTGTAGCAACTTTTTTAAAGCGCTAAAATGAAATTTGGAGTTGTAACATTTCCCGGATCAAATTGTGATCAGGACATGATTTATGTATTGAAGGACCTACTCGGTAAAGAGGTCGTAAATCTTTGGCACAAGGATACGGATTTGCAAGGAGTTGACTTTGTAGTACTACCAGGCGGATTCTCGTACGGAGATTACCTTCGATCTGGTGCAATTGCCAAGCTCTCTCCAATCATGGGAGAAGTAATAAAGCACGCAAATGCAGGTGGATATGTTATGGGAATTTGCAATGGTTTCCAGATTTTGACAGAATCAGGCCTACTGGAAGGTGCTCTGTTACACAACAACAATCAAAAGTTCATTTGTAAAAATGTATACTTAAAACCTGTATCGGAAAGCGCGGCGATCACAAAGGGGTTGACAGATAAAGCATACAAGATTCCGATCGCTCATGGCGAGGGGCGTTACTATGCTTCGGACGAAACCATTCAAAAGCTGACAGCAAATGACCAAATTCTGTTCAGATACTGTGATAAGGATGGGGAAGTGAATAAAGAGGACAACCCAAATGGTTCGCTGGAAAACATTGCCGGTATTTGTAATGAAGGGAAAAACGTCTTCGGAATGATGCCACACCCAGAAAGGGCTGCAGATGCGGAATTGGCAAATACAGACGGAAGAGAAATGTTTCTTTCGATATTAGAATACTGTCAATCATAAGCCTTGCCATGCGAATTTTACTTTTAGGATCAGGAGGAAGAGAACATGCATTGGCATGGAAAATGGCCCAGAGCTCTATTTTAGAGGCGTTGTTTATAGCACCAGGGAATGCCGGAACGAAAATGCATGGAACAAACGTCAATATCTCAGCTTCCAATTTTGATGAGGTGAAAACGTTTGTAGTCGAAAACAACATTAATCTTGTTGTTGTTGGCCCTGAAGATCCACTTGTAAATGGAATCGCTGATTACTTTGAAGCTGACGAACAGTTAAAAGATGTTCCAGTAATTGGTCCAAATAAGGAAGCCGCTCAATTGGAAGGCAGTAAGGATTTTGCAAAGAAATTCATGGATCGCCACAATATTCCTACGGCAAAGTACGGGACATTCACAAAAGACACCTTGAAGGAAGGTTATGCATTTTTAGAGAAAATGAACCCTCCTTTTGTGCTTAAGGCGGATGGACTGGCTGCAGGAAAAGGTGTGCTCATTCTCGACAACTTAAAGGAGGCGAAGAAAGAGTTGAAAAACATGCTGGCTGACGCTAAGTTTGGAGATGCTAGCTCACAGGTAGTCATTGAACAGTTTCTGGATGGGATCGAGCTTTCATGTTTTGTAATTACTGATGGTGATGCATATAAGATTTTACCTGAAGCGAAAGACTACAAGCGAATAGGAGAGGGAGATAAAGGATTAAACACCGGTGGTATGGGTGCTGTTTCTCCGGTACCCTTTGCGAATCCAACATTCTTGGATAAGATCAAAAATCAGGTGATCATACCTACGATTAAAGGATTAAAGTCAGACGGAATTACGTACAAAGGTTTCATCTTTTTTGGGTTGATTAACGTGAAGAATGAGCCATACGTGATCGAATACAATTGCCGTATGGGTGATCCCGAAACAGAAGTGGTAATTCCTCGTTTGAAGTCCGACATTCTTGACCTATTTGAAGGGGTTGCGACAAACACGCTTTCAGAACGAGATGTGCAATTCGACGAGCGCAGTGCTTCCACAGTAATGATGGTTTCTGGAGGATATCCTGAGGCTTACGAAAAAGGGAAGCAAATCTTTGGTTTGAATGCGGTCACCGAAAGCATCGTTTTTCATGCAGGAACGGCTTCTGATGGACCTGCGGTTACTACAGCAGGAGGCCGTGTGTTAGCAGCAACATCTTTTGGAAAAGACCTGGAAACAGCACTCAAGAAGTCTTACGCTTCGCTGGAAAAAATAGAGTTTGAGAAAGCCTTTTACCGCAAGGACATTGGACACGACGTACTCTAATTCTCAGGAATTTGTATCTTTCTTTGCGTAAGACGTACTAATGGAGGTTCCCCTTATTGGCATTATAATCACACTGGTTTTCTCCGCCTTTTTTTCAGGCATGGAAATCGCCTATATTTCTTCCAATCGTCTAAAGATAGAGCTGGATAAATCAAAAGGAACGCTGAACAGCAGAATCATTAGTGTTTTCTACAAGAACGAGTCTCATTTTATAGCCATGTTGTTGCTGGGAAATAACATTGCTCTCGTGTTCTTCGGATTGTTTTCTGCCGAAATTCTTGGAGAAATAATAATTCATTCATGGGGCATCGTCAACGAGATGAGTGTTCTCCTGATCCAGACAATCATCTCTACAATTCTTGTATTGATCACGGCTGAGTTCTTACCCAAGACGTTCGTACAGATGAATCCGAATGGCTATTTGAAATATACCGCCATTCCGATGATTGTTATCTATGTCATCTTATTTGTTCCGACGTACATCGTTCTGTCATTAAGTAGCGTTTTTCTGGCCCTGCTGAAGGTAGATCGTACTACGAATGAAAAAGTGTTTTCAAAAGTAGACCTTGAACATTACGTACAGGACATAAATGATAGGATTCGCGATGAGCAAGACCTTGGGAATGAAATGCAAATTTTGCAAAATGCCTTAGACTTTGATGAGGTTAAAGCGCGGGACTGCATGATTCCAAGAACCGACATTATTTCTGTTGAAGTAGATGAGGATATAGCCGTTTTGAAGGACAAGTTCGTGGAAACAGGAAAATCGAAAATAGTAGTATATCGCGAAACCGTGGACAATATAATTGGGTATGTCCATTCTTTTGAAATGTTTAAGGCACCAGAGGCGATTAAACAGATTCTACTACCTATTCCTTTCGTCCCAGAAGCTGTTCCTGGGAAAGAGCTTTTGCAACTTTTTACGGAGAAAACAGGAAACATGGCAGTGGTTGTTGATGAGTACGGCGGAACTGCCGGAATTGTCACCATCGAGGATGTCATTGAAGAGATCTTTGGAGAAATCGAAGATGAACATGATGTCGACGATTGGCTGGAAGAAGAAATCGAAGAAGGCGTATACCGATTTTCAGCCCGTGTGGACATTGACTATTTGAACGAGCAGTACAAGTTAGACATAGAGTTGGGAGAGGAGTATGAGACACTTGGTGGCCTTATTATTCATCACCTGGAAGCTATTCCGGAGGCTGGCACGACAATTGAAATAAACGATGTCACGTTTAACATAGAAGAAGTGAGCGGCAACAGAATAGAAGTGGTTCGCCTAGAGAAATAACATGAAAAAATTAAAGTGCACTGTCTTAGCGCTTTTAATGGGCTCTTTGAGCTGTGTTTTTGGTCAGAAAATCAAAGAGTTTGTTCTACCAGGGTCGTTAAGAGAAATTTCGGGGCTTGAATATTTAGACGACAAAACGATTGTTGCAATTAACGATAGTGGCAATACTGCGGAGTTGTTTGTATTGAAAGAAAATGGAGAGCTGATAAAGCGAGTGGATGTTGAAAATGCCACGAACAGAGACTGGGAAGATTTAGCATCTGATGGAGAATATTTATACATAGCAGATATCGGTAACAATGCAAATAAGCGTCAGAACCTATGCATTTATAAGGTGCGCATTCAGGATGTCCTTGAAAAGTTCTCAGTACGTGCTGAAAAAATAGAAATTAAGTACGCAGAGCAGAAAGAATTTCCTCCCAACGATAAAGACTTTAAGTTTGATGCTGAGGCCATCGCTTATATGGATGGAAAACTTTGGTTATTTACGAAAACGAATACAAAGCCATGGAACGGGAATTCATTGGTTTATCAAATACCTACCATCTCAGGAGAACACTTGCTAAAGTCAAGCTTCAGTCTTCATATTGGAGATGATGGTTGGTGGCAGGACGCCATAACTTCCGCTGATGTTTTTAAGGGAAAATTGTTTCTCTCAACCTATAACCGGATTATTGTCTATAGTTTTACAGGCGAAAAGCCGAAAGCCGTGAAGACGATGTACTACAAAAGTGCTACGCAAAAAGAGTCTATTCTCGTAAAAAATGAGAAAAAGATCCTCGTTGCAGACGAAAGACAAGCCTTACTTGGTGGAGGTAAAATCTATCATATTCCCCTAAAAATTGATTGACCTTAAGAAATTCGATGCCGTTATTTTCGACATGGACGGCGTATTGATTGATTCTGAGCCGCTATGGAAGATTGCGATGGAAGAAGTTTTTGCTTCAGTCGGTTGCATGCTTACCAGAAAGGACTTTCAGAAAACAGTGGGTTTGCGTATCGATGAGGTCATTGAATACTGGTACAATGAAGTAGGCTGGGAGAACCATTCTCCAAAAGATGTCGAACAGAAAATTGTGCAACGAATGGTTGAATTGATTCGCGAACACGGTGAGCCGCTTCCCGGAGTTGTTGAAACCATTCAGCACTTGGAGGAAATAGGTTTAAAAATAGGTTTGGCAACCTCATCATACAACATCCTCATTGACACTGTATTGGACGTATTGTCTATTCGTGAAGCGTTTCACGTAACACACTCTGCCGAGAATGAGGAATTCGGAAAACCGCACCCCGCAGTATATCTTACTGTAGCTAAAGCGCTCAATGTCGACCCTACATCCTGTTTGGTAATTGAGGACTCGCTCAACGGGATTATATCTGGGAAGGCCGCGCGTATGCAGGTAATTTGTATTCCCGAAAAAACGCACCACCCAGAACCAAAATTGATGCTCGCAGATATTCAGTTCGACGATATGAATCAAATGCTTGAGTCATTTAAAACAACCACTACAAAATGATAAAATACAACCCTAAAAACTGGTATCGACTAATATTTGCTTTGCACAAAAGTGACACACTGCGCATCCTTTGGAAAGAAATGCTATACATCGCTGCTTTTTCTACTGCGCTTACCTATGTTGTGCTAGAGTACGGTTCTCATATTGAAATTCTTGACCGGCTTACAGCGGTTTATTCTCTTGTCGGTTTTGTGATTTCCTTGCTATTGGTTTTTCGGACGAACACCGCCTATGACCGCTGGTGGGAAGGAAGAAAAAAATGGGGGTGTTTTGTCAACGATTCCCGCAATTTTGCCATTAAACTATCGGCACTGTTGAAAGATGAGGAAGAGAGAGCATACTTTAAGCGCATGATTCCCAACTTTATTTTTGCAGCAAAGGAACACCTGCGTGAAGGAGTTCATTTCGAGGAGCTAAACCTCACAGAAGAAGAGTTGAAAGTGCTTTCTCAGAAAGATCATGTGCCCAACGCAATTACCCGAAGAATGTATGCGCGTATAGTCGCATTAAAGCAAGCGGGAAAAATCACAGAAGAAGAGTTTATTATTCTGGATAAAAACATGAATTCTTTCCTGGATCAATTGGGAGGTTGTGAACGTATCAAAAACACACCTATTCCATTTTCCTACATGATGTTCTTGAAGAAATTCATCATCATGTATATCACAACATTGCCCCTTGCGTTTGTATCTGTATTTGGATATTATGCAGCACTTATTTCAACCTTCGTTTTTTACGTATTGGTTTCGATGGAGGTTTTAGCAGAAGAAATTGAGGACCCTTTTGGAACGGATGACAATGACCTTCCAACTGAGGGGTTGAGCGTTAAAATCCGCGATAATGTTGAGGAAATATTTGATGATAGGGACTAATTATTCTCTATTTTTGTAGTGTTATACAATCTAATTCAACGTGAAATGAAAAAGTACTTATTTGTCGTGTTTAGTGTGTTTCTTGCTGGAAGCACGTTTGCTCAGGACTTTGTGAGAGGAGGGAACTATGTGACTGTTGGTTATGGCGTAAACCCATGGGGATATCGCGGAGCTGGGAATGCATTTGGCACTTACAAGAAAACAACACTCGGTCCCATTATTGCAACCTATGAACGCGGTGTTACAGACATTTTAGGAATCGGAAGAATTGGTGCCGGAGGAGGTATTTCTCAGACGTTTTTCACAGAAAAATATAATTATGGAACTTTCGAAGATGTGTATAGAACATCTCGACTCGCGTTTACGGCAAGAGCTGCATACCATTTTGAATTTGGTGTAGAAAAAATGGATGTTTATGCTGGAGTTGGTGGTGGTGTTTATCTACTGTTCGATGAAGATGTTGTGTACAATATTTTTACTGACAGCTATGTCACAACTCGTGACACGCGCATTGGTGGTGGACACTATGTGTTCGGAGGAATACGCTATTATTTCACAAGTGCTTTTGGTGTTTATGCTGAAGTTGGACATGGTCACCGCGTAGCAAGTGGAGGAGTCGTTTTTGCCTTTTAAAGTCGAGTAAATAAATCATTTGTAAAGGCCTCCTTTGTTGAGGCCTTTTTTATTGCAGGTCCTTTTCGTAGCAGTCAAATACAGATGGTACTTTAAGCTTCAGTGCTTTTTCGGCCTTATCTGGTTTACGGTCTTCGAATAGTTTTGCCTCTTTAAAGCGATAACCCAATCGAGAATACCAATCATGCAGTGCGACTTTCACTGATACTTCAAAGTCTTGTGGTTTTAGAATTTCCAGCTCCATCTTTTTTGCCCCCATTTCTTTCGCTTGTTTTTCAGCAGCATTGATAAGAGCACGGCCAATTCCTCGCCCTTTTTTATTAAAATCTGCGGAAAGTAAGCCAAAAGCGTATGATTCTGTGCTGAGCGGGTATACGTGAATACTACCGACAATTTCTTCTTCTAGGCGGGCCAGGATGATTTCTTTCTTCTGAATAAGTTCAACGAATTCCTGCAAATTCATTCGGACATAATTTTCGCCCCAGATTTCTACTTCAGTAATGGCGTAGGCATAAATTAATAGCGCATGCATCCGCTCAATGTCTGCAACACTTAGCGTGCGAATATTTGCTAACTCTGTTTTCACCATATCTAAAATGTTAACGCTCTTTCCATTCATATGCAAAATGAACACCCTCAATGGTCAAGTCATCCATAATAAACCCATGCTTACCTAAGTTCCATATCACGAACTCCATAGAATCAGACTGAAACCCAACAGGCACCCATGCGAGCATGTGCACTTTGCTCCATGCGCCGCTTTGTTCAACTGCTTCACTTGCCGCATGATAATAAAAAACGGGTTCGGTTTTACTCAAGGTCAAAAACACATCTTCAGGTAAATCCTTTATCCAGGCAGTTGCATAAATGGCGCTCACATCCTTAACATTTACGGGCATTTTACCCATAAATTCTGTTCCTTCCTCAACGCGGATGGCACCTTTTCCATTTCTTGAAAGATCAAACTGAACGAAAGGACGCATGGTTGAGTCACATGATTGAAGATCTTCAAAATGATAGTAGGAACGATAAACGGATGTTCTGATCGGCTCTAAAATTACATCACGCCCCATTGCTTGCTCATCACCAACCGGAAAGTTTAACAATGATTGGAAAAGTTGTGATGGCTTCTCGCGAAGAAAAGAGTCCCAATAGGCAGCTTCTGACATAGCAGTGTAATGAATAGCACCTGTTACAAATTGTCGCGTGTTGAACATTGAGAACAAAATCCCGACGAAAACAATGATAGAAAAAGCGATCTTAAGAAAGGCCTTTCGAGAAAGAAGGTAGTGCACGGCACAAGCTAATGGAATAGCAAGAATAGGATAGAGGTTAATGAAGGCACGATTCCCGAAGCCAACATACCACCAGCACCACCAGGAAGAAATGACGTAAAAATAAATGAGCCCAACAGGAATTACGAAAGCTGCAAAATGTTCTTTTTGACGTCTTAAAAAGATTAAGCCAATTACCGAGAACAACATCAACGGGCTGTACAACAACCAACCATTGCGATAACTAAAAAGACTGTCGAGTAAATGAGGGCTGCCGAAGTAAAAAGCTTCTCCCGTGTACGAATAATGAATATAACTTCCCCAAATATATTTGAAGTACATGAACTGTGGGGTAAGCATCAGAAAGAAGAACACTAACATCAGAAGCACATGCCATCTCTTTTTCCAAAAGAGGACAAACCGATTTTTAAGACTTTGAAAGGAAGATATGCCAAAGAGCGGCAGGGCTAGAATGAAAAGAACATCGACAGGGCGTATAAGCGTGAAAAGTCCGGCTGTTATGCCGATCCAAATTGCCCATTTAAGCTTGGGCTGATTAATCCATTGAACGCTGCAATACAAGAAAACCGCCACAAGTGCAAGGCTATACCCATGAGAATAAGCCATGTTTCCGGTATAATAGTGAAAGGCGTTGGTGCCGGCAAATAAAATGAGAAGGGTTATGGAAACTACCCTATCGTTAAAATACCGGAGTAAAAGTTTACTAAGAAAAATGAACCCAATGATGAAATAGACGATAGAACTCATTGCTAATGCGAACCGGTACGGATAACTAAACCCATCTGCTGGAGCGCCAAGGGGTTCTGCCAATAAATGAGCAACACCGAAAAACGGGCTGTAAAGCATAGCCATTCCGCAAGTGTATTTTATGTAACGCGTTCCATCCTTGTCTTCAGAATGCCACATAGAATGAGCGTGAGCATCTGTGTACACGCTTTTATCTTCCAGCTTTAGGTCCTGATGAATGAAAAGCGCGGGCAGGTAGGCGTAATAACTGCGAACATCGGAGTTAATGATATCCACTTCGTCATTCCACCGTTTTTGAGAAAATTGGGTAAACATGATGGCTGCCAATACAAGCAGTCCGGTTGCTTTGGTTAAACCATTCCTTTTAAACCATTTCATGTGGCTTAAAAGTAGATGAATTCAGGAATAAAAAAAAGGGTTGAATCTTACAGAATCAAACCCTTATCATTGTTGGTGCTGCGCCCAGTGGCGCCTAGCACTTATTAAACCCTTTGTCATATTAACTTGCCTTTAGTGTCATCTTTTGCAAGTACATTAAGTATTCTTCAAGAGTTGCCGACAACATCAGCTTTACTGCTTCTGCTTTTTGATTTGTTTTTTTCATGGTATGAAGTTTTTAAAGTTGATAAACCAATGTCAACTACCATGCCAAAAAAATAAAGCTCTGATTTACAGCTTTGTATAAGTGATCAACTTATCGTTGTTCCAGACACATTTGATTTTTACGCCTTTCGCGGTGGTAAAAACTCCCTTTCCTGATTTCAGGTTGTTTTTCCAATGTCCATTGTATGTTCCATCCTTTGAATGAAACGTTCCGACACCGTTACGCTTTCCATGTGCAAATTCTCCAACGTATTTCTCACCATTCGCATAGGTTCTTATTGCTTTCCCATGGAACGTATTATTGAGAAAATCACCCGTGTACGATCCTCCATCCGCCCAAATGAAAGTGCCCTCACCTTTCTTTTCATTGTTAGCGAAATAACCCTTGTACTTATTCCCACATGCATATTCGTACACTCCATAACCGTGTTTCAGCCCATTCTTGTACATTCCTGTATATGTATCACCATTTGCGTAGATGCGTTTTCCTTTACCATGGAATGTGTTGTTCGCAAACTTTCCGGTATAAGTACTTCCGTTTTTCCAGGTAAATACGCCGCTACCACTTTTCTTTTCCCAGGAGAACGTTCCTTTATAAACATCGCCATTTGCATAATAGAACTTACCGTAACCGTGCTTCAGTCCATTTTTCCAAATGCCGTTGTAGCGCCATCCATTGCGTGAAGTGTATTCTCCTTTTCCATTTCTTCGACCATGTTCAAAATTTCCTACATACAGATCTCCATTTGAATATCGATAGGATCCTTGTCCGTGCTTTTGATAGTTCAGAAAATGTCCAGTGTATTTTGATCCATCACCATAAGTGTAGATGCCATAGCCTTCCATGGCTCCATTTTTCCATTCGCCTACGTACTTGTCTCCTTCACTATTTGTGTAGGTGCCCTGACCGCTTGCCTTTCCATTCAGCCAAGAGCCTACATAGACTTCACCTTTATCGTTGGAGTACGTGCCGACACCGTTCTCACAATCACCGGAAAGACAGGTTCCTCCAAAGCTTAAGAGCGGAACAAACAGAAGTATGGACAAATAAATACGCAACATAAGATGTCTAAGTCATCGATGATCTTGGACTCATTAAAACCTAATTCCTGACAAAAGCGTTGGTGTAAATAACTCTAAAGCCATTAAAACCTTGGAAAGCTAACGGACAATAATTCGGTTTGTGGCTATTTGAACACCCTTCTCGTCAAGAAGCCGCACAAGATACATGCCAGCAGACCAATTGACATCGTTTAGTTGAAGCATCGTCATTTCACCGGAAATGTGTAGGTCTTTTGAATACACAGAATGTCCAACAGGTGCCCATATTTCCAGTGTAAACAACCCCTTTTTATCTGATCGAATTTCCAGCTTAGCAACGTCGACAGCAGGGTTAGGGTAACACCTGATTTGAGTAGCATCCTTTTTATTCGGTTCAAGAGAAATTGTTTGCTCTGTGATAATCTGCCCGTCAAGATTGTATTCCAAAAGTCGATAATAGTTAGTAGTTCGGAGCGTTGCAGAATGATCGGTAAAGGTGTAATACCCATGTCCAGTAGTCTCAGTTGAGTAAATAGTCTCCATGACGCCATTTTCAACAGCCCGTTCCAGTGCATAACTTGCACCGTTATCAGAACTGTTCAACCAAGTAATTTGTGCCGCATTTTCTTTCCAATCTGCTGAAATAATTAAGGTTTGTTCAGCCAATGCGGGGCTGCATGCTGGACAATTTTCCAGAGCCAAAGGAAGATTAATTCCGCTGGAACCAGCGCACCATTGAGCATCATCAAAGTTACTCAAAGGGTTTGCCGAATTATCGACGTTTACACCTGCACCAATACCGCCGCCGTTACCCATTACCGTTCCTCCCAAAAGATTATTAAAGTTATTACTCGCTGTAATGCAGGCACTTGTTGGAAACTCGCGAATTAACGTGCGGTTATTAAAGTCACCATCCTGCACATCGATGAGTGAAGATGCGTACATCCATAAGTCTCCTGAGTTATTATTGAATGCGCTCATAGGTCCAGCAATGGTTATTGATCCACTATTATAGGTGTCTCCAAAATTTTCGAAATCACCTGAACTCGCTCCACTTGTTGTGGTAATGGCCCCTCCGCTTTGGACAGAAATAACTGCCGCATTTCGAAAGAACTCAACATTTACTTCGCCCTCAACAAAAAGCCCTGCACTGATTCCAGCTATAGTATATCCTGTTCCGGAAGATAAATGGTAGAACGAGTTAGTTACAGCTGTTCCTCCATGCGTAATGCTGCCTGATGGTCCGATGATTAGCACATCAGGGTCCCTGACAAAAATATTGTAGTCCATTGTAATGGCATGATTCACAATAATGGTGTCTCCAGCTCCGGCAGTAAAATAATTGGTTCCGGCAACAGGAACAGTAAAGAAGGAGGATACGTAAACACCTCCCCAGGTCGCGGGAACTCCCCATGCACCATTGGTTACTGATGTAAAGGTTGTGCTTGTGCCAAATAGGCTCAGCAATAGAAAGTTAAGAAGAAGAAGATACTTTCTTTTCATTGAAGAGTGATTTTGAGTATCACAAAGATGAAAATAAATACCTACAGTGTCAAGGCAATGAGCTGATTAAGAAACATATAAACTGTGCCTATCCGTTTTATTCTGCCATTCTGATGTGCTGATCGAATACAGGAAGTAAGCGCTCTGGAATGGAAGCGCGCCATTCGTCATCTTTGTTTGTAATGGCCGCGAGCAAAACTTTATCCGAACGAATAGATAAAAGGTTTTTATCAACTTCCTCAATTTCTTCAATACGGTTGGTGCTTTTCAGAAAGTTAAACAGATTTTGAATGGCAGGATCCAATTTTAAGTTCTCAAGCCCTGACAGTTCTCCATGTCTATCCAATTCCGGGAATGCAAGGATTCTATTGTTTTCTGATGACATGGATAGCAAGAGTTTCAGAACATTTTCTTCAACGTTTACCATACGCTCTAGCTTTGTCACTTTTCGTAGATTATCAAGACCAAGAACAATGTTCAAACTATTTAGCCTGAATACGTCATTCATGAAGCTGATCAGCTCATGGTGATACGTGAAGTTGGTAATCATAAGCGGATAACCGAGTTCAGAGATCAATTTCGTGCGATCGAGGAAATCATTCAGAGACAATTCTGTGCGTTCCTGAAAGCATTTAAATGTAATCTCCGCTACTGCAAGCACATTGTGTTCGCTGGAATGGTTGTTTCTGACAAGTTGATTCTTTGACTTTAGAAACATCTCTTCTGTCACTTTTGTTGGAGGACGGAAGCGGCCACGGATTAAGAGAACATCTTTTTTATACAAAGCATTGGATGGTTGTAAAATCTCACCGCTTGTGCCTAGCATGATCATTTTGGTCAACCCAGACTTGACTAACTGCAATGACAGCTGAAGACTAATGTTTTTGTCAAACTGACTGCCCTCCAGCTCAATGAAATTAATCTCAAGATAGTCTGTATTGATATTTTGCTTGAGGTTCTCGACAAAAAGCTCAGGTGAGTGCGTGTACTCGTAAGCTCCGTATATAAGGTTTACCCCTAAGTCTCCTACGATTTTTCGCTGTTCATTTACATCGTCTACATGGAAAATGACATGAATAATGCAAGTAGAGGGCGGGCTGCTCGGGGTTAGTTGAAACTTAACCCCAAGCCATCCCTGACCTTTATTCGTTTTCTGAAAATTAATGGTCTCAATAGAATTCGAGAACACGAAAAAGTTCTTCATCGAAGACTTCGTGGATAAGCTAGCCACCAGTTTTTCGTATTCCACGTCGAGCATACTCTCTACGCGGTCTTTTGAGACATATTTCTCTGTACGTCCATATACCGTATCACTCACCGTCATATCGTAGGCACTAATCGTTTTTGCAATGGTGCCAGAAGCTGCACCAGCTTTAAAGAAATGATTAGCCACCTCTTGTCCCGCTCCGATTTCAGCAAAGACACCGTAAATAGAGGGTTGAAGGTTCAACTTTAATGCCTTCTCCTGAATTGTAAGATCTTCTAAATGCTGTTTCATAACGAATGATTTTTAGGGTGAATGAATTAAACAACGCGCGATATAAATCGAATTTTTGAGGCAAATTTTTGCGTCTGAATCCAGTGGTTAAGACGCTTAGCATCCAGCGCGGACAGTTTGGCGACAGCCTTTTTATACTCTTTATTTAAAAGTTGTGGACAAAAGCTCATTTTCGTCAAAATTGTCTTGCTGTACTCTAAGTAATTGGCCATAAATCAACGTTTGTTTATTGTATATCAGTTTATTTTTAAGCGAAACTTGTTTATTCTCCTTGCCCGAGAGAGAACCCGCGTTTACTGTCGAATTCATAAAGGTTTTCCGTTTTAATAACATCAAAACCTTCATTGTGAAGCGCGGAGATCAATGCGAGTACCTGTGCATAATCTACTTCTTCATATACCGGCTCGTTCGCATCATTAAATGGAACAAAACGACATCTCCAGTGATCTGTACAGTAGGTTTCTTTCATTCCATGAGGGAATACTTTTACACCACGGTTCGTAATCATTTTCAGCTTCAATGTCGAACCTGTCACAGCGCGCAGATTGTTTCCAATTTCATTTGGATCGTTCCCTTTCCAGTCAATGAACACGTCAACTCCTACCAAATCCTTTTTCTGCTCCTGACGCTCATAGTGAGGAATAGTAATCGTTCCAGAACCTTTTGAAAGTGTACTTACTGACAGTTTTTCTGGTGATTGACCAAGACGGGCAATTACTGCTTCAGCAAATTCTTGCGTTCCAACCTTTTGCGCGCTGATACCTTCTTGGTAAATATCGGCGGTATGGAACCCATCTTCCAGTGTACGTAACCAGGCATTTTTAATCTTATCCGCCGTTTCATTCTGTCCAATATGAGCCAACATCATCACGGCAGCATTCAATAATCCCGAAGGATTGGCAATTCCTTTTCCAGAAATGTCCGGCGCAGATCCGTGGATGGCTTCGAACATAGCAACGTTACGACCAATGTTCGCCGAACCAGCCATTCCAACAGACCCTGCAATTTCAGCTGCGATGTCAGAAATAATATCGCCATAGAGGTTAGAGGTTACCACTACATCATAGTCTCCCGGTCTTGCCGCTAGTCGGGCAGAAGCAATATCAATGATTTGTGTATCACTTTCAATCTCTGGGTATTCTTTGGCAATTTCATCAAACACCTGGTGGAACAAGCCGTCAGTAATTTTCATGATGTTGTCCTTCACCATACAGGTTACTTTTTTACGGCCATAAGCTTTCGCATATTCAAAGGCATAACGGACAATCTTTTCACACCCAGGACGTGTTATCAGCTTAAGACACTGGTAAACATCTTGTGTTTGACGGTGTTCGATACCTGCATAAAGATCTTCCTCATTTTCGCGAACGATGACTACGTCCATTTCAGGGAAGTTTGTCTTAATATATGGATGAAGCGCCATTACAGGGCGGATATTCGCATAAAGCCCAAGCGATTTACGCATTGTTACGTTTAAGCTTTTGTACCCTTTCCCTTGAGGGGTTGTAATAGGTGCTTTTAAAATGATTTTACAGCGATTAATCGTATCCCACGAAGCCTGATTGATTCCAGCGGTTTCACCAGAGAGGTACACTTTTTCTCCAACGTCCATAAATTCTGGTTGAATGTTAGCGCCTGCGGCATCCAATACTTTTAGGGTTGCCTCCATAATTTCAGGGCCAATTCCATCTCCCATCGCCACCGCAATACGCACCGCGGTATCAGTATTAGATGTTGATGCTTGGTGTTCTACAGTTCCGTTGCTCATAGTCTTTCTTTTTTCGTTGATTTGAAAATTTATGTTTCTGAGCACGAATATCCGAAAAACGAAGCATAAGTTTTTATTTAACCATTTTATATGAAACATAAACAAAACAAAATGATTTGTATATTCTAATGCCCAAATCGCATGGATATCATTAAGTTCTGCGTACTTTTTTCGTCTAAATGAAAGGCTTGAAAGAAAATGAAGTATCAGGGAGAAACAGGTGAATTATTCGAGATGTTGCATATACATAGCAACAATTGTGCTCCACTTAAAGAGCAGCTGAATGATACATTGCGCCTCATTTGGTTCACTTCTGATAATAACAATGTACGCATTGACGGTGTACCTTATACCTTTCATTCCAACGAGATTGTATGTTTGACTCAGTTTCATCATTTAGAATACGAACGTGTTGATACGGTAAACCTCTTGCGTTTTAACAGGCCTTTTTACTGTATTCTTGACCATGATAGTGAAGTAGGGTGTAAGGGGATACTCTACTATGGTTCGACGGTTGTTCCGGTGCTGCGTCCAGATGAGTCAGAAGTTGATATTTTGGAAACGGTTTGGAAGCTAGCACTGGCAGAGTTTAGAATGAGTGATAACCTTCAACTGGAAATGCTTCAGATGATGCTCAAACGAATTCTCATTCTCTGTACGCGCATTTATAAAAACCAATCGGACCTTTCAGACCTTGACACGAAACAAAATGATCTGGTTCGCAACTTTAACTTTTTAGTTGAAGCACATTTTAGAAGTAAGCATACCGTAGCGGAATATGCAGATTTACTTTATAAATCGCCCAAGACAATTTCGAATGTCTTTAAAAAGCTTGGCGCCCGATCTCCGTTACAATTCATTCAAGACCGTATCATGTTGGAGGCTCGCCGACAGTTGTGGTATACAGAGAAAGATATTTCGGAGATTGCTTTTGAACTTGGGTTCAGTGATATCCAGACTTTCAGTCGTTTTTTCCGTAAGCAAGAGGGAAAATCACCCAGTAATTATCGGGAATTACGGTTATCGGGAAAAATTGCTAACTGATCAGGAACAGTTGTCTAACGTTTAGCGTTGTTACTGCCCCACCTTTGTAGGGTAGAATTTAATTAACAACAAAAAACAAGTATTATGATAACTACAGAAACACAATTCAAAGTTCCAACAAGAGCAGAAGTATCAGAAAACAATCAGGCCATCTTTGATTCGCTTGAACAGAAAGTAGGCTTCCTTCCAAATCTATATGCCTTTTATGGTAAAAATGAAACTGCATTGGGAGATTACCTGGCGTTCGATGGTCGAAAGTCTGGTCTTAAAGCAAAAGAAAAAGAGGTGATTAATCTTGTAACGAGTCAAATCAATGGCTGCCTTTATTGTCAATCGGCGCACACAGCTATCGGAAAAATGAACGGCTTTAGCGATCAGGAAATTCTGGAGCTTCGTGGCGGCTCAGCTGGTTTTGACACAAAGCTTGACGCATTGGTGAAATTCACGGCTTCGGTTGTAAAGAACGCAGGAAAAGCTTCACCTGAACTAACAGCTGCCTTTTTTGACGCAGGCTATACAGAAGCGCAAATGATTGATGTTGTGCTGGCAGTGGCAAGTAAAACAGCGAGCAACTATTTGCACAATTTAACACAGTTCGACATCGACTTTCCGGTGGCACAAGCACTTTAAACAATAAAAATTAGATGACTTCTGAAGAGTGCAAGTCATTTGCACTCTTCAGAATTCAAAATCAACTAAAAAAATAACAAGATGAAAGAAGTAAAGAATCAAAAAGAATTAGCGGAGATTATCGCACAAGACAAGCCGGTTTTATTGGATTTTTATGCCGATTGGTGTGGGCCTTGTCAAACAATGTTACCCATACTGGATGAGGTTAGCGAAGATCTAATTGGAAAAGCCGAAGTGGTTAAAGTAAATATTGATACGAATCGAGAATTAGCACGAGCTTTTGGTGTACGAAGCATTCCTGCACTGTTTTTTCTTAAAAACGAGGAGATCGTGGACCGACTCAACGGACTTCAACCCAAGCAATTGCTCATGGGAAAACTAAAGGCTTTAGCTGCGTAAACGACTAAAATAGAATGATGATTAGACAATCAAATAGTAGCGAAAAACACAACGCAGACAAAGCAGTTTTTCAGCAATGCCCAAATTGTTGGGGTCACCAAACCTATGGAGGTGATTTTTTCCATAAAGTGAATACGAAAAACGTAGACACGAATAATCTTGAAGAAAAACGCGGCTGGATCCTGGCGTATACCGGTAAATATTTAACCGGAACCAAACTCCAGCCGCGAACTTCAGGATTCGTATGTGTTACCTGTCATAAGGTCAATGAAAAACGAAAGGGCTAGAACATACCTCCCGAAGAGCTTTCTTCACTCATGAGTTTTTTCAAAAAGGCACTCGCCGCTTCACTGCTAAAAAACACGGAAGCATAATCGTAGACATACCATTCACCGTTTTCAAAGAACCAAGGCTGTTGGTGTCTATCAAAGACTTTGATTGGACTTTCTGGTCTCATCGGATTAGTCGAAGAAACTTCCCATTTGTTTTTTCCTTTTCTGAATGATTTGTGAAATACAGTCTCTACTCCAGGAAAGGCAATGTCCATCATCTTACCGTCGTATTCTTTGGAAATAATGAATGCACCAGAGAACGAATGACTTTGATAATGCATAGAGGTTTGTTTTGGTTCTGTTTGAAATGGCATGTAATAACGACTATAAACCTTGACTTTATTCTTTCCAACATTGGCCTTATTGGAAGGAAGCACAAAAGAATTTAAGTCTTCTTCTGTAAGCGATGTACCTTTTTCATTCAGTAATTGATATAGTGCATCAATGCGCTTTTGCAACTGACCATATTTACCCTGATCAGTGGGACGAGGAGTACGCTTTCCATAAACGGCATCCCACCCGGCAGACTCATAAGATTCGTAGTTGATAGGCGTTTCAGGGAATTTACAGTATTGATCGATTTCGTCTTGATAACTATTCAATTCAACATTATAACTTACACCGTGCTGCAATACTGATTTATCAACGACCCAACCTTCAGCGGTTTGACTCACCGACATTTGCAATTTAAATGCTCGCTGATCTTCACAATGCAAAATGGAATGATCAGGAGCGTATTTGGCCAATGTGCCATTAAAGTATACCCAAATGTAACGCTGCCCTGGTTGCGGGACGTTTTGTGTAAAGGCATCTTCTTTTAGTGGATTTATTTCAATGAAATAGTTGAGCGCTTCAATTTTTCCAGCTTCTGCCTGATCAAAGAAAAGTTTTTTCATTTCTTCTTGCGTAAACTCTTTGTGTCCATATTCCATGGCACTTTCGAGGCGATACCCCTCGAATTTCCAATTTCCCAGGGTACAGTATTCACCGTCATAACTCGTGCGGTCATAGTCCATGTAGATCCCCATGATTTTATAAATCCCTTTGGCATTTTTCGGGCCGGTAACGATCCACTTAGCGTATGCCGCATCATCTGGCCAGCTGCCTCCTCGATTACGGATGTTGCGTCCACAATTGGTAGTAGTAAGGGAGAAAACCGAACCTCTATAGCCCTTCCAGCCATCCGAAGTAACGGTTAACTTATTCCAGGAAACACCCATTTGGGCTTCTACTTCCTTGCGGAGTTCAGCGTTGGATTGAATGTATTTTTCAGCTTGTGCCTTTGTTGGAAAACCTGATTGTGCACTCGCCAAAATGGTGCTTAAAGCAAATGCTGTGAGTAATGTAATTTTTTTCATGACCTTGTATTTAGATTAGACTCCAAAACTAGGGTCATAGCGCGTGCCTTTTGTGGTCAAAATTGATGATTTTTGATAAAAAGGTGTCATCAATTGTAATGACACAAAACTATAAGCCATTGACTATCAGTATACAGCAAAAAACACTAGAGCATTCCGTATTCTCGGACCAGGTGCGCCGCTTCCGCACGGTTTTTGACGAGCAGTTTGCTATAAATACGCTGACAATGGGTGCGTACTGTAGTCACTGAAATGAATAATTTTTCATGGATTTCCTTGTCGCTCATTCCAACAGCAAGGCAGGATAGCACCTCAAGCTCGCGCTTTGATAATTTTACGACCCATTCAGGTGGCTCTTTTTCTGTTTGGTTGTCTTTTTCCTTTTGCTGAACACGCTCTAGATTTTCCAAAACGGATTGATAAGCAGCTTCCAACGTTTTGTATTGACGCAGAATTGCATCACGCTCCAACATCAATTGCTTATTGAGCCGGGCCTTTTTACGATATAAGTAAGTGAAAAGGAGAACGACCAGCACAAAACTTAGACTTATAACAGCGATAATTAAGTATTGTTGTCGTTTTTCGTACGCAAAGACTTCTTGTTGATTTTTGCGCTTTAAAGCTTCAAGCCTTAATTCTTCATTGTATTCGAACTCGGCTTGTTTACGACCCATTTCCTGATCTTTCTCAATGTTGAAGAGCGTATCGCTGAGCGCCTTAAATAATAACTGTTGCTCATAAGCCAAACGATAATCTCCCAGTTGAGCATAGGCCTTAGCAGACAACTCATAAACTTCCTTCAGCTCGTTTTTCATGTCCCCCTGACTGGCAAGTTCAAGTGCTTTTTTTAGTAACGGCAGCGCATCGTTCGCTTTGTCGCGCTCCAAAAGAACACGTGCTTTTCTGTTCAGGTAATTGATTTCTATTCTCGGGTTTGCATGTTCATCAGCCAGTTGGTCAAGATATACATCAGCTGAATCGAGGTATTTTGTTCGCTCGTGTTTTTCGTACAGTTTTGTGTAAACAACACCGAGATTGAGCAGACAGTACTTTATACCGTTTGCATCGTCGATAGAAGCGCTTATTGCCTTGCTTTCATGGAGGTTTTCAATCGCCTTTGACAATTGTCCCATTTCCATGTAAGCCGTTCCAAGAACCCGCAACGTCCACGCGGTTGATTTCGCCTGATCGGCAGTTTTAAAATAAGATTGAGCTTGTTGATAATAAGAAACGGCTTTTTGGTAATCTTTCCGGATTTCGTATATCAGTCCAATGTTTCCCAGCGACATACCGATACCCATCGTGTCCTGAACTTGTTTTCGAATCTTTAGGCCTTTTAAGTGGTAATCCAATGAAATATGGTAGTCACCGTTTTGGTAATGAATATTCGCGATGTTGTTGTATATCGTTCCCGCTTCTTTTTCAAACCCATGATTTCGTGCAACCTCTAGCGCATCTTCATAATGATCAATCGCCTTTTCAGCCTGTCCCTTCATGCGGAAATAAACACCGGAGTTTACATGATAATCAATATTGAATTTGTAAGACGTTTCCGCGGAAAAGCTTCCATTATTCAAGAGCTTTCGCTGAGCTGAAAGGCATTGATAAGAAGAATCAATATTTGAAAACACGGAGCGTTGAAAGATCTGGTTCTGGAGATCAAATCGCACAGAATCATTCGTCGCAGATGCCAATTGTTCGCGTAATTCAGCGAGATCGTCACTGGCAAATACACACAGCGATTGAACGAAAAAGAAGAAAACGAGCCAACGTTTCATAGTATAAAGATGCACAAAAAAAGCACTCCCAACATAGCGTTTAGGAGTGCTTAACATTCATGCGGAAAGTACGTTTATGCTGCCTTTTTACGCTTGCTTTCCAGTGTTGCAATACGATCTGCCTTTGTTTGCGACACCTTTCCAGTTTCCGCATATACTTTGGCGTCGTTCAAAACGGTGATGAGCAGCGCTTCCATTTTCTTGCGCATGGTGCCTTTCATCATGGCTCCCATCATTCCTTTCGACTCAAATTGTGCCTTCATTACGAGTTTACTTTGTCCTTCTCCAACTGAAACGACTGTCCAATCGTTTACTGCCTTGGTTACAAAGCCCGGCATTCCTTCCTTAACAGCATATGCAAGATTCATGTTTTGCTCATCGTACTTGGTTAATTCCTCACTGATTTTGTTGAACCCTTTCACGTTGACATCGCAAAAACGCTCGCTACAAACCGCGCCAGCAAATTCTGGTGTTCCCGCTCCCTCGGCATGGTCTACATTGGATGACCATTTGTAAACTTCTACGAAGCCCGGACCGACCATTTCCCAGAGTTTTTCTGCCGATACGTTGATAACGATGTCTTGTTCAATTGTAAATGCTTGTTGTGCCATAACTGTTGTGTTTAAAGTGAATAATAAAAGCATTGCTTTAATGACTTTCTTCATTGTGTTTTGTTTAAATGATTAACTAAAACAAAGGTCTCACAACAAAGCGCCGTTCCTTTTCCACAAAAGTTCAGTTAGCTTCTATTTTGGCTCAAACGGTATTTGGAAGGAGAAATATTGAACTTTTTCTGAAAGCTATCGGAAAAAGTGGTCACATCCTGAAAGCCGGAGTCGTAGGCAATGGACGAAATGGAATCGTTAGAGCAGGAGAGCAAAGAGGCCGCATGCAGAAGTCGCTTATTCTTGATATAGCGAGCGGGCGTTTCACCGAATGTTTTTTTGAATTCGCGTTTAAACGTCGAAAGACTCATGTTGCAGATAAACGCCAGCTGCTCCATACTGAGCGCGTTGAAAATATTGTTTTCGATGGCGTTTCTGAACTTAACATTCACCGGAGCAAAGATTTCCGAGAGCAGTTTTCGGATATTTTCATGGTTTTCGGACCTCAACAAGATGAGCATCAGTTCCTTTAGCTTAAGGATCCCCAGTTCTTCATCCAGTGATTCAGGAGCTTCGAAATAAATGGCCAGGTTCTGCATGTATTGCTCAATGAGTTGGTTTTGAACCAGTTTTTTCGGTGTTGGAATTTTTGAATCACTCAAAAAAGAAGGCACTTCATCCTTGTAAATTTCCTGCAAGAGCTCTGGGTAGAGATAAACCGCAATGGCCTCACACTCATTCGAATCATCTTCGCCATGATAGGTCTGTATATAGTTCCCACAATTCTTCATAATGGCTTCGCGGGCGCTTATGGTGTGCAAACCACGTGCATCATAGCTCGTTAATGTTCCGCGTGTCATGTAAAAGAAGCAGGCAAAATCTTTGATCTCACCCTGCATCAGGTAGGGAGACTTGAACTGTGCCTTTTGGAAAAGCGGCATTCCTTTAAACGTGATAATCTGGCTTTCATGCATATCTCAAAAGTATGCAATCTAGACAGGCCGGACTTTCTGAAAAAGGTCAATTTTGGAATTGTTTATGGGTTTTTCGCGGTCAAAAAAGGGTGCTTTTCCTGTTGATCGCGAGTTATATAGATAGTAGGTTTGATGGGAACATTTAACTACAATTCAGATGAAAACAAAAAAATTAGGCTGGATTCCGGATTTACCAGATCATAGAGATTATGGGATGGAATCAAAAAGAATAGGTGCACGACAGCAAACGGCAGGTGAAGAAAAGTCAATAGACGACCTATTAAATACCGTAGGGGTAACGAACCTCAAAACATCATTGCCAAAAAAGGTCGATTTACGGGGTAATTTCTCTCCTGTCGAAGATCAAGAGAACATTGGGTCGTGTACGGCACATGCTGCTGTTGGATTAATGGAATATTTTGAAATAACTGCGCATGGCACATATACAAATGCTTCGCGCTTGTTCGTATACAAGGCCACGCGAAATATGCTTCACTGGACTTCAGATGATGGAGCTTTCTTAAGAACAACAATGGGAGCCCTTGCACTCTTTGGCTCACCACCTGAAGAATACTGGCCTTACGATACATCAAAGTTTAATGATGAGCCTCCTGCTTTTTGTTATGCCTATGCAAGTAATTTTCAGGCAATCTCCTACTACCGCCTGGATGATGGCGTTGCAAAGAAGGAATTACTTCAGAGAATAAAACGAAACATTGCTCACAAGCTCCCGTCGATGTTTGGCTTCGCAGTTTATGGAAGTATGTATAACTCTTTGAATCCAGGTGAAATCCCGTTCCCTTCAGAATATGATCGTCAACGTGGTGGGCATGCGGTAGTGTGTGCTGGATATGATGATGCAAAGGTTATTGAGCATCCTCGCACGGGTCAGCAAACAAAAGGTGCATTACTCATTCGCAATTCCTGGGGAATAGGTTGGGGTGAAGGTGGTTATGGATGGTTGCCTTATGAGTATGTTTTGCAAGGTCTCGCTGTCGACTGGTGGTCTTTGATTAAATCCGAATGGGTTGATACAGGGAACTTTTCGATGTAATTCAGGTATTTATACCCTTGATTTCCACTGAGCTCCTTTGTAGGTTTGAGCTGAACAAAAGACCACTACTATGCACGACAATAAAAAAGTAGGCTTAGCCCTTTCTGGCGGAGGCTATCGAGCGACTGCTTATCACCTTGGTACATTTCGAAAATTGAAGGAATTGGGAATTCTGGACAAAGTAGATGTGATTTCCACGGTCTCAGGAGGGTCTATTATTGGAGCAACCTATGGCCTACACTCTGATAATTTTGAAGAATTTGATAGAATTATCGAACAAGGTGTTCAGAAAAGCGTCATTTGGGGAGTTGTGACCTCCATCCGGTTCTTGATAGGCGCCCTGTTTCTCCTAGGAATTCTTGGGGTGGGGATCTGGTCGATATTCTGTACGCCTTATCCCTGGATCAGCCTAATCTGTTTTGCTGGATTTGCACTATTGATTTGGTTTTTCCAGTTCAAGATTTTACCTATTAGCGATTTCAATGAAAAGATGTACGACCGCTTCTTTTACAAAGGGAAAAAGCTGTCTGATTTAAAATCTGATGTAAAGCTGGGAATCAATTCGACTAATTTGGAGACAGGCACACTGTTTACTTTTTCAAAAGAAAAGATGTCTGATTCAACATACGCATACATGGACCCTTCCGTAGAGTTTAAACAGGAAAACTTTCCTATATCCAAAGCAGTTGCCGCTTCGTCATGTGTACCTTTTGCATTTACTCCTATTGAAATTGCAAAAAAGTATTTCAAGAATCCAGAACGGGATTATTCCAGGGCATACCCAAGATTAGTTGATGGTGGAGTTTACGACAATCAGGGAGGACATAAGCTCACTCAACGAAATAGCTCCTATGGATGTGACATAATTTTGATCAGTGATGCTGGACGAGGGATGTCTTTTAAACATCGCTATAGAAATATCATCACCTTATTGGTGCGCACGAGCGACCTGTTTATGAACCGTATCAAGAACTTTCAAATGATCCAGTACCTCTATACTAACCACATTTTGGGTAAGCGAGAAATTGCCTACCAGTCACTGGGATGGGATCTGGATCGTTCAGTTCCTGAGTTCGTTGAAATATTGAAGAAAGGACAAATTCTCGATTCGGTTTGGAAAGCACATGGAATCAAACAGGCAGAAATAGACAATAAAGAGTGGGATAAGATCGAGGAAAAATTGAAGGTGAGCATTGATTACAATGCAATTATGGCGCAGGCACTTTCTCCAAAGGAACTCGAGATTGCCCGTTCTGTTGGGACGAACCTGACGTCCCTGAAAGACATTCAGGTAAAAAGTTTAATCGGACACGCTTCTGCGATTACAGAAATGCAAGTGAAGTTGTATTGTCCGATGTTGTTGAAGTAAAAACGAATGAAATGAGAAATTTAATACTGATTTATTTATCGCTAGTGAGTAGTATAACTTTGGCTCAAACCGGCAATAATAGTGGTGCAGATAAGCCTGAAGGGAACGAGAAAAATAAGAAAAAATGTTGCAAGAAATCATGTAAACCTGCTTCCGATTGTATAGGGAGTGACATCATAACGCTAGATTTTAATAATAAGTGCTTCATTTATAATGAATGTGATTTGAAGAATATAAAGAGGGGCGATTTTTATAAGCTTAAAATCACTGGGGTTAACCTCAATGTATATAAGGTAAGTATCAACAATGAGGATTCAGCGCTTACATCTGCGCTTGACTTGTCTCAACTGATCGGATTTAATACGGATGCAATATCTGGGCTGTTGGCCTCAATTACTAATTCGACTAACAGTGCGATGGTAGGGCAGGATAATCGAACAGAGTCTATAAAGCTAGTTCCACAAGGAGTTATGACCCAGATAGAACCTGATGCTACTATGGTAAATGCAGTACTTAAGAAAATTAATGAATTCAGTGCATTCATAGATTCAACTAAAAAAGAACTGATTGATTTTCAAGTAGACATAAATAGTTTAATGGATGAATACTACAAATCATTGAACAAACTAGAATTAGAAGAATGCCCTCCAGATTTCTTTAAATGTACGGACATTGATGAACTATATAAAGAGGTCTCTACGCATCGCAACAAATTAAGAACGTTGTATGGTGATGTAATAGTGAAACGCTCTGAGATCAATGACAGCATACCTGAATATTCCGAAGACATGAACAAAAAGTACAAGTTGAAGGAAAAAATAGAGGCTTTGGACGGGAATTTTGGCAAGCTTATGACAGCTATTGAAGCTTCTATTGGTCTAATCAAACACGAAGAAGTACAAAAGATAGCCGGGCAATTAGCAAACTTTGCCAACAATGCTAGTAAGGAATATGAGTCACTGCCACTCCAATTCACAGAGGATCAAACGAAGCTATCGATCGATATCACTCCTCACGATAGTAATAGTCGACTTCCGTCATATTCAATGAGTCTAACATTTCCTATGTATAAGAGAACATATCTTGCCATTGGTCTTGGCTTGTATTGGTCACCAGCAATGAACAACGAAGCGTATTCGGTAAGAGGTAAAGCAACTTCAGATTCTACGGCTGGATATGGTTTGGTTCAGGAAGATGTTTCCAGTCATGAGTTTGGAGCAAGTGTACTTGTCCGTTACGGTTGGAGATTTACCAAGAACGGAATGGTCGGGGCACACCTGGCTGGAGGAACTGGGTTTTCATTCACGAACCCTGTGAAGCCGCGTATCATGTTGGGTGGAGGAATGTCCTTCGGTGACAGACATCGAGCAACTTTTGATTTAGGAGTAATAGGTGGCTACGTTGACCGCCTAAGCAATGCGTTTTCGGTCGATGAACAATACACTGCCAAACCAGAAAATGTCCTTGTGTCCAAGGCTAAATGGAGTGGTTTTCTCACCGTAGGATACATCTATAGCTTTTAAAGTGATGATTGAATATGAGCTTGAAAGGGCCTATCGATCCTGTGATCCCAAGAACCTTATTTACGGGGGAAATCGTGTTTATTTGTACATAGCACTTTCACAATTAATTGTCTGGTTGCCTTTTTTTGGGATTATTTATGTTCTGGAGTTTTGGGTCGATCATCGAATTGTTTTGATAATAGCCCCATTAGGCATTCTACTTCCCTTAACATTGTTAATGCTGGTACTCATTAACAAGTACGCCAAATATAGATTGAAAAAACTGAAGTATAAGGGAAGTAGAGTTAAAGTAAATGACTCAATATGGAAAGGGTGGATGAACGAAAGTTATCGTTCTTATCGGCACAAAGTGTTTGCAAGTAAGGTGAAGAAAATCATTTCCTTAAAGGATGAGTCTGGGCCCGAGCAAATGGAGTATTACATCCGACTATTTCGCAGAAAAGCAAAGGATATAACTGTAATTAGAAATTTGCAAATACTTGGGGCAGGGGCGACACTTTTGCTTGTGGGGCTCATGCATACCACATACGAGCATATTCTGAAAACTTCCGAAAACAAAGGGCTTGATGGATTGATGCTTTTGTTTTTTGGGGTGATAATCAGTTTCCTTGTGCTTCAAATATTGGGACTTCGAATGCGTAGGTTAATCGAAGAGATGCTTACTTCTACACCTCGCCGATACGAGCGACTTGCCAATGAGTTAGAAGTGATTTACATGAATAATAAGTTTAGTTAATAATTATGGCGATAGAACTAAAATCAAAATATACTCGCTTTAGAGCATATCAATTAGGACAAAAAGGTTCTTTGTATTCATATTACGATGGAACCGATTTTACACTTATTGAAGCTATGTTGACAGAAAGTGTAATTCCGCAGATTAATGAGGAACTTATTGCGTGCGGATTTAAAAAGGGAGATCGCATTGCGTGTTTGCATATCACAAGTTGGGACAGTGATCATTGTGAAAGCAAATCTTTGGCGGCAATTTTAAATATTCTTAAACCACGAAGAATTGAATTTCCGGGTTATCCAATAAAGAAAGAAATACAAAATCAAGTGGACTGCGCTCAGCTCATTGTTGATTATTATAATGAACTGAAAAAAGAGCAAAAGACTGTAGTTGCAAAAAGCATAACTCCTGGATATTGCAATACGTTGGTTACTTACACCAAATGGACCTATAGAAATGTCCTATTTTCGAATAAGAAGGATTATGCGGAGTCCAATAATAATTCTACGATCAAACTGTTTCGAACCGGCAGCTTTACTGTTTTAAGCCTGGGCGATATCGATCATGAGAACATAAAGAAGTATTTGTTAAAGGAATGGTTGGTGAAGAATGAGGTAGATGTATTACTTATTGCACATCATGGAGCTGCAAACAAGGTAAATGTTAAAGATTTTTTTAAGGAAGTTGCGCCTACGGTTGTCGTTTGTACCTCAAATTATGATAATCAATTTAAGCACCCCAGGCAGAGTGTTCGAAATTACTTAAGTGAACTGTCCATACCATTGAAAACAACGAAAAATGGAGATGTTATAATTACTTCAACAGGAGATGATAAACGAAATTTTAGTGTTCAGGATTTAAAGGCCAATAGCACGGAGCAAAAGGGCAGAAAGATAAATTACAAGAGTAAACGAGCAAAATATTATGATAAGGAGAATAATCTCTCGAGTAATGAAGACATCGTAGAGGCGTTGAGGAAAATTCTTGAGGACTTCGGAAAGTAATATTCATCCGTATTCTTTCCCTATCTTTAACCCTCACGCCAAATACGAATAACTACGAATGTTCGAACAAACATTTAAAAACATAGATGACCTCCTCTACAAAGACTCGGGAGCAGATAGTGAACTCGATTACATCGGACAAACCTCTTGGGTGATGTTCCTCCGTTACCTGGATGAGCTGGAGCAGGATAAGGCGGACGAAGCGGAGCTTAGAGGAGAAGGGTACACCTTTATCCTGGATGAAGAATACCGCTGGGGAAAATGGGCCATGCCCAAAGGAGAGGATGGAAAGCTTGATCACCACGTAGCTCTGACGGGGCCGGATTTGGTGCAGTTTGTCGATGGGAAACTCTTTCCCTACCTCGCAAAGTTCAAGCAAACAGCTGAAAGTGCACAGACCATCCAATACAAGATTGGGGAAATTTTCTCAGAACTCAAAAACAAGATCCAAAGCGGGTACAATCTGCGAGAGATTTTAGAATACGCAGACGAGTTGCCTTTCCGTTCCAGCAAAGACAAGCACGAGTTAAGTCACCTCTACGAGACCAAGATCAAGAACATGGGGAACGCCGGGCGTAATGGAGGACAGTACTACACACCGCGACCGCTCATTCGCGCTATGATTCAGGTGATTGACCCACAGATGGGTGAGAAAGTGTACGACGGTGCGGCAGGTTCATGTGGCTTTTTGTGTGAAGCGTACGAGTACATGTACGAGCGCATGGAAAAGACCACCGACAATCTCAAAACCCTTCAAGAAAGCACCTTTTACGGAAAAGAGAAAAAGAACCTAGCTTATGTCATTGGGATCATGAATATGATTCTCCACGGCATAGAAGCTCCCAATATTGTCCATACGAATACGCTCGGTGAGAACATCCGCGATATTCAGGAGAAGAACCGTTACCATATTATTTTGGCTAACCCACCTTTTGGAGGGAAAGAACGAAAAGAGGTACAGCAGAACTTTGATATCAAAACAGGGGAGACAGCCTTCTTGTTTATGCAGCACTTTATCAAGAGTTTAAAAACAGGAGGTAGAGCAGCCATTGTCATTAAGAACACCGTATTGAGTAATACCGACAATGCTTCCATAGCGCTGCGGAAGCTGATCCTCGAAAGTTGCAACCTCCACACCATTCTAGACATGCCGAGTGGAACCTTCCTGGGAGCCGGTGTAAAAACAGTGGTGTTGTTCTTCCAAAAAGGAGAGCCGACCAAAAAGATCTGGTACTACCAACTGGACCCCGGGCGGAACATGGGAAAAACAAACCCATTGAACGACAAAGACATGGCGGAGTTCGTGAAGCTGCAAAAGAAAGCACTGGAAACCGAGCAGAGTTGGAATGTGAAGGTGGTAGACATTGATCAGGAAACCTGCGACCTCTCTGTAAAAAACCCAAATACACCGGAAGAAGAGCCGTTGAGAAGCCCACAAGAAATTTTGGAGGAGATGGAAGAACTGGATACAGAAACAAAAGGTTTGTTGGATTCAATCAAGGAGCTTATATGAGTGGAAGGGCAGCGACATTAAAAGTTCAAAAGGGAGATTTTGCATTATCTGTTGGAAACCCAAAAGATCAAGCTCCGGATGGTTGGAAATGGACTGAGTTGCTTTCAGTTGCCGAAATGGCATCTGGACATACGCCAAGCAGACGTAAACCTGAGTATTGGAAAGATGGCGACATTAAGTGGATGTGCGCCGCTGATGCAAGATTTCAACACGGAGGAGTCGTCTCTGAAACCAAGGAAAAAATTAATCAGCTTGGGCTTGATAATTCAGCAGCTGTTTTGCTTCCGAAAGATACAGTGTGCCTTTCCAGGACAGGTGCTTCTATTGGTTACGCAGTGAGGTTAGGGGAGTCTATGGCTACGAATCAAGGGTTCTTCAATTGGATTTGTTCTGATGATTTAAACCCCAAGTACTTACAATATGCTCTGATGAGCGAGATTAATTTTTTGGAGAGAATCGCATATGGAGCGGCTCACCACACCATTTACTTTCCGGAATTGAAGGCGTTTCATATTTGCATGCCTAATCGTAAAGCACAAGATCGAATCGTTGATAGTATTGACAAAGCCTTTGCAGCCATAGATCAGGCAAAATCCAATGTGGAGAAGAATATCCAAAATGCGAAGGAGTTGTTTCAATCCACACTCAATGAAATTTTTAGCCAGAAAGGAGATGGTTGGGAGGAAGTCGTTTTAAAAGATATTATTGATGTAAAGCATGGATTTGCATTTAAAAGCAAATTTTTCGCAACTGATGGAGAATTTGTACTACTTACACCAGGAAATTACTTCGAAGAAGGAGGCTATAGAGATAGAGGGGCAAAACAGAAGTATTATCAAGGCGAAATTCCAGCTGGTTACATTTTAGAGAAAGATGACCTGTTAGTGGCAATGACTGAACAAGCAGCTGGCTTGCTTGGAAGTCCTTTACTTGTTCCAGAGTCTAACAAATTTCTTCATAATCAACGACTTGGTCTGATAAAGATTAAAGCAGGAGTAAGGCTAGGGAATAGGTTTCTTTACCATGTCTTCAATACAAGGAAATTACGAAAAGAAATTCATTATACAGGTACTGGATTAAAAGTCCGACATACCTCACCAACCAAAATTTCCGCGATCCGAGTTTGTGTTAATTTTAATCAAGATGTGCAGGAGAAAACAATTAAGCTTTTAAAAAAACTAGAGTTGTCTACAGATGAAATAATTTCAAAATATTACTTCAAACTTTCAAATCTCGAAGATCTCAAAAAATCCATCCTCCAAAAAGCCTTTACTGGAGAGTTAACTGCTAAAAACCTAATGATATGACCGAGGAAGAACTAATCGCTTTTTTGGAAGCATTGGAACTGGAAGGGCAGTTTGAAATGGTGCATTTTGAAGAGAATGCTCCAATTCTGTTCTTATTTGATGAGCACCACGGGAATCAAAATGAGTGCATCGACAGAAACATTCGGAATGCCGAAACTCTGATAGAGCATACGGATGTTCAACTGATTGGGGTGGAGAGCCATGCAGGTGGTGTTGAGTGGGATCAGCATGACAAGAAATACGTTACCAATGACCTTAATGAAAAGTTCTATCGGCAAGCAGTTGCGGATTATAGAAGTGGGTGTACGGCTTTCGTGGATGGTTTAGCTCAACATGGAGGTCTTATTCAGGGAGTGGAGAGCGAAGGCATGATTGGGAAACAACATACTCAGGGAGAAACGGAAGGCAGAAATCCCTTAAATGAGTTACGTTCCCGACACTTTATTAAAACGCTGGGTGAAGAATATATCACAAGAGGACTGGAAGGTAACCTTATCTTAAACTGCGGTAGTGAGCATAATAACGATATCGTGCGGTGGATTAATGATGAAAGTATTGAAGATATTGTGGGATTTAAAGCCACATACGTGCGTATCAACACCATAGATCAATGAACGAAGAACAAACGAAATACGACCTCATTAACCCTGCCCTGCGTGAAGCCGGATGGGGTATAGTGGAAGGCAGTCGTGTGCGTTTGGAACATCCCATTACTAACAAAGACAAACCCGGTGTGCGTAATTATTCGCAGCTGGCCGCCGACTATGTCCTCGAATACAAAAACCGAAGACTAGCGGTCATTGAAGCCAAAAAGCGCGACCTGTATTATACTGAAGGTGTTCCGCAAGCAAAAGACTATGCAACGCGTTTGCAAATTCGCTTTACCTACTCCACCAACGGGCTCAAGATCTACCAAATGGACATGGAGGAAGGAACGGAGGGCGATGTGACCGGTTTTCCTTCACCCGATGAGTTGTGGGAAATGACCTACCCAACTCCAGTGGATGAAGAGCAGGTAGAGAAAGAAGCATGGAAAGAACGCTTATTTGCCGTCCCTTTTGAAGACAGGGGAGGAACATGGCAACCGCGTTATTATCAACATAATGCCATTACACAAGTACTGGAAGCAGTGGCCAACAAAGAATCCAGAATCCTGCTGACGCTAGCCACAGGAACCGGGAAAACAGCCATTTCTTTTCAGATCGCCTGGAAGTTGTTCCATGCTAAATGGAACCTGAAACTCGACGGTCAACGCAGTCCACGTATCCTGTTTCTGGCAGACCGAAATATTTTGGCAGATCAGGCCTTCAATGCTTTTAATGCCTTTGAAGAAGATGCGCTGGTGCGTGTTGCTCCGGATGAAATCCGAAAGAAAGGAAGAGTGCCCAAAAATGGTAACATCTTCTTTACCATCTTTCAAACCTTTATGGCAGGAAATGCTTCTGAGTCGGAGGCCATTGAGGAGGTGCACGGCATGGCTGCAGAAGACAGACCCGCCTATGGGTCGAAAGGCTACTTTGGAGAATATCCCACCGACTTTTTCGACTTCATTATCATTGATGAATGTCACCGTGGCGGAGCCAATGATGAAAGCTCTTGGAGAGAAATTCTTGAGTATTTTTCTCCAGCCGTCCAACTGGGGCTCACAGCTACACCAAAGCGCGATGTAAACGGAGACACCTACGATTATTTTGGAGATCCGGTCTACATCTATTCACTCAAAGAAGGAATCAACGACGGTTTCCTCACACCCTTCCAGGTAAAAGAAATAGATACCACCATTGACGAGTATACCTATACCGGAGACGATGATGTACAGGGTGGAGAACTGGAAGAAGGGCGCACCTATACCGAAAAAGATTTTAACCGCATCATAGAAATCAAAGCGCGGGAAGAATACCGCGTCAAACTCTTTATGGATATGATGGATCAGCAGCAGAAAACACTGGTGTTCTGTGCCACGCAAATCCACGCCGCAGCTGTGCGTGATCTCATCAATCAATACGCGGACATCAAAAATCCGCACTATTGTCACCGCGTTACGGCAGACGATGGTAAACTTGGAGAAAAGCACCTTCGGGATTTCCAGGACAACGAGAAAAGTATTCCTACAGTGTTGACCACTTCACAGAAGTTGAGTACAGGAGTAGATGCTCCAGAGATTCGCAATATCGTACTCATGCGCCCCGTACGTTCCATGGTCGAGTTCAAACAAATCGTCGGGCGTGGTACCCGTCTCTTTGACGGCAAAGAGTACTTCACCGTCTACGATTTTGTCAATGCCCACGAACATTTCAATGACGCCGAATGGGATGGGCCGCCATTGCCGCCTGATCCACCAAAAACACCGGGAGGCACAAAAGTGTGCAAAAGGTGCAGTCAGAGACCGTGCGTATGTTCCAAAGGGCATCCGGGACCATGTCCCGTTTGTCAGAACGATCCCTGCGTTTGTGAAAAGGAACCAACAGTAATTACCAGTGTAACTTTACCCAACAACAAGGTATTGCAGTTTGATTCCATGGTGAAAACATCCTTCTGGAGTGCATCAGGAAAACCTATTTCCGCTCCAGAGTTTCTCAAGCAACTCTTTGGTGATCTTCCCGAACTGTTTCAGTCCGAAGAAGAATTGAGGAAACTGTGGAGCCTCCCCGGAACGCGTAAAAAACTAATGAGTGAACTGCACGAAAAAGGATACACCGACAAGCAACTGGAAGATTTGCGAAAACTCGTGCACGGCCAAAACAGCGACCTCTTTGACGTACTCAACTACGTCGCCTATCAGCGCGACTTACTCCCACGCTTGGAGCGTGCCGAGAAAGCGAAAATTCAACTTGGAGACTACAACCCTCAGCAACAGGAATTTCTCAATTTCGTCCTGGAACAATACGTCAAAGAAGGTGTTGACGAACTCGACGATGATAAACTTGGAGACCTTCTTGTACTGAACTACGGTGCGATTGCAGATGCAAAGCAGGAGCTCGGTGATGTTAAAACTATTCGTGAAACATTCATTGGATTTCAGAGAGCCTTATATGAGGAAGTAGGTTAATTAAACAACGTGATTATTACTACGCACGTGAAGTGCTAACTATGTATCTCAGGGAAAAGAAAAATTAACCCTTTAGATCATAATAGTGTGAATCCGATTCAAATAAGTAATCATTGAGAGAAATCACCTTAAAATGCTCGTCCAGCAATATGATTTCAAACGCTTTTCCGTATTCAGCCTTGAATTTATTCAGGTAGTCCATCAGATTATTCAGCGACTGTTTTACTCCTTTAGGAGGGTTGCTTAAAATCAAATATTGTGGATTGGTCGTATTCAAGAACTCATCCAATACTTGTTTGTTTGTCCCAACAGTTAAATCAGGTAACCAATGATGATGTGGCCATTGTACAATAGTGCTTTCGAGGACAAGAGGATCAGCTTTTTCGAGTGTAGAAGCTAAGCTTTCAATCAGTGTTTCGCGCTCAGCCGAAAGTGCATCCAACTTTGCGACCCTAGTGTTGTATGCGTCAGTATGTTTCTTGAGGGCTTTAGTAATAAGGTCATCTTCTATGTCTAACTTTGATAAGAGACCGTCTAGTTGGTCTTCATAACTCTTAAGAAGGTCGATGTTTGGCAGTCTTCCCGATTCAAGGGTTTCTACGATCAGCTTGTTTTTTCTTATTAAATGGTCAATGAGCTCTTTATGCTCTTCTCCGAATTGTCCCGCTAACTCGTCTCCAATACTTTTTTGAATGTCGTCAATAACGGAGGAATTATAATCTAAATTCAGGTCTCTTGTCAAGGATTCAATTTCATCCTCTACGTCTAGAATCCGTTGCTGAAGATCTCCTATTTTACGATCATGTAAGGCTTTTTGGGCTTTTACATCACTCAACACACTTCGAATGGATGAAGTTCCAGCATCTCCCATGCTTAAATGGGAAACACCATTATGCTCAAAGCGCGATATCATGGATAAATCATTGACTTGCGAAGAAGAACGTTTTTTGAAAAGAACGAGTTGGTCGCCTGAAGAAAAACGAACCTTTGAGGCGCTTGTAGTATTTGACAGCATAGGAATAGCCTCTAGAGAGATATCGTTTACACCCTGGCTGAAAGAAATAGCCAAACCTTCTCCTAGTGATGATTGCGTGTAATTACAGCATTTCTCCAATTGCGCCTTGAATTTTTCGAATTGTTTCGCGCCATTTTTCGAAGAGTACATATCAGATACGATAATCTGATCAATCTTGACATCATCCTTTAACCAACGCTTAAGTCCGTTGATATGGTCTGCGTCCGTGTGTGTAATAAATACTTTTGCAGAAGTGATATCATCTCCAGAAGATTTTATCAACTGCTGCAAACGAGCAGCATCTTTTTTTGTTTTTCCAGTATCGAAAATGAGGAGTTCTTTTTCTGGTGTTTTAACCACAAATGAATTGCCCCCATCCTCCAGTTGAATGTAATTAATATCGAGGTTATGATTGGGGTCGTAATTTGTTTTTGCTAAGACTCTTCCACTTTCATTGGGCTGATTAACAAACACGGGAAGTTCAGATTCCCGGACTGGTTTTTTAGATGTGGAGAATACACTCCGCTCTTTTTTGAGCAGGTTAAATTGATCTAATAACTCCTGACGGCCCACGTGTTCAGCTACGTGCTCAACGACATTTTTCCGCAGCCCGGAAGCGAGGTCTTTTCCCTCTTGACGGAGCCAAAGCAACTCTTGAGGGAGGTACTGATGTAATTGTCGGTTGGTTCCAATAAAGGGAACGATCTCAGAACTAAAAAGCTGATCCAATTCTTGATAAGACGACTTTGAATAGTTCCGTGTTCGAGCGATTGCTTCGGATTCAAGATTAATTGATTGGATAGAGCGCCCCTTTTCTGTTTTCACAAAACGCAGTCTATCATACATTCCCTGCTCAATATTATTCCCGACACCGCGCACTTCAATGTATCCCTGCTTAACAAGGTCATCCAATGATCTAACGTTAAGGACAGACCCATTGGTTCTAGTAACTGTTACGGGAGCATTAAACTGCGTATACCGTGTGCCTGAATAAGGCGCATGTGCATAAAGGTCTAAGCAATATGCTGTCACTTCAGCTGATTTGCCAGTAAACTCGATGAGTCCTTTGGCAATACCCATAGGTTGAACTTGGGCCATTGAGAAACAACCAGTGAATAGTAAAAGGAGTGTAAATGAGGCCTTGATAAATCGTGTTTTCATGTTCTGCAGGTATAGAATCAGCATAAAAATAAGGCCAAAGAGTCGTTTTAACAACGGGTATTTATACCCCTTTTTTAGGGCTTTCTTTCCATTCTTACGGTTTTTAGGTAGTATTATACTTCACTCTAGTTGGGGTGAATTGAGTAAATTGAATATCAACAAAATAGATTAGTTTGAAAGTTGAAATCAATATGATAAATGTTGAAGACGGTGATGCGATCTTCATAGGATTAAAGAAAGAGAGCGGTGAAAAAGCGTTGATTGCCATTGACGGGGGATTCAAAAAGTATTTCAAAGATCGCGTAGAAAAGAGACTTAAAGAGTTACTTGAGGAATACGGTAGAATAGCATTATTGGTGTGCACACATTATGACAATGATCACCTTTCGGGAACTGAGAACATCATAGAGTACTATCATGATAAGATAGATAAGATTTGGCTACACAAGGCGAATGGAGAGTTGACAGAAAAGATTTCCGAACTGAATGAGCATATTGCAAAACTGGAAGCGGAGCACGCTTTATTGTTGGAGAAAAAAGATTCCAATCCAACTGCCTTTAAAGCGAGCTATATTATCGAGGACTACAAAAAACTAGTCAAAGTACTGCAGATGATTCTCGATAAGAAACTTGAGCACAAGGTGCACGAACCAGTTGCGGGAGATACGTTGGAAGGGTTTGAAGAGTTAGAAGTGATTAGTCCTTCATACACTTATTACAATGATAATTTAGACGCACTCGCTTCAGAACAATTAATACTGGAGCACGCTTCAAATTTTGAAGGAAAGTACTTTTTCCCACCACAGTATGGTATCACAGATCCAAAGCGAATTACCGAAATGATGAAACTCACCAGTCCTTGTGAACACCTTGAAAAGAGCAGCTTAAAGAATAGTGTGACGGCAACAAATATGATTAGTATTGTTCTGTTACTTACTGACTCTGATTCCAAGCGTAAATATTTGTTTACTGGAGACGCAGGAATTGAGACATTTGAGGACAATGTTGAAGACTGGAAAACAAAACTATCAGGTTTATATTGGTTAGACCTTCCGCACCATGGGAGTAAGAACAATACATCCAGGAACATGCTAGATGTTTTTGACCCATCAATTGTGTTTGTTTCTGCCAGTGGGAAAGCAAATCGCCCATCCAAGTTTATTAAGCATTGTTTAGACCTGAGTAGCAAAAAAGTGTGGATCACCAATGATCATGATGAACCCGAAACATGGTATTTGAAATTAGATCAAAACGGAAAAGAAAGCAGAGTGCACGTTAAGTAGAAAAAATGAGAGAAATAGAAATACCAGAAGAGCTTAGAATGACCAATTCTCAAATGGATGAAATAAATCTGTTGATAGGAGATAACGGTTCAGGAAAAAGTGAACTACTCAAGAAACTAGCTGAGCGATATTATCGCGAAGGGCGAAAAGTAGTAGCAATTGCTAATTCCATTTATGATAAGTTTCCGCGCTTTGGATATGCAGATAATTATTACACCCTGTGTGACCGGGCCGGCAGAAGAAAAGCCAAAAGCGCTATAAAAAGGGCTTTAGCGTCTATTGACTTACAAGATTTAGATCAACTAAGGAATACAACCCGTGCTCTTGAGTATGCTGAGTTCGCCCCAAAAATCGGAATTAAATTAAAAGGACTGATTGACCATAGAGGAATGCGCATGTCACTCGAAGAGCAGTTTCGGTTTGGCTGGATTGATCTTGAAACGCTTACTGCGGCACTTGAAAAATTAGATTATAACAATCCTGAGCGTATTTATTGGATTGAATTGTCGGATTTCAGTTTTAAGGAGTTGATTAGCACAGATTACTTGTCTTTGGTTAAGTACGAGGCGTTTTTGAAAGGCAAGAATATTATCCGGGATATTGAATTCTTTTTTGAACGAAATGGCCAAGAGATACCTCTCCTAGAAGCGAGTTCTGGTGAATTGGGAATTGTTACAACTTCATTCTTTTTGGCGGCATTAGTAGAGTCAGGGACAGTTATACTCATTGATGAACCTGAGAATAGTCTTCATCCTAAATGGCAAAAACAATTCGGGCGCATTTTATTGGATAATTTTTATCGGTTTGAACCAAAAATTGTGATTGCAACGCACTCTCCATTGCTTGTAAACGGTGAGGGGATGGACTCAAGTTCGACACGAATTTTCAAGGCTTCCAACTTTAGTTTTGAGCTACACGATAATGAAAGCGAGAATATTGAAGCGGCATATGCTGATTACTTCGATGTGATTACTCCCGCTAACAGAATGCTGTCCAAACGATTGATAGGATACCTAAACGATCTCGAAAGAGATGATTTGTCTAGGGAAGAATTTGAAGCGAAAATACAAGAAATAAGGGGACAGATTTTTGATGATAAACAGGGCGAGTTGTTAAATGGTGTATTAGAAATTGCAGAACAATTATGAAATCAAAAAGCGCTTTAGACGATGCGGATATCCAGCTAATAGAAGATGTGATCAAAACACAAGGCAAAAACTGGAGCGATGATAGGTTAAAACCCATCAAACGAAAAATCAAAGATTACCTGAAAGCACAAGATTGCTCATGTTGCTACTGTAGAAGAAGCTTCTGGGGAGAAGCAAATTTTGACATTGACATAGAACATATACTTCCCAAGAAGAAGTTTAAGTTATATGAGTTTCACCCAGACAATTTAAACATAGCTTGCAAGCGATGTAACATGTTCAAAAAAGGGCAGCGAACAGATTTTTTAGATAATTTACAGTTAGTTGCAACACAGCCTTTTCGAGTCGACAACTATAAATTTCCACACCCCAATCTTGAAACTTATGAAGACCATCTAAAATTAGTTTCTTCAATAGATGGTCCTGTAAAACTTACGAAATATGTATTGAATCAAAATGGCTGGAAAGGACCTTTCACTCGAGAATTTTTTGAACTTCAAGAATTAGAAGAGGATTCTATGAATAAGGCTCAGGGAATTGAAGAAGATAAACCCATTCAATTGATGTCAGATGATGCAGCTAATAAGTTGCGGGATTTGATTAAAAAAACGAGTAGCGAAGAATGAAACTGAAAGAATTTGCCAATAACCTTGGGATTTGGGAAGATTGGCGGAACAAATACAACGAATATGTTCCCAAGTTCATTAAAGAAGCTTCCACAAAAGAGTCCTATGAAGATTGGGAAAAGGATGTTTTCCATCAGTTCTTTGAGCAGTCAAGAAATCAATGTGTCTCATCACTGCAACAGGGATACTTTACGAATGAAGAGAAGCGTAGGATCAAAAATAACTGGCATATTATTGCTCCTCTCTTTAAGGAGATAGCGGATAGTCAAAGCTTGATGAAGTTAGATGTCTATAAACAAATCGCCTCAGAGTTTAGAAAGTTTACCAGACAAAATAGAAGGGCATCTACTAATAGGTTAATTGCCAGTTTACAGCCAAATTTGTTATGTACAATTGTAAATGAACAGAAACTCAATGAATTGATTGATTTGTTGAATACGAAGTTCGATGATTGCGCTATCGAGAAAACAAGAAATTGGTATAGCAACAGTAATAGTGTATTGGAGTTCTTTATAAAAGAATTGGGAAAGAGCCCGGAAGAAATAGTAACTCTACCATGGCAAACATATGAGTACTTTATGAGTAGCAGTGGAACAAAAGAATCGAATTTTATGGATGATGAAGAAGCAATGCATACAAAAGTGAACATGAATGATCTGCAAGTAATTCTATATGGTCCTCCAGGAACAGGTAAGACCTACAACACAATTAACAAAGCCATTGATATTGTTGACCCTGCTTTTGGGTCTAAAAACAAAACTAGAAAAGAAGTAGCAGAGCATTTTCGGGCATTTATATACGATGAGGAGAAAAACCCAAATGGGCAAATTATGTTTACCACGTTTCACCAATCAATATCCTATGAAGATTTTATTGAAGGAATAAAACCGAGTATTGGAAGCCTGGAGGATGATGACGAAGATTCTGAACAAGATCGACAAACTACAGACCTAGATTATGTTATCAAGGATGGATCATTTAAGCAGTTGGCGAGTTTGGCAAGAAAAAAAACAAAGAGCACAGTTGCGTTTGATGATTTGTGGAAAGATTATATCGTTAGGTTGTCCGCACATAAAGAAGAAAAGATATTTAGATCTGTTTCTAGTGAGTTAAGATTAGAGGAGAATGAAATAACCGACACATCGATCAAGGTTCGCTTCAAGAAGTCTTGGAATCCAGATGAACCAGAAGGAACTAGACCATTCACAGTATCTAAAAATATGATCGAACGCCTTTTCGACGCCAAAGTCGATGGATCTGAAGAGAATAAAAAGGGGCGCACAGACGTGGCAAAGCACATTGGTAAGGGCAGGGCGACTCACATTTATTCTGTTTATAAAGACTTTTACAAGTTTGCGATTACCAGGAATGCTTTTTCTAGTGAAAAGGACTTGAATTATGTGATGATCATAGATGAAATCAATCGTGGTAACGTCTCTTCTATTTTTGGTGAACTTATAACACTTCTCGAACCAGACAAAAGAATAGGAGAAGAGAATGAGCTACAAGCAATTTTGCCATACTCTAAGGAAAAGTTTGGCATCCCTTCTAATCTTTACATTATAGGAACCATGAACACGGCTGATCGTTCCGTGGAAGCGCTCGACACAGCCCTTCGTCGGCGTTTTTCTTTTATCGAAATGATGCCTCGTCCAGATTTATTGTCGCCGTCTGCAATGATCTGCCGCTTGCTCTGGAAGCACGAAAAAGTAGGTTGGGACAAGGAACCATATGCTTCAGAAGAAAGAAGCCTATTCAGTTTTCTTGGTATTTCAGATGAATTGGAAAAGCACAAAAAGGAAATATGGGAACAAATGAAAGCTGATAAAGATCCGTTTATTATGGGCTATTTTGATGATTTCAGTTTTCATGGTGTGAATCTTGAGAGATTACTTCAAATCATCAATGCGCGTATAGAGGTTCTCATCGATCGGGATCATACCATAGGTCATTCTTACTTTATGGAGGTAGGGAACTTACCTGAACTTAAATCAGTTTTCCAGAACAAGATCATCCCACTACTACAAGAATATTTCTTCGGGAACTATGAAAAAATGGAAATGGTTATTGGTCGGGCGTTTTTCGACAACACAGATATGGCGAAAGTGACTTTTGCAGTGAATCATGATCTAGATTTAGCAGAGGCTAAAGTCTATCGTCTTCGAAATATTGAAAATATGGCGAATGAAGAATTTACAAATGCTATTCAGGCACTTATATTCGGCAAGGGGTGAGCATCATCACCAAATACGAACATCAAACCCTCCGAATAGGAGAGAGTGGCTTTTCCCGAAAGCATCTTGATGCCTTCATTAGACTTAATGCCATGCACGAAGGAGCGTATTTTGATATTATTCCAAATGGCGTAAAATTTAGGCAGTACGTGGGGGTGATTCAAGTGGGTGGTTATACCATACAAATTCACCCAAAGGTAGATGATAAGAGTGATTATGAAAGCAGTTGGTGCAGAGTATTGGTGCATATGTTGCGAGAGTGCGGAAGGGTAAAAATCAATCCATATGAGGATGCGCACCTGAAGAAGGGAGGAATGAATCTATTGGAATTGTATTTTGACCAGTACCTTACCGAAGTGCAAATACTGATTCGCAATGGACTCGTAAAACAATACCGAAAAGAATCGGGAAATGTCAAAGCGTTGAAAGGCAAACTTGACTTTGCTCAGAATATCCGTCACAATTTGGTGCACAAAGAACGATTTTATACGACTCATCAGGTCTACGATGTAGATCACAAAATACATCAAGTATTGGCGCAAGCTTTAGAAATTGTGGGTCAGTTGAGTTCTTCCATGTGGATCAGTGATAAATGCCGAAGGGTACAGCTTCACTTCCCGGAATTCAGAAAGATTCAGGCAACAAAACAACTTCTGGACTCAATAAACCTCAATCGAAAGACAGCGCCTTATGAGCGCGCATTGGAATTGGCTCGTCTGATTATTCTAAATTATTCACCTGACATAGCCGCCGGCAATGAACGCATGATCTCCATTCTCTTTGACATGAATAAGCTGTGGGAGGAATATGTGCTGGTGAAGCTTCGGAAGCATATTCGCGAGAATCAGAAGGATTATTCCGGCTGGACATTACGTGGACAACAATCCAAACTTTTCTGGGGAAGGAATTCACTTCGACCAGATATTGTTCTTACAACACCAGATGATACGTATGTTATTGATACAAAGTGGAAGAACCCTGACAATTCAACATCCATCCAGGACTTGCGCCAGATCTATGCTTACGGAAGGTTTTGGAATGCGCAAAAAGTTATGCTATTATATCCAGGAGCCACTTCGGGTAACACATTTGTACAATTTGAAAATGAGGAGTATCTGAAGGATAACAGAACCATGCATCATGAATGCAAAAAAGGAGTGGTTTCAGTATTGAAGGAGCAAGATGGTAAAGTGGTGTTAAATGATTGGGTAGGTATGAATATATTTGACCAGTTATTCGATCACCCACCCATCATCTGACTGATTAAACTCACGCTGAATATACTTAGTAAGAACCAACCCGTGAAGCCCTCAATTACTGCAATGTATCTTGATACTCCGGTAACGGGAATTCTGCCAAACCCCAAAGTAGAAAAAGTATTTATGCTCAGGACGATTGAGTTGATGCAACGCACAGTAAGTAGATAAATGAGATAGGTAAGCACTACGACGGCGATCACAAATCCATGCAGTAGTCGTCGACCTAATTTCATGTTTGCCCAGCGTCCACCGAGCACAGCCCCTCTTCTATATAGCCAGAAAGTAAAGTGATATTTCAAGGCAGAGAGGAGATAAAGTGGTTTTCCCAACCAACGAAGGAAGAAGGGAACCTTTCCCTTACTGTCTTCCAATCGCAGTTTGTAATTCTCGAAAGATTCAAACTCTTCTTGGTGCTTCAGTTTATAAAATTCATCCATGGACCTTTCTGATCGAATGAAGTTTAAGAATTCCGTATGTTTCCGCATCAGATATTTACGATTGATGCGGTCCCAATCACTGTAAAAGAGGAGGTAAATTCCAGCAAAAACGAGGATAGTATAGATGGAGAAAATCAGTGATTTGACAGGGTTGGTGCCATAGTCACAAAACGTTTTAAGGAATTGATTGAAACGCCAATCGAACCAAGTGTTTATATTAGGGGTTTGTGCGTACCGGTATTTAAACCTCCGTGTTTCTATGTCTTTCATTTCCACATAACAAGCATTGGCGGATTGCCGATCTCCACGTGTTTTATACATAGAGTAGAACTTCATATAGATGCTGATCAAATCATTAAAACGGTAGATATTAGCCAGCTCTTCCTTTGACTGAGCGCGATAGGTAAAGTCTTCAAAGGGGTCTATGTAAGAACCGTAAGACCTTGCGAGCGAAAGCCGAAAGCTATCAATTTGAAACCACGGAAGATTGGTCAACTCAGCATTAAAAGAAAGGTCACTTACAAATACAAAGCCATAGATGGCACAACTATCTACGAAGAAAACTTTCTCAACGGTCACCCCCGTCAAGTTTAGGTTGTTCAGCGTGTTTTTATGCAGCCAGACCGATTTAAAACTGCCATTGTCTAGTGAGAGTGAGATCGAACTATCGAGAATAGGAAAAGTATTATTGGCTATCGAGACATGGTTATAATCCATAAAGCCAATTCTCAATAAGTTGAAGTTCTTTTTAGGGGATGTGAAAGTGTTGTTTTTAATTGAAACGTCCTCAAAGTTTTGATCCAAAGAAATGATATCGTGAATATCACAGTTGTTCACATGAAGCCAACCGAATTCTCGATCGCCCATTATGCGCAATGAACGAAAACTGCAACTGTCGAGAAAAAGAGAACTCACGCCATCTTTCGACTTGACGAAATTTAGTGCGGCAAATTCACAGTTAGAAATCTTCAAATGAGAAGAGCAGTTTTCCATCCAAAGTCCTCTTTTAAATATCTGATTTCGAATTTTACCATTGTATCTGGACGTGTCATCAATGCCCCGAACAAACTTAACCTCAGCATTTTCAACCATAAAAGGTTCATCAGAATCTATTAGCATCCCTTCAATGAATTCATGGATGGACATTACGCGATCATAAGAGTTCGTATCCCTAGGCTGCATTAGAAACATAGAAAATTGAGCAGGTGCAGTAAAGTAGAGCAGAAAGCTGACTAATAGCATAAAGTACTTCATGAATTCAATTTAGTCAGAAAGCATTGTCTAATGATGAAATCAAGTTAGTCAATCAGAAAATCAGGTATTTATCCTAGGTGAAATAAAGTACAAATACCCATTTTTGAGTGGTTGCTTTCAACTTTTCAGTCTTTTTCCTATCCTAGTACTCTAATCAATAATCACAACCATGCACCTTCTTAGCGTTATCGGCCCTTGGCAAATAGCAGTCCTTCTTATTCCAATCCTTATTATCGTCGGATTGATTGTTTCCAGAGCGAAGCATAAGGCAAAAGCAGACGCGCTTGATTCAGTGCTTATTGATAAATCGGCTGTCCTAAAGAAAGAGCTTGATGCGAACAAAGAAGTATTGGAGCAATTGGAGAAGTTAAATCAACTTAAGGAATCTGGTGCCATTACACAAGAGGAGTTTGAGGCTCAGAAGGCCAGACTTTTATAAAGGAGGCTTATACTAAAAAACTCATTTCAGGTAATAAAGAGCGACATTTTCAAATCATATTTGGGTATAATTGTCGCAAATTGAGAAACACCATTTTTTTCATCCCAACTCCTCCACCTTATTCTTAATATCTGGCAAGTCATAACTATCCATGGCGGACAACAATTCTTCAATAGAATCCCTAACAATCAACAGTTCCTTGTCAACAGCCCGAAGAAAACCACTAGCAATCATGGTATCTATAAAATCAATCAGAGAATCATAGTACCCATCAACGTTGAGAATCCCGATGGGTTTGTTTTGTAAACCGAGCTGCACCCAGGTGAGAATTTCGAATAGTTCTTCCAACGTTCCAAACCCGCCAGGCAAAGCAATGATTCCGTCACTGAGTTCATTCATCTTCATCTTGCGCTCGTGCATGGATTCCACGATAATCAGTTTGGTGAGCGATTGATGTGCAATTTCTCGTGTTCGAAGGAACTCTGGTAAAACACCAATGACTTTCCCGTTGGCGTTCAGTGCACCGTTCGCCACGGATCCCATCAACCCGAGATCTGCACCTCCATAGACAACTGTGATATTTCTTTCGGCGAGTGCTTTTCCAAGGTGAGCAGCCTTTTGGGCAAAATGCGGTTTCGTTCCTTTTTGTGAACCACAAAAAACAGTAATACGCTTCATGGTGGCAAAATAAGCATAATAAAAAAAGCCCCCTCTAATTATTTAGAGAGGGCCTATACCGAACTTCCCAATAAACATCGTACTTCCCGAGCCAATTTTACTCTGACATAAAAATAGGGGGGCGTTTTCGGGGGTAAAAACCCTAGGGGGAAATAGAATAATCGAATCTTATTGAAAAGCCTATGCTCCAGATAAACTGAGGCTCTTAGTGGAAAGTAATAAAAAAAGCCGACCATTTCTGATCGGCTTTCTGCGCTCCTTCCTGGGCTCGAACCAGGGACCCTCTGATTAACAGCGAGAGGGATAAGAGGGTTTAAAAAACTCAAAAAGCCAAAAAAGCCAAAAAACAGGGCGTTTTAGCGCTTCAACCCCTTGGATTAGCGCCTTTTTAAACGTATCTTAAAGGGAGGAAACTCGCAAAAAAACTCGCAAATTTTCGAAAAAATGGCAAAAGTTACCCTGAAATTGGATAGACGTAATAAACCTAAAAAGGATGGAACCTATCCACTATGCATACAACTGTCACATTCTAAGAAAACACGATATATTGGATTAAAATATTCATTAACTGTAGAGAATTGGGACGAAGTCTCATTATCCCCTAAAGATGTACCGAATGCCAAACATATAGGTGTTAAGGTACGATCTCAACTGTCTTTGGCTGAGCAGTTCCTTGACGCAACGGAACTTGAGTTAGCTGCCCTTACAATTGATGAGGTTAAAACGAAAATCATCGCAGAAATCTTTGCGAAACGTTCAACTCCCGAATCGGTAAAAAGGCGATATATTCAACGTGTATTGAATAAAGAGTCTTTTACGGCATTTGCCTATGAAAAAATGGATCGTCTTGATAAGGCTGAAAGGTTTGGAAGTAAGGGAGCCGTTCAAACAGCATATAATGCACTTAAAAAGTTTAAGGGATATACACTAGAAGATACTCATGAGAATATTCTTTTTGCCGACTTAGATACGAAGACTATCAAAAATTTTGTTGCATACTTGTTAGGCCAGGGATGTTCTTCGAGCACTGCGCGCTCCTATCTTGCACAAATTCGGGCTTTGTTTAATGAAGCTATTGAAGAAGAGCTTTTAGAAGAGAAGATAAGCCCCTTTAGAAAAGGGTTTAAAATGCCTAAGAGTAGAAAGACAAAAAAAAGAGCTCTTACAGCGGAGCAAATTGAGGCAATTCGAAAACTTGACTTAGAAGAAGGCACATACTTGTGGAGAGCCCGAAACTATTTCCTTTTTATGTTCAATAGTATGGGGCTTAATTTTATAGACCTCGTACAAATCAAAAAATCACAACTCTTTCAGACAAAATATGACAATGAAGGTAAGCTTATGGCTGGTCGTATAGAGTATGACAGAGAAAAGACTAATCATAGCTTTTCTATTAAACTTACTCAAGAATCGTTAAGAATATTAAATGATTATGATGTGAGTAAGAAGAAAACCCATGATTACATTTTTCCATTCGACTATGAGAATAGCGAGAAAGGAAGAAAGAGATATGAGCAATACCGAAAAACGGTAAATGGGCACCTTAAGAAGCTGGCAAAACTTGCCGGAATAGATGAAAAACTCACGACCTATTATGCTCGACATTCTTGGGCAACAATTGGGAAACGAAACAACCTACCGATAACGCTCATTTCAGAAGCTCTTGGTCATGCAGACACGAAGACTACTGAGACCTACTTGGCATCATTCGATGATGAAATATTAGATGCTGCAAATGAGATGATCACCAATGCCTCCTGAGGATATTCTTCTTGGCTTTGGATGCATGGGATAGCATGGTAGAATAATACTATGAGTATTTCAATAAAAAAGAATCAGAGAAAGATTAATGGAATTGAGACGCGAGAAATTGCAATTTGCTTTACTGGTGATGATTTAAATAGAATAGAAGAACTTAGAGCGTTTTTTAATTTTGAAAATGAGTTGGTTCTGATACAAGATGCCCTTGATGTTTTAGAGAATCAAAAAGACATTATAGATCGTCATGATTAGCGTGAATAATTTTGCACGCATGATAGTTTTCACCTTCACACTCTATGCAAATCTTTATTTCGGAATTCGGATAAGGAGGGATATGAAATCCTAATGAGATCACTCTGATAGAAGCGTCACCCATTGGGTGGTGATTTTTGTTGGATTCAGGTTTGAACTTGTTCAGGTAAGAAGGTAAAGGAAAATTACGCTTTCACAGAGAGTTAATGCAAATCAATTTTTCTTCCAGTCTATTAATTATTTCATTGACCCTGTCCAAATCGAGAGTTTTCGCCTTTACAACTCGATCGGTACTCAACCTTACAATCTTCTTATTTAAACTATCCATAAATTCGTCAGAATAATGCTGTGGATATGAATTTCCGGTTGTTATTGTCAATTTCATGGAATTGAATCGTACGACACCCTTAACGTGAGGGGCCATTAACTTGTAAAGCGTAGAGTCTTTAGTTACGAATATAGGATGAACATTTTTACCCACCATTTTGCCTAATTGAGGTCGATTACAACTCATTCTAGCATGAAAAAAATCCTAAGCTGTTCCCCAAAGGGCCTTTACCGTTGCTTCTTTATTCGCACAGAATTTTATCATTGAACGAAATTTAGAATTCCCTCCAAAGATTTCTAGCGCAAGTGAATACTCTAAACCTAAAAAGAGATCAAGCTCATCTTCCATCCATTCAACAAATAATTCGATGTTTTTCTCAGCATTTGCTTTTTTTAATCCCGAATCAGCTATATCTCGAATTTTCAATAAAGCAGCATAATAAAGATGTAGGTTGGATATGATCGGTTTCAACGAATTATTGAGAGACTCTTGCTTGCTTGCTGAATGAAAGTTCAAGTCATAATCAAATTCAAAACGCTTCAGTAATTTAACGGGATATCTAAAAATAAAATCTACTTTGTTTTTTATATCCCATAATTTATCATCTAGAATTTCAAGTGTTTCTTTATCATAACACAGTTCGCTCAACGCAAAAATGGGGTGTCAGGTCTAACTCAGCATCAGCGCTCACGATTGAGGCGATAAGGCGTGGTTATTTGCGCATAGAGTACGAGGATGATAAATGCCATACGCTTTATTTCCAAAGAAAACCAAAACACATAGGTGTATCATTTAATGGTAAGGTTCATAAGGGTGTTTAGGCAAACATTTTATTTAGCCTCAAGCACCCTTCTTATACTTCCGTCCGAATACCTATAAACATAGATTTGATTTTTTTGAGGGGTTAGTATTTCTCGCCCCACCAAATCATAGATGTGCAGTAGTTCAGCGGGTTGAGATTCTAGTTGATCTATTCCAGCTGTTGGAAGATAGGTATAAGTGATTTTTTGATAGTTATCCCAATCCACACCACTCCATGTTTGCCTAGAAGTTTCTAAAAGCAATCCATTCTGATCGTTGGTATAATCAAACAGGTTTGTGTTCTGCCATTGGGTGCCATTCCAGAATTCGTAGAAAAGACCTACTAGATATCCATTGATATTATAGGTGTAGTTTAATTTTTGGTAGTCATTCCATAGAGATGTATGAAGAAATGAACTTCTTTGTAGATGATTACAATAACATTCGACCACATTATTCGCATCACTATCTAACCTCTTATGAAGTTCATAAGAAGGTCAATCCATTAGACTATAAAAAGATCATAAAACAAGCTATCAAAGACCGAGTTGTTTCCAATCGTGAACAAAGCTTTTCAATTAACTGTTAATCGTACAAAAACGATCAAAATAATCAAAACAAAAAGTAGGGTTTAACTACTTACTCCATCACATAAAGAGAAAATCTCAATGCAATTACAAATGATTTAAAATCTCCCCTAGATTGGAGACAACAAAGTTAGGTTTGGCCTCCAAAAGCTGTTGTTCAGTTTGTGCTCCAGTAGTAATGCCAATTGAGTATCCACAGTTTGCCGAATGCCCTTCTTCAATGTCAATTTTGGAATCTCCTACCTTCATTACATTCGATGTATTTGAAATGCCAGTTTTTTCCATTGCAAGATAAATCATGTCTGGGCGAGGACGACCGTTTTGAACATCATCAGCCGTAATCAAATGATCATATTCCAATCCACGTTGCCAGTTCAATTTATCAAGCAATTTGCTCGCAGTTCTTTTATCGTAACCTGTATTTAATACAATTGCAACACCTTGTTTCCTAAGTGTTTGGAAGAAGTCGATAGTTCCATCAAATGTCTTTACGTCCAAATCGTCATACGCTTCCTTTAGCAACTGTTTAAACTCAGTAAATAAGGAGTCGACGAAATCATCATTCAGACGGTCTGGATGCAGCGCACTAATTATATCCGCGATCGCAGTGCGTTTTTCTTTACCCGCACAATACGTAAGCACTTCTTTCAAAGAACATTGAACACTGTTGGCTAATAATACCTTGTTAATAGTTTTGTAAACGACGTTGTCTTCGTTTATTGTGGTGCCGGCCATGTCGAGCACGACAAGTTCTAATGTCTTTTTCATTTTTATTTATCTGCGTTGTAAAAGTAAACTACAAGCATGCGAACTAACTCGTTACTTGTATTGATGGGAACATGTGGTATTCGGCCGTTGTAGAAGAAGAAATCTCCTACTTCTAATTGCACAATTTCATCCTCTAAGCAGTAGTCGACTGCGCCAGAAAGCATATATTTTAATTCGTAGGCATCAGTCGTTACTTTTTCCCTCGTCGAACCGGGCGCAATGGTCAAAAGAACAACCTCCATGGTTTCAGTATTGACGTTACTGCTAAAGGCAGAACGATAGACGTATCCTTCTGTATCCTGCTCTTTTTCAATGACCGAAATGTCTTTCTCTCTTACATGGATGTATCGTCGATCGCTATCTAAATACACTCCTGTAAAGAAATAGGGAATGTCTACTTCCAATCCTTTGATTACACTGAGTAATACCTGTAGTGATGGAATAGATCTTCCGTTCTCGATTTTTGAGAGCATTCCTTTAGAGATTTCGGCTCGATCCGCCACTTGTTGAATGGAGAGTTTTTTCTCCAGCCGAATCGACCGAATCTTTCTTCCTAGTTGTGGTATTAGGTTCTTAGACATTTGATAAAATTGTGGTACAAATATACGAAAGTTTCCTATTTGGATACAAAAACACATGTTCTTTGATGAATTAATATTCATTTAACACATTGATAATGTAATTTAAAGCGTTCAAATATGGGTTATTAGGATATTTGCAATGTGATTTTTGCATCAATTTAAAAAGTTGACAAATAGTAAACAAATATCAAACGTTTTAGAAAGGTCAAACCTATTAATGATCTTATGGTGTTTCGTGGCGAGCTTCGGGACGTACTTCTGTATGTATGCGTTTCGAAAACCATTTTCGTCGGCAGAATACGCTGGATTTGAATTAATGGGGATGTCACTAAAAACAGTGTTGATTCTATCGCAGGTATTTGGGTATATGCTTTCGAAGTTTATCGGGGTAAAGGTGATCTCGGAATTGAAAGCTTCGAAACGGGTTCGTTTGATTGTCGGGTTGATTCTGTTTGCAGAGATTGCCCTTGCCTTGTTCGGTTGCGTTCCGAATGGCGTGAAGCCAATCATGTTGTTTCTGAATGGAATTCCATTAGGAATGGTTTGGGGGGTGGTGTTTAGTTTTTTGGAAGGTAGGCGAGTTACTGAATTAATAGCGACAGGTTTGTCCGTCAGTGCAATCGTTTCTTCTGGTATGTTAAAGTCGTTCGGAAGAATATTAATTGAAGACTACGGCGTTAGTGACTTCTGGATGCCAGCATTGATAGGGGTAATGTTTATTCCACTCTTTATATTATTTGTCTGGATGTTGAGTAAAATCCCAGCTCCTAATGCTGAAGACGAACAATTGAAATCCAAACGTGAGGCTATGAAAGGTCAGGATCGTATGGAGGTTTTGCGAAAGTATGGATTGGGAATTTTGATGTTGGTACTCACTTATGCACTTTTCTCAATTTTCCGCGATTTCCGCGATAATTTCTCTGTAGAGATTTGGTCAGAGATGCAGCAGGGTTCTGTTTCGCCTGATGTCTATACTCGATCGGAGTTGCCGATTGCTTTAATTGTAATTGTTACCACAGCGTTCCTGGTGTTATTTAAGAGTAACTTCCGAGGTTTCCTGTTTACCAGCTCTTTTGTGTTTATAGGGTTGTTCATTATCGGTGCGTCCACAGTTTTGTTTCAAACAGGAAAAATTTCCCCTCTAAACTGGATGATCGTAAATGGTTTAGGGTTGTACATGGCGTATGTTCCTTTCCAGATTGTGATGTATGAGCGTTTGGTAGCGTTATTTCGAATGAAAGGGAATGCGGGGTATCTCATGTATATCTCGGATAGTATCGGGTATTTAGGGAGTGTCGGTATTATGACATACAAGGAGTTTTTTCAGAGCGATGTATCGTGGTTAAGCTTTTTTGAAAGCATTTGTTATTGGGTGGCAATTGTTGGAGGTGTTTGCCTCAGTATTGCGCTACTCTTCTTTGTGAGAAAACACTATCAGATAAAACAATTTAAAATAGTACGGGCATGAAATGGTTAACCATAGTATTTGTGATGATCGTCTTTACTTCATTTTCTCAAAAGGAGGGCAATGAAATGATGACTGCATTTGAGCATTCAATAGTATCCAATTCAAGAGAGGCGTATATCGAAGCCAAACAAATGTATAGTCTCAAAGAGGAGAAGGAATTAACCGAAGAAGAAGTAGATAGAATACTGGTTGCTGCTAGGTATTTCAGGGACATGGAATTTGTAACAACCCTGTATGCAACCGAAAGTAAACAAAGTGCCTGTGGCTGTGGAACAAAATGTAACAAACATCATCACAAACATGATTAAGTCATTTTTTACAGGGTTTTTCTTTTTAACCAGCCTTTCAGTGCTCGCCCAAACAGGAAATGTCTCTGGGACTGTTATGGACGGAGACGAAACAATTCCGAGTGCCAAGGTAGTTCTGCAAGAGACGAATTTTAAGGTTCTGACGGATTTTGATGGGAAGTTTCAGTTTAGAGAAGTGCCTGTCGGACAGTATAAACTGCAAATCAGTAGTGCGTATTTGGCTGACGAAATTATCGATATTGAAATTGTTGCTGGAGAGACGTTAAAACTTCGAAAGATTCAGATGAAAGTTGATGACTTGGTTCAGTCCATGGGACCGGTTTTTGTTAGTCATAAACAAAAAGACGGAGATGGGAAGGCAAACAAACTTCAAAAGAACGAAAGTACCATTGGAAATGTCGAGTATGTTGGAGATGGCGAGCAGGTGGCATATAATGCTGCCGATAATCTTCAAAAAATGCCGGCAGTAACTGTTCGCCAGGATCAGGGAGAGGGAAGATACATGTCGGTTCGCGGAACGCCTACGAATTGGAATAGTACTTTAATCAATGGAGATCGATTGCCCGTTGCAGATGAAGAGTCGGAAACGAGAACTATGGCTTTCGATGTGCTTTCAAGTGATTTGCTGGATTATATTAAGGTAGCCAAAGCGATTACTCCGGATATAGAAGGCGATGCCATCGGCGGGTCTGTCAACTTTATCACAAAAAGCTCGCCTGATTCCAATGAGATCAGGATAAACATCATGTCCGGTTACAATGCTCAGGTTCAAAGGCCTGTATACAATGGAAACATTTTTATTGGCCGTCGTTCAAAAGATGAAAAATTTGGTTTCCTCCTGAACGCTTCAACTTACGTCCGCAATTATGGCACGGACAATTTTGAGGTAGTTTACGGTAGCAACTTCAACCAGGGTCTGAATCGTTTGGAATTAAGAGACTATACGGGTGTTCGTTCCACATATTCTGGAAACATAGCCTTGGATTATACTTTTGATAAAGGGCATAAATTGTTCTTTAAAGGCATGGCAGGATACTTTACTGATGATGAATGGAACATGAATACACGATACAACTATGCCATAGGTGCAGGTTCTACAATAATGTTACAGCATATTCATTCAAAAGCGCAATCATTATTGTATGGGGGTGAATTTGGGGGAGAGTTCAATCTAAGCAAGAAATTAGATCTCGATTTTAAGGTTTCACATTACAGTAATCGTTTCGGGTTTGGTCCGGTACCATTTCAGGGAAGAGATGATAGAAATGGCTACCTCGTTATGAACTTTGAGAAGTTCAATGTGCAGTTCCGCGATCAGATATATCTCGATAAGTTTGGGAACTCATACCTGAGCGATAACAACGGAAACCCTATCGATGATCAGGGGAATATTTTAACAGACCCGACATTGGAATTGGCACGAGTCAAATTGATTGGTGACGATAACCCGAGAGGAGGAGACCCTTGGAACGCTATCCAGCCAATTGTAGGCGGGGGAAATGAGCCTTCAGATTATGAATTTTCTGGTGCCTATACAGAATTGAATGAAACCTGGGAACGAGACCCAATAGTTGCCAACGTTAACGTATCCTGCGAACCGAACAACAAAATATTCTTTAAGGCAGGAGGAAAGTTCCGAAACAAAGAAGGTTATCGAAGTTTATCATTGTTCGAATGGCATCAAAACTTCTTGGTGCATTCCGATCCATTATTGTTAACCAACTACCCCAATGCCATGAACAATTACAATGGCGGCTTTTTGCAGGAGTTGGGACAGCCATACGAGGGGCAGTTTCTCCCCTTCATGCAGCGCGACTACGTAGACGGATTTATTCAAAGTCTTGGTGATACGCTGAGAGAAGAGCCTATGACAGTTGCGCATAGCGACTATTACGAATTTGTAGGGTCGACGTATTCATATACTGAAGCAGCACAAGCCGGATATTTGATGGCTGATTATCAGTTGAACAAGAAATGGTCGCTTATCGGAGGTGTTCGTGTCGAAGCGACACAGTTGAAAATGGAGGCGGACACCATTTACGATGGTGATGATGATTGGTTCCTTGCACACGTGTACGATGTTCCGGACGAAGGCTATCAGGTGGTAGATATAAACGACGACCCTTATGATGCTCTTGGGTACGATCGCATTCTGGAATACACTGTTGGATATCCGGTAGAGAAAGTTCAGTTGCAATTGAATTACATCGCACCATTACCAATGTTGCATGTTCGTTACGATCAAAATAATAATACAGTTTGGCGCGGTGCAATTACACGAACGTATCGTCGTCCGAACTTTATTGAGACCAAGCCTGGTTCGCCGGTGATTGATTTTACCAACCTGGAATTCAATCAGGGAAATCCAGGATTGAAGCCATCCTTCTCATGGAATTTGGATCTTTCTTACGAGAAATACATGCCAAATGCAGGATTGTTTAGTGTTGGATTTTTCGGAAAGCGTATCGAAGATCACATTTACAGAACCATTACAGCTGATATAGATCCTCAGTTAGGGATTATCTACAAATCATATCAGAATGCAAATCAACCCGTGTACGTGGGTGGTGTTGAGGCGAATGTTAAGAAAAAGTTTGATTCACTTGGCGGTTTCTGGAGCAATTTCGGAGTGGATGTGAATTGCACTTACACGTATTCAAGAATGCAGATTCCTGGTAGAAGTCTTTCGCAATCCCTACCAATGCAGCCGGCACTTTTGTTTAATGCAGCATTAGTATTTGATCATCAAGAATCTGGTCTGAAGGCCTCCGTTTCGGTGAATTACACAGGAGGATATCTTATGGAGATCAATACCTCCGCTATTCTGGATGCTTCTGAGGAATTGAAATTATTACACGATAACACTGATTATGATGTGTTTATGCGCGACCGTTGGATAATGAATGCTTCCGCGAGTTGGCAGGTGAATAAGGCTTTCCAGATTTATGCGGAAGCTTCCAATTTGCTAAATACACCATTCTATATCTACAGAGGTCAAGAATATCGCCCTATGCAAGTTGAGTACTACTCGATACGGGCAACGTTAGGAATGAGGTTCAAATTTTAAAAATAAATCTACACTGTTATGTTCAAAAAAAGTCTAATTCTCGGTTTTGGAGCCATGGTACTTGGTTTCACTGGATTTGCACAAGATGCAGACGACGAGTACAAGTTGTTATTCATCGGAATTGATGGAGTTCGATCCGATGCCCTGCAACAACAAATGAATAATGGGAATGCTCCCAATCTGAAAGAAATGTTCGATACGGGTCTCTTTACATTCGATTCGTGGCATCTTGGAGTCACTTCATCCGGACCATCATGGTCTGATATGCTGACAGGCGTTTGGGAAAACAAGCATGGCGTAACGAGCAATAATTATACGGGAAGTGACTACGGGACTTACCCATACTTTCCGACCAGAGTGAAGGAATGCCGTCCAAATGCCAAGGCTGTTCAGGTCACATCATGGCAGCCTATGAGTACAAATGTGTACAATGACGGTTGGGATAACAAAATAGTTCCGCCTACAGATGATGCTTGCGCTCAAGTTGCTGTAGCTCAATTACAAGACGTAGAGCTCGATATTTTGTTTGTCCATATCGATGATGTTGATGCAGCTGGCCACGGAAATGGTTTTAATCCCTCTGTGCCTGCATATATGAATGCAATTTCTTATGCCGACGGGTTGGTCGGTCAGATAATTAACGCATTGGAGTCGCGTCCAAACTATGCAAATGAAAAGTGGGTGATCCTGGCAACAACAGACCACGGCGGTACAGGCACAGGGCACGGCGGTAACTCGGATGATGAGCGCCATATCTGGTGGGTCGCTACCGGTTATAATGTGCCTCAGACAGAGATTACTGGTGTTGATCCGGGGTCATATCAGTTTGGAACACCTCCGACAGATGCTGTCGTTGCGCAAGTTCCGGTGTTGACTGATATTGCCGTAACCGCCCTTGACCATTGCTTACCAGACAATACTTGTATCGAAAACAATCAGGCTGCCTGGGATTTGGATGGAAAGTCATGGCTAGAAGAAGACAATAATGTTTATGTTGAATCATATACGCTACAAAATGAATTTGGTATTTACCCTAATCCAAACGGCGGTGTATTTGACATCGTAGTAGATATCGAAACAGACGAAACATTTACTGTAGTAATTACAGATATTACCGGAACAGTAGTGTTTCAATCAACTTTAGATAATCACGGCACATACTCAAAGAAGAAAATGGATATCTCTCAGTATGCTTCCGGTGCATACATGTTAACGCTTACAGGTCAAAACAGTGCTGTGACCAAAAAAATAGTGAAGAATTAAAGTCGTTTAATCAAATCTTAACTACGTAAAAATGAAAAAATTAGTGCTATTAGTTGCGCTGGTAATTACCAGTGCCTTGGGAGCCTTTGCTCAAGGATCAGGCGGAGCCGTGGATTTTGGACCCAATGCAGGTTCCGATAACCATATTTCGCTTGGTGCCCTGCCTTTAGGAACAACAGACTTTACCGTCGAATTTTGGTATAAGGCTGCTGGGGTCGGAAGTGATCCTTCCATTTTCTCCAATAAAGATTGGGGCTCCGGAAGCAACACAGGGTTGAATATTGCAATTCAAGGTGGGGGATCAAATATTGACATCAACTTTAAGGGTGATACAGGGCCGCGTGTTGATATGAACATCACCTCTATTGATTTCACAACGGGCTGGAATCATATCGCCATTTCCTTTGATCGCGATGGAGATATGACTGCATATGTTAACGGAATAAATGTGGTGTCCACGAGTATTGCAGGTTCTGTCGGTGATTTGAGTTCCGTGTATCCTTTTAATGTTGGTCAGGATGGTACAGGAACCTACGGAGGACAAATCGAGGGTCAAATGGATGATCTTCGTATCTGGAACGATATCCGGACAGAAACAGAAATCAGAGAGAGTATGTGTGTATTGCTGGCGGGTAATGAAGCCGGTTTGATAGCCTATTATCCGTTTGAAGATGTATCAGGGACTGTAGCAACTGACCTTACCGGTACTTATGATGGTACATGGCAAAATAGTGTACCAGCTAACTGGACTGTTTCGGGAGCTTACCTTGGTGATGTAAGTGACTTTGATTACGCCACGAACTGGACTGGTGTTTCTCAGTCGTTAAGCGGAAACAGTGGTGTGGTAACACTTGATAACTATACCGGTACATTGGAAGGAGTTCACTTGTTCCGTGTAGACGCAGTACCCGTCGCACAAAATGGAATTAGCACACTACTTTCAAACGATGAATACTACGGTGTATTCCTTGTGGGCGCTTCTGGTGCTTCAGCTTATCTTACCTATGATTACTCAACTTATAATGAAGCAGTAACTAATGAAAACAGCATTTTGCTTTACGAACGATCTGACAACTCGGCTACAGTTTGGTCCGACGCTGTAGCAACGGTCAACACAGGAGCTGATGAAGTGAATGATGTTATTACTGCAAGCGGTGAACTCATTCTTGGCTTCAGCACAGGAATTTGTAACGACCCAACAAGTTTTCAATTGGTCAGTACTCAAATTAACGATGCAACACTCAGCTGGAGTTCTACTGCAGCTTCTTTTGAGTTGGAGTATGGCCCCTCAGGATTTACACCTGGATCAGGAACTACTGTTACAACGAGCGTCAATCCATTCATGCTTTCAAACCTAACACCCGGGACAAACTACGATGTTTATCTTACCGCAGATTGTGGAGGTGGACTCAGTTCTAATCAAGTTGGTCCGGTATCGTTCACGACAATGAGCGTTCCATCGAACCAATTGTTGGGGTCAGCGATGGCATTGGATCTAGATGGTTCTAACGATTGGGTAAACCTTTCGAACGGAAAAGTAAGTGCCGCTTCATTAGGGTTGCCGAATGATCAAATCACCGTAGAATGCTGGGCATTTGTTCGTGATTATACAACCTGGAATGCAATTGTTAGTTTCTTACAGGACAACGGTTCTTTTGAGAAAGGTTGGGATATCGAAACACGAGATGGTAATAAGTTTGCGTTTGCGCTATCAACAAACGGAACGTTGACCTACATGGAAACCTTGAACGAGTTTGCTATCAATCGCTGGTACCACTTGGCGGCAACATACGACGGAACCACGCAACGGTTGTACGTGAACGGTTCATTAGAAGCAGAATCAACAGTAAACAGTGGATTGATTGATTACGACGATTCATGGTTGTCTGTTGGAGCCTATAAAGACGATAATGAAGAAATTCCATTTGATGGACGCGTGGACGAATTAAGAATTTGGGATACTGCGAAGTCTCCTGCTGACATTCAAGATCTCATGTGTGAAAAGTTGGTTGGTAACGAATCAGGGTTAGTACTTTACTATCGTTTCGATGAACAAACAGGAACAACAGTTTCTGAGGAGAATGGTACAGTCGTTCCTGGAACTATGGAAAACATGGATGCTTCAGATCACGTTGTTTCAGGAGCGCCACTTGGAGATGATTCCGAGCATATTCACGATGCTGCCGATTGGTCGGTAACAACCGTAGGAATCGGATCAACAGCAGATGGATCGGTATCTGTTAACAACATCAGCGGGCAACCTAACGGAGTTCACGTATATCGTGTGAATGGTGTACCTGACACGGACCCACTACTGCCTGCACTTATGGGAACGAACGATTACTTTGGAGTGTTTGTCGCGGAGTCCAATCAATCAGCGCTTTCTAATTACGTTTTCGAGTGGGATTACGGTTCGTATACTGACGCAATGACTAATGAAAATGATTTGTTGTTGTTAAATCGAACAAAAAAAACGAACCCAATTTGGGCGGTGAACAGTGCGACAGTTAACACAACTGCAGATGTGGTTGTGAGCGATACGTTGTCTTTCCGAAAGGAGTTTGTTCTCGGTACAGATAACAATATCTCATGCACACTTCCTTCAGGTCTAAACATGACCAACCAAACGCCAGATACAGTTGATATAGCATGGATAAATGGAGGTTCCGGAATTTCCAATGTACAGTGGGGCGAAGTAGGCTTTACTGTTGGTCAGGGAACGTTTATCACAGACATAACTTCTGAAGAGGCGATTTTAGGGCCATTGACTCAGGATGTAATTTACGAGGTATATGTGCAGGATTCATGCGCCGTAGGCAACAGTCCTTGGATCGGTCCATTTATTGTAACAGGCGAGGCGTGTTTGAGTCCGACAAATATCATGGTTACAAATATTGGTGCAAGTAGTGTTGACATTGATTTTGATGGAGTGAATGGATCCACATGGACAATTTCATGGGGACAACCAGGATTCATCGTTGATTGGGGGGTGCAATCAGTGGCTACCTCTATTCCATACACGTTATCGGGATTGGCAGAGGAAACTACTTACGAATTTTACATTCGTTCGGATTGTCCTAGTGCAGAATCTCAATGGGTAGGGCCGTTCCAATTTACAACAGGAAATAGTGTTTCTCTTGATGAGCAGTACATCGAAACGGCGGTCTATCCAAACCCGTCCAAAGGAACCTTCCATGTTCTGTCAAGAGCATTGATCCACTCGGTTTCGATTACGAACCTCGCGGGACAGTCTGTTCCAGTAGAGGTTACGTTAAACGGAACTGCTGCATTTGTTAAAGCGAGTTCTCAGAAAGGATTTTATCTGATGCGTCTTGAAACGGCAAATGGAACAACGGTTCGTAGAATTGAGATTATGTAATTTATTTAATCATTCCGGGCGACTGAAGGGTTGCCCGGATTTAAAACCAGTATATTGAAAGTACATACAGTAGTAATTGGAGCAGGTACAATTGGTGCTGCAACAGCATGGCATCTAGCAAAAAAGGGGGTTAAGGATGTGGTACTCATTGAACGAAACACGATCGGTTCAGGTAATACCTCGAAAGCAGCTTCATTGATGACTCTTGTTCGAACCAAGGAACCTATGATTCCCATCATTCAGGAAACCTACCAAAATATCGAAGAGATTCAGGAGTTCACCGGCGATTCGGTTGAGATTCAAAAGGTTGGAACTATTCATATTGCGGCGAGTGAAGAATCTGAGAAAAATCTTGAAAATCTTGTCGCAATAGCGGATAAACATTCAATAAGAAATCGGGAGATCTCTGCAAATGAAGTGAAAGAATATATCCCCTGGATGGATACGGACAAGGTCAAAAAAGCAAGCTATATGGAAGACGATTCATTCCTTGATGCTTATGTCCTTGCCAAAGTCTTTTCGGATGCGGCAAAAAAGTTGGGCGTGGAGATCATGCAGAATACTGAAGTTATGAATCTGCTGCATGAGAACAACGAAATTATCGGAGTGCGAACAAACAAAGGTGAAATTGAATGTGAGAACGTGGTTGACGCGGCTGGTGCATGGGCAAATCAACTTTCTATGCAACTTAACAAGCCGATTCCTATGGCTCCTGTACGAAGTATATATTGGATTACGAAAAAGAATGAGAACCTCTTTCAGAAAGGCCAACCGATGCTTGTAATACCGGATGCAATGGCTTATACCCGGCCTGAATCTGGCTCTTTATTGTTTGGATTAAGAGAGGAGGATAGCCCTCATTTTCACCCGGAGGATTTAAACAAGGAGCCGAATGTTGATTTTCTCGGAAATCCTGAAGATGCATGGAACATCATTATCAATCATGGTAAGGACTTTGCGTCGTTCTTCCCGAGTTTCGAGGAACTTGAGATAGAAAACTGCATAACGGGCATTTCGACTTACACCCCTGATGGTTATTACACTTTTGGCCCGTTTAAAGAAGTTAAAGGTTTTTATGCCGCGGCAGGGTGTGCAGGTGCAGGAGTTGCTGGGTCCGGAGGAATCGGGCGAATGGTTGCAGAAATGATATCTGGGGAAGAGCCGTTTACTGACCCTCAACCATTCAGCGTTGATCGTTTTGGAGAAATTGATCCTATGTCACCGGGATGGAGACAACGCTGCGCCGATTCAAGAAGTAAGAAAAAGGATGGTGGTTGATAGAAACAAATGAATGAACAAAAATCTTAGTGGGTTTTTATTCTTGAATCAATAATACTCTACAAAGACGTGTTTGCGTAAGCGACTTCGTAAAAATCGAATAGCTTTCATCGTTAAAAGGAGTGTCGATTGTTGAGGCGCTCCTTTTTTAATAAAGATTGAAAATGAAACCATTCTTAATAGTTGTTACACTATTTCTCGGTGGCATTGGTTTATTAACTGATACTTGTGCGGCACAAACGTCTGTGCATGGACGTGTTGTATGTAACAATGTCGATAAGGTAAAGATTGTTGTACTGGGAACTGCACTTGGGGCTTATACAGACTCACTTGGATACTTTCAGTTGAATTTAGAAGAATATAAAAAGGATTCGCTTTGGTTGCGATTTGAGGATCCGGATGTAGTTCCTGAGGTTCGGGGTTTTGCCATAAACCCGGGAAAAAAAGTGTACCTGGGAACGATTGAACTAAGATTTCGCGTTTCTGAAAAAGCAATATTCGTTATTTACACCGAAGAAGAAGGTGTTAGGAAAGGAGTGAAACAACAGCGTTCTATGGAGGGAGTAGGAGAGGTAAACTATTTGGGTGACGATAAAGACGCTACGCTAAATGTAGCTGAGGATGCTAAAAAGATGACGGGACTTCATGTTGGACATGACCACGGTGATGGGAATGAAGTGGCGGTTCGGGGAACCCCTAATGATTGGAATCTTGTACTAATTGATGGGGTTCGTATGCCCATAGCAAGTGAATCAGGTAGCAGATCTTTCGGACTATCTTCAATTCCAACAGCCTTTGTAGACTACGCCGATGTATCGCGTTCGGCACAAACAGCACTCGCGGGCGATGCTATTGGAGGAGTTTTGAATGTGCGATTGAAAGAAGTATCCGATTCTAATTTTTTGAAAGTGAAACTATCGAATGGCTTGAATTTTCAATCGATGCAACCTCTTTTGAATGTAGGACTTTTGTGGAATAAGCGAAGCTCAAACGGTAGGTGGGGGGTTCTTTTGGGAGGAAATACGAACTACAGAAATCTAAATACGGATGAATTAGAGGTGGTATACTTTGGCGAAGAAAACCATGGAATCAGACGCGTTAGTTTCGTGGATCGTACCAATATTCGCTCAACGCATGCCGGGATGTTAAAATTTGATTACAAAGCTAACCCTCAATGGAGCTTTGGTTTTACAGGATTACTTTCACATAACGGGGATAGGACTTACTCACGAGACAATCGATACAGTTACTTCTCCTCTGAGATTATTCTAAGAAGCGGGTATGCAGAGCCGAACAGTACATTGTTCGGAGGTTTGTTTGAGATAAAATATCAGAAGAAAGGGCGGTTCAGATGCGACTTACAGTTCGCCTCCTTCCAAAACCGCTTTAGATACGGGAATGCTCCGTTTGAAAGGAAAGATGCAAGAAATGGCTATCATTTCATTGATTTTTTTGCGTCAAGTGTCGTTTTCAGAGACATGGTATATCTCGATGAAGCAGGGCAGACTTTTGCGAGCGATGAAAACGGTTTGCCCTTGGTGCCGGATGGTACAGCGTCTGTAGGGAACTTTTTAAGATATAAGTTCATCGGCAAAGATCAACCCGCTAACATTCCGGGAGATGAATGGAATTCCATTGACCCGGATTACACTTCTTTGGGCGTTGAGGACTTCAATTTCAGAAAAGCATTCTCAGAATTAAATAATACCACCGAGATTGACCCATTGAATACACAGCTCGAAATACAATATGAAATCAATGATTCTTGGGAATTTTCTTTTGGGGGATCCGCATTAATGAGGACTGGAAGTCGCGAGGTTTCTCTTCATGAATGGTTTCAGAATGCGTCAATCATGCAGAGCCCTATCAACATGCAGCAGTTTTCATTAAACAATGACTACAGCGGAGGTTTTTTGAGTGAGATCGATGCCCCTTTTCAAGATCATATTTATGGTTTGTTAGAAAGGGAAGAGATATTGGATTTTGTGCCGAGCTTTGAAAATAGTCTATATCAGCTCCCCATGACGGTATCTCACAGTAATTATACTTTGTTTCAAGGGTCGAGTTACACATACAAGGATCATTACATAGGGGCGTTCGTATTGTTTAATGGTACGCCAGTAAAAAATCTCGAATTGGATTTTGGGTTTCGCTTTGAACAATCGTCCATTTTTGTGAGTGCGGATTCAGTACTTTACGGTAACGAGAACCTTTACCTTGCAAGGATTTATGAGCTGCCTGGCGGCGTCTTTCAGGTAGTAGATCAGGAGGAAGACTCCTATCAGGGTGTTCACAAGTTGATTCAGGATAATGTTGTCGCTTATCCCATCGTACAGAAATCTCAATGGTCTAAATTTGGGGCAATTCTGCCCATGTTTCATGCCAAGTGGAATCTCTCGAGGCGATCAAGTTTGAGGTTTGTTTTATCCCGATCATACAGACGTCCAACGTACGAGGAGTTAAAACCGGGAGCACCGGTAATTGACTATGACAGGTTAGAATATACTCTGGGAAATCCAGGTTTAAAACCTTCCTATTCATGGAATCTTGATGTCTCCTTTGAAAAGTATATGCCTCATGGTCAGATATTTACGTCGGGTCTCTTTTTTAAACGTGTGGAAGATCTAATATTTCGAACAGTTTCTTTCAACGTAGATCCGACATTAGGAATACGCACAAAGTCGTTTCAAAATTCAGTGACGCCCTCGTATCTGGTAGGGGCGGAGTTTTCGCTACGCAAAGATCTGGGTTTCATACATATTGCTATTGAAGAGCTTGGTGTTGAATTGAATGCTACTTATGTGTATTCAGATTTTCAGGTACCCGGAAAGCGATTTCGCCAAAGTCTTCCAAATCAAGCCGATGTGTTAGCCAATTTCCAATTGTATTGGGACTCTCACAAGTATAACATCTACGCATTACTGGGTTGGAATTACACGAGTGGATATCTGGTTGAGATTAATACAGCCGCCGTTGATGATCAATCGGGAAATATAGAATTACTACACTCCGAAAATCAGGATTTTGATCAGTTTATGAAGTCAAGATGGGAGGCAAATCTTTTTGTTGAATGGGGGGTTACTGATGCCATTTCTTTATTCGCAACATGTAACAATCTACTCAATTCCCCGCACTACCTTTATCGCGGTACGGAAGAACGTGTTATTATGGTGTCATACGATTCCAGCAGTGTGAGATTTGGACTGAAATGGAAACTCCTTTAGAATCTTTAATAGTTTCCTATTTGGAAACTATTCCTGTGTATTTTTGTAAATAAAGTGAAATTTAACATCGGATTAATATTATTTATATTATTGATAAATAGCATGTTTTGATTTTTGTAATCGTAAAATGTAAAATTTACTATTATGAAACATCTGTGCTTTGTTTTATCCATCTTGAACCTTCTCTTATACCAGGGGTTAGATGCTCAAACCTGTACAAAAACAGTCACTTTTACAGAACTCGACGCCGGTCCGTGTTTGGTCGGAAATGAGAGTGGCGGGGAGGATGCTGCAATTTCGATTTACTGTGACAACAGTCTCTCAACGTTGCTTTATGCTGCTGAATGGAGTATTGATGTGACAAGCGTGGGAACATATACACTGCCATCAACTCCGTGGGCAGCATGTGGAGCGACAAATTCCTGGGTAGTTGGAGCAATTCCCTCACCGGGAAATTCACTCTCAGTGCATGTTCAAACCTATGAGGGTGATGATGGTAATTGTCTTGACCCTATGGATGGAGCCGACGATTGCCGGGCTGAGGCAACAATTTTACTTGATTTGACAGTAGGTACACATACACTCAGTGTTGGTTCAGACATATCTTTTACTTATGAGGTTACGGAAACACAACTGATTAATCAGATTCTGGTATCAGACCTTACCTGTACTTCGACGGGTTTGTATGACGCAGAATTGATTGTAGATTATAACGCGCCAGTTTATCCGTGTTCTATTTCTGGGAATCTTGGAAATCTGGTGCTAAATGGCCAGACTTATGCAACTACGGGTTCGCCTCAAACTGTTTCCATGACCGGACTGACAGCAGACGGCAACAGTGTTGATGTAACTGCGTTTTTTAATGGAGACCACTCCTCTTGTATTTATTCTCAAACAGGACTCTACACTGCGCCTGATGCGAACACTTGTGCTTTTGTCCGTCCGGGAGGTCAGGGGTGTCGGAAAACCGTCACATTTACGCACGTGATTGCAGGTGAGGGACTAGTAGGAGCAGATGATGACGGCGATTTTGTGGAAGATCCCGTTCTTCACATATATTGCGATAATACACTTACTTCTTCATTGTTTATGGCTGAGTGGGCAGTCAGCACGCCGTCTATCGGTATGTATCCACTGCCGCCACTTCCATGGTCAGCATGCGCAGCGACATCGAATACATTTGAGATAGGTCCTGATGTAAACCCTGGAACAACACAAATGCCCGTTTATGTGCAAACATTTGAGGGAGATGACAGCGATTGCGCTGACCCTATGGATTCCGGAGATGATGCGCGTGCTGAAGGAAACGATATATTGAATTTATCTGCAGGGTTCCATACTATTGGCGTTGGGGACGACGTTGTTTTCATGTACGAAGTAAGAAATATTCCGCTCATATCCAATGTGAATCATATTTCAAATTTATGTGTAACTGTTGGTGAGTTTTCAGCTGACGTAGAATTAGAGTATGATCTTTCTCAAAGCCTTCTATGCGGAATGTCAAGTGGAGTTTTTGGAAATTTGAACGTTAACGGGTCAGGTTTTACGATTACTGGTTCTCCTCAAACGGTTACTATTCCAAATCTCTCACCAAATAGCGGAGATATAGACCTTGTAACCTTTATCGAGGGCGACTATTCAAGTTGTGTCTCGGAATTTTCTGCAATAATTCCAAATCACGATTGTACAATACTCTCCGTAGAACTATTAAAGTTTGAGGCGCTTGATCAACGATCTCATGTGGATTTGGTATGGACTACAGCAACAGAAGAAAATGCGGATTATTTTCTATTGGAAAAATCTTTCAACGGAACGGATTGGCAAAAGTTAGGTAAGATTAAGGCTGTGGGAAACAGTATTGATGAAAACAATTATTTGTTTGCTGATCATTCGGAGTTACGTTTCATGAATTATTACCGTCTAACTGAATTTGATCTAGACGGCTCGGTTTCAGATCTTGGCGTAAGAGCTGTTGCCAGAGAAGCTATTTCAGACATTTACCCAAACCCATGTCACGATGTATTGTATGTTGCAGGGGAAGAGAACTATGTACAGATTACCGACGTTTTCGGGCGTCAAATTCCTTTGGTTGCTTATAAGTTGAATCAACAAACACTGGTCGATGTATCAGAATTATCAGCAGGTACTTATTTCGCCCTGCTCCAGGGAGAGTGGGTTCAATTTGTAAAACTTTAGTTTAAGTAGTGTTAGGTTAGTATAGGAGAAAAAGCCGGCTTTTTTACGAGAATCCGTTTCAGATTCTAAAATTATCGGATAATCAACATTTCAGTCACCGATTGATTTTCTGTTATATTCATTTTCACAAGATATGTACCGCTCTCAAGGTCTGGTAAGACACACTCGTAAACGTTACCTGTCTGTGTCCAGTCAGTTTTAATCTGACGACCTTGAAGGTCATATACTGTGATAGAATTTACAAGGTTACCCGCCTTAATTTTAAGTGACTCTTTCTCCGTATCAATTGGGTTCGGATAGATTGTCACTGAACTTACGCTGAGTTCTTCAAATGGAAGAGAGAGTTGATCGTTAAACATACCCTGAACAGAGTAGTATACCAATACTGCACCTCTATCATCTCCGTTATGATCATACTTTGTAGCCGCTACAACAAGATCTAAAAAGCCATCATTGTCCAAGTCTGTTAACTCATGCTTGTTGCCAAATCCATTCTGCGGCCCGAGAATGCCTGTAGACCATTCCGGATTTGGATCAATCGAACCAGCATTGTTAGCAAATTGTAGTATAGCTCCTGAGCTGCCGCCGTACTGAGGGTCAGATGGATTTCCAACAAATATTTCTGAAAACCCATCATTATTCAGGTCGCCACCAGAAATAGACTGTCCAAATGATTGGAACGAAATATTTGGCTCTAGTATTTGATGGAATGAAATGCTTGAAAGCACACCATTGCCGAGAAAAAGATAAACACCACCTTCTATACTTTCAACAGACTCGTATCTTTTAGCGGTAGCTCCGAAATCTTCGTAGCCGTCATTGTTTATGTCACCAACGGAATGTATTCGAAAACCTAGCTGAAAGTTAACATTGTTCGATTCGTAGGACCAACTAGCGTTCGCCTCAAGACCATTTGCGGAGCCCGCATGTACCACCACGCTACCTTCTGCCTCTTCAAGAGGGTCAGATTGGTAATCAGGAGAACCAATAACTAAGTCGTCATAGCCGTCGTTATTCAGGTCAATAGACTCCATTGCAAAACCGAAATTTTGCCAGTTAATATTACTTATGAATTCTACCGAAGATGGACCGGAGTTGCTTCCGTAAATAATTATAATGCGCTGGGAGTTCGTCCAGTAAAGCCCGGGTCTCGCTACCGCGACGTCCTTATAGCCATCATTATTGTAATCACCAGATGTTATTTCTGCGCCTAGCTGACGTTGTGTTCCACCTGACGTATATGTCCATGGGTTCGTTGGTTCCACTCCATTAACCGAACCATTATAGATGTAAATAATACCGTCATTAACGCCATTTCCAATGTCGTAGAAAGGTGCGCCGACAGCTAGTTCATCGAAGCCATCACCGTTCATATCGCCTACAATCTTTAACGCTTGACCAAATTCAATACCTGCAATCGGGCTTTGAATGATTTGATCAGGAGATGTTCCATATCCACTGTCACTTCCTAGAAAAATGAAAACAGCTCCGTTGATATTGTTTTCAAAGTACGCCGTACTCGAGATAGCAATATCAAGAAAGCCATCGTTATTAAAGTCACCGGAAACAGATAAATCACTTCCGAGTTGTGCGTTATCCTGGTCGCTGGAATAGCACCAATCTGCAACAGATTCAGTAATATTACATGTTGCAGTTTCTGCCATATCGGTTTTAATACTAATCGGACCAGTCCAGTTTGAGACTCCGAAAGATCCACAGTCATCTTGTACGTAAATGTCGTAATCTGTTGATGGTTGCAGTCCATTCAAAACATAGGGGTTTGATGTCGAATTGAGCAGTGCACCTGTACCTGGAGAATATCCTGGAGTGCCGTATTCAATATTCCAACTTGTTGCTCCACCTGTTGTCCATGAAAGTTCAGTCTGAAATGCAGTTGTATTGCTTGCCGCAAAATTTACAGGAGGATTACAGCCAGATGTAAAGAATCCTAGAATAACTTCTTTACTTGAGGTGAGGGTTGTTTGGGTCAGTGTATTATTATTAATATCAACCGAAGCGAGAATATCTTGCCATACTTGAGAACTGTTTGATTCCCGATTGTAAAGCAGTATTATGTTTTCGTTGGTTTCCGCCTCGCTATAACCTGTATAATCATAGGAGATATCGTAGGAATCATTTCCTGAACCAATTGGGAATACTCCAAAATAGTTCGAGTTCATCATGAGGTCGTCAATACCATTAGTATTAGATGGAGTAGATGCTACATGATAGAGCTGGACACCTTTCATGTTCGATGATATATTTTCAACTGTAGTAGAGCCATTTACTGAGGATAAATTGATGCTTTGATTGGACCAGTTATTTGTGTAAAGGAACGTCGAAACATTACCAATTGCTGCACCGGATACAACGCGATTAGTAGCATCCATTTGATTAAACACACCGTTAAATGCGTTCGGGCCAGAATCAGTGATGTTCGTTGGCGAAGTACCATTGAGTCGATAGTAATGCGTCAGGCCTGATTCACTTCCCTGCAAGTTCTGACACATAAATTGCCTGATCTCATTTTCATTTCGTGCAACGTCCCAGATACGAACTTCGTCGATAACTGCGTCGATACAACGCTCTTCATTGTCATCTTTGTAGGCACCAATAGATAACCAGGAGTCTAAATAGTCTATTGGGCCATTTTCAGTTGTGCCTAAAACATCAAGAATTCCGTTCACATACAAACGCATAGTAGTACCGTCATAAGTGGCCGCTATGTGGTGCCAGGTATTACTTGAGTATTGATTGATGGTTTCCATATAGGTAAGGGATCCGTCTGTGGAAAGAGCAAAGGCAAACCTCCCGTTGTCACGAAACTCAATATCCCAACCCTTTTCAACAGTGCCGTTGTCTTGTAAGAAAGAAACAATACTATTCCATGTTTCATAGGTTCTAGGGTATACCCAAGCTTCTAGTGTTATTGTTTCAGTCGGTAAATTCAAGGAACCAGGACTTGTTTTTGCTCCTTGATTCCCTGAGCAATCGACCCATTCATCAGTTCCGTTAAAGGATAAAGCACCCAAAGACCCTTGACCCAAAACTGCTACTGAAAAAAGAGCAAAATAAAGTGTGACGGTAATTATTCTCATCTTAAAAAGTTTACTTATATTAAAATAAGACTAAAGTAGTCCTTATATCCTCTTGACTTTTTAAGTTCAGTTAATAAATGATTAAGATGTTCTTGGATTTCATTAAATAGTTTCTTTTAAGGAAACATTTGTTTTATTTTTCTTCGTGTGATAATTTGGTTTAAAAATGCTAGTTGTCAGTCGTTAAGCGGCAGAATGCGTAAAGGTTCGTAAGTTTTAGATAAGACTGACAATGTATCTGTTAAGAACATTCAATGGTGAACGATGATATAGAGGGGAACTATTGATTTTCGTATATCATTACCTAAATTTTTAGACGAATTTACAATCCGAATTATTCAAAATGTTGAAAGGTATTATCATGTGAAAGAATGGATTGGAGAAGAAGAAGCGAAAGAGCTAATGGGAACCCTTGGAAAAGGCAAGTTAACACTTCAAAAACTCTGCGACAACCTATCAATAGAAGGCAGCCAGTTCAGGCGAACGATTCCTTACAGTAGAACAAGTACTTTAAAGTTTCTTGAACAGGACTCGCAAAGAGTAAGAGGCTTACGCCTATGTTGTAAGAAATGTAAGTATGAAATCTCAAATCAAAAGTATGGTAAGTCAGGGAAAAGAATATCAACTTGCAAATTTCCTCAACAACATACCTATAAAGTCTTTGTTATTGTTCTAAATTCAAAAGGCAGAAAACGCAAGACACGAGAGTTGAACACCAAGAACTTAGCAGAAGCTTTGGTAGCAATAGATAATTTTATCGGAGAGTTAAAGAGATGTGATTTCCAGAAAATTGAGAGTCATAAATCAAAGCATGAGGAACAACCAGTTTTACTAATTGAATGCATGGGGTTGTATGTTGCTTGTTATGAACAACGTCGGTGTTCCAGAACATCTTCAGAAGAAGCGTTCGGCCAAACATTTATGGGAAGTAGAGCACTACTTTGGCAAATGGATCAAGACTCTTAAAGAAAATGGAATTGACCATACAAGATTCAGAATATATCAAATGAATGATAAAATTGTCGGCATGATTCATTCTTACATATTAGATACGCTTGGCCATTCCAACAAAACCTACAATAAAATCATGTCTCATGTCTCTCTTTCGACGATTCACGACTTGGCTTATTGAAAAAAAGAAGTTCGAGATCGATAATTATTTCTTAGATATTTCTGTTCGTTTTGTGGAAGAAAATAAAGAGATCGTGTCAAAAGAAGAATTCCAAGCACTTTTAGCTGTCATTTCTCCAGAGACTGGATGGAAAACGTTTAAATCTGGAAGAAGATTGAATCAATACAGGTCTTGGCTATCTGTTTGTTTTAGAATAGCCATCGAAACAGGACTAAGGATAGAAGAATTTATGATGATGAGATTTTCTCATATTCACAATAATGAAACAGGAAGACCATTATACATTGATGGTTCCAAATTACAAGGTGAATAGAATAAAAGGTCAAGAATCATCAAATAGTAAAAAGTATGTTCCCATCACAGAAGAAATGTTTCGGCTGTTCGTTGAATTGAATTATACTAAATACAAGGAAACGGAAAATTATTTAATTGGTAATGATGAGGCTTTGTCAAGGACAACAATGATGAATCTAGCTTCCAAGGGTTTTTCACATTTTTGGAAGGTGACTGATAGTAAAAAGGTTGTCAATTAAAGAATTTGAGAAAAACTTATTTAACTGCCCTAGTAGCTCAAATGGGAGATCAGACAAATATTGTAAGTGATCACTCAAGTATTGATGTTATTAAAAAACATTATGCAAATAATCAGCACATTGTATCACTTGCGCGGAACTTCTCTGTATTTGAAAAATAATAATGAAAGTGGACAAAACTGCACTCCAAGTTTTTGACATTTCGCTTTTCGAACCTATACTCAGTACTTCGCTCTTTATATTCTTCAAGATACCCGAGATACGGTCGGCTGTTATATTGATAGCATAGCGCATTTATTATAAGGGAATAGGTTTTGGCAAAAGTATGATGTGCAACGTGCATGGTTAATTATTCAGCAATTGCGTATAGGCCAGCTACTTTGTTTAAACAGGCTCTTTTCATAAAATAGATCATATATGAAAAATGATATCCATAAGCATTTAAAAAAGTCAAATAAAAATTGGTGGAATTGAGACACCAAAACTTGCAATTTGCTAAACATTGGATTGCCTTTTAAGTTATAGATTCGTAAAGAAATTATAGATCCCGATAATTATATTGAACGAGTTTGGTGTAAGATATTTTTTATCTATGACGTCGCTCTTTATAGTTGCTCAATGCAATAATGTAGGTCAGAGCCTTTTGATTTAGCACGTCGAAACATAAATGTTGCCAACGGAATGAAAAAGAGCCATGTTGCAACTAATAGATCCTTAGTGTGAATATTGCACCTAACTCGAGACGGTTCTTTGAAAACTGATTAAATAGAGTCATTTTTATAGATTACTTATAAGTTCATATCATTTGATAACCAGAATATATTGCATTTTTTTCCTTTTAACCGTTCTTAATACTAGAGCTCAAGATCCTTATTTTATTAACTATACTACGGAGGACGGTCTACCTAGTTCACAAACCTATCAAGCTTATGAAGATTCAGACGGTAACATGTGGTTTACAACAGACAGGGGTGTTGTGAGATATGATAGCTACACATTCAAAACGTTCACAATAGATGATGGACTCGCCAATTTGGTAAATTTTAGTTTCTATAAAGAGAACGAAAAGACTTTTTGGGTAAATGGTTATGATGGTTCATTCAGTTATTGGAATGGAGAGAAGTTCATTCCATTTAAATACAACTGGATCATCAAAAAATATTTAAAAGAAGATCGATGGTTCAACATTCTGAACATCACGGATACAAAACTTGTCTTTTGTTTGGATTTATTCCGCGACTCTCCTAAGGAGTACTTTGAAATTAATCTCAATACTGGAGAAGTGAGCAAGGGGTTGATGAATGACGAGGTAGTTGTAGATCCAAATATTTCCCATCTGGTTAAATATAAGCTAAAAGACAAGAAGGATCAGTATGTGTATATCGAAATGGAGGATAAAAATGGGTTTTGGAGAATGACAACAGCTTTAACGGAGTTTTATCCACAAGGAATATTAGATAAAGCCCCTATTATACTCTATGAAAAAATCCCCATAGCTGGCGTTTTCCAAAGCAGTCAAGGATATTTTTGGTTCACCACATTAGATAGAGGCCTATTGCTTGTGCCGTCATTGGATATGAAAGAGTTAAATGTCAAATCAGATTTAACCGCTAGTTTTGAAAGTTTGAAATTGGTAAATGATTTTCTTTTGGCCAAAGTTTCTGGACGCAATAGGTTCTTAGCTCTTCAGAATGAAACTAATTACGAGACCCTCGAAAGCGGCAAAGCTCAAAATAATGCCGAGTTACTAAAAAAAATGGGGTTAGATGTTCAACCCCATATGCAAGACCTAAAGCCTAACCTGTTGAAACTAAGCACGGACCAATATGCAAAAATTGGGGGAAGTTATTTTGAGTTAAAGTCCTACCATGGTCGCTCTATCCACAAACATTATTATAAATCGATAAAAATACTCTGTGCTCTGGAAGATAAAAACAAAGTCCTTTGGGCAGGATCAACTAAAAATCTATTTCGAATGGACTTAAAGAGTTCGACCTATAATATGGAAAGCGTAGATTTAGTTAATAGTGACACTGTTGAAATACGAATTAACGACATGATTTTGGATAGAGGCGGACTCTGGTTAGCCAGTCTGTCCAAAGGTCTTTTTTACAAAAAAGATAAAACTATTCAGCTGAAGCACAGTAAGCTAATGAATAAAACTTTTGAATGTTTTTTTAAAGAAAATGATTCAACGATTTGGGTGGGAACAAATAAAGGACTTTTAAAAATTGATTATTATTTCTCGAATGATAGACCTAAGATATTAAACATTACGACTTTTACAACAAATGATGGATTAAACTCTAATAAAATTAATGACATAATCTATTGGAGAAATAAACTTTTTATAGCGACCGCCACAGGTATTAGTTATTTCGATTCTTCTAAGCTGAAAAAAAAGATTTCTAAGCCGAAGATAAAGATTGAGCGGGTTGTTGTTAACAGGCTGAATTCAATTTTTGAAAATGACAAGAGCTTGGATTATGACCAGAATAACATAAGAGTGTCTTTTAAGGGCTTTTCGTTAAATAAACCTATCTCACCTGGTTTTTTCTATCGATACAAATTGAATGATGAGAATTGGAATTATACAAATGCTAATGAATTAGAATATCAATCGCTGGATCCAAACACTTATCGACTGATTATTCAATGCCAAAACAATGATGGAATATGGAGTGATGCTGAAGAACTTGAGTTTACTATCAATCCCCACTTTAGTCAATTGTTGTCTTTTAGAGTCGTAGTTGTACTGATGTTGGTTTTTGGTCTGTTTGTGGCAGTAAGATTTAGAATTAGAGCTTCTAAGAAAAAAATATCTAAGGAACTGCGTTATAAAGAGTCAGAATTGGCAACCTTGAGAAATCAGATTAATCCGCATTTCATTTTTAATTCCTTAAACACCTTACAAGATTATATTTATGATGGAGATTTGGGAGAAGCAAATCAATATATTGGAGACTTCTCAACCTTGATGAGAAAAAGTTTAGAGTTTTCAAAAATGGACAAGATTAGTTTACTCGAAGAGATTCGCTTCATTGAAAATTACTTAACGCTTGAAAAAAGGAGGTATGAGCATAAGTTTGATTTTGTAGTTCTTAGTAATACTGCTTTGAACAGGGAGGATATATTTATAGTTCCTTTGATGGTTCAACCTTTAGTTGAAAATGCCGTAAAACATGCTTTCAAAAATTTTGATGATCATCAAAAAGGCTTAATAGAGGTTAATTATCAAATGAACCATAATAACGTACTGATAGCAGAAATCATTGATAATGGTTCGGGATTTGAATTGGATACAGAGGCGAAAGGTAGTATCCATCGATCAATGGGTTTGAAAATTATTCAACAAAGAATTGAACTAATCAATCAGCGGTTCGACAAGAAAATATTTGCTTTGGAACATATTCAATTAGAACGGGGAACAAAAATGAAACTAACACTTCCAATACTGCAATCATGACGTTAAGAACAGTATTAGTTGAGGATGAAAGAAGAAGTAGAAGAATTTTGCAGAAGTTTTTGTCCAATTATTGTGAGGATGTAGAAATAATTGGTGAGGCTACATCTATCAAGGAGGCTATTCAGGAAATAGAAATTAAACAACCAAATCTGATTTTTTTAGACATTGAATTAAAGGATGGTAAGGGGCTTGATATTTTAGACCATTTTGAAAAAATAGATTTCTCAACTATAGTAGTTACGGGCTATGATTCATATGGTATTGACGCGATTAAACGTAATGCATTAGATTATATATTAAAACCCATAGTAATTAAAGATTTGGTTGCTGCCGTTGAAAAGGCGAAAGTTGAACGCAGGAATATCACTTTACTAAATGATTTTCGTTCTGTTAAGAACGTCAAAAAAGTAGATGGTAATAGTTTAATTTTGCAAACAACCAGAGATCATGTAAAGGCTGTTAACCCTCAAAACATTCTTTATATTGAAGCCCAAAACCAATATACAAAGTGGCATTTAAGGAATGAGCCGAGCGTTTTGATTCGGAAACCTTTGGTTTCGCTGATAGAAATTCTTCCGGATTGTTTTTTCCGAGTTCATAGATCGTATATCGTAAACTTGAATATGATACGCTCTTTAGAAAAGGGTCGTGGTGGTTTTATAATGGTTGATACAGAAAAACTACCCGTTTCGGATAGAAGAAAAAAAGAGCTTTTGAATAGACTAAGTCAAAGAAGAAAGAACGATGAATAATGCGACTCTACTCCTTTTTTCTACACGCTCACTCCATTTTTTAAACTTGAATTTTTAGCGTCTTTTTTTATAGCTAAACTTGGCAGCAAAATCGGCTGCTGTAAAGTTTATACTATGAAAAAAATCACTTTGTTTACCTTTTTATTGTTAACCGCAATATACGGTACTGGCTATTCACAAGTTATTACATTTGACAACCAAGGCTTTACGAATGGTCAGACTCTTGGAAACCCCTATACAATTGTAGATAATGGTGAATCTTTTAGATTTGCTGTTTCTAACGGTGGTGGTCCGATTACCACAAATCAAGTTTACTATACTGTTGAATCATTTGGTTGCGGACCAAGACCTATAAGTCATTTGAGTTCTGGTGGAACTTCTGCCAATACATGGACTATAGAAACATTAAGTGGGAATGAGTTTGATTTGGGAAGTATCCGTTTTGATAATGGCTTCGACTGTTTTGCGTTTTCTTACGTATTAACAATTGAAGGGTTTAAAGATGGATCTTCAACAGGAACACAAGGGTTTACTGTTACTACGGTCAACTCTGTTTTTAATTCAAATGCCAATTTTGATGATGTGGACAGGATCGTCATTACTGCCGCGGAGCTCGGAAACCTTGGAATTGATGATATAGGCTGGACAGCTCTTGCCCCGCCTTGTAATAATCCATCTATTAGTTCTTTTGTTACTTCAGAAGAGGCAATTTGTGCTACAAATAGTACAACTTTAAGTGTTACTGGATCCTTAAATGATGCTACAGCTTGGCACTTGTATTCAGGTAGCTGTGGGGGTAACGCCATTGCTAATAATACTACTGGTGTGTTTACAGTTTCTCCAACTACTACCACGACTTACTTCATAAGAGGGGAGGATGGCTCTGGCTGTGTATCTGAGTCTGGATCTTCTTGTGTCAGTGTAGATGTGATTGTTGCCAGCACTGGAGTAACGAGTACAATGACTTTCGATGATCAGTCATATGTTAATAATACTAATTTAGGAAATCCTTATTCATTAACTGCAGATAATGGTTCAACTTTGAGATTCAGAGCTCTTGATGCTGGAGGTGGTCTTTTGGGCTCTGGATTGAGGTATATAAGCTCAAATGGATTTTGTCCAGCTGATGGTGCTGTCGACTTTATTACATATACTAGTGCTGGTGTAAGGTTTTTGACTATAGCTACTGAGAATGGTGAGGAGATGGATTTGACATCAATTAATTTTCAGAATGTGTTTTCTCCAAGCTGCTTTACTTTTCAATATAATATAACAATAGAGGGGTTTAGAGATGGAGTTTCTACTGGTGCTCCTGTTGCTCATACTGTGGTTAATAACGACAACATCTTTCTGGCTGGACCTAATTTTAACGACATAGATTCAATAGTCGTAGCGGAACCTTCGGAAATGGCAAATATGGGAATAGATGATATTGTTTTTGAACTCAATGCATTGCCTTGTGCACCGACATGTTCTGATCCAGATGTGCCATCTCCAGCGGCGACGTCAACATCGATCTGTACTGGTAGTAGCACAACATTGGATTGGGCTGGTGCTAACCTAAATGATGCAACAAACTGGCATGTGTACACCACAAGTTGCGGTAGTGGACAAATTGCTAGTCAAACAGGTACTTCACTTGTTGTAAGTCCTACTGTGACAACAACATATTACATCCGAGGTGAGGATGGAACGGGATGTGTGGATGAATCAACAGGTCTTTGTGGAACAATAACAATCACAGTAAATGCTTTAGACGATGCTTCATTTAACTACAGTGCTGCATCATATTGTGTTACAGATGCTGACCCAACCCCAACGATTACAGGCCTTGGCGGAGGAACATTCAGTTCAACAGCTGGTTTAGTGATTAATGGTGCTACAGGAGCAATTGATTTAAGCGCTAGTACACCAAATACGTATACAGTAACGTACACTACATCTGGAGCATGTCCGAACTCAAGCAATGTGTCAGTGACAATCAATGGATTGGATGATGCTTCATTTAGCTACAGTGCTTCAAGCTATTGTGTGGATGATGCTGATCCAACCCCAACGATCACCGGCCTTCCTGGAGGAAGTTTTGCAAGTTTACCTGCTGGGTTGAGTCTTAATACTTCAACAGGAGCAATCGATGTGAGTACATCCACACCAAATACTTATACGGTAACGTATACAACAGTTGGTGTTTGTCCAACATCTAACAGTGTTAATGTAACGATCAACGCATTGGATGATGCATCTTTTAGTTACAGCGCAGGTACGTATTGTCAGTCAGATGCTGATCCAACGCCAACGATTACAGGCCTTGGAGGCGGAACGTTTAGTTCAACAGCCGGTCTATCGATCAACACTACAACAGGAGCAATCGACTTGAGTGCTTCTACACCAAATACTTATACAGTCACCTATACCACATCAGGACCTTGTCCTTCAAGTTCAAATGTAGCGGTAACGGTTACTCTTGCTGATGACGCATCATTTAGCTACGGTTCTTTGAGCTACTGTCCAACAGATGCCGATCCAACGCCAACGATCACAGGTCTTCCGGGTGGAACATTTAGTTCAACAGCGGGTCTATCGATCAATGCCACAACAGGTACTATTGACTTAAGTGCAAGTACATCTGGTAGCTATACAGTGACTTATACAACAACGGGCGCTTGTCCAAATACTTCGAATGTTACAGTAGAGATCGACATTACTCCACCAACTGCAGTTTGTCAAAATGTGACGGTTTATTTAGATGGCGCAGGTAATGCAACGATTAGTGCTGGTGATGTTGATGGCGGTTCAACCGATAACTGTGCTTTGGCAGGTTTGAGTGCCTCACCAAGTGTATTCACCTGTGCAGACCTTGGCGCAAACAACGTCACACTCACAGCAACAGATGTAAGTGGGAACACTAATACTTGTGCAGCTGTAGTAACTGTGTTGGATACAATTTCACCAATAGCTGTTTGTCAGACAGCAACGATTTACCTGGATGGTTTAGGAAATGCAACGATTGCAGCGGGAGACATTGACAATGGTTCATCAGACAACTGTGGGTCGGTTAACTTGAGTGTCTCTCAAACTGTATTTACATGTGTCGATCTTGGAGCAAATAGTATTGCACTTATTGTAGACGATGGTAATGGAAACATCTCTACATGTACAGCAAATGTTACCGTGTTGGATACAATTTCACCAGTGATTACTTGTCCAGCAGATGTAATGCTGGAATGTGATCAAGATAACTCACCAGCTACGGCTGGTATGGCTGTAGCATCAGATAACTGTACGGCATCACCTGCTGTAACGTTCAGCGATGCAGTCACTGCAGGATTATGTCCTGAGGAGTCAATTATTTTACGTACCTGGACAGCAACAGATGACGAAGGAAATACATCCACATGTGTTCAAACGATCATGGTAGTAGATACCCAAGCACCGATTATTATATGTCCAGCGGATGCAACGGTAGAATGTGATCAGGATAACTCGCCAGCTTCGTTAGGTTCAGCTACAGCGACAGATAACTGTGATACATCACCAGTGATTACGTTTACTGATGCCGTTGTTGGGGGAGCTTGTCCTCAGGAATCAACGATTACACGTACATGGGTTGCAATAGACGCTTGTGGAAATGCCACATCTTGCGACCAAATCATTACGATAGTAGATACACAAGCACCGATTATTGTATGTCCAGCAGACGCAACGGTAGAATGTGATCAGGATAACTCACCAGCTTCTTTAGGAGCAGCTACAGCTACAGATAACTGTGATGCATCACCAGTGATTACGTTTAGTGATGCCGTTGTTGCAGGTTCTTGTCCTCAGGAATCAACAATTACGCGCACATGGGTTGCAACGGATGCTTGTGGAAACACATCCTCTTGTGATCAGATCATTACGATAGTAGATACTCAGGCACCAGTGATTACATGTTTTGCTGATGTAATAGTAGAATGTGATCAGGATAACTCATCTGCTTCAACAGGTGTTGCTACAGCAATAGACAACTGTGGAACAGTAACGATCACAGAAAGTGATGCCGTTGCTGCAGGATCTTGTCCTCAAGAGAGTGTTATTACGCGTACCTGGACAGCAACAGATGAATGTGGTAACTCATCGACATGTGTTCAAATAATTACAGTAGTAGATACCCAAGCACCAGTAATTACTTGTCCAGCTGATGTAACAATAGAATGTGATCAGGATAACTCTTCGGCTTCAACAGGTGTTGCCACAGCAACAGACAACTGTGGAACAGTAACAATTACAGAAAGTGATGTAGTTACTCCAGGAGCATGTCCTCAGGAGTCAACGATTACGCGTACCTGGACAGCAACGGATGAATGTGGTAACTCATCGACATGTGTTCAAACGATCACAGTAGTAGATACCCAAGCACCAGTGATTACTTGTCCTACTGATGCAACGGTAGAATGTGATCAGGATAACTCATCTGCTTCAACAGGTGTTGCTACAGCAACAGACAACTGTGGAACAGTAACAATTACAGAAAGTGATGCAGTTGCTGCAGGAGCATGTCCTCAGGAGAGTGTTATTACGCGTACCTGGACGGCAACAGATGAATGTGGTAACTCATCGACATGTGTTCAAACAATCACAGTAGTAGACACGCAAGCACCAGTAATTACTTGTCCAGCGGATGCAACCGTAGAGTGTGATGCAGATAACTCACCAGCATCGCTAGGTTCTGCCACAGCGACAGACAACTGTGATGCATCACCAGTGATTACCTTCAGTGATGCAGTTGCTGCAGGAGCATGTCCTCAAGAGTCAACGATTACACGTACCTGGACAGTGACTGATGCATGTGGAAACACATCCTCTTGTGATCAAGTGATTACGATAGTAGATACCCAGGCACCGGTGATTACCTGCCCAGTAGATGTTACACTAGACAACGATCCAGGATCATGTGATGTAACCGGAGGAGCGATTGGTATGGCAACAGCTGTAGACAACTGTGATGCATCACCGATAGTGAGTAGTGATGCACCAGCAATCTTCCCATTAGGAACAACGCTGGTAACCTGGACAGCAACGGATGCATGTGGTAACACATCGACATGTACACAAACCGTTACGGTTGTAGATAGCGAAGATCCTGTAACACCAATATTGGCAGACATCACTGCAGAATGTATAGTTACGGCAAGCTTCCCAACAACGACGGATAACTGTGCTGGAACAATCACTGCAACAACGACCGATCCTTTAACTTACACAGGAGATGGAACGTATGTGATCAACTGGGTGTTTGATGATGGGAACGGCAACTCGATTACTGTACCTCAAAACGTGATCATTGATGATGTAACAGATCCTGTTGCACCAACCTTGAATACGTTGAATGACAACTGTTCTGTGACTGCAACAGCACCAACGACTACGGATAACTGTTCAGGAACGATTACTGGAACAACGACCGATCCTACGACGTATACAGCAGCTGGTACTTATACGATCAACTGGGTATTCGATGATGGGAATGGTAACTCTATAACTGTACCTCAGACGGTGATTGTAGATAACTCATCTACGACAAGCTCTATTACAGAAGTGGTATGTAACACGTATACAGCACCAAGTGGAGCGGTATACACTACAAGTGGTACCTACACGGATATCATTCCAAACGCTGCAGGTTGTGATAGTATCATCACCATTGACCTTACGGTGAATGTAGATGTGTTCTACTCGTTCTCAGTAACGAAGTGTGTGGAGTACACCGTTCCAAGTGGCGATGAGACCTACTTTACTTCAGGAGTGGTAACCGATACGATCCCAACAGTGAATGGCTGTGATAGTATCATGACTATTGACATTACGATCTACACGGTAGATACCGGCGTATCGCAGTCAGGGATCACACTAACGGCTGATGCATCTGGTACCGGAGTAGGTTATCAATGGATCGATTGTAATACGATGACAGACATTGTTGGAGCCTCTTCTCAGAGCTTCACACCGACTTACAATGGTGACTTTGCTGTGATTGTATTTGAGAATGGATGTTCAGACACGAGTGCGTGTTTCAACATCAGTACAATCAGCATTGATGAGCTTTCAGCACATAACCTTGTATTGTATCCAAATCCAACGTATGATGGTTACTTCAAAGTGAAGTACGATGGAACGATCAAGGCGCTTCAGGTGATCGATATGCTTGGCCGTGTGATAGCACTTCCAACAGACCTTCAGACAGGTCAGGTGGATGGTTCACAACTTGAATCAGGGAAGTACATGGTGAGAGTTATCACAGAAAGTGATACAGTCATCATCGAAGAAGTGGTCAT
>DIYP01000016.1 GCA_002427735.1 Flavobacteriales bacterium UBA6051
TATCATCCCATACGGATAATAATCTGAGTACGAAACTATGGTAGCTTCATAGTAGTCCACATTTCCATCTGGAATATTGGTAATTTGAACTCCCGTAACTGGATTAAAAGTTCCTGTATCAACCGCGAATTTACGATCCGTCACAACGGCTAAGACATTATTTAAGTGGTTGGCGAGCTCATATCTTCTTGCCCCTACAATATTCTGTCCAGCACATGCTCCATAGCCCAAAGCACGTTTCAGCGTATGGGAAGTTGATGCTCCGTCCACAAACAACTCCAACGCCTGGCCATTCCAGTTTCCTGGCTGCGCATACTTTAATTCAATATAATACGTATTTGCTGGGTTATTACTCCACCAGAGGTTAGCGCTAACATCTGAACGAATTGTTTCCGCGTTGATGGCATTCAGAAGATTGTCAATGTTCGTTGCAAGACTCGCTCCCCAGGTAACGGCATCATTTAATGAACGAGAGCCTACCTTGTACTGAACTGTTTGTCCACTGTTAAACGTTGAAGCGGTTATTTCAATAATTGCACTTGCGCGATTGTCCATTGAACAATAATCAAATGATTCCGATGTACTCAAATTATCGTTCACCTCATAATTTCCAATACGTGTTGCACCGTAAATGTCGTGCCCTTCCAAAAGCGTTGACGACGGTGTGTCTCCGAATTGTTTGTATGTCGCCATGAGATTACCTTGAGCATCTCGAACGTAGAAGGTCCATTGAACTGCACTTTCCCCATCATTTGGGCGTTCTATTTTTGCAATTCTATACCCCATTGGATCATACTTGAACTCAACATCACTTTTAGTACTGCCGAAAGTTCGATCGATGTATGCCACCTTATTCGTCACAGTCCAGGTGATGTTTGCAATTTCTTCCTGAGAATCAACAACTAGACGACCAATTTCGTCATAGCGATAATTCGTTGATGACTGACCAGAGTTAATATCATTCGAATAATATCCATCTGTCGACGATACATCCGTCACCTGTGCCAAACGGTTTCCTTCCTGAGGAAGCGATGGATTTCCACCATCATTGTCATAATAATTGTATGTGAAATCATCCATTAGATGATATCCTCCAGATATATTTCCACTGCCGTTTCGCTTCAATTTCGTGAGGTTTCCATTCAAGTCAAATTCATAATCCGAATAGTAAGCATCTGTGAATCCGCCACCGTTCCAACTATTATTCTCAATTACATCGCCGTACGCAAAGGTTTTAGCCTCTTTAATTCGTTGCAATTGGTCATACTGGTATACTTTAGCGTAGACGTCTAAGGCCGTATTGTTCGTTTTACCAATGGCAGTAACCATGGCTCTAATATTTCCATTGTACAACCCTGCACCCGTACCCGGCATAAATACGGATTCATTCTCCGCAAACCATTTATTATCGGTTACGGTTTGTGCAACAATAGGGTCATAGTCACCTTCGTAGAAGGTCAAACTGAAGCCCATTGCGTCTTTTGCACTCCATTTGTTATGGCGGTTAATGGCCGCACCATCCAGTCCCATATCTCTTCGTGACTCCAGCGTATTATTGTTCACACCTTTGATCCATCCATGCTCGGTATAGGCAAAATCCTTTCCTTGTACTTTATCTTCTCCAAGCTCGACTCTCGCCAGAGGTCCGTGCAAGAAATAGAAATACTCAGCATCTTCATCCCAGGAAATTCCATCTCTCGATGTTTCGGAAGAAACCAAACGGTTGTCATCATCATACGTATAACGATGGATGAATTGATCTTGTTCTCCTCTCTGATAGATTACGCTATTGACATTTCCATTGTACAAATCATAATCGTATTCCACTGTTTTGTAGCGCTGATCGGCCCCCATCAATGGGTGATCATTCAGTAGCATTTGCACATTCCCGTGGATATCATAATCATAGAACGAAGCAGAAGAGTAATTATCCTGATTACCATCGTAGCTTTCATAATAAGCCACTGCTGCAATTCTCGTATTTAACTCTCTGGGGTCCCATCCTAATAGAGGCTCTAAATCTAATGGCTGCTCTTCATAATATGTTCGAACCACTTCGGAATTCGGATTACCTACCGTCGATAAAGGAAATGCATTGTTGTCCTTATGCATATCAAAATATGTACTGAAAGTGGCAATTTCTGTAACTCCAACTTCGAACGGACGACCAAGGTCATCATAACGCGAGTAAGAATACTCATCGCTCAATGCTTGCTGTGCGTTCTGCGAGAATCTCATTTGTTGTGCACTGTTGTAATAGAAATCTGCCTTACCACCATCTGGGGTCTGAGATTTAATCATCTGCCCAAGAGAGTTGTATGTATACATTGTTTTCATTTTGTGCAACGGTTCAGTTGTACCATCCCAGTTACCCGCTGCGTCAAAAGCACCCGCGGGGACAATATGACATCCTTGAGGCGGAATTGTTTGAACGAGATTCCCAGCCTGATCATAATAGTACAATGTGAATGCATACTCCTGACGATTAAATGAGATAGACATATCTTCATCCAGTCCTCCACCGAAACAATTGTTTGCAAAAGAGAACAGCAACTCGCTTTCAAGTCCTTCCAGTAATTCCTGATACTCCTGATTTGCAAGAGTGATTGCTTCCTGTTCAATATCCTCAATACAGTCATCAATCCACGTCTGAAGGTCAAATGGAACATGGAAAGGGTTGTACAATGTATCTGCACAAATAGAATCAATAGTCGTATACTTTGAGTCTATTCTATCAATAAGAAAATCGTGCCATCCACCGGTTGATTTCGATATGCTAAACTTATTTGCCGGGTGAATATTTACAGCTCCTCCGTTCTGGATGACTTTAATATCAAATAACACTGTATTTGTCACAAAGTTTATGTCTTCGCCGATGATACTGACGGACTGAATTGTATTGATGTCATAGTCTACAGAAACTGGCGATCCTCCACTCGCATCCGTCAACCTTAATTGCATGGTCTGATTCCAGAAAGTCGAGTTAAATTCAACTGCAAAATTTGAAATTGCAGTAATTGCAGGTGAAGCAATAAACATACTATGATTTCCACTCGAAATAGCGGTTAAAGCCGCAAGTGCTCTTTGCATAGTAATGTCATATCCATATACATTTAAAACAGTATCAGCAATCATATTTGAACAAGTATCAACTTCCGCGAACGATTCAAGAGAAAAGCTACAAGCAGCACTTAGGATAGACTCAACGCTATCCAGGTATGGATCAACCGGTGCAAGAATAAGATCACTCAATTGTATTGCTCCAGCGACATTGAATATACCATCGCAATCATTGAGACAGTAATTTTGAAGGTGCGCAGAGATGGAATCCAATTGAACCGTAGTTAAAGTAGGACACTCCTCTTCTATTCTTTGTAACCAATACTGTACATTGAAATTACATACTTCAGGGCATGAAGCGTTCACCGGAGCCGTATAGCCTGAAAAGAACGTTGACAAAGTATCTGCCAATGTTGGATCCAGGAAGTTAGCACTCGGATGATCGTAATAGTCACAGCCTGTATAATTTAGCTCAATGAAGTTCTCTCGTTCACCTAAAAAGATAGAACGCATGGCCTCCCATTTTCTGTCATCTAAAGCTGTTCCAGTCAATGCATTTCCTTGCGCATCTTGTGCCAAAGTTGGATAGTTAACGAAAAGATCATTGATCACATAATCCTCAATGTTGTCATTCGTTCCCTGATAATCGCTATTTATGCCAGATAACCATGGGACATCAGCAATGGCTGAATACAATGGGTGCGCATAAAGTGGATCTCCATTTTGCATGAAATTATAATTAATGTTGCTTACATAACCAAGGTTTTTCGCATCGTCCCAGGTGGTCACTCCATATAATTCTTCATTGAAGGCTTTCAAATCAACCAGCGTGGTACATTTTTCATAATGACAATACTCGGGATGAGTTTCAACCAAATCATCTGCCCATTGGTATTCCCAATTGTTTTCTAAGTCTTGTAGATCAGTTGGATTGAATGTTCCACCACCGCTCAGTGTATAATTTATGTCCCAATTGCTCGTCGTACTTCTCCAATCCAGATCATCTTCAAAGACCCAACCTCCCGGAGAAACATCTCCTTTCAACATTCCCAGCAACATGTTACAATTATCTGCAAGACTATCGAGATCGTCTTGAATTTCCAGATCAATAGCATTACACTTCGTCGTGATACAATCATCCACGCTATCTTGTTGTGCAACGGTTAAGGTTCCGCTGATTGGGTACCCCAATTCTTCGCGACATTCTTGCTCAAAATAAGCATCACAATCAAAACCACATCCTGTTGTTACGATGTTGGATAAGTATTGATTAGCTATTGCCACAGAATCGGGAGCGGTAGATAAGCTATTAATGTTATTTGCTATGTAATCATTGACGGCATCTGCATCCACGCGCAGTGTTTTAATGATCTGGTATTCACCAGTCATTGTAAGAGTCAATGTCTTTGAAATACTGGATAAAGAAGGCACGAACGTTGAAGATGTGCAATCCACTTGATCTTCTGAATACTTTTCATAGATATGCGTATAGGTATTTGCATCTGTTTGCGAAGTATAATTTAAATCGATCTCCGCTCCAGTAGGGTCGTAAACGTGAATTTCTAATTCATAGAAACAAGAGGAACAACTAGTACCAAAAAGCGAACCGTCATTGTTTACAACCGCAGATACCAAATCATAGTCTATAACGATATCATTTGAGCCAATATTCATGTGATAGTAATCTGTAACGCTCTGAATATTCCCTAACGCATCGACCGATAATATGTTGAGTGAATCAAGGCTTGATGTGATCCAGGCAGGTTGGCCGTATGGGTTATTGTCTAACTCTATAAGATTGTTTGGAGCATCACCAAAAAGACCTTTTGCAATGACTCTTCCTGATTGATCCGTATAAGTTACAATTGCCTGACCGTTTGGATCAACAGCAATTTGTTTATCATAATGAGTTGCATGTCCAACATTTGAACCGAATAACTCTCTCAAATTTCGTTCGGTAGGTTTCACATAATAGAAGTGTGATTCACGACCTCCGCCAATTCTATGAGTTTCACCAATACCCGATGCCATCCGAGGACGCCCTGTATTGTCATTAATAAAGATAGTCTGTGTATATGGATACCCATCCGCATTTGGAATTCGATCTCTGAATGGTTCTTCCGTGGTAGTAAAACCGTTACTAGAACTATAGTACTTTCCCGCACCAGATGCAGTTCCGAGTGGGTCACTTGTTCCCTCATCAAAGTCTTCTTTATCAAATGCGCCACCCATTCCATCTCTATGCAATTGATTGTAATAATCTAAACTACCACCTTGAATCGGTGTAGGAATGATCTGTACAGCCTGTCTTCCCTCATAATCGTATACGGTTCCACCTGCAACTACCTGACCAGAAGAACGCATGCGAGATAGTGACTGCCGACCTCTTAGTGTTCCATCATAGTAAGTGACATTGCTCTTAGAAAGACCATTTTCAGCATAACTCACCTGATACGACCAGTTCTTTTCCTCTTCATGACTTGTTGCTATTAAATGAGATAGATTTGTGCTCGATGTTCCCTTTTGTGTATAGCACCAGTCTCCTGCATAATAAGCTTCATGATCCGAAGAAGAGCTAAAGAAATATCCCTTTGGTCGTATTCGAAAATAAACTGTTCCTTCCGGATAGATGAGATCAAGACGATGTCTGTGCTTAAACGTTGTAATACGAACCGGTTCTTTGAATTCAAAAGGCTCATGAGGATTTTGACTACTGTAGGAGAAATTGTCCATAGCATCGATGAATACCCATTCTACATCATACTCAACAGCTCCTTTGATATATTCCCAATTTAAATAATCACCTACCAACGACATTTTTGGACAAGCCTCAGTATCCAGTGCGACCAAGCGATCGTTAAACACCATGCATTCCAGGTGTATGTCAGCTTCAGGAAGTTCATTCATATTAGCAGAAACCCATGTTCCGAATGAAAATTTTTGCGGAGTTATACTTGTCACTTCCCACTCCATTTCGTAATCATTCCCATCAAAGTCAGCCCAGGCGCTGTATGCTGACTCTAGTTCGGCAGTACTTTCAATTACGAGTGTTTCACTTTCACTAGTTATTGTATTCTGTAGCGTAACTGATAATCTCCATTCAATTCCGTTCAGAACATCAGAATGACTTCTGCGATTGTAAATCAGCTCCGTACGAAAACGTCGATCAACTTTGTATTCATTGCTCTGCTGCATCTCCTCCAAATAGAGCGGATCTGAAATATGAATGATATCGTTCACGTTCAGTGAAGTAATCTCTTTTCGCAATGTCGTAATCAACTCCTGTGCCTGCAGTTGTCCGGCTGAAAGAACAAAAAAGGCGATTACGCTAGTCAATAAAACTCTCAAGTGACTCATTGTAAATGATTAAATAGTTAGTAAATTTTTCAGATGGAACCTTGACTCCATCTTTTTCCGACAAGTAGTAATCCGTTGCTAAACAGTTCTTATCGAATTCAATATTTTCTTGTATATCAACTATACATGTGGCCTGCAATCCTTTATAGTCAACAAAATTGCTGTTATAGAAATACTGAACCTTGGCAATACACTTTTGTTCAAAATGTACCTGTACCAGATCGAAATAGGCGTTTTCCATTCGAATGCTGTATACGCGTGTCTTACCATCCATATAGAATTCAATATCATTAGCTCTAGTGATCAATGAGTCTATGCCTTTCAAGAGGTGTTCAGTCAGCAACACACTGTTGTTCTTCTTCGCTTTAGCATTGTCAGAATAAATGATGGATCGCTCTTCATCGTCAATTAAAATGGTTTGCTTATTGTTTAATACAATACTAGCACCACCAAGCTGATAAAACATACCGTTTTCTCCAACAATGACCGAAACAGCTCCAGTTTCTTCTAACTCTTCAGCCCCTGAAGTTTGATAATTAACGGTCATTTGAAAATTCGACAAACCTTCCAAATAATCATTCATATCAACGAATTCTTTCCTTAGATCCTGTGCTGAAACAGTGGATGCGATCCAGCAAACGGCTATTAATAACAATGCTCTCATATCTCTTAATTTCTTGATGTATAGGAACGTGACTCCTGGACTGTGATGATTCCTTTTTCTGTTTCTCGTTTGACAAGGAATAGATTTCCTTCATCATCGTAGTAATAGAATGTTGCGTAGTTATTTCCGTCCAAAACGGCCTCGAGACGTTGATTCTCCTGGTTGTATACATAAGTCTGCATTCCACCATCCAATGGAGCTATGCGAATATCATCATAGTAGGCCTTCTGGATATAATCCTGAAGAGCATCACTGTATACCTCATTCACTACAGGTAGTTTCACGCTAACATAATACGCCCCAGCTGGCATTGTAAAATTGACGGTGAATTTTTGCCAGTCTTCAATAAATGTTCCCTGGAGTATATCTTGCTCAGCAAATGATTCCGAACTCACAAGAGTACCGTCCATATCAAAGTACTCTAGCTGCATTTGAGAATAAAGAAGTGTTTTATAATTGCGCAGCAAGTACAAGTTTTCAGGAGAACTAAACCACCCTGATAACTGATATTTTTCTCCAGGAATAAGTGTCAATCGACCTTGAAGAAAATCGCTTCCAGCAAGCGTTCTAACCACGAGGCTATTCTTACCTGTATGAGCAATTTCATCAGTAATCTCAACATTCGCATTAACTGGATTTGTTCCTGAAGGATAATCGGGAATAGTCTTAGTAGCAAATAGCTCTCCGCGCCATCTTCGCTGATTCATATTGGCCATGTTCAAGTCTGAAATATTCAATACTGTTACTTGTGTGACCCCACCTCCCATATCTGTTAGGGAGACATTGGCTCTTAACAAGTGTTCTTCGGCTTCATTATTGAATCCATCATAATGCATCCGAACAGTGAAGTCAGAATACTTGGTTAACAAGGCATAATCCACATTGACTAAGCCATAGTTTGCCTGACCACTGACAATATCAAATCGATCTTCAACTTTTCGTTCCGTCTGGTCAAGATTTGTATAGAAATTTAGGTTCGTTGTTGCATTATCAGTGATATTCATCGTCCCTGAAGAGTATTCTTCAAAACTCTCAAATCCAATCTCTGTATTCTTGGCGTTTGCTGCGACTGCTATTGGCTCCGTTCCACTTCTACCATAAAGCTTAGCATTGTACACATCCAGAATATTTTTGGATTCAATTCCCATACTTGAAGGATTCAGTAATGTCACCTGGTCCGCTTCAACCCATTTATTTTCACAACCCACACCCTGTGCAAGGAGGTGATTCCAATCAAACAATCGAACATCGTTGATCACACCGTCCATGTCCAAATCAACTTCTGTTACTCCCGCATTCTCAGTTTGAACTCTATCGTCAACATATGCGTAAGTTCTAACTGGCGCATGAACTCCTGACATACCTTTCGCGTAAGATTTTTTGTCAAACCAGTTTGGTGGCAGATCAGCAAGCTGGCGTGTATCTTTATACCAGTGATTCCCTAGTTCAACCGCATTGATAGCGATTACGTTGTCGATTTCTCTTAAAGTAATGTTCTGCGTCCCCTTCTCGGTAGCATCGGTACATGTTGAAACCTGTCTATTAATCGTAGGATTTGACAATGCCGTAATGGAAGAAATTGGAAGCGAAAGAAGGTTTCGTCTTCCAGACCTGATCACTGTAAAACGGTACTTACCGGTCAAGGCTGGAGCCGTTTCCAATACATGATTCCCTAAGTTGCTCAAATTGTGGAAGTAGCATACTTGTTTGTTGCGAGTAATGTCTGGCGATCCATCTGGAAGAACAGGAGTTGCCAATAATTCATCTCCGATAAAGAATCCAGGATCGCTATCCATTGTGATATGCTGTAATCCATCGGCATAAGAACTTCCGGAGACTGGTTCTCCTTCCTCTTCAACTCCTATATTTTTATAAGCCGGACCTGTGCTCTCATATTGATCATGCGAAAGAATCGAATAACCATAAACCAAATCTCCATAATCATTGTTCACTGAGGTTAACAGTGGCTGCCCAGTATACTGATCAAATACCAAATTCTCTGTGGATACCGTCGAACCTCTCTGTGTGGCAGTTGTCTTTTTAAGAATACCTGATTTATTGATGATCTTGTTCGTAACAACCGTCCCTGTTTTCTCCACTTTCCAATTAAATGTCGGTATTGGCATCCACCATGGAAGAGGTCCAATTTGTTCAAAGTTAAAATCGAGTCCTCCGCTGATCTGCTTCGATTCAGCATACCTTGTTTCTGGAATGAACTCCAGTTCAGTTGCTAAAGTTCCCGAAGCAATATGACTCTTCGTATCGTCCGTTGGGTGTATATCTGAGTACAGAATATCTACGTCATTCTTCAGCTTCCGAAGAAGTAATTTCTCACCGGCATCATTCGTGCGATAATAGCTTTCATCGAAGTACTCATAAGTAAGTGAAGAAACCTCAACTTCTCCTCCCTGGTCGTTGAATCCAATCTCCCGACCTCCTTTTGGTTTACCATGCATATCGTTCAACTCAATGTAATAACCCTGAGTTGCAGCCATACGCTTGCGGTCAATGTTGACCAGCAATGCAGGAATTAGCAGGCGGGATTTTCGCAACGTTTTATCAGTTTCCAGCTCTGATACCTCTTGAATTATTGGATAATCCTTGGCCGTATAGAACTCATTTACTGATACACCCGAATAGTGAACTATATCACTCGTTGGATTCTCTAACTTATCTGCTGTATTTTTAGACATCACACGAACTTGGCGATACCCAATCGATGCACCTGGGAATAGTGATTCGTTCCCTGGCTCTTCAGTATATGTTTGCGCAACATTTTTGGAAGCCACATTTTTATCCTCCCATCCTTTAATTGGCTTTCGCAATGGGATTTCATCTCCACCTATAAGAGGTTCATACGTTGCAACTCCCGAACTTATAGTGCGATTTCCTTCCTTCATGTCATACTCATACACTGTTCCATAGGTAGAAGTAGCCTCGTTAGAAGCCGTCGCCAATGCCCAGTTATCGATGATGCGAATTTCTTTCACTCTGTGTCCTCCACCGTACTTTATTTTATCAGGAGTTCTCAAGCGAATCCAAGATTTACCCAACTCAATGTTATCTAGTCGTTTATCATTCTGATTTCCTGTAAGTGTCTGAGTGAAACTTGTAAACAAATCTTTGAAATCAGTTGCATTGGAGATTAAACTCCATCCTGCATTTTTAATATCAGACTTCGATAACTTGTCTGCATCAGCATAAGGAGGATTATCATACAATACATCAGGATCATTGTACTTGATGTGTCTTGCACCAACTTCGGTAAATGGGTGGAAATTAGTTGTCTTTTTATCCACCTTCATAAAATCTAACTCAACGTAACCCCACTGGTAAAAACCTCCTACTCCACTAGTTTCATCCACGGCAATTTTCTTCACTTTTGAATACCCTCCAACTGGTTCATAGGCACTGGAAGCTTTGGTAACATTGATGTTCACCTTGAAGTACATGTACTCTCCTTCTTGCAAATACCTCTTCATTGCCCCTTCCTTAAATGAAGCTGATGCTGAAATGGGAATTTCTTCTTCTAGTTTAAAGTATACCCTTCTATGCTCTGCAGCTGCATCCTTTGGATGTTTGATATAATTCTCAGGACTATGAGGCATAGGGGTATTCATGTATGTATTCCAGTCATCAAGACTCACAATCTCCACCATATGCATCGCGACCTCATCTTGAACATAAGCATACGAATCCGATTCGTAATCGATTTCATAACGACCGCCGGAGGGAAGATTAATCGCTGAGATACTCCAGAGTTTTGCTCTTTCGTCCATTGTCGACTTACTGATATAAGGATCGTTGTATGGATAATCAATATTGGACGCGTTCACGTTTGGCTGATAATTTCCCCAACGGTCTACTGCATCACGATCATAATTGATAGTATTTCCACCAACTGTTGTATTATACTCAAATTGATAAGGACTAGTTGAACCAATATTATTCCCGCGATACGTAAAGTAAAAGTTCTTTAATGTCAACTTACCACCTGCATTGGCACCATTATTCAAAACAGAGGGTGAGCTATCCGTATTTCCCAGATTACTTGGAATTCCTTGACACAAGGAATAATCATACTCAAAATGACAACTTTTTATTGGTGTCGCACTGCCATTATACACACCATTCGGATAACGTTCATCTTTCGCAAAAACATCTATTCGCTCTAGTTTGTAATACCCCTGCTCAGTAGGGTTAAATGTTTCGTTGAACTCGTGTCCTGGCTGGTAAGTATCCTCTCTTGGAGAGATCTTAAACTCTGCAATGTGTGTTTTCGTTTCTGCGGTGGCCAAGTACCACACTTCTTTATCTCCGTAATTATATGTTCCTTGACCATCTTTAAAAGACATTTCATACCCCTTGTTATACTGGGCACTGTCAAAAGGAGCTCTCCACGCCATATCTTCATGAACACGGGCGTACTCGAACTTCACCCAATAACCAAGGTCACCTTCAGAAGGTCCTGCAACGCCATCAATGTCTACATAATCAGTACCGAGTATTGATGTTAGCATGTACGAATGTGCATACGCCGACTTCGATACAGATTGATAGTATTTATTTGTTCCCTGGTGCTTATAGTCAATTTCACCGCCTGAAATTGGCACATCTACTTCCGATTCATTAAGTAAAGCTGGACTTTCCTCAACAGAGAAGGTTACGTTTTTTTCATTGTTGTTATAGGCAGATAATCCATAAACATAACGCATACCTGATGGGTTTGTAGCTATATAACCACCCACATGCGTAGCAGTATGATTGTTCCGAACATCATCGTAATCATCGTATGCCGCACCTGATTTACTGTATACTTGATTGCCATCATAAAATTTCATTTCAAATTCAGGAATCACTGTACCTACTCCATTCGTATTACGAATTGTTTTATTCGTAAATGCTTCTACTCCAAGTGCCCGTCTTTTTCTTTGCGCACGTGTAGTTTGTACATCAATGGTATTACCATTTCGCGGTTTGTATTGGTTAACGTTATTTACGTCGTAGAATCCAGAATTATTTATCAACTGATAAGCAACTGGTGCCTCTGCAGCTATCTCATTCCCATAATTGGAAGCTAAATCATCCACAGATTGTTCTCCATAATTCTGGAAATAAATTCCATCTGAAAGAGAAGCATTGGAACTCACAAATGGTAGATCGGCATCATTCGTATTTGGCCAAAAATCTGCCTTGTTATGTGAATAATTATATGCTCCATCAATACCTGTGCGAGGAGTGCCTTTGCCAAACTCAAGCCCTAAACTACCACCATGAAATTCTGATTTTGAGCGTGGGGCAATATTACGACCTATGTCATTTCTATGTGGTCTAAAGGAATTTCCTATTCCTTGACCGGTAACAGAGTACGTGTCGTACGTTTGAATTGGAGAGCCCAATCGGCGCGTATCTTTGTGCACGAGAGAACGACCATCATTAGAGATGTCTTTAACCCGTTTATCATCCTCTAAATCATAGTCACTATCTACAGAACTTTGATAATACATGTAACCAACACCACGATATTTTAAATCCTTATTTTTTTCTTTTAAGCGGCTAAAAGAAAAAAATATGTTCCGATCTATCTTTTTAAGGTTGCCTGGTAAGCTTATACCTTTTCCAATAGAGAAACGTCCATTTCCACCGCGCATCTGAGAAGGTGTGGACATCGAAACAAAGGAATTACTAAAACTTAACGAGGATCCCCCTGACAAACTAGCCTTTCGCAATCCTGAGTACTTCAACTTTCCTTTAACGCCTGCTTGAATCTGTACTTTTTCTCTCCATCCCGTTCGTGAGTTAATCCCTGAAGAAACACTTGCATTTGTTGCATTATAATTTTTCGATTCCGAATAACCAATTGTAACATCTGCATCTATTCCTTCCTGTGAATCCAGTTTTACACCGAATCCAAGATCACCGGTGACATTGACTGCCTCTTCGGCTTCAGGTTTCTTTCCGAAGTGTAAATCTAAACCTGGTTTAATTGAAAAACCAATCCCTCTGTAGTTATTATAATAGATAGAACCACTCATACTGAACGAACCTGCAACTGCGGAAGTCTGCTGCGAAATATCGTCAAGTATTTCAAAACCAAATAACTCCCAACTTCGTTTAGAACCAACACCAACCGTCCAATTGGGTCGCATATCCGTTCGAATAGTGATCTCATCATCTGTTGATCCTCCAAAATCATCTGGTAAGTTTCGAACGTTTCTGTTAATTGTTCCAACGTTAATATTCCAGCCAAGTCCTACCCATGAAGCTTCTTGTTCCATTTGAATTCCTGAGTGATAAGCCAGATTGAACGGATATCCACCATCTGGACCAGGCAAATTAAACAGTGGAATATTATAGGTAAAATCTCCTGTGAAGAGGTCTACCATTTGATTAGTTCCAATAGGCTCAAATGACTGAACTTCTGGCTGTGTGGGCCCACCACTTTGCCCGTAAGCACTGTTCGTGGTAGTCGCAAACATGTGCATTGCCAACACTGCCGCAACTACTTGAAGAGATCGAAATCTTCTCATTCTAATCATCATAACTTACTTTATTTTGGGAATTTTTAATTCTGTTAAATGGGCGACATCAAAAACCTGAGCCCCCTGATTTGTCAATTGATCGAAAAAGACCAATTGCTTCATTTTATTCTCTTTAGTACTTTTTTCAAATACCAGGTGCAACTTTATAAAAGGCGCAGCTCCATAATTATTCTCATAACTGCAACGCAATGGTTCTATTTCATCCTTTTCTCTGATCAAGGCAAAGTCCTTCTGAATTTGTTCAATCATGTAAAATGTCAAGCGTTCAAAGTCCTGTTGGTCTTCAGCAATGTGCAATAACACATCACGAACCCCTTCTAACTCTATCTTAAAGCTGAATTCGGTATACGCACCAAACTTTTTATTAAGATCTCTCAGCTCTTTTGTTGTTAAATCATTCTTTCCATTCAGATTTCGTAATACCTTTACTTCCTTTGGCAAATACGTCAGTGTCCAGTTGACACCTCCAGAGGATAAGTCAACCTCCAAAGAGCGATGATTGTCCGCGTACCAACTGCGGAACTTTGAAGAGCGCTTATCAGAGCTTGTTAGAGACAGGAGCCCAAATGACAACAAAAGCAATATGGCAGTTAACTTTTTCATTTTTGATTGATGAATTGAATCACTTCCTTCGTAATATCTTCAGCATCATCGGCATACATTATTGCACCATCTCCAGTAGCCCCAAGAATGAACTTGTACCCTTTCAGTTTTCCGTATTCGTTGACCTTTGAGTTTATTTCATTCCAGACTTCTTCCTCAAAAACAGCTCTTTTGTTCGCATACTCTTGGCTTAAACTCTCGCGTTGTATATTGAGCTCATTTCGTAAATAGTTTATCTGAGCCAAATCAGCACCATCAACTTCTTGTTGCTCAATTTGATCGTCCATTTTCTGAAGCTGATCATTACATTCTTTCTCAAATTGAGACAGTTGACCTTCTAACTCTAAGCGACTGTCAATTTTTTCAAAAATCTCAGTCATGCTGACATACTTAATCTGCTTTTCAGCATTCAGAAAGGAAAATGCAATGACACACAATGCGATTCCCAAGACTAGCGATCCGATGTATTTTAATAAACTCTTCATACTATGCCATTTTAACTTTTAAGTACATTTTCTGCCCCTTCGCATTGGAGATCTCGACCAGATAAATCTTCCCTGTTGTCAATGTTATACCTCCTACACCATTTTGTAGCGAAAGCCAGTTAAGACCATGTACAGCCGTCAGTGTCCCTGATTGAACCACGTCATTTGATAAATCTGTGATTTGATAGCTTACTGTGCTTGAAGCACTGAAATAATCTTCCTGAAAACGGACTCTTACCTCATCACCTGGGACGTAAGCAATCGTTTCCTCTATCTCTTCTTTCGGATAGAAAAAGTAGTTTTCATCACAGGCATAATCTCCAAGCAAACGTACGGTAAACTCGGTCTTTGGTCGTCTTGAAGAAGTTCCTGTTGATGGAGAATAGTATAGTTGGCGCCTGTTGGATACATTCGGAAAGCTCTGTAATTGAAATAATACTCCGCGATTATTCGACGGTGTCGCTTGCCAATCGTTCCAGAAATCAACCATATCAATAACCGCATTCTGATTCGAAGATGTCGTCTGAGGAATTAACTCTGTTACACTTGTATTGCTTAATGGCTGGGTGTTATGGGTGACAAAGTCCTCATTCCAATGAGACGTCACATAATCGATACGCGCAGGATTAGTTCCATAGCTACTCCAACCCGTTAGCGTCATCTCAGCATTGTCAACGGACAAATCTGGATCAATCCAAAGATTAAATTTGAGGAGACTTCGAGACGGAAACCAGCCACCACTTGAGTTGACATTTTCCGATCGAAAGTAAGAGCTTTCTCCATAATTAGTATTCTCGAAATTGGTTCGACCATATAACCAAGCATCTTCTGTGTAATACTTATCTGGTTGAAATGTAATATCTACAGACGCGCATTCCTGTCCTACTAAAAATGCCTGATATAGCTCCTCGCCATATGTACCTGTTATGTGCACTCCATACCATCCATAAGTCAAACCGCTCACAGATGAACTCGTAGATATTTGCTGTCCCGAAGAATTGGTCCAGACGTACGAGTAGCTCGAAGATGCACCTCCTGAAATTGAAAAGGAAATACTTCCGTCTGACTGCCCTGAACCTGACTCATGATTGACATTCACATTTGAAACAGAGATAGGTGTAAACCATTTTACTTCCAGCTTTGGACGTACATTTTGGGATGCTTCTCTTGAATAAAAAGTTGACCCTGTGAAAGAATTAGCGGATTCATTGCTAACCTGAATCACCCAACCATTGTTACTGGCTGAACCGTAAACCATACGCTCTACCATATTCTTCACATCAAAGTTTTCACTCAATCCAGAAGTAGCTGGCGTTTTGGTAACAATGTCCTGAGAGGCTGTTGAAATAGTTGGTTGCGTATTTTGCTTGATTCCGAATTCCGTCCAAGAACTTGTGACACGCTTTACTTTCCAGTCAAATGTTCCAGAATTTGATGTCGTCCGCGTCATCATAAGACGTGCAGAATAAATCACTGCATTGGATGGAATAGAACTCATGTTAAACTGAACATAAGCACGACGGTGATACTGCGATGGCGGAACTCCTTTTGATCCGATATAGTAAACAGTTCCCGAAGTGAGAGAAGAATTACCATAGTTACTCCCTGGATATTGACTCGTTACATATGAGTCTTGCGTAGGGTACAGATTAGTCGTTGTCATTTGCGCCTGACCGAGTAATACGATCAAACAAAATAGCCCAGTAAAGAGTGCTTGATGAAAAGAAGTGTGAATCTTTTTCATATTCATTGCTTGTTGCGATTTACTGCTCTCTAATCAAACTTTTACACAAGCACAATGCTCCCACACAATTCAATCATTGAATTGACGATTAAGTGTAATAAGCTTCTTATGAGGATCAGCAAACTCATACTTATTAAACTTGGTTGAAGTAACCTTCAACTACTACTCAGTTCAAATCTATGGCTTGAATCACTGAAAAAAAATGCGGGTTTTTACGTGGTTTGTAAAAATTAACCAAGGGTTTTCACGCAAAATAAATGGTCAATACCCTGAAAAATAACACATTAAAAAAACAGGTACTTTTATCGCTTTTTTTTTTACTTTTTTTTTCCGACCGCGCGAGTTGAATTCTTTACTTTCTGGTTACATAGGATGGATTTCAAGCCTCAAAAATTAGTTCACTTTTCGTGAGCACCTTTCTTTTAGTTTTCTATCATTCTGCTAGTGAACGCAAATGGAAAATTACTTCCAAACGAAATGCAAAACCCTGCAGATCAATCCAAAACGTTGAGTATTAATACTCAAATAACTATCCTTTGTGATTAAAATGTGTGCATTTCTAATCAACACCGCCTATATTCGTACGTAATCAAAAATGTGTACAAACGCCAAAGTACTATCGAGGCAGAAAGAATAAATATCGCCATAGTAGATGACCACGAAGTATTCACAAGTGCATTAAAATATGTGTTGAACGATGAGGAAGAAATTGATGTTGTTTTTACTGCTAACAACGGGAAAATTTTCCTCGAAAAAATCGAAAAAAACACCGTTGATGTAATACTGCTTGACCTCGACATGCCTGTAATGGACGGCAGACAGGCGTTGCACATTCTTCGTAAAAAATATCTAGAATTACATAAGGTAATTATACTAAGTTTACACTACTCTACTGAACATGTCCGTAAATACATGCGGGCAGGAGCAAATGCGTATCTCGCCAAAGACTGTACACAAGACACTCTTGTGGAAGCCATCAAATCTGTTCACGAAAAAGGATACTTTTTTCACGGTGAAGTATCACCTGAATTGTTATCTGAGCTGGTAGATTCCAAACCAAACTCTTCGCTCGCTCTGACAGGTGATCCATTATCAAAACGCGAAGTACAAGTAATTCAATTCTTGTGTAAAGGCATGACCAGCCCTGAAATAGCCAAAAAACTCCAATTAAGCATTCGCACCGTTGAGAATCATCGACACCGAATTGCAAAAAAGATCAAAGCAAAAAATACGGCTGACATCGTTGTATATGCCATTAAACATGGCTATTATGATCTACGCTATTGATGCATTAGGGATGTTTTAGGAAATGCAATAACGAATGTAGATCCACGATCACCATCTTTTGTTGGCTTTAAGTGAATTTGCGCACCATGCTTCCACAAAATCTGTCGACACAAACTCAGTCCAATGCCGCTACCATTTTCTCGCGTTGTAAAATACGGGATGAAAATGGATGACCTCAAGTCATCAGGTATTCCAACTCCACTATCCTCAATTTCAATTAGAAAATGCTCTTTTTTCTCTGAAATTTGGATTTTTATCAGCTTCTCGTCCACTGGCTTCATTGCCTCAATACTGTTCAATAGTAAATTACTGAACACTTGTTGCATTTGACGTCGATCAGCACTAACAATTCCATCTGATCTGCCATAATTCACTTCCACTTCCACACTAGAAAGTTCACCAGCATAAAGCTTGATAGCCTCTTCAATACTATCTGATAAAGCCATTGACTCTAGATGAAGCGGAGGGACTTTAATCAGTTGACGATACTTTTCATTAAAGCTTAAAAGTGTTTCGCACTGCGACGAGATGATCTTGCAAGCTTCCTCAATTTTTTCATCATTTTCAGTCAAATCTCTATTTCTGATAATTCTAATAATCGATTCTGACAGCGACATGACCGGGGTCAGTCCATTGTTTATCTCATGCGAAATCACTTTTCCGAAGTTCACCCAGGCATCAAAGTTTAACTCTTCATTAGTTGATTGTGCTATGTTTAGCAGCATAATAACATAAGTTTGTCTATCAATCGTTCTGTGAACAACCGTCAGGACTAGCTCTTGGCTAAACAAATAATCGTAGTCCGCTGGTGATAAAACGATAGTATCTCCTTCACGAATACTTCCGACCTTTCTGATCAAGGAAGGATAATCAGCGAATAATCTCTTCTGACTGGTCGCATTCGGAACATTGAGTAAGGTCCTGAACTTTTGATTCAGCAAAACTATTTCGTCGTTGCCTTGGAAAATACAAATACCAAGTCCCGTAGATTCCACGGTATCACTGACAAGTTGTTGCTGATGTTGAAGCAATGCATACTGTTGCGAATAACGTTCCTTGACGTTTTGCATATGTTGCATCAACTCGGATTTGAAGTTACCCTGATAAAGTGTTCTGGAATAATCATCATGCGCTAACACCTCCAATAATGTGCCCAACTCTCGCTCTGTCTTTCGAACAAAGAAGAGTAGTTCGACTACAATTAAAACAATCAACGCTAAGACGACCAACTGTGAAAAAAACCAGTCTTCCTTCCAAAAGAGAAATCCGAACAGAATTGTTAAGGTGATCAGCGCTGCCACACGAAACAAGAAAAACAAACTAAAAACTTTACTACTCATAGACCGTATTTTTCCACTCTCCGATACAATGCCGTTCGCGTGATTCCTAAATCCTCAGCAGCCTTCGTCATATTTCCCGTGTTAATTTTTAAAGCTTCCGAAATCAATTTTTTCTCCATCTCCTCCAGGTTAAGACCTCCAGATGTTTCGACCAAATCAGCTTTAGTAATCAGCTGCCTTCTCGATGAGAGCAGGTCATGAGGTCTCACCACTCCACGATCACAAAGTAAAACTGCACGTTCTACAGCATGCTCCAGCTCCCGCACGTTACCTGGCCATTGATAAGTCTTCGCTGCCTTGAGCGAATCACTGGAATAGCGCAAGCTTCCCAGGTTATACTTCCGCTGAAAACGTTCCATAAAATGCTCAAGAAGCAATTCAATATCATCGGAGCGCTCCCTCAAAGGAGGTAAATGGATTTCTATAGTGTTCACGCGGTAAAGTAAATCTTGTCGAAATACTTCTTCATTCAATAATTGCTGCATGGGAAGATTAGTCGCGGAAACCAGACGGACATCTACCTTTTCGGGACGAACATCTCCAACACGTATTACTTCTCTATTTTGCAAGGTGGAGAGTAATTTGGACTGCATTGGATGTTCCAAGTTTCCCAATTCATCTAAAAACAGCGTTCCCTTATCTGCCATTGAGATACGACCTACTTTATCGGAAGACAATCCAGTGTATGCTCCTTTTTTTGCTCCAAAAAGTTCGCTTTCAAAAAGTTGGTGATGAATTGTTCCTAAATCGATCTTCACAAAAGCTTCATTGCTGCGATGTGATTGTTTATGGATAGCCTTCGCTACTAACTCCTTTCCTGTTCCATTCTCACCGAGTATAAGAACGTTCGCATCAGTACTTCCGATTTTTCGAATCTTCTCACGCACCAATTTTAGCGCGTTCGACTCTCCAATCATGCCTAATCGATCATCATCAACATCCGCTGTAGTTGTTCTCACATTTGATTTAAATCTTTCCAGTTCTTTACTCTGTAATTCATACTTTAACACATTTTCGAGTGTCAGTAATAAACGATTATTCGACCAGGGTTTTTGAATAAACTCAGCCGCCCCAGCCTTCACACTTTGTACGGCAAGGGATAATTCTCCAAAGGCCGTCATCACCACAATAGGTAAACTTGGATATATTTGTTTCAAATCACCTATTAACTGAAGCCCTTCGTTTCCATCCGTAGAACCATGACTGTAGTTCATATCCATTAACAATAGATCAAAGGTGTCCTCCAATAAGCACTGCTTAGCTTCATTGATTGATTGGCAGGTAACAACTGATTCATATTCCGCCTCAAGTAGCATACGCAACGAAGCCAGAATTGCTCGATCGTCATCCAAAACTAGTATTCGTTTCTCCTGTTTTTTATACATAAAACCGTTCGTTTTCGAACGTTAACTGTTCGTTTTCGAACACTAATATATGATATTTATTTAAATAAAAACTCGGAAACGCCCGACTATCAAGGCTTTTTGCTTTTTGGCACAATTTTCCGAAATGACTGAAGCAAAAAAATTAGCTTGGACAAACAAATTGAACAACCCTGGCTTCAAAAACACCAGTGGAAACTGATCAGCGCTGGTGGCTTGCTAATGGTGATCTGCCTCATTATCTGGCTGGCCATTCCTCGTGGTGTGGTGTTATCTTCGGAAACACTTCGTTTCGGAGAGGTTCGGTTTGGCGACTTTCAGGAAATTATTGTTGCGAACGGTACTGTTGAACCGGAAAAAAGTGTTCTCATCGATGCCAAAGAAGGAGGAACAATTTTAGAAATAAAAACAGAAGAAGGTCAAATAGTAAAAGCCGGAGACGTTTTGGTGACACTGCAAAACGAATCATTGATTTTAGACTACATGCAGCGCGAAACACAAATAGTCGAACAAATAAACAATCTTCGAAATACTCGAATTGCCCTGGAGCAAAATATTCGTTCTGTACAAGACCAACTGGATGATGTCGTTAAAACAACTGCGGGTGCGCAGCGCAAATTTATTAGTGATAGTTCTCTTTATGCCACAAATGGGATCGCGCGAAACGATTACATGACAAGTAGAGACGAATATGAATACCTTTCGCGGCGTACAGCAACTTTCGCAAAAAGATTACAACAGGACCGTCGATACCAGCAAGTTCAATTCAAGCGAATTGACGCATCTATTGCATTGATGGAGCGTAATCTTGAAATGATTCGTTCGACGATCGATGAAATGAGTGTAAAAGCCCCATTAGGTGGACAACTCAATGCTTTTGACTTAGAGGTGGGACAAGTCTTACAGCGAAATGCGTCCATTGGTAGAATTGATGTTCCTGGCAAATTTAAAATAAGAGCTTTGGTAGATCAGCACTATTTGAACCGCGTTGCCACTGGACAACTAGCTACAATTGAATACGAGAAAAAACTATTTGAACTGCAAATTGACAAGGTTCAGACACTTGTGGAAAATGGCCAGTTCGAAGTGATGCTTTCATTTACAGATTCCATTCCGGAGGGTATTCGTCGTGGACAAAGCTTTCAAGTAAAAATAATGATCAGCGCCCAAACGAAAGCCAACATGATTCCTCGAGGTCCTCATTACCAAACCAGTGGCGGTAATTACGTGTATGTCGTTTCAGAGGATGGAACATATGCAACAAAGCGCGCCGTTTCTATTGGCAAGCAGAACCCAGACTACTACGAAGTAACCGACGGCTTGGAAGAGGGAGAGCAAATCATTATTTCCTCCTACGATCATTTCAAAGATGAAGACCGAATAACCATAGAACAAACAGATAAATAACGAAAACAAACGACCATGATAGAGTTACAGAACATCACAAAAAAGTACCGAACATCGGATATTGAAACAACCGCCCTGAACGACCTTAGTCTTACTATCAATGAGGGAGAATTTGTTTCCATAATGGGTACCTCGGGCTGTGGAAAGTCAACACTGCTGAACATTATTGGAATGCTTGATAAGCCAAATAATGGTGAATATAAATTCAATGAAACCAATGTTACAGGTCTTTCTGAAGCCGAACGCACTGCATTGAGAAAGTCAAGCATAGGGTTCATTTTTCAAAATTTCAATCTTATTGATGAATTATCCGTTTTTGATAATGTTGCCCTGCCTCTACAATACCTCAACATTTCCAAAGCTGAACGCAAGGCGAAAGTAGAAGCCGTATTGGAAAAAATGGGAATCGCCCATAGAGCAAAGCACTACCCATCTCAACTTTCGGGAGGTCAGCAGCAAAGAGTGGCAGTATCTCGCGCTGTAGTGACAGAACCTAAACTTGTGTTGGCAGATGAGCCGACGGGAAATCTTGACTCACATTTCGGAAAAGAAGTACTGGACATTCTCTGTTCTCTGAACGAATCAGGAACAACCATCGTAATGGTGACACACTCGAAAAATGACGCCAAATATTCCAAGAGAATTATTGAACTATACGATGGAAAATTACTTCAATCCAGCGATCTGGAACCCTCTATCCTGTAAGTCTTTCACTTTTAACTAACCTGTTATGTTATTGAACAATCTTAAAATACTGTGGAAGAATCTAAAGAATAATAAGGTATACACCTTCATTAACATCTTTGGTCTTGCCGTTGGAATTTCGGCAAGCACACTCATAGCCCTTTATATTCACGATGAGCTCTCCTACGATAGTCATCATGAGAAAAATGATCGCATCTACCGCTTGACCACTACGTTGGATATGAATGGTGAAATGGATGTCGCCGTCACTAACTATGCACTGGCACCAACTTTACTTAAAGACTATCCAGAGGTGAAGTCGTACGCGCGTTTTTTTGGCGGCCAACAAGAAAATGAAATTGAAGTTAACAATGAAATTTTTAACATAGATAACCTCTGGATTACAGACAGTACAGTCTTTGAGGTGTTTACCTATGACATGATTATTGGGGATCCAACCACTGCACTGGCGGCTCCAAATTCGATTGTTTTAACGGAGCAACTAGCAGAACGTTTATTCGGTCGCACGGATGTCGTGGGAGAAGAATTCAGAACGAACAACTCCATTTTATCCGTTACAGGTGTAATTGCTAATCCTCCGAGCAACTCAGAAATACCAATTAATGGGCTCATTTCTATCAGCACGTTGCCTCAAGGATTTCATCAAACGTTTAATCAAGACTGGTTCAGAATTGCTTTTCATTCCTACATTCTAACGAATAAACCAATTGATACAAAAGATTTTGCTAAAAAGCTGGATGAGGTCAACGAAAAATATGTATTGCCTTGGGGTGAGGCAAATGGAACGACAGCTAGTCATGATTATCACATTACACCTCTCAAAGAAGTCCACTTTGATCATGGTTTGGAATACGACCTACCTAAAGGCAGAATGTCGAACATATACATCTTCGCTGTTCTCGCCATTTTTCTCTTACTGATAGCTTCTTTCAATTTTATCAACCTTACGTTGGCACAGCAAAGCAAGCGATCGAAAGAAGTTGGTATTCGTAAAACACTTGGAGCCACAAGAAAATCGCTCATCGTTCAATTTTTGATGGAGTCTTTTGTCATCACATTTGTTTCTATCATACTTGGACTCGCGCTCACAGAATTATTTATTGATCAGTTCAATGATCTCAGTGCTAAAAACGTAGCGATACTGGACATCCTTGAACCTGGAATTCTATTCTCGCTAATCGGCATCTTTATTCTGATTGGTGGCGTTGCAGGAGCATATCCAGCTTTCGTTCTCTCGTCGGCTCATCCTGTGACAATTCTTGCTGGTCAAAAATCAGGAAATGGAAGAGTTGGAATACTTCGCAAAAGTTTAATCATGTTGCAATTCCTCTTCTCACTTTTCATGATTGCAGGCACGTCTTTGATTGGCGATCAAATGAACTACATACAAGAGAAGAATCTTGGGTTTGATCGTGAAAATCTTATATCATTGAACTTACCATCCGACACCACCGCAAGAAAAATAATTGCCCCCTGGATCGAAGAGTTAAAAGGGAATCCGAAAATTGCTTCTTTTTCCAGAAGTGCTCTTCCTACGGGAGGCCCCGGCGAATTGATGTTCCGTGTAGAAATGGATGGTCAGTTGACTGAAAAAACCGTTAAGACAACTTTTGTTGACGAGCACTTTATTGAAGTTCTCAACCTTAAAATGTTACAAGGTCGCAACTTCTCTCCTGAGATCCCTACAGATGCCGTCGCCTTTATAGTGAACGAAACTGCAGCGAAACAATTTGGATGGGGGAATGAACCTCTAGACAAACGTGTGCAATGGGGATTACTGGATAATAATCAGGCCCAAAATGACGGCAAAGTAATCGGTCTAATCAACGATTTTCACTTTATGTCCCTACACAATCCGCTCGAGCCACTCATTCTATGTTACAATCCTGCCGGAGGAAACGGACTTTCTATACGCCTGGCTGCTGGTGACTACTCAAAAACACTTGACGCCTTAGAAAGTAGTTGGTCCAAGCTTTTACCATCACATGACTTTAACTATAGTTTCTTCGATGAAGATCTTGAGACCAATTATGCGGAAGAAATACAAATGTATCGCGTATTCTCATACTTCGCCATCGTTTCGATTTTATTGGCATGTCTCGGACTATTCTCGCTTTTGAGCTATAGTATCCAATCGCGTACAAAAGAAATCGGAATACGTAAAGTATTAGGAGCTTCTACGCGACAGATATCTTGGATCATCGCAAAAGACTTCTTTATGCTTTTAGGAGTGGCATTTATTATCTCGACGCCAATCGCCTATTATTTATGGTTACGATGGCTGGAAGACTATGCTTATCAAAGTCCTCTTAATATTGGGAGTTTAGTAATCAGCTTATTGCTTGGGATAGGACTTTCGCTTCTTGCAGTCGCCTATCACAGCTGGCGTATTTCACGTCAAAATCCAATCGATTCTATTCGCGAAGAATGATTAGAACGACAACATATTATACTCGGGGTTTCTTCTTGATTTCCATTCTGATGTCATCAGTTTTATTTAAGGTGCATGCGCAAGTTTCCCGTCAGCTTTCCTTGGAGGCTTGTGTCCAAAATATGGTTAGGTGCGACATCAACGTGACTTCTCTGGAGAACCTCGAGTTAATTAGTCGTTTAAACAAGCGTATTCAACAGACCGGGCTACTGCCCAGCTTATCTGCAAGTGGTAGCTACAATCAATTCATTCAAAACAGTTCTATTTCATACATAGATAATATTTTACCTACTAGCACAATTCTCAATGCTCGCTCAACATTGCTATCTGGATCAGCCACCGCTAGTATTGATGTTACAGGGCTTGGAAGAAGCATTTACGCAGTTCGCGCAGCTCATTATGATACGAAAGATCAAAAACTAGAAACCATACAACAAAAAAATGCTCTCGTACTTCAAGTAGCAGACCTCTATACCAATTGTATACTCAGCGAACTAACGGTTGAACAACTATACAAACGCGTTGAAGATTCAAAAAGATTGCTGCAAATTGCCTCAACAAACCTAACAAGCGGAGCAGGAGACAGCGCCTCCTTTCTAATGGCCAATATCAACCTTGAAAATGATAAAATTGCATTTCAAGAAGCTTCATTGGCATTCGCTCAACTTAAAGAATCATTTTCAATTCTTCTTGGACTTCCCATTAGTTCTGAATTGAGTTTTGAAAGTCTTGAAAGTACTATTTTGCATTTACCCTCAAAAGAAGAGCACGTTCCATCAAGCTCAATGGATCTTCTGCGTTTGGAGTTTCAGCTAAAGCAGTCAATCAACTTAAAACGATCTACTTTTTTCAATCTTTTTCCATCGATTAGCTTCTTTGGAGGTTACAGTCTATCTGATCAACGTTTTCAAAACGGAATTTTTGCTCAAAACAAAGCGTTCGGTCCAACGTATGGATTAGGTGTTTCTTATAGCCTAGGGCAAGTCAAAAATGCCATCCACCAATCTCGTATTCAAGGGTTGACTGCCGAAAATTTATCCCTTCAACTGAGCAGACAACGAATGCAAAAACAAGCAGAATTAAATCACTTAGATCGAACGTCTAAACACCTGCTTAGCACTTACGATAGTAGATTATCCATTGCTCAAGCCTCTCGCAGCGCATTTGAAAAAATAGAAATGCGTTATGAGGCTGGAAAGATTAACATTTCTGAGGTTAGAAACTCGCAAAACCAACTGCTACTTGCCGAAATCGCTTTAACACAAACTTTAAGAGATCGAATCATTAATCATCTAACACATGCCGGAGACAAACTGGATTTGATCGACTACATATCAGGCACACAACAATAGTTATTATGAAAAAACTTCTTTTAATATTTATCATTGGCCCCATCTTCACTTTTGGGCAATCATCACCAAGAGAAACAGTTGAAACCTACTTCCGCGGATATACAGAAGGAAATCCTGAAATATTAAAAACCGTTTTTCATCCTGAATTTCACCTCTCCTGGATCAGTCCCTGGCATAGTGGTGATGAAAAATTTCAGCATGTAGATCGAGAAGGAATGTTTGAGTTTTTCGGACCCGATTGGAAAGAACTAACGATTAGCACCGCTATTTCTGACATAAAAACCGACGGAAATATTGCTCTTTGCACTGCCATTGTTGAATTGAAAGGAATTGTGACTTGGACAGATTATATCAGCATGCTCAATATTAATGGTAAGTGGTGGATTGTTTCCAAAGTGTCTGACGGTATACTTGCCAAATGAATTCGATAAGGGGCGGGGGGAATTTTCATTGATCAGTTTTAGTTTTAGTTTAGAAGTCCGTTCTCCCCGTTTCCTTATCGATGTTTTCTTCTGAAAAAGAAAAATCCCTTTTCCTAAACGGAAAAGGGATACTGCATTGCGTTGGTTGAAATGTTTTAGTCAAAAATAGATAGTTGGCTTCTTCCAGAAAATGACTTTTATCAGCTTACTTAATTTATTAATGCAATTCTGAATGCTCTTCGCAAAAAATACTAGAGCTCATCTTCCGAAAGAACAACTAAAAAGTCCCCTTCCTCCAGCGTTACCTCAGCATCTTTATCCAAGTTGAGCGTAACTCCAAAGTTTCGGGACGGGTCTTTACTTAGACTACCTTTTCGAACCCCAAGGCATATTTCATCACGTTGGTCAGCCAGACCAATAAGGTTTCCAAAGGTTGTTTGTACAGGGAACTTATCTAAGTAGAGCCCGACAGATTTAACATAAATCTCACTACCATCTTCAGAGAAGATATCTTCATAAAACTTCATGATCAATGGCTCTTCGCTCAATTGCGCCAAAATCATTGTAATCAACTTATTACTAATAATGAAGTCATCGACATCTGTTTGTGTAATAATTTCCTGGTTGTCGGAATTCAAAACCTGCGTTATGATTTTCGTTTTTGTAGCTCCAAGTTTTGATTTAATCTTACGCAGCAATAGAAGGATAATCAATGTATCCGAATCAATCTTGTCTGCACTTTGCTCATTAAACTCTTGAGAGAGAATAACAATATTATCGTGCTCAAAAGGATTTGTCGCTATCAGACTGTCCAATTCCAATGGGTTCGAGTCGGTTAGATTTATTTCAAAGTCAGAAAACTCATCTTTTAATTCCTGAACTCGCTCCTTGAGTTCTGGCGTGGGGTCATTGAAATAAATATTGAAAATAGAACCTTCTGTTAAATAGTCAGCAGACTCACTAATGAAAATCTCGGCAACATCATGCCAGCCCAAAATCAAGACAGAACGTTGTGTTTGCTCCAATTTACTATTAACAAGCTTCAGATCACCTGGTTGAAAAACCTTACCAGATTCATAATGGATGGTGGAATCATCTTCTGCCATAATGATGATTTGATCATCATCCTTCATTTGATAGTCTTTCCCTGGTCTTAAGGTCATTCCGTCTTCATCATTGTACACCCCAAGCGGAACACCATCTTTAAAATGGAATGGCAATTCTCCAAAGCTTACTTTGTTCCAATTCGCTTCATAGAAGTAGATTTCACATCCATCAAAAGAAAGTATTTCATTATACACCATTTCCAGTCCACTTGTTAATGATGTCTGAACCAGCAGTTTCCCCATAATCTCCCACGAGTTGAGTGCGATAATATTTTCATCATTGAAATAGCTGATTAGTTCAATCTTATCCTCATTAAAAATTTCAGTTATAATCGGTAGCTTATTTGTCCCTCCTTGGCATGAAATAATGGCCATGATCGATTTTACCGATTGAACATCGGAATATACTTTCTCCTCATCTGGTGCACTCTCAGAACAACTAGCCAATAATATTACTGACCGAGCATGTTCAATATTGACACGCTTTAATTCATTGATATTAGCGTAATCACCTGTTGTAGTGATAATCCTTGTCGTCAGTGTATCTGGAATCCGCTTTGTAATAAGGTCGTCCATTTCTTCTTTATCCTCATTCGATAAAATCACGACTGCACCGTACTTTTCACTCTCATTCGCAAGAATAAGCTCTCGAATGATATCCACAACACGCTCATTCCAGCCCAGGATCAGCGTAAAATCTTCCTCAATGACTTTACCCCTTCCCTTTCTGAAATTATAGAACACTTTTTCCAGCGCGGTTGTAATAAAGGCAATTAGCATGGAAAGAATAATCACCCCAAGCACCCCTGACATAACCGTTGTTATCTTTAACCAGGTCGGTGAAATATTATCCTGATTCATATTCCCAGGATCGGTCATCTGCAACCATGTCATCCAGATATCATCCAGAAAACTGTCTGTGTAAGATAAATCCGGCCATATCAACAAAAGAACCCAACGAATCAAAATCATGAGCAGAAACAGCACCATGAACACCACGAATAAACTCACAAAGATGGAAGACCCACCCTTATTCAGGTATTTTTCAAAACGGTATCTGAGCTTGTCTTTAAAGGATGCTTTCATAGAAGTGGTTATCTTAAGATTTTCAGTTAAATATAGGGATTATTCAATGTACTTGAAGATCTCACGAAACGCACTCCCCAGCATATATTGTAACGAGCTAGATTCGATCATCAATAGAATAACAAGAAGGGAAATAAACTTATTTCCCCTTTTGCTGATTCCCTTTATGTCCCTCACCTTTCTTTTTAAAATTCCGGCGCTTATTTTTATTGTTATAACGCCGTCGCTTGTTTTTAGGCCGCGGTTTACTTTCACGCCATTCCGGACCTTCTCCGATTTCTTCAGGAGGTTGATTCTTCGTAATGGATGACCCTATCAGACGTTCGATTTTTGCGAACTTATGCATGTCTTTTGGGTTCACTAGTGTCACCGCTTCACCTTTTGTATTTGCCCGTGCAGTGCGACCAACGCGGTGCACATAGTCTTCAGCATCATGTGGTACATCAAAGTTGATTACCATATTAATCTCCTTGATATCAATTCCACGACTCATGACATCAGTAGCCACAAGAATACGAATACGCTTAGACCGGAAACCTCTCAATACTTCTTCTCTTCGTTCCTGCTCCAAATTAGAGGACATCCCTTTAGCTTTGAATCCTGATCGATTCAGGGCACGCACAATTTCTGAAACTTTTGCCTTGGCAGAAGTAAAAACAATGATGCTATCATAATTCTTTCGTTCATTCAATAAATGAATCAAGACATTTGTTTTTTGCTCATCAAAAGCTAAATAGACTTTTTGATCGACACCTTCTGCTGGTTTAGAAATGGACAACGCTATTTCCGCGGGATTCTTCATGATCCGTTTTGCCAGCTGAGAAATATTTGGCGGCATTGTTGCACTAAACATGAGGGTCTGCCGCTCCTTGGGCAAATAAGAAATGATCGTTTTCAGATCATCAATAAACCCCATATCCAGCATTCGATCTGCCTCATCAAGGATAAGTCGTTTAACATGTTTGAAATTTACATACCCCAGTTTCAGGTGTGAAAGAAGTTTGCCAGGTGTAGCAACAATAATATCCGTTCCTTGCGTCAGAGCTTCTTTCTGTAATGTCCAGTCCTTACTGTCACCCCCTCCGTAAATCGCCTTCGACCCAACAGAAATGAAGTAAGACAAGCCCTGAATTTGTTGCTCAATTTGAACTGCCAGCTCTCGTGTTGGAACAATAATAAGTGTATCAATGTGCGTATCTGTTTTTCCAATCAGTTGATTGAGAGTAGGAAGTACAAAAGCTCCCGTTTTTCCAGTTCCAGTTTGGGCACATGCGATTAAGTCGCGGTTTTCTAATATTATTGGAATAGCTTGTTCCTGAATCGGTGTGGCATCCACGAAGTTCATGTAAGAAAGTGCTTCTAACAGACTTTCGTTGAGGTTAAGTTCACTAAATTTCATGTGACCTTGAAATTAAATAATTAAAATGGACTGAACTCTTCAATCTTTGATTAATTCAATATCTTTCGTAAATGAAATACTCATGCACGCTGATCACGTTGTTGCTCGTTTTTTATGCATCTTCTCAGAATGATGTAAAAAATCCTTATTTCATCATATCAAATTTTCCGATCACCTCTGTTCCTGATTCTTCGAATGCAATTATTGTGACGAGTTCTTATAAGGAGACAACTCCCAGAACTACTATTTTTCTCCTTGATTCTGTTAAACGAATTGAACGAAAATACATGTATAAAACAGACTCCAGTCTAATCTCTATAATGGCTTATGAGTATGAGAACAACCTATTGAGAGAAAGCGCTTCTTTCCGACTGACAAGTGGTGAGCTTAGCTCGAAAAAATTCTATTACTCGAACGATCTATTAGACAGTGCCGTTTATTATTCTGTTCAACGCGTTTTAACCGCTAACAAAACGGAAGATTATAGAGAACGACGAGGTTCCTATCATTCATATAGCTACACAGAAGATGGAAACCTTATGTATGAAAGTTTTAATGAAAGTTCCGGAGACTCTCTTTGGGGATATATTTATCAATATAATTCTGATGGATACCTTATAAGTAGGAAAACGATATCTAAACGAGAACCACATGATACTTTCGGAGAAAAGGAAGAGAAGTATACTTACAGTGAAATGGGCCAGCTAGTCTCCCAAGAAAACTACTTACCGGATGGAAGTCTTTCAGTAAAATTTATTTACCACTACAATGATGATGGATCCCTCTCAAAAATTGACATTTTTAATAAATCTGATGAGAAAACGGAAGTGACCCTTTTTCACTACCGAAAGTTAGATGAAGAAGCAAGAAAGAACATCAATTCAAGTCGTTCTCTAAATATTCATTTCAACTGATAATCAGCGCCCTAAGCGTATCAAACTAGGTTTCAATTTTTCTGGCAAGGTTTTTCGTAGTATCTTTGCAGTTACTAATCATTGAATAAAAACGACTATGAAAAAAATCCTCTTTCTTGGAATATTGACTCTTTCATTGCCATTGGCTTTCACTTCTTGTCAGAAAGAAGACTCTTCCGATGTAAACCAGGACAAAATTTACACGGTTTACGAATTGTTCTATAATGCGAATACTGATAAAACTGTTGCTATTGCGCGTTTCCGCTTTGGTACTCCGACAGGAACATTATTAGAAGTGACAGACCCTGCAGCCATTACCTTTAATGGAGATGCTTTACCATACAGCCTTGCCTACAGTGGTCATGCGAAAGAATATGCTGGACTTGTTACGTCTGGCACCTTTGAATATACGAATACAGAGGGTACGGTATTTACGAATTCAACTCCAACGATGACAACATTTGATTACCCGGCTGGTTTTGACACTATCGTAAAATCTCAGGCAAATACCTTGGCCTGGACCGGTGATCCTCTTTCGGCAAACGAACGCGCAAACTTCTTCATTGGAACATGGACCTGGGGACAAGATGCACTTTTCTTCGCTACAGGAGATGGAGCAACCGATATTGTCATGGGAATAAATCAGTTGAGTAACCTTGCGGAAGGCACATCAACTGGATATCTTGATCGCGTGAACGAAGTTGCAATTTCACAAGGAACTTCAGAAGGTGGACTTATTCGAACGCGTTATCGTCCAACAAATGTGACACTTCAAGTGGAACCATAATTATTTTATATAATCTAAAATTGAAAGGTAGAGTGTTGCTCTACCTTTTCTTTTTGAATAGCTTTGCCAAAATTTAAGTGATGAGCGACAAACGAACAGAACTGGATACACTTGGGGAATTTGGTTTGATAGACCATTTGACTAAGAATTTTGAAACCTTGAATTCATCTACACAATTTGGCATAGGTGACGACGCTGCGGTTGTAGCACTATCCGAAAGTGAATCTCAGCTCATTTCAACTGACATGCTCATTGAAGGTGTACATTTTAACTTAATGTACATGCCTCTCAAACACTTAGGATACAAAGCTGTCGCTTCAAATGTATCAGATATCTGCGCCATGAACGGAGTAGCGGAACAAATCACTGTTTCCATTGCTGTTTCGAATCGTTTTCCAATTGAAGCACTCGAAGAGTTATACGATGGAATTCACGCTGCTTGTAAAACATATAATGTTGACCTTATCGGCGGCGACACAAGTTCTTCATTATCTGGCCTTACGATTAGTATAACAGCAATTGGACGTGCAAAAAAAGAAGAAATAACCTACCGTTCTGGAGCGAAGGAAAACGACTTACTTGTGAGTACTGGAGATTTGGGAGCAGCGTACATGGGCCTACAAGTGCTTGAACGTGAAAAACAAGTATTCGAAGCTAGTCCGGATATTCAACCTGATTTAGACGGTCACGATTATATCATTGGTCGTCAGCTCAAGCCAGAGGCGCGTGTTGACGTCGTTGGTTTTTTAAAGCAATTAAACGTTGTTCCAACCTCAATGATCGATATTTCGGATGGATTGGCCTCAGAAATAATGCATATCTGTACAGCAAGCGGAGTAGGTTGTCATGTGTACGATGAGAAAATTCCAATCGATGGAAAAACCTCTATGACCGCAATCGACTTTAATCTTGATCCAGCGACATGTGCTTTAAATGGTGGTGAAGATTATGAATTGCTTTTTACTGTTCGTCAGGAAGACTACGACAAGATAAAAGGTAATCCACATATGACTGTAATAGGGCATATAACAGACAAGAATGATGGAATCTACTTCATAGATAAGAATGGCTCAGCCATAGAACTCAGCGCTCAAGGCTGGAATCATTTCAAATGATTAGCAAGCTGTTCTAATTCGCTGGTAGTATTTTTCTCGGACTACTGTATCGAAAGATTTGTTCTTAAGTTTTGATTCAGCCCATGCTCTGAAATCGAAGTACTCAAGTGCAACACTTTCGAAATTGTCATCTGTCAATGTTGATAGTTCATTGTATAGTTCTTCCCACAGATCCTCTACCTCAAATCGGTCCTCGCATTTGATTAGTTTACCAATGAACTGTAAGAACACTTTTTCAAAACTGTAAAGACGATTTCGTGTACGGAAGAAACGTTGTGCACTTTTAAGAGAATATGGTAATAACTTATCATGGTTCAACTCAATATGAATCAATAAGTCAAGCAACTGTGTAAATCCGATAATATCTTCCGTTTTATCGAGATCTGAACTATTCAAAATATGATTTACCCATTTTAATGCAGTACTGTATTGTCCAAGCCCCATGTATGCTACCGCCATCTTGAATTCCAGAAAGGCTCTTCGAATAGGGACAATTTTATCTCCATATGCGGCTAAATTTCGCTCTACTTCTTCAGCTATTTTCCTTCCACCATCAAAATCACCACGTCTGATGCACATGCTGAACTCAATGCTACTAATGCTGGAGAAAAGTTTAATGGACAAGTCCTCGTTGGAGTCAACCCCGTTAGCTAAGGTTTTCAGTTTTGATAAATAAACCTGCGAATCTTTGTTATTCCCCATTTTGTCTAATACGTACACCGCATTTGTGTAAGCTGAAATCTTCTTATTGGGCTCAATCATTTGCTTACCTCCAGGCGTATCGAAAAGATCAAGGTTCTTTTGCAAATGGAATAATGAATTTTGAGAATCTCCAATGGCGTAGTAATAAGCGCTTAGCGTATGATGAAAAAGGTAACGTGTTTCTGTGGATGCTCCTTCAAGACTTCCATTTGTTACTAGGTCCGAACAAATTTCTTCAAAAACTGCCTTCTCTTCACTCGATCGAGCAACACCTTTTTTTGACAATTGTGAAAACAAACGACTTTTAATGGACCAAATCATATTATAGTAACCAATCGCTTGTAATGTCTTTTGCTCGTGCTGATTCAGTTCATTGATTTTCGCTTCAGAAATTTCCAGATAACCACTGGTTTCCAGTAGTCGCTTCTTTTTCTTAGAAATCAATAGCAAAATGCCGAAGTTTTCATGTTTCGTAGCCAATTTCTCGGCACTACGAAGAATTCTTCGACATTGGTCGTATAACGATTTTTCAAAAAGAATATCTGCAGAATGTAGCTGTTTGTATAACTGAGCTTCTATAGAATTGGATACATGAAAAGAATCAAGAGAAGCTAAAATATGATCGTATAGCCTTTTCTTTGTTATGGAAAAACGATTTAAAAAAGCTTCTCCTTTAAAGTGCTTGTGCAATACTTCTTCGTCGTAAGCATTTTGCTTATCTATAAAATCAAAAAGGCGAACATAATTGTTTTCTCCACCTATTTTATGCCGTGATGACATCAGCTTAAAATAGCGTTTTTCTGATTTCGACATCGACTTAATTAAGTCGAAAAGCGCTTCGTTTACTCTCCCAGACATGTATAAAAGTATTAGCAAGTTTTGTAGTAGTATCTAAGATAGGAAAAGAACACACTCCCTTTTGGACAAACATTTGAAGTGTATATTTTATTTAGTGAACGGATAAAAAAAAGTCCCACTCACTGAGCAGGACTTTTAAAGTATCTTATCAAGCGTGAACCTTATGATTCTTTCTGACTTTCTTCGTTTTCTTCTTCTTCCTTTTCCGGATCTACAATTCCATCACCTCCAGGATCAACAGTGGTCGGCTTTCCATTTTCACCGTCCTCATTGGTACGCGTTTTTGTGTTGAAATCCCATTCAGGCACTTCTTGAGACTCATTAGTTACCGGAGCAATATCTTGCTTCTGACATGCTGTAAAAACAAGCCCGATAATGAACAAACCTATGTATAAAACTTTTTTCATCGCGTATTATTACCACTAAACTACAGAGTTTATCCTAAATTTCCAAATCTACCACCGGTATTTTGATTAAAACGTATGTCCCATTGATTAAACCGTTTTCATCTTTGATTTCACTTGGACCTTCCAGAGAAATGCCATTGTTAGCTATTTTCTGAATCAATTCGATACGTTTGGAAGTGATTTCCATTCCTTGAGACTTATGATCTCCATCCATTGCCAACTTGCTTGAAAGGCTTTTATTGATGCCGATTCCATTATCCTCAATGGAAACATTTAAATAATCCCCTTTCTCCTCAATATCAATTTTAATTAACCCCTTACGCTTCTCATTGGGGAGAATTCCATGAATGATACTGTTCTCAATGAATGGCTGCATTAACATTGGGGGAATAAGAACCGATTCGGTATCCACCCCTTTCGCACTAATCTCATAATCAAACCGATCTTTAAAGCGCATAGATTCAAGCGACAAATAAAGTTCCAAACGTTCCAACTCCTCTCCCAGCGTAATGACATTTCCTTCAGCAGTTGCAGAATCGAGGTTCTTTCGAATGAGCTTTGCAAAATTCGTCAGGTACTTATTTGCTGATAATTTGTCTTGTGTATTTATGAAATATTGAATCGAATTCAGTGAATTAAAAATGAAGTGGCGATTCATACTGGCATTCATTGATTTCTGTTCTAAAGTCAACAAACGCGATTTATACTCCAGCTTCTCCTTTTCATTTAAGTTCGCAATACGACGAATACGCAAGCGAAAAATAAGCAATAGAATTCCTGAAACAAGGACTGTGCAGAGAAGAATGAACCACCATGTTCGGTAAAAAGGAGCGTTAATAGTGAATGAAAACTGTAACTCATCCGAGAATTGGCCTTCAAGATCAACCGCGCGTACATGTAAAACATAATATCCTGCAGGCAAGCTAGTGAATGTAAGTGTTGGAGAACCTGATAGCGGAGACCAATCATCACTCAATCCCTCCAGCCAAAACTGATAATTCAAGCCTTTTTGGTGATCGAGTGATACCGCATCCAGTTCGAAAATAATGTTGTTCTTGGAAAAAGGTAAAGTAAGCGATCCGGGTAATCCATCTGATTTAATAACATCACTAAAGTCTTTATAATCGAAACTCTCGTAATTCAGGAGAATAGACACCAAATTAACCTTTGGACGCGCGTTTTCACCTTCGGAATTATCCGGTTTAAACCATACTAATCCTGAAGCAGTTCCAAACCAAAAATCGCCCTTATTGTCAAAAAAACCGGAATTCAGATTCGTCTCCAAATCAACAACACCATCCCAGATACCATAGCGCTTGATATTCGGTGCGGGTTCACCTAAATTGGATATTACAAATAATCCATTGTTTGATCCAATGAACATTTCTCCATCCTTATAATTCATGAAATCAATGAAATTGGAAGCGGGATCCCCAAGCAACTCAACCTGCTCAGATTTTTCATCCACCATCCGGAATAACCCTTCTTCCGTTCCGTACCAAAGTGCATTGTACGTATCTTTCTCGAGGTTATAAACCACTGACTTTACATCCCCAACAATGCTGAATTTTCCGTTACGATAGACGAAAAGTCCTAAGTTGGTTGCGCAATAAACTTCTCCATTGAGAATCTCAAAGTCACGTACGGTGCCAAGGTCATTATTTTTCCCACTGAGTTTTTCGAATTCTCCATTACGATATAGGGCAACACCGCCATTTCCCCCGACATACATACTTGATCCATCAATCCTACAAAGTGCCGTAATCTTCCATCCAGGGATATTTTCATTCTCTTTGTCTGTATGAAGCGTGACATCTCCATTCATGTCGACTTCAGCCAAAAAACCAGTTGCGCCGAACCAATGCTTTCCATCTAAATCACCAAGTGATGCCCAAATGGCCACTTTTTGATCAAGAATACTGGCAGTCTCTCCTTCTTTTGAACGTTTAAAAACTCCGGCATCATATGTAGAAAAGTAGTAATCACCGCGCCTATCCTGAAAACCACCTAAATACAAATCAGAAGGAAATCCCGTGGATTGATCGTAATACTTAAAGTCGGAACTCGGAAAACGGAACATGCCCTTCCCGGAAGAACCTATCCAAATATTATCTGCATCATCATGGTAAAAGCCGCTAATCGTATTATTCGGCAAGCCATTGCTTTCATCGAAGAATTGTAAGCGTCGATTAGGCGTAATATGGACAACACCAAAATTTGAGCTCAACCAAATTCCATTATCGCGATCAACAAAACATCCATTGACGTTATATTTGAGCGATGCAGCATCGAAATGGCGCAGTTCACCCGTTTGCATATTCTTGATATACACACCATTGCTGAACGAAGAAAAAATCATCTCGTTCTTACTTCCAGTTACTCCTGAAAAGCTGACATCTCCAAATTCTTCTAACTGTCCAAAATTGCGCGCGTCTTGCGAAACAAGAATACCATCTCGCGTTGCCAGATACAATTTACCATCATACACATGAGCCCCTCGAATGCGCTCATAATTTTCATTAGCAAGCGGAATTTTAACGAGTTGATCCCCCTTCTTTTCGAATAACCCTCCACCAATGGAGCAAACAATAACTTTATTCTTGAACTTAATGATCTTGGACACCTTTCTGGATCGATCATTCCCATCACCTTGAAATTCAATGCTACGAAACGCATTGTTATCCATGAATGCAATACCACCATCATGCCCAACCCAAAGTGTACCATCAAAATATTCGAGGGCAGTAACACGGTTGTTTAATAGACCATCATTGGATGAATAAGTAATAAACTTTGTACCATTGAATCGGGCCAATCCCCCCAACGTTGATATCCACAAATAACCCTTGTCATCTTGTGCAAAGTCCGTTACCTGAGATTGTGGAAGGCCTTGTTCAGTCCCATATTTTACCATTGGATACTTCTGTGAAAGTGCAGAAACACCAACGACTCCAAAAAATAGTACAAGAAGTATCCTTAGCATTCAGGACTCTTTAAGCATTTTAACAAACTCAGTTACACGATTCCTAGCAACTGGCACTCTAATATTTCCTTCTAGAATTGCAAAATGACCATCTTCATTTACATATTCTTTCATGATGTCCAGATTGATGATATGCGATTTATGCACCCGACAAAATTTCTCCGGATTTAATAGTGCCTCATAGGTTTTGAGTGTTCGCGTATCTAAATATCGCGTTCCGTCATTAAAATAAAGTGTGGTGCAATTACCACTCGCCTCCAAATGAGTAATTGTGCTATCCTCTACTATTTTAAGGCCTTTTGTATGGCTTATCGCAATACGACCGCTTTGTTTGTTCTGAAGTAGATTACGTGACAAATCCTTAAGAGAGTCAAAGTAAGTAGAATAATTCTCCGGTTCTTTTTGATACATTTCACGAGTTTCCACTAATCTGCTTACTGCGATTTTCAACTCTTCTACATCAATCGGTTTTAAAATGTAATAGACTGCACTGGCATTAAAGGCGCGAATCGCATAATCTTTAAACGCAGTAACGAACACTACGAGAAAATCCTTGTTCTCAATTTCCTCCAAAAGTTCAAACCCTTCCGCTCCAGATGGCATACGAATATCCAGAAATACCACATCTGGACTTGATGATTCAATAATTGCTTTTGCTTGCTCTTTTCTTGATGCCTGACCAATAACCTCAATTTCAGGACAATATTCCTCAAGCATCATAGTTAAATTCTTTCGCGCAAACTCTTCATCGTCAACAACTAGGGCTCGTAATTTCATATTCTTGCAGTGTTTAGTTTTACTTCATTTATTCTAATATACAGATTTATACCACATTGATTTGGCGAATAGCTTCGCTTGCCAGATTTAAAATGTCACTTAAATTCTAAATTTAGACAGTTTACTAAATCCCATGACCCGTTTAAGTTTTTTTCAAAATTTAACAAGAAGAAGTCCTTATCTTGGTTGAAGATATTTGATTAAAACTCACTGTCTATGAATGCACAATTACTTTCTACCCCCCAGTATATCTGGATTTTCAATGACAACGGAAACTAACAGTTTCCGTTTTTTTATTTCAGAAAGTTGCGTAGTGCTTCTTCGACTGTTTCCGGTTTTTCGATGTGCGCCATGTGTCCACATGAGGGAATCTCCAGATAGTGGAACCCTAAATCCTCTTTACTTTGGCGCATTTTCGCAGTTGAAACAACGGCATCTTGATCACCTTGAATGACCAGAATTCGCTTATGCTCTTTTCTTACCACATCAGATAAATCCTTTCGCTTACTCATTGAAATAGAAGCATTCGCAACTACCACCGAATCAATTGACTCTGCCTCCTCAATCATAACTTTGATTTCTTTATCATAAGATTCTGGATCAAGAAAAAGATTTGGGATGGCTTCATAGAGAAATATCATTTTGTTTGCAGCAACAATCCGTGCAACTCTATTTCGGTCCCTCTGCTTATTACGGTCATCAGCCCAGAAGTTGGAATTCAACAGCACTAACTTTTGGCAGCGTTCATCCATTTGCACGAGTTCCAATCCTACATAACCTCCCATAGAATGTCCGACCAAATCATACTCCTTTATATCCAATGAGTCGAGGACTTCTTTTACAAGTTCTGCAGCTTCAGCCATGGATATTTCATCCTTGCAATGTTTCGAACCACCATGACCGGGTAAATCAATGAGCACCTGCTTAAACCCTGATAAATCCAGATATTTCCACATGGATACCGACTCCAGAAATCCGTGTAAGAAAACGACAGGGTGACCTTCTCCGACCACCCTGTAATTCAAAAGCTTTGACATCATCCTAGCCATTCATAATATCTTCGATCTCCTCAGCCTCCAATGGGATTTCCCCCATTAAATTGAACGGAGCTCCGGATGCCTGGACTACCAAATCATCTTCCAGACGAATTCCTAAATCCTCTTCTGGAATATAAATCCCTGGTTCGCACGTGAATACCATGCCTGCTTGAATTGGTTCGTTCCATAATCCGACGTCGTGAGTATCTAGACCTATAAAATGAGACGTTCCATGCATGAAATACTTCTTATAAGCTGGCCAATCTGGATTCTGGTTCTTGATATCCGTTTGATCAATAAGCTTTAGCTTCAGTAATTCTGCTTCCATGAGATGTCCAACCTCTTTGTGGTATTCCTTTAACATTGTTCCCGGCACCAATAATTTTTCTGCCTCTTTCTTAACATGAAGCACAGCGTCGTAAACCGCACGTTGTCGTTCAGTAAAGCGACCATTCACCGGTATAGAACGCGTAAGGTCAGATGCGTAATTCGCATACTCTGCACCAACGTCCATTAAAATAACATCGCCATCATGGCACTGCGCATTATTCTCTATATAATGCAAAACACAAGCATTTTTACCTGAAGCAACAATCGGTGTATATGCAAACCCACGTGAACGATTTCGAACAAATTCATGAATCAACTCAGCTTCAATTTCATACTCCCAAACACCGGGCTGAATGAAACCTAGCACGCGATTAATACCCGCCTTCGTGATATCACAGGCGCGCTGCATCAAATCAATTTCTATTGAGTGCTTCACTGAACGAATGCGGTGCATTATCGGAGCACTTTTGTGTACTTGATGCGCCGGATATTCTTTTGAAACTTTTTCTATAAAGCGATCTTCGCGTGTCTGAACAATTGTATTCGCGCGCAGATGTTCATTGGTATTTAAATAAATGCCGCGAGCTTCTGACATCATCTCCTTGAATACGCGCTCAAATTGATCCAGCCAATAAACTGTTTTTATTCCTGAAACCTCAAAAGCCTGATCCTTCGTTAATTTAGCCCCCTCCCATACGGCAATATGTTCATTCGTTTCCTTCAGAAATAGGACCTCTTTATGGTCAGCGTTCTTAGAAAATGGCGATATAACAAGAATACTCTCTTCCTGATCGACTCCGGAAAGGTGAAAAATATCTCGGTGCTGCTCAAAAGGCATGGTACCATCAGCACTTATAGGGTATATATCATTCGAATTGAAAACAGCCAGAGCTCCTTCTTCCATCTGTGAAGTAAAAGCCTTTCTGTTTCGAATAAATAATTCACGATCGATTCTATCGTATTTCATAAATATCTTTTTAGGGTTTGAAAATTACATTTTTTTCTACGAATCGTGCGATTAATCCAGCAATACGCATGCATTTTTTTTACATCGTAAATAGATTACGTTCTGCCCCTTCAAATTTGTATCGTAAAACAAATAGATATGAATACAGCAGACAGAACAATCCAGATTAATTCAATCCTTTTCGAATCTAATGATACTGAAGTTTTGGTAAAAGGAACTGTGCTAAAAGGTCATATGGCTTTTGAAACTGATATGTTGATCTCTCATTCACAATTGAATAAACTGGTAAATCAGTTGCAAAGGCAAAATGAAAACCTGGAGATGAGTGCATTAATTCAGTCAGAAACGATGTATAACAATGAAACATTGTACAGCGCTGAACTATCATCTGTTGCAAACCGCCATATTGATTTGTACGATTTGTCTGTTCTGCAACCAATCAAACAAATTCGCGCCTAGTCAAGAAGTTCCGATTTTAGGCAACCTTTTCTTCTTTTTTTACGTATTTTAGTTGTAACTTTTGTTCGTACTTAATTGTTTAAGCACTAACAACTTTAGAATAAACTACTAGAAATTATGATAAAAAAGGGAATTTTTCTGTTCGGATTAATTGGTCTTACGGCAAGTTCATGTATTGAGCACGAAGTTATTCCGGCACCGGAACCAAAAGTAGATTTAGAATGTAGCTTCGAAGGATACATCGGTGGTGCATTCATCGAGTATACGGAAAATGTAGATGGATACTATGGCTTCCCTAGTATTGCGAAGCAAACAGTAAATGGTGTCACAGACGCTCAGTACTTTTTCTCAATGATATCTTCTGATTATACACCATTCATCAAAATTGGAATGGGAAGTTTAACTTGGAATGATGCTACAGGAACTGAAACACCATCATTGAACTTATTTAATTCATTTTTCTCAACGAACGATCAACCTGATTATTCAGACGCTGCCTTGAATGGTTTCGAAGTGGCTTACAATCACGTAAACGGATCGGATTGGGTTTCACTGGTGAAGCCTTGGCACGAAGCAACAAACACGCCTAATGGACCAAAAGTTCAGTTTACAGGTATTAGACAAGAATCAGATAATTCTGGCGACTACTCTCAGTTTATCTGTACGTTTGATAATGTTTGGCTATACTATACCGACCCTGTGACCAGCGATACGGATTCGTTAATCGTTACTGAAGCGGTCTACAAAGGTTGGTTTAAACGCTAAGAGTTCAACCACGCTGAGCTTTGAAAAGGAAACGACATACTGAATGAGTCAAAGCTTGAAAATCGCCATTGTAGGTGATTACAATTTCACCTATAACTCTCATCATGCCACAAATCTGGCGATAGATCACTCATCTCAATTTTTAGATATTGATGTCAGCTATTACTGGGTAAAACTCAATGAAATTGTAAAGTTCAGGCCTCAGCAATTTCAGCAGTATGATGGTATCTGGATTGCTCCTGGACCAATTCGCAATCCATTCTTCTTACATGGCATCATAAAAGAGATTGTGGGGAAATCGATTCCTACATTAATTACAGGCGAAGGATACAAGACTTTTTTAGAGGTACTGATTAGTACCTATCACCTGAACAATCAAAACGAAAAACTCATTTCAGACAACCTCGTTGATGGTGAGCATTTTGAGAAGATCATTATTGCTCCTCATTCTCCTCAATTCATCCAACTCTATGAGAACTATTCCAACATAGAACTCTCAGCTACACGTTACAGCCTTTATCCACAGCTGATATCTCTATTGCAGGATGACATCGCTGATATTGAAGCTTACAATCAATTTGAGGATCCCGAAATAATTAGTTTAAAGAATCATGATTTCTTTCTAGGGTGTGCCTTCTGTCCGCAGATATCTTCAACGCGTGAGCTTCCTCACCCCATCATATATACGTTCATGAAAGCCTGTTTGCTTGCTTTGAAAGATGTGAATAAAACAGCCTGATTACTTTCGCCCAAAATCTGCAGGAATCTCACCCCATACTTTCGTCTCCCATTTTAATATAGGGTTATCAAAAGTATTCATAGCCAACCATTTTTCCGCACGTGCAATCAGCGTTTGTACTTCCGGTCCCGGTTTAGCCTTTGTACGGCATGTACCCGCCTTCACCCAACCCATTGCAATACGAGAATCACTGTAAATAGGCATTTTACGAAATTTGGGATCATCTTGCTTACTGAAATGAGCTAATGCATGAACCAAAGCAAGAAATTCACCAATATTATTCGTTCCTCCATTGTAGGGACCTTGTCTGAAAAGTTGGCTTCCACGATCAAATGTCCATACGCCTTGATACTCCATGATTCCTGTCATTTCATTACAGGCCGCATCTACGGAAAGGCTCAATTCGATGGGCTCTCCAATTTTATCTATTTCACTCTCAGATAAATCTTGTGTTTTACGAAAATCTTTTCCAACATAATTCTCATGCCCTTCTTTCAAAGCGCGTTCAGCTAAAACTCTACTTCCAAATGTTTTGAAACGTTCCCGAGGAACGCCTTTTAGTTTTTGCTGGGCAATATCCCAATCGGTATAAATTCCCGAATTCTCACCATCCCAAATAACGTAATACTTTGCCTTTTTAGTTTTTGGTTTTGAAACAACCGTTTCCGGATTGTGAAAAGCATACTCCGCCTCTTTTCTGGAGGGAAAAGATTTGTATTTCGCACCCGCAACTCCTTGAATTAATGTTTTTACCACATCCCAGGATTCAAATACTCCCGTTTTTTTCCCTTTCCAGATTACGTAATACTTTTTGGCCATAACACTACTTTCCACGCCTAAGATATTCATTTAGCCAGATCATTCAACTGCACTTAGGAAACTTTTTTCATTTAAATAGTTTCCATGGTTTATTTTTGTATACATTTGCAGCATGGATGAAAAGAAATTAGAAATATTGGAGCGAGCTTCAGCCGTCTATTTACAGTATGGAATTAAGACTGTAACGATGGATGACCTTGCACGTGAGCTGGGAATTTCGAAGAAAACAATCTATAAATACTTCGATGATAAGAATGATCTTGTCCGCTCAATTATCGAACTAAAAGTACAAATGGATGCTGCCATTTGCATGAACTGTACCCAACACTCTGAAAATGCTATTGATGATCTTTTCAGTGTAAGTAAGTTGGTCATTGAACACTTCAGCAATATCAATCCGGCCGTTTTTTACGATTTGCGTAAATACCACCCGGACGCATTAAAAATTATTGAACAGCACAAATGGGAATTCGTGCTTACTATGTTTAAAGAGAATATTGAACGTGGTATTAAAGAAAATATTTACAGAAATGATTTGAATCCTGAGATCATTGCTCGGCTTTACGTTGCATCTTCAGATGCTGCTATGAACTCGAATATCTTTCCTTGGCCAGAATTCAAATTCCAAGAAGTCTTTACAGAAATGATCCATTTTCAGTTCCGAGGCATGGTGAACGAAGAAGGTCAGAAATACTTAAAACAAAAATTACAAAATGAAATCAACGCCTAAGATCATAGCGATCGGATTAAGCTTGTTTGTTTCGACATTTGGATTCGGACAAGCGAAATTGTTCAGTCTCGAGGAGGCGAAAGCGCATGCGCTTGACAACCACTTAGAGATCTTGAATGCTTCACGTAATGTTGAAATTGCACAACATCAAGTTACGGAGACTACTGGTATGGGATTACCCCAAATAGATATTACCGGACAGTTTAACCACTTCATTAATATTCCTGTTTCCGTTGTTGACGCCAACCTCTTTAATCCTATGGCTCCGGAGGGTGAAATTCTGGAATTTAGAATGGGACAAGAGTTCAGTGCTAACGGTACACTGAATGTAAATCAATTGCTTTTTAACGGATCGTACATTGTAGGACTCAAGGCCTCTAAACACTTCAAGCGTTTCCAGGAATCAAATTTCCTGGTGACGAAAGAAGATGTTGTTTTTAATGTAATCCAGGCATACCAATTAGCGGCTGTAGCGAAAGGAAACCTTGAATTTGCAGATTCAATGGTAGTTCTTACGCAGAAACTAGTAGACATGCAACAACATTACTTTGAACTGGATCTGATCATTCAGGAGGACATGGATCAGTTGAACTACTCGTTGCTAACTGCAAAAAATGCACGTGTTGCTGCTGAAGTTCAGTATCAGAATGCATTGAACTTATTAAAGTTTTCAATGGGGTATGACATGACAGCTGACATTGATATTTCCGAAACTGCAGAACAAATTCTTACGAAGAACATGTTAAGTGATGGCGATATTCACAACAATCTTCAATACACATTGTTGGAGCAGAATGTCACCCTTTCTGAGCTGAATGTTCGCAACAATCAGTTTGCAAACCTTCCATCGCTGTACGCATTCTTTTCGCAACAGTACAATGCATTCAGAAACGAGTTCAACTTCTTTGCGGATGAAAAGTGGTATCCACAAACAGTATGGGGATTACAATTAAACATCCCCGTGTTCTCAGGTTTGCAACGACATGCACGAACGAATCAGGCGCGCGTTAAACTAATGCAGGACCAAAGCAATCTTGAGCAACTCGAGCGAGCGCTTCAGATGCAAGAAATGCAGACAAAAAATAACCTTCGCGGAGCGAGAGATCGCTATGAATTGCAGAAGGAGAATGCCGAACTAGCGCGTTCAATTTACCAGAATGCTCTAGAGGTTAAAGAAATTGGGAAAGGGAACAGTATGGAGGTAACGCAAAAGCACAATCAATTAATGATTGCACAAACGCAATACCTTGCCTCTCTCATGGAGCTTTTCCAGGCTCAACTTGATCTGGACAAATTATACAACAAATTATTATCGAAGAACCAATAACCAAAAAGATGAAATCAATTATTTCAAAAACACTTTTCGTAGTACCCACTGCTCTTCTTCTGTCAGCTTGCGGTGGTAGCGAAGCACCTGCTACTGAAGAAAATAAAACAGCGGAAGATCTTTCCAAAGTTGAACTAGCAGCAATTGAAAACAAACCCTTCTCTCATGAGATTAGAGTTCAAGGAAACGTTGAAACAGATCAGGATGTTCTGTTGAATGCCGAAATGGGCGGTTTGCTTATCTCTATCAATGTAAAGGAAGGACAAAAAGTAAGCAAGGGGCAAGTGATTGCACAAGTCGACGCTTCAATACTCTCTTCAAACATGGAAGAGTTAAGAACTCAGCTAGAATATGCAGAGTATATGCTTGAGAAACAACAAGAATTAAATAAACGTGGTGTTGGTTCTGAGTTTGATTTGGAAACAGCACAAAACCAGGTTAACTCATTGAAGGCAAGCATGGGATCTCTTTCAACACAACAAGGAAAAGCGACAATTAGAGCGCCTTTCTCTGGAGTGATTGATGAAGTATTTGCACGTCAAGGGCAAGTGGCAGGTCCTGCTTCTCCAATTGCACGCCTCGTGAACAATAGCTCTGTTGATATCGTTGCAACGATATCAGAAAAGCATCTGGCAAATGTCAAAGAAGGGACGCCTATGAAAGTTAGTTTCCCGAACTTTGGTGATACTGTGATAAACTTGAATGTAACGAACGTCGGTAACTACATCGAACCAACGAACCGTACATTCAGAATCATGTCTACAATTAAAAATAACAAGACGTTGCTTCCAAACATGTTGGCAGAGGTAAGCATTACCGATCTAAATGTTGAGCAAGGGATTGTAATTCCTTCAACTAGTATTTCTAAAGATCAAGAAAACAACGACTTCGTTTATATTGCTAAAAAGACTGGAAAAGGCGAGTACGAAGTAAAAAAAGTGAATGTTGTGGTGATTGAGAAGTTTGAAGGAGAAGCATTACTTGAAGCGTCGGATGCTTTTGAAGTCGGGCAATTGGTGGTTACAAAAGGAGCCAAAGGAATTGTCAACGGTCAGAAAGTGAGAACGAAATAGACTAAATCTTAAATAAAATGGGAAAAGAAACGAAAGGGTTTGGTCTGTCTACGCTTGCCGTAAACAATAGAAAGACCGTTTTTCTGATTGCTGCGATTATCTTCTTTGGAGGATTCCTATCGTACAACTCTATGCCGAAGGAGAACTTCCCGGAATTGCAAATTCCTGAAATTTATGTCGGGATTGCAAAACCAGGATCTTCACCGGAGTACATGTCGGAAAAAATAGCCGAAACAATCGAAAAAGAACTCGGCGGAATCAAACTGGTAGACGAAATTAACTCAAATGCGGTTCATGGATATGCTACGATTCGTATCAAGTTTGATTTCAAAATGGAAGTTGATAAAGCGTTGACCAAAGTAAAAGATGCGGTTGATAAAGCACGCGCTAAAACAGATTTCCCGCAGCTCCCGGTTGAACCGAATATTTTTGAGATGGATCCATCTCAAATGCCAATCATGAATATCAACTTGCGTGGAAATGATCCGGCATTGTTGAAAGATGTGGCCGAAGAATTGGAGGAACGTATTGAGGACCTTCCTGAAATTAGTGAGGTTGACATCCGCGGAATTCAAGAACAGGAAATGACCATTGAGGTCGACCCAATTAGAGCGCAAGCAGTAAATGTGACGATTGATGATATTCAAAATGCTGTAAATGCGGAACATCAAACAATATCAGGTGGTGAATTGTTAATGGATGGTGTGCGTAAGACCATCCGTATTGAAGGGGAATTTGAAAATGCCGAAGAGCTTTCTCAGGTCATTGTAAAACAAGATGATTTCCTTCCTGTAAAGTTAGCTGACGTCGCTCGTGTATACTTCGGCAACGGCGATACTACCTCTTACGCAAGAGAATTTGGGGATCCGGTTGTGATGCTTGATATCAAAAAGCAAGGAGGAAAAAACTTACTTGATGCATCGGATAAGATCGCTGAGATCATGGCCACTGCGAAGGAAGACGGAACCATTCCAAGAAGTATTACCGTATCTAAAACAAACGATCAGTCGAATAATACCCGAGACATGGTATCCAACCTTGAAAACTCAATTTTGTTCGGGATCCTACTGGTTGTTGGTGTATTACTGTTCTTCTTAGGTTTACGAAACGCCATGTTTGTAGGAGTTGCTATTCCGCTTTCCATGTTGATGTCATTCCTCATACTGGATGCTATGGGCGTTACGCTAAACGTAATGGTACTCTTCTCGTTGGTACTGGCACTCGGAATGCTGGTGGATAATGGAATTGTAATTGTCGAGAACATCTATCGACATATGGACGAAGGTATGAGTTCTACGAATGCCGTTATTACGGGAGTAGGAGAAGTTGCGATGCCTATTATTGCGTCAACAGCAACTACACTAGCCGCCTTTTTACCGTTGGCACTCTGGCCCGGTATTATGGGGGAGTTCATGAAATATTTACCGATAACCTTGATGATCGTATTGGGATCTTCATTGTTCGTAGCATTGGTTATTAACCCTGTACTTGCTGTGGTTTATATGAAGGTGACACAGGACAAACCGAACAAAAAGAAAATTATTCGAAACTCAGCGATCTTGGCTGGAATCGGAGTCTTGTTTGTTGCTGCTGGAGTAATGGCATTTGGTAACCTATTGATCTTTATCGGTATCATGGGATTGATCAACTTCTTTGTGTTGTTCCCAGGAACGGTTCGTTTCCAGAATAAATTCCTTCCAAAACTTGAACGCCTTTATGAGCGCTTCTTGACATTTGCCCTAACTGGCAAAAGACCAGGAAAGTTCTTGTTGGGAACGGTAGGATTATTATTCCTATCCATCTTTTTGATGGCGACATTCCCTCCTAAGATTGATTTCTTCCCGGTAAATGAGCCAAACTATACAAACATCTTCATTTCTCATCCGATTGGGACTGATATTTCCGTAACCAATGAAACCACATTGGAAGTAGAAAAGAAAGTCAATGAAATCATTGGGAAGTATATGGACGAGGATGATACAACAGGAATTCCTGAAGATCGACGATTGATTCAATCGGTTATTGCACAGGTAGGGGAAGGAACGAGTGACCCTGCCCAAGGAGTTGCTATGGGGAACACACCTCACAAAGCACGTGTTACCGTCAACTTTGTAGAGTCGCAATACAGAAACGGTATTAAGACATCTGACATCCTGAAAGAAATTCAGAACGGATTACGTAATGAATTTACAGCTGAAATAGAAATCAATGCTGCCAAAGACGAACAAGGACCACCACAAGGTGCACCGATCAACATTGAGGTAACAGGACGTGGAGAATACAAGGACCTTATCATTGAGGCAGAAAAGATTAAGACATACTTGAGCGAACAAAATGTTGAAGGAGTAGATAAGCTGAAATTGAATGTAGAGGCTGATCGACCTGAGATTCCTATCAAAGTAGATCGTGAACAAGTAAGAAAATTGAATGCTTCTACATTCCAGGTCGGAATGGCTATTCGAAAAGCGCTACTTGGTCAGGATATTTCTACCTATACAAAAGATGAAGAGTCTTATGATATTGTTGTCAAATTCAACAAGCGAAATCGTGAGAGTTACGACGCCTTAATGGACCAGCGACTTATCTTCAGAAATAACAAAGGTAAATTGCTAAACATCCCAATTAGATCTGTCATTGCGAATGCAGACGAAGTTGGGTCGTTTACAGCAGTTGTGCGAAAAGATCAAGTACCACTCGTTACTGTTTCTTCAAATGTTACGGAGGGATCAAACCCAACACAAGTAGTTGATAGCTTAAAAGTGAAAATGGAAAAGTATGTTGAAAGCAACATGCTCGAAGACGGTGTTGAATTTAAGTTCACCGGTCAACAAGAAGAACAGGCGAAAGAAATGGCTTTCTTGAGTCAGGCACTGATGATTGCTGTCTTCCTGATCTTGTTAATCATCGTTGCTCAATTTAATTCGTACTCAATGCCATCTGTAATTATGCTTACGGTTGTACTATCACTGATCGGGGTACTCCTTGGACTGCTCATCACTAGACAAAACTTTGTGATCATGATGACAATGATTGGTATTATATCATTGGCAGGGGTCGTGGTGAACAATGCAATTGTATTAATTGACTATACGAACCTGATTCGTAAAAACCGTAGAAAGGAACTTGGCTTAGGAGAATATGATCAATTGCCTTATGACGAAATTGTGAAAGCTGCGATTCAGGGAGGTAAAACACGTTTGCGTCCTGTATTGTTGACAGCAATAACAACGATTTTAGGGTTAGTGCCATTAGCTATTGGATTTAACATTGACTTCTTTAGCTTCTTCTCTACGTACGACCCTAAGATTTACTTTGGTGGAGACAACAATATATTCTTTGCTCCGATGTCATGGGCAATTATATACGGGCTCACATTTGCCACTTTCTTGACACTTGTAATTATTCCTTCTCTTTATCTACTCATGTATAGATTGAAAGTTTGGATATATAAAGTGTTTAAGGCACAGATGAGAAGTAATATTTAACCTATTGTAAAATGATTGTAAAGGGAGCTGATTAAATCAGCTCCCTTTTTTATTGTTTGCATAAAACATATTAATGGTTCAAAAACCAATAATAAAAAAGTTACCATGGTAATAGATTAAACGCCTTGAAAACGACCAAAAAAATCGCAAATAACTGAGAAATAAAGACTCTAAGGTTTTATCTATTACCAATGTTTATCGTTTAAATGCACTATTCTGTCGAATAATGTCATTTTTTATCACCTAATAGGAATCCAACAATAAAACCTTGCTTTTTTCTATGAATCTACGTTTTCACCCTACTAAACTGTGATTTTCTTCCGTTTATCGAAATTTCGACATAAACTATGCAGGCATAAAGTTTCAGAATAGCGTATTTGTGCGAATATTTTTCTTTATCATTCTTTGAGTGCACCGTATATTTGTACTGTAAAGATTGATTTTAGTATTTGATAATTCAATCAAACTAGAAGTCTTTTTCAGTGAATAGTGGTTAGGTTAGGTTATGATAAAGCAGCTCTCCCGAGCTGCTTTATCTTTTTATAGCATACTAGACGATAACCATCTTTCCATTTCAGCTAGTTCCAATCCTTTTCGTTCTGCAATTGAAGCCACTTGATCCTTGGCAATTTTCCCAATTCCGAAGTACTTCGCTTCCGGATGTCCGAAATACCACCCTGAAACACTTGCAGCTGGCATCATCGCCAAACTATCCGTTAAGCTTACACCTGTTATTCTGGTAGCATCTAATAATTCAAACAAACCGATCTTCTCTGTATGATCCGGACAAGCGGGGTAACCTGGCGCTGGACGAATGCCTTTATAGGATTCTTTGATCAATTCTTCATTGGAGAACTTCTCTTCAGCTGCATATCCCCACAGTTCCTTTCGTACTTTCTCGTGTAAATATTCAGCAAATGCCTCTGCCAAACGATCAGCCAGTGCTTTTACCAATATGGAATTATAATCGTCATGATTCTTTTCAAAAGCTTCAACTTTCTTCTCAATTCCGAGTCCTGATGTAACGGCAAAACCTCCAATATAATCGCGCAGTCCTGTTTCTTTGGGAGCAATGAAATCAGACAATGCAATGTTAGGAACACCAGAAGCTTTCTTCGATTGCTGGCGCATAGCACACTGCTTATACAGCACTTTCTCTCTCTGGTCGTCTTCGTAAATTTCTATGTCATCTCCAACACTGTTTGCCGGAAACAAACCAACAACACCTTTGTGCTCTAACCACCGCTCCTTCTCTATTTTTGCAAGCATTTCCAAAGCATCTTCAAACAAACGTTTTGCTTCTACACCCACCACTTCATCTTCAAGGATATTTGGATATTTACCAGCTAGTTCCCAAGTTCTGAAAAATGGCGTCCAATCAATATAGGGTCGTAAATCAGAAACGGTCACCTTGACCTCTGTAATCCCTAATTTGTTTGGAACTTTAGGTGTGAACTCTGCCCAATTTATCTTCAGTTTATTGTTTCTTGCCTCATCAATGCTGATCACTTTTTTCGCAGAACGACTTTTCGCATGATGTTCGCGAATTTTTTCATACTCTGCCCGGATATCTTTTACAAAGGCGTCTTTTCGTTTTCCAAGTAAACTTTCAACTACTGTCACAGATCTTGAAGCATCTAAGACATGAACAGTTTGATCCTTCGTGAAGTGCTCTTCAATTTTTACTGCGGTATGAACACGTGAGGTGGTTGCTCCTCCAATAATCAGAGGGACATTCAGATCAGCACGTTCCATTTCTTTTGCCACCGTCACCATCTCATCCAAAGAAGGCGTTATCAAGCCGCTCAATCCTATGATGTCTACGTTATTCTTAACCGCTTCTTCAATGATTTTCTCTGATGGCACCATTACTCCAAGGTCAATAATCTCATAATTATTGCATCCAAGCACTACGCCAACGATATTCTTACCAATGTCATGGACATCTCCCTTTACCGTAGCCATCAACACTTTACCTGCAGAAGACTGCTTCCCATCTTTTTCAGCTTCGATATATGGCAGTAAATACGCCACTGCTTTTTTCATTACACGCGCTGATTTCACCACCTGCGGAAGAAACATCTTTCCACTTCCAAACAAGTCACCCACAATATTCATCCCGTCCATCAGTGGTCCTTCGATCACTTCAATCGGACGCTCATATAAGTGACGACATTCCTCTACATCCTCATCAACAAAATCAGCAATTCCTTTCACCAATGCGTGCGCCAAGCGCTCTTGTACAGTCGTTTCTCTCCATGAAAGATCAACCTCACGTTTCTTACCTTCACCCCGAACTGTTTCTGCAAATTCGAGCAATCGCTCAGTTGCGTCATCTCTTCGGTTCAAAAGAACGTCTTCCACGTACTCCATCAACTCCTTATCCACATCATCATATACTTCCAACATGGACGGGTTCACAATTCCCATATCCATTCCGTTTTGAATGGCATGGTATAAGAATGCTGCATGCATGGCCTCACGTACAACATTGTTGCCGCGAAAAGAAAAGGAAACATTTGACACACCTCCACTCACATGCGCACCGGGAAGGTTTTCACGAATCCATTTGGTCGCGTTAAAGAAATCCAAAGCATTGTTATTATGCTCCTCCATTCCAGTAGCTACAGGGAATATATTGGGATCAAAAATGATATCGTCCTTTGCAAAACCAACAACATCTACAAGGATTCGGTAAGAGCGCTCACATATCTCAATTCTACGCTCGTAGCTATCGGCCTGCCCCTTTTCATCAAAGGCCATAACAATTACTGCCGCGCCGTAACGTTTGATTTTTTTTGCCTGAGCGATAAAACTTTCTTCTCCCTCTTTTAATGAAATAGAATTAACGACACCCTTTCCCTGAATGCACTGCAATCCAGCTTCTATAATTTCCCATTTGGAACTATCGATCATGATTGGAACACGCGCAATATCGGGCTCAGCAGCAATCAGGTTCAGAAAGCGAACCATGGCCTCCTTCCCGTCAATCATCCCCTCATCCATGTTGATATCAATGATCTGTGCACCACCTTCGACTTGCTCTCGTGCAACGCTCAGCGCTTCATCATATAAATCCTCTTTGATCAATCTCAAGAACTTCCGAGAGCCCGTAACATTTGTTCGTTCACCAACGTTGACAAAATTGCTCTCCGGAGTAACAATTAACGGCTCGAGGCCAGAAAGTTTTAATGTTACTTTAGACATGTACTTCTAGTTGTCTTGGTGAATACTCTTTTGCCAGTTCGGCAATAGCAGCGATATGTTCAGGAGTTGTTCCACAACAACCACCAATAATATTTACGAGTCCTTCACTCAAAAACTCTTTGATTTGTTCTGCCATCATCTCTGGAGTTTCGTCGTACTCTCCAAACTCATTGGGTAAACCTGCATTGGGATGAGCGCTTACTCCGAAAGGTGCATTCTTATCCAATACTTGCAGGTATGGGCGCATCATCGACGCCCCCAATGCGCAATTCAATCCAACGGTTAATAAGTCCATATGCGCTACGGAGATCAGAAAGGCATCTGTTGTTTGTCCGGTCAATGTTCTTCCACTTTGATCAGTAATAGTACCTGAGACCATGATCGGCAACTTAACATCCCGCTCTTCAAATACCTCATCAATGGCAAACAGCGCCGCTTTCGCATTGAGAGTGTCAAAAACAGTTTCAACAAGAAGAATGTCAACACCGCCATCCATCAAAGCCTCAACCTGTTGTTTATATGCTGTGCCAAGTTCTTCAAACGTAATTGCTCTAAAACCGGGATCATTGACATCTGGAGAAATTGATGCGGTTCTATTCGTAGGACCAATGGAGCCTGCTACGAAACGAGGTTTTTGAGGTTCTCTAGCAGTGAACTCATCCGCTACTTCTCTAGCAATTTTCGCACTATGAAAGTTAATATCATAAACCGCCGATTCAAGCGCATAATCAGCTTGAGCAATCGTTGTACCCGAGAACGTATTTGTTTCAACGATATCCGCACCTGCTTCAAAATACTGTGCATGAATTTCCTTGATAATCTCAGGGCGCGTCAACGACAATAAATCATTGTTCCCTTTCAACGGTTGCCCGTGGTCCTCAAACCACCCCTTTCTGAAGTCTTCCTCTTCAAGGTCATGACGTTGAATCATGGTTCCCATGGCTCCGTCCAGGACTAAAATTCTTTTCTCTAAAATGGATTTAATATCCTTCATACTATTTATTTCAATTTTAGACTTTGAAGCTGAAGGATTTCAAGCAAACTTATCTTACCCAAATCTGGGTCGGAATTGGCACCTTTTTCCGCTTTCGCAGAAGAGGTTGCCAAGGTTTCGCAGGGCCTGTCCCTCCACCTTTCTTCATAAGTCTATAAGAATGAACTAAGACAAAGGTAGTACAAAATTGGAAATTTTCACGTTCCGACGGAATTCACTTCTAAAGCGTTGTGTATTTGCATAAAATTTTATCGAGTCAGACAACCATCAGCAATAGCCCTTTGTATATACATCTGAACAAAGAACGCTACAATGAAAATCTTTGCACTTCTTATTTCGCTGATCATTACAGGAAGCTCAATTGGACAGAACCTTAACAACATTTGGTACTTCGGTGATGGTAACTTTTTAGATTTCAATGCCAACATGAATACACCTGTTCTTTCGGCTAATGGAGCGGAAATTGCTACGCCTACGAGTACATATTGTCAAGAAGGTGCTTCTACCATGTGCGATGCCGCTGGAAATTTGCTCTTCTACAACAACAACGAAAACGTCTTTGACCGAACTTATACTTTGATGCCTAATGGAACCGGACTCATTGGTTCTGCCAGTACTTCAGCACAGACGCTAGCTGTGCCCAACCCTGCCAACAATTCAATCTATTATATCTTTCATATGGATTATGCTGCCAATGGTCTTGGTCTTTACTATTCAGAGGTTGACATGTCCTTAAACGGTGGATTTGGAGATGTAACGGCAAACAAAAACATTGCACTCCCAACGGGAGCATGTTCGGAACAACTGAAAGCAATTACGCATTGTAACGGAACAGATATTTGGGTATTAAGTCATTCGCAAACGGGAAATACTTTTAACGCATTCTTGGTTACTGCCGCCGGTGTATCTGCCACTCCTGTTACAACGAGCATCGGAAATAATTTTGCCAATGCCTTTTCTGGAATGAGTTACATGACCTGCTCAAAAGACGGAAGTCGAGTAGCTATTGCTGGCGACATTGGAGGGGTTCCTGCTGCAGAAGTTTTCAGTTTTGATAAATTGAACGGTACCTTATGTAATCCTGATTATCTGCCTATTCCTGGAGCATTTTCTTCTTATGGCGTCGAATTTTCCGCGGATGGAACAAAGCTATACGTGACAGGGATTTTCTTACACCAATACGATTTCAACACATCCAACTGGTATACGTTTCCACCAGTCGAATTAGGAGCTGCAATTATGAGAGGACCTAATGACAAGCTATACATTGTTGCAGGTTGTGATTGGTATGACCAACAAGCGCAGCAAATGTTCTACGCGCGAGATATCCATGTTGTTGACGACCCGAATAACGCAGGAGCAGCAGCAAACCTCTTGCAAAATGTCTACGTAACACCAAGAGAATGCGGCCTAGGACTGTCAACCTGCTACTACCCCACTCAAAGCAATAACACATGTGCTCCACTAAGCGCCGTATTCAATACTTCCAGTAATTCCATCTGCGAGGGCGATTGTATTACGTTCACTGACGCAAGCACCGGTGCTGGAATTACTTCATACGACTGGACTTTTGCCGGCGGAACACCATCAACATTCAGTGGATCAACTCCTCCTCAAGTGTGCTATGCTCAACAAGGAACCTATACTGCAACTCTTCAAATTACCGATTGTTCAGGCTTCACGAGCAGTTTTGATTTAGATATTGTAGTCAACGACTGTTCTGGGCCACAACCTGATTTTACCGCAGATCAAACGGTCATTTGTAGCAATGACTGCATCAACTTCACGGATTTATCTATTGGAACAAACGTCAACGTTTGGAACTGGCAGTTTCCTGGAGCGGTTACGACTAATTCAAGCGATCAAAACCCAACAAACATATGTTATGCAACACCGGGCTCGTACGATGTCATACTAACGGTAACTGATGACCTGGGCACCAACATCTTGACCCTACCAAATTATATTACAGTTGAATCTTGCATTCCGCCAATTGCTGATTTCGATGCTCCCGCAACTATTTGCGCTGGAGAGTGCATCAACCTAACAGACTTGAGCCAAAACAATCCAACACAGTGGAACTGGAATATAGGCGGGGGCACACCCAGCAACTCTTCGGATCAAAGTCCTCAGAATGTTTGTTTTCTTACTCCGGGAATTTACACGATTGAATTAACCACTTCAAATGCGTTCGGAGCGGATTTAGCCCAAAAAACCATTGAAGTTCTTCAAGCACCAAACGCTGGAAATAACGTTACTATTGCATGGTGTGAAACTGAGATTGCGCAGGACTTAACACTGCTCCTTGATCCGAGTGTGCAGCTGAATGGTCAATGGGAAAACCCACAAAACATACCCGGACTGAACGGCTCTATTTTTTCTCCCCAATTATCAGGAGTCGGTGTATTCGAAATTCAATACATCCTAAACAATGGTAACTGTTCAGACACGGCTTTCTTTGAAATTACGGTTGAAGCTATGCCGTATGCTGGAGAAGACGGAATGTTGACGATTTGCGATAATGAAGGTTTGGTAGATTTATTCTCTGGAATTATTGGCACCCCAGACATCAATGGAGTTTGGACACCTTCTTTAACCAGTGGCGGATCATTACTCGATCCTCAAGTGGACCCTGAAGGGATTTACACCTATACATTACCGCCAACAGTAGCGTGTATGTCAGACTCTTCAAAAGTCAATGTCGAAGTAACATATGTCTTTGACATTAGCATTGTACCAGTCGAAAATCTTTGTTCCAATGCAGAAGCATTCCAACTGGAGGCAAACATTGGAGGTGGAAATTGGTCAGGGCCCGGAATCGTGAATCCAAACAGTGGGCTTTTCGACCCAGGGATTGCCAGCAGTGGCTCTCATACCATTGTATATAATGTGAGTATTCAGAACTGCGAATCCAGCACTTCTACTACAATAAACATTGATGATGTTCCTCAAGTTGATCTCGGAAATGATTTAACGCATTGCATCAACGATCCGCTAATACTTCAGGTAGAAACCTCAGCTGCCAATTCAATAGAATGGTTTGACGGCTCAACGAGCTTTGCATTGAACGTTGATCTAACGAATAAATTCCCAGGGGAACTTATCCCAATTTCTGTTGAAGTAGAAAATGAATGTGGAACAAATGCAGATATCATAAGCATTGAGCTAATGGATTGTGATGTTCACGTTTACATCCCTAATAGTTTCACTCCAGATGGAGACGAACATAACCAAACCTTTATTCCTGTTGTTAGTGGAGAACTAGTCAAAGACTACAGCTTACTCATCTTTAATCGGTGGGGAGAACTCGTATTCGAATCAAATGACCTCTTACACGGATGGGATGGTACATACAACGGTAAGTTGGCAGAGACCGGTTCTTATATCTGGAAAATTCAATATACGAATGCTTCCATAGAACAATCCTATCGTGAAGAACTCACTGGTCATTTTTCACTTCTCAGATAAAAAAAAACCGAAGTACAACAATTGCCACACTTCGGTTTTTCTTGTATTTGGTTGGTTGCTATAGGTTCTACTCCTTGATAAACTTTACGGATTTAACTTCACCACCAGCATGTACACGCAGTATATATAACCCTGGTTTTAAATGGCCAATACTTATATGATTGGTGAAAGCATCTTGCGAACAAATAATCTCTCCTTTTAAATCAATTATCTGAACATGTTCTAAAGTCTCATTTGATTCAAGCGTGATAGTCTCTTTCGCTGGATTCGGATAAATCTGCATTAACGGTTTTGATGACAAATCACTTAAGCTTACTGTCCCACCAACTCTCCACGTTCCGTTATTCGCCCAATTTGCGTAGAATGTATTATTAAACGCGTACATGTGGGTGATCTCATCGAGGTTCTCAAGACTTGCTGCCGAGTTTTGAACGAGGCTCCATTCATTTGTTGAGGTATTGAGTTGGTATATACCTCTTGGATCTTCAAAAGAATTGTATGTTGAGATGCTACCATTAAGATTCCAAACTCCCCAAATTCCACTATAATTTGATCCTCCACCATTTGGCAAACCTGTTTGTTGTACGTCGGCCCATGTCGCTCCGTTATCAGTTGAAACTTCGATTACACGCTCTGAAATAGGAAGTGATGTCGATCGATAATGATAAATATCCGCTCCGTTCACCGCCATAAATGAAATATCCCATACTCCCCCAGTGAATGTCCAACTCAAGCCACCATCTGTGGAAATAGCATACCCCGCATTCATATCTGCAATAAGTGCATTCGGCGTTTCCAAAAATTGCTCCACGTAATTTGGTCCAACTGCACCATATCCCAGTGAAATTGTATTGGTAAAACTGGACTGCGTATATGTCACACCATTATCCGTTGAGTAAAAAATTTCGGGCTCCTGTAGAATGCCGCTTCCGGAGTAATTTGCCACAAATTTTTTACCATCCAATTCCGCAAAAGTGGTTGGGGGCTTTGAATTAAAGAGTTGCATATTCCCTAGAACAAATGTAACTCCACCATCTCCTGAAGATGTGAACCCATCTGATCCCATCGTATAAATTGTATCCCCCACTTCTGCTATTCGAATTGCCTCTAGTGGCATTCCAAATTCATCGACATCCTGAAAAGTGGACCAATTACCTGTACCAGGATCATACTGAGCAATGCCGCTTCCTGTGCCTGCGAGAATATTACCATTCGAATACAAAATAAGATTTGAAGCACTCACAGCTCCCGAACCATGTTTTTTAACGAGTGTTCCTTCACCATAATTATCAAATTCACAAACTCCGTTATCTGTCCCAACTAACAAATGATTTCCTTTAAACAAGGCCATTGTTCTTATTTCCTCAATTGCTTGAATCAACGTCCAGGTAGCTCCTTGGTCCGTTGACTTCCAAATACCGCTCAAATTAACACTCAATAAATGGTTGTCGTTTACGCGGATGAACTTCTTCCCATAATCGGACCAGGAAGTGGAAGTCAAATCACCTGCTTGCCAGGTTGAACCGTAATCATCTGTATAGAGCACGGGAAAACCTGTCAAATTTGTATATACGAGAATTCGACTGCCTACCTTTTCAAAATCCAGCGCTTCTGTCGTTAAGATTATTCCTCCTCCAACATCAGTCTGTGGTTCAGAGATGACATCTGTCCATGTTGACCCATTATCATGTGAATAAGATGTTGTATTTCCGCGACAAATCCATATTGAATCTCCACCCAAATAACGAATCCCATGAGTGGTTATGAAACCAGTCCCACCTGTAGAAATCCAGTCATCTGACCCAAAATCGAACACATATGGCTGAAATAGTGTCCCCCCAATCATACTGTTATTTGGACCAGAAGAACTGGCCGTTGGAACAGCAATAGAAGAAATAGTTCCTGTGCCTCCAACAAAACTATCCCCAAAATCATCCGATTGATAAATTCGTGAACCGTCGTTAGTACCGACAATCAGCTTGTCATTCGAATATTCTATTGTTCTGGGGTCGGCATCAGCTGGAATTCCATTGGTTAAATGTGACCAATTGTCTCCACCGTCAATGGTTCTATACAATCCTTCATTATACCCCATAAAGGCAGAGTCTCCCGACGCCCAAATCGACCAACATTGTCCTGAAGAGCTAATTGGTCCTCCCGTATAAGTCATTTGAGCGTGAACCTGACCAAGTGTCATCGCAGCAGCGAGTATTATATATATTCTTTTCATTGGATTTGCTTTATAAATAAACACAAAGCAAAGTTCACAATAGGGCACTGTTTATACCATAGGTCAAATGCACCATTTAATTACCAGTACTTGAATAAATAAGCTATACGAGTTTATATAAATAGGCTTGTTGAACTGCTTCAACTTTATTAGACACACCCATTTTCTTATAGATATTCTCCAGATGTCTTCTTACCGTATTGGGAGAAATTATGAGGTTCGATGCAATTTCTTTATAGCTCAATCCTTTGGATAACTGCTGAAGTACCTGCAGCTCCCTTTCAGATAAATCGAAGCCACTCACTTCTCTCTGGACGCTTTCAGGATTCTGAATTATCTTCATCGCCTTTAGAGCAATATTGGGAGAAAGTGCAGCGCCACCGTTCAATGTTTGTATGATTGCATCATAAATTTCCTGAGGAGAACTTTCCTTCACGAGATAACCTGACGCTCCTGATTGAATGGACTCATAAACAGTTTGATCTTCGTCAACGACTGTGAGCATAATCACTTTAATATGTGGATACTTCTGACAAACTTCTTTCGTAGCAATTATACCATTCATTGCCGGCATCTGGATATCCATTAAAATCACATCAATATTGCTATCTGAATCCAAATTGGCCAAGAGTTCGATGCCATTTACCGCGTGGAATTTCACCTTAAATTCATCAAAAAGCCCCAACTTATTAATCAATGAATGTGCTAAAAAGCTGTTGTCTTCGGCTAGTGCAATTTTAATCATTGTTCAAATTTCTATTAATTATCCATTGTACCCAATAGTGCAAATGCCCCATTAAGTACCAAATACGACAATCGCTTCGGCTCCTTCACCAAGATTGGATGTAATGTTAAAGGTCGCATTGATCTCATTAGCCCTTTGCTCAAGTCCAATTAGCCCACTTCCCAATTTCCTTGACTCTGAAACATTAAACCCAATACCATTATCTTGAACGGTAATGCTAACGCTTTTATCAAAGTCTCTAAATGTTACCTTGACATCCTTAGCTTGACTGTATTTAAGGGCGTTGTTGATGCATTCCTGAACTATCCTGAACAGGTTTATTGTCTGTGTCGCATTTAATTCAAAATCAATCTGAGATAGATCCTCCATTGAAATATTACAAGTAGCAATCGAATTGGTCTGTACTATGTAATGTTCAATTCGTTGTTTTAGCTCTGAATAAAATATTGTTCGATCACCAACAGCCCATATGGTCTCCCTTAGCTGGTCCATAGTCTCTCGTGCAAATGAATTAATGACGCTTAGCTGATCCGATCCCTGGTTCTTGAAGAGTTCGATATCTAGTGAAGAAATGATATGGGACAATCTGGCCCCTATATTATCATGTAATTCTCTCGAGATGCGCAATCGCTCCTGCATCACCTTTCTTTCTTCCGATTCTTTCTTTAATAGTCTACGTGTTTTAATAAACTTGAATAATGCGTAAACGCCAACGAATAAGAAAATGCCTAAAAAAATCAGAGCTATACGAAACCAACTCTTCAGCCAAATGGGCGTGTCACGATTAAAATTATATTCAACAATGCGCGTATCACCTGAATGCAAATCCTCAACACTAAACTTTAGGTTTGTATGCCCGAAAGACAATGACACGGTCGATGGAACACCGTTTTCAATTTCTCTCCAAACTGTTCCATCATAAAATGAAAATCTAAACCTGTTCTGGTCAGACAGCGCTATTGACTTGGGTGTTAAACTAATTGTTGATTGATCATAAGCCAACGCAACTTCGTTAAATGGGGTTAAATAGCTATCATTCCATGACACAAACCATTGAGGAAGTTTAACCGAATGATCGGAATTGAGTGCGTATACAAAAACACCTCCAACACCTGATAAATAAAGCAAAGAATCACCTTGCTGAAAAGCACCACCTTGAGAATACTCCTTTATTGGAAAGCCATTCATGAAATTGTATTCTTTATAATAAACACCATCATATTCGAATACACCTTTAATTCCAGAACCCCACAAAGTATTATCAACTTCCACTAAATTCAGTAGCGAAATTGACGAGGGGAAACGCCTAAGCAACGAATCATTTCTCCACTGATACAGACCATCTTCCATTGTCGCGAACCAATAATCCCCTTGAAAAAATTCAAGATCACCAATAATCTTTATACGCGGCGAACCTATATGCGCAATTGGCTTAAACGTTTTCGAATATCGACGAATTCCATCTGTGCTCGCCGATAAGTAATCTTTTCCGGTGTATTCAATATTCATTGAATAAATACCGCCTTTATCGGTAAAAGGAACCGATTTCAAAACCTCTCCTTTATTGTTTAGTACATGAAAACCCCATTTTGTAGTAATCACATAATCTTCATTGACTTCTAAAATCTCAATGACTGTATTGTCCAAGCTTCGTTCAGCATTATAATACAATCGAGACAATCGATCATTTTGAAAAATGAACACCCCTTTTTGTGCAGTGCCTATCAATACAAAATCATCCGTTGCCAACGCGGAAATACAAAAAACACCCTTTGTAGCCTTTTCTAGAGTCGACTCTCGAGCCATTTCAGAAATACGTTTTATTCCGTCAGATGTACAGCAATAGACTTCATTTTTGATTGAAAAAAAACGCCAACCAGAGATGCTTTCTTGACCATTCGTTGTCAGCGTATAATATGAATTGGCAAGCATCGTTTTATGGAACATGTAGATACCATTGTCAGCTGTGCTCACCCATAGGTTGTTATTCTCATCCACCAAAAATTGCTCAATGCGCTGATTCGGTAAATGCAAGTGTTTACTCAATTGACCCCCTTCCAATTTGTACTCAACCAACCCCTCTTGTGTTGAGATGAATGCCTGAGAGTTATTGTAAATAACAATATCATTGACAAGGGATTCAACAATAGCCACCGTATCACCATCAGATGCCACATATCCATTATTCCTTTTATCAATGAAAAATTCATAACTCCCAAGTATGTGTCTCTCGTCTTTTGATAATGCCATAGGACTATCGATCTTCATGAATTCATAATTCAAAGCAAGTACATCGTTATCGTTTGAAGATTTAATAACTATGAACTCGTCTTCAAAGGAGCAGGATCTGTAGTCAGCGTAAGGCAATTCGTACTTAAGTTCTTTACCTGTCAACAGGTTAATTTTCCGAACGGAAGTGACATCCAGAAAGTAAACCGAAGAATCCCTGGCATGAATAGCCATTACATAGCTTGTGCACTCAGATGGGTTAGTTACGTTTAAACCGTCCCAAACCCGAACACCATTTTGTGTACCGAACCAGATCTGCCCGAAGACATCTTGGGCAAGTACTGTCGCCGTTGCTTGTTCTAATTCAAAAGATGGTCTCAAGTGCACGGAAGGCACAATATCTTGTGCCAGAACCGATGAAAAATTCAATAATAGTATGACGAATAACGCTTTGCGCACAGCATAAAAATAGCACTAAAAAACTGGTTCCAACTTGTAGATCCAGCAGATCCATTTAGGATCACAAAACTGGGAAAACAAAAAAACCCCCGACGAATCGAGGGTTTTGTTAAGTGGTGATAGCCGGAATCGAACCAGCGACACATGGATTTTCAGTCCATTGCTCTACCAACTGAGCTATATCACCGCCTTTTGGTGGGGGCAAAGTTAACAACTTCTTTTTTATTTGCGCTACTCGCCAGCATTTTTTTTAACATCTCTTATCTTTGCTCAAATGGGCACAGAAAATCAGACACTTGCGATTGACGCAGGCAACACATCCATAAAGGCGGCACTCTTTAGAGATAACGATCTGTATGAAGTACAACGGTTTTCTATTGGTAAAATCGATGATTTAAAGAGGTGGTTTGACGAAAATAATCAACCGAACGTTGTACTATCTTCGGTTCTATCCCCTGATCATACTGAACAATTGAAACGTATTTTCACCAATGTTCTGCATGTTCAACATACTACCAAATTGCCGATTAAAATTAACTATAAATCCCCCGACACCCTTGGTATTGATCGTATTTGTAATGCTATTTACTCCCATAAAAATAGTACTACTCAACGAGCGGTCAGTATTGATATTGGCACGTGCATCAAGTTTGACCTAATTGACAAAGAAGAAGGTTACAGCGGAGGTTCAATTGCCCCGGGTATCAATCTCAGGTATCAATCATTACACGATTATACAGGAAATCTTCCGCTGTTATCCAATAAATCTCAGGCAAGTCTCGTTGGTAAAGACACCAAAGGAAGTATTCATTCAGGAGTTATCAATGGGATGAAGGCAGAAATAGAACAAATGATCGGGCAGTACGAAGACCTATTTGATGACTTAACTTTTTTTGTGACCGGAGGAGATATGGCTTTCTTTGATATCCATTCAAAAAATGACATCTTTGCAGACGAAAATTTAACCCTTCGCGGGTTATTTGAAATTTATAAGCATAATGCGTAAACTATCCGTAGCGCTATTTATTTTTTTAATTGGAAATCTTGCAATAGCGCAAAGTCTTACCAGTAATTCACCCTACAGTTCATTTGGATTAGGTGAATTTGGAGGACTGGATCATACTGTTTTTTCCGGTATCGGAAACACAAATATTACGCTTCAGGACTCAACGGTTGTCAATTTTTACAACCCTTCTTCGTATAATACTCTTGCTAAAGGACAACCCCTCTTTTCTCTTGGTGTATCGTCAAGAATCTCGGATTACTCTGAAAATGGTGTTTCTGAAAGAGGAAGTATTACTGGAATTCAGCACTTTGCAATAGCCTTTCCTTTCGCAAGAAATTATGGCCTTGCGTTTGGATTAAAGCCTTACAGCAGAAGAGGTTACGAATTTAGCACAAGGACTGCAGTAGACGAAGATTCCATTTATCACAACTACTCAGGGAGCGGTGGTATCAATGAAGGTTTTATTGGTTTTTCTGCTAATCTCTTGAATACAAGGAACACACGTCTGTCTATTGGGGGAAACTTGGGTTATCTGTTTGGCACCGTTATTAACACACGCAAAAGTGGTCTAATCAATAGCAACATTAACAACAATGATTATGCTGGTGGTGTAGCCAATAAAAGTTTGCGTGTTGGATCTTTTCATTATGAAGTTGGATTGAGTTATGAGCAAATGATCCGCGAGAAACATCGCATCGGAGTTTATGCAACTTTAGATCCCAAGCAGAAAATAAACGGTAGTTACACAGACGCCCTGTTCTACACAGGAAATATTAACACGGAAACAGGTTATGACACATTGAGCTTCAATGATAGTCTTTCAGGTAACGTCACAAACATTCCAACTTACACCTTTGGATTGAGTTACAGGCTAAGTCTAAAAGCCAGAAAGGGACAAACCAATGAATTAAATACTGAATTGAGTTTTCACTTGAGTTATAGCCTATCTGACTGGCAGTCTTATGAAGATCGTTTTGACCCGAATTTCACGAATACTTTTTTAAATACGACAAAGTACACTTTTGGGGTTCAATACATTCCTGAGACGAACTTTATCGTTAACAAGGTTTCTACTAAGTTTTATCACCGAATGCGCTATCGTGTTGGTGCATACTACTTTACACTTCCCTATGAAACGAGTGGTGAACAAGTTACCGACTTTGGCACAACATTTGGATTTGGGTTCCCGATTGCGGTTCAAAAGACACTTTCTTCCATAAATGTTGGTTTCGCGATTGGAAGCAGAGGTGTCTCAAATTCGCAAGCATTGCAAGAAAACTATTATGGTTTCAACCTTGGAATATCGATTGCACCGGGGGCGGACAGATGGTTTAGAAAACGAAAATTGAACTAATAAATACGATGAAAATGAAACTAGGAAAATTAATGTTAGGAGCGGCAGTCCTGTTAATCAGTACAAGCTCATTTGGACAAGACGATGGTGAGGACAGAGAATGCAAGAGAATGTTGTTTCTCGCTCAGCAAGCACGAACTGTGAACAATGACTATAAGGAGTCTACTATGTACATGACTAAAGCAGAACAAATCTGTGGAGGTTTAGATGCAAAAGACACTAAAATATTGATTGCCTCACTCCGTAATACCATTAACGGTGAATCAGACGAAGCTGTAAAAAAGCTTTATGCTGACTCTTTATCTGGAGCGTATAGTAGAGCTGAAGCAGCTGGATTTTATGATCAAGCTGATGATTTAATCCGTGCAGCAAATGAATTGGGGTCTTCAAACCCTGATAGAGAAAAAGCAAATACACTTTTTGAAAGAGGAATTGCTACACAAGGCGAAAAAACACATGAAGGTTATTTATCGTACTATTATTATAACCTCTACGCAATGTACGCAGCAGCTCCAGCTGATCAAAAATCAGCGTTGAAAAGTAAAATGATTGAAAAGTACTTTGAGCTTTCTGCACTTATCAGCAAAGGAAATATGTCGGCTCAAACGCAAGAAACGATCACGAACTACTTTAACGCAGTTGTGAACACATGTGCTGATATCCTTCCAGAATTAAAAGGATTCATGGAAACATTGCCTAGTGATGTTGAAATGAAAAAAGCTGCGCTCATGAACTTCATTACACTTTTGGAAAACAAAAAATGTACGGATGCTGCTGAGTATGGTGATTTGATTAACGCTTACGTTGAAACAGATCCTTCTTCATTGGATGCGCAGTTAATGAAAGCTAAGTACCTTATCGCGAAGAAGAAATACAGCGATGCTATCTCAACATTGAGAACTGCCAAAGGACTTGCTTCCGATGATGCTAAGAAAATGGAAATCACATATATGATTGCTTCAGCACAGTTCTCTCAAGGGTCTTACAAGGCTGCTTATGGAACAGCTATGTCAATCAGCGGTGAGTACAAAGGAAAAGCATTAGTAATCGCTGGTAAATCTGTTGGAAACAACGCCAATAACTGTGGAGCAAGTACCTTCGAAAGAAAGTGTAACTATGTATATGCTGTACAATTATTACAACAAGCAAGCGGACTTGGAGAAAGCTCTGGTGGTGCGATTGGAACATACAAATCAAGATACCCAACAGAGTCTGAAATATTCGACGAAGGGTCACCTGCATCTGTTAACCTATCATGTTACGGAGTATCGGTGAGTCCAAAGGGATAAAATGAACTTATTTTCATCAATAGGTGCAATCAAGATACCTGCCATCATATGCATGGCAGGTTTTCTTTTTTCATGCGTGAATGATTTAGATACCATTCAACGAGTCACCTATGATCCTGATGCACCAGAAGAGGTTACCACAGACCTTAAAGTACACTACACAGATTCTGGGTATGCGCGCGTTCATATCTACGCTTCACTCGCTGAAACTTATTCCAAGCCTGAACATATCACGAAACTCAAAGACTACGTCAAAATAGACTTCTTTTCAGAGGAAGGGAAAGTCATTTCGACATTGACATCGCTTTATGGAGAAATCAACTTTGAGACTGGCGTTATGATGGTTAGGGATTCCGTAATTATGTATAACCTGGAGGATAAGCAATCACTGGAGACCGAAGAATTGTTCTACAATCAAAAAGATAGCACCGTATACACGCAAAAGTACGTGGTCATAAAGAAAGATGGAGAAGGAATTGTTGGTCGCGGAAAAGGAATACGCACATCACCATTCGCAAAATTCCGTAAAGGAGACATCTTCGAACCAGAAGGAAAACTGATCTGATAAGATTGATTACCTTTGCCAAAACACCCTTACGATGAGTACTGCTAACAAAATAGGACGAGGATATGCAAAGTTTATGTTGTATTTCTGGCTTTTTGTAGCCATCCTTATTTTTCTTGTCGTTACATATATGGCCATTACTGAAGGGTTTAAAAAATGGTCATTTCACTATGTATTTGCCCTTATCGCGTTTCTATCTTTTATTGTTCGTAGATGGATGATGCGTCGCATGGAGCGCACAGTTGCAGAAATTGAAGAGCGAAAATCTTCGCAAAACGAATAATTTCGTTTCTACCAATATTCGTTAATTTATCGGGGTTTAATATACTTCGTATCCTTTATTTCCGTTTATTCCACTAACTAATCTCTACTTTTGTAGTAGCGAAAAATATATGCTACTTGTAACATATAGGCTTATTTAATCGTCTTATATTCAGAATGAAACTAACTGGAATTATTGTGCTTTTTGGGATGCTCATGCTAGCATTTACCTCTATGGGGCAACAGTTAATTCATGGTAAAGTACTCGACGAAGAAGGAATTGCAATTCCGTTTGCAAAACTATACGTCAAGGATCAAGCGGATTTACGCACCATGGCTGATGTAGATGGTTATTATGAGATGCGCCTGTTTCCTGGAGAGTATTATATGGTTATTACTTCCACAGGATATGAGCAGCTCGAGAGTTACGTTGCGATCGATGATTCGACCATCACGCGCGACTTTCAATTGAATCCCGTGACTATTCAAGAAATTGAAGGGGTAAGTGTAGCGACAAAAAAGTCCAATCCAGGCCGGGAAATCATGTTGAAAGTAGTGCAAAAACGCGATTCTATTAATCCATGGAATTATCCGCACTCCGTTAACGCATATATCCGTGCAACCGAAAAAATTGAGCGTAAAGAGAACAAAGACGGTAAGACCAAGAAGAAGAAAAAGAAGCGTGAAGAAGAACTGGAAGAGATAGATCCTAATGGCATTGAAGACCCGTTCGCTGAAAAACGAAAGGCAGACGAAAAACTGGCTAATGGAATGAACTTGGTTGAAGTTGACCTGACCAGACATTTTGGTGGAAAGAACAAGGTGAAAGAAATTCGTAATGGCTATGAAAAACGAGGTTCAAAGTATACACATCTATACTACACAACCACGGTTAAATCGAACTTCAATTTTTTCCAAAATTTACTCCATTTAGATGATCTGCATCAAACACCAGTGGCATCGCCTATTTCAGGTCCCGGTATCTTATCTTACAAGTATCGGTTAGAAGAACAATACGAAGAAGGCGGTTATAAAATCAATAAAATACGTATCATCCCTAGAAATATAGCTACCACAACCCTTTCAGGGCATATTTACGTAATCGATTCATTGTGGCTTGTCCAAAAGCTGGATTTGACAATGGAGAAAGGAAACCTTTTAATCTACGATCATTTCTCTATATCTCAGGAATATGAACATCCGGGTGATTCCATCTGTGTTCTTACGAATCAAGTACTGAACTACGGCGTAAAATATAAGAATGAAACTTCAGAGGGTTCCACCGTTGCTACATTCAACGATTATGATTTCAACCCTCAATTTCCGCCTAAATACTTTAATAATGAACTGGCTGTAACGGAACAAGAAGCTTATGATAAGGATTCGACTTTTTGGCAATCTAAACGCACAGAACAATTAACACCTGAGGAGCAAAAATACATCGCTGTTAAAGACAGTATTGAAGAATATCGCAACAGAAAGGAATACCTGGATTCCATTGATGCAGACTTCAATAAAGTAACTGCTTTGAAAGTACTTTGGTGGGGGGTCGACCATCGAAACAGAGCGAAAAAAACACAATGGACTATTAATTCGCTTGCCGCAATGTTACGCCCATTATACATTGCAGGGCCAAGACTTGCCCCTGGTTTTTCTTACTTTAAAAAGTGGGAGGACGAACGTACACTCGATAGTTATTCAGAAGTCTCTATTGGAATACTGAATTGGGACCCAAAGATTGATACGTGGTGGAAGTATCGTTATGACCCCTTCCATTTTGGAACGGTCAACCTCAGTTTTAGTCATTCGTTCGATGTTATACGAGGATTCGATGCGATCACTCAAATCTATAAGCGTGATAACTTCATTGAAGTAACCGAATTAAGTCTTGGACACGATTATGAAGTGGCGAATGGATTATACGTGGATGTTTCTTTCAATATGTCTGAAAGACGGAGTTTAGAGGGGTACCGATTCTGGGATACCGATGAATTTCTTCCCAACAACGATCCTACTGAGTTCGAAACCTACCAGGCGTTTATTGGAGACGTTACCATTAGCTATACACCGAATCAAAAATACATGCGTGAACCAAGCCGAAAGGTTGTTTTAGGCTCGCGATGGCCAACATTTTACATGTATTATGAAAAAGGAATGCCCAATATTTTTGGTAGTGATGTGGATCACGATTATATCATGTTTGGAATCAATCAAACGTTTAAAATTGGGACACTCGGGACTTCCAGTTACCACCTAAAAACAGGGACTTTCTTGAATTCCAGAGCGCTTCAGGACGCCGATCAGAAATTCCAACGACGCAGTGATCCAATATGGTTCTCCAATCCTCTATACTCATTTCAGGGACTTGACTCGACACTCCCAACCCAAAGAATCTATTACGAAGCACACTTTGTTCACCATGATAATGGGGCCATTTTAAATAAAATCCCATTTATGAAAAAGACGCGAATCGGATTGGTTGTTGGCGCAGGTTATCTTTATGTTCCCGAACATAACTGGCATCACTATGAAGCACTGGTAGGTTTAGAGCGCAACTTCAAGTTCTCTAAACGCCGCTTACGTATTGGAATTTATGGTGTGCTGTCAGGTGGCAATCAAATTACACCAACGCCGACCTGGAAGGTCTCCTTTGCCATCTTAGATCGACGAAACATGAAATGGAATTTCTGATCATAGAAATCTAATTCTCATCCATTTCAAACACTTGCTCCTTCGCTTTTTCTCTTAAATTTGTTTGACACAAATACTTCGAACTATGTACGGAAAAATGAAAGACCATCTTCAGGCAGAGCTGAAGGCGATTGATGAAGCAGGAATCTATAAAAGAGAGCGCATTATTACGACTCCTCAAGGTGCCAATGTGCATGTAAATACAGGAGAAGATGTAGTAATTATGTGTGCAAATAACTACTTGGGACTGTCTTCTCATCCTGATGTGATTGAAGCTTCAAAAAATGCATTAGACTCTCATGGTTATGGAATGTCATCAGTTCGTTTTATTTGTGGGACACAGGATATTCATAAAGAACTAGAAGCAAAAATTGCCAAGTTCTACGGCACAGAAGATACCATACTCTATGCAGCTGCTTTTGATGCAAACGGTGGTGTTTTTGAACCACTTTTCACAGCGGAAGATGCTATAATTTCAGATGAACTGAACCACGCGTCTATCATTGACGGAATTCGTCTTTGTAAAGCACAGCGTTATCGTTACAAGCATTCTGACATGGCCGATCTCGAAGAAAAATTGAAGGAAGCGCAAGCGCAACGCTTCAGAATCATCGTCACTGATGGGGTATTCTCTATGGATGGTGACCTTGCTAAAATGGATGAGATTTGTGCATTGGCGGATAAATACGATGCGCTTGTAATGACCGATGAATGCCACTCTGCAGGTTTCATTGGAAAGACAGGGCGTGGAGTGCCTGAACATTTTGGGGTACAAGATCGTGTGGATATCATTACAGGAACGCTTGGTAAAGCACTCGGTGGAGCGATGGGAGGGTATACCACTGGCCCTAAGGAAATCATCGACATGTTGCGCCAGAAATCGCGCCCATACTTGTTCTCAAACTCATTGGCACCTTCTATCGTAGGTGCATCTAACAAAGTATTTGATATTCTCAGTTCAACAACAGAACTTCGGGATAAACTAGAAAGCAATACCAAGTACTTCAAGGATAAAATAATTGCTGCTGGTTTCGATATCAAACCAGGCGATTCTCCGATTGTACCAATCATGTTATACGATGCAGCCCTGTCTCAAAAGTTTGCTGATAAACTATTGGAAGAAGGTATCTATGCCATTGGGTTCTTCTACCCAGTTGTTGGAAAAGGTCAAGCACGCATCCGTACACAGATTTCCGCAGCACATTCCACGGCCGACTTAGATAAAGCAGCAGCGGCGTTCATCAAAATTGGTAAGGAATTAGGCGTTATCGATTAGGATGATTTCTCACGGAGAGCTCCACGAAATTGATGAGATTATTGCGTTGACCAAGGCTTGCGGTCTGCATATGCGTGAGAATGGTATTGACCAGTGGGATGAACATTATCCCGATCGAGAAAGTATACGTCAAGATCTTGAAACGAAAACACTCTTTGCCATGCGCAGTGACACAGAGATTCTTGGAATTGTAGTGTTGAACGAAAAACAAGATGAAGAATACGCCCAGATCAAATGGTCAACGGCTGAAAAAGATAGAAATCTGGTAGTTCATAGACTTGCAGTTCACCCTAATCATCAAGGAAAGGGCCTTGCGCGTAAACTGATGGATTTCGCGGAAGATTATGCACGATCCAATGATTACAGCGCTATTCGCTTGGATACTTTTAGTCAAAACCCAAGGAACCAACGTTTCTATTTAAACCGTGGATACACGGACCTTGGTCCGGTATTCTTGAAGTACAAAAAGGATCACCCCTACTTTTGTTATGAATTACTCCTGGATGCATAGACATCTATAGCTTTTCAGCAATAGTTGCTTAAGCCTTGAAAATGGTATTTTAGTGATGATGAAATTCCTATCCGTCATTGCTGTCTTTTTCGCATTGCTCATTTCTTGTGAGTCAAGTATAAAGGAGTGTTCAAGTTGCTTTACTCCGGGCAACTTATTGTTTCTCAATGAACCTGACCTCGAAGAAATTCCAGATAGTATTGTGTGGATTTCGTTGAACGACCGGGAATCATTGAACGGCTTTTCACGCATTGGCGATAGTATTTATCAAGGAGAAAGTTATGCAACATGTTTACTCCCTTTTCTTGAGGCCTCTGACGACTTTGAAGTAAATCGATTCGGAAGGTATGCACGGGATAGTCAACATGTTTATCATTTTCACGGCAAGGCCACCTCTGTCCTTTGCCCAAATTGTAAAGAAGACTTTTGCTTGAACTATTTTTGTCCTGAGTTCATTCTAACCGAAGCCAATCCGAATACATTCCAAGTACTAACGAGCGGTTACGCGATAGATGATCAGCACTATTACTTTGGCGCTACCCAGATTACTGATGCTCAAGATTCCATTCGTTTTCCTGATATGCCATTACACTGTGCGATTACCTCCAAATCTGTTTACCTCCGAGATGAGCTCGTGGTCGGTGCTGATCCAAACTCCTTTCACTACGATCCTGATGACCGTCGAAACAAAAATGCGCCGCGCTTCCAATTCATGCGCAACCTACTGGATGAGCATGACGAAATCTACGTATTTAAGGACAAAGGATACGTTTGGCTGTACAAAACCGAAACGGGAAAGTTAACGTGTGTAGAAGAGCTTTGATTTAGCTATTCCTGTATCGCCCAGTTGTTCAGTTGAATGGATTCGCCGTCAAATGCAATCTTTACCCACCCCAAACGGGTTCCATCTGCTGTATTTAAACGAATACCTATGTAGCGATACACTTCTTCAGGAAAATACGCACAAGGATACAAGTAGGCAATATAATCGTGATACTCATACCCTTGATCAAAAACTCCCGTTGACTCAAATGTTGATACGCTTGCTCTTTTGAGGTAAAATGTTCCTGACCTAAACTCATCATAACGGTTCAAAGCAGTAGCTTTTTGAAGTGGTCTAGGCTTACTGATCTCTCCTGAGCTATATACTTGACTAACTGGAAACTCCCGCTGACAAGAATATGTAGTTGAAACAATAGCCATTAGATCATTGTTTTGATTCTGTGTAAATTGGGTGGAATAATGTACAAACGTTGTATCGGGTATAACATCCACTACAACGGCACATCCATCATGAAGACTTTTGATATAAGACTCTCCACTAAAACCTATGATGAATGAATGATGTATATCACTGAAGAGCGCTAAATCATTCACGCCATCCTGATCGAAATCAATAGAGTACGGTATACCAAGTTGATTCAAACCAGTATTGACAGGTGTATAATCTACTACCATATTCGTTTCATCGCCCAATTGAATAGACAGCGGACGATTCACTTCTTTTTTACAAGCGCAGAACAGAAAAAGTGCCGAAAAGACAACAAGTGTTCTCATAACGTAGATTTGCTCAATTTGAAGCAAAAATTAAGCCATTTTAAGGCTATCAATGCTGAAAAACATCATTTTAACCATACATTTAAGCAGTTATGAGCAATGTTATTGAACAAATCCAAGAACTCAAGGCAATCATAAAGGAGCATCATAATGCAGATAATGCCACTTCTATGAAAGCATATATGCTAGAAAAGTTTGACTTCGAAGGAATGAAGGCTCCGCAACGCACAGAAGTGCAGAAGCGCTGGTTTCCGACACTCGATAAGAACATCAATCACTGGGATTTCGTTTTGGAACTATGGGAGCAACCCTATCGTGAATACCAATACATTGCCGTTGACTTGCTCAAACGCGTTTCTCAGAAAAAAATGCATGAAAAAGATCATGTATCACTTGAAAGAATCATTACGGATAAACCATGGTGGGATACAGTAGATTTGATCGCAAGTAATTACGTTGGAAAGTATTTTCAGCAGTTCCCTGAAATGCGCGATTCTGTTATTGAGCGCTGGAGAAAAAGTGAGAATATTTGGCTCAATAGAACGTGTCTTCTCTTTCAATTGAAGTACAAGGAAAATACAGATTTTGAACTCCTGAAAGCGCTTATTCTGGAGTTTAAACCAAACCAGGAATTCTTTATACAAAAAGCAATTGGATGGAGTTTACGACAACATTCGAAGTATGCTCCAGATGAAGTTCGTGACTTTATAGAAAGTATTGAATTGTCTTCACTGGCTCAAAAAGAAGCTTCAAAGTACCTTTAAGTAAAACTAATTTTTCTTGGAAGCATTCGTGACCGTTCACGAAAACATCATAAGACTCAGTACGTTTTCGTCATATCGATATCCACACAGATAATGTAATCGGCAACACCAATATGGTCTTTCTCTAGTTGCAAGATATCTTCTTGCTCAACTGTGGTAACTGTGTATAAACCATCTTCAATACCATACTGCCGCAGATACCACCCAACTCCTTCATAGTAATCGGAATGGTAGCGGCCATTGAAATGCAGTAGTAAGGATTTCTTCTTAAGGTTAGCCATGATAAAATGGGCCATCGTAGCGTCTTTAATTGCCTGCGCCTTTACTAATTCGGGAGAACCATGATCACCCATCATCTCTAAAATATTCTTATATCGTGGTAGCTCAGCATCGAAAGGAATGGGTAGTGGGGCGATCCATTTCTTTTCTTTTTTGGAAAGTTTATTCAATGATTCAAACCCTCCCTTATGTACCATACTTGCATATCTTCTTGGGATATTGGTAGCAATAAACGACAATTTATGATCCTTAGCATAATTGACCAATGGTGCATAATCCGTATCGTAGTTTGACCAAAGTCGCGCGGTAGAATCAAATGCTTGCTGGTCAATTTTATCTTTTAAATAATCGTTTAATTCATCCTGATTATCGGCTTCCAACATCTCGGCACCCAATATTAACTGGCTTTTCGCACTTAGATCTTTTGCCAACTCAAACTCTAACCAATGTGCAATTGCGTTGTTGTGCAGTTCACCAAATAAAACAATCTGTCCAGTCGACAACTTGTTAAGCATGGAGGTATAATCCACCCGTTCGCCTTCTTTGTTGTAGATGGTATATGCTGGTTTATCCTGGGCAAGTCCAACTCCAAAAAAACTCATAAACAAAACGAAAAGAAACAATTTCATAGTGCAGATTTGTTTTGACAAAATACGGCTTTTCATCCATTACCGTTGCTCCTGACGCTTGCGAATAATATCTTCCACCGGCACATTTTCTATGCGACTCGTCAACCATGAAATTAGATCAAGGTAAAGTAATGGGCGACGCTCGAAGGGATCATTGAATATTTTTTCTAAACTCACCTTTAACTCTCTAAAGTGCGGTGTCATTTCTTCTCGCTTCATGAATACAGTTCGCCGGATAAATGCAATAATTTCCTGTTGTACATGCTGAAGATCTCCATACTTCATAAGGAAACGGTAGGTACTCTTTAATTGATAATCGACAAGATCGTCATTCCCCAATTCGTAATGAGCTACCAAATTCAAAATACGAGCAAAGCATTGTACATCTTGTTTGAGATATTTCTCGCGCACATCAGAGTGAATGATCCGATTCAAATAAACGATGCAATTCTTAAAATCGTCCGCACCAAAATATAGGCAGGCTATTTTGTAGTGAAACACCTGAATTCTATTCTGATCCAGATAATCATTGTTTTGTTGCAGCCAAACTTCTAATTCTTCAATGAACTCCTCATTCCCTCTAAAGTACCCCGTTAAAAACAACTGATTCAACTTGGCCATGTATCGGTAAACATCCGTGAGTTTACTCGTATTATTATCGAAGTCGCACTGGTGCTCATCTACGAAACCAATCAAATCCTGATAAACAGTATCAAATTGGCGTGGTTTGTTGGAATAAAATAGTGCTGAGAGGGCATTATGCATTCCTTTCAAAAATAATACGGGTTCTTTTCTGAGCAAGACATCATTATTTCGAATTAAGTTGATCCATTCTGTTGCATGTCGGTAACAACGCACAAAATTCTGGATAATGAAATAGTACCAGGTGTAAGCCATGTGCTTATAAATTCTTCCCTGGAGGGATATATCGTCCTGCTCCACACCAGCTATTTGTTCTTCAAAAAGAGATTCAATTTTCTTGTATTGATGTTCGTTCTTGACGTGTCCAAACTTAAGGTAGTAATCATAAAGCAGTAAGGCAATATTCGACCAATCATCCCGAGCATCCAGCTGTTGGCGGAGTGCCTCATTCTTTTCCACAATTTCAAGCGCGCGGTTTTCCCCACTATCCGTGACGAAAAACAATTCAACGCGGCGTTCCATTTCTACAATTGCATGCATAGCCAAATCGTCTTGTGTATTTTCGGCGAATTGTCGAGCACGCTTCAACTGTTCCAAGCTCTGCATGTACAACCCCTTAGAATACAGCACATTAGCAAAACTCAATAGTTCATAGATTCGAATAGCGGGCTCGTTATGTCTCAACATTCGAAGACTGATTAACAATTGCTCCTGCAAATGAGACTTTAAATTCGCCAGAGCACTGGTACTTGTTTTTGGAAAACGTTTCCGCACCTTCTCGGCGTCATATTCATCCATTTTGTCCATGACATCAAAGAGCTCAAGAAACTTGACATTCTTTTCTCCAAAATTGCGCTTTGCATACAGACGAAAATTGCGTTTCTCTGCTTTCGTAAGCGACTTAATCAATACGTGAAGTGGACTTGAACTGGACTTGGGCATCTGAAATAGCTCTTTTTTAAATGTCTAAATATCAAATAGTTATAATTAAACAACTCTATTTAACCGTCTTAGTAATATTGATTTTTGATTTCGTGTGGAGCAGTTGCGTTTCTAGATTTGAGTCGAGAAACAACAGTACAACGATAAAAAGAAAATCGATATTTTGAAAGAACAAGTTCAAATATTTGATACCACATTAAGAGACGGAGAACAAGTTCCCGGATGTAAATTAGGAACCGCACAGAAGATCGAAATCGCCCGTGAATTGGAGCTTTTAGGGGTAGATGTGATCGAAGCTGGATTTCCTGTTTCAAGTCCAGGTGATTTTGAAGCCGTTCAACAAATCGCCTCTATTATTCAGAACACGACTGTCTGCGCCCTCTCAAGAGCGGTTGAAAAAGACATTGAGAGCGCCGCTGAAGCACTAAAATATGCACAGAACGGACGCATCCATACAGGAATTGGTACCTCAGACTTTCACATCTTTCAGAAACTTAACTCTTCCAGAAAAGCGGTTATTGAGCAAGGTGTAAAGGCTGTCAAGAAAGCCCGAAACCTTTGTGCAGAAGTGGAGTTTTACGCTGAAGATGCTGGTAGAACCGATAACTTTTTTCTGGCGCAAGTGGTTGAAGCAATGATTGATGCTGGTGCGCGCATTATTAATATCCCTGATACAACGGGATATTGCCTTCCACATCAATATGGCGAGAAGATTGCTTTCCTGATGAATCATGTTCCGAATATTGACAGAGCGGTGTTATCCACTCACTGTCATAACGATTTAGGATTGGCTACGGCGAATAGTATAGCAGGAGTTCAAGCTGGTGCGCGCCAAGTAGAGTGCACCATTAACGGGGTTGGAGAACGCGCGGGAAATACATCATTGGAAGAAGTGGTGATGATCTTGCGTCAACATAGGCAAATTCAGCTTTCTACCAATATCAAAACTGAACAACTGACACAAATTTCACGAATCGTGGAAGCTGAAATGAACATGCCTGTACAGCGTAACAAAGCTATTGTTGGCGAAAATGCATTTGCGCATTCGTCCGGAATTCATCAAGACGGTGTCATTAAAAGTCGAGAGACCTATGAGATTATCGATCCGAAAGAAGTCGGAGCAAGTAATTCACAAATTATACTGACAGCAAGAAGCGGTCGAGCTGCATTGAAATACCGCGCTAAACTGTTACAAATTGAACTAAACAAAGATCAATTAAATGATGCCTATGATCGCTTTTTGGAAGTTGCAGATCAACAACGTCAGATCAGCGATTTTCAGCTGAAGGAACTCTTAAATAATGTATTGGTATGTCACGCACGATAATCGATAAAATCTGGGATGCCCATGTGGTTAAGTCCGTGACCTCAACAGTGGACGCACTCTATATTGATACTCACTACATTCACGAGGTTACCAGTCCACAGGCGTTTGCAGGGCTCAATAAACGCAATCTAAAAGTGTTTCGTCCCCAACAGACTATTGCTACCGCGGACCATAACGTTCCGACAAAGAACCAGCATTTACCTATTGAAAATGAACTTTCAAGTCATCAGGTTTCAACATTGGTCAATAACTGCGAGGATCATGGCATAGAGCTCTTTGGTATAGGACATGAAAAGAATGGTATTGTCCATGTGATTGGCCCTGAGAATGGATTTACACAGCCGGGTATGACCATTGTTTGTGGCGACAGTCATACTTCTACGCATGGAGCATTTGGGGCTATTGCATTTGGAATTGGGACCTCGCAAGTTGAACATGTACTTACCACGCAATGTTTACTGTTAAGCCGTCCGAAAACGATGCGCATTGAAGTCAATGGAATTTTGGGTAAAGGAGTTACAGCGAAAGACACCGCACTTTACATTATTTCTCAGCTTGGAACAGAGGGTGCAACCGGGCATTTTGTTGAATTCGCTGGAACCGTATTTGAGCAGTTCTCCATGGAAGAACGCATGACTGTTTGTAACATGAGTATTGAAATGGGCGCTCGTGGGGGACTCGTTGGGATTGATGCCACAACAATTGATTATGTGTGCAAACGTGTTGAGATCAGTAAAGAACGCATTGTTTATTGGCAAAGTTTGAATACGGACGAAGCTGCTCAATTCGACGAGGTCATTAAACTGGACGGTTCAATGATAACTCCGATGATTACTACTGGGACTTCACCTGATACAGGAATTGACATTACACAGCAGGTTCAATCGAATCAGCGGAATAATGAAAAGGGATTGTCTTACATGCAAATGAAAGAGGATGATTTCTTACTTGGCAAAAACGTTGATTATGTATTCATTGGCAGTTGTACAAATAGTCGCATCGAGGACTTACGGCAAGTTGCTGAATTGGTGAAAGACCGAAAAAAAGCCACTGATGTCACTGCATGGATTGTGCCTGGATCAAACGAAGTTCGCAAGCAAGCGCAACAGGAAGGACTTGATAAAATATTCATCGACGCTGGATTTGAGTTTCGCGAACCTGGATGTTCAGCTTGCTTAGCCATGAATGATGATAAAATTCCAAGTGGAGCACTTTGTGTCTCTACTTCAAACCGCAATTTTGAAGGACGTCAAGGTGATGGTGCACGAACCATTCTTGCCAGTCCAATTACTGCTGCAGCGGCAGCCATTACAGGAAAAATAACAGACCCACGAACTTATTTAAATTGATATGAAACGAATCCAATCTACAGGTATGGTATTGAATATCGACAATATCGATACTGATCAAATCATCCCGGCCAAGTTTTTGAAATCAACAGATCGCGAAGGTTTTGGCAAGCACTTGTTTGCGAACTGGCGCTATCTTGAGAACGGAGAACCGAATCCAGACTTTAGTCTGCATAAATTTCGTAAAGGAAGTTCTGTGCTCATCGCGGGCAATAACTTTGGCTGTGGTTCAAGCAGAGAACATGCGGCCTGGGCTATTTCCGACTATGGCATTCGAGCTATTATTTCCAGTCAATTTGCCGATATTTTTAAAGGTAATGCCTTGAACAATGATATCGTTCCGATTGAAGTCGAAGCCGACGAACTAGCGCTGATCACGAAGGAAGTAGAACAGCATCCAGAGACAGAAATCGATGTAAACATTGACGAGCAGTCCGTAACAATCAAAGGAGATTCCTTTTCATTTGAGAAGAAGTTTGATATCGATCCATTGAAAAAGAAATTCATCATGGAAGATATCAGTGAGTTGGAATACCTTATCAGCATTAAGCAGAATATCGAAGCATTTGAATTAGAGCACGTATTATGAAAAAGCACATTGCCGTTATAAAAGGAGATGGAATTGGTCCCGAAATCGTTCAACAAGCGATCAAAGTACTTGATGCTGTTGCCTTTCGATTTAATCATGAGTTCAAATATACACCCGTTGATATGGGCGCTTGTGCCATTGAGAAATACGGTGTTCCGATCAGCGATGATGATTTAGGGATCTGTGCAGACAGCGATGCTGTATTGCTTGGCGCCATTGGTGACCCTAAGTATGACAACGATCCAACACTCAAGGTACGCCCAGAGCAAGGCTTACTTAAATTGCGAAAATTTCTGGGACTGTATTGCAACATTCGCCCCATTGTTACTTACGCTAACATTGCGGATCAATCTCCTTTAAAAAACCACTTACTGAAGGATGTTGACTTCGTTATTTATCGGGAGTTGATCGGTGGAATTTATTTTGGTGAAAAGACGCTCAGTGAAGATGGTACAAAAGCGAGCGATCTTTGCACCTACACTTCACGTCAAATTGAACGTATTGCGCACGAAGCATTCAAAGCAGCAGAGCAGCGTAAGCAAAAAGTAACAGTGGTAGACAAAGCCAATGTACTCGAAACATCACGCTTATGGCGCAAGGAAGTTATGAACGTTGCAGAACTCTATCCAAAGGTAAAGCTGGAGTACCTGTTTGTTGATAACGCTGCCATGCAAATTGTTCAGCAGCCGCAATCCTTTGATGTGATTTTGACGGAAAACATGTTTGGCGATATTTTATCCGACCTTGCGAGTGTTATTACAGGCTCAATAGGCATGCTTCCCTCCTCCTCTGTTGGTGGACGAAATGCTTTGTTCGAACCCATTCACGGTTCTTATCCGCAGGCAAAGGGACTAGACATTGCAAATCCAAATGCGACGATTCTCGCGGTGGCCATGTTATTAGACTACTTCGAACTTCACGATGAAGCAACTGCTGTAAGAAACGCTGTTGATTGGGCCATGCAGGAAGGCATCGTTACGCAAGATATTTCAGGTGATTCTCCCTCTGCATGCAGTGCAATAGGAGATCTTATTGCCAACTATATAGAAGGGCACGAAGAACTGACGATTAATAAACGAAATACTGAGGAATCTAAAGGTGTCTTGATTTGACCCTGCCTCTCTGAAGAAGCCTTTACAGGTTAATTCTAGTTTAGAGCCTCCACTTTTAGTCCGGTGGGGGCTTTTTTATTGAATTAATTGGCTTCAACCGACATTTAAATCACTCTACCCATATTGTTCGCTACTATTTTTTTTTCAGGAGTTAAAAAAGTATACAAAAAGAGTCAATAAAATTGAGCTATTTACTCTACCTTTAACTATCAAAGGAAAAAATTGAGTACATGGATTTTTATGATTTAGACATCAATAAACCGAACGGCGATAACATCTCCATGGCCGATTACAAAGGCAAAGTTGTTTTAATAGTAAATACAGCGACGCAATGTGGTTTAACTCCACAGTTTAAAGGACTTGAAGAACTACATCAATCCTATAAAGATCAGGGCTTGGTAGTACTCGGTGCACCATGCAATCAATTTGCTGGTCAGGAACCGTTATCGAATGAAGAAATGACTGCTAACTGTGAAGTGAATCACGGTGTGACATTTCAACTAACGGAGAAAATAGATGTGAACGGAAAGAATACCCATCCTTTGTTTCAATACTTGAAAAAAAATCTCGGACATTGGTTATTTGGTAGTAAAGTGAAATGGAACTTCTCAAAGTTTTTAATTGATCGCGATGGGAAACCTTTTAAGCGTTATGCACCAACAACGAAGCCTGATTCTTTGAAAAATGACATAGAACAATTACTCAGCTAAGCAACGGTTTCTTAGCAGGAAAAAATAGCTTGAAATCTCTTACTCTTAGTGATCTTTAGGTCACAGAAATCTTTATCTTTATATAAAGGATAAACAAGATGTGGTACCTTCTCCTTGTTGTCCTTAAAAGAAGTTATAGACTGTTAAATACACACATCATGACAATTCAACTAAATACCGACAAAAATATATCTGGAAACGCGCGACTTGAGAATTACATCAATGAGCTTATTACCGAGGAACTTTCACGTTTTGGCGAGCACCTTACGCGCATTGAAGTGCATCTTTCTGATGAAAATGCAGCCAAAGATGGTGAGAACGATAAGCGTTGCATGTTGGAAGCGCGATTAAAGAACAAACAACCAATTGCGGTGACCAGTCATGGGAATACTGTTGAGCAGTCATTGAATGAAGCGTTGGATAAACTAACGGCTTCACTTGACACGATTATCGGTCGTTCGCGAAATCATTAAAAACCGAACGTTTACTTATACTTTTCTATGTATTCATAGGCTTCCTGTAACTCTATGAATCGTTCATGAGCAATGGCTTGTTGCTCTTCTGACTCATTAGCAAAACGGTCGGGATGATGCAACTTAACCTGACTGCGGTATGCCTTTTTTATTTCTTCCATGTCGGCACTTTCTGCCACGCCCAGGATTTTATAACAGCGTTGTAAACGTGTTTGCTTTCGATACGCTGAGGGCTCGCTGCTTCTTTGTTGTTTTGCGCGTTCTTTTGCCCTTCTCTTTTCCTGCCGCTGTTCGTGTATAGCGATGATACTTTCATACTCTTTTGGGTGAATGATCAAACGCTCCCTTAGCTCCTCCAGTATTTTGCGCTCATGCTTATTGAGTAATCCATCGATGTAGGACAAGCCTATGAGAAAATACATGATTTGGACGCGCTCTTTATAACTCAGGTGTTTCCCTAACCACAGACTAATGGACTCGATCTGAATCGGGTGATTCATAGAGAAACGTAATGAATCATTGAAATTATATTTTACCTCTGGGAAGTAACGGTCAAAATAATCGTGTAGAAACCGAATTTTCTCCTTAGCGTCATTTCGATCAGCCCTTATAAGTCGGGCGGCTAAGCAAATGTACACTTCCAGCATACTGTCTCTTGAATAAGCAGTGCGCTGAGGGAAAATCCCTTTTTCCCATCGTGATCGATTAATAAACTGGTACAACCAAAAACCACCAGCAAAAGCCAGTGGAATACCGAATGTTACCAGTAACTGGATTGAAACAGGCCATTCGGAGACTTTACTGACAGGCGATGTATTCAAATAGAAAATCATCAATGCGTTAGATACGATCCCCGAAAGTTAATCATTGTGATAACCATTTTCATGGTAATAGTCATGATAACTTTTCCTCAAGTATTCGTTAGCTTCATACGATGTTTTATTGAACCAATCATCATCATTCACCGTCATATTGCTTCCCTTTCGTTCATGGAGTTGATTTAAGTATCCGCGGTGCATGGTTTGAATGTGCCCGGGGCGATTCCCTCCTTTGGGCAATGCAGGCGGGATATAACTGGGTGGTTGAATGCCTTCCATCGGATTATCTGTTCGGGCCTCACTTAAGGACAACGCGTCTCCAAGATGTGGTGCCGCTTTATCTCGTTCCGTCAAAGGAGCGATCCCATACTTTTCTTCCAATGTCGCTAATACAGAAGTGTGGTCAATAGGCGTTCCATTTTCTTCGACTCTGAATACTGACCCTTTTGGAATCCATGGAGAAATTAAAATAGCTGGAATCCGCACCCCAAAGCGTGTAAAATCAAACCCTGTTGATGGGTCAACAGCTTTTGCATTGGGCTGTACTGCATTTGAAGGGGGTAAAACGTGATCGTAGCATCCTCCATGTTCGTCGAAGTTGACAATCAACAACGTATCTTCCCAGTAGGTTGAATTCTTGATGGAATTGTACACTTGTAGTAAGAACTCCTCTCCTTTTGCCACATTGTAATTAGGATGCATACTGTTTCCCGTGACTCCCCATTGTGGCTCCAAAAAAACATACTCTGCCATCTCCTTATTATCGATGGCCGTCTGAAAATCGGCATAAGTCCCAAAGTGCGAATTATCTGCTTCCTGCAGCTCTTTAATAGTGGATCGGGCCAATGGCGGCGCATCATACCCGTACATGGACCATAATACTTTTGCATTGGTCAATGCTGTGTAGATCGTTGGCGCTGTATATTCAAACTGTCCCTTCTTCATAGATCCATCGGGTTGCTTAATCTCAACAGTATCTTTTAATACTCCTTGCGAGGTTGCCATATGAATAAACGAACGGTTGGGGATCGTCTCTGTGGGCACAGAGCAATACCAATGGTCACACACGGCAAAGCCTTTGGCCAATCCAGACATTACAGGCAACAACTCGGGTGTAAACATTCCCATGATATCGTTGTTATTGATTCCCGGATATGCCGGCGGAACACCATCTTTTTCCTTGAAAAATTTCTCGTCAATGTTTTTGTATGCAAAAGCCCAATCGTTCACAAACCCCTGATTGAAAGGACCATCTTTTAGATTTGCAGGATGACCGTACAATTGAGACAGGGTATTCTCATAGCCTTCCCCAGGATCTGCTTTCGGCATAACATAGCGATAAGGGTCTTCTGATGAAATCTGGAAAACGGACACGTCTTTTCCTGTCGATTGATCGGGATTACCTTCTTTTCCCGTGAGTCCGTCGAACGCATCGCCGTTGGATGATTTTCCGCTAGGATACAAGTATCCTAACATGTGATCAAAGGAACGGTTTTCCATCATGATCACAACGATGTGCTTTATTTTATCGAGGTTTGGATTTGCCATAAGTTGAGCTGCTTTGAATAAGTGTTCCTACCAATATCCAAAAAAATTGTTGCACCTGCTTATCTTTACAGAAAAAAAATGGCACTGATTAAAACTTGTAGAGGGAAAACACCTGTTCACGGAAACGATTGTTGGTTTGCGGAAAATACCACGATTGTGGGTGATGTCGCGATGGGGGATCAATGTTCTGTCTGGTTCAATGCTGTTATTCGCGGGGATGTGAACTCAATTGAAATGGGTAACAAAGTAAATGTGCAGGATGGTGCGGTGATCCATTGTACGTTTGAGAAGACAAAAACGGTATTGGGCAATAACGTATCTATTGGGCATAATGCTTTGGTCCACGGCTGTACGGTAGAAGATAATGTGCTGATCGGCATGGGATCAATTGTGATGGACGATTGCTATATCGAATCAGGGTCAATTATCGCGGCCGGAGCTGTTTTATTGGAAGGCACACGCGTTGAAGCTGGCTCTATTTACGCGGGGGTACCTGCTAAGAAAGTAAAAGAGATTTCTCCTGAACTGTTTGAAGGCGAGGTGATGCGAATTGCGAATAACTATGTGAAGTATAGTGGGTGGTTTAAGGAGTGAGGTGGAATCGCTGAGGTTTTGGGTATTAATGTTGGGGAGTTGTTAGTGAGAACCAGAAGCTAGGTTATTCTCTCTGCTTGTACTAAACAGATTCTAAAAATATCCGTTATTTTAAAGTTCAAGTTTTTCATTATCTGCACTTGTCAATCTATCTTTTGTAATATCTAAATTTTGAAAGGCTTCAAAGTTATTATCCTCTTCCCTAACAAGATTACTTTCACACAGGATAAAGTATGTCAGTCGTCCTGTTTCCATAATCCAAGAGAGTGTGTAGAAAAAAACGATTTTACACACAAACGCAAATGAGGTAAGCATTGTGAAAATAATCTTAGTATGAGATTCAAATCCTAATCCAAAATCTACATTCTTAAAAATGTATAACATTTGTATCGCCGCATATACATATAAAATAATAACCGTTGAATGCGGAGCTCTAAAAAAAGGACTATTAAGTTTCCCCACAAAGGCAGCAAAACTAACCGTTACAAATACACCTATAACAAGTTGAATAACAAATTGCCAAAATTTGAAGCTATAATGATCACTAATAAAAGTATGGACAAGAACATTTGCAAAGACCAATGCAATAAAAAGTAAAAGTATTCTTCCTGTAAACAAATCTCCCTTTGCTACACCACCAGGGGTTTTCTTGACTGTTTTCTTGGATAAAATCCGATACATAAAAACCATTAATAGGGATGACCCAATGTTTAAAGTATCAATGATAATCTCAAACCAATAATTTGAATTAAAGTTTTGTGAAATACTAGACTGAAAGCACAAAAGAAAATAAATAATAAACCAAACGACCCAAATTGCCTGCCATAACTGGTAAAACTGACGTAAGTTCTTATTAAATGCTTCTTCAAGATAAGGCCCTTGAACATTAGATAATTGACTTTTACTTCCAAACCTTTCCGCAATGTACTTCTTCAGCTCTATCCCTTTTCCAAAGCCGACAGGATAGTACTTTCCTTGCATGGTGAAAAACACGAAAACAATAAAGCAAGTATGAATAATATGGCCTGTTAACCTGTAATTATCTTCTTTTGCTAAATCATTCAGAATTTGACTCAACGTTTCAGAATCTAAGTAAGTTTTAAGAATAGGAATTAGGACAGTAGAAAAAATAAGAATGATTCCTGCAACAATTGGTAAGCCTCTGTAATACTTCTTCTTATTTCTAAGCCACGTTTTATATTCCATAGTGTAGATAGTTTAAGCCGATTGATATCAAAAATGCAACAAAAAAATATTTACAGCACTCACAATCAGCTCAAAACTCTAAAAACGAGTATTAGTACTTAGTCAAAGATGATATAGCTGCAACAAATGCTTATTTTGAATCAGAAAAAAGGAGATTATTTTAAACGTTCGTTTACTGAAGTAACAATACAGGTCAGTAGAATAAGAAATGTTCATGCTCTTTACAGAAGCGCGTATAACATGCTCTAAGCATTATGCCGAAAAAAGTTATATTCGAGAAACAGCACAAGCGCAGAGCGCCGAACTTTTGTTAGCTGCGCTTACCACAGCATGCGATCAATCAAAGAAAAAATTGACCCATTATTTGTAACCATTCCTGCGGGTACCGTAGAAATGAGAGACGACCGGACCAAAAAAATCTGGTCTGTTGATATTGAATCCTTCGAACTCTTCAAATTTCCAATTACGCAGGAAATATATAAAGCGGTGATTAATGAGAACCCATCAACATTTGTTGGTGATAAATTCCCTATTGAAACTGTGTCTTGGATTGATGCAGTGACTTTTTGTAATAGCTTATCTCAGCATTTAGGAAAAGATCAATACTATCTCATTGACCTTCAAAATGAAAAAGTAATTTCGAATCCAAGGGCAAATGGATTTCGATTACCAACAAAAGCCGAATGGCAACATGCATGTCAAGCAGGCACCAATAGTATCAGGTATGGAGAACTTAATGAGATAGCCTGGTATAAGGAGAATTCTGAGAATCACATCATGGAAGTTGGACAAAAGAAACCAAATGACTGGGGGCTTTACGATATGCTTGGCAATGTTTGGGAATGGTGCTCGGATATTTATGACGAAACTGTATACGGTACCTATCGTGTATTTCGTGGTGGTGGTTGGTGTGATCAAGAAAGAAGTGTGATGGCTACCACGCGAAGAAGAAGTCATCCGTTCTCATTTAAAACTGATGATTTAGGGTTCCGAATTGCCACGAATTCTCAACAAACGTAACTTACGGGTTAGATCGGCAAAAACTATGGTCTGAACAAGTACTGTTCATTTGCCAGTATCATCTTTGGCATTGCCCCTCCCATTTGAGAAGACGGACAAATGGTTGCACCGACTTCAGTGCTAACGGTTCACTTCGTGGCTGGCTTCGCTGGTGAAGCAAAATCAAACGCATTTTGTATATTCGAAATCGCAGAGTTGCACCAAATATCAACAGCACAAACGCCGAGCACCGAACCATTATATATAACTGATGAAACAACTATTCCTTATCCTACTTCTATCTTTCACACATTGGGGTTATGGCCAAACCATCCGTCCTGAATTAAAGTCAATTTTAGATGCTACTATTCTAAAGGCAAAGGAAAATTCTTACTATTCCAGCTCTTTAAATTGGGACAGTCTCGAAACTGAAATATATTCAAGTATTAGTAGTGCAGACTCAATCAGCGATTTGAAACCTGCTTTTGAAACTTTACTAAATGGTATTCGAGATCATCATGGAAGAGTCATAAACCTACTAGATTATTCCATTTTAGCTCACTTTACAGATCAGGAAAACGCAAGGTTCACTGATAATAGAAAATTTGATCCCGAAACATGGGCTGTCGTAAATGACATTGAATCAAGGTTTGAATATGAACTCCTTTCAAACAACATCGGATACTTAAGAGTTGTTGGAATTGGCCCAAATGTAGATGGACAGGCAGAAGCAGAAAGAATAAGAAGCGCTATTTTAAAACTCCATGCGCAAAATGTGGACAAGTGGATTATTGATTTAAGGTATAACGGTGGAGGAAACATTAATGTAATGATGGCGGGTCTGGCACCACTACTCGATTCGAGGTGTGTTGCCACTATTCGAGACGAAGACAATGAAATAATGGGGACTGCTGAAGTAAAAAAGGGCAACTTCTGGTATTTCGGTCTCAATGTGTTTGAACTAGAAAACACGGTTAAAATTAAGTCCCCTAAAATTGCTGTTCTTACAAGTCGATGGACTGCGAGCTCCGGAGAACTTGTTGCCGTTTGTTTTAAAGGTCAAGCAAATACAAAGTTCTTTGGTGAGGCAACAGGAGGGTACACAACAAATACCGGATGGGATGTTATTAATAATGAAATAGCATTAGTCATTGCAACAGGAGTTTACTGCGATAGAAATGGTCAATCGTACGATCAAAATATCGAGCCAGATACAGAAGTTTTATTTGCGGTTGAAGAAGATCACAATAGAGATCTTGGAATCAAGGAAGCAGTAAACTGGCTAACAGCAGAATAGCATCGCGGTGACAACTCAAATATCCCTCAAATGGAAATGAAAAAAGTTATTCTGACCAATGGTTTTATTATTTCCATATCTCTTGTAATAGTTGGCCATGAGCCTACCTATTCAACAGTATGATTGGATGACCTATTCCTGGCGTGGTTCTCATGTTTCTGAATTCGAAATCGTAAAATACGGATATGAATTTGGCGGTTTTTACATTGCATTATTCGTTATGACGCTTACATACGTGGTTCTGATTAGGTTTAAATCAACATTCGCGAAGGTGATCGCTATTTTGTTGAATACTCTCTTGTTTTTGTCAATTCCTGTTTTTGCTTTTGGATTGATTTGGAGTTTTAATCTCATGAGAAGTGGTCCAACGAATGAATCTATATTATACGGTTACAAATACTTTTCGTTTGCCATTATCGCCTTTAACATTGCATCTATCTTATATTTGAGAAGAAGTAAATAACATGGTTTAATCGTTATTCTTAGTCAGTACTAAATTTTGAAACAAAATGTAATGTATTTTATATCTAGAGATGGTACAAACGCCGAGCGTCGAACTGTTATGGATAATTAAAAACAAGGCGTAATCAAATACTTATCCAATCTCAACGTTCTAGCAACAAAATTAACCTACAATGAAAGCGTCACTAATCACATTTCTACTGATGTCCTCCAGTTTATTTGGGCAATCACTTAATGTTACTCTAATCGATGATACCATTAGAGCAATGACCGCAGGCACCGAGTATATCATCTCTGATCTCGAAAACACGGGCAATGACACAATTGAAGTTGACATCATAAGAGCAGTCAATAACATTCCTCCAGGATGGCAAACAGGTTTGTGTGTAGATGGAGTTTGTCAATTTGCAACCGTGGATAGTATGCGTATCTCCATTGCACCATTAGCGACCAAAGAATTTAGAATGTATTTTCAGACACTTGGCTCTCCCACAGATACGGCAAGTACGGAAATTCTATTCAAGAATATAGGTGATGCCTTAAACGTCTTTGATCAGCAGTATTATGCGTTTCTTTCTCCGACAGCGAGTGTTCCAACACTTGAAGGCTCAAAAACAAAAAAGCTGGTAAAAATTGTTGACGCAACAGGGCGAGAAGTCGAAGATAAACCGAACACTTTGCTTTTCTATATCTACGATGATGGAACCTCAGAAAAGGTATTTCGAATGGAGTAATCTTACGTGCATAAAATGGCACTAAAAACTACACAACACTATCTAAAAATCCATTAAAAACACTTGCCACCTTAAACATTATCCTAAGTGCGAAAAAACGCTCAATATGAGAGAGTCAGAAAAAATTTGGTTAGAAATAGGCTACAAGTGTTTTGCCCACAATGGACCAAATGGCCTTAAAGTAGAAAGACTGTCGAAAGAAGTAGGAAAGAATAAATCTTCCTTTTATCATTTATTTGCGGACTTAGAGGTTTTTACGGAAAGATTATTAGAGTTGCATTTAAGCCGGGCACAAGCCATTTCAAAATTAGAGTCAGCTGCAAAAAACGAGGAGGAATTAATAGCGATAATTCTCGAACATAAAACTGACTTATTATTTAATCGTCAGCTCAGAATTTATAGAAACCGTCATGAGTTTAAAGCATACCTGGATCGTATCATTCAATTTTCTACGCATGGGTTACTTCCGGTTTGGAAAAACATTATTTCCTTATCGGAAAATGGTGCATTAGCACAAATGGTTTTACATCTTAGTTTGGAGAATTTTTATCTTCAAATCACAGAAGAAACCCTGAACGAATCGTGGTTAAAAGCATACTTTGCGAATATTCGGAAAATGGTATCCCTTTTTAAACAATCCAAATAAACGGTAGCGTCTAAAATTTAATATTTAGCTTCTATAAGTTTGTCTAGAAACTAGACTGTTAATGGAGTTTTACAGATTCTACAGCTTAACGCTTTTTGCTGGATTAATGGTTAATCAGGGTTGCACTATGGTAAAAATAACGATAAGCGAAAAGAGAAATCCTATTCCACAGCAAGTAACAATTGGAGAGAAAACAACACTCACAACATGGGGTGCAATTAAAGTAAACAATGCACACTTTTTCCCTTCGAGTTTTCAGTTAAAAGCTGATAATGCAACTATTTATATTGACCCTGTGGAAATTGAGAATGTAGAACCGGCAGATTATATTTTAATCACCCATGCACATCCAGACCATTTTTCCTTAAAGGATATTAACGGTCTTTTGAAAGAAGAAACAAAAATCATTTGTTCAAAGGGAGCTTCGAAAAAATTAAGAAAAGTAAAAAGTCAAATTCAAATTGTTAAGCCTAATCAACGATTGGAATTTGAAGATTTTAGCATGGAGACAACTTTTGCCTACAATACAAAATCCGTTTTTTTATGGATTAAAGCACACCCAAAATCTAAAGAAAATGTAGGTTATGTAATTACATTAAAAAATGGACGAAGAGTATACCATGCAGGTGATACAGACTATATTCCCGAAATAGAAGACCTGGCTGAAATAGATGTTGTCTTGGTTCCAATTGGAGGAGATAACTTAACGATGAACACGAGAGAAGCTGCTATGATCGTAAATAAAATTGAACCAAACATGGTCATTCCAATGCACTATGAAATCAAGAATAGTGATGAACTGAATCAATTTGGCGCACTGGTAAACGAACGAATCAGAATAGTTACGTTAAATTCGGAATACTAAAAATATGACAAATCAAGATCTAGGATATGGCGATTATTTCGAAAAGTTCAGAATCGAAAATAACCTTAGCGACTTTGAAATCGGGCGTGTAATCGTTGAACATAAGGAAAGGTATATTGTAAAGAATGAAAAAGGCGAATTTGAAGCCGAGATTACAGGAAATTTGAGATTTTCTGCTAAAAGTCGTGAGGACTTCCCTGCGGTTGGAGATTGGGTTACATTCATTAATTATGAACCTGAACTCGTTATTATCCATAGTATTTTACCGAGATTTTCAACTCTATCTCGACAAGCAGTGAACAAGTTTGGTGAATTGCAAATAATTGCCAGCAATATCGATTACGGTTTGATTGTGCAATCAGTAAATAGAGATTTTAACATTAACCGATTGGAACGCTATTTGACCATTTGCTATACCTCCGGAATTGAGCCAATAATTGTTATAACTAAAACGGACTTAACGAATGAAGAACACTTAAATGAGTTACTCAATAAAATTAAAACCAGGATAAATAACGTTACTATCGTCCACGTAAGTAATGAGACAAAAGCAGGAATCGATAAGTTAGAAGAGCTTCTCTATGCGGGAAAGACGTATTGTCTTCTTGGATCATCAGGTGTTGGAAAATCTTCCCTCATCAACAGCTTGACTGGAACCAGTAGAATGAAAACAGAGAGTATTAGCAAAAGCATCGATAGAGGTAAACATGTTACGACTCATCGTGAATTAATTCCCATGAAAAATGGAGCTATACTTATTGACAATCCTGGCATACGAGAAGTCGGTATTACTGATAGTACAACAGGATTAGAAAGTACGTATGACAGAATATATGATTTATCCGAGAGTTGTAAGTTTTCTGATTGTACTCATACCTCTGAGAGTGGTTGTGCAGTTCAATTAGCGATAGAAAATGGAGAGATAGAGAAATCGTATTTTCAGAACTTTTTGAAAATGGAACGAGAGAAAGAGCATTATGAATCAACTGTAGCTGAAAAGCGCAGAAAGGACAAAGATTTTGGGAAAATGATTAAGCACTACAAGAGAACCAAAAACTAAACAAGCAATAGGTAAAATAACCTTCTAAAGACCATTACCGTAATTCCCTAAAAGTTTAACCAAACGCTTTAAAGGATTGAATTCGAAGTCTATAACGTCACCTAAGCCACGAAAAACAAGACCGCTATTCAATACCAAATCTACATCCCTAATTCTAAAGATTCCCTGACCAGACGAGATAGTGACTCTGAATCAATCTCATTAATGTCGGTTACCTTGTAAGTTCTGGCTTTTGCACCATTTCCTACCAGCACATTTGGAGTTTTCAGGGATGCACCCTCCATAAAAAGTAGCGTGACATGCGCTTTCGCTACTCTAAATCCACAGATATTCTTCTTATGATGAAAAGCAATGCTTCCCCACTTTATTGATTCTTTTACTCTATTATCAGCGGACAAAACAGCTTCGCGAAGTGCTAAAACCAAAGGCTTCTGAAATTCAGTTAAACCCTCTACGTATTGCACTATTTCCTGGTCTTCAATTGCAGTCATACTTTTATTTTTTATAATTATAAATTACACTTAGAATCAATCCTAAAACTCCACCAATAAGAGAATGAACCATTGTGTTTATTGCGAAAATGGTATTAAACTCTACCTGCCAAATACTGCGCACCACGATACCCGTTGGTAAAAACATGATAAGCGCCAAAACAACACCATAGGTGAACGATTTTATCTTGGTGTTTTGCTCTTTAATGAAATGGGGAAATAAATACACCAATCCACTTACAAATATCAAATGATTAAGCGCCAACCCAGCAAAAATAGGCTCTTCACGTCTAAATGAAACCATGTTTGCTTCATCCGACAGCATATACCATACTGTGGTAAGGATATTTGAAACGACGAACAAAATGAGGATACTAAGCATTGTTTTCTTACGATTCATAACTCTTTTTCTGAAGGTAACGTGACAAAATTATAGCTGACAAAATTGTTCAAATTGACATTTTGCGCCATTTTTGTGATTGTGTACTTTTCCTCGTCCATATTGATAGACTTTTTAGATTATGCCAAACTAAATGGGTTGAATATTCCACAGCTCGTTGAGGAAACAGAGCTTTACCAAAAAGAGAAATTTATTAATTATGAAACGACCATAAAATATCTAAACTATATCGGTCAGGAACTTAATGATGAACAACTGGGGCTGCATATTGGCGAACAGATTTCCTTAAAAGTTACGACATACGTAGACCAGATTATGCAACATAGTCTTTCACTTGAAGATGCTTTCGAAAATGCTGCAGAATATTCTAAAATGATTAGCGACGCCCTGCAAACTAGCCTTCATAAATCAGAAAAAAATTATTCCGTACGATTTACCGAAAACCCAAATTGGAAAGTATTTCCGACCAAAGCTAAGCGTCAAATTTTGGATATTACCTTACTTTCTTGCCTGAAATCAGTAGTCGCCTATACCCAACGAAATTATTATCCCGTAAAACTACATTTCGAAACACCTAAGCCGAAAAACATCAATGAATATTATCGATTGTTTAATTGTAGTTTACTTTTCAACCAACCACAAAGCGAAATCTTTTTTGAAAAACAAATCTTCAATCAACGAACAAAGCAACCTAAATTCGGGCTGCTACAAAGTTTGAAAGACAAAATTGAAGGTGAGATGAAGCATTTGAAAACTGAAAATAAACTGATTTACGATGTAAAAAAGTGCATATTGTCACACAAACCAGAACGCATCAACCTGAAAGTTGCCGCCAGTTCCTTGCACCTATCACCCCGAACCTTACAGCGAAAACTGAAGGAGTTAAATACTTCGTTCAAAGCGATTGAATATGAACTTCAATTGCGATTATCTAAAACCTACTTAGAGGAAGGACAAAAATCGATAGACGAAATCAGTTATTTATTGGGGTTCTCCGAAAGCAGTTCCTTTATTAGATTTTTTAAGTCCTTAACAGGAACTACACCAATGAAATACTGATATGAACATAGAAAACAACTGTCCAGTAGATAAATATAACATCAACCTACACCATAAATCAGCTTCGAGTCCTTCGTGGTACCAGTTACTAACTATGTAGTACATTTGAACTAATGAAGATTGTTTGGCTTATAGTTATTTTACTGGCACTCAGTTCCTGCTCGAAAGACACATGCTCAAACGGTGTGTGTGATGGAAACGAAATCATGGTTGATTGTGGTGGGGATTGCCCTCCATGTGACACCGAAAATCAGGGACAAGGAAGCTGGAGTGGTGGCGGTTCGTATTTTTTCACCGGTTATGTTTATGACAGTTTAACTGGACTTCCTGAAGAAAATGCTTACGTGTATACCAATCCTCAAAATGGGTGGCCGGACAGCACTGATATCCAAGGAAGATATATTATTACTTATGATTGGCAAGGTTCCGATGGTTTCATTTTTGACTTCCCGCCGAGTGAACTAACAATACAAGCGACAAAAAATTCAAAATTCGGTGATACGCTCATAGATCTATCAGGGTTATCAAATGGAGATACCTTAATCATTGATTTTTCAATAAATTGAAGACTATAAATTCGTAGGACAATTGATCTATAATGCCGTTCACAAGATCCATATAAAGACAGATTTGTGCGCATGAGAGAACTATGTCAATAACAAAGAGGCAGAATTAATTGGAATGAAAAAGAGTAATTGACGAAGTCGCTTTATATTTTAGCTGAGAAGCGTTGACCAAAAGTTGAATAAATGAGAATAGTTCTACTAGCATTAATTGGACTGCATGCAATCATCCACTTATTTGGATTCCTCCAGGCATTTGAATTTTCCGAATTCAATGGAATAAGTCAAGTTATTTCTAAAACATCAGGTCTACTCTGGTTGGTTGCTTCTCTATTGTTTATGGTAACTGCTATCCTATACTTCATTCATTCCAACATTTGGTGGGCTTTTGGATTAACAACTATCGTTATTTCTCAGATACTCATTTTTAATTATTGGTCCGATGCGAAATATGGGACAATTGCCAATTTGATTGTTTTCGTAGGGGTTCTGCTCGCCTATTTAAATAACAACTTCCAGCATCTTGTGAGCAATGAAAGAACTCAAATGTTTGAAACATCGGTAAAATATCAAGGCGATTCAATTAGCTCACATCAAATAAGTGATTTACCCGTTGTGGTTCAAAAATGGATGAACTACAGTGGAGTTATCGGAAAATCAACGATTTCAACTGTCTTTTTGATTCAAGATTTACAACTAAAATTGAAACCTGAACAGGAAAACTGGAGCCAAGGTTCGGCAGAACAATACTTTACCATTCAACCACCTTCGTTTAATTGGGATATTGAAACCCAAATGAACCCTTTAATGAGTGCAATCGGTCGCGATAAATTTGAGAATGGAAAAGGGGAAATGCTCATTAAACTTTTTGGACTTATCCCTGTTGCAGACGTCAAAAATGAAGAAAAAATTAATCAAGCAGCATTACAAAGATATTTGGCTGAAATAGTCTGGTTTCCTTCTGCAGCAATGAGTGAATACCTGGTTTGGGAAGAAATTGATGAATTTTCTGCTAAAGCGACAATGGAATATAATGGAACAAAAGGCTCAGGCATATTCTACTTTGACGAATTCGGGCAGTTTGAAAAATTTACTGCTATGCGTTTTAAATCCCCTACCGATTCTGAACCGACCGAGTGGACCGTTGTCGCGAATAGAACAGAAGAACGAAACGGAATTAAAATTCCAACCGAATGTGAAGCCATTTGGAGTTTGGAATCGGAGAAATGGACTTGGCTGAAACTAAAGATTAAGCACATAGAGTACAACGTAGACAAAATGCCAGTGGATAAGGATATTTCTAATTAATTGCTTTTTAAGCGATCAAACCTGGTTTTGGTAGTCATTTGCGCAAGATAGGCGCTTATAAGCTTAGAATTGCGCATAGCTAAACTACTGCATAAAATATGAGGAAAATTGATTTCTTTGGCGTATAATTGAACTATGAGAATTCAACATGTTTTCATCCTATCTTTTTTAGTCTTAGCAAGTTGTAGGAAGGACAAAGTGCAGATTATTGAAGATGCGCCCACTTATTCTGTTGAATACACTAATTGGTCAAATACAGTTATTACAGATTCACTTTTGTTAGATCTCAACGGAGATAACATTCCTGATTTTAGACTCAAACTCTATGAGTACATCGCTGGTCAGACTGGAAATGTTTTTTATTGGAATAACCTAACAAGGATTACTGCCTTAAACGATGACTTCTCCTTCTCTTTTGGAAAGGAGTATTCTCAAAGTAATTTTGACTGCCTGCGGCTGAACGACCTCATCGATGAAAACATCACCTGGTATGGAAATGGTGTTTCCCATAATTTCCACACGAATATTTTTTCTGGTCAGTATTTGCAAGTTGGGCTTTGGGACATTTTTGATCATGACAACCATATTGGTTACAGACAAAAATCAGGAGACTCCTATTGTTACGGTTGGATTGAGTTAAACACTTCTTTATCGGAAATTGTTTTAGTAGAATCCGCTGTAAATACAACTCCCAACGAAGAAATTCCTACGGGGTACAGAAATTAGGTGTATCAGTAACCGTTGATAATTTCCTCCCAGAGCTTGTATCGGTGGGCTGTTTCAAGTTTCACAATTTGCTCCAGCCAAGTCGGTACCGGTTTAAATTCGGAAAGCCCAAGAATACCATTATTGACATCCATACTTACTGGAATTGTGGCAAAGCAAAATCCAAATTCGCCCTGACGATTAGTCAAATAAACAGGAATGAAAAGCTGATTCGTATTTCGTCTACCCTCATTGGAAATCCATTTATTTACATTATCCATAGCACCTCCGATGTACACATTATTGCTGTCAGAAAAAAGACTTTGTTTAGCCTGGTAATCGCGAAGAACATACGCTACCATTTTCTCGTGCGTGGGAGTGATAATATGGTTACCACGTACAGAAGGAAACAATGCTGCTCTTTGACCAAGCTCATACAACTCTTTGTAGGTGATGACGTTTAAGCTAAACTCTCCGCTCACCTTGATGTCCTTGGGGACGTCAATGGACTTATTTTGATTTACACATTCTACAGGGCTAGCTTCAACACTAACTGTGTTCAGGTCTAAATCAGCATATTCGACAATGAACTCAGTAAACCTCTTTTCTATTTGCCCAAATTCAGTTTGCTCAGGCGAATTCATTAATGTTAATTCAGGGATTGATGGTTGAAATGTCCAGGTTTCAGATAATTCTTCCCTGTTTAACTTAAAGATCAACTCCAGACAAATTTGATTTCTTCCATACAGTCGCGAAAGAACGTTTACCCCATTATCCTCAATTCTCAGGTTCAATAATGACTTTACATTAAACTTATTGCGGGTATGTTCAAATTGTGGTTCTATTACGCGGCTCTTTCCGTAAAATTCAAAACTAAAGTCTTTGTCGAAGTTATTTTCAGACGCTGCTTCATCAGATCCTGAACAACTGAAAAGCAAAAATAATATGACAATATATGCGAACCTCATGATTTAAAAATAATCAAACTTAGGATATAGTATGTCATGGACTAGTACATGGTGTATCCTCGGTATAACGCTACAAAAGTTGTGCTCTTTTCTTAAATTCGAGAGAGAATAATATATGTAATTAAACCATAGTGTGAATCAAATGTCTAATTCCGTATGAAAACACTTGCAATCTTAGTTTTATATCTATCTCTTCATTCGGTGAGTAATGCTCAATACTGCACGCAGGATGATCGTTTTACAGAATCGGAATACTTTTCACTATTGGAAGTCGATTCTATTACAAATATCGTTTATGGTAATGCTATAGACTATCAAGGAAATCAGACATCGCTATTATTGGATGTGTACTTCCCTAAGAGTAGTGCAGACCAGTTAACAGAACGTCCCTTGGTACTCATGATTCACGGAGGAGGATTTCTAGCTGGAAACAAAAATGATAGAAAAATTGAGTGCTTGGCACTGGCTCAACGTGGATATGTTGCTGCAACAATGAATTATCGGTTGGGATGGAACACTGGTATACCGTCGGATCAGGTAGTTGCCATGTATAGAGCACATCAAGATGCTCATGCGGCACTTCGTTTTTTGACCTTTAATCAAGGTAACTATGGTATAGATACTAACTGGATGTTTGTTGGAGGAAGTAGCGCGGGGGCAATAACTTCCAATAATGTTGTATATACAGATCAAAGTGAATGGAATGCGTACTATCCTGGAATTGAAACAACGTTAGGTTCCATTGATACATCTGGGAATTCCTATACGAATACTTTCGAATTGAACGGCATTTTCAACAATTGGGGAGCTGTTCCTCTTGGTGCAATGCAGATGGATGAAATGATCCCTCAAATTGCTTTTCACGGAGAATTGGACCCTACAGTTGATATCGATACTGCTGCATTTTTGATGGGGTCAAGATCAATTCATTATACCTTGCTGGAGAATGGTGTCTGCTCAGACATAACTGTTGATCCATCGGGACTCCATGGCATTTACACAAATCTGCAAGGCGCCATATTCAGAGCTTCTAAAGCGAGTTGTTTCTTCCGAAGCGTTTTCTGCGAGAATTGCTCCGATGTTTACACCACGGATTCCATTCCTGCGGCTTGTTCAAGCACTATTGGATTACATGAGCTGCCTTCTGATAACCGTAAAGTCGTTCGAATCATTGACTTAATGGGTAGAGAAACAGAAGATAAGCCAAACACTTTACTGATATATGTGTACAGCGATGGAACCAAAGAAAAAGTATACCGAGTTGAGTAAGATGACGTCTCAATTTATCCGACTTCACTTGAAATACTAAATATTTTGTGACTACCTTTCGCGAGTGGCCCAAATCCATCAATGTTTTGGGCTGTTCCTAACTATTTCAAATATGGAGTGGAAAGACTTCTTTCAAACTTTTTAGTGACAGGAATTCAAAAAGAAAAGCCTCACATAAAATGAGAAAAAAGCGAATTAAACGTATAATCAGGCTAGCCCTATTACTGGGCACGGCAATTTCACTATTTTTTGTACCATGGCTTTTGGTGAAGGCATGGATACTTCCTATACCAAACACTGTCCAAGAACAATTAGACCAAGCCATTGATCATGGGTTTGACGGGGTGATTCTTTATGTTGACCTGGGCGATGAACCATCTCACTATTACACTGCTGGTTGGCACGATAAGAATTCTAATATAGCTGCCAAACCGGATGCTCTCTTTAAGATTGCAAGCATTAGTAAACTGTACGATGCCGTAGCCGTTACTAAGTTGGTAAATGATGGACCTCTTTCTTTGGACAAAACCCTCGCTGATTATTTGCCTGAACTCATGGGCAGAATCGAAAATGCAAAGAAAATAACCCTGAGGATGTTAATACAACATAGAAGCGGTATCCCGAACTTTACGGATACTCCAAACTTCTGGGCAGCTCCTACACAAACTTATAAAGAGAGTCTGGCCTTAATACTGGACAAGGCAGCCAACTTTGAACCTGACGAAGATTATGAATACTGTAACACGAATTACCTGTTAATTAACCAAATAATGGACAACGAACTTGGTTATAATAACTTTCAGTTCATTCAGGAAGAAATCTTATTGCCATTGAAGCTTAACAACACCTTTGGTTCATTGGATGAAGTCAACATGGAGGATGTAATGAGTGGTTATCATGTTGGGCATCCTTTTGATTTAAAAACAGAAGAAAATGGGATGTTAGCAACAGCAGAGGATGTAGGGATTTTTCTCAGGGCTTTAAACGATGGGACTTTGTTTGAACCAGAGGAACGCGAGATTTATTCTTCCATTTATGAATATGAACACAGTGGATGGGTGCCAGGCTATCAGAGTTTTGCTCAATACTATGAAGATATCGACTGTGTTGTTGTTGCATTTTATAATACCACTGACCCAGACCTATACATGTGGAATTTGGCTGAAATAATAAATAGGCGAATTGAAAAAATCCTGAGGAAAAACTAAGATAAAAATGTAACTTTTGTTCAGTGAAATAATGATACCTGGCTCAGCAGGATTATAATTTACCTTGAACCTACGTAGGTATGAACTGGTTCCGTGGATACATCAGTATCTGTGAACACAAGTGTGAAGCTTGATTCCGTCAATTCCTGGATATAAAATCGCTTGACATACCCATATTCATTCAGGTAAAGCGTATCTCCAATGAGGTTAAAATAGTAGGGAGAATCAAGATCAAATTGCTGCCACTTATTTCCAATAATTGCTACGTCATATTGCACATAAAATTCAGTCGGATCAGGATCGATATGAAATCCCCGATCAACCTTCCATACTCCTTGAATCAATTCAATTGGTGTTGGATCTGTCTTGTCTTCTTTACACGAGATAGTTGCAAAAACAATCAGCAAGATTGCCAATATTCTATAAACGTTTCGCTTCATTGGTGTTTTCTTCATTCATAACTAATGACGGTACTCTCAGATGTTCCGTTGGTAACTAAATTATCAAATGTGATTGGTTTTAGTTGATCAAACGCTAATGCACAAAGGGACATTTTGTACATTCAAAAGTTAATTTCAGTTATTCATGCCCGACATTGGCAACAGAAAAAACATCAAAAAAGTGTTCCATTATCGATCTGACGCATTAACAAGGAAATGAAGAAAATTTTACTGATACTATTGACCGGCATTTTATTTGCCCAGTGCGCGATTGACAGAACAATTCATGAGCTAAGTACGTCTGAAACTGAGACGTTGAACACGTTTGAAGAACTTCCAGAAAATAATCAAGTACGGATCAGTAATATAAGCGAACCAGGGCAACAGCTCTGGTTGTGTCTCACGTTTATTTCGAAAGAGACCAAAGCTCCACTTGTTAACGAAGAAATTAGTCTTTATCATACATCTTCAGCAGGTGAATATGAACCTGTAAACCCGAACGATGAGTCAACTGCGCGATTACGCGGTACGGTACAAACAGATGATAAAGGGCAGGTTTTTGTCCAAACTATTTTACCTGGCGATTACGGGAGTTCAGCCGACAACAGACACATCCATACAACCGTCAAAAATGCTAAACCCACGGCCTATGACATTCACTTTAAACAATACACAGGAAAAATGAGCGAAAACTTCATCAAAGGCAGCGACCAACATTTTCTGGCAGATTTGAAACAGACAGAAGATGGAACGCTTATTACTTTCTTGACAATTGAAGTGAAGAATCATCAAAATATGCAGACTTCTGCTTCGAATGCCCTCCCCGATTGTCAGTGGTGTGGTGCAAGTGAAGCGCCGTCAAATCTGCATTGGGAATCGACAATCGCCGACGATAGCATAGAAGGTGAACGATTAATTCTTGAAGGAACTATCTACGAAACAGATGGGAAAACACCGGCGAAAAACGTCATAGTGTACGCTTATCACACAAACAATCAAGGCGATTATGAGAAAAAGGGTAATGAGACTGGAAATGGTTTGAGACATGGCTACTTGCGCGCCTGGGCAAAGACCAATGAACAAGGTAAATACAAATTTAATTCTATAAAGCCAGCGCCTTATCCGAATCACACTGAACCCGCTCATGTTCATCTTACGCTCATGCGAGAAGATTTCAAAGAATACTGGATCAATGCAACTTGGTTCAAGGGAGACCGAATAATTACAAAAGAAATGACCGATAAACTCAATCGTACGGGCGGATTTTCCAACATCATTGAATTAGAAAAAAATAAAGATGGCGTTTGGGTTGGAACGCGCAATATTATACTTGATCCACCGACGGAATAATCTGCTTTATTTCATATTTTAGAGAAGAATCACTTAAGACCTTAAAATTGAGATGACACGGCAGCTAGTGACCATTCTTCTTATTGCGTGCGCAACCTTCGCTCGGGGGCAGCATGATGCATTAACCGATGCTCAGCTGAAGTATGTGTACAAAACGATAATGAAAACCGATCAGAGTCACGTGAATGATAACGAGATCAGGCACCTGATTTTTAAGACAAACTTCAACCAGATCATTTCTATTATTCAAAATCAAGGGTATCCAAAATACAAGGAGCAACCGAAAAAAAAGAAAGATCAGACCATTATAAAAACGGCTACTACTATTACTTTCTTTCATATTTTACAAAGTGCTCCGGAAATGCTACTGGATCCGGCTATTATTGCGTTGCTGAAGAATGAAATTGATGCTGGAAATATGCCGAAAGAAGTGCTCTTCGATACCCTCAAATCATGGAAAAGGTTCAATGATAATCCGAATAATAATCACGTTCAACAATTGTCTGATGAAATACTGACATTATATAATCAGGCGATACGAATATTGGAAGATTGAAAGGCAGTTAATGCTTTGGAGCATACAAAAAAAAGAGCGACAACAGGCTTAGTTGAATAGCTTTCCAACTAATAATTTAGTTCTACAACTAAATTATTAGTTATATTTAATTAGAAATGAAGGTTCGCCTGAATTAAAACTCTGTAAAAAAAGCGCGCATGAAGTACCCAGCACTGTTTATTTTCTTTTTCTTTTATACAATTACACAAGCAAGTGATTTGCAAATTTCCAATGCCCTCCTCTATCAAGAAAATGAGACGGTATACACTGTTGTATCGCTTAAATGGCATAATGCGTGGAAAAACGACATTAACAATGATGCGGCGTGGTTGTTCTTTAAAGTGGCAGAAGCGGGAAACGATTACAAACACTTAAAAGTCTCAAAGACAGGACATGAAATTGTAAGCGACAATACAGAGGGTAAACTTGAAATTGTTACCACCGATGATCAATTAGGCGTTTTCGTACAACCCAAATCAAATTACCGAGGAACGATTGAAATGACGCTGAAAATCACTCTGGAAGAAAGCAGTTTTTCATATCCCCAATACCTATACAGTGCGGATTTTAAAGCTTATGGAATCGAGATGGTGTACATCCCACAGGGGAAGTTTACCTTGGGAGATCCGGATACAAATGCGCTTGATTTTGGCAGTTTTTACCTGTCTGGAAAAGACGGAGAATTCAAAGAACTATTTATGATTGAATCTGAAACCGAAGAAATAGCCATTGGCGACAATGAGAATAACTTATACTATCGGGCGAAGAATCATTATCAGGGAGATCAGACAGGAACTGTCCCTGCTTCATTTCCAAAAGGAGTTGATGCCTTTTACATCATGAAATATGAACCATCACAAGGCCAATACGTGGATTTTCTCAATTCCCTGAATGATGAACAGTCGCAATTCCGAGCAAATTTCGGAGGAAAGGAGTATTACGAAAATAGAGGTTCTATTAACATCAAAAATGGTCGTTACTTTTCTTCTAACCCCAATGCTATTTGTAACTATATGAGTTGGGATGATGCTATGGCCTATGCGGACTGGACAGGCTTAAGACCGTTGACTGAATTTGAATTCACAAAGGCCACAAGAGGTATTTCGAAGCCTTCGGCTCATGAATTCCCTTGGGGAACCGACAACAAATTTAAACTCCAACGCTTGCTAAACAAGAATGGAGAGTATATTATGCTCAATGGATGGGATGAATCACAGCTTAGTGGTGAAACAAAAGAAGTATTCGGCGCCTCCTATTATTGGGTGATGGATCTGGCTGGAGGCATGTGGGAAAGAGTCATTACAGTCGGACATGAAAAGGGTAGATCATTTGAAGGTTCGCACGGAGATGGGGAATTATCAGGGAATGGATTTGCCACAAATTCGGATTGGCCAAGCGGTATAGATGCTAAAGGAGTCGGTTTTAGAGGCGGAGGATTTTACGAACCTGGACGTGGCTACAACGCGTATAATCCTTTTAGCCCCATCGCATATCGACCTTATGGTGCCTATTCCGGTGGACAAAGAACGAAAGCCTACGGCGCTCGTTTTTGCAGAACACACAAATAACATCGATTATAACTGCTTTCCGGTAATCACATTACTATGACCTGTTAATCATCTTATTAAGCATTGACCTTAACCGACAATGTAACTTTCTTTGAGAACAATGTTATATCAGAAATTCAAACCAAAGTACTATGAAAAAGATATTCATTCTTTCCGTTTTCTTCTGTTTCGTATCATTAACATCCAAGGCACAAACCTCTGAAGGTTATAACATGTTTCAATTCATCGTTGGTGGAAATCACAGTCTTCAAATTGTTGGAGATGATTCAAAATCGTTCGTTGACTCGCTCTTTGCAAATTACCCTAAAACGAAGAGAAAGGGATATATCTGGAAATTCAAAAATGTTGTTATTCCAGGGCTTGAAGATCCTGTAACATTACAAGTGCATCAGGGATTGTATGGGGAAGATGTGATTAATGAAAATGATAGTAACAAATGTAAAAACGGTTTCTACTTCACCACGTTCACCAGTGAAAAGTATAAGCAATATCGTCTGGAGAATAAGAAACCAACCGAACAAGATGCCATTACCATCTACATTAGAGAAGGGCGCAACTATGGTCTAAGTAATAAAGAAGACGCCGAAATTGTTGAAGCATTCTTGCAGGCCATGTATGAATCTTAAAAACTCTACAAAGCGATCGAATCATCGCTCATAAGGAAGTTTACAAAACAACTCGACTCATCTAATATCGTTTGATGTTTCCTAAAGTACTGTTAACTTCACACTTGTATTAAGGACTTTTGAGTTAATGATCAACACCCCTCTTTCCAAGAGCGATAGAATTAATGAACTAGATATTTTTAGAGGGTTTGCCATCCTCGGAATCTTCATGGTCAACATACTCGTGATGAACGTGAGTTTTGCTTATCGCGGAGAGTGGGAGACTGAACAAGTGGGTTGGCTTCAACAATCGTCCCTTTTTGTTTTGGAAACCCTTTTTTATAGTAAGTTCTTTCCGTTGTTTTCTCTTCTTTTTGGAACAGGCGTTGCACTGCAGATTCAAAGTGCTAAACAAAAGGGCAATTATAGCAATGCATTTTTCATTCGTCGATTTGGAGCGCTCCTACTCTTCGGATTAATACACATTCTTTTCATTTGGTCTGGAGACATACTTCACCTCTACGCCTTATTTGGTTTCCTGTTGCTACTATTGTTTATGAGCTCCGCCAAAACTCTTTTATGGTTGGCTGCCATCGTTTTTCTATTCCCCTTCTATACGTACATTTTCGAACAAATTGCCGACTGGTTCCAATTTGATTATAATTCTCCACTTACATCGTTATCTCGTGCGGAAATAATGGAACTCAAGCATCATGGTAGCTATGTGAGCGGAATGAGTTTACGCCTTAAAGAATATGCTTTTGCGACTCCGTTCATTTATTCTGGAATCGCTCCGATTGCCTTGTCAATGATGTTGCTTGGAGGATATATTGTTAAAAGAGGTTGGTTAAACAACCTTTATGAGAAGTTAATCCAGGTCGGACCATACTTGTTTGGCACTCTCGCGATATTACTGATTTATCGATTCTCATTGATTTATTGGATTATGCCCTCTTTCGACATTCCATTTGGTTCTGCGCTCTCGATTGCACTTTTTACCATCTATCAGCTATCAGACATATGCATCACCTTTAGTATGATATGGATGATTGGCTATCTCTGGAATAAAGATAATTTCAAGCAACTGCTATCGCCTCTCCGGTATGTGGGCAGAATGGCTCTGTCAAATTACATTTTTCAGAGTATCGTTGGGTATCTGATTATGCGCACATTTAACGGTTATGAATACTTTTCGGCTTTTGAATGTATCCTTCTTGTTTTAACAATTTACTCAGTACAAATCTTCATCAGTAAACTGTGGTTGACCTACTTTGAGTTTGGGCCACTCGAATGGTTTTGGCGCTGTATTTCATACATAAAACTGCTTCCCATCAGGAAGTCTATCAACGAATGAGATGGCCGAAGTGTACCTCGTTTTTATTCTATAAGAATGGTAAATCAATAAAAAGCTCTACCTTTTGCCTCTATAAACCTCACAGCTGAAATGCGATTACCTTTTTTTTTATTTTCACTATGTTCCTGTGTGTTCATACAATGTGCTTCTGATGAGACGGCTATTCATCCAAATAACGTTAATGAATCAGTAAATACGCCTGAGGATCCCTTGATTTCTTACATTGACTTTCGAGTGGAAAATTATGCTTTAGACACGCTCGAGAATTATAAAACAAGTCCAGATTTTTTTGAGCGGTATATCAAAAGGAATCGTGCTTTCCGTATTAACAATAATAATCCCCTTGTTGATGAAGCATCTATCGACTATTATGTCGTCGATACAATTACAGGAAATGATGTAGATGTATTCATCATATTGGAAAGCGCAGATACCGAAACACTTGGTTCACAGCTCACCGCTATTGTTCTGGAGAAAAATGGCTCTTTTAAGTCGTCCACTTTGCTTGCTCTGTCAGAAGAAAATGATGCTTGGAAGTATTATTGGAGAAGTTATGTAAAAGACGACACGCTACATCGCTTAAGCACCGGAATGGGAGATCCGGATACGACGCGCACAAGGTTTCTTTTAAATGGATTTAACAGTATTGAGGTAATTGACTAGACCAACGGATAACTGGGAGACTCATTTTCAATTACAAAATCTGACCATTTGTACAATCAAGTACACATTCCCTGATGGCTTCACAATCAAAACTCTATTTTTGATTCCGCTACAATTAAAATACAACTAAATGAAAAAATTACTATTCACACTTATTTGCGTCGCACTTGTGTCACAGGCAAAAGCTGACCGCGTATATATTCTACCCGGAACTGGTTTCAATGTTTGCTCAACGGACATTTCTACGGCCATTTCGAACAATGGACATACTGTTAACATAGGAAGTTCTTCACAAACCACGCTCCCTGGAGGGTTTACTTCTTCGATGACAGATCCGACCAATGGATACGATTGGTTATTACTGTTTGGAACTAATGATTACTCAGGCATTCATTCACAAGTTATTAATTTCATCAATTCAGGAGGAAAAGTACTTTACCAATACGAGATGTTTACAACAGGGACCAATGCAAACGTAGCCAGTTTGGCAAGTCAACTGACAGGGTTAAGTATCTCTGTGAACTCCACTACACAAATTGCAAGCCTCAACAGTGCAACAGTAGCCTGGGAAGGAACGAACATTGGAGGTTGTAAAACACTTTATGGAAATGGATACAGAGCTATGGACGGCATCCCTGCTGAAAATCGCTTGTTGGCAACTTCTAACTTGAATAATTCTTCTCCATCTTACACAGTTAATCCTGCTTTTGGTTTTTTCTTTAAGACTTCTGATTTTACAGGAGGAAGCAATATGGGAGCTCTAATTGCTCTTGGAGATGCGAATATTTGGTATGAAGGATTAGGTACTGCTCAATTTGGTGGTGTGGCTGACCCGGATGTTATTGATTTCTTCTTTCCAAATTCAAGTTCGACCTGTTTCTTAATTGGAGAAGGACCTGCTGGTGTTGGACTTAACGAAAATGATATTTCGACAATGATTAATGCCTATCCGAACCCGACAAATGGAGAGACAACATTTACACTGGGGAAAGTCTATAACTCAATTTCGGTTTCCGTAATCAATAATTTAGGCCAAATAGTTCAACAGGCTAACTATGGTTCAACTGATCATGTTGAGCTTGAACTTGGAGTTACACCTGGTATTTACACTGTAAAAATTGCTGCAGACAATAATACTTCGGGTTACGTTCGTATTGTAAAGAAATAAATGCACTTAACTCCATCTTTGCATGCATTGCATTGTTGGATAAGCATATAGGAAAAGCAAACTCTTCTGGGTTTGCTTTTTTTAGTTACCCCTTATCATCAGAATCATATCTGTTCGATGACTTCTTTTGATCTGCTTCTAAAACATTTCTAATTTTAAGGGAACGATGATCCGCTTAAAGCAAGCCATACAATCCATGATTCAACTCTCGGAAGAAGAGGAGCGCACGTTTATGTCATTTTGCTATAATAAATCTTTCAAAAAGAAAGCGATTCTAAGCGATGACGACGAATATATTGATGAGGTTTACTTCATTGAAAATGGCATTTTAAGGGTGAAAATTGTTGATTTAGATGGAAAGGAGCACACTACTCATTTTGCCGTCGAGAATCAATTTATTGCAGATTACAATGCTTTTCTTACCCGAGAAAAATCCAAATATCAGTTGGAAGCAATGGAAGATACTGATGTCATTGTGCTTCCGAGAACAGCTATCGAATGGGGATATGCGCACATGGAAGAAGGCCAAAAATTGGGACGGTTGATCGCTGAGTATTACTATAGCTATTTAGATACGCGCATACAACACCTGTATACCCTATCACCTATTGAGCGCTATGACCTGATGCAAGAAATTTTCCCGAACATACATCAACGAGTTCCGCAACATATGATCGCTTCATACCTTGGGATAACCCCTATTCATTTGAGCAGGATCAAACGCGAGGTGACCAAATCATAAACAAATGTTATCGTTTTAAAGTTCTGAACTGACTGAAATTTGTCAAAACAAAATTGACAGATGGAACTTAGAGCAAACACGATCAAACGGTTAAAAAAAGATTATGGAAATTGGGCACTTGTTACCGGTGCGACTTCGGGTATTGGAAAAGCGCTGGCTACTCAACTAAGCAAGGCAGGATTCAATCTGGTCATCACCGGACGAAGAGAACCCCTGCTTCATTCAATTAGTACTGATTTATTTGATCGTTATGGCACTGAGACTATTCCGATTTCGGGAGACCTCTCCGAACAAAAATCTGTCGAGAATCTGCTGAAAGAAACGGCACACCTTCCAATCGGTATTGTCATATTAAATGCAGGCTTTGGAACTTCGGGAAAGCTCATTGATGCTGACATAAAAGATGAACTCAATATGCTAGATCTTAACTGCAAAACACTATTGTTGATGTCTCATCATTATGCGAACAAAATGCGCAATGATTCACGGAAAGGAAGCATCGTCCTCCTCAGCTCTATGGTGGCATTTCAAGCAGTTCCCAACGCAGCGAACTATGCTGCAAGTAAAGCATATGTACAGTCTCTCGGAGAAGCTCTCCATAGAGAATTGAAACCGGAAAAAATAGACGTTCTCTGTGCATCACCAGGCCCCGTAGCATCAGGATTTTCGGAACGAGCAAATATGAAAATGGGAAAATCCTTAACACCGGATGAGATTGCTCGTCCCATTCTTAAGGCTATTGGAAAAAGGAATACAGTGTTACCCGGAAGACTTACTAAATTCCTCGTTTACAACCTAAGAATCATGCCAAGATCGTTGAAAATTAGAATCATGGAAAAGGTGATGTCCGGATTCACTAAACATCAACGTCAAGCATAAAACCTTATCGTTTCCGTAAGGAGAAGTAATGTATTAACACCAACGACTTTTTGATTTTCATGAATATGTTCGTTAAATTGCTGATCATTACAAGATTATGAAACAACTTATTACTACACTCTGCTTTTGCAGTTTCGCACTGTTAAGTACAGCACAGAACGATCGCTCGCAATGGAAAATTAACACCGTAAGTTTCGGATTCGGACTTGAACGAGCCTATTATGGACGCATGTCACTCGATGAGATGTATGACTTGGCAATTACTCCATCAGATTTGGAGCGCGATTTATCTGGGTTGAATTCCGACGCCAGATTGGCCACTGCCAACGGCGGTTTTTCATCAAATATAGGATTCTGCAGGGTAAAGTATAACGATAATGGCAGCTATGCCGATCGTGAAATTCGTCTTGGTGTTTCAATTGAATCTCCGCAAGAGGCGATGGTTTCATACAAGAATGAAATGATCGATACATCCATTGTTTACTGTAGCGTACAAGAAGCCTTTAATGTTGGATTAGGTTACCACTTTAAAGGCGTGTTGTGGAATAGAATGTATTGGTCAGTTGGTGCCGACGCATCGTATGGGCGAACGTTTAACAATCAATTAATTGTTTTGAGCGGTGATTATTTTGGTGAAGATGAGCATCCGTCTTCTATGAATGAATTACAGCGCGATGATTATTCAGCAAAGGCTGTTAATCGCGCGCGGTTAACACTTTCGCATGAGTTTGGTGTTCGCCTTGGTGGGCACTTTGTACTTGGTATGAATTACACGATTGGTGGAGTTGCCCACTTTGTAGAAAATGCAAATACCAATTACAGCCTATTCTGGTCACCTAAGTTGAACTTCCGTTTCAATTTCAACTAATATCGGATCGGCCTTAAATGTTCAATTGCTTTTTCGCATCTTATTCTTAGGTTTTAAAAAAGGTAATGATCCGAAAATATTTAACGGACAAAAGTTGTCTTAGATTTGCCTAAAACGTACTCATGAAAGAAGCTATTCTTCATCGAAAAGGAGCCAGAAAAATTCAAGAAATTCCGGCAGAAATCTTAGAACTACTGAATGCTGGAGTCATTGAAACGGTAAATCTTACAGAGTGGTTAGCGGTTGATCACAGAGAACTTGTAAAGGCCGTATTTCCAGCAATAGGTATTGAGCAACACAATGTTGATGTGATTTGTGATGCGATTGAAGCGCAAAAGAAACCATCTGCAATGAACACGACCAAATTGGTCGGCTCTACAATTTATGAACTGTACTCAGGAAGCGATAATCTTAACGACATCCTTCATAGATTAAGTGCTCATTCTTCCGATTCTATTCGTTGCTACGCACCCTATTTAATAGGCCTAAATGAGCGTCTTTCAATCCAGGAAAAACTCTTACTGGCTGAAGAATTGATCGCAGATAAGCATTTTGGTGTTCGAGAGGTAGTATGGATGGCATTACGACCTGAAATTGACGAAAAACTAGAAACAGCTATTGAAATTCTAAGCGATTGGACAGGAAGCACAGATGAAAACATAAGACGTTTCACAACGGAATCAACGAGGCCAAGAGGCGTTTGGTGTAAACACATTGAAACACTCAAGGAAAAGCCTGAAATGGCACTGCCAATCTTGAACCCTTTGCGTTCCGATCCATCAAAATATGTGCAAGACAGTCTTGGAAATTGGTTAAACGATGCTAGTAAGTCCAAACCCAATTTTGTCATTGAATTATGCGAACAGTGGAGCGTCGAATCACCAACAAAGGAAACAGCGAAGATAATTAAGCGAGCAAGGCGCACGATTGACAAAAAGTAATCACCGTGCTTACGTATGAGAAAATTACTCTTTATACTCTTGAATTTATCTGCTATTGTTTGTCTCGCCTACGCCCAAACAGGAATAAAAGCAAAACCTCAGATTTATTTCATTGTATTCTCTGCTGTGACAACTTTAGCACTCTTTACGAACAGAGAAAGAGGTTCACGAGTACTTTATCTCATTCTCATTAGCTTACTGTATTATGTAGCATTCTTCACTGTTTCCATGTTAATCATCGATTTAATTGCTCCTGACCGTGCAACAACTTATTTAGAAGATGGTAGCATGGTTAAGTTGATGGATTTCTCCTTCATTTACGCAGTAATGGTTGGTCTGGTATTGAGCTTGATAACAATTTTAGTTTATCTACGTAACCGAAAAAAAACTGGCTTGATTGACTATGAAAAATATGTTGCACTATCTGTTTTCGTAACGACATCAGTACAATACTGTATTTTCGAATTGTAATGAATTCAAAGCATTAAGACTAAATAAGGAGTTGAATTTTAACACCAGAGGCTAATCAATCCTCAAACATTTGCTTTAATTTAGATACATGATAAGGTTGTTTTTTATGAAAAGAATAGCACTTGCCGCTTTACTGATCGGCTACTCTTTTAGCTCTTTCGATGCCCATGCCCAGACAATTATTTGGAGTGAAGATTTTGAAAGTTACGCAGATGGAGATGTTATTGCCGTCGATAACAATGGAACGAACCCTGCTCCAGACTGGAGTTTTAGTCCGGGTTCAATGACAAATAAAGTGTTCGCAACAAATCCAATTACAGGTAATCTTTCTTTTTATCACCGTCAAGGAATTTCGACATGGACAACCGAAACGATCGATATTTCCGGGTATACAAATGTGTCCATTAGCTTGAACCTGAAAGAGCAAACGTGTGAGTCTGGAGATAAAATCGAGACCTTTTACAGTATTGACGGAGCAGTCCCAATTGAATTTGGTGATGGAAACGGAGATGCTGGCTTTAATTTAACTTCGAACATTGTTAATAATCTAAATGGAAATAGTTTGGTGCTTACGGTGGTTACAACCAGTGATGCCGTTGATGATAAGCATAAGTTTGATGATATTTTAATTGAGGGAACGGTGAGTATGCCTGGAGTTGATGTTGTGACCGCTTGCGATTCATTTACCTGGATTGATGGAAATACATACAACGCTTCAAACAACTCGGCCACGTACACTTTAGTAAATAGCTCTGGCGGCGATTCCATCGTATCACTTGATCTTACCATACTCAATTCGAGCATTGGTGCTGATACTATAACCGCTTGTGGATCTTACACGTGGATTGACGGAATTACGTACACAACATCGAACAATACTGCGACAGATACACTAACAAACTCAGTAGGGTGCGATTCAATCATTACATTGAACTTGACAATTCTTGAATTACCCGATAATACCACAACGTTGAATGGTACAACAATCACAGCAAACAATGCAACTGCGAGCTATCAGTGGTTGGACTGCGACAATAACTTCTTGCTGATTCCAGGACAATCTAATCAGTCTTTTACGCCGGCCCTGAATGGTAACTATGCAGTAAGACTTACGGAAAATGGATGCATCGATACCTCGTCATGTGTCACAATTAACACGATCAGTATTATTGAAAATACCTTTGCAAGCGATATAAAAGTGTACCCTAACCCAACGCATGGAGCATTTTTCATTGACCTCGGAATGACTCATCCTTCCGTTCAACTCACATTAACCGATATAAGCGGAAAGTTGATTTGGTCAAAACTACAGCAGAATTCTCAGGTAATTGACCTGGCAATAGACCAACAGGTTGGTATTTACTTGTTGTTGGTGCAATCTCAGGACCATAGAGCCGTGATTCGCATAATAAAGGAATGAGTCGTGAAATCGAATTAGTCCAACAAAACTAAAACAGTCTTCACTGAATTCATCAGCTCTTTTTTATTCGTTTCGACCTTTGAAATCACTCTCATACCATTGTATAGTGTGTATATAAGTGATGCCAGAGCTTTTAAGTCTTTACCCTCAGGTATTTGCCCGTGAGCCTCACCGTGTTTCAAGTAATCAAAAAATAAACGTTCGAACGTCTTTTTGTTTTCTCTAACAATCTTGACGATTTTTTCATCTCCGGGAATTAGTTCCGTTGTTGTATTTACCACAAAACAACCTTTTTTATCTGCATCTCTAATGGACTCATCAATGGAAAATTCGAAAAGCTTTTGAAACCCTTCCCGAACATTTGATTGACTCTCAAAAAATTTAGCAATCGCGTCTGTATTTGTTTTCCGGTAATTCTCGAAAGCGCTGAAGAACAGTTTTTCTTTGTCTCCGAAAGTATCATAAATACTTGCACGGTTAATCCCTAAATGATTGACCAGATCTTGAATTGAAGTTGCAGAATAGCCTTGCTTCCAAAACAAGTGCATTGCTTTATTCAGTGCTTCATTCTTATCAAATAACTTAACCCTCGGCATGACATTTAAAATGGGGAAACGAACAACATCGTTCCCCCAAAGATATACTTTTTGGAACTATCATTCCAAAATTAGATCTAAGTAAAATTAGCTCAACAACGGATTCACATTAATTCCGCCGTCGATGTTGTACTCACCACCTGTAATAAATGACGCATCATCGGAAGCTAGAAAAGCCACGAGCTTTGCCACATCTTCAGGCTGCCCAAAACGCTTGAGTGGAACTCTATCTTGCATTGCTTCTGCAAATCCATTTAGATCTTCTTCCGCCATTCCCGTTTTACCAAATATCGGTGTATAGACCGGTCCTGGATTAACCGAATTTATTCTAATCTTTCGTGGCGCAAGCTCGGTTGCTGCTGTTCTTGTATATGAATTTAAAGCAGCCTTCGAAGCAGCATATACAGCTGTATTTGGCATACCCGTGTAGGCATTAACCGAAGAAAGGTTGATGATCGAAGCTCCATCGTTTAACGCAGGAATGAATTTTTCAGTTGTAAAAACAGCCCCTTTAAAATTAACTCCCATTTGGTGATCAAACATCTCTTCACTTATCTGTCCAACTGGTGCTGGTTGAAATATTCCGGCGTTTACAAAAAGTACATCGACCTTTCCGAAACTACTTTGTACTTCTTCCACCAGGTCATCAATAGCCGATAGATTGCTCACATCCGCCACAATTCCTTTGACACCTAGTTCTGAGGCTGCAGCGTCTACTCTTTCCGCATTTCTACCGGTGATTACTACAGACGCACCTTGTTCTTTTAATTCTTTTGCAGATGCATAACCAATACCGCTGTTACCTCCTGTTACAACGGCTACTTTTCCATTTAGTGTACTCATTTCTTTTGTTTTTTTATCACTTAATAATACTAGAACGATCGTTCCGAATACAAACATAAATATATTTGAACGATCATTCCAAATAAAATTTAAAATTTCTTTGAAATACTGCTTCACAATGTAAGTTTTGGACTCCCAGGACCCGCAAAGCTGGCGATGAATAGCAAGAGTCAGAAAATCACATGTTTTTTATTTTAGATGAGAAATTAAAGCGGTAAATTAATCTTCTCTTACCTGATCATTGACAAAAGTTCTGTATCTTCATACAAACCACACATATTTTGAAAGTGATCCTTAAACTAATAGTAGTTCAATAATTAGCCATTCAACTCCAAGGCTAATTGTGGTGTTCGGTTCTTTGCCGAACTGGAATGGTATTCACCAATTTGTTCATACGAATTTCATTTTCACAAGCTATCGACAGCTTAAAAACGTATGAATTTCACACATTACAAATAGAACTACAAATGAAAAATCAAGAAATAAAAAAAGATCCAGCGTTCCTGGAATACGTTTATCAACTTACGGCAGGTACACAACTCGAAGAGGCACTTCAATTAAGTTTGAATGAAATCGATGCCCTTGATATAGCACAATTCAAAAGAATTGGTTTAAAAACATACGAACAAGACAAGTGGACAATCCACAAAATACTTCAACACCTCATCGATTGGGAGAGAATATGGTGTTTCCGAGCAATTATTTTTGCCAGAGGGGAAGGAACAATCCCTGAAGCCCATGACCAGGAAATCATGGGAAATAACTCAAACGCAGATGAATTACCTATCGAGCAGTTAATTGATGAATTAAGAATTGTGCGTCAATCAACCATTATGTTATTCAAGTCTTTCAATGCGGAAATACTCGAAATGAACTGCCGGTTTTTTGAATATGAAATGCCGCTTTCCTCAATGGGATTAACAATAGTGGCGCATCAAATACACCATTTCAATGTCATCAAGAACAAGTATTTAGTACTTGAAGAGTAATTCTCTTAAAATCAATTAAGTATATTGTTTGACACAAAGAGCAAGTGCATTGCAAAGTGCACTGCTCTTTTAATAATTATCATCATCTATTACAAAGCGGAAGAAATATGGACGTGATCACTAAAAACGGAATAGAAAACACCTCTCAATATTGACTTTTGCGACCAAATAATGTATCATTAATCAATCAAAAAACTAAGAATGCGCTGCAAATTCATCATTTTTCTCTCGTGCATTTTAAGCAACTTAGCGATTGCACAAACTGACTATGACCAATTATCTAATTGGTACTTTCATCCAGACAAGGCGGTTAACATTATAGGTAACTTCGATCTAGATATTGCGATTGTCAATTCGGATCTCACTATTGATAGCACAATCAGCTTTATCAATAATTCTGAAACAAATACAGGCATCGATGTTTTCTGGGTGCACCCTACGCAATTGTCAACACCTCCTACAACTCCCACAACTGTGCCCTTGAACGATCAGCCGTACTCGTTAATATCCCCGACAATTCTTACTCAAGGCGGATTACTTTCTAAATATGGGAGGTTCTTTGCACCACGCTATCGACAAGCCAGTCCGGTCTCTTTTCTCGACCCGAATTACTTGGAGAGTGAACGAGCAGCAGCCATTATTGAGGCCTACAAAGATGTTAAGGCCGCATTCGAACATTACCTCAATAATCACAACAATGGTAACAAAATTATCTTGGCCGGGCATTCACAAGGTTCTTTTCACCTTGGGCTATTGCTTCGTGATTTGTTTGATAACAACCCTACCCTTCGCTCCAAACTGATTATGGCATCGCTTGGCGGAATGGCGTACTTTCATGCTGAGAATGGATTGTATTCAGGCGGGCAATGGGAAAATATTCCATTGTGCACGACTTCAGATCAATGCCAATGTATACATAACTGGCGAAGTTTTAAAGAAAGTCAACTCATTCCCAATATTGCAAACACATTGCCTGTATTCAATTCAGTTCTAGTGGACAGTGGGTTGGTCTATCGAAATGTCAATTTAAGCAATGATTGGTTCGTTCACGATTCACTATTTTATAATACCACGAGTTCTCCCTTGCGCTATTATATCGTTCCCGACGCAAATTACAACTTGGGGAATGGAGCAAACTACATCGCATTTGATAGTCTTTACACGGCACGATTTAAAAGGGAATCAGCTACAAAAGCTATTTTAGCCGTAGACTATACTTCTAATGTCAATGACCAGCGTCCTAATGACCTATTGTCTGAAGAAAGTAGTCCAACATTCCTGGCTCAAGGCTTTCATAACAAAGACTATCATATATACCTCTGGGCGCTTATGCAGCAAATTGATGCGAAAGTCAATGGATGCAGTGCAATATCTATGATAGAGCCTCTGACAAAAGATGAGGACTCTTTCAGCGTATTCCCGAACCCGAATAATGGGTCATTTACCATTGAAATGAATAACACGATAGCCCAAGATGGGTATATTTTGATTTCGGACATTTCTGGCCGTATCCTCCAAAAAATCAGGCCGAAACAAAAGAACGTCGTTCATATTGATACTGCAGGTGTCTACATCATCAGTACTGAAAATGAAACAAAAAGAATTATTATTCGATAATTTAATTTGATCTATTTATTCGTTGAAAAAATATGGAAGTAACAACTAAAAAAAATGAGCAAGTAGCCAAGATGGTATTTGCCTCTATTTATCCTCATTATTTAAGCAGAATAGAAAAAAACGGCAGAACAAAGCAAGAACTTGATCAGGTCATCGAATGGCTTACGGGGTTCGATGCGCAGCAACTGCAAACATTGATAGACGAGAAAGTGACTTTTGAAACGTTTTTCCAGCGTGCTAACATTCATCCAAATGCTCACCTTATCAAAGGTGTTGTTTGCGGTTATCGAATTGAGGACATTCCTGACGAATTTGAAGTCTATAGACAATGCAGGTCTATGGAGAAACTCGTTGACGAGCTTGCGAAAGGAAGAAAAATGGAAAAAATCATGCGAACGTAACAAGAACTGAAACTAAATTATCTGAATTCGTTAAATTAGAGTAATCGTACTTTTTAAACCACTCATAAAACTCAAGTAAACATGAAAAAAACATTGTTTGTATTTACCGTTGCAGGTGCGCTTTCACTTGTATCTTGTAATAGTGCTGAAGAAGAAAATAATAACAATGAAGAAACTCAGCAATCGTCTGAAGAAAATCAAGATGAGGAAGAAAACTCGGAACCAAGTATTGTAGGCACTTGGCAACAGTCTGGTTTTGATATGGGGGTTGAAATTCCAGCTGAGGAACAGGAAATGTATGAAAAGACTGTGAAGGAAACCATCGACAATACGAAATATACGTTCAACGAAGATGGATCCTATAAAGTGAATACATGGATGCTTGGAAAAGGTGTAGAATATGAGGGAACTTATTCCATCGATGGAGAGAAGTTGATGACAACACAGGATGGCGAAGAGGTTTCATTCGACTTTTCTGTTTCAGACACTGAATTGGTGCTGAAACAAGAAGATCAAGGAGCAGTAATGACAATGACATTTGAACGCAAATAGCCATTTCACTTACCCATTATGAGGTCTTGCAAATCATTGATCTCACTCATATCCTTACTTGCTTTTCACTTTGCACTGTCTGCACAGAACAAAAGCGATACGTTGAGTGATTTAGAACGAACTTTCATGCCTCAGTTCCAACTGGGATATGCTTTCAACGAAACTTTAGAGCTTTCTGGAGGTCTCATGACGCAGACAAGTCTTGAATACCGGGACGTTACAAATCTTGTATTCAGAATCAATTATGATGTGTTTAATTCAAGTATGAATCTTGAATACCCATTGAATGATTCTACACGTTTTGTGGGTAAAACCACATTCTCCGATTTGATTGGCGGAGTGGGCTATAGAATCCCTCTTAAAAAGCATACAATTATTGGATATGTGCAATCGGGAGTGCGCTTTTATGGATATCCTATTTTCATGATTGAGAATAATCAGATTTCCATTGATCTGGATCGAAGACATACGGGTATTATGCGATATACATTGGGATATGAATATGCATTGACGCCAAAGTTGTTTCTTTCTCTTGAAGTATTTTCAAGCCATTTATTTAAGCCGAAAGATTTTTGGGCAACGAACAGTCGATCTCACGGTGCTACATTGGGGATTACTTCACCGCTGTTTTGAATGAACATATTTTGAGTTAAAATGCAATCGATCAACTCGATTGTTTACTTGTTGTACATGTCCAAATATTGTTGCAGCGGAAAAAGTCCAACCTCTGCTCTTCTGGCATCAACATTTTCGGGATCCTCTAAGCGAAAAGCTTCCCAGAGGTTCGTGTCTTTATTGAGTTGAAGTTGGGTTCCGTACACCTGACCCTTATCTTCTTTGTAAAGTCGAACGCGGTCAATTAAATAAGCAACATACATCCAATTCAATTCTCCCCGGTCAGCTGCATCAATCACCATCGGTAAATACATCACCTGTGCAGTTGGGTGTTGGTCTGCATGTTGAAGCAGTAAAAACGCAGCTCTGGTTCCATCATCACCAACTAGCGATCGTCCAGGCCAACCAAACTCTTCAATTATTTGAATTAGGCGAATGGTATTAAGGCTATCGACTTCATGAATAATACGCCAGAGGCTATCCATTTGCTTCGATTCATTTCCAAAGCGGGTTCGTAAGGAATCAATCTGAATCCGATGCGACTGATCAATAGTCTTCATCGAAATCAGTTCATTCCTCAATTCATCGTTCAGCTTTTGTCCAAAACTGGGGATGGTAAAAAACAGTAAAAAGAAAGAAAAAAGTAATTTCGACATGTGTTAAATGTACGGAATTGTTCTTAAGACAAACTCCAAAGGATACCAATGCAAGATTACATTAATTTCGCTGAAAAGAATGGCGTGGTCCTCCTGAACAGTGGAGCGTGCCAATTTTGTGGAGCAAATACACGTCGAGGTATTCATGAATGCCTTGAAATTTTCAATCTGGGCTTTCAAACAATTGACCTTTCAAACAGCGCCAATACCATTTATCGATTTCTGATTGTTGATGCCCATACTTTGCAGCATCCAGAAGTTCATGGTAGATGGAATAATCACTTTCATCTTTCAAGATTACACCTCATTTTTAAGTATAATTTGAAATGGACGTATAAGTTATCGCCGAAGCTGAGTGATTGTTTGAATCAATACAAGATCAACAAACAAGATGAATATTTGACTCCTCCAGGAGTGCTCAAAAGAGGAAATATTACCACCACCGTTGTCCTCGAAGTATCAAACGAAGAAGAGAAGTGCAAAGAAATGATTTCAAAATGGGCCCATGAAGTCTACGAGAAATGGCACCAGCATCATCATACGGTAGATGCAGTAGCTCTGAAGCTTTTAAAGAAAATGCTGTAATGTAGAACAGGGTGATTTATTGAATCGAATTATAATTAATAAATTGTTCCGAAATGAATAATCCCACAAACTACATACGCTGGTTACATAGAAGTAAAATGATTGCATTTTTCTTTGCCCTTGTCACAGCCTTTGATCTAATTGCTCAAAATGGGATAAGTGAAAACCCGAGCAAACAATTAAAGATTGCCTTTGTTTCGTACAAAACAGGAACTGCAGATATCTATTTGATGAATTCGGATGGGACTGATGTCGAACAGATAACTGATACGCCTGATAAAAATAGTTTCCCATATCAAATAGATCATAGAACAATTGGCTTTATAAAAACGGACTCCAATAATATTGAGCGAAAGTTCAAAGTAGACATTCTAACAAAAAAGGAAGAGCCACTTATCAAGGATCCTATAACGCAAGGTGCCAAATGGGAAGTTGCTTCAGCCAATAAAGCATACGTAGCTTTTGTGAAATCCAATGATTACAGCGACCGAGAACTTTATATCTATAACGTAAAATCCAAAGAAGAAATAAAAATATCGAATAAGGATTTTACAGATTATAAAACGCTTTCAGTAGGGTTCAGTTGGTCGAAAAATGGTAAGTATCTCCTTTTTATGAGCGGACCAGATTGGTTCAATCAGTACATTAGAGTTTATGACGTTGAAAGTGGCAATGTGAACACCGTAACTGAAAGAGGCTACATGAATTCTGGCGTAAGATGGTTGAACGACAACCAGACCGTAATTGCCAACTTGAAAATAAAGGATGAATCACTTTATGAGTTGTACAGTGTGAGTCTTTCAAACGGAAAGTTAACTCAACTCACGGAAGGAATTAATTTGCACCCAGATGTATCTCCTGATGGAGAATGGATTGTGTTCGAAAGTCAACGACATGATAATTACGGAGAAGCTTACATTATGCGAAAAGATGGTACGGACCAAAGAAGATTGACTAATAATGCAGACTATAATGGCCGTTGCGTTTGGTTCGAACTTGAATAAAAGTCTATGAGAGAGGTGTTTCAAAAAATCACCAACTATCGTATCATGTAAAACGTCACATTAACAGATGAAACTTGTAGCCTTACTTTTCTTAACAATTCCCGTACTGCTTTCAGCGCAAACTTATGTACCGTTTATATCTACGACAGATTCTTCGGATATCTGGATGGATATGAATAGTTGTACCAATATGAGTTGTTTCGATGCCTACACCAATCGATACACGATTGAGGGCGATACTATGATTGGTAGCTATCAATATTCCAAGGTATATATCAAAACAAAACACCAACATGGTTCCGATCAGAGTCAATGGTGTTCAGAATATGTCAACTATTATGAATATTTCTATGGCGGGATCAGGGAAAGTGGAAAAAAAATATATGTCACCCCGAATAGTTTCGGTCCAGGCGAATATTTGGCTTACGACTTTAACCTTTCTATTGGAGACACCTTGCCTTCGCCAGATGGAAACCCGAGTGCACCAGCATACGAAAGAATTATAAACACCATAGACTCAGTGCTTGTTTTTGGTGACTATCGAAAAAGATATACTGCCAACAATAACCACTATGTGATTGAAGGAATTGGAGCTTCGTCTGGGCTTTTCAATCCAATGGTTTATAGCCCCAGTTATTGTTTTATGCAAACGCTTTGCTATGCAGAATATGGAACGCCCGACCATTTTCTTCAAAACTGTAATTTGAATCTTAGCATTGAAGAGCTGGATAAGAATGATAAGAGTAAAACACTCGTAAAAATTGTTGATTATCTAGGGCGTGAAACCAAAGAAAAACCGAATACGCCACTGATCTACATTTATGATGATGGAAGTACCGAAAAGATCTACAGAGTAGAACAATAGTTCTGTTTATACCGAATCACCATCACAAACGCCTTCTTTTTTCAACTGAATAAATTATCTTAGACCATTGCAGGCTAAGAAATTATGAGCGTAAGTCAACATCTCGAATCAAAAAGTCAAGCCTTGGTCATAGAGGCTATCGAAGGGAACAAAAATGCAATGGAAGAATTGATCCGTTTGCACGAGCCGTTCATTTACAATGTTGCATGGAAATTCACCAACGACGAGGATGAAGCCAAAGATTTAACGCAAGAAGCACTGATCAAAGTAATTACCAAACTGAATACGTTCGAGGGGAAAAGTTCATTTCGCACATGGGCATATCGCATTGTCTTCAATGAGTTTATGCAGACCAAGCGCAGACCTATGGAGGATAAATGGAAAGATTTCGACGATTTTTCTGAAAAGCTCAATGCTATCCCAAGTCCTGATTTAAGTCCAGAAGAAGAAGAGGAACAAATTTTACGCACAAAAACAGCGCGAACGAGATGCATGTCTGGTATGCTAATGTGCCTGACACGAGAACAGCGATTGCTTTATCTAGTTGGTGAAGTCTTTAAAGTTGATCATCATACAGGAGCAGAAGTTTTTGGGTTATCAAAAGACAATTACCGCCAGAAGCTTTCCCGAACAAGAAAGGATTTTCATTCGTTCATGAACGGGCAATGCGGATTAGTCGACCTGGATAATCCTTGTCGATGTTCAAAAAAGGCAAAAGCCATGGAAGCTGCAGGACGCATGCAAACGAACGCTAGACTATTCACGGATGAGTATTATTCGACCATTTCAGAGTATGCTCAAGAACATGGAGATGAGGTCGCAGACATCGTTGATAAAAAGTATATCGAGTTCTTTCAAAAACATCCTTCCAAAAAAGATTTCAGCGTAGATTCGGTTGTGAAAGAAATTTTAAACGATCCTGACCTTCATCGTCATTATCAGTAACATCAAGCCTTTCGGGATACTCCCACATCTCTTTTAAGACTTTTTCCCACATTTTTTTGTGATGTTTTGTCACACCTGTTTGATTTCTGTATCCAACTTCCAAACAATTAAAAATTACACGTATGGAAATCAAAGTAAAAGTAACGATCGACAAGTCTATTTCAGAAGTTTGGGAAGTCATGGGAAATCAATTTGGCCATGCACATGTTTGGTCCAGTAACTTCAAGACTTCAAAACCAGGAGGTAAAGCAAAGTTTCAAGGAATTGGCTATTCGCACCGTGATACAACTACCGACAGAGGGAATACGATTCAGGAATTGACATCATTCGATCCAGTCAATCATTCGCTCTCCTATGAAATTACCAAGGGAGCGCCAGATATTGCTAAAAGTGCCGCATCCTCATGGTATCTCAAGAAAACAGAGAATGGAACCGCAGTTCACATGGATACAATCATGGAGCCTAAGATGTCACTACCTGAAGAAATGGCCACGAAAATTCACAAAGGATTGACGGCTTCTTTCAATCAGCTGGCGAATGAGTTAAAGTATTATCTCGAACAAGGTGTTCCACACCCAGATATCGAAAAGTAACCCCTTAAAATTCAAGATGATGAAGCAGAAAAAAATTTCGGCCGCATTTCCATTTGACTCCAAACATTTGGAAGTATTTGGCAGCAAAATGCATTATATAGAAGAAGGCGAAGGAGACCCAATCATCTTTCTTCACGGAAATCCTACATCCAATTACTTATGGAGGAACATCATTCCCTATTTATCGAAACATGGAAGGTGCATTGCACCAGATCTAATTGGAATGGGGAAATCAGATAAGCCTGACCTAAAATATGGTTTCGAAGACTCTTATCGTTACCTGGAAGCGTTTATTGAAAAAATGAAACTAAAAAATGTAACATTAGTGTTGCATGACTGGGGCTCTGGATTAGGTTTTAACTATGCCAACCTTCACAGAGACAATATCAAGTCAATCGCTTTCATGGAAGCCATGTATGCTGCTCCGACTCTTTACGATATGCCATTTTCAGTTAGAACAGCCATTAAAATGATGCGCAATCCTGTATTTGGAAAATTGATGGCCATAAACATGAACATTTTTATCAAGAAAATGCTGCCAGACATGATATCACGAAAGCTCACAAAAGAAGAAAAGGGATTCTATGCCAGTCCTTACAAGACAAAAAAAAGTAGACATCCTTTGCTGGCATGGCCTCAAGATGTCCCATTCGCAGATGGTAAAAAAACAAGTGCTACGGAAGCAGTAAGATCTTGGGCACCCTGGCTGGCGTCAGTAGACATTCCAAAGTTGTGTTTTTATGTTACACCTGGTGTTGCGATTAAGGAAAAAGACGTAAAAGTGATCAAGGAAACGTTTAGAAATACAGAGATGATTCACCTTGGTGAAGGACTCCATTTCATTCAGGAAGATTATCCGCATGAAATTGGAGAAGCCCTTGCACAATGGTATCAGAGGATTCATCAAAGGTAACATTCAGTAAAAGCCTGCTGCCACTAAAACAGCGGGCTTTGTCATCAAATTACCTAAATGAATGTGTAAGCAATAAAAACTATTCTTAACTTGGAATGTAAATTTTAGAAGTCTATTTAAAATAGCTTAGACTCAATTATTAACATGATTCAAAAGGCGTTAACAACATTATTTATTGCAGCATTTTTTTGCCTGTCATGTTTTGCCCAATTGAATCATACGTTGAGTTCTGGAATCTCTTATAGCGATACCTTGGACAACCCAAGAGATTTTCCCAGTAGTAATTGGGACAAGTTTTATTCTAACTCATCATTCGAACGATTCATATGTGTCAAGGGAGTTTCCGAAAGCACCGTAATTGCGCAAATAGAAGAATTCTCTGAACTCTTTGGAAAAGGAAAAAAGGAATATGTCTACGGAATCTTCAGTAAAAACGACTGGGTGTATGTGAAAATACCAAATCAGCACGATGCATGGACATTTCACAACATCGTTTATTGGTTTTTAGATTACTCATCATCTGATCCTGATGGAGCAGAAGAATCCATTGGAATTTTTATGAGTGATGATCAGTCCTATTGTATTTACAATGACTACAAATTAAGAGATCAATACGGGGTCATCGATGTTTTATTCTTAGCAAGTAGCAATGGAACTAGAGAGTTGGTCAGCATCCCATTTGATGTTGTTGTTACCGATGAAGAAGCTTTAATTCCTTCTTACCAAGACTTGCTGAGTAAGTTTAAGCTGACCGAAAAAGAAATACAAGGGTTGGAATACAAATCAAAATCTTTCTATTTCCCTGAATAATGTTGAATCTATAAACCACTAATCTTTAAAAAATCATGGCAAAAAAAGGAGTGATGCCAAACTTTGCTACTGTAGACGACTATATTTCTGCACAATCAAAAGAAGCACAAACCCTATTGAACGAACTTCGCGATCTCATCAAAGAAACCGTACCAGAAGTTACTGAAATTCCAAACTATAAGGTACCCTCTTTCACACTTGTTCAAGGCACAAAATCTGATCAGCAAATCATGATTGCAGCCTACGCAAAACATGTGAGTTTCTATCCGTTTGAGTCAACTACAAATCACTTTTCAGAAGAATTAAAACCGTTTGATACGGGAAAGGGCTCCATCAAGTTTCCTTTTAACAAAATGCTTCCTAACGCACTCATTAAAAAGATGATTCTTTTCAGAAAAGACGAAATCATAGCATCCTTGGATTAACCTATGTTCTTTACTTTTCAAGGGTATTGTCTATCCAGAGATCAACCATAAATCAAGTAAGATGACCATTGATGCGAATATCATTGATGCATATGCAATTATTCCATAGGTTTATTGATAAATACTTTAACAATGAGAATTCTAAAAAGCAATTGGGTAGTAACGTTAACAGCAACACTCATTGGAGTATTCGTTGCCCTGTACCTTAATGAACGGGTGTCTTCCAACAAAATGGAAGAACAAAAAATAATTGCCACCCAAAATATTGTTCAAGAAATTGCTCAAAACAATGAAAGCATAGCTGATAACATTAGAAAACATGAAGCCATACTGGCCATTTTTAGATTTACGGAAGCTAATATTGATGACCAAGGTAGAATGATTATGCATCCTGACACTATGAATGCATTTGTGCAACAATTCCCTGGAACACTTACTGTTACAGACTCAAGCCAACAGGAAAACGGTTTGTATGAGTATTCAGGTGATGTTGATCTACAATTTGATTTTTCTTACATCAACCTTACCAATCTTGGCTGGGAAACCCTGAAGAGCAGTGGACTGAGTACATCTTATGACTTTAATTGTCTCATGTATCTGGAAAAACTCGATAATCTAACCCAGGAATTCTTTATACATGAAAAGCAATTCATTAATTTGCTAAAGAACCGTCACAACTACGATCAAGACAATTATGATGAAACGTTGAAGTCAGAACTTCAATTTCTCCTAAAAGTTGAAAAGGCTCTTCTTGAAAGCTACGATAATAGCCATGAAAAACTAAAAAACTGTATGTGACCAAAACTTTTGATTATGAAAATCTTACTTGTTATCCTGATTGTTTTTTTCGCAAAGTTCGAACTTGATGCTCAAACATGGACACAAATTGGTCCTGAAGGTGGATATTTCAAAGAATTTACGATTGACCCTTCTAATGCAAATACTATTTATGCTGGTAGTGATGATGGCGGAGGTATCTGGAAATCGTTGGACGGTGGAATGAATTGGTCACTCTTAACAAGTAACTTTCCAAATATGACTGGATGGCGCGTCGTGCTTGATGACAATAATTCATCGGTAGTTTATGGGTGCGACTTGTACGGAAGATATGGACTTTTAAAATCAGTAGATGGCGGACAGAATTGGACGATTGCCAATACTGGATTGAGCAGCATTTATGATAAAATGGTGTCAGGTCTTGCGGTAAAGACGGCAGATACACTTTTTATATCGACAGGCGAAAGTACGACTTCCAATCCTGTGCGACCTGGGAATGGTGTTTTTAGAAGTTATGATGCTGGTGCCACATGGTTGCCAGCTGGACTCCAAGGAACGACTGTGCCGGCAATAGGAAAAAATGACTTCGGAACTATTTTCGCTGGAACCGAGAATCTTGGTTTACATTACACGAACGACAACGGTATGAACTGGATTGCTCATCCTGACATTCCATCAAGCGGTTCAATTTATGAAATTGACACTGATGGAAACACGCTGGTTGTGGCCTCTTCCGAAGGTGTTTTTTTAAGCACTGACTGGGGAATTAACTTTACGTACATCGGACTGGTGGGCGAGTTTAATTTTGATGCGTGCATACATCGAACAAATCCAGATATTGAGATTTTCTCTTCCACAACCAACGGACTCAAACGATATTCCAGCCTAACGGCCAATTGGACGCTGGTGACAGGTACTTACTTCAGTGATCAAATAATTATTGGGTTGGAATCAGATGGAACCAACGTTTATTGCAGCGGATTTTCCAACAGTCCAATTGAGGTCTCCGATGACGGAGGGAATAATTGGTCTCCCGCCAACTCGTCACCAATTGCAACAGAACTTAGTGACCTTTACCTGAATCCTGCCAATAACAATCACCTGATGTGTTGTCTTTTGGGAAGTTATGATCTGGACGGTGACTTTGATCGTGAATCAGTTTATGAGTCGTTGGATGGTGGACAAACCTGGAACAGAAAAGGACCTGATGCACATGCGCTTTGTCTGACTGTAAACCCTCAAAACGATCAAGAGTTTTACCTGGGTTCTTTTGCGCAGGGCGTTTATAAAACAACTGATCGATTCGATACATTCACGCAGCTTTCTCCTGATGGATTTGCAGTAGGCGAAATAGCAGTATCTTCATCGAACCCCGACATCGTCATCATCTCCGAAGTAGATTGGAACGGCGGTCCATCCGCTAGTTTAAAGCGCAGTACAGATGCAGGAAATTCATTTAATACCGTCGCCAATATAGCTGCCAATCGTTTGCTATTCCACCCCTTGAATAACGATACCGTTTATGCGGCTACTTTCGATGGAATCTATCGATCCATTGATTTCGGATTAAGCTTTAACCCTTGGCTATTATCCGGAGAAGATTGCGGGTCAATCGCAACCAGAGAAAATGATTTATTCGTCGGAACAAACGATGGTAAAGCTTTTAAAATAAGCGGTGGGATCGCTACAGAAATCACTGGGAATTGGAATTTTCCTGTCGAGATTAAATCAATAAAAACAATTGGAGGAGATCTTTTTGTTGGCATGAATGGCGCTGAAAAAGATACAACGATGGTGCTTGAAGGAAGCATCTGGCAATCAAGTGATGATGGATTGAACTGGCAGGATATTACTAGTGATATGACCTCTACGAATATCTATGGAAACAATGTTATTGAAACCGACGGCCAGGAATTATATGTGGCTACCTACGGTGGTGGAATATTCAGATCTTCAGGAGTGAATCTAACCGTTTCGCTCGAAGAGTCTTTCCTATCAAAAGAAAAAAAGCTGCTGAGAGTTATTGACCTCATGGGCCGACCAGCAAACAATCAAACAAACACAGTTTTGATTCACATCTACAGTGACGGAACTACAGAGAAGAAGATTCGTCTTCAAGATTAACACCTATTCAAATTGAAGCTGAGCTCGACTATTTCTACCGCTCAAACATATTATTCTTCCGTAGGTAACTACTCATTAGAATTAGACCTAAGATCTGCATAACTTCCCTCCAAATGGGAATAAGTGCAAATATGCAAACAACGCAAGAACAGTATGTTTCTCCAGGAATTACAAAGTGCTATTCCGGTTCACTTGGAGAAATTCGCAGTTCTCGCCTGTACGCGATCAATAAAAACTTTACTGATACGACTTCCCTGTCTTTTAAGTACGTCCTGCAGGGAAGGGAAAACTATATTATTCATGGTCAACATTTCTCGCTAGAGGAGCGACAGATTTTGTTCTTTTCGAATGGAACTGCATATCAGGGAATCGCCGAAGGAGGATCACTGAATAAAGGCCTTTGTATTGACTTAAACACGAATATTCATCAAGTTGCACAATTGGACGTACTCGGTGAAGAAGAACTCTTCTTATTCAGTCCTGAGCTGAGAACTCAGAAAATTTGTCATTCGCCTGAACGCTTACATCAATTGCTCAAACAAGTCGATAATTATCACCCTGTTGAAGAGGAACTATTTCTAGAAGAAACCATGCAGGAAGTTTCCGCTCAAGTTGTCGGTATGGAAAAAGAATTTGTTCAGCTAATCGCTTCGGTTCCTGCCAAAAACAAGACCTACAAAAAGGAGTTGTTTACACGGCTCATCCGAGCAAAAAATTATATCCAAGAAAATCGTTGGAAAAAGCTACAACTAGCAGAGATTTCCAGAGAAATAGGGTTATCCAATTTTTATCTACACCGCCTTTTTAAACATGTTTTTGGTAAAACGCCTGCGCAGTTTCAGGAAATGATTAGAATGTCGGATGCAAAGGAATCTCTCAAACATTATTCTGTTAAAGAAACTAGCTATAAAATCGGTTATACTGATGAAGCCTATTTTTCAAGGAGATTCAAACTGCACTTCGGAATGACACCGGGACAGTTTGCCAGAATGGTGCGCTAATCTTTCTTTTTTAATAGGATATCTTCCGACCTGAAATTCGCGAAATACAAGTACGTTTCTTCGTTAGTTTCAAAAGATAAAACCGAAGTTCCGGCAAAAAATGTAATGAACGGTAACTCTTTAGCATCTTCTACAAAAGTGTAGTCTTCCCCATCATTTTTCCCAAGGAATGCCTTCACGCGCACATCCTCTACAAAGTTGGTTGTAATAATATCAAGGTTACCATCTCCATTGAGATCCAAAAATACGGCATCGAGAGTCGTTGCAAGATCGTGTGGAAGGCGATCGGATACGTTGGTAAACGTACCATCTCCTTTATTTTCCAATAACTGATTCTGCGAATTTTTCTCCGGATTCCAACCTACATTGCAATAGTAAAGGTCCATATCGCCGTCTCCATCAAAATCTGCTGGAACGACCTTTCGTGTTTCAATATCTTCTGAAAGTGGCAATCGATCTATTGCTTCTTTGAAACGACCATTTTCATTTATATAGAGATTGTTTCCACCTTGTTCAATTCCTTCGACAATATCCAAATCACCGTCACCATCCACATCAACCAATACTAAGTCCTGTGTATGATCGGTATTCGTAGACCAATAGTCTTGCGTTTTTTCGACAAAGCCTTGTCCTTTGTTATTTATATATAATTCATTCTGGCCACGTATTCCAATGAGAATGTCTTCCCAACCGTCATCGTTAAAATCAAATACCATTACCGCATTTGCTTGTCCTTTTTTCTTAATCTGTTGGTCTGAAAAAGTGAAATCCCCTGCACCATTATTCATTAATAGCTCGTGATTTTCAGTGTCTTCGGAAACAAAGAAAATATCGAGATCACCATCATAGTCAAAATCAGCAACTGCAATATCCTCACTATCTTCCCCCAAATAAGGTGGAGAATATTTCATCAACTCCGGTAACTCTCTTGATTTCCATTCACCATTTTCTGAAACAAATAGTTTGTTTGGCCCGAATTCAGTCGCTAAGATTAGATCCGTATGACCATCATTATTCACATCAGCGGCAACAACATCCATACTAGACATCCCTGTTTCTGACTTAGGGAAAAGCTTCGATGCGTACTTATATGTTTCATTTTCTGATTGTTCCTTCTCTGTTTTAATCCATTGATCAAGCAGTATTGGAATCTTTGAATTGAATTTTGTGTATGCTACTTGCTGTGCCATCCCATTGTTCAGGTTCTCTAAATCTTGCATACGTGATGGCACTTCGGCAAACAAATGGTTTGTTCCATCAATAGTCATATACGTACCATTGCCTTCATGATATCTATTCACTGTATGCGCAATCAACTCAGCATCCAATCCACTAATCGCGGACGCATCACTTGTTCCATACATGGCAAGAACAGGAACATTCACTTTCGACCATTCCGCCAGATAGTTATACGAATTGAAATTTTGCCAATAGCTAATTTTCCTACCGAATACACTCCCATCATTCTTGTAACCGTGCCATTTAGTGAGTAGAGATCCTTCTAAGCGAGTGAGTGATGGAACTTCTTCATCAACATACAATTTCTTATTCACTAACTTCAAAAACTCTAATTTCTCTACTACTTCTAGTGGATCTTCCAAATACGACTGATGATAGTATGCCATATCCAGTAAAAAGTCTTCTCGGCGCTTTACAGATGTTCCATATACCATGACACCAGCGACTTCATTAGACTGTGCCACTATGGAGGCAGCATTTCCGCCCACTGAATGCCCAAACAAGTATATATTTGACGTATCTATAAGTGATTGGTTCTTGAGGAAGGTCAAACCATTTTTAAAATTGGCTACCTCATCATCAAAAGAATAGTGTTGACAAGGCGAAAGATTTACATAATCGCCTACCCCAGGTTTTTCAATTCGGAAAACAGCATAGCCCAAATCGACTAATCCGGCAGTCAACTGCAAAACAGGACTTTGGGGGTGTGCATTAATGGATTGACACGAATACCCCTGCAAATAATAAACCACAGGAAATGGTCCTTCCCCTTTTGGAGTAGTAAGGTATGCTCTCACGTACCCTTCTTGAAAAGGAACTTCTAACAGTTCAACTCGATGGTTTGCTTTTTTGAAGGGTGGAACAGGTCGCACCTCTCCTTTTAACTTCAATAACTTCCCTTTTCGCAAGACTTTGGCAGTCACCTTTTGTCCAGCAATGAACTTTCCTATGACCTCTGGAATTCGGCCATTACTATCCATGGGAATCCCATTAATTTGCACCAGTACATCTAATGGCTGCATTCCTAAACTCTCAGCAGTGCTACCCTCAGAAACATCTGCAATTGAGAAAATAGCCTTGAATTCATTGTCGGGCGCTGGGGAAAGTTGAACTCCCAAATTTCCTTTTTGAGGAATATGTTGGCAAAAAGCAATTGTTGAGTAAACAAGAAAGAGTAAGAGGTGTGCAAATTTCATTCGATTTAATTTTGATGAATGTACTCGGTTGAATCATAAGAAAACTGCACTATCTTGCTTTTTCCGAGCGCTAATTGTTGGAATTAACAAGGCACTTTGTTGTTTTTTGGAATGAAGAAGTATCTTTAAATATCAACGATCAAAATCATGAAATACGGTTATACCATTATCTATGTTGACCATGTCGGCAAAACCATCGAGTTTTATGAAAAAGCTTTTGGATTCAGTCGTAAGTTTATAACACCTGAAGGCGACTATGCTGAACTCATTACAGGCTCTACCACACTTGCTTTTGCATCTGTAGAACTGGGGAATTCTAATTTGAAAAAAGGATTTAACCCCGTATTAATGAAGCAGCAACCGCCTGGAGTCGAATTGGCCTTTATTACAGATACCATCGTCGAAGATTTTCAAAAAGCGATTGATGCTGGAGCGATAGAGTATGCTCCTATTGTAGAGAAACCATGGGGTCAGAAAGTTGGTTACCTAAGAGATCTCAACGGATTTCTCATTGAATTGTGCACTCCCATGACATCATGAAGTACTCCGATCCAATTCTTGCTAACATCATAACGAATGTTGAATTGCCTGACATAGAAAGCACACAAAGTGTTTTCCATGATCTAATGAGCTGCATTATTGAACAGCAGATTCATTATCGCAGTACGAAGAGAACCTTTGCAAAAATGATGGGGCAAGCGGGCCTTGCAATATTGACACCGGAAAACTTCCACATCTTTGAAGAAAAGTCTTTTGGAAGTGTAAAACTCTCCGCTAAGAAATATGAAACAATCAACAATATTCTAAGTTATTGGTCTAAGCATATTCTAAATTGGGAAGAGCTAACCGATCAAGAAGTTCGTACTCAGCTTTCCGAGATTAAAGGTGTTGGACAATGGACGATTGATATGATTTTGATCTATACACTTAATCGACCAGATGTCTTTTCCTTTGACGATTTTCACATCAAGCAGATTATGACAGCTTTATATGAGCTCAATCCTAATTCAAGATTAAAATCGCAAATGAAGGACGTTGCTGAACAATGGTCACCGCAAAAAACAAAAGCGTTTCTTTATTTACTGGAGTGGAAAAAAGCTCAGAAAAAAACGAAGCACTAGCACCACTTTATTACCGTCTTACCACTACTTGCGGTCTATCATCCCAAAGAACAATGGAAGTTCGATCACAACCGTCAAACACATGTACGACCATCCAGACTGACTCGCTTTCTGTGGAAAGCCGAAGTAAATATGGAACAGTGTAGGTTTCGATCGTGCCGAATCGAACAACACCTTCTTTTAAAAAACCACTTTTCTTGTTTTTGGTATGATACAATCCACGATTCAACCAACCTATGGTGGTTTCAGATACAGTATCAAGAACACGAGTTGCATGTTCGGAAGGAATGATCGTTCCCCTCGACCAATTATATTGAAATCGGTCAAGATAATGTTCTCCATACTTTTCAGGCGGGTAAACAGCCTTAAGTGAATCATAATTGAGCGGAAAAATCTCATAGCTCATCCTTTCTAAAGGGCTTGCGTTCATTGTATACACTTTTATTGTAAAGACCCCTTGCCCACAAGCTTGCGACCGCGCATAACTGCTCGTAATAGCTGCTAAAATCAAAAGCAAGAACACTTTTAAAGAACCTTTCCATTTATTCACTCTCATGGCAGATAATACAAGCGCTTCGGAGAAAGGTTCAAAAGAATAAGTAAATCTAAAATGATGCTTTCTGTATATTTAGATCTACATTTTATCGATGACTATGACACTGACAAATTCTTTGGTAAATCGTTTACGCGAGGTTCTTCTGAGTGGGACCTGGGTGACCGGCACTAACTATAAAAATGAAATCATTACTCTTGATTGGAAAGATGCGATTACCGTTATTCATGACCTCAACTGTGTAGCCAAACTCACCTTCCATATTCATTATTACATTTCTGGGGTGACGCAAGTATTGGAAGGTGGACCGCTCGAAATTCGTGATAAATATAGTTTCGATGCGCCTGATATATTAAAGGAAGAAGACTGGAAAGCATTAACCTCGACTTTTTGTAAAGATGCAGAGCGCTTTATTCAACTTATAGAACAATTGTCCGAAGAAGATTTGAAAAAACCATTTGTAAAAGAACAGTATGGTGATTATGCACGTAACATTGAATTGATGATTGAACATTGCTACTATCATCTCGGTCAAATCATCTTAATTAAAAAGCTCATTCAGCAGCGATCTGAATAGTTATGTGAATATCTAGCTATGAACATGACGCTCCAAGAGTCCTTTCGTTAGATCATTCAATGCCTTCACCTTATCGCTAAAATCTCCTTTTAACGTCTTTCGAAATGCATCCATATGTTCCAGTAATTCATCAATATCATTTGGTAAGTCATCTTCGAAAGATTGCCTCAAGCGCTTCGCCAATGTGGGCGATTTCCCATTTGTTGAAATAGCCAACTTAAGATTTCCTTTGGTGACAACACCACCGAGATAGAAATCACACAGAGTTGGATTATCCGCAACATTTACGAGAATCTTTCTATCACGACATAATTCGTAAATACGCATGTTGAGGGCATGATCGTTTGTAGCTGAGATGACAATCGATCTACCTTCCAAATGGCTTTCATCAAACGTCTCCTGCACGAGGGAAATTCCATGTTTATTGGCCAACTGAATGACTTCTTTACTGAAACGCTCCGACACTACTTCTACTCTCGCGTCAGGACTTGATTTCAACATGAAAAACAATTTCTCAGCACCCGTTGATCCGGCACCTACGATAAGCACATTTAGCTTATAAGTCTTTATAAAAATTGGGTAAAGCGTATTCATGATTTCAATGCATAAAAAGATTCAACCTCCTCGTAAATTGAGGATAACTTATAGCTGTGTTTAACAACCTCTCCAATGACTATAATAGCAGGATTTGAGAGGCCTTTTTCGTTAACAACTGATTCGATATTATCCATTCTACCAATGCCCGCCTTTTCTCCTTTCATGAAACCATTTTGAATAATCGCTATAGGGGTCATTCCTCTTCCGTGTTTTTGGTATTCATGAACAATGAATGGTAAGTTGCTCATTCCCATGAGCAGAACCACTGTTGCCGTACTCTGTGCAGCAAGTTCCAGGTCGCTTGAAAGTGAGCCATTGGATGTTGTACCGGTAATTACCCAGAAGCTTTCTGATACTCCGCGTTGTGTTAAAGAGATACCCTGCCTCTGAGGAACGGAAGTTGCTGAAGAGACCCCGGGAATAACTTCCGTTTCTATTCCGAAACTCTCAATGTACTGCAGTTCTTCCGCTCCTCTTCCGAATACAAAAGGGTCACCGCCTTTCAACCGCACGACGTGTCCACTTTGAAATGCTTTCGCAACGATTAGTTGATTGATCTCTTCCTGTGGGTATCTATGATTGTTCCTTCTTTTACCTACATAAATCAATTCAGCACCAGGGCTCTGTTCTAACAAATCTTTGCTTACAAGCGCATCATACAATACCACGTCGGCCTCGTTCAGTGCTTGCAAACCCGCTACTGTTATCAGTTTTGGGTCTCCAGGCCCTGCGCCTACGAGTGTAACTTTAGGAGTTCTTTTTTCTTTCATGCTTTTACTAATTCGTTGTCCTGAATACTTGCGGCTCTATAGTTCACAATGCTCTTGTAAAAAGTGATCGAATCATTCAAATATGTCTTTGCTGCTTGAGCAGATGCTTTCACATTTTTATGGCGCAACGCCAGCTCTTTAAAGTCCAAGGGGATTTTCAATTCTTCTGAATCGACAAAAACTTCTTGGAATTGTTCGATGATGGCAGCATGTGAGTTTGTCCGCTTTTTTTCCGATAGGAGTAATGCTTTTGAAGTATTAATTACTGAACTATATGCGTGATACATGGCATCCGCATAGCCATTAGCATCCAATGCTAGTTGGGCTAACTCTAATTTCTCCTCACTTTCTTTGAACAAAGTAGACACAAGGTCAATCACCACTCCAGCACACTCCCCAACACCTATTTCCTTTTTGTAAAGTTCTTGCTGCCCCCAATCAATGAATTCTTCCTCTTTGACCTCATCAATATTCGCTAATGGTTTTAACAGATCATAGAAATAACGTTCTCCATGTTGGTCATAATACTCCAGAAAATCATCAAGTCCTGATGATTCAAAAGCATTTAGAATCCATCTTAAGGCCTCTGGAGCACGCTTGCCGGGAATCTTAATCACCTTATCAGCAAAGCGACCGACGCCATTTCCACGATTCCCACCTCCCAAAAGCACTTGTACAGCTGGAAGCACGCGCTTATCTCTGGTCCTGATTGACATTCCTTGAAAACCAATGCTGGCAATCATATGTTGCCCACAAGAATTCATACAACCACTGATCTTTATTGAAAATCGATCATCGGGTTGATAGTGTGGATACTCATGTGTAATTACTTGTTCAAGTTCTTTACTGAGCGAGGTACTATTCGCAATCCCCAGATTACACGTATCCGTTCCCGGACACGCTGTGATATCCTGGGAAGTTCCAAACCCGTGGTCCGCCAACTCCAATTTCCGCAGAAGGTCATAAAATCGTGCCAACTGATTTTCAGATACATGCCGAATGATCAGGTTTTGATCGATTGTTAGTGTCAGTTCGTTTCCTGAGTACTTCTCAACAACTTCTGCCAACGTTCTTGCCTGAACAGAACTAAAGTCACCCAATCGAACTTTTACACCAATGGCGTACAATCCCTCCTGCTTTTGAGAAAAAACGTTTGCCGCCTTCCATTGATGAAAGGCAAATTGGTCATCCGATTTCAGAACAAAAGAATCATTCAATAATGGTTTATCCGGAATGATTTCCTCAAAAGGAATGAAGATTTTCATGTTAGGCACGGACTTAAGTTCTTCCTCCATTAATGCTTTGAAGCGTTCAATCCCGATATCACGCACCCAAAACTTCAATCGCGCTTTCATTCGATTAGAACGCTCGCCATTAAGCTCGAAAAGACGCAGTATTGCTTCGGTTACCGGAATAATTCTTTCTGCTGGAAGAAAATCGTAGAGTACATCCGCCTGACGCGATTGAGAACCTAAGCCACCCGCAACTAAGACTTTAAATCCATGCGCATCATTCCTCAATTCAGCAATAAAACCAATATCATGCATGAAGGTTAGCGCTGTATCTGCACTCGAGTTGGAAAAGGCTATTTTTATTTTTCGCCCCATTTCCTGACAAATTGGATTCCGTAAGAAATACTTAAATACTGCATCGGCATAAGGCCTTACATCAAAGGCTTCCGAATTATCAATCCCGGACAATGACGATGCAGTAATATTCCTTACCGTATTTCCACATGCTTCGCGCAATGTAATTGCATCTTTTTCGAGTTCTTCCCACAACTCGGGAGTTCGATCTAATGATACATGGTGAATCTGAATATCTTGACGTGTAGTGATATGCAGTTTTCCAGTGGAAAATTTATCAGAAACATCTGCAATGCGATTCAGCTGGCGTGCGTTCAACTTACCGTAAGGTATCTTTATACGTACCATTTGTACACCCGTTTGTCGCTGACCATAGACTCCTCGAGCTAATCTTAATGTTCGAAAACGTTCTTCATCAATTGTACCTGCGTGGAACTCGTGAATCTTCTGCTCCAGCTCAAGGATATCTTTTTCCACAAGTGCTTTTCCAACATCGGAAGACTCTTGTTCTAATTCTGTTCTAAAACTTTTCATTTACTTCAATTAAAAAGGCCTCTCATCGTATGACAAGAGGCCCAACCTATAACCTATAACTACTTTTACAAAGCATCATTCAATGGTGGCCTCTGTCGCTTTTTCATGCAACACATATGACAATTATATTTTTCGTTTAAACGCATTCGTTTACTTTTTAACAAACCCTACCGCCACCGTATGATTCGTTTGAGGATCTATGAGTATGAATACTCCATTCGCTTTATTTTCTGAATAAGCATCGAAGTACCCAGGCTGGCTTAAACGCAATTGAACATCGGTGATATCATTAACCTCAATCGCATTAACATTAATACGTTTGTTTGCTTGCATAGGATCTACCTTTGCGTCTATTTCGGTTAACTTCACCGGAAACTCTCTTGACCCCGACTTGAGTAACAACCTCACCCCAGTATGTGCAGGTTTTTCATCCATCCAAACAACGGTGGAAGAAATGCTCGTTTGAGCCTCCGGTTGTTCTTCCTTTCGAGCCAATACCACTCCTCTGCTCACATCAATTTCGTCAGCTAAGGAAATAGAAATACTATCCCCTGCTTCTGCTTTTTTCAACACTTCTGTATATCGTCTGATTTCCGTAATTATACTTTCCTTGCCAGATTGAAGTGCCACAATTCGATCACCAACGCTGACATTTCCACTTATTACTCTACCCGCGTAACCTCGATAATCTATGAAACCATTCTCCTGTGCATGAAATACTTGTTGTACGTCGAATCGAAATGGTGCCTGCCCAGTGACAATATCCTTCTTTGCATGAAGCAATTGATTCAATGTACTGCCGCCATACCAAGTCATATTTTCAGAAGGGTGAACCACATTATCGCCTTTCAATGAACTCACGGGAACAATTGAATAGTCAATTCTAGCGTCCAGATTCTCCACCATCTGTTTAATTTCAATGGCAATTTCCAGGAATCTATCTTCACTATACTCCACCAAATCCATCTTATTGACTGCAAAAATTACGTTATTCAGACGCAGCAACTGACTGATATAAAAATGGCGATAGCTCTGCTCCAACAATCCCTTTCGAGCATCCACCAGAATTATGGAAGTCTCTGCAGTAGATGCTCCTGTAACCATATTACGCGTGTATTCGACATGTCCCGGGCTATCTGCAATAATGAATTTTCGCGTATTTGTAGAGAAATAAATATGTGCGACATCTATTGTGATTCCCTGTTCACGCTCCGCAACCAAACCGTCAGTAATTACGCTTAAATCAAGGTCATCCCAGCCTTTCTCAGTTGTCTTTTTTTGCACTAATTCCTCTTGTTCTTTGGTCAGTGCATTGTTGTCATATAAAAGCCGGCCGATAAGTGTGCTTTTACCATCATCTACCGATCCGGCTGTGCTGATTCTAACTAATTCCATAACTAAAAATATCCTCCTTTTTTGCGCTCTTCCAACGCCGATTCACTTCGTTTATCGTCAATTCTTGCTCCACGTTCTGAATGTTTCGATGCAACATTCTCTTTCAATACTTTTTCGACTGTATCTGCTTCAGAAATAAATGCAGCCGTACAGGTCATATCGCCAACTGTTCTAAAACGGACTGTCCGATTTTCAATTTCATCTGTATCAACAAGATTTAAGAATTCAGAATGCGCAAGGTATGCTCCATCTCTCTTGACTAACTTTCTTTCATGCGCAAAATAAACAGACGGCAGTTCAAGTCCTTCCTCAAGAATATAGGTCCAGATATCCTCTTCAGTCCAATTACTGATTGGGAAAGCACGTACATTTTCACCAAACTGGATTCTTCCATTAAGCAGTTGAAACGGCTCCGGTCGCTGATTTTTGTAATCCCACTGTCCAAAATCGTCGCGAACAGAAAAAATACGCTCCTTCGCACGACTTTTCTCTTCATCTCTACGCGCACCTCCAAGACATGCGTCAAATCCAAATTCATCTATGGCATCGAGTAACGTAACAGTTTGTAAAGCATTTCGACTGGCATACTTTCCGGACTCTTCTTGCACCTTATTTTGGTCAATAGAATCCTGGACATAGCGTACGATTAAATCTACACCGAGTGCATTGACCAATTCGTCACGAAACGTTATTGTCTCTGGGAAATTATGCCCTGTATCAATATGTAGAAAAGAAAATGGAATCCTCGATGGATAAAATGCTTTCCGCGCTAAATGTGCCATCACAATAGAATCTTTACCCCCAGAAAAGAGTAAGACAGGCTTCTTGAATTGAGCAGCTACTTCCCGTAGGATGTATATGCTTTCATTTTCTAATTCGTATAAGTGTTTTTTTGTTTTCATCTTAATATGTTTCACCCAACGTGTAATCCGCACTCTCTGTTTTCCAGCGCTTTCGTTGGATCATAATAATTATTCTCCGATTCAAGTTTGTTTGCCTCAATATAGGCTTCGAGTTGTGGGTCCGTCCAGTAATAAAAGGGACAGACCTTGAGCATTCCGTTCGCACCTTTGTTGACAATATCCATTTCATCTCTAAGCGCCGTTTGCCCTTTTCTTAAATTCGTAAACCACAAATCTGGTTGATGCTGTTTCATGGCACGACGAAATGGTTCAAGTTTTACCTGCTCTGTAAACAATTGGTGTTCTTGGGTATCCACTTGTGGAATCCCAAGTATTACGTCGCGGTGAGCAACAGTTTGTCTAGGAACATATAAATCAATATTCAAATTCAATTGTTGAATGGTTCTTTCCGCATGGCGATACGTATTCGGAGTATTGTATCCACTGTCACACCAAATCACTGGTATATCAGACTTTTCTGAGGAAACGGCATGTAAAATAGTAGCTTCCAATGGTCTGAAATTCGTTGTCAACACAGGTTTTTTAGCCATGCTCAGTGCCCAACGAATGATTTCAGATGGACTTTTCTGTCTCAAATCGCTATTTACTCTATTTAAATCCATTTCTTACTTCTTTAAAAGTTTTATCCAGGCCCGCTCATGCAGGTAATACAAAATCATTTTTGACACAACTTCAATACCACCAATACTGATTGCGACGTCCAGTTTCCCGGTCAAGAAATAAGAAATTAGCATAGTATCGAGCGTTCCTATTAATCGCCATGATACTGTTTTCAGTAGTGAAATTTTACTACTATCAGCTCTTCCCAAACCTATTGTGTCTATAATCATTGCTATCAAATTCTTGACAAATATATATAAACCCTATCGATTTAATAGGGTTTAATTTTTGTTTTATGTATGTTTGTACCCTATTTAATAAAAATCAGTTAAGAAATTGCAGGAGTTTTAGTAGATAACTTAAAGAAAGAAACAAAAAGATAGAATGAGCTTACATCTTGATAGTACAGACAAAAAAATCCTCCGATACCTACTTCGTGATGCGCGTATGAAAATAACCGATATCGCCACATCAGTAGGCATGACGAGTGCTGCTATTCACCAGAGAATGACTAAAATCAAGAAAGGTGGAGTCATTGATGGATATTCGATTCAACTGAATGAACGAAAACTCGGATATCATACGTGTGCCTTTGTCGGAATCATCTTAGACCAGAATTGTCTCTATCATGAAGTTGCTGCGGAATTAGATACGATAGATCAAGTGGTTGAGGCACATTGTACGACTGGCGCCTATGGCATTTTTATTAAGCTTCGCGCTCGGAGCAACGAACATTTAATGGAAATTCTTAGTGGACCTATTCAAAACATTAAAGGTGTATTAAGAACAGAGACGTTTATCTCGCTGGATGAATCTATTCAACGTCCGATTCCCATTTAGCGGTATTCGACAGCAGTTTTGCTTGTACCAACAATCGCATTAATCCTTATATTGTTCTTACCTTTTACATTAAGACAAACCACACTAAGATGAATATTAAGGAAGCATTGCTCAAGTACAATCCGTCTTTTACCGACAGTGAAATTGAAAATGGATTAAAACTATTTGAAGAAAAAGAATTTGATACCAACTCATTAATTTCCCGAGAAGGAGATGTTTGCGATTATCTCTTTTTTGCTGATAGCTCTATCACACGGTGCTTTTACCAAGATCAGGATGGTCAAGAACAAACACTCTGGATGAAACCAGAACAAACATTTATCACGGAGTTCAAAAGCTTTACGAACCGTGAACCATCGCAGTTTTCTCTTCAATTCTACGAACCAACAAAGGTGCACTTGATTTCGAGGAATGACCTTCTCAAGCTCTACAGTGAATCAAAGAACTGGGCAATGTTCGGCATATTACTTACTGAACAAGTACATGTAACCCTCATTGATGTATTTGTGAACCTCTTGGCTAATGATGCAACACGTAACTATCAATATATTGAGTACGCGTTTCCAAGGTTCATTCAAGTGGCACCTTTAAAGGATATCGCATCAATGCTTCAAATTTCACAAGTGAGTCTCTCAAGAATTAGAGCAGGTAAACAACTCAAAACCTGATTTTTTAACATATGTAAAATTGAACGGTGTTCATCTTTCGTTTATTTGCTGATTAAAAATGAAAGAGCTCTGTTTATTTATACTATTTATCATGGGACAAATGCACACAAACGCACAACATGGCAAGGCGACTACCGAAAGAAAAACATTCAGTAGAACTACATCAATTAGTGAAACCATAGACGCCGACCCGTCTACTATTTGGTCTCTGCTAACGGATTCGGATGATTTTCAACGATGGAATTCAACTATTGTATCGCTGGAAGGTAAAATTGAGGAAGGAGAAAAAATTAAACTGGTAAGCACTCTTGATTCTACACGGACGTTTAAACTCAAAGTAAAAAAGTTTGTTGCCAATGAAGAACTGGTTTGGGGGGATGCCATGGGAGAACGTACGTATCACCTTAAACAAGATGGTCAACGAACAATTTTTACAATGCGTGAGAAAATAGGAGGCTTCATGTTCCCACTGTTTGCAAATAAGATCCCATCTTTTGACACTTCATTTGAACAATTCACTGCTGACTTAAAAAAAGAAGCCGAATCGAAATAACCGGACTCATGAATTATAAAGAATTAATTGGCACTAAGGAAAACCCGTTGACACTTCAAACACCTCCACTTTCATCGGAGTTCACCATGCATATCGCTGAAAAGGATGGAAAAGAAATCTTAGTCTGCACCGTAAAAAGTACCATTCTTCACTATGACATTCGATGCATTCATGATTTGCATCAAATGCTCAAAGAAAATGGTGATTGGATTCTATTGGGTAGTAAAGATGAAAAAGCGGAAACCAAACCAGATACAATTGAGCACTGGGGACGTTCTGAAGCTAATCCCATTGGCGGTTGGTATGGATTAAAGAAAGGATTTAGAGGACGATTCGGCATGTATATCCCACCATTAATGGAACATCTTGGGTTGGCTGAGCTCGAACATAACAAGCGTAATAATCGAATGAAAATAAAGGAGTAATTTGAACTCAAAGGAAGCATCAATATTATTAGATACACTTAATACATTCCACAAACTCTCTTTTGAAGAATTCACAGAGTTTTTAAATGCTTGCAATTATCAAACTTTCAAGAAAAAAGAGCATTTATTGATCTCCGGAGAATATCATCGTGGTATTTATTTTATTATTTCAGGTAGCGTTGGATTATATGAGCTCATCGATGGAAAAGAAATGTATCAGGACTTTTATTTGCCTGGAACATTTGCTCATGAATTGAAGAGTTTAACAACACAGCAACAAAGCGATAAAAACCTGATTGCTTTAAGTGCCACTAATGTCTACTATTTAGACCGCCAAAAACTACTTAATCTCTACGAAAAATCTCCTGTTTACGAACGTCTGGGTAGAAATCTACTTGAGCACTTACTTACCCAACAGCATGAACTCTCTTCTGCCTTACAATCGCTTAAACCGGAAGAGCGTTATCAATATTTACAAGAAAAGAATCCAGAATTTTTACAGTCAATTCCACTGACTTACTTGGCATCTTATCTTGGACTGGCACGAGAAACGTTAAGTCGAATTCGGGCCAAAAAGTAACTCGTTTGATTTTGTGATTTTCATCACAAAAATGATCACTCCGTCGCGCTAATTTTGAATCAATCATTTAAAATTAAAGCAACATGACAAAGTTATCAATCGCGTTTATCGCATTATTCAGTATGAGTGCAATGAACGGTAAATCTCAAACGACCATGAAAACCGAAGAAACCATTAAACAAGTCATCGAAACCTTTGTAGAGGCCGGTGAAAAAAGAGAGCTTAACATGTACAACGGAATTTTACATAAGGACTTTCGAGTAATCGCCAACCGTTATCCCAGTCCCGATAAAACATCAATCATTGATCGAGAAACGTATATAAGCCTGATCGAGAAAAAAATCATCGGAGGAGCACACTACACTGTTATATTCGAAGATATGATCGTGTCCAATCATTCAGCCACAGCAACTGTGAAGTTAAAAGGAGATAAAGGCGGACAAAACATTACATTTCTCATGGTTCAAAACAATACGGGTGACTGGCAAATAATAACAGACATGGCTGTTCAGACCAAATGAGTTGATCACAAGCTCAACGGGAGGCTTGCATTGAGAATCATTTTTTAACTTAGTGCAAAGCCTTTCAGTCATGAAACACTTCTTTTACGGATTGTTCTTAACCACTTTTTTTATCTACGGATGCTCCAATGAGCAACCAGTTGTCAATGAATCCGAAAACATAATTGAAAGCGTTCAGGAAAACCAAGACTTGGATACGTCAAGCACGAATGAGATCACCATTGTTACAAATCCGGAAGACTTTATTCCTGAGTCATTCAAACTCTTTGAAGAACTGAAAGGAGATTTGAATGAAGATGGCAGAGAAGACGTCGTACTCATCATTAAAGGAACGAATCCCACCAAAGTAATCGAAGATGAATACAGAGGTGAGCTAGATCGAAATCGGAGAGGGATAATTATCTTAATCAATCAAGATGATGGTTATGAAATGGTCTTACGAAACGATCACTGCTTTTCCTCAGAAAATGAAGATGGCGGTGTTTACTTCCCTCCAGAATTAGAACCCTATATCGAGGATAATAAACTCTACTTTCATTATGGCCATGGACGGTATGGGCATTGGAAATACACGTTCCGATTCCAGGAAGGTGCTTTCAAATTGATTGGCTATGACTCTTATATACATCAGGGGCCCACTGTCTTGAGCGAACACAGTTATAACTTTCTTACACGAAAAAAGCTAACGAAAACAAATACGGATCCTTATTCAGAAGACCCGGACAATCCAACTTTTGAAGAAGAATGGAGCGATCTTCCTGAATGGGACTTAATGCTTCTTTCCGAAATTAAAGATTTTGACGATCTCGATTTCTATTAAACTCAACTACCCCTAGAATCAAGAAGTACCCAAATAAGTGGCATTTTTTTCTGATGCGTTAACAAAACTATTTCTAATTTTAAAAGAACGGATCAACAGCATTTAACATATGGCAAACAACGCATTAGTCATTGATGAGCGTCAAACAGATTTGGGCAACTTTATGGTGGGACGATTACTCCCGTTTCGGAAAAAAAGACAAGTTGGCCCTTTCACATTTATTGATCATATGGGACCAGCCACTATTGGTGATGGCAAATACATAGATGTTGATCAACATCCACATATTGGTTTGAGCACATTGACCTATTTATTCGAGGGCGAAATTGAACATAAAGACAGTACTGGAAGTCAACAGGTAATCCGACCAGGAGACGTTGGGTTTATGACTGCCGGTAATGGTGTGACACATACTGAACGAACACCTGCCAATCGACGCAGTTCTGAAATAATGATGATGCACGGTTACCAGATTTGGGTGGCACTACCCAAGGAATTAGAAGAAATGGAGCCAAACTTCAAGTTCGTACCGAGTAGCGAGATTCCTGTTTGGACGTCAGGGCCAATGACCATTAAATTGGTCGCTGGTAAAGCATTTGGAAAAGAAGCCCCGCTTCAAGGGTATTCACCTTTGTTCATGGTAGATATAAAAACAAATGAGGAAACGACGCTTGATTTGAGAGATCAATTACACGGAGAAGTGGCTTTCGTTATTGTCAAAGGTTCCATTAAAGTAGAAGAAGAAACGGTTGAGGCAGGACAAATGCTAATCAGTAAGGTAGAAGATCAATGTGCCATTTGTCTTGATGCTGGAACACAAATCCTTCTTTTTGGTGGCACTCCACTTCCTGAAGAACATTTTTTGCTTTGGAATTTCGTCTCTCACAGTAAAGAACGTTTGCAGCAAGCAAAAGATGATTGGGAGAACAAGCGTTTCCCTCAAGTTCCTAATGATGAAACATACATTCCTTTCCCAAATTACAAGCTAAAAAAATGATGGCTTATTCTTCTATTGCTATTTAGCCTGTTAAGGCACTCTAATTAGCTTTTCAAGGAAAATCATGTATCAAGTGGAATTATGCGTTTCATTAAATCACGTGATTTTACCTACCCACAAAAAAATCTGAGTAAAGGCCGAAAAAACGAGCTCTAAACCCTTCAAAGCACCGACTAGTATATTGAAGATGAAATCGTTATATTTAGTGATTCAAAAATCAACACCTATGAAAAAAATACTTTTTGCACTTTTCGCTCTGGCCATTATCACTTCTTGCAGCAAATGGAAAGACGATAAGGTGGTCTATTACAGTGAAGATTATAAGGATGCTGACATGAACATCTTGGGAGTACATTCTTCAGAAATTGAAGCGTTATGGGTAGAATTCACTGCGACAGATAAAGAGTACGACCGCTACGTTTTTAGCGCCAAGTCGGATGGTCAGGTATATTCTGAAACAGGAATGCTTTCAACAGATTGGGCAACGAACCTCAACTTTACACCGGATAATGGGGATGCTTACACTGGTGATTGGACATCTGGTAAAGAAAAATATAATCTGACGTATGAGCTGACAGATCGCACCGAGGTGCTCAACTTCGTTTATAAGGAAACGCATTGTAAAAAATAGTACATTGCTTTTTTCATGAGCCTCTCGTAATGAGGGGCTTTTTTTGCTATCAATCATGGCTATCAGATCAAACATCTGTATTTTAGGACGATCTAGCATTCATCCTTATGTCGAAATTAATTCGTTTTTGCTGTTTGTGTTTCCTGGTAATCACGAGCTCCATTTCAAATGGTCAACTTCTTTATGATAGCAACGACCTCAAAATTGAGCAACTGACGGAAAATACTTATCGACACATTTCTTACTTGCCAACCAAAGAATGGGGAAGAGTAAGTTGCAATGGAATGATCGTGATTCATCAAAATGAAGCAATCATTGCTGATGCACCAACAAGGCCGGAAGATGCTGAAAACCTCATTCAATGGATAGAAGATTCAATGCATGCAAATATCAAAGCGGTCATTGTAACACACTTTCATGAAGATTGTTTGGGCGGTTTAGCTGCTTTCCACAATAGAAGCATTCCTTCCTATGCAAACGAACAAACGGTTTCCTTTGCTGAACGGGATAGTGTAGTGCGTCCCAAGCATGGTTTTTCAGACATGATGGAGATTCCTGTTGGAAATCAAAAAGTAATTATCAGTTATCATGGAGCCGGACATACTTACGACAATATTGTTTGTTACTTCCCTTCTGAAAAAGTATTGTTTGGTGGATGTTTGCTTAAATGCATGAAGGCAGGAAAGGGATATCTGGGAGATGCCGATGTTCACGAATGGCCGAAAACAGTAAAAAAAGTAGCTCAAGCTTATCCGGAAGCGGAGGTCATAATTCCTGGACACGGAAAATCCGGGAACCGAAGCTTATTCGACTATACCATCAATCTATTTGTCCCAGGCGAATAGTCTTCAAGAAGAAGTATTTATCCATTTATCGCAGGTTCATTAAGTTTGCAGTATGAATTGGATTTGTAGAGTAGTAATTACGGTTTCCATAGTAATGGGAACATCCATAGGCTTTTCACAGGTAGATGAAGGTGAATTAGGTGCGTGGTATATGTACTTTTTCAATACAACATTTAAAGAAAGTCCTTGGGGTGTTCAGGGAGATCTGCAGCTGAGAAACTGGAATATTGGCGGTGACCTCGAACAATTACTCTTACGTAGCGGCGTAACCTACAGTCCAAAAAACGCTAAGATCAAATTTACGCTCGGTTATGGCGACATCACCACCGGTAGTTTTGGAAGTGATCGAACAACCGTCCATGAAAGTCGCATTTATCAGGAAGCACTTTTCCCCGTCACAATTGGAAGACGCTTTCATATGAACCATCGTATACGCTATGAGCAGCGCTTTGTTGACAACCAAGACTTTCGGACACGCTACCGTTACAATTTGTTTTTAAACATTGCACTGACATCACAGAAGATAAAGAAGAATACACTTTACCTCGCGCTGTATAATGAGATTTTTATCAACGGGCAGCGTAACATTGGAAACGGAAATACTGTTCAGGTTTTTGACCGCAATAGATTCTATGTCGCACTTGGTTACGCTATACTCGATAATCTAAAAATTCAGGCTGGTCTTATGAATCAGACGACCAATGGTTGGAAGAAAAATCAACTACAACTCAGCTTGCACCATAAAATCTAATATACACGAACAAGAAGATAAGTCTTAAATCATCCATTCAATTAGCGGAGTTATTTTCATGGAGCAAACGCCTGAAGAAAGAAAAGCATTCTTAAAAGAATTGAACGAGATTGCATTATACACGGCAACCGTTTTGCATGGAGAGGATGTTGGCAAAGTCAGAGTGCGACAGTTTAAAAAGTACTTTAATAAAACGTATAAAATGCTTCATCGCATTTCAGTACTTAAGGGTGATATCAATAATAATTCTTTCAAATACGGATACGGCGGTAAAATTCTGGTTAGACGCGTCATGCTTGATATGGGCATCATCAAAAAACAAATCACAAGTCAACGAAAAGCGACGTACATCTTACTGCTTGCAAAAGAGGATTTAACGCTCGAGTTGGTCTCCAGAATAATTGTCGAAGTATACTTGATTCGCAATGAAGTAAAACCATTGTAATTACCAGTAAATAAGTCGTTTTTCTTAACTTCGAGAAAACACGTATTGTTCATCAACGACTAACTACCGAAATGAAAAGCTACATTTTTTCGACTTTTTTATTGATTACAGGAATGACTTTGGGACAAGATTACACCTCCTATTTTACCGGTAATCAAACAGACCTTATGACCAATGCTCTGGGAGGCGTATGCCTTATGGGGGGAGCCACAGAGGATGATGAAGCCATGAAATGGTTTTTACAGCAAGCGAACGGTGGCGACATTCTGGTCTTGAGAACAAGTGGCTCAGATGGTTACAATGACTACATGTATAATTCACTCGGTATAACCGTTAATTCAGTTGAGACCATTGTCTGCAACAACGCCGGAGCCAGCAACGATAGCTACGTACAGCAAAAAGTTGAAAATGCAGAAGCAATATGGTTCGCCGGAGGTGATCAATGGAACTATATTTCTTATTGGCGTAACACACCCATCGACAGTTTGATCAATGAGGGAATTGAAAATCGAAACCTTGTCATTGGCGGCACAAGTGCAGGGATGGCAATTCAAGGGAAATACTACTTCTCAGCTGAAAATGGAACGGTAACCTCAGCAGCTGCGCTGGCGGACCCATACAATATGGACATGACTGTAGATTCGACTGCGTTCATATCAAATGCTCATTTAACAGAGGTTATCACAGATACCCATTACGATGATCCCGACCGAAAAGGTCGCCATGTCGCATTTTTAGCAAGAATCTTTTCAGATTATGGTGTGGTCGGCAAAGGAATTGCCTGTGATGAATATACTGCTGTATGTATTGGGACTGATGGAATAGCACACGTTTACGGTGGATTTCCAACGTATGATGACAATGCATATTTCATTCAACCCAATTGCGGACTCACCGATTTTTCTCCCGAAAACTGTTCTTCGGGTAATGCACTCAATTGGAATAGAGGTGGTGAAGCGCTCAAAGTATACAGTATCAAAGGAACTTCTACTGGTAACAATACCTTCGACCTAAACTCCTGGGAAACTGGAACTGGTGGTACTTGGGAAGATTGGTATATTGACAATGGAACACTGAATGAAACTTCGGGTTCACCCATCAATTGCGCGCAAGCTTCTTTAAGTAATCTGGAAACCATAAAGGTTGATATTTATCCTAATCCAACGACTTCAGAAGTGAATATCTCTATAAATAACATGTCGGGCATTGTTCACCAGGTTCAAATATCAGACTTAGCCGGGAAAACCGTTAAGACTTCAAAGATCAATACAACGCAAGCATCCATTTCGGTTCGACAGTTAACTCCAGGAACCTATTTTCTTTCAGTTCAGAATGATTCCGGTAACACCTATACTGAACGTCTCGTAATTCAATAGGTTTTGTGTTTGGCAAATTGTATTTTGATAGCTAAAGTCGACCGTATGAAAGACCTTTTTCTTTTTCGATTGAGTATCATCATGGTCTTTACCATGATAACCTCCATTATTTTTTCCCAGGGGTACTCGACTACATTAGATACGTTTTACGTCCAAAGTCCAGAGTATTCTGCATCTATTAATGTTGATTCTTTGCCGTTTCCTTGTGCTATTACACGACCTGATACAGGAAGTGACTTTCCTTTGTTGATTCTCGTGCATGGTACATCTGCATTAGATAAAAATGCAAGCTCTACAAAAGACTATCTCGACAGTATTGGTGCGACCTACAGAAAAGCGGAGACTCGGATGTTCTATGAGATTGCCGACTCATTATCGCGTAATGGTATCGCTGTTTTGCGTTATGATAAGCGCAGCTTTACACTCAACTGCATTGAGCAACCCGCTTGTTGGTTTGTTGATACTATTTCACCTTACGACTACATCGAGGACATACATCATGCCGTTGAATATGGTAAGGCTCTTGCCGACATTGATACGTGCAACATATTTCTTGCTGGACATAGCCAAGGTGGATCTTTTGTTAGTCAAGTAGGATTTGATCGTGATGACATAAGGGGCATTCTGAACATGGCTGGAACAGCACAACCTATTGATTCTGTCGTCATATATCAAAAAGAGTTCATTGACAATGATCCTGCTGGAGCCATAATCATCAGCGAGCAATTCGACTCTTTACGGGCTGGATTATGGCCAATGACAGATACCCTCTACAACACTCATTTTTCACCAAAATTCTGGCTTCATTGGCTTTCACATACCGATTCTGCAATGCTGGTACAAAAAACTTCGGATAAGCCTACAGCACTCATGTATGGAACCGCTGATCGATTTGTCCCTTCTAATATTCACTATCAACTCTGGCAAGACTCTATCACAAGACCGAATGTTACCTTTGAGCTATTCACAGATATTGATCATAGTTTTGGTTCCGAATATGATTCCACAATGAGTCCACAAGTGCTACAATTCATGACCGATTGGATTCATTCGACTAGTCAAAACTGTGGCCCGGCAGGGTTGGATAACTTGAGTTCGACTGAAAATGTAACGATGTTTCCAAACCCGGCCTCAACGGAAATTACCGTGCTGTCCAACGAATCATCAAGATTCAAAATAATAGATATCTATAATAGAATATATAGCACTGGTTTACTGGAGTCGAAAATCTCTCATACGATTGATATACAAGGACTAAGCACCGGTATCTACTTCATACAAACGGCGCATTCAATGCTTAGATTCATTAAGCTTTAGCCAACGTTTTCGCTTCATGAACAGTTTCTATTAGTAAAGATCTATTGTATGAAACCACTTCCGACAACCGTTTTTCTTGCCCTTCTCGTTACAAGTGTGAGTTGCCGAAAGGACAAAATCATTATTCCTGAAGAAGCACCGAAGTCAGCTTATGCTGGTACGTATGATTGCACTGTTCACCATCACTATTCAGATTTGACAGGCGTAAGTTCCGACACTACTGAACAAAAGAACCTAACTCTTCCTTTCGTTGACGATTCCGTTCAGATTTTTGGCGCTCGGTTGCATGAAGATGATATTGTTTTCGGTGAGACGTACTTTTTTGGTTACTCCTACCATCACATGAATGTTCGATTCGAACAAGATAGTATATTCATTTACACCTTTAATGGAGGTCTAGGAGGAGGAAATTCAGTGCGTTTTAAAGGGCGGAAGTTGGATTAGAAGCTCAAAACTTTTCTTATCTTTCTGTCCAACAATAACCACTACATGTACATCGGTAATCAACACACTTCTACTGTCACACTATCTCGCGTTGTAGACTTTTCTTGCTCAAACTGTGGTCATCAGGAAAAAGCACTCGTCACTGGTGTTGGTCAGGGACAGGGTAACAGCGCTTATTTTTTGGACGAGAGCGGAGCTAAAGATCGAGCAGCGACCGGAGCAAATAAAAAGGCCTTGAAGAACGTAGGACAAACGCTTAAGTTGGCCAAGTGCCCCAATTGTGGTATGCGCCACAAGAAAAATGTTCAGGATTTCTGGATGATACAAGTCCTAAAACTAGTAGGTAGTTTCGCAGGAGTAATGCTAATTGGAGTCATTCTTTATGGTGTCGCCGGTGACGACATTATATATCCCATTTTTCTTGGTGCAGGGTTATTATCGCTTATTCTTGTCTATTTTACAGATGTTCGTTGGCGGTGGAACACTGTCGACAACCGCGTGCAGTTTATCGGTGATATTGACATCGATACACTACTTCAAGGCGATCAGTAAGTTAGATTCACCTATATCTATCCAAACAAAGTTTTCAGACTATTCCTTCTAAACTGAATCTTTTCCTTTGATACCAGTGAAAAGGCAATCCATAAAAAATGCTCTCACTCCCTCAAATGGTCTGTGTAAATTGTTTTTAAGAAAAATATGGTTCTGCGAGTAACAAATTCATAGGGCTAAAGGTCTAACGGCTGAGAAGAAACATTTTACGCTGCACAAAATTTACTGACATGAGGTCATTTTCACTATTAACTCTATGCACTGGAGCTTTCTTGTTCCTTTGCTCATTCACTAGTAGAGCGCAACAATCAATAGAAGTATCTGGACAAGTAAAGGATTCCGAGACGAGGGAAGTGCTTCCATTTTGTAAAGTAGTTGCCTTAAATAATGCAGGAGAAATAACGCAGGGTGGCTTCACGGATGATAAGGGGTTTTTCAAACTTCCACTCAGTCCGGGGGAGTATTCTTTAGTGGTTAGTTTTTATGGATATTCTAACGATACAATTGCCACAGGTTTATTGAGAGAAGATGCCTTCGTCGGAGTCGTTAAGCTTAAGCAAGACGTTGTTAACCTCGATGCAGTAGAAGCTCAGGCCAGTTCAAAGATTGACATGCTGGATCGCGAAGTGAAAATAATTACAGACAAAGAAAAACAGGGAGCAACCGCAGCGAAAGATGTTCTTGACAGAGTTGCTGGCGTCTCCTATGATGATTATTCTGGTGTTCTAAAAGTGGACAATGATGCCAATATTATGATACTCGTAAATGGCGTTGAAAAAAATCAAGAATATATCCAGAATCTAGAGCCAGAAAGATTATTGCGTGTGGAAATAACGCGAGATCCGGGAGGAAGATATGGTTTAGAAGGGTACACTGCCATTCTTAATGTTATTCTCAAAGATGATTACAAAGGAACCGAACTCTACATTGAGCAAATGCAGTTGGTAGATATTACTCAAGAGCCTAAATTGGACCTGCTTATACTAGGGATTGGAGCGACCTATAACTATACCGCAAACAAACTCAATCTTTATGCCAGCGCTGGAGTTGAAAGAAAACGCTTTAAACTGAATACAACGACAAGAACCGAATACGATGACAACATTGTTGTATTAGAGAAACAACTCACAGATCGACCAAATACGCGCATTCTTGAATATGGTGCGAACTATACACTTGGCTTTGATTATCGCCTTAACCCAAAGCATACGATCAGCTTTGAAAGTAATATTATGGCACTCCCCCTTGGTACAGAGGATAATGAATTTGAATACAGTACAGAAGTATACGCTGATAATATTCTTATCGACACCTATGATTTTCAGATTGAAACAAAAACTGAGGTGCTCAATACACACAATACCCTATTCTACATTGGTGAATTCAACAAAAAAAATCGAATGAATGTGAACTTCACCTATTCGAATTATCGCGGCGACTATACAACGAATAGCCTTCAGGAAGTCATTTACGATCGTTCAGAAACAGGAATCAACAAAAAGCAATACACGCGTTTTTATGCTGAATTTGAACACTTATTCTCCTCCAAAGCAAGTCTTCAAGTTGGATACGGAAATACTTGGCGGGAATTGGATAATAATTACACCATACTTCAGACGGATTTGAGTTCAGGCGATGCTTTCAGTATATCGGACAACTTTCGATTAACCGATATGCGCCATAAACTCTACGGTTATTTTTCCTGGAAATTAAATACAAAGTGGGGACTGCGTGCAGGAATTGCTTCAGAGAATTCGTCTCCGAGAGCAGGAAATCAGCAACTCAATTACATGATCTATCAGCCTATGTTTGATCTTCGTTATGCGCCAGGAAAGAACATCAACTTTAAATTAAAATATCGCACAACCAGTGGCTATCCAACTATTGCACAAACCAACCCATTTGTGAGTCAAATCAACCCACGAATGACGTCCACTGGGAATCCATTCCTGCGCCCTTCAACCAATCATCAGTTTTCGATACGTATGAATGTTCTACAGGGAATATTCGCACTTGAGCCTTACTATCAATACTCTAATAACACGGTCGTTCAAGTAGGAGAAATTGATTCCGAAGGGATGTTCAACTACCGCTACGAAAATGCTGAATTATCAGAGCGATTAGGGGCACGGATGAATTTCAGCCACTACTTTAAATTCAGCCTCTTGGTACAGGGAAATCTTGATTTCTACCAGTCGCGCATTGTATCAACGACCAGAACGAATACCATTCGTGATTGGCGAGCGGATGTTGACTTGATTTACATTTTCCCAAAAACACAAACCCTACTTGGAGTGAAGTATCAAAGGCAGCAAAGTAAGTACATTACCGGCTTAGGTTACGAAAAGGGAGAGGTTGACTTTTGGATGCTATTTTACAAACAACCGCTGTTCAAGAAGCGCGCAAGTATCATGTTTGGATATTTTCTTCCAATAGATGTTGGTGCAAATTTCAATCAAGATTCACGTGTTGAAACGACAGGCTTTACGATGCAAACAGACAATGATGTTTCATTGGTCAAGAACATGTTTATTCTTGAGCTAAGTTACCGATTCGGTAAAGGAAAATCCGTTAAGAAAACAGAAAAGAATGTGGATCGAGAGACGGAAGATAGTGGCGGTGGGTTGTTCTAAAAACACATCCCTCCTCTTGGAATAGGAACAATATTGACTTAGAGTACCTGCGAACCAGCAACGAAGTAAATTGTGATTATTTATGAAGACAGTATTGGATAAGGTGTAAAGGATTAGTACTTTTCTACTAAAGAAAAGTTGATCGGTGAAGCCTTCTGCATCCAATCGAAAAAGAGCCCGAAAGGCGTACAGAGTTACTGCAAAAATTCTGGTGAGTTATGTGAGTATTCTTCTTGCCCGACGTATTTTGGGCAAATCCTTTTATATCAATCGAATAGATCAAGTTCATGCGAAGAATGCACAACGTATTCGCGCCGCCATTCTCGAGTTACAAGGCTTATTTACAAAAGTAGGTCAGCTTCTTTCAGTCATGTCGAATATTCTTCCAAAACAATACATGGAGGTACTCGAATCGCTACAAGATGATGCACCCGCCAGTCCATTTAGCGAAACGAAAAACATCATTGAAGCGCAATTAGAAGAGTCCATTGAAACATTGTTCTCAGTCTTTCCCGAAGAGCCCATTGCCTCAGCTTCGATCGGTCAAGTGTACAAGGCTCAACTTCATTCAGGCGAATACGTTGCGGTAAAAGTTCAACACGCTCATATCAAGCAAATAGCTGAGGCAGACTTGAAAATTATCGAACAGCTCATTAAGCGCATTTCCTTATTTATTACCATCGGCGGAATTGAACACGTTTATACGCAGGTTCGTTCGATGATTGAGGAAGAATTAAACTATACGAAGGAAGCAGAATCAATGCGCACTATTGGTCAGAACTTGAGTGATGAAAAAGGCATCATAGTTCCCAAAGTATATACCGAGTACTCTTCGGAAAAAATTTTGGTCACTACTTTTTATGACGCAGTAAAAATAAATGATCGCCAACAAATTATTGAATGGGGCTTAAATCCTCATGAAATCGCTGAAAGATTGGTTTTAGTTTACTGTAAAATGATCCTTGAGGATGGATTGTATCACGCAGATCCTCACCCAGGCAATGTACTCGTAGATAATTCGGGCAATATTATCCTACTTGATTTTGGTGCCGTTGCAACGTTGAATGAAGAAATGCGGAAGGAAATTCCAGTCATTTTACAGGCTATCATACGAAAAGACGATGCCAAAGTCTTGGCTTCTATGAAACGTATGGGGTTTGTTGGGGACGATAAAGACTCACAGAAGATAGCGTCAAAATTTATCGCTGCGGTAAGTCAGTTTATTCGCAATGAAGTAGAAATTGACAATCTAAATTTTAAAGATATCAGCATCGACGATATCAAAGGCAGTAGCTTAGACGAACTGAGAAAGGAAATCAGCATTAAAGAACTAACAAAGACGATTCAAGTTCCGAAAGACTGGATCTTACTCGAACGTGCATTGGTATTAGTTATTGGTACAAGTGCATCATTGGAACCAGACTACAGAGCCATGGACACGATCAAGCCTTATCTCAAAAAGCTCGTTATTAAGGATGGAGGGCTAAAAAACATCATTATTGATACGATCAAGCAACAATTCACAATGCTTCTAAGCTTGCCCGGCGAGCTCAGTACTTTCCTTCAAAAAGCCAATAGCGGTGAATTGGAACTTGAAGTACACGACTCCGGCACTAAGATTTATATGGGAATTCAACAACTGATCCTCTGTATCATGTTCATTGGGTTCTTATTTTTCCATCATGAAACGCACCAGCTTACCTATTTAATCATCGCCATTTTATTTGGTGTCTTGTTATTGCGCTCCTTCTGGCGAAATCGATAATAGGCGCAGCTGAGAAACAGATTTCAACATTTTTTTCTTTTCAGGCAACCCCTTTGACAGCTTTACGCGTTGATCTACAGTAAACTAAAAACAACTTACGCTACATGGAAGCATTTGTCAACACGTGTTTCGACCTATTATTTCAAACGAATAGAAAAGTCAGCTTCAAAGAAAAAGCGACAGTCGTCATACTTCTGGGTGCCATAATCTCATTTTTTGTATCTGTAGTCATCTTAACATGACAATACGCACTAAACGATTTAGCGCGAATAGCTGCAGAAAAAATTGACTTTTTTTCTTAGATCCAATGAATCTCAGACAACCCTAAATCTTTGAAGTTGCGTTGTAGCAACACAAGTAGACTTTTAAGCAATCTACCCAAAAACAAACGACTAGATAAAATGAAATCCTTACTCTCCGTCTTCATTCTATTCATGGCTGTTCATGTTTCTGCTCAGTGCAATGAAAACTTGACTGCTAAGCCTGGAACGTATAAAGTGACGATGAACCAAGATCGCGTGGATAGCTATATAGCACCTTACGCTTTTACGGACTGCTATTTTTTAGAGGAAATCGAATCAAATCGAAAAGACACGCAAGAAGTGACGCTTGAACTTGGAAACTATATTATCCGTGTTTACTCACGTGAACGTGTTATCAACGCTAAACAGTCAGAGGAATGAAATCACTTTTATTTTTAGCGGTATTAATAACCGGAAGCTTAGCTCTAGCACAAGCCAACGATAACTGTGCGAGCGCAACAGCTTTGACTATAGGTGTACAAGATTGTTCCGGGACAACCAACGGAGCTTCATTAGAAGGTGGAGAATGTTATGTTAACTATGGTGGAGGGTCTACGGAACATAGCGTTTGGTATCGCGTGAATGCCACGAATGATTCTTTGGTTTTTTCCGTGGCACAGACGAATCTTACGAATTGTGCTTCACCGCATGTTAGCATTTACGGACCATACACTCCTGGAGGCGGATGTCAACCAGCATGCGCAGAACAAATATATGACCAATTGCATAATGGTGATCCAGGTGTACACGTTCTCCAAACAGGTTTGAGTGTTGGAAGTGACTATTTGATTCAAATCGTTGATTTAGATTGCGGTGGTCCTAATGACAGACACACGGAATTTTGCATTGGCGTATACAACCCAGTGTCGAATAACACGGCTGCCGGTGCCTCTGGCATTGATGAATGCGGGGTAACATTTAACGGAACGAATATCGGTTACTACCCTACGAATGGGGGAACTGGACTTGAAAACCTCGATGGAAATGCGGGTACAACCTGTCCGGGCTGCGCTGCCGGAGAAGATGTGACCTACGTCGTAAACAACGATTCATGGTTCTATTTTTGCGCCACTTCAGCAGGAGACTGGAATGTAGACTTCAACGGGATTTCAAATTGTACAAATAATACATTAAATGATGGTTTGCAGATGACCATTTTTAGAGGAACGCCTACCAATCTTACCCAAATTTGGAATTCAGCCAACCCTTCACAACCAGGGTCATCCCAAACTTCATCCACTTTTTCTGTGACAGCAGGTGAATGTATTTACATGGTAGTGGATGGTTTCGCTGGAGATCAATGTGACTACAGCTATACACTCAACAATATCGTTGGAGGATGTAATCTTCTTCCCTTGCCCACAGAGCTATCTCAATTCATTGTATACCGTCTCGGCGAGAAGAACGTACTACGCTGGAAAACGGAAAGTGAACAAAATAGTAGTCATTTCATCATCGAAAGATCTGACAATGGGCAAGATTGGGTACAACTGAGCGTAACTCCAGCCTCAGGTGTCAGCAACACTTCAATCTCGTATGTATTTGAGGACGGACGTGTTCCACAAACAATGAATTATTATCGTTTGACGCAATATGACTTTGATGGAAGTACGAGTTGGTCAATTGTACGAAGCATTGATAATTCATCTGCTTCAAAAGTGTTACTAAAGACTGTAAACGCCATGGGACAGTCCGTAAATACAGATTATAAAGGAGTTGTTTTCTATCATTACTCTGACGGAACAACTGTTAAATCGATTCAATAAAAAATTAAAGATTGGTGATAAGTAGTGAGAAATGTAGTTTAGTCGTTTAGGTAGTTTATCAAGGTTTATCACCAAAAGGCCCAAATTAATTTGGGCCTTTTTCTTTACTTATTACTCACAGAAAGAGCATATTAAGCTAATATAAATCGCTATCTTGCAATCCATTGCAATTTTGGGGCAACCCTTCTGTGCAATTGCTACGTTCTTATAGTGTAGCTAAAAGAAGTTATATGAAAACTCGACTGTCACACTTACTACTGTTTTTCGTTTCCACGTTGTTAATCGCTTCTTGTGATAAAGAGCAGTGGAAAGAGACCGTTGCAACCGAAGTAAGCATCAGTGCGGAGAATACTTCGATCTTTTTTGGTGTGAATGAATTGCGCATCGATACTATTATCATGAGCCTGGAGTCATTGACACTCAACGGAAGTCGCTTACAAGCGGAGAACATTCAGTTAACAGCATCGGTGGGTAATGAGTTTACAATGGTTAATGGATCAACAAGCACCGTTAGTTCTTTCTCTGTTCCACAAGGCACTTATGAATCATTCCAACTAACATCAAAGTTTGGTGGTTCGTCTCCTTCCGTAGTGATTATTGGGGAATACGTTCAACCTTCGGGAAACAATAAAAAGGTGCTTCTTCGATTGAATTATAACGAATTTTTGATTGATGAAATGGTGAATGGAAATGCTATATCCATTGACAAGGCGAACCCCGGCAATATTCGAATTGTTGTCGATCCTAATGTACTTTTTTCAGGGCTGAATCCGAGTTATTGGAACTCCGCGAATAATTCCAACATCAACGGACAAAATGGTATCGAGATTTCGAGCTCAGAAAATTCTGACATGTTCAACGAGATCAGTCCAAAGATGAACGAATCTGTCAGCTATAAATACGAGTACTAACAGTGGATAGAAGGCAGCAAAAAAAACTGATTAGTCGGTGCATCTCCGGAAAAAGTGCTGCCCACAAGGAATTCTATGACCTTTTTGCCGCTGAAATGTTCAAGGTCTGTTGCATGTATGCCCCTGACGCTGATAAAGCCAATGATTTTTTACAAGAAGGCTTTTTGAAAGTTTTCCAAAACTTGCATAAATATAAACCCTCAGGAAGTCTTGGCGGCTGGGTACGCAGAGTAATCGTGAACAATTGCCTCGACATGCTTCGACGCGACCATTGGGCAAAGACGTTTATCTCAATTGAAGATTATGACTTTAGCTCAGATACTTCAGAAATGGACAATGATTTTGAAAGAACGCTTAATTCGAAGTCCTTTTTTGAACTCATTCGAGAATTACCTATTGGGTATAGAACAATTCTGAATTTGTTCTATCTAGAAGAATATACGCACAAAGAAATTAGCGAGAAACTAGAAATCTCAGTAGGGACTTCTAAGTCTCAATTGGCTAAGGCCAAAACATATTTAAGAAAGAAATTGCTGAAGTCGCTTTCAGCCGAAGAAATAGAAATGTATGTCGGAAGATTGGTTAAAGAAGTGGTATAGAGATAATTTCTCGCGCTCTTCCGCAACCGATTTGAAGGAAGAAACGTGGAAGAATATCGAGTCTCAATTGGGAGATTGGACAGGTTACTGGTATAAATCAAATGCTGAGTCCGTTGGCGAACAAGCTCCTGATGCTGTATGGACACAATTAAGCAGTTCTGTGCAAGAAACGTTCATGCTCAGACGAGCACGTAAGTGGGCAATTGCAAGAACACTTGGTTTATGTTTTGTTTTTCTTTCCGTCCCTTATTTTATGAGCGATTATCTCCTGTCGAAAGAAGAACTGCTTCGTCCATCAGGATATTCGATAGCAACCGCAGAACAAGAGAGTCTTTCATCACCTGAAGGCCTGGTCGTTTCTAATGACGAAATTTCGAATACTGCTGCTATTCCTCAAGAAAATATCTTGGCTACGAATTCCAATAGTGAACCTTTAACCATCAGCGCAAATACTTCAACGATTCTTCCAACGGAAATACCGTTTGAAGCAAGTAGTGCTGTTCGGACACATCAAAACATCAATAACGAAGACAAATCTTCCGAAAGAGTTTTGGGAAATATTCATCCTTTAGCGACTAATGAACTACAGCCGATTTCTAATGCCGTTGACCTTCAATTGGTGAATAGTGAATATAATCGTAAACCAATGCGAGCGCGTAATTGGCAGGTAGGATTGGCTGGAAATTATCAACGTTCGATGCTCTTAAATCCAACGCTTCAGCGTGGAAATGATAGTCAAAGTAGTATCAAAAATATCCTTGGCAATAATGTTTCAGCGACTATTTCACTCTCTCGTAAGATTACGCCACTGAATAAAATTCGATTGGCGGCCAAAATAAATGATGTCAAATCCCAGCATTTTATGGATTTTGCCGGTGCTCAGTACATCAGAAAAAGTTTGAGCATTACTTACCAGACGTTGGGACTTTCTTACCGACGCTCACTCCTTCCTAATCACAGACAGAGCAGATTTGGTCTAGAGTTGGGAGCAGGATTTTATGGAAGTTACCGTACAAGTATCGAAGAATCATGGGGTGATGAAGAGCGCTTTGTTATGTCTCAAGGCTTTAAAAAGTTTGACCTTGGTGCGCAGATAGAATTAGATGGGGTTTATACCCTCTATCCTTCGGTAGATTTGACGCTCGGGGTGTACTACTCGAATGGATTCATAAATATCTTTGACGGTATTGATGGTATACCATCTGACTTCTACAAAACATATACTTCAGCGTTCGGAGCTTCCATTGGCTTGCAATATGCCTTCTAAAGAAATCTTAATCAAAGTATTTCAGAAGCATCCTATGGAATCAATAGCCAGGGTTCCTATCAATCCTTGATTCGTTCCTTTTGTTCTCTGTCAATTGATGTTGCCGACATCTGTGTATTTTTCAACTTATTGAATGCCCAGGTCAAGGTCAACATAAAACTTCTGTTATCATACTTCGACGCATACTGTACGTTGAAATCTTGTAGCGCTGATTCACCGCGTTCAAAGCCCGTAAAAAAGGCATCAAAAACACTGAAACGAGCTGTCAATTGGTCTTTAAAAAACTTACGCGTAATGCTACCCCCAAGAGATTGATACGGCTTAAGAACAAAGAACCCTTGAGAACCTGGCACCACATATTCATAAGTCAATTCAAGATTAAACAAACTCGGAATTCGGAATTCGTTGTAAAGGTTCACATAATACGTGGGTTCGTTACTTATGGCAAGTGCAGACTGATCAGTGTATACGTAGTTATTGAAGGTATACCCAAAAGAGTTAAAAGTCGTCCACCAAGGAAACTCATACGGTAACACTAACGCTATTGAATACATCTCACTGGACTCAATATTTCTGGTGATTGCACTGAAAGTATTTGCCATAGCATCTTTCTCAACCGTCAAGTGCATAGGATTTTTAGCCTGTGAATACCCCAGCGTAATTGACGCATATTCCATGTAGACCAGACTTAATTCCGCATTGTGCGTGTACGACGGAAGTAACTGTGGGTTTCCACGAAAGCTGGAAAGCGAATCAATAAAATTCACGAATGGATCGAGATCTTGATAAGATGGTCGTTGAATGCGGTAATTATAATTTCCACCAAGAATCAAGTCCGGTCCAAGATCATAGCTCAGTTGTATGTTGGGAAACAAGTTATGGTATTCGCGATTTACAACTCCTGTTCCAGCTACAAAAGAATTTCCTTGTATTGTGGTCCACTCGTAGCGTGTTCCCAGCTGATAAGAGAACTTATTCAATTTCCCAGATAATTCGCCAAAAGCGGCCGCGATATTTTCCCGGTAATAAAACGTATTAAACAAACTCGAATCGGTGATCCATGTAGACTCGGTATAGCGTTGAAATTCAATTCCGCTTTCATTAATAGCGTGAGAATTCTTAGCACCAATGGAAGCATTCAATTTACTGCCGAAGCTTTTTTCGTAGTCTACCTGCGCTGACAAAAAATCAATCGAATTTTCATTCTCACTGAGAAAAGAATTCTCCAATAAATTTCCAAAATCTGTCAATTGCCGTATCGTACTCGAATTAGCGATATCAAAGTTGGTGTACTGCCCAATCACCCGCATATTGCTCCCAAGTGTATCCAACTTTCTATTATAACCCATTGAAATCGAGTGCATATATTGTCTCGGGTTGCCGAGTGTATAACTGTAAATATCTCCTATCTCATTGCCATCCTCAAAAACGTCGTTGTAGTTCTCAGCACGGGTTTCTGAATTTGATCTGGAAAAAGTATAGCTCGTGAATAACGTATTCATGGAATCTAGCCTGAAGTCCATGTCGTAATACGCCCAGGTATCAAATTTGTGCTTATTGTTGATTCGAATACTGTTCTCCATCTCAATGAGCGGTTTGCTATAAATTTTTCGATAGTAGGCCTCGTCCTCTCTTATAATTCCAGTATACTGCCCGGCAAAAAGATATACAGAGAACCAATCTTTTCTAAATGTGAATCCAGCCCAATAGGAACCTGTTGTAAAAGTCCTGGCCATGCCGCGCAGTCCCAGATCAATTTGGTAACCATTCATTGCACCTTGTTTTGTGATGATCTCGATCACCGCTCTGCCTTCCGCATCATATCGTGCAGATGGGTTTTCAATAATCTCTATTCTATCTACTAAATTGGATGGAATAGATGAAAGCATCTCAAGCGACCCAAGTCGCTGTCCGTCAATATAAATAATTGCGGAACCCTTGCCTACTACAATTACTTCTCCCGACGATTTTACGATCACATTGGGTGCACTCTTTAATAGCTCTAAAAGTGTTCCCCGTTCACTCAATATGGTTCCGTCAACATTGACAACCAATTTTCCAACTTGCCTTTCAAACATTGGGCGACGAACGGATATCGTAACACCTTCAAGGTTTTGAACGTTTTGTTTTAATTCAATCGTTCCAAGGTCGCTTACATGCCCACCTGTGGTTAATTCTTTGCGAATGAATACAGGTGCATAGCCAACGGCAACGATCTTAATCAGTACATCAATTTGCTGAATTCCGAGCAATTCAAAGCTTCCATCCCAGAAGTGAATGCCTTTTAAAACGGAGGAATCGGCGGGAGATAATACAATAACATCTCCCGATTCGATATTGGCCCCAGTAGTATCTTTGACCATTCCTTTAATTCCAGAACCATCCTGTGCATAGATAGCCAGTGATCCTATCGCAAAAAGGAAAATCATCAGATACTTTCTTACTAAATTTTCCATTGCAGGTGGTAAAATTAATTCTCAAAGTAGTCTATCATTAAAACGATTCGCTTAAGCCTATATTGAAAATCATTTGAGCCAATGATCAAAATCGAATTATGCGTACATATTTCTTACAATTGTCCGAATATTCTTTGCATCGCAATATGATAAAAAAGCTCAGAATAAACCTTTTATGGTACACTTTGCCTGAATTGTAGTATTTTGGTCACTACGACTATGTCCAACTATTCATGATTCCTTTTAACAAACCTTACATATCGGGAAATGAAGCCGAATATATAACCACGGCATTTCAGAAAGGTAAATTCTCAGGAAATGGTTTTTTCACAAAGAAATGCCATAGCTTCTTTGAGAAGGAATATGGTTTTGGAAAGTGTTTTCTAACGAATAGCGCAACGAATGCATTAGAAATGGCTGCTGTTCTATGCGATATTAAACCCGGAGATGAGGTTATTATACCCTCTTATACCTTTGTGTCGACAGCAACACCTTTTGCGTTATTGGGAGCAGAAATTGTTTTTTGCGACAATCAGGGTGACAGCCCTAATATTGATGTTCAACAAATTGAATCACTTATCAGTCCTCAAACGAAAGCACTTGTCGTTGTGCACTACGCGGGCTTAGCATGTGATATGAATGCGATAATGGAAATTGCATCAAACCATAATATTTTAGTGATCGAAGATGCAGCTCACTCCATAACTGCTCAATATAATGATGCATATCTTGGTACTATAGGACACATGGCTGCATTCTCATTCCATGAGACAAAAAATGTGAGCTGCGGGCAGGGTGGAATGCTTGTCGTGAATGATACCGAGATGTTTGAAAGAGCAGAAAAGGTATGGGCGAAAGGAACAAACCGCATAGATATGGAGCGCGGTAAAACGGACAAATATACTTGGGTCGATCATGGCTCAAATTTTTATCCTTCGGAGATTACGGCTGCGATGCTTTACGCTCAACTAGATCAAATAAGCCTGATTCAGCGAAAACGTAAAAAAATATGGGATCAATACTATACGGGATTGGCTTCTCTCGAAGAATTAGGCATTCAACTTCCGACACTAGCACCGTACCAATCGAATAACTATCATATCTTTTTCTTCCTAGCCAACTCAGCCAGTGAGCGCGATGCCTTATTGGAATACTTGCATGCATCTCAAATACTCGGACTCTTTCATTACCTCCCCTTACACAGAAGCCCATTTATAAAAAAGAAACAGCCGAGCGAAAAGGCGTTTCCTAATGCTGATAAATATGCTGACAGGACCATTCGCCTACCGCTCTTTGCGGACTTAAGTACTGATGACGCGCACCGAGTAATTGATGCCGTCAAATCCTTCTACAAAGCTAACCAAGTTTAATGTGTGTTGAATGCACTGCTTCGCCGATGTATGCGGCCGCGTTTCCATCAAACTCTTCGGCACTTTCTGTTGTGAGATAACGAACACTTCCTTTTTTAGAGCAACGCTCATTCATTTCTGGATGGCGCTTTAGATAATCCTCTAAACGTTCTGCTACAATATTTCCTTGAGATACTATCTCAACATTTTTTGGAACGATGGATCGGATATAATCTATGACAATTGGATAATGCGTACAACCGAGAATGAGCACATCGATATCAGGATCTTGCCCTAATAACTTGTCGACATCTTCTTTTATAAACTCACGGCCAGCTTCAGAGTCATACTTATTCGTTTCTATCAAAGGCACCCACATTGGACAAGCCTGTTGATATACTTTCGTGCCAGGTGAAAACTTGGCAATCTCAATGGGGTAAGAGAGTGAACTTACAGTTCCTTGTGTCGCAAGAATACCCACTTTATTTGTCTTGGACAAATCTCCAATGATCTCTGTGCTTGGGCGGATTACTCCCAGAACGCGTTTATCCGGAGCGATTTTTATCAGATCATTTTGTTGAATGGTACGCAACGCTTTTGCACTTGCCGTATTACAAGCCAAAATCACAAGTTCACAACCACGATTAAAGAGTTCGTTTACTGCCTCAAGTGTAAACTCATATACAATATCAAAAGACCGAGTCCCATATGGTGCACGTGCATTATCTCCCAAGTAAAGAAAATCGTACTCAGGCAATCGCTTTCGGATATCACTTAAGATGGTCAATCCGCCATAACCAGAATCAAAAACACCAATCGGTCCCATAGTGTAAAGATACTAGATTTTAGCTGCGAAGAATGCACAAAAAAAGGCTGCCTAAAATAGACAGCCTTTGATTATTTTCTTCATCTTTTTATTGAGCGTCCATTTTCAAAAGCTCTGTAAGAACCTCTTGCGTGATATCCGTTCCACCTGCAAAATAAAGCGTTACTGATTCATCAATCACATAGTTCAACTTCTTACGCTCTGAAACAACTTTTACCGCTTTCTGCACCATATCAAGAATGGGCTGGTTCAACTCATTTGAATATGCTTGCATTTCAGCGTTCAACGATTGCTCACGCTCTTGAAGTGCTTGTTGTTTCTTCATCAACTTCTCCTCTTCGATCTTAATGATTACAGGAGACATGTTAGGACGATCACGCTCATATTTTGCCAAGGCATCATTCAAATCAGCTTCCATTTCCTGCAATTCTGTAATTCCATTCTTCTCAAACTCCTGGAGTTTCTGAATTGCAACCTGACGTGATGGCAAAGAATCCAACAGCGTCTGTGAATTTACGTGTGCCACTTTCGACTGAGCTAACAATGATCCTGCACTGAACACAATTGCGATAGCTAATAATAATTTTTTCATTTTCCTTGTTTTAATTTGTGTAGAACTTTCGTTCTTACCCGCCCGGGTTTTTCTTCTGTTATTAATTAGTCGTTATCCCCATCTCTTTGAGAACACTCTTACTGATATCGTATTTAGAATCGGCGTAAATCAAATTGCTCTGATTCGCTTTATCGAATACGAAACTATAATTTCTTTTTGAAGCAACCGATTGCATTGCTTCATAAATTTGATCCTGAATAGGCTTAATCAGCTCTTGACGCTTATTAAAGTAATCTCCCTTCACTCCGAAGCGCAACTTTTGCATTTGCATTGCCTCCAATTCCAATTGCTCAATTTCTTCCTTTCTTTTTTTCTTCTCCTCTTTCGGTAGAAGAACTTCTTCTCGGTCGAAATTTTCTTTCTTCATCTTCAGCACTTCATAGCGCTTCTCAATTTCTTTCGTCCAACGATCTGCTAGCTTATCCAATTTTTTCTTTGCTTCATCATATGCTGGAACGTTTTCCAAAATATAATCTGAATCAATGTACGCGTACTTCTGTGCATTGACAAACCCTGTGCCAAAAATCAGTGCTAGTGCTAAAACAAGTGTTTTCATAAAAATCAACTTTGCTTGCGGAACGACGAAATTAATACTTTTATTGTGATAATCAGAAATTATAACTCACCCAGATTCATACCAATTGTGAAATGGATTTGACCGTGATAACCTTTCTCATTAATATCAATATCCGAGACCCCGATTTGATAACCAGTCGACCATGGATCCAAGCGATCAAATCCAAAACCGTAATCCAATCCAAGCATTCCAAACATTGGTAAAAAGACTCTAATTCCTGCTCCCACAGATCGCTTCACATTGAAGGGGTTAAAATCTTCGAAAGATGGATACGAGTTTCCTGCCTCAGCAAACAATAAAGCGTAGAATGTAGCCTGAGGGTTCAACGAAATTGGATAACGTAATTCCACTGTATACTTAGCGATTAATGGATCACCATTTGGTGAGTTAATTGAATTGTCGTCATATCCACGTAAGGCTATAATTTCACGTCCACCGATCTGATTGACACCAGTCAAACCTGAACCTCCCAACGTAAATCGTTCGAAAGGTGTTAACCCTTTAGACTGCGAATAAGCTCCCATAAAACCAAACCCAAATCGTGGCATCAAGATCAGCTTCTTATCCTTGGTAAGTGGGAAATACCATTCTCCTGTGAGCTTAATTTTGTAGTATTCGAGGTACTTGTATCGTTCCTGATTGGTTTGTCCCGAATAATCATCTACCCCATCAAAATAAGAATAAGGGAAAGTCGTTTTTGCTAGGAACTTTACCGTTGAACCGTTTTGAGGATAAATCGGGGAACTTACCGAACTACGCTGCAACACATAGGTAAATGCGATATCATTTGCATATCCGTTGTCGAAGATTCCAAAACGCGCATCATCAACAACATCGTAATACTGATAGCTTAATTCATAACGCGCCTGGAAATAATCATCCGGAAACTTCTTACGACGCCCAAGACCGACTCCAACACCTGTAATTGCCAAACCAGCATATTGATCATTTGATGGTAAGAATCCATTTCCAAGTGCCGTATGATTCAACCAGAGTGAAAGAGAGTTCGGCTTCTTGCCGCCTAACCAGGGTTCAGTAAAAGAGAAGTTATATCCTTGATAGAATCGACCGTTTGTTTGGGCTCTCAATGAAAGGCGCTGTCCGTCTCCTCCTGGTAATGGTGTCCATGCTCCTTCCTTGAACATGTTCTTCAAACTGAAGTTATTGAAGGTAAGTCCTAATGTTCCAATGATTCTACCGCGACCATCAACACCGGTACCACCGTAACCACCAGATAACTCAATCTGATCAGACGATTTCTCTTCAACAATGTACTCAATATCAACCGTACCATCCTGAGGATTTGGAATTGGGTTTACTTGGAACGCTTGTTCGTCAAAATAACCAAGTTGTGCCAATTCTCGCTGTGTACGAATGATATCATTTCGGTTGAACAAATCACCTGGCTTTGTTCTAATTTCGCGACGAATCACATAATCATTCGTCTTCGTATTCCCTTTAATAATAACGCGCTTTACTCTGGCTTCTTTCCCCTCGATAATTCGCATTTGATAGTTGATGTGATTGTCCACCACATTCATTTCAACAGGAATGACCTGAAAGAAAAGATATCCTCTGTCCATATACAAAGAGGAAATATCACGCCCATCTTGACTCATAAAGAGTCGCTGATCAAGTAAAGGCTTATTGTAAATGTCTCCCTTTTTAATTCCCAACACCGTATCCAGGAAAGAAGAACGGAATTTCGAATTTCCAATCCATTCAATATCTCCGAAATAATACTTTTCTCCTTCATCAATATTGATGTCAATTTGTAAGTTTCGTTCATTGGCCAAGAAAACAGTATCGAATGAAATCTCCGCATCACGCAATCCCTTTGCTCCAAACTTCTCCATGATTGCAGCCTTATCGCGATTGTAAGCTGTCACGGAATACTTTGAACGTTTCCAAACGCGCCAGAAAGCTTTCTGCTTGGTATCCTTCATGGCCATCTTTAGTTTCCAGGTAGGAACAGTTTCATTCCCTTGAAAGTTCAGCTTGCCAATCTTAACACGTTTATTCTTTTCGACATTAATAACGAAGATCTCCGAGTTATTCATTAACGTATCCAACCTTCGATAAATGTCAACCTCAACATTGTAGAACCCTTTTTCACGGAAGTAACCCTTGATTTTGTTTGTTTTCTCAAAAACCAAGTTCTCAGTAATCGTCTGTCCAGAGAACAAATTGATCTCTTCACGTACCTTATCTGCTTCGCGTTTATTTATTCCACGGAAAGTGAATCGCGATAATTTAGGACGCGGTTTCAAGCGAATCACAAGGTATATAACACCTGCACGCTCATCTTCCGCCATAATTTCAACATCAGAAAACAACCCCTCATCCCAGAGATTTTTAACCGCTTTTGTGATCTTCTCCCCTGGAATCGTAATCGATTGCCCTTGTCGCAACCCTGCCAAAAGTCGAATGGCATTGTGATCATAATTATCTGCCCCTTCAACACGAATTGGACCTATTTCGTAAGTTTTTGGAGATTTATAATCTATATTAATTCCTCCAATGGTAACTGGTCCATCTCCCTGTGCAAAAGACGCACCCCCCAAAAGCAGAAAAAATACGAGTAGTAGTTGTCGATTAATAATCATGCGTTTTTTTCAATTTGTGCAGAAACCAGACCAAATCTTCGCTCACGCGATTGATAGTCCAGAATAGCTTTGTATAAATCTTCTCCTTTAAAATCAGGCCAAAGGACTTCTGTAAAATGAAATTCTGAATATGCAATTTGCCAAAGAAGAAAGTTACTAACGCGATGCTCTCCGCTCGTGCGAATAAGTAATTCAGGATCTGGAATATGCTTAGTAGTCAATTCTTCAATAACAGACGTTTCGTTAATTGCGTCAGCGGCAAGCTCACCTGCTTCTACCTTCTTGGCCAGCTTTCTAATTGCATTAACCATTTCCCATCTTGCGCTGTAGTTCAATGCAAGAATCAAATTTACGCCTGTATTATTCTTTGTTTTTTCATATGCTGCCCTCAATTCTGTTTGACAAAATGAAGGCAAGCCTTCCATATCACCAATAGTCATGATACGAACATTGCTCTCGTGTAACTCATCAATCTCATTGCCCAGGCTTCTCACCAACAAATCCATAAGACCATCTACTTCCTCTTTAGGGCGATTCCAATTCTCCGTAGAAAAAGCATAGAGCGTTAAATACTTGACATTCGCTTTTTGAGCAGCCTTTAAAACTTCTCGAACAGATTCAACACCAAAGTTATGGCCAAACAAGCGATCATGCCCCTGTTTTTGCGCCCAGCGACCATTCCCATCCATAATGATAGCAATGTGTTCTGGCGTACTCTGTAAATCTATTTTTTCAAGAATATTCATCGACCGTTAGAATAATCAACGAAAATAATGAAACTATCGTATTTACCAGCAATAATAGGCTATCCACTTAACGTACTTTAACAAAAAAGGAGAAGTTTTTGACCTCTGATCACAACACTCAAACTGCATTTAGGGAAATTACATACTTTTGTTGCTACGACATTGCTTGTGCCCCCGCCGCTTGTTTTAACTATTAATTCAATCTGCGCCCAATAAGTATTGTTCGCAATTTCTTGTTGTGCAGTGGATAATAGATGCTCGGGGGTAACAAAAAGGGAGTTCTTAATTGAACTCCCTTTTCTTATTATTTATTCAGTTGCAGACTGATTGAAAACTAACTTAACATGTATATTCTCGAATGATTAGCTAAAAAACCACAAGGACACTGCCAAATAAATTTATACCTAACCTAATTAACGACATTACTTACCTGCGCCCCCGTGGCTTGATCTAACTATTAATTCAGTACTAAGACTTATATAGTTTTCAAAAAGTTGCACGAGGGACTAAAATTTTTTTTAAGTGCACGTTCATAAAACGAAAAAAGGGAGCTCAAAGCTCCCTTTTATTTTGCATATCTATCACCGATTATTCGGCTAGAACAATGACTTTATCATTTAACATCTCCATGACACCACCTTTAATTCCAACGCGGATTACGTTTTTATTTGAAGTATCATTTTGAATCAGACTATTTGTTTCTTCTGTTTCCTGAAAAGGTGCAGTCAAATCTACTTTGACACTTCCTTCAGCGAGTGCAGAGATAATAGCCGCATGCCCATTTAACACCTGAAAAGAACCATCCAATCCAGGAAACTGAACTGCTGTCGCCTCTCCTTCAAAGATTTTCGCTTCTGGTGTTATGATTTCTACTTGCATAGCTAGAGTTTTCTCTGGTTTTTAACTTAAGCGTTTTCCGCTAACATTTTCTCACCAGCTTCAATCACATCCTCGATTCCTCCCTTCAAGTTGAAGGCTGCTTCAGGGTATTGATCGTACTCACCATCCAAGATTGCGTTAAACGCTTTAATTGTATCCTGAATATCTACCAATACACCCTTTAGACCTGTAAACTGCTCAGCAACGTGGAATGGCTGAGAAAGGAAACGTTGAACACGACGTGCTCTGTGTACGACTAGTTTATCTTCTTCAGACAATTCATCCATACCCAGAATGGCAATAATATCCTGAAGTTCCTTGTAACGTTGAAGCGTGATTTTCACACGTTGTGCACATTCGTAGTGCTCTTCTCCAACGATCTCAGGAGTAAGAATACGAGAAGTAGAATCCAATGGATCTACCGCTGGATAAATTCCAAGCTCGGCAATCTTACGCGACAATACTGTTGTTGCATCCAAGTGAGCAAATGTGTTCGCTGGAGCCGGGTCAGTCAAGTCATCCGCAGGTACATAAACGGCCTGTACAGATGTAATCGATCCGTTCTTTGTAGAAGTAATACGCTCCTGCATCGCTCCCATCTCTGTAGCAAGCGTTGGCTGATAACCTACCGCAGAAGGCATACGACCTAGAAGCGCCGATACCTCAGAACCTGCCTGTGTAAATCGGAAGATATTATCAACGAAGAAAAGGATATCCTTACCTTCTCCGTCACCTTCTCCATCACGGAAATATTCAGCCATTGTCAATCCTGACAATGCAACACGTGCACGTGCACCTGGAGGCTCATTCATCTGTCCAAACACGAAAGTCGCTTTAGACTCCTTCATTTCGTTCAGATCAATTTTCTGAAGATCCCATCCTCCTTCTTCCATAGAATGCAAGAAGTCGTCTCCATATTTAATAATTCCTGACTCTAACATCTCACGAAGCAAATCATTTCCTTCACGTGTACGCTCACCTACTCCTGCAAATACAGAAAGTCCACCGTGACCTTTTGCGATGTTATTAATCAATTCCTGAATCAATACTGTTTTACCTACACCGGCACCTCCGAACAAACCAATCTTACCACCTTTCGCATATGGCTCAATCAAGTCAATTACTTTAATACCTGTGAATAGTACTTCTGTTGCTGTAGATAAATCTTCAAATTTTGGTGCCTCTCTGTGAATTGGAAGACCATTTGCATTATCTAACTCGTTAATTCCATCAATCGCCTCACCAACAACGTTAAACAAACGTCCTTTCACCTCATCTCCAATTGGCATTTTAATCGCTGAACCTGTCGCTACGACTTCCATTCCTCGTGTAAATCCATCCGTTGAATCCATAGAGATAGAACGAACTGAATTCTCTCCAACGTGCGACTGAACCTCCAAAACAACTTTTGTTCCGTCAGCTTTAAGTACTTCCAATGCGTCGAAAATGTTTGGAAGCTCTACTTCCTTTTCGAAACTTACGTCAATTACAGGACCGATTACCTGTGATATTTTACCTTTAATATTCGACATTTCAGCGTCTTTTTGATTAATTAACTGCTCAATTTTGGGGGCAAATATACGGCTTTTCTATCGATTCCTAAAAACTATACTATAAATATCTTATAAACAGTCCGGGATTTTAATTAACAACACTTAATTAAAATTAGTAAACCGGAGAAAGGTTGATATCAATTCGTCTTGATATTCTTTCTGATCAAATACTTAACCGGTAAGAAAGAAAATAACATACTCAACGCTGAAACCAAAGATAGGATAAGGACGCCGTCCGTCAGCGAAACGTTCATCGGAAACGACTCCCCACCTGAATTAGGCATAGTGATAACACCAAAATACATCTGTACAAAACAAATTGCGTAACCGATAATTGCACCGAAAAGAATACCCTTACCAGAAATTAATAATCCTTCAAAAAAGAAGATGCGAAACACCAAGCTACGATTTGCACCAAAACTAACCATGGTTTTTAAGTTCTCCAGTTTCTCTACAAATAACATAGTAAGAGAGGCCACGAGATTGAAGGCCGCAAGCACAAAAATGAACAACAATATAATCAGTACGATGATTTTCTCAGACTTACTCGTCTTATAAATGAGTTCGTTCTTTTCGTAATTTGTTTTAACGGTAAAGTCATCTCCCAGAAGCTCCTGCAACGCCAATTTAACACGATCTCGATCTTCATCATTTTTACAATCGACATAAAGTGCTGACAGTTGCCCCTCGTACCCCATTAAATCCTGACTGATCTGCAATGGCACTATAAAACTCTGGCTATTTACTTCCCTGTTGTAGTTGATGCGCCCTGAGAGTTTAACAACCTCGGTTTTAAAGGGGTTCTTCCCTAAACGTATACGCATATTCCGCTTGGGAACATAACAAATAATACTCTCGTGCCCTGTATTCTGAGGAATGTAACCTTCCAATTTATCCAACAAAGACGCCCCAATGATTCCGAACGTTTCCCCATCTGCTTCTAGTAGCGGCTGGCCCTCCACCATATGATTTTTCATATTCGACATCTTCAAAAAAGAAGACTCTACTCCAATCATATTCGCATTCACCCATTTCTTCTCGTGTTTAAGAATAACAACTTCTTCTACCACCCTGCTGTAATCAATCACTCCGGGAATGGCTTCAAGCTTATCAAACTGAATGCGTTCCTCATTAAATGTTTTGCCTTCGGTCAGACGCACAGTCAGATCTGAATCATACTCAGAATAGAGACGTTCTATCATCATCTCAATGCCATTAAAAGCAGAGAGTAAGATGATTAATGCGGCAGTAATTACGGCGATTCCTATAACAGAGATCCGTGTAATCAAATTGATTACGTTTTTCTTTCGCTTGACGGAAAGATACCTGCGCGCTATAAAGAAAGAAACGTTAATGATTTATTTTTTCAAAAGTTGGTCGATCTCATTGGCATAATCAATAGAATCATCAATGAAGAATGCCAAATTAGGAATGTGTTTCATGTTTTTCAGACGTCTCCCAACTTCTCCACGTATCCCTTTCGCATTTAGCTCTATGTTCTGCAACACTTCTTCTTTGGGAGGTCCGGCAAAAATACTCAGGTAACACCGAGCTAAAGAAAGATCTGGAGTTACCCTCACAACGGTAACTGAAACCATCGCACCTAAGCATATCTCACGCGCATTTCGCTGAAAAAATGTTGATAATTCCTCTTGAATCACCCCTTCAATTCTACTTTGCCTAATTGAACTCATGCTGCAAAAGTAAGAATTGTTAACGCGCTTTTCATTGACAAGGAGAACTAAACTCTATCTTTGTCTTTTGCATGAAAGGTATTTTAGAAATATATCGTTATACATTCTTTTATCGATGGACGGCTTTAATGGTAATCGTCTTCAACTTGCTGTACGTTATATTTAACTTACTAACGTTTGCGCTATTTGTGCCTTTTCTTCAAATCATCTTCAAGACCGATGACACCATCGAATCCATCGCAGAGCCAGTCTACAATGGTGGCTTCGTGGCATTTTTCGAATATTGCGCGGATTATTTTCAGTATGCCATGCAATCTATGGCCGACAATGACCCTAAAGGTGCACTAGTTTTCGTCTGTATTTCGGTAGCCATTGCTTTTCTCCTTAAAAACGCCTCTCGCTATATTGCTATATGGTTTCAATCACAACTCAGAATGTCGGTGGTGAGAGATTTACGTGATAAGCTTTTTGAAAAAGCAATGAAACTGCCTTTGTCTTATTATACAGACGAGCGAAGAGGTGATTTGATGGCTAGAATGCAAAGTGATGTTGGAGAGATTGAAGTTGCCGTAATTTCAATGCTTGAACTTGTTTTCCGAGAACCTATTGCAATTGCCATTCACCTTGGATTACTCATCTGGTACAGTCCAGAGCTTACGTTGTTCTCGTTGATCCTCCTTCCGATCACCGCACTTATAATAGGCGTAATTGGTAAAAGCTTGAAACGAACTGCCAAACAAGGACAAGAACAAATGGGAATTGTTTACTCTATGATGGAAGAGAGTCTCGGTGGAATCAGGATCATTAAAGCATTTAATGCGGTTAAAATGGTTTTTGGGAATTTCAAGCACGAAAACCTGAAACATCAAAAGCTCATTACAAAGGCCTTTCGAAAAAGAGATTTATCATCACCACTTAACGAAACAGTAGGTGCGTTCGTGATGATCTGTATTGTCTGGTATGGCGGTTCTTTAATACTCAATCCAACACAAGAATCAGGACTTACCGGAGAACAGTTCATCGCATTCATCATTGTATTCTCTCAACTCTTACGACCGATTCAAGGCATTGCCCGTTCTATTGCTAACCTCAACAAGGCGAAAGCTTCTCAAGATCGAATCAATAGTATATTAGATGCTGACGAGAAAATCTATGAGAAAGAGAATCCCGTTGAAATTAAAGAGCTATCGTCCGCTGTGCGCTACGATGACATCTCCTTTAAGTATCGGGATGATTATGTTCTAAAGAATGTCTCATTCGACATACCCATCGGAAAAACAATTGCACTTGTTGGAGAATCAGGAAGTGGGAAATCGACATTGGCTGATTTACTCCCCCGCTTCTATGAGGTAGAAGAAGGTGCTATTTACTTTGACGATATTAATATTAAAGATGCATCACTTTACGATCTTCGCCAGCAAATAGGAATCGTTTCGCAAGAATCCATCCTATTTAATGCAACCGTTCGAGATAACATTGCGTTTGGGATGCCCGATGCGAGCGACGAAGAAATCATGAGTGCGGCAAAAATAGCCAACGCGCATAATTTCATAATGGAATTAGAAGATGGCTACAATACAAACATTGGTGAGCGCGGAAACAAACTCTCAGGAGGACAAAAGCAACGTGTTAGTATTGCCAGAGCCATCCTTAAAAATCCACCTATTCTTATTCTGGATGAGGCCACATCAGCGCTTGATACTGAATCTGAAAAGCTGGTGCAGGAAGCACTTGATAAATTGATGCAGAACAGAACAAGCCTTGTGATCGCACATCGACTGAGCACTATTCAAAAGGCGGATAACATTATTGTTTTGTCGAAAGGTGAAATAATGGAACAAGGCACGCACGAAGAGCTCATTACTAAGAAAGGCATGTACTACAAGTTGTCTTCTCTACAGGGAATTAACGCGTAAACTTTATATAGTCAGTTGGATTAACTGGCGCTTGTTGATACCAGAGCTCGAAGTGTAGGTGAGGTCCGTCAGAATTCCCTCCGGTATTCCCGACAATTGCTATTGGATCTCCTAAACGCACTTTAGCCCCTACTTTTTTCAGAGCACGTTTATTATGTTTATACACGGACAAGTAACTATTCCCATGATCAATTACCAGAATGTAACCATCTTTGTGTGTATAACCAGAATAGACCACCGTCCCGGATAAACATGCTTTTACTGCTCGGTCTTTCTCAGTCACCACGTCAATACCTGGGTGCGTTTGCTTATCAAACTCCTGACTGATAACCCCAATAACCGGACTTCCAAAAAGCGCAATTGCTTCCCCCCGATCGGTTACAGTAGACATATCCTGTCTTATTTTATCGGCCAAAGCACGTTCAGAATCTGTTTCCTTTGCATCCAGTGAATCAATGTTAATGCCTTCAGAAGTTGTAACGCTATCGAGAGGTGTATCAATTGGCACCTCACCGCTCAAAATTCGCTGAATATTTTGAATGTAATTTTCTTGTGTCTGAACCTTCTCTGTGAGCGCTATAATCTGTTTGTTTTGCTCCTCCAACTCATCACGCTCAATCGAAACGTCATTCGTTGAAAAATAACTACCATCAGAACTAAAAAGCAATGCAAGAGGAAAACTGACGGCCAAAACGAGAATAAGAAAGAGACTGATAACACGTATACCATTACTATTAAAGCTCCAAACTTCCTTAAAACTCTCAGGATTAGAAATAGAGAACTTTAAATTCTTCCTCAGCCCACGATATATCTTTCTCAAAAACTTCACCGACCACAAAACTGACCATTTTATCGTGATCGAACAAATAATTTAAAACCACGAACGTTAACAATATATAATAATGTCATTATTGGTATGACTTTTGAGTTTTCAGCAACGGTTTTGTCTACTTTTACGTCTACTTAATAGAGAATGAAATACTTAAGCTCCATATTACTCCTTATTTTGCCACTAGTTGCATCTAGCCAGCTGGTTACAAATACAGGTATTTCCACAAATGCACTCGTTCAGAACGTACTGCAGGGACCTGGGGTAACTATTTCAAACATAAGCTTTACGGGTAGCGCTTCAGCACGAGGTGCGTTCACCGCAAACAATACAAACCTTGGAATGACCGAAGGTATCATCCTTACTACGGGTACAGCGCTTAACTTAAATGGAGGCCCTCATGGACCGAATAACGAAGAGGGTGCGGGAATTGATAACGGTTTTGGTGGATATGGACCTCTTTCAGCCATTTCAGGTGGACAAACATATAATGCAGCAATATTAGAATTTGATTTTGAAACCTGTTCTGATTCTGTGAGTTTCAATTACATATTTGCATCGGAAGAATATTTAGAATACTGTGAAACTCAATTCAACGATGTTTTTGGTTTCTTCATTTCGGGACCGGGAATTGCAGGACAACAAAATATTGCCACACTTCCAAATGGATCGGTCGTTGCAATTAATAATATTCATGGTCCAGGTGTAAACGTAAACGGTACGAATTTCGGTCCGGAAAACGCACAATACTATGTAAATAACAATGGTGGTCCCTTCCTTCAGTATGATGGCTTTACAACCAAATTAACTGCAAAAGCAGCAGTTCAATGTAATCAGACATACCACATGGTACTCGCCGTGGCAGATGTTGGAGACGGTGTTTGGGACTCTGGAATCTTCCTGGAGGCTAATAGTTTTACAGCGAGCAATCCGGTGGACTTATCGCACACACTTTCAGTAGATGTATTTAATGATAATACGATCATGGCTGAAGGATGTGTTTCCACAACTTTGACGTTGGAAAGATCTGCTTGCAACTTATCTTCTCCTATGACAATTCCCCTTACCGTTTCGGGAACAGCTACGGAAGGAGTCGATTACGCAACTCTTCCGCCATCTATCACATTCCCAGCGGGTGCACAAACCACACAATTGACATTTGACTGTTTCCAAGATGGGATTGCGGAAGGACAAGAATCTTTAACATTGGACTTTCTGGTTACGGATAATTGTGGAAATCAATCCACGCAAACATTGAACCTGTTCATCAGAGATATTGATCCTGTCGATGTACAAGTCGCTGGTGGAACTGTTTATTGCCCAGGAGAAGAAGTTGAGTTAATCGCCACACCTTCAGGTGGAGCAGCACCTTACACGTATCAGTGGAGTACTGGCGAGACTACACAGTCTATTTTTGTCTCTCCAGCTTCAACGGAAACGTTTACTGTAACAGTTACGGATGATTGTCTGAATCAATCGGTTACCACTTCTTACGAGGTCGTTGTTCCTGTAATCCCACCGTTAATCACAAACGAAACGCCCGACATTACGGAAATCTGTCCTTATATTCCAGCGACGTTGGATGCAAATGCCTCGGGAGGGACACCTCCTTACACATATCAATGGTCTTCAACATTTGACGCAAATATTGGCACCGGAAGTTCAGTGAATGTTACTCCGTGGACAACAACTACATATACAGTTGAAGTAACGGATGCTTGTGGCCAAGTAACTATTGGTGAAGTGGTGTATACGATCACAAGCCCTCCTCTTGTATTAACAATGAGCCCGGCTATCGAAATTTGTCCAGGTGACTCAGCTTTCATTTCTGTTTCATCTGAAGGCGGTTATGGCCAGCATTATTATAACTGGCTTCACAGTGGAGAATCAACGCCAGGTGTTTGGGTGCATCCGTCAACTACAACCACTTATACGGTGAGTGTTTCCGATGAATGTCAAACATTTACAGTGGAAGGATCTACGCAGGTTATTGTTATCAAACCAACGGCAGACTTCACAACGACAAGTACAACATTCTTTAATGATCTTCCTATAACGTTCATGAATACATCCTTGAATGCTGTTGATTATGAATGGGATTTTGGTGATGGAAATACAGATGATTTCCCGCACCCGAGTAATACTTACGACGAGCCCGGACTCTATTACATAACCCTCATCGCAATCGATGAAAAAGGTTGTCGCGATACGATCGTAAAACCGATCAATATTGAAGAAGAATGGTACATCTATGTCCCTAATACATTCACCCCAGATGGTGACGAGCACAATGATGACTGGCGCGCAGTGACCGTTGGAATAAAACATGTTGAAGTGATCGTATTCAATCGTTGGGGCGAAAGTGTCTTCATTGCCGAAGATCGTGCCTTTGTTTGGGATGGCACCTATGAAGGACGGTATGTAAATGACGGAACATATACTTATAAAATAAGGTTCCAGACAAATTCAGGTCGTGATAAGACTATTCACGGTCATGTCAATATCCTTCGATAGCATCTAGTTCGATGCTGAGTTTTAAATAGGACGTATCTTTTTCCCACTCAACAATTATTCTGTCTTCACATGACTGGATATTAGCGTTCATTGATGTCGTATCCATTTGAGCGAATGGAAAGTGAGCATTCAGCAGTAAAACATTTTCGCAACCGACGGAGTTCGACGATAATATCATTCGAAAAGAATTTATTTGGGCACCGGCATAACATACCCCATTCAAAGAATATAGATATCGCCCATTAGAATACTGCATGGAATCAATATGAACATCTTCTACACTAATCTTAGTGTCTGGAGAAAAAAAGCCAGATTGACTGCAACCATTCTTGACACTTGTTATCACACTACTTTTACAACTGGCGAGAACAAGAAAAAGAATAAATGCCTTTTGCATTAAAGGGATTTCGTTCGACCACCATCAACAGGAACATTGATTCCATTGATGTAGGAAGCTCTATCTGATGCCAAAAAAGCAATGGCTTCCGCTACTTCTTCTGGCTCAGCAATTCGCTGCATTGGACTTTGCTCCGCCATACCTTCGAAAACTTCATCAATCGATTGGTTTGTTTTTCCCGCTTTCACCTCTGCAATGCTCTTCAAGCGCCCTGTGTTTGTTGCGCCCGGCAATACATTATTGACAGTAATATTAAACTGACCTAGTTCATTGGCCAATGTCTTACTCCAGTTTGCAACAGCCCCACGGATCGTATTAGAAACTCCTAAGCCATTTAATGGTTGTTTAACACTCGTAGAGATCACGTTGATAATTCTTCCGAGACCATTCTCTATCATTCCAGGGTATAACGCCTTCACCAAAATATGATTACAAATCAAATGTTGGTTGAACGCAGCGATGAATTCATCTTCTTCGGCGTCTTTAATAGGACCGCCTTTAGGTCCACCGGAATTATTAATAAGAACGTGAGGCTTATTACCTGCTGCGACAAAAGCACTCATAACCTCTTTAAGATGGGTTGGCTGAGAAAAATCGGCCACAAGGTAGTCGTGTTTTTCACCAGAGTGATTTTCAAGTTCAGAAAGTGCAGTTTGAAGTTTATCCTCATTTCTCGCGATTAGCGTAATACGCGCACCTCTGGAAGCTAATAATTTAGCTGAGGCCAAACCAATTCCTTGTGTACTTCCGCAAACGACAGCGTGTCTTCCTGATAATTCCATGTTGACTTATTTTTCTTGCGAATATAACTGAATCATTCCAATCACTGCGAAACCATCTTATTGAGAGGAAATGCATTATTCGGAAAAGAATACACGTTGTTGTTTGGTTATGATAAAATCATCAAAAAGTTAAATTTTCAACTAAAATGGTAAATTGAGTGAATTTACTAGTCCACATGTTCATTATCCCCCTAGGGGTTGCGCTGCACCTCAATTTGACTTAACTTTGCCATTGATTTTAACTATTAATTTAATTTTTATGAGACATCGTTACAAGCGGGTGGCTTCCAAATTTGGATTGCTTGCCTTGTTCTTAGCAACATTTGTCCAGTTTACTATGGCGCAGACTACTGTTACAGTAGGAACTCCGTCTGGTACTTCTGGATTCTCTCCGATTAATTCATGTTACGATTACACTTACAGTCAACAAATCTACACTGCAGCTGAAATTACTGCTGCCGGTGGAAACGTTGGTGAGATTTCTGTAATTCGTTTCTTCTGGGATAACGGAGGAGCTCCAATTGCTGATTGGCAGGATTGGGTAGTTTATTTAGGTAATACGACTCAAAGTGAGTTTGCAGACCTTGATGATTGGATTCCAGTAGGATCATTAACTCAGGTTTTTGACGGAGTTATTACTGGAACAGAAGGAGGTTGGATTGACATTGTTCTTCCTGTTCCATTCATCTACACAGGGGACAACCTTGTTATTGCAATTGATGAAAATACTGTTGGTTGGAACTGTACGGCTCAGTGGGCTAGCTATTCTGACGTAGCAGTATCTGGATTCAGAGCGATTACTTATCGTCAAGATGGTTTTAACCCAGATCCAGCTGCTCCACCTACAGCAATTCAATCATCAGCGACTGATAGAGCTGTTTTGCAGTTTGATTTCGATTGTTTGACGACATTGACTCCTCCTGCAACAGTGGACGAAAACATCTGTGCAGGTTCTACTGCAACTTTCACTGGTAACGAGCCTTACGGTACAGTTAACTGGTACGATGACATGATGAACTTGCTTTCAACGGGACCAACTTATACAACTGGTGCCCTAGGTGCAACAACTACATTTAATGCAACAACAACTGTTCCTGGATGTCCTGGAGAAAGTGCTCCAGTTGCCGTTATGGCAAACGTTGTAGCGGTTGACGTTACACTTGACCCAGTTGATGAGACTTGCGTTGGTAACGCCGACGGAACATTCGCTGTTGGTTCTGTTACTTGTGGTACTGCTCCATTTACTTATTCTGTTGATGGTGGTGCATATGGACCAGCTCCAACAAACCTTACTGCGGGAACTTACTCTGTTGTTGTTCAAGATAACCTTGGAGGACTAAGTGGAGCCATTCCTGTAACAATTGTTGCAACTTCTTCTGTTGCTCCAACTGCACCAATGGTAACTTCTCCAATTGAAGAATGTTCTGGTGCTGCGTCAATTCCATTGCAAGCAACTGGAATCGGAAACATGGTAACTTACTCAATTGTAATGGACGATTCATTCGGTGACGGATGGAACGGTGCTTCTGTTGACCTTCTTTCTGATGGAAACGTTGTTTCAACTGCTGGTACAGGATTTACTGGTGGTGGTACTGCAACAGAAACATTCATGATTCTTGAAGGAACTACATTGACCACTTCTTGGAATACAGGTGCTTATGACGGTGAATGTTCTTACGAAATCTTCGATGAAAACGGAGTAAGCGTTGGAACTTCTTCTGGTGGTTCAGAAATCACTCCTTATGCACTTCCTGCATCTGCTAACGTTGTTACATGGTATGACATGGCAACTGGTGGTACGGTTCAAGGAACTGGTAACCCACTAGAAGCAATTGGTACATTAGTAATGCCAACTGCAACTTCTGGAACTTACGATTTCTGGGTAACTCAATCGAATGGTTGTGAAAGTACAGCTACTCAATTGACTGTTAACATTTCTGAAGTTCTTGTAGACATCACTCCACAAGATGAGTCTTGTATCGGTTACGCAGATGGTACATTCAGTGTATCTGGTGTAACTTGTGGTACAGCTCCATTCATCTACTCTGTTGACGGTGGTGCATTTGGACCAGCTCCAACTGATCTTACTGCTGGTACTTATTCAGTAGTTGTAGAAGATAACTTGGGTGCACAAAGCTCTCCAGTTTCTGTAGTGATTGGTTCTGCTAGTACACTTATCCCTAACACTCCAGTTGCAGTTGATTCTATCGTTTATGCTTGTACTGGTGATGCTTCAATCTTGGTTGACGCTCCAGGTACAGCGCTTTCAGCTGACAGCTTGTTGACTACAATGGCAGCAGGTAACGGATTTGATGGTAACATGTTCAGCATCACTGCAACAAACCCTGTTGTTATTACTGGATTTGCTATCAACGCTAACCCAGGAGTTGGTGATTATGAAATCTGGTATCGTCCAGACGATTATCTTCTAACTGCAGGTACAAATACATCTAACGCTGGTTGGATTCAAGTAGGTACTGTTGCAGGTATAAATTCAACTGTTGGTACTTACACTGTAATTCCAATTCCTGTAAGTGTTAACATTCCTGCAGGTATGACTTACTCATTCCACGTTTCTCAGTTGAATGGACCTGGTGTTGCATACACAGATGGACCTAACGGTCTTGGAGCTGCATTTGCTTCAGATGCAAACATCACATTTAACGAAGGACACGGTGGTTCTTTGTTCAACTGTACGAACGCTCCACGTGTATTCAACGGAATGATTTATTATGATGTTGATAACAACGTGAATACTGTTTGGTATGATGCTCCAACAGCAGGTAACCAGGAAGGTACTGGTAACCCATTTGAAACTGTAGGTACAACTGTATTGCCAACTGCTGTAGACGGAACTTACCAGTTCTATGCTGCAAGCGAATTGAACGGATGTTTCAGTGTTGACAGAGAATTAGTTACTGTAGAAGTAGCTCCTGTGAATGTTGATTTGGATCCAATCGCTGCTGACTGTAACAATGCTCCTACTGGATCATTTGTTCTTGCAAACGTTGATTGTGGTATGGCTCCATTTACATACTCTGTTGATGGTGGTGCATTCGGACCTATCCCAACAGATCTTCTACCAGGAGTTCACTCTGTGGTAGTACAGGATGCTAACACTGATCTTAGTGCAACTATCTACATTGTTGTTGATGACGCGCCAGCGCCATTCGGATTGATCATGGTTGACATCACTGATCAAGGTGGTCAGGTTTCTTGGAATGCTGGAGCAACTGAAACAGCATGGAACGTTGAGTGGGGTCTTCCAGGATTCACACCAGGTACTGGTGCTGAAATCGGAAGTGCTAACGCTCTAGATACATTCCAGATCATTACTGGATTGGATGGAAATACTACTTATGATATCTGGGTTTCTGCTGATTGTGGTGCCGGAACAACTACTGGTTCTTGGGAAATGATCACATTCACTACAGACTGTGGTATCTACACACTTCCATTCTTCGAAACATTTGAAGATAACTCTGAAACACGTGTTTGTTGGTTGAACAACTACGAAGTTGGTACTGCTGACTGGACATATGCTACAGGTTCTTCAGGTGGTGTTGTTACAACTGCTTACGAAGGAACATTGAATGCTCAGTTCGTAAGTATTAACGGTACTGATGACCCAATTACTAAATTGGTAAGTCCACGTTTCGACTTCAGTGGACAAGATTCTGTTGCATTGGTATATGCATTTGCTCAAGAAAACTGGGCTGGAGATCAAAACGTAACGAAAGTATACGTGAATGGTCCTAACTCTCCATGGGTTGAAATTCAGTCTCACAATAACGATGTAAATGAGTGGACGGTTGATACATTGTTCATCTCAGATACTACGTTCCAGGTTGCATTTGAAGGAATCAACAACTGGGGTCGTGCAAACGTAATTGATGATGTACAGTTCTTGCCATGTAACCTGAACCCAGGTATTGATGGCGCTACTGACTTCTGTCGATTCGACGATTCACTTGACTTGAACTCACTCATTACAAAAGGTGAAACGTTCGGTCGTTGGGTATTCCCAGCTAACCAAACATTCATCACGAATGATTCTATTGCACAAGTTGGATTGTTGCCTACAGGTACACATGAGTTCTACTACATTGTAGAAACACCATGTGCTGTTGATACAACGGTTGCTGCTATTACTGTATTTGACGGTTCTAGCGCAGGTACTGATGGTACTATCAACGTATGTCAGAATGAGCCAGTAGATTTGTTGTCTGGACTTGGAGGAAATGTTGACTTGGGTGGTCAGTGGTACGATCCACAAAACAACCCAACTCCATCTGCTATTACTGCTAGCGGTCTTCCAGCTTCTTACAACTACGATTACATCACGTCAAACGGTGTTTGTCCTGAGGACACAGCAAACGTTATCGTTGTTGTATCTCCTGATTGTGATTACTTGAACATTAACGAGTTGACGTTCGGAAACATGACATTGTATCCTAACCCAACAAGTAGTTCAGTTTACATCACAAACAGTGGTTCAGCTGAGGTGTTTGATTATGAATTGACAGACGTTAACGGTAAAGTGATTTCTGCTCACGAAGCAGCGATTAACGGAACTGAAACAACTGAAGTTAGTTTAGCGAAACTTGAATCTGGATTCTACTTAATCCGAGTGTTCAATGAAAACGCAGAGAAAACATTCAGAATTGTCAAAGAATAATTCTGATTGGAAATAATAAGAAAGGGAGACTTCGGTCTCCCTTTTTTTATGCCTTAGAATTGACCAGACAGAAACTCGTCTATACTATAGAACAAAACTCAATAAAAACTGAATGGATAAATACACTGAAAATTAAATAGATTTAATAATCCTCGATGAGGTGATTTATCAGAGCAACGTGCCATAAATCAAACGACTTTTCATTCTTTCATACTTTTTCTACCTTTACTAAAAAAACAATTATGCTTGCTCCCTTCAATCTTCAAAAGTGGATAGACGACAATAGAGATTTACTTAAACCGCCGGTCGGCAACAAAAATCTATATGTTGATGCTGGCGACTTTATTGTAATGATTGTTGGCGGACCTAATGCACGTAAAGATTATCACTATAACGAAAGTGAAGAGCTATTTTACCAGATTGAAGGTGATATTACGGTGCGTATTCAGGAAAACGGGCAAGCGAGAGATATTCATATTAAAGAGGGTGAAATGTTTCTTCTTCCTGGGAACATCCCTCATTCACCAATGCGTGGGCCTAACACAGTTGGACTTGTTATAGAGCGCGTTCGTCAGGGAACTGATATGACTGATGGCCTAATGTGGTTCTGCGATTCATGCAACCATCAATTGCATGAGTTTAAGTTTCCTCTTGAGGATATTGAACACGATTTTCTCTCACGCTTTAAGCAGTTTTACTCTTCAGAAGAATTAAGAACGTGTGATAACTGTGGAACAGTAATGGAAATCGACGAGCGTTTCGTCTAGACTTTTCAGTACTCATCTCACGAACTCAGCATTTTGCTTTTCTAGTTTCCAAAAGCTTATCGAATTAGATTAACGTGACCTACATAGTGGTATTCCTCATCACTGAAATCGGTCAGTTTAATCTTCCAGACATATGTGCCATCCTGACAAATGGCTCCTTCATATTTTCCGTCCCAACCTTCATCCATGGCATTACCTGTAAAGATAAGCTCTCCCCAACGGTTAAATATGTTCATTTCAAAGGTTTTAATGTTTCCACCTTTTGCCAAGAACAGTGGATTCAACGGATCACTGTTTGGTGTAAATGTATTTGGCACATAAATAATGGGATCATAATAAATATAAACACTGTCGCTTGCTCTACATCCATTCTCATCTGTATAAGAAACTTGATAACCAAAGTTCATGTCTGGATTAGCAATGGGGTTTGTACAAACAACACATGATAAAAACTCAGCCGGAGACCAAATAAAGGGCCCTGTAGTTGTGCTTGTTGCTGAAAGTTCTATCAAATCACCATAAAAAGCATATACATCTGGTGAAGCCTGAATAAATGCTAACGGATAAAGATCCACAAACACAGAGTCATAATCAACACATCCATAAATATCTGTACCGCTCACAAAATACATGGTTGGCTCCACCGGCGTTGCAGTAACCAAAGAAGTATTCACGCTATTCAACGTAGCTGTCGGCCACCAAGTATAGCTCACACCTCCCGTTGCCCAAAGGTCAACAGATTCTCCAGGACAAATAATCGTATCCGTTCCTGCCGTTATTGCCGCCTCAACGATATCTACTCGGACACTATCCCTCACAGTTCCACAAGCATTAGTAAAGTCACAGTAATACGTAATATCCACAAGTGGATTGATTGTTACTGTAGAACTATCAATGGGGGTAATATTGGTTGCCGGCGACCATAAATACGTTTCTCCTCCGGAAACAGTGATTTCCGTGCTAGAGCCATAACATAAATTGATTAAATCAGGCATTACAGGAACTGGTGGCGTATAATACACAGATATAAGCACACTGTCCTCAATAATACAGCCTTCAGGTGTTTCAAACTCAACAAAGTAGAGCGTTGTAACATCTGGCGTACTAATAGGAGTTGGACTTCCAGGGTCATCCAGATAAGTTGGTGGAGTCCACTGATAATTCGTTCCCCCTCCTGCTTCTAAGGTGACACTATTCCCAATACATATACTCGTATCATTTGATGTATTGCCCGAGGGTGCATAAACTTCCAGCGTGACATAAGCTGTATCTATTCCACACGTATCGGAAATAATCACCATGAAGTCAGTATTGCTATTGACTGTCGCGAACGGTGTCGGTGTCGTCGGATCGTCAAGGTATTGCGCTGGTGTCCAGTTATAGTTTGTTCCTCCAAATGCCTCTAACTGATATGGTGTACCAGGACAAATTGGTTCAGTGGGTTGAATTGCACCTCCCTGAAAATCACCAATGAACACCTCAAATTGCACAGAATCCGGTGTAAAACATCCGTTGGTATCCGAAACAACTAAGTTTACCAAATAGGTTCCCGGACCGGGGTACATATGCGTCGGGTTTACAAGCGTGGAGCTTGTTCCATCTCCAAAATCCCAATAGAACGAATTTCCATTGGCGCTATTGTTATCAAAAATAACAGGATCAGGAAGGCAGACCACTGTATTGGGTGTAGTAACTAACGCTTCTATGGTACTTAGCTCAAATTTAAATGCAGCAAGATTACAATTACTACTTCCGTTTGTTGGTGACCATACCCCTGGTGTTGAAGAGAATCCATTCGCATACCCGCCACAAGAAGCACAAACAGCATGATAAATTCTTCCAGATTTATCAAAACGACTCGTTCCGCCATCTACGTGATGATCGCTCACATTACTCGTCCCACCTACGAAAGTCCCGTACTTTAGTTGGTTGGCATTTTGCCCCAGAACTGCCACATAGAAGTTATTCCCGGTGGTCGAAGTTTGATAGGCTCCGGCAGTTACTGGAAATCCTTGTGTGGAAGAAAAATCAGCTTGTCCCAAGTTTTGATTCAATTCACTTCCCCAACCAGATAGATAAATATCATAACAATCGGACACAAGGAATGCTGTAGGTGAAATCTCTACGTGACCAGTGCTTGCACCAATGGTCGTTCCCCACTCCATGGTTGTCAGGTTATGATTATATTTTCTGATGTACTGACCTGAGTTCGCATTTCCATATAACCCAGGAGTAATTCCCATATCACTCTCTGACTGACCTAAAACATAAACGTCATCACTAATATCCAATTGAACAAAATATGCTTGCTCATATTCAGATGCTCCCATATATGTCCCGGACAAAACAGCACCTGTGTTCCCATCCAATCTGACAACATAACCATCACGGTCTCCCCCATAGGTTAAATCAAAACCTGTAGAGAAAAGCTGATTGGCTGACGACGTCCCTCCTGCCATGTATACATCTCCATTGGCTGCCACTTGGATAGAATTACCTGTTTCCAGTCCATTTCCACCGAAATATCCTGACCATATCATCGTATTCAATGTAGGAGGCATTTTAAATGCGACCGCATCCTGAGACCCTCCAGAGGATGGTTGTGGACCACCTCCAGCAACAGGAAAATCAAAGGAAGCAGTTGTAGCCGCCACATAAACATTCCCAGCTTGATCCAAAACAATCTCGCCTCTGAATTGATCACCGTAATTATATTGAAGGCCGCCTGTATTAAACCCATCGGTATTCAAACCACCAACAAAAGTTGACGCCAACAGAGTTGAACCATCAGCACTTAATCGCGCCACATACATGTCTGTTCCTTCGGCGAATCCCATGGTATATGTCTGACCTGAAATATTCGGGCCACCAGCAAAGGAATTATCATAGGGGCTTCCGGCCATTGGAAAATTAGAAGAAGAAGTTAATCCATAAATGAATAATTCATCCGTAGCACTGCACACCATACTATTCGCTGTTTCAGAGCCTCCACCCCCAATATAAGTGGAATATAGAAGGGCTGTCCCATCAGCGTTGAATTTGGTAATTCCCACATCAATGTTTCCTCCGTTGTAGGATGCATCATAAGCACCCGCTGTAATAGGGTAACCTAAACCAAACACGGATCCACCTCCAACGAGATTTCCGTTTTGATCTGGTGTGGCAGACATTCCCCAGTTATCGGCAGAAGATCCTGAATAAGTTGAAAATGTAATACTCGGGTCGATAATCAGCTTCTTTGAATTGTCGTAACCATTTGGTAGATGAAAGCTTACTTGATCTCCCAAGATTTTAAACTGAATTTTGACATTCCTTCTTCCCGATTCTGTTTCGAGCCAGGCAATTGGTTTACTTTCAATGATGTCTCCAAATCGATTCTGAATGTGCAGATTTCCCTCTTCATCAATCGACAAGGCATCATGCCCTTCATAGTTCATCACAATCTGATCAGCATCAATGCCAGGAGCCACTTCCAATGAGTACTTCATCCCACTTCGACCGTCTAGTCTTAAATCAATTCCTGGATACAATTCTTGCATAACCAGGTGACTGTAACTATGAAGATGTCCCTTCCATTTCGAAGGATCATTGCCTAGAATGTAATTTGAATAAAAGGATGAGGAATCCAACAATAAGCTTTTTCCCTCCCAAGAGGATCCCTCAAATTTTGAGCGGATAACATGGGCCTGATATTCCTCCTTCTCTCCATGGTCGTGATGATGATCGTCTTCACCATGATCATGCGAATGGTGGTTATTTGCATTGTGCAAAAAGTAGGTGAATCCATTGTCTTCAACTAACATTTCGCCCATCGTTAACTTGACTTTATATTCGATTCGATCATCCCATTGCCCAGCATTAGGGACCATCCAGCCTTCCTGAGCCCATGAGTATAAACTCATACAGCATAAAACGAATATGATTAAGACAGGTCTGCGCATGCTTATCGAAAATACAACAAATTCATTGGAATTTCATGATCTGCATAATATCCAACGAATTGTACGTCAATTCCTTACTATGAATACGTTTGAACTCCATAAATGGTTGCTCCCAAACAACGATAAATCACTGAAAATATTTCGTCGCAAAGTGAATAAGAATTCAACATTGGGTTTGATTACATACGTCAATTTTACAAATGCTCTCCAGAATATCATTTCTCGTTCTTTCAATTCATTTGAGTTGTGTAACTTTGCACTGAATTTACATCGTTCGTGACATGAGTGATCCGATAAAACACGAGTGTGGTATAGCACTCTTACGATTAAAACAACCCCTTCAATATTATCTTGACAAATACGGAACGGCCTTTTACGGGCTGAACAAGCTGCATTTGTTGATGGAAAAACAGCACAACCGGGGACAAGATGGTGCTGGTGTTGCCAATATTAAGTTCAACATGTCTCCAGGTGAACGATATATTTCGCGATACCGTTCAATTGATAGTAAACCAATTCAGGAAATCTTTGATTATATCAATGCCAAGTTTGCGCGTATCGAGGAACAAAATCCAGATTTGCTCAAAGACGTTGATTATTTAAAGAAAAATGCTGGTTTTACAGGTGAGTTGTTTTTGGGACATTTACGTTATGGAACGTTTGGCAGAAACTCTATTGAGAGCTGTCACCCATTCTTACGTCAGAATAATTGGATAACGCGAAACCTAGTTGTTGCCGGTAACTTTAACTTGACCAACGTTGATGAGTTATTCGATGTTCTTCTTCATGTCGGGCAGCACCCCAAAGAAAAATCAGATACAGTAACGGTATTGGAGAAAATAGGGCATTTTCTAGACATGGAAAATGACGAAGTGTATAAAGAACTCAAGCCTCAAGGTTATTCTAATGCAGATGTTTACGCCAAGATTGCCAAAAACCTTGATATCGAGCGTATTCTTAAAAGAGCATCGGAAGATTGGGATGGTGGATATGCCATGGCTGGCCTTTTTGGACATGGAGATGCCTTTGTATTAAGAGACCCATCTGGTATTCGTCCAGCTTTCTGGTATGAAGATGATGAAATCTGCGTGGTCACTTCAGAAAGACCAGTTATTCAAACGGCTTTCAATCTTAAAGCAGATCAAGTTCAAGAGTTAAAACCTGGACATGCATTGATCATCAAAAAAGATGGAAGAATCACAGAAACACTAATTAACGAGCCTCAACCAGAGCTGAAATGTTCCTTTGAGCGTATTTATTTCTCTCGAGGCAGTGATACTGACATTTACAAAGAGCGCAAGCAACTGGGAAAAAACATAGTCCCTCAAATCATGGATTCCATTGATAATGACCTGGATAATTCTGTTTTTTCATTTATCCCGAATACGGCAGAAGTTTCTTTCTATGGAATGATTAAGGGGTTGGAAGATCACCTGAATGAAGAGAAAATTGAACGCATTTTAGCGTTAGGGCCAAACCCTGATCAGGAAGCAGTGCGTAATATTCTACTGAAGCGTGCGCGCATCGAGAAAATTGCGATTAAGGATGCAAAGCTGAGAACCTTCATTACACAGGATGATTCTCGAGATGACCTCGTTGCACACGTTTATGATATTACCTACGGAAGCGTAGTTCCGAATAAAGATAATCTCGTTATCATTGATGATAGTATTGTTCGCGGAACAACCTTAAAGCAATCCATTCTTCGCATCCTTGACCGTTTAGACCCAAAGAAGATTGTCGTTGTTTCCTCTGCTCCACAGATTCGCTATCCTGATTGCTACGGTATTGATATGGCGAAAATGGGCGACTTCATTGCTTTTGAAGCAGCTATTTCATTGCTTCATGACCGCAATATGATCTACGTTATTGACACTGTTTACAAGAAGTGTAAGGAACAAGAGAACTTACCGAAAGAGCAAATCAAGAACTATGTTCAGGATATCTATGCTCCTTTCTCAGATGATGAAATTTCTGCGAAAATCAGTGAACTCTTAACTCCTCCAACGATTAACTCAAAAGTGGAAATCATCTACCAAACAGTGGAGAATCTTCACAAAGCATGTCCGAATAATTTAGGGGATTGGTATTTCACTGGAAACTATCCAACTGCGGGTGGAAACAAAGTTGTGAACAAGGCCTTTATCAACTGGAAAGAAGGTAAAAACGAGCGTGCCTATTAAACATTGATCGCATGAAAAGACGTACGGCACTCATATTTTATATTCTTAGTGTATACGTCTTTGTACAGTTTATTTGGTGGGGCTTCCATCTCATTGAATTGACACGTGAGGTTTCAATGGAATCTGAGCAGGTTTCCAAACGCGTTGTTATGATCATTGGTGAAGGAGCTGTCTTTCTGCTTCTATTGGTCATCGGTATATGGCAAATTCACCGGGCAATTGGCAAAGAACTAAAGCTTTCGGAGCGCCAAAACAATTTTTTACTTTCTGTTACACATGAGCTCAAAACACCTTTGGCGGCAAATAAGCTGTATTTGCAGACGATTGGTAAACGTGATCTCACCAAGGAGCAGCAGAATGACCTGCTCAAAAAGGCACTAGAGGAAAACACGCGTTTAGAGCGCATGATCGACAATATTCTGAACGCATCAAGACTGGAAAATAATGTTCTAAAACTCGAAAAGGAATCCATTAACCTCAGCGAGTTAATGACGCAAGTAGCGCAGCGATTTAATGCATTTCTGGAAAAGGAAACCGTTCAATTTGAAGGAGAAAAAGATCTCATCGTTATTGGTGACAAGTTCATGTTGGAAACCATCTTCAATAATTTAGTTGAGAATGCCATTAAGTACGCCGGAACGGAAGAAACTGTTCTCCTGTACACCAGAAAAAACGGTACTACAATTGAATGCGGCGTAAAAGACCAGGGAACTGGAATTTCGAAGGAACATAGAGAAGACATCTTTAAAAAGTTTTTCCGGGTAGGAAACGAAGAAATAAGAACACAAAAAGGATCCGGACTTGGATTATTCATCGTTTCGCAACTCGTTTTAATGCACGGTGGAAAAGTCGAATGCCTGGACAACCAGCCGAAAGGAACACATTTTAAAATTACGCTAAAACATGACCAATAACTTCGGACTTATCATCCTTGACGGGTGGGGAATTGGTGATCAATCTAAATCAGACGCTATTTATAATGCGAAGACTCCTTTTATGGACAGCCTGTTAGAGCGTTATCCAAATGCCAGTTTATTAACAAGTGGTGAGCACGTTGGACTCCCAGACGGACAAATGGGGAACTCTGAAGTAGGCCATCTAAACATTGGTGCGGGTCGTATTGTTTATCAGGAATTAACCAGAATAAACAAAGCAATCAAAGAGGGTGATTTTTTTGAAAATGATGTTTTAAAAAGTGCTTTTCAAAAAGCCAAGAATAGCGGAGCAAACCTCCACTTTTTTGGTCTGGTATCTAAAGGTGGTGTACACAGCTCACAGGAACATCTCTATGCATTGGGCAAAATGGCTTCAGATTATGGAATTGATAATGCTTTCGTACACGCATTTACCGATGGGCGTGATTGCGACCCTAAAAGTGGATTGGGATTCATGAATGAACTAGAAGCCAATCTGCCATCCAATGTACGCGTAGCGTCTGTGATAGGGCGTTACTTTGCTATGGATAGAGATAACCGCTGGGAACGTATAAAAAAGGCATATGACCTCATGGTGAATGGTGATGGACATTCTTATGATTCAGCAAAAGAGGCGATTGAAGCATCTTACGAACAAGGAATCACCGATGAATTTATTGAGCCTTGCGTGATTACTGAAAACGGTAATCCTATAGCGAAAATCTGTGATGGCGATGTTGTTATCTGCTTTAATTTTAGAACGGATCGTCCACGTGAAATATCTATCGCACTGACGCAAAAAGACCTGCATGAATACAACATGCACGCACTGGATCTCTCGTATTTCACGATGACCAATTATGACAAAACTTTTGAGAATGTAAAGGTCATTTTTGAAAAGGAAAACCTGACAAAAACGCTCGGAGAAGTATTGGCAGAACATGGTAAAAGTCAAGTCCGCATTGCTGAAACTGAAAAATATCCGCATGTTACCTTCTTCTTTAATGGAGGCCGTGAGCAAGAGTTTGAAAAAGAAAGCCGAATTCTCGTGAACTCACCGAAAGTTGCAACGTACGACTTGCAACCAGAGATGAGTGCTTTCGAAGTAAGGGATAAAATTGTAGCAGATATTCAGACAAACACTCCAAATTTCATTTGCTTGAACTTCGCTAATCCTGATATGGTTGGACATACAGGTGTCTACGAAGCTATAACAAAGGCTATTGAAACTGTTGATGAATGCTTGAAAGATGTAGTTGAAGCAGGACTAGAAAAAGGATATGAGTTTTTAGTCATTGCTGATCATGGAAATGCAGATTACGCGATTAATTCAGATGGTAGTCCTAATACCGCTCACTCGCTTAATCCTGTTCCTGTCGTACTTGTCACGGATGATTCGATTGAACTCAATAATGGTATTCTGGCTGATGTCGCCCCAACCATTCTTCAACGACTTGGAGTTGAACAACCGGAAGAAATGAGTGGCCAGCCAATTTGCTGAAACAATTCACTCAGTCATCCGTTGTTTCTTTCGCTTTAACTTTGGATTTGCTTTGATCACTTCCATGACGACTCTGAAACCCATCTCTGGTGAAGAATAATTTTCATCAGGATAATGCTGTTCTGCAGTGATCAGAGAGAAGTATCCCATGTCACGCCAACTACCACCTAGCGTAACCCCCATTTCTTCAACCATTTCCTCGGCATTACCAGCTAAATGATAAAGACCGTATGTAGAAGGCACAAGTACTCTGGTATCAAACAAAGTTCCTTCCTTTCCTGGTTGTTTCATTCCCTTATCGATAGCGTAAGGTAACCTGGGAAAACCTGGGGCATCATGACCTGCATAGATTTCTGCCTCAAATTTTCTAGTAGAATCGACATCAAAACGAGTGCCGGCATACTTAATAGTATCACTCACCATCCCAAACTGATTGAAGTATTGGATATTGGCTAGCAATTCACCCTTTTCATTCAAGTGATAATCGTTCTCTAAGGGAGTATAAACTTCCTGCCTGCCATCCAATGCAGCCAATTGCCATTCGTTCTTTGTTGGTAATCGAAAAACAACTTCTTCAAAAGTACGATAAGGGTTGCTATTATACTGCTCTGTTTTCCATCGACAAAATTCTTTGGCTTGCGCATACGAAACGTTCACGACCGGATGATACCGATAAGCAGGATGTCGGAAATAATACTCGACCATGTGCTCAAGGTACATCTTTGGATGCCTCCACCCCAACGAGTCCGGAAGAGGATTTTCAGAACTAATCCAGGTATTCTTGACAGCGCTCAATACCCGTTTCTTTCCATCCAATTTCCAGGTGAGCACTGTATCTCTTCTTAACCAATAGATATACTCCAAATATTCCCAATTAGTCACTTCATGTTTGGCGATAAAAAAAGAATCAACCATCGGTGGCTTGGGCTTACGTCTTGCATATTCAAAGGGAACATCATGATCAGCGTAGAGTTGATAATCGCGGGTGCACAGCAATCCAGAAGGAATAAACACCATATGCTCGTATTCAGCAATTGTTTGTTGTAATTTACCCCATTGCTTTTTAGTCAGACTTCCTTCTTGTGCCATTGAATAAAGGCAACTGAAAAAGGTAATGTATAGAAAAAGAGCGTTTCTCATTAAAACAAAAGACACAAGCAACTGATTACCTTTAAATTAAGAAATTTCCGAGAAGTAGCTGAATGCTATCGAACAATATTCTTGCTCTTCAATACTCTTTCAGAAGTAAGCGCGGCGTTTTGGTAAATGCTATGGCGCAAAACACCGAAGTCAGAATTAACAAAATATACGCTACTGTCATTCTGCTCTGAAGCGTCATTTCCAACAGTTACTTCAAGCACGTTGTAGTAGTACTGATCGTAAACGAAGGCTGAATCTAGTTTGTTGACCACATAATTAAGCTGCGTCTGAGTAGTTTCGAAATCCGAATAAATCAATGTTCCAGTATTGGGTCCGCTTACCCCTTTAAAGATCCCACCTTGAACCATCGCATAACGTTCCATCTCCATGGATGGGTCAGTAATCGTTTCAATTGTATAATTTTCAAAACTGTTATTACACGTACCACTCGCAATTGTTCCAGCATAAGCAGAATCGATGTAACAACTATCGGTAAGAAGGTTCACTGAATCAATATAAACCCAATAGGTTCCACTGATGTATTTACAATTGAGCAGGTCTGGATACGTAATCTCAAAGACTTCATTAGAAACAGGACATTCCTGATCCTCCAATTGTTCATCTTTCTGGCAAGCTGTCATGATAAGTGACATGACCAATATTAAGAACGTACTTGTTTTAAATGCTTTCATAGCAGCTTCTCGTTACTTTTTTAGTTTTTCAATAATTCGAGTCGTGGAGAAACCTTCTACCAAGGGAATTGCCTTTACACTGCCTCCGTACCTTCGAACAACATCAGATCCAACAATGTATTTCTTTGAAGTCTGATCTGTTTCCTCTGGATCATAGTCAGCTCCTTTTACCAAAATATCCGGTTGAAGTAAGTTGATCAGTTCAATCGGTGTATCATCATCAAAAAATACGATCATATCAACATATCCCAATCCAGCAAGCACCAATGAACGGGCATCTTCATTGTTTACCGGACGGTCATCTCCTTTCCCTTGTCGTTTGACAGAACTGTCTGTATTTAATGCAACTACTAACTTACTGCCAAGTTCAGCCGCTTCGGCAAGATAAGACACGTGACCTTTGTGTAAAATATCGAAACAGCCATTTGTAAAAACAATATCATTCGATTTCATCTTCCACATGTTCACACGCTTTAATGCATGTTCATGATCCACAATTTTATCCTGTAAATAAGAAAGGCGACTTATCATGCCGCTAAAGTTAAGACTTTTCCACTTCTGCCAATTTCGGTTGGCGCTGAATAAGGAATAACGAAATTAATCCAAGGCTCACAAGCATGACTGTTTGCACTACCCAAACGAAGATGCCGTAGGCAGCGAAATCAATACTATAAACGGCTAGTACCGCTGTGATCCATGCCGGATACGCACCGATTCCTCCGGGGAAAATAGCGATGGCTGCTGCTCCTACAACGAAAGCTGCAAACACGCATCCAGCCGACATATGCGCGGTCTCAGGAAATGCCTGAGCAAAAACCCAAATCCCGCCGACATAGCACACCCAGATAAAAACGGTGTGTACGATAAACCACCATTTTTTCTTCATTGTCCAGATCGACTTCAAGCCTTCCCAAAACCCTCGAATCTTTTCATTACAGAAATTCCGGAATTTCTCGTGCTTGAAATACAAAATCAGACCTGTAAGTCCGAAGACTACCATTCCACCCAGCGCATAAAACAACCAAGCATTTGATCCCTCCTCACCTGTATTGGTAATTTGATTGATTTCATCTGAATTGGCCTGAAGTAACCCTGAAATGAATACCACTAGTGCCAACATGATCACGTCAATTACTCGTTCAATGACAATTGTTGCAAATCCTTTCTCGAAGGGCACTTTCTCATAATTCGTCAATAATCCAGCACGTGCAATTTCTCCTGATCTAGGTACGGTGAAATTGATCACATAACCAGACATTACTGCATGATAGGCATTTGACAACTTTGGTTTATACCCCAGTGGATCCAATAAAAACCGCCAACGGTATGCGCGACTTAAGTGACTTAAAAAAGACACTATAACACCCAATAAGATCCAAAAGTAGTTCGCTTCAAAAAAAGCGTTTTTCGTTTGATCAATTTGCTTATCTGTCAGTCCGCTAAAAAAATACCATGTGAGGTAAACCCCAATTCCTATTGGGAGAACAATCTTCAGAATCTTAAAAAGCTTACCCTTCAACGAGTTAATCAATTAAGTTTGTTTCTTCGTTCGGAAAAACCAATGATGGTTTGAACGATTTGGCTTCTTCAAAATCCATGAAGCCATAACCAATAATGATGATACTATCCCCCACTGCCACACGTCTAGCTGCAGCTCCATTCAAACAAATGACACCTGAATTTTCTTCTCCTTTGATAACATAGGTTTCCAAACGCTCGCCATTATTATTATTGACAATTTGCACGCGTTCACCTTCAATGATATTCGCGGCGCGCATCAACGCCTCATCAATAGTTATACTACCAATATAGTTCAAATCCGCCTGCGTTACGCGGGCACGATGGATTTTAGATTTTACTACTTGTATCAACATTTTCTGGTCTGATTACCGTTCAAAGTTAGCGTATTTTTAAGAAAGAATAGCCTATTCGATCAGGGCAGCATTATCGATTAGCCTTACACCACCACAAAAGGCTGCGATGCATATTCTTGCGCCTTCTACCCACTCCTCTATGGGCATTAATGTTCTCGGGTCTACGATTTCCAGGTATTCCAATTTCAACGGTGATTCTTCATGGTAGGCTATGGCAGACGCCCTTACTTCCACCGGTGTTTGATCTTGAACAAGTGAACGAGCATGACTTATCGTCTTAAAGATGTACTCGGCATCCTTCAGTTCTGATTCAGAAAGTCTTTTATTTCTACTGCTGCTAGCAAGACCTGAAGGTTCTCTGACTGTTTCACAACCAACCACTTCAACAGGAACCCGAAGCGTTTCTACCATGAATTGAATGACAGATAACTGCTGAAAATCCTTCATCCCAAAAAGCGCGTAATCAGGTTCGATAATATCGAAAAAGCGTTTAACAACATTGACTACTCCCTTGAAATGCCCGGGACGAAATGTTCCTTCCATCACTGTTTCAAGATTTCCTAAATCCAACTCCAACTCTTGATATTCTGCAGGATACACTTCTTCCACCGGAGGCGCAAACACAATAACATCTCCTGCGGCTTTCAAGAGCTCAATATCTTGCTCTAAGGATCTCGGATACTTTTCTAAATCCTCCGGGTTATTGAATTGGCTTGGGTTAACGAAAATGCTTACAACCACAGTCTCAGCCATAGAGAATCCCTCTTTCACCAAAGCGATATGGCCATGATGCAATGCCCCCATTGTCGCCACGAATGCTACCTTGGCATCCTTTGGTTTCGATTCTAATCTTTCGCGAAGCGAACGCACCGTCGAAAACACCTCTAAATCCTTCATTTAACTGAGAATTGAACGGGACAAAACTATCCGTTTTTGTTGAAGTTCCGCTTTTTTTTCTATATTTTTGTATTCGTTTTTTACCAATAAAAATTTCATGGAGAAAAAGAAAGTACTTTTTATCTCGCAAGAGATATCACCATTTTTACCAAAATCTGAGGTTTCGACAACTGCACGAAACTTAGCGCAGGGGGTTCAAGAAGGAGGAAAAGAGATTCGCGTTTTTATGCCGCGTTTTGGAGTAATAAATGAAAGAAGACATCAGCTTCATGAGGTAATTCGTCTTTCAGGGATGAATTTGATTATTGACGATACTGATCATCCATTGATCATCAAAGTAGCTTCTATTTCAGCAGCACGCATGCAGGTGTACTTCATTGATAATGAAGAGTACTTTAAGCGTAAATCAACAACTGCTGATGAAAACGATGTAGAGCATGCTGACAACGATGAACGTTCAATGTTCTTCTGTCGCGGTGTTTTGGAGACTGTCAAAAAACTAGGATGGCAACCAGACGTGATACACTGTAACGGGTGGATGACTTCATTGATGCCACTTTACATTAAAAAACTTTATAAAGACGACCCTCACTTTGCTAATACGAAAGTGGTGTACAACATGTACAATGATGGGTTTAACAATAATTGGGACGCAAGACTTGCTGAAAAACTTAAATTTGACGGCTTCGACGAAGACGTGGCAAATGATTTTGCAGAACCAAGTTTTGAGAACATTTCAAAGGCGGTTACAAAATATGTAGACGGCTTAAGCGTTGGAAGTGAAGAATTACCTCCGGAATTGAGAGCAATTTTTGAAGCGGCCGATTGTGAAAAACTGGATTTTGTTGCCGAAGAGAATCTCATCAAAGAAGTTTCGGAATTTTTGGATAAAGTAATTGATGCAGAAGTTCTCATATAAAATGAATCGTATTCAACCATTAATGTGGCGGAAAGGTCTTATACTTTCCGCTACTTTTTTATTCAGCATATTTCTCATTGTTTCGTGCAGAAAGGAAGACAATATAATTGGCCAGAATACCATCGAGCAAAACCAAATACTTGCTTCTGGTGGAACAGATACGTTTAGCCTTTACACCTTTTCTTATTTGCCAGATTCTATCATTACCGACAATGCCGCTTTCGGATTGCTTGGCTCTTATGTTGATCCTGTTTTTGGTAAGTATAATGCAGAGTTTTATACGCAGTTCAGACTTTCAGGACTAAACCCGGATTTTGGTAATTTATCTGTGGTTACCGTAGATTCATTCGTACTTGCGTTAGAATACATAGGAGCATATGGCGAACCTAGTTTTCAGACGGTTGAAGTGTATGAGATCATGGAAGATTTGCATGACGTGGATGAAACTGACTCAGCGTACTACTCGTTCTCAACTGTTGCCACTGGCGCTACTGATCTTGTTCGACCAGGGTTCAGTCTGGTTGAAATGGATAAAGACAAACTCACAGTTGTTGGTGGTGATACACTCAATTCTCCTCAATTGCGCATTCAATTGGACCCAGCTTTTGCTGAACAAATGATGTACGATGCCGCTTTGACAAGTAATTTTGTGGACAATGATGCTTTTCTTTCTTACTTCAAGGGATTGCACATCAAAACAAACAATGTTCAATCGGTTGGAGAAGGAACTGTTTCGTACTTTAATCTGAACGATCCTGCCTCTAAACTGACCATTTATTATCGTCAGCATGGTGTTCCAAAAGAGTTTGACTTTCTAATTAACTCTAGTTGTGCTGACTTCAATCATGTAGATATCGACGTGGACGGAACTGCCCTGAAAGTTCAGAATATTCTGGCCGATTCAACACTAGGACAGCAGCAATTCTATTCCCAGTCATTCGGCACAAGAGCGGTTGTAGAAATTCCTGGACTTCGCAACATCCCGAGCAACTCGGTGGTTCATAAAGCTATTTTAGAATTACCCGTCGACTATCATTCTGCAACATCCTTCACCCCAGGGTTTGATGCTTCCGTAGCGACTATCTTGGAAGAGGGATCTACTCAGTTGTTTGGAGTAAATGCCGATGCTTCTTACAGTGATTTCCGAAAGAGTTTTGAAGTGGATTTACGAAATTATGTACAAGCCGTTGTAAGCGGTGAAATTACTACCACGCGATTAGTTTTTTCTCCTATATTATATAATACTTCTGCGGATCGCATTATTTTCAATGGACCGCAAACAACAAATAAGTTGCAACCGAAATTATACATACTTTACACCGAATTCTAATTGATCAACTATGTGTGGAATCGTAGCCTATATTGGAGAGAAAGAAGCATACCCTATTATTGTTAAAGGACTTAAAAGACTGGAATACAGAGGCTATGATAGCGCCGGTATTGCCTTGTTGAATGAAACAAGTCTGAACATCTATAAAAAGCAGGGTAAAGTAGCCAATTTAGAAGAGTTCACAGAAGAAAAAGACCGTTCTGGTAATGCAGGGATCGGTCATACGCGTTGGGCAACTCACGGTGCTCCTAACGATGTTAATGCGCATCCACATTACTCCGAAGACGAAGATTTAGCAATCATTCACAATGGTATCATTGAAAATTATGATGCCATCAAACATCAATTGCTAAATAAGGGGTATACTTTTAGAAGTGAAACCGATACTGAGGTATTGTGTTATTTGATCAATGATATTCGAAAAAATTCGAAAACGAAACTAGGCGAAGCTGTTCGTCTCGCATTACAACAAGTAATTGGCGCCTACGCAATTGTGGTTATTTCAAAAAGTGAACCTGACAAAATTATTGCTGCCCGAAAAAGCAGTCCGTTAGTTGTCGGAATTGGTCACGATGGTGATTTTTACCTCGCATCAGATGCTACTCCAATTGTTGAGTACACCAAAAAAGTAGTGTACATGAACGATGAAGAAATTGCCGTGCTTCGTGCTGGAGAAGAAATGAAACTCTATGGCATTGATGATGTGGAAAAGACACCATATGTACAAGAGCTTGAGCTTCATCTTGAAGCTTTGGAGAAAGGAGGGTACGATCATTTCATGTTAAAGGAAATTCACGAGCAACCACGTTCCATTGAAGATTGCTTTAGAGGGCGAATGAACGCTATTCAAGGATGGGTTTCACTTGGTGGAATTAAAGAATATGAGCAAAAAATGGTGAATTCGAATAGAATCATCATGATTGCTTGTGGAACATCATGGCACGCCTGTCTGGTTGGTGAATATTTATTTGAGGATTTAGCACGCATCAATGTAGAAGTTGAATACGCGAGTGAATTCAGATACAGAAATCCAATTATAACGGAGAATGACGTTGTCATTGCAGTATCTCAATCGGGAGAAACTGCAGACACACTTGCAGCGCTAGAATTAGCAAAGGCAAAAGGTGCAACCATCCTTGGTATATGTAATGTTGTTGGTTCGTCGATTTCTCGAATCACCGATGCTGGTTCGTACACTCATGCCGGTCCTGAAATTGGCGTTGCCTCTACAAAAGCATTTACTGCTCAGGTAACGGTATTGACACTCATGGCTCTTTCATTGGCGAAGCGTAAGGGTTCTATTAGTGAATCCAAGTTCAGAACAATGCTTTCTGAGTTAGAAGCAATTCCACAAAAGGTGCAGCAAGTACTGGATAAGAATGACAAGATTAAATACATCTCAGCACAATATCAGAATGCGTCAAACGCTTTGTACTTAGGTCGCGGTAGTTCGTTCCCAGTAGCGCTTGAAGGCGCATTAAAGCTGAAAGAAATTTCATACATACATGCAGAAGGATATCCGGCGGCTGAGATGAAACATGGGCCAATTGCACTTATTGATGAAGCAATGCCTGTTTTTGTGATTGCTACAAAAGGGACTTCTTACGAAAAGGTGGTAAGTAATATCCAAGAAGTAAAGGCGCGCAAGGGGAAGATCATTGCTGTAGTAACGGAGGGTGATGTTCAAGTAACCGCTATTGCGGATCATGTTATTGAAATTCCGGAAACAGACGAGCATTTGGTTCCGTTGCTTGCAACGATTCCGTTTCAGTTATTGTCATACCACATAGCAGTGATGCGCAATTGCAACGTTGACCAACCGCGAAACTTAGCGAAATCTGTAACAGTAGAGTAGTTTTTTTACTGTTAATTCTTTCATAACATCTTTTTAATCTAGGCACAACCAAACTGTCGTAAATTCGCTGAAAATCAGCTATTATGATCAGTCGAAAACTTGTCTTGAAATCCATTGTTGGATTATTATTGTTCTTAGGAGTTTCAGCTTGTCAGACGCCTGGATGCACAGATCCAATTGCCTGCAACTTCGATCCAAACGCCACTCAAAACAATGGTACTTGTGATTATTCATGCCTCGGAAATAATTGCACAGGTGGATACATCATTAAGTCTGGATCCATAACAGCAGATGAAACATGGCCAGCAAGTTGTGTCATCCGAATGGCTGGAAATGTTATCATTGAAAATGGTGTGACCGTTACAATTGAACCCGGTGCCATTATTAAAGCTGATAACGGAACAGGATCGTTAGCGACAAATCTAATCGTAGCACAAGGTGGTCAACTAATTGCCAATGGCACAGCAACCCAACCGATTATTTTCACATCGATAAATGATGATATTCAACTAGGAGCGACTTCTGGGTCTAACCTGACCATTCAGGATGTCGGTTTGTGGGGAGGAGTAATAATTCTCGGAAATGCCCCCATTTCTGACCCGAATAATCTTCAAACGAGCAATGTTGAAGGACTTCTTCCAGGGAATTCCTATAGCGAGTATGGTGGTAATGATCCACTAGACAATTCAGGAAGTATGAATTATGTTTCCATTCGACATGGAGGAACACTCATCGGTGCAGGTAATGAGGTCAATGGTTTAACTTTAGCCGCAGTTGGTTCAGGTACCCAAATCTCCAATATTGAAATCTTTGCAACACTTGATGATGGAATTGAATTCTTTGGAGGTACCGTAAATGTTAGCAATATCGCAGTAGGTATTTTTGGTGATGATGGTATTGACATTGATCAAGGCTATGATGGTGCGGTAGATAATTTTATTGTTTGTAAACGTGATCAATATAGCGACGAGGGACTGGAAGTTGACGGGCCAGAAGGCTCGCTCAATACGAATGGGATGTTCTCTCTAACAAACGGTACTATCATCAATGATCAAGGAAACGAAGTGAACGCTGATTTCAAATCCGGCGCCCAGGGTTCTGTCTCCAATACCATTATTAATGGAAACATAAAACTAAGAGCGTCTTACACAAATAATTGTAATACAGCGAGTACGGATGCACTTACGAACGTAATTAACGGAAGTCCGGTGTTGGTCTTTAACGGTTGCCAATTTACCACAGTAAATGTCTATACGCAATCGTATGATGCCGGTAACGGCACTTGTCCAGTTCCAACTTCCGACCAGAACAGTGCATTGAGTACGATTCAAAATGGAAGTGCAACAGGTGCTGATATGAGCGCATTTGGCTGGACGTGGTTATCAGCTAATGGCTACTTCTAACACTACTTTTTGTACCTTTCCTAAATGAAAAATATTGAAGGGAAGCACGACCGTTTTTTTGCTGATGTTTACGATGTAGTTCGACTAATTCCAAAGGGACGAGTTACCTCTTACGGAGCAATTGCGCGATACTTGGGCACACCACGTTCGAGTCGGGTTGTGGGATGGGCCATGAATGGTGCTGGAGTCTACCCTGATGTCCCTGCACATCGCGTGGTGAATCGAAATGGACTTCTATCAGGAAAAATGCATTTCGCCACTCCTACGATGATGGAAGAATTACTCAAAAATGAAGGGATTGAAGTGAAAGATGACAAAATCCTCAATTTCAAATCGCATTACTGGGATCCAAATAAAGAACTAGCCCTTTAATCTTCAAAAACCTGCTTGAGAAATAATTCCTCGTTCCCTGAAACTTTTGCCAGGAAGTTAATTTCATTTTTGATGGACTCCATCTCGTTAACGAGTTCTTCATTTGATACAACAGAATAGCTTTGCTCCACGAGTGCAAGTTGATTTCTCAAAGCAAGCCCCTGAACAAGGCATTCCTCGTATTCAGATGTGCAAGATGTCATGAGTCCGCCGATTGTAAGTAGTAGCAGTACAGTCAATAGCTTCATGATACAAAGATACAACAGGCACCTTTTTCACTACAAATTCTTTGATAATTGAACAATGTGCAATATTAATCAATGCAACAAAAATATTCGTAGATGATGAATGAAGCATTCAATTTAATTAGTGGTCGTTCCTCCAAAGATTGTAATTTAGCAATGTGATTTTTGTTTCAGGAGGAACCGGACTTTTGGGAGCTCATCTTTTGTTTCAGTTGACTGAAAATTCGGTCTCTATTCGCGCCATTTATCGCTCCGACGAAAAGTTGAAACAAACTGAACGCCTATTCCAATACTATGACCCTGATAATGGCGCACAGCGCTTTGCCTCTATCGATTGGATAAAAGGAAATATTCTCGACATCCCTTTCCTTGAGGAAGTGATGGAAGGTTGCTCATATGTTTATCATTGTGCAGCGCTCGTTTCTTTTCACCGTAGAGATTTTAATACCCTCATACGAGTTAATCGTGAAGGAACGGCAAACATGGTAAATGTAGCACTTGGAAAGAATGTTGTTAAGTTTTGCCATGTAAGTTCTACGGCCGCCATTGGCGGAAGTGAAGGTGATTTGATCGATGAAAAAACACCATGGAAAAACACTCCGACCACAAGTGGCTACAGTGTATCCAAATATTCAGCAGAAAAAGAAGTATGGCGGGCAATTGAGGAAGGTTTAAACGCCGTCATTGTTAACCCATGTGTCATTGTAGGCGCCGGTAATTGGAATGATAGTTCACTAACCTTATTTAGAACACTTAACAAAGGGGTAAGTTTCTATCCTCCTGGCTCTAACGCAACTGTTGATGCACGGGATGTTGCGGAAATTATGATTCGACTTATGGACTCCGATATTTCAGCAGAGCGGTTTCTCTGTATTGGCAGTAATCAGTCGTTTCAGACGCTAATGGAAGAAATCGCAGAACAGCTGAATGTAAAAAAGCCAACGCGAAAAGCTAGCAGATTCATGGTAAATTCCGCTCGACGAATTCTATACTTCTTCTTTCTTTTTTCTTCTCGTAGATCATCTATGACGAAAGAAACAGTGAATAGTCTCTTTGGAAATAGAAAATATGATAACAGTAAGATTCGTAAAGCGCTTGACTTCAAGTTCCGGAGTTTAGAGGCCTCTGTCGGCAATGCCATTAAAGGCAGAATACACTAGCTAATCGAAAAATTCATAATTCTTGAAGCGCAGAATCATCATAAAACCTGTGCTTACTTGTCGCGTAATTACTGTGGCCAATAATCGCGATTTACTATTATAAATGATTTGAATATCGGTAGTAAACACACCGTTTTTGTACAGGTGTTTTTCAATGAGGTTACCCAACTCGTCATACTTAAAAAGCATCTCCTCCATGTATCCTTCCTGGCGATTACTGGCCTTTCGAATAGCAGCTAGTTTTCCTTGTTCGTTGTATTCATAGGAATAAGTGTAGATGGTAGAAGTCATTTTGATCCGCTCTGTTCTTTCCACTAAATACCCAAGCTCATTGTAATTAAAAAACTCATCGAGATAAGGCAAATCATAGTTGTTATACCTTGTCCGTTTGGTTTGCTTGTCAAAATCAGCATATGTGCTTCTTTCTTGATTAAACGTGAGCGATCGCGAAATCATGTTACTTGAGGAATCGATATAATCGCGGGTATATTCCTCATAAATCACCCTACCTAAGCTGTCATAATCATAATGAACCGAAGTGAAGCCCTCACTATCCGTTTTTCGATGCACAATCAAATTATTCAACGCATCATATTCATACTGATTCCATGTTGTATCCTTGGTGCCGTCATCCTTTCTTGTTTCAAATGTCGAAATGAGGTGTCCCTCTCGATCGAATTCATAGGAATATTTGTACTTGGTATCACGCATCAATTCACCTTGTTTCTTATAAACAAAGTAGCCTTCCAAACGCTTCAGCTTATTCTCCTTGACAAACGTTTCATTGAAGAAAGGCTTGTCTGTAAAAGCTTCACCCATGCGGTTATCAAGAACCTGAGAAAAAGCATTAACGGCAAAAAGTACGAAAAGAATAAGGATGTATTTCACCAGACAAAGAAACGAAATAAGGAAACCAAACCCATTGGTTGGTAAAAATGTTATTAAATCTACTTATTGAATAACCTGTTTCAGCGCTTCCGTTACATCTGAAGTGGGTAGAAAACAGGTCCCTTCGGTACAGACATGGATCATTGTTTCCTCCTGTCGCTCTTTATGTTCAAATATGGGCAACGTAGAATCTCCGGTACTCCGAGCTACTAATACTTTCGGCGAACGTAAGCTTCTTACGTCACTTGTTACTTGCTGGTCATCTCCAAGAATAACAAACTCATAGAACCCGTAAACAAAATGATTCAAGAGCATCCCCCAATTTGAATAACCGGAACCATACATCTCCATCCCATCATATACATTGGCTAACATTTGTTTTGCCATATTTATGTAGCTGGGATCATGAAAGTACTTTCCAAGATAAAATAGGTTTCTTGCCATCACCGAGTTACTCGATGGAATAACATTGTCATTTATTTCCATCTTACGCGCAATCAATTCTGTATCCTGTGCGGTAAAGAAAAACATCCCAGAATTTGCATCATAGAAGTGCTTTTCAACGTATGTAACAAGTTGCTTAGAACGATGCAGCCAGTCCTCATCGAAAGTCATTTCGTACAACGCTATAAAAGCGGCAATTACATGCGAGTAATCTTCCAGAAAGCCATCGATGGAAGAAACTCCTTTCTTATAGCTTCTCCAAAGACTTCCATCTTCTTTCATCTGATGTTCAAGTAACCATTTCGCATTACGAAGAGCTAGCAATTTAAAATGGTCATTTTCGAAAGCTACATAAGCATCGCAAAGCCCTTTGAGCGCCATTGCATTCCACGATGTCAAACACTTATCATCCAATCCAGGACGCACGCGTCCGGAACGTGCACTCAAAAGCAAATCATTTACTTTGTCAACTTTAAGGCTTAACTCTTCTTGCTCCCAGTTCATCTTTTCAGCAAAGGCCTTGTCTGATTCAACTCTAAGGAGAATATAATTCCCATCCTCCCAATATCCACGCTGATTCAAGGAGTAATAGTCTTTTACCCATTTATAATCCTTTCCGAGAACTTCTTCTAATTCCTGTGTTTTCCAAACGTAAAACTTCCCTTCTACCCCTTCACTATCAGCATCGAGTGCAGCATAAAAAGCTCCACTTTCATCCAACATCTCACGCTCCATCCATTCAACCGTTTGCTCAATCACCTTTTTATACATCGGCTTTTTAAAGTTTCGGTATCCTTGAGCATAAAGACTGAGGAGCTGACCATTGTCATACAGCATCTTTTCAAAATGCGGTACTTTCCATAACATATCAACGGAATAACGAGAAAATCCACCACCCACCTGGTCGTAGATTCCTCCCATTGCCATTTTATCGAGTGATAGTTCAACGTACGATTCTACCGTTTCATCACCTTCATTCAGAGCATAATCAAGCAAAAACTCAAAGTTGCTAGGAAGTGGAAATTTTGGAGCGCGGCTGTTCCCACCCTGTTGACGATCAAAGTTTTTTGACCAACGCAGCATGAGCTCCTGAAGTTTCTTTTCTTCGAAGATAAAGTTTGATTGTTTCTGCGTGATCAACTCACTAGCGGCCACACCCTTTTTTAAGTTTTCACCATATTCGACTAACTTTTCTTCTTCATTCTCAAAAGCATGTTGCAAAGAGCGTAGAATATGCATCCAATTCTCTTTCTGGAAATACGTGCCACCATACACAGGACTTCCATCTGGCATTGTAAAACAATTTAGCGGCCACCCGCCTTGTTGGGTCATTAATTGAACTGCCGTCATGTACACCTGATCAACATCTGGCCGTTCCTCTCGGTCTACCTTCACATTGATAAAGAACTTATTCATTAGTGCCGCTACCTCTTCATCTTCAAATGACTCATGCTCCATTACATGACACCAATGGCATGACGAATAACCAACACTAATAAGTACCAGTTTATTTTCTCGCTTTGCGCGCTCAAAGACATCTTCGGACCATGCCACCCAATTCACAGGATTATGCGCATGTTGCAGCAAATAAGGTGACGATTCACGAATAAGGTCATTTGTATATTTTTCCATTCTATTCCATAAAAAAAGCTATCCATCTGGATAGCTCAAGTAAAATAAGTTTGACTATCAATCAATTGAACAGGCAACAATACTTGTTGGATTCTCCTGTTGTAATAAAAACTCATCTGAGGCACATGCAGCGGTCGCCGCTTCTTCTGACATTTGATATTGAAAAGAAGTGTTTGGTTGACCATCCAATGTACAGGAGCAATTGTATTCTTTTTTACAAGAGGCAAGCGCCAATACGGCCAATGCTGAAACTGCTCCAATTTTAACAAAATTCTTCATTCGATGCGTTTTATAGGTTTGTTCTTAAAGTTACATTATTCTGGTAAGCACCCCATATAATCGATTAAAAAAATCATTTTTGATCTGTAAATGAGCTTCAACGAAAAACAAATCTTCATGTTTAGCTGAGTTATCCCCTGTTAACTTTTGATAAATAGTGCTAGACGGTATTCGTTTTACATCTCTCAAAGCTTAATTTTACAAGATTCTACGTAAGAACTGTGAAGGAAATTAAGGGTTTTCATGTTGCATTGTACATTGCCGCGATCATGGTGCTTCTTGGCAGCATTATGCTCGTGACACCAGAAGACGGTTGGAGAGTCAATAATTTGAACTTTAGTTTCCTTACTACAGAAAAGTTTGTTCACCCCAAAAAGCAAGAAAAGGCAGATATCTCCGATATCATCGCATCTGTAGATACTACCATGAATGCTACCGATCCTCTTTTAACACATGCGAATGGATCTGATGGTAGTTTAGGTGCTCCAAACGGTGGTGAAGTAAGCGAAAATGCCTCCACAGAACTACAAACCAATGAAGCGGGTAAACAACAACTCCATGCATTCTTTGAAACTATTAGTACAGTAGCGTCCAACAAGGAAAAAATCTCTATTCTGCACTATGGTGATTCACAGATCGAAGGAGACCGAATGACCAGTTATATTCGTCAAAAGGTTCAAGATCAGTTTGGAGGATATGGTCCGGGGCTGATTCCTGCCACTAACGTATATAGTACGATCACTTTCAAACAAAACTATTCTGAAAATTTTGAGCGGTTCACGTGTTTTGGAGGAGGAAAACTGGAAAGCCGAAAATACGGGGCAATGGCCTCTGCTTCTCGCTTTACCCCTGAATACATCGCTGATAGTATTGACCTGGACACAATGGCTATGCAAAGTGGTTGGATTGAAATTGAACCTTCGAGGTCTGCCTACACACGTGCTCGAACGTTCAACAATGTAAAAATGTACTACAATGATTGTGTCACTCCAGTAATGCTTAAGGTGTATAAAGATGATGCACTCATTCACGAAGAAGAACTTATTGCCGACGGGGCACAGCATACCATGAAATTATCCTTCGCTTCTACCCCTGGAAAACTGAAGTATGAGTTTAGCGGAAAAATCAGCCCGAACATCTGTGCTTTTTCACTTGAAGGTGACTATGGAGTGCAAGTATCTAACATTGGAATGCGTGGTACAAGTGCGAATGTTCTTGGAGGGATAAAATACAATACCATCAAAGCAATGCATGCTGAACTCAATACCAAATTGGTTATTATGCAATTTGGCGGAAACTCAGTCCATCTGCATAAAGATAGCTCAGACGTTGACGGAAGTGTTCGAATGTTCCGCAGATACATTAAGTATGTACAAGAGATGAATCCTGATGCAATGGTAGTGGTTATTGGCCCAAGTGACATGTCACATTTGGAAGATCAGATTTACGAGACCTATCCATTCCTGCCCTACTTTGTTGAAGAGCTACGAAAAATGACAATCGCCACAGGAGCGGGCTACTGGAATATGTATGCAGCGATGGGTGGAAAGAATTCCATGCCGGCTTGGGTCGAAAAAGGGCTAGCTGGAAAAGATTACATTCACTTCACCAATGCTGGGGCAAAGTTCGCCTCTCAATTATTCTACAACGCATTGATTGCAGAATACGCTAAATGGAAGAATACTCCGTAGATGAAAATGGTATTGGTCATAGTATATAGTCTTCTTGCCTCAGGAATTATCTTGGCGCAAGATTCGCTATCTACGAACACTTTGATCAATTCACCAGATGACTCTCTTAGCAACTATCATTTTCATGATTTTCGCGATATGGATACTTCCATGCGATCTGTTTATCCATTTGTGGTTTACGAAAAGAATAACTACCGATTCCACTCAAAAGACAGTCCCAACTTTGAAACTTTATACAAGAAGTTAATCCATATGATTGACAAACAAGAGGGTAAGCTGAACATGTACCATATTGGTGGATCTCACCTTCAGGCGGATATCTACACGCATGACGTCAGAACATACATGCAGACCCGTTGGGAGGGATTGACAGGAGAGCGCGGCTGGGTCTTCCCTTTCGATCTGGCTAAGACTAACAATCCTGGGAATTATGAATTTTCCTCTCCAAATCGTTGGACTCCTTATCGAAGTGTTGTTCATAAACCCAGAAAAATAAATTTCGATTACGGAATTCTAGGCGCAGCTGTTACTTGTGCTGACTCAATCATCACTATTCGATTTAAACATGACCGAACCACGGTTAAGCCACCAATGACGCATTTACGCATATTCCATAATAAGGGAGAATTTCCTTACTGGATGCACTTTGGAAAGGATGAACTACTTGTAGAAAGGACTGAGCATGATCCTGACCTGGGATGCACGGATATCTTTTTTACTGATCCCATTGATACATTTAATCTTCAATTTGCCCGAACAGGTGGATACGCTCCTGAACTTGAGATTTATGGCTTTTTGATGATGAATGATCGTCCTGGAATATCATACACGGCCATTGGAATCAATGGAGCAGGACTTTATACATATTTGGACAATGTCCGCTTCGAAGAGCAATTGAAGTCCTACCCACCCGATTTCTTTGCTTATTCTGTTGGGACAAACGACGGAAACGTGCCTTACGCAAAATTTGACCCACAGGTCTATAAGCGAAATTTGGAAAAAATGATGCAGATGGCTCTCCGGGCTAACCCTGACTGCGCACTACTTTTAACAGTTCCAAATGATTCTTACTATCGAAGAAAATATTTGAATAAAAATATCGCTAGAGAACGAGATGTTATTGAGGAGCTAGCCGCAGAATATGATATGGCAGTTTGGGACATGTATGGAATCATGGGGGGCTTAGGATCCAGCAGAACCTGGAAAAATAACAAGCTAATGCGTTCTGATTTAATTCACTTTACTTCGGTAGGATATCATTTCAAGGGCGACCTATATATTGATGCCTTCCTCAAGTACATGGATCAAATGGAAAATAAACTAACACCGCTGTAGCTAGATGGATAATATTTACTCATATCTTCCACTTGAGCGTTTACAGAGCATCTTCTCTTTTGAAGTAGGAGATGGTAGTTCTTTGGTGTTTACGAAACTGGACTTCTGGCTGTTCTTTTTGCTGGTGATGGTCGTTTTCTCTTTCCTTAACCAGCGGAAGTTAGTACGCAGTATTTTCCTCACGGCTGTCAGTGTATTCTTCTTTTACAAGACTTCAGGACTCTACGTGTTATTACTTGGCCTCAGTATCACGGTCAATTACTTTCTGGGAAGAACTATTTTCAAGTTAGACAGTAGTATTGCCAGGAAGTGGATTATCGCAATTTCCGCAATATTCAACTTATTAATACTAGGTTACTTCAAATATGCCTACTTTTTCACCGACTCTTACAATGATCTAATACTCACGATTAACGAAGCCTTTGGCACAAATCATGGCACTGTTGAGCTGGTTAATCACTTCGCGCAATTTGGAAATGGATTCTTTGGAGAGGACACATTTGTGGAGAAAATATTACTCCCTGTCGGTGTGTCGTTTTTTACGTTTCAGAACATCAGTTATGTCGTAGATATTTACCGAAAGGAAATTGAACCGGTAAAGAATTTCTTTCATTATTCCTTCTTCGTCACCTTCTTCCCTCAACTGGTAATGGGTCCAATTGTAAGAGCTCGTGACTTTATTCCTCAGGTAACAAAACCTTTCTTCCTCAACAAAAATGATTTCAGCTGGGCCGTCATTCAAATCGTAAAAGGTTTGATCAAGAAAATTGTGATTGCGGATTTTCTTGTCATGCACTTCATTGACAAAATTGTATTCGTACCAGAGGACTATCCAGGCTTTGTCAGTGTACTGGCCATGTGGGCCTATTCATTGCATATCTACGCAGACTTTTCTGGGTACACCGATATTGCCATTGGTTTATCTCGCCTCATGGGATTCAAGCTAAAGAAGAACTTCAATTCGCCCTATAAAGCAATTAGTGTGGCCGATTTCTGGCGGCGTTGGCATATTTCACTCGGCTCATGGTTGAAGGATTATCTCTACATCCCACTCGGAGGAAACAGAACAGGAAGCATTGGTTCATACATTGCTATATTTTTCATCTTCCTTTTCCTCCTCTTTATTACCCAATGGTGGGAATTACTGTATGTCTATGCCGGTCTGACCGTTGTTTATATTATCGGACTTCTTACCATAAAAGACTTTAAGCGATATGTCCACCGTGATTTAAACCTCATCATCACAATGGTCATTGGCGGTTTATGGCATGGCGCCAGTGAAAACTTTGTGATTTGGGGTGCAATGAATGGCTGTGCGCTATTGATTTATAAATACTGGCGTAAAATCAGTTTTTATGAGAAGAGTAAACACTGGGTAGCGACTTTCTGGAAGGTCTTTTTAACCTTCAACTTTATTACATTTACACGTATTTGGTTTAAACTTGACGAGGCTAGAACAAGCGAGGGAATCTCCACAACAGAAGCCGAAAAGCTTCCAGGCAAAATGCTCGGACAGATTTGGAATAACTTCAATTTTACATGGGATGCTTTCGTAAAAGTACTGGATAACTATCAAGCTGTTTTCTGGATTATGCTAGCTGGTTTTATCGTGCACTGGTTGCCGAATAAACTCAAACGTTTCGTAGAACGTGAGTACACTTTATTACCTGTTTACGTGCAAGTACTTGCCGTAGCCATTATTATTTTCTTCGTTTATCAGGCTATTGGCGCCGAGCAACCACCTTTTGTTTATCTTCAGTTCTAAAACTAAAAAAGAGAATGGTCTTTACAACGACAACGGTTAACTTAATTGCATTGTGCGTTGCCTTAGCGCTCTTCGGGGCATGCTACTTACTGTTGAAAACAAAGTTCAACCTTAAAGTGCGATTTGTTGCTGGCCTCATCGCTGGATTTTTCGCAGCTGTCGCAGTCAAAAGTATGACGACAAGAATACTCGTCATCAATCAAGACTATACCATTGAACATTTGGATGTTTTCGGAAGTGTCAATTACGAATTGGACAACGAGAAAAGTGCAGGCGGAGAAGTCAAGACGAGTAATACTGGTGTGATTAATAATACAACAGACACGCTTGTTGTGGAAAGCTTTGTTTATGGGGAAGCGAATTACTACGACCCTGGGACAACTGTACTTCCTCCTTATAGTTTTACTGATATGTTTTTAGGAGGTGGTTCTTTTGATTACTATTTCGAAGACGAACCACCTGAAAAGAAACTCTTGCGTTCAAATGAAACAGCTATTGTTTTCTGGCTGCATCGACCATAACTGATTAGGTTACCCATAATGTCCTCGAATTTAATTTGTCTTTAGCGGATAAATTTCCCGATCTTTAAGAAAGAATGAAACCACTATACGCTTACTTAGCAATTGCCTTTCTCTTCTTGATCAAAGAAGTCCGTTCTCAAACTTTCGATGACACCCTTATTGGTGTCGCTGACAATATCTTGATGAAGGTTAACAAAAACACTGGTCAGGCAGTTCCTTGGCAAGCAGTTAATGGGCTCGGTCCCAGTCAAGGGGTAAATAAACTTACCTGGTGTGAACCCAATCAGTGCTTTTACACTATTTCTCAATCTTTTCCTCCAGAACTTGGAAAAATCAATCTTAACGGAGATTACACGAATCTAGGAGTTCCCACAATCTCTTCTGGTACGGTTTTCATGTGTGAAGCGATTGCATACGATCGAACGAATGATGAACTGTATGTCGCTGCCAGCCTTGATGGTAGTCCACCTTCCAACTATTCTTCGGAGTCCATTCTTCGTGTGGATACAAATACCCTGAATACCACGTTGGTTGGAACATTTAACCCCGGCGTTGAAGCAGATGCAATGACTATTGGTGATAATGGCGTGCTGTACTTTTTTGATGGTCAACCTGGGCAATTTGCTCGTTTCTATAGCCAAGACCTTTCATTTGCCGCTGCAGCTCAAATTATTTGGAGTTCCAATTATTTTCCATCTCGAGGACTCACTGTAAAAGGAAATGACTTTTTCTTCTCTCAGGATAGAGAACTGAAAAAAATCAATACCACTTCACTTGCTCAATCAAATGTTGGAAACATGTTTACACCTTCTGACTTTAATGGTGAATTACTAAACGGACTCACCTGGTATAGTCCGTGCCCAACGACAGCTTTGTTTGGTGAGGACACAACGCTTTGTTCAGGCAATCCTATCAATCTTGTCCCAAGTATAAATGGCTTGACTTACACTTGGCAAGACGGGAATAATAATAGCTCACATAATGCTAATTCAACAGGGCTCTATTGGGTAGAAGTTACAACAGAAAATTGCGTTTATAGAGATTCTATTTTTGTGAATTACACACCTTCTCCTAATATTAATTTGGGGACGGATACCAATATATGTTCAGGCAATACGATTGTTTTAGACGCATCATCTGCTCAGGGAAGTTATCAATGGCAGAATGGTTCAACGCAAGAAACGTTTGAAGCCAGCGAAGGGGGAACGTATTGGGTAGAAGTCATCGAAAATGGTTGTGCATCACGCGATTCGATTTATATCAATGAACAAAAAATCCCTTCAGTAGAACTTGGGGATGACATCCTAAGATGCCAGGGTAAGTCTGTCAGAGTTTCCGTAGGTGATGCGGATGGATATGTGCTTTGGAGCAATGGGAGTAGTGAACCTTCAATCGTTGTTGATGAAGACGGACTGTTTACCGTTGAGGTAAATAATACATGTGGAAGCGATTTCGATACGATTTCCGTTACGAGTGAAGAGTGCTTTTGTACAGTTTACTTGCCGAATACAATTACACCTAACGATGACGAGCACAACCAATATTTTAAACCTTCTTTTGATTGTGCTATTTACAACTACTCAATGCAAGTATACAACCGTTGGGGACAACTCATTTTTGAAAGTAAAGATCCAAACGAACACTGGGATGCTACCATGGATGGAAAACAAGTGCAAGATGCGATCTATACGTTTAGACTGCAGTATTCATCAGAAGAAGAATTGGAAAGGGTGTTAATTGGCCATGTCGGGGTTTTGCGCTAATGAATAACTCCAATTAAAACTATATTGCTCGTTGTATGCATTACCTAAAACTTACCATTTCAATATCACTCTTGACTCTTGTTTTCAGCTGTCAAGAAAACAATCCCACCGATCATCAGATCAGCACTTTGGAAGAAAAGGAAATGAGCTTAGATCCCAACAACTATAATGTTGCCTTTCTCATCATGGATGGTACGTTCAACACGGAATTAACTGCACCCTACGATATTTATCAGCACACTATTTTCAGAGATAGTATCAAGGCAATGAATGTTTTTACTGTTGCCAATACCAGCAGTACAATTACAACCTTTGAAGGAATGCGAATTCAACCAGATTTCAATTACCTTACAGACGAAATGCCTTCTATAGATATTCTGGTAATTCCCAGTGCTGAACATCATTTGGATACTGATCTCGATGATGAAAAAATGATTGACTTTGTAAAACACACCGCTGAAAACGCTCTATATATTACATCACATTGCGACGGTGCGTTTGTATTGGCTAAGGCCGACTTACTTAATGATGTAGCCTGCACTACTTTTCCCGCGGACATTGAGGCCATGCGTGAAATGTTTCCACATCTAAATGTGCTGGATAACACGCTCTTTGTCCACGATAGAAATGTCATTACGTCTGCTGGGGGAGCGAAAAGCTTTGAGGCATCGCTGTACCTCTGCGAATTACTTTATGGTAAAAAAAATGCGGATGAGATTGCCGAAGGAATGGTCATAGATTGGGACCTTTCAAAGGTACCTCATACGGTAATTGACTAATGCTAGAACCCTATTTCCAATTGAGCCGAAACACTTTTTGTTTCTTCTTCTGAATCTAACTTACTCATAGAAATACCTAGGAGTCGTACTGCACTTTTCGGTCTCTCTTGATAAATAAGCTCCTTAACAATAGGGAAAATCTCTTCTTTACTTCCCATAAAATTACTGCTTGTTCGACTCCGGGTTTGCTGAGTGAAATCGCTGTACTTTAACTTAACAGTCACTGTTTTTCCCTTCACTTTATTTCGGGTCAAACGCTTTTCTAGTTCGTCCGCTATCTTTTCTAATTGTTCCAACATAAAATGCTCAGACCCCAAATCTTTGCTGAAAGTCCGTTCAGCAGCAACAGATTTACGAATACGATTCGGCTTCACTTCACTATGCTGTATTCCCCGAACAATATTATAAAAGTGTTTCCCTGATTTGCCAAAATACTGTGTGAGGTATTCAAGTGAATGCTCTTTCAACTGTTTCCCCGTAAAAATTCCGTGCTTGTTCATTTTAGCAGCGGTTACCTTTCCAACACCGAAAAATTTTTCAATCGGAAGCGTCTCCAAAAAATCAATTAATTCCTCTGGTGGAATGGTCTTTTGTCCATTGGGTTTATTGATGTCTGAAGCGATTTTAGCCGTAAACTTATTGACCGAGATTCCAGCTGACGCATTTAACCCTACTTCTTGTTTGATTCTAAAACGGATGGCTTCGGCAAGTACTGTCGCAGATGGATGCTCAATCTTGTTTTCTGTAACATCAAGGTATGCCTCATCAAGTGAAAGTGGTTCAACAAGATCTGTGTAATCGTAGAAAATACTCCTGATTTGTTGAGAAATCTCCTTGTAGCGATCAAAACGTGGCTTGACAAAAATTAAATGTGGGCAACGGCGTTTCGCAATAACACTGGCCATAGCCGACTTAACACCGTACTTTCGCGCTTCGTAACTCGCAGCGGCTACAACACCTCGGTCTGCACCACCACCAACGGCAATTGGCTTCCCTTTGAGTTCAGGATTATCCATCTGCTCTACAGAAGCGTAAAAGGCATCCATATCCACATGTATAATTTTGCGGATCGGGAAATCGTAGTTCATTACTACTTGGAAAAGAAGGTCAATAGACGATTAGTTCGCCCAAACAATTGCGTCGTAATTGGCATTCAGGTAAAAATCCACACCATTGATATCTGAATTACCAAGCGTTCCTCCAAGGTACCCCATCAATCCGCAATCTTCAGATCTAACCTCTACAGAATCAACTGTACAACCACCTGGGTTGAAAAGGTACACTGGATTCCCCTGAAAAAGATGACGCTCAACAGAAGCACCACTACCGCAGGCTTCATTTAAATCAAATGCTTGTAAGCGTTCTTGAATACAAGTAGGCACAGCAGCCTCATTTTCTTTTTTACATCCTACGAAAAGAAACCCTACTAAGAATGAGAATATGAGTGCTTTTTTCATTTTGATTGCTTTTAATAATTGTCCTAAAGCTACAAGATTTTTGTGAATTTGTCTCTTGGAAGAGTGTATACTCTGCCAATCGGTCACATAAAGTCAGAGTTTCAGATCCTTTTTTGTGCAAATAAAAAGATAAAACCACCGAAGAAGTACATGAGGACATCGACCATGTCAGCCGTATACCATCCTACTTTCCCACTGTAATTTGGCAAATACCATTCAAAAAACATTGAAACCAAAACTACTTGAACAAATACAACAAATGCAGGAATACGAATGGTGCTATCACGTTTTAAGTATCGAACGACAATCAATGCGAAAATTCCCATGGTAGGGACAAACATCAAATCCGTTAAATAGTAACGCACGAAATCAGGTGCAAGGTCATAAGCACTGCGCACATAACGCACGGCAAAATAAGCCAGCATCAGACAAATAAATGAAATATGTGCTTTATACCTAACCATTGGGAGATGCAGCCAACCAGGCGAAAAACGAGGCAATAGCTACGAAAATAAACGAGATGGTATACAATATATGATAGAGCCATCGTAACAAAATAAATCTCGAATTCTTCCAAGCTGCTATGAAAAGATCAAGTTTTGACGGTGGCGTGCTATTGCGCCTTTCCTCGCGTTTTTCTTCTCTGCGTTCTTCAATGATTATTGGAGAAACAGGTTCTCCACATTTGATGCAGTAATCATTGTCTTTGTTCCATGTGTTACAATGCAAACACTTACGTTCGACTGCCATAAACTGGTGTTTAAAGGTCTTCAGCAAATGTAGGTAACTCTCAATATCTCAAGTAGAAATACCATATGATTTTCCTCATGTTTAGGAAAAAGCTTCGCTCAATGAAATATACACTTAACTAAGTAAATAGTTAAATAACTAATGAAATAGTTGTTCAACTAAAAAATTAGTTATACGTTTGTCTAAACACTTGAGTTATGTATGAATTAACAAAAGCAGAAGAACAGGTGATGCAGATTCTTTGGAAGTTGAAAGAAGCATTTGTCAAAGATATCGTGGCTGAATTCCCAGAACCAAAACCCGCATATAATACGGTCTCAACGATTATCAGAATTCTAGAGAAGAAAGAAATCGTTGGACATAAGGCATATGGAAGAACGTATATGTATCACCCATTGATTACTAAGGAAACGTATACCAAACAAACGGCTAGCAATCTGGTTAACAAATATTTTTCCGGCTCTTACGAACAAATGATTTCATTTTTTGTGAGAGAGAAAAATATAAGCGCCGAAGAACTTGAGAAAATCATCAATCAAATCGATAAACTATGAGTCTGTTACAGTTTCTTCTTATCCAGATAAATCTGGTCATCTTCTATTTTATCTACTTAATTCTGGTCTCGGGACGATCTCATCGTTCACTCAATCGCTGGTATTTATTAATCATGCCATTTATAGCTTTTGTACTTCCTTTCATTTCGTTCGGTAGTTCCTCACCTGAATTGAATTGGGTTCAACAATTACCAGTTGTAGAAATTTTAGCCGATAGTGCAATCGGAAACCCAATTACTGAATTTCAATGGGATGGGGTACTTTACTTAATTGGAATTAGCTTTTTCGTTGTACTAACTTCCATTCAACTTGTTCGTGCATTCCATCGTCCAATTGCGACTTTTTACAGACATTACAACGGTAAAAAAGTGTACTTGCTCAGAGAACATAAAGCCTCGTATTCCTTTTTCAATCGTATTTACCTAAATCCAAAACAACTGGAAAATGAACAAACAATTTTACTTCATGAGTACGCGCATTGTCGAGAGTATCATTCACTAGATCTTATTCTTTCTGCCATGTGGAGAGCGCTGCTATGGTTCAACCCCATTGTACATTTCTGGGATAAACGTATCCGGGAGAACCATGAGTACATAGCTGATCAATTTGTACTTGATACCGAAGCTTCACCTGCCGAATACAGTCGTTTACTGCTCGAATCAACCTTTGATATTCGAACACTTTCATTTGTAAGCGCCTTTAGCTCAAAGTCATTACTACTTAAACGTATAGAAAAATTAAATCACAAAAATCAATATCGTATGAAACATTTATTTGTTATCCCGGTTGTTGCAGGGATCACTTTCCTAACAACTTCCATGAACTCCCCTGTAGAACCTGTGGAGCAAAACACGGAAAAATCGATTGCCTTAGCTGAAATCGAAAATCCTGCCGAGTTTCCTGGAGGAAAAGAAGGCCTAATGAAGTTCATTATGGAGGAAATTAAGTATCCAAAGAAGTTGGAAGAAATGAACATTGAAGGCAGCGTATTTATCGAATTCGAGATTTCTAAAACAGGAAAAGTTGAAAATGCCAAAGTAGCAAGTGGGTCTTCCTATGATGCTATGGATGCAGAGGCATTGCGTGTTGTTCAAATTATGCCGAATTGGAAACCTGCTACGAAAGATGGAAAACCTGTAAGATCTTCCATGAAGCTTCCATTTAAATTTAAATTGTAACTAGCCATTACATAAATCTTTTTCGGGGTGTGAAATAATCACACCCTTTTTGTTTCCAGATTATTGCTAACTTTCTTTAAGTAAACCAACGATCAATTATTATGAGTAAAGAATATCCTAAAGAAGACGCAACGATTTTATGGGACGCTGAAAAATGCATTCATTCTGCAAAATGTGTAAAAGGGCTACCCGGCGTGTTTAAACCAAAAGACCGTCCATGGATACAAGTGGAGAATGCAAGCAAAGAGGAAATCATTGCTCAAGTGAAACAATGTCCTTCTGGCGCTTTATCCATGAAGTAAATGAATCTTCAGACAACGAGTGCAGTTGTAATGATTGAGCCGACACGTTTCGGATTTAATGAAGAGACGTATGGTACAAACTCCTTTCAAAACAAACCAACTGAATTAGGTTCGAATGATGTTCAGAAGCTTGCATTGACAGAATTTAGAGGGTTTGTCAAGCAACTGGAGAATGTTGGCGTAAACGTGCATGTTTTAAAGGATGTGTTGAATTCAGAAACACCAGATTCTATTTTTCCCAATAATTGGTTTTCTACGCATCGATCGGGAGATATCATTCTTTATCCAATGGCAGTGGTAAACCGCAGAAAGGAAAGAAGAAATGTGTTAATTGAAGAACTCTGCTCAACCTATGGATATCAGATAACGGATTATACATCATCCGAAAATCAAGATCATTATCTAGAAGGAACCGGAAGTCTTATATTCGATCATCAAGTACGAACAGTCTACGCTGCGGAATCGCCAAGGACGCATCTTGAACTAGTAAGTAAAGTCGGAAAACATCTGGGATATGAGCCTATAACTTTTCGATCTTTTGGAAAAGAAGGAGAATTGATTTATCATACAAACGTCATGATGTGTGTTGGCCGGACGTTTGTTGCCATTGGCCTCGATACTATTCACGAAGCTGACCGAGACAAGGTAGAAGAAAGCATTCATGAGAGTAAAAAAGAGCTTATTCCATTGAGCAACGATCAAATTTATCACCATTTTACAGGAAATATGCTTCAATTAGAGAATCAGCAAGGAGAGACTGTTCTTGTGCTCTCAGAAACGGCTTACAATTCTCTAAGTGACGAACAACTTCAACAATTCTCAGCGCATAATGATCACCTTCTTCCTGTGGCCATTCCCACGATTGAACATATTGGAGGAGGAAGTGCTCGATGTATGCTCGCCGAACTGTTTATTCCAAAGAACTAAACATATTCAATAAAAAAAGCCCATTCGGTTGAATGGGCTTTTTTTAGATAAGTCTTATTAACTCTGTTCTTTATCCTCACTGGAGTTTTCTTCCATATTAGCATCCAATGTACTGTTCGCTTCTTGCTTTTTCTTTTGTTGCTGCTGAATAAGGTAGATTACCAAACCGGCAACTCCACCAATTACTGCTCCCATTAACATAGTGTAGTGTTTTAAAGATTACCGTCTGAAGATAGTAATTATTTATGGCTGACCTGAACTTGACTAATCAACATTTCTTTCAACAAAGCGTATAATGCTCTTTGCAATATCCTTACCTGTTGCCGCTTCAATTCCCTCTAAGCCTGGAGAAGAATTTACCTCCATAATCATCGGACCTTTTTTAGATTGTAGCATGTCAACACCTGCAATTCCCAACTTCATCGCACGTGCCGCTTTCAACGCTGCATTTTCCTCTTCTTCAGTCAGTTCAACTATCGTTGCTGAACCACCTCGGTGCAAATTCGATCGGAACTCACCCTCTTTCGCTTGTCTCTTCATAGCACCAATGACAACGCCGTCAATAACAATCACTCGAAGGTCTGCTCCATTCGCTTCCTCAATGAACTCTTGAACAATCACACGTGCTTTTAATCCCTGAAAAGCCTCAAGCACGGATTCAGCCGCACTCTGTGTTTCTGCGAGTACCACTCCAACTCCTTGTGTACCTTCTAACAACTTAATAACACATGGTGCTCCACCGACTTGAGAAATAATACGCGTGGCATCCTTGGAGTAATTGGTAAATGCCGTTTTCGGCATGGATAGCCCTGCTCTTGACAAAATCTGTAAACTACGTAGTTTATCCCTGGAACGAACCAATGCCTGAGATTCAGTAGAAGTAAAAACTTTCATCATTTCAAATTGGCGTACAACCGCCGTACCGTAAAAGGTTACTGAGGCTCCAATTCGAGGGATAACAGCATCGACATTTTTCAATTCTTTACCCATGTAGAAAACCTTCGGCTTTTTACGTTCAATTACAATGTCGCATTTTGTGTGGTTCACCACCAACATTTCATGTCCGCGAATTTCCCCGGCTTCTCGAATTCTGCGCGTGGAATACAAATTAGGGTTCGTGGATAGGATAACGATTTTCATTCTTTAGTTCGTTTGATTCTTACGTCTTACATCGACAATAAACTTTCCTGCCAAAAATTTGCGCCCCAATAAAACGGCAACGCGCATATCTCTTCTGTCCGTTAGTGTCAACTGAATTTCATGCATTTCCCCGAAAATTTCCATTCGTGTAACAATCACATAACGTTTTTCCGCTGTTCCATTCGAACTTTTTACGGACACCTCTTTCAAAATGGGGAACGTAAATGCTTCTCCTGTGTATGCTTTATAGGAATCATCTAAAAAAACACATGTAACCGTATTATCATCGTTTGCAGCGATCTTAGAACAATGTATACTTGATGTATATGCCCCTGTATCAATTTTGGCCTGCATGTCTTTCAGGTCAATATCCGGAAAGCTCACAACTTCCTTTCTTCCAATGGTTTTCACTCTATTCAATGTCAAAAACGGGTGGCGAAGCTAGAAAAAAAAATCATTGAACAACTTACAGCATATGTTATTTTTAGTTGAAGCTTTAATTAATTTGACGAAGGACTATTTAAAATCCGGTAAAACAAAGCTATGCTGGGAATAGAGCTCACCTTTAGATTTCTTAAAAACAAACGAAATATCGTATTTTCGCAAAACAATCCAGTCTTATGAAATTGACCATTCTACTTCTACTTTTTTCGTGTAGTGCATTTGCACAGCAATATTCATCCAATACTGCTGCCGATATTCAGGAAATCAACAAAATCTATTTTTCTGGTGATGAAAAATTAAATGAAGCGCTGAGATTGCGCTATCCTATTAACACGATTAATGGTGAAACCTATGTCTCGTTTTTAGGAAAAGTAAACCCCAGTTTTAGTGCTTCAGAATTTGAACAGCGAGGCATTAATGTTGGTTCACAGGTCGGAGATATTGTGAGTATTCGTTATCCCATTAATCAATTAGAAAATATTCTTTCCGAAAGTGATCTTACCTACATAAAAATGGCTGGAAAAGTCCAACCACTGTTAGATCGAGTGCAAATAGGTACGCGTGTGGATAGCGTATGGGCGGGGATCAACCTGCCTCAGGGATATACAGGAAAAGATGTCATTATTGGCGTTACTGACTGGGGATTCGACTATAGCTCTCCCATGTTCTATGATACGCTTCTTTCCGAAAGCAGAATCCTTGCGGCTTGGGATCAGTTTAAGATTTCTGGAAATGCTCCCAATGGTTACACCTATGGTGCAGAGTATGCATCTCCTGGAGAACTTCAAACAGCTGCGTCTGATACAGCCAACGTGTACTCATATGCAACACACGGAACGCACGTTGCGGGTATCGCCGGAGGGAGTGGTGCTGGCTTGAACTACAGAGGAATGGCCTTTGAATCAGAATTTCTATTTGTGACTTTTCGTTTTGATGAGAGTTTTGTTTTGGATGCCTGGAATTGGATGCAAGAAAGATCAATTGCAGAAGGGAAACGATTAGTGATCAATATGAGTTGGGGAATCTATCATTTTGGTGCTTTGGACGGTACAGATTTATTGCAACAAGCACTCGACACAATGACAGGAGAAGAAGTTCTCTTTGTTACAAGCGCTGGTAACAATGGAAACGTAGACTTCCATATTGCTCATGAATTTGCGTCGGACAGTATAAAAACACGTGTGGCTTTCTACAACTCTTCAATGCCCAATCTATTCGGTCAAAGTATCCAAATGTGGGGAGAAGCAGGGAGCGATTTTGAAATACAATTGCTCGGTACCAATGGCTCAACGATTCTTAATGAATCACCATGGTACTCAACTGCTACAACGACCACCTACATTGATTCGTTTATTGTGGCATCCGGTACAGATACCATTTTTTATAACTTTTCTGCTGACGCTGCCTACCCCAGTAACGGACGCCCTCAAGCCCGATTACGTATTAAGTACCCATCAAATCCCAACGGAGTTGGAATTCGAATAAGAGCGACAGATGGAACAGTTCATTTGTGGAATGTGACAGAACTTACAGATGATGTCGGAAATTGGGGAATGCAATTGGCAACCTTTGGTGCCGGTTGGACACCAGGAGATAAAAATTACGGCATTGGTATTCCGGCTTGCGCGAACACAGCACTCTCAGTCGGTGCGTATGCCTCAGAATATTATACCCAAAGTGGAACGCTTGTGGGAGGAGCTGCTGCAAACTTTTCCAGTTTAGGTCCGATTATCGATGGAAGTGAAAAACCCGATGTGTCCGCGCCAGGAGTATCAGTAGCTTCTTCCATTTCCTCTTATACGGATGCTTCTTTCTCTACCATTGAATCAGTTGACTTCAACGGGCGAACGTATCCTTTTGCCAGATTTAACGGGACATCGATGTCAAGTCCAGCAGCTGCCGGAATCGCAGCGCTCATTTTGGATGCAAACCCGTATCTATCAGCAGCTCAGGTGAAGAATATCATTATTACCACGGCACGTACTGATAACTTCACCGGTACCATTCCACCGCACAGTACAAAATGGGGGTGGGGTAAGATCAATGCGTATGCTGCAATTCAACTTGCACTCAATACAACAGGAATGCATACTGCTGAAAAAAGCGTTGAATGGCAAGTTTATCCAAATCCAACAACGGATCAAATTGTTATTTCCGGAATTCAAGATCAACCAGAGATTTTGGAAGTGATTGACCTTCGTGGTAAGTCCCTTATCCATCAAATCAGTGGTTTGAGCATTGATGTGAGCGCTATTCCAGCAGGAGTTTATCTTCTTAAAATGGTGAGAAATGGAAAGGTGGAGCAACAACGATTTGTGAAACAATAAATCGTCATCACTATCTTGAGCGGGAGCTAACTTCTTCAATCAGGGTTACGGCTCGCCGAACCTTCAAGTCAATGTTCTTAATTCGATCGACTGAATGAATAATACTTCGCTTCTTTCCATCGGTTAGCGACCTCCAACGATGTGCAATTTCATCATCTTGAGCAATTAACACTTCAATAACTTCGGGAATATCAACCCCGAGAGGGTCAGGGTCAATTCTTAGTGAAAACTGAACTTCATCATTGGGCTCTTTGCCGAGTAAGCGTACATTTTTGGTAGAAAGAATAATGAAGAAATTTCCATCACCATAATGATTTAAACCGCATCGAATTTCCATTCCATCATTGAATGAACATATGATGCGTGTGCTTTTCCCATTTGGCAAAACTTCAACAGCCTCTTTTGGAATCTTCATATAAAAATAGCCTCCTTTTGAAGCATCGAGTTTCATTATTAGTTGCTTATCACTAAAGAAATTCTTCATTATTCAGGGTGAATGTTAATGGGTAATCTTATCCGACTTGCGACGGCTTTCCCCTCATGCATTGCAGGGATCCAATCGGGCATTGAACGAATGGTTTTGAGAGCACTTTCATTCAAAGACGGATGACCCGCTCTCTCAATAATTGCATCTCTAACGTTCCCGAATTTGTCAACAATAAATGAAATATACACTTTACAACAGCTGGCTAAGTCGTCTGGTTCAAAAACAGGATATTCAAAGTTTTCCGAGATAAATTGTTGCATTGCAACTGCGCCTCCTACAAATTGTGCTTCAACCTCCGGAAAGCTTACTAGTGTATCAATTGGGAGTTGACGCTGATACTTATCAATTAAATATTTGTTCTTTTTGTCTGCTGTATGAAGAGAGTCAATCAATGTGACATAATCTCTCACTATCTCACGTAAAGCACGAACTTCATAGGATAAAGACGCAAGCTCAGAAGATAATTGTGCACTGTCTTTTTCTAAAGCTAGAAGTCGATTTGTTAATTGAGCATTTTCATTCTTTAGTTGCCGATTTGATTGACCGTGAGCATTTGTTAAAAAAAATACGAAAAGAAACGGGTACAAAACCTTCATGAACTATCCAATAAAATGAATCGCAATAAGCCACCATTTGCCCTCTAGAAATTCAAACTCGAGCGCATAGGCAAACTCGACATAATTGAACTCAATTTCCTCTGTGTAACTCGCAACTAGCCTCAGCTTTTGACCATTTTCACCTTCTATATTTTCAAGATCCTTCCAAGAGTAGTTATCTAGCCCTTTCCGCATGTCTTCATAAAAAATATCTGATAAGTGCATCTCAAATGCTTGACGCTCATTCCATATTTCTCCTCGTTGTTCATAATCAGCTTGATACTCCCAAAACCATTCTCCTTTGAGTGGAAAATGCGTTTGATCAATAATCGTCTTTTCGTCTAACTGACGAATAGGAACAATGTGAGATTCCCAAAGTTCCTTGAGCATATTATCATTTACTTCAACACTGGATTGACCATGAGTAAACATGGACATCGTGATCGCTAAAAGCAATATTAGTAATCGCATAGAGTAATTATTTAAAATAACTATTGAACGTTTCAAAAGATGCATTCAATTCGGTCATGTCATCCTCCATTTCATTAACCAAATCAATGTAAGGAATTAGCCACTTATGTAATTCATCATGCGCCTGACCGGTCATCGTACAATTAGATGTTAAGCTATCGATATTCTCTTTGAGTTTCGATCTTAAGTCCTCCAGACCGTCATCAGCAGAATACGTTTTTACGTCTTGCTCCATCGAACGAATAAACCCCATCATCTTTGCTTCAACCTCCCATTTTTCACCATTATTTAAGGCAATGGCAGTATCGTGTTCATGCTGGTGATCAGAATGATCTGACTGGACTTCAGTACAAGCACACAGAACTAAACATATAAAGCCGATAAAAACATTATTCCAAGCTTTCATTTCAGTTGTTTTTCTAAAAATACAAAACAATAGCCATACTCCTTTGATCTCAACTTTTGCCTGATCTGTGTTCTATATTTTTAAGATTATTCAATCCTTGGTAACCGTCCACAGGCAACTAACTTCTTTTCGATTTGTAAATACAATGAATACGGAAGTTTTAATGAAATCGAATCAAAAAGACTTGAAAAAAGTTAATGGTTATAGCAATGGTGTACTCCTCACACACCCTTTGCTCTGGCTACGTTGACCTAGAATCAGATTCAACTTGTCAGGAAAAGGTCCAATCATTATTGGACCTTTTATTGTTTGAAGGCACCTTTTACAAGGTCAAGAATAATGCCTGTGAGTCCAACGAGTATTAATAAATCTGCACTTGGCCAATGTTGTATTTTAAATATGACACCTGCGATAAAAAAGACGATACTGAGCCAAAATAAAACACTTCGCGGATATCTACCTCTTGCCGTTTTCGGCTCAATTCCATCATCTAATAAATCGCTCATTCCAGTCACTAATTCTTTCGAATGAACGTTTGGTTACCGGGAAAAATAAGGTTCATTTGTCCATCAATTTCCTTGAACTCAAACAACATTCCGCTCTTTTTGTCTATAAAATCTCCTCCTTCCGTAGGTATCAAATATTCTGTTCTATTGCGAGGATCAGTGCAAGCCATCTCCCCTTTCTTTGCTTTGCAATTAACACTGTATTGACCAAATCCTTGTTCAGGAGCAAAAAACACATATTCTCCATTGTATGTTTTCAGTTCTTTTGGAGAAACTTCTTTTCTGACAAATTCAACGGGTTGATAGATGTTCCAGTTATATGCCTTCGACACCGCTCGTATCATCGGTCGAATAACATCTGAACCACGATCTGAATTTGTTAAAACTATTATGGCATCGTCCTTATCCATGAGCGCTAAGTAATCATTCGTGAACCCCAGATTTTTCCCACCGTGTCCAAAGGTCTCTACTCCGTTGTCCGCAGATCGCGCAAATCCAAGTCCCCAATCTCCCATGCCTTTTTCCAACATTTTATTTACCATATCAGGAGAGAGCACTCCGTCCTTCTTCCCTTTTCGAATCTTGAATATTTCAATTGTAAACTTGGCCAAATCGGTAGGGGTTGTCCACAACCCAGCCGCTGCATGTTCGGGATAATTATTCCAAAGACCTTTTGGCATGGAACCATTCATACTGAAGGCTGCGCTTGCATTCTTATGTAAATCATCAGGTAATGGTTGTACGTAAGTACTATTAGACATTCCCATTGGTGTCAATACTTCTGATTGCATATAGTCTACAAAACGCTGTCCAGTTACATCTTCGATCAATAGTTCCATTATTTCATAACCTCCTCCTGAATAGCGCCATTCTTTGCCTGGTTTCTGCGTAACAACAACTGCCGAAGTATTTCCTTTTCCACTCAGTACTTCCTGAACTGATCTCATTTTTTCATCCTGACGATATCCAGGAAATCCATGCACATTCAGACCTGCTGTATGACTTAAAATTCTTCTCAACGTCACTTTCTCATCTTTCGTATAAGCACTCTCAGGAATCTTCCAGGTCTTTAGGTAAGTATTGACATCTTCATCAAGATCTATCTTACCTTGCTCCACTAGTTTAAGCACTCCAACCGCCGCAACAGGTTTACTGATTGAAGCGGCTTGGAAAAGCGTTTCATCATTGACAGGAGCTTTCGTTTTCTTATTTGTTATTCCGTACGCTCGTGTCCACTCAATTTTCCCATCTCGAACAACCGCAACAGAAACACCTTGAACATATGCGGCTTCCATTTGCTCATAAATGGTTAGGTTATTTTCCATCCCCTTTTCAATACTGCCAAGGATAAGATGGTTTTCTATATCGCTTGGAGATTGCGCAATTAAAAGATAATTAATGGTCGTGAATAGTAATACAAACAAAATTCTCATTTGATTCAATTTGATTTTTTGATAAACATATGTGTTACTAACCAAAAAAGGTCGCGTGTTCACTATAATGTTTGTTAATTACGAAGTAACAAAAAATCTGTCCGATACTTATTTATCGAAAATTCAATTTGAATAATTAGCTTTAATGCAAAGTACATCTATGGACAGACAGCAAATTTTTATGACTGGTGCTACTTCCGGATTAGGAAAAGTAGCAGCAATAACATTGGCAAATGAAGGTCATCATATTATTGTTGCCTGTCGAGATAAAACCAAGGGGAAGGCGTTAGTAGAAGCAACCACCGGAACCATCGATCTTGTTGAGTGTGATCTGGCTTCCTTTGCATCAATGCAAAAAGCTTGCAAGGAGATTATGGAACGGTTTGATCAACTCGATCAACTCATTTTGAACGCGGGAGTTTGGACATTTGACAGAAGAGAAAGCGAAGACGGTATCGAAGAAATTTTTCAAGTGAACCTGCTTGCTCCTCTTTTCATGATTCATGCGCTATCGCCTTTAATGACCAACGCCCAACATTCTAAGGTAATTATTACAGCATCTGCTTTGCACGGTGGAGTCATTCAATTCGAAGACCTGGAATACAAAGAAAAGTTTTCGGGCTTCAAGGCTTATCAGCAATCAAAACTTGGAGTCATACTCATGACGCGTTACTTAGAAAAAGAGCTGGACAAAATTGGCGTTGGGATTTACAGTCAGCACCCTGGAGTAGTACAAACCGAACTTGGAAGACATGCAGGTTGGTTTTCGCGAATGATCTTTAAGTTAATTGGTAAGAGTCCCGCAAAAGGAGCTCGAACGCTTCTCTACCTTTCGAAAACTCCTAAGGCTGAACTTACTTCAGGGGCGTATTACGCCAACCGAAAATTAACGAAATCGGGCAAAGAAAGCTACAACATGGAGGTGGCTCGAAAATTGGTAAAAAGACTGGAAAGCTATTTATTTAAGCTGGAACAAATGTCTAAGTCATGAAGTACTTCCTTCTCTTTATACTTGCGATTGCAAACGTTGTCGCATATGGCCAACTGACTGCCGTAAAAGGTCAAACTACCTGTGATTTTTGGTTAAACCTTCCAGCAGACAGTATTCTAAATGATCAACCACCTGTACTCATTTTTTTGCATGGACGCAGTCTTTCAGGAACTGACTTAGCGAGAGTAAAACAATACGGGGTGATATCGGAGATCGAAAAAGGCCGAGAGATTCCCGCGATAACCATTGCACCGCAAGTTCCTAAGGGCTCTTATTGGAAACCCGAATTGGTATTGGAAGTGCTGGACTATGTATTGACAAAATATAATGCGGACAGTAACCGAGTGTATGTTTGCGGGATGAGTATGGGAGGCTATGGAACTATGCACTTTGCGGGTAAGTACCCAGAAAGGATCACGGCAGGCGTGGCTTTGTGCGGTGGAGGTAACACAAGCGAGGCATGTCATCTTGCCCAAATGCCGTTTTGGATTCAACATGGTACTGCTGATAAAGCTGTTCCGGTATCAGAATCTCGGAATATGGTCAATGCCATCAAATCGTGCAATGGAGGAAAACACCTTTTATATCGGGAAATAGAAGGTGCCAATCATGGGGCAATGGAACGTGTGTTTCGTTCTGATGAACTTTATGAGTGGTTGTTAAAGCAAAGCAAACAAGGTACTTAATTCATTGGGTTTTACCACCTGTTTTCGACAGCCAGTTCAAGATAAAGGTATATACCTCTTCCCTGTTTATTTCGTTGAGGATTTCATGTCTAGCGCCTTCAAACAATTTCATTTCAACGTTAGTCAAACCAGCATTTCGCATACTCTGGGCAACTTCTAAAGGCCCTTTCCCATAGTTTCCTACAGGGTCCATGCTACCGGCGATAAGTAAATGAGGTTTATCCTTCTTTAGTTGCTTAAAGTTTTGGGCATTATTAACTTCTAGTACCCCAGTGGCAAGGTCATAAAAGAACTGAATGGAAAAAGTTTGCATGCAAAAAGGGTCATTGATATACTTTTCTACCTGCATATGATCACGAGATAACCAATCTCTTTCGGTAGTCGGTTGATCGACACGTTTGTTAAACCCGGCAAAACTCAACTTCGTTAAAAAAGCCGACCTCTTCTTCTTGCCCAATATAGTGCGCATCAACCTTGCCAGTATCTTACCACCACTCCCCTTAAGACCTGGATGACCAGCTGTGCCTGATAAGATAATGTAATCCGCCAATTCAGGCTTTCTTATCTGCGCAGACCTTACAATAAATGACCCCATGCTATGTCCCAATAAAATGAGTGGAATAGTCGGGTATTTTTCCTTCATCATTTTGGCAACTCCAATAAAATCCTCAACAACCCAATTCCACCCATTAGATTCTGCAAAAAAACCAACATTATCTAGATCTCCAGCTGTTCTACCATGCCCTCTGTGATCTGGTGCATAGACAGCATAGCCTGCTGCATTTAATACGCTCGCAAAATGATCATAACGAGCACCGTGCTCACTCATGCCATGTGCAATGAGGATGACCCCTCTTGGAGATGCTATTTCCCAGGTATGAATATAGTTCGACATGTTTTGTTGTTCATTTCCATTCTAAAATAAAAAGATAAACCTGATTATTGGGGTCCTTTCTGGGTAAACCCACAAAGTCGTATCTTTATCTCGAAATTATTATCGAGATGAAATATTTGTTCCCGCTTGTTGCCTTAATGTTTGTTTTTTCAGGGTGTAAAAAAGAAGATACTGAAGAGCAAGCTGCTAAAGATGAGGCCATCATTCAAGAGTACATTCAAAACAACAATCTGAATGCCACTGCGACTGGCTCTGGCTTGTATTACGTGATTGACAATCAGGGAAATGGAGCTTCATGCAATAGTTCTTCAGATGTACGCGTTGCCTATCAAGGTTATTTTGTCAATGGTGATATTTTCGATGAAAGCATGCAGTCTGGAATCACGTTCAACTTACAAAATGTGATCAAGGGCTGGACAGAAGGCATTCCTTATTTCAGAGAAGGTGGAAGCGGTATGTTGCTCATTCCTTCAGCACTGGGTTATGGCCCCAACGGAAGCGGTTCCATTCCCGGTAATACAGTGCTCATCTTTAATGTCGAGTTGCTGGAAGTTTTATAGTAGTAATTAAAATATTTCTCGTCCTTCGTCTTGTCGGATGATAAGACCAAGCAGTATTCCAAATGCAAAGCCGCCGATGTGCGCAGCATTATCGACTCCGGGTAATATTAAGCCGATTGCAACACTTGCTCCTGCCAAAATCAAAATAAACTTTATACGCTGGAAAGCCGAAAATAGATCCTTTTGTCGAAGCGCATGACCTCCTAACCAACCTACTAAACCGAAGAGTGCACCGCTCGCTCCTACTGTAACCACAGCATCATTGAAATACATGCTACATACTCCTGCAAACAATCCGGACAATATGTAAATCATTCCGTATTTGAGGCTGCTTAGATTCGATTCTAAAAACAAACTGATGATGATCAAAAACCCCATGTTCAATAGAAAATGCATTATTCCGGCGTGAATAAACTGGTAGCTGATCAAACGCCAATATTGACCAGACTGAAACTCAGTAATTCTTAACCCTCCGATTTCGAGGAGTGAACTGCTAGAAGGCCCTAAAACGTTGATATCTATGAAAATCATCCAGATAAGGACACAACTGTTTATATAGACCAAGGCAGCTGTTACCTTGAGTTCTGAACGAAACAATAGAAAATCACGCACACCAACCTCATCGCTGGAGAGATGTTCTTTTCCTTTATGGAAGTCTGCTAATCTCTTTTTATTTGGAGGAAAAGCAATTGCCACAAACAGTGTCGCGAAAAATGCCAATCCTATTTGAATTAAAAATATAATGGCATTCCTTCTAGCAGCCCTCCCTACTTCTATATTGTCCATTTCAAAAACAATGTGCTCGATTTCCGAATCCCATGTCGAACGATTGATAGCACCTAAATAATTCTTTCGGTCACCATTTTCAGGCACGCGTTTTAAATAGCCGCCAGGTAAGAGCGGTTGACGGCGGAAATCATTCTGCGCAAATTGAAAGAGTTCATTCCACGCTTCATCTTTTTCTTTATCTGAACTACTGCTCCTTAGACTCTTACCATATCGTTTACCAATCCACACAAATGTTTCGCGATCCACAGGTTCATCTAATTGAACAGCCAGGTACACGTAGTAGTTTAAAGTTTGATTATGCCTGCCTGAGGTCTCGGCTATTTGCTTTGCATGTATTGTACTCTTATCCACGTTAATTGAGTGCAATTGGTAGCGAACATGTATATTGTTCACATCAATTTCATCGACATGTCCGATGTGTTCTACACTTGCCGCTGCCTCATACATCCATAGTTGAGAAACAAAACCGGGAAAAGCTACGAGCAGAAACGCAAAAATATGAGTAAGGAAGTATCCGTTGTCTCTCTTATTTGGAATTTCCAGCACATTGATGCGCTTGCGTAGAAAGAACCACCATAGAACGCCACCAATGATACCCGGGAACCATAGTTCCCAGAGATTAATACTGATATCTATCTGCAGATAGAAGTCAATCAGAAGACGTGCTAACCCTAAACCAGTGATTAGTATGAAAATACTTTTGACCATAGGGAACAGCAAGAATTTAATTCTGGCAGTTATACTATTTTCTTGATTTTCCTTAGGCATTTAGTAGGCATTGCTTGTTCTAACGCACTTCAAAAGCGCCTTAGACATAGGTTGTATTGTTGATCTTTTTCTAAAATAACAAATGCGACAACTATTTAGCAAAAGCATCGGTTAAAGAACCGACGCTTTTTTTAGTACCTCATCAATTCGCTCACTCAGCACAAAATCTTTGTTTGACAATCCACCTTTATCATGCGTGGTGAGCGTGATATCAAGTTGATTATAACGAATGGTCATATCTGCGTGATGGTTAATCTTGTCGGAAATACGTGCTATCTCTACCAAAGTTTCCGCGAGATGTGTTTGATTATTGAATTCTACTTTTTTGAAAAGTGATCGTTCTGTTTTAAGCCAGTTCATAAGTTTTCCATTTATTTGAAAGTTTAACAATTGATTCGAAAAGTTGTTCAAAGGATTCTATAACGAAATAAAAATCCTGTACACGATCCGTATGAAATTCAGTCTGCATCACATTGTACAGATCATAAGGTCGTTTTACGGTATCCGCAGCCAGTGATGAAATAGATTCACCAAATGAGGAGACGATACCAGCTCCATAAATCTTAAGTCCATTTTGCTCAATAAGACCAAATTCAATGGTATACCAATAGAGTCGTTGAAGTGCAACCAAGCGATTTTGATCATTTATCATTGACATTCCTAATTCACCAAAGGCATGCATGAATTCTGAAAAAACATGATTCGATAACAATGGTACATGGCCAAATATATCATGAAACATATCTGGTTCTTCAAGATAATCCAATTGATGTTTCGGTCTTAGCCATGTTGATGAACAAAAGCGTTTTTGTGCTAAAAGCTTAAAAAACTCCTCAACCGGGATTAAACCGGGCACACATTCAATTTGCCAACCTGTGCGATAGGAGAACCAATCGTTCAGTTGTTCAAACTTGGCAATTTTATTTGCGTGCAATACTTCAGACATTTCTTCCAATGCCTTAAGATACTCAACACAAGCCTTGTCTGATAGGTTAGATACCTGCCGATCAAAAAGTGTCTTCCACACTTCGAAATCATCTTTACCGTAAAGGTCAAATTGTTGTTTTGTCATTTTACATCAATAAAAAAGCCCGGTTCAAAAATGAACCGGGCTTCGAGTTAAATTTATTTATAACGCACTATCTATCCAGTTCACTGTTGCGAATTGGATAATAATAAGTTGCGTTGTTATTCTTAAGCATGAGCCAAATATATAAATATTTTACAAAGAAGTTCTTTTGTCTGATAAAAAGGGGTGATCTTTCGTTTGGAGCTAATCCACTAATCTAAAACGTACAGGAATTCGTTGTTTTACACGGACTGCGCGACCGTTCATTTCTCCTGGAGTCCATAAAGGCATTCGTTTAATGACACGTATTGCTTCCTTGTCCAATAACTCATGTACTCCTCGCTCAACTGTTATTCCTGTAATACTGCCATCCGCTTCTACAATAAAACTCATAAAAACGGTCCCCTGAATGTTTTTCTCAATGGCGATTATAGGGTAGTTTACTGATCTTACAATGTACTTGTACAGAGCAGCTTCTCCTCCGGGAAATTCAGGTTCTTTATCAATAATTGGTAACAATTCTGCCTGATCATCATCCAGTACCTCTAGCTTCTCAGCTGTAGGAACAGGAGTTGGAACGGTTAACGCATCTAAATGATTACCATCTTTATCAACGTATTTTTTCTCAACGAGCGAATAGCCTTCAAAACGATGAATTTCGTTTAAACTTCCGTCCTTGCGGAATCGTTTAATTGTCGCCTGACCATCCAACCATTCGCCCTCATACTTTTTTTCGCCCGAAGGATAAAGTCCAGAAACTTCCCCTTCCGGTAAACCATTTTGATAGTTCGAAACAGATTCTATCTTACCGTTTTCGTAATACGTTGTCACAGTACCGTGCGGTTCTCCGTTTTTCATCTGTGCCATTGAACGCCTTTGTCCGCTTTCATAATAGGTTTCGCAATCTCCCGAAAAGCTTCGATCGATTCGATCACAATCCGTAAGCTGACTAAAAACGACCTGAACGAAAAAAAGACTAATGAACAAGGGTGTTAAACGCATAGTTGACCTTTTCTCTAAAATAGTGAATCCCGAAAGAATCACTGAATTTGAATTTGCTCTTTTATTCATCTCCGAAATCCAGCTCGGAAACATCAGGTGAGAACTTTTCATTTTCCAATGTTAGGATTACTTCGTGTTGAACTGAACGCGTCCAGGTCATTTCATCATTCATAGGCTCACCAACTTCCCTTGTATAGCGAACGATTCCTTCGTGTCCATCTTTATCTTCGGGAAAAATCAATTGCTCTTCAAACCAAAAACCACCATCACCAACGGAAGCAGCATGTATTGCTCGAATGAGTCGTTCTCCATTATCAAATAAATACGTAATACCTCCGTCAACGCCGCAAGCTTCAGCCATTAAATTAATCGTGAGCATATTCTCTATGCCATCCAGTCCTTTACTGCCGTGAACATCAATGTAAAAAAGGCTCGTATTTAGGTTAATCTCTTTTCCGTAATATTCACCATCAGAATTCAGTACCCGACAACGCGCTTTTAAATTATACTCTTCCGCACCTCCTGCGTAAATTACCAGATACGTTTTCTTATCAATACGCTTTGAATCTAGAGCGATCAAACCTCCTAGCACATACCCCGTATATTTTCCATGTTTCACTTTATACCAGTGCGACTCCAATCCATTGACCGGGTGAGTTTCTTCCATTCTTTTGACAATCGTAACCACTTCTCCAATTACTAGTGTGTCGAGTGCTTTCCCTTCTACAGAAGGGCTCTTTCGAAGAACTACATTGTCACCGTACATCAATTCTTTACTTCCACTCTCAAACTTGAAGTCAGGGCTAAGAACGCGGCGATCCATATAGTCCCACTGGCCAAAAGCCGTCATGCTGCACAAAGCAAGTATCAATAAACTTAAAAGCTGTTTCATTGTCTTCGTTTTATTTTTTTACGTTGGAATACGGCATACAAAAAAGTCAACGCATCTATTAACGTAAAGATAAGCGTTCGATGTACTATGCGGTTGTTCAATTGATTATTCGTTAAGATGAATGAAAAGATCGAAATATTTTGATCAGTTTTCGTATTTTCAACCTATGGCAAAATACAAAGATCTTAGTGATGATGTCCGCCACTTAAAAGATACGCTGAGCAACAAATGGATTTCCATTATTTCGTTGACGGCATTTTTTTCGCTTGGTGTATGGATGCTCATTGACCCTACTTCTCCCGAACATCAAAGTGTCGAAAAAAGTACTGTTTACCTTCTCAAGGAAATTTGGTCGTATCCGACCGGTATTATCATCGTAGCTATTGCAGCTCCTTTTATGATATTGCGTTTCAGAGACGTCAGTATGTTATCGGGTCCGGTTTGGATTCGCCTCGAGAACGGCTACTACTTCTTTGATAAAAAAGTACGCAAATCTGGACTAGCAGGAATGTACGACGGTGAAGATCTTGTTGTCTTTTACCCGGAAGGAAATCGAGTGATTTGTCTGAAGGATTATGAGACTGCTGGAATTGGGGTCTATCGCAAGGCGTCGGCTACAGATATCGCCAATTTATCGGACGCTTATTGGAACGCAGATTCGAGCGGTTTTTCGGTGGTACATGAAGGTAAATTTGTTGCCAATCCTGAATGGGAAAAGCGTGGAGATGATTTAGTGGTGACTTCTCCCGAAACGAAAAAACAGTTCTTCCTAAAGGATTATGCCAATCTCAAAGACAACAAGCTCCGAAAGGCCAAAGTTATGGGGCGAAATGAAGTAATTGGTTGATTCAGGTAATCACTTACGTTTAAATATTGCACAATGAAATTATTCGCTGTTGTAGTAACGCTTTTTATAAGTTCTCTCGCCTATGCTGATGCATGGGATAACCTAACCTACGAAGAAGCGGAAGCTGTTGTTCGGTATGTGGAACAAAATCCATATGTATTTGATTATTGCGACTGTTGCCAATCGGATGACGACGAGGATGATATCTATCTCGTTAAGTTAATGAAGGTCACAGATGCTGAAATTGTTCCATGCAGCTGGAACACTGAAATGTACTCAGTAGAATATAATGCAGATCCCATTGCTGAGTTAGTGTATAAGGAAGATGGATCAGGAATGGAAGTACGTCAACCAGAGCGTGTTATTCTACGGGATTTTGATCCGGTACCGGTTATCTATATGAATTATACCTGGGGATTTAACTCAAAATCTAAAATGGCTAAACCACTGTTTGAAAGCATCGATTATCATTATGTAGCGCAGTACGGTGGACGATCCTGTAAAAAGCCATTCTCATATCCTACACCCAAAGACTTAAAAACGTTGGGAAAATTCAAAGATTACAAAAAGTGGTATAAACGTGCTAAACCGAGCAAAGAAAAACCTTAAGCGTCCCAATCACGCTTCATAAACCACAGTGCATTCCCGTCTCCTGAATCTTCCCATGTGTGATAAACTGTAAATCCAAAGCGTTCATATACTTCCATATTGCGTTGAACAGAAGTTTCTAGAAGAATGGGAAGCTTTTCCTGTCTGGAGATTTCAAAGATGTGTTCTTTTAACTCATATACGGCTTGACCTCCGTCCTTTTCCACGCCCAAAAACCAGAAATAAAGATGTCGCCCTGTAAATCGATGTTTCTTGATATATGCTTCGCGTTTTAATGTCTGAAGTACTCTTTTCAGTGGTAACACCATTGCCAGACGCATCTCGAACCAGACCTCACGCAACGAAAATTTTCCACTATCTGAGAGAAAACACAGTGCCGCTCCTTTTTTGTTCGAGGAGAGATAAGCCCCTTCACGATTAATCGCTTTTACAAAAGCATACTCGGCTAGGCGACCGATCTTTCTTGCACGATTTCCACCTGGACCTATGACTATATTCACCGATGGGTTTTGATCAAAAGTGGTGGTAATAATTTCTACTGCTTTCTGGCGCTCCGATGCTGTGGCTCTCATACTTCAAATGTACCGAAGTATTCTTTTCATATTGAATAGAATTAAAAATACCTGCGACCACCAGAATAGGATATGGCATCTCCTTTACCGAAAGCATAACTAAAACCAATGGTCATCATACGTCCACGAGTAGATTCTTCATACACGTAAAAGTTAGGCTGATCCACTACCGTACGATTAATTCTGGATCGGAAAATATCACGCACCCCCATATTGACAGCACCTTTACCCTTCCACAGCTTTAAACGCAAACCACCATCCAAATAGGCTTGTTGTAGCGATTCTCCCTGAACTGTTTTAAAACGCGATTCGTAATTACCGGTGAACTCAATATCCAATACCTTACTGGCCTTGATTTTCATCATGAGCTTTCCAGTATATCGGTTTCCAGAAAAATCGAAATTCTGACCATTAAAATCCCCTTTACGACTGAAGTAATTAAAATTAAAGTCACTATTAAACCCAAGCCATTTAGCTACATCCCATTTAGCATTCCACTCAATTCCTATTACATCGTTTGTTCCGATATTCATTGGCATGATAGTATTTACATTGTTTTCAAATGTAGCAACGCGTTCCACGGTCTGCGTTGTGTAGCGGTAATATACTCCGATGTTCATACTGAACTTATCGAAATCATAAATACTCATGAGCTCGTAGGAATCGGTGAATTCAGGTTGTAGATCGGGGTTTCCTCGTCGGATATTAAAGTTGTTCGAAATATTAAAGAAGGGATTTAAATTCCAAAGTCTAGGCCGCGAAACACGCCGCGAATATCCCAACTGCATGGAGATTTTTTTAGTGAACTTATAAGCGGTATGAAAGGTAGGAAAGAGATTGGTGTAGTTTTGATGATTACGCACATTTGTTGTGACCAATTCTGTCGTAAGATCCGTATTTTCTACTCTCAACCCCAACTTAGCACCCCACTTGTTCTTTTCATAAGCTCCACTGGCATAAACGCCTAATACCGCTTGTTTAAACTTAAAGTTATTCGTGAGTGCACTATCTACTACCCAAACACCAGCTATTTCGTCCTGCACAGAATAATCGTTCCCAACGTCATTCAAGGTATACTGTGCGCCTGTTTCAAACGTAAAAAATTGCCTAAAAGGTTTGAAGTAGTCTATTTTACCTATATAATCCGCTTGTTGGAATGTCGTTTGCGTCCGCTGTGGAACGAAGGAATTATTTCCAGAAATCTCCGTATTGAGGAAGTCGGAAGACTGCGTCTTACCAAAGAAACGACCTTGTGTGCTGAATGTAAGCTTATGTGCGGAAGTGTCCTTGAATTCTTTTGTGTATTGCAAGTCATACTGATACTTCGGATTGCCTGCTTCAGTTGTTTCTTCGCGCGACCAAGAAGATATAACATCTCCATCCAATGTGCGCTCATAGAAATCGGTCAATGACGGCTGTTGCTCCCACTCGTAGGCAAAGTTTCCAGAAAGTGTGATTGTGTTCCATTTATTCAGGTAGTAATCCGTCCCCAATGTGATATTGGCGAAAATTTCATTTCTATAGTAAACTCCCTCACTTGCTATTTCAGTACTGTCTACCCTGTTTTGATTTTGGGACTCTCGATAACGTGGAATGGATCGATAACCAGCACCTATTTGTGTAAACACGTTAAATTTCTCGCTTCGTGCATTCAGGCTGAATCCCAGACTGTGGTTATGCGGCCACCCTCCATTGATAGAAACCGAACCATTAACACCTCGCTTCTGTTCCTTCTTTAGCACAATGTTAATGATCCCTGATGTCCCTTCAGATTCATACTTTGCTGATGGATTAGTGATCACCTCAACGCGTTCAATCATATCTGCTGTAATACTCCCAAGAGCTTTTGCAGGGTCATCTGACATCACAGAAGGTTTTCCATCAATCAACAATTGCACACCTGAACTTCCTCTTAAAGAAACAATCCCTTCAATATTTACCGTCACGGATGGCACATGATTCAAAACTTCTAGCGCTCCTGCTCCCGAAGAGCTGATGTCTTTTCCAACATTGAACACCCTTTTATCAAGCCGAAATTCAGTGGTGGATTTCTCATGAACCACCATTACTTCTTCCAGTGCTTGATCTATTAAGTCAAGCGTTAATACGCCCAAATCACGATTCGCCCCATTCATTTTCACCGTATCCCTGTAAAGACTATTGTATCCTATTTGGCGTATTTCTAAATCAAATAGATCTACGTCTGTAACTAGTGAAAAACTACCATCCACATCTGTATTGACACCCTTTATGATATCGCCTGAAGTACTGTTTTTGATAATGACCGAGGCAAAGCCAATACCCTCGTTCGTAAGCTGATCTACAACCTTTCCTGAAAGTGTTCCTTGCGCGAAAGAACTTCCCGTGCAAAGGCAGTAAAAGATGATTAATTTGCTCAGTTGTCGACCTATTTCTTCGTGCATTCTCATGATATCATTACACATTCACACAATAAAGCGCAGATGCAAAATCTCTTGCTTTGTAGCATTTCTCAGCAAGAACCTGTGGTCAGGTGGTCGTTTTTTTGTAGTTCTAAGAAGAGATTACTTACGTAATCCCTCGAAAAATTCTTCGAGTGTTTCTTTTTGTTCCTTCGACAACTTGGCGTCTCCGTGCGTCCATGTATACGAACTAATCGGCATATGTCCCTCCTCTACTTCTCCAGCACACTCTTCCAACTTATGGTCTGCTTTATCAGCATCATAATCGGCCCAAATAGAAAAATTCAAATGCTCACGACCTTCTTCGATGTGGTGACCAATTGGCCATGAAACAGGAGCAACATGTGCGTACCACGGGTATTCTGTTTCATTAGAGTGACAATCGTAACATGCACTCTTCAATAAGGTTTTCACTTCATCTGAAGGCTCCGTTAAGGCGATGAAGTCTTTTGCAGGATCAACTGGTGGATTATCCATATCAATTCGGAAGAACTGCATGATAACAAGAATAGCCAGGAACCCAAGAAGAATTTTCTTTTTCATATGCTTTTGTTGAAGCCGTAAAGTTAGCATTTATGTCTAGCTCTATAAGCATTCACGCCGCTTTTTCAGACAACTCATATCATCCCTTAAACGATTATTTATTTCAAACCAGCAAATATTTATGTTAACTGTGCTGCCTGACTTGATGGCAGGTCAGTCGCAATAAAAGACACCTCTCTGGTTAGGATAAATCATCATGAAAACCCCGTCTTAACAAAAAATTAAGCCAATAAATCATAAAATTTTCATTCTAGGACGACATTGGCACAATTCAGGTGTATCAATAAATAGCAATTAATCCCGACCGATCAACCTTAATTACGGAGGTCATAAAATGATGAGTTATGAAAAATACGATTACCAATAAAATCTCAATGTACAAAGCAGTAATAGAGGTTTGTAACCAATACGAAACTATTTGGAATCAAACCCCAGAGTTTAGCAAAGTATATGGTTCATTTGGTATAAGATTACTTGATTTATCTTCACAAACCCTTGGGAATGACCCTGACATAGGGAATTCGACAAAAGAGAATAAAGACCTCCTTGAAAAGCTTATTAATCAAGGTCATCGGATAAGCAGAGCTTTACAAAAACTAGCCATTGAAGTTCGGAATACAGAACTATTGACTCGTAATACGACTTCCAAAACAGATTTGGAATCGGATAGTCCATTATTGCGATTGGCACGCATGCGACGCTTAATAGCTGATGCAACGGAGCACTTGACCTCACTCAAGGATCACGGTATTGGTCAAGGTGATCTTATAGAGTTCTCCGTCCTAATTGATGATTATGCTAATACGATTGGTAAGCCTCGTTTGGCAACTCTCGAACGGCAGCACACATCTATAGTCGTTCAACAACTTGTATCAACCATTGATAGCATATTAAAAAATCAATTAGACACCATTATGGAAGTATTCAAATCGAAGTCTCCAGATTTTTATGCTAAGTATTTTGGTGCACGCATTATTCTGGATATTAAAGGAAAGCATAGAGCTTCAGATTAGGGTATCTAACGAGACGGGCTATGAAGAAGAGTAAAAAAGGATCGAAGCCTGAATTGGAATAATCCCTCGGTCAGCAATGGTTGGAGGATTTTTGCTTACTCATTTAAGCGTTTGAGCGAAGCTTAAAGCAAATCATTGTTTAACTATTTTGTAAAGATCTCTTCTTCCATTTGTAAGTTCAACACGAATAAAATAAACACCTGATTCACCTTCTATTGAAATCTCACTGGACGAACTATTCACTTCATCAAAGTGTGAAACTGTTGTACCATCCAAATTTAATACTTGCACTTTGCGCATCATTTCAGCCGACTCAATTACAACTACTCCAGCTGTTGGATTCGGATAAACGTCTATTCTTAATGCACCAAGGTCATCCAGATCTAACCATTCGACTATGAAACAGGTAGTCGTATCGACGCATCCGTTTTCCTCTATTTCTACAGCGTAATTACCATTAACTGCGGGTGTAAACGACTGGTTAGTTGCCCCGGCCACCGCAGCAAATCCTGCATCACAATCCAACCACTGATAAGCTGCACCAGAAGCATTAGCTGTTAAAACAGGTGGATTGGATGTCACTGAAACATCAACGGAATTGATTGTCAAGTTAAGCGTTACGATTGAATCGCATCCGCCAGAACTCATTAAGGTGAACTGCGGAGTGCTCGTACTATTCGTGTAAGTATTTCCATCAATCCAGGTGAAAGAATCACAGACAACCTGTACGTCTGTACCGAATACTTCCGTAATAATTGTGAGGTTAATCGTCATAATGCTGTCACATCCAGCAGCATTCGGAATGGTATCTACATACATACCTGAACTCGTCCAGGTGTAGTTTCCACTCGGTGAGGTGTAACTATTACAGGCCGTTTCAGAAACAAAGGAATTACTCGTTAACAGACCAGTTACAGCTGTGTGTTTCCCCAAAGAGTCGTCCATATCTATTGGATACGTATCCCATTGTGTAGATCCCAAAGCCCAATTGGTTGTCCCAAAGGTTACTCCAATTTGACGCACCAGGGTCGTGTTATTTGTGGCACCTGATCCTACAGGCCAACCAGCACCCGGGTCCACCCCTATTTGTCCAATAACGTCCAATGTATCTCCAGAACTAATTTTCTTCAACCAAATGGCGTCGTCACCGTTGTAAAAACAGATGCTATGTGTCGTATCTGCCTCACCTAATATAGTGGCATTCGCTGCCGGGTTAGCTGCTACAAATACCTCCTGATATCCAAGCAACCCAGAAGGGAACAAAGAATCAGAAGGAGTAACAGCACCATTGTTGGCTCTATAAATGACATAATCGGACAAATCTACTGTCAATCCTGTAGGGTTATAAATTTCGAGTGCCCTATTACTGGAAGAACCCTCAATGCACTCAGAGAAAAAAAGGTTTGCACATTGCGCATTACCCTGCAGAATAAAGAATAAACTGGCAGCAACGACTAAGATCAATTTCATAGGAAAGGTTTCTACAAATTTATTGAAATAATCCCTGAGTTAGTTTGTGCGGTTATTTCGACCGATTGGATGATTTGTATTACTCTATTTACAAAGCACAAACCAACACTCGGAATATTACTTTAGCTAATAAGTATGTAGATTTCTATTTCACCTTAACCTGTGTTATATCTAGTGAAAATCGATAATTCGTCCTCAGATAATAATCACACTCAATGAGCGACAGCTTAGCGAGGTTTGATCTTGATCGCTGAATCTGTTGGTCTCGATTGTTTCTGTTTGTTGTGCCATAAACTAGGTTAAAAGTAATCTCTATATTGGGCTTTAATATTCTTTGAAAATCTGTCCAGCTCACTTTAAAGCCACTTCCAGTCTTATAATTCTTCTTTTTCACAAGGTTAAAGTAATTCTTTAGACGTGCCCTATCATTGTTTTCTCTCACCTCAGCAATAAAACGTGCACCGTTCATAATTTGATTATAGACGACACGAATGCTTTGTCCCCAACCGTTTTTAACGTGGTAAAAAACAATCTTGTTCTTTTCAATTTTAAAGAAATCACAGATTTCAATTCCGTCCATGAGAGCTGTATCACATACAATATAGTCGGGACCTCTGAAACCAAGGTTATACTGGTGCTCATTGTCGCGTTTCCCACTCTTCTTAATAGCTGTATAATTCCATGCAGGAAGATTTGTTTGCGGACCAATAGACGCGAGCAAATCTTGAATTGATTGGTTGATTTCACGAATAAAAGCGTTTTCATATATGTACCAATCTCCATCAAATCGAAAGTACTTTTTTGCGCCCTTAACTACTTCTCCGGTCAACCATTCTCGTAAACTCGTTCTGAATCTCTTATGTCTATTCCCCGGGAGAATCAGTGCACATTCAATATCGTCAATGGCATCCTTAAAATCATTCAACGACCGAGGATTTAAACCAAAAGCGTCAAAGATTGATCGGAATATGATACGTTCACTGGTAGGCACTTCTTCCTCCTGACCGTTGTAAATAAAAATGATAGAATCCGCTTCAAGAAAATCGAAAATCTTTGGATGGTACAACTCATCATCCAATTTCTGCACATCAAAAATATGATGTGCCGTCTCAGATAGCTTTTGAGTAAGAACATCCTTTAATGGCTGACCGCCCGAACTTTGTTTGAGTTCCTTTGCTGAAAGTTTTCTGAACTTATTGATCGGTGTCTTTTTGGGTTGTTTTAATAGTTTATCCACCAAACTTACGCGCTCGACAAGGTCTTTAATTTCAATTTGCTTATTAATTTTCAATGTGGTTGCCCCACCAATGATTAGCCCGGTTCGCGTCGTTGAAATCTTTAGAGCGCTAGACAACTGCGCTTTATCCACAACAGCCTCCACGCCAACAAAGTACTTCCCAAATTTTCGTTCCTGGGAAAATTTATGATTTGGTTTAAAAAATCGATTGGCAGCCAGTACAGTTCCAATCACACCTCTTTCATTAATACTTCTGATATCCGTTTGGGTAGATGTCACTAATCGTTCCAGCACCTGGATTCCAAAATCTGTTTCAACAATCTTATCGATGACGAACCTGCCTGCTCCTCTGGTAACAACGTAAATTGAACTTGGCGTATAAACAAAGAGTAAAAAAGATGGATACTTACGCTGGAGTCTATCAATTTTATTGACTTCTTCAGGCGCTACAATCGACTTGACAAAATCAATCCATTCCGGAGGTCTGTCTTCATTTCGATTTATGTACAGTTCAACTTCAATGTCCTTCTCCGCATGAATCCCTGTTCTCAACTTAATAATCTCATAAGTGTGGTTATCGGGATTGCTGTTGTGATTGTCAATTAACGTTTCGACATATTTGGACGCATCCAATTTGTCTCTTTCGACATTCAACTTGTAGATATCGGCTTGTATTGTAGATGGCAGCATAGCAGTCTGTTAGGGTAGTTCCAGGATACATGATGAAAGTAATTATTATCATTACAAAAATCAACACGTACAAATACCCAAAATCAACCTAATACCGTCAACACTAATTTTCGGCTTCCTCCGCGGTTTCTGAACTCACACAAATAAATGCCTTGCCACGTGCCGAGGTTTAATCTTCCATTAGTGATAGGGACAAAAACGGATGCTCCTACCATTGATGACTTAATGTGCGCTGGCATGTCATCTGGTCCTTCATACGTATGTTGATAGAAAGGCTCATTTTCTTTCACTATATGGTTAAACGACGCCTCAAGATCAAATTGAACAGTTGGATCAGCATTTTCATTAATTGTTAAACCTGCAGAAGTATGCTTTATAAACACATGTAATACACCAGAGTCAGGAAGTTCAATAGCTTCTTCAATCAAATCGGTAATTAGATGGAATCCTCGAGAAAAAGGTGGTAATGTAAGCGTTTGTTGCATGCTGTAAATATAGAAGAAAGTACAGCACAAAAAAGGAGCCGCACGTCTGCGACTCCTCCTACCTTAGTTTACGTTTACTTTCAATTCTTACTACTACACAGTTTACGTAGGTGGTTTTCTCTAGAAAAAAAGGACACCTTGCGCGTAAGCTAAGACTTGAGAGCTTCCTTATAGACGATTTGAATCTTACTAAAGTTGCATAAAAAAGGCGGCTACAGCTGAAGCCGCCTCCAGATACACCTAACCTAACTACAAATCATCATTCTTTTGTAAATCTTATTATTTCTCTTGATCCTTCGCTATAAACCTCCAACAAGTACATTCCTTGTGAAAGTGTGCGAATATCAAATGAATGTTCCGACATCGCCTGTTTACTTCCCATCAAATAAACCGATCCATTCAATCCTACAATGCGATAATCAATTGCTCTTGACTGATCAAGACGAAGATTTAATAGATTGTTCGCAGGGTTAGGATACACCACACTATTTTCGAGGACATTCTCTTCAAGCGTCAGGATGCAATCAACAATAACTGTTTCACAATATGTGCTGGTGCAACTGTCTGCTCCAACAATCGTTAAACATACTGAGTGTAATCCGTTTGTGCTGAACGTGTGCGAAGGATTCGTAGCATTTGATGTGCTTCCGTCGCCAAAATCCCAGTACCATTCTACTATACCCGCAGATGCCGTTGATCCATCGTAGAAATCCATTGAAGGACAACCAATGCTATCAATTATACTTTGGAAAGATGCCTGACACCCTTGTTGTCCACCGCAGTTCACAACTATCGTTTGACACGAAGTATTCACACAGCTATCCGCTCCTACAACTGTTAGACATATCACATATGTTCCGTTGTTGGCAAAAACGTGGTAAGGATTCGCCTGAGCGGAAGTTGTTCCGTCACCAAAATCCCAGTACCATTGAACAATTCCAGCGCTCGCTGAAGAATAATCGTAGAACTGATAGTTACCGCAACCTAATGAATCCGATAAGAACTGAAATGCTGATTGGCAGTTTCCTTGCTGTCCTAAACAATTAATATTTAGTGTATCACAATAAGTGCTGTAGCAGCTATCTGCAGCAACAATTGTCAAACAAACCAAATACGTACCGTTTGATGAATAAGTATGATATGGGTTCATAGAAGTCGAAGTGTTTCCATCACCGAAATCCCAGTACCATTCTACTACTCCTGCACTCGCCGTTGAATAGTCAGAGAACATTACAGTTGGACAGATAGAATCAAACGTATATTGGAACGCAGCCTGACAGTTCCCTTGCTGTCCTAAACAATTAATATTTAGTGTATCACAATAAGTACTGTAGCAGCTATCCGCGGCAACAGTTGTCAAACAAACCAAATACGTACCGTTTGATGAATAAGTATGATATGGGTTCATAGAAGTCGAAGTGTTTCCATCACCGAAATCCCAATACCATTCTACTACCCCTGCACTCGCCGTTGAATAGTCAGAGAACATTACAGTTGGACAGATAGAATCAAACGTGTATTGGAACGCAGCCTGACAGTTTCCTTGCTGTCCTAAACAATTAATACTTAGTGTATCACAATAAGTGCTGTAGCAGCTATCTGCAGCAACAATTGTCAAACAAACCAAATACGTACCGTTTGATGAATAAGTATGATATGGGTTCATAGAAGTCGAAGTGTTTCCATCGCCAAAATCCCAGTACCATTCTACTACTCCTGCACTCGCCGTTGAATAGTCAGAGAACATTACAGTTGGACAGATAGAATCAAACGTGTATTGGAACGCAGCCTGGCAGTTCCCTTGCTGCCCTAAACAATTAATATTTAGTGTATCACAATACGTGCTGTAACAGCTATCCGCGGCAACAGTTGTCAAACAAACCAAATACGTACCGTTTGATGAATAAGTATGATATGGGTTCATAGAAGTCGAAGTGTTTCCATCGCCGAAATCCCAATACCATTCTACTACTCCTGCACTCGCCGTTGAATAGTCAGAGAACATTACAGTTGGACAGATAGAATCAAACATATATTGGAACCCAGCCTGGCAATTCCCTTGCTGTCCTAAACAGTTGACATCTATTGAATCGCAATAAGTGCTTGTACACCCCTGAGATGTAACAATGGTCAAACACGTCAAATACAAACCGTTCGCTCCGTACGTGTTAGTCGGGTTCGGTAGTGAAGACGTGTTACCATCGCCAAAATCCCATAACCAGGAAACAACCTGATCACCGTTTAGCGAATCTGTGTATGAAGCATCATAAAAATTGACCGTTGGACATTGTGCAGAGTTATTGAAATAATAAGCCTGACATTGTCCCTGAGCGTTAGCTTGAAACAACCCAAGAATGGGAAGGGCCAATAGCAGTATTAACTTTTTCATAGTTGATCTTTTGTTTTAAATACCATTCAAAAAATAAAGAGTTGCCTGAAGTGAAAAAAAAATACATCAATTGCTTTTAGTCACTGTTAAAGAGCGAATTACTATCTTCGCAATACTATTTACAAGGCATGCGCTTATTTCTTATTTCTCTCTTTTTTCTAGGTAGGCTTCTATACTCACACGCGCAGGTAACGGTGACTGTTCAAATTAATTCAGGGAGCTCTTTCTCTACGTGTGGAGATCCATTTGGAACGCCTGATTTACATTGGCAAGTGAATATTGCAGGTCAAGGGTATCAAGTATATCCGCAAAGTGGAATTTGCTTCAATAACACTCCAAATATTCAGTATTCTGAAAGCTTCAGTTGTTCTAGCGCTATCCCTAGCTTTTTAACTATTTGCTTTCAAGCTTTTGAAAATGACGGTTCACCATGCGTTGCTGGTACATCTTGCCTGGAGACACGGTGTCAAAACTTTGCTGTTCCGGCGCCGGGAAGTTCATATACTTCGGCGATCTCTATTCCCAATGACGGTATAAATGACAGCTGGGGAAATGTGAATTTTACCATTTCAAGCACAGGATCCTTTCCCCCTGGTGCTGGATATGATGTTATATGTGATGCCGTTAATCTAGGAGCATTAAATACTGGGGCAACACTCGGCGACAATACATTAAGTAACTACGCAAATTTCTGTGCAAATGCTGCTGGGGATCCTTCTCCATGGGGCGCTCAAAACGATCAAGGGGTATGGTTTAGGTTTACTACCGGAACTTCACCAGGGTCAATTATAACCATTGACGCCACCTCTGACTCTGCAAATGCTGGTTCGGACATTGATTTACAATTGGCGTTGTACGAATCGAGTAATAATGCTTGTACAGGCGCACTAACACTTGTTGAAAGTGATTATGATGGTGCGGGTGTCATATACAACGAGGAAATGGCCGTATCCTGCTTAAGTCCTAACACTAACTATTTCCTATTGGTAGATGGTGAAGGTTCTGGGTTCGCCCCAGACGCTGTAGAGGGATACTTTGGTTTAGAAATTATCGATAATGGGATAGAGCAAGGTGGCGACGAAATCTGTGAAGCTAACGATCTCGGCACTGTTCCTAATGGTGGTTCAGTCGGAACCACTGTACTCAGTCAATCTAACGCATGCGCAACGAATACAAATGATCCAACCTCCCCTTCTTTCACATCCAACCAGGGAGTCTGGTACTCTTTTGTTACGCCTTTATCTGGAAGCGTAAATATTGATGCAAATTCTGATTTGCCTTTTCCGGCTGGAGTAGATGCTATTGACATTCAGTTGTCTCTTTATTCTTCTTCCAACGGATTATGCTCAGGAACACTTACACATGTTCAAAGTAGTTATATCGCAGGAATAAATGATGAAGACCTGAACGCCACTTGCTTATCACCTGGAACCCGTTATTGGTTAATGGTAGATGGTTCGACACTGAATTCCTCAGGGACATTCGATGTCACCATCTCTGATGCAAACTTTACCGCCGCTTCAAATGATCTCATTTGTAGCGCTACCTCATTAGGAAATCCATGGAGTGCAGCAGCCAACCTTACGGGAGAGAGCAATTATTGCGCTGGAAGTAGCGGAGAACCTGTTCCAGCAGCTTTTCCAGTTGACCAATCTGTATGGTATTCTTTCAATACTCCCGCAAGTGGAGGGCCTTTTGCTATTGATGTGAGCGCACTTCCGAATGGAGGAGATGTTATGGACTTACAATTGGCTGTTTATTCCTCATCCGATAATACCTGTTCTGGCGGACTCACAGAGTTAGCCAGTAACTATGGATTTGGTACGTTTGATGAATCATTGAATGTACAGTGTTTACTGGATGGCTCCACCTATTTTCTTATGGTAGATGGTTCAAACCTCAATGTAGAGGGGATGTTTGATTTGACGCTTAGCTCAGCAGCGCTTTCTGGCATTAATTGTTTTTTACCCGTAGAACTTATTTCATTTACGGGAATCGTTGAAGGGAGCAGCTCGTTGTTAGAATGGCAAACCCTATCGGAATCAAACAATGACTACTTTACCCTGGAAAGATCTTCGGACGGACTTGCATTTGAACGGCTTGAGACCATTGCTGGTCAAGGGAATTCTGTTGCTTTAACAGATTATACATTCAGAGATGTTTCTCCCGAACGAGGGATCAATTATTATCGCTTGTCACAGACCGACTTTGACGGAAGCACCAAGGTTGTCGGTAATGTTGCTATCAATCATGCTAATTACTATTCAGAATTGCGTGTTGTTCCGAACCCAATCAAGAACAATTCATATGTCCAATTTAATAGTGCTTTTTCTGGAGAAGGAACCTTGGAAATTTCAACACCTGGCGGGCTTTTTGTCTCACGCAATAGACATTCACTGGCAGTTGGTAAAAATATGATTCCGCTAGAAAGTGCAGAATTGGCGCCAGGACTTTACATCGTCCGATTATATTTTGGAGATGAGCACTTCACAGCACGCTTCTTAAAATAAACCTGTTAATTGAAGAGTGATCCGATTGCTGCAGCGCCTGCCTCTGATACGCGCCTGCCCCACTCTTTGAAAAGCAAATAAATTGCCACAGTTACAAAAATCAACAAGCCTAACGATAACAATCGCTTTCGACCATTCCATTTGCCTTCTCTTGCGTCTTTACTTTCCTTCCAGCTCTTATGCTTTGCCATTGCTGCATCCTCTATGAATGAAGAACATGTATACGCTTCAGGAACTTTGTCACTTGTCAGTTGACAGATTGATCCCCGCTCACGATCAAATCCCCGGTGTTGACATACATCGCATGTATCATTGACCTTTACCATAACACCCATTTTTCATTAATAATTTCGGAACGCATTGCCTAATCCCGCACCTATTCCCTCTCCTATTGCCATCAAGACAAGGACTACGAAAATGATGAATCCTAAAAGCAATCCAACAATTATCGCTCGTTTTACATTAATGCTCCTTTGCTCCTGATCTCGCAGTTTTTGTTTCCAATCACGATCTTTGGCTATTGCCTCTTCTCGGGAAAAGGAATTGCACGTATTCGACAATGGTGGCTTATCCTCTGTCAACTTGCAAATAACTCCACGAGCAGAGTCAAATCCTCGGTGTTGACATATATCACATGTGTTTTTCGTATTTCTCATGACTGTAATGCACTATTTACCCATTCATAACTAGCGAATTCCTTCTCGAATGCCTGCATTTATACCATCTCCAATTGACATCATTATCAGAATGATTAAAAGAACAAACCCGAGAAATAGCCCAATGATAACGAGTCGTTTTATGGTCTTACTTCGCAGTTCTTCCTTCGATAGATTTCCCTTCGTGTCGTGTTGTATTCCCTTTTCCTTCATGATATACAGAATGTTATCACACTTTCTAAAAAGTGCAGAGTATTTATCTATTTGTTCAATAAATTGCTAGTGATTACTACTCTTCCGTATGCTGGTCTGATCGCATCATTTTCAGGGTAAAAGCACCTAAAGAAATGATAACGACAATCATTAAGCCCCATAACCACCAGCGACTTTCAATCAACGGGGTTTCGGCTTGCTCTTCTTCCTGAGTGCTCACGACCACTTCCTTTCCAACTGCCAAATTCGTCAATGAATCTGGGATCTTGTCTGCGAAATTATAGATATCATAATCCGGATAGTTCGCATTTTTCTTACCATAAACGAGGTAGTAATCTGCTTTCTCTGTAAAACGAGTGACCAACTCATGGATGTAACCCTTCACCTCAATTTTTCCAATTTCCAATGGCTGATTGTCACGGTTCTCAATGGTTACTCTGAGTCGCTTTGCGATCTGACCGCTCAATTCAAGTTCATCATCTTCCAATGATGTTAACACTCCATGCCCCATGTCTTCATAGACATACTTCCAGCCTTTTTCTGTCTTAATACTGTCACTTAAATATTCAACATGAGCTCGACGATAGTAGTCAAAATCACTGTTCGTATTTACCTTTATCTTGTGAACTGGAGCGGCATGCTTTAACGTTAGATCAATCACCGTCTCTTTTTCATTTCGCAACTCTGAAACCTTTTGTTCATCAATCGAATATGTGCGTGTCTTTCCATCCACCACTTTAGTAAAAACAACATTGGGTAGTATTAAGCGTGGATTGACTCTAACAGGCAAGTAAATCCGGTAATAACGGTATCGAGAACGTGGAAAACGCACACGATTATATCGGTAATCCATATAGGTATCACGAATAGAAATAACTCGTGCATCTTCAGCAATGATGAACCAATCATCTAAATCATGACTCCCTTCCACTGTGATCTCCCAATCATAGTTGTATCGATCAAAACTTAAGTCAATTTGATTGATATCTACATCTTTCTCCAATCTCAGCGTATAGTAATAACCACGCGAATTGTGCACACGGTTCAACAACTCATAGGGTCTCGAATCGACAATACGTTCTGTACGTTGCACATCGAGTAAGTAAGCTGACTCAATCGTATCTTTGCTTTCTGTGACCCCATAAACTCTGATATCATTCAAAGGAGATTGAAGTCTACCATATACTTCGTCTGGAATTTCTAAACGGTGCCATTTATCTTCAATTCCGTTGATCTTACGCTTATATACATAATCTGTCATCTGTCCGAGGCTGAAAAACCCCAAACAGATGAACAAACCAACAAGTTTAATCTTCTTCATGTTCAATTCGATCTTTAAATTTGTTGTACATATAAGAGATTAACAATAAGATGAGTCCCAGTGAAATAAACACAATCATCTTTGCGATTGTTGTAAGGTGAGCGATATCGTAGAAAAATAACTTCACTAGTACCATCCCAAACAAGCTAAACGCTGCAATTCTGAGATATTGTCTGTTTTTCCAAATTCCAATCCCAACCAATACAAAGGCATACAATCCGCATAAGATGCTCAATCCTAGTTTGTGCTGTTCTTGTGAACCAACAAGATTCAAAATATTGATCAACTCTGCACATAAAACCCAAAGGATGGTCGCATGCATAAACATCTCCACCCCCATCTTGAAGTGAATCTTCATGAAATCCTGTCGAATATATCTTGTAATCAAGAATATCATTCCTGCCACCAAAGCATAGGATACATAGCGCAATCCAATTGCCATTGTAGAGTATTCATATACATCCACATGAGTTTGCGCCATATACGATTCACGTAACTCACTTAATTCGAATAATCCAACTCCTAGGAACAAAAGCACAGCAAGGCAATTGACAAGAATGTTGACAATTCCGTACACCTGACTTTTGAACCGTTTGATGTTCAGCACAGAAAGTATACCAAGGAAAATCAAGGTATAATTGATCGTCCAAACATCTTTAAAACGTAATATATCTTCGTTGTACATTTTATCGTGAAAGTCAAAAAGATGCTCCGGCTCTAATTCAATCAACGTTGCGGCGTAGCGTTGGTACCAATAGGCGCTCAACTCCAGGCGGAACATATTATAAACAATCAGAATTAAAGCCAACGGTAATACTACTCTCAGGAATCCAAACGATGATGGATTTGTCGCAAGAAAACGCTCTCTGTGCTTTTGAATTGAATTGACATAATTCATAAACCCAAAAGAAACTGCAACAATGATACTAGTCAAAAACGTGACATTTGCAAAAGGCTCCAAAGGACGGATATCATACTTATTCAAAGAATATGCTATGCCCCAATCGTGCCCGAGGCTAATGAGTGCAATAGCCATCACTGGATATGAAAGCATTTCATACACCTTGACGTCCTTTGTTCTTCCAATCCAAAATAGCACAGCAGCCTCCAACGCCCACAAAAGCGTCACCCAAGTCCCATCTAATTGGACAGGGATGGCCATCGTTAAAAACGTCAAAACCATTCCTGAACTCAGATAGAAAAGCTTACGATCCGCCAGCTTTGTAGTGTACAAAATGACACTGACAATGAAGTGCACAATGGCAACGGCGATAGTAAATAAACCAAGGTAGTTGCGCCCAGTTGTATCATTGTCCAAAACCATATATGAAGAACCGTAGTATACAGCTGAATTCAAAAGAATCATGACAACATCTTCAGGTGCGAATTGCTCTTTCTTAATTAATTTATACACCAAGAATGTAGCATAGAATAGGACAAAGAAAACCGCACCAAAGAAGAGTGCTAATGAGAAGTGAGTACCAGGATCATATCCTTGCATGAACCAAGCAAGGTAAATCAACCAGGTAAATCCAAACGCAACATAATACAAAGGTTTCCAATGTTTTTTCATCGCAATGAATAGAATTCCTGCATTAACGATAGTCATGTAAATGAACAGTGCTTTCACATTCCCGGAGCCATCGCTCAACAAGAATGGGACAGCGTAGGATCCGACGAGTGCAATATGTGCAATTATTTGTCGGTTATAGTGTATCGCCGTGTAGGCCGTAAAACCTGTGAAAAGCACCATCACTCCGAATGTCGGCAACTGTGGGATTAACCCATAGAAACTATATGCTGCATAGGTGACAAAATACATTATCGCCATTGAACCACTGACTAGAATAGCACTGAACTGCTCATATTTCTTCTTGAGTTTCATTCCCACAAAAAGAATCCCTGTACCAAGCGCATAACTCAGTACGATGCGCATTAAAGGACTAATCAGGTCATGATCTAAAGAGTATTTTACACCAAACACTACCCCTATCAGGATAATGCAAATCGCAATAACAGCGATCAAATTTTCGCCAATAAACTTTTCTAATCCTGTTTTTTGGCGTTCAACAGGAATACCGTAATCAGATGACTGCTCTTGCATCGTTGAAGGCGCTTTTTCGCGTTCAACGTTTGCCGGAGCTGGTCTCGTTACTTCCGCATAGCGTTCTTTTGCAGTAACCGCAGCCAATTTCTCAAGTCCTGCAGCCTCGGCAATACAATTACTCAGACTGGAACGAGAAATAACCATCCCTTCATTTTCACCTTTTGTAACTATTACTGTCTTGCCTTCATCCTTGAAACGGCCTTTTGCAATCAATTGCTTTTCACGGTCTTGTACAATCCAATTTCCATTTTCGGCACAGGAAACATCATAAGTGATATCCTGACGGGTAATCATGAATTTTACAAATTGTTTCCCCCCTCCTGTAACACCATCTTCATAAACCACAAGCGCTTTCTTGATTGGTCCGAGATCAACTTCACTTGGCCATTCAATTGCTTCAGGTTCCGACACTGGAGTTAACTCAGTAGGCTTTACCTCTGACACCTCATGTCGAACCTCCTCAGGAGCTGGCGTTTCAATTGCCTTAAGATCCTGAAGTTCACTTTTTAAAGAATTGATTCTATCGGAGAATGTGGTATGCTCTTGTATGAGCCTTTCCAGTCTCCTTGACAATTCATCAATTCTGTCTTGCTTTTCAGACATATGTAGGTTTTTGGTTGGATTAAATTTAACGAATGTCGTCGACTTATTTCTTAGAAGTCATTTCACAGTAATTCGTAGTGTGTTTAATCCAATTGTTTGGGTCAAAGATGTTTGATCATTAAAAATGAGCGAAAACAAATATTGAAAAAATATTACTTAATACGAATTAGTATAAATCAAAAAAACCCTTTAATAATTGAGGTTATAAGTAAAAATAATTACGATATATAACACTAAAAATGTGCCTCATTGGAACATTTGATTATTTCCCTATTCTGTCATACCTTTAGGTTATTCTATTAACCCACCATTGAAATGCGTAGCTTACTTTTCATACTTGTCTTTTATTCATTTACAACATCCTTCGGGCAAAGTCATCAAATGTTCCCAACAGATGGCTTTAATTATTGGTGGCAAGAATATACACACTTAGGCGATCCTTGGCAACCACCGAGCTCATATCACATTGATTACACAGTGGAGACTACCGACTCGATTAATGGAGAGATGTATTATATGCTAAACAACGATGGAACAACAGTTGGACACTATCGCGTAGACAGTTTACTCGTCTATTACACAACCGACTATGTTCCTTCAGGAAATGCAAGCTTGTCAGACTGGGAACAATGTGCTCCTGGAGAACAGTTACTCTATGACTATACGCTTACGATTGGAGACACCTTTCAAATCATTAGTGGGCACGAAATAGTGCTTGAATATTTTGATTCTTTGCTTATTGATGGAAATTACCACAGGACTTTTCACTTTAGCACCCCTCAAGATTGGTATCTTGCTGTAGACTACTACTGGATTCAGGGAATTGGAAGTTCTCTTGGTTTTTTTCCGTATTTCGATTTTTTCGAACAACGGATGGATTTCCATTGTTTTTTCGGTGATTTTTTAACCTACTGTCCGACTGCCGAGATAAAAAAAATAGATCGCCAATTCTCATTCTACCCTAACCCTGTAGTAGATTATCTTGTCATTGAGAATGAACAAGGAATATCTGTAAAAGGGAAATTAGTGAATATGGCAGGCCAACAACTAGATCAATTTTCTTTTAGCGAAAGTAAACATCAAGTGAACGTAGAGGGAATTGCATCTGGCATATACCAGCTTGTTTTAAACGACTCAGTTCATCTACTAATGATAGAATAGCTTTATTTATTTCTGGAATAGAATTTGTTAATGAAATGTTAAAATCAACGTTTCATGCTGCGACTACTTGCCATTTCTGTTCTTCTCTTTCCGCTTTACAGCGCTGCACAGTTCTTTGGTGTCAGCGCAGCCTATACTTATGACGGACACCTCGGAACCGATTGGCGGCATTCAAGAGGCGCTAAAATTGGCGTTGGAGTCGAAAATCACCAATTCATGGATCTCCCATTAACCTTTTCTTTCCGATATTTTGGTGCTTTTTCAAAATCGCGATTCAATACAACGGTGGATGATATAGAATTTGACCTTCCAGATTCAATTGATAATCGGATGGGGTTTGCGAACCTCGACTACAAAAAGTTTTCAGCAGGAATTGAAGCAGATTTAGGCTATCAAGAGTGGGAATTCAGTATAATTGAACCTTATGTTTCATTTGGTCTAAGGTATCAGAATTTCAGTTCTTGGTTGAACTATGACCTGTACGAACCTGCCCCATGCCAGTGCTACGATACGAGGCCTAAAAAATTTACGGAAACAGCGAGCTTCGGGTTCACAACTGGTGCAGGAGTTAAGATTCATGCCACGGAAACCTTCTTTATAGATTTCAGGGCTACCTACAACGCCGGATGGGGATTAACTTCTAAAGGCGGCATCCCCACACTTCCTGACACAGACTCTTTTCATATTAACTCGGCAGGTGCACCGACTGTAAACTATGCACCGCAACGCTACATTGACGGGATGAATTTTAATGTTGGAATCATTTTCAATTTACGCTGGGCGTCGGATCAGGACGATACCTTTTCATTCAGCGATTCAGATGATAATGACTACGACTACGGATCGGATGGTGATGTGAACACTGATTCGGGGAGCAGCTCAACAGGGTCAAACGATTGCGACCCTGTTGAATTGACGCCTAAAGGTCGTGGCGGTAATTAATCCTTCTTCTTACCGGTCTTCTTGCACTTCTTTGCTTTGCGTTCTCTTACCTTTTCAGATTTGCTATAAAAGTTAAACAAAGGAATATCCACAGTCAATGCTCCACCTACACGCCATGCACGGGAAGTGATTTCCGTAATTGGGGTTCCATTCTCATCGGTAGCATCGTCCACAGCTTTCACCGAGCGAAGTTCAGGTCCGTATTGCACACCTACACTCAGCGCAAGTGGTGTATTTCCAATCCCCCAAATCACATGAGCTCCGGGAGCAAGGATGTTTTTCCACTGAACGTTGGCAGCTGGACCGTGATCATTCTTTAATCGGTAAGCAGTGACCGCTCCAACATCAAGCACAGAAGCAAATAACGAAAGAGAATGTCCACTGAAATAACGTTTTCTTTCCACCTTGACAATAGAGTCTCCGTCTTTCCAAAGGACCGTCTTCGTTGGGTACATCGAGTACTTTTTTGGTGGATTCTTCTTTGTTAAGCCCCAGTTCAATGCAATTCCAATTGGCGCCGTGAATCCTACCATTCCTTCAATCGGATTCTGCACATCGCGATCATTTAAGAATTCAGCTGCTCCAAAAGGTCCGGCATAGGCATTCGCTGTTACGCTGAAGTGAGCATTGCGCTTGAGTCGATAGCTTTGTGTAGGCAGAATGGCTCCTTTAAGTGCCAAAGAAAACTCTTCCGGAGTAGATGCATTTGAGAGACTTACCGCAAGGTTTCCATACTTCAAAACGTCTTTTAAGAATTGATTGTTTTCAGCTATTTCCTGAGGGACAGTGGCCTCAATTAAACTCAGCGTTGCAACAATTATGTTTGAATACTTTTCGTCTACGATTGCTGTATTTACCTCACTCACAAAACTGATTGACTCGTTCACCACCTTCATTCCTTTCATGAGATTCTCGGGAATTGTAATCTCCGTATTGATCGCAGTCAATGTGCTTTCGGAAGTTAATAACTCAATCAGTCCTGTACTTTTATCAATTAGGGACGCAAAGTCTTTATACTCTAGTTTAGGTTTGCTTTCACTGAGTATGTTAAGTTCATTAATACATTTCTCAACGGCAACAACTTCTGTAGCGATTTGTTTCATCAATTTCCCTAAACCATCTCCATTATCTGACGAACTATTGGCCCACTCAACGATGCTCTTCTCTTCTTTGCCAATCTTGATTTTGATCTTACTCAACTCAGCCTCATACTTGAGAAGCGTGAACCCGACATACGTTTTGGCCACATTTAGTTCCATCAATCGCCCCAATGTGGCTTGGCTCGCCCAATTCGTATTTTGATCATTACTCAATCCTGCTACTAACGGGTGAACAACTGCCATTGTTTTACCCAATACAGTGGTGTCGTATTCTGTCTTGATGTAACTCAATAGGTTATCGGTTGGAGAATAAGTGTCTTCAGGATTTTCCAAAAATACAACTGCCTGTTCGTACAAAGCAACAGCGGTTTTAATGAGTTGCTCCTCGTCCTCATGAGTGTCTAACCAAGTTCTTGCAGACGGAAGGTTTTGAATTCCATCAACTACACAAGGAAAGTTAGCTGGGATTTCCCTGATATCCTGATTTAAAGCACTTCTGAATGAAGCCAACCAGGATTCATAATTAAAAGGATCATCGAATAAAAGAACGTTTTTCGCATTCGGGAATACGCAACCTAAAAAAGGATCCGCTTTGACTTTCTTTCTGAAGTTATCCAGAAAGGCCAGGGTTAATTCCTCTCGAAATCGTTCAGCAATGATCTTGGAAATCTCATCGATCATGGCCGGTGCTCCAATACCTGGAACAGAGCCACTTTCTGCCCCACCACCAAGAGACTCTTTTTCTGTCGCGTTCTCTACCTGAATCGGAACATCAATAAAATTAGTACTGGCAATGTCCCCATCCGATTCAAAGTATTTACGTAGTATTTTTTTAGCCTCATAATAATCTTTTACGGAAATATAGTCGATATAGTTGATCGCATCTATCAAAGGCGTTTTGGGTTTCTCTTCGGCAATTTCCAAAACATTACCTGCCGGATTAGCACCTGCTGCCTGTTGAGTAAACCCTGCTCTGAAAATGAATAGTGACAAAAAGATTAATAGAATCGTTTTCATAAATGTCATAGTTAAAGATTAAGCGATATAAATAGTTTTGTTTAGTTTTTCCAGTATTTCCTTGATCGGCATGGCATAGGTGAATTGGCTACCACTGCCTATCACCAAGGCAAAAGGTTCATAATTCTCATTGTACAAAACAGATCCGGAATCTCCTTTTTCACTGATGGAGCGCCATTTGCCACCTTCATTATTGCCAATGAGCATTAAGCCCTTAAACTTTTTGATACCATCGTTATAGCGAATATTGATATCCAGCTCCGACTTAAGCGAATGTATGACCCCTTGTTTTACTTTACCATCCAACGAACTATAAAAGCTCGCCGTTTCGCCCATCTTAAGACCTTCCAGAGATATCATGTCCCTCAATTCAACATCTTGATGAGGCAATTGATTATCAAAAACTTCGAGCTCCTCCTCCACTTTTAGGATCGCCAGATCCATTTGCTTATTTCTCTGAGCATACATGAGCTTAGCCTGAATAAAACGATTCCGCCCTTTCATAACATCAACTCGCGTGCTCCCGTCCTGTTTACCTTTGAGGTCTGTACCGACTCCACCTAAAGCGACATGTGAGCAGGTAACAAGGAACTTTGCATCATCAACACTATGATCGACTAGCACCGCACCGATTGACCCGTATTCGAGTGCTGCGCTCCTATTCCGCAAGCGGTAATCGAACCCTGAATGGGCTTCACCGGTTTCAATCTCGATTTGTTCGAAAGGCACCAGATATTGCGCATCGCCAATCTTCGTTGAAAGCTTGTCTTCAAGGCTAGTGTCGGAAATTCGATTGACATAGGCAATGAGTCCGACACTTCCAGATTTAGTTAGTCCTATTTGAAGTAATTCTAGCGCATCGCCTAATTTATTGGTCAAATCATCCCCGTGCTGTTGCAATGCTCTGTAGGCAAGTGTTTCCGGTTTCACTTTTCTCTTCGCGAACCCTCTCTTTTGCATTTGGTTTCCGGCACCAGTATTCGCTGCAGACATCTCTTCATACGGTTGAACAATACTTGTTGCTGCCTTTCGACTTCCAGTGATTATACTAGCCAAATCAAAAGATGGGCTCTTGTATTGTTTATAATAACTAATGGTCTCGTTTTGTACGATGGCTCGAACGGCGTCATCGGCATCCTCAACGGAAACTAGAAATTCACTTGGATAAGAAGCCAAATTTTGACCCTTCCACTCTTTCGTAAAACTTCGAATCACCTCTTGAATGGAATAGAATGCTTCCATAAACTGCCCCAAAAACACTCTTTTTTCAAGCAGCTTTGTAATCAGCGTGTGTATTGTAAGTAATACGGAAATCGCAAGTGTTATCGTTTCAGTATTCCATGTAAGATTAAAGTACTTATTGATTGAGAGAACGAAGAGGATAATTGGCACTACAACGGCCAGAAAAATTGTAAAGAACACGTACCAAAATCGGTAAAACTTCTCGTCGGACACTTTTTTCTTATAGTAAAGGCAATTATAAGCGGCCTCAAGAAACATTTCTTTCAAAGCGCCTTCAGATTCTCGATCCAGGTTCTTTAGATCAAGTTCTAGAATGAACTTGTCGTAATTTTCCAGCGCAGACCTCTTTAGGTCTCCCTTCTCATTGGTTTTCTGCTCCCAGGTGTACATATAAGTGCCTTTTTAAACCACTTTGTCCTCTCCAATGAGCAAGTCAATAAAGGTATCTAAGCCATGATGGCGCCCGTCTTTTTTAGCTTCTTCTAACGTTAGCGCTGCAGCGCGTTGAAGATTTTTAATGTTTGCTGGTGATGCATCTGACATATCTGGCAAGTACATGTCTTTTGCTTCTTGGGGCACTTTAATTCTCTTGAAACTCATTTGATCTTCCTTCTTATCGAGTGTTCCAAAGATCTCATTCATTTGAAATGCTACTGTATCAACACTTCCGTCCATCATAATCTCAGGAATTGACTTCGCCCAATTGAGTACTCCCCATTTTTTACTCTTTTGTAATTCGGGGAGTTCAAAATTACCCCCGCCAGTGCCAATTGAAAGTACCAACATATCGCTGGCACTTGGTTCATTGATATCCCGATCTTTAAATTCTGTATTTCGGGCTTCAGCATATGCACACATCGCAGGATTATTTGCGAAGACACCGCCATCAATATTGACCATCTCTTTCCCGGTAGCGAGGTTTTTAATTCTCGCCGGCGGAAAGTACGTTGGGGCAGCCGAAGTAGAGCGTACAACATCTCTTACATAAAATTCACGTTTCATCTCTTTTGGCTCATTGCTCACAAAGAAATAAGACGATTTGCTCTCCATGTCATAGGTCGTTACTAAACAAGGCTTTTTCAGTTCGTGCATTTTTAAATTCCCGAACTTTGATTCGAACAACTTTTCGATATAATCAGGACTGAACTTTGTGGCGTTCTTCAACCCACCGAGTCGTTTCCAAAATCCCAGTTTCGAAGCGTTAAATATTTTATATCCTTCCTTTACATAAAACTCAAGTGCTTCGGAAGCATCGAACATGGTTGAAGGTCCTCCAGCTGATGTGTCAGGGTTCGGTGTTAGATAAATACATGATAAAATACCTCCGGTACTTGTACCGGCGATGAGATCAAAGTAATCTGCGATTCGAGCGTTTTCGTTTTGCGTTTTTCGTTGAATTTCTTTTTCAACGTATTCCATGATTGTAGCGGGAATAATTCCTCTAATTCCTCCGCCATCAAGGGCGAGTATTCTGACTTTTTTCATTTGTGGCTTGTTTGGTTAAGCATTCTGCATCTTCCGGAAAAGAGCTCCATCTGCGGATTCAAACATATTATGAAATACGACAAAAATCAAGGGTATAAATACCCTATTTATAGAGAAAAAGGACGGATATTAGCCCCAGTGCTCAACAATCCAAGCTTCGATCTTCTTGCGATCTTTTATTGTTTTTGGAATGTCTTTGCGAAGCATGTGTTCAATCTTAGCGCTGCTGGATGGTTCTTTCAAATAATACTTATCGAGAAAGCGGTTGACAAAATAAAGCACTTCATATCCTTGTTTTCGATTGAGTTGAGCGCGTTCCAACTTCCCTTTTTTCTTGGGATTGTCTTTCGCTGCCTTCCAGGAGTAATCAGTGTATACAAGATCTGCTTTCTTTATGCGTCCCATGTTTTTCGTCTTAACAGTTCCCCCTCAACACCACTCCGTCGACTGTGCTACTACTCAAAAAATGCGTGGAGTGGTGCGTTGGGTGGAAACTATGTGATTAGGTTAGCCTATGTGCTTCGTGCTTCAACATAAATTGGGTCTCAGAGGCCAAAAAACTAGAAACTATGAAACATATTCTGGCTAACCGATTTGTGTCTACATCACAAATGCATCTAAGCATGATTCAAACGTAGTCTTGATAAACCACTTAATCAAGAGAATTTATACCTGAATTAGCAGGTATTTCTACTGTAATTTTTACCGTACTATTGATGCGCTTCGGTTTGTCTGACAACATCGCCTACAACAAAAATATTCTCCACAATAATGCCATCGCCCGGTTTAGGATGATTTCCTTCCTCTGTCACCATATCCTCATATTTGAACTCAAGAAGTAAACCTTCTGGCACAATTTCTCCGCAATTATCGGTCTCTTTTCTATAAATCACAACGCGATATGGAGGTCCCGCATGCAACCCTGCCTCAAATGTCTCAATGCGAAAATGTTCCGGTTTAGTGCACCCTCCAGATTGAACACGCACTTTCAAAACTCCATTGGTCAATTCCATGCCAAGTAGTTTCTCCTCTATAATATAATCTCTCATAGTAATGAATTGGTGTAAATGAAGGAAAACTCCTTGCATTGATTAGTGCCTGCAAATCTAAGTCAACCACCTCTTCAAATCAACAGTATAAATACCTAAAATAGCTGCAACAAATACCTGATTTTTCACATTTTCGAGAAAATTAATTTCACGTATTAGTACTCAAAAAATCAAATATGATTAGTTCATAATGCATTGATTTCCATATAAATACATTGTTATTCTACTCAAATCCAATGGGCAATTTACGAAATAGAAGTACCCGAAGTTGTTCCCACAGTGTTTATAGACAAAATCGCAGAGATGTTATTATGCTATCATTCAAGTTTATAGATACCATGTTTAATCGCGTAAACGACTAAACCAACGCGACTTCGCACTTTCAGTTTCTCAAAAAGTGCCTCCCGGTAACCATCGACTGTTCTCGGAGAAACACACATTTTATCAGCTATTTCTTTATACGTCAACTCTGTTGACACAAGTTCTAAAAACTCTAATTCCCGGTCTTTAAGTTGTTGTTCCGGTTTTCGATGCATGTTGTTAAGCAGCAGTTTCCCGGCCTCATTTGAATAGTAGAATCCGTTTTTTGCCAAATCTCTCAAACCTTCCTCTAATTCCTTTGGCTCAGCATCTTTCAGGATATAACCGTTAGCTCCAGATCGTAGCATTCGAATCACGGATTGCTCATCTCCATACATAGACAGACCCAATATTTTGGCTTCCGGATATTTTGCTTTAATAGCAGACGCTGTGGCATAACCATCCATAACTGGCATGTTAATGTCCAACACTATAATGTCTGGTAATGAATCTTCTTTGAGCTGACTTATTAATTCTTGTCCATTGCTGGCCTCCAAGACAACTTCAACATCCGAAAATCCATTGATCAATTCCATCATTCCTTTTCGAAACAACGCATGATCATCTGCTATACCAACTGTTAACATAATCTATTCTTTAATCCTGAGCATTGTCCATGTACCTTCACTGCTACTCGCTACTTCGAATTGTGCACCGATAGCCATAGATCGTTGATACAAGTTATTGAATCCTGAACCTTTTGCTCTGGCATTTTCAATGTCAAAACCCTGACCATCATCTGTAAAAGAGATGGATAACTCATTCTGCTTGTACTCTGCTCTTACCTCCACAAAAGTTGCATTTGCATGCTTCACCAAATTCTGTAATATTTCTTGTATCATCCGGTAAATAACAAGGCGCTTCTCCGCCTCAATATCAAATGCATTACCGTTAACTTCATAATTCACTTCAATCGCTGTACGCCTGAGTTTTTCTACTTCCAGGGCCAATAAGTCTGTAACGGATTTATCAACTAAAAATGCCGGATTTAAAGAGTGTGATAGATTTCTTAAATCCTGAATGGATTTTGCCACAAGCTCTTTACTGTCCTCCAGCCGAGGCCTTTGGTCACTGGAAACTTGAGCATTTAACTGTGCTAAGTAAATTTTTGCCAACGAGAGCGATTGACCAATATTATCATGAATCTCTTGTGATACATGTTCCAAAGTCTTTTCTCTTATTTCTAACTGTGTCAGTAGCATCTCTTCCTTGTACTTTGCTTCTTTTTCCAGCATTTCATTTTGATGTCTATTTTGTGCTTTTCGATACAAAAGGGCAGAAGCCACGATAAGACCAGCCAGGAACAAAAAGAGAATGGTTCCGAGAATAATGGTTAGCGTGATTTGAAGATCTGTTTGCATGTGAATCCTACCAAATATAGCGAATAGAGCGAAAGATTCAATACGTAGTTTATGTATAGTAAATTATGCGCCGATTCAGGCGATTTATTCCTGAGATAAGCATTAAATCCCATTTGAAAAAATGTCCCTAAGTAAAAAAACAAATGCGCTGTGTTGATCCAGAAAAATGGTTGACGAAAAAGGCGGGTATCTCCTAGTTTATTTGTAAACAGTTTGGCATGATATACGGCAGCAAGCACTATGACACAGAAGTAACCCAATATCATGCTTAACGTGTTATATTCCTGAATGCCCTCAACAAAGATGGACAGATATAAGCTTATTGCCCAGAAGCCAGTAATTGCAGGGATGATTAGCCGATTGAACCGTGAATAATTGAACACTTTCCCATAAATCAGTACCATTAAAGTAAACTCTAATGGTTGATAAAAATGGTTGAGTAGATTCGCTTGTTCAACATCAATGTAATAGTCAAATGATTCAAACAACAAAACCATCCCCAAGAGGATGGTTAAGAATGTTGCATAGCTTCCCAACTGCTTTCTGTTGAAGTAACTGAAAACGAACCCAGAAGCAACGAGGGAGAGATAAATACAATATAGAAATTGACCAATCATAATTAAAACTATTGCTCTGGATAATCTGAAACGGTCAACATCCTAAAATCCACCCAACTAATACTGCGCTGCCCACTACTATTCAGGGCAAGGCCCTTCAGGCTCTGCACATCTAATATTACTCTCGTCAAAACCTATTAATTTAAAATATTCTCTGATCTTGCAGCAAGCTCCTCCTTTGAGAGTTCCTTCCCCAACAACGTCTTCAATTGTTTTTCCGGGCTCCCATCTTTGAGCACCGGGATAACCCAATGTAACAGGCCTAACCTTATTATTTTCATCCAAGACAACAACAGTAAATGTATGCCATGTCCCATTTCTTTCTGAATGTAACCCGTTGAATGCTACAATTGAATCACCTTCCTCCATAAGTCCAAGCATAATCTGTAATTCGGCTCTCGATAAGTTCAAACTGAAAGCCTCCTTACTTCGATCATGTCCTTTTGCGTACATTCGATCCACGTATTTTCTAGACATATCAAAAACTTGCTTTTCTGTCACGAACGCGCCCAAAATTGATACCTTTTCTTCATCCATAATTTCTAATTTTTAGTGAATAATACATTTTATATCACCAAAGTAAGGGGACTCATTTTTTAATTCAAAGTAGATTTACCTATTACGGGGATAATACATTTTTTGTGGGGAAAACACCCAGCAATGGATTATTCGCATAAAGACTCTCTTCTGGATCGCTGCGCTTTTCGATATTATAAGCTAGAAGAATAGGTTGTCCAAATAATCATCTACTTTACGCTCATTATCCAGAGTTAGCGGTGAAATCGAGTCCACGATTTTCTTCCGAGGCTTCCAACGCTCAAGACCATAGTACTTGTTCCCATTTGTGTCGTCACCCATTGACATTGCCTTTCCATTCTCGTCAAAAGGAACGAGAATAAAAGTTTGGACTTCTTTATCATTGACATTTTCAAGTCCCAAAAATGCTTTTACATGTCGGAACTCACCACCATCTTCGGTCGCATTTTCGAGGTCCGCTAAATCCTGTTTGCTGATTTCCATGTAGATTGCCTCCTCATCAATATCAAAGGAAGGCGTACATGAACTATCATTGATACACGCCTGTCTGTCAACATAACTTGCAACCATTTCGACGATTTCATTAAATGTAAATTTCTTCCCTGCCATTCTTCATTAGTTTAATTCATAAAGAGCAGAGCACAGTCATTAACGAAACTACAAAAAACACCCCTAAACAAAAAAGCCACAGAATTATCTGCGGCTTTTTAATCTCTATGTTGGTGTCTAGCTACTTTGATCTAACTTTCGCACCATTGTTAAAATGGTTGCGAGTGCTACCGTTTCACCTGTTTCATCATAAACGTCTACCAGGAACTTCACAATTCCTTTTGCGATGTCTTCTTCATCACGTTTTTCCTGATCAATTTTTTCTTTTACAGTAAACCGAACGCCCAATGTTGCTCCAGCATAAACCGGTTTGGTAAAGCGCGCTTCGTCAATTCCGTAGTTCAGTAATACCGGACCTTTTTTCGGGTCAACGAATAATCCCGCAGCCTTGGATAGCACAAAATAGCCATGTGCCACGCGCTCCTCAAAGATGGTCCCGTCCAATGAAGTTTCATCCATGTGGGCATAAAAGTTATCTCCGGAAACGTTGGCGAAATTCACGATATCCGTTGTAGTTACTGTATGCTTGTGTGTAAATACCGTTTCTCCAACTACGAGCTCTTCAAAGTGCTTTCTGAATACGTGCGGATTCGCTTCTGGCTGCGCAGCACCCACTTGGAACTGCTCGGTTATGTGAGAAATAGTTGTTGGATGGCCTTGAATCGCTGTACGCTGCATGTAATGCAGAATACCGCGCTTACCTCCCATTTCCTCTCCTCCACCGGCTCTACCCGGCCCACCATGTGTCAATAATGGCATCGGCGATCCATGTCCCGTGCTCTCCTTAGCACAGTCTTTATTCAATACTAAAATACGTCCGTGCATGCTGGCCGCATTGATTACATAGTCTTTTGCTTCCTGATCGTTTGGTGTTACAATCGATGAAACCAATGAACCTTTCCCCATACGCGACAATTCAATAGCATCATCCATTGTTTTATAAGGCATAATGGTCGATACAGGTCCAAATGCTTCTATGCTATGAACATCGGTCTTCGTGTAAGGATTGTCATTCAAGAATAAAATTGGAGAGAAGAATGCCCCCTTGTCTTTATCAGCTCCAACAACATCGAACTCGTCCATATTTCCATAAACGATTTCTTGTGACTTGGCTAATAATTCAACATTTTCACGCACACGATCAACTTGCGTTCGAGTAGCCAACGCGCCCATACGTACACCTTCCTGACTCGGGTCTCCAATCATTGTAGAGGCAAGTCGCGCTGAAATTCCTTTCTGCACATCTTCAATCAATTTCTCAGGAACAATTATTCGACGAACTGCCGTACACTTTTGACCTGCCTTGACTGTAATCTCTTTGACTGTTTCTTTAATGAATAGATCAAATTCTGCCGTTCCAGGAACTGCATGCTCTCCCAAAACAGTCGCGTTTAGTGAATCCGCTTCCAGATTGAAAGGAACACTTCTGTCAGAAATATGTGGCAAGGCCTTCAACAACTTCCCTGTGTGCGCACTTCCTGTAAATGTTACGACATCCTCACTATCAACATGATCTATAATTCCGCGTCCAAGTCCACATACCAATTGCAAAGCTCCTTCCGGTAAGATTTTAGAATCAATGATATCGCGCACCATTACCTCAGTAAGGTAACATGTGTATTCAGAAGGTTTTACAATCGCGGGAACTCCTGCCATCAGGTTCACTGCTATTTTCTCAAGCATTCCCCATATCGGAAAGTTAAACGCATTAATATGGACTGCTACTCCTCTCTTTGGCACCTGAATGTGATGCCCAATGAATGTTCCTTCCTTCGACAACGGTGCCATCACACCATCTACGTTGTATGGTAAATCTGGAAACTGTCTTCTGAGTGAAGCATTTGCGAATAAGTTACCAATTCCTCCTTCGATATCGATCCAAGAGTCCACTTTGGTAGCACCAGTCCAAGCGCTTACCTCATAATACCTTTTCTTACGATCTAACAGATAAAATGCGAGTGCCTTTAGCATTCTTCCTCGCTCTGGGAATGTCATTTTGCGGAGTTTTTCGCCCCCTTTTGAACGGCCATACTTTAGAGCTGCCTCGTAATCAATTCCAGCACTGGAAGTCTCTCCAATCTTATCACCTGTAATGGCGTTGTACAAATTCGTCTCAACTCCCTCTCCATCAATCCATTCTCCACATATATAACTTTGATATCGCTGCATTTTTCTTAATTTTACACCGCTAAAGATAGCCATTATTCCATGACCACAGAAAAAGAAAATACGGACATTTTCAATGCAGAATTAATTGCCGAAAAAGTCAGTAATGGTGTGACTTTTCGAATTTATAATAACCGTATTTTTCATGTCTTCATTCCACGGTTTCACAAAATTTCCAAAGAAACGATCGAAGATGGATATGCATTTCTGGACCAACATGGGGGAGGAAAGTTCTTCAACGTTTATCAGTTCAGTTCTTTTTCTGATGTAGAACCTGAAATACGGGAGTGGGCAGCGGATTCATCAGGCAATCATTACACCCATTCTGATGCTATCGTTATTGGAAGTTTATCACAAAAAATAATCAGCGATTTCTACCTTCGATTTAATAAACCGGTCAAACCTACACGCATTTTTTACTCGCTGGAAAAAGCGGCCGAATGGACGCGGGCTCAAATTGTGAAACATCAAAAGTAATGTAACTATAGTGTGATCATCGACATGGTCATTTGTTCAAGAAATGGTTGGATTTTTTCAATGGTCACATGATCCATGACAACAATTTTATACCATTTTGGTGCGGAATGATTATCTGGTACAAGACCAAATTGAGTCACCAAAGAAGGGTTCACAAATGAACTTTTGATGGTAACAATATTACTGCATGGATTTCTGTAATACACCACTTTCTGTTCATTTAGTTTTTCGCACAACCAATCGGTTCTTTTTTGAAGAATAAAGATTTTTTCCATCCAACCATTCGGGCCATATTTTGATAAGATCATCCATATGGAGATTGCATTCGCTCCTGATCGACTTCCTATTAAAGTGCTGTCTTCTCCTTCTACATAACTGGCTTCTTTTGTCGTTGCATACTGCATGTACCCCTTTCGTATAAGGAAAATACCTGTTCCATATGGTGCTTGAGCCATTTTATGCGCATCCAACGTTACTGAATTCACATGTTTATTCGCAAAATTCAATGTATTTTCTGGGTTTGAAAAAGAATAATAGAACCCTCCATATGCCCCATCTACATGAACCTTGAAAAGGACTGAAGCCGATTCCAACTCAGCCGCATAGAGATCAACATCATCAACTGAACCAAACATTGTTGTCATCATGTTTGCCACTACAATAAAGTACTCTGCCCCATTTTCTTTCGCTTGATCAATCACATTTTTTAGAGCGTCTGGATCGATAGAATGAGTATCTTGATTGGTCGCCACTTTATGAATGGAGATATTCAACAAGTTCGCCGCTTTATCCATGGAATAATGACTATGCTCACTACACAGAATGGTAATCTTTCTGTGTTCAGCGTTGTACTTCTGCATAAAATAATTTCGATAAATCCAGATAGCTTGAATATTAGCTTCGGTTCCTCCAGAAGCCACATAACCATCACATTCGAAAGGTTTCGATTTAAGAATGTCAACTGCGCAAAGCTCAATTAATTCGCGTTCGATCTCTTGTGTTCCGGCAAAAAAACTCTCTGAGCTGTCCAGTGTATGACATCCAATATGGTTGGGGTTGTTAACAAGAGCAGTCAGATAAGGGGCGTCATTCAGGATCGAATCATCTTGTGAAAAGACTTTTGGGTCAAGATAAGATGCAGGGACTCCGATAAGTTCTTCATGGATATAATTCCTATTACTTTCGAGCGCATCAAACACTCTTCTACAAATAACCGATTGTTCTAACTTTTTCCACATCTTCAACTATTTTTGGCAAAGGACGGAAAGTTGATGAAGCGCAACAATGATCAATATCAGATTTATCTCATGATCTTCGTCAAGATTTATAATCCCCAAAAAGAACTTCATGATTATTTACTAACTTGAGATTTGATTCCCGATACATGAAATTTATTTTCTTTTTAATTTGTTTTTCCATGGCCAACATCGTTCATTCACAAAGCAATAATCCTAATGAAAAAGTCGTCCTCGTCATCCATGGTGGTGCTGGTACTATCTTAAAGAAGAATATGTCTCCTGAAAAAGAGGAAGCATATACAGCAAAGTTGGAAGAGGCCCTGCGCGCTGGGTACAATAAATTAAATTCTGGATCGTCAAGTATCGAAGCTGTTCAAGCAGCCATCAATATCATGGAGGATTCACCTCTTTTCAATGCTGGAAAAGGTGCCGTGTATACTAATGCTGAGACGCAAGAAATGGATGCTTCCATAATGAATGGCGCTGATAAACAAGCAGGAGCAGTTGGTGGAGTAAGTACAATTAAAAACCCTATTGACGCAGCTGTAGCAGTAATGAATCAGTCAGAACATGTTATGCTTACAGGACAAGGTGCAGAAGCTTTTGCTGAGAAGGCCGGCGTAGAACTCGTCGACCCTTCGTACTTTAAAAGCGATGTACGGATGCGCCAACTGAAGCGCGTTCAAGACAAAGAAAAAGCAATTTTAGATCACGATGGTGATCGCGGAGAAGTAAATTCTTCAGAAGAAGAATTCAATATCGATTTCATTGAAGATCGTAAGTTTGGGACAGTTGGTGCTGTGGCTTTGGATAAAAATGGAAATCTAGCGGCAGGGACTTCAACTGGAGGTATGACAAACAAACGTTACAATCGCGTAGGCGATTCTCCAATTATTGGAGCAGGAACGTATGCCGATAATCAATGTTGCGGTGTGTCATGTACAGGTCATGGTGAGTATTTTATTCGAAACGTTGTTGCATATGATGTCTGCGCGTTGATGAATTATAAACAGCTTTCAACCGCCGAAGCAGCAGCTGAGGCAATTGAAAAGCAAACCGCACTTGGTGGAAGTGGTGGACTCATTGCATTAGATGCTGAAGGAAATGTTGCTATGCCATTTAATACCGCTGGAATGTATCGCGGTTATATAACAGAAAGTGGCGAAATTTTTATTGGCATTTACGGAGATTGACTGCAAGAAGTGCATGATCAGTTTATTACTTGAACCATGTCACACCTCACCTATACCAGATAAATGCTGTTCTTAAGGTATTATTGAACCAACCTTAATTCTTCTGAATTCTCTTTAATCCAGTTCAGTTCATCCCGGATTTCCTGGAGATCAAAGGAAGTAACAAGTTTTATGCGATGCTCTTTGAAATGAGCGATACCCTTAAAATAATTGGTGTAGTGACGTTTCATTTCGGCAATCCCCAATGTTTCCCCTTTCCATTTTATGCTCATCTCCAAATGTCGAATGGCCGCATTAACACGGTCCGCCACAGTTGGAGGGGCTAGATGCTCGCCTGTCTTCACAAAATGCTTGATTTCATTAAAAATCCATGGGTAACCAATGCTTGCACGTCCAATCATTACCCCATCAACACCATAGCGCTGTTTATACTCCACTGCTTTTTCAGGAGAATCGATATCTCCATTTCCAAACACTGGGATTTTCATTCGTGGATTATTCTTCACTTCGCCAATCAACGACCAATCAGCTTCACCCTTATACATTTGTTTGCGCGTACGACCATGAATTGAAATGGCCTCAATCCCTACATCTTGCAATCGTTCTGCTGCATCCACAATATACTTAGTCTGGTCATCCCAACCTAGTCGAGTCTTGACAGTCACCGGCAACTTCGTAGCGTTCACAATTTCCTTGGTCATTTCAACCATTTTCGGAATATCTTGTAGAATTCCTGCCCCAGCGCCTTTACAAGCTACTTTTTTAACCGGGCAACCATAATTGATATCAAGAATATCTGGGTTGGTGCGCTCTACGATTTCCGCCGTTTTACGCATGCTTTCAATCTCTGATCCGAAAATTTGTATACCAATAGGGCGTTCGTATTCATAGATATCCAGCTTCTGAACGCTCTTTGCAGCATCTCTTATTAATCCCTCAGAAGAAATAAACTCTGTATACATGAGATCCGCACCATTCTCCTTGCACAATGCACGAAATGGAGGATCACTCACATCTTCCATAGGTGCAAGCAAAAGAGGAAAATCACCTAATTCTATATCCCGAATCTTAGCCATCGGGTGCAAAGATACAGCGTTTTATTTATTCAGAAGAGTCGCTAGCAGTTATTGAGCTACTGGCTTAAAGTATGGGACTTGACCAGGATGTTCTTTGTCGTACCAGAGATTATAGCGAACGATAGCTTCCAATCGCGAAATAGTTCCATCTTTGAATTCTTTTACTATTTCTGGTGCATCTGCCATTAAATCTGCGATTTTATCGTCTGATGGGCCTCCGATGATGGAGCCGAAAACTTCTCCATTCAATCGTTGCGTTTGTTCAAAGGTTTGGTAAGATGAATTAGTGCCAGCTGTTACTTTTACGATTGTTGCAAACGTGTGAATGGCTCCTTCCGAAGTAACAATGCGCCAGCCAACATTATCAATATTTGCAAACAATTGATCGCCTACATAGAAAGCTCTAAGCTTACCTTTCTCAATAAATCGTTCAAAATTTGGTTCGGAATCGGGATTGAGCACATCTACCTTTATTCCATTCGCTTCTTTGCAGATGACCAAGTTTGCTGAGGCGGCAAAATCTCCGACAAAAAACTCTGGTTTTTGGTATGCTATGACCGCATCCACGAATTTACCTTCATTTGTGATGTAATAGCCTTTCAGCGGCATATCAATTTTATCATGACGGTAATACATGGACGATTTATCCGTTCCATTCATTGGAAAAAGTGTGGCCACGTGACCACTTCTCAATGCATTCAATGAGTCAATGAATGCCTGTTCTTTTCTTCTGGCTTCCTCAGCAGCTTCCACCTTCTGTTCCACTTCTTTTAGCTTACCCCACAAACCATTTTCTGCTTTTTCCTTTCGCGCTTCTCTTGCTGCAATAATATCTTTTACCCCCTCACCTCTAGGATCGATTCCATCTCCCATGTACCAACTAATATTTGTTTGAACGCAGTTGGTCAAAACATATGTAAATGCACCATCCTTATTTGAATAGTGAACGACAATATCAGCTGTTTTAACGGGGTTCTCTTGAACGTTCGTTAATTCAATAGACTCTTGTACACCAAAAATGCTATTGTCCATAATGAATTTAACATCTTCTTTGATCATCTCCAGATTCTTCGCTTGCCTTTCTTTCAACTCTTCAACCGAAACTCCTGTTTTATTACTAATGAACGAAAGCGCTGCGTCATCCGCGCACATTTTTTCTATATAATTCATACTCATTATTGCCTTCTTGGCAAACTTCTCGTGATCGTATGTTTTCTTTGGTTTTTGTGCAATGAGTGATGTTGGTACAATGAACAACAGTAAGAGCGTATAAAGGCGTTTCTTTTCCATAATGAATCGTTTGGTTCGATTGTGAAAATACTGAATTTCAGATTTTTGTAAATGAATAGTATGTTTTTTTTCATTTATACACTAACTATTCACTTTCAATAGCATCATTTCTCAGGTTGATCGAAAAGTGTAAATTCATACTTTAAAGGTTAAGCATGCATCCAATTATCGAGACTAAACGACTTTTTTTGAGAGAATTTAATGTCAATGACGCTCAAAATATGTTGGAATTAAATGCTGATCCAGAAGTACTCCAGTATACGGGAGATATACCATTTTCTGATATCGAAGAAGCCAAACAATTTTTAAAAGACTACAATGACTATCAGAGAAATGGCTTTGGCAGATGGACGGTAATCGAGAAGTCTTCAGAAGCATTTATCGGTTGGTGTGGTCTAAAACTAAATGAAGAAGGGTTTATTGATCTTGGATATCGATTCTTCAAACAAGTTTGGGGAAGTGGGTTTGCCACTGAAGCGGCTGAAGCTTGTCTGAAATATGGTTTTGATACCTTGGGTATATCTGAAATTATTGGACGAACTTCAGCTGAAAATATCGCTTCGTGTAAAGTGCTGGAGAAAATCGGCATGCAGTATTGGAAAAAGGACATCTGCAATGGCATTGAGAATGCGCGCTATTACCGAATTAGCCGAAACAAATGATTTGACCCCTTTCTTTAATTATCACCGTCAATATCAAATTCCACCGTTTCCTCTTCCTTTTCTTCCTTTTCAGCTTGTTGCTTCAGTTTTTTCAACCACTTAGGCATTTCCTTCTCCTTTTCTGGAGTTTTGTTCTCAATCACAGTATCTATAGCGTTCACCGGATCGAATTGAATAATTAATTCTTCGTGCGGCTCTTCCGTTTTAATATAGGTCTTTACAGATGTATCATTCTTAAAAAGTCCAAATTCCGTCTTTAACATCGACTTCATATTCTTTTTCTCTTCCTCATTGTATGCCTTGATATTCTCCTTCCAAGATTCAAAATCCCATTTGATAGAAGGATTGGCGAGGTCACCATACATTTGCATAAATACGCTCATCCCCAAACCGTCGTCGTCTTCGATACCAAATTCCGTAACTCTTTGCTGCTTCAAATCGCGGAAGTAGAACCCAAATCGGTAATCAATCTGATTATCGAACGTATGCTTACCTGACAGCTCCACATCGAGCGCAGATGATTTAATCGACATGGAAGGAATCGTTAGCACCTCATCTTTGATAACAATCGTATTCTTTAATTGTTCAAACTTGAGGTCTTTCAACTTATCCCCGAAAGCATCAATGTCCTCTTTCTTTAAAACACGTTTCACCACAGAAGACCTCAAGCTCTCAATGATCGAGTTAAAAGCGCCGACATTTCTAAGACGCCCATTGTCTATTTGAATCCCCGCGCGAGCGACAATAGAATTACTCATAATTCCCGAACGTAAGTCAAACAGTGCTTCAAATTCTACATTGGCCTGTGCGTCACCTTCAATATTCTGACTTTTGATCACCTCTTGTTTAAAATCCTGCCACTCCTTAAACAGCTTCGTGAAATTGATGTTACGCGATACAACCTGACTAGATATGTGAAAGATTTCCGGAGAACGCTCCTGTATAGTTAAAGCACCAAAAACATCTGCACCACCATTGCGGACTGAAATTTTCGGGAAATGGATAATACGCTGATTAATGGTCATATTGCCCCTGAGTTTCTCGAAGGTATGTTTTTCGTAGATCATTTTTTCAACGTCGAGATATACCGAGCCAGCTATATTATCAGGGAGAATAAACGACCTATTTCGCTGTACCTTTTCTTCTTTTGTTTCGGAGCCGAGGTCTTCATCAATATTGATACGTTTACTAGCAATATCAATATTCGCTGTAAGATCTCCTTGTCCGCTAAAGTATTGGATGATGTTCTTGAAAACACCATTTACACGAAAATCCGACCCCCCAATCTTTAGGCTTACATCATCAATTCCTGCCTGATCATTGCGCAAATATGCTTTTCCATTAATAGACTCGAAAACGCGTTTATCATCTATTAGTTGAACGTTGACATTCTTCATAGCGATATTTCCTTCGCACTTATCAATACGGTAATCCATTGCTCCAGAGGGATTCGGAACACCTTGTACTTTAAAATCCGAATGCACATCAACGCCTCCATCAAGGCGGTCTACTTTCGGCATCCGAAATAATGAATGAACAACAGCTAGATCAAGAGAACCGTCAGCGTCTCCCTCAAATATCGGACTTGCAAACTGAGTAATCATTAGTTTACCGCTAAAAGGACCTCCACGCGTTGAAAATGAAATATCTTTTAAACTCAAATGCTCTTTGGTTGGCCCACCCTTGTTTGTATACAAGCCATCAACTTTCAGGTTGTTAAGTGTTATTCCACTTCCGGGATCTTTCAACGTCGCATTATCTACACCAAAAGTGCAATGAACGCTCACAGGCTGAACGGGGTTATTATCACCATTGATATTCAGGTCAAACAATAATTTACCTCTACCTGAGAACTTCTTGACCTCACTGGTTTCTTTCATTGCGAGATTATTCGCAGCGTCTTCAATCTGAATATCTTTTCCACGTAAATTAAAGTTAAACGTGCTATCCAATACCTCTCCGTTAAAACTAAATGGAAGGTTCGCTACATAAATAGTCGATTCGGGAATTCGAACATTATTTGAATCTTTATTGACATTAACACCAATATTCAGTACAGCTGGTTTATCAGATACCAACGTGATATTTCCACTTCGCGCTGAAATAATTTGCAAATCACTATTTGCGGATGCTGTAAATACGTCGGCATCAAAGGCTCCTTCGAGCGTCATCTCCCGAATATTCGTTCTATACTCCTGATCCGTGGCATGATTAATATACGAGAAGCGAAAGTCCTCAAATTCGACCTCTTCCAATTTAAGATCAAAACCACTTTGCTCCAGCGTATCCTGCTTTTCCTTTAAGATGTCAAAGTTATTTACTCCGTGGTCATCTACTTTCAACTTGAGAACACCCGGACTTATCTCCAATGATTTTACTGTATAGTTTTCTCGCCAAATATCCATTGGGTTCAACTTTAACCGAATTCTATTGGAAAAAAGTAACGTGTCCATTTCTGTTGCGCCCTCGTAGGAATCCTTGATAAACACGTTGTTAAAGTCTACGGAAAGATTTGGGAATGAACCCCAGAAGGTTAATTCAACCTCGGATACCGAGACTTCTGTTTTCAAGTGCTTATTCAATTCATCGATTACAAGTCCGCAGATTTCATCCTTGTAGATGTACAGTACAAGGCTAATTAATAGCACTAACCCAAGGATGATTCCAAGAAACCATTTAAGAAATCGGAATAAGCGCTTTTTGAGCATTGAACAAATTTATCGGTTAAACTGCCGCATTATTGGACACTAACGTTTACTTATTAACGCTATTCTGTTGGGATTTGTTACTTCTTGGGACGATTTGAATTTTCAATTTTTAAAGGATTTAAAAACCCAAAACATGCTTACCTCGAATCGCTTTCTTAACTTTGCCCCCGGAATTCTAAAAATTAAGAATGAGTTTACTTACAGTAGGATCGGTGGCATTTGACGCAATTGAAACACCTTTCGGAAAAACAGATAAGATTATTGGAGGTGCAGGAACTTACATAGCACTTGCCGCTTCCTTTTACAATAACGAACAGAACATTGTTTCTGTAGTGGGCGAAGATTTTCCACAAGAAATGCTAGATCAACTAGCTCAGCGAAATGTCAATCTTGATGGTCTACAGATCAAAAAAGGGGAAAAGACTTTCTTCTGGTCAGGAAAGTATCATAATGATATGAATTCACGTGATACATTGGTGACGGAGCTTAATGTGTTAGAACATTTTGATCCAATTATCCCTGAAAATTATCAAGGAGTTGATTACCTCATGCTTGGAAATTTAAGCCCACAAGTTCAGTCGCAGGTTATTGAACGATTGACTGAACGTCCTAAGCTCATTGCAATGGATACCATGAATTTCTGGATGGACATCGCGATGGATGATTTGAAAAAAACCATTGGTATGGTTGATGTTTTGATCATCAACGATGAGGAGGCTCGCCAGCTTTCTGGAGAGTATTCTTTAGTTAAAGCGTCCAAGGTAATTCGTGCTATGGGTCCAAAGTTCCTTATCATTAAAAAAGGAGAACACGGAGCGTTACTTTTCCATGGAGACAGCGTATTCTTTGCGCCAGCGCTTCCTTTAGAAGAAGTGTTTGATCCCACAGGTGCTGGGGATACTTTCGCAGGTGGCTTTATGGGCTACCTTGCTAGCACTGACGATATTTCATTTGAAAATATGAAGCGTGCGATTATTAACGGATCTGCTTTAGCTTCATTCTGTGTAGAAAAATTTGGTACAGAACGTCTAACAACAATTTCGAGAGAAGATTTGGATGCGCGCATTGAAGAGTTCGTTGCATTGACCAATTTCGAAATGGTGCACGTTATCGGATAATCTCATTATTTGAATGATATGGAAAGCTTGAATTTTACAGATCAGTTGAAAGCGTTCGCAGGGAACGAGGATTTACTAGCAGTGAGTAGAGATGTGAATGATTTGCGCTCGAAGTTTGATGACTATGTGCTTGAAGAAGAACGCAAAATGCAAGTCAAAGAACTGGAAGCTGAAGAGGCTGGAGAAACAGTAAATCTTGATGATCGTAAAGCCGAGCTTTTAAAAGAAAAGGATGCGTTTTATGAAGTCTACCAATTTTTCAAAGAGGCAAAGAAGAATGCTTTAGAAGAACGTAATGCTGTTGAGACAAAGAATTTAGGCGAAAAAACAGCTTTAATCAAGCAGTTGAGAGAAATCGTTACCTCCGAGGAGAATATCGGGGCTGCTTTTGGTGGATTAAAAGAAATTCAAGACAAGTGGAAAGAGATCGGTGACATCCCGCGTAACAAGCGAAGTGAGGTAGAAACTGAATACGCTCACCTACTGGATGATTTCTTTTACAATATTAAGATCTACAAAGAACTCAAAGAGCATGATTTTCATAGAAATCATCAATTAAAACTGGCATTGATTGGCGAGTTGAAAACTTTGAATAGTCTGGACTCGATCAAGGAAACAGAGACGCAACTTAGAAAATTACAAAATGACTGGAACGATATTGGTCCAGTGCCGAACGAGGAGTGGGAAGCATTAAAAGAAGCTTACTGGACAGAAGTTCGATCTGTTTATAACAAAGTCAATCGTTTTTATGACGATCAACGTGCACAGCAACAAGTGAACCTGGAACAGAAACAAGCGCTTCTCGAAGAAACCCGAGCACTTGTTTCCGAAAAAGATGGTCTTGACAGCGTTAAGGCTTGGGATGCAAAAACAAAGAAAATCCTTGATGTTCAAGCGCGATGGAAGACCATTGGTTTTGGTCCTCGTAAGGAAAATGAAGCTATCTGGAAGGATTTCCGTGCTGTATGCGATGAATTTTTTACGGCAAAAAAGGAATTCTTTGGAACAGTGCACCAGCAATATGATGCCATTGCTGAGAAGAAAAAAGGACTGATTGCAAAAGCAAATGAGTTAAAAGACTCTAACGATTGGAAGAACACAGCAAATAAGTTGAAGCAACTTCAACAACAATGGAAACAACTCGGTCACTCAGGTGTGAAACATGAGCAAAAGCTCTGGAAAGAATTCCGAGGAGCTTGCGATGCTTTTTTCAATGCACGCTCTAACCATTTTGCTGCGCAAGACCAGGAATTTGAAGATAATCTTAAACAAAAAGAAGAATTACTCAAAACCATTTCCGCGTATAAACCAGAAGGTGATAAGTCGCAAACGCTTGCAGACTTAAAACAATTCTCCAACGATTTTAATGCAATTGGTCGAGTGCCTTTAAAGCAAAAGGATGCTATTTATAAAGCATTTAAAGATGCGATGGATAAACTTTATGGCGATCTAAAAATGGAAGGCGCAGAAAAGGAAAAAGTATTATTTCAGGCGAAAATCGAAACAGCTCAGGCAAGCCCTAACGCAAGTCGCATGCTTAGTAACCTTAAGTTCGAAATTCGAAAGGAAATTGACAAACAGGTGAAGGAAATTGCACAACTTGAAAACAACCTTGGTTTCTTCGCGAATAGCAAGGGTGCCGAATCACTGAAGAAAGATGTTGAGAAAAAAGTGAATAAAGCAAAAGATAAAATAACCGAACTCAAGGCGAAGTTAAAAATGATACCGAATGAATAGGTTCGTAAATACATTACTCCTTTTCATTTTAATCCCGACGATGTTTCTTGCGATCGTTGTGGGGTTTGATATCACGCTTGCTTTCCTTAAAAAGTATTATATCACGCTAACACTTGAGTCCGACGGTACATTTAGCACTTCGGTGACTGGAAATACGGTCCGCATGCTTCCGTATCAGTTAGAGATTTTTCTGGGACTTGGATTACTCGTGTTTATAATCAACCTTAGACGCTCTATTAGACGCTGGATGGGGATGCGCATTGTTTCCAGAACAGAAAAGTTTAAGTGGAATGCTCCTGTCAGCGCGGCAAGAAAAAAACGTGTTCTCACGTATCTAACGATGGAAGGACTTGTTTTTGCATTCGTAGGAATTGCGCTATACATACTGACTCCTTTTGCATGGATGCCTGCGCTTGGCTACGGTTTTGTCGCTATTGACAATCTCATTTTTGGCATTGTTGGTTCTTCAAAAAACCTCTTTCGAATTGGTTTATCATCAAAAGCATTGATCGTTGCCGACCGAGAAGTAACACTCCTTTATTTTACGGGGCTACGAAAAGTGAGTGTGCACCAACAAAGCATTTATTTTGATTACATCAAAAATCTTCAGCTATCATTTCCTTCCAATTGTATTCAGGACGAAAATCGCGAAACATTTATGCGGCTTCTGGAGGAACAAATGGATCCGGATAAAGTTTACTTCTCCAAAAAACTATAGATTTTGAAAATCTAGTTGAATTACGCCTAACTCCACAAGTTAACATAACCTTAATATTTAACGTATTGAGCCTGAGTGGTTCGTTTTTTTTCATATTATTTTAATATTGGCTAGAAACCTTGATATTTGTTGGTAACAAGTAACTAAAACTACACTACGTTGTCAACGAAATTCAGATTTGGATTAGGGGCATTTCTATTTATGCTTCTTTCATTTTCCACAAATGCGCAAGGTATTTCTGAAGCCCGTGAATGGAATCAATTTATCCTTGAAGCAATTCGAAACGACTTTGCACGACCTACTGTGCATGCCAGAAATCTATTTCACCATTCGGTTATTGCTTACGATGCATGGGCAGCCTATGACCCTTCGAAGAAACGCTATTTTCTAGGTGATACGCTGAATGGTTACGTTTGTGAATTTGATGGAATTGATATTCCGTTGGACATCCAGGCAGCCAGAGATGAAACCATTGCATACGCTTCATTCAGATTTATACAAAATCGCTATAATAATTCGCCCAACTATCCTCAAACCTACAATCTGATCTATAACTATATGGTTCAAGAAGGGTATGACGTCAATAATACTTCAACGCAATATGCAACTGGTGGACCTGCAGAATTGGGAAACTACCTCGCTGAGCAAATTCAATTATACGGCTATACGGATGGTTCGAATGAAATCAATGACTACGGTAACACTTTCTATACCCAGGCCAACCCTCCCATCATCATGGCTCAACCGGGAAACCCCGACATTGTAGACCCCAATCGTTGGCAACCTATTACGCTTACAGAAGCAATTGATCAAGCTGGTAATCCGATATTGAGTACCCCAGATCATCTTTCACCTGAGTGGGGTGATGTTGTTCCATTTTCGCTGGACACCACCATGTACACAGAACTTGTAAGAGACGGAAACACGTACAAAGTTTATGCTGATACAAACGCTCCAGCACTTTTAAACCTTCTGGACTCTTCGGACTGGGATTCTTTTTACAAGTGGAATCATACACTGGTTCCAATCTGGCAGTCTCACCTTGATCATACGGACGGAGTCATGTGGGATATTTCTCCCGCTTCCATTGGAAACAATACTTGGTATCCATCTACGGAGGCGGAGTATCAGACTTTTTACGATCTCCTAAACGGTGGAGATCCTGGTACTGGTTATGCACTGAATCCCGTGACAGGTATGCCATATACACCTCAAATTGTACCAAGAGGAGATTATGCACGCGTTTTAGCTGAATTTTGGGCAGATGGTATTGACTCTGAAACTCCTCCAGGGCATTGGTTCGAGATTTATCATTATGTAACCGATCAACCTACATTTGAGCGTAAGTGGCAGGGAATTGGCCCTGATCTTGATGTGCTCGAATACGATGTAAAGGCGCATTTAGCCCTAGGCGGCGCCATGCACGACGCGGCAATATGCGCCTGGAGTCTTAAAGGTTTTTATGACTATATCAGACCTGTTTCTGCGGTCCGATATATGGCTGATCAAGGACAAAGCAGTGACGAGAATTTGGCAAGTTACGATCCGAATGGTATACCACTATTACCTGGTTATGTTGAGTTAGTAGAAATTGGAGATCCACTTGCTGGGCAGTGGAATGAAAATGTCGGAAAAATCAAATTATTTACCTGGAAGGGACACGAGTATATTTCAGATCCATTGACGGAAGTGGCTGGAGTTGGCTGGATTTTAGCAGAAAACTGGTGGCCTTATCAGCGCCCAACGTTTGTAACACCTCCTTTTGCTGGGTTTGTATCTGGTCACTCGACTTTCTCCAGAGCAGGAGCAAGAATAATGGAGTATATGACCGGATCAGAGTACTTTCCTGGTGGTCTCGGAGAGTTTCAAGCGCTCCAAAACGATTACTTAAAGTTTGAAGATGGTCCAAGTATGACAATTACGCTTCAATGGGCATCCTATCGCGATGCTGCAGATCAATGCAGTTTGTCGAGACTTTGGGGAGGAATTCACCCACCAATCGATGATATCCCGGGAAGACTAATTGGTGAGGAAGTTGGCGCACTCGCATTTGACTATGCAGATTCCATCTATGATCAAAATTGTCCTGCACTAATTGAGACAATTATCAGCGATTCTGTTCTAAATATCAGTGATATTGGTAGTCAATTTACGATGTCCTTTCAGTTCAATGTAGCGATGGATACTGCGCAAAATGCGTCAGTATCATTGTTAACTCCACAATTGTCAACAGCTGTTGGTTTGAATGACATTTATTGGGTGGACTCATTCAATATGGTAGCATTGTTTGACGTGCTTAATAGCACGCTTGAAATATACGAAACACGCATTGAATTATCGAATCTGATGACAGGAAGCGGAGATGCACTGCCCGATTATATCTTGTCCGATTTCTTCCTCGTGGATACGCGCCGTCCTGAACTAGATGGGATTAATGCGAATTATACGGAAATCACAGATGCAGAGACCGGACTCAACCTTACTTTAGATCTGGATTTCAGTGAAATCTGTGACACCAATTTTGTTCCTTCCATTGCATTTCAATCACCAGGACTTGTGAATCCAACCCTCGTTTTTAACCCTACACTTTCAGCTTGGATAAGTGACACCGTATACAGCGCTTATTATGCAATTTCAGACTTTGATGAGACGATCACGGACATTGAGGTTGAGGTTGACATGGTAAACGATGCTTATGAAAATACAATGACGACCGCACTAGTGCAGAACGTTTTCATTATTGACACTGAGAATCCATTGATGGTCGCAGTTAGCTCAACCGATACCTTACTGACTCAAAGTGATTTATTAAGCCCTCAATTTACGGCGACGATAACGTTTAGCGAAACGATGGACATCGCAGTAATTCCTTCAATTAGTTTTTATGATCAATCTGCATTATACGGCACGGTAATTCAAAATCTGGCACAAACCAGCTGGATCGATTCAACCAATTTAAGTGCAGAATTTTTCATCTTCAATAATTCCAATGATTTAATTGCTTTGGACCTGAACTGCACCGGAGCAGTTGATAGCCGAGGAAATTCGTTAGGGAGCACACTGTTTTCAAACGCTATTTATTCAGACATGAAATCTCCGGAAGTTACTTGGACTGTATCAAGTGTGGCATATATCGCTGATAGCAGCGTCACAGCAAATGACTACTATGTGGATGTCAACTTCAGTGAACTCATGGATACAATGGTCAAACCGCTTGTCGTTCACGAAGCCAGTCAAAATCTAACAAACACTGTGCAATACAATGTCCCAGCAAGCTACTTCTTAGATTCCATGAACTACAGAGCTATTTTTCAAGTGCTAGATGAAAATATTGAGGTAAATCCGGTGCATTTGAAAGTTGAATACGGACGGGACTTTGCTGGTAACTTGCAGACTGTTTATGTGGACTCGGGCTTCATTCAAATTGACACAAAGAATCCAGAAATAATTGGACTCTACGCGAATGACTATATACTTGATCAAATCAACGATCCGTTTGATGTTGTAGTGCTCTTTAATGAAGCGATGCTCCAATCACAGACGACGAGTATTGTTTACAATCCCGCTATTACATTACCTCTGGTATTGAATCTGGACAATGCTTCTTGGACAAATTCAACAACATATGAGTTCAATCATACTTATTTGTCCCCTCCCAATCAGTCGACAGACTTTGCTATTTATCTGGACAGTGCTGTTGATGTAGCCGGGAATAAATGTATTCCATTAGAAGTACAGGACTTTTTCAGGGTAGAACTGCCTTTGGGAATATCAGAAAACGAGTTCAATCAGTTCAATCTTTATCCTACACTTTTATCGAATGGAGATCAACTGACATTGACCCTAAACACTAAAATGAATATCAGTGATTTATGGCTGCAGCTGATTAGTCCTTTGGGGCAACAAAGTCAAAATATACATTTTACAGGTGATGGTGTTTTATTTCAATCTGATCCTATTAATGTAGCTCCCGGAATGTATTATTTAAGGAAGGACAATCGTCAATTCAAACTAATCGTGACACAGTGATAAGAGTTGGATTTATCATATTGTTTGTACTCACACTTGCGCCGTTAACTTTAACTGGTCAGACACTCACGGATATTGCCGCATTACAAGGCATTAACTTTCTTCAGAGCACATCTGATCATCAGGCAAATGGTTTGTCTTTCTATGATTTTGACAACGATGGATGGGACGACCTTACTTTTGCTTCTCCCTTTGATTCGCTGCGCATTTATCGGAATAACAACGGCACATTTGTTCAAATGGCTTCTTTCTTTATGTCAGCCGGAGATATGCGCTCCGTACTCTGGGTAGATTACGATAATGATGGAGATTTAGATCTGTGCACTTCAAATTATGACGTCGGTGTTCGCATGTATAGAAATGACGGAAACTTTACGTTTAGTGAAGTGACATCATATATTGGCATATCGCCGCTCATCGATAGAACCTATGGAATCAGTTTTGCAGACCCTGACGCAGACGGAGATCTCGACTTATACGTTTGTTTATACGAAGGAGCTTTTGAACAGACTCCATCCCGAAATCTATTCTATGAAAATCTTGGCAATAGTTCTTTTGATGAGATCGGCATGCAAATCGGCATAGATAATAGCTTTAAAGCAAGCTTTGCTTCCACCTGGTTTGATTACAATAACGATGGTAACATTGATTTACACGTTGTTAATGATCGAAGTCAATTTGATGATGCCTTATATCAAAATAATGGCGGTTTATCATTTATGGATGTTGCCACCGCCGTCGGTGTTGAAAATCCAGACAGCTATCCAATGACAACTTCAGTTTCTGACTATAACAACGATGGATACATTGATATTTTCATGAGCGATATTGCTAATGGCTCAGGTATTCCAGGAAACTCAGGAGATTATCGTCTTTTGGAAAATCAAGGAGGGACGAACTTTGTTGATATGGCGCCAGTCTATAATATCGATACCACCATCTTTGCATGGGGAGGTCTTTGGGCAGACTATGATAATGATGGATACGAAGATTTATATGTGGCTACTTCATATATTGACACATTGAATAATCCTGATAGAACTTCTCTACTTTATCACAATGATGCAGGTGCCGGTTTCACACTAATGAATGACTCCATCGTTGGTGATATTGTATGCTCTTCCTACTCTGCTGTAAAAGGTGATATCAATAATGATGGCTTCTACGATATCATTGTTCAAAATGATAACGTTAACCCCAATGTTTTGTTGAACAGCGGAAATGGAAATAACTACATTAAGATTACACCTGTTGGTACACTTTCTAATAATCAAGCTATTGGAACAAAGGTACAGGTGTATGCAGGAGGTATTGCGCAATATCAACCTGTTTTCTGTGGAACAGGTATGTGTGCTCAATTCTCCCAGCATATGATTTTTGGCACTGGCACTTCAACTACGGTAGACTCTGTTGTACTTACTTTTCCTAGCGGAATTGTTGTCCGACGTTTCGACCTTCCCGTTAATCAGAGTTACACCATATCAGAGCAAATACAGATCGCTGTTGATATGGTTCCTGGTATGGACACCCTTGTATTGTGTCCCGGGACAACCGCTACACTTGGTGTAACGGGGTATTCAAGCTATCTATGGAATACGGGGAGTCAAGATTCTCTCATCACCGTTTCTGCAGCGGGGGATTATTCGTTCAATGCCTACAACGCAGCGCTCGATACCGTGTATGAATCCTCAAGTATTCACATCATGTACGAGCATATTCCTATTTATCAAGAAATCGTAACTGATCCGATTTGCGGTGTTGGCTTAAATGGTTCTATTGAAATCTTGTTTGCCAACAATCAAGATTCTTTGAATACAATTGATTGGTCTACTGGTGATCAGGGAACCTTACTTGATACGCTGCCAGGTTGGTACTCTTACACTATCACTACACCAAATAATTGCACATACTCAGGGAATGCCACCATTAATCCGACAATGCCCTTTGACGTACAGTTTATGACATCTCCCGAAACAAATAGCGATGGAGGTACTGTACAGTTTTACACATTTGGTGGCACCCCACCCTTTACCTATGTTTTAGATAATATAGAAATAACTGACTTTGAAGATAGCCTCGATGCAGGCGCTTATCAAGTCGAAATAACAGATGCCAATGGCTGCGTCGTCATTGTTGATTTCACGATTAATGATGCAACAACCACAGCTGATATCAATTCCATCGAAAAGTCGGGAATTCAGGTGTACTATGCTGCCGATAAAATTTGGATCTGTGGTCCTGTTTCTGATATTGAGACGATCAACTTGTTCGATATGTCAGGTAGAGAAATAAAACTGCGAGAGTCCTGGACAAAGGTGAACGATAATTGCCTTCAAAACGCCTCGGAAATTTCTTCTGGCCTTTACCAACTGAGATCCGAAGGAAAAACGGGCGAACATTCATCAGCTCTTTTCATTCATTAAGTCCTGATTCTCACTTTCTTTTTCAGCCAAATTCTGTATATTTCCTTATGCAGAAAATTAGTCGAAGAAGCTTTGTTCCGCTCCTCGGAACAGCACTCATTGGGGCGTCTTGCCTTTCTTTTGAAGATCCTATTACGAACAATGCACCAGAAGGTGTAATCCTTCCGAATCGCTTAAAAAAAGGCGACAAAATTGGCATCTTCGCACCTGCAGGCCCTATTCGAAATACGTCAGAAATTGATGATTTCATCAACGTTCTTAAAAATCTGGGATTTCGAGTTAAAGTTGGAAAAAATGTAGCGGATCAATTTGGTTATTTTTCGGCTGATGATCGCAGTAGGGCCAAGGAGTTTATGGAGCTCATAGAGGATCCTACTGTTCAGGGGCTTTTTGCCATTCGAGGTGGTTGGGGATGTGCCAGGATGGCCGAATACCTTGATTTAGACAGCATTAAAAGGAGCCCAAAAGTAATCATGGGCTTCAGTGATGTTACCACGCTGTTGAATAGTATCAGCTCTAAAACCGGACTGATCACCTATCATGGTCCAAGTGGAAATTCAACCTGGAATGACTACAGTGTTGATTACCTGAAACGTTTGTTGATTGATGCAGAAGTTGTCCAATACAAAAACACTTCTCCCGACGATGCAAACATTGTAACCCTTTCTCCCGGCGAGGCTGAAGGAATACTTTATGGTGGAAACTTAAGCGTCATTTCCAGTCTGGTCGGAAGCGATTATCTACCCGACTGGAACGGTTCATTGCTCTTTCTGGAAGACGTAAATGAGGAACCCTATCGAGTAGATCGAATGTTGACACAGTTGAGCTTAGCAGGAATCTTTAATGAGGTAAATGGAATTATACTGGGCGGATTTCGGAAGTGTGAGCCGGAAGAACCGGATCGCTCTTTTAGTCTTTTGGAAGTGTTTGAACAGCATTTTTCAGGACTCAAGATCCCCGTTTACTTTGGCGCTCAAATTGGACATATTCGCAATAAATATACGGTCCCTGTTGGACTACCGGCAAAAATGAATGCGGACTACGGTACGTTTACGATTAGTCATCCTGCAGTCATTTAATTCTTGATTTATCGATATCTTTGCGCGATCAAAAAATGATATGAAATCTATTCTTAATTCAATAAAGTCCTGGTACAAAAGAAGACCAAGGCGCAGTAAAATAGGATTGATTTCTTGCTTCATTCTCTTGATCATATTGTTTTTCGCCAGCTCTATAGCGAAATGGTACATAAATACGTATGGCGAAGATCTTTCTGGAAGGCGCCTCCATCTCAACTCTCTCAGCATTAATTACCTTTCCTTTTCTGTAAGCGCGGAAGAATTTACCATGTACGAAGCCAATAAACAAGATACATTTGTTTATGTTGGTGCACTTTACGCGAATATGAGTCCCTGGGCTCTTATCGGAGGAGAATATGAGCTTTCTGAACTCTTGATCGATGAACTCAAGGTCCATGTGATTCGGTATGACTCAACATTTAATTTTTCAGACCTTTCATCTGATGAACCGGCTGATACTACTGCTGAACCCGCTCATTTTTACTTAAACAACTTCCAACTAAAGAACAGTTCAATCCTTTACAGTGATGCTGTTACTCAGACGGCCTATCCTCTGCATGCGCTTAATATTTCCGTTCCATACTATGCATGGAATAGTAAAAAAACCGAAGCATCTCTGAACTTTTTACTAGGTGAACGTGGTAAAGTGAACATCTCTGCGGCTATGAATGAGCAGCGACAGGCATATAATGTTGATCTCGAAATGGGAGATATTGATTTGGCCTATGGCCAGTCATATTTGCTGGAATTATTCAATATTCAATCAACCAAGGGCTATTTGCATACTGATTTATCTATTCAAGGTAGCCTCAGCAATAGCTTAGATATAAGCACTAAAGGAACCCTTGGACTAACTGCTTTAAATATTACTGATAAGCAAGGAAATCCCTTTTCTTCCATTGATTCTGTTGGTGTAACAATTGACTCTGTAAATCTTGCCGACAACTACTTTTACTTTTCAGAAACCACCGTACGAAAACCAGTCGCTTACGCTTCATTTAGTAGAGAAAGTTCAAATATTGACTATGTACTGCAGCCTGTAATGACCACTTCAACTCATCACGATTCTGTTCAGGTTGAAGAATCCTCGGTTGAGGAAAGCTCACCTTTCTACTTTGGAATTGGCAAAGCGATTATCGAGCAAGGGACAATTGATTATACAGATCGGACAATGGACCGACCATTTCATTATGTGTTGAGCAATCTCAATGTTTCCACTACCGGTATTTCCACAGATAGTGGAAATCTTGCCTCTACCTTTTCAATGATTACGAACGGTAAGGGTACAATTTCTGGAAATTCATCCTTTAGTTTAGTCTCCCCTAATAATATGCAACTGAACGCCAAGGTGCGCGATATGGAGTTGTTAAGTCTTTCACCTTACTCCGAATACTACGTTGCGGCTCCAATTATGCAAGGTGTATTTAATTATGACCTGAGTTTCACAATGACTCCTGAGCATCTTGATAACCAGAATACCTTCGATATTCGAGAGTTAGAATTTGGAAAGAAAATCGTTAGTGATTCTGCGTATAAAGTGCCTGTTAAGCTAGCATTGGTCCTCATGAAAGATAAGAATGATAACATTCAGTTTGAGGTGCCCATCAGCGGAAATCCATCCGACCCTGACTTTAAAATTTGGCCTATTGTGGGACAAACATTGAAAAAATTCTTCATTAAAGCAGCATCGAAACCTTTATCAATGGCATCAAGCATTGTTGGTAAGAACCCTGAAGACGCTGACAAACTTGTGTTCGCATATAGCCAAAACTACCTTGATGAGCAACAGAAAAAAGAATTGGATCGTATTGTTGAATTTCACATGAAAAAACCTTCGCTAAAATTCAGTTTTGTTCAAATGACCAATCCACAGGAAGAAAAATTGGCAATGGCCATCATTAATGCTAAAAAGCAATTCAACGCAAATGATTGGCAAAATGTCTCGAACAACGACCCGTCATTTACCACTTTCCTGAATGACAGAACTGGAGGAGGGACGTTCGAACAAATGTGTATCAAGGTGATCGGAGAAGGACCTTTGGAAGCGAAGTTGTTAGCACTTCTCTCTGAACGAAATAATCTTGTGATAGACTACTTGAAAAATAAACAGATGCCCGAAACAGCATTTGAAGTGCGCACTGTGGACTTGAAAAACATGGGAGAAGAAGCGAAGAAACCACTCTTCAAAATAGAGGTCTCCGTAGATTAAGGCTGATGCTTAAAAGTCAATACGCGGATCTCTTGCTTTAAATTATTTTGGGCGTCCGCTAGTTTCATGATCGGAACATAATGTCCCCCGCCCAGCTCAGCAGCTTCACGCATATCTTCTTCATGGACACTTTTATTTTTAATCCCGACCACGGATAAATTAATGCCTAACTTTTTGTATTTCTTTACGGCTCTTTCGTAGTCATCTGAGTTTCTGTTAAACGCTCCATCAGTAATAATGATGACATGATTCGTTCCATTGGCAATCATTGACTTCTTGGCCACCTTATAGCCCAATTTGATCCCCTCACCTCCAGAGGTATATCCAAACGCCTTTAACGCTGCAACTTCTTTCTTAATCTCCTCCTTATTTCCACCCGAAGTAGCTGGCAAAAGCACTCTGGAATCCGATGCATATGTCACAATTCCCATCTTATCGATTGGCCGTAACATATCCGTAAGCTGGAATAAAGCGTACTTCATTAACTCAATTTTATCCACTTGTTTCATTGAGGAAGAAACATCCAAAACAAACACGACGTTAACCGGTTTAAAATATTCAGGATCAAAATTATCCTTATCCAAGTCTGTAAAACTCGGTGGAAGTTCAGCAATTACAGTTGAATCAAACTCCGTCTCAATTGTTTCCAACTTTTCCTCAATCTCAATAATGATTTCTGGTTCAGGATCAGGATCAATCGTAGCAATTACATTAGTATCCACTGCAGGTGGAAGCGGCGGAACGAATGCTTCATCAGCTTCCAATTCTACCACTATGTAATTACGCTTAAAATTCACATACGCACCCAATTCAGCTGGGTAGTATCCGGTGTGCGTTGCATAAAAGTAACTTAACCCCAGTGTTGCATCTTCTTTTATCTTCCCATTGCGGTCCGTTTTCTTTTCCCAAATTGGCTGACCATTCTGAATCATTGTCACGGTTGACTTTGCCAACTCTTCCCGAGTTTTTTTATCAATGGTTACAACTGTCAAGTCAAACTTATTTGGATCACCTCCTCCTGGTCTAGATGAAAAATCAGGGCATGCAGTCATTCCACCTGTCGTATTTTGATCTATCTCTCTCAGATTTCCCGTTAGCTTAACCTGAACTGGTTCGGCTCTATCGCTGGTAAAAATATCTACTCCATAACTAAATCTCCCTTTTACTTTGGGATTGACCTGGAGACGTACTACAATGGAACTATCTTTTTCCATGATTTGCTTAGACGTTATGTAGACAACGTCCATGGGTTTCTTAACACTCAATAGCCATTCCTGTTTATTCCCTTTATTGGATAAGACGATATCTACATAACGAGCTGAATAAGACTCTAAATCTCCGAAATCATGTTTCGTCTTATTGAACTCTACCTGAGCAGAACCCATCAAAACAAAAAACAAGCAAAATGGTATGAGTAATAATCGCATGTACATTCTATTATCAAAAAACGAACCTAAATGGAAATTGTTACGCCTTTGAAAGAATTAGCGCAAGCAAAAAGCCAGCAATGTTTCGAGAAATTCTGCTGGCGATTCTGCGTGTACCCAGTGGCCAGCATTTGAAATTGTCTTTACTTCAGAGTCGATGAATTGATTTTCAATATCCTCGATATCTTCGTCAAGAATGTAATTGGATAATTCTCCTCGAATAAAGAGTGTTGGGGTTACCACTTCTCCTTCCGGCATTGCTGATAAAATGTTTGGCATTTCTCGTTCCAGCACATTGATATTCATTCTCCAGGCCAAAACTCCTTTTTCTTTCCAGAAAAGATTCTTTAGCAAAAACTGCTTCACACCCTCCGAATCGATATGAACACTCATTTGTTCCTCGGCTTCCCTGCGCGCTTTAATATTGGGCAAGTCAACCGAACGTATTCCGGCAATAATGTGCTGGTGGTGCATCGGATATTGCTTTAATCCCATGTCTACCACAACGAGTTTTTCAAGAATTTCTTCACGCATTTGTGCCACATGCATGGCTACCTTTCCTCCCATTGAATGGCCCACTAAAATGACTTCTTCCAAACTGAGATCGTCAAATAATTCAAGTACATCTTGAGCCATGAGCTCATATGAAAAATCATCGCTCCAATCCGAATGACCGTGATTGCGTAAATCCACTAAGATCACTCTAAAATACTCCGCAAGTTTCTTGGCGTGCGATTGCCAATTATCAGAAAATCCAAAGAGCCCATGGAGAATCACAAGAGGTCTACCCTCTCCCATTTCACGGTAATGCAATTTCATTTTGTACGTTTGATGATAAAATTAATCAAAAAAGGAGGGATATATCGTTCGCTTCGAAGATGCTCAATACTCGAGTCTTCCTCTTGAAAAATAATCAAAGTCGAACTTTAAGAAAAGTACTGAATTCTGCGCTCTCAGATAACTATCTCTATTAGTTTAGCAGGCCAGAAAGAAGATCTAGCAAGTTGGGCAATTTTGTATGCTCCACCGATACACTTGTAGAAGATTCTTCACCAGAAGAAGAATTGTCACCGCCAGAGGTATTCGTTGTTTCTAAATTTTCTGAATTCGTTTCACCAACAGTAAATTGTCCATTGTTCAATTTAGTGACAGCATTAATTAACTCATCTACGGTTACGGCATTCTTATCGAATGAGATCTTCGCAATATTTGTAGCACGTTCATCTTCAAAATCAAATTCAACACGTGCTACTCCACCCTCATTCTTTAATTCTTTGCGAATGCTTCCACCACAGCCCATTTCACAGACCATGCCGTCAATTTCCATTGTTAAAACCCGATTAGGAATAACAGCAGCTACTTCCGTAGAAGCATCTACATTTGCTTCATCATTATCTTTCTTTTCCGAACTACATGCACTTACTAAAACCGTTAGTGCCGCAATAAATAACAAATGTTTCATGCCGTTGATTTTCGTGTTACTCTAACAAATGTACGCTAAAGTGCCTTTACCATAAATGAAAATATGTTAAATATCTATCTTTGCCAAAAGAATTAATGTGAAGATCAAAGAAGCTTCCTTTGTGATTTCCAATACGGATATCAAGAAATGTCCTACTGACGGGAAACCTGAATATGCTTTTATCGGCCGTTCTAATGTGGGTAAGTCGTCTCTAATTAATATGCTTACAAACAATTCAAAGCTTGCCAAAACATCAGGAAAACCAGGAAAAACACAGTTGATCAATCACTTCATTATTAATCAAGAGTGGTATTTAGTTGACCTCCCCGGATATGGCTATGCAAAGGCATCTAAAACCTCAAGAGCTCAGTGGGAAAAGTTCATTGTTGATTACCTGGAAAAACGGGAAACCCTGTTCAATGTTTTTGTGCTGCTCGATTCACGGTTAGAACCCCAAAAAATCGATCTTGAGTTCATGAATTGGTGTGGTGAAAAGCAGATTCCTTTTTCAATGGTTTTTACGAAAATTGATAAGCTTTCCAGTTCTGCACTTCAAAAGAATCTTTCCAGATACAAAAAGGAGATGCAAAAATACTGGGAAGAATTGCCTCCTGTTTTTACAACTTCTTCCACTTCCAAATTTGGCCGTGAACGACTGTTAAATTATATCGAGCATATCAATTCTTCAGCTCTTCAACAATAGGTGACATTAGTCACATTTCGTGTGGTAGAAATTGCCGATATTTGCAGTACAATTATGTGATTATGATAGTAGAACAATTATATACGAATTGTCTGGCTGAAGCGGCTTACTACATTGAAAGTAAGGGTGAAGCTGTGGTCATCGACCCACTTCGCGAAACTCAGCCATACATTGATATCGCAACGAACAACGGAGCGACAATCAAATACATTTTTGAGACGCATTTTCATGCTGACTTTGTTTCAGGACATGTAGATTTGGCGCGCAAAACAGGTGCCTCCATTATTTATGGACCAACAGCCAAACCAGGGTTTGATGCTATTATTGCCGAAGACAATCAGGAATTCAAAGTTGGCGATGCCGTAATACGTGTGATTCATACGCCAGGTCATACACAAGAGTCTTCGACTTATCTGTTAATTGACGAGGAGGGAAATGAGACTGCATTGTTTACTGGTGATACTCTTTTTCTAGGAGATGTTGGACGTCCTGACCTTGCGGTTAAGACGGATCTTTCACGAGAAGATCTTGCCGGAATGTTATTTGATTCATTGCGCAACAAAATTATGCCACTTGCAAATCATTTGACGATATACCCTGGTCATGGAGCGGGATCGGCTTGTGGCAAGAACATGAGTTCTGAAACCGTCGGAACCCTTGGAGAACAAAAAAAGACGAATTATGCATTGCGCGAGGATATGACCCGCGAGGAGTTTATTAAGGAAGTAACAGAAGGAATATTACCTCCACCACAGTACTTCCCTAAAAATGCGGTGATGAATAAAATGGGGTATGACGCATTTGAAGACGTATTATCAAAAGGAAATCGTGCGTTGTCAATAGATGAGTTCAACTCAAAAGTTGAGGGTGGTGCGTTGATTCTTGACGTCCGCACCCAAGCTGACTTTATCAATGGTTTTATTCCCGGTTCACTTTTCATCGGTTTGAATGGAACGTTTGCCATGTGGGTAGGTGCTTTGATTGAGGATATACACCAAGAAATTGTTTTGGTTGTCCCAGAAGGTAAAGAAGAAGAAACCGTTACACGTCTTTCACGGGTTGGATACGATAATGCAGTAGGCTTCCTGAGCGGTGGAATTGAGACCTATACTGCCAATGGTGGAAAGCTGAATACCATTACTTCTATTTCTGCAGAATCATTGGAAAATATCCTAAATGAAGTAGACATTGTAGATGTCCGTAAACCGGGAGAATACTCGAGTGAACACGTTGAAAATGCATTACATTATCCATTGGATTACATGAACGAAAACCTTGATACACTGGATAAGAATAAGACGTATCATATCCATTGTGCGGGAGGGTACCGCAGTGTAATTGCTATTTCTCTATTAATGAAAAATGGTTATAAAAACCTTGTAGATATTGCAGGTGGCTATGGAGCCATTCAAAAAACAGGTATTTCCCGGACTGATTTTGTGTGTCCGACTACTGGAAAATAAACACCTTCTTTTTTATACGAAAACCGATACGTGGGTGTCGGTTTTTTTTGTGCTTATTTTTAATTCTTTTCAGTGGCAATTGCATGGCATTTTATACTTTTGAGGCATGCAAAAAGAAGACAACCTGAAAGAAGTAATTTCGCACGCGAAAGAGTATGGATTCGTTTTTCCTTCATCGGAAATCTATGATGGGCTTTCTGCCACTTATGATTATGGTCAACTTGGCTCTGAGCTAAAAAACAACATCAAATCTTATTGGTGGAAATCAATGGTCCAAATGCACGAAAACATTGTAGGAATTGATTCTGCCATTTTCATGCATCCTACTACGTGGAAAGCTTCAGGACATGTCGATGCCTTTAACGACCCGCTTATTGATAACAAAGATTCTAAAAAGCGCTATCGAGCAGATGTGCTTATTGAAGAACATGTGAATAAGTATGCAGCGAAAATTGAGAAAGAGGTTAAGAAGGGAATAAAACGTTTTGGAGACGATTTCGATGTAGATCAATTCAAAGCGACAAACCCAAATGTTCTGCGCAATCAGTCAAAAATTGATGACATTGAAAAGCGCATGGCTGAAACGCTTGGGAATGATGATTTGGAAGGTGTTCGAAACCTTATCATCGATCTGGGAATTGTATGCCCGATTTCCGGAACAAGCAACTGGACAGAAGTACGACAGTTCAACCTGATGTTCTCTACAGAACTAGGGTCGGTTGCTGGAGACGCTGCCAAGATATACTTACGACCTGAAACAGCACAAGGAATTTTTGTCAACTTTTTGAATGTTCAAAAAACAGGACGCATGAAGATTCCATTTGGTATTGCTCAAATTGGAAAAGCCTTCAGAAATGAGATTGTTGCGCGTCAGTTTATTTTCCGCATGCGCGAATTTGAACAAATGGAAATGCAATTTTTTGTCCGTCCTGGAGAAGAGATGAAATGGTACGAATACTGGAAAGAGCAGCGTATCAATTGGCATAAAAAATTGGGACTTGGCGAAGATAATTATCGCTTCCATGATCATATTAAATTAGCACACTACGCCAATGCAGCTGCAGACATTGAATTCAACTTTCCTATGGGATTCAAGGAGTTGGAAGGAATTCACTCCAGAACTGACTTTGATTTAATGCAACACGAAGAGCATTCAGGTAAAAAGCTTCAGTATTTTGATCATGAATTGAACAAGAGTTATGTTCCCTATGTCGTGGAGACATCTATTGGACTTGATCGCATGTTCCTTGCTATCATCAGTAGCTCTTATAAAAATGAAACGTTGGAAGATGGTTCTTCACGAGCTGTTCTCTCTTTACCGCCAGCATTAGCGCCTTACAAAGTGGCAGTTATGCCATTAACCCGAAAGGAAGGCATGCCAGAAAAAGCTCGCGAAGTAATGGAGACATTAAAGTATGACTTCAATTGTCAATACGATGAAAAAGACTCTCCAGGAAAACGCTATCGACGTCAGGATGCCATCGGGACACCTTTCTGTATTATGATTGACCATCAAACAATGGAGGACAATACGGTAACCATCAGAGACCGCGACACAATGGAACAAGAGCGCGTTTCAGTTGAAGCTCTTCACGGAATTATTTCAGAAAAAGTCTCTATGACTAAGCTTTTGAAGTAGTTTTAGATCTTCTTCGAATTATTTGAATCAGCAAGTAAATGAGGTAAATCCATGGTGCTCCATGCATCGCCAAGTCGAACCAATCAATGGCTTCCATTGTGCGACTATACCATATATTCTGAAGCTGCTTCCATATATGGGGATGCGGGCTAAATGGTGCCAGGCCTAGCGTAAGGCAGGCAAAAATGGTTAACAATAAGGGCGACGTTTTCATTTTTTCGATCGAAATGGTTTGACTAAGTGACCCCAAAAAGAAGTCGGGTAATGCTCATCTCCTTCAAAACCCAATTCAATATCACGACCGCTTGAAGGGATATAGTTCGTTTTGAACAGATAATCCCAAACACTCAAAGAAATACCAAAATTAACACCGTATGGATGGGATTCTGGGAGATCTTTTGCGTGATGCCAAATATGCATTTTAGGATTGTTCAACAAGTACTTAAACGGTCCATAATCAAGATTGAGATTAGCATGGTTCAAGTGACCAATAAGCACAGCCAACATGTACACAATGAAGCCCATTTCCAGATCGAATCCAAAGAGCAAGGACAATGAGAAATATTTAAAGGTTTGATATACAAACGTTTCAAAGAAATGATAGCGCAAGTGTGCCGCGAACCCCATCTCCTTAACCGAATGGTGGACTTTGTGAAATCGCCATAAAAAGGCTACGCGATGGAGTAAGATATGTACACACCATTGAACAAAATCTGCAATTACGAAGTATAAAACGAGATTTATCCCCCAGTGTAATTGAGAGAAATCAATTAAGTGCCCGCCTTCATAACCCAAAGGTGCAGTCAATTCTAAAAAAGCTTGATAAGTCACCTTAGATAAGGCAACAAAAAGCAATAAATGGAAAATGTAAAAGTTGAAAAACATGTAAAAAGCATCCAACCAAAAGTCTTTTCGGAAAACCGGTTGCTCTTTGCGCCAAGGTTTCCAAATCTCAAGTCCCCAAATGATCAGGGAGATAAGAATCAATAAATAAAACCCATTAAGGAAACCATTCGGATATAGCGGATCGCTGATCACCTTCCATAAGTAATTGGCAAATCCTGTATATGCTTTTTCTATTGTTTCCCAGTAAGACATTCAAACTATATTAATTATTGACATACGGAATCATCTTTGTCCATGGGCCTCCATTATATGCCTCAATACCGGCTGCTTTCAACTGTCCTTTTGCGGCACCTGATCGCATACCCGAAGCACACACTGTAATAACAGGTACCTCCAGACTTTTAATCTGCTTTATACGACCTGAAAGGTTTCCGAGGGGTATATTCTCAGAACCAGGTATCGCCCCTCCGGCAAACTCACTTTTACTTCGGACATCAATGATTACTGCACCATCCTCAAGGAGTTTTTTGTAATCCGTTTTCTTAAATAGTTTTCCAAACATACGTCTTCTTTTCGTTCAAAGATAGATGGTTCACCCCATGTAGAATGTAACGAAAGTTGCAGTAAAAGCTTACTTTTCTCTTTTCAGATGAATTCGGTACGCTAGCAAAGCAGGTAACCCAAGTATGAAAATCACCGCCATCGCTATCCCTTTCGGGGTAAGATAAAAGTCCTTGACGTATTCCATATCGCTCGCGTCATAACCTATTCCTAAAAAATAAGATAGACTCAATGGGCGACTTAGTGTGTACGTGCGGTGCGGCTCTTCAATTTCTATTACACCATCGAATAGGTTGATGGGAAGGGTAAAGAAAATAATGGCCAATATACCAGCGGTTCCCAGAAAAATAACGATTGGATTTTTAATGTTCATGAGGAATAATCTTATGGCCGTTTGCGCAGCACAAAGTTACTCTTAATTTTACAAGTTATGAAGACCAGATTGGGATATCTATGTAGTTCAACAAGCTGGGGAGGGTTAGAAATGAACCATCTACGCAACGCTGAATGGATGAAGAAACGTGGGCATGATGTTTTGGTTTTATGCGTTAGAGATACCCCTATTGATGCACAGGTCAAATCAATGAATCTTCCGGTACACTACATTGAAAAACACAAGAAGTACTACGATTTCAAACGTGCGAGATCTTTAGCAGCAGTTCTTTCCGAAGAGGGAATTACGCATTTACTCATTCGTTCCACTGAAGATGTGAGTATCACGGCAAATGTCAAACGAAAGATTGGTGATAAAATACATACCTCTTATTTCATGGAAATGCAGATCGGTGTCAAAAAGACGAACCCACTGCATACACTTCGCTATAAATACATTGATTTATGGTCTTGTCCATTGGAATGGCTCAAAACGCAGGTCGAAACCATGACTCGTTATAAAAATAAGCTTGTTCTTATTCCATCCGGCCTAGAGCTTTCGCAATTTCAAAATTTGCCTTCTCAAGAGGATTCCCGGGACATACTGGAGTTACCACATAGCGTCACCATTTTTGGATTGATTGGAAGATTTGATCAACAAAAGGGACAACACCTTTTGTTGGAAGCAATGACAATTTGTGGTCATAAGGACTTTCAAGTCGCTTTACTTGGCGAACCAACAAGAAATGAAGGTGAAGCGTATTTTGAACATATGCAGCGTATTATCGAGACAAACGATTTGAACAACAGAGTACATTTACGTCCATACAGAAAGGATGCTGAAACCTTTTATAATTCAATTGATTGGCTTGTAATGGCTACGAAATCAGAGAGCATTGGCATGGTGACTATGGAAGCACTTGCATGTGGCCGGCCCGTTTTAGGAAGTAATGCCGGAGGAACCCCTGATATTCTCAAGGGAGGGCAAGGTGGACAGTTATTCGAAACTCTGAACCCCCATGATCTAGCGGAAAAAATCGATGAAATCATGGAGCAGAAAAAGACATTTAACTCCCAACAATTGAAGCAAATAGCCTCCGTTTACGATCACAATACCGTGTGCTCAGCAGTAGAAAAGGCTTTGAAACTGAGCTGAACAGTTGTCTCACAATCTTTGTACTAATTTCTCGTTAACTTAGTCGTTCAGATGAATCTGTATTCAAATAAACAGAAATGGAAAATTGCACTGCTAATTTTCGCCCTGCTAACGGTGGGTGCATCGCTATTCGTATCCAACAATATCGTTGGGAAAGTTGGCGAACGCGAACGCGAGCGGGCAAAGCAATGGGCCGATGCAATTAAAAAGAAAATTGAATTAGTACGTCTTACGAACCGTACGTTCTCCCAACTTCGTGACAGGGAGTCTGAAAAGATGACGCTTTGGATCGATGCTACAAAGGAGGTATCTAAAGACACGCCACTTAATCAAGATTTTGAAAAGGATTTTCCACGGCGGATCATCGCAAGAAATGATGATATCCCGGTTATTTTGCTCGACGATCAGCATAATTATTCGGGAAGTATCAATCTTGATTTCAACGAAGACACCCTCCAAAAACAGTATCCTGAACTATCAGAAGAAGAGGTTATGCAACTCTTCGAAGACTCTACCGTTCACCTTGCGGAGCTTTGGAAGAAAAAAAACTCATCTTTTACCATTGAGGTCTACCCCGGTTTTTTCATGTCCTATTATTACAATGACTCGAAAGAAATTGTTCGATTGGAGCGCGAACGCGATTCATTAATTAATGCGTTCAACGATGACCTCATCAACAATGAAGGACTAGTACCTGTGCTGCTGGTAGATACCAAAACGAAAGAAATTGTTGGAACCAACATTGACGAATACACAATTAATCAACGGAATGTTGAAGAAGTCATTGCGGAACTTGAGGCTCAAAACGATCCGATCGTGATTGATTTTAAAAATGGGACAACAAACACGCTCTACTTTGACGACAGCCCAGAACTTAAACAACTGCAGTATTTTCCATATATCCAATTCATGGTTATTGGATTGTTTGCGTTTATTGGTTACTTGATTTTCAGCACCTTTAGAAAGGCTGAACAGAACCAAGTATGGGCAGGAATGGCCAAAGAGACAGCACATCAGCTGGGAACCCCTTTATCATCATTGATCGGTTGGATTCAACTCCTGGAATCGCAAGGAATCGATGAAATGATTACTTCGGAAATGCAAAAGGATGTTGATCGACTGGAGAAAGTTACCGACCGCTTTTCTAAAATTGGTTCAGGTGCGCTTCTCGAAAATACAGATATCGGTGCAACTGTCGAAAACATTGTGGAATACCTGCGCCCAAGAATTTCAGATAAGGTAGGCGTAACAATCACTGTTCAAGAAGACATCTCAGCTAAGCATAATGCTTCACTTATCGAGTGGGTTGTAGAGAATATCTGTAAGAACGCCGTTGACGCCATGGAAGGTGAAGGTTCGCTCGATATTCAAGTACACGAATCAACAGGGTCCGTGCATATTGATATTAAAGACTCCGGTAAAGGCATTCCCTCCCATCAATTGAAAACCATTTTTGAACCAGGCTTCTCTACCAAAAAACGCGGTTGGGGTCTTGGTCTCTCATTGGTAAAACGAATAGTGAAGGAGTATCACAAGGGAAATGTCTTTGTGCTCTCCTCAGAAATCAATCACGGTACAACATTCAGAATTAGTATTCCGTCATAAAGTGATATTCTGAAGATCAACTTGACGCATTGATACAAATGACTTCAATACGACTTCACCAATATCTGGTACGGAAACATGAATGAGATAAATTCCAGAGGCTACTGGAATTCCTTTTTCATTAATCAATAGCCAATCCTGGAAAGTAACTGGACTGTCTTTCTTGAACGACTTAATTAACTTACCCTGCGTATTGTAAATCTTTATGGTACAACGTTCTGGAAGATTCGTGATCTTTACACGCGTATCCAGCCTGTTTTTTTCATACTCCGAATAGGCATTATACGGATTAGGAACTACATTAATCAAGCTCAGTGCATCCGTTAGCGCATCAGCACTTCCTGTTGTTGTTCTAACATCGTCCATGTTCCACGAGTACATTGGTCGACCTGCATTTGGTCCACCTTGTGGATTTACCCGATTCGAGAAATTCTTGTACTCTTTGTTTACCCTCAGGCTAATCGTTGCTGTAGTCGATAACAGATCCATGGTTGGAGCTAGTGTTGGATATGCGACCCAAGAAATACTTCCATAGACATTACGCTTAGTCGAAACATCGTTTGACTGAATGGTCAACATGTCGTTGTACAATTCGTGGGTTGCAAGGTTCTCAGCTTCCGATGGGATATATTCTTTATAATCATACCCGAGTATGTAGCTGTTTTTCGACTTGTGCGCGTAGCTGAAGACATAAACCGGATGCATTCCTCCCATGATCGGGTTTCCATTATTATCATTCAAGCGATCTGTTGGGTTCCAAATCATGTCGGCTCCATTGTCCGTCACCAAAAATGAATTTTCTCCAAAAGCCATATAAAGTCGTGCACCTGACTCTATATCGATTGCGTACCCTGGGAACCAACCCATTCCCATCGTTCCGGAGTTATCAGGATTTCCGTTCTTATCAACAGACGCACTTTGGCGCAACTGACCCGGCTCTGCATTTCCAACATTGAAAGCCGCTTCTCTTCCAAGTTCAATAACAGGACAACGTGTCCATTTTGACTTATCGCTGGTCAGTACAATATCCACACTTGGCAGAAAACTAATGGAAGCATTTTTTCTTGCAGCTGCCGGTCCGGCATAGTTGTAGTAAGCCATTGGCATAAATGCACTCTGATAACCAACCACGCGATGCGGTGCAATAGTTCCTCCTAAAATATTTGCCCACTCTTTATCAGGATCCACTCCTGCTTCGTCCACATATTGACATGGGTCCAACCAACTTGTATATCCCACTCCAGCGGGTAAACAATCATCCGGAATTGTCGGCGCATAATCACCTGAACGAATCCAGTTTGTTGGATAGAATCCATCGTTATCAGAAACACCGGAAAGCCATCTTTTCGAACTATCGCCATAACTTAAGCTGGCAGACAACAAACTCGTGGTTTTCGCTTCGGGGCCTCCTGTTGTTCCTTCAGGTAAGTAATACAGCTCCTGATTAATTTGTACAGATACTCCCCATTGCGGAATGATCTGCTCATTATCTGAAGCTATACTAACCTCTGAACTAACTGATTCGAGCAGGGCACCGCCTTCTGAGACATACCTGTTGACTACCCATTTTGCAGTATCCGCACCATTTTCAAAAGAGGGATCATAGTCTTCAAAAATGCATTCAAAATAGCCATCTGCGACATTAAGTGGATCAACTACTTTAATGTTTATTGGCCCTTTGCCATAATCGTATATCGGGTTTTCAAGGAAACCATTTGCCACAATATAATCTTTCGAGCGTTGGGTTAATTCTAATTCTCTACCACCATTTCCAAATCCATCCAAACGCTTAATTAGAGGACCAGAACCGTAAGCGAGACTGGCAACCGTTCCATTTGCTTCCGGAGAAGGGTTGTGAGGAATACACTCGATAATTTTTACTTCTCCAAATGCCGCCTTACGACTTGCCAGATAATTCTTCTTTTGACCATCTAACGCGGTTGGATCATTAGGATCATAATCTTTGTAATTATTATAAGCATAGGCAATCGCCAGGAAATAATACCTTTTGAAGTTCACCAGTTTTTTATCACCTGAAGCAAAAAGATCTTCCGTAACTCTAAAACTGTGGCGAATTCCTTTATCCTCTCCATCCACTTTTAAAACCGGAACACTGGCATTCAATATATCATCGAATTCGAAGTTGATCAGGCGTCCTATTCCATCCTCTATATCGCATTGAGCTACTAAGCGGGCCTTGGAAGCATCCTCAATGTCTGAAAGTGCAACGTCATTACTCGCTAACTGAAAAATTTGATAACCTTGAAAGCGATAGAATTTATCAGCGAGTGTATCTTGCGCTACAATAAAGGGATCAAATTCTGAATATTGCTCAAGATAATTGTTTGAATTTACTGGATTGGAAAGCATTAAAATAAGTTCGTTTTCCAACTCTTGGACTGTCAAATCCGGAGCGTGAGGTGCATCAAGTACTTTAAAACAATTCTCGAATAGGGCCTGAGCCTTATCATCTGCACGCTTCAAAACTTCCACAGAAGCAAATGGTCCTCCCCCAGGAGCTTGTGCCCATACAACTCCCACGGTAATATTGTTAACAGCACCTGGCTTCAGGATAAAAGGTCCTGCTGATTGAACAAAGCGTCTATCATTCGGTGGATTACCAGCTGATTCTTCTGTCCACGGAGCCTGTGGATTACCACCTGTACCCCAACCAAGAGGATCTGTATCACCTGGAAACATGAAGTCACATTCCACCGTTTGATCAGCCGCTGGGTCAGAAAGATGACCGGATCCACCGTAGTAAAAACGAGTACCGTCTTTCCAGAAACCTCGCAGATAACTGTAATAATCAGCTGCAAAAATCGGATCTGTTTGACTGGGGTCTGCACCATTTGTCGTATTACTGTAATATAGAAAACGGCGCATTCCATAACGTTCATTGTCCGGAATACCATCGCCATAACCAATTCCATTCAGTGCTTCTCCAGGACCGATTCCAAAAGCATTATCAATACTGTCATTGTCCTGATATGGCCCTTCGAAAAAATCAACTCCTACTGCTGGAGGATTATCGCCATAACCAAAGAATCCGTTGTTATCACCATCGAAGTTGTCGCCGTTATAATAATAAGCCAAACCTCTATTTACATCACAGCCAACGTAATCATCAAATGGGTCTCCCAATGCACCATCCGTAAAACAACCAAAATATGTATCATAAAGTGTTTGCGTTCCCCGGTTGATCAACTCATAATTGTAAAAGGTCATATTGTTGATCTCATCATTTGAAGCAAAGGCAAAGGCTTGAGCACGAATCTCCATACCAATAGGATCTGCTCCAGTCTCTGTGTGGATGTTTCCTTTATCATTCATTACCCACCAGTAATTCAAATCTCCATATAACGAAACGCGTCGGTCAGTAGCGCAATCTTTCGTTTTATTGATGTCGTGCCAAGGATAATCACCATCTTCCCAGCGGTATTCACCGTCGTTATTCCGATCAAAAAACGGAGCTAGATAATAATCCTGACCTTGAGTTATATCACCATGGGCTGGCCACTCCTTAATAATGTTTGGAACTTCATAATTAGGAAACAAGTCAGCTTGAGTAGATGTTCCATTCAAAGCATCATCTACACCTGCCTGAAACCAAGAGTCAAACTGGCGAATGTCATCCTGAACAGTGACAAAATGCTTGTCATAAGCAGAACAATTTTCAAATGTTGTTTCCGCTTCACCTTGAGATAATGGTCCAGTCCAATAATCTTGACCATCCCGATAGCGCAAAGCCGCCAGCTTTAACTGATTGTTTGCATCTACACCTCCGAGCCAGAGCGCTGATGTAAATAGCGCCATAATTCCTGAGTTCTTTGGCACCTCATATTGCGATAGATTCTGCCCAGGTACTTGCCACAAATTCCCCGCTGTATGAATCATTGCCCTCACATTATTCAACTCCATGTACGTCGTAGTTGAAGGTGGGGTACATCCGGCAGCTTTTGTCACGTTTACGACAATACCTTCGTTACCGGCATACGGTTGTGAAAAGCCGCAAAAGGCAACTCCAAGAAAAAAAATGGAAAGCCAAGATCTCATAATGTAGTGTTTTGAAGAACCAAAGTATGAATTATTTAGTAGAACACATACTCTATCCCTGTGTTAATGAGTTATCTGTGTGTTTTAAGGAGGGAACTAATTGGGCAATTGCTTTACAAATTCAATGAGCAATCGGGTGATGTCATCGTATTCTTTAAAGCTTAATTCCTCATACTCATCAAAGACGTCATGATAATGTTTATTTGGCCCCATTGTATAGATGAAAAATGCTGGCACTCCTTTTTCTGTAAACCAATAATGATCTGAGTTAGCAGAAGGTCCGCGCTTTTTCACTTTTGCGAGCAAATCCAATTCTGAATTGATCTTCTGAAGAAGTGCAAACTGTTCTTCAAATACCGTTGCATTTACAGCCGTAATCCCTTCTTCTCCGCTTCCCATGATATCAAGGTTCAACAAAAATTTGATTTTGTTCAATTTGAACAGTGGATTCTCCACAAAATACTTAGAGCCCACAAGCCCCGCTTCTTCACCTGCAAAAGCGATAAAGGCTATGTTGTATTGAGAAGGATTCTCTTTGAAATAACGGGCCATTGTAATCAACATGGCAGTGCCAGAGGCGTTATCATTTGCTCCAGGGAAATAAGTGTTCGCACCCATTCTTCCGAGGTGATCATAATGTGCAGTGAAAACAATTGTTTCCGAGCATTTTTTCTTTGCTGGAATGTAAGCAATGACATTCTGACTTTGATAATCCGGAAGGATCTCAGCATTGATATTAACGTCCAGGTATTCTCCCTTTTGAAAAGCTGAATCCTGAATTTGCAAATAAAGTTTATACCGTTGGTCGCGACCAACTGCCCACGTAAACTTTGTGTCAATTAGCTCAATAACCGGTACAAGAGTAGCCACCTCCGCAACCAATCCACGCAGTTCTTTCAGAGTATCTGCACTGAGCTTCGTATAATCGAAAAGTAAGGTGTTTTTTCCTTCAAATCCGGCACTGACTTCACTAATTGCTCTTTGAATAAAGGAAATGTCGAGCACCTTATCGGAAGGAATTTCTTTTGCCAGTAATCGGGCATTCTTTGCACCTTTCGATGAGGGATCAACAACAAACTCTTTACCCGGAATTAATTCCCTTCCATTTTGGTTCAGAGACATCTCATCAGGAAATACATTGACGTTTAATTCGAAATATTGAAAGTAGGATTTCTTGTAAGGTTTTACTCCAATTTTGGCAAATTCATCCGCTAGGAAAACGGCCGCAATTGAATCACCCTTATTCACATAACCTCGACCATGAAATTCAGGGGAACACAATTGTTCTGTGATTCTTCGCACTTCCTCAATCTGGCCAAAAGTCGCAGAAGAGGAAAACAAAATCGCTGCAAGCAGCAGGCTACGCATAACGTCTGTTTACAAATGATACAAACTCTGCCACGGATTCTTCTTCAGGATCCCAAGCGTGCTCAGCAGCCAATTCTCCTACCTTGACTTGCGCAGCTCCTAAATCAGATTGCGTATCTAAAAGTTTCACAGCATCACTAAACAACTCACTTGAACCATCAAACAAATCATTGATATAACGTAGTTTTTGATTCAATCCGAATGCCCCAATAAGTGTGTCTATCTTGGCATTTCCGAACTGTGAGCCCAGTGAATTGTCTTCAATATTTAATTTTTCCCAGAAAGATTGGTCTGAGGAATTTACAGTGACCGACTCTTCAACCTTTTCTTCCTCAATTTCCTCAATGACTTCTTCTTTTTCAACAACTGGAGGTAGCACTTGTTCCTTCTCCTCTGTTTTATCTTCTATTGAAATTTCAGGTTCAGCTGCAAATGGCTCAAAAACTGGTGTCTCAACCTCTTCTTCCTCTTTTGCATCAGCTTCATCAAAAATGGCAAATTCGATTTCGGTGTTTTCTTCTTCAGTTGACACTTCTTCAACCTCGGCTGCGTCTTCTTCAACTACTTCTCCTTTCACATGACGTTCGAATGCCTTGTACTTAAGGATAATGCTCTTCTCGTGCATCTCTCTCGTAATATGCTCCAACTCTACCAAGTCGTTCACAGTCAAATCGCCATTCTCTAGCTTATCAACCAATGACTTTAACTCCTCTAACTGCTTTTTATATGCTTCCAAATTTTCCATGTCTCTTTCCTAAATCGACTTTTCAACATTTTCATCAAGTTGCTAACGAAGTACAAGAACTGTGCAACTTAATAACGATTTTTATTTTCCAAAGTTACCGAACAAAACAGGTTGGTAAAAACTACTGCTCTCTTTTTGTCTAATGGACTTTGTTGATAACCTAAAAAGTGATTGTTTAATATGTTTTTGGAACACTTTCCTGACGAAGGTCGACAGCACGGATGGATCGAAGTTGTATGTGGATCAATGTTTTCCGGTAAGACGGAAGAACTTATCCGAAGGCTGAAGCGCGCTGAGTTTGCTAACCAAAAAATCCTGTTAGTAAAACCTACAGTTGACGATCGTTATCATAAAAAGAATGTAGTTAGTCATCAAGGAAATAGTTTTGAAGCTATTTGCGTGAAAGACTCCTCCGAGATCCTAACAATTTGGGAAAAGCAAAAAGTTGTTGCCATCGATGAGGCACAGTTTTTTGACGAGGGAATAGTAGATATCTGCACACAACTCGCAGAAAAAGGAGTACGTGTAATTCTTGCAGGTCTGGACATGGATTTTCAGGGGATTCCATTTGGACCAATGCCAAAACTTCTAAGCATTGCTGAATACGTCACGAAGGTTCACGCGATTTGCGTATCTTGTGGTAACCTTGCACAATTCTCTCACAGAACAGTTGATGGAAAAGAGCAAGTCCTTGTTGGAGCGGTTGAGGAATATAAGCCTCTATGCCGGTCCTGTTACAACAAAATAATGCATTGAAGCTTGATTACGCATACCATGAATTAGCGCTCTTACTCAACGGCTCAAAAGTTGAAAATGAATCGATTATTCACTCTGTAGCCTTCGATTCACGACGCATCACGCATGGCAAACATGTACTGTTTTTTGCACTAGAAGGTGTGTTCCGTGATGGACATGACTTTATTGAAGATGCCTATAATCGTGGAGTTCGGCATTTCGTCGTAAGTAAATCAGGACAAACTGATCATCTGCAGGATGCACACGAGATCAAAGTAGACAACACGCTTTCAGCGCTTCAGCAACTGGCCGCGCATCATCGCCAAAAATATGATTGCCCAATTGTAGCCATTACTGGAAGTAATGGCAAGACAACAGTGAAAGAATGGCTAAGTCATTTGTTGAATAAACAATTCTCTATTGCCAGAAGTCCGAAAAGCTATAATTCCAAACTCGGAGTTGCTATTTCTTTGTTAGAGATTAATTCGAAAACAGATATTGCGCTTATTGAAGTTGGTGTTGCAGGACCCAATGAAATGGTTGAATTAAAGCGCATTATTGCTCCAACACATGGCATCTTCACTTCCTTTGGAACAGCTCATCGCGAACAATTTGAAACAGTCGAAGATCACCTCCAGGAAAAATTGAACCTGTTCAATGGAATGCACCATTTTTTATACCCTTCCTCTATATCGGAAGTTCAATCATCTAACGGCAGAATCGTTCCGGAAAGCGCTTATAATGATTATTTAGAAAATCTTCATTTCTCGGATCAGACAAGTCGTCAAAATGCCCGACTGGCAGTTGCAATGGCTATCCAATTGGGCTTGGATTCAGACAAAATCATTAGTGGCATCAAAGAACTCAATCCACTTGCGCTTCGGTTAGAATCGTATGACGGTGTCAATGGAAATACCATCATTAATGACACATACAATTTAGATAAGGAATCGCTACGGTTATCGCTGGAATATCAATTAGCAAATTCCCAAAACAAAAAGCGCATCGTTATTGTAGGCCTTAAAGGAAAAGATGCGGACAAAGAAAAAGAGATTACAGAAATTGTAAGCCAGTTCTCTCCTAATGAATTTCATTTTCATTATGCCGATGAACCTGTAGAGTTTGATTACAAGAATTCCAGTATTCTCATAAAGGGAACTCGTTCGGCACGAATGGAACGTATAGCAAGGAGATTTAAGCAGCAGAATCATCAGACTTATTTGGAAATTGATTTGACCGCTGTAAGGCATAACATTAATTATCACAAACGGCAACTGAAAGACACCACTCGGTTACTTTGTATGGTGAAAGCATCCTCCTATGGGTCTGACGCTAGAACAATGGGTAAATTCCTCGAAAGTATGGGAGTTGATTATCTTGGTGTAGCCTATCCGGATGAAGGCGTTGAGCTCCGTAAAAATGGTGTTCATTTACCAATACTTGTGATGAATTGTGAAGAAATAGCATTCGCTCAATGCATTGAGTATCGCCTGGAACCTGCTATATACTCCTTGGCACAATTGAACAGTTTTATTACAGAGTTGATCCATAAAGATGAAATGCACTACCCGATTCATATAAAATTGGAGACTGGTATGAATAGACTAGGATTTGTACAATCTGAATTGGGTGCATTAAAAAGTTTAATAAAAGGCCAGCCTGAAATTTACGTCAAGAGTATTTATTCGCATCTCGCAGAATCCGATCAGGTGGACTCAACATTTACACGCAGACAAATAGACCGATTTAATCTCTTTGCCGATCAAATCGATAATGAATTTCCATATAAGATAATGCGCCATATTTTGAATTCCTCAGGAATAGAGAATTATCCAGAGAGTCAATTAGATATGGTCAGACTTGGCATCGGAATGTACGGCGTTTCCCAAAACAAGCATTTGCGACCGGCGTTATCTTGGTACAGCACGATTTCTCAGATAAAAGAAGTTAATTCTGGCGATTCCGTTGGATACGGTCGAACTTTTGTTGCAAGCCAACCGATGTCTATTGCTGTAATTCCTGTTGGCTATGCGGATGGCTTTCGCCGCTCCCTTGGCCAGGGAAAAGGGGGTGTTTACATTAATGGGATTTTCTGCCCAACCGTAGGCAATGTTTGTATGGACATGATCATGGTCGACGTATCTCACCAGAATTTCAAGGCAGGAGATCGTGCAGAAATCATTGGAGAACATCAAACTATTGGTGATTTCGCTGAATTACTTGAAACGATTCCGTATGAAATCATGACCGGTCTTTCCAGCAGAGTGCACCGCCTTTTTGTCGACCAGTAGCTATTGTCCGAGATTCAACTGAAGACCGTCTAGTGTTCTTGACTCATTAACGTCTATCTTTTTCCCCAGGAACCAAACACCCGCTCGCACTTTGCCTTTTAAGCGTACAGTAACATTCTTTTGACCGGCAAGACGCATCGCGCGGAACATTGCTCCTTCAGCTAACGTTGCGGTCAAAGGTGCATCGATCAATGTTTCTTGTTTCGCTTTCATTTTGACCTTCTTATCCAAGTGCACCTTGCCAAGATACTCATCATCGATATAGACATCTAATGTTGAAGGCTTCACTTTAATGGCATATCCATTCCCATTATAAACCTTGCCTCCAGCACGAAGTTTTATATCCCTACCATCAATTTGCTCGACTTTAATCGATTCTCCTCCTCTAAACTCCGGCTCATAAAATGTGCACGAAGTTACCAACAACGCAAAGCCAATGATGGCCAATAAATTCTTCATGATTAAGATGTTAACAGTTCTCTATAATAACTGAAGAAATATGGAATTGTTTCAATTCCCTTGTAATAATTGAACAATCCGTAGTGCTCATTTGGCGAGTGAATGGCATCACTATCCAATCCGAATCCCATCAAAATGGTCTTTATGCCCAGTTCTTTTTCAAACATCGCGACAATCGGAATTGAACCGCCGCTGCGCATAGGAATTGGTTTCTTACCAAATGTTTTTTCATAAGCCATGCTCGCTGCACGGTAACCATCAGAATCAATTGGAGTAACAGCAGGCTCACCACCATGATGAGGAGTAACTTTCACTGTTGCTCCCTCAGGCGCCAACGTGCTGAAATGATCCATAAAAAGTTGAGTGATCTCATTCGGGTCTTGGTCAGGAACAAGTCGCATAGAAATTTTTGCGTATGCTTTGGAAGCGATAACAGTTTTGGCTCCTTCGCCTGTATAACCGCCCCATATTCCGTTAACATCCAGCGTAGGGCGAATAGATCCCCTTTCAAGGGTAGAATACCCTTTTTCACCATACACATCAGCAATGTCAAGCGCTTTACAATATCCTTCCTTGCTGAAAGGTGCTTTTGCCATTTCAGCGCGCTCTTCATCTGATAATTCAACTACCTTATCGTAGAACCCCGGAATAGTAATGTGGTTATTTTCGTCATGCAATGAAGCAATCATTTTTGACAAGATATTGATTGGATTTACAACACACCCACCATATAATCCAGAGTGTAAATCACGATTTGGACCAGTTACCTCAACTTCCACATAACTCAAACCTCTCAAACCTGTTGTAATCGACGGAACATCATTGGCAATCATTCCTGTATCGGATACCAGAATTACATCTGCTTTTAGCCTGTCGTGATTGTTTTTTACGAAGACTCCCAGGTTCTCACTACCTACTTCCTCTTCTCCTTCGATCATGAACTTCACGTTACACGGCAGCTCATTGGACTGAATCATCGCTTCAAAAGCTTTCACATGCATGTACATTTGCCCTTTATCGTCACAAGCGCCACGTGCAAAAATTGCCCCTTCAGGGTGTAAATCAGTCTTTTTGACCACCGGCTCAAATGCCGGACTAGTCCACAAGTCAATTGGATCAGCAGGCTGTACATCGTAGTGTCCATACACCAAAACTGTTGGTAAAGAATTGTCGATGATCTTATCTCCATAAACAATTGGATAGCCATCTGTTTCACAAATCTCCACATTCTCAGCGCCGATCGAGCTTAACTTTTCAGCTATAAATTCTGCTGTCTTTCTTACATCTCCTGCATAAGCTGGATCTGCCGAAATAGATGGAATTTTTAATAAATCCAATAATTCAGTTAAAAAACGCTCTTTATTCTCAGCGATATATGCCTGTGTTGCTTCCATAATTTTATTGATTTGTGAACCCTTCAAAAGTCGGAATTTTATTAAAATAATTAGGTATTCTGGAGACAATATTCGATTTTCGTGCAACTTATTACGGGAATTCCCGTCTTAGTGGTAATAAATCGAATTATTATGATGAATAGACTCTTGATTTTATTCGCGGCGACCTTCTTTTCGTCTGCCTCTTTCTCACAGATCGATGTTCAAAATACATTGACGCCTGAACAGCTTGTTCAGAACGTATTACTTGGTTTTGGAGTCACTGCTTCGAATATTACAGTGAATGGAACAGCCATGAATGCTCAAATGCTTCAAGGTAATGCAACATTTTTTGATGATAACGGAACAACATTCCCTATTCCTTCAGGTGTATTGTTAAGTACGGGAAATGGTGTTGCGGCAGTTGGTCCGAATAACGCAACTGGACTTTCAAATAATGTCCCAGCGACTTCAATGGTTGGAGGTGATGTTCACCTAAACGCCATTGCGAACGGAGCTGTTCAGAATGGAATTGTACTGGAATTCGATTTTGTTCCGGCTGGAGATACCATTTCATTTAATTATTTGTTTGGTTCTGAAGAGTATCCTGAATTTGCTCCACCTGTGAGCTCTGGTTTTAACGATGCCTTTGGATTTTTCCTTTGGGGGCCTGGTATTACTGGTCCATATGCTTTAGCTGGATATCCAGCTGGTGGGGCAAACATTGCAACCGTTCCGAGTACAACTACGCCAGTAACAATTAACAATGTAAACCCGGTTACGAATGCTGCTTACTATCAGGATAATGCTGCAGGTGCTGCCTATGGAAATGCTATTCAATACGATGGAACGACTACCACGTTGTCAGCAAATGCTTCTGTTCAATGTGGGGAAACATACCATATCAAGTTGTGTATCTGTAACGTTACCGATACAGGATGGGACTCTGGTGTATTCTTACAAGCAAATTCATTTAGCTCAGAAGCTGTTCAGGTAGCTGTTGCTACAGTTTCTGGAGACACGAGTATTTATGAAGGATGTTCGACTGCAGATTTGATGTTTATCCGTCCTCAGACTCAATTAGGAGATACTTTGATCATTAACTATGACATCGGTGGTACTGCTACTGACGGAGTTGATTACACGGCACTTGCAAACCCAATTACCTTCTTACCTGGAGATGATACTATCACCCTTTCAATTGACCCAATTGCCGATGGTATTCCAGACAACTTAGAGTTTGTAACAATTACTGCGACTACGATTTCTGAATGTGGAGACACCATCATATCGTCCGGAACTATTTATATTCTGGACTCCATGATCTTTGATATTATTGAAACAGACACACTTGTTTATTGTTACAATGATTCCATTCCTGTTTCAGCAGTTGTAAATGATCCTCAAAATTTATTATTCCCTCCGTTTACCTACAGTTGGGATGGTGGTCAGACAGGTACCAATGCCTGGTTCCCGACCTCCCCGCCAATGACGGGAACAGTGGATTATGTCGTCACCGTCGAGAACTCCTGCGGATATACCGGACAGGATACGGTAACCATAGAACTGAATCAAACACTTTCCATAGACTCTCTGGTGCAAAACCCCGCGAGTTGTAATCCGGATGGTAGCGTCGTCGCCTTCGTCTCCGGTGAGACGAATAATATTGGCCAATCCTTCTATCACTGGGACGATCAAGCAAATTGGGATCAACCAGGTAGTGGAGCATTTATTGATGCCAGCGCATGGTCAGGATTGAGTTCTGGTTGGTATTACTTTACAGTAGTAGATGACGTATGTAGAGCAATTGATAGTGTATTTGTTGAATTGGAAAATCCACCACAGGCGATCGGTAGTGCTTCTCCTGAAGCTGGTTGTAGCCCATTGACTGTAACCTTCCAAAATAATAGTGTGAATGCTAATACTTATGTTTGGGATTTTGGAAATGGAAATGGAACTACTGTTACAACAACAAATAGTCAAACGCAGACATATACTGGTTCGGCTTCTGTTATGCTTGTGGCATACCAAGACAATCCATCGTGTGCAGATACTACATTCATCAGTGTTTCTGTAGTTGCATGTGGATGTACGAACCCTGATGCAACCAACTATGATCCAAATGCCGTTTCTGATGATGGTAGCTGTGTATTCCCGCTTCCTGAGGTCGTAGCACCAAACGTGTTTACGCCAAATGGTGATGGTGATAACGACTTTTACTTCGTAGAAGTTAAAAACGTTACTCAAATGGATTTCTTAGTTATGAATCGTTGGGGTAATGTGATGTACGAGCAATCTGTTGATTATGCATCTGGTGGTCAACAAGTAGGATGGTCAGGAACTACAAATCTTGGTGCGCCTGCAGAAGAAGGTACTTACTTCTATAAATATGTGGCAACTGGAATTAGCGGAGACCAAATTGAAGGTCACGGATTCATCCAGCTCGTAAGAGATTAATAGCTACTAAAGCAAAATAGATTGAACCCTTTCGCCGATGGCGGAAGGGTTTTTTAGTACAAGAAGTTATGGTAAGGGTATCGCTCCTGGAAAATTTGCTTTACCTCATTGTAAAGCACCGACTTAAACTCATCCATGTTTCCTTTTTCTTTCGCTGAAATGAACACACATTTTGTGTCATTCAGCTTTGCCATCCATGTTTTCTTCAACTCTTCCAAAGAAACATTGCCCGGTGCTGGAGGGGTTAGATCATCCTCAGCTTTCTCTTCATAGGTGTACGCATCTACCTTATTGAAGACAACAATCGTTGGCTTATCTCCTTTGTCAATTTCTGCGAGTGTTTCGTTGACCACCCTAAAATGATCTTCAAAATTTGGATGAGCAATATCGAGCACATGAACCAGTACATCAGATTCACGTACCTCATCCAACGTGGACTTAAATGATTCGACGAGTTGGTGTGGGAGCTTTCGGATGAAACCTACCGTATCGGTTAACAAAAAAGGTAAATTTTCGATGACCACTTTACGCACCGTCGTATCAAGCGTTGCAAACAATTTATTTTCTGCAAACACGTCTGATTTACTCAGTACATTCATGATCGTGCTCTTACCAACGTTCGTATAACCAACAAGCGCAACACGAACCAGCTGACCACGATTTCCTCGTTGAACCGCCTTTTGCTTATCGATAGCTTTCAGCTTATTCTTTAGCAAAGCAATTTTCTGCTGAATAATTCGTCGGTCAGTTTCAATTTCCGTTTCACCAGGTCCACGCATCCCAATTCCTCCTTTTTGCCGGTCAAGGTGAGTCCACATACGTGTCAAACGAGGTAATAAGTATTGCATTTGTGCCAACTCCACCTGCGTTTTCGCATGCGCCGTACGGGCGCGGCTAGCAAAAATATCCAGAATTAAGTTATTGCGATCCAATATCTTAACTTCGAGATTACGTTCGATGTTTCTTAGCTGCGAAGGGGAAAGTTCGTCGTCAAATATGACTATATCAATGTTATTTTCCGCCACGTATGAGCGGATTTCTTCTAATTTTCCAGATCCAACAAAGGTTTTAGGATTAGGGATGGGTAACTTCTGAAAGAACTTTTTATGCGTTACAGCTCCCGCTGTCAAGGCTAAAAACGCTAGCTCATCTATATACTCTTCCGCCTGAGTTTCTGTTATATCCGATGTAATCACACCAACTAAAACACAGGTTTCCTCAACTGCATCAACAAGAACGTGCCCTTGTCCCATAATTATTCTCTCAACGTTTTTACTAATTCAACTAGTTCTTCTACGGTTTTGTCATCCTTAATTTGAATTCCAAAGGGTGGCATGCCATTTCTGCCATTTTCAATGACTTCCTTAATTTCAGCATCTTCCAATGTAGACTTAGATAAATCTGTGGCATCTGAAATACACGCTTTTCCATCCAATCCATGACACTCAGCACAGCGTTGTTTAAAGAAATCACTGCCGCTTACGTGCTTATCTGTGCCTATAACCTCCGGTTGTCCGCAACTAACTGCTAACAATCCAATGAAAAGCAATCTCTTTAAGCCCATGCCCCACCCAAAGCAGCTCTAAACGGCCAAGGAATAGAAAGCAAGATTAAAATCAAACCAATTGTATAGGAAATCATGACGCGTCTGTGCTTGTCACGCGTATTTTTCAGTTTTTTCTCAGCTTTACTTCTCCCAAGCGTAATAACAGTAATCGCTAACAACATTCCCACGAGGTGCTCAAGACCATAAAATCGATACATTTCAACTTTCATCCACCCTGCTGAGAAGTTCACCTTTGGAGAATTCACGAAATAAAGCGCCAAACCAATAAGCAGCTGTATATGCAAAATAACCATTGCAAACAAGTTGATCATTTTGTCTTTTTTCAGATACTGTCCCGAAGCTTGAGATTTTGCAGCGTTTGCTATAGCAACAATTAGCAAAAGTAAAGCGATCCATCTCAATCCTGAATGCGCATGAAGTAAGGCGTTGTACATACTGTTTTTCTTGCAAATTTAAAAAAATGAGGGACTAGACTTACCACAGAATCGTATGTCAGGACAATTTTATATTTTCACGTCGTTTTCAACTCATATCATACTGTATGAAATTTGCCATAACGCTCATTCTTCTAATCGGAACTGTTTACGGTTTTTCTCAAAGCGAGCCGAACAATGGCGTGGCCGATTCTGAGGCTGAATACTATGCATTAAAAAATGCGCAGATTTACGTTTCACCCGGAAAGAAAATTAAGGGCACCATTCTCATTAAAGGCGATCGAATCGAAAAAGTAGGACCTTTCGTGAGTGTCCCTAATGGCGCGGTAGAAATTGATTTGTCAGGTAAAGTAATACTCCCTGCTTTCGTGGAGTTATATAGTGCCATTGGTATTCCAAAAGCGAAGGCATCCAACGCTACTCTTCCACAAATGAAAACTTCAAAGGATGGTGCGTTTTATTGGAATGAATCTATTCACCCGGAAGTAGATGCAAATGAACTTTATGTCGCTAATGAAAAAGAAAATGCAGCATTAATTGAAAAAGGGTTTGGGTTTGCTCTGACACATCAAAATGATGGAATAGCTAGAGGCACAGGGGCTTTTGTCTCACTCAATGGAGAAAACCCGATTCTCAAAGGAAATACAACGAATAGCTTTTTCTCATTCTCTAAAGGTGTTTCAAAACAGAGCTATCCTTCTTCTCAAATGGGGTCGATTGCACTCCTTCGCCAAACGTTCTATGACGCGGATTGGTACGCAGTTAATTCTAATGAAAAGAACGTCTCTCTCGATGCATTAAAGGAACAGCGAAAGGGAAATGCATTCTTTGCTTCACGGGAGAAATGGGAGCTCATGCGAGCGCAAAAAATAGCAACTGAATTTGATTTCAACTTTATTTATTTGGGGTCCGGCAATGAGTATCAAATTGTTGATGAAATAGCCCAAACGAAAAGTACGGTTGTTGTACCGATGAATTTCCCTAAGGCCTACGATGTCAAAAATCCATACATCTCTCGCCAAATTCCATTAAGCGATCTCAAGCATTGGGAAATGGCACCTGCAAATGCTTTCGTATTAGCCTCCAATGGAACGCCCATTTGCTTGTCTTCCTTTGGCAGCAAAAAGTCAAAAGAATTTTGGGCAAACGTTCGCCGTGCGATTCAGTTTGGTTTGACAGAAGAACAGGCGCTCGAGGCACTGACGACTACTCCAGCAAAAATTGCAGGCTTCGAAGCACTCGTTGGAACACTGGAGCCTGGGAAAATTGCCAGCTTAATCGTTTATGATAAGAACCCTTTAAAGGAAGAAGCAAAAATTGTTCAGACATGGTTAAAAGGAGAATGTAACGTATTTATTACTCCTCCCAAGCACAAAATAAAAGGTGTTTACAATATTCAGGTCGATGGCTATAAGTTCCCACTTGAAATTAAGGATAAGCAAGAAGGCTCCAATACATTTGACGGTGAAGTGACTTACACTACAACCAATAAAAAAGGAGAGACAGAAGAAAAAAATGCCAAAGCCTTTATTGAACTAAAAGACAGTGATATTACCATTCAATTCATCATACATAATGATGATTTAGATGGAAATGTTTCGCTTCAAGGCAAGGTTACCTCGAAGCTAGGCGTTTTCGAAGGAGATGGTTTGCTGCCGAATGGAAAATGGGTAAAGTGGTCTGCAATTAAGTCTGTCAAGAGTATTCAGTTCAAAAAGAAAGAAAAGGAAGAAAACCCACTAATGGATACCACCATTCGTATTTCTTATCCGCATATGGCTTATGGGTTTGATGAACTTCCCGAGCAAGAAACCATCGTCATTCGAAATGCCACAATTTGGACCAATGAAGCTGACGGAATCCTCGAAAATGGGACAGTAGTCATCAAAGATGGCAAAATCACTTATGCAGGTAACGGAAAGCCCTCTTTTCCTCCCCGAGCGCGTCTCATTGATGCAGAAGGAAAGCACGTAACCTGTGGCATTATCGATGAGCATTCACATATCGCTATATCACGTGGAGTAAATGAAAGTGGTCAGGCTATTTCCGCCGAAGTGAGCATTGCTGACGTTGTAGATCCAGATGACATCGACATTTATAGACAACTTTCTGGAGGTGTTACTAGCGCTCAACTGTTGCATGGGTCAGCGAACCCTATTGGCGGTCAATCGGCGCTGATTAAACTAAAATGGGGACATTCACCTGATCAAATGCTCATTGATGATGCTCCAAAATTTATCAAATTTGCCCTTGGTGAAAATGTAAAACAATCCAATTGGGGCGATCACAATACGGTTAGATTTCCACAAACTCGTATGGGGGTTGAACAAATTTTCTTCGATGGCTTCATGCGTGCTAGAGAATATAGGGCAAGCTGGTTAGCTTTTGAAAAAGACCAGAACCTACCCAAACCACGTTACGATCTTGAGTTAGAAACCTTGAATGAAATTTTAGATAGCGAGCGTTTCGTGACGTGTCATTCTTACGTTCAATCTGAAATCAACATGCTGATGCACGTAGCAGATTCAATGGGCTTCACCTTGAATACTTTCACGCACATCCTTGAAGGGTATAAGTTAGCCGATAAAATGGTAAAGCACGGAGCCGGCGGTTCTACATTCTCGGACTGGTGGGCCTATAAATACGAAGTAAAAGATGCCATTCCTCACAATGCTGCACTTATGCATGAACAAGGCGTTGTTGTTGCTATCAACTCAGATGATGCCGAAATGGGAAGACGACTGAATCAGGAAGCGGCAAAAGGTGTTAAGTACGGGGGAATGTCTGAAGAAGATGCCTGGAAAATGGTGACGCTGAACCCCGCAAAGCTACTTCATCTGGACGATCGCATGGGAAGTCTGAAAGCTGGAAAAGATGCCGACGTTGTTGTTTGGACTGACAACCCGCTATCTATTCACGCTAAAGTTGAGTACACAATTGTTGATGGCACTGTATTATATGACGCTGAGCGTGATGCAGAAATGCGCCAGAAAAACCAGCAAGAGAAGGCGCGCATTATCAGCAAAATGCTTGATGATAATAACAAAGGCGGAGAGAAAAAATCGTTCTTCAAGAAAGAAAACGGTCATTACCATTGTAATACTCTGGGAGAGGATGCTACAAACGAAGAAAACCATCACTAGTATGAAAAGACTTCTATTTACAGTTGCCATTTTCTTTTTGACCTTTATGGTATGCAGCCAAGAGAGTAATAAGATTCTTTTGAAAAACGGTACACTTCATGTTGGCAATGGTGAAACGATGGAAAGTGCATTGGTGGCCATTGAAGATGGTCGTATTTCATTTGTTAAAAATGCCTTGGCCTATAGTTATGATGTAGAAGCATGGGATACTATCGTTGAGCTGAACGGGCGTCATATTTACCCGGGTTTTGTTGCTCCGAATTCTACGTTAGGTATTACAGAAATTGATGCTGTAAGGGCTACACGGGATTTCGAAGAAGTAGGTGCTTACAACCCCCATGTTCGTTCTCAGATTGCTTTTAATGTTGAATCAAAAGTAATCAGCACAGTAAGAACGAATGGCGTCCTAATTGCACAAGTAACACCACGCGGAGGTATCATATCTGGAAGTTCATCAGTCATGAAGCTGGACGGTTGGAATTGGGAGGACGCTACTATCTCAAAGGATGACGGAATTCATCTCAATTGGCCAAGAACACTTCAAAACCACGGTCGAGAGCGTAGTGATAAATATGACGAAAAGAAGCAGGAAATTTACGCATTTTTTGAGATGGCCAGTGCTTATGCACGCTCAACACAGAATGCAGAAACTTTTGATGCAAGACTAGCCGCTATGCGTGACTGTTTCAAGGGTAAGCAGCGTGTTTATATTCATGCTGACGAACTGCAACAACTCGTTGACGTTATCGAATTTGCAAAAGCGTTTAAATTGAAATTTCCGGTTATCGTAGGCGGTTATGACGCTCATTTGATAGGCAGAAAACTCGCAGATGCGAAAATTCCTGTAATGCTTCTACGCCCGCATAGCTTACCATGGAATGAGGAAGACGATATCGATTTACCTTATAAACTTCCTTTTTTATTAAAGGAGAATGGTGTCAAGTTCTGTATCCAGAATGAAGGAGATATGGAGGCTATGAATGCTCGGAATATTCCTTTTTTAGCAGGAACTGCCGCGGCATATGGACTTACGGATGAAGAAGCATTGAGCGCCATTAGTCTTTGGAGTTGTGAAATAATGGGCATTGAAAAAGATTACGGAAGCATTGAAAAAGGTAAATCGGCTACGCTATTTGTTTCTGATGGGGATGCCTTAGATATGCGCTCAAATAATATTTTTCTTGCTCTTGTAGACGGCAAATTCATGTCCACGGAGAATTCACAAACTAGACTGTACGAGAAGTACAGAAAGAAGTATAAGCTTCAGAATTAATGCGATTTTATATTGCTCCAATTTCTTGAGAGATTATTATTTAGAATGATTATAAATATTCTCTGCGAATTGTTATTTTTGAAATAAACCAATTCATAAAAAGTAGATTATGTCATTCGAATTACCAAAATTACCATATGCTTACGATGCACTTGAGCCGCATATCGACGCGCGTACAATGGAAATACATCACTCTAAGCACCACAACGGATATACAAACAATTTAAACAACGCGATTGCAGGAACCGAGTTTGAAGGGAAAACTATTCTTGAAATTCTCGCTTCATGTAAAGATAATCCAGCTGTACGAAACAACGGTGGAGGGTTCTGGAATCATAGCCTTTTCTGGGAAGTAATGAGCCCAAATGGTGGTGGTGAGCCTTCTGGAGAATTAGCTGATGCTATCAACTCTGCTTTTGGATCTTTCGCTGAGTTTAAGGATGCTTTCTCTAAAGCAGCTGCTACTCGTTTTGGTTCAGGTTGGGCATGGTTGTGCGTTACAAATGGAGCATTAGAAGTGTGTTCAACTGCAAACCAAGACAACCCACTTATGGGCGTAGGTTGCAGCGGTACTCCAATTCTTGGATTAGATGTTTGGGAGCACGCTTATTATTTAAACTACCAAAACAGACGTCCTGATTATATCAATGCGTTCTTTAGCGTTATTGATTGGGCAAAAGTTTCAGAGAAATTTGCTGCTGCAAAATAAATCTAATAATTATTGATTTTGTTGAGGGTCACCTAATTAGGTGACCCTTTTTTGTAACCTCTAGAATGTGTTTCGTTATGCAAGCATAACTCCTTAAATCATTCTATCATGCGAACAACCATCTTCAAAACCCTACTTTTCGCAAATACTTTAGCACTTGTCTTTCTTATTAGCGCTTTCAGTAATTTTCGTGCTACTCAAAAAATTTCACTACTCGACGCCGTAAAAACAGGTGTGATTAATGCAGACTTAACCTCGAACGGCAAATACAGTGGTCTTTCCGTCAACGTTGAACTCAATAACACAACTAAATCTCCACTGCATGTTATTATTCCAGCAGGAACTCAGTATCATCCAGAAGATAATGGCGAGCAAACACTGATTCAAGTAGAAGATAAACTAATTGTACTCAAACCTAACGGAACATTTCGCGGTCAGGTAGCCGCGTTCTGCACTGAGGCAAATGACCGAAGCCCATCAGAGGCCTCTAACATGCGAATTACTAAGAACACAAATCCCACTTTTGACAAGTTGTTTGCTTACCTGAAAGGAAAAGCCATAACAAAGAGTACTTATCAAGATGCGGTGTGGGCTATTTCTGATGGTCATTCGATCGCAAATATCGTCGCCGATAAACCTGCAGATGTTGCTTTCAGAAAACATATTGCTGAAATCACAGGACAAAAAAACACATGGTTCACCTCTCCGCAGCGAATACAGGTTGACGAAGAAGGAAACTTCAATCGAGAAACAGTTAAGATTTCTGGTGATCTATCTTTTGAATGCCCTCCGGGAACAAAAGTGCTTCAGGACATTCACAAGGAAAACGGCGACGCATTTTTTATCAGTGATAAACACATGACTGCTCGTTATGGAAAGGTGAATTACGCTTTTAACTTATCGGTTCTCGGTTGGGAAAAAGGCACCTATTATATTCGTATTCATGACGGTGAAAATGAATTTGCTCGATACACATTCACTGTATAAAGCGCAAAAAATGCCACCTGAAAACAGGTGGCACCTTTCTTTTTCATGTGATGGTTGGTAGTTATTCTTAAGTTCTTGAACTTTAAAAACACGCATACTCAAACGCCCGATAAAACTGACCATTATCAGAACACTTGCGTACCAACGCTTGCTCAGTCATTAGACTGAAAAAATCATAAAATAGTTGCTTACTGAAAAAGACTATGCCATGGAAGGCATATTCTCTGCGATAACCTCTTTTACCTCAGGGGCTGCTTTCTTTACTGCTTCTTCTAACCCGGCCTTTAGCGTCATCATTGACATGGAACAATCACTACAAGTGCCCATAAGGCGCACCACCACAGTGGCGTCATCTCTGACCTCCACCAATTCCATATCTCCGCCATCGGCATGCAGGAAAGGACGCAGTTGCTCCAATGCAACCAGCACCTTTTCTTGTATGGCATCTTTATTAATTGGCATGCTTATTTATTGTTTTTAAGCAGGTCTACCTGCTTTACAAAAGTACGAACTAATTCGTCAAAAGCCTTAGCTGTAGGGGTATTTTCTTGAAAAACAGCAGGTCTACCAGCATCTCCAGCTTCACGTACACCTTGCACTAGAGGAATATGCCCCAGAAATGGTACGTCCATTCCATGCGCCAGATTCTTTGCGCCATCTCGTCCAAAAATATAGTACTTATTATCAGGGAGTTCTGCAGGTGTGAACCAAGCCATGTTTTCGATCAACCCAACGACTGGAACCTTAATTGAATCTAATTTAAACATGTTTACCCCTTTTCTGGCATCTGCTAAAGCAACTTCCTGCGGTGTACTTACAATTACAGCACCGTCCAGTGGAACTGTTTGTACAAGTGATAAATGAATATCCCCAGTACCTGGAGGTAAATCAATCAGCAAGTAGTCCAACTTTCCCCAATAGGCATCTGTAAACATTTGCGTCATTGCTTTCGCTGCCATCGGTCCTCTCCAAACAACAGCATTATCTTGTTCTGTAAAGAACCCTATGGACAAAATCTTTATCCCATAGCTCACCACTGGATTGATCTTTGGAGTTCCATCCATGTCAATCATACTTGGTCGCTCCTCTACCACGTCGAACATTGTAGGCATAGATGGCCCGTATATATCGGCATCAACGACTCCCACTCTATATCCAGCTTTTGCCAATCCTCCGGCGAGGTTCGCAGTAACCGTTGATTTTCCAACACCTCCCTTTCCAGAAGCAATTGCTATTACGTGTTTTACCTCTGGAAGAATTTTTCGATGTGCTTGCTTTGCCTCAGCCGGCATGCCTTTTACTTCACATGAAACAACCAGGTCATCACCAAACGCGCGTTTTAAGTTGAACTCTAATGCTTCGTTCATGCGTTTTCTGGCATGTAAAGCAGGGTTAGAAACAAACACCTTTAATGAGAGCTGATTGTCTTCAATGGTTATATTCTCCACAAGGTTTGCGGATACAATGTCCTGTTTTAGATCAGGTTCCATTACAGAGCCTAGTACTTCAAGAACGTTTTCGCGAGATAATTCCATTTGAATAAAGCGTTGCTTTGTCTTGTTCTGATAAGATAAATGGCAAGAAACCCTTTGAAAAAAGGTATTTAACTTTCCTTGCTAGGTTTAAACGACTTGATTGACTTCGCCATAAGCTCGATAATCATCTTTTCGTACCCATCTGGTCGAGATTGAAGCTCATAAGTAATTCCATCAACGATCTTCTGACCATACACATGGTATGACTTGTGCTCGATGCCAACAGTAGGGGATGCATCATCTGTTCCTTCCACTAAAAGGGTACGCTCATATAGAATTAAGTCTTCTTCATCAATTAAATACTCGATTTCGAAGAATGTCTGTTCCGCAAGCTCCTTTTTCTTCACCTCAATTAAGTCAGTAAAGTCTGCATAATCTTCAATGATTAATTGAAAGTTAGGTCCAACCTTTACTTCCCACTTTATATCACTTTGCGTATGAATAATTTCAGGCTTCGAAGCTCCAATATTCGCCGTTTCATCTGGAAGTGATATCATCGCAGGGATCTCATGTTCTTCCAAATTAAAAGTTTGAAACTCATAGTAATCGTCATCTACAACGATCTCTTCATCTTCTTGAGTTGGAGTATCTTCTCCACAGGAGGTCATGAATCCGAAAGAAGCGACTAATCCTGCAATTATCAAACCTCTATGAAAAACTAACTTACGCATATCGACGATTTATTCTACCCGTAGGGTAGTTTCAGAATACAAATATACAAAATGAAGCGATTCGTAGAACGATCAAATAATCATGACACCCTTATCTCCCAAAACGGGAATAACTTTCATGTTTTCTTCGGTGATCGACTCTGGAACGAACACAAATTTCTTATCGTACATCTGATCTTCGATCCAAAAACTTACCCAATACTCATTCGCCAAGCCGAACACTTCTTTCATGATGGGTTCGATTTTAGCCGCCTCATTGGGTAACAACACTTCTAAAGAGTGGCGCAATGTGGAGGTTTTCGTTTTTTCTCCCGTTTTTGGGTCAGTGCCGTAGCCCCTACTTGTAATAATGATTCCCTCAATAATCTCTTCTTTGAGATTCAACAAGTAAACATTGTACTCGTACTCGTTTAACTCGTTAAGGTGCTGAACGACAGCTACCCCAATATTTTCCACCTTTGGCCCCAATAATTCTTCGCGCATTACTTATTTCCCGTTTTGGCAATCATCTTTTTTCCGAGCGCAATATATTGAAATAAGCCGGATGAATGGCCTATCTTGTGGCGGTTTTCCTCTATGTACTTTTTATCGTTTTTCTTAGTCTCTGGGAGTTCAAATGTAGGTGTTCTTTTGTTCCCCAATCGGACAATTAATAAATCCTCTTCTGGAATTGTAATGATGTATTGCCCATTGATACCTCTGCAGTAGTTTACCTGACCTGTCTCGCCCATGTACGTCCAGATATGTAAACCATATCGGGAATTTTTTACGCCATCTTTGGTGTCTAACGCTGACGGAGAAGTCATTTCGTGGTAATACCACAAGGGGAAAATCTGTTCTCCATTGTACTTTCCTTTGTTGAGAATCAATTGACCTAATCGCGCATAATCACGTGCTGTGGCGTACATGCAGCAGAACGCTTTTTCATTTCCTCCTTCCCTATCCAAACTCCAGAATGCGTCATGCTCCGCCCCTATCTTTTTCCAGATTTTCTCTTCGGCATAAGCACTTAAATCCATCCCAGTAGCTTTCTCTACAATAAATCCAAGAAGCTGAGAGTTTCCACTTTGGTACTTAAATAATTCACCCGGTTCGCGTTCCAGGCGCTGTCGCGTCACATGCCCATATAAATCAGAACCATAATATGATTCCGCATTATCGGAAAACGGATTCTTGCTACTCTCTTCCCAATCTAAGCCTGATGACATTGCTAACAAATGTCTAATTGTAATGACTTCTTTCCCCCCATTTTTAAACTCTGGAATATAATTCGCTGCGCTTTCATCTAAGCTTTTAATTTTTCCCTCTTCAACAGCTATGCTAATCAATAAGGCAACGAGGGTTTTGGCTACGGAAAAGGAGTTTGATACAGTTTCCTTGTTATGATCTCCCCAATACTCCTCGAAGAGCAATGAATCTCCTTTGAAAACAAGAAGGGCGCGTGTCTCAAGCTCTTCAACAAAAGCCCTGTCTTCATTCGAAAGTATATGCTTATTGTACGTTATGTGTTCTGGCATCTGAGAAGCCTTTTTACCGGCCTCAAGAGTACTGTACGCAAAAACATCAAGGTCGTAAATTGTAGGCCCCGTTTTTCCTACAAGGTAAGTATTCGCGACACCCTTATAGAGGTAAAAACGCCCTGAAAGTACAATGAAGAGATTCACTGTAATTATAAGTGCGATCAACGTGAAAACCACGTATCTCAATACCTTGACGATTAGTTTTTTCATTTAAACGGTATACGAAAACTCGAACTGGGCAGCGATTTTGCTCTTCAGAACTTCAGCAACTTCAGCAACCGAAATTGCTCTTCCAAGTTCGCTTTCCATTGAAGTTACGGCTTTATCCTGAATACCGCAAGGAATGATATGAGAAAAATAAGACAAATCGGAGCAGACGTTAAAGCCTATTCCATGCATCGTTACCCACCTAGAGCTTTTAACACCAATGGCGCATATTTTTCGCGCTTTCGGTGAATTTCCATCAATCCAAACACCTGTCAATCCATCAACACGACCGGCCTCTATTCCATAATGTGCGAGCGTTTGAATGACACTCTCTTCCAAGAATCTGAGATACTTGTGAATATCCGAGAAGAAATGGTCGAGATCGAAAATTGGATAAACGACCAACTGTCCCGGTCCGTGATAGGTGATATCTCCCCCTCGATTAATTTCATAATACGAGGCGTTGTTCGCTTCAAGCGCCGCTTCATTCAGCAACAGGTTATTCTTGTCTCCACTCTTGCCTAATGTGTAGACATGCGGGTGTTCACAAAAAAGAATGTAATTCTGCGTGGAATCGTTCGACTCACCATTTCGGATACGAATTTTCTGATCCACCGTGGCGCGAAACAATTTCTCCTGATAATCCCAGGCTTCTTTGTAATCGATCAGCCCCAGATCCTCGTATATTACTTCCGGCATAGTTTATTTAAAATCGGCCAGTGTTCCTTTGAGGTAATCAATCACTTTAATATCGATTGGATCTACTTCATTCAATGAAGAAAGGTAAAGAGAAGCCCAGTCTACAATATTGATCAGGTAAAGCGAACGCTCAATAACACTTCCTCCGACTGCTTCAACTTCCAATACCTTACTCGACTTCTTACTAATTACTTCCTTAGTGATGTCCATACGTTTCGCATTTCTGCGGTGCAAGTCCTCTGTCTTGAAGAAAACTGTCGCGAAACGCTCATCTCCTCCGCCCCATCCAACAAGCTCGTTATGATTCATTTCAGGTAAAGCATGATGCCAACATAATAACTTACTGTTCTCGTTGAATTGTTGACGCGCTCGCACCAAAACGGGGTCGTATTTAGTCGTGCCATAAAGTATCCCAACATTTCCTTTCAGAAACTCCGCTAGCTCATGTGCCTTGCCTCTTATTTCATCCTCTCGATTAAGAATAAGATCGCGACCAGCTTCTAATTCCTTTAAGCGATTCGCGGAAATCATATTCAACTGAACAAAAGCATTGATCAGCTGTGTAATGGAGAAAGCCAAAGCTGTTCTAGGTGGGTTACCACCGGGAACGACCACTACGTCAAATTCATTTTTCCGGCACAATTCCTCAAGTCTTCCTCCTGAACAAATACCGATAATATGTGCACCTGCTTCAATCGCTTCTTCGATTGCGCTGAGTGTTTCTTCAGTATTTCCGGAATACGATGAACCTATTACGAGTGAATTCTGCGAGACAAACTTGGGCAACATGTAATCGCTTACAACGGTTACCGGAACGCTCAACTCATCTTCTACCCATTTAGCCACCAGGCGACCTCCAATTCCAGATCCACCCATTCCGCAAATAACGATATTATGAATCTCATTTGCTGGTTGACGAAATGTCGTGCTTGAAGCAATTTGAATGGCTTCACTTATATTTTCAGGAAACGCTTCTATTAATTCTTTCATTGTCATAAGCTAACTTCGAAGGTTAAAATACCCTCGTTTTTATTTTACTATTTCGTAGTTTCTGTAACTCGTGTCTATTCCCAAATATTTCTTCAGAAAGGACTTCATCTTATCTTTTCCACTTTTCTTCTTTCGTGAAATATCATAGGAGAATTTCCAATTTTTTTCTGCGATTCGTTTCTTCATCACCTCTGGATGATCATCGTTAAAACGATTCAACTCTCTCACATGGTTGGCATAGTCAAATTCATCGGCTTTTACCACATTTTCATCAATCCATTGATCATCATGCCAATACTTATTGAAATTCTCCTGCTTTCTTTGCATGGCTTCTGGTTCCTTCACCCATCCATAATGATACATATAGGCATCAATAGGTTTTACCTTCAACTTTTGGTTATCTCCCTTCCGAAAACCTTGTGCGTCTTTGTATGAATAAATGGACTTATCGTTCTTAACAACTCGAATCTCATTGGCATACCAACTCGCTGATGCTCCCACATAATCATACGAACCGTAAAAGTGCAGATAGTCAAAAAGTAGCCCATCCACCTTGTCATTGTCCTTGTACCTTTCCATCGCTGCACGAATCGTTTCCAGATACTTTTCATGAACTACTTCATCTCCCTGAATGTAAAACGCCCAATCGCTATCTTCCGGAATTGCAGCGAAAGCTTTGTCCGTTTCAACTGCGAGTACACGTCCTCCTTCTCGCAAGCTTTCATCCCATTCCGTTTCAACAACAGTTATTTTCTCAGGATCAATCCCTTGAATCAATGCAAGCGTTTCGTCATCTGATTTACCCACAGCTACGATGAAATCATCGCAAATAGGCAGAATCGAGCGAATTGCCTCTACCACTGGATAGTCGTAAATCAAGGCATTTTTTACAAAGGAAAAACCCGTTACTTTCATAGTTTCTTCAGGACAACGAATCAGTAAAATTAATGATTCAACATGGAACATTTCCATCCCTTATTGGTATTCTTCGGAGAACTGAAGAATATGTTTCAAAAAAGCACTGTTATTTCTCATTGATGACTGATTAATCGTAGCTTTGCAGAACAATTCTTGGTTATGAAGGCACGTACAGCGAAAGAAACACTCTCAATTACTACGAAAGTCGTACTCCCCAACGATACAAACACATTGGGCAACTTGTTTGGTGGAGAGCTTCTGGCATGGATGGACGTAATTGCCAGTGTATCCGCTCACCGTCATTGTAAGCGTGTTGTAGTTACTGCATCTGTAAATAATGTCTCGTTTCGAAAGCCTATCAAACATGCTTCCATTGTAACGTTGGAAGCTAAAGTATCACGTGCTTTCAATTCTTCCATGGAAGTTTTTGTGGATGTTTACGTTGAAGATCCTGTTACCGGGAAACGCGAAAAAAGTAACGAAGCCATTTATACTTTTGTAGCGGTGGATCAAAACGGCGGTGCCATTCAAGTACCTGAACTCATTCCAGAAACCGAAAAAGAAAAGGTGCGCTATGAGGGTGCGTTAAGAAGAAAACAGCTAGCGTTGATTTTAGCTGGAAAGATGGATCCGAGCGAGGCTACAGAATTGAAGAAGTTGTTTTTAGGTGACTAACAAAGGCTCTCTACGAGCACTTCATTGCTTCCTCAAGTTTAAAAGTGCACTGATCCCGCAAATCATAAAAAAAGCGGCCAACGTTAATAACCAAAATGGAGAGAAATGAGCAGTAATGTACTCGCCAAAAGAAGGCTCTATTGATGGGGAAGAAAATAAAGAAGCAATTCCCAGAATACTCAGTAACCCCGCTATAATTCCATAAAGACGAACATTGGTAGAGTTTCTTCGTCGAATCGTCATAAAAAATAGGATCGAGCTTCCCAATAACGCTGCAATGCTTATGTAAATATATAACATACCTGAGTTATAATGGCGCATTGGATCACCAAAAGAAAAGGAAAAACGTTGATCCACATTGAATTTCCATAGGTCGTGCATCGCTAGAACACTTGATATGGCATAAACTGCGATAAGGATAAATCCGAAGGTGATCAAAATTCCACTCTTGCGCTTAGGAGATGATGTATCGTCTATCAATGTCTCTTTCATTTTCTAAAGGTTTAAGGTTGTTTTTTATAGAAAGTTCTATTCCGAAGGTTAACTACATGAATCTACGATCGCATCAATATTTTGCTCCGTCATGCACTTAAAGTGACCCTTAGGACATTTCTGATAACCAATCTTGGAACATGGGCGGCATCCTAAATCTTTCACTTCATGAATGGAGAATGCATCGGGTTGGTTTGGTCGGTAAGGATACATTCCTAATGATGGAACCGTATTTCCCCAAACAGATATAATTGGGATATCAAAACAGCTTCCAATATGCATCATTCCAGTGTCATTCGTGAGCAACTTGCGACTTTGTTTCACAATACTTGCCGAGCCAGCCAGGTTGTATTTCCCACAAACGCTTTGAACATTCTTTTCGGTTTCATTCACAACGGCATTCGCCAATTCAACATCCGTTTCGCCTCCTACCAAAACAACCGACTCATCAATGCCATCGATTATTTTTATGAGCAATTCTTTTGGCATTTGCTTAGTTGCAAACTGTGCCCCAATGGCAATCGTTAAGTAACTTTTGGGAGCTAAATCGAGCTCATTCATCACATCTACCTCGTCTTCCTTATTGATGTAAAACTCGCCGTTTTTTTGATCATTTCGGACACCTAATCCCATCACTGTTTCAAAATAGCGATCGACGATATGCAGATCAGGCATTCGGTTAATCTTTGCCTTCACGAGTAACCATTTCTTCCAATTCAACTTTCGGACAGTCGACGATTGTTTCTGCAATTTCGTTTTAAGCGACTTCGTTCGGATGTTATTGTGCAAATCAATCACATGGTCATATTGCTCTTTCTTTAAATCAAGAATCACTTCATCAATGGAACTCTTGATCGCAAAAACTTTGTCGACACGCGGATTATTTGAAACAATAGAAGTGAATTGCTCTTTTGTCAGATAGTGAATCTCTGAATTATCCAATTGCTCCTTCAAGGCTCTGAGAACCGGAGAAGTAAGTACAATGTCACCAATGGAACTGAAGCGAACAACGAGAATTTTCACACTTCAAAGGTAAAAATAGCTGCCGGATAAACGGTCGAGCTTCGATCATAGATGAACTCAAAAGTCCTGAGTAAAGCGTTTTTGTTCATTTTCAGGTAAACTCTCATCGTTAAATTTAATGCTGATTTTGCATTATATCTGCGAAAAAACTACTACTTTTGCCCCCTGTTTTATAAACACTACAAGAAAAATGGATTCTAATTTAATTTTCGTGCCAATTGGATTGGCTGTTATCGGACTGATTTTCATGTTCATTAAGATGGCTTGGGTAAAGAAACAAAACCCAGGAAATGAGCGCATGCAGGAAATCTCTAAAAGCATTAAAGAGGGAGCTATGGCTTTCTTAAGTGCTGAGTATCGATTGTTAGCAATTTTCGTTGTGATCGCTTCAGGAGCGTTATTCGCAATTTCAGCGATGGTTGAAACAACTCACTGGATGATCGTACCAGCCTTCGTTATTGGTGCTGTTTTCTCTGCTGTAGCAGGAAACATCGGTATGCGTGTCGCAACTGAAGCAAACGCAAGAACAACTGAAGCAGCGAGAACAAGTTTACCAAAGGCACTTCAGGTTTCTTTCGGAGGTGGAACAGTAATGGGATTAGGTGTTGCTGGTTTGGCAGTACTTGGTTTGAGTTTGTTCTTCTTCGTATTCATGGGAATGTTCATGGGTAAAGGAGGAGACTTCTACGATGAAATGACAATGGTATTGGAAGCGTTGGCAGGTTTCTCTTTGGGAGCTGAATCAATTGCTTTGTTCGCACGTGTTGGTGGTGGTATTTATACAAAAGCTGCTGACGTAGGTGCTGACCTTGTAGGAAAGGTTGAAGCGGGAATTCCAGAAGATGATCCACGTAACCCAGCAACGATTGCTGATAACGTAGGTGATAACGTAGGTGACGTTGCCGGAATGGGAGCTGACTTGTTCGGTTCATATGTAGCAACAGTATTGGCATCGATGGTATTGGGTAACTATATTATCAAAGACATGTACGATTCAGGACAAGTTTTGGAGACGTTCGGTGGAATGGGACCAATCTTGCTTCCAGTTATGATTGCAGGTGTTGGTATCGTTGCATCGATCATTGGAACCTTCTTTATTCGCGTATCTAGCAACGATGCGAAAGAGGCTGAAGTACAACGCGCATTGAACATTGGTAACATTACGTCTATCGTATTGACAATCGGTGCTTGTTTCGGATTGGTAACATGGATGCTTCCTGAAACAATTGAAGGAATGAAATTCTTCGGTGAAGGAACAAAAGATATCTCTCGTATGAACATCTTCTACGCTACATTAGTAGGTTTGGGTGTTGGATACTTGATTTCATTCTTCACTGAGTACTATACAGCTCTTGGTAAGAAGCCAGTATTGGATATCGTTAAGAACTCTTCAACGGGTGCTGCAACAAACATCATCGCTGGTCTGGCAACTGGTATGATTTCTACGTTCTCATCTGTGATTCTTTTCGCTGCTGCGATCTGGGGATCTTACGCACTAGGTGGATTCTATGGGGTAGCTATCGCTGCTTCTGCAATGATGGCAACTACAGCTATGCAGTTAGCAATTGACGCATTCGGACCGATTGCTGATAACGCTGGTGGTGTGGCTGAGATGAGTGAGCTTCCTGAAGAAGTTCGTGGAAGAACTGATATTCTTGACTCAGTAGGTAACACTACTGCTGCCGTAGGTAAAGGATTCGCCATTGCATCCGCTGCTTTGACAGCTCTTGCATTGTTTGCTGCTTACGTAACATTTACAGGAATTGAAGGAATTAACATCTTTAAAGCACCTGTATTGGCTGCATTGTTTATTGGTGGTATGATTCCAGTTGTATTCTCTGCATTGGCAATGAAGTCTGTTGGTAAGGCTGCCATGGAGATGGTAAAAGAGGTACGTCGTCAGTTCAAAGAAATTCCAGGAATCATGGAAGGAACTGGTAAGCCTGAGTACGATAAGTGTGTGGAGATTTCTACGCGCGCATCTTTGAAGGAGATGATGTTGCCAGGAGCATTGACAATTGTGACACCATTGTTGATTGGATTGGGAACTGGAGCTGCAACTGGAGACTGGAAACTTGCTGCTGAGGTACTTGGTGGTTATATGGCTGGTGTTGCTGTATCAGGTGTTCTTTGGGCAATCTTCCAAAACAACGCAGGTGGTGCTTGGGATAACGCGAAGAAGTCATTCGAAGCAGGTGTTGAGATCGACGGAGAAATGACATTCAAAGGTTCTGAGGCTCACAAAGCAGCTGTTACTGGTGATACTGTGGGAGATCCATTTAAAGATACTTCTGGTCCTTCAATGAACATCTTGATTAAATTGACGTGTCTTGTAGGTTTGGTAATTGCACCAATCTTAGGAGATGGGCACGGATCAGAGAATGGACATGGAGCGGCATGCGATGATAAAACAGAGTGTTGTGAAAAAGAAGACAAATGTGCAGCTGACAAATCTGAATGTTGTCAAGGTGATTGGGACGTTGAAGGAATGAAGTGCGATATGTCTAAGTGCTCTGAAATGACAAAGGAAGAGTGTATGGCACATTGTAAAGAAATGGGATGTTCTCAAGAAGCAATTGACATGTGCATGAGTCATTATGACGAAGACGGAAAATGGATTGGAGATGATAAACAATCTCATCACTAAATCCTTTCAAAAGAATAAACAAAAGGCTTCCTGAAAAGGAGGCCTTTTTTATTTCTTAAGCTTTTATGAAAACGCACAATAATTTGGTAGAATTCGTATTTTCATACAAAAAATAAACACTATGATTAGCGCTGGAATGGGCTGGACCCTCACTGTTGTTATAGGCATCGGCTTAATTGCACTTTTTGCCTGGCTTTGGAAATTAATGAAGAAGAAACCTGTGGCCGGGGGAACAATCGGCTTCTTTCTTGCCTGCATTGCTGTGACAGGTTTTGTCGTTGTACCTTCTAACCTTTACGTTACTACTGGTGGTAAGAATTGTGATCAATATTGGGTATACAGTTCTGAAGCGACATTCGAAAAAAGCAATGGAGAGAACGTAGACATTGTTTTGAAACAATCAGAATGTATGTTGATCAATAATTCGGATGAAACATATGTCATTGAATCTGTTGTGTATGGCTTTGGATTCTCTAAGGACATGCGCATTGATCCCTATTCAGCGACGGTTCTGGATTATTCGCAGATCAATGATTTCTTTGATGAAGAGCCGCCAGATGAAATCCAAACTGAATCTACAAGTGGCTTTGTAACGCGTAAATGGCTTCGTACAGCCGAAGATTATGGATCTCTAGACGGTTTGGACGGAGCAGGGTTAGATAACCTCAGAAATTTGCTAGAAGAGCGCTTAGAAGATTAATCTTATTCGAATGAAAGTAACTATAGAAATTAGCAATTATCCACTCTCAGAAGATTTTGAGCCAATCATTATTGATTTTATTGAGCGCTGTAAAGCTTCAGGTTTAAAAGTCAAAGTGAACGCTACCAGTACTCACCTTCAAGGAGACTATGATGAAGTTATGAGCGTTTTAGCGAATGAGATGAAACGGTCTTTTGAAAAATTTGGTAAGATGATCTTTGTTGTAAAAGTCTTAAAAGGAGAACTGGATCTGGACTTTTCCATGTAACCCATAGGGTGATTGCATCTTTCATCATTTTAAGGTCATAAAAAAAGGGTTAGCGACTGCTAACCCTTTTTTACTTTATTCGTTTTCTCTAAAACTCAAAGGTATCCATGAACTTCGTTGTGAAGTCTCCAACTTTGAATTTTTCGTCCTCCATCAACTTTTGATGGAATGGAATGGTTGTTTTAATTCCCTCGATAATGTACTCATCCAACGCTCTCTTCATCTTTAGGATCGCTTCCTCACGTGTTTGTGCGGAAACAATCAATTTAGAAATCATTGAATCGTAGTTCGGCGAAATTGTATAGCCCGCATATACATGCGTGTCAATACGAACACCGTGTCCTCCAGGAGAGTGATAACTCGTAATTTTTCCAGGCGATGGGCGGAAATCAGTTGCAGGATCTTCCGCATTGATACGACACTGAATAGAATGCATTGTAGGATAATGATTCTGACCTGAAATTTTGTCTCCGGCAGCAATTTTAATCTGCTCCTTGATCAAATCATAGTTAATCACTTCTTCCGTAATCGTGTGCTCAACTTGAATACGTGTGTTCATTTCCATGAAATAGAAATCACGATTCTTATCTACCAAAAACTCAACAGTTCCAACACCTTCATAGTTTACTGCTTGCGTTGCTTTAATGGCAGCCTCTCCCATTTTCTCACGCAATTCATCCGTCATGAATGGTGAAGGAGTTTCCTCAACCAATTTCTGGTGACGACGTTGAATAGAACAATCACGCTCTGATAAGTGACAAGCATTACCATATTGGTCTCCCGCGATCTGAATTTCAATATGACGTGGTTCTTCAATGAATTTCTCCATATAAATCCCATCATTCGCGAAAGCCGCAGCTGCCTCTGCACGCGTAGAGTCCCAGGCTGATTCCATGTCTTCCTCATTCCAGACAATTCTCATCCCTTTACCTCCACCTCCGGCAGTTGCCTTCAGGATAACAGGATACTTCACTTTCTTTGCTGTTTTCTTAGCATCAGCCAAGTCCTTAAGCAATCCATCAGAACCAGGGATACAAGGTACTCCCGCAGCAATCATTGTTGCTTTCGCGTTCGATTTATCTCCCATTCCGTCAATCTGCTCTGGAGTCGCTCCAATGAACTTTATTCCATGCTCCTGACATGTTTTTGAGAATTTCGCATTCTCCGAAAGGAAACCATATCCTGGGTGAATAGCATCTGCATTTGTAATTTCAGCAGCCGCAATAATGTTAGGGATTGATAGATACGATTTTGTACTTACCGCAGGCCCGATACAAACAGCTTCATCTGCAAAACGCACTGGAAGACTATCCTTATCCGCTGTAGAATAGACAGCGACTGTTTTAATCCCCATCTCTTTACATGTACGGATAATGCGCAAAGCAATTTCTCCTCTGTTGGCAATCAATATTTTTTTGAACATGCCTCTAAATATTTATTGATTATTTGGTACGCCAACACCTATGTATTGACTTACCTATAATGAACTTTTCTTATGACGGATCTACCAAGAATAATGGCTGATCATACTCTACTGGTGTAGCATCATCTACCAATACCTTAACGATTTTTCCTGTCACTTCAGCCTCGATTTCGTTGAATAACTTCATCGCTTCGATAATACAAACTGTATCTCCTTTTCCGATAGTGTCTCCAACAGAAACAAATGGCTCCTTATCCGGACCGGAAGAACGGTAGAACGTTCCAATCATTGGTGATGGAATAGTTACGTATTTCGAATCATCTGATGCCTCAGCTGCTGGCGCTGAAGGAGCTGCCGGAGCTGGAGCGGCAGGTGCAGGTGCCGCTGCTGGCATTGCCACTGGCGAAGGCGCTGCTGCAATTGGCGCTGCTGCCTGAACGATGATTTCCTTCTCTACTTTTTGCTCTTCTGATCTTATGGTGATCTTAAAATCTTTTTGCTCGATTTCTACCTCATTCACGCCTGACTTGGCCACGAACTTAATCAAATCTTGTATTTCCTTGATATTCATTTCTTACAGGTTTTATTCAGTGTTAAAAATAGTATTTTCTACGAATTGTACGCCCATTTCAGGTAAACAGCACCCCAGGTAAATCCTCCACCAAAAGCGGACAAGATCAGCGTATCTCCTTTCTTCAATTGTTTTTCATAATCCCACAAGCACAGAGGTAAAGTTCCAGCAGTCGTATTTCCATACTTCTGGATATTGATCATTACTTTTTCCTGCGGAAGTCCCATGCGCTTTGCAGTCGCATCAATAATTCTCAAATTAGCTTGATGAGGAACTAACCAATCAACATCATCGCTTGACAGGTTATTTTTCTCCATGATTTCAGCAGAAACCTCGGCCATATTGGTCACAGCAAATTTAAATACTTGCTTTCCTTCCTGCTTCACATAGTGCATTCTCTTTTCAACCGTTTCGGCAGAAGCAGGATTCAACGACCCACCTCCTGGTTGCAATAAGTATTGTCTACCCGACCCATCTGAACGCAAAATGAAATCCTGAACACCATTTCCTTCTTCGTTTGGCTCTAGCATAACTGCTCCGGCACCATCTCCAAAAATTACGCATGTCGTACGGTCTTCATAATCGATGATAGAACTCATAGTATCTACACCAACTACAACTACTTTTTTATAGCGCCCAGTTTCAATGAATTGTGCACCGGTCGATAAACCATAAATAAAGCCTGAACATGCCGCGATTAAGTCATATCCCCAAGCGTTAATCATCCCAAGCTTATCACATAGCACATTGGCAGTACTTGGAAATGGGTAATCCGGAGTGACTGTCGCCAAAATAACAAGGTCTACCTCCTCTGGTTTTGTGTTTGTCTTTTTCAACAAACCTTCAACCGCACCGGCAGCCATGTCAGATGAAGCACCATCTTTCATGATACGGCGCTCTTTAATTCCAGTTCGCGTAGTGATCCACTCGTCGTTGGTATCTACCATTTTTGACAATTCGTCATTGGATAGAATATAATCAGGAACGTACCCCTGAACACCTGTGATGCCTGCTGTAATTTTGCTCATAGCCTAATTAAATGCCTCGCCGATGATTCTTGCCAGACCAGATTTGGCAACATCATGCGAGTGGATTATCATATTTTTTACGGCGATATCGTTAGAAATTCCGTGACCAATAATCACGTTACCTTTAACGCCCAAAATTGGTGTACCACCATAATTTTCGTAATTAAAACGATCGAAAAATTCATCTTTGATTCCACGCTTGCGCATGATCGTGTAAGTTCCTTCGGCTTGCTTCAATACCACATTACCCGTGAACCCATCACAAACAACTACATCGGCCTTCCCTGAGAATAAATCGTAACCCTCAATGTTTCCGACAAAATTTATGTCGTCGGACTCTGCTAGTAACTTGTGCGCCGCTTGTGTAAGTAAGTTTCCTTTAGAATCTTCCTCTCCAATATTCAACAAAGCAACGCGCGGCTTTTCATTACCGTAGACGTTCTTTGAATAAAGCGATCCTAATACTGCAAACTGCATTAGAATATCTGGTTTACAGTCAGCATTCGAACCGACATCCAGAATAATGGATTTTGAACCGTTAATCGACGGCAGTGTCGACGTAATACATGGTCGAATGACACCGGGAATAGTATTGATGACATACATTGACCCGACCAACATTGCGCCGGTATTCCCTGTACTGGCAAAAGCGCTGATTTCACCTTTCGCCAGTAATCCAAAACCAACGGCAATACTGCTGTTTGGTTTTTGTGCTAAAGCCCGGGTAGGGTGGTCTTTCATCGTAATCGTCTCAGGTGCATGCACAATTTCGAAATCTGCCGCATCTGCGTTTAACGAAGAAAGGCCACTCAGGATTACTTCCTGGTCGCCTATCAAAACAATGGATACGTTCGTAGGGAGTTCTTTCCTAGCTAACACCGCACCTGCAAGGTTGGCGTCAGGAGCAAAATCACCTCCTAGAACATCAATACCTATCTTCATAAAGAAGAAATCAAAGATTTAGCTGCTTAAATAGCAACCTCTTTCTCTGCTACTACTTTTCCTTTGTAGTACAATTTCCCTTCATGCCAATGAGCATGGTGGAATAAATGTGGTTGTCCAGTCGTTGGGCATGTAGCAATGTTCTTTGCCTCCGCCTTTACGTGAGTTCTTCTTTTGTCACGTCTCGTTCTCGAGATCTTTCGTTTTGGATGTGCCATTCTACTTTATTTAAAACTTTTTACTTCTACTTTTCATTTGGGTCATCTTTCGATTGCCCATCAGAAGCTTTCGCTTCCGTTTTCTTTAACTTATTCAATGCTGACCAACGTGGGTCAATATATTCTTCTTCATCAGAAACCGCCTCTTCTGACGTTTCTTCTACTTCATCATTTGAAATTAATACGTACTCGCTAAGCAGATCCATCATCTCTTCATTGCATCCGCCTTCTTCATGTACAGCGCGACTTGGCAATGATACGGTGATCAGCTCCAAAATGTTCTCTTTCACATCGATTTCGAACACTTCCGGATAAACAATAACCAGCGATTCATCGTCTGACGGTTTCGTATCAAACTTATAAACCAGCTGATACTCTCCTTCTACTTTAACATCCACCGGGTCATTACATCGGTCACATTCTGTTTGAACAATACCGCCGATTTTATAATCACCGACCAGCATCGTTTCCTTTTTCTCCAGCTGCAAATCAACACTTACCTTCCCTTTATGGATGATCGAGTACTCAAAAAAATCAAAGAACGTGTCTGTGATGTCAAACTTGTACGAATGCACCCCAAGCTTTAATCCAACAAAGGGTATAATATAGTCCTTACTCAACTTCACTTTCACCTAATTCTGCGCCTTGACCAATCACAATCGGACAAAAGGCGGGCGGCAAAGTTAACAATTTTAACTTAAACCAATGATTAACTCAGTATTATTTTGTTCTGCAAAATTCAGGAATCTTTACGCTTATCTCTTCGTTTATCCTCTTTGGGGGTAATTTTGAGTGGATTCGCTGTGATTTCCTTGTGCATAATGTGATTTCTGTGCACGTCAATGGCCAGATAAATGGCATTTCTCATGGATTGCCCGGAAGCCTTGTTTTTCCCGACGATATCGAAGGCTGTTCCATGATCCGGAGATGTGCGAATAATCGGTAGTCCCGCGGTAAAATTTACGCCTTCATCAAAAGCTAGTGCTTTAAAAGCCGACAACCCCTGATCATGATACATTGCCAACACACCATCATAGGTGTTCATTGCTCCAGATCCGAAAAACCCATCTGCCGGAAACGGACCAAAGGCTAGAATTCCTTCGTTCTTTGCTTTTCCAATAGCTGGAGAAATAACTTCTTGCTCTTCTGAACCCATTTTACCGCTCTCGCCGGCATGCGGATTTATTCCAAATACTGCAATTTTGGGACGTGGAATGGCAAAATCGCGTTTCAAGCTATTCGCGAATGCACGAATTTTATCCGTCACTTTATCAATTGTGATCGTTTCTGACACTTCCTTCAAAGGAATATGACTTGTAACCAATCCTACTCGTAAGGTAGGTGAAACCATCAACATCAAGGCATCTTCCTCACCTGCTAAGTCAGCCAAATACTCGGTATGACCTGGAAACTGAAACCCTGACTTACCCATTGCTTCCTTCGAAATGGGCGCAGTGACTAATACATCAATTTTTCCAGCGGCAAGATCTTGTGTTGCCTTTTCCAATGATTCGAACGCGTATTTGCCTCCTGATTCAGTGGCCTTTCCAAGATCAAAATTAAGTTCTCCCTCCAGGATATTAATTACATTGACTTTTCGCTTCTTGGCTTCTTCAGCGGTCTTTACCGCTTGATAATTGAAATCTTGCAATTTTAGTTCCTTCCTGTGGAAAGAAAATGCTTTCGTAGAACCATAAATCACCGGAGTACAATCAACGAGCATGCGTGTATCATTTAAGGCCTTCATAATAACCTCAGGACCGATACCGTTAACATCACCAATAGAAATTCCGACTTTCACTGGAACTCGAGATGATTTCTCCTTTGTTTCTTTTGATCTTTCCATGACTAATACGTTTTGAGGAAATTATACAGGAGACGAACGCCTATTCCAGAACCACCGCGTGTTCTGTAAGCATCTTGCTTATCCATCCAGGCCGCTGAAAGATCCAGATGTATGAAAGGTGCTTCTACAAAGTTCTCTAAGAATTTTCCGGCGGTTATCATTCCGGCTGATGGCCCTCCAAGATTCTTTAAATCAGCTATAGGAGATTTCATCTCTTCGCCGTATTCATCCCAAAACGGAAATCGCACTGTTCGCTCATAACATTCATTCCCTGCAGTTGTCAGTTTTTCAAAATAGGCCTCATCTGCATTTCCCATAATGCAGGTGGCATGAACACCAACTGCTCTAACTGCGGCACCAGTTAGCGTTGCAGCATCGATTACTAACTCCGGATCATACTTTGCCGAATAACTTAGCGCATCTGCCAAAATCATACGCCCTTCAGCATCTGTATTTAAGACTTCTACTGTTTTACCATTAAACATGGTTATCACATCTCCTGGTGCATATGCGTTCAAGCCTGGACGGTTATCCGTTGCAGGAATTAATGCGATTATATGTAAAGGCAATTGTTGTAACGCAGCCAAATAGATAGTCCCTGCAACACAAGCTGCTCCGCCCATATCACACTTCATCAAGTCCATGGAGTTTGGCGTGGGTTTCAAACTTAGTCCTCCAGTATCATAAACTACTCCTTTTCCAACCAAGACAATTGGGCGACTGTTCTTTGCTTCCTTGCTTTTGTACTCCACTATCGTAAACGTAGGAGGGTCTATCGATCCTTTATTCACAGCAAGTAAGCCTCCCATTTTAAGCGCTTCAATTTGTGCTTTCTCTAAGGTAGTAACAGTAATATCGGCATCATTACTCAACGCATTTACTTCTTCGGCAAGTTGTTCTGCATTTAAGAAAGAAACTGGTTCATTAACCATATCACGTGTCCAGTAAACCGCTTTCGTTACATTCAGCAGTTCTTCCATCGCAGCTTCTTCAAACCCATCTTCTACCAATAAGTGATCTAACTTATAGTCACGTTCTTCTTTATTACCAAAATATTTATTGAACTGATAAGCTGAGAGCAAAAACCCTTCTAGAAAAGAATAAACATCTTCCTGCTTTCCGTAAACTGCAAGTTCGCGCGCTTCTTTCGGCAATGAAGCTCTTATCTTCGCTCCTGCAACACGCATTTTCTCTTCATCATCCACTCGTTTAACGAGCGATAATGAGGTTTTTAACTTACTCAAGACCCTTACATCCTCCTTTCCTTGCAAGAAGTCATCAAAACGTTTTTGATCGTCTTTAGGAACCGAAACGGGTATATTACCTTCCGCTCCAATTATTACGCGGTGTGCAGCAGAATCCAACCCGCCTTTTGTATCTAGTTTCATTCGATGTTTCTTTGAACTAACAAAAGTAGTCAACTTAAATGGATTGTTTACTCAGTAAAGGTGCATACCTCGAAATTCGGCGCTCATGCAAGAATGGAATTCATAAACCGAAAAAACAAGTGATTCCATTGCAGATTTCGACCACTTGAGAACACCTTTTAATCGTCATAAAACGAATACTTGAAAACCTCGAACTGGTAATAACCTGCTTCAGACTTTCCCGATTTATTTTCATGTATGATTCGCACCGGCAACTCATCCTCAAAATGGAACATAGACTCCTTTCGTGTTAAATATTTTTCACCGCTAAATGTCGAGTCAACATAACCGGTGCAACGCCCTTTATTATTGTATAGAATTGAACGCTTGTAGTTAAAAGGGTATTGATCAAAAGAAATCTGTAAAAGATTGCCAGCCTCATCATACTCGTACTCCTCTCGATTAAATTCATTCACCCGATTTTTCACCTGATAACGCTTATGAGGCTTGAACGGATCACCAAAGGCAACAATGTCTTGTTCGGCAGGACTTAGAATGGAATCAACTGATAGTGTCCCCCAATTGCGTTCATTCAACATATAAAAAAGGTACCTCCCTGTTTCAACCTCAGCATAAACCAGGTATTTTTTTGTGTATTCCTCCTTTTTATAGCGGCGATAACGTTCCAAAATCTCTTCATCTGAAAGTGTGCTTTGACCTGGGCTGCTTGACACTTCCGCAAAACCATTTTCATCATGATTCTCCAAAACAAAAGACGTTGAACCGATCGGCAGGTTATCATAATAGTTTTGAACTGTTAACCCTTGCAACAGACCTTCTTCATTGAAGTGATAAGTCTTAATGGATTTTATCGAAGCAGTAGATGTGTCTTTTTCCTCAGAGGACATATAGGTTATCCGTTGAAGTGTCTCAATACGTTGGTTACGAATTACTGAATCATTGAACCAAACTGGAAATGAAACAACGTACTCCTTTTCTGAAAAAAAGTGTTCCATATTGAAGATAAAAGGCTCAGCAGTAAGCGTTTCCTTTTCAATAGACTTCTCACGAATTTCAGAACATGCAACGATCACAAATGCCAAACAAAACAAGGAAAGGAAAATGCGATTCACCATAGGTTGAATATACGTACAATCTTTCAGAATTGAGTGAATAGAAGCGAGCCTTTTCAATATATGCTCACTTTAGTGTAGCTTTGTACTATGCAAATTGAACGCCCGATAACGGATTGGCTTCCATTGACGAAAAAAGAACTCGAAAAAAGAGGACTTGATGAAGTCGACGTTGTGCTGATTTCAGGTGATGCGTATGTCGATCACCCAGCCTTTGGAACAGCGGTCATTGGCCGAATAATTGAAGATGAGGGGTTTTCCGTTGCTATTGTCGCACAGCCGAACTGGAAGGACGACCTTCGGGATTTCAAAAAGTTTGGTCGGCCAAAACACTTCTTCGGTGTTACAGCAGGATGCATGGATTCTATGGTGAATCATTACACTGCAAATAAACGCCTTCGCTCAACGGATGCATATACACCGGGAGGCACTGCAGGTTTCAGGCCAGATTACGCCACATCAACATATTGTAAAATCTTAAAAGAACTCTATCCAGATGTTCCCATCCTGATTGGAGGAATTGAGGCTTCTTTGCGAAGAGTTACGCATTATGACTACTGGTCGGATCAATTGAAACCATCCATACTTGTTGATTCTCAAGCAGATTTACTGGTCTATGGCATGGGTGATCAACCCTTGCGCGATATTCTTCGACTGCTTAAAAAAGGCGTTCCTTTTTCCAACCTCAACACGATTAAGCAAGTAGCATTTTTGCAAGATCAGGAAGAAGAATTACCGAAAAACAAAAATTGGGAGACTGTAACGTTATCAGATCACGAAACATGTCTTGAAGACAAAATAAAATTCGCGGCTAACTTCAAGATTGTAGAAGTGGAGTCTAACAAATGGGCGGCCAATAGGATTACCCAAAATGTAGGAAATAAGCGACTCGTTATTAATCCTCCTTATAAAACAATGGAGGAAAAGGAAATTGATCAATCATTTGATTTGCCTTATACGAGATTACCTCATCCGAAATACAAAAAACGTGGTGCGATTCCTGCGTACGACATGATTAAGTTTTCGATTAACATGCATCGCGGTTGTTTTGGAGGTTGTAGTTTTTGCACAATTTCCGCTCACCAAGGTAAGTTTATCGCATCACGCAGTGAAAAATCAATTTTGGCTGAAGTCGAAGAGGTTGTTTCGCATCCTGATTTTAAAGGATACATTTCAGATTTAGGTGGACCCTCTGCCAATATGTATAAAATGAAGGGTAAGGATGAAGAAATCTGCGCGCGATGTTCAAGTCCAAGCTGTATTCACCCGGTCATTTGCAACAACCTTGACACCTCGCATACTTTAATGACAGAACTCTACAAAAAAGTAGATGCTCATCCTGAAGTGAAAAAAGCGTTTGTTGGTTCAGGAATCAGGTATGATCTTCTGGTCGACGATTTCAATAAGAACAATGAAGATGGGAATCATGACGAGTACATAGAACAAGTTGTGACCAGGCATGTGAGCGGAAGACTTAAAGTTGCACCAGAGCATACTTCTGATGCGACGCTTCGCGTTATGCGAAAACCTTCATTCAAGTATTTTCACAAGTTCAAGGAGAAATACGATAAAATTTCTGCTAAACATGGGTTGAATCAACAATTGATCCCCTACTTCATTTCTTCCCATCCAGGTTGCGAAGATGAAGATATGGCCAACCTTGCTGTCGAAACAAAAGATATGGGCTTTCAGCTCGAGCAAGTTCAAGACTTCACACCAACTCCAATGACCGTTGCCACAGTTATTTACTATAGTGGTGTTCATCCATATACACTTCAACCTCACAAAACAGTGAAGGACAAAGAAGCTAAACTCAATCAACGGCGCTTCTTTTTTTGGTACAAGCGAGAAAATCACAACTACATCCGCCAATCGCTCAAGAAAGCCGACCGAATGGAACTTGCTGAAAAACTCATCGGTACCAAAGCTTCAAAAGAACAAAAGCGCACGCCAAAATGGTTGGAAGATCGCAGAAGAAAAGAGCGTCAATCAGGTAAGCGTAGAAAATAATGCGCCTATTTTGCGTACATTGGATGTGCAATCATCGTTTCGATGGGTAAAAAGAGAAGAAAGTCTACATCCTGCTTTAACTGCGCCACACCACTTGTTAATGGTGAAAATTACTGCCCTAACTGTGGACAGGAAAATCACAATAAACAAGCATCAATAGGGATTCTTGTAAATGATTTTTTAGGTGACTTTCTAAGTTTTGATAGCAAATTGTTTCGAAGCCTAAAACCGCTCTTATTCCAACCAGGGACAATGACTAGAGATTACTTGGACGGGAAGCGCCAAAAATTCATTCCCCCCATACGTCTCTTTCTATTTTTGTCATTCATCTACTTTGGATTATCGCTTTTGCTGTTTGACGAAGCAGCAGCGCGCGTGACAATTGATGGTGAAAGCATAAATAATGCAGCAGTTGATAATTTTTCTGAAGCTATGCGAAGGAACATGAATATTTTGTTCTTTTTCTTTACTCCCATTCAGGCGCTGATAATTCTTATATTTTTTAGATCAAAAGAGCGTAAGTTCTACGTTAACTTTTTTGTCTTCACACTCCATACTTTTTCACTGCTACTGATTCTCGGAATCTTAATTGACTTGTTGAATTGGGCATTAACAAGTAGTGGAGATACACTCACTACCCTTGACTATATAATTCTCAGCATTGACTTGGCTCTTATCCTCTATTTTTTAGCCTATTCAGTTTTGGCGTTGAAACGTGTTTTCCAGAAGAAATACAACCTACTATTGTTTATCGCTGCACTGTTGTTTTCAATAATTGCATTTCTTCTTTTATCCATAGGTTTTGTTCTATTCTTTGGATGGTCGTATAACATCTTCTCTTGATAACCTGAATGCTAGCCACCTAACAATCTTGCCTTGGTTCGCGTAAGATGAATGAGAATGAAATACTGCTGGTTATCGCTTAAATTATATGCTTTTCTGTATAGTTCAATAGCACTGTCATATTCTCCACCGGCTTCTGCGATCTCGCCGCCCAAGTAATAGACTTTCGCATTATCTTGAGACAATTCCATGCACCTCACTAAGTCTTTTTCCGCCATTTCCAGATCACCAAGAGATAGATAACAAAAAGATCTATTAATGAGTGTTTCCAAGGAAATTTCCTTCTCCAATACTTCAGAAAACTTGGCGATCATTTCTTCATTGGGTTGTTCTTTTCGTTGTTCAATCATCGTCTGACGCCTACGATAATAATGCATGTGCCAGACCTCACAATCAGCGATCAGGTAATCTGCTAAATCTCTAAATACCTTCGTTGCAAATTGCTCAAAAAACGGTTGTATTTCATCATCTTTCAAGTCAACCGTCATTTTTTCCAATTCTTTTTCGCTAGGCCAGATGATGTTGTTCGTGGTACACTCTTCATACATCTTATTTATTCTTTCTTCAGAATCTTTAACTCCATCGTATGACGCAGAAATGCACGCACAAACAGTATCTACAGATTTAAAGACAGCGAATTGAGCATTGGTGTTCGCACATGCAAAAAAGCAACATATAAGGAGTAAATGTTTCATATATAACTGGATACCTGCGGCCTAAAATACAATAAGCCTGCCTTATTTGTCGTATTTTTTGATATCGATTCCAACCTTTTAAAAAGTGATGTGTCTTTTAATTAGATGAGAACTATTGTCAACATTCACCAAGACCTGATTGAGCGCTCAAAAAATGGAGACCGACGTGCACAGAAGTCCCTTTTTGACCTATACAGCAAGGCAATTTATAATGTAGGAGTCCGACTGCTTGGGAACACAGAAGATGCTGCCGATCTTACACAGGACACATTCATCCATGCGTTTACGAAACTAGACCAGTTTGCATATAAATCTACATTCGGTGCATGGTTGAAACGAATTATGGTGAATAAATCACTGAATTTCTTAAACCGTAAGAAAGTACACTTTGATCTTCCTGAAGAAATTGATGGTAAAATGACCGAAGAAGAACACGTTGATACAGAAGCGCTAATGATTCAACTAAACTCTTCCATACCACAACTTCCCGAAGGTTGCCGTATCGTATTTACGCTCTTTTATTTTGAAGGGTTAGATCATCAGGAAATTGCAGAAAGTTTACAAGTAAGTGTTTCGACAAGTAAGTCTCAACTTAGCCGGGCGCGTCAATTATTGCGTGCATTACTAATTCAAAAAATTGAGGCATGAACAACAATAACTATAATGGAGAATTTGATCAATTTGACGTTCCTGAAGGAATGTGGTCAAATATTGAGTCAAGTCTGGAAAAACATGATAAAAAAGGACCCGCATTTTTTTGGTGGAAAATTGCTGGCGCTTTGATGCTATTGGCTGGGATTGGAAGTATAATAGCTTATACGACAATCGCAGATGAAAAAGCGCTGATTGCAGAAAACACTACTACGGAAGATGAGCGATTTGAAAACGAACAAATCAGTGAACAAGAAAATGTTATCTCCGAGAACAATTCGGAAAAATTGAACAGTATTGAGAATGATATTGGCGAAACAACTATAGCCGATAATGGTTCTCTAGATTCAATTATGGTGTCAGTTCCTTTCTTGACTATTGCACCCGATGCCAGAGCCGGAGCTTCAACTATTCAAACACAGCATGTAAATACTGGCGATGAAGCTATAACAAACGCAACCATTGCTCAAGTGAACACACAAGAGGGACATTCAGTACCTCAAATAACGTTAACGAATAAAGAAATAGCAAAAATTCCGACCGTAGGTGGCGAGAGCGACATTGTAACATATCTCCAAGTTACTCCTGGTGTTGTAGCTCAGAGTGGTTCATACACACTTTTCTCTTCTCCAAGGACTCAAAACCCTTCTCAATTTGGCTCTATTTCCACTCGTTTGGCAGAGCGACAAAGGGAACGTAGAACTATGCTTGACGCCCAAGGTTTGAGATACAGCATTTCTGAAAAACCTTCAGATCAGATTGAACTCAATAATGGAATCGCGGAAAATGGCTTCTTCCAGAATGCAGATGGTATAGACATTAGCGTGATTGGTCAAATTGGAGATAAAATCGATCTGGAGACCGCGAACGCCGATATCTTCGCTGCACATGCTGACTCAATATCCTGGGAGGACTTTAGTAGCGGATCGCATTATGATGAATTTGTTGAAAATGAATTTATTAATGCCGATCAGATGTCTACATCCACATTTAGTATCGATGTTGATGGTGCATCTTACAGCGATGTTCGTGGTATGATCAATCGCGGAACGCTGCCAAACCCAAATGCAGTTAGAATTGAAGAGTTTATTAATTACTTCCCTTATGAATATGAAGAGCCGAGAGGTAAGCACCCATTTTCTATCCATTCTGAGGTGGCTAGTTGCCCTTGGAATAGTGAGCATAAATTGGTCAAAGTAGGTATTAAAGGCTTGTCCATAGACAAAAGTCAACTGCCAAAGAATAATTTGGTGTTCCTTCTAGATGTTTCCGGTTCCATGGACAACCCCGAAAAGCTAGACCTGCTTAAACAAGGATTTAAACTTCTTGTTCGGGAATTACGTGAGGACGATCGTGTATCTATCTGTGTATATGCCGGGGCGGCGGGTGTTGTTTTACCGCCTACATCCGGAGCAAATAAAGATGCGATTCTAGATGCTCTGAACAACTTATCTGCTGGAGGAAGTACCGCTGGAGGAGAAGGTATTGAATTGGCATACAAACTTGCCGAAGAACATTTCCTTAAGCGTGGTAACAATCGCATCGTTTTGGCGACGGATGGTGATTTTAACGTAGGTGTTTCTGATGACAAAGCACTGGTTAACTTGATTGAAGAAAAGCGAAAAACGGGTGTATTTTTAACTGTACTTGGTTTTGGTCATGATAATTTCCAGTCGTCTAAAATGGAAAAACTCGCCAACAATGGGAATGGGAATTTTTCATACATCGATAATATTCTTGAAGCAAAGAAGGTACTTGTCACAGAAATGGGAGCAACGCTTCAAACCATCGCAAAAGATGTCAAAATTCAGCTCGAGTTTAACGCAGAGCAGGTCGAATCATATCGATTGATTGGATATGAGAACCGATTATTACGCAATGAAGATTTTGCAAATGATAGTATAGATGCTGGCGAGCTCGGTGCAGGACACACCGTTACAGCATTGTATGAAGTCCTACCAACACACCAAGGAAGCAATACGAACAGTGATTACGCAAAACTCAGTTTCAGATATAAAGCACCAGATGGAGATGAAAGTAAACTAATTGAACAATCTATTTTGCACTCAGCAGAAGATGAGATCAGGGAAGACACCTACTTCATTCAAGCTGTTACCGAATTCGGATTGATCCTTCGTCAATCAAAGTATGCCGGAACAGCCAACTTTGATCGAGTCTTAGAAAACGCATCCATAGGCTTAGGTGAAGATCCTTTTGGTTATCGTGCAGAGTTTATAAGAATTGTACAGGAAGCTAAAAGTATCTGGGAGGCTAACGACAAGACCCCTTAAATTGAGCCCTCCTCCATACGGAAGAGGGCTTTATCTCAAGTGCAAATTAGCAATAAGACCAGTAAACCGCACAGTTATTACTGATCTTCAGTTTTGCCTAGAAAGCTTGAGATCAATACTCTTGCAAAATGCTCGATTTTCACTTTAGCAAAAGTCAAAGTTGCCTTGAAATAAGTGCACGAAATAGTAAAAAATAGACTTGATTATTTGCGGGTCAATGTTGGCTCTTGAAGTCCTGACTTAAATGCAAAAATCTCTTTAGGAGTAAGACCTGTATAGCGCTTTACCTCTTTTATAAAATGCATTTGGTCATAGTAGCCATTGTCATAAGCTATATCTGACAACTTATCAGCTGGATTTTCAATATCTAAGATACTCTGGTGAAGACGATAGAGTCCGCTGTATTTTTTTGGATTTAGCCCGACCTTTTCTTTAAATCTTCGCTCAATTGTTTTAATAGAACAACCTGCACTATCTGCAATTGCAGCTATCGAAATGGCGCCGTTCGTCCTTTTTATATTGCTTACAATGCTTTCTACTAACTGATCCCGGGATAGATCTCGAAGATCCTGCAAAAAGTGGTTCTCTATTAGCTGAACGAGAAAAGCATCTGATCGATCGTAAGTCAGCGCTTCCAGCACCCTATTTTCAAGCGTTTTTATACGATCACCGAAAACCAAATAAGGCTCAATAGAGGCATTGATTAAATCCGATACATCTCGTTTCAAAAATGGGTAAATCCCTTCTGGTTTGAATCGGATTCCGGCAATCTTTCCACCATTAAATTGAAGTACTTGTGATTTGGTTTTCAACCCAGACAAGTGACTTGCATAAGTCTCGCAGTCAGCCGATCCGCTTAATTTACGACTGATTGGATTTATCGTAAAGATTAATTCTATCGTGTTGTCGGGTATTACATGACAGTTTTTTAGTTCAATATTATGCCCAAACCAAATGCAATCGATGTACTTTGACAACTCACCGTGAACCTTGACTTCCGAATAAAACTGTTTATCCATTGCTTGTATTCTCTCCTATAAGAATACGATGAAGTCCCGATGAAACGCTTGATTTTGTGATAGCTGGCTACTATTCGTTACGAATAGTAGCTTTTTGAACGTGCTGATGTCCTCTACATTAAGTCAAAAGAGACCTTTCGGGACTTTGATGAACATACCCCAGTTTGCGTAGTTCCCATTTGTGTCAAGTGTACAATGTTTTCCTGACCTGTGAGCATTTCTAGAAAAATAGTATTCTCCAACGTTATTCTTCCAGGGGAAATATTTTTGTATTCAATGAAAGCCAAAAGGTTGTTCCCATCAAGTTTATATCCGATCCAAGTACCATTGACCGAGGTAGTATCGGAAAAGAGCGTCAGGTGCTCCTCAAAAAATGCCTTGATTTCACTCAACGTTTGTTCATTCTTCTGACGAACATCAAACTTGGCATTTCCCGACTTTTGGCGAATAAATAATTCTAAATCATTCGCGAAGACTTGTTGAACCAGTTCTATTGACTTCGTATCTTTCTTATACTCCAATTCGCAAACACTGATATGGTGCGCGTGCAATAGCAATGAAAGCGCTGATTGTACAATGAGTTGTATCATTCCTCCTGAGCTTTCATTTTGTCAAACTCTGACATCTCTTCTTTTCTTGGGAATACATTATTGCTTAAGTCAGCATCACCCGTTTTTCGATATGGGTCAATTTCAACATATGCCAATGGCTTATCAAACGCCATTATCTTTGCCGCACTTACCTCACTATACCTCCAAACTTCAGCCGGAATAGTAATAGATGAAGTCGAACCATCTTCGTAATGCATGTTTAATACAATTGGTGTGACCAACCCGCCAACATTTGTAAAATTCAATTCATAATAATGCTTCTGGTTCATCTTATTGTACACTTCATCGTAGTCTAACTTATTCCTGAATTCATCATAATAATAATCCGGCGTCTCAGTAAGTTTTACCTTTTTGGTCTGAATTGAAGCAAGCGAATCCATTGCTGAAACATAATAATCGGCTTTGTGTCCATTCGGCAATATATCATAATGAATGATCGTATCGATCGACACATCGACATAGTCTCTACTATAATACCAACCACGCCAGAACCAATCCAAATCAATTCCCGAAGCGTCTTCCATTGTCCTAAAAAAATCTGCTGGTTTCGGATGCTTAAATGCCCACCTTTCGGAATACGTTTTAAATGCTTTATCAAATAGCTCATGTCCGAGCACAACGTCTCTCAATACATTAAGAGATGCCGCTGGTTTGCTGTACGCATTGTATCCCAGTTGAACAACTTGTTCCGGATTCGTCATCATGGGACGAATGTATTTCTTTTGCCCTTTCATGTATTTCACAACAAGGTATGCCGGGCCACGGTCATGAGGGAAGTTCTCGTAGTTTTCTTCTTTCGTAAGGTATTCCAGAAAACTGTTAATTCCTTCATCCATCCAGGCCCATTGGCGCTCATCAGAATTAACGATCATTGGAAAGAAGTTATGTCCAACTTCATGAATTACAACGCCAATCATTGCATACTTTACTGCGTCAGAATAAGTGCCATCGGGAGCTGGTCTTCCCAGGTTAAAGCAAATCATCGGATACTCCATTCCTATGGATGCAGCATGTACAGAGTTTGCAACTGGGTAAGGGTAATCCACCGAATAATGGGAGTAGGTTTTTAACGTATTAACAACAGCTTTTGTTGATTCCTGTTCCCACAATGGGTTTCCTTCTTTGGGATAAAAAGACATAGCCATCACTTCCTTATTTCCGAGTTTTACAGCCTGTGCTTCCCAAATGAATTTCCGGGATGATGCGAAAGCAAAATCGCGCACGTTCTCCGCATGATAAATCCAGGTCTTCGTATCCTTAGATCTGCTTTTCTCATTAGCAATGGCTTCCGTCTCTGGAATGATCATGAGTGGTTTATCAAAAGACTGTTGCGATTGTTGAAAACGGCTATAATGCTCAGAGGAAAGAACTCTTTTGGCATTCTTTAGTTCTCCCGTGGCGGTCACAACATGGTCTGAAGGAACGGTAATCTCCACATCAAAATCACCAAATGTCAAAGCGAACTCACCACTTCCCAAAAACTGTTTGTGCTGCCACCCGTTAAAATCATCATAGACCGCCATTCTAGGATAAAACTGCGCGATAGAATACGAATAGTTTTGGTCTTCAGGAAAGTATTCATAACCACTTCTGCCATGTTCTTCCATTCGGTCATTTAAGTTGTACCACCATTCCAATTCAAACTCAAACTTATCTCCTGGTTCTAATGGTTCGGTAAGATCGATGCGCATCATGGTTTTTACAATAGTATAGTTTAATGGATTGCCTTTAGCATCAACTACTTTTGTGAGATGAATTCCACCATCTGTAGAGGTTAGCTGCGTATTAAACACCACACCATATGTGGTAACCGAATCACCGAACTTTAGGTTTTTGGCAAGGTATTTATCGCTGCCTTTCTCACGAACGTTCTGATCAAGCTGCATCCAGAGATATGATAGTGGTTGAGGTGATTGATTAAAGTATGTGACAACTTCAGTTCCACTTACCGACTGACGCTCGTCATCCAGCTTTACCTTTATCACATAATCTGCTTTTTGTTGCCAGTATGAAGGGCCAGGGGCACCATCCCCAGCCCTATACACATTCGGGGTAGGTAATAAGTTATCTATTTGTTCAAACTTCCCTTCCCATGTGTGCGCTTTATTCTTATCCTTTTGGGTTCGTCCGATGAAAAAAATATTCAAGCAGCAGAACATTACAATCCAATTCCTCATTTTGCTTTTCTAAAGTTTTGCTCCAAACATAAGAGGCGGTAGCGACAGGAAATAGTAAAAATTAGACATTCACTGCTGTCGATTTTATACTATTCATCCCTTAGAGATTGACATAGTTTTGATATCACAACAAACTGACACATGAAATACGCATACCTCATATTTATACCATGGCTTTTATATAGTTGTTCCGAACAACCTTCTGAAATCGATGAAACCGTGAGTGGTGTTTCTAATGAAACAACTGCTGAAGAAGATTCGATTGCGATAATGGGCAATTTCGAAAGGCAGGAAGAATGCTGGAACAATCATGATCTCGATTGTTATGTTGAAGCCTATCACGATGCACCAGATGTTCAAACAGTATCACGTCTGGGATTGACGAAAGGCTATGAAAATATACTCAACGATTATAAAACCTATTTTCCTGAAGAACGCATGGGAAAATTGTTTTTTGACGAAATCAATTTAAAACGACTTTCTGATCAATACTATTATGTAGTAGGTCGATTTAACCTTGTATATGAAATCCCTGATACGACAATTCAAGGCTGGTTTTCTGTTCTAATGGAGAATAGAGATGGGCGTTGGTTAATGATAAGCGATCATTCGTCCTGAAGTTTTAGCAAGTGGACATTTTTCAATTTTATTTTTTCTAAAGTGTATTTTTTGATCGCGCAGAAAGGCTTCCCATATCGGGAGGCCTTTTGTTTTCGCCATAAGTCATTTACTTAACAATCAGGCAAGTTTCGTAACTTTACCTTCCATACACAATCGACCTATGAAACCGATTCTACTGCTAATTACCGTTTTGGCGTGCGCATTAAACGTGCATTCGCAAGTTCAATTTGATCAAGCATACGCTCAGTTCCCATACCTTCCAGAAGGTATCCTGGAAGCGGTATCCTGGAATAATACTCGTATGGTGCATCTACCGGGTGATGAAACGGCTTGCTCTGGGATTCCACAAGCATATGGAATTATGGGGTTACATGATAACGGTAAAAACTACTTTATCGAAAATGGAAATGTTGTTGCGCAATTTACGGGAATTTCAGTAGCTCAGCAGAAAAACTCCGCTACTGCTCAAGTGATGGCCTATGCTCAAATGTTTGATGCACTTATGGCCGTTACCGTCGGAGTCCCGGAAGACAAGAATGATGCTGCTGCCATTCGAACAGTATTACATTCGTTATCAGAAATTCCAGATTCAGGGGCCGTTAATCTATTGGCTCGTGATATGCAGGTCTATTCTGTTTTGTCTTCGATGAATTCACCAGTATTTGCTCAACAGTTTAATTTTAATCCGTCCGATTACGATCTCGAAGCACTATTTGGCACAAACAATTACAAAGTACTATCAGCAAAAAAAATCAAGTTAAAAGCAAACGGTATCGAGTCTGACAAAGGTGATATTTTTCAACTTCCGTCAAATAAATCCAACCAATATGGGCCTGCGATATGGAATCCTGCTCCTATTTGTAATTTTAGTTCCCGTTTGGGAGTACCCATATCAGCCATTACTATTCATACAGTTCAAGGTACTTATGCAGGAGCCATTTCATGGGCCCAAAACTGTGCTGCAGATGTTTCTTATCATTATGTGATACGCTCTTCTGACGGCCAAGTTACCCAAATGGTTTTGGAAGAAGACAAAGCATGGCATGTCGGTAGTGAAAATCCATACACCATCGGATATGAACATGAAGGATATGTAAGTAACGCAGCATGGTACACGAACGAAATGTATCTCAGCTCGGCTGATCTTAGCAGGGATATTGTGAACAGTGGTTATGGGATTCTACCTTTGCGCACCTTTGACGGTCCAGCCACATCAGGGACAAATGTGCTTGGAGGATGTATCAAAATAAAAGGACATCAGCACTTTCCCAATCAGACACACGTAGATCCGGGTATAAACTGGAACTGGGAATACTATTATCAACTCATCAATAATCCTCCCAACATTATTACGATTACTTCGTCATCTGGCACACTGACTGACACGGGTGGGGCAATGACTGATTATTCCGATGACGAGCGCCAGCTTTGGCTCATTCAGCCGCCCGCCGCCCAAAGCATTACACTTGATTTTTCTGTCTTTGAACTTGAAAACAACTGGGACTACCTGTATATCTATGATGGAGATACAACGACTTCTCCCCTGATTGGAACATATACGGGAACGAATTCACCTGGAACTATAATTTCAACAGGCGGGTCGCTTTTACTTGAATTTAGAAGTGATTGTGCTACCGTAGCGGAAGGTTGGGTGGCAACTTTTTCAGAAACTGTTGCTGATGCTACTCCTCCCATTACCAGTATTATCCCCAATGCAACTTGGCATACCGACGATTTTATTGTTGACTTTGTAGACACTGATGCGCAGAGCGGTGTCGATAAGCGGTTCTATTTAGCTGGAAAGAAGGCAAATAGTGAAAATGATTGGTCATCGCTTGGAGATTATGGTTTTGCGAACGAAACTTTTGAAGACAATGATCTCAACTGGAACGCTGTCACCGGCACTTACAATTTGAATGCTGGAGCTCTGAATTTTCAGGATGTCAATGAAAACAACTCTAATACTTACATGTTGGTCGAGCAAGACAACGCCTCCAGTTACCTCTATGAGTGGGATCAAACTATTACCAGTGCTGCATCCAACCAAAGAGCAGGAATGCATTTCTTTTGCGATAGTGCTAACTTGACAAATCGAGGGAATTCTTATTTCATTTACCTAAGAGAAAGTAACGACAAAGTCCAGATTTATTCTGTCGACACCAACGTATTTAACCTTGAAGCAGATATTGACTTTCCTGTGAATCAAGGACAAACATACAACTGTAAAACATTCTTTGATCCAATAAGCGGTGCAATAGATGTCTACATTGATGACAGTTTAATTGCTTCATGGCAGGACTTAACACCGCTATCAGTTGGGAATTCCATTTCTTTGCGCACTGGAGGATGCGAAGCTATTTTTGACAATATTCGTGTCTATAAATCTCGCGGGACGCAGGCAACAATTCAAGCGGGTCTAGGAGAGTTAATGTTTATAGAAAGTGAAAACGCCATTCCAACTGGTTTTGTTCGATCGCTAGCTTTGGACAGCGCAGGCAATTGGTCTTTACCAGAAGTAGCGACCTACCTACTGGATTTTACGCCACCCGAGATCGACTTCCTGAATGACGGAAATGCGCTTGATGTTGATACTTTTACGACCAGTACATTATATGCCAACTGGAATGCACTGGATATTCATTCAGGCATTGGTAATTATGAAATAGCCATTGGTACGCTTCCCGTTATTGATGATGTATACCCTTGGACTGACAATGGCGGATCTAACGCCTTTTCAACAATATTAAGCAATCCGTTGTATGATCAAACATACTATGTTTCAATACGTGCCACAAACCAGGCAGGGCTTACTGAACAATTCATGTCTGATGGTCAACGTTACATTGATAACCTCAACATCAATGATATCAGTGGGCTAGATCAGATTGAGTTATATCCAAATCCTACAGATGGATTTGTTCAGTTGGGGAATGTCGAGCAACCGGTTGATGTGATCATCTACACAATGGATGGCAAGGTTTGTTACACGCAGCGCAACTACGTCAACGAACCTATCAATATTTCGTCTTTAGCAGCAGGAAGCTACAAAGTTGTCATTAAGAATGACCATGCGTTTATCGTTAAGCAGCTTATAAAACAATAGAATTCTACATCTCATTGGAGTAATTTTACATGTGATCACAGCTGTTTGTGTTCTAACTTTATAATGAACAAAATACTTCAGCTATGAAAAAACGATTATTACTCAGCGTGATTGCGTTCTCCTCGTTTAGTTACGGACAATTGCATAATTCCGATTTTGAAGATTGGTCAAACATCAATCAGCACGTTTATGATTATGAAATGGTGGATTCGCATCTTGTTGCAGACCCTTTTCATGGTTTTCTCACCAATTGGGCTTTTGATTACGACGTGGGGCTTTGCCAAACAACAGACGCATTCACTGGAAATTACGCCGCCATTATTCACAACTGGTATTCGTACGCTCAAACAAAACTTATCTACCGTGATAGCTTTTCTTTTTATCCTGAGCACCTAACGGGCGCATACAAATATGTAGATGCCGTCCCTGGGTCGGTTGGTACTGCGCATGTAATTGTAAAGAGTGTTGCTGGCGATACCATTATAAATAATGTTCATTCATTCGGAATGGAAACGCAGTGGACCGCATTCGATTTCTCGTTGACAGCATCTAGTATGACTTCTGATGAGGCGGACAGTATCATTATCGTATTCGACAATTCAGACGTAAACTGCCAAACGATGATGACCTGCAATCTCCTGTTTCTTGATGGCATCAATGTGATGAAATCAGGTACAGCAAATATGAATGAAATAGAACAGACGCACGTTTCCGTTCACCCCAACCCAACCCATGGTGAGGTAATCATTGAGGGACATTTTAAATCAGCGTTCATTTTCGATCATATGGGAAGAGTTGTGAAACAGATCGAGCAAGGCGAAAAAGAACTTGATCTCCAGCTAGATCCGGGGATGTACTATATCCAATTCGAGCATTCCGGCAGCGTGTCCGTTCAGGAACTCGTGATTCGCTAAAATGCAGACATAAAAAAGCCCGACGCAATTGCGTCGGGCTTTTTTAATGTATTAGAAGTTGATTTATTCTTCTCCTCCTTCAGCTGGTGCATCTCCTTCTGCTGCCTCTTCTCCTTCCTCTTCTTCCTCATCTGCAACCGCTCCACGTGCCATTTTAACACCAAGAACTACTGCATTTGCAGGCTCAAGAAATTCAACACCATCAATATCCAAATCAGAAATTCGTACTGATTGCCCGATTCTCAAGTCAGAAACATTTACAGTAACCGCATCTGGCAAATCTCCTGGAAGTCCAATTACACGTAACTTTCTGTATGGCTGTCTCAATTTACCACCATTCATAACACCGATTGCCGAACCTTCATGACGAAGTGGCAAGCTTACTTTCACACGCTTCTTGTCGTCTAACTCCAAGAAATCAACGTGAACAGGTGTATCTTTTACTGGATGCATTTGCAAATCCTGAATAATGGCTACTGCCTTTTTACCACCTTCGATGTCCAACTCTACTTGATAAACATCTGGAGAGAAAATTAATTTTTGTACATCTACTGCTCTTACAGAAAAGTGAATTTGCTCACCCTGTCCGTAAAGCACACAAGGAACACGACCTTCTTTTCTCAAAGCCTGCGTATCCTTCTTCCCTACGTTCGCTCTTAACGAACCGCTCAATTGCGCTTTTTTCATTGTTTATTATTTAGATTATAAAATGTGAACTTATTGATTCGTTCTTAACCATTCGGTTAATTACGTCTCCGAACAAATCTGCAACCGTCATGATACGAATTTTATCATGCGCCTGTTTCAACGGAATAGTATCCGTAACGATTAGTTCAGTAATTTTAGAATTTGTCAGCCGCTCATATGCAGGACCTGAAAGCACGGCATGTGTACAAAATGCACGAACGCTTTTTGCTCCCTTTTCCATGAAGAGGTCTGCCGCTTTTGTCAAAGTTCCTGCGGTATCGCACATGTCATCAACTAAGACAACATCTTTACCTGCCACATCACCAATTACGGTCATTTCTGCCACCTCATTCGCCTTCTTACGTTGCTTATGACAAATTGCTAAACCAACGTCAAGACGCTTCGCATAAGAATTGGCGCGTTTTGCACCACCAGCGTCCGGCGCAGCCATGATCAAATTTCCAGTATTTAATTTTTCTATTTCTGCATTAAAGATGGTAGAACCATACAAGTGATCAACCGGTACCTCGAAGAATCCCTGGATTTGATCAGCATGCAAATCCATTGTCATAATTCTATCAATACCTGCAGCAACCAACATATTCGCCACCATTTTTGCACCAATGGCTACTCTTGGTTTATCTTTTCTATCTTGACGTGCAAATCCAAAGTAGGGTACTACCACAATAATTTTGCGAGCAGAAGCTCTACGTGCTGCATCTACCATCAACAAAAGCTCAAACAAATTCTCCGTTGGAGGCATTGTTGACTGCACAATGAATACGTCCTGACCGCGAACTGTTTCCTCAAAAGAAACAACAAACTCGCCGTCACTAAATACTGTCTTCGTTACCTTCCCCAAGGGGACGCCATAAGACGCAGCAATGCGTTCAGCTAAGTCACGTGATTCAGTACCGGCAAATATTTTAACTCCTGCAGACATATTTTCTTCTTGGAAGGCGCAAATTTAGTCATTAAATAAATATAAATCGCCCTGTACAAGCGGATTTTTACTGACTTGATGCTTCAGAATCTTCAGGTAGCAATCCAGGGTCTTCGAGAAGTACTTCTTTTAGCAGCAACGTACTCTCTTCAAATGCAGGTATGCAAGCGGTTACAACAACTTTAGTTGGGTTGTAAAAAAGAGAGCCATTTTGGGTTTCTTCTGACAATATTTTTCCCTTTTGATTGTATGATTCAAGCAATAGTATTCCAGCACCGACGAAAAAAATCATTTTCATCATTCCGAAAAAAACACCTAACAACTTATTTATCAGACTCAATTGTACAATTTTGATCACCTTTTCAATGGCCTTTCCTCCGAAGTAGATCATTGCTCCAATCGCTAAAAAAATCAAGGTGAAAGAAATAGCAGGCATGTAAGCGGAAGTAACATTTAACTTTTCCCGGAAAAAAGTGGTCAGAAAATCGGAAAAATGAATCCCCGCATATAATCCGAGAAACAATGCCAAAAAGGTAAAGAGCTCAATAATGAGCCCTTTTTTGTACCCTTTCCAAGCTGCATAAGCCAATGCAGCCAATATGATAAAATCAATAAAATTCACTTAATACAGTCCAGCATGAAGCTTACGGAACATACTTGAGTGTAGTCTTGAACGATAGTCCAACTTCAGTCCACAACTTCGAAACTCCATCTGCTCCGGTATGCAAATCTTTACAAACTGTATTCAGTGCATCAATTCCCGCTACTCCGTTCCATGAAGATACATCAATACTTGAAGTGAAGCTGAAGTCAGTATCTTCCATTGTGTAGTCTCCTTCTACATCAAAATCAATTCCGTTCATTGTAATTGTCACAACAGCTTTCCCGTCATCACCAATAGATTTAACACTCCCTTCAATTTTATCTGTATTGATTGTTCCAAAGAAGTGCTCAGCAATTTTACCATTGCGCTCTTCGTTGTTTGTCTCAACTGACGCTGTATTAATTGAAAATGTTAAGCTCTCTAAAACTTCCTTCGCATCAGCACTTTCACTTGAAGTATACTCTACTTCATTAAAGCTACCAGCTACAGGGACTTTATCCGAAGTTTTATACGATGTCCACTCCAATTCTGTCGTGCCCTCATTGAAGGAATATGTTCCCTCTGCTACTTCGTTTTCTTCTGAGTCGTCTACAACTTCCTCTTCTCCTCCACCGCAGGATGTAAGACCAACTGCCAAAATTAAGCTTGCGAAAATGTATGTTGCCTTTTTCATGTGTTTAAGTTTTCTTGCTAAGATAAAAAATTCCTTTCTCTGATCGATTTGACGGAGGAGAAAGTATAAACTTTCGAATCTGATTTGCTATTTTCGTTCTATGGATTTTGACGTTGAACTGCGCTTTCAGAAGGTAAAGAACGAACTGGAGAAAAAATTTGGTGAAGGAATGGATGTCCAAGCCATTTTATTCTTAATTGGCGTAAACGAATTAGGAATCGGATATAAGGAGTTTTCAAAAAATGAAAAAACGGACTTGCTGCACGTTGCAATATGCACTATTCTAGAGCCTTATGGCTATTATGAGTTTGAAGGAAGAGATGCTGAGCAATGGCCTCATTTTAAGCTGATAAAGCAACTTCCACCTCTTGATTCAAGGGAACAGCAACACCTCATCAAAGAAGCGTTGATTTCCTATTTCGAACAAAATGACTACGTGGAAATTCCGGCCGAATAATATGCTTTTGTTTTCTTCTTAAATGCTGAATAAGTGATTGTGCTGCAAAGCACAGATTCTCGCGTTGAATTCACTACATTTGCGTGCATAATTTTTAGTCTATGACATTTTGGATAAAAGCAGCTCAACTGCTTCTCTCACTTTCAATATTAGTTGTATTGCACGAGTTTGGGCATTACCTGACAGCTCGCTACTTTAAAATACGTGTTGAAAAGTTTTACCTCTTCTTTAACCCGTGGTTTTCACTTTTTAAGAAGAAAATCGGAGAAACAGAATGGGGAATAGGATGGCTCCCTTTAGGTGGATTTGTGAAAATCTCAGGAATGATCGATGAGTCAATGGATAAAGAACAAATGGCGCAACCTCCCCAACCATGGGAATTTCGGTCAAAACCAGCCTGGCAGCGATTGATCGTAATGATTGGTGGAGTAGTCGTAAATATTATCGTAGGAGTGCTCATTTACATCATCGTTTTCTTTGCCTGGGGAAAACAAATGGCACCAACTGCCGATCTTCAAAACGGTCTTTCGATTCATCCGTATTTAGCGAAGTATGATATCCATTCAGGAGACAATATTTTGAAAATTGACGGTGAGAAGGTTATGCATTATAACGATATCACCAACGGCTTGCTCCTTCGAGATCAGCGCACTTTAACAGTACAGCGACCAACTGGAGAAACTGTTGACATTAACATGCCAGAAGGGATTGACTTTGAATTGTTTGAACAGGGTGCGCTTCCAGTAGTACAGTTGCGACATAAGTCTGTTGATGTTGAATACCTGATAACTACAGGAGAATATGCGAGTGAGCGCACTGGACTCAAGCAAAGTGATTTTATCCTCTCGATAAATGATAAATCTTTGGAAGAAATTGACTTTAATGACGATGCTTTCATGAGCGGTTCTTCTTTTGAATTAATGATTCAGCGAGGTTTGGACTCTATCCGTTCCACGATTAATAAAGCGGATCTTGACAGCCTGTTGAATATTGCGCCAGCGATGCGTGCAGGTGTTCGTCCCGGTGATGTCTTTTTGACGATCGCAGATCAGGAAATCACGTTTTTTGATGACATTACCTCTACCCTTTATAACGCTAAAAATTCAACTGTCCCAGCACAGGTGTTAAGAGACCAGGATACCATTTCACTTGAACTGGCGGTTACTGAAATGGGATCGATTGGGTTTGCTCCGAAAAGTGTTATACCAGAGGACAATGATATTTTCTACAGAGAGTACTACTCATTTGGAGCAAGTCTTTCTCTTGGAGTTGGAGAAGGAATGCAAAAACTAAGTGACTATATCAGTCAGCTCAAATTTTTATTCACGAAGAAAGGAGCGCAGTCCATTGGAGGATTTGGAGCTATCGGTCAAATGTTCCCACCGTTTTGGGATTGGGAAGCCTTTTGGTTGACGACGGCATTTATTTCCATCATTCTTGCCTTCATGAACATTCTTCCAATACCCGCACTTGACGGTGGCCATGTCATATTCCTGCTTTACGAAATGATCACTGGAAAAGAAGCTCCGCAGAAAGTGTTGGAGTACGCACAGTACGTTGGCTTCTTCCTGTTAATTGGCCTCGTATTGTATGCGAATGGAAACGATTTATATAGGTGGTTAACAGGAGGGTAATTAATTTCCTCGGGACTTGCACTTGTGCGTAAAAGTTTGGACCGCATTTTGTAACTTGCGGAGATAAATTCAAAAACAGATGAAAAAAATATTCTTAACACTTGCATTGGCCGTATTGAGCTCTACAGGTCTATTTGCACAATTGACTGAAGGGAGCGTAAGCTATAAAATGGATTTCGAGGCAGATGATCCAGAAATGGAGATGGCTATTGCCATGATGGCCGGCTCTGAGTTGAAGTTGTTCTTTAAAGAAGATATGACGCGTGCGGATGTTAAAATGGGATCGATGATGAATATGGTAACCGTATCCGATTCTAAGTCTGAAAATGTTCTAATGCTTATGGATATTTCAATGATGGGAATGAAGTATGGCGTTAAATCTACTTTGACAGAACTTGAAAAACAAAACGATGGAAAAGAGCCTGAAATGGACATTCGTTTGGAAGATAAGAAAAAGGAGATTTTAGGATATGACTGCAAGTTGGCAGTAGCCACAGATGACGAGGGTAATGAAGTAATGTTCTGGTATACCGAAGACATTAGCGTAAACAAGCGCGGACAATCATATTTAAATGAAGACATCCCTGGTTTCCCATTGGAGTATGAGATCATGCAAGGTGGTATGAAAATATCATTATTGGCCGATAGCTTCGAAGAGAAAATCGATAAGAAAGCAGTAAAAGAACTGTTTAGCATGGAGATTCCTGAAGGTTACGAAGAAAAGACTCTCGATGATTTAATGAACATGGGTGGAGGAATGTAATCTTACGTTACTGTAAACTGGAGGGAGGTTTTTTACCTCCCTTTTTTTGTGTTTGTTCATTGGGATACCCACTTTGTTCATCTGTTCTCTAATTTCTTCTTCGAACTGAATAATTACTTTAAATTGGTCTCAAAGAAAGTAACACTTCTTGTTCTGTATACAGGCAAGTCGAAATAAGTTTACGACCTACACTACTAGTAAAAATGGGATGCCTTGAGTGTCCCATTTTTATTTTTTTAGTATCCGAACGCTTTTTAATTTTTAATAATTCTATTTGCGAAAATCGCAAATAGAATTATTTCGCTTGCGGCATTCAGTTCATTTCTTGTTTAAATCACAAGTAGGTTTGTGATGTAATTAAACCTGAAAATTATGAATGTATTTATCACAGGAGCGGATGGTTTGCTTGGGAGCAATGTCGTTCGCGAACTCATCAACAGATCGTACAATGTCACTGCACTGGTAGAACGCGGAAAGGAATCCAAGACCCTTGAAGGACTGCCAATAACAAAAGTGGAAGGCAATATACTTGAGGGAGCGGAAATGAAGTTTCTTCTCCGAGGAATAGACATGGTCATTCACTGCGCAGCCTGTACCAATATCTGGCCAGCCAAGTCTTTGAAAACACGCCGTGTCAATATTCAAGGAACACAGAACGTTGTCAATGCTTGCTTAGAAAACAATATCAGTCGCGCTGTATTTATAGGAACTGCAAACTCATTTGGCAAAGGTTCAAAAGATCAGCCGGGAACTGAACAAAACCCGTATGCTGCAGGAGTATACGGATTGGACTATATGGACTCAAAGCGCGAAGCTCAAAACCTCGTTCTTAAAGCTGTTCACGAAAAAGGACTACCAGCAATTGTTGTAAACCCTACTTTCATGATAGGACCACAGGATGCCAAACCAAGCTCTGGAGCAATGATACTGGCATTACTTCAGAAAAAAGTCCCTTGTTCTACACCTGGAGGAAAGAACTATATTAATGTGAAGGACGCAGCCATTGGTGTAGTCAATGCACTAACCATGGGACAGGTAGGTGAAGCTTATATTCTCGGCAATGAAAATCTTAGCTTCAAAGAGATGTTTACAAAAGTTGGTACGGTATTAGGCGCAAATGTGCCGAAGCGAACACTTCCTTCAGGGTTGATCAAACTGTATGGAAAGTTGAACTCCATTCTTGGTACCTTATTCAAATACGCACCCGCAGTCTCATCGGAAATGGCCATTCTCTCTTGCGAGGATCATTATTATTCTGCGGACAAGGCAGTTGAAGCATTAAAGCTTCCACAGACTCCGATAGAAAATGGTATTCTTGACTGCTATGAATGGTTCGTAGAGCATGGGTACTACACCCCGAAAGAATATGAGGTTTCCAAACTTCAGAAAGGGACATCACTTACACTACCAAAATCATAATTATGAAACGAAAGACACTTAAAGGAAAAGTGGTCATCATCACCGGATCCAGTCAAGGAATTGGAAAAGCCACAGCAATTCATCTTTGTAAAAAGGGGGCACACGTTGTCTTAAATGGTCGCTCGCAAGAAAAGTTGTTCCGTGCTCGAGAAGAGCTAATGCGCATGGGGCATTCAACGCTTGCCGTACAGGCAGACATTACCTCTGAAGAAGATTGTAAACGACTCATTACTGAAGTATTGGATAAGCATGGGAGAATTGACGTTCTGATCAACAATGGAAGTTCGACCATGAATGAACAAATTACGAGGCTGGAACCGTCTGTTTTTGCCTCAGTTTATGACAGCAATTCGATGGGGGCGGTTTATCCTACGCTTGCGGCTCTTCCATATATTGAAAAGACCAAAGGAAGCATTGTATTTATATCCAGCTTAGCAGGATTACATGGCCTACCTTCTGCGTCAGCATATAGTATGGGAAAGATGGCACTTACGGCATTGTGGCAATCGCTTAAAATAGAATTGAGTAAAACCGGAATTCACTTCGGAATTTGCTATGTAAGTTTTACTCAAAATGAGCAGCAAAAACGCATGATTACTTCGGATGGAACGTTAATACCTGTGCCCAAACGTCCGAAATTCATTCAACAATCGCGTGAAACCGTAGCGTCTCGAATAGTATGCATGCTAAAACGACGTCAGTCCAAAATGGTGCTGTCTCCCTTGGGAAAAATTACCGCTTTTACTATGCGCTATTTCCCGCGTACCGTATTATTTGTGATGACACGTTTACAGAAAAAAAGCGGAGATCAATAATGATCTCCGCTCCATATATTCATTGTACAATGTATTTAATCCATCTTGACAAGTTTCGCGTTTATGTTTCCAGAGTCTTTTTGAATCTGAACGACGTACTGACCCGATGGCAGGTCACGCAACTCCATTGGAATGTCATGTCTCCCTTGTGTCAAATTACCATCGTAAACCTGCGCTACCTGTCTACTATTTAAATCGTAGATATCTACTTTCACCCATTCGTTCATTGCTGAGAATCGCACGGTTGCATTGTAGGTTGCTGGGTTCGGATAAATAAGCGCACTTTCCTTCGCTAGTTCTTCTTCTTCCAGACCAACATTACATGCGCCAAGGAGAGGGTAGAATGTTACAGAATGTTCAAATAATGCCTGAATATCAGTGCTAGAAACGCCAAACCAATCTTTCAATACGGACGCGTAAACATCTCGGAAATCAATCTGCATTGGAATTCCTGCTTGATTCACAACCGTATCTGGAATAACAGGGTTAGCTCCCATAATATCAATGTCAAGGCATGAACCGAACAAGAATAATGGTGCTGCATCACCATGATCGGTTCCCAGACTTGCATTAGAAGCAATTTGACGACCAAACTCAGAGAACGTCATACCTGCTACTCGTTGCTCTAAACCAAGTAATGCTAAATCATCTTGGAATGCTTCAATCGCATCTGAAAGTCTTCTGATAAGCTCAGCATGAACACCTTGCGTAGTATCAGTCGTTGAAACCTGAGCATCGTGTGTATCGAAACCATTAATGTTCAGAATATAAACCTTAGACTCTAAACCACCCGAAATCATTTGTGCAACGTATTGCAACTGCACTGCTAGCGGATTTGCTGGATCATACATTGTTGAAAGCGTATTTCCAGCATTTGCTGCATCATTGATTTGCGCACCAAAAGCATTTGCCTGATCAATGAGTGTTGCAAGATAATCCATATGCGATCCGTAATATGTACCATCATCAAGCACACCACTTGAAGCCAGATTATAGACATCAAAAGGATTATTAACAGCGTGACTAAAGTTGGCCATGAGTCCTTGACATGTAGACGAAGTTTCATACCCCATGCTAATTGCAAACGGGTCTGGATAAGTCGCATTTGGATATGCATCAGGATAGTTTGGATAATCCACATCGAACTGTCGACCTAACCAACCCGTTGCCGGAGGATTGTCAATTAAACCAGAGCTCCAAATATCCATTGATCGGAAATGCGATCTGTTTTGTTCAGGATATCCAACATTCTGAATGATGCCCAGTTTACCGTCATTATACATGTTCTGCATTCCTGTCATCACTGGATGGAGACCAACTTCTGTAGTTAATGGTAAAACAGAAGTTTCAGGAATAAGCACATTGCTACGTTGTATTGTCATTTCCGTGTATTGATCTCGCGGGATAACTGTATTAATTCCATCATTTCCACCATTCAGACGGATAATGACCAATACGCGATCTTCGGCACTTTTTGCCACATCAAATAACTTCTTCCCAATTGTCTGAAATTTCATTTCATTCAACAAGATCGGAGTCCCTACGGATGCAAGTGCCAGATTTTTTACAAAATTTCTTCTTTTCATTGCTCTACTTTTTGGGCCCTACATTGTATGGAATTCAGGCATTTGGAATAAACGTGCTAAAACAAGGTTCACACGCTGTTTTACGGGGTCGGAATATGTCGGATCACCCGGATTATTTATATAGTCTGTGTACTCGAGTGTCCATTCAAAGTCAGGTAAACTGTTTGTAAGAATAGATTTCAAAATCAGTTTTTGCAAAGCATCCACATCTTTGGGTGTGAAGACATCACAGATATCATCAATAACTGTCGGTGCGTCATAAGGATCGGAAAGACCGTCCACAAAAGTCAATGCATCAATCTCCCAATTATTCCCATTTACAGGTATTCCACCATAAATAGTCATAAATGCACTCACGTCAAAACGTGTCTTAATGTGCGTCGCATTAACCCACAACTTCGAGAAAGATGGTTCCTGATAATAAGCAGGCCAACCAGCAACGCTCGGAGGTGCAGCATATCCTTGACCCATTGTGTCAGCAAACCAATAAACGCTGAGTTGCATCTCACTGTCTGTTGCTAAGTCAAACCCTGGAGTGGACTGCGTAGTATTTAACATAGAGTACAACATGTCCAGTGGCCCCTTAATTAATGCCCCACGAATTGAAACATCGTAAAAATGCTCACTTTGGAAGAGTTCACTCAATACTGGCAATACGTCATAATTGTTAGCAATCATGGTATTAGCCATTTCGTCTATCACCGTCGATTCTACGGCAGCCGTTAAATCATAGTTTACAAAATAGCGATATAACTTTCGACAAATAAATCGAGCCACTTCATCTTGCTGGAAAATAACGTCAATTAAATCTTCATATTCATTCGCTCCATTATCCGGGATTACAGCGTTGCCAAAATGCGAAGAAAGCGTTTTCGTTGATGTGTCATGTAAGATAGGTGTAAAGTTTGCTGCAACGTTTGTCAGCGTATCACTTCTCAATCCATCTACTAAATATCCTGTCAATATTTTTGCGGCCGCGGCTACATCCTCTTCTTTATAATTTGTGTAATCACCAGGACCGATCTGCGGACCTTTACCGATTGTATACAATTCAAGTAACTCACGCGCATAATTCTCGTTTGGACTGTATAATGTATTTGTAGCACCATTCAAAAACAGTAGCATATTTGGATCGATGGTAATATCCTTCACAAATTGACGGAAGTTTCCTAGCGCATGTGTTCGAATCAACGCATGATATTCATAAGCTGCTCTTGTGTCTATATTTGTAGATGCCGCAAAATGATTTTGCCAAAAGAGACAGATCTTTTCCGCAATGGTCGCTTGTTCCGAATTGATACGTTCCATCAACCATGCTGCCAACGAAAAAAGGCGTGCGTTATCTACTAAACCTGCCTGAGTGACATCTGACGGATAAACTGAATTGACCCATGTAGAACCAAAAGTTGCTATGGTTTCATCCGGGTGAAAGGCTACCGGTTGTCCAATAGCAGGTAATTGTAAGAGCGAAGTTACTGTTGCGGCCATTCCATTGGACACCGCATCGAGCATCTGCTGATTCGTCGGCCCGAACATTGTTCGTCTGAGCAAATGCCCAGCTTCAACCTTTGTCCAAGGACCCGTGTATGGCGCCATACTTAATGAGACACCATTTCCTAGTTCTTGATCTGGCATAATGACTAGTGTGTTGATTAAATTATTTCCCCAATTTACAAAAATCAAGGGAGAATCAAAAAGTATACCCTACTGATTTAATATGGAAATATTTCGTGTTAAACCGCTGAATTTCGTGCGTTTAACAGCACTTTTCTTGAACAACTCCTGAAACACCTCTTCCGTTAAGTCATGCCAGTCAGCTTTGGACATCTTAAGTAGCTTTTCATGCGGTTCGAATGCCGATTCACCGTGCGATTTTGAAAAGCGATTCCAGGGACAGACATCTTGACAAACATCGCAACCAAACATCCAATTGTCCATTTTATCATGGAATTCCTTTGGAATTATTTCATCTTTGAGTTCAATGGTCAAATAGGAGATGCACTTCGATCCATCCACGACGTAGGGCTCAACGATCGCATCTGTAGGACATTCGTCAATGCAAGCTGTGCATGTCCCGCAATAATCCTTCATAGGCCCATCCTCCTCCAATTCCAGGTCCAAAATGAGTTCTGCAATAAAGAAAAAGGAACCTTGCTTCCGGTGAATCAAATTTGTGTTTTTTCCCATCCATCCCAAACCGCTTTTCGCTGCCCATACCTTATCCATTACAGGAGCAGAGTCGACAAAAACACGACCTCCGACCTCTCCTATTTCTTCATGGATAAATGCAAAAAGTTCTTTGAGTTTGTCCTTGATGACAAAGTGATAATCTTTTCCGTAGGCATATTTAGAAATCTTGGGTGCTTCCGGATTCTCCTGTGTTTGTTCTGGATAATAATTGAGTAATACAGACACAACTGATTTGGCTCCGTCCACGAGCAATCTTGGATCGAGTCGTTTATCAAAGTGATTGGCCATGTAACTCATCTTACCGTGATAATCGCGCTTTAACCACTCCTCTAACTTCTTCGCTTCCTCCTCTAAAAAATCCGCTTTGGACACACCAAAATACGTGAACCCGAGCTCAAAAGCTTTTTGCTGAATCAGGTATTTTGCATTGGTAGAATTCACACGTGCAATATAGCAAATCTGACTCCTTTTATGTAAGTTTAGTTGTGAGGACACCTGAAGCTTTTTATTTAGAGTTGATCGATTCCCTGGCGAGCAGCAACGGAACAGACAGGCGGCAATGGGCGATGCAGATAACGTCCAATTCCTACGATATTCGAGAGCTTTCGCGACTGCTTTTCGAAGAAAGGAAAACTGCCCAACGATTTGCATGGCTTTTAAGCAATGTGGGTATGGTTTCTAAGGATTATTTGCATAAAGAACTTTCATTTCTCTTTGAGTTGTCCAATCAAATCACGCATTTCGACTTTAAACAGTCTTTTGCGAACTACTGGAAAATCGCGGGTGTTCCCGAAACGGATGAAGGGAAGGCCATCAGTCAACTATTTGAGTGGATTCAAGACGGTAAGACGAACGTTACGATTAAATCGCGTGCGACAGAAGTTCTGTTGAAAATGACCGATAAATATCCCGAGCTCATACAAGAGTTGGTAATTACGACGGAAGAGGTGAAAGGAATGCAAACACCATCCTATCAAAAAAAAATGAAGGATGTGAATCGTGCGTTACAGCAAAGAAAAAACCCTCCATCAAAATGACAGAGGATTCTACAGTAACTATGAAGAAATTTACTGTTTTACAAATCGCTTTGTAATATCTCCTTTGTCTGTTGAAATAGAAACTAGATAAACTCCTGATTCCAATCCAGAAAGATCAATCGATGGATACTTTGAAGTCAGCGAAACCTTGCCTGAAAGAGTAAAGATTGTAAGCGCCTCTATTGCCGCATCCGACTCAATGTTTAACTGATTAGTTGCTGGGTTAGGATATACATCAACCTCGACCGCTGAAAACTCATCTAGACCTGCCGAACCGGAACAATTTTCTGAAAATGAAGCAGCCGCATCGATTTGCGACCAATTCGCAGTACTCCATGCAGCGTCATCAACTTGAATACAAGTCAGGCCTGAACTCCAATTATCTACTGCTGTAAATACCGTAAAATTCATGTTATTCCCGTTAGCAACATTCAGACTGGACAGCTCATTATCTGCGCAACGCAACACTGTAACGGCTGTGTTCGGCGATATATCTAACGTTGTTAAACTATTTCCTCCGCACGCCAGTTCTGTAAGGTTTGTTAGCATAGAAACATCTAATTGCGCGAGGCCATTGTCTACACAAATAAATACTTCCAAAGCCAGGTTTGAGGAAACGTCAATTGATGTCAAAGCATTTGCACCAACATATAATCGTTCTAATAGCGTGTTTTGAGAGACGTCGATCGTGGACAGGTTGTTTTCACTCAACCTTAAGTCAACCAATGCCGTGTTTGCACTTAAGTCAACGCTGGAAAGTGAATTTTGACTACACCATAATTCCGGCAAGTTGATAAACGCCTCAATCCCTGTTAAATCAGAAATGGACTCATTATTTAAATTCATTGTTCCCACAAATGCCTGGGCTTCACTTACCTGAATCTCGCTGTCCATATTGGTATTAATAGCAGAATTTCCAACCAAATCAGCTTTGAAGTTGGCATCGGGAATGTTGACAATTTGTGCCTTCATACCAAAGGCCGCGATGGTAAAAATTGAAAGTAAAAGTCTTTTCATAGATCTGTTTATTAAGTTTTAACAAGGTTATAGAGAAACACATGAACAATAAAAAGTGATTTCCCAAAACTATGTTCCGCTTTCCGAAGACAGAAAAATTCCTCCCATTTACTTGAGAGGAACTTATATTTTGAGAATTTCGATTCTATCGTTTTACAAAGCGTCTAGTAAAACTTCCTTGAACTGTTGCTACAGTAATGAGGTAAACTCCTGTATTGAAATTGGATACATCAACAATGTTATCGCTGGTATTCATTATCCTTTGTCCCGAGAGATTACTCACTATAATCTGTTCAATTGGCAATTCCGATTGAATCTTCAATGAATTGGAAGTCGGGTTCGGATATAATTGAATTAAACTCGTACTATTCTCATTTAAATTAGCACTTCCCACTGGGTCTCCCTCTACCTTAAACTCATCAATGCTAAATCCGTTTTCAACATCCATGTAGTTACCTGACGTGAATCCGTCTATTTCGTATTTAAACCCAAAACGAATCAATGATGTTTGATCATCTAAAACTGAAGCGGGAATTGTAGCGAGTGTCCAATCCAATTGATCACCAAACCCATCTTGCAATAGTTGCCAAGTTGCAGAATTATCTGTCGTATAATACAGCCCACCATTGGAAGGTGACACTCCTCCCAACCAGTAGAAAGAGATCGTTATATTCTCATATCCAGAAGTATTTACGAATCCTGTTCTGACAAACCTTGACTCTCCTTTACTAGGTATGTTAACATTATTATCATCAGATCGTAGGTAAGAGGCACATGTTACATTTTGACTCAATGCTATACCGTCACGCATACATAGATAATTACTGTTAGGAGAATTTGTGACCTCGATTGGTTGATCAGGCACATCGGGAATTGTATCTATATGCGGGAAAGGAAATGGAGTTTGAATACTGACCTGACCTCCAGTATAAGCACTTACCACAGCCCACTCGGCATTAGTGTTATCAACTGAGCCTTCATCTGTACTATTCAAAAACCAATCTTGCTGCCAACCGGAGCCTATCTCAAAATCTTCTTCATAAATTGTTGTTTGCCCGAACGTCAAAGAATAGCTAATTAAAAAACTAAGTAATAATGGTAGTCGAATTTTCTTCATAATCGTAATATTTAAGTTGAAACAAGATTACGGCAGTCATACAATTAGAAGAAATACGTTTTCCGAAGCTAGGTGTTCATTTTCCGAACTAAATTCCTATCATACTTTGAAGCTCGGAAACATTAGATTTCGTGATTTTAGCAATTAAATCATTGGATAGCGAAATGGTTCCGTTTTGTGCACTAAATCCTTGCACATATGCAGAGTTAACGATCCAGGAGCGATGCGAGCGAATGAATTGGCCTTCCATTGGAAGCAAATCTTCAAATGATTTAAGGTTACGACTCACAACGAGTTGTGTGTTGTCCCGCAAGTAGATGGTTGAATAGGCTCGCATGGCTTCAATCGCCACAATATCTTCTAAGTAGATGAGCCTTTGACGAATATGACCATCATGCAACTCAGAGATGACCAATTTTTCGGATTTCTTCTTTTCGACAACATCTTTGAGCACTTTGTAACGTTCCATTTGTTCTTTCTCGGAAACGCGACCGCTGGCTTTCTTGAGTGCTTGATTCAATCGATTACGTTCTACCGGTTTTACTAAATAATCCAGCGCGCTCATTTCAAACGCTTTGATCGCGTAGTGATCGTATGCAGTCACAAAAATGATTTCGAAGTCAATTTTTTCCAGGAAACGCACAATTTCATATCCAGCATAGTCCGGCATTTGAACGTCCAAAAAAACGATGTCTGGTTGCTGTTTTTTTATCTCCTCAACACCGCTCAATAAGTCAGGACTCGAGGCCACAACATTTACGGATTCTGGACTCCAGTCCAGTAGGTTTCGGAGCACATTACGCGCTGCCTCTTCATCGTCAATAATGATTGCCTTCAAATCATTCATGGAACAAACATGCTAATTTTTATTCGATCGTATTTCCCCAATTTTCCCAAATCATCGGTTTAATTTCCCAAATCATCGTCTGTTCTGATGGGTAAGGTGACAATTACCAATGTTCCAGACGGCTCACCTTGCTTGTACAGGTCTTTTATTTTGTAACTGGCAATTTTGGAGTCAGATTGCTCATTGATCAAATTGAGGCGTTGTTCAATGGCTTCTGTCGCAAAGGATTTATGTTCGCCACGTTGACGATCTAAAATTTCTTTCGCTCGTTTTCGACCAATTCCGTTGTCCATAATTCTACACTCAACGCACTCATCTTTCACCTTAAACTCAACATCTAATCGTTTTGCCCCATGTTTATGCATTAATCCATGTACTAACGCATTCTCCAAAAACGGTTGAATCAGCAAAGAGGGCACCTCATAATCTTCAGGTAAATCGCAGTGAATGGAATAATCAAAGTCTTCTTTGAAACGGAGCTTTTCCAATGAGAGGTATACCTCTAAAAAAGCTATTTCTTTTTCTATTGGAATAAAATCAAGACTTGAGTAGTTGAGCGTGTTTCTTACCAATTGAGAGAACAAAACGATATAATCGTACGTGTTCTTCGTATCCTGCTGCATCACCAAATCCTGAATCGAGTTCAGTGAATTAAAAATAAAGTGTGGGTTCATTTGTGAACGCAACGCTTTTAACTCCGATTCCAGTCGATCAGTCACCAATTTTTGCTCTAATCTATTCTTTCTTAGTTGACGGCGGTAAACCGAAAGAACTACCATGGACACTACAATTGCAATGAGGATATAGAACCACCAAGTCTGCCAGAAAGGTGGACGAATCGTAAATGTTATAGTATGCTCATCTGAAAACTGGTCATGATGATTAACGCGGATGTCTACCTGATAATCACCCGGTGAAAGTGCTTCAAAAATCAACTCGGAAGCAGTCGCGGGTAGTTGTTTCCAATCAGTACCGTTCATCCGGTATTCAATGTTAACTACACGCTCATAAATGATTCCACGAAAATCTAATGACAATCGAAATTTATCTGAGTCGTGCGAAACTGACGCACCATTTAATCCATGCTGTAATTTTCCGCCTAAATAGAGTTCTCCTAGATGAAGTTTGTAGTCTTTACTCGATTGTGCATCTAGCGGAATGGAAATGATTTTTGACCCCGAAGTCATCCAAAGGCGGTCTTCCCACGCCAAAAAATCAGAGACTGAACTTCTGAGTGCAAACAACTCATCGATAACTTTCCATCTATTCGTCTTTATATTAAAGATCTGAACGCCAGATCGATGCGATATATAGAGATTATCTTTGTGGACGTACAACTTTCGAACATACATATCTTGCAGTCCTTCTTCCAAAGACAACTGCCCAAAGACCTTTCCGCCCTCTATGATTAAAACCCCATGTTCGTGCGTGGCACAATAGACTTTACTTCCGCATATTTCAATGTTCAGGCAAACAATGGGTTTTCCATTGAATTCAATCGTTTTTCTTTTACCTTTTCCATCAATGCATACTAGTTCATCGAGTGCGGAAAAAAACAGTTCTTGCGTTTCGGGCAAATAGGCTATTGAATGGCAACGTTTATCATAACCTTCTAGTTTAAAATAGTTTTTTTCACCTTCCAGACTTGTCCAATTAATATACGGCAAGCCTTCTCCAAGCTTGAATATTCCATCCGAGCTAGCGAATGCAAAAGTTTTTTGATTTATTCGAACAGCACCTTTTATCGTTCCAAATCGTTGTACTGGGTTAGTTAGTACGTGACTGTTACAAATAATGCTAGAAAAATCAGGAAGAACCCCGAATTCCATACCGTCAAAATATTCCATGTAGTTTTTTGAGGCAAAAAGAGCTTCTCCATTATCAGTAAATACATGTCGCTCAAAACCAGGGATGTCCGGAACAAGAGACCCAACATATTCTTCCTTAATCAAGGTCAACTTTTCAACCTGATTTGCATCATGTGCATATTCAAGGATATCTGTGTTTGGTACGACAATAATTCCATTCCCAAACGTTCCAAGAAACAAGGGAGAATTGAACTCTTTTTGGTCAATACACGAAATAAAGAAATCGGAAAATTGATAACCCGCTGTTGACACACTATCATTGAATTGAATCGGACATATTCCTCTTGTTACGGAAAGAGCAAACAAATTTTGAGAATTTGTTGCGATGTATCTCCATGGTCCAATATACTTCTCGCGAGGCAATAAATACTGTTCTCTAGAAGCACCATATTGATATGTATATCCTTCGTCACCAAATGAATAGAGGCAATTATCACTTCGAAAACCAAAGCGAAAGCTACCTTGGTTTAGAACCTCTTGCATTAAAGGTTCATCCGCTAACACGTCTATCTTACCATTGGTGATAACGAGCATCTGCGAATTATCCGGATTGGGAATTAAAATAGAATCACGCTTTAGGTAGTTTACTGAGTAAAGCGTTTTCTTTTTCGGAATGAACAGTGATTTCCAATTCCCATTGCGATAAATGGTTACACCCTTCGAAACAACTATTGGGGAGTCTTTGTCATCAAAACCAAAGGAAAAGTACGTATTAGCAATATATTGTTTCGGTGTTTCTAAAAAAAGTTCAATTGAATCCCCTACAATTTTAAAAATCTGACCAGAAAGATTCGCGCAGTATAAATTGTCTTTAGAATCTCGGCGTAAACTAAAAAGGGAGCTTCCTTTGTGCTCGCAATTCCAGGGAACCGTGTTGAATTTTCCATGACGGTACACATACAAACCATAATTCGTCGCTGCATACAACAACCCGTTTGGGTGATGTTCAATTGAATAAACGTGTGTATTGGCAAACTCTTCCTGACCAATAAAGAAATGTGCTGGGTTTTGGGCGTGCGCTTGCAGCCACATCAAACTAATTAAAAAGGTGAAAAGAAGGCTCTTTTGAACCTTGATCCGTTTTTTGAAACCCATGGTTTCAAATATCCACATAAAATCTTGAATCCTTTACCTTATTTTACAAGGCTCCCTATCTGATTTACGAACGCGTCGATTTATTAAAACAAGCCCCCCTGAGTATATCCCAGGTCTTTTCCTAAATGCTTGTACGCCTTTTCGGTTACCTTACGACCGCGAGGGGTTCTCATTAAGAAGCCTTCCTGAATCAAAAATGGCTCATACACTTCTTCCAATGTTCCAGCATTTTCACCAATTGCCGTGGCGATTGTAGTAATACCAACAGGACCTCCCTGAAACTTGTCAATGATGGAAAGTAATATTTTATTGTCCATCTCATCCAGACCGCTCTTGTCAACATTGAGTGCCTCAAGCGCCATATCTGCAATTTCCAATGTTATTGTACCATCTCCTTTAATCTGTGCAAAATCACGCACTCTTCTGAGCAATGCGTTGGCAATTCTTGGTGTACCACGACTTCTGCTTGCAATTTGATATGCCGCATCTTCATTAATTGGAATATCAAGCAATCCTGAAGAACGTTCCACAATCATTGTCAACGTTTTTGCATCGTAATATTGCAGACGTGAATTAATTCCAAATCGTGCTCGCAGCGGTGAAGTCAATAAACCTGAACGCGTGGTAGCCCCGATAAGCGTGAATGGATTCAACTCTATTTGCACAGTGCGTGCATTCGGACCACTATCAATCATAATATCGATTTGATAATCTTCCATGGCCGAATACAAATACTCTTCAATGACAGGGCTTAAACGGTGGATTTCATCAATGAACAAAACGTCGCCGCGTTCAAGATTCGTTAGCAAACCTGCTAAATCTCCCGGTTTATCCAATACAGGTCCACTCGTCACTTTACAAGACACCCCTAATTCGTTCGCAATAATATTCGCTAAAGTTGTTTTCCCTAATCCGGGAGGTCCGTGCAACAAAACGTGATCGAGCGGTTCATTTCTCAGAATGGCAGCTTTGACAAAGATCTCGAGATTCTCAACAATTTTTGGCTGACCAGTAAAATCCTCCAGTCGCTTGGGGCGTAATACCTTGTCGTAATCCTGCTCGTTGTGATTCTCTGCTTCTTCTCTATAATCAAATGAGTCTTCCATTATTATTCCTTATACCTACTCAATATCACGGCGCAGCCGTTTGCTCTTCAACTCCATATGGAGTTTCTCCTCCATAATCAAATGTACAAAAAAGCCCCTCGCTCAAAACGAAGGGCTATAATATTTAATAACACTCTTTTCTTAGTGCTCTTCTTCTCCTTCAGCTAAAGGAACTGTTTGCGGAATAAAGTCTTCCTCAGCTCCAGGCTTCGAGTAATCGTAAGGCCATCTGTGAACAGTTGGTAACTCTCCTGGCCAGTTTCCATGAATGTGCTCCACAGGAGTCGTCCATTCAAGTGTATTTGATCTCCATGGATTTTGAGGTGATTTAGGACCTCTGAAAATACTGTAGAAAAAATTGAACAAGAACACTAGCTGTCCAAGTGCTGCTAAAATTGAGAACATCGTAATGATCACATTCAAATCCATAATCATATTGTATGAATCCGCATCGAATTCACCATAAACTGAATAATCATAGTAACGTCTTGGTGCTCCCGCCAGTCCAACAAAGTGCATCGGGAAGAATACCCCGTAAGCTCCAACGATTGTAATCCAGAAGTGAACATATCCTAAACGTGTATTCATCATCTTTCCAAACATTTTCGGGAACCAATGGTATACTCCGGCAAACATTCCGAAGACGGCGGATAGTCCCATTACCACGTGGAAGTGAGCAACTACGAAGTAGGTATCGTGCGTTGTAATATCCAATGCAGCGTCTGCAAGAATGATTCCTGTTACACCACCAGTGATGAACGTTGAAACCAAACCAATCGTAAACAACATTGCTGGTGTGTACACAATCGATCCTTTCCATAGCGTTGTGATGTAGTTAAACACTTTCACCGCTGAAGGAATTGCAATCAATAAGGTTGTAAATACGAATACACTACCTAAGAATGGGTTCATACCTGTTACGAACATATGGTGAGCCCATACAATAAATGACAGGAATGCGATCGCCAGAATGGATCCGATCATCGCTCGGTAACCAAAGATCGGTTTACGCGAGTTGGTAGAAATAATTTCCGATGATAATCCAAGTGCCGGAAGCAATACAATATATACCTCAGGGTGACCAAGGAACCAGAACAAGTGCTGGAACAACAATGGTGAACCACCATGATTAGAGAGCATTTCTCCACTTACGATAATATCAGAAAGGTAGAAACTTGTTCCCGCCATTCTATCCATAATCAAAAGCAACGCACAAGACAAAAGTACCGGGAATGAAAGAACACCGATAATTGCCGTGATAAAGAACGCCCAAATCGTCAATGGCAAGCGCGTCATAGACATTCCAGTTGTACGTAAGTTCAATACTGTTACAATGTAGTTCAATGATCCGATCAATGACGAAGCAATGAAGATTGCCATAGAGAACAACCAAAGCGTCTGTCCCATTCCAGAACCACTAACCGCTTGTGGTAACGCGGACAATGGAGGGTAAACCGTCCATCCCGCCATAGAAGGACCTGACTCAACAAATAATGAAGCCAACATGATAATTGACGACAAGAAGAAGAACCAGTATGATAACATGTTCAAGAAACCTGAAGCCATGTCTCTTGCTCCAACTTGCAGAGGGATCAAAATATTCGAGAATGTTCCTGACAATCCACCAGTCAATAGGAAGAATACCATGATTGTACCATGTATGGTTACCAAACCAAGGTACATATCTTCTTTCATCACTCCTCCAGGCGCCCAAGTGTCACCAAGGAAGAAAGAAACGAAATCAGACCCTTCACCCGGCCATGCCAATTGAACTCTAAACAAAATAGACAACAACATCGCCACTATCCCCATAAATACAGCAGTCATTAAGAACTGCTTACCAATCATTTTATGGTCGTGGCTAAAGATGTACTTTGATACGAAACTTTCCTTGTGGTGTCCGTGATCATCGTGATGTCCGTGTGCTTCATGCGCTACTGCCGCCATTTCTATCTAATTTTATTTAATACTTACTATTGAAAATTATTCTCCGTCCTCTGGAAGTGCTACATCACCTGTTGGTTCAGCATCACCTTCTCCATCTTCATTGTTTTCTTCCTCATTCTGGTCACCTTCTGCATCATCTGCTGGCGCAGCTGGTTCTCCAAAATACTTATCCTTAAATGTCTGTCCTTTCTTAGATTCCATCCAAGCATCGTACGCTTTCTCATCAAGAACAACAACCATCATCTTCATTTTATAGTGTGCACCACCACAAATCTTGTTACAAAGCAGTACATAGTTGAAGTTTGGATTGTTTTTCTCCTCACGCATTTCTTCCGTTGTCTTGTCTGGAATAAACTTGAAACGCGTTGTCATTCCTGGAACCGTGTTCATTTGCGCACGGAAATGTGGGAAGTAAGCTGAGTGAATAACATCCTTAGAGCGGAAGTTGAATTCAAACTCTTTTCCTTTGCATAAGTACAGTGTATCTTTTTGAATGATATCATCCCAAGCCCAAGCATCCACTTCTGGGTTGTGACGCCCTTTCATTTGATGCAATAAGCGTACAAGTCGCTCTTTATTCGCTAATTCCGACATCATCATTTCTTTGTCAGCAGGAACGAGCATTGTATCTCTTCTGTTCAACACTTTCTCTAAATCATGGATACGTGCTTCCATTGCATGAATAGAGCTGTCTAAGGTGTTAGTCGTTAAAAGTGCTAATTCGTTGTTGTCCAAGGTCAACTTGTAATCAAACTTTCCGAGCGTATTATCATTCCCTGAATAACGCGCCGTCCAATCGAATTGTTTAGAGAACAACTCAATACGAATAGATTCAGGAGCCGCCTCAGAAGTTGCGCTGTTCCACTCTTTCAAACCAAGGATGATGATTACCGCCAATACAATTGCAGGAACAACTGTCCAAACCAACTCCAATTTATTATTGTGTGGGAAGTACAAAGCAGCTACTCCAGGCTTCTTTACATATTTAAACGCGAAGAAGAACAACAAAAAGTTCGTCAAGAAGAATACTGCGATAATTATTATAAAGTTCAAATTCAATAGAGAATCCAATCCATGTCCGTGAACAGAGGCAGCATCACCACGCCCTGTCCATCCGTACGTCATCATCAACCAAATGAACCCACCAAACAATCCGATCATGAACAACAACATCATTGTTGCGTTAAACTTGTTGTCGCGGTTACTTATCTCAGACTCTACGTTTTCTCTCAATTTAGAAGACAACTCATATACACGCATCAGCTGAGCTATGGCTATGACTCCTAAAATTATAACACCTAATATGATCAATTTAGCTACCATCTATTTAAAATTATCTGTGATAAATGTGTTCGTTATATCTCGTGATGTAAACTCTCATCCAGGAATGGGTGATTCACAGGAGTAAGAGGTGCTTTCGTTAAGTTCATCAAGATCACTCGGATGAATACCCCAGCAAAAAGTACTGCCATTCCAACTTCAAGGAACCCAATATGAGCATTAGCTCCCATCGATCCAGCTGAAACCATAATGTATACGTCTAACCAGTGTCCAATCAAAATGATTAAACCAACAAATGTCAAAATACCCGCATGTCTTTTTGCCTCTCTTGACATCAACATCAACATTGGGAAAGCAAAATTGATTAGGAACATTCCGAAGTACAATGCCTTGAAGTTCTCTATTCTCATGATATAGTAAGTTACTTCTTCACCGATATTAGCATACCAGATTAGCATGTACTGTGAGAACCATAAATATGACCACAAGAATGAAATCGCAAACGTCCATTTTCCTAAATCGTGAATATGGCTATCATTTACTTTAGGAAGGTATCCTAGCTTCTTCAAGTAAAGTGTCAACATTACCATTACAACCATTGCTGATACCCAAATTCCTGCGAACGTGTACCATCCAAAGAGTGTTGAGAACCAGTGAACGTCGATTGACATCAACCAATCCCATGAAGATGTAGAGCTAAATACCGCGAAGAACACTAAGAATAATGCACCCTTCTTATAGTTTTTGAAGTGAATGTCTGTTCCCCCTACTTTGTCTTCTTCCAATGAACGCTTTCTGAAGCCCATCCAGAAGATCCCATAAACAGCGAGGTATGCGAATGTTCTAATCCAGAAGAATATTTTGTCCAAGTAAAAAGATTTCGCTTGAATAATTTCATCATGCGCTACAACCTCAGGATCCATCCAGGTATAAATGTGTGCTCCATCCATTACAGTGATAACACCAAGAATTAATATCATCGCACCTATTCCGTAAGGAACAAATCCAGCTACTGCTTCAATAATACGTTTGATTTGTGCATACCAACCTGATTCCGTTGCATACGCCAACGCTAAATAGAACAACGCTCCCAGTCCAATTCCGAAGAAAAAGAAACTGTTGATCAAACCATTTGTCAAGAACTTTTGCGTGAAGTGGTGATCACCTACATTCATAAAAATTCCAATGGCAGTGAATAGAACACCTACAATGATCAATGCCAGTGTGAATTTCTTTGCTTTATCTGCTACTTTGAATTCCATTTTCTTGTCTTAGTCTTATTATAAATTCGCTTACTGGTCGTTATCCTCATTATCCATAGCACCTTCCTCATCAGCAGGCTCATCTCCTTCAGCTACGTCATTCTCCATTCCCGGTCCATAATCAGGGTTCTGGAACTTTCTGATATAGTGAACAACTGTCCAGATTTCTTTCTTGTTCAATAATGAACCGTGTGCACCCATCATACCTTTTCCGTAGTAAATTGAGTAGAACATTTGTCCATCACTCAAGTTTGTCAAGTTAGCGTAATCAGGTACTCCGACAAATGCTCCACTTTCCATCATTGGGCCGTTTCCGTCTCCCTTTGTTCCGTGGCAGTGCGCACATTTAGAATTAAAGATGTACTTACCATTAGCGAAGATCTCTTCAACGTTTTCCTCAGTAAGCTCCAGTGGATTCTTATCTGCTGCAGCAAGTGCATACGTATCTTCGGAAGTCAATTCTGCATCGTACATGCCATGCGTAATTTTAAACGCATTGTTCGCCAATCGAGCGTATGGTAACATCATTGCTACTGTCGCCGAATCAGTTCCATAATAAGGAACCGTTCCCATTGGTGGAACTTTTGCAGAGATCGTCATTTTTGCCTCCTCATTGAACTCTCCACGTACTTCCCCGTAATCAACATATGGTTCAATGGCAGCAGAACGATACATATCTGGCATATACTCCAATCCTGGACTATCCGGATCAGCACCACATGATCCTAAAAGAACCATTGCCACAGCTGCTACTGCTAAACTCGATACTATTCTAAATTGCTTTTTCATCTGACTTCTATGAAAAATTATTAAATCGTTTTTTGTTCCAACTCTACAATCCCTGTCTCCTTAACCAACGCTTCCAACTCTTCAGCAGTAAACTGCTTATTTTGCGAAGCTCTTAACTCCATTACAAATCGGTCATCCGTTGTTCTTGGGTCAGGATTCTGTGCTTTCATTCCTGGTAACGTTCTGTTGGCAATCAAATAAGTAATCGCCATCCCGTGTGCTGCACAAAGTACTGTGAACTCGAAAGAGATTGGAATGAACGATAAGATATTCTCTAAATATGAGAAGCTTGGTTTACCTCCAATGTTCATTGGCCAATCTACAATCATGAAATAACGCATTCCAATGGTTGCAAGCGTAAGCCCGATCAAACCATAAATAAAAGCGAAGATTCCCAATCGTGTTTGTTCAACACCAATAATAGGATCGATTCCGTGAATAGGGAAAGGAGAAAATACTTCCTCTACTTTAACTCCCTTAGCGACCAACTTCTTTGCACCGTCTTTTAGTACATCGTCGTCGTCATACATTGCATATATTACCTGATCTGCCATGTCGTATCGATTGTATCGTTTACTTATTCATTAATTCTTTAGCCTGTGAAGCCCAATCCTCTTTCTCCGCTTTTCCAGGAAATTTTCCGGTGATTGAGTCCATCAAATCATATTCTTTCTTTGTCATTTTGCTCACCTGCTCGAATGTATAGATTCCAGCAGCGTTCAAAGCTGACTCAAACGCTGGTCCTACTCCTGACAATTTTTTCAAATCATCTTTATTTGCTTCTGTCGCCGGACCAATTGCGCTCATCAATTGCGCAGAAGCGTTAAGCTTTCCCGAATCTTCCGATTCCTCAGTAGATGCATTATCATCTGCCTTAGTTTCTTCAGCAGGGCTAGCTTCTTCTTTTTTCTCTTCAACAACCGGAGCTTCAGCCACTGGTGCGGCTTCCACTGGTGCCGGAGTCGGTTCTGGATGATGATCGTCAGGTGCATTTTTGTAAGATTCACCTGATGACTTCAAAATTGTCTTCACTTCATTCAATGCTAATACTGGGAAGTAACGCGCAAACAATAAGAAGAACACGAAGAATAATCCAATTGTTCCGATGTACACACCAAGGTCAATATGACTTGGGTAGTGCATACTCCAAGAAGAAGGAAGGTAATCTCTATGGATTGATGTTACGATAATTACATAACGCTCGAACCACATACCAATGTTTACGATAATCGAAATAAAGAATGTAAACAATAGGCTTCTTCTCAATTTTCTGAACCACATCAACTGTGGAGAAATTACGTTACATGTCATCATCGCCCAATATGCCCACCAGTAAGGTCCAGTTGCACGGTTGATGAAGGCATATGCTTCGTATTCTACACCTGAGTACCATGAGATAAAGAGCTCGGTAATGTAAGCTGTACCTACAATCGATCCCGTTACCATGATTACAATGTTCATATACTCCACGTGCTTCGTGTGAATGTAAGCTTCCAATTTCATTGCCTTACGCATAACTAATAGCAGCGTTTGTACCATTGCGAATCCAGAGAATACCGCACCGGCAACGAAGTAAGGAGGGAAGATCGTTGTATGCCATCCTGGAATAACCGAAGTGGCGAAGTCAAACGATACAATCGAGTGTACCGAGAATACAAGTGGTGTAGCCAAACCTGCCAAAACCAATGAAACAAGTTCAAATCGATTCCAGTGCTTAGCTCTACCTGACCATCCAAACGAAAGGATGGAATACATTTTCTTAGAAATTGGCTTCTTCGCTCTATCGCGAATCGTCGCAAAGTCAGGAATCAATCCGATATACCAGAATACTAATGAAACTGACAGATATGTAGAAATCGCGAATACGTCCCAAAGAAGTGGTGAGTTAAAGTTTACCCATAGTGAACCAAACTGGTTTGGCAATGGAAGTACCCAGTATCCTAGCCAAAGACGTCCCATATGAATTAACGGGAACAATCCAGCCATGAATACGGCAAAAATCGTCATCGCCTCAGCAGAACGGTTAATCGCCATTCTCCACTTCTGACGGAAAAGCAGAAGTACGGCAGAAATCAGTGTTCCTGCGTGACCAATACCTACCCACCATACGAAGTTGGTAATATCCCAAGCCCAACCAATGGTCTTGTTCAATCCCCAAACACCGACACCGGTACCAAGTAGATATAAAATACAACCTACTCCATACAAACCAATGATGAGTGCGATACCGAATAACAGGTACCACGTCTTTGGCGCCTTATCCTCAATAGGCTTACAAACATCTTCTGTAATGTCGTGATAGGTTTTGTGACCTAATATGAGTGGTTCTCTAATTGCTGCTTCCTTATGCATTACAATAGGGTTTTATTTCAATTAATGATGATTGTTTTCTTCGTGACCGTGATCTCCGCCATGATCTTCACCATGACCGTGAGCGGCCTCAACAACTTGCAAATCGCTCAATGCTTGATTGTGCTCATTTCTAACCTTCACTTTAAACCAAACATTTGGTTTAACACCAACTTCTTCCAATGCCTGGTATGAACGTTTATCATCTGCACTCTTACGAAGCATTGACTGAAGATCATTCCAATCACCAACTGTGATTGCATTTGTTGGACAAGCGTCTGAACAAGCAGAAGTAACATCACCGTCAACAACAGGACGTCCTTCTTTCTTCGCCTCTAACTTTCCTTCCTGAATACGTTGTACACAGAATGAACACTTCTCCATTACACCACGCGTTCTTACCGTTACATCAGGATTCAATACCATACGGCCTAAATCATCCTGTGCTGGGTTAATTTCTCTCTGTGCTTTATAAGATGGATAGTTGAACCAGTTGAAACGACGTACTTTATAAGGACAGTTGTTCGCACAATATCTTGTACCAATACATCTGTTATACGCCATCATGTTCAATCCTTCATTGCTATGCGTTGTTGCAGCAACAGGACAAACTGTTTCACAAGGCGCATGGTTACAGTGATGACACATCATTGGCATATGCACAACCGCTGGATTTTCAGCAGGGTGCTCAGCATCTGCAAACCAAGAAATTTTGCTCTTATCATGATCGTTACGTGATCCTGGAGCAGCTTCCTCAGTAGAAGCGAAATAACGGTCAATTCTCAACCAGTGCATTTCACGTCCTCTGCGCACTTCGTCCTTACCTACAACAGGAACGTTGTTTTCTGACTGACAAGCAACAAGACAAGAACCACAACCGATACACGATGATAGGTCAATAGTCATTCCCCATCGGTGACCGATTTTTTCTACCGGATGAGCATCCCACAAGTCAAATTCTCCAACTGGAGCTTCAACGTGATTTCCGTGCTTATCTAGCTTCTGCAATGTATGCGCAGGATTATATGCTTCTTTATCTCTGGATTGATAAATATCCAATGTAGTTTCGCGAACAATGGAGTGACGTCCCATCACCGTTTGATGAATTTGTGTTGCCGCAATCGGGTAAGAAGACCCCGCAATCGGTTCAACTTTACCGGAAACATCATAAGACATCGTCTTGTTTGAGCTACCTACAAATGCAAATGCATTCTGACCAATTGGCATAGGCTTACCATCTTCATTGGTAACATGTCCTCCATACTCTTTCGTTTGGAAAGCTGCTTTACCGATATTCTCACCATTTGCTCCTCGACCATATCCAAGCGCGATACCTATCGTTCCTTTTGCCTGACCAGGCAATGGGTAAACCGGCAGAGTAACTTCCTTACCATTTACAGTAACCTTCGCTTGTGTCAAACCATGCTCCTGATCAAAAGTAGTTGCATAAGTCCCTTCCATTTCAGCAGGGTTCATAGTAATGCAGTTATCCCAAGTAACCTTCGTCATTGGATCTGGCATTTCTTGCAACCAAGGGTTGTTTGCTTGAAGTCCAATTCCGATACCAGCCTTCTGGTAAAGCACTACTTCCGTTCCAGATGCCTTCGGGAATTTCAATCCTGAAAGGCTTCCTGTGAAAGATGGTGATGTTGGTGCAGCAACTTCATCATTGCTACAGCTATTGTGAACAATAGTATTCCAGTATGTATCCGCATCAGGGAATCCTGAACCTGGGAATCCATGCTCTTTCCAATTGTTTCTAATCGTTTCAAAAGCAACCTTAGAATCTCTTCCTCCGCGCTTTGTTCCATCACCCGTCCAAACCATGAATGATTCTAACGCAGAAGCGGTATTCCACAAAGGACGAATCGTAGGTTGAGCGACTGCCCAATGCGATTTCTTTGGTTGCATATCTGTCCAACCCTCCAAAGCATGGTGGTCAGGACATACGTACATACAGTTGTTTGCCGTCTCATCAGCATAACCCGCTAACGATACCGTCAATTTCATGTTCGATAACCCTTTTGCGAACTCAGCTCCGTTCGGAAGCGTATATGCTGGGTTAGTGCCATAGAAAATAACCGCAGTACTCTTTTCTTTTCCGCCAGCAACGGACTTCGCGAATGAAGCCATTGCAGCATCATCACTCATGAACATATTAATCGGATCATTTACATTGATCGTAGAGTTATATGCTCCAAGGTGACTGTTTAATTTGTTTACAAGCATTTGAACTGCCATGTCATTTGATCCACAAACAACCAGCGAATCCGCACCCGTTTTCTTTAATGATTTGATCGCAGCATCAGCAACTTTCTTAGCTCCATCAGATAGTGTAGTCGAAGCCCCACCAGTAGACTGATTCATTTTGCTTAACATGTAAGCCAGAACATTTGCCTGCTCAGAAGGCTTAATCGTCGCACGCTTATCTGCATTAGAACCAGTAATTGACATTACTGACTCGAACTGGAAGTGCTTAGACATCCATTCACCATCAGGATTTCTTCTCATCCCATATTGTGATGCAAACTGAGTTGGCAATAACCATGAATTCAAGAAGTCAGCGCCAATGCTCACTATTGTCTTTGCTTTCGAGAAATCGTAATCAGGAATAATTCCAACACCTTCTGGATCCATCATCCAAATTGGCGCTCCATCTTCTCCCATTTCCATCTTCTCAACAGTAAGATCGAATGACTTCTTGTGCGCAGCACGGATACCAGCATAAGAAACAGCATCGTATTGAATATGTTCGAACTTATCTCCCAAAGAAGCTCCAAATGCTGCGATAGCGCCTCCAACTGAAGGACTGATTACAGTACTAGAAACTAATACAACGCGCTTAGCAGCGTTTAATCCCGTTGCAATCTTATCATCAACTCCTTTGTAACTACTTTGTGCCTCACCATTCATTGTAGGCCCCTGTAATCTTGCACTATCGTAAAGTCCAAGTACAGAACCAATGATTTGTGGGTTAGCAGCTCCAGAAGTAATTCCATGATCCTTATTTCCTTTAATGAAAATCGGGCGACCTTCTCTTGTCTTTACCAAGATGCTCGCGTACGAATTCCCATCGTAATAAGTAGAAGCATACCATGTTGCCAAACCAGGCGTTACATTTTCAGGCTTATTTACATATGGAATTGCCTTTGTTACCGGCGCTTCACAAGCAGCAACCGTCGCAGCAGCAACACTAAAACCTAAAAACTTCAAGAAATCACGACGCGCTGTCGATGTTTCTTTTAAGCTTTCGTCTCCTAAAAACTCCTCAACTGAAGTTTGCGTAGGAAATTCTTGATCTCTGGACTCTAAGAACTCAGGAGTCTCTTTCAACTCGTCGATTCCTTTCCAATATTTTCTTGTCATGCCCATATCCTTATTTCGAATTCTTCGGTTCTTAATTAATTAGTAGTGACATTTTGCGCATTCCCATCCGCCAAGTTCCTTAACGGAAACTTTTCCGTCCTTGAGGTAATCACCATATAAAGACTTGTCATTGTTTAACAGTCTTCGGTGAATCTCATTGTAATATCCATCACCCTTTGTGTCAAGCGATCCCATAGAGACTTCTTTCTCCTGGTGACACTCAATACACCAACCCATTGTCAATGTCTTTTTCGTCAATGGAATATTACCTTCTACTTTATTCAATTCTTCGACAGACATCACTTTAGCTGTCTCAGACATTGTCGTCATATCTCCGTGACACTGCTTACAATCTACACCACCAACAGTTACGTGTTGAGAGTGGTTGAAATAAACGTGATCAGGAAGAACGTGTACTTTGTTCCAAACAATCTCTTGTGTCTCGTTGGTATACTTCATATCAACAGGATCCCAACCTGCTGCTTCGTATATCTTCTCAATCTTCGCCACTTGTTCACCAGAGCCTGTGATTTGCTTGTGACAGTTCATACAAACATTAACTGTAGGTAATCCAGCTGTTTTTGATTTATCCACAGAGTTGTGACAGTACTTACAATCAATCCCGTTAATACCAGCGTGAATCGAGTGAGGGAATTCAATCGGTTGAGACGGCTGGTAATTCTCCATGATGTTAATAGAGTACAACCCTAAGAACAAGATCACTACTAACGACAATACTGTAAACACAGCTCCAATGGCTACGAATTTACGGTTCGCCCAAGCCCACTGCTTAATTTCATCAGAATAGCTCATGCTATCGTCGAACTCCTTGCCATCAACTTCCGCAGTTGCTGACTTCAATTGTCTTCTAACACCACCAACAGCAAGAATAATCACAATGAAGACAACACCAAGAACAATCCAGATCCATCCTGTAGATGACTCTTCTTCGTTAACAGTACCTCCTGCCTCTGCAACAGCTGCTCCTCCAGACCCATCATCTTCTACCTGCGAATCAATCCAATCGAAAATGGAAACGATTTGCTCTGAAGTAAGATCAGGGAACTTATTCATATTCGTTGGCTTCGTCGCCACAACAGATGCAGCATACGGGTCGCTCGCAGCAGCAGCCTCCCAGTTGTTTACCCATTGGATAATCGAACCTTCAGCGGCACCACCTTCATCCCATTTAGCACGAACCTCATATAGTTTTGGTCCCGTTCCGTCTTTAAATACTTGGTGACATGTCGCACATTTGGCCTTAAAAAGATCTTCTCCTTGCGCGGACGCGTTGAAAGTGCCAGCCAAAAACAAGAGTGTTAATGCGCCTAGGCACCATTTGTTAAAATTTCTAAACATCTGACTACTAGATATTTTCATGTAAAAAACTGTTCGTCTACTGTCAAAAAAACGCTTTTTGACGCAAGCAAATTTAGTAGAATTGTGTCATTTCATGACAGTTTTATGACAATTTTGAAGAAGCGTCATTTAATTTAAAATCATTCTAAATAAGCTTTTTTAACACGATCATTCCAGAGGTTTGAGAACTAAGTAAATGCATCGTTTATACATGAAATCATTGTACTCATCATTTCCGATCGTCCGCTTATCAATGAAAGCCTTAAAATGACTATGGTAAGAACCCACTTCGGCACAGTGCTTGATAGAATCAATTTTGTAATTTAGCATCCAATGAAAAGAATCAATATCATTCAATCGCTTGGTTTTATTTTTATCTCTCTGATTGCAAGTGCCAGTTTTGCACAAACAGGTGATGTAGAAATTATTAAAGATAATCGTCTGGATGCTTTAGTTGCTAAACAAGCTGAAGTAGTGCCTCCAGCTGTCAGACCGCAGATAGATGGTTATCGTATTCAATTGTTTTTTGATTCGGAGCGCGCCAAAATCAACAATGCAATGTCACGCTTCGCTTCAAGATTCTCGAAGATTGATACCTATGTTACCTACACTGCTCCAAATTATTTTTTGCGGGCAGGTGATTTTCGCACAAGACTAGAGGCGGAACGTATTAAGTCAGAAATAGAAGCTGAGTTTCCGACGAGCTTTGTTGTAAAGGAGAAAATCAACCTTCCTCGATTGGAAAAGGATGAGATTTCGGATTAAGCGCACTACACAATTGCTTCAATGGATTATTCATTCGGTAAGCGATATATGCTTTGCAGTAAAAAAACAATCGATCTTGTTTTTGAGGAAGGCATTCGCGTAAAATGCTATCCATTCATCGCCATGGTGCTACCCGTCCAATTTGAGGACTCAACACCTTTTAAAATTGTTTTCTCGGCACCCAAAAAAAGGTTCCGAAAAGCCAATAAGCGAAACAGGATTAAACGTATTTGTCGCGAAGCTGTACGCTTAAATAAATCCGAACTAGAAAACTATTTGACACAGCATAAACAACAATTAGCTGTATTTTTGGTCTACACCGGACAAGAAGAAATTGAACATGCTCCACTGCACAAAAAAACAGTGAAGCTATTTAACAACATAATACAAACACTCGATGAACAAAAGCATTAAGTCGATTCAACTGATTTCATTCATCTTTATTCTCACGCTTTCTTTTCGTGGGATGGCGCAATCAAATGGATTCGAAGTTATTCGAAGCCTTGAGCAACTCAATCAAATCTACGAACACCTCGCCAAGTACTATGTAGATGATATCCAAACGGGCAATCTATCGAAGACTGCCATCGATGCAATGCTAAAAGAACTGGATCCCTACACGGTTTATTATCATGAATCCAACATTGAGGATTATCAGTTAATGACAACAGGGCAATATGGGGGTATTGGTGCACTTATCCGAAAAAATGACGATTATGTTTATGTTTCCGAACCTTATGAAGGGAATCCTGCTCAGGAGGCAGGATTAAAAGCAGGAGATAAAATTCTGGAAATTGATGGTAAATCAATGAAAGAAAAGCCATCATCGGAGGTGTCTGCATCTCTCAAAGGTCCAAAAGGGACAGATGTTAAGCTATTAATTGAACGAAATGGCGGTGAAAAGAAAACAATTACCATCAATAGAGATGAAATAAAACTCCCTGATGTACCGTATTCTGGTATGTTAAATAGTGAAGTCGGTTACATAAAGCTGAATAGCTTCACGCGAACTGCCTCTGCAGATGTTAAAACGGCGTACGCCAAACTGAAAGATGACGGAATGCAAAAGCTTGTTCTCGACTTACGAGGAAATGGCGGTGGGCTTCTAATTGAAGCTGTCCGAATAGTAAACATGTTTGTTCCTAAAGGTGAAGTAATTGTGACAACTCAAGGGCGTGTTACAGAGGAAAATCGAACATACAGAACCATGGATGACCCCATGGACCTTAACATTCCCGTTGTTGTACTTGTAAATGAAGGCTCAGCTTCCGCCAGTGAAATCGTTTCAGGAAGTCTGCAGGATCTTGACAGAGCTGTAATTGTTGGAACGCGTTCGTTTGGGAAAGGCTTGGTTCAACGCACCTATGATCTTGCCTATGGAGCAAAGGTTAAATTGACAATTGCCAAGTATTATACGCCTTCAGGAAGATGCGTTCAGCGATTGGAATATTATGATCGCGCAGATGGTGAGATTCCCGAGGAGATTCCGGATTCACTTATCAAGATTTTTAAAACTAAAAATGGACGCGATGTAATTGACGGGCGTGGGATTGAACCGGACATTGAAGTTGATCAGAAAGATTTGAGTAGGTTGGCGGCCACTATCATGGGAAATAATATTCTCTTCGATTTCGCCACAGATTATTATTATGCTCATGAGACCATTGCTCCGGCATCTGAATTCAGTCTGACAAAAGATGAGTACGAAGCGTTTAAAAGCTACGTATTAGAACAAGAGTTTACCTATTCTACTGCATCTGAAGAGATGCTCAAAAAAATGAGAAAGGTAGCAGAAGATGAAGGTTTCTATGAAGATGCAAAATCTGAGTACGATGCTCTTATGGCCGCTGTTGTCCCGTCAAAGGAACGCGACCTTGAGAAGTTTAAGGATCAGATAACATCCATCCTTGAAAATGAAATTGTTTCGCGCTATTATTATCAAAGTGGTCGTGCAGAAAATGCCTTCCGCCAAGATGATTTCATCAAGGAATCTAAGTCGATTCTGGAAAATATTTCTGAGTACAATACTATTCTCGGGAATTAGTCGTTTGTAACTCAAACCAGAACTTCTACTTAATCTATGTTGAGCCGATTTTTCGGAGACAATATTCATCGTTATTTACATATCCTTGGGCTGTGTGGAGTAGCCTTCGGTATTCCAATGAATAAGGTGGTTATGTCGTCATCTATGGTTTTTATAGCTCTCAACATGGTGCTCGAAGCCAAATTCCTGGATTGGTGGAAAAACCTTAGAAGCAACCGTCTGTATTGGATTCTTGTTCTCTTTTTTATTCTTCATGTCATCGCCATTCTTTGGTCGCAAAACACGGCTTATGCCTTCCATGATTTGAGAGTGAAAATTCCGTTGCTTGTTATCCCAACCATGATCGTCGCAAGACCACTGAAAAGTCGCTTGGATTTTCATCTAGTTCTTGTTGCTTTTTTGGTGTCGGTACTCATCGTTTCCTTTATCAATTTCGGAATGTATCAGCACTGGTTTGGTGAACATCAATACGATGATATACGGGGAATGTCACTTTTCAACTCTCATGTAAGGTTTGGAATTATCGTTTCTATGGGCGTTGCCATTCTCTTGTACTTTTTAAAATTTTTACAATGGGGGAGACTCTTCGCACTAGCTCTTATTATCTGGCTTTCCTATTACACGTATTACAGTCAAGTAATCGCCGGTGTTGCCACACTGGCTGGAGTTTTTTTAGCGTTTACCATTTATCTTCTTTGGGGTAGAAGAAAAGTGCTGGCATTAGGGCTTTTATCACTATTTTCATTGACTACCGTGGCAATTGGCATCTGGCTGTTCACTCCAATAAAGATTGATTCCGAAATTGTTAAAAATCTCCCAACACATACGGCAGAAGGTAATCTCTACGTTCATTACGACCGAGTTATTTCTCCCGAAACCGGAACACCGTTGTATTGGTATTTGTGTGAGGAAGAACTGATTCGCGATTGGCCAAAGCGCTCTTCAATACCTTATGAAGGTTTAGACAATAAGCAGCAACCCATTCGTTTTACATTGATGCGTTATTTGACATCAAAAGAACTTACGAAAGATGCTGAAGGCCTTGCTCGTTTGTCTGATGAAGAAATCGACTTAATTGAAAGCGGAGTAGCTAGTTCAAAGAACTACGGACTCATTGGGCGATTGTATGGAATAAAGTACCAGCTTATCAATGAGCAAGACCCTAATGGAAACTCGCTTCTTGAGCGCATGGAATATTGGAAAGCAGGTGCGGGAATCTTTGCACAAAATGTATTACTCGGAGTTGGTACTGGAGATGTACAAGACGAATTTAATCGTTATTACCAAGAGAATAATTCTCCACTTAGCGAGGAAAACAGGCATAGAACCCATAATATGTACTTAACGGTAGGACTCACATTTGGAATTCCAGGGCTTCTCATTTTTCTGTGGTTTCATTTCAAAATGATGACTACCAACATTTCAAAAAAAGAAATACTCGGTGTGCTTTTCTTAACAATAGCACTAATTTCTTTTTTGACTGAAGATACGCTGGAGACGCAAACAGGAGTAGTGTTCTGCGCCTTTTTTTACGGCCTTTTTTGTTCGGTTCTTCCCTCTGACCGCACAACGAACAACTCGATTCGTTAAGACGGAATAAGCTCTTTCCCCAAAGAGCGATTCAAAAGTGTTAACTTTGCAGCAAATTTTCGTCCATGCGGTTCGAATTGACCAAAGAATATCTTGATGCCCTGCAGCTTGCAATAGCAAAGCAGGATGTCGCATGGATGAAAGAGCATGTTTTCGAACTTCATTACGCAGATATTGGCGCAATGATGGATGAGCTCGAACATGAAGAAGCAGCCTATGTGTATGGCCTACTCGATGAGGAAACGCAAGGAGACTTGCTCATGGAATTGGATGAGGATCTTCGCGAGTACGTCATTAATACTTTTTCTTCTAAGGAAATTGCTGATCAGATTACACAAATGGATTCTGATGATGCCGCTGACCTCATCAATGAACTCCCTGAAGAAAAGATTGAGGAAATCATCTCGCATATCGATGATGATGAAGCTGCTGAAGACCTGGTTGATCTTTTAAATTACGACCCGGACACCGCTGGTGGTCTAATGCAGAAAGAGTTTATTCAGGCCCGAATTGATTGGCCTGTAAACCGATGCGTGGTAGAGTTAAGAAGACAAGCCGAAGATGTAGAAAAGATATTTACCATTTACGTAGTCGACGATACGAACAAGCTTCTCGGCTTCTTATCACTTAAACGCCTATTGTTCGCAAGTCCAACCACAAAAATTGCCGATCTGTATCAGGATAAGAATGTTATTTCGGTGAAAACAAGCGACGATAGTGAAGATGTAGCGAAAATAATGGAGAAATATGACCTCGTTTCTATTCCTGTTGTGGATTTGCAGAATAAGCTGGTTGGTCGAATCACCATTGATGACGTCGTTGATGTAATTATGGATGAAGCAGACAAAGATTTCCAACTTGCTTCTGGTATTTCCGAGAATATCGAATCCAGTGATAGCGTATGGAGAATCTCACGCGCAAGAATGCCATGGTTATTGATAGGAATGTTAGGTGGAATATTTGGGGCTCAGGTCATCTCAGGATTTGAAGGAGGAATCAGTAAAGTTCCGGCACTTGCCTTCTTTATCCCACTTATCACAGCAATGGGAGGAAATGTTGGCGTGCAATCATCAGCTATTGTTGTTCAATCGCTAGCAAGAGGAACTGACCAGTTTGGATCCATCTTAAAGAAAATTGGAAAGGAATCACTTGTAGGTGTCGTTAATGGGTTGGTGCTGTCTATTATCATTTATGGCATTGCACATTTCTTTGACAGTTCGACACTCGGACTTGTTGTAAGCATATCACTTTTTACGGTTATCTTATTCGCCGCAGTCTTTGGGACGTTGATTCCACTTTTGCTGAACAAATACAAAATAGATCCTGCTTTAGCCACAGGTCCCTTTATCACAACCCTCAATGATGTTCTTGGTCTTTTCATTTATTTGACCATCGGTATCTTAATGTACGGTGTATAATGAGGGTTATATTTCTAGACACGGTACATCCTATTCTGGAGGAGCGTTTGACAGGTAAAGGATACGAATGCATTGACGCTACTTCATTATCCAAAGACGAATGCTTGAATCTTATCACTGATGCCGTGGGTATTGTCATTCGATCACGATTTCGAATGGACAGGAGCTTTCTTGACAGCGCTGTAAATCTGAAGTTCATAGCACGCTCGGGAGCTGGCATGGAAAATATTGATGAAGCCTATTGTCAATCTCGAAATATTGAACTCTATAACGCCCCGGAAGGAAATAGAAATGCAGTTGGGGAACATGCCTTGGGAATGTTACTCGCTCTATTCAATAAACTACATACTGCGGATGTTGAAGTCCGAAATGGTCAATGGAACCGAGAGCGTAATCGTGGCATTGAACTGGATGGAAAAACAGTGGGAATAATCGGTTACGGAAACAATGGATCCGCATTTGCCAGAAAACTACGCGGCTTTGATGTGACCGTTCTCGCTTTCGATAAGTACAAGAAGGGCTATGGTGATGACCACGTATCTGAGGTCAGCATGGATGAGCTCTTTGCCCAATGCGATGTGATTAGTTTTCACATTCCTCAAACAGAAGAGACGCTTTACTTAGCGGATGAATCATTCTTTGCTTCATTTCAAAAACCTATATACTTGATCAACCTTGCGCGGGGAAAAGTAGTGAAGACCAGTGCCCTCGTTTCGGCTTTAAAGAATGGGAAAGTGCTAGGTGCATGTCTAGACGTATTGGAATATGAAAAGGCCAGCTTTGAGTCGTTTTTTGATCAGGAAATGAATGATGATTTTAAGTACTTGCTGGCTTCAAAAAATATTATTCTCTCTCCACATGTAGGTGGATGGACACATGAAAGCTACTTTAAACTCAGCAATGTACTTGCTGATAAAATACTCAAGCAGTAAATGCTTTTTTTGTTAGCTTTAAGAAACCTAATTTGAGCCATGAAAAGTTCTCACGCTGCTATTTCAATCATTGTTGGTGTAATTTCCATCATTCTCGCCATTGTTCGGTATAATAATCGTCCAAGTATTTCAGACCAAATGAATGACTCCAACTTTATGGAGAACATTCAGAATACTGCAAGAAATATGGGCTTGGAGCCCGATTTCCGACTAAAGGTTGAGTTACTCAATGTTCCTATTTCTCTCGATAAAATTCCGAATGATATCGATGACCTGTTTGCTCTCGAATCGCAGTATAAAGACGATGCTGGCAACATTTATGAAATCGGCAGACAAGACAAATTCAAACTAATCAAAGACGATCATTATAAAAAAGTAAAAAGCCACCTGGAAGCGATTGCATCTGGAACTGAAAATGCAAATGAGTCAATGGCTATCATGCAGCTTGTACTGGTGACCAATGCTAATTCTCTTTCCCCAATTAAGACCTACTTTTATGATTTCGATGGGCTACAGGCAAATATGCAATTTGCCAAGCCATTTGAAACAATGATTTTCGTTAAATCTTTCGATGGAATTGCCATGGATGATTACGCCACCATTGGTTACCATGAAGACATGTCGGATGAGGATAAATCGATGCGAGTTGATGCGGTTTTGGATTCGATTACGCTCAATAACAATATGGTACTTTTAAAAACCTTACCACCCGAGCCAGACGTTTAGTCATTTTTGACGCGAAGCAAGTTTCCGTAATATAACTCCTTCCCGGTAGTTGTTTTCATCCACAACTCACTCACTTGGTAGGTCTGGTGATTAAAGTGCTTATCAGCAAGGCTGCGCAACATTTCCAAACTCACTTTGGGAGAATATGTGTTGAGAATCAGAAAACCACTTTTCCCTATTAAGCTGGCTGCTGCTTCCATTAATTCATCCAACTTATCCTCCAATTTCCATTTTTCTTTTTTGGCACCAATCCCCCATGCTGGCGGATCCATAATTATACCTGAAAATGAGTGGCCTCGCTTTACTTCTCTTTTTGCAAACTTAAGTGCATCTTCATGCACCCACTTAATATTGGATAAACCAGAAAGCTCCATGTTCTCTCTTGCCCAACCGATGAGCTGTTTGACAGAATCGACATGCAATACTTCTGCTCCGCAATTCTGTGCCATAAGTGATGCAGCCCCCGTGTATGCAAATAAATTTAAGAAGCGATCATCTTCTGCTAAAAAATCCCTGATAAAATCCCAATTAGCGCGTTGTTCAGGGAAAAGTCCTATATGCTTGAATTTAGTCAAGTGCAGTTGAAAGGACAGTCCCTCATAACTCACTGACCATTTCTCTGGAGCATTAAGTTTTCGTCTTTTCCATTCACCAGTTGTCTTTCCCTTGGGTACAAATTCCCAATGCGCCAATTGCGCCCATTCATCAAACGATTTTACCGAATTAAAATAAGCTTGTACTTCTGGGCGAATAGTTATGATATCTCCCCACCTCTCTAACTTCTTACCACCACCGGCATCGATGAGCTCATAGTGTTCCCAACCAGTTGTGTATAGCCTATCACTCATTGGATAATGAATGCTCCGATTTAAGAACTATTATCTGCGCGGAGTTTTTCTTCGTCCTCCCATCATCTGAGCCATGCGCATTTGATTCTTGGATGGAGCCACCTGCAGTTGTCGCTGCATTTGATTGATTTGATCTTTCATCATCCCAGATGAATCAAGTTTTTTCGCTTCGGAAAGCAAAGAAAGTGCTTCCTTTTTTCTTCCAGTTTGCGCACAAATTCCAGCAAGGTGCATACGTGCAACCGCATTGTCTTGACCTGTTCTTAGTCCCAAAGTCATTGCTTTTCGAAGCATCTGCTCACTTTGTGCCAGTCCAAGCTCCTGTGTATTCAAAACAGCCTTCAAAAACACAACATAAGCGTGCTGCTTGCGAGGTAAAAACTGTGGAGCAGAAATCTTATTGATATAGCGCTTGGCCTTATCAGTATCACCTGTTCGCATCGCATTCAATGCCAGAATCATGTTTTCATTTCTAAAAAATGAAAAACCAACAAAAATCAATGGAATGATCATGGTTATTCCCCACCCCCAATATCCTGTATAGAACAGGAAAAACGTACTCACTAAAATACCCAATGCAATGGCGCATCGTACAATAAATCCTAACATATCTTTTTAACTCTTAATTGTTGCAATACACTTCAATTCAATGGCAATTGGTGTTGGCAAAGAATTGATTTCAACCGTCGTTCTACACGGTAGGTTATCCTTAAAGTATTCGGCGTAAATCTTATTGTATACATGAAAGTCACGCTTCATATTGACTAAAAAAACAGTCACATCTACGAGCTGATCCCAACTGGAACCAGATTCTTCCAAAATAACCTTAACATTATCGAAAACACTTCGACATTGTGCCTCAAAATCGAACGCTAAGAAATTTCCATTTTTATCTAGTTTTAGTTCTGGCACAGCAGAATCAATCTCGTCTGATCCTGCAACACGCGGCCCAACTCCTGACAAAAACAATAAGTCACCAACTCTACGCGCGTGCGGATACAATCCTACAGGCTTTGGCGCCTTATCTGTTGAAATTTTGTTTACGTCTGACATACATTTTATTTGAAATGCAAATATAGCGTATTTACACTACAACGTAGCCTTTGAGATCAATATTGAATGGAGTTCCATGGCAAATACCGGAATTCGGTCTTGTTTTTGCTTACAGGTGAAAAGTATACATTTGTAGTATGACCTTACGCTGGTTTTTCATTTTATCGCTGCTGATCAGTCTAACGAGCTGTATTGAAATCATTGATGACCTTTCCTTGAATGAAGATGGCAGCGGAACATTCAAGTACAATATCAACCTCAGCTCGAGCAAGGTGAAAATTAATTCGCTTCTTGCACTGGATAGTTTAGATGGTAAGCGTGTGCCTTCGCTAGAAGAAATTTCAGAAAAATTCAACAATGTAGTTGACCTTCTAAGAACAAAAGAAGGCATCTCAGAAGTGACGTTCAGTGCTGATTACAACAATTATATTTTCAAGCTTAAATGTGATTTCAGCTCGCTCTCGGCATTGCAAAACGCCATACATGAAGTGATTAAATCGGAAAATGGCAACAAAAGCTTACCTGAACTAGAAGAAACATGGTTGACCTTTGAAGAAGATAAGCTGGTTCGTTCTATTCCGCAAATTACTGTTCAAAAGGCAAAAGAAATAAACACAGAAGACCGTGCCTTGCTGAAAAATGGTTCATATACATCTATTACCAGATTCTATAAAGAAGTGGATCAATGCGAGAACGACCGCTGTGTTGTCTCTAAAAATCGAATGGCCGTAATGTTACGTACGGACCCATACTCGCTAACGCAAAATCCCAATCTGCTCGATAACGCCATTTATCTCGTCGCGTCTAATTAGTCAGGCTTCAAATTTTGTATTTTTGTGCATGTAATTCTCGTTCAATCAACGGGAAAAAGAAATCTACCATGAAAGTACTCATTGCCAGTATAATGGCGCTTTTTTCCAGCTTTGCTTTTTCACAATCATCCGCCGCTCTTGTACCTAAGCAAGCATTTTCTGTCTTTAGTATCAACAACGTTAATTTGTTGCAAAAAATCTCCTTAGATGAACTGGTGAAATATGAGTTCATGGAAGAGCTTCAACAAGAGTTGTTCGATGGATCTACTTCAGGCAAAACACTCAAGGATTCAGGCATTGATTTCGATCAGAAACTCAATATCTTTTTCGGGAGAGATGATGCGTTTGAAGTTGCTGGTTTTTCATTTGGAATTGATAACACAACACAATTATTTGAAGTGTTTGATGACTTTCAAAAGTCTGAAAGCAATTACAGTGGTGTCGATTTCTACGTTTCTTATTTTAATAGAATTGCAGTAAAAGGAAATACCGGGGTGCTTTTCAGAGTTACACCAAATATGGAAACTGTGAATGCCATGACAGACTCCATTTGGTATGCTCGTGGAAATGATTGGCCATGGAGTGAGCTTGATGAAACCCTAGAAATAATAGAAGGTCTTGGGAAACCAGAAGAAGTAGGTCCTGATCCAGAAGCCATTGAATTTTTTGATGAAATGGAAATCGAAGAAAATACTTCAACACCTATTGAAAACAAAGAGCTTCCAGTTGCAGACGAAGATCCCACTGAAAAAACGTATTATGAATTACTGGACTCTGTAGAGTTAGTGCTTCAAGAACAATACCTAAAGGCTGTTTGCGATGATCTTTTTCAAAATGGAGACAATCTTTTGTCAAACTCTCCTCAGTTTAAAGAACAAATAGCACATACTTCGGAAAGTGTTTTCTTCCTCGACAATTCGAAAACTTTTAGAAAAACCAATGACTTTTCTTTTGTTCAAAGCCTTTATCCTGGGTTCTACAGAAGTTTGGAAGAATTGTATACTGGGAATGTAATTCTTGGTGACCTCTTCATTAATGAAAATTCCGTGAACCTTAAGTTAAATGCCCAATATGGTGAAGAATTGGGTTCAGTCTACGCAAGTATGACCGACACTAAATTTGATAAGAACGTTTTCAAATACATCAGTGAAGATAATAGTGCATTTTTCACTTATCACGTCAACTTACGCCAAGCTTACGATCAAATGTATGACATCTTTCATCCTCTTTTGGAGAAAGAAGCTGAAAAAAGTTATTCTTTTTCTTCCAGACTTATGCTCATGGAATTGTTAGATGAGCTAATGAATAAGGATGCCATTTTTGGAACCTACAAAGGAAGTATGTTCGGCACCTATGATGGAATTCAAAAAGTGAAAACACAAAAATTTGTTTTCGATTACGATGAAGAAACGTTTGAGTATACCGAAAAAGAAGTTGAGGCAGAAGAAGATATGCCCATATTCACGCTCGGCTTCTCGACGGAAAGAACTGAGATTCCAGAAATCATCCTGCGCCATGCAGAACGCACGGAAGAGAGTTGTAGAAAGGAGGGCGAGTACTGGGTGTTTGACAAGGCTATTCTGAATGCGGCTCCAATGTATATCACCGTTCAAAATGGATTGTTCATTGTCACCAATAATGAATCACTCGTTAAGAATCACATCGATGGATATGGGAGTAAGTCATTAGATAAATCACTTATGAAAAAAGCCAAAAAAAGCGGCTTTATTTACGGTCACGCTGATTTAAGCAAGGCGATCGAAAATGTTCCGCGAGAACTTTTTGATGATGAAGAAAATGAGATGATGGATGTAATCCGCGGAAAATCGGGGCGCGTAGAGTTCTCTTCTTCGCAAACTTCCAACCGGGAGACATCTTTTGATTTAGTTTACGATTTTACCGACGTTCAAGATGATGCCGGAACGTATATTCTGGACCTCATTAATAGTTTATATGTTATCTCCAAATAAGCAGGGAACATGTATCGGAATCTATTCCTGATTTTTGTTCTCGCTGCTGGCCTTGCTGGATTACTGATATGGCAACCGTGGAAAGGAGAGGAAGCCCCGCCTCCTAGCATCTACGATCGGTTACCAGATGCAGAGATTATCGGTATTTCTGATGTTTTACAACTTTCGTCGTCTCTTTCTGAGAACCTTTTTTACTATAAAATCCCCTTCAGAGATCTTATCTCACCTGACTTCATTCTAAGTCAGGGAAAAAACTATGGACTAGATGTTCAGTCACCTGTCTTTTTCTTCATGAATGAAAAAGAAAATCTTCCCGACGATTGGGGGGTAATGGTATCCGTAAGAGATAGCAGCAAAGTGCGAGAAGGCATTGAGAACCTTCAGAAGTTTGTAGGTATATCGGTACGAGAAGTAGATAACTTCAGGGTATACAGCTCTTCCGAATTGAATGGTTCCGTTGTTTATGGCAATGATTGGATGCTTCTTTATCAGGGACATCAGCTTGATAAAATATTACAACGCGTGATCCATGCAAAGCACAATGATGTCTCTCCACGGTGGCAAAAATTCATAAAAGAAAATAATACACACAATGAAGGACTCATTGCCAGCGTTTCATCAGATGAATTTGATGAGCAAGGAATTGCATCGGCGTATATAACGTTATCCAATGACTCAAGTAGTTTAGTATTCAATACGGTAATCACACAAAATGATTCTTTATCATTTCAAGCAAATCCGGTCGGACCATCTTTCTACCCTCAGGAATATACAAAGCGCTTGATCAATCTTCATTTTGACGTAGACCGTTTGAGACATAGACCTAACGATCCAATTTATAAGGTCATGAAAAAACTGGCGAGCAAAATAAGCTTCCCGCTTCAACAATTCTTAAATACGTGGGAAGGAGACGTTGCTTTTAGACAAGGAGGGCTGGAAGTAATTCATGAGCGCTATGTTGAATCAGAACTCGATGAGAACTTCAATGTAACAGAAGTTGAGAAGTATAGAAAAGTTAAAGTCTCAGGCTTCTCCCTTTTTCTCTCAACCAATGACCGCTTGTCCTCCTTCCTTAAACTAATTGAAGACAAGGGAATTCTTACAGCATACGAGTCTAAATACCGTCTATTGTTTTCTCCGCCACTGAATCTTCACACGACCGATAGTTCACTCGTCTTCCACACTAGTCGATATAGGCCTGCTGTTACTCCTGATAGTACGAACGAAATTATGTGGACCTTTGATTATACTCCGGTACAGTTTTTCATTGATTCCACTTCTGTAAAAACAGTTTATGGAAGAATTCGCCTTCCGCTGAAAAAAATCGTTTCCGATAATATTGCTGAAATTGAAGAATGACAATTGACTACTTTTTATTTGAAAAAGGAGCAGATCACGCCGCGCTCTTAGAACAAGTGCATGACTTCATCATTAATGCGCACCCCGGTATTCAGCACAAGATCAAACATGGAATCCCCTTTTATTCGTTAAAGAAAGATTTTCTGTACTTAGATGTACAAAAAAACACTCCGTTAGTTGGCGTAATACAAGGTAGACAATTGAAAGATGCGCAAGATTTACTGGACTTTACACAACGTAAACAAATTGGTCATTTTCAGTTAACTAGCATGTCAGAAAGCCGTTTTAGAGACCTATTGTTCGTGATACAGAGTGCATTAGATTATGACTTGAAACGCTAAGTTGACCGTTCAACATAACACTGTCAATAACTCGGTTTATTCTATCGTATCATTTGGACAATATCCCGCTAACTTAATAGAAAATTATCCCTATGCCTAGAAGCACTAAATCGGCAGGTTCGACATCTGCAAAGCGAAAAAAAATTTTTGTCCTTGACACTTCCGTTCTACTTCACGACCACCAATCAATTACAACGTTCGGTAAGAATGATATTGCCATTCCAATTACTGTCTTGGAAGAATTGGATAAATTCAAAATAGGAAATGACACAAAGAACTTTTCTGCTCGAGAGGTTATTCGCTTCATTGATAAAATGTCAACAAGTGGTAGTCTTCAGGATTGGATTGCGCTTGGAACCGGATTGGGTAAATTTAAAGTCATATTTGAAATGACACCTTCTGGATTGGATGCCGAAAATATTTACGCCCGTGGGAAGAACGATCACAAAATCATTAATGCCGCACTTGCGCTAAAGGAGAGTGAAAAAAAGCGTGATGTTGTTATGGTGACAAAGGATATCAACCTACGCATTAAGGCAAAAGCACTTGGGCTTATTGCTGAAGATTATGAGACAGGAAAAGTGACTTCAGATACTGCTCAAAAATCAAGTGTTTACACCATTGAAAATGTGGAGTCTGAGCAGATTCGCCAAATATTTACCAAAGGGAAAATTGATGAAGATGGTATTCTCGGAACACGGAAGATTGCGAATGGGTATTACATTCTAAAGAATGGGAAATCGTCATCACTAGCTGTTTACAATCCACATCTGGATCAAATTGAACGCATCGAAAAAGAATTCGTTTATGGAGTGAAACCAAAAAATGCAGAACAAGCCTTCGCATTAAATGCTTTATTGAATCCAGCAATACGACTTGTTGCCTTGCAGGGTGTTGCGGGTACTGGAAAAACACTACTGGCTTTGGCTTCAGCGTTAGAACAAAGCAAGAAATTTCATCAAATTATTTTAGCACGACCAATCGTTCCATTGTCCAATAAGGAAATTGGGTTTCTTCCTGGTGATGCCAATGATAAAATTGGACCATATATGGAGCCGTTATGGGATAATCTCAAGTTTATTAAGTCGCAGTTTGGTGAGAATGAACGAAAACACAAAGCTATTCTGGAACTGGAAGAAAGTGGTAAGATCATTATTTCTCCTCTTGCATTCATTCGTGGAAGAAGTTTGTCGAACATCATCTTCATTATTGATGAGGCTCAGAACTTAACACCTCATGAGATCAAAACCATTATTACACGTGCTGGAGAAAACACCAAGATTATATTTACGGGAGATGTGAATCAAATTGATACACCTTACCTGGACGAAAACAGTAACGGGCTAGCATATCTTGTAGATCGCCTGAAAGGACAACCCCTGTTCGCTCACATCAAACTGGAGAAAGGAGAACGTTCAGAACTGGCTAATTTGGCCAATGACCTTCTTTAATCGCTCTTGGGAGCCATGAGAATTAAAAAACGACACTGGAAGATTGTGCTGTACAACCTGCTCGTGGTGCTGATTATTCTTTGCTCGGGTGAGCTATTTCTTCGATATTATCTCAACCATCCTCAAAAGGCACCAGATTGGTTGTTACCATCATTAAAGACCTATTACAGTCAATTAGATCGCAGTATCTTACAATTTGAGCCCAACTGCACGCAGTTTTCCGAAGACTTATTCTATGAGCTTAGGCCAGGTAAGTTTCGCTTTTCTAACCGAGAATTCGACAATGAATACCTTGTCAATAGCGCTGGGTGCAGAGACGATGAATCCTCTCTTCAATATCCTAAAATAATCGCATTGGGCGACTCTTACACTATGGGGTGGGGCGTAGAACAAAATGAGACATTTCCTGAAATTGTTGAAAAAGAACTAGGACTTAAAACACTCAATATGGGGGTCTCATCTTATGGAACAGCCAGAGAGGTGCATGCCCTGAAAAAAGTAAAAATGGATAGTGTTCAATTCATCCTAATGCAATACTGTCCAAATGACTATAATGAAAACAAGCAGTTCTATATTGCTGAAGACTCACTAGTTACATCATCGAAAGAGCGCTGGAATCAATCTGTTGATCAAAACACGGAAAATACAAGTTACTATCCATTCAAACATCTCCTTTCTGTTATACCATTACTACGATCCAAAGAAGAAAGCAAACAAGAAGGAAAAGCATGGAAAGCGAAACATAAAGTTCCTCAGATCAGTGAAGAACGTGCATTCCTGAACGTACTGAAGCATTCGACCTCGATTCCTGCAAATGTGAGTATTATTCTTTTCAGTATTGAGGCGGAACACTGTCACAGTGCATTCATTGATGCTGTTGCGAAACTTCTGGAAAAGGAACATGGTTCTACCCTACACGACCAAATATCCTTTCTTGATCTTACCGGATCGATTACCGCAAAAGAGCGCTATATTCTTGATCCACATTTGAACAACAAAGGACATGAAGCCGTTGCCAAAAAAATTATTACGCATTTAAAGAATCTTCCTCAAAAAAATAACAAGGAATACTGGTACTATCCTGACGGGCAACTGGGATACGTTTGTGAATATAAAAATGGCCTAAAAGATGGTGTTTTCAAAAGTTATTGGGACAATGGAAACATTTCCCGCATTGGATATTTTAAGCATGGAAAAAAGCACGGAGAAGAGCTTAACTACCATGAAGAAGGCTGGCTCTATGAAAAGAAGAATTATGTAGAAGATAAACTTTCCGGATTGCACATTAATTATGATAAGTTCGGGAATTCTTTAGACACTATAGTGCATTAAAAAGGCCCTTGTTCAGAGCCTTTTTTTCCATACAATATGACGCATCTTAGTTCAATGAGACTGATTTAGTTCTTACAGTTTCATTTAAGAGCCAATAGGATCTTCCACCGATTGTTTGAGGGTCATAATTGATTCCAACGATCTGGACGTATCCTTGACCTGAACCCAATCCTGAGATATCAGCAGCGTTAAAAGTGTGCGAAGATGTTCCTCCGGCTACAATCACAAACGCCGTCCCATCTGGTCCATATACCCCAAAATAGACTGAATCCGCATTTAAAACGGAAGGGCAAGACGCTGTATAAGAAGTAGATAAATCCACATCCCCGGAACTTATTTCAGCAACAGTGGAAAAGCCCTGTGAAGTGCTCGCGTTGAACGTAGGCCAGGCAGCACCAGTACCGTTCCAGTCTACAGTGCTTCCAAATGAAATCCCATTTGGATTAGATGTACCTGGTACATAAACATAGGAATCATTTGATTGGGCTGTCAAGTTATTTGAATTTGCATCTACCGTCCCGGCTGACATGAAATTTGCTCCACCATCTTCACTGAATACAGCAACGGCTGTGCCTATTTCGGTATCAATTGGTCCAATGGGAGTAGAGGTTGTTGAAATCGTTTTAATTCCAATCAAGGCTGCAAAAGTCCCGGTATAATTTGGGGTATACCCTCCTGGAGCCGTCGCTGAGGCTGTCGGTGTTGCATACTGACAAGAACCGTCATCCACTTCTGCACTCGAGTTGTAGTTTGTTGCTGTGTCATCCGTGCATCCCTTCTTCTTACACGATGTTACGCCGAATAAGAACCCGATAGATAGTAATCCAACAACGAAGATCGATTTAGTGTTCATATTAATTTTGTTTGTGGGTTTTGTTGATCTCAAAAATATGGAAGGTGTCGATCAAAGCATATAGGGCAAATGCCCTATTCTAAACAACTGTTTTACATCAAAAATCCAATGCCTCTATTGCAGTCTCAAGGTTTTCATAACGAGACTTAAACCCTGAATTGATAAGCTTATCATTGGATACTTTTACCCCTTTCAGTAAGATAATCGACATTTCTCCCAACATCAGTTTTAACAGAAAACCAGGAACATTGGGCATCCAAATTCTTTTACCAAGGCGGTGGGCCAGTGCTTTTGTAAGCTCCCTATTTGAAGTGTTGTCCGTAAGCGCATTAAATGTGCCTTCTGTATTATTCTCCATCAAATGAATGAATGCCAACGCCACATCATCAATATGTATCCAGGGAATTGTTTGTTTTCCTGAGCCTAATGCTGCAGCCATATTCCATTTCATCGGGCGGACTAATTGCTCAACCGCTCCTCCTTGACTGCTGAGAACAATTGCTATGCGTAATTTTGTTACTGAAACATGCTCTTGAAAAAGATCCGCGGCAGCCTCCCATTGTTTGACCAATTGATCGATGTATGTTGGACCAAACGGATCCGTCTCTGCATAGGGTTCGTTATCTGTATCGAATCCATAGCAAGAGATACCAGATGCTGTCAAAAAATGCTTTAACTGGGGAAATTCGGAGCGCTTTTCAAAGAGAAACTGGATTGGGTCAATTCGTGAATGGAGCAGCTCTTTTTTGCGCTTCTTTGTCCAGTTTTTTTCTGCAATTCCTGCACCGCATAAATTAATGATGACTTCAATATCACGAACGGCCTCTGTATTCAATTCTTTCGTTGCCGGGTTCCAGGCAACATGATGGTCGGCTCTAGGGTTTCTTGTCAGAATTTTGATAGCATGCCCTTGTGCCAGAAGTAACTCAGTTAATCGACTTCCAATCAGTCCCGTTCCTCCCGCAATAAGCACATTCATTTTAACTCATTTTCCCGAAAAAACAAACGAACATTGTACCAGTTCTTATCAATGAAAGCGCCTTTTCGTTCGTAAAATTCTATTGCAATATCGTTCCAATCTAATACTTGCCAATCCATTCGTGCAACTTTGCGTTCGTTTGCTATGTTCACGACTGCATCAAATAATTTGGATCCAACTCTGTGATTCCTCATTTCAGGCAAAACGTATAAGTCTTCCAGGTATATGCAAGGTCCCTTCCAAGTAGAATATGATGTATAATACAAGGCAAAACCAACGATCCTATTCTCTGCTTCAGCAACTATTGCCTCGCAATAGTTAGCTTCAAACAAATCGTGTGTAAGTCCTTCAACCGTATTCTTTACCTCATGCGGTTCCTTTTCATATTCAGCGAGTCCCTTGATCAGTTCAAGGATTTCTGGAACGTCATTTTTTTGGGCGGGACGAATGGTCATACTATTGTACTCCGGCAAGGTTAAATCTTAGACGTAACCCAGCATTTAAATTTCCTGTTGGGTAAGACGTCGCGATCTTCGGTGTATTTAATGTCTGATCGTAATACAACATTACTGTCAAATAACGTGATAGGTTATAATCTGCAGATGCCTTAATCGATATTACTTTCTGACCTGCCGTTGCCTGATCTGTTTCTTCAACTACCTTTCTAATAACCGTAAGGTTGTCACGGAAAGACATATCGAAGCGAATATTTACAGGACTTGGTTCTACATCCCATTTCTTGAACGGAAGCTTCACCTTATTGAATTTATAACCTACACCAATTACCCACTCCTCACCAAGTACTTCAGTAACCTGGTTATTGTTAAGTGATAACGTAGAGTTACGGTCCTTCTTATACTCAAACTTCGTGATCAATCCTTGTCCTTTAACCACCCATGTAGCATCAAATCCGATTAACGGAGAGAAACGTTCTGAGATGGTTACGTTTTGAACTTGCATCGATGCAATGAAATTCTGATTTAAGTCTCTAGCAACAGCGTTTCCATCTGAATCAAACTCAGCCAATAAGTTTGTTTGCATCCCTGAAATGCTCACAGTAGAGTTGTATGCATGGCGCAGTACGAAGTTTCTCACATGCTTCTTCAAGAACTTGAACTTTTTCAATCCATTATAGTTCACCGACCAATTTGGAAGTGGCGTGTTCTTCAATGGATTCACATTCTTTTGATTAATTCCTCTATTCGTGTAAGATGTAAGGAATGCTCCCAGTACGACTTCTTGTTGCGTTCCTCCATACCCGTCATAGTATCCTGAACTTAACAATGCTGAATTAGGATTCTGCTCTCCTAAAATTCGCGATACCTCCGCTCTGTTGTCTAATAAACTCTGGAACACAGACGACTGATAACCTTCTCCCAATGTAGTAAATGCTGAACCTATCGAAACATTTGAATAAGTGAGTGTAGAAACTTCTACACGACTTTGACTTTCATGATCATCTGTTATTGGGTTGTATCGATAGAACTCACCAATATTTGTTTGGAAGTTTCTCGTCACCGTCAATTCCACTGAAACGTCTTTAATAGGCTCTAAGGTTGCCGAAAGACGTAAGTTCTTAGAGTGTGAAGTCGTGAACTGCTGGTTGATGTTTTCGTTCTGTACCAACCAACCATTGTTATCCGCTGTTCTAGCAACATTATATCCAGTTTCTCTACCCCAAAGATCATAGCGCTGACGACCGAAGATAAATCCGCTCATTTCAGTATCAAAACTAGGACTAAATCCAAGTACAGAAGTTCGTTGATTGTATCCAGGAAGCATCGTCCCATCAGTCAAGGCATAAGTTCCAGAAACATTTCGCACGGTCATTAACAATCTAGCCGCGAAACCAGCCACTGGGTTTACTTTTTTCTTCGCACGTTCCTTCTTCTTCTGATCACGTTTTTGCTTTCTTCGATAACGCTTGTTCTTACGATTGTATTGACGTAATTCCTTCTTCGTCATCTCTTCCAGCGGCTTGTCTGGTTCAAGATCTTTGATTACCAAGCTACCTGTACCTTTGTCTCCACTACCAGAATCAGACCTTGTTGAACTTACGGCAGATCCTCTCCTATTTCCAGTTGATCGACCTCCGCTATTTACCTTTTTGAAGAAAGGAATTTTGTTGTACAAATTGGTAAAGTTTGCCTGTCCAGTCATATTGATGTTTCGACTATTCTGGATCGTGTTACCAAACTCTGATTGTCCTAACGGAGCGCGCTGCCAGTTGTAGTTTGCTGAATATTTAATGCTTGCATTTATCCAATCCGTCGCAGGGATTTTATCCAATGGAAGCGTATAATTCAAACTCCAGTTGTGTGCGTAGTCCATTGTTGTACCAAGTGTATTCATCTGGTGACCAATAGTATCTACGAAATTTCTATATCCAGCTACGGAAACTGAATCTCCCTTGCGATCGACACGATCATTATTTTCTGCAAAAATTGCACGATTCGAAGCCGAGAAATTGAATTTTAACTTCTTTGTTAAGTCATACGCTAAACCATAATCTCTATTCCAATTGAAGCGCTTAACAACGACTGGAAGGAATTCGTAATCAGGCACAAGGTTATTTCGTACCTGACGTTCATTGTAACTTCTCAACATGTCTGTAGAGAAACTAATATTTTTAGGTTTCCAGAAGAAATTGGCATCTCGAATCAATCCCCACCACTTCGATTTCTTCATGAACTTGATCTTCTTGAACGGTGTCAGTGGTTTTGAGTTAAATGCATAGTTATAATTCAGACCACCATTCCAAGTCTTTGTACGATCTGACTTCGTATTGAAATCACGGAAGAAATCTTCTGCATAAGAATAATTAGCTGACCAGTTAGAAATTCTCCAGAACCTTGGAGTGGCTCCTGCCCTCATTTCTTTGCGGACATTGGTGAAATTGTATGACTTGCGTTCCGTAAATTCTTGACCCAATTTAGCACGCTCACGTCGTGTCGCGCCGTCATAGTCCTTCAACTTAATATCTGGATTAAATGGATCAAATTCAGGGTTGATAATTCCAAGCGAGTACCCATAGAAGAATGGAAGCGAAACCTTAGCTCTTTTTCCAAAGAATTGACCCAATTGAACATTTGCATTCATATCGAATCCAATCTGCTCAAAACGTTGTCGGTCTTGTACTCGACTATCCACAGCGCCCCAGTTGATTCCAGCATAGTTACCAGACATATTGAGGTTGGCAAAATCAGCAAATTGAACCTGCATTTGGGCCGTTGCAGCCGAACCACCTTCACTGATGAAATCCGTCAAGCGTAACTCATTAACCCAAATGATTGCACAATGTTCTTGACCATCATCAGACCAGCCATCAAGTGCATGCGAATTTTCGTGCGGGTTACGCACCCCAATCATTACTGTTCTAAGTCCCTGTAAGTTTGGATTACCTTTTACACGCAGCATGCGATCTGTATCAGAGTCATACGCTTCATATTCCAATACATATGATACACCTGCCGAACCAGATTCAATCAGTTGGTTACGCTCCTTTTTCAGGTTCAATAAGTCGTCAAATACGATCTCTACGAAATCTTCTTCCGGCCAAATTTGATCGTCAGCAGTTGCTCCCCATTCAGTGACCTTCAAAGGCAATTCGTATTCGTAGTAGTTGTCCGTGAAGTCAGTCCCAAGACGCATAAAGAGTGTCAAATCTTCATCATCTAACGGCTTTGATGGATCCATTTCCTCAGCATGAACAAACATCTTCAACTTCTTGTATGCGCGAACATCAAACTGAACGTTTCTGTAGGCTGCTCTTGCATCTCCATCCTGAAGATCGCATACTTCAAGACTTAATGATTGCTCATTCAACAATCGCTGGAACTGCTGTGATGGATCAACTTCCTGATTAATTCCTGGCGGAATTGTATATGGGATTGGAGAGCGCTTATCATTCTCCTGAATGTTTACAGCACCAATGTTGAACAACGTTAGATTAGGGTCAACCACAACACCTTCACCTGGCTCTGTCAAATCCTCTAGGTACCTTCTCCACTCCCCTCGGATGAATTCAAGACGACCAAAACGCAATACTACTTCTTCATCAAATCCTTTGAGGAACATACGCATGAAACGTATAGAACGGAAGTCTGTAATTCCATTAATTTTCTTCTCGAAGTCCTGAATTGGAATTTTGAATTGATACCAACGATCAATAGTACCATCTCCTTTGTCATGCGGCTGCATGTCAGTAATGTAGTTTCTACCTACTACCATATCAGAAGGTCGTAAACTAATGCGGTATTGGAAGTAACTTTCTGATTCCGACAAGTTATTATCCTGATTAATATCCTCCAAGTCAGGTGAGTTTGTCGCCATGGTCACATAACCATCTACATTTTCATTAACCGACATTTCCTGCGTAGGTGAATTCCCCTGCATACCGTTGAACTTTTTGTAACGTTCAAGGATATCCAACTCTTCGGTGTCATAATCATCATCTAGATAATAATTGTAGTCATCCTGTGATGGGTCTTCAATTAACTTCGCCTTGGTATCGGCATCTAATGTTGAATTTTGTACCCAGTTTACAAAGTTTTCAAAATGCAATCGTTCGTCATCATTGTTCCAGCCATCAAGACCAATATCTTGATTAATACGAGAGTTCTGATCGTTGTCGAAAGCGTTCACAACAACCTGCTGAGTAGATACGCGAGCCCATATGGTCGTATCCATATCATCCGTAACTGAAGTTCCCGTTGGAGAATTTCCGCTCTCGAAAGATTTACGCGAATCTGGAAGGATATCCTCAGAAATGTTACCAAGGTTAAAATACAAGTCTCCACCGCTGTGAATCGAGTTCGGGTCTACATTTTCAGCATCCTCATTGAAAGGATCTAACATCCAGAATTGGATGTATTCAATATTCGTTTGCTCAAAATCATTCGTAGTTAATGCACGCATGATTCCACCCCAACGATTCTCAGGATTGATAAACGTCCCATCTGGATTTACAGTGTTCGTTGTATCATAGTTATACATCCCACGCTCCTTCGGATAGTAAGCCAATTCTAAAGGTGTCGCATTTAAGATTGCACCATACTCAGGATTCCACCCAGGCATAAATTCCTGCTGGTTAATGGCACGCATTCGACTATCCGCCAACATTTCAGGGTCTTCTGCAATGTGCTGAGGCGTCTGAGCCTGACTTTGGTAGAATATTGGATCAATAACATACCATGCCGTTTTTGATCGCTTAAATCCTGCGGACAAATCGGTAGCCGTCGCTTCTGGGAACAAATCCGGTTGTCCCTTTGGTATTGACGCCAAGTGCCAAGAAGCAATCGATTTCAAGTCGATCATACTCTGTGCTCCCTCAAAATCATCGATATAAGAAGTTCCATTTCGCTCAATTGCTCTTGGTTGACCAGGAATCAAATGCGCAAATTCACCACTAAATGAGAACGTGGACTTTTCTTTCGTGGATATTACTGGTAACATGTCTACCAGTTTTGTCAGGAACGGAACATCCGTGCGGTATTGGAAGTCCAAACCAATAACGTTGTTCTTGTATGGCTCCGTACCAATATCTACTTTCTGTGTAACTGGACGTTCCATCATTCTCATCCATGTTGCACCAATATTCAATCGATCGCCAAAACGATGACTTACCCTAGCACCAAATAGCGATTTCGACTGGAATCCAAAGACTGAGTTACTTTCTACAGAAATCTTAATCGGTGTATTTGATTCAAGAATTCCGGTATTCAGTATTTTTACTCGTCCAAGGTTATAATCAACAGTAAAGTCTACCCCTTCCGTCAAGCGAATACCACCAGCTGTAACAGTCACCGAACCTTCAGGAACATTTAATGTATTCAAAGGAATATCAGAACTTACCGAAGACTGGTATTCTCCTCTGAATGAGAATCTATTCTTACTTGGAATCTGCTGAGCAGCTGTCTGTGTCGAATCATATAATTCCGTATAGGCAACTCGGTCAATTACAACCTGCGGCACACCGGCATCTGACAGCTTATTTACCAATGTCTGACCAAAAGGCTCAACAGTAGAGAAGTACACTCGTCCATTTCGTGTGTTAATGGTACCACCATTTTCCGCTCGGTTTCCATTAAATGTTATCGGAACAAAATCGAAAACACCATCAGAAAAAGGCTGATTCGTTTGGTTGATTTTATCCATTTCCAGTAACGTCACCAGCTGAACATCTGATAATGCCTGAATAGCAGGGTCAGTTGGTGGGTCTGGGTCAAGACCTTCACTTGGGAAGAATGGTACCAATAAAGATGTTGCTGGGTTGTTATACAACATGTCCAGTCTGAATCCTTGCTGATCTACCTGATAAGCTCCGATCGAATAAACGTTCTTCATCATCAGGTCCCACACCTTGTTCTTTGGATTCGTCAAGGTAGGTTTCAATAATTTCAAGAATAACGCATCTTGTCCTGCAATTCCATCTGTAGAAAATTCACCTACTTGGTATGTTTCTCCTCGGTATGTGTATTCATAAGCTACAGCCAGTACCTCATCATTGTTCAATGGTAAATTCAACGAGATAAACCCTAACTGCGCGTTGTATGAGAATTCTTGTTCTGTAAGCTTTCGTGCATTTTCAACTTTCTCGTAGTGAATTGCCTGCTCGAATGGCCCAGGTGAAACACCCTGAGCGGTTAAGGCTGATACAGCATTGGAAAATCCTCGAACAAGCGGTTGCGTTGTAATCCAGGAATAAAGTCCGTTTGCATCATTCAATGGTAAGTTCTCTGGGTTAGGCCCTGCAGAACCTGGAGCCGCTCCCGGGCTTCCTTGCCAGTTTGCAGGGTCAGCCTCTCCAAGATCGGCAAATGCAATAATATTTCGTGTGTTTTCCGTGTTATTCGTTCGGTTAGTCAACCAAACCTCCATTCGGGTAATATTAATCGTAGAGTTCACAATCGGAATGGTCTTCATTCCTTCATCATAATGATCTCTGTGATACATGTTCGTGAAGTAGTGTCTGTTCACTTCATAGTTGTCAGCACCCAATTCGAACGTTTGTATCTGTGCACCACCTTCAATGTTTATCTCAGTTTTCTTTCCTTTTGATGATGCGGCTATCAGATCAACTGTCGTATTACCAAATCTCAACTTGGTCGTTGCACCAAATAACGTTTGAGAACCCTGAATAAGTGATGTCGGTAGCTCTAGTGCCACATTACCTAATGCGATCGATTGCACAATCTGATCTTCGTTTCCAGTATACTCCAGTTTGGAAACGTTGTCAAAATCGAAAGCCGCCTGCGTATTGTAACTAACCCCTAACTTTAACTTCGTTCCTATTTGCCCAACCAGGTTCAAGTTAATCTGTTGATCAAAATCAAACCGTGTGATTTTACGTTGACGAACAGGAATCAATGGGTTATCATAGCGTGATGAATTTACACCAAAGGACAACTCAACACTTCCTTGAGGACGTATCGTAATTTGATCTGAACCAAAGAAGTTTTCAAATAATTTACTCGGGATTTTGATTGGAAACTCGAGTGGCTGGTTTTCTGCCGTTTGCTCATCGATCTTTTCTTTCCAATTCTCACGGAGAGATTTCTGACGCTCGTATTCAAGATACTCTTCCAAGGTCATCATGGAAGGATTTCGATAATACAATCCAGAAGCTCCTATAGTTTCTTTAAACACATACGTTCCCGTCACAGGATCGTAAACAATCGTTTGTTCCACCGAACTCGGATCTCCTAAATCAAAGCTCTGATCATTTGTCTGCGTAGGATCTACGTTATTTTGAATAGGAAACACAAGAGTCGTATCATCCCCTTGTCCATAACTCAATGCAACAAAAAGCAGCAGGAAGCATGCTGTTAGTTTCATATGTAGTAATTCGGCCCGTTTCAAATTTATAGTACTTTAAGCGCTTCTTTAATTAATTGTTCGACAGACTCTTCACCGGTACTGATTTTATCAATAGCCTTTTCCGCTGTTTTCTTATCGAATCCCAAAGAAACCAATGCTGTTAACGCATCAAATTGATTTGTATTGTTCGTATTGAATATATTTTCAGTCGAAAATGCCATTTTTAACATTTTATCCTTCAAATCGACAATAACACGTTGTGCTGTTTTCGCTCCTATACCCTTGATACTCTGGATAGTTTTGACATCCTCATTTTGAATTGCAGACGCAATTTCAGCAGGAATTAATGACGATAACATAATCATTGCTGTATTCGGTCCAATTCCAGATACAGAAATGAGGTGGTTAAACATCTCTCGCTCCGTCTTGTCAGCAAAACCATACAATATTTGTGCATCTTCTCTAACAATCATTTTAGTGAATACGTGCACATGTTCATCAGACCCCAAAGCACTGAATGTATTGAGCGATACCTTTACTTCATACCCTACTCCTCCGCAATCGATAATTAAATCAGTTGGGTTCTTTTCAATCAACCTACCATTCAGTTGTGCTATCATTTTCTTTATTTATTCTGTGCGTCTACAACGGCCACTTTCACCATATTAATAATCTCACGTACAGATGATCCCATTTGTAATACATGGATGGATTTGCGCAGTCCAACCAACACAGGACCGATTGCGTCACCCTCCGTCATTTCCTGCAACAACTTGTACGCTATATTACCAGACGATAAATTTGGGAAAATGAGTGTATTGACTTTTTTATTTGCTAAGGTTGAGAATGAAAATTTCTCATTCATTAGAGCATTATTCAATGCGAAATTCGCTTGTACTTCACCGTCAACAACAAGATTAGGTTCAATCTCATGCAAAATTTCAACTGCTTTCGACATTTTATTTGGATCCTCTCCTGGTGATGAACCAAAGTTGGAATAACTCAACAAAGCAATTCTAGGTGTTACCTTAAACTTTCGAATAGTTTTTGCAACGTTCGCTGTTATCTCAGCAATATCTTCCGCAGTTGGATTCAGGTTAATCGTTGTATCCGCCAAGAACAATGGCCCTCTTTTCGTACTTAGGATATACATCCCAGCAATTTTGGTCATGTCCTTTTGAAGACCTACTGTTTGAATAGCTGGTCGAACAACATCGCGATAATTTCTTGTAATACCGGAAATCATTGCATCGGCATCACCCATCTCAACCATCATGGCTCCAAAATGATTACGCTCACGCATAATCTGAATGGCTTCATACTCAGTCATTCCCTTGCGCATGCGCTTTTCAAAGAAGGCTTGTCCGAACGTTTTACGGCGTTCTTTTTCCTCCTCTGATTTTGGATCAATAATCTCTACATCCGAAAATTCAAACGCATACTCTTCGATTAAGTCGTGTATGATCCCTTTATTCCCTAATAGTATTGGGGTTGCTACGCCTTCCTCCCAAGCAGTCTGGGCAGCCTTTAAAATCTTAATGTTATCTGCCTCAGCAAAGACAACGCGCTTTGGAGATCGTTGTGCTTTCTCCGTAATATTTCGGATAAGCTTATTATCCAGTCCAAGGCGATTCTTAAGCTCCATTTCATAATCCTCCCAGTTTTCAATGGGATTCTTCGCAACACCCGAATCCATCGCTGCTTTTGCCACAGCAGGAGCAACATAATAGATCAAGCGTGGATCCAGAGGTTTTGGAATGAACTGTTCACGACCGAAAGAAATATTTTTCTCACCGTAGGCCTCAATTACCTCCTCAGGGATTGTCTCTTTAGCAAGTGAAGCAATGGCCTTTACCGCAGCAAGCTTCATCTCTTCGTTAATTGTAGTTGCTCTTACATCAAGTGCACCCCGGAAGATAAATGGGAAACCGAGAACGTTATTTACCTGATTAGGATGATCTGAACGTCCAGTGGCCATAATAATATCTTTACGCACTGAAGTAGCATCTTTATATGAAATCTCAGGCTCAGGATTCGCCAGTGCAAAAACAATTGGATCTTTGGCCATGACCTTGATCATTTCCTTCGAAACAATTCCACCTCTGGACAGTCCTAAAAAAACATCCGCCTTTTTAAAAGCAGCTTCAAAATCAACCGACTTCTTGTGGCCGGCAAATGCACGTTTATTATCTTCCAGTCCTTCCCGACCAGCATGAAGCAGCCCTTTCGAATCAAACATGAAAATGTTTTCTTTCTTTGCACCAAGCGCACAGTAAAGGCGAGCACATGAAAGTGCTGAGGCTCCCGCCCCAGATACAACAATTTTTACTTTACCAATCTTTTTATTCGCAAGTTCCAATGCATTCAACAATGCCGCTGAAGAAATAATTGCCGTACCATGCTGGTCATCGTGCATGATAGGAATATCTAATTCTTCTTTTAGTCGTTGTTCTATTTCAAATGCCTCTGGCGCTTTAATATCCTCCAGGTTAATTCCACCAAATGTTGGAGCAATTGATTTTACGGTTTGTATGAATTGTTCAGGATCATTCGCATCTACTTCAATATCAAAGACGTCGATGTCCGCAAAAATTTTGAAAAGTAATCCCTTCCCCTCCATCACAGGTTTCGAAGCCATGGGACCAATATCTCCCAGTCCTAACACAGCTGTACCATTCGAAATAACCGCCACGAGATTCCCCTTGCTTGTATATTTATAGACGTCTTCAGGCGTCTCAGCAATTTTCAGACAAGGTTCCGCAACTCCAGGCGAATAGGCCAAAGATAAATCTCGTTGAGATGAATAAGGCTTTGTTGGAATAACTTCAATTTTTCCGGGTTTTCCCGAAGCATGATAGTCGAGTGCGTCTTGTTTTCTGATTTTCGCCATATACGGTCTTTTGAAGCGGATAAAGATACTAAAATGCCCGCGATACACAAAGCAAAGACGAAGAGTTCACTTAATTATTCAACTAGACCATATGCGTATAGTCCATACAAACAAAAAAGCCAGATCTTTCGATCTGGCTTTCTCTATATTTTTACTTCTATTTCAGAAGTTCTGAATGCTATTCAATTACTTGATAACAACGTTTTCAGTGTGAGTTCCTTCTCCAGTAGAGATAGTAACGATGTAGCTTCCAGCAGCTAATTCATTAACTGGGAAAGATACTGTTTGAGCTCCGTTAGCACCAGTAGCGCTGTTTGTAGCCAATACTCTTCCTGAAAGATCCAAGATAGCAACAGTGTAATCAGTGTTAGCAGCATCAAACGCTACATTCAATACACTTGTAGCTGGGTTTGGATAAATGTTCACAGCGTCGATGTTCAACTCAGTAAGAGAAGCAACACCAGACTTGAACTTACCACTTTCCTCATCACCGAAAGCACCACCTGAAACCAAAGTAGTTCCGTTAGCATCTTTTACAGCGTAGTTACCAGCACCGTATCCAGAGTCCATTCCGTCACCATAAGAGTCCATGATGATGAAGTTGATACAATCGTTAGCAGGAACAGTAACATCAACTGGTGGCTGAACTGTAGTACCTACAGCAGACAAGTTGTTGTATGGTCCACCTTGATCGATTACTGTGTTAGAACCATCTCTGATCTCCCATGTTGTCTCAGCACCGTATGCATCAGTTTCGATTTCAACAGTTACAACATTTGTAGCTGCGTCTGGAGCTGGTGAAAGCAACTGGTTGATTGTGTTATCACTTGCGTTATCATCGTTAGAAGAAATAACGATAGTGTAAGTTGTTGGTGCAGTTGGAGTAACAGATCCTACGTTTACACTTTCGATATCGTAAGTAGAAAGGTTACCTGACCAGTTAACAGAGTTAATCAAAGTAGCACCGTCCATCAAATCGATAGTTGCAGAAGTCAATGCTCCTGACCCCATGTTTTGAAGATCAACAGTTACATCAATAGAAGAACAAGAAGAAGTCTCTCCAGTGTATCCAATCAATGCTGGGTTGTTAGTTCCGTTTGCAACCATACAGTTACCAACGTTAGCATAGTGTGCAGAAGCAGTTGCTTGTCCAGACTCAATCGTTACTCTGTTAGGACAGATAGTGTAGATTGTTGGGTAATAAGCAATTTGGAATGCACTTGCAATAGTAGCATCATCGATGATTGGGTAATCAACTCCTTGAACCCAGTTACCTTCAGTGTTAGATCCAGTTCCTTCCAAGTCAGCAGTAGTTGTTTGAGCATCTCCTTCAACGTAGATTACATAAACATCATCAGTTGTAGATCCAGAAACACCCGGCATACCAGCTGGTCCGTGGTTCATCCATACATCTTCCAATGTACCTGCTTGGTGGTAAGACCAACAAGGAGGACACCAAGTAGCACTTACATCCAAGATAACTGTGTATCCTTGATCCAAGATTGAATAAAGGTTTACAGTATTCCCGTAATAATCAGTCCCGGTAAAATCAGGAGCGATACTCCCGTCAGGCATCTGAGCATTTACCTGAGAAGCACCTGCGATAAGTGCTAGACTAAGTAATAATTTTTTCATAACGTTTAAATTAATTTTAAGTTCGTAAAGCCAAATGTATTGAGTTTCAGTCGCCCTCACAAGGGATGTTTTTACAATTTTAACTGTATATATGGCTGACTCTTGTAATGCTAACATTGATTTAATGATAAGTTCAAAAGTAATTGTTGTGTTTTCCGGAGCTGGTGCAAGTGCGGAAAGTGGAATACAAACCTTTCGAGACTCCGATGGCTTATGGGAGGAACATCGACTGGAAGATGTGGCCACTCCGGAGGCATGGGCAGCCGACCCTGATCTTGTTACACGTTTTTACAATGAGCGACGCAAACGCATTATTGAGGCCAAACCAAATAAAGGCCATCTTCAACTTGCAGAACTTGAAAAAATGGCAAGTGTTAAGGTCATTACGCAAAACATTGACGACCTACATGAGCGCGCCGGGAGTTCCGATGTGCTTCATTTACATGGAAACATTCGCTATTCTAAAAGTAGCGGCCCCAATCAAGAGCGCGAATATTATAAAATCGATGGATGGGAGCTGAAAGAAAGTGATCGATGCTCCGAAGGTTATCGATTGCGACCACATGTAGTTTGGTTTGGAGAAGCCGTTCCCGCCTATGAAGAGGCACTATCCATTCTTGGTTTGGCAGATATACTCATTGTCCTTGGTACTTCACTGCAAGTCTATCCGGCTGCGGGACTCATCCATTATGCCATGAAAGCAACGCATAAGTACATTGTGGATCCAAAAGCTGAGACACTTGATGTTCCGGCCGATTTCATAAGGGTCAAGGGTGGAGCTTCAGAAGGCATTCAAAATATTCTGCCAGAACTAAAAAAGGTGCTGTCTTTGTAGACAACACCTTTCAATTATATTCTTTCCGAAGGTTCTATTTCTTTACCTTATTTAGCTCCTTCACATAATTTTCAATAGCGCCTGTCATAGAAGGTGCATTCGGTTGAGGCGCATGCAAGTCCAATCGTAACTTATTCTTCACAATAGCATTCGCTGTTGTTGGTCCAAATGCAGCAATAACTGTATCATTCTGCTTGAAATTTGGGAAATTCTTGAGTAGCGACTCTATCCCACCAGGGCTGTAGAAAACCAACATGTCATAGTAAACGTTTTCTAAGTCAGAAAGATCGGAAGCGACCGTACGGTACAATACCGCTTTTGTAAATTCCAGATCATTATCCTCAAGCGTCATAGGGATTCTGTCACGTAAGCGATCAGTACAAGGCAACAAAAACTTTTCCTTCTTATGTTTTTTCAATACATCGACAAGGTCAACAATCGTTTGCTTCCCAAAGAAAATTTTCCGTTTTCTATACGCTACGTATTTCTGTAAGTAATATGCTACCGCTTCCGAAATACAGAAGTATTTCATACTATCAGGTACTTCATAGCGCATTTCTTCTGCGATTCTGAAGTAGTGATCTACAGCTGTTTTGGATGTCAAAATAATGGCTGTGTGCTCAGCCAAATCCACTTTTTGAGATCTGAATTCCTGTGCTCCAATGCCTTCAACGTGTATGAATGATCTAAAATCGATCTTTAAATCATACTTTTCCGCTAAGTCAAAATAAGGAGATTTCTTTCCTTCCGGCTTAGGTTGCGACACCAAAATTGTATTAATTGCCAAGGTTCTGAATCTTTATATTACACAATCAAATTACTACTCGAAATCCCTCAATAATAAGTAATAAGCAACGAACAGAGGTAAAATTTCGAGGGTGCAAAAATACAAAATTATATAATACCATGGTACGCCTTTGGAATAAACAACGCGGATACTTTTTAAAAGTCGAACAATTGTTTCAACAATGAACGCCCAAATAACGATTGAAATAAAGAACTGGCTCCCAAATGGGTGTAGTGATAATACGAGTGCAACAACAAAATAAAACAAGCCTAAAAACTGAACACCAACAAGTTTCATTGCGAAAGGCTCACTAAAAACACGACGCTCTCCCGTAATCAACCCTACGACCATCATACTGCACAGTGACCATGCTAGTAATGCAAAGGGTACGACTAAGACAATCGCAATCTCTGTCGTCAGATCAAGATTGGAAAACCCTGAAATGATATATAGAACCAGCCCAAAAGAAATCAAGTAATTAAGGACTAGTAGCAATGATCCTCCCTTATTCAAGGGGTGAGACTCTCGGATATAAGCATACAAACTCACCGTTTTCACATTGGATAAGATTAACGAAGTGAAAATGTCTGACTTCAGAAGTTTAGCGATTGAAATGACCACAAATGCAACAAACAACCCCACACCAACTGCTGGGGTCAAAAGCGACTCCCGTGCCGTCAATTCATCCGGAATGGAGGTAAGCAAGAACGTATGCAATAATGGAAACACCATGTTTTTGACCCAATTAAGCTCCGAGCAAAGTTACTTCTTCAAACGCATAAATATCTAACACAGAATAAAAATATCGTTAAATTTGCACACCATTAATTGATATATCAAGATGAGAACTGATTTATACGTACATCCAGATTACTACAATATGGATGATTTGCTCTCTGAGGAGCACAAACTAGTAAGAGATGCAGCACGTGCATGGGTGAAAAAAGAGGTTTCACCAATTATTGACGAGCATTATGAAAAAGCAACATTTCCCAATCACCTTTTAAGCGGATTAGGAGAAATCGGAGCATTTGGCCCTTACATTCCTGAAGAGTATGGTGGACCGGGATTGGATCAGATTTCTTACGGATTGATTATGCAAGAATTGGAGCGATGCGACTCAGGATTGCGCTCTACGGCTTCAGTTCAAAGTTCTCTTGTAATGTATCCGATTTGGAAATACGGAAGCGAAGAACAAAAGCAAAAATACTTGCCAAAATTGGCAACCGGTGAAATGATTGGTTGTTTTGGGTTGACAGAACCAGATCATGGTTCAAACCCTGGCGGAATGCTATCTAACTTTAAAGATGCAGGAGACCATGTCATCTTGAACGGTGCTAAAATGTGGATTTCTAATGCTCCATTCGCAGATATAGCTGTCGTTTGGGCAAAAGATGAAAACGGACGCATTCATGGCTTGGTAGTAGAGAGAGGTATGGAAGGTTTTTCTACTCCTGAAATGCATGGGAAGTTGTCGTTGAGAGCATCTGCTACTGGTGAATTAATCTTTGATAATGTAAAAGTACCTAAGGCGAACATTCTTCCCGGTAGATCTGGACTTGGAGCTCCTCTAAGCTGTCTAGATTCTGCGCGTTTTGGTATTGCATGGGGCGCGCTTGGTTCAGCAATGGATTGTTATGATCAAGCCTTGCGCTACTCAAAAGAGCGTATACAATTTGATGTTCCAATTGGTGCTTTCCAATTGACACAAAAGAAATTGGCAGAGATGATCACGGAAATAACAAAAGCACAGTTACTTACACTTCGCCTTGGTCAACTAAGAAATGAGGGCAAGGCAACCTCTGCTCAAATCTCCATGGCGAAGCGAAACAATGTTGAAATTGCATTAAACATTGCGCGCGAAGCTCGCCAAATTCATGGTGGTATGGGAATCACTGACGAATATTCGATCATGCGCCACATGGCAAACCTTGAGTCGGTTGTGACTTATGAAGGTACACACGACATCCACCTTCTCATTACAGGAATGGATGTGACAGGAATTCCTGCATTTGCGCGCGACATGCCAGACTTGAGCAAAATGAAATAGTCAAATAGACAATAAATCATACTAAAAGGTCGGGTCGAGCATTTCAACCCGACCTTTTTATTTCAGCACTATTTTTTGATTTCTCGCATCACAAAAGAACTCTGAACATTAGCAATACTCGGTATCGTTGCCAGGTGCTCTCTCAAAAAATTCTCGTAGGCATCCATGTCGGCTACTTCAATCATTAGCGCATAGTCGTGGTCTCCAGCAATATGATAACATCCTGAAACCTGCGGTAAGTTCACCACCTGGTTCTCAAACTTTTTGAGCAACGTTAGATTGTGCTCTTTCAATGAAACCTGGCAAAATACCTGCAGGTTCTTACCGATCTTTTTTCTATTTAACTGAACGGTATAACCGGTTATTACTCCTGTTCGTTCCAGCCGCCTCACACGCTCGTAAGTCGGTGTAATCGTCAAACCAATCTCAGTTGCTATTTCCTTCATTCCAAGTTTAGCATTTTCCTTGAGTAACTCAATTATTCTGCGATCTGTGTTGTCCATTTTGTCCAGATAATTTTTCTATTTCTCTTCTCCAAAGAAACTTGAAACAGAACAAAAAAGCAAAATAATTCCATTCTATAGAATTATTTTCTTTTTACAATTCAATTCATAGTATTTAGTGTATGTTGAGTTATAATTAAATAGATCAAAGCTATGGATTACTCACAACTTAAACCCGAAAGCTTAATGATGAGTTACGGATATAAACCGTCCTTATCAGAAGGAGCGATCAAATGCCCGATTTTTCAAACTTCCACATTCGTATTCAGTAATGCGCTCGAAGGCAAACGCTTCTTTGAAGTGGCCTACGGATTGCGCGAAAAAGAAAATGACGAAGAGTTAGGTTTAATCTATAGTCGATTGAATAATCCTGATTTAGAAATCCTTGAAAATCGATTGTGTTTATGGGACAACGCGGAAGATTGTGCTGTCTTTGAGAGTGGAATGTCAGCTATTTCAACGGCGATGATGGAATTTATGCAACCGGGAGACCTTCTGCTTTACAGTAAGCCTGTCTATGGAGGAACTGATCATTTCATCAATCATTTTCTAAAGAAATTGAATATTGAGAGCGTTGGATTCCGAGCAGGTGAGACAAAGGAAGAAATTATTCAACGTATAGAAGCATCAGGTAAAGCAGATAAACTCGCAATGATTCATATCGAAACGCCTGCGAATCCGACCAACGCCATTATTGACATTGAACTTTGCGCGGAAATTAAGAGCTACTTCACCACAAGCGAAAGAGAAGTCATATTATCCGTTGATAATACATATATGGGACCGCTTTGGCAACATCCCCTATCCCATGGAGCAGATCTGGTTCTGTATTCAGCAACAAAATACATCGGTGGCCACTCCGACGTGATTGCAGGCGCTTGCTTAGGTTCAAAAGAGCACATGGGACGTGTGAAAGGTTTACGCACTTTCCTTGGGAATATGGCTGGTCCCTGGACAGGTTGGTTGCTCATGAGAAGTCTGGAAACACTTAAAGTCCGCATGGATCAACAAGCCCAAAACGCAGAGTACGTCGCAGCATTTCTAAACAATCACCCCAAGGTGGAACACGTATACTATCTTGGAAATACCACAAAACATGGGAGCGAAACGGAAAAGGAAGTATTGCAGCGCCAATACAAATCATTTGGAGCCATGATCGCTTTCGATGTTATCGGAGGTGAAAAAGAAGCCTTTGCCTTTCTTGACAACCTAAAGTTGATCAAATTAGCGGTTTCGCTGGGTGGTACGGAAAGTTTGGCAGAACATCCTCAGACAATGACGCATGCTGATGTTGCCGCTGAAGACAAAGAGGCAATGAACATTACTGAAAAACTCATCCGCTTATCAGTAGGCGTTGAGAACTATAATGACCTCATTGCTGATTTAGAGCAGGCGCTCGAAAACTGCTAGACCGAAGCGCGTACGTCTTTAATATTTAGCTGAACTGTTTCGCGCCCCTTCCAGCGGTTGGTCTCAATGGTATAAACTACATCGAAAGGGATTCCTGATGAAACATCGTCCTGTTTTTCTGGCATGTTGAACCCGATTCCGTCGATTACAACATCATTTTGCGGCTGTGTCATAGACAGTTTAAGGTGTAAGTCTTTTAACAATCTTACATCTGTTGAGTACACATTTCTACTCACAAAAACAGGCTTCATATTCCCCGGTCCATGCGGTTCGAACTGTTTTAAGATGCGCTTTAGTTTTGGTACTTGCAATCGGTTCTCTTCAGCCATAAATATCTGATTGAAGTCAAGTTCGATATCAATGTTTTGTTCTTCGACCAACAATTGCGGGTCTATGGTTTCTCGAACAACTTCTTCGAAGCAATCTTTGAAATCTTCAAGGTTCTCTTTTCTCAATGTTAAACCCGCGGCATACATGTGACCACCGAATTGTTCCAATAAATCCTCGCATTTTACAAGCGCGTCATGAATATTAAATCCACTCACAGATCTGGCTGAACCGGTCACAACTCCTTCACTTTCTGTGAGGACTATCGTTGGCTTGTAGTGCTTTTCTATAATGCGCGACGCGACAATTCCTACAACACCTTTATGCCAAGTTGAATGAAATACAACATTGGTACAACGACTTGAGGTAGAATGATCTTTTTCAAGCATTTCCAATGCTTCCTCAGTAATTTGCCGATCCAGTTCACGGCGTTCCTGATTATCCTGATTCATTTCTTCAGCCAACTGACGAATTTCATCCAAATCATTAGAAATCATCAGTTGAACGGCATAGATGCCAGACCTAAGGCGACCGACAGCATTAATTCGAGGTGCAATTGTAAAAACCACATCCGTGAGGTTCAAAGGAAACTCTTTGTTTGCCAACAAAAGCATTTCTTTAAAAGCGGCGCGCGGTTGTAAATTAAGCAAACGCATTCCATGGTGACATAAAATCCTATTTTCGCCAGTGATCGGAACAATATCAGCCCCTATACTAATCGCTACTAAATCCAACAATTCATAGAGCTTTTCATACGCCCAATTATTCTGATCGCACAATGCTTGAAGTAACTTAAAACCAACTCCACAACCCGAGAGCTCATCATAGGGGTATTGACAATCCTTACGCTTAGGATTCAAAACAGTAGCATCCGGCATTTCATCTCCTGGAGCATGATGATCACAAACGATAAAATCAATACCCTTTGACTTTGCATAGGCAATTTCATCAATAGACTTAATACCGCAATCCAGAGAAATAATCAACTCTACATTATTTTCTGAAGCTATATCAATTCCCTTTTTACTCAAACCATAACCTTCTGTGTAGCGATCAGGAATATAAAATTGAATCGGGAGTGTGTCCTTCAGAAAAGAATACAATAAAGCAACAGCGGTTGTACCGTCTACATCATAATCTCCGAAAAGCATTACACGCTGTTGCTGATCAATTGCTTCTTGCAAACGCTCAACTGCATCTTCCATGTCCTTCATTAAAAATGGATCATGCAAATCTTCCAGCTTGGGGCGAAAAAAATGCTCCGCTTCATGGTAAGATTCAATTCCTCGTTGTAATAATAGTTCTGCAACTATGGGATCAATCTTTAGTTTTGAACGAAACGTATCAACAACTGTACGTTCTAATGGTGTTTTAACGAGCCATCTTTTTTGCATTGATTTTATTTTAATCGTGGTTTGGTAATTGTAAATTTAGATGCGCCATTTAATTTAAGTTATGAAAATATTTGCTTTCGCGTTGATGCTTTTTACAAGCTTTTTTTCAATAGGACAAAAGTCCTATTATTTTTCAGATTTACTGCCTACAAATGCTCACAAGGTAAATACTGTTGACCAACGCTACTTTGGAACGTACACCTCAAAAGCAGCGGCGCGCTCGTATGAAATGTCCGCTGAAGGAATTTTTATCATTTCTACTTCTATTTCTTCCATCAGTCGTGAGACAGTTCGAGAATCCTCTAAATATAGCGTTCGCGGTAAGTACATTCATGGTGTTCTCAAAAACGATTCACTTCCATGCATTCTTGAAGGAGAACACTATTATTTCGGAGTTCGAAATAAAGACTTGTTAGTTGACGCGAAAAGCTTGAGCAAACTGACAAAAATGAACTCCAGTCAGTACATTGTGAATCATTCTGATAATGGACTTTTTACACCAACTTTATTCAGCTTTGAAGGCAACAAGCTGATCATTAAAGAATTCAGCTATGATTTTGGAACAGAAGCATTTGTTCATATACAAAATCAACAAACCACACCCTCGGAACATTTTGATATAGTGATTTTGACCCCAACGGAAAAAGAGTTTCAGCAAGTGATGTCCAATGGCGTTTTTACGGAAGGGCAAGTATTTAAGAAAAAGAGAAAAAACGGATAAACTTGTTTATATTTAGGGGACACTTAACCCACTATTATGAACGAGACTATTGATTCCAATTTAAGCTCTAGCGGGCTTTCGACCTCCTGCAAACCAAGTTATATTCAAGTACCTTTCAATATTTGGAAATTTAGTCTAATTGGTTGGGTTTTACTGGGCTTTATTGGCGGCTTTTCGCTGATTTACATGGAGTTCATTGCATTTCCTGATTATGCAAGTCCTGATGCTGTTTGGGATGAGTACTACGCCAATTATCAAACGGCTATTTTTATTTCGATTATTTGTTTCGTTCTTGCCTATTTTGGCCTGATTCTTTATATCGTGTTCGGCTTTATCTTACTTTACAGAAACTGGCGCGTCATTGAGAATGCATCAGATCTAGCTACAACCAGTCCTGGTCAAGCCGTTGGTATGCTATTCGTCCCGTTTTACAACATCTACTGGCAATTTATGGCCTTTTGGAAGTTGTCAGAAGGACAACAAAAGTTTATTGAGCAGTCCGGAATCAATGTAGAAGTAAAACCAAAACCAAGTTTAGCACTCGCTTTTTGCATTTGTAATTGTGTCCCATGGCTAGGGCAATTCGCCTCATTTTTCATTCTGGGACCAATGCGCGAAGTCAATCAGAAGAAAGTATCAATGGAGATTATTCGGCAAGCTGGAAGCTGAACTATACCAAGAGTGACGCTTGAAATAACTTCAACTCATCCCACGTAAACTTGTTACCGACCTTGTCCTTTAGTGGTGTCAGTGAACCACCTTCATATTCATCAAACAAATCGTGAAGTGCACTGATTTTCTTGCCTTCCATAATTTCTGGTAGGTCGATCTTTTCTTGCTTCAAAAGACGGGCACAATGTGTACTGATCGTTCCTTTAGACAGCTGACGTTCTCTGGAAATCTCCGTAATGCTCATTCCTTTTTTTACCATAGCTAAAGTCTGATCATAGGTGGAAAGTTTCTTTTTTGCCGTCTTTTTCTTTTCAGAACGCGTTCTAAGTTGGACGAAATCAGTGTCAAAGTCGAATGTGTTGTTTGCCTCCCTCATTTCATGTTTGACCAATTCAACCTTAGCGATCTTGTAATTTTGAATATCACTGGTCATGATGTCCTCTTTGGCCATGCCCTTACCTAAATGAACATTTTCCAGTGTTCGACGCGCCTTTTTCATGCCAACAATTGTCTCTGTCAACAGCAAATCCAATTCCTCCAGTTCTTCATTGTATTGTTTAGTATTAGACTTTTGCTGTAGCTCAGCCATCTTCTTCAAGTTCGAATACAAGATTCCATCAAGGCTTTTAAAGAAATAATCATACGCTGCTTCTGTGCGCGAAAGGATGAACTCTAGATCAACTTTAGACTGATGAAAAAGCTTATTAAGCTGATTTCTGAATTTCCTGGCAGGTTCCATCGTGCTTGATAGAATTTGTACCTGCTGCGTTACCCATGAGCGGTTTTTTCCTTTCTGCGATTTAGATCCAAGATTAACGTACGTTTTTTCATGAGCCTGCCACTTATTCATAAGTTCCACCCAATCAAAAGCCTGCGTAAGGATATCATTCAAATATTTATTTGTTGCAGCAGACAGACTATCAGCCAGTTCTTCTTCTCCTTTTCCAGAACTAACATAGCTTGCAAGGCTTGGGTCAATGGATAATCCCGTCTTGCGGATTGGGTTCAGTAAAACCAACCCATCCAGAGAGCGCAGTCGGGACAATGCCACATAGGACTGCCCAGGAACAAAAACTTTGGAAACATCAATAATAGCCTTATCAAAGGTAAGTCCCTGACTCTTGTGAACGGTAATTGCCCACGCCAATTTTAGTGGATATTGTACAAAGGTGCCAAGCACTTTTTCTTCAACCTCAGCGGTTGATGGATTCAAGCTATACTGGATGTTGTTCCATTCATATTTGTCGACTGAAATCGTCTTTTTTTCTTTTGGAAAATTGACTTTGATCTCATCATCATCCAATGCTACTACTCGACCCATTTTTCCGTTGTAAAAATTTTTCTCGTAGGAAATATCGTTTTTGATAAACATCACCTGAGCACCAATTTTGAGCGTTAATGTTTCGCCTAAAGGATACATATGCTCTGGAAAAGTTCCCGTAATCTCCGGTGAAAAATCGACTTCATTCGTTGTCAATTTTTCAAGGGCTTCATTATTAATACGGTCGGCATCAGCATTGTGCGTCGTGAGTGTGATATAATCATCGTGCTCAGCTGCCTTAAAATCAGGATGTACATATTTATTCAATTCACTTACATCCGAATCTGAGATTTGATTATTCCGAAGATTGTTAAGAATCTCCAGAAACTTCTCGTCCTCCTGCCGATACACCTTACTTAACTCAGCGTAAAGAGGGGGAGACTCTTTCATTACCAATGCATTAAAAAAGAACATCCCGGAATAATAAGACCTCAAATGATTCCATTCAGAAGGTTTTACAACCGGAGGTAGCTGCATTAAGTCTCCCACAAAGAGTACTTGTAATCCTCCGTACGGTTTATTGATTTTTCGAACATTTCTTAGTGTCCAATCAATAGCGTCCAATAAATCAGCGCGCAACATGCTCACCTCGTCAATGATCAGGAGTTCCATGTTACGAATAATCGCGCGTCGAGTAGCGTTCATTTTAAAATGACGCATCAAGGTTGTTTTCGATTCCAGTTTAACCTGTTCAGAGAACGTTGCACTCGCATTGAAATCAGGAATAAATCCGCCAAACGGTAACTGAAAAAAAGAATGAATCGTCACACCCCCGGCATTCAATGCGGCAATTCCTGTTGGTGCAACAATAATCGTTTGCTTGTGCGTTGAGTACACAATTTTCTGAAGCAATGTAGTCTTTCCTGTTCCAGCTTTTCCTGTCAAAAAAACAGATTGATTTGTCTGGTTAATAAACTTCTCAGTAAACTCTGCAATCCTGTCTGTTTCCTCGTTCTTTTCTGTCATCATCTACTTTAAGTTAAGCAAAAACCTGAATCGTGAGTTACAAAAATCGGAATCTTTGGCGATTTGAAGTCTAGCTAATTGCATTTTCCCTTGGTCTTATGTACTAAACGGATTTTGCGAATTGGAACGCTTAATTTATTTTTTTACTTTTAGGGTGCTAGATAAACTAAACTATAAACTCTCCAAAATGAAGAAACTCTCTCTATTGGTAATAGGGGCATTGGCTGCGTTTTCAGTAAATGCTCAGAAAATCAAAAAAACGAAAGACCCAAACAAAGAAGGAATCCGGGCTCAAGAAGTGCCGGTCACTTTTCATGGTGTTACGGGCAAACTCATCGATTATGTAGAACCTCCGGGAACTGTTAACGAAGTTGTTAAACACCCAAAAATTGGATATCATCCAAAAGATGACTGGATTCTCAATGAAACAATAAATCCAAACGCTTTACCTCAAGGTGAGGACCCAGCATTACAGAAGCATTATGCAGACCCTGCCCCTCCAACAAAAGCATTGGGATCAAACTGGGATGCCATTTCTAATTTTAATGTGAGCCCAGCGGACCCGACAGTTGACGTTGGACCGAACCATGTTGTGCACATGACGAATGGTCCTTCTGGAGCGTATATTCAGGTTTATTCAAAAACCGGAACGCCCATTGGAAGTCAAGTGTATTTTGACAACTTCATGAATATGCCGGGAGGTCTTGGAGACCCTATTGTACTTTATGATGAACGAGCGGATCGTTGGTTTTTAAGTGAATTCTCTTCCAGCGGTAACAACTTGCATATTGCAATTTCACAAACTGCTGATCCAACCGGAGCATATTATACATACTCATTTAACTCAACGGGAGGATTTCCTGACTACCCAAAGTATTCTATTTGGGAGAATGAATACGTAATGACTGCCAACGTTGGTACACCAGATATTTGGGTGCTCAACCGAGCTGATATGTTAGCCGGTAACGCAACAACAGCCCAAAAATTCAGTCAATCCAATTACGGAACGATCGGCTTTCAGGCATCTACACCTGTGAGCATGTTGGGTACGACGTTACCGCCCACTGGAGCACCTGCAATGGTCATGCGTATGCGTGATGATGCCTGGAATGCTGGACCGGATGCATTGGAAATCTGGGAACTTGATATAGATTGGGCCAATTCAAACAACTCAACTTTTGTACAATCAGATGTATTGAACATGAGCTTACCATTTGATTCTGAATTGTGTGGATTTACTTCTTTCTCCTGTATCGACCAACCTGGATCCAATACGAATCTTGATCCACTTCGTGAGGTACTCATGAATAGAATCATGTATCGAAACTTTGGTACTCACGAATCGATCGTGTGTTGTCACGTAACAGATGTCTCTGGAAATGATGACGCTGGAATTCGTTGGTATGAATTAAGAAGGACAGGTGGAACTGCCGGTTCATGGACCATTTATCAAGAAAGTACTTACTCTCCGGATAGCGATAGTCGCTGGATGCCAACCATTGGTATTTCCGCGTCTGGAAACATTGGATTGGCTTACAACGTTTCAAGCGGATCAACATTCCCGTCACTGCGTTACACAGGTCGAAAAGAATGTGATGCAATTAACACGATGACAGAACCTGAAACGGTGATCGCGGCTGGAACAACTTTCAATGCTTCTAATCGTTATGGTGATTATAACGCCATGGGAGTAGATCCTTCTGATGGTGAGACATTTTATATGACAGGAGTTTACAATCCAAATACAGGAGGTGTAACTCGCATCGCCGCTTTCCTTATTGATCCTTGTGCTCAAAACCCGGAAATTGCTTTTGATGATGTTGCCTTTACAGTGAATGAGCCTGATGCCAACGTAAGTGCATCTTCATGCCTTGATTATTTTGTCATAGATGTTCCAATCTCTATCGGAACTGCTCCTACACAAGACGCAGATATAACAATCGCTGCTACAGGAGGCACTGCTACAGAAGGAGTTGATTTTGACATTAATAATCCAACATTCACGCTAAACGGTGGTAACCTTACGCAGAATGTTCAGATTTGGGTATATAATGACGCAGAAGTAGAAGGAATTGAGACTATTCAATTGACTTACACATTGAATGCGAACGGGGGAGACGCTTACGCGGGTACTACAAATCAAATTGTTGATATTACAATTAACGATGACGACCTTGATCTTTCTGCAATGCCAGGGAATGCGAATATCACATTGGTAGACGAAGACTTTGAGGCAGGATTTGGAACTATTACAACCGTAAATCCAAACGATCCGACAGCATTCCAGTTAGGAAATACAGGAACGATTCCAAATGGAGCTTTTGCCGTAAATACAGCTAATACAACTGAATTCGCATGGGTTGATGACGATGATTGTGATTGTAACATGAGCGCAGTAGACTTACTATTGCCATCGGTTGATATGACACTCATCTCTTCTGCTAACCTTTCTTTCCAAACGTATTTTGAAGACAATACGTACCAAGGGGATAATGAAAATGCGGATGTTTATGTCTCTGTAAATGGTGGAGCCGATCAATTAGTAGGTACAATTGTTCCTTCAGGAGTAGATGGACCATGGGAACCTCAAAGCTTCGATGTTTCTGCATATGCTGGAAATGCAAACGTTGTATTCAAGATTCGTTATGATGATGACGGTGGATGGCTTTATGGTCTTGCTGTGGATGATATCTTACTTACAGGAACAGGTGGCCCAATTGGTATCCAAACGGCTATTAATACAGGAGCAGGAATGGAAGCTAATCTTGGTCCGAACCAAACAGTTCACTTCATTGACCCTACCACAAGTGATGTGATGGTTTCTTTGGAGAATACTTCCACATTTGATTACGGATGTGTGACGGTAGAAGTTGATCGTGCAGGAACAAGCGCGTTGGAATTCAACACTGTGAATACTGCAGATTACCTGCACTCAAAAACATATACAATTACACCAACGAATAACAATCCTTCTGGTACATACAACGTTACACTTTACTATGAGGAAGCGGAAGTAGCTGGCTGGGAGTCTGCAACAGGTAACAGTAGAAACAATGCTGAAATTGTGAAGGTGGCAGGTGCAAATGCTATTAATGACGTTACACCAGCAAATGCAGCTTCTTACAGTATCACGAGTAGTGGAACAACACTAGGAGCTTTCAATGGTGATGTTACCTTTACCGGCGCATTCAATTCTGGTTTCTCTGGATTCGGTGTTGGGGTATATAACCCAGGAGCACCAACAGGACCGACGGCGAACTTCACGGCGAATACAACAACAATTTGTGAGAACAGTTCTATTACCTTCACAGATTTGTCTGGTGGTACTCCTACATCTTGGTCTTGGACATTCGGAGATGGAGGAACTTCAACGATGCAGAATCCAACACACACATATACTTCTTCTGGAACTTTCACTGTTACGTTGGTAGCTTCTAATAGTCAAGGGTCAGATACGCAGACTTTGAGCGTTACTGTAGTTGCTGGACCTTCGACCTCTCAAACATTGGAAATTTGTCAAGGACAATCAGTTACAGTTGGAACCAGCACTTATACTTCTGCCGGGACCTACACAGATGTGTTGACAGCAGCAAATGGTTGTGATAGTACAGTAACAACGACGGTTAATATGCTCATGAATACTTCGAGCACTCAAAACGTTGAAATCTGCCAGGGAAGCAGCTATTCAATTGCGGGTAACACATATACATCTGCCGGAACATATACAGATGTAATTACAAACCTAGCTGGATGTGATAGTACAATTACAACAAACCTCACGGTGAATCCGCTTCCAACAGTTACGATAACACCAGCAACGGTAGATCCATTATGTTCTTACGAAGGTTCTATTGTCTTAACGGGATCTCCATCTGGTGGTACATTTGCGGGAAACGGAGTAAGCGGGTCAAGTTTCGACCCAGCAAGTGCAGGAGCAGGAACACATGTGATTACGTACTCGTATACAGACGGAAACGGATGTACAGGTTCTATCAACCTTTCTGTAGAGGTTAAAGATTGTGCAGGAATTCCTGAAGAGGCCTTGGAAGGTGTTACACTTCACCCAAATCCAAACAATGGTAACTTCACAATTTCTGGTCTCGAAAATGGAACGACCTTCCAGATTTTTGATGAACGCGGACGTCTGATCGTCGATGATAAAGTAAGTTCAGATCATCAACAAGTTAATATGCCAGTTGTCAATAATGGTATTTATTACTTACGCGCTACAAAAGATGGTAAAGAAGGGGGAATTAAGTTCCTAATTGCCCGATAGGCAGACCTGAATTAAATAAAAAAACTGGCTGGAATCTTGCTTTGCATGTTCCAGCCTTTTTATTTTCAAGCTATGATACGATTCTATTACTTGGTTATTTTGCTCAGTGCTTTTTTAATTGCAAGTTGCGCTGGTACAAAAGATGCAAGTCTTTCAGAAAACACAACACCTTTGGATTGCACAACAGTCAAGGGAATTATTACCAACACATACCGAGAGCAAGGTTGTTCATTCCTTTTTGAATTCGAGGATGAAAATGGTGTAAAACAAATAGTAAGACCGCTGGAATTGAATGCCGAGTTTCAAAAAGATGGGCTTAAAGTAATACTGTGTTTTAGGCCGTCAAAAGCAATGAATGACGGATGCGATCTCGCCAGACCTGTTATTGTAGAGCAAATCAAGTACATTGATCAATAGATTCTTTCTACATTTATAAAAAAATTCACATGAAAAAGCTCTTTCTTCTGATGATCATTCTGGGATCATCTCTGTCGTATGCACAAAAAACACTTGTCCCATTTCAAGAAGGGAAAAAATGGGGGTACCTGGATACCGAAGGTAATGTAGTCATTGAACCTCAGTACAAGGATGCCGAACCTTTTTGCCCGGAAGGACTCGCGCTTGTCTACCATTATAAAGATCGAAAATGGATGTTTATTGATCAACAAAACAATGCACTCAAAATGCCGTTTGACGACTTTGAAGTAAAAAAATTCTTTGGACTTGGAACACGTGGCTTTAAAGATGGGTTCGTGAAGGTGGTGCATGACGATAAACTGGCACTCGTTAATACAAAAGGGGAACTGGTTTACGAAGCTGTCTACGAAAAGATCTCGAACTTTCATGAAGGTATTGCCATTGGAAAAGCGGATGATAAATTTTACCTATTGAATACATCAGGAGAAAAAACTCTGGTGCAACCATCAGCGATTGAAGTAGATCGTCTTAAGAATGGTTACGCTCCTTACAGAACCGCATCTAAACAATGGGGATTTATCGATAGTAAAGGAGAGGTAGCTATAGAAGCGCAGTTCAAAACTGTTGGTTACTTCTATAACGGCATGGCATGGGCGCGCACAATGGGCGATAAAATTGGATTCATTAACCCTAAGGGAGAATGGATAGTTGAACCTCAATTTGATGCGGTAACGGATTTTAACAACGATGCTAAAATTGCACGTGTTAGATCTGGTGAGAAGTGGATGTTTCTTCGCATTAATGGAGAAACCTTTGAAATACCGAATACGGATAAGTTAGGTAAGTACAGTGAAGGTATGGCATGGGCACGTTCCGGAGAGCTAATAGGCTATGTGAATACATCTGGGAAATGGGTGATTGAACCAACTTTTGCCAAAGCGAATAATTTCAACAATGGAGCTGCATTTGTAAAAAAGAATGACATGTGGGGAATGATTGATAAGACAGGTAAATTCCTTCTTGACGCGAAATATGAAAAAATCGGAGATCTAAGAAATAAGATGGTCTTTATCCGTTCTGGTGGTTTGGTTGGCGTTGCATCTTATTCAGGAAACATTGTTGTTGAACCAACTTATCAAGCAATCAAAGATTACTTTGGTGGATATGCGTTGGTAAAGCAAAATAACAAATGGGGATTAATTGACTTGAAAGGGAAACTTGTACTAGACGCAAAGTATGCACGCTTAAAGGCAGCATCAACAGCTGAATAATTTCCATTATCATGAAACGACTCATTGGCTTACTTTTTTGTTTAGGGACGCTGACCTCCCTTGCTCAAACGCTTGTCGCAACTCATCAGAATACCATCAATAGAAAGTGGCAGTATTTGCGCACCGACGGCACTTCCCTATTTGAACCAACGTATTTAAAACTATACGCCTTCTCTTCTGATGGTTATGCCTTAGCCATGAAGGATGCAAGTAAGAAGTGGATGTTTATTGATACAAAAAAACAAACGCTTGAGTTGCCATTCAAACGTTGGCAACCTGCCATTCGCGAACTTGGAGCTAATGGTTTTCACAATGGAGTCGCACGCATTATGGTTAAACGAAAGTTTGGCTGCGTAAATACAGCCGGTGAAGTCATTTATGCACCGGAGTACAATTTTATTTCTGCATTTGTAGACGGTATCGCTGTAGCCAAAATAGGTGATGAAGTATTCTTGCTAGACGCAAATGGAAATGCAAAGAAAACAAGCATTCAAGCGAAAATAATTCGTCGTTTTTCCGATGGATTGAGTTGTTTTAGAAGTCTTGAAGGTCAATGGGGAGTCATCAATAAACAAGGAGAAGTTGTGATCGAACCAATACACAAATCGTTGGGTAATTTCTCTGCGGGGCTTGCATGGTTTAGAAATGAACAAAATATGATTGGCTTTCTGGACGTAAAAGGCAATATTGTTTTCGATGCTTTTTACGATGTAGCCAGCAACATGGATCCAGTATCTGGAATTTCCCGCGTTCGAAAGGATGGCGCCACTTTTTATGTGAATAAAGCAGGCAAAGAGATACACGCTGATCAGGCGAATTGGTGGGGAACTTTTTCCGAGGGTTTTGCAGCCATCAAAGTAGGAAGTCAAATCGGGTTCATCGATGCCAATGGAAAATGGATTGTCAAACCAAAGTATGACGCCGTAAAAGCATTTAGCGATGGGCTTGCAGCCGTACGAATTGGTTCAAAATGGGGTTACATAAACACTACGGGTGAAGAGGTGGTGCCTCCGACTTTTGTGGCCATTAAACCATTTGAAAATGGTTACGCTATTGTAAGTCCTAAAAAAGAAAAATGGGGAGTAATTGATAAAAACGGAAAGTGGACAATTGAACCACTTTCCGGTGTCATTACTTCCGTATCTTTTGTAAAAGACTAGCCTTTAATAAGGTCGATTCTTGCATCGCCGGAATCAACCAAATCCGTTGTTAACGCTTCTCCTCCAAGCGACTCAAACAATACGTCATTGGCCAATACTTCGTTGCAGACATATTCCTTATTGTTGGTAATGGCTTGCTGAATCAGGTCATTTGTATCTACCTTCAGCACAATGCGATCAGTCACCTCAAGTCCCGAATCCTTTCGTAGATTTTGAACTCTGTTCACCAATTCTCGCGCGATTCCTTCCGCTTTCAATTCATCGGTAATCGTAACATCCAACGCAACCGTTAGGTTACCCTCTGAGCTCACTAACCACCCTGGAATGTCCTGTGCATTGATTTCAAAATCACTTAAGTCAAGCGTAATTGATTCTCCATTTACGTCACCTGACCAACCTTGATTCTTTTCAATCTCGGCAATCTCGTCTCCAGTCATCTGTCCAACCATGGCCGCAATTGCCTTCATGTGTTTACCATATTTCGGTCCTATCGATTTGAAATTTGGTTTAATGCTCTTTACAAGAATGCTGTTATCTTCTAAGAGCTCAAGTTCTTTCACATTCACCTCCGACAAAATCAATTCTTTAACATGTGTGATGTTTTCTGCAAAGGTTTGATCCAACGCCGGCACCATGATCTTTTGAAGCGGCTGTCGAACACGTAGATTTTCCTTTCTTCGTAATCCAAGTACTAAGGAAGATGCACGCTGCGCCAGGTCCATTTGTTCCTCTAATTCAGGATTAATCATAGCCTCTTGAACTTTTGGGAAATCTGCTAAATGAACAGACTCCAAATTGTGTTTACGTGAAACGGCATTCAAATCCTGGAATAACTGATCCATATAAAACGGTGCGATGGGCGAACCTAAAACTGCCACAGTTTCGAGACAGGTATAAAGTGTTTGATAAGCCGACAGCTTATCTTTTGCCCCGGCAACATCATCAGACGACTGCTTCCAATAACGTCTTCGACATAATCGAACATACCAGTTGGATAATTGATCTCCAACGAAGTCTTGAATCAAGCGACCCGCACGTGTAGGTTCATAAGCAGCATATGCTTCATCCACATTTTTCACCAATGAGTTCAGCTTAGAGAGTACCCAACGATCAATTTCAGGACGCTCATCCAATGCAATATCCGCCTCTGAATAATCAAACCCATCAATATTCGCATATAGTGCGAAGAAAGAATAAGTATTGTAAAGTGTTCCAAAGAACTTACGTTGTACCTCAGTAATCCCGTCTAAATCAAACTTCAAATTATCCCATGGCTGCGCGTTCGTTATCATATACCAACGCGTAGCATCAGGGCCATATTTATCCAGCGTTGTGAACGGATCAATTGCGTTCCCTTTGCTTTTTGACATTTTCTGTCCATCCTTGTCCAATACAAGGCCATTGGAAACGACTGCTTTGTAAGCAACAGAATCAAATACCATCGTTGAAATAGCATGCAATGTGTAGAACCATCCGCGTGTTTGGTCTACTCCTTCCGCAATAAAGTCTGCCGGATAGCCTTCTCTATTATCAATGAACGCCTTATTTTCAAATGGATAATGCCATTGTGCATAAGGCATTGAACCTGAATCAAACCATACATCGATCAAGTCAGCCTCACGCTTCATCGGTTTTCCAGAAGGTGAAACCAGCGTAATCTGATCCATGTAGTTCTTGTGCAAATCAACTTTTTCATAATTCTCCTGCGACATATCTCCCACAGCAAAATCAGCAAAAGGATTCTGTTTCATGAAACCAACCTCAATGGATTTATCCACTTCATTTTTCAACTGCTCAATTGACGAAATACAGGTACGTTCGTCATCCTCCTCAGTGGACCAGATTGGAATTGGAATTCCCCAATAGCGTGATCTAGACAAGTTCCAATCATTCAAGTTCTCCAACCATTTACCAAAGCGCCCTGTTCCTGTTGATTCTGGCTTCCAGTTGATTGTATTGTTTAACTCCATCATGCGCTCTTTAGCAGAAGTCGCCTTTACGAACCATGAGTCCAATGGGTAATACAAAACAGGCTTATCCGTTCTCCAGCAGTGCGGGTAACTATGGACGTATTTCTCAACTTTGAATGCTCTGTTTTCCGTCTTGAGTTTAATTGCTATTTGAACATCGGCAGACTTATCAGGTGCCTCTCCATCGGTATAGTATTCATTTTTCACATACATACCTGCAAACTCCCCCATCTCGGGACGGAATTTCCCCTGCAAATCAACTAGTGGCACTGGATTGTCATTTTCGTCCATTACCAGTAGACCAGGCACTCCTGCATCAGCAGCAACCTTTGCATCATCCGCACCAAACGTTGGAGCAGTGTGCACAATTCCCGTTCCATCCTCGGTGGTAACAAAATCTCCCGGAATCACTTGAAATGCCTTATCAACATCCTCATGTGGCTGTGCAAAAGGTAATAACTGCTCATATTTCAAACCAACTAAATCACTTCCTAAACATGATCCAGCGATGAAATAAGGAATGCCTTTATCACCCTGATTATAGTTGGCCAGTTCTTCTTCTGTTTCTACATGCACAAAACCCTTTTTGAATTGATAGCCCACCAGATTCTTTGCAAGAATCACATGAATTGGTTCATGCGTGTATTGATTGTAGGTCTTGATTAAATCATATTCAATTTTCGGACCTACCGTTAGTGCCGTGTTTGACGGTAACGTCCAAGGTGTTGTCGTCCACGCCAAAAAATAAATATCCTGATCTACCCCATCTCCAAAAGGAGAAGTTTGTCCAGGGATCATCTTGAACTGGGCAACAACAGTCGTATCTGTCACGTCGCGATAACAACCAGGCATATTCAATTCATGCGTTGACAATCCAGTTCCCGCTTTTGGTGAATACGGTTGAATGGTATATCCCTTGTAAATCTTATCCTTCGCATACAATTGTCCGAGTAGCCACCAAACAGACTCCATGTATTTGGAATCATAGGTGATATACGGATCATTCATATCGACCCAGTACCCCATTTTGTGCGTAAGATCATTCCAAATACCTGTATAGCGCATCACTGCTTCTTTACACGCTTTGTTGTAATCTTCTACAGAAATCTTTGTACCAATGTCTTCTTTGGTAATCCCAAGTTCTTTTTCCACCCCAAGTTCAACCGGAAGACCGTGGGTATCCCAACCAGCCTTTCGTTTTACCTGATAGCCTTTGAGGGTTTTATAGCGACAAAAAATATCTTTAATTGAGCGTCCCATCGCATGATGAATCCCTGGAAGACCATTTGCTGAGGGAGGACCTTCAAAGAAAATAAATGGCTCGTTTCCTTCGCGGGTGCTGATTGATTTTTCAAACACCTTGTCCTTTTCCCATACTTCCAGAACGCGACTCGCCACATTTGGCAAGTTCAACCCTTTGTACGTTGCATAATTCGCTTCCGTGTTTCCTTTAGCGTGCTCACTCATTGCTTACTTCAATTTGAAGCTGCAAAGATAGTAAATTTGGACGTCTGCACTGATGCAAAAGCGCTATATGCTATTTCGATCCGGCAGGCGCTCCTCGTGTACCGATCAGTTGTGAACCGAGATGGCTGAATACGACTCTGAAGCCGATATTCGGATGTCCCTCAGTGCGCCCCGCATGATTGTCCTTTCCATCAATTTTCAATGATTCAACATCGCTCATCCATCCACCTCCAGCGGTACCAGGTTGTCCCTTTTTGCCTACAAGATCTCCATAGTTTTTCGACTCATAAACCATTTCCGCAACATTTCCACTCATGTTAAACAGCCCATACTCATTGGCCATGTATGTTTTCGTTTTAACGGTGAAAAGCCCACCATCTTCTGCAGCATTTTCACGGCCATCACAGTCCTCACATTCTTTCGCATCGGTAAAGTGAGTCGCATCAAAGTTTGTCAGATAACATCCTTTTTGGTTTTGAACGGCAGGTCCACCCCATGGATATGGCATTTTAGCACCAGAAACGGAAGCAGCCAGGGCCCATTCGGCACGATAGGGTAAGCGAACATCGTTGATCATCATTTCTTTATCCTTTCCGTAGAACTTTCGTACTTCTTCACTCAACCATCGACAATACATCTCTGCACCTTCTCTTGAAACATTGTTCACAGGATACTCGGCAAACGCAGGATGTGAAAAATACAGTTCCTCGAGTGCAAAGACATTTCCATCAACCAACTTACCCCATAATGATTCATCCGGCCGGGCCTTCCAATAATCCTTATCACGTCGTTGAATAATTAAATCGTTCAAAAAGGTTCCATATTCCTCGTTGGTTACCTCAGCAGTTCCCATGAAAAAAGCCTGAACAGAAACCGGTTTACTCTTAAACGTAAAAGATCCAGATGGAATGTAGGCATATGAACGTTTGTCTCGTTTCATGAGTGCTTGAAGCATTTTCTTCTTGCGCTTGTTGTTATCCTTTATATCATCTTCCGATAAAGTAGGAAGCACTTTAGGTTCTTCTTGCAATGGGTCAACCCCCTCTATGTCTATTCTGGGTGGAGGAAGTAATCTGATTGGAACCGCGTCATCAGATGGTGTAATGTAGAGCTGATCCTCTTTCGCATAAAATGTTTCCGTTGGTGCGACTAATTCATCCAATGTTGCTTGCGTTGTATTCTCTACGCTTGATTGAGACGGTTCATCTACGCTGACCGTAGTTTTGTCCGCAGTGATCTTCTTAATTTCTTCTGGTAATTTCTCTTCTGCTATTTGATCTGGCTGAAATAAAAACAATGCAACAGCCAACCCACCAATAAGTGTTATCATAACTAATCCGATTTTAATGATTAAACCTTTGCCTCCCTGAGCAGCAGAAGTTGAATTAACTCCTCCTGATCCCTTAAGAAAGGCTTTCCTAGTTTCATCGAATGAAGCTTCAACAGGCTTTGCAGCAGCTTTGTCAAACAAGTCTTGTAAATTCTTTTTCGTACTCATGCCCTACCTGTGTTATAAGAAGATTCGAACGTCATAAGTTCCGTCAATTTAGCTCTGCCACGTCGTAATCGTTGTTTAACAGCCGACTCAGAAACTGCTTGAATTTCTGCAATTTCGCGAATGCTGAAACCGGATATTTCAAACAAAATAATGCACTCGCGTTGCTCTTCATTCAGAGATTTCATAGCCTGATAGAGAAAATGTATTTCAACATCCAGCTGTGGGTCTGAATGCTCGTCCTTTAGGAACAACGCACCATCATCTGCTTTCAATAAACGTTCTTTCTTCTTCTGATTATTATTCGATAAAATGCGAACACTAATTCCGAATAGAAATGATAAAAACGCTTCTTTCGAACGAAGCGTATCGAACTTCTCAAAGGCTACCAAAAGGGTTTCATTGATTAAGTCTCTAAACTCCATGTCTCCATACACTCGTGCCCTGCAGAAGCGTTCGAACCTATCATGAATCGGTTCGTAAAGTGCGAGAAATTCACGTTGTTTGCTTGTCATTTCCATTCAAAAATACCTGTTCAATTTTGTAAGTAGGATGAAATGGAAAAAAGTTACATGCATACATTTTGAATATCGGCTATTTGCATAAACTCACCTCTATTACCTAAGAGAACTGTCATCTAAATCAACAATTGGATGTGTTAAAACGCAGAATAACAGTATCACAACGTCTGTTAATTTCCTATTTTTGCACAATAAGTACACTTCAAAATTTGTTAAACAGGATCAGAAGGTGTATGTTTGTTTTGTTTAACGTTTATGAAAAAATATTCAACAGGACCGTTTTTATCTCAGATTGAGGTGCCCTCGGATTTACGGGAGAAGTTCTCTATGGAGGACTTGCCGCAGGTTTCCGACGAAGTCCGCCAATACATTATTGATGTCATTTCCGAAATTGGAAACAGTCACTTTGGCGCGAGCCTCGGTGTTGTTGAAATGACCGTTGCCCTCCATTATGTCTTCAATACACCCCATGATCAATTGGTCTGGGATGTTGGACACCAGGCATACGGACACAAGATTTTGACGGGACGTAAAGGTGTTTTTCCTACCAACAGAACAAAAGGTGGAATTTCTGGATTCCCAAAGCGTTCGGAAAGTGAATATGACACGTTTGGTGTTGGACATTCTTCGACATCTATCTCGGCAGCACTTGGTATGGCTGTAGCGAACCAATATAAAGGAGAAAAAGAGCGGCAGCATATTGCCGTTATTGGTGATGGAGCCATGACTGCTGGTTTGGCTTTCGAAGGACTCAATCATGCCGGTTTTGAGAAAGATGCCAACTTGTTGGTGATTTTGAATGACAATTGCATGTCGATCGATCCTAACGTTGGCGCTTTGAAAGAATACTTAACGGACATCACAACTTCTCACACGTACAATAAAGTAAAGGATGAAGTGTGGAATCTACTTGGTAAAATCTCCAAGTTTGGTCCAGATGCGCAATCTGTTGCTTCGAAAATTTCTTCAGCATTGAAAGGATCTTTGTTGAAACAAAGCAACATGTTCGAATCACTTAACTTCCGCTATTTTGGGCCTATTGATGGACACGATGTGGTTGGCATGGCGAAAGTGCTGGAAGATTTAAAAGACATTCCAGGACCAAAAATCTTGCATTGCATTACCCGTAAGGGAGCAAAATATAAGTTCTCAGAAGAAGGAAATCCTACACAATGGCATGCGCCTGGCGTATTCAATAAAGACACAGGGGAAATTGTAAAAATTGTTCCTAAATCTCCACAACCGCCGAAATATCAGGATGTATTTGGACATACGATTGTAGAGTTGGCAGAAAAGAACGATAAAATCATGGGAGTTACTCCAGCGATGCCTACGGGTTGTTCGTTGACTTACATGATGAAAGCAATGCCCGACAGAACCTTTGACGTTGGTATTGCCGAACAACATGCGGTGACATTCTCAGCCGGTTTGGCTACTCAGGGAATGGTACCGTACTGTAATATTTATTCTTCCTTCATGCAACGGGCATTTGATCAGGTTTTGCATGATGTAGCTTTGCAGAATCTCAATGTTGTTTTCTGCCTGGATAGAGCTGGACTCGTGGGCGCTGATGGAGCAACGCATCACGGCGCATATGACCTCGCTTACATGCGTTGTATACCGAACATGACAGTTTGTGCCCCCATGAATGAATCTGAGTTGCGTAATCTAATGTATACCGCTCAGCAAAAAGATATGGGGCCATTCTCCATTCGTTACCCACGTGGAAAAGGAGTAATGACCGAATGGAAAACACCGATGCAAAAGGTGAAGGTGGGAACCGGGCGTAAGTTGACATCTGGAAATGATATTGCTATTCTTACCGTTGGACATCCTGGAAATTTTGCACAAGGTGCTATCGAAGAACTCAAAGCAAGTGGAGCGTCAATCGCACACTATGATATGCGTTTTGTGAAACCGATTGACGAAACCATGCTTCATGAAGTCTTTACGAAATTCGATAAGGTAATTACCGTAGAAGATGGTTGTCTCATGGGGGGATTTGGTTCTGCCGTAATCGAGTTCATGGTAGATCAAAAGTATTCGGCAGAGGTTATTCGTTTAGGAATTCCAGACGAATATGTTCACCATGGAACGCAGCAAGAGCTTTGGGCAGATTGCCAGTTTGATCAGCAAGCTATCGTGGCTACTGTGAAGACCATGTTACAACTCGAAGTGACAGACCTTAACACAGCGGTCAACGAATAATTTCATACTCAGCGCAAGTTTTTCTCAATACGAGTAACTTATTTTACGTTCCTTTGAAACAAGGAATTGTTACTCATTCTTTAAAACCGGGATTTTATGCGCTCTATTCTTTTCCTCTTTTTGGGCTGTATTTCAGCTTTTCAGTTAACCGCTCAACTCACTTACCCAATTGTCGATACTGACGTTACTGATCACTATGACAATACATCTGTCATCTCTGCACCTTCTTCGGGTCAAGCCTTTTTTGGGCAAGATGCTTCTTACACCTATAACCCTCCTTCCTACACCGATAATGGCGATGGAACAGTTACAGATAACGTTACGGGCTTGATGTGGGAACAGGATATGGGGACTAAGATTTCATACAACGACGCTCTAACTAAAGCTGCGAACTCTTCACTTGGTGGCTATAATGATTGGCGTGTTCCAACGATTAAAGAATTGTTTTCTTTATCCATCTACACTGGCCGATGCATGGGCGATTATGCCGTTGACATGTTTATTGATACTACTTATTTTAATCAGCCGATTGGAAATACCAGCATCGGAGAGCGTGAAATTGATGCGCAAACGTGGTCGAGTACACATTATATTGGTTTAACTATGGGCGGAGATACCGCTATTTTCGGGTTCAATTTCGTGGACGGACGCTTGAAAGGGTATCCTAAATATGATCCACAATCGGGTTCTCCCAACACCATGTATTTTCGTATGGTTCGCGGAGGCACAAATTATGGAATCAACAGCTTTACAGACAACGGTGACGGAACAATTACTGATGTAGCGACGGGCTTGATGTGGCAACAAGCAGACGATGGAACAACCCGTGATTGGGAAGATGCACTTTCCTATGCGGAAAACCTAAGTCTGGCCGGATATGACGATTGGAGACTTCCCAATGCCAAAGAATTGCAAAGCATTGTTGATTATTCCCGATGCCCAGATGTGACGAACTCGGCGGCAATTGATCCGCTTTTTAGTGCGACATCTTTCAATGACCCAGAGGGCAATTCAGGGCAATATGGATATTACTGGACAGGGTCTCCGCTGCAAGACGGGCAAAACCCATATTCCGATGCCGTTTACATCTGTTTTGGTGAAGCACAAGGTCAAATGGAATCACCACCAAACTCTGGAAATATGGTACTATTGGATGTCCATGGAGCTGGAGCTATACGCAACGATCCAAAAACAGGAACACCAGGAAATTATCCTCAGTATTTTGGCCCACAGGGCGATGTTCAGTACGTCTTCAACTACACACGTTGTGTTCGTACTGTTGCCGATGCTTCACTGGAAGAAAGTCAATTATTACACTTTAACATCTTCCCGAATCCTGCTAAGAACCGTTTCATGATTTCAGCGGATGAAGTACTGGAAACAATTACAGTTTATTCTGCACTTGGCGAACGTGTTATGGAGATAGAACCACAACCTAACAAGACCATTGTTGACGCTGGGAACCTACCGAACGGTATTTATTTCGTCAATATTGCTGCAGAAAATGGAGCAACAGCACGAACAAAAATCATTATCGCGAAATAAACTTATCGTACCAGCAACTTGAGTGTTCCGGGTAGTTGTTCAGATTGAACAAAATAAACGCCTGGAGCAAATGAGGAAAGGTCAAGCGATGACTCTTTTCCCTGATGTTGGTGATGCATCACGACCTGTCCGGAAGACGTTGTCACGACCATCTCAACCGCTTGATTAGCCTGAGAACGAATCTTGAAGTTTCCTTCTCCCGGATTCGGATAAACAGACCATTGATTGAGTGATAATTCATTCAATGCATTCGTATTTGGTACGATCGGATCAATGTCATTCGAGGCTGCAATCACGTGCACATAATTCAGTTTTGCCATGGCACTTGCGTTCGCTGTGTTTAGCTTTCCAGACACCAGTGTAAGCAATGTTCCATTGGAAAAATCAGTATTTGCCCAATATCCGCCATTTGTTCGGATTTGTATCGAACGCATGTCGTCCAGGAATGTGACCATGGAAGCGTCGATGTCCAAAACCTGTGCAAAGTGATGACTCAATTCTACGCGAATTTCCTGATCCCACAGGTGAAATTTCAACTTCAGGGAGTCGTTAACAGACCAGTCGGACATTACAGCACTGAAAAGTGTGTCATCCGCCATGCCCATTGCCGGATTTTCAGCAAGAATATGCACGGTGGGTTGTACATCGTCAAATACAACATTCACTAAAAAGTTCGGAGTACCGCTATACAATTCATGACCAATGGCTTCGTCATAAACATTCGCATCTGTGAAATCCAGTAAACCAACATTCACATAAGAGTTCTGATTAAACGTTGTCGCATCCAACTCAATCTCTGTTCTGAAAATTGCTCCTTTCGGATCGTTCCAGACAAATGGATTATTGGAATAAGCACGCGCAACATTGTTCGTTGTATGGTCAAGAACTAACTGCCCCCCTGACTGTGAAGCATCTATCATTTTAAATCCATCACCAACATTTGGAACGGTTAAAAAACTATCACGCACTACATCCATGTGCGGATGCTCTACAAAGTTTACAGCATCTCTAAAGTGCTCTGTTGACGTTGCACAGTGCGGTCCCGGCACCTCTAGAAACTTTCCTCTGAATCCATCCGGTTCCATTCCATTATGGTAGATATTCATAATATCCCCTTCTCTGAAATCGTCGTATGAGGTCAAAATAGCGTACTGTCGATCAAACGATTTTACATAGTCCAGATCCGTTTGCGTCCATGGCATAATGTACTCGTAGTTTCCATTCGGTTGTTGTGTTTCATAATCCTGATCAACTGTTCTCAAGTAAGAACATCCGCAGTTGGTCATGAATCCATAAAACCATTCCGGATACGTATAGGCTAGCGTAGATGCAGAACGTGCACCTCCCGAATTACCAGAAGTATAAATCCGTGTATCTTCAATATTCAGGACCTCGCGCAAGCGATATACTGCGGCCATTGCTACCCCCATGCGAATGTCGACATTCACTGAGTTTCCAATATTATCTCCGGAAACAAGGATCAATTTTTTTTCGTCCAGCACAGGAATCCATGATGAAATGACCCCACCATTGTTCCCTGAGTTAATGAAAGTCACCAGGCCGTATGGCTCTGTTCCGTCATAACTAGCAGGAATGTATAAATCATATGTATAGGTAGGGAGCACCGTATTAGGATCAGGATAGAATCCGTTGTTTCCGAAGCCTGATTGAGAGGGGAAAATAACCCCTGTATTTTGAACATCTCCTAAAAGAACACTATTGATTTGTCCGGTTCCCCAGGGACTCACTTGTGCACTCATGTTAAAACAGATAAAGAGGATCAGGGCACTCAGGAGATTTTTTTTCTTCATAGCATAAATCGTTATAGTACATTAGACTCCCTTTTAGATAAAAGCGTTGCCCTTCCATCTGATTTTATAATTTTAAGGCATGTCGAAGAATTACAAAGAGCTCAATAAAATTTCGTGGAATCAACGCACACTGGCGCACATTGATTCTGATTTTTACGATAATGAAAGTTTTAAACAGGGAAGAAATTCGTTAAATGAAATAGAGTTGGATTTACTGGGTGATATCTCAGGAAAATCAGTGCTTCACCTGCAGTGTCATTTTGGTCAGGATACTATTTCACTGACGCGACTGGGTGCTTCAGCAACAGGCGTCGATTTATCAGATACAGCTATAGAAAAGGCTGAAGAACTGGCTGGCGACACCAACTCCTCTGCACAATTCGTTTGTTCTGATATTTATGATCTTCCCAATCATCTTTCAGGTCAGTTCGACATCGTTTTTACAAGTTACGGAACCATCGGTTGGCTCCCGGATATGGATCAATGGGCCGGAGTAATTGACCATTTTCTAGCTCCTGGTGGTCAATTCCTCATAGTAGATTTCCACCCTTTCGTTTGGACCTTTGATGACGACTTTAAGAAAATTGGGTACAATTATTTCAATGTCGAACCCATTCATGAAACGCAGGAAGGCACCTATGCAGATAGAGAAGCTGAAATGACTATTGAGTATGTTGGATGGAATCATCCGACTAGCGAGGTACTCAATGCATTGATTGGTAAAGGACTTACCATTCGTGGGTTTCATGAGTACAATTATTCTCCCTATAACTGTTTCCGCCATACCGAAGAGTTTGAACCCGGAAAGTTCCGTATCAAGCATTTCGGAGATAAGTTTCCAATGGTTTTTGCCGTTGATGCTATTAAAAATAAAGGGTAACCATATCTTTGAGCATATAGGATATCAACATTGGTGGCTGATACTTTTGTCCTAAGTCTTCGGCATTCCCACCAGATTGTGATATTTTTGAAGAAGCTTAATGAAGAAAAACACCGAAAATATAGATTTATGAAAAGTACAATTGCCAGTTTCGTTTTATTCACTCTTTTGTTTGTTTCCAATGCTTTTGGACAAGAAGTAGAATGGATAAAGCTGGACGAAGCTCAAACGCTTAACCAGAAAAAGAAAACATCAAAACTCATTTTTGTTGATATGTACACTGCCTGGTGTGGACCTTGTCGCATGATGGAGCGCAATACCTTTGCGGATCCAAAAGTGGCTGAAGTATTGAATCAATACCACACGGTTAAGTTCAATGCGGAAGGTAATGACGTACTTGAATTCAATGGAAAGGAATACAGCAACCCTAATTACAATCCAGCGAAAGCGAATACGCGCAATGCGATGCATCAGTTAACGGCACACTTGAAGGTGACTGCTTATCCGACAATGCTCATCATCGACGAAAAAGGTGAGGTTATTCAGCGTATCATCGGGTATCATAAACCTGAACAGTTAAAGCCAATGTTAGAGCGTGTGTTAAATGCACAAGCTTCTCGATGATCAATGAGCAATTGACAGGTCTGCGTTCTGCCATGCGCGAACAAGGACTGGATGCCGTCATCTTCCCTTCCAACGATCCACACCAAAGTGAATACGTTGCTGACTATTGGAAAATCCGTGCGCATTTTTCCGGTTTTCACGGTTCTGCCGGAACACTTGTGGTTACCCAAAACGAGGCTGCTTTGTGGACCGATTCCCGCTATTTTCTCGAAGTAGAACAAGATTGTCAGGGCACTGAAGTAACACTCCACAAACAAACCATTCCCCACGCGCCTGAGCACGTAAAATGGTTGTGTGATCTGCTCCCAAAAGGAAGTATCATTGGTCACGATTATCGCTTACTTTCGTATGGCATGAAGGAATACATTGATTCCTTCATACAACCAAAAAGTATTCAACTAGTTGATATCCCAGACCTTGTTGAAGGACTTTGGAACAACCGCCCGGAACCTCAACGAGCACCAATTGTTGATCACCCAGTTGATTACTGTGGTGAATCGCGAGAAACGAAAATAGCTCGAGTACATCAGCTATTGGAGAAAGAAAATGCAGACTGTCTTTTCATCTCCCGATTGGATGAAATTGTCTGGCTGCTGAATATTCGCTCAACAGATGTTGATTTCACTCCATTGGTTACAGGATATGTCCTCGTTAATTCGGAACAAACGTATTTATTCTCTTCACACGATCGCTTTGATGCGGCGCTTCTTGAAGCAATGGAACAAGCCAATGTCTCCATTCTACCCTATGAAGCTATTGCTTCTTCGCTACATGAGTTGACGCAAAGCAAAAAAGTAATCGCTGACAGAGACTCATTGAATTATGCCTGCTATGCGTCAATAGCTGGTGAACTCATCTATCAACCTTCTGCGCTTGGGACGTGGAAAACCGTAAAAAACTCGGTAGAGATTGAGAACACCAAAAATGGTATGTTGAAAGACGGCGTTGCTTTGGTGAAATTTTTTCATTGGCTGGAAGCTTATCTTGAGAACAATACGATTTCAGAATACGAACTGGGAAAGAAACTGGAAAGCTTCCGAAAGGAACAACCACTGTACCGAGGCGAATCCTTCGCGGCCATCGTTGGTTATCAGGGAAATGGTGCAATTATTCATTACACCGCCCCCGAAAATGGTTCTGCTACGATTCGAAATGAAGGGATTTTGCTTCTTGATTCTGGTGCGCAGTATGAAAATGCTACGACTGATATCACGCGTACCATTTGGCTAGGTGGCATTCCCAGCAATGCGATTAAAAAAGCATATACACTGGTACTCAAAGGATACATTGCATTGGAAACGCTTCAATTTCCTAAAAGCTTAACCGGTATGCAACTGGATTCTTTTGCACGCATGCATTTGTGGCAACATGGGCTGGATTACGGGCATGGAACAGGACATGGTATTGGAGCATATAGCATGGTGCATGAACCGGGGCAAGGGTTTTCGGCAAGTGGAACGAATACGCGCGGTACACTTACGCATCTGCCTCAGCAATTCACCAGCATAGAACCAGGATTTTATCAAACGGGAGCCTTTGGAATCCGGACAGAAAATATTGTCGTGTCCAAAGTAGTGGAAGAAACTTCTTTCGGTGAATTTTTAGGATTTGAAGCACTCACGCTGTGTCCTATCGAAACACGCCTCATCGATGACTCACTCTTTACGCAGGCTGAGAAAGATTGGTTGAACAACTACCATGCACGCGTTTTTGACACGCTCAAAACTTCACTATCAGCAGAAGAATCTGCATGGTTGAAGGAGAGGTGTAATCCTTTGTAGACTATAGATTCTTCTATCCTTTTTTCTTGATAAAAAAGAATGAAAAAATCAAGAAGTGCTTCAAGCCATTCGGCGCAGAATTTTCAAGTGTAAAACTAGCGAACGAATGGATGATGCATCCAAACGACAAGCGCATTCGCAGTTTTTCTAGACTTGAAATTTCAGCTCTTTTCCTCACTTCGGAAGTACTTCGTTCGATTTAATCTTTATCAGGTATTTGTTGCAATTTTTGCACGTATTTATGCCTGAATTCTCACTTTTAAATCCTTTAGTATACATTTTTGAGTATATTGTGCTACAATTCGCATTAATACCACTTACTAATGAACCAGAAAAAATCTCTGCTACTAGGGCTTTGTATGCTCTTTTCCCTGATGAGTTATGCCCAGGTTGATACTACCCGATGGAAAACGAATGGAAATGACGTAGATACTAGTGCCTTTATCGGAACGAAAAATGCCCGTCCATTAAAGTTTCGCGTGAACAATGCTGAACGGATCCGTGTGACAGCGAACGGGAAAGTGGGAATTGGAACAAAAAATCCGCAGTCACGTCTGGACGTAAACGGAAACACGATTCTTCGGGCCAATGTCCGACTGACCGGCACTAACCTGATCTCTAGCGACTCGATTCAAGATAATCATCACTTACTCTTCGCCAAGCCGAATGGACTCATCGAAAAAGTGAAATACGATGACTTTCAAACTAAAATGGTTGAAGTCGCCTATGCGCCACCATTACCTCCTGTTGGACTAACGATCTGTGACATGCCGACGTATCTGGACAATCCTTACTGGCACAATGATTTTGAGAGAATTTACACGCCTTGCCCAGAAGTCAATGTGGGTATCGGAACCACCACTCCATTGGCAAAACTGGACGTTCGCGGACGTGGTTATCTACAGGAAGGACTCATGCTTGCCGATCTATTTACCCCCAATGATGAAGCCTATGTGGAAGGGTATACCAACTTCGGAAATGTCCGACCATGGATGCGCATGACAGTAGATGATGCAGGCGCAGACAAAACGGTTTTCCTCGTTCAAAACGATGGCGGTATTTATTGCACTTCTGCCCGCGTGCGCCTGCGCGAAGACATTCCTGTTCCTGACTTTGTATTTCAACCAAGTTATGAACTCATGCCGCTGGAAGAGGTTAAAACGTACGTTTCCGATCACTCACATTTACCGGGAATTCCATCAGAAGCTGAACTGCGCAAGGACGGTTTAAGCCTTGAGGAAATGCAATTGAAACTGCTCCAAAAAGTGGAAGAACTAACCCTTTACATAATTGATCTGCAGGAGAAAAATGCAGCACTGGAACAGGAAATAGAACAATTGAAAAAACGATAGTCATGCAACGAGTACTCTTATTAACCATTGTGGCAACAGCAGTCCTGGCATCGTGCCGAAAGAATTATCAATGTGCCTGCAGCGGCGTTGACGGTGATGAATTCAACTATCAATTGTATGGCAAGCTCACCAAAAAAAAGGCTGAAACAGAATGTAATACGTTGGAAGCGCTCTATTCATTTGAATACGATTGCGTACCGAAAGAACAATGATATGAGAGTATTTCTCACCATATTGCTTTTAGGACTCATCCCGTCAGTGTTTGCGCAAACAGACACCTTACGCGCCAACCGTTTTCAAATCGCCGACACGATGTACGGTCAGTTAACACAGCATGTAAATACAGGATTTCTCAGCAATCGTGCGCATGCAGAAACAGGCATCACGGCCATTCATCAGGGATGTGATACGGTAACGAGCTCGGCCGATTTGTTCTACGGACTGATTTATGAATTGAAGCTAATGGCACTGGATACAAGTGTAATTCCTACACAAACCGCAGTATATAGCAACGCGAACGGTTTTGTAGCGGAATATGAGTTCGAAGAAGACCGCTATGTTTACCCGCTGGGAATTGCCGATTACCGTTACAATGCACTCGACGTGGATTACGGCATCGCCAATGGTTTACTGGCCAAAAGTCTGCATACCTATTCCGATATTTCCAGCAGCAATGCAGCCTACTCAGAGGATACGGTTCGACTCATCGCACCATTGTTTGACTACTTCAACTCGCTCGACTTATCCGTCGTATTCCGGCAGGAAGATTTTCGCAGCAACTACCGCGATGTTTCCGAAATTGCCAGCCTGGAGATCAAGCAAAATGGTGGGTATACAACTGTCAACTTTGGTCAGGAATACCAGTTGACATTGCAAGACAGCATCATGCAGTACTTTTCTGTCCGACTCACCTACACCGACGGAAGCATTATCGAAAATGATATTATTGTCAATACGCCAGAAGCACCTGACGAAATTGCCCGTCCCAAAAGTTCGCTTTCCTGCAGTAAGGGAGAAATTGTGCACGCTGACAATCTTAAACTTCAGTTCTGTCTGGTGCGCGCTTGTGCGGTAGACCGGCCCGTTGAACGTCCGTTTTTACTGGTCACCGGCTATCGTCCACCGATTTTTGGACAATCGTTTGAAAAAACATGGCAGTTCTACAATGATGAGCACGAAGGCATGCTGCAGAATTTTGTCAACCAGGGCTACGACGTTTTCATTGTGCGATTCAATATGCATAACCATCCGCAATCGATGGGGCTGAATCAGGCAGCGGATCTCTTCGTTGATTTTATGAATCAACTGAATGCTGCCAAACAAAACGACTTTGAAAATGTGATTTCCGCTTCTTCCATGTCATCAGACATTGTTCGTCTGGCCTTGCTCAAAATGGAGCGCTACCACGATATTGATCCCAATTATCCGCACCATCATACACGCTTGTTTGCCCATTACGATGCCAACTTGTACGGTGCGAACTTACCCTATACAGCGCTTTTGCAGATTTACAGTGGTTTCTTAAGTCAATCGCTGTTTACCATGGAAACAGAAGTGGCCTTTCTCAAGACCTTTCTGTTTGCAACCATGGAGCAGAAAGCCACCAAAGAACTCCTGATTTACCATCCGGGAGAATCCATTGATGTGAACGAATTCGCTGCACCCATAATGGTCAAAACAGTCATTCCCACACACCACACCTTGCGGCAAAATTTTTACAATTTGCTGGACGACTTTGATAACGGACTGCACTTTACACCGCTGCCAAGATCACCACGACACATCTCTATTTCTTTGGGAAAAATCCGTGATCAAAACCACGTAACCCCTAACGATAGCCGCTTTAAAAGTGACGGAATTCTATGGGTCAGCAGCCTGGACCATATTCTGCGGGTTTCAAAATTCAATACATCTCCTGAGTTGTTGTTCAAACGGTATGAACTGTCTTCATTTTTAATGCCCGCCAACCATAATGTATATGTAAAGAATATGCTACCTATTGACAATGCTTCAGGATCTTATCTCGCTGGGATGGGAAATATTTTAACCGTTGCAATGTTCACCTACCGACACGAACTTTTTGGAACATTGCCTGACCCGCATGCTTTATTGAACGCCAACAACGCTGCGAATCCGCTGTTCAGTCATAAGTCGGTGGCTACGGCGTTGGCACTGAACCCTGCGTTGTGGTTGGGGAATAATACCGCGACCGCAGATATGCAAGCATTAGATTTAATGTTTTATGATCTAAGCTTAGGTCTGGGACAATCTAACCATTACGGTTACCCTAATCTGGGTCGCCCCAACGATCATTTCAACATCACGCCATTTGAAGCTATCTACGCTGATAATGAAGTCGATCCGCACATAAGGTTGGAAGGTTCACTGCATACCACAAAACTTGTCGAATTCTTCTACTCCGAAGTTGAACCCAGCTGGCTCTGGTTACAGAACCAAAATGTGGGCGGACAAGCCAATCCACTTTCTACCTATCGCATGAAACGGCAGGCATTGGAGGGATTGGTCACAGGCTATCTGGTGACTCCTCAAACTGATCCGGGGAATTATGTCATTGAGTCCAATGCCGTTGCTACGCTACAAGCCGGAAAATTAGTAGACCTGTTTCCGGGTACCGACTTTCAGGAAGGGGCCAATGTTACCGTAATCATCAATTACGAAGATTGCTATAATGGAAAAAGCATGGAAGCCAATAATGGACCGGACGAAGTGATCGCTAATGATGCGATTGAGCATTTGGGACATGAAAGCAAAGATGAAGAAGAGCAAGTAACCATTCGACTTGTTCCAAACCCAACCGATGGGCAGTTCAGTGTCGTTTCCATAGGTACATCTCCTATTGAAATCGTTACCGTTTACGATAATAGTGGTAAATTGGTATTTACGGAGAAAGACCTGCACGTGGCTCGCTATCAACTTCCACGTCCTTTGCAAAAGGGAACGTATATTGTAAACGCTACGGTGGCGGGTCAGCTGCAACGTAAAAAATTGATTGTACTATGATGCGCCTTGTTGTTTTATTGATTGCTGCTTTGCTGCTTTTGGGTGGTTGCACAAAAGACGGTAAGAACATTACCGTGCGTGGTCGGGTGTACAATCCTGTCACAGGAGAAGGTATTTCCGATTGTGAAATTCGCCTATTAAAGACTACCTCTGGATCACCCGGAACTTCAGGAGGATACAAAACTGTTGCCACAATTGTTCCTGATGCCGAAGGCTATTATGAACTAAATCATACAAGCATCTTTGGAAGGTATGTTGGCTGTTTTTTAGATGAAAATGAATACGAACATGCAGGTTGGATTAAAGATGGAGTTTTGATTGGTGCAACGAAAGAGAAAGTCAAACTTGGTTCTATTACAGACCTTGATTATACTGCGATTAAACTTGGTCAGTTATTGGTGAATTTCGATAATATCAACTGTGAAGGAGCATCTGACGAAATGCAATTTAGATTTAAAACGCATCTTGAGACAGAATATAGTTTTTGGTCTCCTGTTCTTTCTGGGTGCTATTCGTTTACGGCATCGTCTCCTGGTAAAGTTCCAATGGGATATCGCTATTATGAAACAAAAGTAGTTAGGTCCAGCGGGACTTACTATGTTTATGATACCGTTTACATTCCTGAGACGGGAGTTGCGCAGATTGATATACACTACTGATGAAATTCTTGATTCTACTATTCGTAGTAGTCGGTTTTTTGGCTTGCACAAAAGATGGTAAGAACATTACCGTGCGTGGGCGGGTGTACAATCCTGTCACGGGAGAAGGTATTTCTGATTGCGAAATTCGTCTCTTAAAAACTACGTCTGGTTCGCCCGGAACTTCCGGCAGTTATGAAGCCGTTGCTACTGTGACACCGGATGCTGACGGTTATTATGAATTGAACCATACAAGTATTTTTGGTAGATATGTAGGTTGTTACGTTGATAGTTACGTATATCGTGAATTGGGTTGGGTAAAAGACGGTGTGCAAACGAATAATCAGTCTTTCGAAAAAGTTAACTTGGGTAAAATAACTGATCTGGATTGCCAAGTAGTGCCGATTGGAAAGTTCACTGCGCACATCTTAAATTCTAATTGTGAGGGTGCAAGCGATGAAATGCAATTTAGAAGCAAAATGCATTGGGAATCGGGCTATGGAGATTGGTCTTCAATAAGAGCGGGTTGTTATGATTTCACATCAACTGCTCCAACTGAAGTGCCAATGGGCTATCGCTACTACGAGACCCGCGTTATAAGGCCCAGTGGAACATATTATGTGTATGATACTGTCTATGTTCCTCAAACAGGTGTAGCACATATTGACATATTCTACTAATGAAGTGCTTTCTTCTTTTTGTGTGCGTAAGTATGCTGGGGCTTTTCGCTTGCACAAAAGACGGTAAGAACATTACCGTGCGCGGACGTGTGTATAATCCTGTAACAGGAGAAGGTATTTCTGATTGTGAAATTCGTTTGCTTAAAACTACACCTGGTTCGCCAGGAACATCTGGTGGTTATGAAGCCGTGGCAAAAGTGACTCCCGACGCCAATGGTTATTATGAACTGAATCATACCAGTGTTTTTGGTCGGTATGTCGGTTGTTACGTTGATAACAATAAATATGATCAACTTGGATGGGTAGAAGATGGTATTCAAACTGAAAATACTTCGTTTACCTCTGTAAAACTTGGCAAGATAACAGATCTTGATTTTCAAGCTGTGGAGTTCGCAGAACTTATTGTTCATGTAAGAAATGACAATTGTCAAGGGCCAAATGATAAGCTTGAGTTGTTTTTGGATGGGTCGCAAGTCGGATGGGATGATGTTCAAATTGGGCTATTGACCACACTTTATGGATGTATAGATATAGTGGATGATCCTGTTGAATTTCCTATGGGATATAGGTATTATCATTGGACTGCTACAAGAGGGAACAATATAGAGACCTTTTACGACACAGTCTATTTACAACCGAATCAGCCCGTTACTCTGGACGTTTATTATTGATGAGGCTCATTATAAGAATATCAATCTTTCTTTTCCTTTTCTCCTGCACGAAGGATGGAAAAAACATTACTGTACGCGGTCGTATCTACAATCCTGTAACAGGAGAAGGTATTTCCGATTGTGAAATTCGCTTATTAAAGACTACGTCTGGTTCGCCTGGCAACTCCGGTAGTTATGAAGCGGTAGCGACCGTAACACCAGATGCCGACGGTTATTACGAATTGAACCATACAAGCATTTTCGGCAGATACATGGGCTGTTACTTTGATACGGATAAATATGACGAAATAGGTTGGGTAAAAGATGGTTCTCAAACGTTCAATGTTTCGTTTGAAAAAGTAAAGCTTGGCAGAATTACGGATTTAGATTGTCAGGCAATTCCATTTGGCCAGTTATTGGTGAATTTCGACAATATCAATTGTGAAGGAGCATCAGATGAAATGCAATTCAGAATTAAAACGCACTTTGAAACAGAATACAGTTCCTGGTCGCCCGTTCTTTCAGGATGCTACTCTTTTACCGCCTCCTCTCCCGGCAAGGTTCCAATGGGCTATCGCTACTACCAAATGAAAGTAACCAGACCAAGCGGCACCTACTACGTTTACGACACCGTTTATATTCCAGAAACTGGTGTTGCGCAGTTAGACCTGTTCTACTAAACTACTTTTTGATATTGCCTTTGGCGGCCGTTTCAATGTACTTTTCGATGGTACCTATGATTTGGCGCTGGTCGCTTGCACTAAAATGACGAATGCGCGTACCGTGATTTCCTCCTTCCAATACAAACTTGGCTAAACCGCGTCTGTATGCATCGTCGGGAAGATCAACTGCTGTGGCACTCCATGTATCTAATTCACCATAAATAAACAACATCTTGGTAGCGTTACGAATCATGAACTGCTTGACCTTGTCCATGCGTATTTTGTCATACTTCTTAGCCATGTTCCCTGGAACAGTAAACTCAAAATTGTACGTGGATTGAGAAAGGTACTCCTTGAAGGGTTCCGTTTTGTAATCGTACATCCCCATTTCCGACATTGCCGCGTAAAAGAACGGGCGCTGTGCCTGTATCCCTTTGCTCTCAAAGAAGGATACGCCGGAAACGCTGAGCACATGCAACAACATTTCTTCCGGTGTAGCAGAAGCATCTGGAATTTGATCAAAACCGTAAGCTCCCCATTGCCAGAATGCGAAAGAATATTCCAACACATAATACTCCAGCGCTACTTCAGTAGAAAAGTCCCATGTATATTCTTTTTCCTTGGCTACTTTTTCCAGCTCTTTTACCAAATCGTCTTTTTGTTGAAGGCAACGCAATTGGAAATCCTGAATTTGCTGACGTTGTTCCGGCGTTCCAACAGTTTCCAAAAACTTTTGGATGCGCGGATCTTCGCGTTCAAAGTTCAATGGTGTTACATAACATACACTAGCATCCACATCATTTGGATAGAGCGAACGATGAATCATTGTTGTCTGCCCTCCCTTGCTGATTCCCGTGGAAATGTATTTGTTCTTCGGATACAAGGTCTGTTTGATGCTTTCGATAATCACGTGCTGATCATAAGCCGCGTTCGACACCGTAAGTGTCTCCCATGGGATACTTCCACGCGGACGTGAATTTTCAAAGTAGCGGTGTTCAATGGTGATCTGGTTCCCTTGGAACAACTTGGCCAACTCCCCCGCTCTTTCTGTCCAGATTTTATAGCCTTGCAATTCTACAATCACCGGGGCATCAAACGAACTGTGCGCTACAAGCACACGCTGCTTAAATCGACCGGCTGCACCATTATTTGGGTCAACCATCTGATCAAACCACACTTCGTAGTGTTCTGTAAAATGGTCTGTCTTCGACAATTTATTCACTTCTACCACACCATTCATGCTGGAAAGGAGATCGTATACACCCTTCTCCTTGGAGGACGTCTCCTTTTTCGTTTGTTCAACAACTACTGGTTTTTCGGCAGTTGTCGTCACTTCTTTGGTTGACGAACAACTAACAACAATCAGGGCTAAGGCAAATGCCCATATCAAGTGGGTAAATCTTCTCATCTTATTCTATTAAACAGATTGCTAGAACGGCAATACAGCGCTCGAAATTACGCAACTTCTTTGTTTTCTCCGTTGAATTTGATCATTCATGGGGCAAAAAACACCCAACATAAACTTAACCAAAAAATAACGACGCTTCAAAAAGCCCATCAATAAAGGGATTCCGAGAAATCTGTTATTTAGACTAAATATAAATACCCTTTTTGTGGTATTGCAAGAACTTCTTTGGTTTCATTTCTTTGCATCACAAAATTTAAGATTTAGATATGAAACTTACTTCAATCGCCATAGCAGCCCTTTTGGGAATTACATTTGTGAGCTGCAAGAAAAAAGGATGTATCGATCCAACTGCTGTTAACTATAATAGTGAAGCAGAAAAAGATGATGGATCTTGTGAATATGACACGAACAATCCACTCTATACTGCGCCTTCAACATACGCTTTCACGGATGATAACGGAAACTCAACAGTAAGTTATTCAGGACAAACAGATCGTTTGAATCAGTTGAGAGAAATGACCGTGTATATGAAAACAGGAATTTCTACAACGGTTGATGCACAGATCTTAAAAGACATGTTCGAAAATGCGAACGGGAACGGGAATGGGAACTTTTCTTTCACTTCTACAAAACAATTGAAAGACAAGTGTTTCAGTGTAGACCAGACAATGTTCGAAGGATGGATGGATGATCTTGCTGCAGCAAGTGCTTCATTTGCTTCAACAGCGTCTGATGGACAAGCGGGAACGTTGACATCAGGAACATCGACATATTTATTTGATGAGAACGGAGTTGAGCACGTACAATTGATCGAAAAAGGATTGATGGGTGCGGTATTCTTGAACCAAGCATTGAATGTGTACTTCGGAAGTGGAAAAATGGATGTAGATAACACAACGGCTGTTGATCCGGGTGCTGGTAAATATTATACAGAAATGGAGCACCACTGGGATGAAGCATTTGGGTACTTTGGAGTAGACACCGACTTCCCAGCGAACATTCCTTCTGATTTCTGGGGAAAATACTGTGACAAACAAGACGCCACACTTTCATGTAATTCAGATATGATGAACAACTTCCTAATGGGGCGTGCAGCACTTTCTGCTAACGTTCTTACGGACAGAGACGCGGCGATCGCAGCGATTCGCACAGAGTGGGAAGAAATCTCTGCATACCAGGCAATGTCATATATTGACGATGCAGTTGGATACTTTGGAAGTGACAATGCAAAATATTTGCACGCGCTTTCAGAAGCATATGCATTCGCATGGAACTTGCGTTATGCTCCAGTTGAAACACGTAGAATGAGCACTGCTGAGCATACGAGTTTGATGGCTTTGTTCAATACGAACTTCTGGGCAATGTCTGTTGCTGACTTGAATGCTATTAAAAGTGCAATTCAAGCGAAATTCTAATTAAATGAAAGCGTAACATGAAATCTTTTTCACGTACTACCTTTTTGCTCGCGGCCTGTCTTCTTGGACTGGCCGTTAGCTGTAAAAAAGATCCTGGTCCGGAGGATTCAACTCCGTTCGACAAAGGGGCCATGCTAACGAACATAGCAGATAACATTATTATCCCCGCTATTGATGACTTCTCAACGAAAATCAATGCGTTGGAAAGTGATTATTTACAATTTCAGGCAGATCGCAGCAGTGTAAATCTTGAAACAGTTCGCGAAAGCTGGAAAGCGGCATACCTGAGCTGGCAAGCCGTGAAAATTTTCGACTTCGGGCCAGTTCGCGACAACGGATTCAAGGGAGCCACAGGAACATTTCCGACGGATACCGTGAAAATTGAGGATAATGTTGCTGCGGGTTCTTACAACCTTGGATCAGTGGCCAATGCCGACGCTATTGGACTTCCGGCACTGGACTTTTTGTTGTATCGTGTAAATGCACTCAGCTACTTTGTAGGAAATGATCCATACACGACTTATGGGTTAGATGTGATCCAAAAAATGCGCAGTGAATTGACTACGGTGCAGTCGGCTTGGACAGGTTATCGTGCAACGTTCATCGCTGCTACCGGAACCTCAACAACTTCTGCTTTTTCAGAGTTAATCAATGAGTTTAACCGCGATTACGAGCTAGCGAAGAATGCGAAGGTTGGTATTCCGATCGGAAAGCAAAGTCTAGAAATTCAACTTCCTGAATACATTGAAGCACGTCAGAGTGGTTTTTCATTTGAATTGCTCCGTGAAAGCGTTCATCAAATTTACCTCCTGTACTTCGGATGTGATTTTAACACAGGTGCTGCAGGTCTCGGTTTTGATGATTACTTAAATCAATTAGATCGCACGGATTTATCGGCAACAATCGGCACAAACTTTCAAAACATTTTAAATAAAATCGATAGCTTTTCAGGCACGCTGGAAGAAGAAATGGCTACGAATGTCTCCGGATTGGATGAGCTATATAACCTTCTTCAAGGGCAAGTGGTCTACCTTAAAACAGACATGACTTCTGCCTTCGGTGTACTGATCACGTATCAGGATAATGACGGCGACTAATTTCATACCACGACTGTCTTTCTTTAAACAAACATCTATTGCTCCACTTATTATCTTCCGGATAATATTTGGAGCTTTGATGTTATTTGGAGTATCTCGCTTTATGCTGAAAGGCTGGGTGAAGACACTCTATATTGACCCACAGTACTACTTTGGTTATCTGGGGTTTGAGTGGGTCAAACCACTGGAGGGGAGCTTGATGTATCTTCCTTTCATCCTTATGCTGATCGCTGCACTTTGCATCATTTTTGGACTGTTTTATCGCATTGCTGCCTTCACATTTTTTCTGTGTTTTACCTACGTCGAGCTGCTGGATAAGTCGAACTATCTGAACCATTACTATTTCGTTAGTCTAATGAGTTTTTTGATGATGTTGGTGCCAGCCAACCGTGCATTTTCGTTAGACACTCGATTGTTTCCTAATATCAGAAGATCAACCACCGATCAATGGCATATTGGCATCTTGAAATTTCAACTGGCGGTAGTGTATGTATTCGCCGGCATCGCCAAATTAAATTCCGACTGGTTACTGGATGCACAACCGTTGAAAACCTGGCTCCAGGCCCATCATAATTTACCACTCGTAGGAGAATGGATGCAACAAGATTGGTTAGCTTATGCATTCAGCTGGGCAGGCTGCCTCTATGATTTGTTCATTGTTTTCTTCTTGTTGAGCAATCGTCTTCGATCGTATGCGTATTTCTTTGTCGTATTCTTTCATTTTGTGACATGGTACCTCTTTCCCATTGGGGTCTTCCCGTGGGTGATGATCTTTAGTACCCTCATTTTCTTCTCCACTGATTTTCATGAACGCATGTTGCGTAGACTCCGAAGTTTATTTCGAGCAAAAGAGACTTCCGCACCAAGAGCCATTACTTCGGGTGGAAAGCGCACGATTACTTCATTTTTGCTTACTGTCTATATCTGCATTCAGCTCCTTATTCCATTTCGCTATGTCCTTTATCCTGGTGACTTATTTTGGAATGAAGAAGGGTTTCGATTCTCATGGCGCGTGATGTTGATGCACAAAGAAGGGTATGCTACCTTTTACCTTTACGATAAAGAAACTGGCCGAGAGTCTGAGATCAATAATGCGAAATTTCTCACACGTACACAGGAAGATCAAATGGCAACGCAACCGGACATGATTATTCAATATGCACGCATCTTGAAAGAACATTATGACGGAAAAGTATTGCATTATGGCGATCAGAAATTCCTCATAGAAGACCCAGCGATTTATGCGAAAATTTACGTGAGCCTGAACGGACGTCCATCACAATTGTTTGTAGACAAAAATGTTGACTTATCTTTGCTGCCCTACAATTTGAAACATCGGGAATGGGTACAACCATTTGAAGAATGAAAAGTTTGTTGGTCATAGCGTTATTGGTGTGCTCGTATTACACGTTCGGTCAAACGGTACGCGGTACGATCTTCGATGCTAAACGCATTAGTGTGCCTGGGGTTAAGGTGAAAAACCTTCAAAAAGGAACATTAGCGAGAGCAGGTGCGGATGGTGAGTTTTCTATCAATGCGCAAAAGGGCGACAGTTTACTTTTTTCATTGACTGATTTTGACTCAACTATTGTAGTGGTAGAAGACTTAAAAGCACGTATGAATGTGACGATGCTCGAGTCGGTGCAGGAAGTACAAGAGGTTAATGTTATGCGGAAACGCATGGAAGGTTTTGACGTTGGTTTTCTTCCACCTGTGCGCGGAGTTCAAATCTATACCGGTACGAATGCGGTCATTGAGTTGGCAAATCTCAATGGAGCTAAGTCTACTGGAAATCCACGGGAAATTTTCGCCAAAGTACCTGGGCTGAATATCTGGGAAAGCGATGGTGCCGGTATTCAAATAGGAATTGGTGGACGTGGATTGAGCCCAAACAGAACGGCTAATTTCAATACCCGACAAAATGGATACGACATCAGTGCCGATGCATTGGGTTATCCTGAAAGCTATTACACACCACCGATCGAGGCATTGAAATCCATTGAGATCATTCGTGGTTCGGCATCGCTTCAGTTCGGGACGCAATTCGGAGGATTACTGAATTTCATTATTAAAGACCCACCCGCGGATACGCCTTTCGAATTCACGACCCGAAATACCGCTGGAACCTATGGTTATTTCGGAACATTCAACCGTGTTGCCGGAACAAAAAACCGTTTCTCATATCAGGCTTATTACCAATACAAAAGAGGAAACGGCTATCGTCACAATAGCGATTTTCAGCAGCATCAGGCATTTGCCCAATTGAGCTATTACCTCAACGAAAAAAACCGTGTCAGACTGGAATTCACGCATATGAATTACCTGGCACAACAAGCGGGTGGTCTCACCGACCTACAATTTGAGGAAAACCCGAAGCAGAGTTTCCGAGATCGAAATTGGTTTGAAGTAGATTGGAATATTCTTGCTTTGCACTACGATTATGAAATCTCGCCAAAAGCGCATTTCAACGTGCGTGCATTTGGAATGCTTTCAAGCAGAAACACGCTTGGCTTTCTTGGGAAAATCACGCAAGCTGACCCGTTGGGTAATCGCGAGATGTTGGCCGGAGAGTTTAAAAATGCAGGCGCAGAAGCACGTTTTTTACAGCGCTACGATCTCCAATCGGATACCAATAAAATTCGCGTTAAAGGAGCGTTTTTGTTAGGCGCCCGATATTACCGTGGAAACACCACTGCGCGACAAGGGTTGTCCAATTCGGGCGACGATGCCAACTTTGGCTACCTAAATCCAAATGACCTTGAAGGCTCTTCGTTCAGCTATCCTTCTGAAAACTTAGCCGCGTTTGCTGAGAACATTTTCTTCATTGGAAAACGCTGGACCATCAATGCTGGGATGCGCCTAGAGTACATCCAAAGTGGTTCCAGCGGTTATTACAAACAATACGTGATTCACCCCGTGAATCAGGACACGATTGCCATTTTCCGAAATACAGACAGCAATAATGTAACGCGCACCGTACCGCTGTTCGGTTTTGGAACTTCTTTTAAAACAAGTAAACGCACATCACTGTACGCCAATTTCACGCAAAACTACAGAGCGATTAACTTCACAGATATCCGTATCAATAATCCGAATGTAGTCGTGGACAGCCTCATTGAAGACGAGCATGGTTACACGGCAGAACTTGGTTTCAGAGGAATTGTCAGCGATTTTCTCATCTACGATCTTGCCGGATTTTACATCTTTTATGGAGATAAAATCGGATTGGCACCCAAACCGGGAACGGTGCTTAAAGAACGGACGAATATTGGGAATGCGCAGAACTATGGCGTCGAGTTATTCACGGAAATTGACATCTTGAAAGCGCTTCGTGATTCCTCACGCCATTCGTTTTCCATCTTTTTTAATGGAGCATACATCAACGCAAATTACATCTCATCGAAAGAGACCAATTATATTGGTAAGAAAGTAGAGTATGTAAGTTCATTCATTATCAAGTCAGGATTGCGCTACCGTTTTGGAGGATTGAGTTTACAGGTGCAGGGATCCTATAATTCCGAACAATTCGCCGACGCTTCGAATTCCGTTGTTCCTTCCGGAGATGCTGTAATCGGAATCGTTCCTTCTTATTTTGTGCTTGATTTTTCCGGTCGTTACCAATTCAAAAAGCATTTCTCTGTAGAACTTGGCGTGAACAACTTCACAAATCAACAATACTTTACACGCAGAGCTACTGGATATCCTGGTCCGGGGATTCTACCTTCGGACGGAATCAATGGTTACCTTACCCTTCAGTACACTTTTCGGGCTAAACCGAAAAAATAATCTCTACAAAGCTCAACTTGCCAGTCATTCATTTACAGAACCTTAACAAAGGTTTACATTTATTCACGTATTATCATTTCAATTTTTTTTGTCTTTGCAGGGTTACTTTTTTGCCTATACCGTTATATACTGTAAATGAAAACTGTTCTTCTCGCCTTCTTTGTTGCCATCTCCGCGGCGCTCAATGCTCAATCTGTTCGCATTGAAACACAAATTACTGGGGACGATCTTCCTGAAAACATGGGTCGCGTTATGTTTTATGCGTTACCCGACTCTTCATTAATCAAGGGTGCCTACGTCGATAGTTCTGCGTTCTCCACTCAATTGAATGCTCGTATTGGTGATTCTTTGTACGCCGTAATTTCTGCTCCGGGATTCACAGAAGAATCGTTGACCTTTCAGGTAACGGACGCTACGATTGATCTTGGTAAGATTCATTTAGTTCAGGATCTCACGTTGGACGAAGTAAGTGTTGTATACAAGAAACCTGTTTTCGAACGCACCATGGACGGCATTTCTGTGAACGTTAAAGGAACAACACTTGAACAACTCAACACCTTATTTGATGTCCTCAAGGCATCTCCTCGCCTCACTTCTCCTGACGATGAAAGTATTGAAATCATCGGTTTGGGGTCTCCGCTCATTCTGGTCGATCGCCAACCCATTATTTCCAATGATGAACTTAAAGCAATTCCTGCAGATCAGGTGGAACGTGTGGAAATCATTACAAGCCCTTCTGCAAAATACCGTGCACAAAGCAGTGGTGGTGGCGTGATTGAAGTGTATACCAACAACTTCACCCTGGAAGGGTATCGGGCAACCATCAACGTAAACGGAGGTGTCAGTACCCAATTACAACCGGTCTTTCATCCAAGCGTCGGACTGAGCTACAAAAAGAAAAAATTCACCCTCAATGGTCATTGGGGATTGAATTACTTCTCAGCACTTCGCAACGGTCAAACCATTGGCGCTGCCACCAACGATAATTTCGGAAATATTACGTCATATGAAAACCAACGGCAATCGGTCTGGCAGTACTACAACGTAAAAATGGCCTATGCTTTGAAACCTGGAAGCCGCATTACCATGGGAATCAATGGCAACAGAAGTAATGCAAAAAGTACGCATGAATCGCTCGCTGAATACTACGATGACAACGAGATTACGTTGCGCAAAGAAGGTACTTCCACCAGCAAGAATACCTGGGCGCGCAATACCATTTTCTTAAATTACACGATGGAAACGGACACCTTTGGAAGTGTGTTTGAAATCAATACGAATTACCTCAACCGGGTGAATGATAATACGTCAACCAACCTGAATAGCATTGACGACATTCTTCTATCCAATTCTAGCGATTTCAGTGCGCGAATTCTCAGTGACGACCGGCCGAATATCGGGGAAATAAGGGTGAACTACGAACACAATTTTGATACCACTGGTTGGCGCTTAGACGTTGGTGGTGAATACAGTTTGTTATTCAATAATAAAGCCTTTGGACGTGAAACATTATTCAAGGGCAACTGGTCGGAAGACCCAACATTCACTAATTCATATGACTACCGAGAGGATATTGGCGCGGTATACGCAGAGGTGTCCAAGAAATGGGATCAGCTTGGATTCCGCATTGGTGCGCGTGCAGAATATACGCGCCTTGATGGGTATAGCCGTACGCTAGAAAAACAGTTCATGGATTCCAGCTACACACAGATTTTTCCCAATGCAAGCATCCTCTATGAACCGAACGATACTATCGGAATAAAACTGTACTATAACAGTGGAATTGACCGCCCACAATTCAATAATTATGATCCTTTCGTGCGGGTGGAAGATAGCCTAAGCATTGAATATGGGAACCCTTATTTACGTCCAGCAAATGAGCATACCATCGGGTTGGAAATCGACCTATTCCAAGCATTTAATTTTTCGGTTTCGTATGGTATTACAGAGCGACCTATCAGTTCGATCACCTTTGTAAATGAAAACACGTTTATTTCAGAACGTACTCCGTGGAATGCGCAGCGTGAAGAAACGGTTTCGCTGAGTATGGGAATTCCATTTGAGTTGCCATGGCTCTCAGGTTGGACCTCTCTTTGGACAGATTACAGCAAATACTACTTCACTGATTTATTTCAGCGCGCTCCTTTTGAGAACTTGACCTTTGGCATCTACTCCTACCTCACGTTTAAGCTAAAGCACGATTTCTCTATTATGAACCGAGCTTCTTACGGGCGCTGGGGAACGGATGAAATGCGCATGAATGGAAACCTGAATTGGGGAATTCGTTTGACCAAGAAGTTTTACAATGGTGATTTCCGCATTTTTGCAGAGGCCTCAAACATTCTTCCGATTATTAATAAATATGAGCGAACGGCTGCGAATTTCGTGACGACCACATACGTTCAAAATAACTTTACGAGCTTCCGACTCGGGGCATTCTTCAAGTTTGGACGATTAAAAGCACCGACTAATATTCAGGAATCATCATCGGGACAATCGAATCGATTATAACACGAAATCTATTTAAATATCTGTATATCAGAATATTGATAAAGATTTAGGATATCCCAACTCTCACCAAAATACATTTTGTTTACTCTTTTTTAATTATTGTTAAACAAAATGATTTACATTTGTTACCATGGTACGTATTTTATGTTTCGCGTTTCTATTGGTATCAACCATGGTATCAGCCCAGAGTGGAAAAATCACTGGTCGTGTTTTTAACGCTATCAATAATCAACCTGTAGAGTTTGCAAAAGTGCAGTTAGTTGGTCTCCAAAAAGGAGCAATTACGGATTTTGATGGCAACTTTACGATTGAAAACATCGAACCCGGGGTGTACTCAGTGAAAGCCTCTTCTTCTGGATTCATAGAGCTGATTCGCGATGAAATTACGGTGACTAATGCCCGTTCGGTTGAACTCGACTTTCCAATGGATGAAATTGTCGTAGAAAAAAAGGAAGTGACAGTTAAGGCCAAACCGTTTCGTAAAATCAAAGAGTCTCCCGTCTCTTTAAAAACATTGAACTCGACCGAAATAGAACGACTCCCAGGAGCAAACCGTGACGTCAGCAAAGTATTACAAGCACTTCCAGGAGTGGCAAGTCCCGCATCATTTAGAAATGATGTGATCATTCGCGGTGGCTCTCCGAGTGAGAACAGATTTTACCTTGATGGTATTGAAGTACCAAACATCAATCACTTCGCGACCCAGGGTAGTAGTGGAGGTCCAGTTGGATTGCTCAACGTGAACTTCATCCGTGAAGTGGATTTTTACTCGGGTGCTTTCCCTGCGAATTACGCCAGTGGCTTGAGTTCTGTGATTTCATTTAAGCAAAAAGAAGGAAACAAAGAAGCACTTTTAGCGAACTTCGCCGTGGGCTCAAGCGACGTTGCCTTAACACTGGATGGCCCGCTGGGCGACAAAGCAAATTTCATTTTTTCTGCCCGTCGATCTTATCTTCAGCTCTTGTTCTCCGTATTGCAGTTGCCATTTCTGCCAACATATAATGACGCGCAGTTCAAGATCAACTACCGTATCAATCAAAAGAATAAAATCTCCATTATTGGTTTGGGAGCATTGGACGATTTTGTCTTGAACACCAATGCAAATGATGGGGTTACCGATCCGAACCAACGGGAGTTAAACGATTATTTCCTTGGAAATATTCCAACACAAGATCAATGGAACTATACCATTGGTGTGAACTATGTACACTATAGTGAAAATAGTTATCAGCGCTTTGTACTAAGTCGCAATATGCTCAAGAACATATCGCAGAAGTATCAGGATAATATTGAAACAGAGGCGAATCGCTTACTTGATTACTCATCCTTTGAGGCGGAAAACAAATTCCGATTTGAAAATGTTTGGCGAAAAAATGGGTTCAAGTTCTTGGCAGGAGCAGGCTACGAATATGCGCGCTACAACTCAACAACATTCAACAAAATAATTGCTGGTGGTGTGCCAGTAGAAATCGATTTTGAATCCAATTTCGATATGCATAAGGGGTCTGTTTTTGGTCAGGTAAGTAAGTCCATTTTCAAAGAACGATTAGATATTAGTCTCGGTCTGCGCACTGATATCAACAGTTATTCTTCTTCAATGGCTAATCCTTTGAATCAGCTTTCTCCGATGCTTTCGCTCAACTACAATATCACTGAGCAATTTGCCTTGAGCGGGAATGTTGCACGCTTTCATCAGTTGCCTTCATATACAACCCTTGGATATCGTGATCAATCGGGTGTCTTAGCCAATAAGGAAAATGGTTTGAAATATATCAGAGCAGACCACTTTGTATTAGGTGGCTCTTTTCTCTCTGATTTCAAAGCCAAATTCTCGTTGGAAGGTTTTTGGAAGAACTACAGTAATTATCCTTTCTCTTTGAATGACTCCATTTCATTGGCTAACCTTGGCTCAGATTTCGGTGTGGTAGGAAACGAAGAAGTGGTTTCCATTTCCGAAGGACGTTCTTACGGATTGGAATTTCTATACCAGCAGAAGTTGATTAAAGGGTTTTACTGTTTACTTTCTTATACCTACGTGCGCTCAGAATTCAAAACCAAAACAGGAGAATATGCTCCTTCGTCATGGGACAGTCAGCACATTGTTTCTTTGACCGGTGGTAAACGCTTTAAAAAAGGTTGGGAAGTCGGATTCCGATGGTTATTCTCAGGAGGATCACCATATACACCTGCAGATGTCGCTACCTCTTCTCTAAAACAAGTATGGGATGTTCGCAACGCCGCCCTCCCGGATTACAATCGTCTCAATAGCGAAAGAGGTAGCGATTTCCATCAGTTGAATGTGCGCGTTGACAAGCGTTTCAACTTCGAGAAGTTATCGCTCAATTTGTATTTAGATATCCAAAATCTCTACGGATACCAAGCGACGTTGGCGCCTATTTTATTACTGGAACGAGATGAAAATGGAAATGCGCTTACCGATCCAAATGACCCAACACGCTATCAAACAAAGTTCGTAGAAAACACAAATGGTATTTTTCAGCCTTCGCTAGGAATCATTCTGGAATTTAGGATCAAGCGCAAAAAGGCAGAGAAAACAGACTCTTAGGAATACCATTCATATAACGTTATTGGTTGGATAACGTTATTATTTTCACATACTTTGGTGCTCTAAACTGTTATACCATGCGACAAACTTTAGGCATCATAGCTATCTCTCTGGCCTTTGTTACCAATGCACAACATACGCAAGTAAAATATTCAGCTTCTGCCGGCGATCCTGAATGGGTGCACTATATGTACTCAGAAAATCCAAGTCTTTTTGTACTTCGGGATCTTTACGAAGATTACTACACGGGAAATGAATTCGTTAAAAACCAACATACTCAGTACTTCAAAAGGCTGCTGAAATACAATTGGCTCAACACAGATGACGCAGGATATATACTTGAGCGTCCTGCAAAAAAAACACCATATGCACTGGCTAAAAGCCCTACTTCTCCCTGGGAAGAAGTCGGTCCATGGGATTATGATCATGAGCAAGCCATGGATTTTCTAGTTCAATCACCAGGTGCCGCACATGTCTATACTGTTGAACAATCGCCCGCTAACAGTGACCTTGTCTATGCAGGAACAGCAACAGCTGGACTTTGGAAGTCGACGGACAAAGGGTTAAACTGGACCTCAGTTACCCGATTTCTGGATGTGAATGAAGTGTATGCCATTGCGCTTGACCCTGCCAATCAAAACATCGCTTATTTCGGTGAAGGAAACGGGCAGTTGTGGAAAACGACCGACGGTGGTGTCAATTGGAACATTATTGGCGACCCTACATTTCAAAGTTCCGATAAATGGTTTAGAGACATAAAAATCATTGGAGTAAATACATTGCTGGCTGCCACAAATGGAGGTCTGTTTCGTTCTACAGATGGCGGGCAAAACTGGACACTTGTGCAAGCAGGTGAGCACATGGAAATTGAGATTAACCCGGCAGATATGGATGTGCTTTATACCGTTCGATTATCCGGATCCCGTACAGAATTTTATAAGTCGGAGGACAACGGTCTAACATGGACTCAAAAAACAAATGGCTGGCCTTATCCATCAGCAGGAGACGAACAGCGAAGAACAGAGATTTCAGTATCTGCAGCAAACCCAACAGCTGTCTATGTATGGTCTTCCGGGGCGGTAAGCGGAGACGGAGGACTGTATGGATATTACAAAAGCTCGGACAGCGGAGAAAGTTTCACATTTGAGTGTTGCGGTGGTTCTCCTGTTGGGACAGCTACTGCCTCAAATCCAAATATGCTTGGCTGGTCGGAACTCGGAGATGAAGAAGGCGGTCAGTATTATTATGACCTTGCCTTTGGAGCTTCACCAACGGATCCCGATCGCGTTTTCGGTGCAGGTATTAATGTTTGGCGAAGTACTGACGGAGGCACAAATTGGGAAATAAATGCACATTGGGTGACCTGGGTTGGTGCCAATACTGTGGATCGTTATTCACACGCTGATGTCCATGACATCAAGTTTTTTGAAAATGGAGGATCTGTTGATATGTGGGTAGCATCCGACGGTGGATTGTACTACTCGGCTGATCAAGGTGATAATTTGGAGCCGCGAATGCATGGAATTCATGGAACCGACTTCTGGGGGTTTGGCGCAGGATTTAAAGAAGGTTATGCAATGGTTGGTGGAACGTATCACAATGGAACGTTGATTCGTTACAACGATATTTACAAGGGAGGATTAGCCGATCCAAATGAAGGCGGTTGGCTCGCTGAGCTCGGGGGAGACAACTATCGCGGTTTCGTGAATTATGGCGACAATACTATTGGCTATGATGACGGCGGAAGCTTTCGCTTCTCTGATGAACGAACGGTTCGCCGATCAGGATTGTCCTTTGATAATTCTGGACGCTGCAATACATCTTATGTGACAGGAGAATATGGAACGTATGGGTTTCTACCGAACAATTACAATACCTTCTACTCGCCTGTAGACGAACGATTGTATATCACGCGAAATGGTGGTGTTTCTTTTGAAGAAGTGTACAATTTTGGTGGGCAAAAAGTCATACAGGTAAAAGTCGCTTGGTCAAATACGGATGTAATTTATGTGACACATAAGCAAAGTAATGGCGTATTTAAAATCATGCGCTCGGATGATGCAGGTTCCTCATGGACTGATGTGACACCATCTTCTAGTGAAACAGGTGGTAACCAGAACCGAACGAAATATATAGAAGTAGACGATAAAGACGCGAATAAGCTCTGGTGCATCCTCATGGGCAGTCAAAGCGGGAATAAGGTGTTTGAATCAACGGATGGCGGGCAAAACTGGACCAATATCACAAGCCCCGCTATCTATAATGAAAATGTCATTTCCATTTCACATCATTATGGAACGGACGATGGGCTCTATGTCGGGACACGTAAGGCCATCTTTTATCGCAATGATAATATTGGTACATGGACGGCCTTTAACAATAACTTACCAACGAGTACCGCTTGCTCATTCCTTCAGCCCTTCTATGGAGAAGGAAAAATAAGAACAGCTTCTCAGCGCGGTGTTTACGAATGTGATTTTTATGAAGATGCTCCACCTGTGGCAATGGCTGCGGCTAATCAAACAGTGTTGAACCTCGCTTCCAATTGTTTATCGGACACGATACAATTTGTCGATCACAGTACAGTGCGTGCTGCGAGTGCCACATGGTCGTGGTTTTTTGAAGGGGGAATTCCAGCAACATCCTCACTCGAAAATCCTAAAGTCACCTATACTTCGCCAGGTTCGTACGATGTTAAGCTAGTAGTGACGGATGCATTCGGGACTGACTCCATTGAGTTCACTGACTTCATAACCGTGACCAATGTATTTAACAGCCCGCAGATTTCTGAAGACTTTAATGGCAATCAATTCCCGCCTGCCAACTGGAAGCTTGATGATTCTCAAGGAGCTAGTTGGGAGCAAGATTGGCCCGAGGGGGATGATAGCGATCGCGTTGCATCCTATCCAAACTACTGGGTGGACGCAACGGGTGAAGAGCATTATTTAATAATGCCCGCTATCGACATGACCACAGCACAATCCGCTACTATTAGCTTTGATTATACCTACAACGATAACAACTCGTACAACGATTCTCTGGCGCTTGTTTACCGAACAGGAAGTAACAGTGACTGGCAATTGTTATGGATCAAAGGTGGAAGTGATCTGGAGGTTCCAGGAACGGAAGAGTGGTACTGGTACAATGCCAATGCCAGCATCGCTTGGGAGAATGCTATTGTAGATTTGAGCTTCCTTTCAGGAGAATCGTGTGTAGAATTTGCTTTCCAGAATATAGGGTATTATGGAAACCACATTTGGATTGATAATGTTAATCTCTTTGGAGAATACCTGGGGAACGAAGAATTGAACTTATTATCTGTACAGGCTTTCCCGAACCCATCAACCGGACAATTCAAAGTACGTGCAAATCAAGCCATTGAAACCTATGCGGTAACGGATTTACAGGGCAAAATAATTGTTTCCGGTAATGCCGATAAAAACGCAACCCTGGATATTGATCTGGGAGCAGAGTCAGCGGGCGTATATCTGTTGACTATTACTACTGGAAAATCTGCAAAGGTGCTGCAGCTGGTAAAGCAATAAAAGGTTAAGGACGTCTTCCGGGCCTTCCGGATGGCGGTCCTGCTTTCCTCATTTCTTCAATGGAAAGGAATCCATTTTTATCCGTATCTACCTGATCAAAAGTATCTTTTAGGGGGCCTCGCACTTCACTTCTCGAAAGTTGATTGTCGTGATTTAAATCAGCACGTTGCATCATTTCCTCAAGACCTGGATGTCCTTTATCATTTCGACCATTTGCCTGACGTCCCCTTCCACCTCTTGGGTCTTGACGTTGCGCATTTCCTCCACCAATTCTAAAATCATTGCTCGGCGTACCTGAAAAACAAATAGGTGATGATGGAAAATTGTCCGTGATAACATAGTAGTACTCACGTTCATTTTCAGGCGTTTTCCCCCATCGACCATTGCAAGCATCCAATAAGGAAGCCGCTTCAACATACTCGTAATCCTGAAAGTATAAACCATCATATGTGCCATTCGGAGCACTCTTACCATCTCCGGGACGCTCTCCAGTTTTTAACCGATAGCCGCTCTTCATTTCAATCAAATTTCCTTGATCATCATAGCCGTACTTGTAATAAATTGGAAAACCATCCGCCGCATACCCCAACTTCACCATCTCACTTCCATCAAGGGATAATTCTTCCAAGTAGGCATTAGGTGTTCCATGATAATGATACTTTCCGGATGGCTGCACATGGCCATTGTTGCAGTCCAGCCCTAAATTCACCGAACTTGTAAGTGTCGTTATATTCCAATTATGATTGGTCCCATTAACCCCTTCAAAGAACTCAGCCGTGAATGGATCCAGTTCGACGCCACTGAATAAAATCCCGAAACTTGTTCCCATCCCGGGCGTTTGCCGCTCAGCTATTTTGGGGTTTAGCGGTACTGTATATTTTTGAGATTGTGGACGAATAGTATTTGGATTTCCCGCATTTGGAAAAACTCCTGTCTCGTGGTTCGGTATACCGTTGGCTGAAATATGGCGCACACCTTTCTCCTGATCAATTACCTCTTTATATGCCGTTTCGTAACTCGGCAAAACTGTACACAACTCAGTCGTTAATTCGATACTAAATGTACTAGCAGAATCCAATGGATATTGTGCAAACGCACATTGGAACAATAAGGTGCTAACAAAGAGTGTTAAAATGCGTGTTTTCATACTTGCCATTTTTTCGGTGCTCAATTAATGAGTGGCCAATGATTTAAAAAACATGCGGTTAGTTGAAAAAGCAAACCTGTCAATTCACTTTACCATTGGTTACGAATTCGATCACAGCATTGATCACTTCATCGTTCCAAAGCATTTTATAGTGTCCCACACCTTCCAATGTGATCAACTCAGCTCTATCAATTTTAGCATTGATCACTTCTGAATTACGATATGGCAATACTTTATCCTGTTGATCATGGATGAGCAGCAAGCGATCAAAGTTCACTTTTTGAAGATTAGTGTCCACATCCAATGAGTGAAGTGGTGCTTCCAATAACTCGGTTGTTTTCTGAATGAGCGCATCATATGCTTTATTGCTTAACCCAATCATCTCCTTGAACTCTATGAAGATGTCGTCCACCTTATTTGGGTTCGTAAGAAACACCATTCGATTCACCTCAAACTGTGTGTCCGCGAGAGCATTTGTAGCAACTGCTGCACCAAAAGAGTGTGCTACAACAGAAAATACTTCTGACGGATTTAGGTACTCTAAAACGGCACGCATGGCGAGCTTACATTCCAAAAGATTCGTTGAAGAAGAATTATACGAAGCATGTCCCGGAAGATTAAATGCTACTACCCGATACCCAAGATCCTCTAATTGAAAAGCAACTTTAGACAAACTCCCGGCATTCGATTCCCAGCCATGAACAAGTAGTACCAACGGATTACCTTGAGTTCCAAATTCAAAGATATCAAGTGGTTCTTTATAAAATGGAATTTGATACGAAGACGCTTTATTATAAAATGGTTTTTCGCGTTCGCGAATGGCTTTGATTCTAACCCTTTGAAACAGGTCAAAACTTCTTCGCCCTGTTCTCTTCGGCACAAGAGCTGAGGATATCATGAAATACCAGCGAATCAGTTTTAATTTCATAAAAATACGTTCACTTCACCAGGGTTAACCTTCTTTCGCTTGCTTTTTTTGTGCAGGTGTCGGCTTCATTTCCCAATCGTTCGCATAAGGTAATGTCAAAGGTGAATTCTCCACCTGCTCAGGACCTATCTTACCATCTACGTATTTCGCCATGAGATTAAATGCTGCTTTATTTTCCTGCTTCAAAACAAGCAGTGTTGAATTCACAGCTGCGCGAACCGCCACCGGTATTCCGCCGCCCAATTCTGCCCAATGTCCACTGAGCATAAGGTTCTTGAGAGGTGTCCGATAATGCGCCACTTTTGCCTGATAATTGGCCTTTCCTGGACGTGCTCCCATCATTGTTCCTCCACGATTTCCAGTGTATCGATAATGCGTAATTGGCGTTGCTATATCCAAATAAACAATATGTGAACGGATATTCACATCGAGTTTATCCTCTATTCGATCGAGAAGAATATCTGAGATTTCTTGCTTCAATTTCTTGTATGCTTCTCCTCGAACGTATTCTCCATTTTCACCTCTTTCCGTTTTCCAGTAATCGAACTGTTCAATAAAACCTGGAATAAAAATCGTCAGCGTACCACCATTTTCCGGTGCAAGACTTTTGTCGCGTACTGAAGAAGCCAAAATATGGATCCCACTCTTGTGCGGATCACCACTTCCTTCCTCTTCACGTGTCACATTACCACCAGGCGCAAGGTAGATGATCTCTTCGTCAAAACCGAGACTTTCAGCTGTGCAATCCAAAGCTATGGATAATGTAATCGCTGAAGCATAGAGTTCAGCACCTTTGAGATTCTTTAGAAGCTTCGGAGGTGCAATTCCCTCTGGTAACATACGCTCATACAATGCTTCTACATCACATGCTGCAACAATGTATTTGCCTTTAACGCTGTGTCGATTCAATTTTTTGTGAATAAATTCAACGTTCGTAGCACGATCGCCTTCCACATTAATCTTATCCACTTTTGCCTGAAAGAGGACTTTATTCTCATATGACTCTGTCACATATTGAAGCCACTCCGCAAACATTTGACTTCCGCCTTCTGGAGGTGTTTGAAAATCACCAATATCAGCCCATGAAATTGGAATCAAACAAGAGAGCACATCGGGTTCTGAGCTAAACAATTTGAGGAGTTCTTCATCCTTGAAATAACGTTTGAGGCCCTTTCTTACACCTTCGTCTCCATGATATCTGATATGCGGCAAAAAAGGACGAACGAATCGCAACATTTTCATACCTCGCATGGCCTTTTCAAACAACCCCATGGTTTCCATAGAACGATTAATATCTCCGAAATTCTCAAACGAACGACCTATGCGTTTAGCTGCTTTAAAGAACTTACGTATCCCCTGCTCTTCATGTGGAAAATCGGTAATGAGTTGTTGCATGAAATCCTCGACATTTCGTGTGACCAGGTAATCCATGTTGTCGCCAAAAAAACGGCGTATTCGCTGTTGAGGTTTTGCCTTTGGAAAGTCTTCTCCAATCATTTGAAATGTGCTGGTCACCAGTCCTTTTGGGCCACACTGATTGAGCCAGTGAATGGCAGAATCAAAGCGATAATCTTTTCTTCTGAATCCAGCGATATAACCTCCGGGACGGGCATCCATTTCCAGTAGGCAAACTGACATCCCGAATCGGCTAAAAAGTGCCGCGGACGTTAGCCCACTTACACCGCCACCTATGATGACAACATCATACTCCTCTTTCAACTCCACGTAATTATTTTAATTTTTTCGGAAGATACTTAAAGTGAACGATTCCAAGAAGCATTTTTAGGCATTCCATTTAAAAACAAATAGCACATATATAAAAACGGCAACCAATTTCATCAATCAGTTGCCGCTTATTCTACGATATGCGCGCTCAATATCCGTAACTAAGCGCTATGCAGTTAGTCTTGCTCCACCAGTTCAACCTCACCTGATGGCGCAAGAGCATCTTTGATCTTTTTTTCTAGCTCTTCCATGAGTTCAGGATTATCTGCAATAATTGCTTTAACAGCATCTCTACCCTGTCCCAAACGTGTTTCTCCATAGGAGAACCAAGAACCTGATTTATTAATGATATTCATATCCACACCAAGGTCAATAATCTCACCAACTTTTGAAATTCCTCCTCCATACATGATGTCGAATTCTGCTTTTCTAAATGGTGGCGCTACCTTGTTCTTCACCACTTTCACTCGTGTACGGTTTCCAATCACCTCATCACCATCTTTAATTTGACTCGCACGACGGATGTCAATACGTACAGAAGAATAAAACTTTAGCGCATTACCACCTGTTGTTGTCTCAGGGTTTCCGAACATTACTCCGATTTTCTCTCTCAACTGATTAATGAAAATACAGCAGCAATTTGCTTTGTTAATCGACCCTGTTAGCTTACGCAATGCTTTTGACATCAAGCGAGCTTGCAATCCCATTTGGGAATCACCCATTTCACCTTCAATTTCCGCTTTTGGTGTCAATGCCGCTACAGAATCGACAACGAGTAAATCAATTGCTCCTGAGCGAATAAGGTTATCAGCAATTTCCAATGCCTGTTCACCATTGTCTGGCTGAGAAATTAAAAGGTTATCTACATCTACGCCCAATTTCTTTGCATAAAATTGATCGAAGGCATGTTCCGCATCTACGATTGCTGCGATTCCTCCTTGTTTTTGCACCTCTGCAATTGCGTGAATGGCCAATGTTGTTTTACCAGAAGACTCTGGTCCGTATACTTCAACAATTCGTCCTTTTGGAAATCCATTCACTCCTAACGCTAAGTCCAATGTTAACGAGCCTGTTGGAATAACATCAATTTCTTCAATTGCCTCATCCCCCAGTTTCATCACTGTTCCTTTTCCATACGTCTTATCCAACTTGTCCATTGTTAGTTGAAGTGCTTTTAGCTTGTCTGCATTTGTGTCTTTACCTGCCATATCGTTTTTGTTTTGTTTTTGTCTTTCTCATTTCGACTTGCGTAATGATGCCGACAATGGTTGTTTAAATTTGTTTCTACAAAGGTGTGATAGTAGACCGTAAACTATTTACGTTCTTCTATTTCCCTTCATAAATTTCTAAGATCTCGCGCGTGTGATCCTTTGTTTTTGGTTTTTCTATAATTCCAATAATCGTATGTGACTCATCCATTACGAAGGTTGTGCGATGGATCCCATCATATACTTTTCCCATGAACTTCTTTTCTCCCCAAACTCCATAGAGGTTCAATAGCACATGGTCCACATCTGCAAGCAGTGGAAACGGTAACTCAAATTTATTAATGAAGTTCTGGTGCTTTTTCTCAGAATCTGCACTCACTCCCAAAATAACAATGCCCTTATCCTGGATCTCTCCATAATTATCGCGAATGTTACATGCCTGAGCTGTACATCCAGGAGTATTATCTTTTGGATAGAAATAGATGACTACGCGCTTTCCCTCAAAATTCTTTAATGAAACTGGCTTTCCATTCTCATCATTAATCGTAAAATCAGGTGCTTTATCTCCTACTTTTAAATGTTTCATTTGATAATTTTTTAATCAGTTCTTTGACGATTTATTAATCAAATATAGCTTCATTTTACTAAATGACAAGATTTTAATCAGAAAAAAGCGCTGTCTCCAGAACTAATGACTAATTATTAAAGTATTAAGTTCTCACTAATCTTGAAAATAAATTTTCCTTGATGTTCATTTTAGTGGTCGCGAGTGCCATGGCAGCTGCTTTATCACGCGCCGGACCTGCAGGAATATCTTCACTATGTTTATATCTCACTCCTTCATTTGCAGAATACTGGTTTTTTAAATCATTATGTGATACTCCACCCTGCGCCCTTAATATCTTATGATCTAATTCGCTTTCTGTAAAGGGCTTAAATCCAAACTGATCTTTCCAGACAAATTCATACTTGCCACCGTTCTTATTTATAACTAGGACAACGGAGTGATATCCATTTGCTAAAGAGGCCAAATAAACATAGGTTCCATCACCCAAAGCATCCAGTTCTTTCTTTATTGCGGCAGACGTTGAGTCCATAGTCACCAATCCTAATTCTGCAGGGTTTTCATAATCAATAGGAATCTTCGTACCACTATATGTCGCAGAAATGCGAATCGGAGTTGAAGCCAATTTTTTCTTTTGTAGTTTCTCAAGGCTTTTGATAGATGTCTTACCTAAATCACCTTTTTCAATAGTTTTATTTCCATACAAGTTTTGAATCCCTAAATTAAAAGTTCCAATACACTCTTTTGGGTCTCTACCAGACTGAAGCAGATTATGAATCTGCAAATCCGAAAACCTTTTCTTTCTAGACTTTTGATCCGCTTTGACAATAGCAATTAATTGTGCCAACTCTTTACTATGCGTCCCGTCAATAAAGAAGGCGTCTTTTCCATCCGGAAGTAATTTAGAGAATGCATCCTTTGTTGCATCTTTTGTAAAGTCTGTAGTAGTAACCGTCAGTGTATATACTTTTTCTCTCTTGTTGTTTTTAGGATTTGTCTTATAAATCTGCTCAAAATTAATCGATACCGAAATGTTCGCTCTTGCTAATCGTTGTTTCACCTTATGAGCGACATAATTGGTGTACATGATCCGAGTACTCGTGACTTTTTTAGGCCCAGCTTTTAGTCGTTTAAGCTTAGGAATATCCTTCCAACCTGTTTTTCTCTGAATACTCTGCTGTGCGCCTCTCTTTTGCTGAATAGTATGTGCCAATTCATGTGCAAGCAAATGTTTTCCTTCTTTTGCCGAAGGATTATATTCTCCCTGATCGAAATAAATGTCATTCCCATGGGTAAATGCCCTTGAACCTATTTCTCTATTCATTTGAACGGCATTCTCATCAGTATGGATTTTTACATCCCCAAAATCTTCTCCGAACCCAGATTCCATTGAGTTCTGAGTATCATCGTCCATCTGACTCCCTTTACCTTTCGATGCGTTCAAAGATCTCTCCAAAGCATCGCCACTCTCCATGGCAACTGAAGTGCCAAATTCACTATCCTTCTTTTGAACGAGAGGAGTAATACCATTACCTACAAATGTTTCCCCTGATTCCGACGCAGCGCCATTTCCAACTATCTCATCGGCAGCAGCATCCGCTTCCTTCTCATATTTGTCGTTTGAATCACCAATATTAAACTTAGCTTGTATACCAAAAAACTGATTATTGCCTGACTGTTTGGATTCATGATTTTGTGTCGGTTTTTCAATTTTTTTTCTTGTCTCTGACATGGCGAAATAGGCTAAGGTATTTATGCATTTCAAGATAACACATAGAAAGAGCCTTTATATTATCACCATTACAAAAACAGGTATAAATACGTAGCAATTAAGGTATTAATCTAGATTTCTTCATCCATTAAATCGATTACAGCATTACACAAACTAAAAAAGGGCACAAATTTGATTGCGCCCTTCTATATCATTCGATGACTGGATTTATTCTTCCAACTCTTTGATTAACTCATTATAACCAGACATTGCATTTCCGTATGCTTCAATCTTCTTACGCGCCTGATCCGCATAAGCCACCTGATCATTTTCTTCAAACACTTCAATCTCTTTCTTCAGCTCCTTGATTTTCTTATCAAAATTCTCAACCAAATAATTCACATTCTGCGGAAGGAACATTTGCATGTAGAAACCTCCTGTTTTGCTCACCTCACGATATGCATTAAGTGCTTTCATCGCAACATCAGGCTCTTGTCCAGCAACAAAAACCGTAAAGGAATTCATCACACCCAGCTTATCAAAGCCTTGTACTACATTTCCTGTTAAGGCTTCCTCGAGATAGTCGTACTTTTCAACCGCACCATTACTCGCATACAGCTGCACAATTCCGGCAACCATGGAAGACGATGATTCCTTTTCCAATCCCTCCGCTAATGTCATTGCCTTTTCCGCGTCCAGTTTACCAAAGGCTTTAAGTGCTGACGTTACTACAAAATAAGACTGATCTTTTTCTATGCTCGAAGTATAAACCTTGGCCAACTCATCATCCGACTTATACTTGCTAAGTGCATTCAAAGCCGCCGCGCGCACCGAGGATTTCGGATCATTCATAGCCATGTTTTCCAGCAAGGCGATTCCCGCATCTTTATTTGCATCACGCAACTTTGGCACTTTCTTTACAGCCAACTGGCGAATATGCCAGAATGGATCTTTAAGCGCATCAAGAATAAGTTTTTGTCCAGCTTCACCTCGATCACGTGAACCTTTCATTAAACCGTCTCTGCGTGCCATGTAACGCTCTCCATTGTAATACTGAAAGATGTATTGTTCTGTCGACTTTTGCTTATTTGTCTTGGCCAACAACATTTGTTGTTCGTCATACAAAATGCCCTTTACTTCACCGGTAAACGAAAACGAAAACTCTTCCGTAAGCTCATCAATCACCACTTTATGTACATGCTTTCCGTTGTCATCGAAGATCACCATATTCACAGGCAACTTAAAAATGGGAGCAATCTCCAAATCTTGTTCTTGCTCCACAGTAATCATGATTTCACCCTTTTCTTCGTCAATCTCCTGTGTAAACTTCAGCACGGGATGCGCGGATCCAAGATACCATTGGTTAAAGAACCAATTCAAATCTTCTCCGCAAACCTCTTCAAAAGCAAGGCGCAAATGATGAAACTCTGCCGCCTTAAATTTATTCTGATCAAGGTAATTGTGAATGGCTTCAAAAAAGGCTTCATCTCCAAGATAGTTGCGCAACATATGCAGAATGCGCCCTCCCTTATTGTACGAATGCCCATCAAACATTTGTTCTTTATCGTCATAATCGAACCACACTAAGTCATGATACCCTTGCATTTGCGCAGACTGGAAATATCCATCAGCTTCAACATCCGCGTAATAATCAGCTTCATCAACACCGTATCGGTGCTCATCCCACAAGTACTGGGAATAATTAGCAAAAGACTCATTCAAGGTCAAGTTGGACCATGATTCACATGTCACTAAATCTCCAAACCAATGGTGAAACAATTCATGCGCAATAGTTGACTGATCATTGCCATCAAGTAATTCTCGCTTGTTTTTATAAACGAAGTCGCCGAAGATTACTGCCCCGGTATTCTCCATAGCGCCAGAAACGTAATCTCGACAAACAATTTGGTGGTACTTATCCCATGGGTACTCAACCCCTAGCTTATCAGAGAAAAAACGAATCATTTCAGGCGTCTCCCCAAAAATATCCTTCGCATATTGCTCCCACTCCGGCTCCACATAATAGTTTACCTCCATTGCAGATCCATCCGGTCTGGTATATGAATCTTTCACAATTTTAAATTCACCAATACCCATCATAAAAAGGTACGGCGCATGTGGTAATTCCTGCTTCCAATGGTCAACTCGTTTTCCTCCGGCTAGCTGTTTACTCGACATTAACTTCCCATTGGAAAGCGTTGCATACTTGTCTTCTACGGTTATAAAAATTTCCTGACTCGTTTTAGCATTTGGAGCATCAATGGTTGGGAACCAAACAGAAGAAGCTTCTGTTTCTCCCTGGGTCCAAATCTGTGGCATCTTGCCTCCCTCTTCACGCAGCGGGTTAATAAAGTATAGCCCTTTATCCGAAGTAATTGCTGCACTTCCTCCAGCTTCGCGTGATTCTGGGCGCGCCACATAGTCGACAACCACCGTATACTCTTCACCTCGCTTGTATTCTTTATCTAATTGAATACGCAGGAAATCGTTCGTATAAACATACTTCAATGGCTTACCATCCATTGAAACAGCGTTGATGATCATAGCTTTCGCATCTAAAATTAAACTATCGGACGCATAGAAATGAGGCTTCGCAGTTATTGTTGCAATACCATTCATCTCCGACTTCTCCCACACAAAATTTACTTCTAGCCTGGTATGCACCAAATCAGTCAAAATTGTTTCAGCCGGACGGTAAACAGCTCTTTGCTGAGGGATTTCTTCTTCTAGAATTGCGATTTCTTCAGCAACTGGAGCGACCGTTTCTTCAACTACAACTTCAGCTGATTCCTCCTTAGATGTACCACAGGCAACAAGTGACATGGCAACTATTCCTAAGACTATATACTTCATCTTCTTTGTTTTAATGTTCACAAATCTGGTGATTTCTATTGAATTGTCTGCTAAAATCTACAGCATCGGGCGCCATTTCTGTTATTTTTGTTCCAAATACAGGATAAATGGCAAATCGGATTTGGAATATTGACGGAGAAGATACTATCGGAAGTGACGGTGCAGTTTTACATTGGGAAGACCATAAATACTTCACCCTTACGTTTAATGGACAAACTTTTGCCGGCGAAATTCTTGATGAAAATACCGAGAGCAATTTCTTGAAAATAAAGTTGAACCATCGTGTGTTCGAAATTCGAAAAAAAGGAGAGCTTGACGACTTAATCTCAGCTATGGGTCTCGATGTGCCAAAGGTTAGAAAGCTGAAAGAGCTCGAAGCTCCTATGCCTGGAAGGATTGTAAACATTGCCGTAGAAGTTGGTCAAGAGCTGAACGTTGGTGATGATATTCTTTCTCTCGAAGCCATGAAAATGGAGAATGTCCTTAAAGCTGAAGGTGTTGGAAAGGTAAAAGGCATTAACATTAAAAATGATGATGTTGTAGAGAAAGGTGCCGTTCTTATAGAATTCGAGTAATACCATCGAAAACAGCATTTTTTTAAAATCCACTACATTAGCAGTCCATAAACTGACTGTCTTTTAATGGATCAAAGAAACCTGCTTCGCGGAATAATTCAACGTTTGCTTTACAGCGAGGTTTTTCAGCATCCATTAAAATTAGAAGAGCTCACCGGACTCATCGCAGCTGACGAAAAAACCATTCAAGAAAATCTTGAACTTCTTTGCTCAACACAACTGGTGCAACAGGAAGATGGTTATTATTACGTATTTGACTCAGGGACGAAAATCAATCGACGAAAATCCGGCAATGATAAAGCTCAGCTCATGATGCCCAAGGCACATCGCATTGGAAGAAAAATATATCGATTCCCTTACGTAAAAGGAGTCGGAATCTCGGGCTCTTTATCAAAAGGGGTTTTGCATGCAGACGGTGATTTTGACTATTTCATTATTACGCAGCCCAACCGACTTTGGGTGGCGCGCACCCTACTCATTTTATATAAGAAAGTATTTCTACTTAACTCGCGCAAACACTTCTGTGTGAACTACTTCATCGATACGGAAAACCTTGAAATTGAAGAGAAAAACCCTTTCACAGCGACAGAGATAACTACACTAATTCCAGTTGCTGGAGAAGTAATGGGTGACTTTTTCAATGCCAATGCATGGACTAGAGATTACCTTAGAAAAAATGATAAAATTACCGCTTTTGATACTGTAAATAAGCCCTTACTTTCTAAAACCATTACCTACACGCTCAACGGAAAATTGGGCGAATGGGCAGACCAGAAGTTCATGCGAATGACGCTGAAACGCTGGGAACGAAAGTTTGGATCTCTTGAGTCTGATACATTCGATTTAACGATGAAATCGCGAAAATATATTTCTAAGCACCATCCGAATAATTTTCAGCGAAGAGTTCTGGATAGTCTCAACGAGTTAAAACAAAAATATGCGCAACTCCATCAGGAGGAATTAGCTAATCTGGGAATTGAGTTATGAAGGTTTTCCTGACGCATAGCTATTTCTATCAGTACGACCCAAAACAATGGGCGAATAAAACCCCTTATCCGCCTTTAGCAACTATTACCGCTCTGGCAGCGCTTCATGATGAAAAAATCCCTGTGACTTTCTACGATGTTGCACTGGATGCCTCTCCCAAGCCTTGCATGAAAGAAATGGATGGTACACGTCCTGATGTGGTTGTTTTTTATGAAGACGGGTTCAACTACCTGACAAAAATGTGTCTGACCAATATGCGGCACGCTTGTTTCGCAATGATTGCCCATGCCAAGCATTTGGGAGCAACTGTAATTGTATCCAGCTCCGATTCTACTGATCATTTTTCTCTTTATCATGAAAACGGAGCGGATTATGTTATCCATGGAGAAGGCGAACAGACATTGCTTGAGCTTATCGGTGCACTTAACGACCAAAAAGACACTTCAACAGTTGCGGGCATTAGTTATTCTGAAGAGGGCGAAGTAAAACGTTCTGTCCCGAGAAGTAATCTTAAAACGTTGGATGAACTTCCCACAGCGTACTGGGAAGCCATCGATATTGAACGATACCGAGCTATTTGGAAGAACAGCAAGTTTCCTTTTACACTCAATGTTGCAACAACACGCGGATGTCCTTTTAAATGTAACTGGTGTGCCAAACCGATCTATGGGAATCGCTATAACTCTCGATCACCTGAGCGTGTGGTCGCCGAATTAAAACTGCTCTCTAAGGAATATGGTGTGCATCACTTTTGGATGACCGATGACATTTTTGGACTAAAGCCGGGTTGGGTGACTCAATTTAACAATTTGATCCAAGAGGAGAACCTTCGGATTAAGTATAAAATTCAAAGTCGTGCGGACTTACTGATGAAAGACGAAACAATTAGTGAATTGGCGGCGTCAGGGTTAGAAGAAGTATGGATTGGTGCTGAAAGCGGATCGCAAAAAGTGCTGGACGCTATGGATAAAGGTACTACACTCGCACAAATCAGTGAAAGCACGCGCTTACTTCAAAGCAAAGGTGTTCGCGTCGCCTACTTTCTTCAATTTGGATATACGGGAGAACTCAAAGAGGATATCGAAAGTACCATCACCATGGTCAAAAAGAATCAACCTGATGATATTGGAATCTCTGTTTCATATCCGCTTCCAGGAACTGTTTTTTACGACCGGGTAAAGGCCCAAATGGGAGAAAAAGAAAATTGGAAAGATTCGGATGACCTTGATTTAATGTTCGAGGGGACATTTTCATCTGCATACTATCGGAAATTACAACGTTACGTTCACCATTTGTTCAGATTACAGGTAGGCTGGGCAAAAGTAACTGGTAAAAAACAACACATCTCATCGCGTTATGCGTTGCTAATACCTTATAACTTTGCCATGAAGCAAATGCTGGGCTTGCAACTCAAATTCCGAAAATGAGCGAATTCGATAGAGCAGCATCAGAATATGACCAAACATTCACAAATACCCTTGTTGGAAAAGAACAACGCAGGCAAGTGTTTGAAGCTTTAGCGAAAGACCAACTAGATCAAGAACAAAAAATTTTGGAGATTAATTGTGGAACTGGGGTTGATGCTAAATATCTCGCAGCCCAAGGTAATGACGTTCTAGCAACCGATTTCTCGCAAGCAATGATCGATACTGCGAAGATCAATTTCCCTAATGGCAATTTCATGCAGCTGGACATGATGCGCATCCATGAACTCCCTGAAAATTATTCGCTTATTTTTTCAAATTTCGGAGGACTAAATTGTTTGTCCCCTGACGACTTAAAACAGTTCATTACCAACGCTTATGAAAAACTTGAAAAGGACGGACATCTTGCGCTAGTTATTATGGGAAAACGATGTTTTTGGGACAATGCATATCTTTTTTTAAAGGGAAAGTGGTCGAGTATTGGGCGCCGAAATACTCTTAAACCGATAGAAGTAAGTCTTGGACAAGACAGCGTGAAGACATGGTATTTTTCACCTAAAGAAGTAAAGGGTTTCGCACAGGAACACTATCATATCAAGCGCTTAAAGCCAATAGGCTTGTACGTCCCTCCTTCCTACATGGCCCCTTTCTTCGAAAATAGACGCTGGTTGTTTTCATTATTTAAGCTCAAAGATCGATTCGTTCGTTTTTCCTTCCTAAGTAATTTTTCTGATCACTATTATATTTGCCTCCAAAAAAAATAGGCATATTCAGGCATGCGCATCGCTCTAACACATGGTTACTTTCTTCATGAAGATCCAAAAGAATTGGAGATAATGCGCCCATATCCTACGCTGGGATTGCTATACATCTCTGCATTCCTGAAGCAACATGACAAAAATGTTGAGGTGGTAGATAGCACCTTTATTGATCGGGAAGAGTGGCTGACACAAATAAAAGCTACCCAACCAGAAGTCCTTGCATTCTATACCAACCTGATGACCAAAGTAAATATTCTTGAGTTGGTCAAACTTGTGCGAAAGGAGTTTCCAAGGTGCTTGATCGTGGCAGGAGGTCCCGACATTACCTACAATATTGAAAACTATCTGGAAGCTGGAATTGACATAACCATCTCAGGTGAGGGCGAACAAACGATGCTTGAATTAATTGAGTCGATGGAGGCCAATAGTGATCTTTCTGAGATCGCTGGAATTGCTTATATGGACGGAGAAAAAATCATTCAAAATGATCCACGGCAGAAAATTCGTGAAATGACTTCTCTTCCGCTACCAGATCGTTCAAGCATTCCGATTGAAAAATACTTGAATACATGGAAAAAGCACCATGGAAAAAGCACCCTAAATATTTCAACTCAGCGTGGCTGTCCATATACTTGTAAATGGTGCAGTACTGCTGTTTATGGGCAAAGCTATCGCCGAAATTCTCCAGAAAATGTCGTTTCCGAGATTCTTCATCTCAAAGAAGCATACAACGTTGAAGCACTTTGGTTTGTCGACGATGTGTTTACTGTTAGCCACAAATGGATTGCTGAATTACATGCGACCTTTTTAAAGCATAAACTATCCATACCATTTGAAATCATTACACGTGCTGAACGGTTGAATGAAACCGTATTGACACAACTGAAGGAAATGGGATGTTTCCGCATTTGGATTGGTGCCGAAAGCGGTTCTCAGCGAATTATAGATAAAATGGATAGAAGAGTAGAACTTGAAACGGTTCAACAGATGATTGTTCGCACACAAGAACTGGGCATGGAAGCCGGAACGTTTATCATGGTTGGATACCCTACCGAGACCCACGAGGATATTCAGCAGACCCTTCAGCATATTCAAGCCGCAAACCCAACACACTTAACGATTACCAAAGCATACCCGATTAAAGGCACTGCTTTGTATGAAGAAATAAAAGACGAAATCGCCCATTTCCCGCATTGGGAAACAAACACAGATCGGGATATTGAAATTCCCTTACCATATAAGGCTGCCTATTACGATAATGCTGTTCGATTTCTGGTAAACGGATGGAAGGCGAAACGTCATAAATCAATGAAACACGCTCTGAAGAGTAAACTTGCTTATCTCATGATGCAATGGAACAAGAAAGCTGGCTAACAAATAAGCAAAACGGTGTGCATTACCTAACGGCTCCTCTCTCTCAATTTGAGGCCGCCTATAGCACTGTCCGCACACTTGAGAATAGATTACTTTCTGATGATGAAGTAGTACGGCTTCCGCATTCAAGCTCACGGCCTATGGAGTGGGAAAAGCGGACGTGGACGTTGAAACGCTTCGAAAACTTTCTTCAAAAAACAAAACGAAACCGCGTATTAGATATCGGTTGTGGAAATGGGTGGTTTACACAACGTCTCTGTCATTTTTCAAAGGAAGTATATGGGTTAGACGTTGGCCAATACGAGCTGGAACAGGCAGCGCGTTGCTTTCAAGCGCCAACATTTATCTGTTGTTCGGATTGGAGCCTTTTACCTGCTCATTCGTTTGACTTAATAACGTTCAACGGGAGCTTACAATACTTCCAACTCAATGAAGAGTTCTGGCAATCACTTTTCAGGTTATTGACTCCTAACGGTATTATTCATGTGCTGGATACACCTATTTACACACAAGCAGAAGTTTCCAAAGCAAAGGGACGATCACTGGAATATTTTACACAACTTGGCGTACCGAACGCCTCTGATTATTATCAGCACCTGACATGGAGTGAATTTCCCTCTAAACAACTAACAGTCCACTATCAGCCTTCAGGATTATTGAACCGATTAAATCACAAACGTTCACCTTTTCCCTGGGTGTCTATTCAAGCCAAATAAATATTCAGATACCTATCCACCGTTTCCTTGATTGAATAGATGTAGGCATCGGGCAGCGGTTTACCTAACAACTGATGAAGCATCGCCGCATCTTCTGCGGAATCATTTACCAACGTTTGAAGGCGAGGGTTTTCTTCTGCTACACCAACTGGGGTCGACAGAACATAGGTTTGTAATGCTAGCGCCTCGATAATTGTCATTCCAAAACCTTCGAACTGAGATGCGTGCACCAAAATACGGGACTGTGCCATCATTTTTAATGTTTCTGTGTGGCTTAAAAAGCCCGTTAACTGAATCATATCCTGTAATCCATGCTCATGAATCTTCTTTTCAATCAACACGCGTTGCGGTCCATCTCCAACGATGACGGCTTGGAATTCTCCGTACGTTTTTTGAAATGCGCTGCACAATTCGACAAAGTAATCAATGCGTTTTAGCGGGATTAAATTTCCAACAGTAATAAAATCTATGCTCTTTTCCGAGAAATCAACCTCTGGTGGAATAAGCCCCCATGTGGTGACCTCTATATTCTTGATTCCAGCATCCTGCAAATATTTCTTTTGAAAATTCGAAAGACAATAGACTGTGCGATCCCAACCTGCCAATTTTTGAAGATACCGATTCGCTGGAAGCACATCTTGTCCATGCGCAGTGGCTGTGACAGGTATTCCAAGCTGTTTGCCCAGTTTTATTGAAAAGACGGTTGTTTCGTTTAACCAAAGCGCATGAATATTATGAATGGTGTGCTCAGTATGCACTTTTTCCAGTGATCTTTTCAATGCCTGATAAAGTGAGAATTTCCGTTTCCAAAAGCTATTCTTTCCATTCATTGGGTGCACAGAAATACCATTCCATGAATACACCTCAGATGTATATGGATAGTGCAAACTGAAAACCGTTACGTATTCCACACGAATGGCAAGCTCCAATACAAAATGCTGAACGGCCGGCAAGCACATGGTATCTTGTTCATCTTTCGGGAAGCCCGGAACTACAAGTGCTATATGTCTATTTAATGGCATAAAACGTCCAGTTATTATCCAACTTCTTCAGTGTGTCTAATGCGTAATTAGTTGTTAAGTTTTGCCAGTTGTCCATGACCTTTGTTCCATTCCATTGTTGATCAAACTGCACTGGGTTAAAAATCACCAATGCCCCTTTTTCAAAAGAATCATAGCGCTCAAGATAGAGGTTTTCGACCTTGTTATTAACGCCATACGATGAAAACGACTGGTCAACATAAAACGTATAAACCAGACCATCATGATCGATCTCTTTCAATGTATTTGAAACCTGCTTTTCAGCATTGTGCATGGCAAAAGTCTTACTGAACGAGTAATAAAAAAATGCTGCGTTAAAGCTTAAAACACCACACAAGAAAATTGTTCGAATGCCTTTTTTAGTGAGGCCATCTGACAACCCGTCAAAAGCTCCAAAGAGTACTACCAATACCAGGGGGTGACTCAAGATTAAAAATCGGTAATTCTGCGTTTCTAGTCCAACAAGTACCAACAAATAAAGGCACAACCCTATCCATAAGGTTTTCTCTTTTAAGGCTGGCTTACAACGCTTATAAAATGGGATAAGAATAATTCCCATTGTCAGATAGCCAATATGAAAAAAATTGGCAAAAACATACAATACATTTGGTACTGTCTTCACATAACTTCCGTCATCATTTTGAACAGTAAGGCTCAACAAATTGCCGATATCCCATTGATGAAAAAGTCCTCCGCTCAACGCTAAAAAACGGTTGTTGGACCAAACCAATAGGGATAAAATAGCAGTTAAAAAGAGTACGCCTGAAACCTTCAGGGCCTTAGATCCAGAGCGAAACAATACAAAAGCCCCTGCGACAACAGGTGGAATTAGCAATGGAACACTGGCATAGCGCGTGAAGAATGCGGCAGCTGCAGAAATAAGCATTAAAAGGATGGCCAGCGTTTGTTTTTTGGCTCGATATCGGACTAAATGATAATATGTCGATACTACGAAGAAAGCACAGAGCATATCACTCATTACCAAAACACCGCCCCGAATGAAATAGACCTGGGATGCTCCACCTAAAATCAACCATAGATAACCTGTCTTTCCATCGTACAACTGCTCGATCAGCTTGCTTGTCATAACCAGCGTTCCGATTGCTGCCAATAATGATACAATGTTCAGACTCCACATCATCGGAAGTCCCACATAACTGAGCAAAATTCCGCCTAACGGGAACCCCACTGGCCATTGAAACTCCTGAACCAGGTCTGGTGCAAAGCCTGACATTTTCCAAGCTTTAGCAAACCTTAAATACTCATGGCTGTCTTGTCCATATAGTCCATTAAATCCAAAGCCGAAAGCAAGAAGGGCAAAAAGCGCTATCGGTGTTAGCCACAAGCCATATTTGGAAAAGCTACTCGACATGCACTTTGGAATGTAAATCGTATTGAACTTTTATATCATTCCCATTGAGATAAACCGTACCACCATCAATGAAGAATGACTTCTTTCGGAAAGCATTAATTAAAACAGTGCAATTCACTATTCCAATGGATCGATCTAAGAATAATGAAGCTTTATCTTTTACGGCAACGCCCGAAGCACAATCCGAAATTCGAGCATCCAACAACCTTACTTCACTTGCCTCACCGACACTTATACCCTTATCTACACAATTCGCTATTTCCAGCTCTTTCAAGGAAGCAATACTGAAGGAAACATCAACTCCATCTCCTCCACAATCATAAACGCTCAACTTTGACAACTCAAGTTGACAAAAATCGGCATCGAGTCCATCCCCGGAGCAATTCATTAGTGTTAACCCTTTAATTGTAGCTCGACAATTCACCAGGTTGATGGCATCTTCAGCGCGAATGCTTTCTAGCTGTAAGTTACTCAAAACCACTTCGCAATTTAACGCCTGTAAAGGACTATTTGCTTGTTGAACAGGGACGTCAAAACCAATTAAGGAAGTGTTGGAAACAGACAGTTTGCCGTCTAAAGCGCGTATCCCCATATTTCCAGTGCCAGAACTCAGTAGCTTGGATGCTGAAATATTCAAATCTCCAAAACATGTGATCAAACCAAATTCTTTGAAATGTATTTCAGCTGAATCAATGCAATAAACGTTTCCTGCTGGTAATTCAATGGATTCGTTCAGCTCCAACAGTTCTTTCTTCCAGATCCACCCGTCTCGGTTTTCTTCGAAATAATCCTTCCAACTTGCATCAGTATTGTCCTCAATATCGTGGCTTAGAATCACCTTTCGCCGAACTGAATCATTTAAATTGTAGACCCCAAATACATGCTTAGCATCATTCCAATCAAAGGAATGAGATGTTCCAGACGAAATCTTTATTTGATCATTCAGCGCGTAAAAACCACGTTCATTAGTATATCCCAAGACTTTCAGATCGCCCATGTGAAAGTTGGTAATTATCGTTCCACTTGAAGAAGACACCGCATTAAAACTTACGTCCTCCAATAGTTCATTGGAAAAGTCTATGTCGTACTCTTTGATCAAATCCGGATTCTCTTTCTTCCATCGTTCGTACGGATAATACTGAGGTAGCTCTTGCTCTTGTTCAATGAAAACACTCAACTTCCGAGCTCTTTCCTTTAATTGTGCAAATAATTCAGGTGACGCACCTGATTTCTTCCATTCCTCGTTTTCCGTGTACGCCCTCAAAAAACCTTTGTAGAACGAGCGAAATTCTGCATTTCGAAATAGTTGATAATTAAACCATTGCTCGTGAAAGTAAACCGTAGCATAGTGCTCATCGAAGAAGCCCAAAAAATCCTTGCCGATTAGCTCGTTATTCTCAGAAAAACAATCATAGGCAATTGGTTCCAAACGCCCATCAGCAGGACGGTAATAAAATCGTTGATTGTGCCATTGCAAACCATGGTAGAATCCAAAAATATCACAGAGCGCGTAGTAATGGGCAAAGCGTTTTAAATCGAGTTTGTCCAACGGTAAGGAATCTCTTCTCCAAGTGTCGAGAATGGCTCTTCCGCGGCGAAAACGGGCAAACTTCGTAGCGTCTTTTTTTGTCTTCTTACCGAAAGCGTCAATTTTCGCAGCCGCCAATAATGGATATTCAACACATACTTCTTGCCCTAACTTTTTGGAAAGCATTTGACACTCCCAAAAGCCCTCTTCATCAAATTTCAATATCGGACCATCCGATCTTGAATATCGCTCCAGCAAAGGTTCGTCGAAATGCTCCTCGAAGGCAAAACGTCCCCAATACTCATCGTTTACCACCAGGTGAACAAACACATAATGAGGAGTCAAAATATCGTATTTCTGTAATTCTTGATGAAAAACCCGTTCATTGTCTCCCCCTCTTGTCTCTGGAAACTGAAGAGAAAACTTCTCTGCCATGTACACGTTTCCTTCCTTCAAATTTACGCGCAACGACCATTGATTTTCTTTTACATGATCCAGCCAATCTCCTTTCATTCGAACTTTTGCTTCGAAGAGATTCCCATTGAAGCGAATCTCGGCCGGCTGCTTCTTTTTAAGATCTTTTGTGAGCACACCTTGTTCAAGTGCTTTTTGAGCCGATAAAGAGAAAAAATCAACGACTGATTGATTATAGCTTACATAGATGGTGTCTGATTGTCCGAACGAACAGGTTAGTGCGAATAAGAATAATGTGGCAAGCAGTGCTGTTCTCATCAGCTCAGATTCTTAGAAAGATTACTTCTATCATAGAGCCACTTTTCAAAAGGCATTCCAAAATAGAATCGTTTGAGCCTCCATTTTGCGATCGCAACCAATGGTCTGAGCAACGTCCGACGTTGGCGCAAAAGTCGTAGGTAAAATTTGTACTTTTCAAAGAAAGCATACTTCTCTTCATCTACCCAAGGTCCACGAGAGCCAACATAATCAAACTCCGCCCATTCCTGTATAGATTCGGGCATTTCATATTCCCCTTTGGCAACAACGTCCTGCGTAATTTGAGTTCCAGGATATGGCTTAAAATAGAAAATTGGTGTTTCAAAACGAGGAGACATCATTGCCAGCTGACGGATAATTTTCTTACTAGCAACAACGCTTTCATCTGTTTCATTCGGGAAACCAACAATGAATGGGAAAATCACCTGCAAGTCTAACTGTTGACACCATTCTGCACAAAGCAAAACGTGTTCAAGTTTTATATCCTTCTTCAGCCAATCCATCATCTCTTGCGAACCCGATTCAACTCCAATCAACAAACGCCGAAGTCCACCCTCTTTGCATAACTTTAATTCATCAAATTCCATTCGCTTTCCCTGATCTGCTCGCATTGTTGCAGCCCAGCTAAATGGCTTGCCTTTTTCTTTCAGCTGACGTGACATTTCTATGATGCGATCTTTGTAAGTAAAAAACGTCTCATCTTGAAAGTTTAAGTCGTCAAACTGATATTTGTCGTGATAATACATCAAGTCCTCCACAACACGATCTGGTAGTAATCCACTATACTTTCTGCTAAAGACAAAAGGGTCTGCACAGAAGGTGCATCGGAAAAAACATCCAATGGAAGTAATGAAATCAAATTGACGCTGTCCTTTTGCTCTGAAATAACGCTCAACATCGATTAAATCGTAATTCAATCTCGGCAATTCATTCATGTCAATCATTGCCCTGGGTGGAGTCTTGGTAATTTTACCATTCTTACGGTAAGTAATCCCTTTTACCTCTCCTAAATCCTGTTGATGAACCAGGGCGTGCACCAATTCTTTAAACGTTATTTCTCCTTGCCCTTGAACAGCAGCATCTATCTCAGGAACATCCTTAAGCACACGCTCCGGAAAAAGTGATGTATGCCAGCCTCCCCATACAACGGGAACATCACCTTTCAAACCCTTCACTTTTTTCGTAAAAGCAATGGCGTCTTTCAGTGGTGCACCAGTCAAGGAAGTAACTCCAACAACTACCGTTTGATTAATATGTTCTTGTAACAAACCATCGACGTCTTGTTCAACCCTTGCGTCAATTATTACTACATTGTAAGCATCACAGACCTGCGTACCGATAGATATCAATGCCAGGGGCATATCAAAAAAAACGGCTTGCGGATTGTAGAGAAGAATCGTCGGTTTATTCGCCAATTATTTTCAATTATGATTGATAACGAAAATAATGAAATAAAGAATGCCCGTATATTTGTGAATACAATTTGAACCTTAAGTGCTTAACAAGATGAAATTTCTTTCCACGTTCAGTGTCCTGCTTTTCTTATTTTTTTCAACGCATCCAGTAGTTGGACAAGAGGAAAAGTCGACGGCAGATCCGAATGATTTTACCTTTATTGTTGCCGGTCATGTTTATGGTGCGCCAGGGGTTATCAATAAACCGTTTCATCCACCATTCATGGATGCACTTGGTGATGTTTTAAAAGAAGACACGCTGGATTTCATGGTTCTAACCGGGGATATCGTACAGGAAAGCGATGAAAAATCGTGGGATCGTGTTGACAAGTACTTAGACAAAGTTGGTGTACCTACCCTTTTCGCTCCTGGCAATCATGATCTTAAAGACCGAAAGCTCTACATTTCACGATATGGTAGCACTTCTTACATCTTCGATATCGGAAACAACCTTATAGTCGTTATGGATGTGTTGAATACTGGATGGAATGTCGACCCTGCTGTACTGAAAGAAATGCATAGAAAGTGCGATGAAAGTCGCTACGAAAATATCCTGATTTTTTCGCATCATATCTTTTGGCAAGATGAAAAATATACGCCAGAATTGAAACCTAATTCTATGTACGGAAGGTTGGATAGCCTTAATTTCTACTCCCGTGTTCTTCCTGTTTTGGGCTCCCTAAGAGGAAATGTGTTTATTTATGGAGGTGATGTTGGAGCATTGGCAAATGGTAGTGAACTAGCACTTCATCGCAAAGGTAAAGTGCGCATGATTGCCTCTGGAATGGGAGGAGAAAAATGGGACAATATGATTAAGGTAATGGTTAAGAATGATATCGTTGAAAATGAGATCATCTACCTTCAGGGGCACCCTTCAATTCAATTGAAAGATTCCATGTTCACGAATATAGAAGTGGATGACTAGCATTGATCAGGTTGTCATATTCAATCCTAGAAGTGCGGATGCAAAGCACCGTATTCCCAACTCTATTCTTCAGGTTGGTGGATCCATTCATGGGAATTTCCCCTATGTGCTTATAGATGGGAATTTGGAAGCACATCCACTCGACCAACTCAAGAAACAACTAGAAGGCAAGCAAAACCCTGTTCTGGGAATGACGGTAATGCCCGGACCACAGCTTAAACAAGCCATCCCCTTTTCGAAAGAACTCAAGCAATTATTCCCTAGATTGACAGTTATCTGGGGGGGCTATTTTGCGGCCAATCAGCATCGCGTAGTTTTGGATTCTGGCTACGTTGACTTTGTGATTAGCGGCCCGGGTGATGAAGCTTTTCCTAAGCTGTTGTCTGCGCTCCAGAACAAGCGAGATGAAGACATTGAAAGGATCCCAAATCTGATTTTTAAGTCAGACAGTAAGCTCATTACTACGCGCAAAGAACCCTTACCAGATATGGATAATTTGCCCAGCTTCCCATATGAAGAACTTGATGGACGCTATCCGTTGAAGAACTATCTGGCTAAGACCTTCATGGGCCGACAAACGCTTTCCTATCATTCGAGTTTTGGCTGTCCTTTTACGTGCTCTTTCTGTGCAGTTGTGCCTATCTACAACGCTCGATGGAAAGGGTTAAAAGCTGAGCGGATTGTAAAAGATGTTAGTTGGTTCAAGGAAAAATATGGCATTGACGCCGTTGAGTTTCATGATAACAACTTCTTCACTTCAAGAAAGCGTGTCGTTGACTTTGCTAAAAATGTTAAGGATTTAAATATTGCCTGGTGGGGTGAGGGACGTATTGACACCATCAACAAATACTCAGATGATGACCTCGCTCTCATGAAAGAAGCCGGTCTGAAAATGATTTTCCTTGGCGCAGAAACTGGAAATGATGAGGTCCTAAAACAAATGGATAAAGGTGGAACACAGACCGGACAGCAAATCAAGGATTTCGCTAAGCGACTGGGTAAGTTCGGAATTATAGCGGAGTATAGCTTTGTTCTGGGAATGCCTGCAGATGATCCAGCCAAAGTAACACAGCAAATCAATGAAGACATTAATTTCATTCGTGAAATAAAGCGTATCAATCCGGAGACGGAAATAATCATCTACGTATACAGCCCTGTACCAACAGAAGGAAGTGACTTGTATGAAGAAATTCAGGCGCAAGGTTTTCACTTTCCTGAAACACTGGAAGATTGGTTGTCTCCTTCCTGGGAACGATTTGATTTGCGCAAAAACCCTCTCACACCCTGGTTGACCGGTAAGCATATAAACCGAATTAAGAACTTCGAGACGGTGCTGAATGCCTATTATCCAACAAAAACCGACTTTCGTGTGAGAGGATGGAAAAAAGGGCTTTTAAAGATGCTTTCATTTTGGCGTTATCACCTCAAGTTCTATGCTTTTCCTTATGAAATCAAGCTCGTGCTGAAGCTTTGGAAGTATCGTCAGCCTGAAGAACAAGGGTTTTATGCTGAATAATACAGTTCCATTCTTTTTAAAAAGATACCATTACTGGTTCGCAGCGATTTTGTTTCTGGCGCTCAACTTCTTCAAGCTTGACCACAGCAGCATGTACCTCGATGAAGCTTATAGTTTGTTTTATGCCAGACAAGATTTTGATGATCTCAGCTCGATTTTCGCTCGAGAAGCGAATCCGCCATTGCATTTCATACTTCTTTACGTTTGGGTGCACCTGTTTGGCGCATCAGTAATGACCGGGCGTTTATTGAGCCTTTTACTTTCGGCTATTTTGGTGGCCATTGTTGGGAAATGGTTATCAAAGCACTTTGGTGGATTGACCAGTGCTATTTTTTGCATTCTATTTATCTCAAGTTCTACAGTCATTGACATGAGCATGGAACTACGAACTTTTTCACTCACCGCTCTATTTGTGATGCTAAGTGTTCTTAGTTTTATTCGTTATGCAGAAGAGCAAACGATACCCCGCTTGCTTCTTTTAGGATTGTACTCGTTGATTGCAACATACGCGCATTTGACTGCTGTTTTTCCTGTCGCTATCATTGCTATCACATTGCTGTTCCGCACGAAAAAATGGAAGTGCATATTGTTGTATTACTTCATCATTGTTCTCGGTACTTTACCAATAGTACTTCAACTTACTAGTGACAAACTAAATAGTACATCGAAGTGGATGAGTTCACCCAATTGGGATGTTATTCAGCTCACCTTTTTTGAACTCGGAGGTAATTGGTGGTACGTTGCATCCATACTGTTTGCCCTTTTTTTCAGTCTTCTTTATGTCATCTTTCGGAAAAAGGAAAGCGTAACCTTCAGTTGGGGATTTCTTCTCCTCACAGCAGTTGGTTCATGGGGAATAAGCATCGCTGTCAGTCAGTATATTCCCGTTTTTGGAATCAAATACATCTATTATTCCCTGCCTCTGTTCTTCATGATTTTGGCTATTACAGTAGGGCATTTGGGAAGAAAACTAAGTCCAATTTTTAAAGGTCTTCTCGTCTTGGCCGTTGCAATAACCTTTTTGCGAGGTAGTTTCATAAGTCCATTAAAAAGTGAAGACTGGAAAGGTGCCGTAGCTTATATTCTTGAACACAAACAACCTGGCGAATTAGTGGTCGTTTCGCCCGTGTATATGTATCGACCTTTTAGCTATTATTATGATTATGAATGCTTCGCGACGTCTGAACCGTTTCCCGCATTATACGAAAAGGAAGCTGTGTTTTTGAGAAAGATTAATGAAGGATTCTTCGAGTATAACAAGCCGGATAAAATCTATTATCTCGGAGCGCATCAAGCTGTTGTAGACCCAAACTGGGAAAACATACAGCAGCTTAACGAACGTTATGTGTATCTTTCAGATACTGTTTTTATGGGAATCAACCTTTTCGAATTTGAGAAACGCCGTTAAAAAAATATTGCATCCATTGCTTAAGCCAATTGCTGCATGGCACTTTCGAAAGCCGCGTCAATACAATTATGAAGGCATAGAACTGACTGTATTACCAAGCGTTTTTCATCCCGGTATATATCTCTCAACAAATATTTTAATCGCATTTATCAAAAAACTTGAACTCCCAGGAAAGCAGTTTTTAGAATTGGGAGCGGGAAGTGGTCTTGTTTCATTTGTTGCTGCTCAAAAAGGTGCGTTCGTAACTGCTACAGACATCAACCCGAAAGCGATTGAAGGGATTAAAATGAACGCTGAAAAAAACGTATTAAACGTTCAGGCAATCGTTTCTAACCTATTTGAAAACATTGATGGAGCGAGTTTTGATATCATCATTATCAACCCACCATATTACCCAAAGGATCCTTCTTCAGGAACAGAAATGGCCTTTTATTGTGGACAAGACTTCGGTTACTTTCAACGACTTTTCTCTCAGGTGAACGAAGAAATAGACCTATCGAAAACAGCTATTTTCATGATTCTTTCTGAAGATTGTGAATTAAACAAAATCGCTCAAATTGCTCAAGAACACGGCATCGACCTCAACCTTGTGCATGAAGAAAAAAAACTGCAGGAGCGCAATTATATTTTTAAATTCGTTGAGCATGAGTAAACTTCGCTCGCTCAATAGAAAAATTTGGCCCAAGCATTTGTACTATGCTCCTCAATGGCTTGTGTTAGGCGTGAACAACATTTGTAATCTTCACTGTAAAATGTGCGACGTAGGAACGCAATCTTTGGAGACAAATTTTGCAGTTAACCTTGTCGGAACGCACCCTTTACACATGCCTTTGGAATTATTCGAGCGCATTGTTGATCAAACCAAAAAATACTATCCATCAACTAAATTAGGATATGCATTTACCGAGCCACTTGTGTATAAACATTTGGGAGAATCATTAGATTATGCTAATCAAGCCAGTCTCTTTACTTCCGTGACTACGAATGCACTCAACCTGCGTCAAAAAGCAGATATGCTGGTTGAAGGTGGATTGAATGAGCTATTCATTTCATTGGATGGTCCTCAGGATATTCACAATGAGATTCGTGGACATAAATCAAGTCACCAAAGGGCATTGGAAGGTATAGAGGCGCTTCAAAGTAAATCGAATATTCCTATTTCCATCTATGGCGTAATCACTGAATGGAATATTGGACACCTGAAAGCGTTCTTAGATGAGCTAAAGCCATATAAACTCAAACACGTCGGCTTTCTGCACTCTAATTTCATAACTCCTGAAAGCGCAAAATTGCATAATGAGGTCTATGGAGCGAAATATTTCGCCACCCCTTCTAATGTTGAAGAAGTGAGTTTTGAAGCGTTCGATTTACAAGCCTTGTCAGAAGAACTTACAGAAATCATGGCGTCCAAGTACCCCTTCCCCGTTTCGGTAACCCCGCCTGTAACGGATAAAGAAACACTGGAAACTTATTACTTCAAACCACAACAAAAAGTGGGTAAAGCTTGTCACGACGTTTTCAATAACATCATGATTAAATCTGATGGATCTGTTATTCCTGCCCACGGAAGGTGTTTTAATTTAACTGTTGGGAACGTGTATGAATCGTCGCTTCAGGAAATTTGGAATTCAGAAGAGTTGCGGAACCTTCGTCAATCGTTGAAGAGCAATGGTGGGCTGCTCCCAGCCTGTACAAGATGCTGTTCAGCTGTCTAGAAAAGTGAATAAATGAAAGGAGATACGGCTGATCCTTCTCCCAGTAATACGAGAATCCCGATCAAAACCACCACGATGATAATTGGGTACATCCAGTACACCTTCTTTTCATACATGAATCGGAAAAATGATCGTAGAACTTTTAGCTTACTCATAGCGCAAATGTACAATTATTCATGCATTTTATCAGGAGAGAAATCTTTCGATGAGGCTGCCCATCCGTGAGGAAATTCTCTTTTCTTAAAAATACCAATGGGCGTGATGACTAAAAAATAGATGACAGACATTGCCACAAATCCAACAACTTTCCCAATTGGAAATGTAATCAAACTGAACACAGCATATTCCGTTCTAAGAATTGGTAAAAACACCAGACCTATTAGTTGAAGTCCTCCAATAATAGCACCAGTAATCAAAACAGACTTCCAGGCAATTAATCCTGCAAGCAAGATCATTAGAATGCCAAAAACGCGCACCTTTGAAGGTGTCAGAATGTTATAGAAATGCATGTATTTGTTTCTAATCCATTGCATAACTCTTCGCTTCAAATTTAACATTCGTATTCTCCGATTTATACGCTACGAAGTTTCCGAGTACTAACACATCCATTTCAGTATTCAAGAAACAATGAATGGCATCCTCTGGCGAATTGACCATGGGCTCTCCTCGCTCGTTAAAAGATGTATTAATCAAAACCGGAATTCCCGATTTCTTGTGAAACTCCTCCATCAGTTGATACAGCTTTGGATTAAAATCCTTCTCCAGTTTCTGCACTCTTGCTGAATTATCTTCGTGCACACACGATGGGATACTGATCACTCCTTCCTTGATGCGCGTCACATTGAGCATTCTTGAATAATCGTTGCCCTCATCCTGAAAGTACCCCTCAAAATACTCATCCAATACCACTGGCGCAAAAGGCCTGAATCCCTCTCTCTTTTTGATCTTTAGATTCAACGTTCGCTTCATATCTTCAATGGAAGGGTTGGCCAAAATACTTCTGTTCCCCAAGGCCCTCGGTCCAAATTCCATTCTTCCCTGAAACCAACCAACAACGCCACCGCTTTTCAATTGTTCTGAAACGTCAGAAAACAATTGCTGATCATTCATTTCTTTAAAAGCAATGCCAATTGATTCAAGTGCAGATTTCATTTGATCCTCAGTAAACCCTTGCCCTAAGTACTCGTGTTTTTGCTTTCCAAGGATACTTTCTTCAATAAGGCCAGCTGCCCACAAAGCCGCTCCAAAAGCACAACCGCTATCTCCTGAGGCAGAATGAATATATACCTCTTCAAAAGAAGTTTTACGAAGAATTTCAGCGTTGATCACACAGTTTAAGGCTACACCACCTCCGTAAACCAATGCCTTTTTACCTGTTTTTTGATGTGCTGCCTCAAGCACACCCAGTACGAGTTCTTCCGTAACTTTTTGAATCGATGCGGCAACGTCTTTATAGAACTCCGTCATTTCATCCTCAGCCCGTCTCGCTGGCCGACCCATGGCTTCTTCAAAGCGTTTATTGATCATCTTAAGATCGTCTAGGAAACCGAAATGATCGAGTGCTAATTCAATAGAACCATCTTCGAACTGCTTTACAATTCTCTCTTTTATAATCTCCGTGTACTTTGGCTTTCCGTAAGGAGCCAAGCCCATTAATTTATATTCTCCAGAATTGACTTTAAAACCACAATATTGCGTGAACGCCGAATAAAGCAAGCCGATAGAATGTGGAAAGCGCTGTTCAATCTCAGGAATAATCTTGCCGTTTTCAAAACGACCAATTGAAGTACATGCTTTCTCTCCAACTCCATCAATAACCACGTAAGCCGCTTCGCTAAATGTGCTTGAATAAGCCGCTGCAGATGCATGCGATACATGATGTTGACAATACTGAAATTTCCCTTCAAACGGAAAATGACGTCGGTAGGTGTCTTCTATCCAAAACTTTTCTCGAATCCAACCATCAAGCGCGCGCGTAAATGGCCGAAAACTCCCAGGAGTTTTTTTGAGCAGCGTATCTAAAATGCGCTCAAATTTCGTAAAAGGCTTCTCATGAAATACAACCACATCCAAGTCTTCCGATTTCAAATCGGCTTGTTCCAGACAAAAACGGATGGCATTTTCTGGAAATGACGCATCGTGTTTTTTGCGCGTAAAGCGCTCTTCACATGCTGCTGCAATTACCTCTCCATCTACCACTATGCAAGCAGAAGAATCATGAAAATAAGCTGATATACCGAGAACTTTTGCCACTAAAAAATATCCATATCCATCAGGTTTAATTTCAGATCATCGAAACTAACCTCCGTTTTACTGAGCCGAAGATAACTTATTTTGAAAGATGGTTCTGCATTCATTACTTGGGAGAGTTTTTGATCTGCTGAACTTCCTTCCTGAACATGAAAGACCAACTCAAAGATGCCCACTTTTTTCAGGCTATTTTTGAGTGTTTGAATAGCTAATTCCACATCACAATTGTCTGAAAAGTGTACGAAACCCGTTGTGATTACATAATCATATTTCAACCATAACAGACAACCTTCGATATCTAAAGCGTAATGTGAGCAAAACTCTTTTCGCTTAAAAAAGTCATCGTTATATACTTGCGTATGGTTTTGTTTTTCTCGATTTATCTTATCGAAATCAAGCGTTTTTAAGTATGGATTTAGCGCCTTTTCTAAACGCCTTTGGAGCCAGTTTCGTCCACCTAATTTATTGATGAACTGCATTCTTTTTTTTGATCCAAGCGGAAGATGATACCGGTGAAAATGATGTGTGTCCACCCAATCAAATCGCTGGCAAAACTTATAGGTTTGCACAGAGTGAAACCCATAGATGTAGTCCGCCTGAAGGGTTCTCATTTTAGCTAAGGAATGTTTATATAACTGATCCAAAACTCTTTTCCCTCGGTACTTCTTAAGTAAAATGTAATCGCACGTTTGTCCGACCTTAAGCACATTTTTTTTATTAAAATCGCAAAATTCAGTCAAAAAAGCACCGTAAAATCCAATAATTCGGCTATTTATACGCGCGACTGTTGCACACTGTTCCCTGTTATTTTCCAGCAATCCGTACTTCAAAATGAAATACTCAGGAGTCACGTTTTTCTTAAAGACAATTTGATATAATTCGCATAACTCCTGCGCATCACCCTGCTTCAAATATTCCAATTGCAACTCAATACCTTCCATTGTTGATTGCCTTTACTTGGTTTCGCAATGATATAAATGGATTCGCCGTAATTCGACCAATTACTTTTGACTCTGTTCCCGGTAGAACCTGATCTACATACACGTGCTTATATCCTAATTTATTTAGCTGCTCTATTAGTCTTTCATTGTAACGTGCGAATGGAGGTGCGATTCTCCTTTCATCCGTTAAATCGTTCTGCTGAAAACGAAGTGCAAGTCGTTCAACCTCATCTTTCAATACGTTATCATCCAGACCGACAAGATTGTAATGATGATCCGTGTGATTCCCCAATTCTATCAACTCGTGCTCACTTAAAGTTTTCAGATCTTCATCCGATAATAGGTCCAGGAATGTACTGTACTCCTCACACAATGGTTCAACCATCACCGAAAGCATTTGCCAAACCCTTTGAATCTTTTCGGGACGAGCATTGATAATCGCTTGTTTCAACTTGTTCGACCCGATAGTATCTAGTTCCATTTCCCTGTAAATTGCGTCAAGGTCAAGATCAGCATAATCCGCTACATCAAACAAATCCATCCATAAGTCCTTGTGCTGACCGGTCACAAAAAACACTGCTGGTAACTCTAATTCTTCCAATAACGGTAACAGCAAGGTCGTGTTGTTACGATAACCATCATCAGTGGTCAGCAAAACATTCAGTTTACTCTTATCTATTTGATTCCTTTCAAGTTCACCCGCTGTGAGAAAATGAAAGTGTTTTTTCATTTCAATCAAAAGATTCCGCAACTGTGATTTTCGCATAAAGCGTCCGTTGATATATGGTTCATGATCTTCGCATACACCGTGTAAACAAAAGACACGAATTGTTCCTGGAGAAACTGGTAATTTCAGATCCTTCTGCCGAAAAATTGGAAGATCATTCCATGCCCATTTCAGCCGATACCTTATTTTCTTCACCAACATCATTTGTCCAGCTCTTGTAAAACAAATTGCGTCAAACAAGCATTCCCTTTTGTATTCAAGTGGGGATCATTCTCAAAATAAAGCTGTTGACCTTCAGCTTCCAATTGGATAAAATAATCCAATGGATCAATAACCTCAAAACCCAGAGTTGTTAGTCGCTGATTCCAATAACTTGTCCCCAATACTGTCGTATCAATTTTCGATCCGAGTGCTTTATATGAAACTATGTAAGATTCACTCACCTGTGTACAATGTGGAATTAGTAATATTGAAAAACGACACTCTTCAGTCGCATTTTCTTTCATAAACTGCAGGTATTTTACTATTCCGCTGATATCACCATCATCGATTCGGATCAAGTTAGCGGGATAATTCTCATCTCCCTGAATATACAATTTGGTACGCGCAGAATACTTACGTTTATCGAAAGATTCTTCTAGTTTGGCATTTTCTGTATGGTCCTCAACGCTTGATTGTCCGAGTCGGTAGTTTAAAAAGTTCAATGATCTGAAACTGTTCGAACAGGTCCAAAAGAGGTTACGCAAGAAGCCATACTCACTCCAATTGACCGGTTTCTCATAATCATACTGATCATTGCCCACATACATTTGTACAATCACATGTTGAGGGTTGGCAGAGCTCTGTCTTCGCTTAAACATAAAAGCAAATGTTTCCGGACCAACACCGGGAATAGACGCATTAAAAACTACATGATCAGATAGTGAATCTCGAAGCATATACACCCATCCGTCTGGATCGGCAGAAAATGAGTCACCCAAAACAAGTAGTGATTCCTTCCCTTCAACTTCAATGTCTGCGTTATGATACTCCCATTCAGACGCATAAAAATCGACCCATTGAAAACGATAAGTCAACTCTAAAAGACACAGCACTAAAAAGCTTACTATCAATACCCGCAGACTGATCTTTCCTATTTTACCCAGCAGTTTCACGTTTCTTTCGACTGTTCAATATTGTTCTTGGAATTTCTGTTTATCCATACGATCGTTGCTAAAGCGCTGAAAACGAGAAAGGACATTTTACTTTGGTCAATAAACGAATTGAACAAACCATGAAAAAAGAACGTTATCAAGCCTAATAAAGCGCCTAAGTTGATTGCCTTCATAACAGGATCCGTTTGATTATAGTGGTTGTGCATGCCGAGATAAACACTCCCTAAAACAAGTCCCAAAAAAATCAAAAACCCGATAATCCCAGTTTCACTTAAATAGGTGAGGTATTCTGAATGTGCATTTCCTCTATCCCCTGTATTCGTTGAAATATACGTCTTATTCGCCAACGTTTGAAACTGATTGTACTCAAACTGATAGGTTCCTGGGCCGTATCCGGTCAACGGCTTTTGTTCAAACATTCGCAGCGCACATACCCACCGATTGATCCGCTCAAGATTGGAAGCATCAGTATTAACGTTCGTGACCGAACTAAAGTGATTTACGATTTCGCCGTCATTACTCACAGACTCATTTTCTTGAATGGACTGGTAAATACTATCACTCATCCCCCAAACAACGCTTCCAATTATGACCAGCCCTAACATAAGTTGGCCAAATCGAACCCGATATTTCAGGAGTAATGCGAAGATTCCTGCAACTACTATGCTGAGTAACGCAGCGCGTGAAAGTGCCAAGACTTCTGAAATTAAGATGAAAATAAATATGACAAGTAAAACCGTAACGAGTCGTGCATCCAAGCCAAACAACTTGCGCTTCACCAATAAAATGAGCGCCATAGGAATAATGAAAGCTAAACAAGCTCCGTAAATGGTATGGTCACTGAAATATGGTGCACAAATATTGAACACTGCCCTCGGATCAAACTCATGATGGATATGATTTCGTAGTGTAAAGTACATAACAGGAACTAAGCCCAGCATGTAAAAAACCCATGGCCAAATCAGTTTTTTTCTATCACTAATGAGCTGTATCATCATGAAAAAACCAAAAAAGAAAAGGGCTCGGATAAATGCTCTTTTGAGTGATACATCAATTTGTGTGCTAAAGAGTGATATGAAAAATAAGAATACAAGGTCAATAAATACCAGGAGCGACAATGGATGCACGAGCATTTGCCCAAACTTTATCCGATATGTTTTGTTGAACAGCAGCGCAACAGGAATCAACATGGCGATCATGCCTTCTGCCGGAAAACTGAGTTTTGCTCCTCCCATAACTCCTAAGTCAAGTGAAATTGGAATTACGGCAATGAGGAAATAATAGTACCATGCGATGCGCTCAAACAACACTAACCCAAGCAGCAAAGCACCGCAAATGGTTACCACCCATATCATAGCTTCACTTAAACTACCTTTCCAGAAATAGATCAGAGCAACCGTAAAAACCGCTAGTGCGGGAATTAACCAGCTTAAATAACGCTCATTTCGAAGGATGTTAATCACGGGTTTTCACTTCTTAACTGCTTCCATTTGTCTATTATGAGACGCATCGTGAGCGAAACAAAGAAAACCAATGCGGCTCCAATCAACCCATTGACCGTGAATGAAGGGGACACCTTTTTGTAGGAAGGAACGGCTTCATCAATAGAGTAAACTGATGGTAACGGTTCTTCAATAGACTTTTTCATGTCATCGCGTTTTACACGCAATGCTTTAAAGCGGTTCATTTCATAAACATACCGCTCAACAAGCTCTTCCATGACTGGATTTGTTACAAAACCAGAAGGATCATAATTCTCATTATTCAAATTCTCTATGAAGTTATATAAGAGGTCGTTTCCTGAATTCACAGCATAAATCGAATCTTTCAATTGCTCAATACCTTTCTCACACTTTTCATATTCATCCTGAATCGCATCGTACTCCATCTTTCTATTCTCTTCAAAAATGGACTCTCGGTAATTATTCACCTCTGCGACTTGATAATTGGCCACTTTTGCAGCAAGTTCCGGGTCTTCCATCTCTACATTGATGACTACCGACAGGTATTTACTTCGAAAGAATGAGACCTCACTGATATACTTTAATGCCAATTCCGTTTTCCATGATTTCTGCATTGTATCCAAGCCATAATGATCATAGAGTTCAAAGGCATTAATTGTTCGATCTCTCATCGATTTTGATTCTAACAATTGCAACAACTGTTCGGTTTCTACCTCATAGCCAAACTGTGGATTAGCAACTATATCCCCGCGCGTGTGAGAGTTATAGGGGTAGATAATTGCTGTTGAAAGAAATTTTTTAGGGATAAAAAAAGTAATTGAAACGCCGAGTATCCCTCCGAGTAAAATAGATATTGCGAACAGTCGCCTGTTTTTGAACAAGTACGTCAGTCCTGACTTTTGCGTGTTTTGCATAGATCGCTGGTTAATCGAGCTTAAAAATAATCAATTGGAAGAATTGTCTTGAAAGTTCAAATCACAGAGATACAACACTTCGCCCTGATCATTGAGTGGAACACTTACCTTATTCTCCATTGCCTCATAAAACGCTTTAAATTCCCCTTCAAAATACCCATAGTATACGACCGCAAGTTTGTTGGCCTTCCCTGTTTTCCAAAGCTGGTAAACTATGTTGGGCGTAATGTCATGAATGGGTATAGACCAACCATACCTTCCCGCTGGTTGAAGAAGCAAAGGGCATTGTGGTGTAAGCCCTCCAAATGAAACCACAACCAGATCATCTTCACTGGTGTGCTCTCGGATTCCATCTGCAATTGTTAAAAACCAAGCGTTATCGATGTAGTAATTCTTCTCTGCAAATCGAATACTCTCGGCAGCAAATGCTAGAACCAGTATAGACATGGCCACGACTCTAATTTTACCTTTAAGCCTACCAATAGTTGATTGTACACCCATGGCCATTACTACTGCACAGCATGTTACAAAAGGAAGTTGATAATAATTGTGTATTCTATTGAGGTTAAAGAACACAGATACATAAATTAGTGTGCCGACGACAAGTACAATTGCCCAGGCATATTGTTTGTTCTTGGGAGAGAAGAGCAAGCCTAGCACCAATAAAATAGTTCCGCTTATTCCCAAAACTTCCCAGAAAATCCGACCGCCAATGGTAGTCCAGTTTTCCAGATAAACGCGCTGTACCCACGGCCCAAAATACCAGTACCACATATCGGTAAAGTTTCCAAAACTGGGTATAAACGACCAATCGGGCACCTGACTATTCACTGTTTTTGTATGTCCAGACCAAAGCAGGAAGAGCAGAACTGGTATTACAAAGATCAACGATCTTTTTAGGAACCACATGAACTTTTTCTCGTGCCAGGCAAAAAGTAAAATCGGTAATGCCAGATAAAACGCGTACGGTGCCTTCACCAAAAACGCCACGCTGGCGCAGAACAGTGCTATCAGCAAGCGCTTAAAGCTTTTACTTCGTATAGCAGACATCGCGAAATAAAGCATGGCAAAAGAAAAAGCGAAGACGAAGTAATCGATATGAATAGCGCGCGAGTAAAATAGGGCCAACGGTGCCAACCCATAAATCAGCGTTGCTATTTCGGGCACGGTATCATTAAATACCAAGCGCAGACTTCTGTACAAATAAACCGCGGAAAGGAGAAAAAAGGATAAAAAGAATAAGCGGGCGACAATTAAACTTGGGCCCGTGATTTTATACAATTGTGCCACCAGATATTCTGGCAAGGGGAACTCCAACACGAGTGTTTTATGTCCTCCCATCCAACAAACTGCAGGTTCCATAAATGGAACATCATCATAATAATATGCTTCGATGTAGTTTTTCGTATCATACTGTCTCCAGGCGTGCGGAGCATCCACAGTCGACTCCATATGAAACAGTCTGATACAAAACAAAAGCACCAAAATCAATGGAAATCGATATCGTTGGATTAACGTCATATTAACCGCGAAAATAGTCTAAATGAAATTCGGTTGCAATCTCTTTCAGACACTCATCGGATCGTTGGTCCCCAAAAGCAATGATTGTTTCATAGTCTTGTAAAGGTATTCGTTCCCTTACTTCCATAACCTTATTCTTCCCTGTTACATTTCTTTCTTTCCACTCTCCCGTGCACTGCATTTTTTCGTCATACTTGAGTTGAGTGCAATACAGTTCAACATCCAAATGATCGCAAAAGGGACTCAACCATTCGGCACAGGATCCGGAAAGAATAATAATCCTTGCTGAACCGCGATTTTCATTTATCCATTCGATTGCTTCAGAAAAGAGCAGGTTTTTATGCACTTCAAAAAAAGCTTTTCCCTGATCATTCAACCATTGCCTTTTTTTGTTTCTAAAATTGATTCGTAAAAAAGTCTTTTTGATACGGTCTCGATGAATCAAGCCCAAAGTGGCAAATATAGCTGGAACGGCGATTACTAATAGTGAGAAAAAGTATCTCCCTGCATTGATAAATCGTGCAAAATCGCGCATAGAATCACCTTTGTAGATCGTCCCGTCAAAATCTACAATGGCAAGCTTATTCATAGCTGTTTGCGTTTAAAAATTCGTTCGGGGATATGCTTTAAAGTCCACATGATAGGTCGCCAAATGGGCAATACATAGATCACATTTCTTGAGCCACCTAATGCATGCTTTACAATTTTTTCTGCTACTTGCGTCTTACTTGCGGTTAACTTTCCAGGCAAATCCATCCCTTCAGTCATCTTCGTCTTCACGTATCCTGGACGAATGGTGACTACGCGCACATTATGTGGTTGAAGATATTGTCTTAACCCAGCGAGAAATGTGTCAAATCCAGCTTTTGCAGACCCGTAAACGACGTTCGAACTTTTACCTCTATCTGCCGCAACAGAACTAATTCCCAAAATAGTACCCGATTTACGTTCTTTGAATTTTTGTGCAAACATCCCAAGTATGGCAATCGCTCCATTGTAATTGACATCACGGACAGTCGCACCAGCTGAGGTAAAAAGGGCCTCTTCATTCTCCGCCATTTTTCCCGCCGCATACACAACGATATCGCAATCTACTTTTGACAGTTTCTCCAGTGCATCATCAACTTCTGTAACATCGACATGCATGATCTCTGCATCTGTAGACTCTAACTCGTTTGGTTTATGCGCTGCCAAAACAACTTCGCACCCTTTGTCAATAAATGCTTGTGCGCTCGCGAAACCAATGTCTGAATTCGCTCCAATAATTAATACTTTTCGCTTCATGCCCTGCACTAAATTTAATCTTTTCGCCATCAGTGAGCCAATTTGCCCATCATTAACTTCATCAACTACTGCCTTGAACTGATCTACTTTGTCGTACATCTTGTTAAAGCTATCGGAATCCAGTAAGGCGTCTTTTATTAAATATGATCGACCTCCAAGCTCTGCTACTCGCTTATAGAGTTCTTTCAAAAAAGCGCTCACGTTCCTACTGTTAATGAAGTCCAACGCTATTGAAATTCCTTCGTGCGGGTAGGAAAGCATCCCTGGCGATTCTATAGCTCCATGCTTCTTCAGTACCGAAAGTACTGGCATATGCCCAGAAGCGTGGATCATATCAACGATTTCCATTAATCGTGATTCCAAATCTTTCATGGGAAAGCTGAATTGAAACTGAAAGAAGCCGCGTGTTCCATACAATCTGTTCCAGTTTGCGATCCGGTCTAAGGGGAAAAATGTCTCGTCAACACTGAGTAGTGGTGTTTCTTTCGTTTGTTTTTTCAGACCGGCTGCAAAGCGTTTATTATAAACCTTCATCAAGGCACCATTGACAAAAGGAAAACTGGTAAAAGGAATTGAAATTTTTGCCTTTTTTAGCTGAAAGTTGGACAGGTCAATCGGATCTTTAGACTCTTCTGTTTCCATAAGGTAAAAGCCTGACATTCGCTCAAAATCAAACCAGGCTACCTTGTATTTGGCTTGACTTTTATCTGTTTTGTTCACCAAGTCCATCAAGGAACTCGCTTCTATAACGCGTTGTTCGAACTTATCGCTGACAATTTTTTCCAAGCGAAGTTTTACCGTGATAATGACTCCCGTTAAACCAATGCCTCCAATCGTCGCTGCAAACAATTCGCTTTTCTTATTGCGGCTGCAATGCACATGCTCCCCGTTTGGTAATATAAGCTCGATTTCATCTACCCAATGACCGATGGTTCCATTGCGTTCATGATTTTTGCCATGCACATCTGCAGCTATCATTCCCCCAACTGTAACATGCTGCGTTCCTGGAATTACAGGGACGATATAACCTTTCGGAACAACATAATTCAAAACATCCTTTAAGGTGAACCCTGAGCTCACGGTAAGTACGTTACCTTCTAATTGCAGTACATCTCTATTTGGCAGCATCGAGAGCATTCGCTGATCTAGCGAAACATCTCCATAGCTCCGCCCATTCCCGCGAATGCAAAATGGCTCTTTCAACAACTCCCCTGAATAAGGGTGCAACTGACCATTTTTGATCACCGGGTTACGATTCCAATTGCTGATGCTCATCTCAGAAATACAAAGCTATGATTAGAATGATAAAACTCACTACCAGCAAACTTAAGGCTATACCATCCTTTAACAAAATTCCAATCGGATCTTGTTTTGCCCTACTGAGTGCCTTTTTATTATATCTGAGTAACGCCAAATACGCCAGAGGAACCGTTACAAAGGCTAATGAACTCAAGGAATTAGAAAGTGCTCCAAATACGTAGGCTATGTATATGAGATAGACAAGTATGATCATTTGGATGAATATGAAGGCCACCTTCTTTAAATCAAATCTCGCGTAAAACTCAACAGTCTTACGAGCAATTACTCCCGTCTCGCGATAGAGTGTAACATCACCATGGCGTTTGAGTAGTACCAGATAAAATGATAACATACACACCACAACAATGACCCAAATACTTAAGGGAGCCTCTGCCACAAAACTTCCTATGAGCAGGCGAATAATATATCCAAATGAGATGAATACTAAATCGAGGATAGGAATCTGCTTACCAAAAGATGAATAGACTAAATTGAGTAAAACGTAACTCATCCCAGCAATCGCCACTTCCCATGAAAGTAATATCAAGAGTGTAATTCCAATAGAGAAAAAAAGTACCGCAAAAATTCTTGCCGAATTAGGTTCAATGGCTCCACTTGCAATCAAGCGCTTACACTTTACAGGATGCTTTCGATCAGCTTCTAAATCTATTAAATCGTTATTGATATAAACAGCAGAGGTCAGCAGAGAAAAACCGAGGATACTTACGGCTAATAATTCAATAAGCTCTATGCTCCATTCCGAAGCAGCAAACAGTGCAGGAATCAGAATTAAACCGTTTTTCAGCCATTGCTGAATGGATAAAATACGCAGTGCTTTCAAAGTCTACTAATTTCGGGCTGAAAGTACAGAAAATCTAGGTTATCGATACGGTATAAAAAGAAAAAAGGGATTCAATGAACCCCTTTTGATTACTTGTTAGCTGTTGTTGTTTGTGCAAATGCTTTTCTAATAATAACAGGATACTTAGATCCGAATTCAGTTATGCACCATTCCTGAAATCTTTTAATCTCCTCTGCATCATTAATCCACTTTAACGCCTTATGCAATTCTTTTTGAAATAAGTAAGCATCAAAACTGACACCACGGAGAATTTTCTTTGTAAAATCTAGCATTATGTTGTGGTTTGAATCTTGAATATAACGATAAAATCGCTCCAACATTGCCCTGAAATGTGTTAAAAAATTAAAAAGCCCGCCATCATTAATGATAGCGGGCTAAAAAGTTATTCACACTAGATTCAGTCCTCTATTTCTTGCTTGATTACGTGATAGACCTCCTCGGTTACAGCATCACGGATATAAATCAACAAATGACAGTGCTCTGCATCATACTTATCCGGAACTTTATAACTATAGTCAAAATAGTACTTCCCATTTTCTCCCAATCGCGATGCATCCAATGCTTGTCCAAATGCTCTTCCGTCAATGCACCCTCGCATGACATCTTTGTGCACGTACGTCAACGAATCGAATCCAGGATAAGCCTGAGGCGCCACCATGGAATCCTCATGGAATTGAACCACCATTCGTAGTTCATTTGTCAACGCCTGATCCAATACCTCGGCCTCCACATGTACGAAAAGACCTCGTGTAGAAGAGAAATAATTAGCTTCTGACTGAAGATTCACCTTCAAATCGTTTGCTGACAAAAGGTTGGCCGCAATTGTTGACCATGTAGAAGGTTGTGAAACAGGGGCTCCACTACCACCATCAACACGACTTACAGTTCCTGAAGGGTTTCCGAAGAAGGGAGATCCTGGCCAATTCACACCAAAATAAACCCCAATTGCTTCTCCTTCATCACACGTGAAATCTTCCACGAAAATTGGTTGTGATACCGCTTGTAAGTTTCCAGCTCCATTTGGTCCCGTGTGAACTGCCGAAACGAAGGCTCTATCCGGATTTGCCACTTCAATGTCGTGCGCTATTACCGCAGCAAAAGGACAACTGTTACACTTATGACCAGTATAATCCTCGATCAACACATTTCTGTCGGTATTCGTATTTGCCGAAAAGGTCGGCCACTCATTGGCTTCATATTCAGCTTGACCGCCATTTGGGTATAAATCAAAATCTAAATCGGTAGGGGGCAATTGTGGAAAAGGATTATCCACCTTATCACATGCTGTAAACGCAATGACTCCAACCAATGCAATAAAAAGTAATTTCTTCATCGTTCTTAATTTTAGAAACTATGTGTAAACGAGAGTGTTAAACCATTCGATGCTGGTACAAATCTACAAACTCCACCAACACAAAACAACCCTTCTCTCTGTCGTCCATATCCAACTGTGATACGTGTTGCCTCACGAATGTAACCCGCAGAAACATAAAAATAATGAACTCCTCCTTGTCTACCAGACGCTTCTGAAACCGATTGGGTTGAGCCCTTCACGTTATATTGGTCCATAATACTGAAGAACCAGTGCGGCGAAACATTATATTCAAGCAATACAGTCACCCAGTTCCCCTGATCATTCCAGAGTGTTTTTTTCGTGGTAGTTGTATCGGTACCTATCACCTCTGTAAATTCTTTCTCCACTTTATTGATCAATAAACCTTGCAACTCCATTCTCAAAGAGTGCTTTTTATTGATTTTATAACCCAATTCAAGTACACCTACATTTGTTGTAATCAATCCTTTACCGTCGCTCGTTACTTTGGCAACATCATTATTCAACGTGATGTTAAAGTAGCTCAAGCGTGCATTGAAACTCTTTGAAAACTTCTTGTAAATGTTAAAGTTGAAATCGCGCCAAAGCAAGCTATCGCTTTGATCAAAAATGCGCGTTTCATAAGTCACCCCCGTTGAATCCAACGGATTGATATTTCCAGTGCGTTTCAATGGTTGATAGGCAGTCGAGAAATTAACATTGAAAGAAGTTCCGTATTTCCCTCCTAACCAAGTTTTTCGTTTGGCTGTATACAGCACTTCAGCCTGGTAAGCCACCTCCCCTAAAGGCTGAGTGGCATACGGATAAAGTGACGCCACAAGATTGTATGTGTGCGTCTTATTCATCGCAGGTAAAAAGTTGATTAAAAGGTCTGTCAGTTCTTTTGTGCGATCTGATCTGTAGGACATATTATCCACAGACTTTGCAGATAGTGCAATTCCAAGCCCTTTGCGCGTATAGCCAAAGTTCATCAAGGCCGCATGCCCATAATTATAGATATATCCGTTGTCAGAAGAAGGGTCTTGCTCTTTGAGAATGTATTCACCATCCAACATAAAACGACTCTTCTTAGCTTGATAAGATACCTTTGCTCGTCCACCATAGGCTCCCACGTTTTGCGGAAGGATCAAGTCTTCACGATCATCCGTTTGAAACTTACTAACGAAAGAACCTCCAATTGTAACATCTAATTTTTTGTCTTGGAGCTTCTTGAACAAGGAGTTAATATGAACTTCTCCATCAAACCCTCGAACAATACCATCACTGTGCTCTATGCGACCACCTTGAAAAGACAAACGTTGATAACCATACACTCCTTTAACCGTAACCCCTTTGAGTGGACGAATAATCAAACGTGCACCGTCCAACATACTATCGTAACCCAAGGCGCGGTCCTCATACGCTCTCAAAGACATTCCAGAACCAAATTGCTCATAAAAGGAACCAATCGTTACATCAACAAAATCGTTGGCATACCCCACATAACGCATTCCAAGACCAGTTCCATCAAATCTGTTTGGATACCCCTGAATTCTTGGGAGGTATGATTCAAATCTAAGTCCGGCCTTAAAATTACCGTACGTAGCAAAAACGTTCATATAAGTATTCAAAAGCCCTTTCTCAACTGGTTGGTCTGCGCCAATCAGTGAGTCTTGATTCAGGTATTGAAAAGTACTTTCAACGTTTCCCGTAATACTTGCTTTGTTTTGCCCATATCCTGCCAGAGATATGGCGGCTGTGCACACACAGATCGCTAAATTCTTCATAAGTAGTGCTGAGCTGTACTCTAGTTTTTCGTCAGTTTAAGGATTTCCTCGTACAAGGTTTCCTCGTCTCCGGGAGCATAATTGTTGTGAGAATACACGATATTCCCTTCTTTATCTAACAGGAATGTATGTGGCACGTTATTTACACCCATCGCTCTTTTGAAATCTCCATTAGGATCCATCAAAACGAGATATTCCCAACCTTTTCCATTCACGTACATTGGTACTGAATTCTTTGTCTTCTCATCATCGATAGAAACAGCAACTAAGTTCACCCCTGTTTCATCTTGCCAATCTATATACTCGTCATGTATGGTATTTAACTCACGCTTACAAGGCGAACACCACGTTGCCCAAAAGCTAATAACCACTGGTCCATCAAAGCCAAGGTCAGCCGTATTGACTCCGTTTCCATTCATGTCCTTCAACTCAACTGAAGCGACCTTCTTGTCCAACAAACCACTTCCATGACTCTCCTGCGCCATCGTTGTCGTTGCGAACATCATTCCTACGAAAAGTAATGTAACTTTCTTCATAATTTTACCCGGTTTTTAATTTTCCCTGCAGATTTCAAAAATCTTGCCGAACTCAAATGTACGGCATTTTTAAGCGATTTCAGCCCAAAACATATCAAAAACTCTTGTAATCCTAAAGGAAGCTCAAAGTGTAAAGCGAACGCTGTTGACTCGTGTAATTCGTATTTAGGATTACAATACTCTTAGTCGTTTTTTAAGACTTTTTGGCTCAATCCTTGATACATGCTTGATTCATATATGAGTAAATCGTTATATTTGTTTTAGAACTATTATAAAGAGTCGTATGAAAAAAACATTACTATCAATTATTGCAGTAGCAGGAATCTCTAGTCTTTCTTTCGGACAGATTGAATTGTACGTAGATGGAGGAACTACTGATTACGCAGGTGGTGGCGTATTTCAAATCACCGCGATGGACGGAACTGAATTAGTTCACGAAATTCACGTGGAAAACCATACAGGATCAACAAAAGACTGGAAAGTCGGGAGAAGAAGAATTAATGATCCAGCATCATGGGACGACTATTTATGTTGGGGGCATGAAACGAATAGCACAGGAGGTTTGTGTATAGACGGTGCTTCAATGGACATGGAAATGTATACAATGCCGAACGGAACACAAGTAAGTGTTGCTGATGGTGAATACGCTTTCATTTCTGCACACATTACACCAGATCCAGCGGACGTAGCAACAGTAACTTATCGTTACTATGTTGTTGATGCCTTCAATAATCTTGAAGATTCAATGGACATCGAAGTTGAGTTTGTTGTGAATGTTGAGGAGATTGCTCCTTCATTAGCAGTTAACGTAGCTCCGAATCCAGCGACTGATTACATCAACATTACAGCTTCTGGTGCAGATGATGCATCTGTTCGTATTGTTGACGTTCTTGGAAACGTTGTTTTGAGAGAAACAGCTGTTGGAAATAAGAAAAAAATAGACGTTGCTAAATTCAGAAACGGAGTTTACTTCGTAATTGTTGAAGCAGATGGTGCTCGTCCTGTAACCCGCAAGGTTATCGTGAGACACTAATTTTAGTTCTTTATAAAGTTTGAAAGGTCGCTGTATAGCGGCCTTTTTTTATGCTTATTTCCAAGGCTTTTCTTTAACTTTGACTTACATGAATGTTGTCAACATCCCTGAAATTTATACTACTGCACTTAAAGCTTCTATCGAAGCTTCAAAAGCAATTTCATGTATTTATGTGTCAGGGTTTGATGCGCGTTTAAAAGAAGATGGCTCTCCCGTTACAGAGGCTGACCTTAAGTCATCGGCTATTATCTCAAAGCATCTGTCTCAGTGGGACATTCCAATCTTAGGTGAGGAAATAGAACAGCCCGATTACTTAGTCAGGAAAAATTGGAAAGAAAACTGGTGCGTTGACCCATTGGACGGAACAAAGATGTTCTTACGAAAGAATGGAGAGTTTTCTGTGAATATTGCGCATATTGTTGAAGGTCGCCCCGTATTTGGTTTAATTGCTGCTCCGGAAACACAGGAAGTAATTTTTGGAGGAAGGGCGATTAACGGAGTTTATATCTCATCTTTTGAAACCATCGAAGATACCAGTTCATGGAAGCAAATGATTCCAAGAACAGACCTCAACAAAGAATTCACGATAGCCTGCTCCAGGAGTTTTCATGATTCAAGTTTTCCCATCATTGATGACTTAGAAGCTGAATTTAATACCATTCGTTATCTCAAAAAAGGTAGCGCGCTAAAGTTCTTTGATCTGGTCAAGGGTAATGCCGACATTTACCTTAGATTTGGCCCAACCATGGAATGGGATATTGCCGCTGGACAAGCTATTTTAGAGGCCATGGGAGGTGAGGTATCCAACCTTAAAACGCTTGAAGTCCTAAGGTACAATAAAGAAAGTTTGTATAACCCTGCATTTATCGCTAAATCCAAAGCATATATACTGCGATGAAGTTCGTTTTGTTCATAATTACGTTCTTTTTCCTTGGCAACCTACTTGCTCAGCAAAGCCTTATTCCATTGCATTCTTTCTATAAAGATCAATTATTTGCGAACAAATCGAATGCTCCAATAAATGAGGGATCCTTTCTTCCAGTATGCGAAAGCGACTATGACCTTATGCATATCATACGCGATTCTTCAAAGCAATACTATAAGTTCACACATGTACTCTTCCAGAAGTATCTATTCGAATTGAAAGGAAAAGATTACTACTTAAAAATTTCACCCGCCATTGACTTTGGCTACGGTAGAGATCTTGGAGATACAACATCTCCAGCGCGAACACTTTTTCAAAATACACGCGGCCTTCATGTTGAAGGTAATCTATTCAAGAATTTTGCTTTTTCGACCTCTTTGTATGAAAACCAAGGGCGTTACACGAACTATGAAACGTCCTATTATGGTTCGCTTGGTGAACTCTATCCGAGTGACTCCTCTTATCTCACACAAAATGGTGTAATCCCTGGTGGAGGAAGAACAAAGCCTTTTAAAGGTGACGCATTTGATTATGCATATGCCATTGGCTACTTGGTTTATCGCCCATTTAAATGGTTAAGGATTTCTGCAGGAAATAACGCACAGTTCATTGGAGATGGTCACCGGTCACTTTTATTATCGGACAATTCTTACAGTGCTCCATATCTAAGGTTTGACTGGCGCATTGGCGAGAAATTCAATTTTGTGTATTACCGTGCTCGATACATGAACCTCATGCGACGTCCGGCAAGTGGATCTGTTGAATCGTATTATGAAGCCAAAGGTTATTCAGTCAATTACTTAACATTCAAGCCAAACAATAAAATTAGCTTGAGCCTCTTTGAGGGGAGTATGTGGAATCGTGGAGATTCGGTGACAAGTCGATCATCACATCCTTTATACTATAACCCAATTCCAATTGTTTCCGGCCTAATACTTAACGGAAAGAATGAGATGGTAACGCTCATTGGGTTAAATATGAATTACCAGTTCCTCGATAAGCATCGTCTTTATGGACAGTTAGCAATGAACGATTTCAGCACTGACAAGCTTGCCTTCCAACTCGGCTACCGCGGTTATAATTTCTTCGGAATTAATGATTTTATGCTTCAACTCGAGTATAACAATGTTGCTAATGGAACCTATGAAACTTCTAACCGCAGATTGAACTACGCACATTATAATTTACCTCTTGCCCATGTGAAAGGAAATGGTTTTCAAGAATTCATTCTGCGCTCAAATTACGAGGTAAAACGTGTTTATGTTGATCTATCAATCATCTATTATTTAACCAGGAATTATTCTTCCGAATCACTTTTACCAGTTTATCGTGACCTGGAGACAAGTTCGGAGAACATCTTTTTTCAAAATACTGAATTGGGGTATCGATTTAATCGCAAAATGAACTTGACCATTTATGGAAACTGGACATATCGACTTTCTAACGACGGATCACTAGCAACCAACTTCCTCAGCGTGGGATTACGTACTGGATTCTTAAACCATTATAAAGATTTTTGATGCGTACGTTCGTTCAAATAATAGCACTATTTACACTCTTTCAGGCATATGGTCAGTTTGAAGTAGGCAGACTATTTGAAGAAATGCCTTCAGATTCCGTTCAAGCTCCTTCAGTAAAACTGCACACAAGTGTTAAGCCTGCAGTAAGACAAGCGAATGTCAATGGGAAAACGGGTTCATACCTGAGTGTGGCTGGTCTAGGAGATCTCCACTATTTTCAAAATGACAACTCTGGCTATAAAGCTGGTCTAGGGCTAGAGGTAAATGGTGCGCTCAAGGATAAATTTCATTTCCGTCTAGCTGGAGTGCAAGGTGTTAATAAGACAATGAGTTTTTATTCACCAAATACCTACATAAGGGATTCAGTTGGTCAATTATTAGCGTATACTGATTTAAGAGGTAGAATCTCATATACACCTAATCATATTTTTAACTTTCAGGCCGGGCTCGACCATAACTTTATTGGTGAAGGCTCCAGATCTCTTCTTCTGAGTGATTATGGAACGTCTTATCCGTTTGGAAAAATCAGAATGCGCTTTTGGAGGATAGAATACTCCATTCTTTATCAATTCTTGCGGGAGCGAGATAATAATCGCTGGGAAGGAAAGTTTGCTTCCAGTCATCACATCTCTTTCAATGCGGCCAAATGGTTAAATATCGGAGTTTTTGAAACCGTTATTTTTCAGCCAAAGGATACGTTACTCAATAGAGGTTTTGACGTTGAATACCTGAACCCCTTCGTGATGTACAGACCGCAGGAGTACTCTGTTGGCTCCTCTGATAACGTTTTGCTCGGTATTGAACTTTCTGCAAAGTGGAAAGGGCATATGCTCTACTCTCAGTTCATTCTTGATGAATTCGTATTAGCAGAAATACGCGCACGAAGCGGATGGTGGGCGAGCAAATATGGTGGACAAATTGGAGTAAAAGGACGATTCAAACGTGGCGAGCATAAGTTCTTCTATCGATTGGAGTATAATTTCGTTCGACCATACACTTATGCGCACTTATCAGAAGAACTCAATTACGGGAATCAGGAAACGGCACTTGCACATCCATACGGCGCCAATTTTATGGAAGGTCTTTTGGAAATGAAATGGCAGCATAAAAAATGGTTTGGTAAAGTCTTCGCAAACTACTTCATGCGCAGCACAGATCAAGATGGATTTAATTACGGAAATGATATTTATATCCCCTATATAAATCGCCCATTCGAATATGGACACGCTATCGGACAAGGAAGGCAGTTTAATGGCACAAGAACAATCCTTACCGGAGGCTATCAACTCCTAAAGCATGGTAAGCTGAGTGCTTTTGTTGAGAACCACTTTACATACAATACAATTGAGAATGCTATGCGATATACACTCGTTGTTGGTGTTCGCAGCATGCTTTGGAATGATTATAGAAATTACTAACTGTTAGTTATCAGGTGTCTTACCTACCTCGATTTCTAACAGTAGTTTAAACGAATTAGAACTGCTGTTTCCAACAATGTTTTTTAAAGCATTCATTCCGGCCATTCCATACTCCAAACCAACAGTATATCGTTTGTTCTTTTTAGTCAAATAACCAAGACCAAGAGAGAAATGATAAAGTTGCCAACGACTTGATTCAATATACATGACCTGCTCTTCATAACGATCTCCAGCAACCTCATTGTATAAAAAATCTGTTCTCGCCCCCAGATAAAGATCCCAACGCTTCGCAACTTTTGCTTCAAGTCCCATTCCAATGTTAGTGCGGGCCTCTGTTTGCTCTGTCAAAGAAAGAAAGTTTTGATCGCCAAGAATGAGGTTTTCCAATTGTTCTTCTGTAAAAACATCCGGGTAAATACTTGGCTTTTCATCTGCATCAAAAATAAAATACTCTGTCCCTCCGAAAAAGGTCTCGTTCGTGAAGTGCAGCCATGCTCTTTTACCAAGTTTCCAACTCACCCCAAATGCAAGTGATCCGTACTCCTTGTGTCGTGCTTTAATCTTATCAATGCGGTCTACGATTTGAATGTCAAACGTAACCTCTGGAGAAATATCCTTCCAATTGATATAGCTGATCTCTCTAAATGCTTTAGCGTTCCCAAACATATTAAAGGATGGCGTTGTATAGGCAAGTCCGAACTTAAAATTCTCAACGTTCAACGCTATGGAGGGTTTGAACACACCCTTTACATTATAATAATTGAAACTGTGTACGTTGGAAAATTCATATACTTCTAAGCCTGAAAAATCCTGTGGCAAAATACTTATACTGTAAGAACGATTGTATTTGACATCACGATAAATACCATAATGAGACAAACCAATTGAAAAACCAGGCCTCAACTGATAAGAAAGCGCAAAACCGGCCCAATACTCCATCAGGCGATGGTTCAAGTTGTATGCATATACCCACCGTTCAGGCCCCACGAATTGAGGTAAAATTTCGTCATCTCGCTCGCTTAAAAAATCAAACTTAGAACTAAACGACCTGCGTGTTAATACAGAGTAACCCAATCGAAAACGCGGATGTTTATCGAAGGTCATTATACCTGCAATCAAATTTGGCATCGTGGAAAATGAAGACTCAGATAGATCGAACCCTTCTCCAAGTGCATTTTCAACTTTTAAAAAACGCATGCGGTACGCATTTACCGAAATTGACATAGAAGGGTTTTCAACGAAGGCCATTGAAGCCGCATTATAATAGGTCGTGGCATTATCGCCAAGTCCTGAAGTCGCTGCCCCACCTAAAAGCGAGGCGCGCGCGCCAAAGTGCTCGGACCAGTGGTGGTAATCTTGAGAAAAAACGACACCTGAAAACAGGAGTATCGCAAATATGAGATTGGTTTTCATAGTGGTTAAACTGGACCCCTAATATATAGATTTGAGCCTTAACTAAAAAGGCGGAGCTATGGTCTAACAAAGCTCCGCCTATCTGAAAGCACAAAAAGGATTCTGTAGTTTTGGTTAGGTTGAATTATAACCCTATCAAGTGCTTTACTTCAATCTCTGTCACTTTCCGCTGCTTACCATTTTTGCCCAGATAAGTGCGGTTAACAAGTCTTCCGTGAATCGCGAGTTGTTTTCCTTTTTTTCCATAACTCTCAATAAATTGCGCCATATTTCCCCAAGCAAAAACGCGATGCCATTCGGTTCTTTTCTCATCTTTTGATGTGGATTTGTCAGTTGCCAGATTAAACCTGGCAACTTTAGCACCATTATCGAAGTTGGTTATTTGTGCTGCCGCTCCCATGTTGCCGACCAGCGTTACATGATTTTTCAATGTTTGCATAGTTATGATGTTTTAAAGAATGATTAAATCATTGACCTCGACTTCAGAGATAAAGCGTTTTTCACCTCCTTTCAAGTAAAATCGTGTTGTCAACCTTCCTTCTACAGCGATTTCCAAGCCAATGGTTGAAAGTTCTTCTAATACTTGCACCCAGCGACCCCATGCTGCCATACGATGTGTATGCTTTTTCAATTGAGTATTGCCTTCTTCATCCAAATAAGTTTCCTGTGTGGACATGATGAATTGTGCTATTTTTCGTCCACCTGGTAGTTCATAAAAGCGAGGTGTTGACGTCATTTTTCCAATTAAGTTTACGTGGTTCATTTTTCGTTCGTTTACAGTGAAAAAAATGGAGTCGGCGTGATAATCTTGCACGCCAACTCCATGGTTAGGTTGATTATTCTCCATCAGTGTTCTTTGTTGAAAGCACCAAGAATCCATTGATCTCAATATTGGTCCCAAATCGCTTCTCCCCTTCTTTGGTTTCATAGCTATTGTTCACAATTCTTCCCTCAACAAGGACTTCACTTCCCTTGTTCAACACCTCGGCAACACGCTCAGCAGTTCTTCCCCATGCAGTAAGGTTATGCCATTGCGTAATCTCTTGCCACTCTCCGTCTTTACTCTTGTAAGATTCATTCGTCGCCAACGAAAAACGAGCTAACGTTTTTCCAGAATCGAAGGTTAATACTTCAGGCTGCGCTCCTAAACGACCGATTAAACTTACTTTGTTTCTCAATGTGTTCATATGCTTTAATTTTTGAACATTAATGATGGTTTTGCGTCCTTAGCCGGTATAATTCCGACATCGACACTGCAAATGTCAGTAGCCATCAAAAGTATATCCGGTTATTTTTCGTTTTCTGTCGAATATTTTTCGTTTGTAAACGGTTGATTTCGTTTTTTTAACTGATAGACAACACTTTAAGATTGAATATTTTTGAACTTTTAATCGTCATTATTTAACCTCGGACTCTAAAACTGGCTTCAAGCATAAAAAGAGCACCTACTTTTATGATAGATTGACTAACACTCCATTTCAAAACAGAACCAAATAAAAATCCGTAACTTTAACTACTTGTCAATACGATTTGGAGATGACTACCACAGACTATCAAGGAAAGAAATTTAAAGGTGAATCCACGTTGACCGTGGTCGACTATTTGACTATTGAAGAAGCGCTACAAATCAGTATTAATAATGAAGTCTTTACAATCACCATGCGAACGCCAGGTGACGACGCTGCCTTAATACGAGGACTGCTAAACTCTGAAGGGATTATCAAAAATCATTCATTTGCCCCTGAGATCAATCTTGAAAAAGTCGATAAGAAAAGCGCCATTACAAAGGCGAACGTTGTCATTCCCCAAGACAAATTAGCCGACGGATATACGAATAGTCGTAACCTATTGTCGGTTTCTTCATGCGGAATTTGCGGAAAAAAAGAACTTGATGAATTAGCATCGTTTGGATCCCCAATAGCCATTGAAGAGCAAATACCTGTCGATCTGATACATGATATGTTCGATAAGATGCAACATGTTCAGCAGGCTTTTCAGAAGTCTGGTGGTTCGCATGCATCAGCGGCATTTGACATTTCCGGGCGAATTTTATCATCACATGAAGATATTGGCAGACATAATGCTGTCGATAAAGTTGTAGGTGATTTAATACTAAATGACAAACTCGAATCAGCGCACTGCATTACTGTAAGCGGTCGGATCTCTTATGAGATTATTATTAAGACCTTCAAGGCACGTATTCCAATACTATGCGCCGTATCTGCTCCTTCAAGTCTGGCAGTGGATTACGCTAAAGAGCTGGGAATAACTCTGTTGGCATTTTGTCGAGATGATCGCGCCACTTGTTATGCCAACCCATCAAGAATTTATCAACATCAATCCATAATACATTGAAAAGAAAGGTACAAATCGTTCCACCTGAGAAATTTGAGAATATTAAACTCAGTCCAATGAAAAAAAAGGCTGCTGGAGTTCCGGCTGTCATGTCTTCATTAAAGCACATCAGCGAGGAACTGGGTATTTGGCAGGGCATAAAAGTCCTGAACAAAATGAATCAAAAGGATGGATTTGATTGTCCTGGTTGTGCCTGGCCGGACCCTGATGGAAAGCGGTCATCATTAGGCGAATACTGCGAAAATGGGGCAAAGGCAATAGCTGAAGAGGCGACTAAGAAAAGAGTAACTCCTGATTTCTTTGCTCAAAATTCTGTTGAATCTTTAAGCCAAAAAACAGACTACTTTTTGGGGAAGGCTGGAAGAATTACGCACCCAATGTATCTGGCAGAGGGTGAATCTCACTATAAACAAATTTCCTGGAAAGAGGCATTTTCTATAGCTGCAAAGCATATTAACAAGCTCAACTCACCTGACGAAGCGGTCTTTTATACATCTGGGAGAACAAGCAATGAAGCAGCCTACGCCTATCAACTTTTTGTAAGACAATTAGGAACAAACAATTTGCCGGATTGTTCAAATATGTGTCATGAATCAAGCGGGGCGGGCCTCAGTGAAACGCTGGGGATAGGAAAAGGCTCTGTTACGCTAGAGGATCTGCATGAAGCGGAGTTAATCGTTGTGATGGGTCAAAATCCAGGGACAAATCACCCAAGAATGCTGACCGCTCTTGCTGAGTGCAAAAAAAATGGAGGAAGTATTGTCAGTGTTAATCCAATACCGGAGGCGGGAAACAATGTCTTTATCAATCCTCAGAGCCCTATACAGGTAATTAAGGGCGGAACAAAACTCACGGATCTCTATTTACAAGTGAGAATAAATGGTGACGTTGCATTGCTTAAAGCAGCACAACTCTTAATGCTTGAAGCCGAAAAGAAACATCCGGGAACTGTCTTCGATAATGACTTTATTGCGCAAAACACTGAAGGATATGACGCCTACATTAAGGAACTCGAAAGCAATGACTTTGCAGAGGCGGTAGCTGAGTCAGGAATCCCAGAAGATCAAATTCGTTCGTTTGCTCAATTGCTGATTGAGAAAAAGAAGATCATTGTTTGTTGGGCGATGGGACTTACCCAACATGAAAATGGTGTTCAAAATATACGTGAGGTTGTCAACCTTTTATTGGCGAAAGGAAGTATTGGTAAACCTGGTGCAGGTACTTGTCCGGTTCGCGGGCATTCCAATGTCCAGGGTGACAGAACAATGGGGATCTGGGAAAAACCGAAAGAAGGGTTTTTAGCGGCGCTTGATAAACGCTTCTCCATTAGTACACCTCGTGAACACGGTTACGACGCCGTGGAATGCATTAAAGCGATGGCGGAAAATAAAGTAAAGGTTTTCATGGCTATGGGGGGCAACTTTATTTCTGCAACGCCAGATAGCGCATATACAGGTGAGGCTATGCAAAACTGCGATCTCACCATTCAGGTATCAACCAAACTTAATCGCTCTCACTTAGTTACCGGAAAAGAGGCGCTTATTTTCCCATGTTTGTCACGATCAGAAAAGGATATTCAAGATAGCGGTCAGCAATTCGTTTCTGTTGAAAATTCCATGGGAATCGTACATAAGTCTCGAGGAAATTTTGACCCTGCTTCTGAACATCTACTGAGTGAACCGGCAATTGTAGCTCATTTGGCTAACGCTGTTTTCGGAGATGCCTCTACCGTCGACTGGAAGAGTATGTTGGAAAATTACGATGTCATTCGCGACCATATAGAAGCTACCATTCAAGGCTTTGACAACTATAATGAACGCGTTAGAAAACCGGCAGGCTTTTATTTACCAAACGGAGCGCGCAACGGGGAGTTTAATACAGATTCCAAAAAAGCCAAATTCACCGTAAACCCAATTCCAAGAAAGAAAGTGAAAGATGGTAACTTCATTATGATGACGATTAGAACGCATGATCAATACAATACAACGATCTATGGCATGGACGATCGTTATCGTGGTATCTTGAATGAACGGCGCGTAGTCCTTATGAACAAAGAAGATATGTTGGAAAAAGGGTTTAAAAACCTGGAAGTTGTCCACCTGAAAAGTGTTTTTAAAGATGAAGAACGACTGGCCAATAATTTCAAGGTGGTGGAGTACAATATTGCAAAAGGGTGCATCGGAACTTATTTCCCCGAAACGAATGTCTTAGTGCCCATTGACAGTGTGGCAAAAGGAAGCAATACCCCTGTGTCCAAATTTGTTGAAGTAGAAATCATTAAAGCGTAATTGCTATGAAACCATTTCTTGCAACATTTTTGGGGCTCATTGCCACCTTTGCAGCTACTTCTGGCCTTGTTGCACTGACACATGTTTTATTCCCAATTCCGGCGGAACTGATGACAGGAGATGAGGTAAACATAGAACTCATTCCAACAGTTTCTTATGTCGGTGTAGCTCTGGCACATGGACTTGGTTTACTCATTGGTTTGCTCGTGGCCCGATCCATTGATAAAATGACTATTTATCCTTTGTACATTTTGGCAGGCTTCTTTTTATTAGGCACAGTTGCTAACCTCTATGCAATCCCTCATCCGTTGTGGTTTGCTATTGCAGATATAGGAATAATGCTCATCATTGGATTTTTCGTCATTTTTGCAACCCATAGAAGAATTCAGAATTGAAAAGCGAAGGTTAAATGCTCTTTAATACGGTTGATTTTGTCTGGTTTTTACCGGTCGTAATTCTTGGCTATTACCTCATCAAGCCGAAATATCGTTGGGCACTGCTTCTCGCTGCCAGTTACTATTTTTATATGTGCTGGAAGCTTGAGTACATTGTACTCATACTTTTTTCTACGGCAGTCGATTATTTCTGCGGTATACAAATGGGAAAGCGTGCCTCAAAATGGCAAAAACGCCCCTTTCTTCTGTTAAGTATTCTGACAAATCTTGGTCTATTGATGGCCTTCAAATATTTTAACTTCTTCACAACTTCAGCGGAGGATATTCTAGGGGCTTTTGATATTACAGTTGCTCTTCCTGAGATAGACGTCCTCTTACCGGTTGGGATCTCCTTTTACACTTTTCAGACCTTAGGCTATTCAATTGATGTCTATCAGGGCAAACTCCAGCCAGAGCGTCACTTAGGATACTTTGCGCTTTATGTATCATTCTTTCCTCAACTCGTCGCAGGACCAATTGAGCGCTTTTCACGATTGACTCCACAGCTGAAAAAAGCTCATGCATTTAGCTATGAGAATTTGCAAAAAGGATTACGCTTAGTTTTGTTTGGACTCTTTGCTAAAATGGTTGTGGCCGATAATTTTGCTCCAATTGTGGATGAGGTTTATTCAGATCCGGAAGCATATGGTTCTGGGGGTGTAGCATCTGCAATGCTATTTTACTCCTTCCAGATTTACTGCGATTTTTTTGGGTATTCATTGATCGCTATTGGTAGTGCACGCATCATGGGAATTCGACTCATGGATAATTTCAAAACTCCTTATTTAGCAACAGGAATTGCCGATTTCTGGCAACGTTGGCATATCTCATTATCAACATGGTTTAGAGATTATCTATATTTTCCTCTAGGAGGAAATAGGGTGAAACTTTTGCGGTGGGTCTTAAATATATCCGTTGTCTTTATCGTCAGTGGGTTTTGGCACGGAGCACATGTCACATTTCTCGTCTGGGGATTTATTTTTGCAGTTACCTACCTTCTGGAAAATGCCATGACATCGCTATTCAAGGCTCGAACCCAAGTTCCATTTTTTAGCATCAAGCATTTGCTATTGTCACTAAAGACCTTTCTAATTGTCACATTTGCCTGGGTTTTTTTTAGAAGTGAAACCATGTTGGATGCAGGAACCGTTTTTCGAACGCTGTTAAGCGGAGATCGAGGAACTATGGAATTGACTGGCGCTTCGTTTGCATGGATCATATTTGGGTTGTTTCTATGCATCGATATACTACTTTTCAATAAGCGATTTGACCAATGGATAGAAAATAAATCATGGCTATTTCGTTGGGCGACGTACAGCCTACTGGTCTTTGCTATTCTTCTTTACGCGGGCGTTGAAGATCAACCGTTTATTTATTTCCAGTTCTAATGAGTCTGCTTCAGAAAATAGCGCTTCGGTTTTTTGCTCTGGTCATCTTACTTGTAGCAATGAACTTCATCTATATCGCATTTTTCCTCGAGAGTGATTTGCAAAAACACTCAGAAATCATCAATGATTTAAGAGTCATTCCTGAAAATACAGAGATCCTTTATATTGGAGAATCTTCGAATAATACAGCCGCAGCAATGGACATGGACAAGCGCACCATCAGTGGTTTCCTGACTGATTATTTCCCAGAAATGAACGTGGCGAGTATTACAAAACCCGCTAGTCATTCTGGAATTTATAAGACCTTACTGAAAAACATTGAACATGCAAAGTCAATTAAAACAGTCGTTGTCACGTTGAACCTTCGGTCCTTCAATGCTGAATGGGTCAATTCAGGGCTGGAAACTCCATTACAAAAAAGCATGGTGTTGCTTCAGGATTACCCTCCCCTGTTTAATCGTTTTATGCTCTCGTTTAAGGGCTACCCAATTAAAACGGAACGCGAACGCTCAATCATTATTCACGAAGCATGGGAAAATGAAAAACTCACAACGCCTCATGATTTCCCATTTGAGAGTAGTCTTGCATGGAGAAATCACTTTGAACAGGTTGGTCTCAAGAATGCTTCTGGGGAATATGATACGATCAGATCGCTTTTGGCAAGAGATTATGCCAGTACATATGCTTTTCAAATTGATTTAGATAATCACCCAAGAATTGCAGACTTTAATGAGATTATTGAATTAGCGAAACGCAAGAATTGGAACCTTGTTTTCAACTTACTGGCCGAGAATACGGAGAAGGCAGAAGGTTTATGCTCAAAAGATCTCGTTTTCTTCATGCGTGAAAACCGCGATAAACTCGTGAAGTATTTTTCCAAAAAAGGGGTTAAGGTTGTTGACAATCTTGAGATTCTTGACAACGCACAATTTATCGATCAAGAATGGCCTACGGAGCATTACTTTGAACAAGGTCGAAAAACAATCGCTGCAAATGTAGCCAAGGCGATTCGCAACTTTCATACAGAAGCATTTTCTCCCGTTGAATATTACGCTGAGCCGAAATATCATTTCCATAATGATTGCGAGGGAGATGATGTTTGGATGCTCATGAGCTCTCGAACACGAGAGGAAGCCTATTCTGGCGAATATTCCTCAAGAACAGATCAGGACAACATTTACAGTTTGAACTTCACCTACCCCTATGATAAAATTCCTGATGACAAGAAAACAGAAGTAACGGTATCAATGATGTTGAAAGGTCCGGTTCATGATGACGCAGCTTCTTTCATTGTCGATATCAGCGGTGGAGAAAAAGAACGATTTTGGTCTGGGGTATCACTCAAGCCTCTGTCCAGAGGAACTGAAGGTTGGCAGCGTGTGAGTCACACTTTTTTCCTTGGAGAAGCTGCGAATGGTGGAGAGCTTATCTCTATTTACCTACTGAACAATACCGGTAACCCTATTTATGCAGATGACATTGACATTCAATTCAAATAATAATAGGCTATCTTTGAAGCTACTTTTAGAAGCAATATGTTTACAGGAATAATAGAACAACTCGGGGTTGTAAAAGAAATTAGACATGAAGGTGAAAACATTCATTTCAGCATAGAATCAGCATTCACCAATGAGCTAAAAATAGATCAAAGCGTTGCGCATAATGGTTGTTGTCTCACGGTAGTAGAATTAGATAATGATCAATATACAGTTACTGCTATTCAGGAAACATTAAACAAGACAAATCTGGGCGATTGGCAAGTAGGAACGAAAGTAAACCTTGAACGTTGTATGGTTATGAATGGCCGACTCGATGGCCACATCGTACAGGGGCATGTTGATACCACTGCGCAATGTATTGGGATTGAAGATCAGGATGGAAGCTGGAAGTACACTTTCCGTTATCGTTCGTCTGATGTTACCGTTGAAAAAGGGTCGGTAACCATCAATGGTACGAGCCTCACCGTGGTTGATTCGGCAGAACAGCAGTTCTCGGTTTGTATTATTCCTTTCACTTATGAGCATACCAACTTTCACACATTAAAAGAAGGAAGCACGGTAAACCTTGAATTCGACATTATTGGAAAATACGTTGCCAAAATGATGAATAAATAGCCATGGGCGCGCGACAAATAGATCTTCTGAATGTCGGATTGATTTTGTTGTCGGCAGTACTCGCGTACTTTTTCCCTCTTGAATTATTTGTGTTGGCTTATGCCATTTTAGGTCCTCTACATTACTTCACTGAAATCAGTTGGTTGGATAAGAAAAACTACTTCATCAATCAGCCGAAAAAACTGTGGCTGATCATTGGAGTAATTGCCGCTACTCTCATTGTTTTCCCTAAGGTATTTTTCTTTTTTAATGATTCACCGGATTCTACTTTGGCGCAGGGAGTGACCTATTTTAATGGTTGGACCAATGCGTTTATTTTTCTTACACTCTTACTCGCGACAGCACTCGTTCTGGTTAAGAAAAGAACGATGTGGTTGTTGATTGCTGGTGCTGGTGTCATTGGTGCCGTTTTATTAAAAGATTCGACGTTGTACTCAACAATTATTGGGCTGCTCGTCCCAACCGTAATTCACGTCTATCTGTTCACACTACTTTTTATGCTATACGGCTCTATGAAATCTAAAAGTCGGGTCGGCTATGTGAATGTGCTATTGGCTATCGCTGTTCCATTAGTTTTCGTCGGTCTCGACTTACAAGGGCATTCATACTTGTTTTCTGATGAAATGAAAAACCTCTATCTGGAGAATAATTTTCACGTAACTGCTGCCTCCATTGGCCGTTTTATAGGAGCATCGGATGGAACAAGTTTCTTTTTTTATGAATCACTTGAGCTCAAAATAATGATGTTCATTTCCTTCATCTATCTCTACCACTACCTGAATTGGTTCTCAAAAACATCCATCATTGGCTGGCACAAAAACCTTAACTGGAAAAAAACACTACTGATGATTGGGACGTGGGTAGGCTTGCTGGGGCTTTTCTATGCAGACTATCGCCTAGGATTTGTAATCGCCCTGTTCTTCAGCTTCCTGCATGTAATTTTAGAATTTCCTCTGAATATTGTGAGTATAAGTGGCTTGATAAAAGGAAAGTGACCTTTATTTCTTTCTCCACTTCTTCTTCAAGCGCTTTTCAACTTTCGATCGTAAGCGTTTCAAAACAGTAGCTCTATCACTTACGTTTCCACACTTGATCATGTCTCCATATACAAATTCACCATTTCGGAAAAACTTGAACTCGAAAGAAATGGATACAATATCCAGTCGATACAGATCGAACAAACTTGCTGCCTCAAGCGCTGTTCGCAAATTGTCTTGTTTTTTGGAAACTTTGTAGCGTCTGTCGTATCCACGAACGGAAACCAATGCATAGGTGTCGATCCCCTTAGCCGACATCTGCTGTGCGATGGAATCAGAAGCCAACAGAATGGCATCGCTTCCCAACTTCATAATGTTCAAAGATGGAACTGTCTTCACTCCATTCGACACGAATAGTTCCGATAAGTTCATCTCCAATGTGTAGCGATCTTGTGCATTATCAAGTTGTCCTATCACCAAAGCATTTGTCAATCCAAGTCTGGTTTTCTTCTTGGACTTCTTCTCTTTTTTCGTCTTCTCTTTCGCTGCTTCTTCCTGCGCCATTAGTGGTGCTGAAATAGATAATACGATTAGCGCTAAAATGAACTTTTTCATCCTTAAAATATTTCTTTAGCTATTGACTTTACAGAAGCCGAGTTTGACATTGTATAGTAATGAATGCACGGAGCACCTGCTTCTTTTAGTTCTTTAGATTGATGAATCCCCCATTCAACTCCAACTTCAGCCACCTCTGCATTTGTTTTACATTTCAACAACTCTTTTGAGAGTTCTTCCGGATAATCGATATGGAAAAATTTCGGCAAGAACGAAATGTGCTTCAATGTCTTAATGGGTTTCAAACCAGGAATAATGGGCACGGTAATACCGATTTCTCGACAGGCCTCAACGAAAGCAAAATACTTTGCATTGTCAAAGAACATCTGAGTAACAATGTATTCAGCTCCGGCATCTACTTTTGCCTTTAGGTATTGTAAATCTGTTGACAAATTCATGGCTTCGAAATGCTTCTCTGGGTAACCTGCCGCTCCAATACAAAAGTCCGTTGGTTCTAACTTAATGTCGTCCATCAAATAGTTACCAGAGTTCATTTCGCCAATTTGTCCAATTAAATCAACAGCAAACTCATGACCATCTTTATGCGGCCTGAAAGAAGATTCCGTTTTAATTGAATCACCTCTCAATGCCAAGACATTATCTATTCCTAAAAACTGAAGATCAATCAGTGCATTTTCGGTTTCTTCCTTGCTAAAGCCACCACAAATTAAATGTGGAACAGCATCCACATCATACTTATTCATAATCGCCGCACAAATACCTACCGTACCTGGCCTTTTACGAATGGCTATTTTCTCCAGCAAACCATTCTCTCTTTCCTTATAAATGTATTCTTCACGATGATAGGTTACATTTACAAACTTTGGATTAAACTCCATCAAAGGATCGATCCCATCAAAAATAGATTGAATACTCTTTCCTTTCAACGGTGGTAATATTTCAAAAGAAAAAAGGGTGTCTTTCGCTGCCTTCAGGTGGTCTGTAACTTTCATTTTTTCATTAGAATAGGGCGTAAAGATAGTACTATTGAAATCTTCTATGCCACTTTTGGATTTATTTAACTTCGATAATTGCGGAACTTGAAAAGACGACTATCAATCGTACGATGCTTATTGAAGAAACAACTCTGCGTACTTGAGGTCCATTTGAGAAGTTATTTTGATATTCTCAGGATTCCCCTGAATGGTTGTAACCTTATATCCAGCTTCCTCTACTAAGCCTGCATCATCAGTAATATTTTCATGATAAGGTCGCTCATAAGCCTCTAACAATACCTTTTTCTTAAAACATTGGGGTGTCTGGACCAACATGAAATCAGACCTGGGAACTGCTTTAGTTGTGTTTCCATCCTTTTTACGAATGGATTCTGAAATGGGAATGACTGGAATAACAGCATTGTTTTCTTGCGCAGATTCAAAACACTTCTTCAGTGTCGTATGATTAACAAGTGGGCGAACACCATCGTGCACAGCAATGACCTTACCAGTGCAATAAAAGAGCGCGTTTTTAATGGAATGATATCGTTCCTTACCACCAGAAACCACTCTGTGAGGAATGTGAAAATCATGCTCCAATTGCAATTCTTCCCAATAACCAATCCAGTCTTCAGGAAGGGTTAGAATCAATTGAATCTTGGGGTCGAACTGATAAAACTGCTCAATGGTATACATGAGAATTGGTCGTTCACGAATGAGCAGGAATTGTTTTGGTAATGTCGACTTCATTCGTTTCCCAATTCCACCAGCCGTAATAATTACGCTTATTGCACCCATATGATAAATTTACAAAATGAATTTATCCGCATAAAAAAAGGTCACCAAGCAGTGACCTTTTTATTATCGTAAATTATCTTTCTTTACTTCAATTGATCCGGGTTGCTTTCAGCTTCTGCATTATACTTTGCTTGCAAGCGCATCCAAATCGCAAATCCAACAAATCCTAGAACGATTGCACCATAATTCATCAACCACGTCAGGAAGAAATCATTTTGAAGCCACTGAAAAGTCCACTGAAAAATAGCTCCTAATCCGTTGAAAAACTCTAATAAAGTCATATCGCTAAGTATTTATATAGCACAAATTAAGTCATTTTTTCAGAAATAGCCATGACCGCTTTCGAAATGTTACAATTTGAAATCGTTCTAGACAGCAGTAGACTCTACAAGTTGCGTTAACTCAATGAATTGCTCAACACTTAATACTTCTGGGCGAAGTGCTAAATATGGGTGGTCAATCGTTTGACCTTGCAGTAGCGGTTTAATCGAATTGCGGATGGTTTTACGGCGCTGATTGAAGCTTGCTTTCACCACACGAATGAATAGCTTTTCATCACAGGGAAGTTGAGCCCGATCATTTCGCACACAGCGTATCACACCGGATTTAACTTTGGGGGGTGGACTGAATACATGCTCGTCCACTGTGAAGCAATATTCAATATCGTAAAACGCTTGTAGTAAAACGCTCAATATTCCGTACTGTTTTGACCCAGGTTTTTCTGCAACGCGCACGGCAACCTCCTTCTGAAACATTCCCATGATCTCAGGAATTTGATTGCGGTATTCCAAGCATTTGAAAAGTATTTGTGACGAGATATTGTATGGGAAGTTTCCAACCACTCCGAATGGTTCATCTCCCATGAGTTTTACCAAATCTGTTTTCAGAAAATCAGATGAAATAATTTTACCTTTTAGCGCAGTAAAGTGTTCATCCAAATAAGTAATGCTTTCTGTATCGATGTCCATTACCCAAACATCCAGCTCTTCTTCCAACAAGAATTCTGTGAGCGCTCCCATCCCTGGACCAATCTCCAAAACCTTTGCGCAACCCTGGTGCTTTCCATATTGCTGTGCAATCTTGCGACAAATATTCTTGTCTTTCAGAAAATGTTGACCGAGATGTTTTTTAGCGCGAACACTCATTGCTTGAACTCCTCAAGAATAGTTAGCATAGTCCTGAACGCAGCGAACCTGCCTTCGTATCTTTCACTATGATCCTTCTGAAGTGCAGCAGCGTGCTCTTTTTGATAACGATCATAATCCTCCTGTGATTGACACACATAAGAAATGGCAAACGTTTTCCCTCCTTCTTCTTCTCCATGAACTCTGGAAATTCGACTTTCCATAAAGCATCCAGTCGCCATAACATCAGGAATATGCTTTGATTTCATCCAGGAGAGCCATTCTTCGTATATGGCTGGGTCAATACTGACAGTTACGTTGTACATGATCATAGTGCGAAGATACGAAATGTTCCAATGGACTACATGCCCTCCAATACTCCATAGATATCAACAAGATCCACAGTGGATCCAAGTTGTCCGGAAATCAGAAATTTTGTCTTTCCGTTATTATCGTCTACCAGTACATAAGGGGTATTAATACTGACGCCAAAATTATAATCAGTATCACAGAAATGCTTTGTATAGTTGGAAGAAGGTAGTTCGTCCGCAGCGACATTCGGTGGATTGTAAGCTTGAAAAGTATTACCGACTACTAACAGTAACGTATTATCCAGATCCATTTGAAAAACCTTGATTTCACCGCTTCTCAAAAAAAGCGAATGTACCTGCCCGTAACTAGTTGGTTCAGAAACGAACAAAATCACATCATACTCAGCATCATTGCGAATCATGATTTCAACAGCTCCTTTTTTCTTTTCCAAATCGCCAACTCCTGCAGGGCGCTCATACTTCACGGCCTTCAGGCAAGTATCAATATAGCCCTGATCCTGCAGAATAGCATCTTTGTTCAGATCTTGATAAATCTCCTCCATTTCACGATTTTCAAAAGAAGACCTAAGCGTCATCACCGAATTGCCTCCCATAATAGGAATGCCTTGATCATAATAATCATCATCGCTTCGACTTGAGCTCATTTCCTTCAGTAAAGAGTCAATTTTTTTACGCTCTTCAACACTGAACTGCTGAAAAGCTGTATTCTCCGAAATCTCCGGGCCATTGACCTCACTAAATGGCTGATAAATCACCAAATAAATTACAAAACCAACGATTGCCAGAATAACAAGCGTTATTAATCCTGCCGTCCAACGCACAGGCGACGATCCTTTTACTCCGGAATTTCGAACATGCAAAGCCCCTTCACTAAGCTCTTTTCTCAAATCATTGATCTTGTACTTGTGCTCACTATTCAGTTGAATAAGTTCCATTTTTTTCAAGATCCAGTTCGCAAGTCTTGTTGTGCACGCCCGATATCTTATGAAAGAGAGTATATCATCGACATACCCTAACCGGGCAGCGTACATTGAACGAGATAAATTATTCACGCAGTGAACAATTTCATCAGTGCATAAAGGCTGGAGAATCGCAACCAAAGCCTCTTCATCCGAAAACTGCTTCGCTTCAGCCTTTGCTGCTTTAACAGTATCCTGAATTCCTTTAAATAATTGAGTTTCTACTGTTGCAGAATGATCTGAATCTAATAGGCCGGAGTAAGATAATGCCTTGGAAACTATATCAAAAGACTCGCCAACATAGCGCAGCATTGCGTCCGCAAGATATGGTGAAACAAATATTTTAAATGCTTCAGTGAGCTGATGATCAAGATATTTAGCATTGTCTTGAAACTCTGTCAAATCACTTTTTTTCGTTAAAAGATTTTCTAAAGGTTTATGCTGACTGATCCAACCATAAAAAACCAGATGTTCTGGTGTGCGCAGTGTTGAAATAAACTCCTCCAGATCCCATCGTTCGATTCCCTTTTCGCGGCAAATATCCACTCCCTCAGTGGAATTAAGGCGCGCAATGAACTTATCCAGGCCCTCAGGACTCAGTAAATCAGATTGAGAATCATAGAGCGATGCAAACGTTGAGATTGAAATGAATTTTGCCATATGCGCACTTTGAACTATAAATATTGTCTTTTTTGTTGACATGAGTCCCAAGAAAGACAGTAAAAGGCCGCTCGAATAGTTTTCGTTTGATCGCTTCAGCAAACATCCCAACCCTTATACGTTGATCAGAATAACACGCGCAAACCGTATAACTCGCAAGGGAGAAATTGTGTTATTTGCCTAGAATTCCATACTTTACGATCGAATCACAGAACCAAACACATGAAATTTACACTATTAGCCATTGCAACGCTCTACACGTTTGTGACTTTCGGTCAAACATGGAGCGACGATGTAGCAGAAATCGTCTATGAAAAATGTACAAAATGTCACCACACCGGCGGAGTTGGTCCATTTTCACTTACCACGTATGCTGAAGTGTCGGCCGTAACTTCTATGATGTATGACGCCATTAATTTGGATGAAATGCCACCCTGGCCTCCAAATAATGACTATCAAACTTACGCGCACGACCGATCGTTAACACCAACAGAGAAGACTACAATGTTGAACTGGCTGACAGGAGGAACTCCAGAGGGAAATCCAGCCAACACCCCTCCTCCACCTGTTTACCAGTCAGGATCAATTTTAGGAAATGGAGATTTGGAGCTTCAAATTCCAACATACATGAGTAAGGCATTGAGCAACGGTGATGATTACGTTTGTTTTGCCATTCCTTCTAACCTCCCCGCTGATCGTGTTATTAAAGCTGTAGAAATTGTTCCAGGTAATCGTGAAATTGTACACCATGCGCTTATTTATGTGGATCCAACTGGAGCTTCAACGACCGATACGATTGGGGGCGACTGTGCAGGACCAACTTCTGCAGGAGCATCTTTGGTGATGGGTTATACCCCGGGGAGTTCACCTATGACATTGCCATCGTCCAATCCTTTAAAGCTTGGAATTCAATTCCCGGCAAACTCACAAGTGGTGTTTGCAATGCATTACCCTGAGGGAAGTTATGGAGAATACGATAGTACAAAAGTGATTTTCCATTTTTACCCACCAGGAGAAACAGGAATCAGAGATGTGAGCACAGCAGATGTTTTGCAAAACTGGAGTTTTGTATTGCCTGCGGATCAAATAACCGATGTTTCAGCGCAATACCCGCCAAGTGGAGGGCTTCCGGTTGACTTTTCGCTACTTAGCGTATTCCCGCATATGCACCTTTTAGGTAAGGAAATGACCGTATACGGTATTGAACCAAGTCAAGACACGCTCCAGCTAATTGATGTTCCACACTATGACTTTGAATGGCAGGATTTCTACTTCTACAAAAACATACAACGGGCGGAATCCGGAACTGTTCTGCGTGCAGATGCCATTTATGATAATACTTCATCCAACATTCATAACCCAAATAATCCACCTCAAACAGTGTATCCTGGGCTGAATACATCGGATGAAATGTTTCTGGTTTACATGCACTATATGCTTTATGAGCCCGGTGACGAGAATTACAATATGGACAGCCTCATGACGCTTGGATTTAACGAAATCACTGATGAATCATTTGGCGCAGGTATTTTTAGCGTCTACCCTAATCCGTTTGTCGATGGAATGCACTTGTATGCAAAAGAGTTAAGGCCGGGAGATATTTTAAGTGTGGTGATCTATGATACCCAAGGGAAACGGATCAGGCAACTTGCAAATGGTATGAAATTAACCGATTCAGAACTGCACCTGGAATGGGACGGAAATAACGATAAGGGACAACGTGCAGAAAGCGGTCTTTACATGATTTCCATCAATGTAAACGGAAAGCTCTCGCATCAACGAGTCATTAAACGTTAGCGAAGATGCTGAATCGCTTTTAGTACATCTTTGTCTTTAGAATTGTACACTTGATAATAGCCTTGTTCAACCCATAATTGACGAGCTATTTCAGCCTTAAGTGTACGTGCTATTAAGGCCTTGCTTCTCGCAAGGTCTTTTTCTTTCTTTTCGATTCCGTGCTCTTCTTCTGCAAACGCTACAAAACGATCCAGAAGAGAATTGCTTACTTCAAAAGTTGCATTGAACTTTTTCGCTGATTTCCACTTATTACGTTTATTTTGAACAAAATCAAACGCGAATGTGCTGAACACACTAGAGTAGCGTAATTCTGTAAAATACCAAGAAGAACCAGTAGAGTCATATGGTACGAATATATCCGGCATAATTCCACCACCGCCATATACTGTTTTTCCACCCGGAGTGGTGAACTTGAGGGAATCTACAAATAAGGAAGAATCAACTTGGAACATTTCACCATTGTCATAACGTTCCATCTGATCTTCATAATACGCATTGTAGTCATCAGAGTAGGGTTTCTGGATACAACGTCCCGTTGGCGTGTAATAACGTGCAATGGTCAATCGAAGATTACTTCCATCTCTCAGTCCAAAATCCTCTTGAACCAGTCCTTTTCCAAATGAACGACGACCAATAACAGTCCCGCGATCGTTATCCTGAATAGCTCCAGCTAAAATCTCAGAGGCCGACGCACTATTGGAATTCACTAAAACAACCACATCGACATCCTTCAAGTTTCCACGGGAAGTTGCGCGATATGTATACGTCGGTGAATGTTCCCCACGCGTCTCTACAATCGGAACATTTGCCCCTAGAAATTCATCTACGATATCCGTGGCGCTTGTTAATACTCCCCCTCCATTGTTTCTTAGGTCAATGACCATCTTTTCAAGTCCCTGACTTCTTAAATCCTCTGCGGCCGCCCGAAACTCTTCTGCGGTGACCACTGAAAACTGATCAATCCGCACATAACCGATGTCCTTGGTAAGCATGTATGAAGCGACAACCGATTGCACCGGGATTGAGCCTCTCGTAACCACCTTCTTTAGCGTTTTTCCATCGCGCAGGACTGTTACTTTAACGTTCGTTCCTTCCTGTCCCTTGAGCATTCCCATCAGGTCGTCATTCGAAATCTTCTTCCCAGCAATTGACTTACCATCCACTTCGATAACTTTATCACCTGCCTTTAACCCAGCTCGAAGTGCCGGAGAATAAGGAATTACATTCGTAATGCATACAGTATCACGAATTATAAAAAAGCGCACACCAACTCCTCCAAACTTCCCTTCAATTGCTTCATTCATTGCCTTTAACTCCTCAGCAGGAATGTAGTTACTGTGTGGATCCAGACTGTGTAACATGTCGGCAATCATCCCTTCAAACAATTGCTGCCCATCCAAAGAGTCAACATACCGCTCATCTAAAATCCGAATAATGTCCTGTATTTTTTGGTAGCGTTGTTCGCCTGATGTCATTATGGGATCAACCTTTGGAGCCAATGAATTACCCATGTAAAGTCCAATTGCCATGCAAAGTGCCATGACCAAAGGAATCCAATATGCCGTACGATTATTCTCCATCAAATGGGTTTTCAATTTGTTCAACTTCAACTCCAGCTTCCTTCAGGAACTGTATGCCACTCTGATCTTTATAGCCATTAATGTATACAACCCTGGTAATCCCCGATTGCACCACCAACTTACTGCAATCCTTACACGGAGATAACGTCAGGTAAAGTGTGGCATTCTGACAATCCTGTGTTGATTTAGCTACTTTCAAAATAGCATTCGCCTCCGCGTGCAACACGTACCAATGTGTCTCTCCGTTTTCATCCTCACAACAATTATCAAAACCACTGGGTGTACCATTAAAGCCATCCGAAATAATCATTCCGTTTTTAACAATAATTGCACCCACTTGTTTCCGGCTACAATGCGACAAGGCCGACCATGTTTTGGCCATCCTTAAATAGGCTTTATCGTACCGTAATTGCTTCTCCTTACTGATCATTTGTATGCTGTTGCGGTCAAAGTTAACATTTAATGCGGCGAGCGAATAAAAATGCGCGCTATGTTAAGCTATTTTGTGAATTTATAACCAACCCCACGAATCGAATGAAAATGCTTTGGATGTTTCGGATCGTCCTCAAAAACTTTTCTAAAATTTAGGATGTAATTGTCAATGGTCCGTGTAGTAGGGAACTGATCTTTACCCCAAACACGATCTAATATTTCGGAACGTGCGATAACCTCACCTTCTTTTTCATGAAACAATTGAATGAGCGACACCTCTTTTTTAGAGAGGTTGATCACTTCGCCAGAATCGCTATTTGTAATGAGAAATGTCTTAAAATTGACCTCACACTTTCCTATTTGAACAACTTCAGCAGTTTCCTTTTTATTGATATTTGTTAGTACCCCAACCCGCAACAATAACTCTTCCAAATCAAAGGGTTTCGGAAGGTAATCATTACCCCCTGCTTTGAGTCCTTCTATGCGGTCTGATGTTGTTCCCTTCGCCGATAAAAACAGAACGGGAACTTGGGAGTTTTCGCGAATTTGCCGGCATAGCTCAACACCGTTTACACCAGGCAACATAACATCGAGAATAATTAAGTCATATTCGGGCAACTGAGAAAAGTGCTCGCTGGCCATCATTCCATGATCAAAGTGCATTACTTCGAAACCTTCCAATTCAAGGTTCATTCGAATCATTTCTGCGATACTATTTTCGTCCTCTACTACACAGACTTTTTGCATGGGTTTTTCGGGTTTAAACATAAAACTAAGCATTCGTTGAAAACTATAGTGATTTTGTTGACAGATAGTCGAATGCTTCTTCTAAAATTTGAAGTAATTTTGCACTTTCTAATTAAAATCCAAAATACCACGTGACATGAGCGGAAGAAAAAAGATCCAGTCAGCCTTAATATCTGTTTTTGACAAGTCTGGGCTTGAGCCAATTATACACGAACTTCACAAAAATGGAGTTGTCATCTACTCTACCGGAGGAACACAAGCGTATATCGAAGAGCGCAATATTCCTGTTGAACGTGTTGAGGACCTGACCTCTTACCCTTCTATTCTAGGCGGTCGCGTGAAGACGTTACACCCAAAAGTATTTGGTGGAATTTTAACTCGACGAGACTTTGATAATGATCAACAGCAGATTGCTGAATATGAGATTCCAGAAATTGACCTCGTTATCGTTGATCTTTACCCTTTCGAAGATACTGTTGCTTCTGGTGCAGAACATGCGGCGATCATAGAGAAAATTGACATTGGTGGTATTTCGTTAATACGCGCTGCGGCTAAAAACTATAAGGATGTTGTTATCATTCCTTCAAAGAATGAATATCATTCGTTCCTTGAAATTATTAGCGAAAATGAGTGCTCGACCTCCATGGAAGAACGAAAGAATTTTTCGCGAGATGCGTTTAACGTTTCCTCGCATTATGATACGCAAATCTTCAACTATTTCAATAATGGTGAAACTGAAACTTTCAAACAAAGTATTCTTGAGAATCAAACGCTTCGTTATGGTGAAAATCCTCACCAGAAAGGAATCTTTCACGGGAATATGGAAGAGTTGTTTGATAAACTTCATGGAAAGGAACTCTCATACAACAATTTGTTGGATGTAGATGCTGCTGTCAATCTGATGGCAGAGTTCAAAAATGATGATCCGACTTTTGCCATTTTAAAGCATAATAACGCCTGCGGTTTAGCGACTAGAGATTCCATTCATCAAGCATATGTAGACGCCCTTGCAGGTGACCCGGTAAGCGCTTTTGGTGGAATATTGATCAGTAACAGAGCTATTGACATGGCGACGGCAGAAAAAATCAATGAACTCTTTTGTGAGGTGGTCATTGCACCAAACTACGCTGGTGATGCGCTTGAGCTCTTAAAGAGTAAAAAGAACCGTATTATTTTGGTTCAAAAAGAAGTTGAATTACCAAGTCGACAATTCAGAACGCTACTCAATGGAGTTCTTGAGCAAGATAAAGACTTCAAAATGGAAACTGCAGCGGACCTCGAAAGTAGAACAAAGCTCAGCCCATCTGAAAGCGAAATTGAAGATTTGTTATTTGCCAATAAACTGGTAAAACACACCAAATCCAATACAATCGTTCTTGCTAAAAATCGACAATTATTGGCAAGTGGAACAGGTCAAACATCGCGTGTTGATGCTTTGCGTCAGGCGATTCACAAAGCTCAATCCTTTGAATTTGAGTTGGATGGGGCAGTAATGGCGTCGGATGCCTTTTTCCCATTCCCTGATTGTGTGGAAATTGCCGGGAATGCTGGAGTTAAAGCTGTAATACAACCGGGAGGTTCTATCAAGGATCAATTGTCAATCGACTATTGTAATGAGCATGAAATCGCGATGGTATTTACTGGTAACAGACATTTTAAACATTAAAGTGGAACTTTTTTCACGTTTTTCAGTATATAAATATTGACTAGAAATAACTATTATTACGAAACTACACAAGGGGCAAGGGAAACATGGGAGTATTTAGCTTTTTAACGCAAGAAATTGCGGTTGATTTAGGTACGGCAAACACGTTGATTATCATGAATGATAAAGTCGTGGTTGATGAGCCTTCAATCGTTGCAAAGGACATTCAAACGGGAAAGGTCGTTGCCATCGGTAAGCGCGCGCAACAAATGCACGGTAAAACCCATAAGCTAATTGAAACCGTTCGACCTTTGCGTGATGGTGTGATTGCTGATTTCCAAGCTGCCGAGCAAATGATTCGAGGGATGATCAAAATGATTGGTTCTGGTCGTAATCTGTTCAACCCATCCCTGCGTATGGTGATTTGTATTCCTTCAGGTATTACAGAAGTTGAAAAACGTGCGGTACGTGACTCAGCTGAGCATGCTGGAGCCAAAGAGGTATATCTTATCCACGAACCAATGGCTGCTGCTATTGGTATCGGTATTGATGTGGAAGAGCCAATGGGTAATATGATCATTGATATCGGTGGTGGTACTTCAGAAATTGCCGTGATCGCTCTGGGAGGGATTGTTTGTGATAAATCAATTCGTGTAGCAGGTGATGACTTCACGAAAGATATCGAAGAATACATGCGTCGCCAACACAACATCTTGGTTGGAGAGCGAACTGCTGAAGAAATAAAAATTAACGTAGGTGCAGCTCTTCCTGAATTGGAAAATGCGCCTGAAGATTATGCTGTTCAGGGACGTGACCTTATGACGGGAATTCCTAAAGAGATTATTATTTCTTACACGGAGGTAGCCCATGCTCTGGATAAAACGATATCAAAAATCGAAGAGGCTATTCTGAGTGCATTAGAGATGACACCACCAGAACTTTCTGCCGACATCTATAAAACAGGTATTTATTTAGCAGGTGGTGGTTCGATGCTTCGAGGATTAGATAAGCGTATTTCATTGAAAACAAAGCTTCCAGTTCACATCGCTGAAGACCCATTAAGAGCTGTTGCACGTGGAACAAGTATCGCCTTGAAGAACATTAATCGATTCCAGTTCTTGATTCGTGACTAACTGAATCTTCCTATCGTCTAAGAATAGACTTAGACGGATGAATTCTATCCTTTTGGAAACATTAACAATCTGCTCTTAACAACAGTGCATATTTGAGCGCATTAACCTGTGCTTATTTAGTACTTTTGTTTTATGCGCAATTTCCTGGCATTTATTCGTCGTTTTCAGGTACTTCTCATCTTTGCTCTTATGCAAGGTGTGGCGCTGACTTTCTATTTTACTTTTGTTCATTTTCCGCGTTCTCAATACCTAACAACAGCCTCGAGAATTTCCGGGACTATTCTGGAAATTCGTAACGACATCACGAAGCATTTTGATTTGAGTAATAGCAACACGAAATTGCAGGAAGAAAACATCAGGTTGATGGAAGAGCATCCAATGAGTTTTATTCAGTTGGATAACGGGCTCGCTGAAATCAACGATACAGTTTACCGACAACAATATGCTTACATGCCTGCAATTGTGATCAATTCCACGCATGATAAACGCAACAATTACTTCACACTTGATATCGGTTCAGAGCAAGGTGTCAAAGATGGAATGGGTGTTTTTTCAAGCAACGGTGTTGTTGGTGTTATTCATAATACAAGCAAGCATTTTTCGGTCGTAAAATCTTGTCTAACCGAAGATATCAATATGGATATCATGGTTGAAAAGACAGGGCAATTCGGATTGCTGAAGTGGAACGGACGTGATGCAAGACGTGGAACCATGTCTGGTGTTTCCAACGATACGGAAATTAAAAAATGGGCAAAGGTTGTGACACGCGGTGGTGGTGGAATCTTTCCGCGTGGCATAAGCGTTGGGAAAGTTGAAAAAACGGATGTTGTAGAAGGAAAGCCACTATGGGACATCACCCTTCTTTTTTCAGAAGACTATCGCTCATTGCAGCGTGTTTATGTCGTTAAAAACCTGCTGTTAGAAGAGCAAAGAAATTTGGAATCTCAAAACCCCGTCGATCAAGATCAATGAACGTAATTGTAAAAATAGGGCTGCGCTTCATTGCACTATTATTGCTTCAGGTACTTGTCCTGAATCAGATCGAAATTGGCTTTGGCATTCAACTGATGGCCTACCCTCTTTTCATTCTTCTTCTTCCTGTTGAAATGGGGGTAGTTGTGCAAATGGCCATTGCGTTTGTTCTTGGAATTTTGATTGATGCCATGTCCAATACTTATGGTCTCCATGCATCCTCTTTGTTGGTTGTAGCTTATTTACGGCCAGCCATTTTCAAACTATTTGCTCCACGCGATGGCTATGACCCACTTATGGAAACCAACATTTTCAATATGGGGACGATGTGGTTTTTAAAAGCCTTTGGAATACTCATCGCTGTTCATCATTTGTGGTTTTTCATGTTAGAGATGTTCAAGCTGAATGAACTGTTATATGTTCTGCAGAAAACAGCTTTGAGTGTACCCATCTCATTTTTGATTTGTATTTTATTACAATACCTGTTTATTCGCAAGCGAGTTGAAAAATGAAGTTTGACGGCCGAAAATACGTTATCATCACCATTTTCGTATTGATTGGAATTGTTTATTCCTTCAAGCTCTTTTATATGCAGGTGGTTGATGATGAATGGAAACTTCGTGCCCAGCAAATTGCCGAAAAGCGCAGAGAAATTACCCCTCCAAGAGCAGTAGTATTTGATCGCAATGGGAACAAGGTAGTCTCTAACAAGACCTATTACAATCTTATGATGGTGGAGGCTAACATTGAAAAGTTAGATACAGTAGCCTTTGCTAAATTGATTGGCTGGACAGTTCAGGAAGTGCGCGATAGGTTCATAGAAATTGTTGAAGGTGAGGGAGAATACTATAATAAACATACAGGGAAAACCACCTCCAATTATCAGCGTATCAGAGCTTATCCTTTCATTAAGGAACTTACCGCGGAGGAAATTTCCAGAATAGCACCTCATCTAAAGAATTTCAAAGGGTTTTATGAAGAAGTTTCCAGTATGCGTGATTACCCATATGCCAATGGTGCAAACATTCTGGGGTACCTTGCAGAAGTTACGCAACCTGAAATTGATAAAGATCCATTTTATCGACCAGGAAGTCGAATTGGAAGGGCTGGAATTGAACGTTATTACGAAGACTATTTTCGGGGCAAAAAAGGAGTTCGTTATATCGTAACGTCCGCTATGAATAATACAGTGGGATCTTTTGAAAATGGTAAGTACGACACTATTGCTGTACAGGCCCCTGCTATTCACCTTGGTTTGGATATCGACTTACAAGCGTACGGTGAGCAATTGATGCAAGGAAAAAAAGGCTGTATTGTTGCTATCGAGCCAAGTACGGGAGAAATTCTGGCATTGGTTTCTTCTCCTAGCTACGATCCAAATCTATTGGTAGGAAATCGAAAAATTCGGGAGAATTATCCAATGCTGGTAAATGATGATAATAAACCGTTATTCCCACGACCATTGGCTTCGGAATATATGCCCGGGTCTACGTTGAAACTTGTTCAATCATTGATTGGGATGCAGGAAGGTGTCATCACAAAAGACTCTGGTTTCCCATGTAATAAGAGTGTTGTTGGTTGTCACAACCATCCCTCAGCGCAAAGCGTTACACAAGCTGTTCAAATGTCTTGCAACCCTTATTTCTACGCCGTTACTCGTAGAATTATTCAGCAAGGGAAAAAACGAAGTAGCTTTGAAGATTCAGAAATTGGGCTTGCCAAATGGGCGGAATACATGCACAGCTTTGGGCTTGGCGTTAAACTGGAAACAGATATTACCGGACTTCGCTCAGGAGTTATTCCAGATCCAGCATACTACGATAAATGGTATGGACACCATGCCTGGAAGTTCTCTACTATTCGTTCCATTTCTATTGGGCAGGGAGAAGTTCAGCTTACACCACTGCAACTAGCCAACCTTGCTGCCATCATGGCGAATCGAGGGTGGTATTATACCCCTCATTTTGTAAAATCGATTGGAGAAGATGGTCCTCTTCCGCAGTTCCTCGAGAAGCATTATACGATGGTTGATAGAAAATACTTCGACCCTGTTATTGAAGGAATGCGTCGAGTGGTGTGGGAACCTGGTGGTACTGCACGGCGCGCAAGAATCGATGGAATCACTGTATGTGGAAAAACCGGAACGGTAGAAAACTACATCGGTAGCATTAAACAGAAAAACCACTCGGTGTTTATTGCCTTTGCTCCCATGGATAATCCCCAAATTGCCATTTCAGTATTTATTGAGAATGCCGGTGGTGGCGGTGGAACGTGGTCTGCACCAACCGCTAGTCTTATGATTGAGAAGTATATCAACGGAGAGGTGAAGAGCACTGCCAAGGAAGAACGAATTATGAATGCTGAGTTGAAGGGAGGACCGAAATGAGGAAAAACGATTCGCTTACCGGAAACCTTGACTGGCCCTTATTGATTGCCATTTTAACTCTAATGTTCATGGGGTTAATGACCGTCTATTCGGTAGCGTTCGATCCCGAACATCCTAGCATTTTTGACTTCTCACAAAAGTATGGTAAACAAGTCATGTGGCTTGGTATTTCATTGTTTTTAGGAACGCTTGTCTTCCTGATTGACTCAGATATTTATCGAAAGTTTGCTGTCCCCATCTATCTTTCGGTAATTGCAATGCTCGTGATTGTACTCTTTATGCCAGAAGTGAATGGTGCACGAGCGTGGCTTGGCATTGGGTCTATGGGGATTCAGCCAGCTGAATTTGCGAAAATCGGCACGGCAATTCTCCTTGCTCGCTATCTGGGGTCGACCAATTTACGGAGTCAAGATAAGATGACCGTACTTATCGCCAATGGTATAATTCTAGTTCCGATGGCCCTCATTTTACTTCAACCTGACGCCGGAACTTTCATTGTATTTACATCATTCTTATTCGTATTATATCGTGAAGGGGTGTCCTATGACCCCATCATCCTTGCATTACTGAACCTGCTTCCTATGCGATGGTTGCACTTTAAGCAAACCTGGCTCGGAAGTCACTTTATCCCCATTCTATTCGTCGTTATTTTCATTAGCGTAACAACGCTGCTCTTAAGTCAAGAAACTATTGCTATAGAAATGTTTGGTGGATTAGAGGTTGAGGGGAAATGGGGAATGGTTTTCTTTCTTGGCATCATTTCTTTGGTAGCCTACTTCCTGATGCGCTCCATATTTGCTAGACGAGATCGTCGAAGAGCAGCAACGATTGCCATCATTGGGTTTGTATTGGCGTCGGGGCTAGCCTTAGTAGTTCAACTTGGCTTCGATGAACTTGCACCGCATCAAAAAGAACGAATAGAGCTGGTTCTTGGCCTGCGCGAGGATCCGGACGGCGATGATTACAATCGTAACCGTGCCATGGCCGCAGTAGGATCGGGTGGACTATTTGGTAAGGGTTACCGCAATGCTTCCGTTTCAAGTGTTCGTACGAATCACGTTCCAGAGAGTGAAACCGATTTTATCTTCTGCCCGTTCGCCGAAGAATGGGGGTTTGCTGGTACCATTGTTCTTGTATTCATTTACCTCTTTATTCTACTTAGAATAATCATGATTGCCGAACGACAGAAGGCTGCGTTTAATCGCATATATGCATATGCAGTAGCAATGATTCTCTTCTACCATTTTGCCATTAATATCGGAATGAGCATTGAGTTCATGCCCGTCATTGGTATTCCACTACCCTTCTTTAGTTACGGCGGGTCCTCCATGATGTCTTTTTCCATTATGCTTTTCATTCTTTTGAAACTTGACAGCCAGCGAAAAGATGTCTTGAATTGATTTAAGAAACTTTAACGCATTGCATGAAACGTATTGCCTCTATGGAGCGTAGAGGTTCTAGCATTTTCTTACTACATTTACACATCAAGATCAACCATGGGAGAAAAGACACAAAACAGCCGCCAGAAAAAAGAAAAAATCGTGTTTAACAAAAAAACGCGCCGATTTCTGACGGTACTGCTTTGGATTGGTGCATTCATGCCATTATTTGTGATGCTCACATTGGTCTACTCACAATCAGAAGACGAATTGCCTTCTGTTGAAATGTTAGAGAACCCACCTGAGCTTTTGGCCTCCATTGTTTTTGCTGATGATGGAAAGACCGAACTTGGTCGTTACTGGAGCGTAAACCGCACCACAATTAGCTATAAAGAGATTTCTCCTTTCGTATTCGATGCATTAATTGCAACCGAGGATGAGCGATATATGGAGCACCCAGGTGTCGATGTTAAGGCAATGGGTAGAGCCATAGCAAACATGGGGGAAGCCGGTGGAGCATCTACTATTAGTCAGCAGCTAGCAAAATTACTTTTCACACTTCGCCAACGCGAAATTGAAGCACAACTTCGACTAGAGGGAAAAGAAGTTCCATCACGCGTTGGAGGTATTTGGGGTAGATTGGACGAAAAGATTAAAGAAAATATTATCGCTGTTCGCCTGGAGGAGCGCTATACAAAAGAAGAGATCATCACAATGTATCTGAATCAGTTTGATTTCTTGTATAACGCAGTAGGAATTGAAAATGCAGCGAAAGTATATTTCAATAAAAAGCCTATTGATCTTACCAAACTAGAAGCGGCAATGTTGGTAGGAATGTGTAAGAACCCGGGACTTTATAATCCACATACCTATCAAATTCGAGACTACCGGGCAAAAATTGCTGGTGATAAAAACATCGCATTAAGTGCTGTAACAGACACTCAAATTCAAGAATTGAGAACCAAAGATAGTCTCCGTGCTATGCAGCGTCGTAATCAAGTGCTGGAGCAATGGTATCGCAACAGTGGTGGTGTCACAAAAAATGAAGCCCTCAAAAATTATGTGACGCGTGCCGAAGTTGACAGTTTGAAGCTAATGCCTACTGAAATTGATTATCAGGTGGTTGACCACAAAGAAGGATTGGCACCCTATTTTCGTGAAAGTCTGCGCTCTGAAGTCAAAGACCTGTTGGATGAAAAGGACGAAAATGGTGATTATAAGTACGCTAAAAAAGACGGCGAAAAATACGACATCTATAAAGACGGGCTTAGAATCTACACAACAATAAATGCTTCACTCCAGCAGTATGCAGAGGCTGCGGTTGCTCGCCACTTGAAAGAGGACCTACAACCACAGTTCGACAAAAATAATGCTCGCGTTAAGCACTTCCCATTTGCTGATATATCTAATGGTAAGCGTGTGACAGAAGAACGTCGTGAAGGTATTATGGCGCGCGCTAGAAAGAACTCAGAGCGTTATAAGTCACTGATTGCAAGCGGTATGTCTGTGAATGAGGTGGAAAAAAGTTTTGACCTTCCTGTACCCATGCGCATTTTCTCCTGGAACGGGGACATTGATACACTCATGACGCCCAATGACTCAATTAAATATTACAAAGGTGTTCTTCGTTCAGGTCTTTTGTCTGTTGAACCAAGCACAGGATTTGTTAAAGCTTGGGTGGGTGGCGCAAATTTCAAACACTTTGCATTTGATCATGTCAAGCAAAGTAAGCGACAAGTAGGGTCAACAATTAAACCTTTCGTATACTCTACGGCGATGGCCATGGGAGTTGTAAAACCCTGTACAAAGTTTGAAGACATGCCATACTGTGTGGATTTGATTGGTGAAGGCGGTAAACTCAATGGAAAATGGTGTCCACGAGGAGATATTCCTGTTGGTAAAACTGTTGACTGGGCACTCGCCAATTCGAATAACCCTGGTACCGTAGCAGTTATGTCAAAAATGGGTGGATATGCTGGTCCAAAAACCATTTCTAAACTACTCCGGGGTATGAACATAGAGTTGCTTCCTGAACATGAAGTACCGTCTATGTGTCTAGGCGTAATGGACATGTCTCTTTATGAAATGGTGGGCGCTCAAGCTATGTTTGTGAATCAGGGAATTTACGTTGAACCAACAACTATTTTGCGCATTGAAGACCGTAATGGAAATGTGATCTACAGCGCAGACCCTTATTCGAAAGAAGTGCTGAATCCTAATGTGGCGTATAAAACGCTTGAAATGATGAAGGGTGTGGTACAATACGGAACTGGTGGTTCGTTGCGTGCTAGCTGGAGAAAATGGGGAGGACTTACCGCGCCGATGGCTGGAAAAACGGGAACAACTCAATCGAATTCCGACGGTTGGTTTATGGGACTTACCCCTGATCTTGTTACTGGAGTTTGGTCAGGAGCGGAAGATCGAGATGTTCATTTCCGAACGATGGAATGGGGACAAGGAGCTCGAATGGCCTTACCGATTTACGGTTATTTCATGCAGCAAGTATACAAGGACAAGGCGCTCAAAATCTCAACCGAAGATTTTGAAATGCCTATCGGCTATGAGCCTGAAATTTTTGAATGCGACGCGAATGAATCCGGAAACGGAATTGATTTTGGACTTTAATAGATTATATGAACAAAGTAGTAAATAACGTTGAAACAGCTCTTGAAGGGTTAGAGAGTGATATGACCATCATGCTTGGTGGCTTTGGATTGTGCGGTATTCCTGAGAACTCTATCAACCATATGGTGACGATGAATATCTCTGGACTAACCTGCATCTCTAATAACGCCGGAGTAGATGATTTTGGCCTTGGTTTGTTATTGCAAAAAAAGCAAATCAAGAAAATGATCAGTTCTTACGTTGGAGAAAATGATGAATTCGAACGACAAATGCTTTCTGGAGAACTTGAAGTCGACTTGATACCACAGGGCTCCCTTGCAGAACGTTGTCGAGCTGGAGGTGCTGGTATCCCCGCTTTCTTTACACCAGCCGGATATGGAACGGAGGTCGCGGAAGGAAAAGAAGTCAGAGAATTCAATGGGAAACCACACATTCTCGAATCAGCATTAACTGCTGACTTTGCAATTGTGAAAGCGTGGAAAGGCGATACGGAAGGAAACTTAATCTACAAAGCAACAGCGCGTAATTTTAACCCAATGATGGCAATGGCAGGTAAGATTACTATTGCTGAAGTTGAAGAGCTTGTTCCCGCTGGTGAACTTGATCCGAATCAAATTCATACTCCAGGTATTTTTGTTCAACGCATCTTCCAAGGCGAAAAATTCGAAAAACGTATCGAGCAACGTACTGTTCGTCAAAAACAATAAACAATGGCTTTAGACAAAAATGGCATCGCGCAGCGTATCGCGCAAGAATTGAAAGACGGATGGTATGTTAATCTCGGAATTGGAATACCAACGCTGGTAGCGAACTATATCCCTGAGGGAATTGAAGTAGAATTTCAATCCGAAAATGGTATTCTTGGAATGGGGCCCTTCCCGTTTGAAGGAGAGGAAGATGCCGACCTCATCAACGCTGGTAAGCAAACGATTACTGCAATGAAAGGTGCGGTGTTTTTTGATTCGGCTACTTCTTTTGCAATGATTAGAGGACAGCATGTACAACTGACTGTTCTAGGTGCAATGGAAGTGGCGCAGAATGGTGACATTGCCAACTGGAAAATACCAGGAAAAATGGTAAAAGGAATGGGTGGTGCAATGGACCTTGTTGCCTCGGCAGATAATATTATTGTTGCCATGATGCACGCAAATAAGGCTGGCGTATCGAAACTTTTAAAAAGCTGTACACTACCACTTACGGGAGTTGGCTGTGTGAAGAAAGTGGTGACTAATCTGGCAGTAATGGAAATCAAAGACAATGCTTTCCATTTGTTGGAGCGGGCTCCGGGCGTTTCCGTAGAAGAAATAATTGCAGCAACAGAAGGAGACTTAATTGTTCCAGAACACGTTCCTGAAATGTCGTTTTAATTTCTTCGAAACTCTTCATTTACCGCGCAGAAAGACTTCAACTCAGGTGCTTTTTGGAAATTGATTCCTCGATCAGGATTTACTTGTAAAAATTCATTTCGTCAACATATTTAAAAACGGGGTCGGTCAACAAGTATTTGACGTCTTTCCCTTCTTTGATTGACTTACGGATATAGCTTGAGGAAATCTTCATGACGGGAACATCATCACACATCACTACATTTTTGTGAACAACAGAGTCACGCGCTGACTTACCAATCGACAATAACTCTTCCTCTTCTTGCATGGTCATAGCGCGCGGGTATACGTATAGCCGGTGATTATCAATAATCTCCTCGTAATTTTTCCATTTATGCAAGGTTCTGAGGTTATCTTCGCCCATGATTAGCGCAAACTCGTGCTCTGGATACTTTTCCTTAAGGTAGGCTAATGTTGTCACTGTGTAACTTGGCTTTGGAAGTTTAAACTCGATATCACTCGCCCGTAATTGCGGGTTATCCTCAATCCCAACTCTCACTAATGCCAATCGATGGTAATCTGCTAAAAGCGTCTTTTTATCTTTCAGCGGATTTTGTGGAGAAACGACCATCCAAACCTGATCAAGTTCCGTTCGGTCTGCCATGTAATTGGCAATAATCAAATGCCCAACATGCACAGGATTAAAGGTTCCAAAATAAAGACCTACCTTCATTACCCTTTCAAAAAGTTTAACACTAACTCTTCCGCTAACTTACAGGCATCTTCCAGTTTGTCATTCACCAAAACATGATCAAACTTGGGCGCAAAGGAAAGCTCCTTCTGTGCCTTTTCCATTCTCTGGTTAATCTTATCTTCAGACTCGGTGCTTCGTCCTCGCAATCGCTTCTCTAACTCTTCATAGCTAGGCGGTTGAACGAATACTGCAAATGCATCATCCTTAAACTGTTTCTTAAGGTTCAATCCTCCGATGACATCCACATCGAAAATCACAGTTTTCCCCTCTGACCAAATACGTTGCATCTCTGATTTCAGTGTACCATAGAAGTTATTTGTATATACTTCTTCCCATTCAACAAATGCGTCTTGCTGGATTTTTTCACGGAAGCCATCGACACCCAAAAAATGATAATCCTTGCCGTCCACTTCATTTTCTCTTGGCTTTCTGCTACAGGCTGAAACAGAAAATTCCAACCCTAAATCCTTACCCAACAAATGGTGAACAATTGTTGTCTTACCAGCGCCTGAAGGCGCTGAAAAAATAATGCATTTACCCTTTAGCTCTTTACTCATCTTATCAAAGCGTGTTCAAGACCTGTTCTTTAATCTTTTCAAGGTTGTCCTTCATTCCAATCACAAGTTTCTGCATTTCTGCATGATTGCTCTTACTTCCAAGCGTGTTGATTTCACGACCTATCTCCTGCCCAATGAAGCCCAGCTTTTTCCCTGACTGAGGCAACTTCATTGTTTCAATAAAGTAATCAAGGTGATTCGACAGGCGCATTTTTTCTTCAGAGACATCTAACTTCTCAATATAGAAGATCATTTCTTGCTCAAAGCGATTATCGTCGTACGACCCAGATTGGATCTCCTCCAGTCCTTTTTTCATTCGCTCACGAATCGTCTCAATACGCTCCTCTTCATAACGTGGAATTTGATTCAATAGTTTTCGGATATCATCAATGCGTTCCGTAAACTCACGCTCTAAATCTTCACCCTCTTTCCTTCTAAAGGCATCTAACTTGTCTACTGCTTCTTTCACTAAACCGGTCAACCAGTCCTTTTCTTCTGTTGAGAGCTCTTCCTTGTTTGCATTATAAATATCAGGCATGCGCAAAATCAACGATAAATAATCTTCTGTTGACTCACCCAACTCAGAATTCAGTGATTTTAAGTCATCATAGTATGTTTTCGCCAACGCCCGATTAATGCTCACGGAACTCTCCTCTCCAATGCTATCGATATTTACAAAAACGTCGATCTTTCCTCTTCCGAGCATGTTCGCTATATACTTTCTGAATTCACCATCCAATTCCTTATATTGGGATGGAACACGCGTATTAAGGTCAACGGACTTGCTGTTGAGCGATCGAATTTCCACGGAAACCTTTTTAGACTGGAAGCTTCCGGTAGCTTTACCGAAACCCGTCATAGACTTAAGCATAAGCAAAAATTTAGGTAAAGGTAAGCATTCTTTAGCCTTTATCAGCGGACTACACGGCAATTGAATCTCCTAAGAATGGCTGCCAGCATTTGGGAAACCTACGAACAAAAGCTAACTTCGTCGGCAATGAAGGCAAGCAATCAAGAACAAACTATCTCACTTACTTTTAACGAAGACAAGTTCAGGGCTATTTACGAACCATATTATGCTTCTTTGCACGACTCACGTGACGCCAGGAAAAAATTGAGGTTGAAAATGATGTTAATCTTTGGTTGCCTTGCGCTACCATTCTTGTTGCTGGCGATTACCTTTCCAAACTTGGCTTACGTGGGTTTCATACTAATCGTGTTTACCCTTTATCAAGGTGTAAGAATTCTTATGAATAACAAATTCTTTGCAGACACAGAAGCCTCAAGTCGTGCAGATGTAGAACAATTTATTGAATTCACAAAGGATAAGAATGAATTGAAATATGTTTACAATGACACCAGCTTAAAATACTTAGTAGATGGAGAACTATTGGGGAGCGAACTGGAATGGAAGGATGCAAACAGTTATTATACCGATGATTCTCTTGTGATGGTTTACTTTTCAAACCCGACATCGGAGATAATGCTGCCGAAATCTATGACAAGATCATCTGAATTCAAGGCATTTATAACGCATCTGGAAAACCTAGATGTCCCAAAGCGTTCCTAATACAAATTAAAAAATCCGAATGATAAATCATCCGGATTTTATAAAGAGTATTCCAAATGTCTAGTGACGTATAATGATCTTCTGATTGCTTTGTTCTTCTCCCTCCAGACGCAACATATATACACCATCATTCAGTGAAGCTGTATTAATTGAGGTTATAGAACCTTGCGCAGCAGTCTCCAACACAACTTTTCCAGTCATATCAAGAACATAAACGCTTCCACTAAGGCTCCCCGTTGTATGGATGTTAAAATAATCGTTTGCCGGATTGGGTGAAACTGTAATTTGGTTCGAAGTCAACTCATCTGATCCAAGTGAAAAGCAAACCTGTATATCAACGGAATCAACGAATGGGTCAAACTGCGTTCCAAGATAATATCGATACGTTGCACAGCCTGAAGCATTCATGTCTGGGTGAATATGCGCAGCAAGAACTGCTTTTTCTCCATCAGCAACCGTTACTCCTTGTGACGGATGTAATGTATACAGTTCCATATCCATTGTCGCTCCATCAATACAAATCCCCACTGGGTCTGTTTCGTGTCTCCAACAAAAATAGTCAGTCCAACCAGCAATTTCATTGAGTCTTCTTCTTGAAACTCTCCAATCATCAGAGTTGCTCGTATGATTTTCCCAATCTATATCTATGACCAACTCTTCACTGTTATCAGGTGTCAATTCAACGATACCACCTGAAAAGTCATAAGTAGGAAAGTCCATTTGGCTTACCGGTCCGACGTACGTACTGTGAGTGTGAGAATAAATGATGGCCTCGATTCCATCTTGAGCATTTGAGATATTTGCAACCCCAAGTAGTGCCATAATGAGTATTAATTTGTTCATATCTTCAATTTTTAGTCGTTTTGATTGATCTCAAATTAGGGATTAATCGTGTCCGCACATAATTTTTAAAGTCATTCTACTACAATACATAAAAATAGGAGTTCAACTTTCATAAAGATTAAACCCTCATTTATATTAGACAATTAGTTCAGTATATCGTTTTTGAAACTTCAACAATCAAAGACAGAATCATCAGTATTACAAAACGTGATTACCGCAGTATTGCACACCTTACTTGCCGTCTGTTTTAAGAAATCTTGTGATCCCTTTACCGGATTTCCAGAGAACTTATAGTACATTTAGTTATACAAAAACAAAAACCATGAAAGCTGCCCAACTTACGTTAATCCCATTAATGATCATTTTTTTATTTGCGTGTAAAACACAGACGCCACCCGAACCATTAATCGAGCGTAATGAGGAAGTTCGGGAATATATGGATGTTGTTGGAGAACTCGTAGATGAGTATTGCACGCTTGTGGAGAAAGTGGTTGATAAGGCAGAAGCACTTGAGGAAAAAAAGGAAAATGGCGAAGAAGCCTCATTTCTTGATGGCCTTGACATGTTGGGGAGCGTGGCTACATCTGCATTGAAAATAAAACGCTTGTCCGATGAAATGGAGGAAATGGAAGCCAAACATGTCGAGTTCGAAAAAGAACTTTCTGCGGCTGACTATGAAGAGTTTTTGGAAATCTACGGAACAACAGTTGCTCGTTTCTATGATATGGCTAAGCGACTAGAGGCTGCGGAAGACAAACAGCTCAACTAATGATCCTCTGTGAAACGGAACGCTTAATTATACGACATTGGAGTCCAAAGGATCTTGCCCCTTTTCAAGCATTGGTTGCTGATCCAGAAGTTATGAAGTACATCGGTGATGGTTCTGTACTCTCGCCCGAAAAAGCCTCTGATTACATACAGAATTGCATCAGTAACATCCAAAAAATTGGATGGGCAAGATTTGCGGTTGAACTAAAATCAGAACATTCTTTGATTGGTTTTTGTGGGTTCGCGCATTACAATGGTGAGCTTGATTTCGGGTGGCGTTATGCAAAAAAACACTGGGGGAAAGGCTATGCTACTGAAGCTGCAAAAGCTGTGCTCGAACTTGGAGTTAAGCGTTTTCAATTCCCTCGAATTGTTTGTTTTGCATTCACGGAGAACAAAGCCTCTATTCGTATAATGGAGAAAATCGGCTTGCGTTTTGAAGAATTTGCCGAGTTTAACGGCAAAGAAGTGGTCAAATACGTTCTCTAAGACACCGATTTATTCCTTCGAAGTTTTAAAAAAGAACTGGAAGAAGTAATGTAAACTCCGGTAAAAATAAGGAGCATGTACACTATCTTTTCGAGCGTAATTGTATTCGTATAATCATCAGCTAAGCCTGCGGCACTTAGGATGAAAGCAAAGAACATAACCAGCACAGGTTGAAGATAAATATAGGCACTCGAAACAGATGGGCTCACATACTTCAGGCCGAAAACTGTCAGCAAATACGTAAGAAATGTGACACCTACTATCACAAAAATAATCACGTATACCTTATCCAAAGGGATTACTGAAAAATCGGTTTGTGATAACTCTGTTAGTGTCGGTGGGTATAACATGACAAAGGTCAAACCGAAAGAAAAAACATAGGTAATTACTGTAAGCGGTGCGTACTTTTTCATCAAGGGTTTCACAATAACTAGATAAACCGCGTAACTCGCTGCATTGATGAAAATAAACAAGTCCCCCAAAGAAGAATCACCATTACCCGTTCCGGCAGTTAGCGTTAACAATACTGCACCAGTAGCGCCTAATAGAATTCCAACCGACTTCCTCCAGGTTATTGATTCTTTCAAGATGAAATAGGACAGAATAACCACCAAAATAGGATTGATCGTCATAATGATTCCAGAATTAATGGAAGACGTCATGCTCAGACCATGGAAAAAGAATAGTTGATTGACCGTAACACCAAACAACCCGCATGCTGCCAGCAACAATAAATCTTTACGCTGAACTTTTTCACGAACGAAAAGTAGATTTACAATCCAGAATAAAACAGTAGCGCCAGCAGCTCTTAAAAAAATAAACACACTTGGTGTGAGATAGTCAGGCATCACTCCTTTGGCCACAACATGATTGGCACCGTAAAGTGCATTAACCAGAAAGAGTGCAATATGCGCGCGTAAAAGATTCGACATAAAAAAGGGGAGCCGAAGCTCCCCTCAAAAGTATCATTTTAGAACGATTCTTATTTTGAAATAATTATCCGTTCTGTCAGTTCTCCCTCATCAGAAGACACTTTTATAAAGTATAATCCGTCTTGCGCATTTTCAATTACAACTGGAATTACCATGCTTTCACCAACATTTGTATGATCACTAGAAAGAATAACTCTTCCGGCAGCATCTGTTAGTTCAAGTCGAATGTCAGAGGCAACAAGGTTGGTCAATGAAACAGTTAACTGACCGTCCGATGGATTAGGGAAAATCTCTACATCTCCAATTACCAATTCATCCAATGCAGAGAAATCGATTGTTACACAAGCCGATGTATCCGAACATGCGCCGCTTGTTACAATTACAGCGTAATCTCCTGTAAGTGTTGGCGTATAAGACTGATTTGTTTCTCCGGCAATTGCCATATTTCCATTGCCACAGTCAATCCATTGATACGTAGCTCCTGTCTGATTCGCAGAAATTGTGGTTCCTGCTGTTGACGTCGTATTATCAACACCTCCAATCGTAAGGTCCAGTGTAACAACACTATCACAGCCAGCAGCATTTGTTAAAGTGGCTGTGTACATCCCAGACATATTATACGTGTTTCCATCCGCTGCCCATGTATAAGCAGTGCATTCTGAAACTGTCTCTGTCGTTGCATCTGGAACGTTAATCGTTAGGTCTAATGTAACAACGCTATCGCAACCAGCGGCGTTCATCACCGTATCCATGTACATCCCAGAGTTCATATATGTGATCCCGTTTTGTGCCCACGTATACGTCTCACACGCAGCAGCCGTCACCATTGAAGATGTTGGTATACATGCAAAGTTTGGTCGAAGTATATACGAAACATTGAAGGCAAAAAATTCATTGTTTGTCCAGCCTCCATTGGGATTCGTTGGCCAATCAAGCCAAGTCGTCTGAGGCGTGAAGATGTCATTTGAGTAAGCCAAAGCAAGTGTTGAATCTGGCTCGTTCACCACGACAGTATACATTCCTGTTGCCAAAGAGGCCGGACCTCCATAAATAGGCAGCGTATAAAGTGAGTCGACGGCATCTAAAATGGTAATCGTATCTGTCTCAGCAACTACCGCGTTAGGCACTCCTGCTGCCATATCATAAACTGATACGTAAATATCTTCACCGTTCAGGTTTCCAGCTGCGTTGGATAGAAAGAAGGAGACAGAAGTCATATCATCGTTTTGCAGTAGTTCAAACTGTTGTCCGAGTTGTCCACCATTTCCTGCTCCGATTCCTAAAGACCCAGCGACCACACCATTGTCTCGTGCATAGATACTATCACTCACCAAGTGCGTAAACATCAACGTATCATTGTTTTGGTCTCCATCTGCTTCGGTTATTCCTGCAATAATTTCAAATGTATAAAAGTCAGAGGTCGCAGGAGTAAATCCTGGTACCGTTGCAGTTACCGCTGCTCCAGAAGCCAGAGTAGGAACCGGAGTACTTGATGCGTTATAAACAAGACTCATTGTTCCATCGTAAACGTTTGCGGTAATCATTGCGTTCGTTACGTCATTACCCCCGGTATTTGTAATAATAGCGTCCAACTCAATTGTCCCTGTATGATCCAATGGAGTAATCGTGTACTCTTCGTTCGTAGTATCCGAAAGCGCTACGTCAAATGGTAGTATTACATCAACGGAGATGTTATCTACCATCAATAAAAACATGTCTGTGGAGTTATTTCTCCAGGCAATATAAATGTTCTGTCCTGCATATGCAGAGAGATCTGCCGTTCTTGGCGTCCAATTCGAATTCTCCGCTGGATTAGAGTAGATTGCCGTAAACGCTCCGATCGTAGGTGTAGTGGTCGAAACTAACACTTCATAACCGTCTGGATATCCTGCATCTGGAGCATTCGCATCCCATGAAACCTGAGCGTTTGCTGGCAAGTTCATGATCTGCGGTGTAATCATCCAATCATCGGCAGTTCCAGCAGGAGTGTACCATGAATTACTGAATGCGCATGTATCTCCGGCTACTTGCGGAGCGATAAAGTCATCGCGAACAACCCAAGCATCGGTTACATAAGCAGTATTGGCATTAGGAGTTAGTCCATCATTGTTGATTAATGTCCAACCAACTGGAAAAGCACCGTTCAAACCTTGGAAATCTTCCGAGAAAATTTGTGCATTTGCGTTTTGGGCCATCAATAGAAGGCCACAATAGAGTAGTAGTTTTTTCATTTTTGATTTTTTTTACGTTAGGGCAACGCAAGCAATGTGGTTAATTGCAACAAAGATAAAGAACATCTTTGACATTTCACTTTTTCTTTTTGGCTGGTGTCTTTTTCGGGTCGGAAAATGTTCCTGAAGAACCACTATTCTGCACCTTTATTTGACTTGCAGAATCAATTCTTGTTTGTCTGACAGACTCTAGAGAATCCAGCTCGTACTGAGCTTCCTCACTGATCGCTTCCTTGCTATTCGAACAGTTTGTTAGGAAGCCAACGGCGACAGCTACTGAAACAAAAAAAACATAGCGTACAACCATTACGATTTTTTAAATGATTCCACCGCAGCCTCTACGACTTTCTTCGAGTTGCCGATAAAGACCTCATCTTCGTTGATCATGAATGGACGCTTTAGAAATGTATACTCTTGAAGCATGTATTTTTTATAATCATTTTCTGTTAAATCCATTTCGTTCAAACCCATTGAGCGATATTTCATGGCTTTCTTAGAAAAGAGTGCTTCATAAGACCCTACTTTTTCTTTCAGGAAGTCAAGCGTTGCCTCGTCTATATTCTCTTCTTTGATGTTTTGCAATTCAACATCTTTACCAGGATCAATTTCTTTCAAAATCCGTGCATTTGTACTACACGTTTTTAAATGATATATCTTTTTCATAATTATCTATTTTGCTGAGTGCCTCTATCCTGATCATTAATTTCCGCAGGGGGACATCCCTTCTGTTTCTTTTCAAAGGCAAACATATACTTCACGTGAATAAGTAGTGGCCAGTATCGTGTTGAGAACCAGTGAAAAGATGGATTTCCAAATGTGCTTCTGCCACTCACCGTATTAGCTGGAGCAGGGTTCGTCATTTGAAAGCCCAGAAGTGGAGAACGCACTCCCGGAATGAGATAAGCACCCCGCTTAAGCCTGAAGCCAAACCCTAAACCATAATGCAGTTGGGCATGTAACGGAGCTGAATACTGCTGAACTTCAGTCGCTAAAACATAGGGATCTGTTTTCGTTGTTACACGGTAATCTACATTAATTCCCAGACTGTTATCAAGAAAAAAGTTCGATTTATCCCGCCCTCTATTCTTCTTAAAGTGAATGTTCTTGTGCAAGGAGAAACGACCATAAATGTGACCGAATTCAAAGTTAAACGGATCGGTACTTGAATTCACAACTGTTCCGAGGCCATCCACAAAATCACGCTGCAAATCTTCTGTTCCCCTAAAATACTTGAACCCTATTCCCCAATCGTAATAACTCACCAATACCGTACCGAGCGCCAATGATAACTTAGAACGCTTTTTAGGAAAATGGAACATTCCTATCTCGGCGTACCCTCCGAGACGACCTCTGGGATCCGGTATATAATTGCCACGAAAACCTCCAACCGCTGGTGTGGATTCATAACTGTCATTCTTCAGCTTACTCATGAGGTAAGTTGCTCCCAGCTGAAATTGCAATCCGTAATTGGCCAATGATCTCAAATCCCGTTTTCCAAAGGCCTGTTTTCTACTTGAAGGGGTTAGGTCGCGTTGCCCAAAAACGCCAAATGACAAAAAACTTAGGGTTAATACTGTTATCCACTTCATGCTTCTATTTTTTCCAAAATTCTTTGCATCACCTCATCGCTGTCCCAATTCGACTCAATGTCCGGCCTATCCATCACTTGCTTCATAATGTCATCTTGTCTTTTTCCACTTTGGAGTGCCTCGCTATACCGAATATTACTAAAGGTGACTTGAGAATATAACGGCAACCATTTATCTGGGTACAACTCAGAGAATTTTGCTTCAATTTTCTTTTGCAAAAGAAACTTTGGGTCTGCCACATAATCACGCATTACATAATAATTGTGCAGTGAAAGATCTTGTAACGCGTCCCCATCAGGTTTGCGTACTTCGCTATATTCTTCAAATACAGCGTCCCAATTCTCATTGTGTTTTCTCATGAGCTCAGCAAGCACCGTACAATCTTCAAACCCACCATTCATGCCTTGACCATAAAAAGGAACTGTAGCATGAGCAGCATCTCCCATCAAGGCGACTTTCCCATCATGCCATGGATAAGAACGCATAATGGCTAGCGAAGAGAGCGGGTGATCTTCCCAGGCATCAGCAATATTCGGCATCATATCGTAAAAGTCAGGGAATGTTGTTTTGAAGAATCGATCTACTGCTTCTTTGCTTTTTAATTGATTAAACGAATTTTCATCGCCGTCGTATGGCATGAACAAGGTGCATGTAAACGACCCATCTTCATTAGCCAAAGCAATGAGCATAAAACGACCACGCGGCCATATGTGCAACGCATTTTTATCTAGTGGATAAGAACCATCTTCATTTGCCGGAAGTAATATCTCTCGGTAACCATCTGCAATGTAATGCTGACTAAAATTAAAGCGATCAATCTTTTGAAAAGCATTATATCGAACTGCAGAAAATGCTCCATCAGCCGCAAAAATAACGTCAGCCTCAGCGCTGAAGGCTTCTCCCGTCGTTTTATTCTTTAAATGAACAACTCCCGCTTTTGTATCCGCGCCAGTGCACTCTATATTATAATGAATCTCGGCGTTTCCATATTCTTCGGCAATATCCATCATTCTGGCATTCACGCCTCCGCGCGAAACAGAATAAATCGCTTCTCCTTCTTTACCATAAGGCTGGTGCGTTAAATTACCCTCTAAATCATGCATGATTCTGCCGTACATAGGAATGGCAATTTTCCGAATTTCATCTCCCACACCAACAGCGTCAAGTGCTGTCCAACCTCTTTTTGACAGAGCAAGGTTGATGGATTTTCCTGCAGAGATCTCTGCTTTTCGAATATCCGGTCGACGCTCATAAATGGTCACCTTATAACCTGCTTTGGATAAATAAACTGCCCAAAGGGATCCAACCAATCCGGCTCCAACAATGATTGCACTTTTACTCTGTTCCATATTTTATTCTTTAATTCTGCTCAATTATTTCTTCCAACCTTTAGAGTAGGGTGTTTCGAAATATGAATTCCGTTGTCGTTCTGCCCTTTTTTTCTTGTGCAAAATGGCACTCATGCGCCAAACAACAATCCCACCAACCAATACAGCACCCGTTTGAATCGCTAAATTCATATATGTCGAAACCTCATTTAGAGCGCCCGAATATTTGACTTTAATTAGTGTTTGTATTGTGAGTTCGTCCATCTTTTTTGTTTCAATTACTGGATTGCACTTTCAAGACACTGCCCAAAACGGAAGCAATCTTCAAAAGAGTTGTAAAGCGGTGCTGGAGCAATACGTATAACGTTCGGCTCACGCCAGTCAGCAATAACCCCCTGTTCTGTTAAAACATCAAACAAATCCTTTCCTTGTCCATGGGCCAAAATAGAAAGCTGTGCACCACGCTTGGACTTATCTGCTGGAGTAATTATTTCGAAAGTACAACGCTCTGCGTTGCGCTCAGAAATGTCCTTGATAATAAATTCGAGATAGCCCGTAAGCACATCACGCTTTTGTCCTATTCGATCCATTCCGGCCTCTTCAAAAATTTCCAAAGAAGCAAGATGTGCAGCCATTCCTAACACTGGAGCATTACTCAACTGCCAACCCTCTGCTCCGCGCATGGGGTTGAATCCCGGCTCCATTTGAAAACGCGTTTCTTTATCATAGCCCCACCAACCTGCAAAGCGTGGCAATTCGGGTTTGTACGCATGTCGTTCATGAACAAACATACCAGAAACACCTCCGGGAGATGAGTTCAGATATTTATATCCACACCACGCTGCAAAATCAACTCCCCAATCGTGCAATTTTAAGTTAATGTTTCCCGCGGCATGCGCCAAGTCAAAACCAACCTGGGCGCCAACAGCATGACCAGCAGCCGTAATTCTTTCCATATCAAAAAGTTGGCCTGTATAATAATTCACGCCACCGATCATAACCATGGCTAACTCATCACCCAATTCTTCAATTTTACCGATGATGTCTTCCTCATTTATCAAGTGCTCCCCTGCTCGCGGCTCAATTTCGATAAGATCCTTTTCCAAATCTAGGCCATGGAATTTAACCTGAGACTCGAGTGCATATTGGTCGCTCGGAAAAGCTTTTGCCTCACACAAGATTTTCGTTCGTTTACCCTCTGGTCGATAAAAAGAGACCATCAATAAGTGAAGGTTTGTTGTTAATGAATGGGTAACTACTACCTCTTCTGGTTTTGCCCCCACTACGTTAGCGGCCATTTCAGTCAAATTTTCATGGTAGGCAAACCAGGGTCTTTTCGCCAAAAAGTGTCCTTCTACACCGTACTTTGCCCAGGCATCCAATTCCTCCTTGATTCTTTCCTCAACTGTTTTTGGCTGAAGCCCAAGTGAGTTTCCCGTAAAATAAACAACCTCTTTTTCGTGAAATGTAGGAAAATAGAACTTACTTCTGAATGATTTAAGAGGGTCCTTAGCGTCCATTCCCTTTGCAAAATCCAATGTATTGCTATAACTCATCAATTCGTTTTTTCGGATGATTAACCAACATTTTCAAAGATAACAAATACCATCGCTTTTCAATGATGTGCTTACTTCCAAATAAACATACTTGGAGTCGTGAAAATCTTTTTCTCTAATTTTATTCGAAAATAATACCTCTCCTTATGAAGTACATAGTGTTTTATCTATCCCTAACTCTCATATCAACTGTTTTTGCACAAGATTACACGACCGGCGATTACACCAAGAGAGAGGTTTATATTGAAATGCGAGACGGTGTAAGACTATTCACAACCATCTATCAGCCCAAAGACGAGTCGAAGGATTTTCCAGTCTTAATTAAAAGAACACCATACAGTGTTGCGCCATATGGAGTCGATACACTCCCTGAAAAAATCATGCACAACCCTGACCTTGTAGCGGCGGGGTATATTTTTGTACATCAGGATATGCGAGGAAGATGGATGAGCGAAGGCCAGTTCGAAAACACCAAACCTCCCTACTCTTTCAAAGACCCAAATAAAACGGATGAGGTCACCGATTCAAGAGACACATATGATTGGCTCGTAAATAATCTCGAACACTTTAATGGAAATATTGGGCAGTATGGAAATTCGTACCTAGGTTATACATCCTTAGTTGCTTCTGTGACCGGTCACCCCAACCTAAAAGCAGTACTCGCTATGGCCCCCGTTACCAACTTTTTTTTCGAAGACTTTAACCGCTACGGGCTTTATGGAACGAATTACATGCCAGTGATGGATGTGTTTGGTATTCAAAAAGATACCCCCACTAAGGAGCGCTGGTATAATGTCATAGATAAATCTTTTATGCATGATGAAGAGCAGTTTATTACAGAGGATTACTACGATTATTTTCTAAAGCGCAGAGCTCTTAGTAATGTTTCGGAAGTAGTTGATAAAGACAATTTTTTCTGGAAAAACATCATCGCGCATCCGAACTATGATGCCTACAGACAAGAGCGCGACTGGATTCAATACCTGGATAGCACCAAATGTCAAACCATGATTGTGGGTGGCTGGAACGACGAGCAAAATCTATATGGTATTTTAAACTCTTTTAAGAAGCTCGCAGATGATAATGCCAAAAGTAATGTTCAACTCGTGCTCGGTCCATGGTCTCATGGCCATCCAAAACGCCGAGACAGTTTGTACTACCTTGGAGACATTTTCTATGGTTATGACCTATCTAAAAATTACCAGCAAGAAATAGAATTCGCTTATTTTGAACACCACTTAAAAGGAAAAGGAGAGGCTCCGGCGTTTAAAGCGCACATCTACAATACCGGAGAAAATGAGTGGATTGATTATTCGTTTAATGTCTTTAACGGAAGAGCTGATGCTCAAATGGACTATTATTTATCACCGAACGGTAGTCTGACCCATCTTCCTTTCCCTGGTCCAGACGCAACAGCTAGCTATGTTTCTGACCCGGATCACCCTGTTCCTTTTGTCGAAGGTGATGATTTTCACATTATGGCTCCCAAGAGCTACATGACGGCTGATCAACGTTTTGTTTCTAAACGACCGGATGTACTCACATTTGTGACGGATCCGCTCGACGGAGATATAACCGTTGTTGGTCAAATTCAAGCGATTATTGACTTTGCGACTGATCATAAAGATGCCGATTTGTATGTCAAAATCATTGATGTATTCCCACAAGACAGACTCCCCCAGAATACAGATAAAGAGGGTATTAAAATGAATGGATATCAACACCTGGTTCGATGCGGATACATTCGCGGGAGATATCGAAATTCATTCAGTGAGCCTCAGCCCTTTGTACCCAATGAAAAAACAAGTGTTCAGGTCCCTTTACTGGAAGTGTTGCACACCTTCAAACAAGGGCACCGAATTATGGTACAGGTGCAAAGTTCCATGTTCCCTTTATTTGATCTTAATCCACAGAAGTATGTCGAAAATATTTACGAAAGTACTGACGCCGATTTCGAATCAGCGAAACACACTATTTACGGATCGAGTAAGATCAGTTTTCCAATTGTTTCAGGAAAGTAATACATGCACTCAAGAAGAAGACTAGCCAGCTGATCCAAGATTAAAGTGTAACTTTGTACAATACCATTTATTGTACATCCATGGAAACAAAAACGGCGATAGACCGAAGTACTTCGGAGGCATTATATGAAAAAGCAAAAACCTTCTTCCCGGGAGGGGTTAATTCTCCTGTTCGTGCATTCAAATCAGTGGATGGCGCACCCATCTTCATGAAAAAAGGTGATGGATGTTTCGTTTGGGACGAAGACGGGAATAAATTCATGGATTTTTGCTGTAGTTGGGGGCCATTAATTTTGGGTCACAATCACCCTGCTGTTTATGAAGGTGTGATGAATGCCATGCAAAATGGATCAAGCTTCGGTGCACCAACCGTTTTAGAAAATGAACTGGCCGAGCTAATCTTATCGAGAAACCCATTCATTGATAAAATCCGATTTGTTAGTTCAGGAACTGAAGCTGTAATGTCCGCTTTGCGTTTGGCACGTGGATATACCGGACGTAAAAAGGTGCTCAAATTTGAAGGATGTTACCATGGTCACGTAGATTCAATGCTGGTAAAAGCAGGAAGTGGACTCGTAACTTTTGGTACATCGTCAAGTGCAGGAGTTCCAGAGGAATATGCGAATGAAACCTTGGTGTTGCCATTGAATGATGTTGAGGCACTTCACGAATGCTTTGCGGAGCATGGAAAAGATATTGCCTGCGCCATTATTGAACCAATTCCTGCAAACAATGGATTGTTGTTACAGGATAAGTCTTTCTTACTCGCCTTGAGAGAAATCTGTACAGAGAACGGTTCTCTCCTTTTCTTTGATGAGGTGATTTCAGGATTCCGTGTTGGTTTTAACGGCGCTGCGGCTCATTTTGATATTGCTCCTGACATTGTTACCTATGGAAAAATCATAGGTGGTGGACTCCCTGTTGGTGCTTATGGAGCTAAATCGAATATTATGTCGCATGTCTCTCCAGACGGACCTGTTTACCAAGCAGGAACACTTTCTGGAAACCCAGTAGCCATGGCTGCAGGAATAGCGCAATTAACAGAATGCGCCAAAGATGGTTTTTATGAAGATCAGCAAGCACGTACTCGATTCCTTGTGGATCAGGTCAATCAGTACTCTTCAGAACATGGATATGACTTTGAAATGATTACGGTTGGATCTATTTTCTGGCTTTCATTTGCCGGAAAAAAACGCATTCAACGGGCTGACCAAATTGACAGCGATATGACTCCTTTCAAGCACTTATTTGCCGCGTTATTAGAAAAAGGAGTTTATCTTGGGCCGAGTGGCTATGAGGTGGGGTTTGTATCGCAAGCACACACAGAAGAACATTTGCAATTTGCAGCCAATGCATTTTGCCAAGCGCTTGACGAAGTTTTTAAATAAACCTTTTATTCGCAGGCCTCCTGAAGTTTTCGCATTTCGTCACCACCCATCATAGTGTAGTTTTTGCACGCTTCATTTTTCTTGGTTTTGAGTTCCTCAATGCGTTTCGCATCATCTTCTGAGGGCGCTGTATCAAAAAACTTCTGTGTTTCATTATTTAACTCCTCTCCTGCAGATAAACACTCACAAAAAGCGTCATCACCAGAAGAGCATGAACAACAGAAAACTGCTAAAACAAAGATATACTTATACATGTCGTGAAAGTAGTTAATTAGTTTTTAGTGCTTGAAAGCCCATCCAAAATTCGTCGCAACTTTTCCAATTCGATAGCTGTCGTACCGTGCTGAGTTAAGCGCAAATCGCATTCAAGCAACTCATACCTGCCTTCCACTTGTTCCCAGCCAGGAGGCATCGATTTCAATGCACTTTTGTCCTCTTGTAACAAGAGTTTCTTTCCGTCAGAATGTTCTAGAACAATATAAAGGTTGGGCCGTTTAATTCTGACGTAACGGGCGGGCACTTCAACCATCTCACCGTAACATCGGTACTTGAAAGGCTCCGTAAATTCCCAATCGCCCTTTGCTGTTTTCGCCTCAATACGCAGCTTGCCTCCCATTTTATATAATTTGAATGTAGACTTCGTGGTTGACCAAATATGCGCCGACCACAGCGAAAAGCCGACAAGGGAACCTATTAAAATCGTCATCCATGTAGAGTCAAGAAACTCAGCATACCCCATTACTGCCAGAAAAACAACCGCAGTAATTGCCATTGCAACTGTAAACCCGAATAAGTTGGATGAAGCTCCTGTCATCATGATCTTCTCAAAATATACATCGCCACTTATGCTCTGTTCAGCATACTCAGAATCACTTAAATTATCGTTTAAATCTGCTTGAATGGGTTGCGAAAAAAGGCCAGAGTGTTCAGATGCCCTGTCCTCCTCCTTCTGTTTATTACGTCCAGCCTTTTCTTCAGCCTCCTCAAGTAAACCCCGCTTTGCAAGAACTCCAGCCATCGCTTTGCGGGCATCAGCGGTATACCCATCAGCTACGTATTCATCAATCAATCGGCTATCCGACCATTTTTCATAAATCTTCGTAAAGTAAACTCCAGACATTTTAGTGGTTTTAAGTTCTATAGAACTGTTAAGCGGCAATAATGCACCATGCAGACCATTAACTCTAATTAATCGATCTTCTGTACCTTAACATTCCGTGTTGGTTTTGCATTATTTATTTCTTCAAGTTTGAGCTCAGCCTGTTTCCCTTTATATACTTCTTCAATCACCCTTCCTTGCCCAATACTTTTAATCGTAACGAATTTGGTACCATCCAACATTTCAACTTCAAGAACCTGTTTTGGTTCTTCCGCATTTACATCATATTTGCCAAATTCCTTCAAAACTTCATATGCTGCTCGACCATAATACTGTTCATCTGTTGTGGTACCATTTAAATCTCTCGAAATAAACACGCGTGGATCTTTCTCACTCCCTTCGAATCGAATTTCTTTTCTTGATACCCATTCTGCCGTGCTTTGCGAAAACGTATGCATTGACAAGAATATCAGGAAGCACAAAATAATAGCTGTTCTGTAGGACACACTTCTAAAATTTAAAGTTCACCACAATATACAATTATTGTAGGCATGTATTGATCGGGTTTATATATGCCATGCGGAAACGCTCGATGCGATTGAAAAACTCTATTTTTATAGAAAACACTTCTATGTCAAAGCTTCCGCATGTCGGCACAACCATATTTACCACCATGTCAAAATTGGCGGCAGAGTACAATGCTTTAAATCTCTCTCAAGGTTTTCCTAATTTTCCTGTAGATGAGAAACTACTGACGATACTTCAGGAACAAGCGAACAAAAATATACATCAATATATGCCAATGGCAGGTGCCCCTGTTTTGATGGAAGAGCTTTCTCAACTCATTGAACGGAGCTATCAACGTACCATTTCCCCGTCAAGTGAGTTATTAATAACTGCTGGTGCAACACAGGCCATTTTCACAACTATTCTGGCATTGGTTGAACAGGGTGATGAGGTCGTGATTCTTGACCCAAGTTATGATTGCTACGAGCCAGCAATTATTCTTGCAGGAGGCAAACCAATTCGTGTTCCTTTAAATCAACATTTTTTACCTGATTGGAATGTCATCAGCTCGTCTATTAATGAGAAAACACGGATGATAATAACCAACAATCCACACAACCCTTCTGGGCGGGTTTGGAATGCTCAGGATATGGCGTCACTGGAAACGATTGTAAAACAACATGAGCGTCTTGTTGTGCTTTCCGATGAAGTATACGAATTCATCACCTTTGACCAGTCGCACCATTCAGCTCACCACAGTTCCGTTTTAAAAGATCGTAGCGTCGTTGTTTCTTCATTCGGAAAAACGTTTCACGTAACCGGTTGGAAAATTGGATATGCTGTAGCCCCAGAGCATTTAATGAAGGAGATCAAGAAAGTACACCAATTCAATGTTTTCTCCGTCAATAGCGTCAGTCAATCGGTACTTGCAGAATATCTAAAGCATACCGAAGTAACTAAGCTCGGTGCATTTTACAAGGAAAAGCGTGATGTGTTTCAACGTTTGATGGCCAATTCCCGCTTTAAATTGCTCCCTTGTGAGGGCACTTATTTTCAAACTGTCGATTACTCCGCTATATCCGATCTGGATGACGTTACTTTTTGTAAAGAGTTAACAACGAAGCACGGTGTTGCGGCGATTCCCATATCTGTCTTCAATGGTGATGGGCGTGATAATAAAATCATCCGATTCTGCTTCGCAAAAGATGAGCAAACAATTACCCAAGCAACACAAAAGCTATGCACGATTTAAAGGTAACGCTGGTTCAGGCGGATCAGGCTTGGGAGGATAAATCGACCAACCTTGAGAATTACGAAAAGTTATTGAAATCTGTTTCGACAGACTTAATTATTCTACCTGAAATGTTTCACACAGCTTTCACCATGAACGCTGATGCTTATGCAGAAGAAATAATTGACAGTCCGGGAATCAATTGGCTTCAACAACTTGCGGCAGAAAAAGATGCTGCGGTTTATACATCATTGATTATTAAGGAGAATGGTTCAAATTATAATCGTGGGGTTTTTGTGTACCCTGACGGAAAGTTTAGTGTTTACGATAAACGAAAAACTTTCACGCTTGCCGGAGAAGATAAGTTCTATGCATCGGGGGGTAAAGAAACCATTGTGGATTTTAAAGGTTGGAAGATTCAACTTCAGATTTGTTACGACTTACGTTTTCCCGAGATTTCACGAAATAAAATTTTTTCCAACCATTCTGCAGCCTATGACGTTCTTGTGTATGTTGCCAACTGGCCTATGAAAAGATCAGTGCACTGGAAATCGTTGCTTCAAGCGCGTGCTATTGAAAACCAATGTTACGTTATTGGTGTTAACCGCGTGGGATTAGATGCGAACGATCATGTGTACAGCGGAGACTCTCGGGTGGTTGATGCCCTGGGTGAAGTAGACGAGTTGGCAGTGAACAAGGAAACAGTTAAAACCATTGTTTTGAATAAGAACAAATTAGTTAAAACTCGTGAAATATTGCCCTTCTTGAAGGATCGGTAGTAACGGATAACTAAACGGATATGGAGTTATACAATGTTTCCCGTATATTTGTAACACTTTAAATAAAAATAAATTATGAAAAAAATCTACTTAAGTGCTCTTCTACTTAGCTGCAGTACGATGGTTTTGGCACAAAGGAATACAAATTTGCATTCCTTTAACGGAACGAAAGGTAAGGCGAACTTAGCACCTTCTACGGTTAAGCCACAAAGTCAGACTCAAGTTCAGACAAAAGTTCTAAACGTTCTTTGGACTGAAGATTTTTCTGGTGGTACTGGTTTAACAACTAGTAACGGAACATGGGTTGCTGGTGGAACTAACTCTGCTTACTGGTCAATTGAAACTGTTCACCCACTTTCTGGAAATGGATGGACTTCTGCTTTGAACGGTGATCACCTTTCTTGGGATTCTTACAACCCTAACAGTAATGAGACTGCATTCGCGACAACTCCAGTTGACGGGGAAGTAGTTTCTCCAACAATCTCTTACACAAGTACAAACTCTATTGGTATTCAGTTCACTACTGAAGCAATGTACTGTTGTAACTTTAACGGAGCTCCTTTCGGTGTTCAAGTTTCTACTGATGACGGTGCTACTTGGTCTACTACTGTTCCTCTTAACCTTATGGTTGACAGAAACGAGCCAACTGAAGATTTAGCTCACCCACTTTCAATTTCTGCTAACTTGTCATCTGTTGTTCCAGCTGGAAGCCAGACACAATTTAAGTTGAAGTTTGTTTGGGATGGTCTTCTTGCTGATGCAAACGGACAGTACAACACTCACTACTTCTGGATGATTGATGATCTTGAAGTATATGAGATTCCTGCGAACGATATCGCTGTGACATCTACTTACTGGGGAACTGATGGTTTGAACTACTACCAGATTCCTTCTACGCAAGTTGCGCCAATCGATTTCTCTGCAACTGTAGATAACATTGGTGCTGCAACACAGAACAACGTTACATTGAATGTTGATGTGGATGCTGGAGCTACTTTCTCTGGTACTTCTGCTGCTGGTGTAAACATCGCTTCTGGAGCTTCTGATAGCTTAGGATTGACAACTCAGTGGACTCCTGCTGCTGCTGTAGGTACTTACAACGTTACTTGGGATGTTTCTCAGGATGAGGTTGATGACATTCCTGCAAACAACGGAATTCAAGGATTCACTACTTCTGTAACAGATTACATGTATGCACGTGATTTGGATTCTCCTGACGGAACGCAGTCTAACGACGGATTCGGATATGAAGTAGGTAACTTGTTTGATATCTGGACTGACCAAGTATGTAAAGCAGTAAACGTTCGTTTAGATGCAACTACTGAAGCTGGTTCAACTATCTACGCTAAGATCTATACAATTGATCCAAACACTGGAGATTTCGTATTCGAGCAGCAGTCTGATTACTACACAATCACTGCACAAGATATCTCTTCTGGAGCTGATTTAGTTCTTGAGTTGCTTTCACCAGTTAACATGACTAATGCTACACTTACTTACTTGGCTGTAGCAGCTACTGACGGTGATGGTGGTGCTACTGATGATGTTGTTATCGAAGCTTCTGGAACTTCTGCTGAGCAGACTTCTTTCTACTTTGATGCAACAGATGCAACTTGGTACTATACAACAGCAACACCAATGGTACGTTTGAACTTTGATCCAACAATTGGATTGGAAGAAAACGAAAATGTGTTGAACGTAAGTCTTTACCCTAACCCAGCAACTGACAACGTATCTATCGATTACACATTGGCTAACGCTTCTGATGTAAACGTTGTATTGACTGACCTTGCAGGTAAGACAATTTCAACTGTAAACACAACTGCTAACGCTGGAGCTAACACTGTATCTTTCGATACTAACGCTCTTACTGCAGGGGTTTACAACGTAATCATATCTACTGAGAATGGTAACGTAACTAAGAAATTCGTTAAGAAGTAATTCTTAGAATAATATCTTTAAAGGGTCGGTTATTTAACCGGCCCTTTTTTATGGACTATATCGAACTTGGATACTTCGGGCTTTTTCTAATCAGCTTTTTAGCAGCAACTATTCTTCCGCTGACATCTGAGGGGGTTCTACTGCTCTTTCTTGCTGCTTCTTTTGATCCAATAATCTGTTTATTGATTGCAAGCCTGGGAAATATTCTCGGCGGTTTGACCAACTATGGAATCGGAATGTTCGGTAACCCAGAGAAACTTCAAGCACGATTCAAAAATCCAAAACGGTTCGCGCAGCTTTCACGCAGCATAAGAAAATATGGTTATTGGCTTGGATTGTTATCATGGACACCTATAGTCGGCGACCCGCTGACTATTGCGCTCGGCTATTTCAGGGTTCGTTTTATCCCATTTCTTTTGCTCATGAGTGTGGGTAAAATTATACGCTACTGGTTGATCATCTTTTTGTGGAATCAATAGTTCTTTACACACTATGTCAACTAATTCATTTTAACGATATTTGCCAAAACGTATATTATGGCTATCACAACTCTTCACGAATTCATTATGGACCGTCAGGCAGACTTCAAGTATGCCTCCGGTGAGTTATCGCGACTGTTAAGTGATATCGCCATTGCTTCAAAGGTGGTGAGTAAGGACGTACGACGCGCAGGTCTTATGGAAGATATCCTGGGAGCACACGGTAGCACCAATGTGCAGGGAGAAGAACAACAGAAATTAGATGTCATTGCCGACGAACGTTTTATAAGCATGTTTAAAGCAGGGGGTGAGGTTTGCGGAATTGCATCAGAAGAAAATGACGACTTTATGCCTTTTGATTCCGAGTTTTCGCAAAAAGGAAAGTACGTTGTGCTCTTCGATCCTTTGGACGGATCATCCAATATTGATGTCAACGTTTCCATTGGAACGATTTTCTCTATCTATCGCAGAAAAAGTGAAATTGGTACCAAGGCAACTCTGGAAGACATGCTTCAATGTGGAGATGAGCAAATAGCTGCAGGTTATGTGCTTTATGGATCTTCAACCATGCTTGTGTACACCACAGGAAAAGGTGTTAACGGATTTACACTAGATCCCTCCATTGGAGAATTTTGTTTGTCGCATCCGAACATGAAAATGCCAGAGACAGGTCGTATGTATGCTATGAATGAAGGAAATATAAACATCTGTGAATCCGGCATTAAAGATTATATTGAAACGTACTGCCAGCAAACGTTGGAGGGCGCTTCAAGACCTTACTCTGGCCGTTACATTGGATCACTAGTAGCAGATTTTCACCGTAACTTGATTAAAGGCGGTATTTATATCTACCCAGATACAACCACTGACCCAGAAGGAAAACTCAGATTGTTGTATGAATGTAATCCACTCGCATTTATCGCTGAACAAGCCGGAGGACTTGCAACAACAGGTCGTCATCGCGTAATGGCTTTACAGCCTACCCGACTTCATCAACGTATCCCGTTTTTTGTAGGGTCCAAAAAAATGGTTGAACAAGCCATGAGCTTTCTGAAATAAAAATTAATGGACGTCAAAGAATTAAAGGCCTCCTTCTCTCAACTTACGCAAATCAATGCTACGGCAAGTCAACTTCAGCTTGTTGGAGCCAAGATTCAATGGAAAGGACTTGTGGGTTCTTCTCGAGCAATTACTGCCAACTGCGTTGCTGAGCAAGCGCCGGGACACCATCTGTTTGTTCTGGAAGACAAGGAGCAAGCGGCTTACTTTTTGAATGATTTGGAAGGGTTAAATGGGGAGAACAGTAACGTTCTTTTCTATCCAGCGTCGTATCGTGTTCCCTATGAACTAGAGAAAACGGACAATGCCAATGTAGTCTCCCGCGCAGAGGTTTTGGAAAAAGTTTCGAAAGGAAGAAACGCGTGGATTGTCACGTATCCCAAAGCTTTATTTGAAAAGGTTCCGTCAAAAAAGAATCTTTCAAAAAGTACCTTGAAAGTTGAAGTCGGGAAAACGTATTCTATTGACTTCATCAATAAAACACTTTTAGAGGTTGGCTTTGATCGTGTTGACTTCGTATATGAGCCCGGGCAATTCTCCATCCGAGGAGGTATTGTGGATGTATTTTCGTATTCCAATGACCATCCTTATCGAATTGAGTTTTTTGGTGATGACGTAGAGAGCATTCGCACGTTTGACGCAAGTACTCAGCTCTCTATCAATACGCACAAACATTTCAATATTGTTCCCAACATTCAGGGTGACTTGATCAATCATGGAAATGTTTCATTGTTTGATTTCATTGGTCCAAATCTAACTGTATGGCTAAGCTCAGTTGGGGTTGCGAAAAATACACTGGAAAAAGAGTATAAAAAAGCGGTTAAAATTCATGATGCAATCACATCAGAAATAACGCCAACCATCCCATCAGAGTTATTCGTTCATCCAAGTGAAATCAATCAATTACTGGAAGACAGAACTGTAATCGAATTTGGTACAGAGTTTCATTTTTCAGCGGACGAAGTTTTTACTTTTGACTTCAAACCTCAACCAAGTTTTAATAAAAACTTTGAGCTACTTACCAATGATCTTTCTGAGCGAAAAAAGGCTGGCTTTCACAACTTGATATTTTCGAATCAACCCAAACAAATTGATCGACTCTATCAGATTTTTGAAGATACTCAGGCTGAAGTGGAATTTAAACCAATTCCAATAGCTTTACACGAGGGGTTTATTTCTCCCGAGAACAAACTGGTCTGTTATACAGATCATCAGATATTTGAGCGCTACCACCGTTTCAAACTGAAAGAAGGCTTCAGACAAGCAAAACAAGCACTAACATTAAAAGAACTTTACAATCTCCAACGTGGCGACTATGTTACACATGTCGATCATGGAGTTGGGAAGTTTTCCGGACTGGAAACCATTGATGTTAATGGCAAGCCACAGGAGGCCATAAGACTCCTGTATCGTGATAATGATGTGCTGTACGTTGGTATTCATTCGTTGCATCGCATTGCAAAATTTACGGGTAAGGACGGAGCAGCTCCAAAAATGAATAAACTAGGCACACAAGCCTGGTCAAACCTAAAGCAAAAGACTAAGAAAAAAATCAAGGAGCTTGCGTTTGATCTGATCAAATTATACGCAAAAAGAAAAGCACAACCTGGTTTTGCCTATAGTCCTGACTCCTACCTTCAGAATGAGTTAGAGGCTTCCTTTATGTACGAGGATACTCCCGATCAATTGAAATCAACCATTGCGGTCAAAGAAGACATGGAATCAAAAACACCTATGGATCGATTGATCTGTGGTGATGTTGGCTTTGGAAAAACGGAAATTGCTATACGTGCGGCTTTTAAAGCGGTAGCTGATAGTAAGCAGGTTGCCATTCTGGTTCCAACAACCATCTTATCTCTTCAGCACTATCGCAGCTTTAAAGAACGTCTTGAAGGTTTTCCGTGCAATGTTGATTACATCAACCGATTTAAGTCTGCAAAAGAAACGACTGCAACGCTAAAAAAACTGGCATCCGGAGAAATTGATATCCTGATCGGAACACATGCTATCGTTTCTAACCGTGTGAAATTTAAGGACCTTGGTCTGATGATCATTGATGAAGAACAGAAGTTTGGCGTTTCTGTCAAGGATAAGTTAAAAACGCTAAGGGCCACTGTTGATACACTTACACTTACCGCAACACCTATTCCAAGAACGCTTCAATTTTCCTTAATGGGGGCCAGGGACTTGAGTATTATCAACACCCCGCCACCAAACAGACAGCCGGTATTAACTGAAGTCATCCAATTTAATGAAGAAGCGATACGCGACGCTGTAGCTTATGAGGTTAGCCGTGGAGGTCAGGTTTTCTTTGTTCACAATCGTTTGCAAAACATCAAAGAAATTGCAGGGATGATTTCACGGCTTTGTCCTGGAGTTCGAATTGGAATCGGTCATGGGCAAATGGAAGGTAAAGAGCTGGAAAAGATCATGATGGGTTTCATCAACCATGAATATGATGTCCTATTAGCAACAACGATTATCGAATCTGGTATTGATATTTCTAACGCAAATACCATCATCATTAACAATGCTCAAAATTTTGGATTAAGTGATTTACATCAACTTCGTGGACGGGTCGGAAGATCTAATAAAAAGGGGTTCTGTTATTTAATCGCACCTGAAAATAGCATGCTTACTTCTGAAGCCAGAAAACGACTTGAAGCACTGGTTCAGTTTTCCGACTTAGGGTCTGGGTTCAATATTGCAATGAAGGATCTGGATATTCGTGGGGCTGGCAATATGCTCGGAGGCGAACAAAGTGGCTTCATAGCTGATATTGGTTTTGAGATGTACCAAAAAATTCTGAATGAAGCGATCGACGAGTTAAGAGAAAGTGAATTCAAAGAACTCTTTGCGGACCGGAATTCTGATCAATTAACCCAATTCGTAAAAGACTGTATTCTGGAAACAGATCTTGAAGTCAGAATTCCTGATGACTATGTCAATAACGTTGCTGAACGACTGAGCTTGTATCAGCATATGGATAATATTAAAAGTACAGAAGAGCTCGACAGCTTCGTAAAAGAGCTTGTGGATCGTTTTGGTCCTATCCCAGGGCCTGTTGAAGAACTAGTCCTTTCTTTCAGACTTAGGTGGTTAGCTCAGGATTTAGGAGTGGAAAAACTCGTTATAAAGTCGAACAAAATGATTGGTTATTTCATTAATAACCCACAGTCTCCTTTCTATGAGTCTCCTGTATTTTCCAAGGTGCTCAACTTCATGCAAAACCACCCAACTGAAGTCACGCTCAGTGAGAAAAATGATAAGCTACGTATTATTTATACAGGTGTTGATTCTTTAACAGATGCTTACAGTAGATTAGACAAAATTCTGCATGTAGAAGCTTAGTACTTGTAACTTTTAACGTGAAGGACTTGTTTTAATTAAAACCTCCTACGCGTGCATAAATACTGCCTGATACTTTGTTTTTTAATTATATGTTCTCCACTGATCGGACAAAACAATCGTCAGGTTCTTTCGATCACCATGGACTTAAGTCCTACAGAACATCAGGTTACTTTTCGGCACAAAGGCAATTTATTGATTTTTGATCAGGAAATATTGCTAAAGGATTATGCTGAGACCGATTTTTATGGCTGGGCACTATCTGTTGTAAATACCCATGATACGCTTGATTTAAATGAGGTGGCCAAACGCTTTAGCGACCAACACTATTCCTCGCTCAGAAAAAAAATTCATCACTGTTTTGAAAACGGCGAGGTAAAAATTATTACCAGCAAACTGAGACGTCTAACAAAAGTTTATTGTGTAACTGATAAAAGAAATTCTCTATTCTTTGATGAGGCCTACACGTATGAAAATCCAAGTACTGGAGAAGAAGTTTTTAACTATTTTAAAGTGAGTACTGGGTGCCCTTCTTTTTAAGTTTTACACCTTATTTACATTGTTTTACATAAAAAAAGTATTTCTACTGCCGAGTGGCCTTAAATTGCTTTCAAACATTGAAATTTAAGCGTTATGAAAAGAAACATCATCATCTTTGGAACTTTGTTTTTAGCATGTAGTATCACCACCTTTGGATATATTAAAAGTCAAGAAAATGCCGCACAAACAGATGTGAAATGCGAATCTGGGAATCAAGGCTCCCTTTGTCTGGAGGACTTCGCTACAGTTACCGGAAGTGTTTTTGCACGTCGGGCGTATCAGACAGATGACGTCTCCAAGTCCAATTTCTTTTATGACGTCGATTCTCGTTTTATGACCACCGTGACCAAGTCACAAATTAAGCATGCTAAATCGTTAATGGATTTATTACCCGCAGATGCAACTGCTTCTCTTCAATCGTTCCGAAATGTGAAGCTGGCTATTTTGACCGGCGAAGGAGAAACACTCGAAAGGGGAAATTCCGAAAAACTAAATACTGCCCAGCAATCACTCCTGGCCTCGATGGATTACTCTACCAATTTCTATATTAAAGCAGACTGTCAATTGGTGACACCGGGAACTGAACAAACCAGCGACTATGATTTCGTTTATTACGTTACCGTTATTCCTGAAAAAGAAGCAGAGTTCAAGGGGGGGAAACAAGCCATCATTAACTATTTAAAGCAAACAAGTGATTATACATCAATGCTTGACCCAAAGAAACTCCAATCAGGGAAAATTGAGTTTGTAGTATCTAGCACTGGTAAAATTGAAAACGTTCATCTGAACTCTACTTCTGGTTATGAATCGGTTGATGAGCAAATGCTCGAACTTATTGAAAAAATGCCTGAAAGATGGACGCCTGCCCAAAATGAGAATGGAACTCTTATAGATCAACAATTCGTATTTTCCTTTGGACTCATTGGGTGTTAACCAGAGATTGGGCAAATGACTTTTATCGTCAATTACCCTTTTTCAATATATCAGCTCCTTCAACGTTATATCGTAACAAACCAATTCTGCTAACTTTGGCATCATGCCGAAAGCTATTGTTTCTGTTACAAATGACCTTTATACGGACCAGCGTGTGCACAAAATGTGTATGTTCATTATGTCACAGGGCTACGATGTCTTACTAGTAGGTAGAAAGCGAAGGTCAAGCATAGAATTAAATAGTCGACCGTATGCAACAAAACGAATAAAGTTGCTTTTTGAAACAGGCGCAAAGTTTTACGCCTTCTTTAATTTACGTTTGTTTTTCTTTTTGCTTTTCCGAAAAGCAGACATCCTTGTATCCAATGATCTGGACACACTTTTAGCTAATTACCTGGCTCAACGCTTCAAACGAAAAACGCGATTGGTGTATGATTCTCATGAGTATTTCACCGAAGTCCCAGAGCTTACAGGTCGACCAAGAGTACAAAAAGTTTGGCTCAATATAGAACGTCGCATCTTTCCAAAGCTGAAAGACATCATTACGGTGAATGAATCCATCGCAGAGATTTACCAAAAAATCTATGGTAAAAAACTCAATGTCGTACGCAATATTTCTCCTCTTTGGAAACCTGAAAACTTAGCTGACAAAAGAGCGTTAGGGATTCCGGAGGACAAACACCTTATTATTCTACAAGGTGCTGGAATTAATGTGGATCGAGGTGCTGAAGAAGCAGTGGAGGCGATGCAGTATGTCGATGCAGTATTGATGATCGTTGGTGACGGTGATGTCGTGGCTCGGCTTAAGAAGCGTGTGCAGCAATTGCAACTGACGGAAAAGGTGATTTTCTTCGGTAAAAAGCCGTATTCGGTAATGATGAACTACACACATCATGCTGACATAGGGTTAACGCTTGACAAGCCTTCCAATTTGAACTATAAGCTTTCGTTACCGAACAAGGTGTTTGATTACATGCACACGGCAACGGCCGTTGTAGCGACGGAAATAAAAGAAGTAGCAAAAGTCGTAAGGCGAAATGACATTGGAGTTGTGATCGCGGAACTTACTGTTGATGCACTTGCCAATACGCTAAACGGACTCTTGAATAATAAGGACAGGCTCAACCATTATAAGGAAAACTGTAAGAGCGCTGCACAGCTGGAAAACTGGGAGAATGAAACAGCAGTTCTCTCCAAAATCTACCCTAAAGTTGAGTGAGAAGCACATACATATTGTGTCCCTGGACGTGCCATACCCATTGAACTATGGCGGTGCCATTGACATTTTCTATCGTATTGTTGCGCTACATCAGTTGGGGTATAAAATAACGTTGCATTGTTTCGAATACGGGCGTGGACACAACGAAGAAATGCTCGAAAAATACACCGACAAGCTTTATTATTACCCTCGAAAAAAACCACTTGTCGATTGGCTAAGTCAGACACCATTCATCGTAAACACTCGCGGACATGCGGAACTCCTTGAAAATCTACTTGAGGATGATTTTCCTATACTTTTCGAAGGTCTTCACACAACCTATTTTTTGCGAGATGAACGGTTAAAAAATCGTGTCAAAATTGTTAGAACCCATAATATAGAGCATGAGTATTACAAAGCTCTTGGGCAGCAGACTTCGGGAACGAAAAAAATTTTTTTTCAGAGTGAGGCGTGGAAATTGGAAAAATACGAGCCAATTCTTGAACATGCTGATCACATCCTCGCCATCCAGGAAAACGATGTGAAGCATTTCAAACAACTGAACAATAGTGTGCATCTGCTTCCCGCATCATTGCCCACACTTCAAAAAACCAACTATACTTCTACTGACCAATACTGCCTATTCCATGGTAATCTATCTGTCCCGGAAAACGAACACGCAGCACTGTGGATCATTGAAGCGTTGGCCTCTACAAGGATTCCATTGATTATTGCAGGAAAAGAACCTTCCGATCACTTAAACAAAGTTTGTGAGGAAAACGGGATTAGCCTAAGAGCTAATTTGAGTTCTGATGAGATGTCCGAGCTTATTCAAGGTGCGCGACTTCATGTACTCTTCACCAAACAATCGACTGGGCTGAAATTGAAACTATTGCAATCGCTGAATTCTTCAGGGCACGTTTTGGTGAATGATAAAATGGTAGAGGGAACCACTCTTCATGCGCAGTGTGTTGTCAAAAGCACCAAAGAGGCATATGCCAGCAAAGCATTTGAACTCATGAAAACAAAGCTCTCGGAAGAAGCATTTAATGAAAGGCAACTCTTCCTGAATCAGCAATTTGATACACGAAAGAACTGCAAGATTTTTGAAGAGTTGATCAACGCGTAATCAACACTTTTTCTGTAATATTTCCTGAACGAATTAAGTACATCCCATCACCCAGCTCTTGAACATTAAAGACAGCAAACCCATTGACTGCGTCCGTTTCTCTTACAACTTCCCCCAGCGCATTGAAAATTTGAACACTTATCTCTTTCTCAACCGTTTGAACCGTTAAGTAGTCTTTTGCAGGGTTCGGAAATACAACAATCTTTTCTTGCTTCAAATCACCTATACTCAAAGTGGTTAAATAATCATGTGCCGCACAAAAATCAGGAATCCCATGCCCACGCATGTTACTTGGGGTGTCATATTGATCGGCGCTCATCTCTATTGCTTCGAAAATTTCAGCGACAGTTCTTGTGGGGTGTGCTTGCATTAAACAAGCAGTCGCTCCCGCCATAATTGGACTCGCATAAGAAGTCCCGTTACCCGGATCCAAAATTCCTGAAGAAATGACTACCCATGCCTGCTCTCCTCGGGCCACCACATTAGGTTTAACTGCTCCATCAGAAGCAGGACCCAAAGAAGAAAAGAAAGCATATTGGCCTAAAGCATTTACAGCGCCAACGCAAAGTCCATCATCCGCATCACATGGCGTTCCAATGGTTAATGGGCCACTATTTCCTGCGGCCATTACTACGGCAATACCCTTGGAAACAGCTGTGTTGACTCCCATTGCAGCAATGGTGGTATTCCCATCTAAGTCAGCATAATCATGACTGGTGGAAGGGTCATCAAAGTTCACATATCCCAACGAAATATTAGCTATATCTGCTCCAACTGAATCACTTCTTTCGAGCGCCGTGACAAGATTAAACTCTTCGATCTCCGTTTCAGAGGAAACATCTTCTGTAAGGTAGAGTGCAATGTCCACATCAACGGCTGTTCCTGCAAATTCACCTGAAGGACCTTTTTCTGCCACAATACATGAAGTCACAGAAGTTCCATGGCTACTGGAATTATACACTTGTGTATTGCCAGCAACAAAATTGTATTGATCCATTACGCGACCTTCATTATACAACGTGTCGAAATAATCAATCTGTTGCATATTCTCAAATCCAGCATCAATAATAGCCATATAAACGCCAGAGCCCGTATATCCTAAATTATGTAAGCACTGTAGATTTAACTGATGAACCTGCGCTATCCCTGCTCCATAAGCAAAGGCCTTGCTGTCTTCTTGTGCTACCTCAAACTTATCCTTAGTACCTGGCTTTCCAGCACTTGTCACCCGAATGTTTTTGATAAAGTCATATTTTGACTCCAACTCTTCTACTGTCAATAAAGACGAAAAGCTCACTGCATTTAGCCATCTTGAGACATTTAAAACCGTACCATCTTTACCCAAATGTTCCAGATACTCGTGAGATACAGGAATGTCGTAAGAATCAAACTCGACTTGCCGTTCAGTACGACGTTGCAGAGACCTTTCAGAAAAATTCAATGGAGAAATCTGTTCGTTTCCTTTGTCCTTTAAAAAGACAATCATTGTCTGTTGACCATAAGCTGATAAGCTCGCCGCTAGCGAGATCAGTGCAAGAAGTATTAGTTTCATGCTGCAATTTAGGGATTTCGGCTCATCTCTGCGTACCACCCACACTGTGATATTAACCGTTCAATCAATGCCTAAAGATTTTCGTTTCTCTGGCGTTCGCTTTTCTCAATTTGATTCTCCTTAAACGCTGTCGGAACAAGATCAGGAATTATTTTCAGTATTAGCGGCAACAAAATCGTCCCACCAGGTAACATAAAGATGGTAAGTGCCGGAATTGATTTTGCGATATCCTTGAATTGCGTTTTAACGGCTTCCTTCTCTTCAGGCGTCAACTCTTCTTTTCTTGACTTTTTAACCAATATAATGAGCTCCTTGCTTTCCTTTATTTCTTCCGAAAGTTTCTCTTTGTTTCGCGAAAGAACCTTCGCCCATCGTTTGGATAAGCTAGAGTAAACTTTTTCATAGGAGGGGGAATCCTTCATGAACTCCACCTCATTTTGCGTTTTTAACAAGAAATTTTCAATCATGCCAAGGTTTTCCTCCAACTCAAGTACCGGAATTTCCAGATGGGCACAAAGCTCAATTAAAAACTCCATTTCATCATCAACCATCTCATTACTTGACAAGATGGTCAAGATAGATACGTCCAATAGAAATCGCTTTAGCAACCAATGCTGCTTAATGAAATACGAAAAATTATCCAGACTTGCTCCTTCCTGAAACCGCCGCTTTGCTACTTCCCGATCCTCTTCACTGAGACTCGCCGAGGCTAGAAATACATTAAAAATATCTTTTTCCTTGTCTTCAATCACCCCATCCGAATATGCAGAAAGTGTAATTGCCGTTAGTGCATTTTGCGCATAGGTGCTATAACTCTTCAGAGCTTCGCCTTTTTCCTTGTGCACGAAGTCATCAAACAAAACAACATCTAAATAACAGAAGGTATTATTCAAAGAATTAATCCACCATTTGTTTTCCAGTAGTTTGACTTTGATATCGACGCGCTTCGTTAATACGCTCTCCAATTTTTCTTCTCGCGATTCTTTTACAAAGAACCCAAACATTTTTTTGATAGTGCTCGCGTTATGATGCGCATAAAACTCAAAAAGCGTTGTCAAAAAATCTTCACGGTTAAAGACTTTGTCTTTATGTATTTGCAGAAAAACAAACAGGTGTGCTTCAAAAAGCAAAAGCTTTAATTTTTCCTGATTCGTCCAATCAGAGTCATCCAGAGACTTTGCGAAAATAAGTTCGATAGGAAAACCGAAAACCAGTCCGCTTGAAGAAAGCGTAAGATGCATAAAGTGGAGCTTTCGTAATTCTTTTGGCCTATCCACTGCCAATACGATTTGCCCCCTTTCGACTAAATCGAAGTATTTATTTATCCAACCTTTGGATCCTGGTGATAACATTTCATTCTTCAATAATGCCTATTCGGCATTGCGAAGGTACTAGTAAAATATCAAAGACTCATCGAAAGGCATATCGCATCGCAAAACCTGCCATCCATCCAAATTTCACTTCTGGATATATGCGCATTGACGGCCCTGTGTCCAATGCGAGATTGATCGGAACAACATCAAAGGTATATTCGAGACCGATAGTCCCATCTATTCCTGCCCAAAAACCCTGTGTTGTGCCAATGTCTGTTCGGCCGTAGCTTCCTTTTACCCAATAACCCCCATCAGCACCGGCACCCCAGTACCAATCGAGATCACTGGTTAAAAACTGGTTGCGCATATACATTGTCTGCAACCATATATAGCGACGACTTCCGCCGAGGTTGACCTCTACAGCAGAAGGACCGGAAAAGAAATGTTTTAAACTAAGTTCCGCGGATGGAATGTCAAGTGTGGTATAATCAGCTTTTACACCCAAAGCTGTTTGATAGCGCTGTGCATGAGTGCTGAAACCAAAGCATACCAGAATAGAAACAAGGAGGAGATATTTCATATGATGGTTTTCTATGTAACGCTTAAAAAGCCCTATTTATTATGCGTGCATATGTATTTAATACTTGACACAAACTGCATTCTTTTGACACAATTGACCCGCCCTGCAATTTGTGTCAACCATTTTTTTGTTTGTGTTAATCCGGCGGACGGTAATGGCTCAACTTTGTAGCATCAAATATTTAAAATCACACAAATGAAAAAGTTATTACTAAACATCAATCTTGTACTGCTTTCTTCTCTAAGCGTAACATATGCCGTTGGACAAAACGCCGGAGATCTTGACACGGATTTCGGAATAGGCGGGTATTCAGTGTTTGACCCATACTCAAATACAGGAGAACTTTACTGGGATATGATCACATTATCAGACGACAAAATCATCAAAGTTGGATACACCGATGATGGTGGTGACACAGATATTCTAGTGGCTAAATTTCAAGCAAATGGTCTTCCGGATAGCACTTTCGGAGTAAACGGTTTCACAACCATCGACCTTTCTCTTGGACAAGACGAGGACGCTCGCGGAGTTTATGAAATGGCGAGCGGACAGCTCTTGATAACTGGATATGTTCAAACACCAGGCTCTTTGGATGGTTATGTTATGCGCATGAATGCTGACGGAACTGTAGATAACAGCTTTGGAACTTCCAGCGGTCATACTAAATTCAACACGGGTGACAACCTAGTAGCCTATGGCCGTTCTGTTATAGAATCGGGCAGTCAAATCTTCGTTGGTGGTGCAGCAGTGGTTGGCGCTCAACTTGATTTCGTTGTTGTGAAGTTCACAATTGGTGGAGGAATTGACGCTGCTTTCTCTTCGGGAGGGTACGCCACTATGGATATCGCCGGAGGCAATGACAATATGCAGGCAATGGACATCAAAGCAAATGGTTCATTCGTGTTCGGTGGAACTGCAGATAGTATGGGCGTATTGCTAGGTGTTGTTGGTTCAATGACTCAATTTGGAACTCCAAGCACATTCGCAGGAGACGGTAGTTACACATTTGACATGGGATCGGGTCTGAACGAAGTGAATGATCTATACGTTGACGCAAATGATAATACTGTTTTCACTGGTGACGAGGGACTATTCCCGAACCTCAATGGTTTTGTTACGCGTCTGACTCCAACTGGAGACCTAGACAACACATTCGGTACAAACGGTACGCTTATGTCGGACCCGGGAGCAACAACGGCACTTTATTTCAGAAGCCTAATGGAAACACCTAACGGTGAAATAGTAGCTGTAGGAAACTTTGACGGAGCTTCTCAAGATATTTATGCAATGATGCTGGATCAAGGTGGATCACCAATCAGCGAATTTGGTGGAAACGGAGACGTGATTGTGCCTTTTGCCATTACAACCAACCTCGTAACGACAATGGCGGGTGATGTTCAGGCTGACGGATCAATTATCGTTGCTGGATACCTCGAAAGTCAAGACTTTGTTGGTGAAAACATGTTCATGGTTCGCCTACACCCTCTTGTAGATGATGCGAGTATTAATGAACTAAATGCAATTTCCATGTCGACTTTCCCAAACCCGGCTTCTCATTCTTTCGAAGTTGAAGGTGATGCCGATGTAGAATCTGTTGAGCTCATTTCTTTAACTGGACAAGTTGCTCAAACATGGGAAGCACAAGAAGTTTATACGCTAGCAGAAAATGTAATGAATGGAACTTACATCCTCAAGATTACAACTTCAAAAGGAATTGCTGTTCAACGTTTGGCTGTTCAGCACTAAGAATGAAAAATGCTATTAGTTAAATAGTTTAGTTTCACGTTTGTCAAATGCAAACAACAAAGAGCTTGTCCTTCAGGGACAAGTTCTTTGTGTAATAATTAAATTAGTCACTATAACCCGTTTGCGCACAATGAGATTAGTCACTTACATTCAGGAAGCAGTTCGCCCAGGGGGAACACCAACCCGCTACCTCATCTGGGTTTCTGTCATTCTCGTCTGTCAGGCGCTGGCCTCGGTAATTCCTTCCGAACAGTTTTACAAATCATTAAATGCGTCTCACTATGTTCTTGGTGGAACTTTAATCCTTGCCCTAGCCGTTCAGTTTTTTCAAAAGGACTCGCATAAAATAATGGCCGCCTATTGTCTTTATATCGTTGGGCTGGTGGTCAGTACCATCACCATTTCAATGGGAATTACTTCTTTATCTGGTATTGTATTTATGCTTACCTGGGCAATGACATTATTCATCGCAGAGCGCCGCGAGTACATTTCATTTGATCTGGTCACTCTTTTCATGGTTCTGATGCTAATTAGTACAGTTATTTTATTGATGTTTAACCCTTCAATGGGGGTGGCTGACAATGGCATTATTCTGGGCACGGGAGCACTTTTTACAGCTGCAGACATCTACCTGGTCTACATTGACTTTGGAAGAGGAAAAAACTTCTATCAGGAGTCCAGAAAAACATTTACTGACCTTGATATTCTCAGTTCAAAGCTTTCCGAAATTTTGACCGCCGACAAACCTCTTGATGAACTGCTATGGAGTGTTACACACGAGTGTGTTCCATTTCTTGGGCTTGAAGAGTGTGTCATTTATTTGTTTGACAATGACAAAAAACGACTCATTCAGGTTGCTGCATACGGAGACAAAACAGTAGATGGAAATGAAATCGTTAATCCCATAGAAATAGAACCGGGTAAGGGCATTGTGGGAAGGTGTTTCTCATCAGCGGAAAGCATTCTCATCGAAGAGACCAAACATGATCCAGATTATATTGTTGATGACGCCTTCAGAAACTCAGAGTTGGCAGCTCCTATCATAAGTAATGGTCAAGTCATTGGCGTTATTGATTCTGAACATACGGTTAAAGGTTTTTTCAAAGACCGCCATAAACAGGCGTTTCAGGTAATTGCCTCTTTTTGTGGAATAAAAATTACCGAAGACCTTGCAAAACAATCAATCATTGATGCGCAAACAGCGCGTGAAGAAGCCATCCGCTACAAGGAATTAGATGAACTTAAAAACCGATTTATCACAAATATATCTCATGACCTAAAAACTCCATTGTCGCTTATTAAGGCTCCGGCTATGCAAATTGCTTCTATCGCCGATAAAAAACAAGTCAAAAAACATGCGAGCTATATTCTAAAAAATACAGAACATCTGCTACGAGTAGTGAACCAATTACTTCAGCTAAACCGAGTCGATAAAGGCCTCAACGAGCTCTATCTTGAAAAGGTTGACCTGGGAAAACTAATTGGGAAAATAAATACGCAGTACAGCGGACTTGCAGAAAAAGACGCTGTGGAGTTTGAAGTAATAACTGCACAAACAGTTGTTGTAACCGATAGTTTTCGCTTAGAACAAATCATTCATAATCTTGTTCACAATGCTTTCCGTTATACGGGTAAGGGAGGAAAAGTAAAATTAGAGGTACAACAAGAGGACAATCTTCTGCAGGTAGTTGTTTCAGACAATGGGCCAGGTATTGCTGATGAATTAAGGTCTAAAATTTTTGATCGTTTTTATAAGGTAGATGAAAATAATCATGAGGGAACTGGTATAGGATTATCACTTGTAAAAGAATACGCTCTCAGCCTGTCTGGAGATGTTACTGTTATTGACCCAGAATTAGGAGGAGCATCTTTTCAAGTATTAATTCCGGTAGAACGTGCAAATCAAGATTTAGACAGTGAAGATTGGGAAGAGGTAGAGATTTCTTCAGGTGGAAAGCCCGTCATGCTAGTTGTAGAAGATCATGCTGACCTAAATGACTTTATCTGCACCTTTTTCGAGAACGATTTTAAGTGTATTTCTGCATTTGACGGACAGGAAGCACTTCTTCAGATATCAGAGCAATCACCGGACATTATTATTTCCGACTTAATGATGCCGAATATGGATGGTAACGAATTCGTCAGAAAAATTAAGGAAAGTGAAGAGTTTGGACATATTCCTGTTGTTGTTCTTTCTGCAAAATCTCAAACTGAAAGTCGCATCGACTTATATGACTTAGGCGCCGATAATTACCTTGTAAAGCCTTTTGATGTTCAGGAATTAAACTCAATTGTTCATAACGTTTTAGATCAGCGGAAAAAGTTGAAATCAATGTTCCATCAGACACTCCATGTCACCCAAGCTCAAGTTTCAACAGAGATCAAACCAAATGAAGAAGTTGACGAGTTTATACAATCTGCAGTTAACTTTGTAATGGAAAACCTTGATGAAAATTCGCTTTCTGTGAAAGATTTGGGTGAACACCTGGGCCTTGGAAGAAACAAAGTTCAAAGGCAAATAAAACTACTCACGCAACTTACCCCGGTAGAATTCATTCGCTCAATTCGACTCAATGAGGCAAGAGAGCTTCTGAGAAAAGGAGAGTTGAACGTTTCTGAAGTGGCCTATGCTGTTGGGTTCAATAACCTTTCTTACTTTACACGAAGTTTTAAATCAGAATTTGGAAACCTTCCATCGGAAGAACAAAATGTTAATGCCTAAAGCTCTAGTTTCACAGGAAATGATTTAGTACCGTCAGGTGTTTCCCATGAACCTTCGAGCACTCCTCCTGAAGGTTTTAGCTTGAACAATCCTGTTTTTTTGTTATCTACTTCTTCCCAAATTTCCATAGACCCATTCTCTTTGATTTCTCCTGAGAGACTGATTGGTGTCTTATGACGATCGTACCAATAAGTGCCATAAACGCGACCATAGTAGCTCGAAATTATTGCCTTAATGGGCGCTGATTTATCATTTACTTTAATCGAGCCCTTCAATAACTTATCGGATAAATCAATAGCATTTGCTGAATTCCAGGTTTTACCTTCAATCAACGCTTCACCTTTAAGAGAAAGAAATGAGCGAACAGCATCAAATTTCATTTCAGTCGCAAAGCTCCACAGGTCGTCCAAAGCTGCCATTGCATGATTTGAACAGCGCTCATCTGTAAAAACAATACTCGAATCGGTCAATTCAAACTCATCGGATGGAAACCCTTTTCCATCATAACGATTCATACAGTTAGAATACATGTCTTTCTGTTCGAAAGCGTACTCGCTATTCTCATCTAACTGTGCTAAAAAAGTTTCAATTTCTTCTTTGAAAGTCTGTGAAACCATTTCACCCAACTCCTCTTTAGATTCGGAAGAAAACAAATCATTCAAAACAATATGTTCGCCTGTTTTGGCAGAAAAACTGTGCGTCGCATGGTAATATTCAGTATATGCACCAGTGGCAGAATAAGAAATCGTGATACAGAAAAAACGGTCATTATTCGCGTGTACGGTATAATCAAACTCGGACTGTCCACTAAACTCTCCTTCCGGCGGAAATACTTCTGAAAACAAGTCCATATTGATACCGTTCTTGTATACTTTATTCAAGAACTTATATTGTAAATATGTATTGATCGCTACTACAGCATCCAATTGCCTCTTATCATTTGCCACAAGTAGAGGAAACTTACTTTCCATCTCAAACTGATCCTCTTGTACAAACTCTGAAACTACAAAGTTTTGCGCGGAGCAAATTGAAGAAATAGTTAGAAGAAAAACATACACAAAGAATTTCATGACAGTCATTTAAAGCCTTCCTGCAACAACAAATGCCTTACGCTTTGTAAATACTAAGCCTCCATTAGGGTTGAAAGCTTCAAAAATCGCTACATACGGACCAATCGAAGCCTTTGTGTTATCATCACGCGTTCCATCCCAAATAAATGTCCCGCTGGATGCCAATAACTCTGCTTCAAGGACGGTTGCAATCTTGCGCCCACGATCGTCATAAATGGTAAAATCTCCAACCAAACCGGGCTCAATCATCTCATAGTTCACCTGCAACACATCCTCAAATCCATCACTGTCCGGAGAAACGGTTTCACTGGTAAAGCTAAAGTCACCATTGGAAATGGCAGGATAGAACTGTGAGTTCTTTAGTCCTGGTGTAGCAAATCCAATAGACTCTGCCGCCGTGTGCCAGTTATTCCCATCGCTTGAAGGGCCATTTGGATCAATGCGCTCCAATGATTTCCCCTTCACGTCGTCAATTAATCGAAAATGCCAGTCTTCGTCGTACGAAACTTTATCCAGCAATTGCCCCAAGCTGCCCAATAGATAAACAGTGCTGGAATCATTCGTGAACGTTGGCAAATCCATTTCTATGAAACGACCTCCTTCATAGGAAGGATAATTTTGCACGATATGCAACGTGTCTTCCGCTAAGACAACATACTCATCTGGAAAGAGCAGAAAGTGTTCCGAAACAATCTTTTGATTATCAATTGTGTCATTGTCATAATTGGCAATTTGCCAATCAAATAAGTCGACCAGTTTGTCCGAATTATTGTAGACCTCAATCCAGTCATTTCCTCCTGTTAGAGGGTTAGAGAGAATTTCATTTATCACAACATCAGAAGGCGACACGTTTTCCGCAAGTGCAAATTCACCTGCTATCGTTCCTGTATTTAACGAGCAGTCTGCAATGCCCTGAAGTTCCAAGGTATATACTTGTGAAGGCGTTATGTTCTCAACAAACTCAAGTGTCATTTTAGTAGGAAACTTTTCGAGCACATAATTATTCTGAACTGTCAGCGCCGGGCTTATATTGATCACTGCGTCGGACAGCGAGGTGGAATCCATTCCCTCATTAAAGTAAACCTCCAAAAAGTTTGGTGACAACGCAATCAATTGATCAATCATTGGCAAAGTGACATCCGGCGAATTATCAAAAACGGAATTCACTGTTCCAGGTGTTCCGCCAAGAGGATCATTACTGGCTGTCCAGTTTGCTTCATTTGAACAAGGAGCGGAAGGGTTAATTCTTTCAATACTGTAACCTCCTCCATCTTTTGCTGGGTCTCTATACCAGTCATCAGTGTAAGAAATAGAATCAAGCACTGTACCGAAAGGGTCTCGAATAACGATATTATCTCCAGAATTGTTCAAACTGGGAAAACTTGTCACAGCCGTCGCGACCAAAAAAGAATCAACATTTGAAGTACTTGTTAATATCATATATTCCCCAGGCAATAACCACCCTTGCTGAATTGTTCCGTTGGAAGATGCATCCCCCAAGGCCCAACCATCTACATCTAAAATCTTTGAACTTGCGTTATATAATTCAACAAACTCCACTTCAGGTAAGCCGACAGAGGGTGTCTGATCACAGACAAATTCGTTGATAACAATATCACCGGGTAAAGGTGTCTCGGCGACAAGGTACATGAAGTTTTCACTTTGACTTCCAGAAGCGTTTGCTGCTAGGTCAGCGATTCCATTGGTAGTAACTGTATAGGTATTGCCATTTACAAATGATGCGCTTGGAACGATGTGTACCAATGCAGGGTTTGTTCCGTCAAGCGTAACTGAAGTAGCTGAAAGAAAAGGTTGTATGTCATAGTTGTTGGGGTCTTCAGCCGATGTTTGATCTAATGCTTCATCAAACAAGACATCCAATGTGTTGGCATCTATTGCCACAGCCGAAACCAATACCGGTGGATCGGTATCAACAACTTCATCGCCTATATAAATATCGTCGTAATAGAAGTTTGTAGCATTGCTCACTGTATATTCACTGAACATACCGCTGTGCGTTCCAAGAAGGTTGGCCGCATCGTTTATTGACCCTGCTAAAACGTAATTCTGACCTCCGGTGTCATCAATATACAATGACCAATTACCAGCATTGTCTCTAACAACGCGAACTCCAATACTAAAACTTGAAGAAATTTGACCCGAAGTTCCGGCAATTAATTCCGTTTCTGAACCTCCGTCACGCTTAAAAAGTCGCACGGCATCTGTTGAACCAGCCTCTCCCAATTGAAGGTAAAATCCATCTGGATCAGTCGATAAATCAGCTGAAGCAGCGGTCAAATAAATTCTTCCGTAGTTCGATGAAGAAGGAGAAAAAGATTGACGTGTCCAAAAACGCCATTCTTTCGCATCTAACGTGGCCAACCCATGTGGCGTACTCAAATATGAACTCGCAGCAATCGAATTGTTCAACTGGAGCTGAAAAGACCCATTAACGGTATAATCTGCATCAGTTCCCGCCCAGGTTGGGTTGGTAGTAAAGTCTCCGTCGCTAAAATCCTCGGAAATTTGTCCCAATAAAACCGAATGCGTTAGAATAAACACAGCCCAGAAAAAGTGCCTCATATTTTCAGTCATCAATGAAGCTAAATATACTAAATTTGCGCTTGAAACTGTTAATACTGAAATCGAATGAAAGTAGCTGTTGTTGGTGCCACAGGTATGGTGGGTGAGGTAATGCTCAAAGTTCTGCGTGAAATGAGTTTTCCTATTACTGAGTTGATTCCTGTTGCTTCTGAAAAATCCGTTGGGAAATCATTGAACTTTGGAGGGCTTGAAGCCAAAGTTGTTGGCATGCAAACCGCTATAGATATGCAACCAGATATTGCGATCTTTTCTGCAGGAGGCAGCACTTCGTTGGAATGGGCGCCTAAATTTGCAGCGGTTGGAACGACGGTTATTGACAATTCTTCTGCCTGGAGAATGGATCCCGATAAAAAGTTGATCGTTCCTGAAATCAATGGGCACCTTTTAACAGATGCAGATAAAATCATTGCAAACCCCAATTGCAGCACTATTCAGTTGGTGTTGGCACTGAAACCGTTGCATGACAAATACAAGGTGAAGCGCGTTGTAGTTTCAACCTATCAGTCGATTTCTGGTACGGGTGTAAAAGCCGTTCGACAAATGGAAAATGAGCGTGCTGGACGCGATGAGGAAATGGTATACCCTTATCCAATCGATCAAAACTGCCTGCCCCATTGTGATGACTTCACTGAAAATGGTTACACGAAGGAAGAAATGAAACTGACGAATGAAACGAAAAAGATTCTCGACCCTGCCATTAATGTGACGGCAACTGCTGTGCGTGTTCCTGTTCAGGGCGGACATTCTGAAGCGGTAAATATTGAGTTCGAAAACGATTTTGAACTTTCTGAAGTACGACGCTTGCTCCATGAAATGGAAGGAATCACTTTGAAAGATGACCCAACAACTAACAGTTATCCAATGCCACTATACGCAGCTGGAAAAAATGATGTTTTCGTTGGACGTATTCGACGTGACGAGTCTCAGCCAAACACATTAAATATGTGGGTTGTTGCCGACAATCTTCGCAAAGGTGCAGCTACGAATGCTGTTCAAATTGCTGAGCTCATCCGCCAACGCAACCTTGTTTCTGCCTAGTATTTTCCTCCGATAACTCGATCATTCCACGCCGACTTTCCTGCAAATGTTGGTAGTGAACTGGGCATGCTATTCATTCCTGTCGTGTCTGTAAGGGACTCCATGAAACGTACGAGGTCCTTTTTTTCTTGATCTGACAACTTCAACGAATCCTCTGGAAGTGTTTGATGAGCAACTGCGAAACCAGCCCCTAAACCTCCACCTTCGTCGTAGAAGTCTATCACTTCTTCAAGCGTTTCGAAAACTCCGTTGTGCATGTAGGGCGCTGTCAAAGCCACATTTCTCACCGTAGGTGTTTTGAAAGAATGCTTATAGAAATCTGCCTGCTCTTTAATCAATCTGTTCATATAACGACCAGGGTCATCATCTAATTCATAGGGCTTCTGATTGCTCTTTGGCACACCCAAAACTTCCGATTCACTTTCGGTAAAATTAGGTGGAACCAATCCCGCAAATGTCGGAGCAAAATGGCACGTAGCACAACTTGCCTTTCCGGTAAAAAGATTGTACCCACGAACAACCGCAGGATCAATTGTCTCTAGTTCGCCCCTCATGAAACGATCGAACTCAGAATTAAACGAGTGCAGTGACGCAACATAACGGGTAACGGCATTCGTAACGGTGTTTTTTGAAATTCCTTCAGTACCATATCCTTTCTGAAAAAGCTGTTGGTACTCCTCTGATTGATTTAACTTGTTAATGATTTCGCTGTAATCTGTTGCAAACTCCTCGGGGTTTAGCACCACATGATCCATTTGAAAGGCTAAACGATCAACACGTAAATCATGGAAGTAACGTTCAGCAAAAACGCTGTTCAAAACGGTCGGCGAGTTTCTCTTTCCGGGCTCCATCGTTTCAAATACTGTTGCACGCGCCAAACCATCGGAAAAACCTTTATCCGGTCGGTGGCAAGACGCACAGGCTCGCTCATTGGAAGCTGATAAAATAGGGTCAAAGAAAAGTAACTTCCCAAGCTCAATGCGCTCCGCTTCATGCTTGAGGTCACTGTATTCTGCATAGTAACTTACATTCAGAAAATCATCTGAAAAAAGACTTTCCGCCGAATAATTCACCGGATTTGGTACATTACTTCGTTGATGTGGTAATTCAATGTAAAGTTGGTGTTGTATTTCCAATGTAATACGCCATAGGGGCTCTAAAGCCTCCTTATGTAGAGCAGCTCGGTCAAGGTCCTCAAAATCATGACCTTTCAATTTTTCAATTGCATTTTTGCACAATTCATTGAACTTATTTAGATCGTTCGTATTAATAAATGAGGCATAAAAGTTCATTGTTTTTTGGACAGATTCCAAAGAATATGCGGTTTCCAAAAGTGACTTATCCGTATTTCCCGGTGAATCAAAACCTGTGATACCCATCGTGTTCATGCGTAATAACCCGTAACGAATTGCCTCAAAAACTACGGGATCTGTTAGCTGATTAATTCTTACGGGTTGCAAGAATGGTTGAACATTTTTTTTCAGTGTTAAGCATTGGTCAATGAGATCATCATAGGCTAAGGTCTCTTCGTAAATAAGCTCCTCTATTCGCTGTAAACCATTTGGCTCAATGACTGTGAAATCCGGAACCTTCTTCATTATTTTCGGTAGTGGGGCACCATTGATGTACTTGTTGTACTGTTCAGGGTCGAGATATGCGATCATAAATTCGACCTGCTTGAATTCACTTCGCATAAGTAAAAAGCTCTTTTCTACCTCATCGAAGGTCGACTTGTTTTCCAACAATTGAATGCATTGATCCAACGACGCCAAAAATTCGAACAATTCACTTTTATATGATTCCCGCACAGCACTGATGGGAAGCGCCTTTACTTCGATAGGCTTTGAGCCTGACATCATAGAAAGACTTGCGCCAAGAGCAATAAAAACGATCACTAAATACTTCATTGACTTATACTTAAAAATCCCCGGCGTTTTGCGCCGGGGATTGATTTTAACTAACTGTGTTACCTTACTGAACAATCAACTTTTTTGTCTGTCCAGCATCATTTTTAATGTAGTAGGTACCTGGCTCAACATTGATAATGTCGAGGGTATCTGTATTACGCTCAACTCGAATGAGCTTTCCTTGTGAATCGTACAAAGCAACATCCATTGCCTTTCCAAAGTAAACGAAGCGAGACGTTGGGTTTGGATATACGCTAAACAAGTCTTCATCTTTAGTGATTTCATCAACACTTACATCGTCCATTTGATCCCAACCTGTCAAGGCAATTGTCAAAGAGTTGTTGTAAGGGAATGGATTTGCCGAGCTCGGGTGCTGAGAGTTAAAGAACAATGTCTTTCCATCTGGTGTAGCACGCGCACCTGTAATCTCCGCCCCAACTGGAACCTGTGCGATACGCACTAGATCATTCAATGTTGGGCTCGCAATGTCCATGTCTAAAATGAACATTTCACATGAACGGTTTGAAATACCAGCAGGCATTCTACCGTGTGAAGTTCCGTTAAGGTCTTCACAAATAACCATGTAAGACTTAGATCCAACATTCATGAAAGTCAACCCATCAGGATTTGAAAGGTGAATAGAAGGATACGTTGAAATTGGAACGTTTGGTTGGTTGTGGAATTCTGGTCCCGCTTCCAATGCAACATCCATTGATTCATCAGATACATTCAAACGAAGAACACGACCATAGTAATCTACGTAATCAGAAGCCATAGCATCTGTCCCTTGATTCGAAGCACGCGTATTGTGATGCTCTGCTACAACTCCTCCACGGAACATTTCATCTTCCCATCTTGACGCAGGGTTGTCTCTTCCTGTTTCAGTCATATATACATTTCCGTCAGCTGTATTGTAAGCCAACCACTCAAGACGGTTGAACATTGTCGCTCCAGCGTTCACTGCTTGCTCCTGATAATCCAACATTTTGTCCATGTTTCCGTTGTCAATTTCGATCCACATTTCTCCGTCAAATCCGTTAACGTTGTATGCAGAAACTGAACCTCCGTAACTTCCGAACGCTTCGTTAGTAGAAAGCAAGTATGGTTTTCCTGTTGGGCTTACTGAAGCGTCAACGAAAATCAAACCTTCAGGGCTTTGGTCCACTTCGTTCTTGTTAAAGTAGTTAACATAGAATGCATTTGCCGGGTCTGTGATATCATACACCATAACACCTGCAGCTCTCTCCAATCCGATGTATGCAAACGTTCTTCCACCCACTGTTCCAACAGCAATTGATTCTGGCTCTGAACCTTTGTCATCATCTCTGCTATCAGCATAATTCCCAGAGAAACGCTCAGCTAAAATGCTTCCGATTTCATTTCCACTATCAAAAACAAGGTTTCCAGTTACATCCCAGATAGAGAATGAACGTGCTCCATAAGAGTACAATACGTCGTAATCACCATCGTTATCAATATCTCCTTGAGAAGAAGTAATCTTCAATCGTCCCAATTGATCCAACTGCTGAATTGTTGCTGCATTCGGGAAAACTGTCGGGTCAAGTGTTACATCTTCCACTCTTAGCTCTTCAGAATAACCTGAATAGTCACGTGCGTCTCCTTCATTTGCGGTTAGTAGATACTCCGTTCCACCGATTTCAACCACTGTGATGGCATCTGGCTGATACATTCCAAACACGTTATCCCAGTCCTGGAAGTTTCCGATCATGTTGTCATCATCTGACGCGTCGATGTAATTTCCAGCTTCACCATAGTTTTTGTATCCCAATCCAAATACGTTTTCTACTGTAGCTGTCGCAATGTCAACAACGGCAATCGCATTGTTTTCCTGACAAACAACGTATGCTTTTGTAGATGCTGCGTTAATTGCAACAAACTCTGGCTCCATATCAGCTGATACATCCGTCGTTCCGTTTCCAAAGATTCTTACGTTAGGAATCATTGCTGTCGTGTATGCATCAAAGTTCGCCGTTTGAACTGTCGCTGAAGCAACACCTCCAGACACATCAATTACGCTAATTGTTCCATCAGGATCAACTGTATAATCGTCGCTTGGCTCTCCTTCATTGGCAACAACTACGTAGTTTCCGTCAGGTGTAAATGTCAACATATCAGGAAGCGCACCAACTGTAACAGTATTTACAATTGCATAAGAGTCATCGATGAACAATACTAGCCCTGGATTTTGCTCCACTGCATTTGGGATTGAAACAGCTACAATACCATTGTAAGCAGAAACTGAAGTAGGCTCACCATAAGCACTTAAATCGATAAATGTAATGCTATCAAGCGCTGTAGGATCAGCAAAAGAACTTACCAAAAGACCTTGTTGGTCGCTATTGGTAGAATAAATTCGTTGGTTCACTTCATCGTATGCAGAAATCTCAGAGAATGCGTTCACTAAAGAAGATGCATGGGATAAGCGCATTTGTTGGTCATCTGCACGATAAGCATAAAGTTTTCCGCTTGTAAAATCACCAGGAGTATCAGCAACAAATTTTGAAAGAATTCCAGGTGTATTATCTGCACCTGTATAAACAGTTTGATTATCTGGCAAGATAACTCCACCTTCAAATGGTTGTCTTCCCCAGTTATACTGCTTGCGAATCGCTACAGCTTCTACTGGATCAATTTCCACCATCCAGTTGAAGTTTTCATACTTTCTGATTGTTTGTCCTTCAGCCATCAAGATTCCAGAACCATTAATAGTGAAATCCATTGTGTCAAGCACTCCTGCTCCACCTGCATAGATAGACGCATTATTTGATCGGAACCACTCCTCAGCAGTCCAGATTCTTCCGTCTGCTTCAGAAACAATTCCTCCACAGTTCATTCCTGTTTCACCAACTGTATTCGCGAAATCAACATTGAAGAATTTCCCTGTTCTACCATCTGAAAGTGTTTGTTCAACAATGATAATAGAATCAGATTGTGCATCTCTTCTGATTTTAAATACAGTCATTCCTCCACCGTCTCCGATGTTTGCATCACCAGACACCATTTCGTGGTTTACAGAAACCCATCCCAAATCCTGAGTTCCAGGTGTCAAATCTGGAGTAAACCCAATGAAATCGTGCCATTGCTTCGCAGGATAAGCACCTGCTGGATTTCCATAAGTTGCTGTCGTTTGAACCGTATCATGACCACCAATAAAAATTACTTGCTTTTGAATAGGTGATGCAGGAACAATAACCTCGTCAGGCACCAATTCAAAATCAATTTCGGGGTCGAAACCGATTTGCGCTGAAACACTTCCAGCCATGAATAATGATCCAATTAAGAACCATAATTTTTTGTTACATTTTTTCATACCGTACTACCTTTAAATAAGTTTTCGGTACAAAATTCATCAGCAAAAATCCAAAAGGAATTAAGGCGCAAATATTTTCATATTATCTTTTTTTTAGGCGATTTTAATCTGAACTTAATTTTTTAGCGAGCCACTTAATTTTTGATTTACACATGGTCAAATTCAATTCATATCACCTGCACAATGACTTTACAAAACTCGGGAGTATAGCGACTTAATATGAGTAGAGCCCCCCTGTTTAACTGGGGTTTGCAGCACATTAAACGATTGTTAATTGTTCGTCGACAACAAACTATTTTCGCAAACTCCAGCGATTTCGAGTGACAGGTTGCCGCCAATCGTCTAGCTTTTCTGTGACACCTTTATTCACAAACTTTTGCAATAATTTGAATGTTCCTCTTGAGTCTTTATACTCTAACTCTTGCTTAAAAATTGGAATAATACTTAGAAAGTGTACCTCCTTTCCCTCTATAGGAACTGGGGCTAACTCCTGCTCAAGTAGTAATGGGTCTGAGAGCATAAAATAGTTTTGTTTCATTGTCTCAGAAAGCGGATTCAATTCTTTTCCGCAAGGCATTGTGTGTCCATGACCAAACCAGGTTTCTTTTTCAACGACAAATGTTGCAAGGCGCTGAATCCAGTAAAACACCCAATTCATTTGTGGATTTGAAGTGTCTTCCCATTCCCAGTAATTGGGCAAACAAAAATAAAGCTCGTTGTGTTCTCTACCTTCAAATTTCTCATGAACAGGCATTTTATAATTGCGCAGACCGTTCGTAATAATCACTGTAACTGGAGATTTTAATTCCAGGTCGAGGATTAATAGCGGTATTTCCCCCTCTTTGATGGGAGCTTCCAAAACCCTGTGTGCGCCAAAACGTTTTTCAAGTGCCTCTTTCACGATGCAAATATAATGACCGAATTAATTCAGAGCCTTTTCAAGACTGATCCAAAACGCTTCACTCGAATGAACACATCCCTGCATCAGCATCTCATGGATTTCCTCTTCTCGTTCTTTACTATATGCCTTCGTAGAACGGAAAAAAGTAAGCTGATCAGCATTGTTCACTAAAGCCTCGTGGATTGACTCTGGTGTTGAGAGGTCTGTTCCACTCTTTGCATTTGAATTAATTGAAATTAAATCAATCTGTTCCTTCCCCAATTTAAAAACCATGCAAGACGTTTCCGATCTATGCTCTACGAAGCGTAACTTTTCGTAAACCTTTTGAAGGACAGTGTCTGAAAACAGACCTACAAACTTTATTGCTTTATCAGGGTTCTTTTCGTTCATCTCCGCCCACTCTTCGCTGTGCACGCCATTCACAATCAGAAAATGCTTGAAGTCTTCTTCAAAAACTCCCAACTCCTCTTCAGAAAGCATTCGGTACTTCATGTTGCAAAAGTGCATTCTTTTTGCACCTCGAACAAATAATCCTTAAACAATTCAATTCTCACCCTTTAACAGCTATGTTTCATAAAGCCTTGTCAAAAGTTTGTGACACTTGTTATCTTTGCTGTATGCAGGAAAAAAAAGGTATTGCCATTCTTGGTTCGACAGGTTCTATTGGAACGCAAGCACTCGAGGTTTTTGGATCTTATCAAGACAAGTTTGACCTGCAGGTTTTGACTGCAAATAAAAATGGGGACCTACTGATTCAACAAGCAATAAAGCACCGACCCAATATGGTTGTTATTGCGGACGAGGGTCAGTATACGAAAGTAAAAGATGCGTTATGGGATCATGATATCCATGTATACGCAGGTTCAGATGCCATTGCACAAGTTGTAGAATCAAATGAGGTGCACACAGTGCTTACCGCTATGGTTGGTTACGCCGGACTTAAACCAACGCTTTCTGCTATCAGAGCAAAGAAAAACATCGCGCTGGCAAATAAAGAAACGCTTGTCGTTGCTGGTGAAATTATTACAAAAGAAGCGTATGAAAACGGTGTTAATATTTATCCGGTTGACTCTGAACACTCCGCTATTTTTCAATGCCTGGCAGGTGAGTTCCACAATCCGATAGAAAAGATTTACCTCACAGCATCTGGGGGACCTTTTAGAGGCTTTTCAACAGAGCAGCTTTCTAGGGTAACAAAAGCACAAGCTTTGAAACATCCAAATTGGGAAATGGGAGCTAAAATTACCATCGACTCTGCATCTATGATGAACAAAGGTTTAGAGGTGATCGAAGCAAAATGGCTTTTTAACCTTCGCCCTGAACAAATTGATGTTATTGTACACCCCCAATCTATTGTTCATTCACTCGTGCAATTTGAAGATGGAAGCATGAAAGCACAAATGGGACTCCCCGATATGAAGTTACCCATTCAGTATGCGCTTACTTATCCTGATCGATTGAAAACTGATTTCCCACGGTTCAATTTCCTAGATTATCCAGAATTAACGTTTGAACAGCCCGATAAAACAACATTTACAAACCTTCAACTGGCTTATCAAGCGCTGGAACTGAAAGGTACAGCTGCTTGTGCACTAAATGCCGCAAATGAAGTAACTGTTGATGCCTTCTTAAATGAGCGCATCTCTTTTCTCGATATCGCACGGATCAATGCGCAAACAATGAATGCACTGCCTTTAGTTAAAACACCGTCTATTGAAGATTATGTGAACACTGATGGTGAAGCGAGAAGGTTTGCTAATAACCTGATTTAAATCAATTTCTGTTCCCGCAAGCGTTAGTTTTTAATCGCGCTTAGCTCCATAACTTTACATAAACTAATTAAAGCATCTACGCTTAAAATAATTGAGTTATGAAAAAGAACATGGGAAATATTGATACGATCGTTCGTTTATTGATTGTTGGTTTAATCGCCGCTTTATACTTTTCTGAGATTGTTTCAGGAACACTTGGAATAGTTCTGCTTGTAGCCGCTGGAATTTTTCTTCTCACAGCATTTGTGCAGTTCTGCCCCTTATATGCTCCGTTCGGAATAAAAACGTGTGCTAAAAAATAGATACCGCTTCGACAGCGAAACTCTCTGAGCATTCTTTACGTTAAAGAGAGTTGTAATGCGGTTGCTTTTGTTTTTTTGGGTGTTATTTTGCTCTTCTCTCTATTCTTATGGAGGGATAGAGATGGCCTCCTTTTATTTTGAAAAGGACAATTCAGAACCCACAGGATATACAGTACAAAAACTGAACGCACTGAAGAGCCTGATGCAAAGTCATAATCTTCAAGTGATTGAAATCGATGCATTTTCCGATGCTGTGGGTTCAGTGGAACTCAATCGATCTATTGCAAAGAAGCGCGCCGAATTTATCCTCCACTATTTTTCATTGGACAGTGAAACTCTAGAGGTTAGCATTTACGGCAATAAGCGGGTTCCCCTTAACTTCCGACCGCATACCTGGCATCGGGTTGATATGTATTACTTCGTGGGTGAATTGAAGAAGCCCACAACACAAGTCAGGGACTCCATTGAGGAAATCGTGGCGATAGAACCTTCAGAGGAAAAAGCTTCTCAACCAGTCCCGAAACTTGAAGAAATTGTAGAAAACATTCCGATTGTTCTTGCCATAGAATTTCAGGGAGGTACCAATAAAATCAAACGATCAGCACAACCTCGTCTTGAACAGTTGTTTGAAACGATGCAACGCCATCCTGTCCTACACCTCCATATTCGAGGACATGTATGCTGTGGAAATAACAAGCGCATTAGTAAAAAACGGGCAAAGGTCGTCTATAAGTATCTTAAAGAACGGGGCGTGGAACCTGAACGAATGAGTTTTAAGGGTTACAGCAATAACGAGCCACTTGTTTTCCCAGAGGTAACAGCTGCTGATCGGGCAGCTAACCGAAGAGTTGATGTTATTTTCTCCAAACCTGTCCATTAGAATTCAGTTATTGAAAGTGGTTTAATTATTGCACCTTTGTATTAAAAGTTTGGAAGATTGAAGAACACTCTTACGCTTGTTTTTTTTCTCATTTTCTTTTCGAGCTTCTGGGCACAATCTCAGAAACTGAAGAGCTATACTTCCATTCTAAGGCATACTGATTTAAATGCTTATTTGAACGACTCCACAGACGCAACTTTTTCAATTTCACCTACTGGGATTTTTTTAAACAACGGCTCTTTTGACCCTATTCGAATTACAACCTTAGGAATAGCTTGCTATGAAGCGTATCTGGAATCCGATGATGCAAAATACGAGAGACACGTGCAGAATCAACTGCTTTATTTCAGGGACGATGCTAATTTGAACCAGGCTTTTGATGGCAAGGGAATTGGTCTTCCGTGTAACATTGATGTTGGAGAATCTCCACGATATTCTGGAACAGTGCAAGGGTTGGCGCTTAGCTTTCTTCTTAGAAATAGAGAACTTAACAGTGACACATCACTTGATCAAACCATCCATAAAATTGCCTATTTCATGGCTCAACCCGCAGAATTCGGGGGGACAACTTCTTCTTTCAAGGATGCTCCATGGATTGAAGAATATCCTGTTTCTGAAGGATCAAAACATACGCTTAGCGGTTCAATTCATGGCTTCATTGGCCTATATGAATATGCTCAGGTTTTTCCGGGTAACACAGCATTGGAAAACCTTTTACAAAGATTGAAAGACGTTTATTTCGATCGACTTCCTCTATTCATTAGCGGAGGTGAAATCTATTCAGATCTCTCTGGAAATGTCTGCGATCAAACAGATGCAGAACAGCAAGTTTTTACACTACTGCATATGTTTGAAGTTTTGGGTAATGATATCTTCCGAAGACAAGCATTGCTTACCGCGGCATTAATTGACGAAAAGGAATATGCCCCAAAGTCGAATACTTACTTTAACACACAACTTACTATTTCGAAAGAAGTAGCACCAGGTCCTGGTGGTTGGTTAGTAACACAATTCGATAGTATCGCTCGACCAGTGACAAAAGAAGAATTTGTTTTTGATGATCAATACGCACTTCATGATTACCTCGGACTTCCAACTGATTCTATAAAGGTGGTTAAATCAGAAGAATCTAGATATGTTGTGTTAGAGCTAAACGACTTTAAACGCTTCCAGTATTTACAGACGGCCTTTGAATCGCGCACCAATGAGTTATTTATATCTCTGCATGAGGTGGAAGGTGATCGGCTAAAAGATATTACAACCGTTAGTCATCAGCTCAGTAATCAATTCTGGCACGGTCAAATTGTTTCGGATAGCCCTGAAAAAAAGCGCAGACAGCTTATCTTCAAATTTACAGGCAAAGGTTCACGTACAGTGAAGCAGCTTGAAACTACACTAATTGATACAGCTGAACTTTCATTGCCAATGTTTGGACACTACCAAACACTTAGCATTCCTATGGAGGCTGGCAAAACATATCAGTTTACACTCGACAATTTTCAGGTAAAGTATCTGCGCGTGTTTTACAAAGGAGCAGCATCCTTATCTCAACTTGATCAGGCAGACTACTCTTCCAACATAATTATGGAAACGTCAAAGTTTAAACCTACAAAAACAGGTGTCTATCAATTCCTCATCTGCTATGAACGTGATAACCTTATTTCGATTGTAGATATGCTACGCTATATTGTGTTGCCCTAGTGAGTGCTTTTATTATTCTGAATTGAATTGAGAAGGGTCGAAACACTTATCTTTACCCTCGTCTAAGTAAACTATTTTCCACCTGTTCTCGGGTATATGGAAAATACATGGTACAATTGTCTGAAAAGGAACAAAATATAACTCATCAACTATGTCGGTATCCGCTGACAAAAAATTCTAACTAATTAAGATCTCATGAAATTGTTAACCGCATTTATATTATCTGCAACCTTTTGCTCTAACTTATTTGCTCAAGATTACTCAAAACGACTAAAGGGAATTGACAAGGAGTTAAATGCCTTGCTTGAACTGTGTGATGCCGCTGGATTTGCAGTGGCCGTGGTGGACCAAAACGAAATTGTTTATGCCAAGGGGTTTGGGTACCGCGACTATGAGAATAAAATTCCAGTTGATGAGCATACAATGTTTGCTATTGGATCTTGTACGAAGGCATTTACTGCCGGCTTACTTGGACAGTTGAGAGAAGAGGACAAACTTTCATTCAACGATAAGCCATCAGACCATATTCAAGGATTTAAGTTCTATAATGACGAGATGAATCAATATGTGAACATCAAGGATATGATGTGCCATAGAACGGGTTTACCTCGGCACGACTGGTCATGGTATTTCTTCCCATCTAATTCCCGCGACTCACTAATAAAACGGATTGAGTTTCACGAACCCTTTACTGGAGTTAGAAAGCGTTGGTATTATAACAACTTCATGTACCTTGCTCAAGGTGTTATTGCAGAAAATATAACAGGTAAAAGCTGGGAAACAAATATTGAAGATCGTTTCTTTAAACCATTGGGCATGACCAATTCTAGTACAACACTTCAAGGGCTGGAAAATTCAGAAAATGCCTCCTTGGGTTATTCGGTTGATTCCGAGGGCAAGATCAGAAATGAACCGTATTACAGAATTGCAGCTATGGCTCCGGCAGGTTCCATTAATAGCAGTGTCAGCGATATGGCAAAATGGCTTGCTATGTGGATCAACGGCGGCAAGCATAATGAACAGGTTATTTTACCCATGTTCTATGTGAATGAGGCTACTGCACCTCAAATGATCATGAGCCCAACAGGGCCTAGTGCAGATCAACCTTCTGTGCATTTCGATGCATATGGTTATGGCTGGATGATGTCTTCTTATAAAGGACATTATCAGGTGGAGCATGGCGGAAATATTGATGGTTTTTCGGCAAGCACGGCCTACTACCCTACAGATAGCGTCGGTATTATCGTTTTGACGAATCAAAGTGGATCATCCGTTACGCGATTGGCCCGTAACATTCTATCAGACCGTTTATTGGAGCTTGAACAAACGGACTGGACAGGTCAGTATGCAGAACAAAAGCAAAAAGTATCGGAAGCACTCAGCGCAAAAGAGGAAAGCTCAGGGAACAAAAAATCCGTGCCTTCAGCACATGATTATGCTGATTTTACCGGCGATTATCATCATGACGGGTATGGCACTTTTTCCATTGAACTCCGGAATGATTCACTCTTTGCCATTTTACCGAACAAAACCATGTGGTTAAGACATGATACGTATGATATTTTTGAGCCCTTTATGATTCACCCCTGGGGGATTGATACAACAGAGGCCGATGCCTTTAGAATGAATTTTAGCACCAATAATGCTGGAGATATTTCTGCCGTTAAAATGCTTATGGAAGAGGTACTAGAACCTATGGAATTCAAGCATCTTCGCTCAACTATTGATCTTAATGAAAACGATTTGCAAAAGTACATTGGTACCTATGAATTGATGGGAACAGAAGTCAAAGTCTATAATAAAAAAGGTGTGCTATATGTGCTTGTTCCTGGTCAACCCGAGTATGAACTTCAAGCAAGCGAGCCCAACATCTTTCTAATTAAAGTTGCAGAAGGTTTTTCCTTACAGTTTAATGAAGAAAATGACAAAGTGACTGAGGTGCTGTTCATCCAACCAAACGGTACATTCAAAGCAACGAAAAAAGAATAACGAAGTAGTTAAACTATTTCTTTTCTGATTTCTGCGACATCTAGACGTGTGCTTTGAAAACTTACAGTTCTTACTAAACTGCTTCTAGCAGACTGTCAAAGGCCTTCATGTGCATGTGATCTGCAGACGACTATATTCTGAGATGTAAAAGTGCTGTCAGATTTGAAATTTTCGCTCATTTTATTCCATCAAATACCTCGATCTTAGTAAGTGAGTAGGTTGATCATTCTGGAACAAAACCTCTTCGTTTGGTTACTTTTTCCAGAAAGATCATTAGTTATTTAGGCTCTATCATGAGCAGGTTTAAAGTTCTAGTTCAACCTCGACAGGTTAGGGGGCGATTTATCGCCCCTTTTTTTATTCCTATATTGAACTATGTTTCAGCTACTAATGCTCAGCATGGCACTATTCCCTTTCATTATCTTCCTAGATTTTAACAGGAAAGAGAATTTCCATATTGGGTTGATTTACGTTCTGTTCTTCTATATAAATATGGGAACATTGGTTGCGGTCATCAAAGTTGTTGGCCTTGACATCATTTATGTAATTCCCGTAATTTTCCCCCTGGTCTTCTTTATTGCATGGATCAACCCTCCAGCACAAAAACCTCAGGAAAAACCAGAAGTTTCAGACCTTATTGATGATTAAACGATCGATTTATTTACCCAATCCGATTTGCTTCATCATTGACTTCGACAAACCGTCTTTATGCAATCCTATCATGATAGTTTTCCACTTAAAATAGCTTTCAGAAACATATAAATAGCCTTCTGGATAGTTTCCTGTTCCCCAGGAGTTCTTTACCAAAAAGTACTTTGTCCCTTCTTGGTCTTTATACATTCCAACAATGTGCATCAAATGATCGTCTGTTGTTGTTTTATCATCGTATCCCGCTTGACGTAGTTCTGGCGTTACCTCTACCTCTTCTACCGGTGTCTTAAAGGCATTGGATGTTTTCTCCGCACCACCATCAGAAAAGTTTTTGTTATCACTACCAGAAACTGCAATCGTTGATTTATCGACTGGATTAATAGCCAAACCATTACTAAAACTAAAGCCGCGTTCAGAAACATCAGCGGTCCAAAGTACGGAGTATCCTTCCTTCAATGCGTACTCAACTGTTTTCGTCATGTCATCCAATGGAACATTGTAACTAGCGCCCCAAGCCCAGTTATCAGGAATTGCTATGAAGCACTCTTCATTCATTGGGTGATGGGTAAACGAAGTAATGGAAAGGTAGTTGTCCATGTCTAGACCCATTGCATCAGCATACGACTTAGGCGTATATTTTTTGCCATCCAACTCGAACTCTTTTATGTCTTTCCCAAAATAAGCGTCCAGAACACCATTGACGGCTGGTTTCCATGCCGTTGACAATGAATTGAAATCGTTGCTCTTCATATGCTTCAAAAGGCCTTGAACTGCTCCATTTAGTACGCTGAACATTTCACTATGGTTATGCGTCTCGGAACCATAGTTTAATCCATCATACACTTCAAGTGGAACTATTCCATATCTTTTGATCACAGCTGGGATATCATGGAATTCTCCTCCCTCTGAAAAATTTGTTTTCCCATCCATACGAATAAACTTTTCTGCTTTTAATTCATATGCTTTACGGGCAATGTACATTTCAGAGAGTAAGGCAGGATCTTTTATTCCCATTCTGATCATCTCAGATTCAAAAAAAGACAATGAAGAAAAACTCCAGCACGTTCCTGTCCATCCTTGACTTTCAACTGGTGTAGCATCTAAGTGCGCAATCTTGGTAAACTTATATTCGCTGTCTTTGGCATTGGAAGATGGCTCGGTATATCCAAACTGTCCATAACTCAATGCGCCAATTCCACAAAACGCGACAACAATCAATCCTGTTCTTCTCATTTTTTTCTGTTTGTTCAAATATAAGAAACCCCGAGGGTAAGCGGAGCTTTTTCTGATGGACGGTAATTCTTACTTCAATGTCCAGCCTGATAAGCCTAACTGACTTGCGGCTTCTTTAACTCCAGCAAGGCCTTCAAGGGAAATGGCCCCACCCGCAGAGACGCGATGTAATCCATTATGAAAATCAACTATGGAACCTTCTAAACCAGCCTCCTTTAACTTTGCAACCAAATTTGTCGCATTTGTTTTATCACCAAAGCAACCTACAATATAGTGCATTGTTGCAGCCTCAAATGTTGGATCAGGCGCCGGAGAGGATTCTTCAATTACTCTCTCTGTATCACCTGATTCAAGAACAACAGCAATATTTGTGTCATCATCATACGCATAGGTATATGTATGTACACCTGCTTCTAGCTCTTTTACTTGCTGCTCCAGCGTGGTTCCTTCCGTGGTTTTTACTTCTTCTGGTAATTCTTGTTGTTGATAAACCCCTTCTGTTTTTACATGAAACGGATTAAAATCACTTATTGACAATACCCCCGATTCAAGAACGTCCGTTTTCATGGGAATCCAGACCGAGTAAAAGGCTATAGGAAGTATACAAGCGGCCGCTACGTAACGCCATACCTTTCTTCGCTTAGGTTGTTCATTTGCAACTTCTTGCTCAGATGGTTCAACCTCTGCGGCCTGCTCAGCTGTTTTTTGTGGTAAATCAACAATAATTGTTGGAGTCGCTATCGATTCTTCCTGAAGTGTTTCTTCTACTTCTAAGCGGATGACTTCACGCTCAGCAATCTGCACATCTTCTTCTGTAAGGAAATGAACCTGACCCAATCCAAAAGACTCCAAAAGAAGGTTTGCAAAACGATCTTGTTCAAAACACAAGTTTTTCTCCGCGTCATAAAACAAGTAACCGATTCTGTCAATTTCGACTCGTTCACCTGTCTTTAAACCCATGTGCCATTCTCTAACCTTCGAATCAACTGCCTCCGAAGCCTGATCAAAACTCACATCATTGGCAACCGAATAGGCATTAATCAGCAACCCGTCATTATTGATAAGCTGTTTGTTGAACAACAAGGATTTACTTGGAGGATACATTTTCCCCGATTTGAAATCCACACGTGCAGAAACCTGCTTTGCAACGAACCCTCCAAAAGAAGGAACGATCACACAGTTGTGTCGAAGTAACAAATCACCAAGAAGTTGCTCAATAGTTGTCATCACTGCAAAAATAAAGAAAATAAGGCTATTTAAGTTCTCTCAGTACCGATTGAACATCGTCTGGAACATCAATATTAGGCGTTTCAATATCGGTTTCCATCACACGAATGGAGTACCCATGATAGAGCCATCTTAATTGTTCTAACGATTCTACCTTCTCCAGAACTGTAGGCTTAAGGCGCACAAGCTCTCCAAGTGTTTGCTTTCTAAAAGCATATACCCCAATGTGTCGGAAAAAATCATGTTGAGCAATTGCCTCTTGGTTTCCATTCACCGTGTTTGGAATAGCGCTTCTCGAAAAATACAATGCGTCATTATTGTTGTTGAGCACTATCTTAATACGATTAGGGTTAGCAAGTTCTTCTTTCGATACCGATTTAATACCGAGCGTTGCAATATTCACATTCTCATCATTAAATGCAGCGCATAACTGATCAATTTGACGATAATCTACTAAGGGTTCATCACCTTGAATATTGATAACAATATCAGCGTCAATAGATGCCGCAACTTCTCCACATCGATCAGTTCCAGTAGTATGTGCCTCGTCTGTCATCATGACTTCTCCCCCAAAGCTTTTCACAGAATCAACAATACGCTGATCGTCGGTTGCTACAATAACGCGATCTAATTGTTTCGATTTTTTTACGCCCTCATAAACACGCTGGATCATTGTCTTTCCCTTAAGGTCAATCAATGGTTTACCTGGAAAACGGGATGACGCATATCGCGCCGGGATAATTCCTACAATATTCATTTAAAACTTTAATTGTAACTGCAACAAGAATGTTCTCGGAGGCTGAACGTCTCCAGGTCTGGATACGTATTCTGTGTTCAATAAGTTACTAACCGCAAATCCTACACGGTAATTTTTCAAGAAATCATACCCAAGGCGGGCATCAAAAACGAGGTTTCCAGTGTTGTTTTCTTCCCTATATTGCTTCAGGCCTGGTAAAATTTGTACTTCCGTTCCATCGGCCAAAGGAACTCCTTCGACAAAGGTTTTATCTACGTTAGACATAAAGCTATTGTAACGCGCAGAAAAACCTAGGCTAATCCCCTTCCATTTCAATTCAATATCCGCTTTAACTAAGTGATTAAACCTGTATTTAAGCATTGTAGTAGCTGAGTCAGAGAAAGTTGCCACGTAGGCCGAGTCACTATTCAAACTAATCGGTTGCATATAAGTATAACCCAACAAAGACGTTACGCCTACATCTCCAATGCTTCCCTGACTGTTGAATGAGAACTCTAAACCGCTGATTCGTGCTTTTTCTGCATTCTGCGCCTGAAATCCGGCAAAGTTTCCTAAATAATTCCAAGCTGTCGGGTCTAAACTAATCAGTGTAACGCTATCAGGAACATAAACACCGAATGTAAATTCCATCATATTGTCGTACTGATTAACAAATCCGGCAACGTCAATAAGTCCCTTCCAGTTGTCACCAATTTTCACCACTTGCTTCACTCCAACTTCCGCAGCCCAACCTGTCTCTGGTCTCAATGACGGATTCGGGAAAATATTCAACGCCCCAACCGAGGTTTGCGTATAACGCTCGGCCACTGAAGGGTATCGAATTCCCTGCCCAAACGAAGCCCTCAAATGCGTAAACTTGAAAAGCTCGTAATGCATTCCCAATCTCAAAATAGGATACACTGGAAGTTTCAACCCTGTGGAGTCTTCCCTGAAATAAAAGTCAGAATCTCCGCGCTGTCCATCTTGTTCAAAGTATTCGAACCGAACGCCACCAGTGATATCAAATTTATTGAAGCGTTTCTCGAATTGTGTGTACAGCGCTGCATTGTTCGAATAATGATCCCCAAAGAGATTCGAGGTTACATCATTTCGAATACCGGTAATTCCGCTGGTAAGCACTGTACCCTTGTTCCATTTTCTCTGAAACTGATAGTCTCCGTATATAATACCTGATGTCGTGGACTGCGATTCATTCGTAATATTGTCGCGATCAACATAATAATAACGGGTTTTTAAGCTGTGTAAATTCCCCTTTTTATCATAAAATTTGACGTATGGATCAAGGTTCATCGTTAGACCCTTATTCACCGTTAATGTTGACGCCGGGTCGTTTAAGTCAGCTCCTCCGCTTGGCGTATATGCAAACGTATCACTTCGCCAGATGATGAAATTTCCTGTTTCCTGAAATTGAACATTGTACCCAATTCCAACTTTCATTCGTTTAATTTTTTCAGGGCGGAAAAAAAGTGTTCCTGTAACGCGTCCACGATTTTCTATTTCACCTTGTTTGTACCCGTCATTTTTGAAACCATTAACAGAGATGGTATAGCCGAACTTTTTATACATTTTCCCATAGTACACCTCACCTTGATAGAACATAGGGTTTCTATTCCACCAGCGTAAAGAAGCTCTTCGCGGATTATCATATACTCCTGATTGTATTTTTGCTCTTAATTCTCCTTTCGTGGTTGGCTCGCGCTCTGACAAGGATATAATTCCGTTGAGTGCTCCACTACCGTATAATACGGAAGAGGCTCCCTTGATAACCTCAATTTGATTCGCACATTCAATTGGGACCGTGTTCCATTTTGCATCTCCGGCATCTCCAGAAATAATAGGAATACCGTTCCATAATAACAAGACTCGACTTCCCGCTCCGTAGGCAAAGCCACTCCCACCGCGAATACTTACCTGCCCGTCCATAGCAAAAACCCCTGGGCTCTGGTCCACTGCTTGTTCAAGGTCTACCAACCCTTTATTATCAAATAATTCCGGCCGGATAATCTCCATAGAAATAGGCACATCTTCAACATCTTGATCTCTTCGTCCTGCAGTAACAACTACTGTTTTTATCTCTTGTACAGTTTCTGTCATTGCAATGTTGTAGTTCCCTGGTTTTTCAACAAGCATCGTGTCTGTTGTCATTGTCTGAGCAGAAATAATCAAAGTAACAGGGTATTCTTTAGGAGAAATGGTAAACTGCCCGTCGATATCACTCAACGCTTTTTCTCCAGAACTAGCAATAATTTTCGCCCCAAATACTGGGTCTTTTGACGCCTTTTCTGTAATCGTTCCTGTGATCTGAGAAAGCCCATAAACAGGCAATACGAGCAATAGTAATAGCAGGTTTTTCATGCAGACGTTTCATTTGGTTTAAGTAGCCTAAAATACCAATTATTTTAAACTCCGAATAGGCTAAACGTACTGCACCATGTACGAAAGAGGTGTTATAAACCGTTTTAATGATAACAACAAATTGTGAACGATGAATAAATCTCTCCAAATTCTCCTCGTTTCAGTATTCTTCTCGATAACAGGTTTTGGTCAGCAAACTGCGTCATTGGATTTAAAAAACCCATTCCTTGAGATGAAAATAAGGAAGACAGGCCCTTACTTTGGGCTTCTACGAGGCAAGCATTTAATTGCTGAATTCGGCGTAGAGCATCTCTGGAAAAAAGTAGAGCTCCGAGACGCTATTAATCACGCGCTCAACGCTGGCTTTAACTATAATTTTAAATACAACATTCTCGGTTATGACATGGGGTATTGGATCAAACCACATCGGTTTGCATTAACCTATGGTGCAAGTGCCGTTTTTCGCACAGATTTCGACAATCACGTATTTGGTGTAGCTCCTGTTGTTGGCTTCAAGTTTTGGCTGCTACATTTACAAACCGGATACCACTTTCTTGCAAACAGACCTTCCCGTGACTTTCAAACTAACACGTTCTTTGTTTCACTACGCATAGGTCTCGCCAATGAGCGTAAAGTAGATTGGAGAGTTGGTGAAAAAAGCGGCAAATTTCGGATTTAGGCGGTTTTTCAGAGCGTAATTTTCCTTAACTTAAATAGGCAAATAACCTTATTTTGGAAAATACACACCTACGCTACCACATTGCTTTAACACTTTTAAACGGCATTGGCCCTATAAAGGCTAAATCACTTCTGGGTGCATACAACTCTCCTGAAGAATTGTTTCGCGAAAGCCTTAACGGTATTCAGAAGAAAACAGGAATAAGAAGGAGTGTTGTGCAAGGGCTTCAGCGCGAAAAAGCGCTGAGAAAAGCCGATGAAGTCATTGAGCACCTTCAAAAAAATAATATTCATGTACTCCTTTTCGATGATCAGCAATATCCACACAGGCTCCGAAATTGTCCTGATGCCCCCCTCATACTTTACTTCAAGGGAAACTCAACCCTTAACAGTAAACGAATGGTTTCTATTGTTGGAACCCGCACTGCAACAAGCTATGGTAAGCGCATTTGTTCCGACTTGATTGCTTCTCTTCACAACAGTGACGTAACGATAGTAAGCGGTCTGGCTCTTGGTATTGACGCCTGTGCGCACAAATTAGCACTGGAGCATAGTATCCCCACCATTGGCGTTCTTGGGCATGGGCTCGATCGGATTTATCCTCAACAGCATAGGTCGCTTGCTGGCAAAATGATTTCCAATGGAGGACTATTAACAGAGTTTATTCCAGGAACAGATCCTGACAGAGAAAACTTCCCAAAACGCAATCGTATAGTTGCAGGTTTGTGTGATGCTACGATTGTCATCGAAAGTAAACAGCGAGGTGGCTCACTGATTACAGCCATGCTTGCCAATGACTATAACCGAGATGTTTTTGCATATCCTGGAAACATATATACGGAAAGTTCATTGGGGTGCAATCAATTAATTGCTGATCAAAAAGCACACCTTGTACAACAACCTGAAGATTTTCTTAGACTGATGGGTTGGAATCAACAAGCAAAGCCGCAGCCTGCTCAAAAGAAATTATTTGAGAACTTGAGCAAGGATCAACTTTCCATAGTGCATGCACTCCCACCAGATAAAGCGATGCAAATTGACGTTTTAGCCATCCAGACTTCAATGCCCATTACGAAGTTAAATACTGCTCTCTTTCATTTAGAGGTCAAGGGATTGGTGCGAAGTCTTCCCGGAAACATGTATGTTATGATATGAAAAAAGGGGAGCTGATTAATCAGCTCCCCTTTTACATCTAATGTCTGTTTATTAACGACGAATTCCGTAGTCGAAGAATCGACGGTTGTCAATAACGTCTGCGAGTTTCGTTAAACCGCGAATCGCAGAGTTCTGAACATTTTGTACTAACTCGCCTTGAAGTTTATCTTTTTCTGCATTGTAATCTGCTACTGCAGGTGCTTTAGTTGTTTTCTCAAGTTGCACAACAAATACACCTGTATTTCCTTCCAATGGTAATGAGCGCTCACCATCTTTCAAGCCAGAGAAAATAGCCCCTGTGATCGCAGGTTCAAAGCCAGCTCCTGTAAGTTGCGGGTTAGCAAATGTAACTTCCGCTTTTTGGATGGTTAAGTTCAGTTTCGACTCAAGATCTTTCAATGAGTTTGCTTCTAGCATTTGCGCTTTCAATCGCTTCGCCTTTTGCTCTTTGATATAGTCTCGTGTAATCGCAGGCTCTACGTCTACGAAATTTGCTTCGCCTTTGTTTTTAATTCCTGACAGAACAGCAATAACATAACGATTTCCCTCTTTGACAGGAGAGTTTACCAAATCTCCAACTTGAGCTCCTTCGCTAAAGGCTAGTTCCAAAATTTTATCCTCTGTGATCTTCGATTCAAATCCGTAAACACGCGGGCTGTTTTCCTCAATTGTGATCTCACGTGAGAAGTATCCTGCTCTGTTTGCAATTGTATCAAATAATACCACGCGCTCCATTCCAGGATCTTTTTCTCCAAGGTCATCATTCAACTTGTAAATCAAATTGTCTACCTCTAGTTCTTTTTCATCAACGGTTGCAATGCTTGCCTTCAGTGTTTTTTGAATAAGTCCAAGAATTGGATAGTTTACAGGCTTACGGTCCAATACCTCCATGATATGGAATCCGTAATCCGTTTGAACATATCCGATCTTACCGATTGGCTCTTCTTTTGCAAAGTTGCTAAACTCAGGTACCATTTCGTAGTCCATGAAGTCTTCATACTTTCCTCCTGTATTTTTTGAGCCAGGATCATCTGAGAACATTAGCACGTACTGCTCGAAATTATCCGAAGTCAAGAGTCCCATAATGGAATCTGTCTTCGATTTTGCCTTCGCTACTGCATCTGCATCTTCACGTTGAGCAGAAATCAAGATGTGGCGAACAGTTAACGAGTTCTCATTAAATCCTAATACCTTCGCAATACGTGTGTTACCGTTGTCTTCGTATGGCCCTACTACGTCTCCAATTGCAGCTGCCTTGAATATAGTATCCATGTATTGTGGATACGTAGCTCCTTGACGTTTTTTCTCAGCATTTTCTGGCATGAATGTCGCCTGACTTGTACTGTTGAAGAATTTCAAATCACTGTTCTGAATAACAAATGCCGAGTCATTCGTAGTTGTCTCGAATTTTGCCTTCAGGTCGCTCATCAACGCATCGTGAGCAGCTGAATCCTTTGATGAAGGATCAATCGTTATGTCGAAGAATTTAACAGAACGAGACGCGACTTTGTTCTCATACTTCTTTTCTCCTTTATGCTTCTCAAAATAAGCCTTCAACTTATCTTCAGAAGTATCAATGTCTTCATCTTTGATGTCAGAATAACGCTTCAGCACGTAAGAAATACTCTTCGTTTCCTTTTGCGCAGTGTACTCATGCTTTGCCTCAAGCTTTGTAACGTAAAGCCCTTGCTCCAAAATATCAAAGTACTTCTCTTGACGTCTGCGATTTGTGTAGTACTCTTTACTTGCTTCCCATCGTTGCACCTGTTCTGGGTCCTGAGAATCTTCCATTTGCTCAATCGTAGATTGAAGCAATTTTTCATTGAACATTCCCGTGATAGAATCTTTAAATTGGCTTTCAATGTCTGGCAAAACGCTAAAGCCACTTTTTCCAAAGAGATATGCATCAAATTCGTCATCACTCACTTGAATTCCAAGTGCAGCAAATTCTTTCTCCAAAACTAATTTCTGAACAAAAGATGTCCACACTTGAGCTCTATCAACAGGTTGAGAAGGCTGTCCTTGCTGCGCTGCTTGCATGTTCGCATTTTCCTGTTGCTGATCTACTTCTTTATTGAAAGCTTCCATGTCTACTTTCTCACCATAGACAGTTCCGTAGCCGTACTCATATTCAGTGTTTCCACCCATTTTATTGTAGTCGGTCAAAATGAACGCCAACAACGCGCCCCCAACGATGATCAAAATCAACCATGACTTTTCCCGAATTTTTCCAATAATTGCCATCTTTCTATTTTCAAATAAGTGTGCGAATATAGTTAGATCCGACGACTATTAAAAATAATTGGGGCAGAACATTAGGCGGATCCTGAACAAAGAAAAAACCACCCGAAAAAATCGGATGGCTTTCTACTATTTATTCTCAGTTATTTTCCTCCTCGACCCCTTGTTTCTTTGGTCTTGGGTTTGTCTTCTTCTTTTTCAACCTTTTTCCCTGTTTCTTTGGGTTTTGTTGTCACCTTTCCGCCCGTTTCTTCAGACTTACGGCCACCGCCATTTTCTTCTCCTCCACCATTATTGCCGTTACCATTGTTACCGCTATTGCCACTGTTACCTTGGCCTGTAACGGTTCCATTGTTTCCATTTTCAGAGCCTCCAATGGTTGCTCCTGTTCCCGTTGTAGGGTTTGTCTGAGAGTTTCCGCCAGTAGTAGGACACGGACCGATAACATCACCATGAGCTTGATGTGCTGGCCATGCAGAAAGAGGTATTTCTATCTGCTGAGGGTTTCCTGTATTTCCAGGAGGGTAATGACAAATCGTAATCTTTTGTTCTTCGTTTCGCTTGATTACCAATTGTTTATTGTCAATTCCACACGCCGTCTGTGCGGTGATGGTTACTGTGTTATTTCCTACAGAGAGATTAATTGTACGTTGGAATATTCCTGATGAAGGGTTAAATGCTCCTCCTGGATCCGTAACACCGTTTACCTTCAAAATGATCTGGTTAATTGAATTCACATTCTGAATAAGCGCCTGAAGATTAACGGAACTATTCGTTGTAACAGATGACGTAGGCGCAGTAATATTAATTGAAGGAGCATCACATGGTGCCGTATGATTAACCACAAACGTTTGAGAAACTTGTCCGCAAGTAGTGTTAACCGTAAGCACAACCGTATTTACCAGTTCGTGAACTGTAATGTTGTTCTGATAAAGACCAGTAGTGGCGTTGAACGATCCTCCACTAACCTGAACTCCGTTAACAGTCATCGTTATTTCATTTGCCGTAGCGTTAGCGATATTCGCCTGAACCAACAATGTACCAGACGTTGATGTTGTATTTAACCCAGTTGGGTTAACCATTGTGATTTCCGGAGCCTTACAAGGCTTGTAAGAAACGATTATTGTTTTTACTTCACGCCCGCAATCCGTCTGCGCTCCTACCTTTATCGTGTTCAGTCCTTCTGATAACTGAATTGTCTGTGTAAAGATTCCTGTAGAAGGATTGAAGTTTCCTCCTGGCACCTGGGTGCCATTCACCATGACACCTACTTGATTCGCCTGACCTACGTTTTGCACTGAAGCCTGAATGGAAATACTTGATTGCTCCGTTGTAATATTCGTTGACGTAGGAGCTTGAATATTGATCACGGGAGCATTACATGGCTGTTCGTATTTTACAATAAAACTATGTTCCGCCTTTCCGCATTCTGTTAGAACCTTCAACAAGATTGTACTTGTAGGGTCCGCAACAGTAATTAACTGCTGAAATCTGCCATTCGAAGCGTTGTAAGAACCACCTGGAACAGCAGTTCCATTTATCAAAAGTGTAATTTGACTAGCATTGGCATTTTCAATAATTGCTTTCACCTCAACCTCTCCAGTTGTGGAGCTGATGCTAGGTGCTGTAGGACTTACCATTGTTAGTTTCGGTGGGTCACACGGTTGTTCATACTTCACCAAAAAGCTGTGTTGCTTCTGCCCACAATCATTCGTAACTGTCAAAACAACATTACTAGTAGGATCCTGTACTATTGCAGTATTTTGATATAGACCCGTTGAAGCGTTATATGAACCCCCAGCGACTGCACTACCGTTTACAGTTAGGACGATCTGATCAGCTAAAACATTGTTAATGGTAGCCTTAACCTCAACTTCAGCCACCGCGGTACCTATCGTTGGTGTTAAAGGGCTTATCATGGTCAACGTAGGAGGTGTGCACGGTTCCTCATACTTTACTACAAAGCTGTACTTCTCTTGTCCACAGTCATTGCTTACCGTTAAAATAACCGTGTTGGAAGGATTCTGAACTGTAATTATATTTTGATACAGACCTGTTGAAACGCTGTAAGAACCTCCAGCAATTGTATTTCCGTTTACAGTGAGAACAATCTGATCAGCCATTGCATTGTTGATAGTCGCCTTTATCTCTACTTCTCCCGTAGAAGAGTTTACTGTTGGAGAAACTGGACTTATCATAATCAGCTTTGGTGCGTCACAAGGCTCCTCATATTTTATAACAAAACTGTGCATCGCCTGACCACAATCATTCGATACCTTCAGAAGAACATTGCTCGATGGGTTCTGCACGTTAACCGTATTCTGGTACTGACCATTCGTAGCATTGAAAGAGCCTCCATTCACAACGGCTCCGTCTACTGTTAAAACAATTTGGTTTGCCAATGCATTCGTTACAAGTGCATTGATTTGCACCTGCCCTGTTGTTGAATTGACTATTGTAGTTGTAGGGTTGACCATTGTAAGTGTAGGAGCATCACATGGCATTTCATGGGTAATTACAAACGTCTGCGAAGCCTGCCCACAATCTGTTACAACTGTCAATACCGCTGTGCTTTGCGCTGAATGAACATTGATTGTATTTTGGTACTGCCCGGTTGAAGCGTTGTAAGAACCACCGCCGACAGTTGCTCCATTAACTGTAAGACTGATTTGATTTGCAGCAGCATTCGTAATCATTGCGCTCACGAGTAGCGAACCAGTTGGAGATTCAACAGATGCCCCAGTTGGATTAATCATGGCAATCTCAGGAACTTTACAAGGTTCGTAATTGACTGTAAACTGCTCGAAATCCTGACCACAGTTTGTGCGAGCCATGATGTTAATTGTATTTACACCCTCAGTCAAGGAAATCGTATTTTCAAAGAGCATTGTCGATGGATTAAATAACCCACCAGGAACAACTACACCATTCACTTTCAAAACGATTTGATTAGCAAGCTGTACATTTTCAATCTTTGCCTTGACCGTTAAGTTCTGTTGATCTGTCGAGATTACCGCACCAACTGGCTGCAACATTGTAACAATCGGAACGAGACAAGGTTCATAGAGTATCACAAACGTTTCTGACTCAGCACCACAATCATTGTTCGCCGTAATGGTAATTGTATTGGTTCCTTGGCTCAACGTGATATTCTTCTGGAATAAGCTTGTGCTTGCATTCAGCGTTCCCCCGCCTACTGATGAACCATTCAGCGTCACCTGTATTTGATTTGAAGAAGTAACATTCTGGATTGTTGCCTGAATGTTATATGAGCTGTTTTCAACTGTTGAAGAAACTGTTGAAGGAGCTATCATTGTAATTTCGGCACCGAGACAAGGCGTATAGGCGGCTGTGACAGATTGCTGATCCTGACCGCAATCATTCGTGGCTTTTACAGTAATTGTATTTACCCCTTGAGCAAGAGCAATGGATTTGGTGAATAACTTCGTTGCACTGTTGTAGGTCCCGCCTGAAACGACCATACCATTAACTGTTAGTATGATTTGATTTGCAGAACTAACATTCGTCACCAATGCACTCACCTGCGTCGTTGGGTTTGACGTACTCGTTGATGCAGCCGGTGATACCATTGTTACCTCAGGAGCTGTACAGGGTCTGTACGTTACCGTGTAAACCAATTCTTGCGAAGAACAGTCATTCGTGGCGATTAACTTAATCGTATTGTTCCCTGGGTTCAAGTTCAATGATTTTTGGAAAATCCGCGTACTTGAATTGTATGTTCCTCCGAAAATTGAAATCCCATTAAGGAACAGTTTGATCTGACTTGTTGATGTTACATTTGACACCATCGCCTTAAACAACAAGCTGGCATTCTCTTGAGATGTTATAAGTGAACTCGGCTGCACCATTGAAAGTTGCGGCCCTACACAAGGTTGCTTAATTACTCTTGTTGTTTTAACTTCCGAACCACACTCGTTCGTTGCTCGGATTTCGACAATGTTGTCTCCATCAATCAGCGAAATTGTTTGTTCAAATATCTTGGTAACGCTATTAAATGATCCGCCGGCACGTACTACTCCATTCACCCTTAACTGAATCTGACTTGCAGCAGTCACATTTTGAATTGTCGCTCTAATCAATGTGCTGGTAGTATTCACCGTTACACTGCCTCCTGCAGGCTGAATAAAAGAAATAACCGGTTGTACACAGGGAGAATAATTAACAGTAATGGTCTCCGTATCGTTGGCGCAGTCATTATTTGCAATGATCTGCAACGTGTTTACTCCAGGGTTCAGCGCAATAGAACTCTGGAATTTACGCGTTGAAGCGTTATAGTTGAACGTTGCATTTGCACCATTTACCAAGAACTGTACGTTCTCTCGACCAACAATATTTGCAATTGTTGCACTCAAGGTATAAACTGGTTCAGTAACTGTTATGTTTCCTGACCCCGTCAAAAGCGTAATTGCAGGCGGAGTACAATCAACATAATTAATCTGAACTGTTTGCTCATCTACACCGCATTCATTGCGCGCAATTATACGAATCGTATTCATGCCGTTCTGAAGGCGTAAGTTGCTTGTAAAAGTATTTCCGGAAAGCGAATAGTTATTAGAATTCAATCCGTTTATCTGATACTCTATATTGTCCGCATTGATAACTGTCGCGTTAATCACATACGTTGCTTGTTCCACTGAAATAGAATTCCCAGCAGGACGAATAAAGTCAACTTGCGGTGGCGTACAATCTGAGTAGTTGATAGTTACTCTTTCTTCATCTGTTCCGCATGCATTGGACGCCTTGATCACGAATGTGTTCTCACCTGGGTTCAATGCTACAGTACTCTGGAATTTATCATTCGAAGCATTATAGGTAAAGTTGGTAGACAGATTTCCGTTAACGAAAAACTGAATGTTTTCGCGACCAGCCACTTCTTTTACTATTGCTTCAACAGTATAAGTAGGGGTGTCTATGTTGATTACACGCTGATTGGGTCGTTGAAAATTGATTTCAGGGTTCTCACATCCCCCGCCTGCAACAACACCATTCGTGTTTGTATTTGTACTAACATCATCAACCCGCTTACCGATATTAAACTTCATCGACAGTCCTGAATAGTGGTATAGATCATTATCTAGCCCCCATTTCTTTGAAGTGCCCTGATAGCCATCAAAGGTATTTCGCAGCGAAAACATTGTTCGATGTTCCAGGCCAATAGAAAACTTAGGCCCTACCTGATAAGCCAACCCTATTCCCAAACTTGGTACAATTGTCACGGAGTAGCCACTCCCACTTCCATCTAGAGGCGTATCATAAATCCCGTCAGTTAGCTGATTGAGCTCCGCTTTCGTCGTTGTTCCGGGTGCGTATTGATAAAACAAGGTACTAGCCGTATCCTGAGCGTCCTGAGAATACAAATCTCCGTTCGTCTGACTCCAAGCCGCTCCAATACCACCAAAAATATAGGGGTCCCAACCGGTCTTTTCTCTGAGACTATTCAAGTGAAGTACCAATTCCAGTCCTAACTCATGTGCTTCAGTATTAAAATTGTTCACCGTGTAACCCAATGAATCATAGCGACTCACGAGTTCACTTGCTGGATCGTAAAGCGGATTTCCTGAAACGTTTGTGGTGTCAAAGTCTTGCCCATACCAGTTACCTCCAAGGTATCTCAGTCGTAAATCAAAACTTACTTTCTTGCCATAATTATAATTGAAAGATCGACCTAGAATTAGGCCCCAACCGAAATTCGTTCTGTTACGAACATCTGTGGTGTTCCACGTTCCTCCAACATTGAATCCAAAAAACCATTTTGAATCTCTATCATAGTCCAATTTCTGACCAAACGCAGAACCTATAAAGAAGAGACAAAATCCGAGGGTAATCAATTTTCTCATAAGCATAGATATTAATGATTCGTCACCCTATAACTTCTATTATTGTGCCAAAGACATGGCTTGCGTCATTAATAGTGGAATAATACAAATTATAGATCGTCAAAATTATCTTAAATTTGTTTAAAATACTAGAAAAACCAAGGGTTTTCAATTATTATGCGGCCTCCTGTTATTTTTTTGTTAATGCTAATTTCAGCACTGAATTTTACACGTGCACAGGAGTCGTATAATGCATGTTCTGACGCATTGGAAATCTGTCCAAATACGGTCTACACCGTAAATAATATTGGCGCCAATGTTACCTTTTGTCCAGGGTGCGAAGATGACTTTAATTTTTGTTTTCCGACCGACAATACCATCTGGCTGACTTTCACAACGAATGCTGCCGGGGGCAATGTTCAGGTCGACTTCACAAATTTAGTCTTTGAAAACGGAGCCGGACAAGATAATGAGTTACAAGCGACCATCATTGAGGCAGCTGTGGCATGTAATGCAGGTTCTTACACACCAGTCGGAAACTGTGTTTCAAATGCTACAGGGAACTTTACCCTGAATGCAGGTGGATTAACTGCTAACACAATGTACGCTATTGTTATTGATGGCGACAATAACGGTGTTGGTATTACGTCAGCTGCAGAGTGCACATTCGAGGTAAGCATTTCAGGCACTGCCGTAGATAGAACTGCATCGTCTATTTCCATAAATCAGACAAGTACAGATATTTGCTTAAATGAGGTGGTCAGTTTCTTTGCAAGTGTTCAAGACTGCCCGGATACAAGTCAATATAATTGGTACATTAATGGAAATCTAGTTGCGGTGACGGATTCAGCTGAATTTCAAACTTCCGCTTTAAATGATGGGGATATTGTCACTGTTGAAACCGCTTGTTACACATTATGTCCGCAAGTGGTTTCTGTGGACTCTCCTCCAATAAACGTTTATACATTTTCTGTTGATGCCGGCCAAGACTTGACCGTGAGCCCAAATGAGGCCGTTACATTGAACGGATCAACAACCGCTCCCACTTTTTTCTGGGAACCCTCCTATCTCTTTAGTGACGCTAACTCTTTGACAACTATTGTATTTCCTGAGCAAACCATCACACTTTCGCTGACGGCCACAGAGAATGGATGTACCTTAATAGACTATATAACAATTTCGGTCACAACAACGATAGAAGTTCCGAACACGTTTTCTCCCAATGGAGACAACATCAATGAAGTCTGGCTTATTGAGGGCATTGAACTGTACCCTGACAACGCTGTAAAAATCTACGACCGATGGGGTCAAGAAGTTTTTCAGACAACTGGTTATTCCAAGGCCAAAACTTGGGATGGCACTATTAGAGGGAAAGAGTTAGCAGAGGGTGTTTTCTTTTATGTAATTGAACTTGGAGACGGCCAGGTTCTCAATGGATCCTTAACTGTTATTCGTTGATGAGAGCATTCCTTTTACTGATCGTAACTTGTGCCTTTCAAGCCTTCGGACAGCAAATCCCACAATACTCGCAGTGGGCAATGCATCAGTTTGCCGGAAATCCTGCTCATGCTGGAATCAAAAAATGCGTTGATATTCACAGCCTTTATCGGCTACAATGGGTCGGATTTGATGGAGCGCCAAGAAGTGGTTTTTTAACGGTAAGTGTACCCCTTGACTCTAAACGAAAAAAGTACCTCAGCGCTCGTCATGGAATGGGTGTGAAATTTGAAACCGATCAAATCGGACAGTTCAATGTGAACCGCGTCAATCTTGCCTATGCTGCGCATTTCAATTTTGATAAGTTCAAGCGATTGTCTCTGGGTCTTTTTGGTGGTATTATGCAAATGGGGTTTGACCCTTCTGAAATCAACACTACCGATCCTGATCCTGCAGTTCAAAATGAGGCGTCTTTCGTCGCACCCGATGCTACCTTTGGAGCCTGGTTCAACGACGAGAACTATTACATTGGCTTGTCCTTAAGAAATTTGTTCCCCAGTCGATGGGAGAATATTGGAAACACTTCGCGTAATCGTTTTCACTTCTCGTTAAATGGAGGGTACCGCTTGGGAATTAACGAAACAATGTCGCTCCTTCCCGCTGTTAACTTGCGCATTCCTCCCAGGGGACCAGCATCCATCGATTTAAATCTTCATTTCGATTATCGAAATCTGCTAGGGTTTGGATTGGGTTACAGAAATACGGATGCGCTTATCGCATTTGCCTCCATTAAAATTCAGGAACAATTTTCCATAGCGTATTCATTTGATTACACCCTTTCCCGAATTCAAATTGCCGCTCAAAACACGCATGAAGTTTCCTTAAGATTCACCACTTGCAAACCGCGTAAAACTTCAACGGCAAGCTGCCCTCTCTTCGAGTGATTACTTTACTTGCATTGTTCTTTTCCGTATCTTGAAGGGCTATTGAATTAAACTAGAACGCCTTATGTTGAACTATATCAGACTGTTAGCAGTTCTGAGCGCTGTATTTATGTCTAGCCAGGCACTCGCTCAGCAGAACAGCATCCTATTTAAATCAGGAAATTATTTTCCTCCAAATAACGTAAATGTGTTAAAAAATGAACCATTGTACGTTAGCGAAGAATTAGTCGGAAATCACTACTACCGTCTCGTACATTTTAGTGATTTGCCAACAAATGAGGAGAAATTAGCCCTCCAAAATCAAGGGGTGCGTCTCTTAAACTACATTCCACATAATGCCTTTTTTGCAGAGTTTTCAGTGAATGCCAATGTAGCCTCTCTTGCGTCTTATGGAATCCGAAGTGTTGAGGCTATTGATCAGCGATTCAAATTGAGCAATGCGCTATACACGGAGAATTATCCGCACTGGACACTTTATGGCACGAATCAAATTGAACTCTATGGAATATACTTCGATGGGATTTCTGAGGCAGACGCTGTATCACGTTTAAAGGAGAGTGGTGTTGAAATCATTAAAGCAAATTCTGCCAATACTATTCATTTCCGTGCAAGTCTGGATCAGTTGGATGCTATATATAATATCCCTTCTTTTTCCTATTTCGAGGCGCTTGAAGCTCCAGGTGAGCCAGAAAATATTGATGGAAGAACAAACCATCGCAGCAATATGTTAGCTACAGATTATGCCAGTGGGCTTCAATATGATGGAACAGGCGTTACTGTCATGATGCAAGATGATGGATATATTGGAGACCATATCGATTATCAAGGCAGAATAGATCAATCAAACTGTAATGGGTGTAGTACCAATGATGCGAATGATCATGGCGACCACGTAGCGGGAACAATTATGGGTGCTGGAAATTTAAATCCACGCTATGAAGGAATGGCGTCTGGCGCTTTCCTTTTGGTTTATAATAGTAGCAATGCTAATTATGACGATGTTCCAAACCTTTACAATAATGAGGATTTGGTAATCACTTCCAAAAGCTATAGTGCAGGATGTAATGGAGGGTATGACTCAAGAGCTCGACAACTCGATCAGCAAATTCATGATTATAATTCTCTGATGCACGTGTTCTCTGCAGGTAATTCAGGGACAAGTAATTGCGGTTATGGTGCTGGATCTAACTGGGGAAATATTACTGGCGGACACAAGTCTGCGAAAAATGTTATCTGTGTTGGAAACCTCACTGCCACTGATGCATTAAATACTTCAAGCAGTCGAGGACCTGCTACCGATGGTCGAATTAAACCAGATATCTGTGGTGTTGGAACATCAGTTGTATCTACTGTTTCTGACTATCTATATGAATCCAAGACAGGTACATCTATGTCGTGTCCGGGTGTTGCGGGAGTTGTTACTCAGCTCTACCATGCCTACAAAGATGCGAATGGAGGTGCGAATCCGAACTCGGCTTTAATTAAAGCAGCTATACTTAATACGGCGGAAGACCTCGGAAATCCTGGTCCAGATTTCAAGCACGGATGGGGACGCATCAATGCTATCAAATCACATGAGTTAATCTCTCAGGATAATTATATCACAGCCTCCATCAGTCAGGGAGATAACGACATACACAACTTGTCCGTACCAGCGGGAGTGACGAAATTGAAGATCATGGTTTATTGGGCAGACTATGAAGGTACCGCCAATGCTTCGATTGCACTTGTAAACGATTTGAATATGCAAGTGACAGACCCAGGAATGGTTGCCTTTGACCCATGGGTGCTTGACCCTTCTCCAAACGCAACGACTTTAGATCAGAATGCTGTTCGCGCGGTTGACAACTTGAACAACATGGAACAAGTCACCATCGATAATCCAATTCCAGGAAATTACTCCATTTCTATAGATGGTTTTGCTGTACCTCAAGGTCCTCAGGAATACTTTATCGTATATGAATTCGAACGTGATGAGGTTTTATTAACTTATCCTGTAGGAGGTGAAGGGTTAGAGCCTGGAACTTCTGAGCGAATTCGCTGGGATGCTTCGGAAGGTACTACGCCATTTACGCTTGAGTATTCAACGGACAATGGAGCCAACTGGAATACTATTTCTAACCCGGCAGCTACTGCGCGCTTTGCCAATTGGTCAATTCCAAATGTACTCACTGGAGAAGCACTTGTTCGTATTACACGCGGTGCAGAAATGGATGAAAGTGACGAGGTATTTTCTATTATCCGAACTCCTGACAATTTAGGGTTTGGATGGGCGTGTCCTGACTCACTTAACTTCACATGGGATGCCGTTTCAGGAGCAACTTCTTATGAAGTTTACATGCTTGGAAACACTTACATGGATGCTATGGGAACTACCACTGCGACTAACTTTACGCTTCCTGTTCCAGCCACTGACGATGCCTGGTTCAGCGTTCGGTCATTTGGGCCAAATGGTGCGCGAAGTGAGCGCGCTGTTGCTATTCGTAAAACTCCTGGAGAGTTCGGATGTACATGGAGCAGTCCTTACGCAAACATTACTGTTGATTGTGATTCTATCAGCACTATGAGTTGTGTTCAAGCTTTAAATCAATCTATCAATACAGATGCCGGCTCAACTTATCAATGGTATTTCCCGAATGGAACTCCAGCAACTTCGACAGATGAAAATCCGACAGTTTGTTATTCTACTGCTGGCTTTCAGGATGCTTCACTCGTAGTTACCAATAGTGCAGGATCAGACTCGGTGTTCTTCCAGAATTATGTTTTCGTGCAACTAGCGCAACCGCTTCCTTACTTCGAAGGGTTTGAGAATATTCCAAGTTTTATTGGTCAATCAACCTGGTCAACATTTAACGCTGATAATAATAATACCTTCCTCGTTACAAGTCTGACATCTCTCAGTGGAACAAAATGTGCAAGGTTGAGTAATCATGGGCAAAGTTCAGGCAGTGTTGATGAACTTATTTCTGGTCCAATAGATCTTTCCAGCCTCGATCCAAATAATGATCAGGTTACTGTCAGCTTCCGTTATTCTCATAGACAACGGAATTCCAGTAGTGACGACGGTCTTCGCTTCTTTGTGAAGGGCAGTTGTGATGGTTCTTGGACTCTGCGTAAGGTATTACAGGGAGTATTCTTATCTGATCTTGAGCAAAATGCTCCATGGACACCAACAGACACGAGTCACTGGACAACGGTTCATGTTACAAATGTGACATCAACTTTCTTTACTGGTGATTTCCGAATTAAGTTCCGTTTCCAGAGCGGTGATGGTAATAATTTCTATTTGGACAACATTAATATTTATTCAGGTAGTCCGTCGAATGATATCATCGCGGCAAGTCTTTTTGAGAACGAAGGAGCGTTTGAATTTTCTGTTTATCCCAACCCGACGGATGCCGACCTGAATGTTCATTTTAACCTTCAAAATAATGCTCCCGTCCGCATGTTTGTACATGATGTAACCGGGAAAGTCTCTCAACAATTACTCGTAAACGGCGTAACTGGTTCGAACCTCGCATTGATTGAGACCGAAGGACTTGATGCAGGGGTTTACTTTATCACATTAGAGATCGACGGTCAGCTACGAACAGAGCAGTTTATCGTGAAGTAGTAAGTTTACTTCGCCTCAATAAAGGTGACCGGTAATTCTGATTGAGGAATCTTAGCAATACTATATGGCTGCGTCATTACTGACGTGGCCATTTCTTCGGGTTGAACTCTTTCGTAGAAAAGATCGATTCTTTCGGCATATCCCACAGCTGTTTTAATGTGCATTTGGTATCCTCCACTTTCACGCACTTGATCAAAACAAACGATCACCATATCTTGATCAAAGTTTAACGATTGATCGTTGAATTCTTGCGAAACTGGGTTCACACTATCCATTTGCTTGATGAAAGCTAACCATTCCGTATATGAGCGAATAACTTTATTCATCTGTGGAATACCTTCTTCACCTGCGCCAAACAATGCGCCTTGATGAATTGTTTCCAATAAAAGTAATTCTGCGGCTGTTTCCTCCACCTCCTCTGTTACTTCCGTTTGATGGACTTCTTCAGAAGATGCACAGCTCACCAAGAGAAGACTCAGTGTGAAAACTGAAAAAACTAATTTCATTATCCCGTCATTTACTGCTGCGAAGATATCAGATAATTTCACAGTTAAACATCAACGGGAATTACTTCGATGAAAAGTTTAGCGCTTTACGATTCTTGTTTCTGCAGTGAGTCCTTCACCGATAAGTCGTACAATGTATACACCTTCCGCTACTCCTGACAAGTCGCCCTTGAATGTATTGCTTGTGTTGTGCTCAACAGATTCTTCAAACACCTTTGTCCCAACACAATTATACACGCTTATCTCGAAGCTACTGAGATTAGTTGGTAACAAGATGTTGAATGTTCCTTCAGATGGGTTCGGATAAACCTTCAAATTGACTTTATCCAGTTTTGGCAGTCCCATGAAACCAGATGTAAAGATTTCATTGTTATCAATCAAGAAGTCGAGGTCATTCATATCTACACTCGAACCACTCACCGTAAAAGTGTATGTTGATACCTGCTCGTAGCCTGGGATATCAATCATAATCTCATAATTACCATCTGGAATATTCGCAAAGGAATAAGCTCCATTGGCGTCCGTTACTGTTTGCAGATAAGCATTGTTGTCTGTATCTCGTAAGAATACTTCCACTCCTTCAGCAAAAACAATATTCGCTTTGTTGAATCCATTTGGACCATAGCCCAACGTTCCGTTTACTGTGATACCCAAAAGATTCGCGATAAGACTTGGGAATGGTGTTATATCATATTGACCCGGCACCCCAGGAACAGGTGTCACTGACGTGGCGTTTTGCCAAAGAATATTGTTCGGATAATACGTTGCAACAACATCTGACATTCCTAAAGGAACAGAACGAATTAAGTATGTTGCTTCGGCCAAGTCGGTTACAACATAAGAGTTTCCAACCACAGGCGTTGATGCCACCAATGAATATGTACTTGGGTTAATTCCCGTGTTTTCCTGGTATAGTTCCACAACTCCGTTGTACGTTCCACTGTAATTGATCATTCCGGAAACCTCCGTGGCGTCGGTAACCGCAATTGCATTCATATCATCAAAATATCCATCGAATGAATTCCCACAATGCGCATTGAAATAACTACCAACTGTAGCTCCAGATTGACTGATATCAAATGATGCACGAATCGCATTGTCATTTAGCACTGTTACTGAACCTGGGATTGGTTGTAAAATCGTTGAAGTTCCCTGAGACAAATAAATTGTGTTATCCGTCGCTTGTGAGAAATTCGTGTTGTCTGTTGTGATCGTAACCGGTAAAGACTGTTGTGTCCCAGATGTCAGTTCGGGAGACGTGTTCAAAAGTGTAGCAGGGTTACTATTTGGCAACACGGTAAAACCATTCGGCATATCGACCATTCCAACATTTTGGTCAAATACACGAACTGTGTAATTCCCAATCGGCGCTTGGTTTGAAACGCGAATGTTCAAATCAACTGACTCAGGCGCTACCGCACCCACGGAAAGAACTTGAAGCGTATTTGTGCCTTGTGATATTTCAACAACGGTAGATGTTGCGTTCGAAAAACTCGTTCCTGAACCTGAAATGGTAATAGGTAAAGTGACCGTTCCCTGCTCACCCGAAGAAGGTGAAACAGAAGTAATTATTTGTCCAAATGATACTGACGCGATCAGACAAGTAATGAGTGCTACTAGTGGTTTCATAAGTACTTTTTTTGCTTTCATGGAGTTAAGCTTCTGCAATTTAAACTAAAATGCCGGACGCTCCAACTTTTTGCATTCCTAACCCCATTAACGCCTCTCGTTTAGAAAGGGTTGCACCGGCTACAAGTTTTTTACATTTTTTTCATAATAGATGCGCATTTCATCTTCATAACTCGCCCAGGAATTACGTGAATTAACAGAAATTTGATACATCAGTTCCGGATTATTATAATTCTCAATCATGAAGTTTTCAAATCCGGGTTCATCATATAACTCAATGAGCCATTTAAACTTGTCTTGAGCAATTGTCGTAATAAACAAACGATAGTTTTCAGGCTCCTGATCAATAGGCACTTTCAATATTGTGTTCAACGCTCCATCTATGTCATTTCGGTTGAAGTGAAGTGAGGCATAATTCATCAACGTTTCAACAAATCGGGGGTTTATTTCTAACACTTTTTCGTATTGCTCTTCCGCGTAATCTATCTCGCCGAGGGAATAAAAACAGCTTCCCAAATTGTTAAGTGCGTGCACATGATACGGGTTGTATTGCAATGCTTTTTCATAGTTCGGCAAGGCGTCGTTAAAGTTTCCTTGCTCATAGGACTCGTTTCCAACATTCCAATAGAGCGGCGTGGACGTAGGATCAATCGTGTAAAACGTTTTGTCTATTTGTGCAAAAGCATCACGATCAATCCCTGACTTATAATCGAAGTAAAGCCGTTCGTTTTTGAACCAAATTGAAGCCATAATTGTGACCAGGGAAACAAGCGCAAAGACACCTGACAGTTCTAATTTTCTATATTTTTCTTCTCCTGAATGTTCGCGAAATCCCGGAGAAGAAAATAAAAAAAGTAAAAGCAGAAGCTCGACCTTCTCCAGTGGGAATGAAAAATTAGCGATGACCACGAACCCTAAAATTCCGAACAAGGAAACGACCTTAATGTTCCGTTCAGCATCTGAGCGTAATAGTTGTATTGAAATAACAACGAAGAAAGCAAGGAGGAGTACAACACCAAGTAAACCATTTTCAACAGCAACTTGCAAAAAATCATTGTGTGCACGCTGATAAAACACTTGCCCCTGATCAGCCTTGGTATGAATAAGATCTGTTCTTAAGATTTCTATCTTCCAGTCGCCTGAACCTTTTCCGATGAAGAAATCTTCCTTCCAAAGATCAACAGAGTTTTTCCAAATCCGTACACGTTCGTTTCCGCTACCATAACTGGTTGCCAACAAATCATTGACAACCGGCAGTTTTTTCCCAATTGGACTGAATATAATCGCTCCGCCGGCAATGAACCCAACCAACCCTATCAAATAAAGGTTTCGTCTAAACCTCTTGCTTTGTTTCACTGCAAAAAGAACGATAGCCCCAAGTGGATAAATCCCGAATAAAACAATAAATACCGTTCGATTCATGAGCAATACCGCCGTGATGTAGATCAGCACAATAGTCGTGACAAACAAGTGTTTTTTCCAACGGTGTTGAGCATACATTCTGGCCATCACTAAAACGGGAATCAACAAAGCCAGTAGCTGCACGAATTGGTTTCTATGTCCGAATGTAAACCTGAAGTCATAAGTAGACTGATGCGTATACTCTCCGCCTAAGTAAAGCCCTAAAATTTGGAGTAACGTATACAATAGGAGTGGTAAAATCAAGAACATGGCAATGGTTCCAATAACTGACCATAATTCACGGATATCACGACTCTGCTTTTTTAAGAGCAATGCGATGATCGGAGCAAGTATTAAAGGGGTCGAACGAATAAGTGAATCCCAGAAGTTATACGACCAGTTACACTGAATTAAATACTGTATGACAAAAAGCGCCCAGAGGGTTAGACCCAAGGACCATGAAAGTCTTTTTTTACTTCCAAAAAAGGCCAGGCCCAGACCAAAAATCCCCAGGAAAATCCATTTAGGTGTTGTCGAATAATTTTGGATATATGGATAGTACAAAAAGAAGAGACCCAGCAACAGAAGCACACCGAATAAGTGCATGTGATTTTTTGCTTCTCCAGCCGTCTTTTTCGTGTTCATGTTAATCCAAATATAAACGAATATTCTACACTTAGTCTTTTCTGGGGCATGGTCAAAGATTGGAGTTATTCAACTTGCGTTGTGCATAAAAATCCCTCTGTTGCAAGGAATGAAGGGGGCTTCTCATCATCTTTGTTTCATAAAAACGTTTGATATGCGATTATTTGGAGGACTTCTTTTATTCACCGTTTTTTTGGCCAGCTGTGTTCCTGCCAAACGCTACAATGAACTACTTGAAAAAGAAAAGCAATGCAGCGAAGACCTTGCTTCTTTTAAGTCAAAGGCGTTAGATGCAGAAGCGAATGCTAAAACTCTCGGCACTCGAGCGGAAGTTCTTGGAAAGGAAGTTAGTGCTTTAAAAGCTGATACCGCTGATCTTGGAAACAAATACCGCACCTTACTTGCTAAATATGATAAGATCGCACAAATCAACGAAACATTGGAAAACAACTACGCCAAATTGCGTCTCACTGGAGCAAAAGACGTAGCCACGTTACAGGGTGAATTAGAGGCAAAAAAGGTTGAATTGCAAAAGCGCGAGGATGAACTATTGAAGGCTGAGCGTGAATTACGTGCAAAGGAAGAGTTATTGGCAGATCGAGAGCAACGCGTGCATGATTTGGAGAAATTAATTCGAGACAAAGACGAGGCAACACAATTGTTGAAAGACAAAGTCGCAAAAGCCTTGAACTCCTTCACTGATAAAGGATTGAAGGTAGAAGAGCGAAACGGAAAGATCTATGTTAGCCTTGAAGCACGTTTACTTTTTGCATCAGGGAGCATTGAAGTAGAGGCTGAAGGAAAACAAGCACTCGTTGATTTGGCCAAGGTACTGGAATCTGAGAAAGATTTAGAGATTATTGTGGAGGGGCATACCGACACTGATAAAATGGCCGGAACAAAGCACCCTAAAAATAACTGGGAACTATCCGTGCTTCGCTCGACTTCTGTTATTTCGATTATGATGGAAAACTCCACCATCGATCCCAAGCAATTGATGGCGGCTGGAAGGTCAGAATATATTCCTGTCGATCCGAATGACAAAGCCAAGAATCGTCGTATTGAAATCATTATTTCGCCGAACTTGAACGAGCTATACGAGATTATTTCGAACTAAAATCAAATAGTCTTTCAAAATATTTAAACAAGCCGGTAACCGCTTAAATCCTTAACTTTGAGTGATGCCATCTAAGCCGGAAATTCAACTCAAGCTTAAAGTTCTTCCCGATAAACCCGGGATCTATCAGTTCTATAATAAGAACGGTACAATTCTGTATGTTGGAAAGGCTAAAAGCCTGAAAAAACGGGTTTCTTCGTACTTCAACAAAAATCAGGAGAACGGCAAGACCCGCATTTTGGTGAAACAGATCGCCGACATCAAATACATTGTCGTTGATACGGAGTTGGATGCGCTTTTATTGGAAAACAACCTCATCAAAAAGTACCAGCCGAAGTACAATATCCAGCTAAAAGATGATAAAACCTACCCATGGATTTGTATCAAAAACGAACCGTTTCCCCGGGTTTTTACAACGCGAAGACTCATCAAAGACGGTTCCAAATATTATGGTCCTTATCCAAGCGTAAAAGTAGTTAACACACTGATTTCACTGATTCGCGAAATTTATCCTTTGCGTACTTGTAACCTCGACTTATCTCCTAAAAAGATTGAAGCTGGAAAACATAAGGTTTGTTTAGAATATCACCTTGGTAATTGCAAGGGCGGTTGCGAAGGGCATGAATCAGAAGAGACTTATAATCAATACATCAAGGATATTGAGCACATCGTAAAGGGGAACCTTGGCGCAGTGGTCAAATCACTGAAAGGACAGATGCAGGTTTTTGCAGAAAATCTGCAATTTGAAGAGGCGCAGAACATCAAAGCGAAAGCTGAAATTATTGAACGCTATAAAGCCAAGTCCACTGTTGTTTCACCAACTATTCACGAAGTTGATGTGATTACCGTAGTGCAGGACCCGAAGACAGCCTACGTAAATTACCTCATGATCAATAATGGGGCGATCGTACATGGGTTAACTGTTGAGGTTTCAAAAAAGCTGGACGAGACAGAGGAGGACATCATTGGATATGTGCTGCCAGAGATGCGTGAACGTTTTAACAGTCGCTCAAAGGAAGTGCTCGTTGAAAGAGAATTAGGGTTTGGAACAGATAGCTTTTCCTATTTCATGCCACATAGAGGTGACAAAAAAGCATTGGTGGAGTTGTCTAAGCGCAATGCCAAGTTTTTCCGCATGGAGAAATTGAAGCATGAGAAAATTGTCAACCCAGAGCGGCATACCGAACGCATTTTGGAACAAATCAAAAAAGATTTCAGACTCACAGAGCTTCCTGTTCACATAGAGTGTTTTGACAACTCCAACTTTCAAGGAACAAATGCTGTTTCTGCCTGTGTTGTTTTTAGGAATGCAAAGCCTAGTAAGAAGGACTATCGCCATTTTAATATCAAGACTGTTGAAGGTCCTGACGATTTTGCATCAATGGAAGAGGCTGTTTATCGTCGCTACCGTCGATTAAAAGAAGAAGGGCAGTCGTTACCTCAACTGATTGTTATCGACGGTGGAAAAGGACAGCTAAGCTCAGCGCTTAAAGCACTGGATGATCTGGAGCTTCGAAACAAGATTGCCATTGTTGGAATTGCTAAAAAACTCGAGGAAATCTTTTTCCCAGGTGACAGCCTGCCAATTTATATAGACAAAAGATCCGAAAGCTTGAAGGTGATTCAACACTTACGGAATGAGGCCCATCGCTTTGGAATTACGCATCATCGCAACAAACGAAGTAAGGGTGCTTTAACTTCTGAACTCACGCAGATAAAAGGAATTGGAGAAAAAACCTATGAAGAATTGATCAAACGCTTTAAATCTATTCAAGGGGTTCGTAAGGCATCGGAAAAAGAGTTGATTGACACCATTGGTAAAGCGAAAGCGCAAATTGTACTTGATTACTTCCGGGGTTAGAAATCCTAGGAGCAAGAAAATCTCTGTTTGATCAACTGCGCTGTATTCGCTAGGTTTAGAGCTAAACGACGTTTTATGCACCGACTATTTATTCTACTCCTTCCTTTTTTTTCATTTTCGCAACTTCCGGAAAGTGACATCGGTTCCACAAAGCATACAATTGAATCATTGTTTCTCGGGTATGACCATGATATATGGATTAGTTTACCTGATGACTATGATACGCTTCAGTCGTATCCTGTGCTCTATGTATTGGATGCCGAATGGCGTTTTGATATCACACGTGCACTGGCCCGTGAGTTAGCAATTAACGATGAGTGTCCACATCATATTATTGTTGGAATTCCTCAAATTGATTGGCAACATCGTTTCAAGAACCTCACCTTTACCCCCTCGATGTACAACCATGAAAATGAGTACGACTCAACTTCGGTTTTTAACAAAGAAAACACCTCTGGGGGTGAACAATACCTGAAGTTTCTGGAAGGCGAAGTGGCTGCATACATAAACTATACGTACAACACCAATGGTTTCGACATGCTTATTGGTCACTCACTTGGCGGCTATTACTGTGCCTATTTATTGGACAAATCCACAAAGTTTGAAGCATATCAAATCCTTGATCCCAGTATTTGGTACAACAGATCTGATGTTCTTCATCACCTGCGAAAGGAGCTTACGGAAAGTAATAGAGCGAATGTATTTGTGAGCTATGCACAAGGCGGAGAGGAGCGAGACACCTACTTCCTTACCGCAGTAGACTCACTCTGTACTTTGTTGAAAGAGAAAGGGAACATTAATTATTCAAGCAAGTTTTACCCAGATGAATATCATAATTCGATGTACATGTATGGCGTAATCGAAGGACTTAAGTTCATCTACGATGGTTATAGTTTCGGTTTTATTCACCCTGATGACAATGTTGTAGCAGATGACTACACACAACACTTCAACCGTTTTTCGGAAAAAGTAAATTTTACCTTTTTGCCTAATAAAGATGGATACCGCTGGATTGGTTATGCGAACTACACGCAACAGCGCTGGCATGAAGCACTTCAAGCCTACCATCTATTAGGAGATGCTTATGATATGGACGCTTTTTTACTCACTGAAATTGGCGATTGTTACCATGGACTGAAAAGAGATAAAAAAGCCCTGTACTATTACGAAAGAGTCCTGGAAATGGAGCCTGAAAATGCGCAAGTACTGGCAAAGGTGAAATTATTGGAAAACAAATGATAAGTATCGTTGTTCTTGTTCCTCTAACACATACTTGGCTTCCATCTCTTTCTTCTTGATCGAAGATTCATCTACTACCTTTGTAAGTGCCGCGCTAAAATTATCCTGTGAATAATAAAAACTTGCTGGTTGCATCTCTTCGATATGCTTGTACGCCGTATGGATCAACATGGGGATTTTAAACCCAAAAGAAACGCTCATAGCTCCTGCTATTTGATTCTTGAAATATTGATCGGCGCTCGGCGTTTCTGGATGAACGAGGGGTAAAATCGCATCTGCTTTTCTCAGTTCTTCCGTAAACTTTACCTGATCTATAAAAGAATTAAAAAGCGTTACCCGATTCCGCATTCCAATCGCTTCAAGGCGTTCAATGAAGGTTATCAACTCCTGACTTTTGGGGTTACTTCTCCCGAGAAATGTAAAATGAACATTTTCCGGAATGCCATCTAGCATCTCGCAAAAACCTGTTAAATCCTTTCGTCTGTTTTCAACACCACCAATGATGACAACGTTCATCCCTGCATGTTCGATCTTTGGAGCATCCTGCATCGTGAAACGAATCGGATAGAAATAATCCAATATTATTCCCTTTGGCGGTTCGACTGTGGAAAGCAAGAATTCACTTAAAAGTAGATACTTTTTTACCTTTCTACTGATTACACGTTGGGTAAAGCTTCCACGAAACTTTCGTGTCGTATGAATAATACCTGTAAATTCTATTCCGGAAAACAAAGCAACAAGACTTAGGTTTCTAATCAAATCTCCCTGCGCAGTATTTAATACAGCCCTTGTTACGCCAGCCTTTTCCATGTACTTCAATACCCTGCGCATTTCACTGTAACGCCTAAATTTTGGTCCTTTCAGGCTAACTATGTAATAGTCGTCAATATAAGCCTCGAATTCTGGGTTGCGTTCGCGAATCTCTTGCGTAGATACCAGCATCACATTACACCCTCTTGATTTCAGCGCATGCATTTGTGTCAGTAAGCACTCGTCATGCGAGCCTGCCACTTCTACAAGCGCCACTGTTTCTTTAAGTGTATGATTGCTCGATTTCAACAAATCAATCTTGGTAAGGTTTTCGTATTACAAAGAAACGAAAAAGTATCCAGCTTAAATTTGCCCATATGCGTTTGCTTGTTATCATATTTGCCATTGGCCTGCTCGGTTGTAGCTCTGTTTCCATTGCGCAGAAGCGAGATATCATCCTTGTCATTGACCCTGGACATGGTGGCAATGACCCTGGGCACGAAGCAGCCTTTAGCGGACACCTCGATGAAAAAGATCTTGCTTTAAAGATTTCTACGTTCCTTGGAGGATATATAGAAAAATACTTGCAGAATATAAAGGTTGTATACACAAGAACAACGGATATCTACCCAAGCTTGGACGATCGCGTAAACATGGCTAATTCTATTGGTGCGGATTATTTCATCAGTATTCACTGCAACGGAGCTGATCGTAAAGCTGTGCGTGGAACTGAAACCATCGTTCATTCTTTAGACCTGAATAAGTCTGTTGCACTGGCTTCAGCCATTGAAAAGCAATTCGCTACGAGAGCAGGGCGTAAATCCAGAGGAGTAAAGGATAAACGCGACCTTCATCATTCAATACAAGTATTGAAATACACGAATATGCCAAGTGTCTTGGTGGAGTGTGGATTTATGACCAATAAAGGAGAGGCCAACTTCTTAAATACCACTTACGGTCAAGAAATTTTAGCTTCGGCTATCTTCCGCGGTTTTCGCTCTACGATTGTAAAGGAATTTCCATCCATCTCCTTTATTCGAACACAGCCTGTAACTCCGCAAACAGGTTCCACTCTGGCAAGCTCGGGTAAAACTTACGGGATTCAAATTGCCTCTTCCAAGCAACCCATTGCTACGGATGACTATTCATTCAAACGATTAAAAATGACCGTCGAAAGACGCCAATTAAACACGACTAGCGCTTACAAATACATCTACATTGTGGGAGAATATGGCTCTCGTAAGGAGGCAAAGGATGCGCTGGCATCAGTTCAAAACAACGGGTTCAAAGACGCCATTGTGGTGAAGCGATAGCTCATTTTGTTATCTTTAGTAACAAACCACCACTACCATGAACTTCATCTACAAACAAATGATCTTGGTAATTTTTGCCACATTAATGTGTTGTGGAACTTCCTATTCACAAAGCGATACTCTAGATCTTGGCGAATTTGAAGTCGTAGATTATACCTATATGGACACGAAGCTGATCGATTCTGTGATCAAAACTTGTTACTGTAAGGAGTTCTTCGACTTCTTGAAAGAATACTTTGTTGATCAAGCTGCCGAGAACAATCGATGGAGTGCCGAAAAGAAGTCAAACGCTATGAAAGCTATTCGATTTGAAGATCTTGACTATGAAAGAATTCAGGCGGAATATGCATTTCAAACAGATGAAATAAATGGACAAATCGCTGCATATTGTCAGGAAAACGATCGGAAAACAATTATCTCCCGAGGGGAGGCTTATCCTTCTTCACTTATCTCCTATTTTCAATTATACATCGAGCGCGAATGTGCTAAACGTTGAGTCTATAATGCATTTTTTACGGTTATCCATTAAGTTGAAAACTTAAAAAGACTGGCTTTTTCAAAGCTATAAAGGACTTGCGACGATTTTTTCTCATTTTTCTATTGTAGAATAATTTCTTTGTATATATTTGCAATCCGATTTTGCAACGGCAAAGTCGTTTCAAAAATGCTTCTTTAGCTCAGTTGGTTAGAGCATCTGACTGTTAATCAGAGGGTCCCTGGTTCGAGCCCAGGAAGGAGCGCTTGACAGGATAAGGGTTTCAGGAATTTTTCTGAAACCCTTTTTTGTTTTTGCGAGTTTTTTGCGAGTTTCTGTCCTTAGTAAGCTCGTTTAGCCAGTAGTTAAAATCCAAACCAATTATTTTGAATCGGAGGATCAAGACAATTATATGTGAGCAATTAGTCTAAAATTTCTACCTTGACAAATCTAACGAGCAGCCACTATGAAACGATACATTCTATTCACTATTAGTTTAACTTTTTACGTATTTGGAAATACACAAACTTTCGCAGAACGCGATTCTACAAAACGAGCCCTGTATAGTGAGCACGTCTTTGGTGGTCAACCGGATGGCGATACCATTTTAGTTAGGAATGCATACGTAGTTAACTACAATACCGAGTTACGAATTCCAAATTGGTGTGCGTATCATATAACCAGCGATTATATGAATACACCTGAACGGGAAAGTAGATTCAAACGCTTCAGAGTTGATCCAGATGTACAGAACCCCGTGAGTGAAGATGAGTATAATGGCCTTTTTAGTTCGAAGGGATATGCCAGAGGGCACTACGCACCTTACAAAATTCTCGGCGGCGATAGAGATAACGACGGAATATATACTAGTCTTAATGGAGAGTCTGATGAAGACGATGAAAAAACCATATTTGAAGGTAACTATATGAGCAACATAGTACCACAATTACACAGTGGTTTTAATGGCATAGGAGGCCTTTGGTTCAAAACCGAACGTTGGGTTCAGGATGATGTCGTATCTGATACTTTAGAAGCATGGGAATTTAGTGGTGGCCTGATTCATGATGATCGAAATATCGAAATGGTTGGTGAAAACAATGATATTGCCGTACCTGATATGTTCTATAAAGTCGTGATTAAAGAAGGGGGAAATGACTATCCAGATGTGCTGGTGTTTTTATTTCCACATTATGATACTAAAGAGGATATCGAGGAAAAGAATATTTTCCAGTACCTAGTCAGCGTTGACTATCTGGAAGCGATAAGTGGATTAAACTTTTTTACAGACTATAGTAAAGCCGTTCAAATGACATTTGAATCGAGCGTAGATATAACTCCTTGGACAATTTTTATGAAATAACTACCTAATCAGCTTTGTCCTAACTATTGCCGCACTATCAGAAGTCATCTAAACTTCTTCTATTCTGTTCAAGAAACTTTAAAATACTTGATCTACTGTAACGAATGATTCGCCCGAACTGGCTGAATTCTATTGATAGATTGTCTCGAAGCTTTTGAAGAGTTGACTTACCTTTCCCTCTTATACCAAGTAGTTCTTTGGCTTCCACTTCTCCAATCCACTCTTCTTGATGATAATGCCTTTCGACATTTTGAATAATTCGGATTGTAAGTTCGTCTATTAGTTTGCCGAAGGATTCTTTCTCGAAAACAATAACTTCCATTTAATCATAATTCTTACATTTTTTATTGTTCTATAGCATCAAGTAGTGCATTTCAAGAAAAGATATAGATAACTGACTCTTAATCAAAACTATAAATCACAATGAATGTTAAATGCGACCACATCATGCTCAATGATGTGGTCATAGACCGAAACATTGACAAAAACCATAAAGTAATTAACTCAGACATTAATAGCCCCTCTAACAATTCAACCCTCTTTTCCCTTTACATTTAAGAAGACCCAACCCGCCATTTACGAGCACTATTTTTATAGCTAAATTAGCCTTTTCAAGATTCAACCTAATAAAAGGCCCGATCTCGACAACAACAATGCACGGAAATTAAATGAAAAACGAAAAAATAAAATTATCCCAATTAGAGAGTTTCCTAATGAAAGCTGCCGATATCCTTAGAGGAAAAATGGACGCTTCGGAATACAAAGAATTCATTTTCGGAATGCTCTTTCTAAAAAGAATGTCTGATGTTTTCGATCAAAAAAGAGAACAATTCAAAAAGGGAGATTACAAGCATCTTGACGCAGAGACATTACAGGAAATCCTTGAAGACCGAGTTACGTATGGAGAAACTTTTTTCGTACCAAAAAGAGCTCGATGGCACGAAGGATTTAAAGACGAAAACAATACTGAACAACCACCAATAAAGCACTTGCAAAACAACATTGGTCAAATGCTGAATAAAGCATTGGATGCCATTGAAGAAGCGAATCCAGATACGCTGTCTGGAATTTTTAAGGGACGAATCAACTTTAACAAAGAAGTAGACGGTAAACAAATTGTAAAAAATACCGACCTCAAAAAAATGATTGATCACTTCAACGAATTCCCGAAGTTGATCAATGAAAACTTTGAATTTCCTGACCTCTTAGGTGCAGCATATGAATACCTTTTAAAACACTTCGCTGATGAGAGCGGTAAAAAAGGAGGGCAATTTTATACACCAAACCAAGTAGTTCGCTTACTAGTGCAGTTAATGAAACCTGAAGCTGGAATGTCCATTTATGATCCCACAGCTGGATCTGGCGGTATGCTCATTCAATCCCATCAATACATCGAGGAGCAAGGTCAAAATTCAGATGACATAGAACTGTTCGGACAAGAGAACGATCCTACCGTTGTTGCCATTTGTAAAATGAATATCATTCTACACAATATTACAAAGTACAACATCGAATATGGAGACACTTTAGATGAACCATTAAATGAGAAGGATGGAAAGATTATTCAATTTGACCGCGTAATTGCCAACCCTCCATTTTCTCAGAACTACAATAAAGCAACGATGAAATATCCATCTCGCTTTGCTTTCGGTTTTGCTCCAGAGACCGGTAAAAAGGGGGACTTAATGTTTGTTCAACACATGTTGGCGAGTTGTAAAAAAACAGGAAAGGTAGTTGTGGTAATGCCGCATGGTGTATTGTTTAGAGGTGGGAAAGAAAAGGAAATTCGAGAAGCAATGTTAAAGGCAGATGTTCTCGAAGGACTGATCAGTTTACCCCCACAATTGTTTTATGGCACGGGTATTCCAGCTTGTATCATGATCTTCAATAAGAGTAAGCCTGATGAATTAAAGAACAAGGTGTTTATTGTTAATGCAGATAAGGACTATGCCGAAGGAAAAAATCAAAACATGCTTCGCCCGGAAGATGTAGAGAAAATTGACTTTGTGTTTAGTAATAAAATTGAAGAAACAAATTACTCTAAATCAATTGATCTTTCAACTATTGCCGAACACGATTATACATTAAATATTCGACGATATGTTGATAATACGCCTGCTCCCGAACCTGAAGATGTTAAGGCTCATTTAATTGGTGGTGTTCCTGTTTCAGAAATAGAAGAAGTACAATCTTCACTTTGTCCTAAGTTCAAATTTGACGGAAATCAGCTATTCAAAGATCGAGATGAACAATACAAAGACTTCAATATTTCAGAAAAATCAACAATCAAAGAAGTTGTCGAAAATGATGAAAATGTAATTAATACTTTGACGGAGCTAGGCATCCACTTAGCTGACTGGTGGCAATTGGCGAAAGAAGATTTTTCTACTTTGGCACCGAACGGAAAGAGTTCCAAAGCACACCTTCCAGAGGTTCGAACAGAACTACTAAATACCATTAAAGAAAAATTTGTTCCGGTAGGTGTCTTGGATAAATTTCAAGTAGCTGGTGTATTCGTTAACTGGTGGGATAATATCAAATATGATCTCAAAACAATAATGCAAAATGGTTGGGATGCTGGATTAATTCCTGACAACTACTTAATTGAAGAGTTCTTTTCAGAAGAGAAAAAAACTATTGAAACAGTAGAAATAGAACAGGCTGAGTTTGAAAGCAAACTTGAAGAAGCAGTCGAAGAAGCATTGAACCTTTTAGAGTTTGAAGCTGACGAGGAAGAAGGTGAAGTAAAACGAACTCCTAAATTGGCTAAGAGTGAATTAAAAATTGAAATTGACTATTTCATCAAGGAAAAAAAGAAACCAAAAAAAGCCAAGCCTTTCCAAGATGCAGACTCAAAAATTAAGAGCCTGGAAAACTCTATTAAAGAGAGTAAAAAATCTTTGAAAGAACAACGGGAAATTTTAGAATTAAAGCTAATCTTAAAAAGATACGGTGTTGATGATGAGAAAATAGAATGTCTTGAACTAATACGCGTAGCTAACGACGAAATCACTGATTTGGATGTAATTATTGATGAATTGATTTCCGACTTCAAGGAAGATTTAGAGGACAGTTCAGATTTTGCCAAAATTAAAAAGTCAATTACTTCTTTGGAAAAGGGTCTGAAAAAGTCGAACGAAGATCATGAGACATTATACCTCGTTCTTGAAGCAAAAAAACAATTCAAAGAAATTACCAAACGTTACAATGCTCGATTGAAAGACATCGGCATTCTTAACGAAAAATTGGAAAGCCTAGATTCCTTATTCGAAGAGATTGGTGGAATAATAACAGTTGAAGAAGCTAAAAAACTGATTCTTAAAAAGCACTTTGATATTATCAATGATCAATTACAGCGCTACTTAAATATAGAAAAACGTGCTTTGGTCTCAGCGTATGAGAACTTATTCAGTAAATATTTCACATCAGCACAGAATATAGAGTTGAAACGCGAAGAAACAATGGCTGAATTGAATAATTTTCTTACTCAATTAAACTACTTGAGCTGATGGAGGAAAATCAAGAACATATTCCTAAAGGTTGGACACTAACAACTCTTGGAGATTCTTGTAAAATCAAAAAGGGAGCTCAGTTCAATAGGGTAGAGCTTTCGGATTCAGGTATGTATCCTTGCATTAATGGAGGTGTTGATCCTTCTGGGTATTCTGACTTATGGAATACTGACGCAGGTACAATTACAATAAGTGAAGGTGGGAATTCTTGTGGATACGTTAATTTCTTGAATACTAAATTTTGGAGTGGTGGGCATTGTTATTCACTACTCGATGTTAAGAGTGATATTAACAATTACTTTCTATATCAAGCCTTAAAGGGAAAGCAAAATCAGATAATGGATTTACGTGTGGGATCTGGTCTTCCTAATATTCAACAGAAGGCAATTAAGGAATTTGAATTTCTCTACCCAGACAGTAAAATAGAACAATCCGAAATAGCTAACATCCTTTCTAAAGTAGATCAAGCTATATTTCAAACCGAAAAACTCATTTCCAAATATTCACAAATCAAAACTGGCTTGATGCAAGACCTTTTGACCAAAGGAGTAGATGAAAATGGAAATATTAGAAGTGAAGAAACGCATGAGTTTAAAGATTCTCCTTTAGGCAGAATCCCGAAAGAATGGGAAGTAAAACGATTAGATCAAATGACAAAAAATCATAGTCCTATAGTTTATGGTATATTGATGCCAGGAAAACACTTTCATGGTGGCATTCCAGTTATAAAAGTAAAGGACATATTTGATGAAAAAGTACATATTGAAGGTCTTTTACAAACAACCCCTCTTATCGCCAATTCGTTTAAACGGTCTGAATTAAAAGAAGGCGACCTTCTCTTTACAATTAGAGGAACTGTTGGTAGATGTGCCTTTGTGCCTAAAGAACTTGAGGGGGCTAATATCACTCAAGATACAGCTCGGATTAGAGTTAAAACCATGTACAAGGATTACTTGCGTTACGCTTTTGAAACACCTGTATCGCAGTTTTACATTCAACTAAATACCATTGGGCAAGCAGTAAAGGGTATTAATTTAAAAGCCCTTAGAGAATTAAATATTCCAATTCCTCCTCCAAATGAGGCACAATTTATTGCTGATAAATTAAATGGAATTCGTTCAACCATCAATATTGAATTGAACAAAAGGTCAAAACTTCAATCTCTTAAAACTGGTCTGATGCAAGACTTGCTAAGTGGTAAAGTCAGAGTAAATGACCTCATCAAAGAAACAACAAGTGTATGATTCTTAGCAACGACAATAATTACAATGGCAACCAAGGTGCTGCTCTAAAACTGGATGAATACAATCATGTTGAAAAACCCTTTTTAGAACAACTGAAAGGTTTGAATTGGGAGGTTCTAGAACTTCAAATGCAACAGAAGCCAGAACAAAGTTTTCGCACTTCTTTCTCTGAGGTAGTTTTGCAACCCAAACTACGCGAATCACTGGTCAAAATAAACCCTTTCCTTACCGATGCTCAAGTAGATGAAGTAATTCGAAAGATCACTACGTTCGACAAAAACAGTCTTTTGGAAAACAACCAAAAAGTACTGAACTATTTACTAGAGAATACAACCGTTGATAAAAATGAAAAGACAGGTGAGTTAAGTCCAACCGTACGATTTATAGACTTTGATAGACCAGAAAACAATTCATTTGTAGCCATTTCGCAATTCAAAGTTTCTGTAACTGGTACAGACCACCACATCATTCCAGATATGGTGCTATTCGTAAATGGTTTGCCCCTGGTGGTTGTAGAAGCGAAATCTTCAAAAGTTAAAGAACCTATTCCGGAAGCCATTGATCAACTAATGCGATACTCAGAGCAAAGAGGCGCTGCAGGTGAAGGAAATAAAGAATTGTTTTTTTACAATCAATTTATAGTTACTACATGCCGAACGGAAGCAAAATTTGGTACGATATCTACGAAAATTGAAAAGCTATTTTATAGGTGGACAGACCCTTACCCCCTATCAGTTAATGATCTAAAACATGGAAAGTCATCTCCTAATGATCAACAACGATTGGTCGCTGGAATGTTAACCCCACGTAATTTATTGGATCTGGTAAGAGTGTTTACCGTATTCGCTACAAACGATAAAGGTCAGAAAATTAAAATTGTAGGTAGATACCAACAGTTTAGAGCAGTCAAGATTGCAACCCAAAGGCTAATTGAAGGAAAAAGTCCAATAGAAAGAGGTGGAATTATTTGGCACACACAAGGCTCAGGGAAATCATTAACAATGATGTTTATGGTTCGCGAAATGAAACTGAAACCAAAACTGATGTCATGGAAAATAATCTTCGTTACAGATCGAACACAGTTAGAAGAGCAACTCACAGATACAGGTCTAAGCATTGGTTTCACTATCAAACCTGCGGAGTTCATTGATCCTAAACCAACCCCCAATGGGAAAAGCCTGAAAGAACTACTTAGTAATGACAACTCTGACTTGGTAATGGCGATGATCCACAAATTTCAGGAAAACGGAGATTTACATGGATTAGAGATTTTCCCAGAATTGAACAAGAGTAGTAATATTTTGGTGATGACAGATGAAGCTCATCGCTCACAATATTCTTTATTAGCTGCGAATTTGGATCGAGCAATGCCAAATGCTACTTCCATCGGGTTTACTGGTACACCAATAAGCAAAACAGAAAAGAAATACAAAGACTATATCGACAAGTACACCATGCGTCAATCAATTGATGACGGAGTTACGTTAGAAATAGTTTATGAAGGATTCACCCATAATGCAGAAGTTCAAGACAAGTCTGGAATGGACACGAAGTTTGCAGATGTGTTTAGTGATTATCAGCTTACCGAACGCCTTCAAATTTTAGGGTTTGGATCTCGAGATGCTTATTTGGATAACATTAACACCATTCGAGAAAAGGCAAAGAGCATGATTAACCATTATGTGGAGCAGATTTTTTCTGGTGGTTTCAAAGCCCAAATAGTTGCAAATTCACGAGAAGCTGCAGTGAGATATAAAGCTGCCATTGATGAAGCCCTAAAAGAAAAAATTGCTGAGTTGGAAGTTGATAACCCAATGCTGGTTAATCTCGAAACACTTAGATTAATGGAGTGCGCCGTAGTAATTTCAGGCAATCACAATGACGAACTACATATCAAGGCATATACAAATCGTGACTATCACAAAAAGAGTATTAAGCGATTCAAATTACCTTTTGGAGATTCAGATAGTGAAGACAAGAGTATCAATGGTAATGTCGGTATCGTAATCGTAAACAACATGTTATTAACTGGTTTTGATGCTCCAATCGAGCAGGTGATCTACCTTGATCGTGTTATTGTGGCTCACAACCTGCTACAAACCATTGCCCGTGTAAATAGAGTTGGACCAGAAGGAAAAGATAAAGGATTCGTTGTTGATTATGTTGGGGTTGGTCACCATTTAAAAAGAGCACTCGACAACTACGCAGAAAAAGAAATCCAGGAAATCACTGGATGTATTTCAGACGATGCTGCAGAATTAAACGAGTTGATAAAAGCGCATTCGGATATTTGGGATTTCCTCAAAAAATACGATCTGGAAGATTTATCCGATTCAGATGCATTTTTCGATGTATTCTATGATGAAGATATACGGTTCGAATACATCAACCTATACAACAAGTTAACAGCTTGCTTCAACACGGTTCTACCAAGAAAAGAAGCTTTGGAGTTTTTCAATGATTGGAAAATATTTACAGAAATCAATGCTTTAGCAAACAAGCATTTCAGAGATGGAAGATTTAGCATGAAGGGAATTCCTCCAAAACTCAGAAGTATTGCTGATGAGTATTTAATTTCGAAGGGAATCGACCAGAAGGTTGCTCCTATTTCCATTATTGCTGATGATTTCTTTAACAAGGTTAATACAAGGAAAAGAACCAAAACGAAAGCAGCTGAGGTTGAACATGCGATTCGTCACTTCATTGATGTAAACATTGATGAAGATCCTGAGCTGTTCGCATCATTTGCTGCAGCACTTGAGGAAATCCTGAAAAATTTCAAAGGAAATTGGAAAGCGATCTATGAAGAATTGGAAAAACTCAGGGAGAAAATTAAAAACAGAGAAAAGGAAGAAACCTATGGGCTAGATCGAAAAAAACAAATGCCTTTCTTCCGAATTTTCAAAGCTGAATTATTTGATAACAAAGACTTATCCGAAGATGAAATTGCGCAAAATGTGAACCTGACACAACATATTTTCAATTTAGTAGCTAGAGAAATAAAATTAACCGGATTTTGGGATAGTACACCTGCTCAATTAAAGCTAAAAGCAGAAATTCAAAAACTACTTTTATCTCCTGACTTTAAGGGAATGCCAAACATTATCACAAAACGAAATGAACTTATTTCAAGAATAATGGAATTAGCTAAAACAAATCACTTTAAAATTCTTAACTTCTAATAGCCTTGGAGTATCAGATTAAATACAGCAACCGAAAGACCTTAAACATTTCTGTAGAAAGAGACAGAAGTGTGGTCGTTCGTGCACCAGAATATTTAACTGAAAAAAAGATCCATGAAATTGTTCAAACCAAAAGACAATGGATTAAAGAAAAACTAAGCCACGCTCAAAAGTATCCGGTCGTTCCAGAATCAAAAGAATTTGTCTCTGGAGAGACTTTAATGTATTTGGGTAAAAATTACCAACTTCTAGTTGAAGACGAAGATTTTGAAGGAATAAAATTCAATCGAAGATTTAGTATCTCGAAAACGAATCAAGCATACGCAAATGAACTCTTCAAGAAATGGTATTTGAAACAAGCATTACTCAAAATAGAACCGTTAGCAATTCGATACGCAAAAAACTTAGGAGTAGAATACAACACTTGTAAAACTTCTGAAATGAAATATCGTTGGGGATCATGTACTCCAGCGAACAACATTATTTTCAATTGGCGAATTATTAAGGCTCCTATGCACGTTCTCGAATATTTAGTTGCTCACGAGTTGGTTCATTTAATAGAAAGCAACCATACTCCAAAATTTTGGAATATTCTATCAATCCAAGTTCCGAATTACGAAAAAGCAAAGAACTGGCTAAAAAAGAACGGTCATTTACTAGAAGTTGATTTTTAAATCCTAGGGCCCCATCACGATGAATAATGCGGCCGTAAAACAATAAAGGTAATCATTCAATTGCCAGAAAAACTAGGTATAAATACTCTATTTCCTGCGAAATGGCTAATCGCAAATTAATTACGATATAGATGGTTAAATTAGATTCAAAAACAACGAGTTATGTCTTTCATTCCCACAGAGCTCCTAACCCCTCTGACGTCTCATTATCCTCATGAGTTAACATAATAGCAAATGAATCAAAAAGTGGTGTCCAATAATGAGACTTAATAAACACACGTTCATCTTTTGGTTTATAGCGCTTGAGCATTGGAAATCGCTCCACAAGATTAATCGCTCTTTGCAGTTTAGTTCCAATCCCCTTCGTTGCAAAGAAGAGCTGGAGTTCCTTCTGCGAATAGAAGTGCACTACGAGTCCTTTTTCAATAGCCATCTTTTTAATCGCTTCGCACGCCTCAGTAATTCGATCTGATTGAGATCGATGTCCAATTGGTTCAAGCAGTAACATAACCTTTGGATTATAAAATTCTATAAACGCCTGCAACCTGTCGACATACTCTGATATGGGGTGCCTGTCCAATCTGGGCATTCCAAATTGGAGTACTTCTGCAGGCGCAATATTTTTGTAGACCACAAATCCAAAACCGCGATGAGTAGGAGCAACTGAAATCGCAGTAAAACTATTTGATTTATGGTCATCCTCAGACGCATCTTTTAAACATGATAGCCTCGATAACACGTCCTTAAAAACCTCTAAAACATTCTCGGCCTTATAGTCTGATTTAGCAAATTCCTCTAATTCACTAATCAAACCCTTGGCACGCTCTGAAATGGCTTCAACCATTCCATGAAATTTATCCTTGATTAATTGCTTTATCGAAAGATCGGTAATCATTTTATAGCCCAAGATGATTTCCTTTGTTATAGGTTTCTCTCCTCCCTCCTGCTTACTTATATTAGCAATGTCAGTGCCCAATAGACGAGCCATCTCCGTGGCTGACAACCCTACATTTTCTCTCGCCCGTTTTAATTGACATCCTGTTAATTTCATAATTTTTTAAGATGCTTAAAGCGAATAATACTATCATAATAACGAGTAATCGAAACTTTGTACAAAAACACTTTTTGGTTGTATCAGCAATTTTAGTCTGAAGTCTGAAAAATTTTCTTTCTCACGCCATATATTTCAAGCAAGAGTTGTTTTATTGATTTTTCACAGTGCTTGGTTCTCTATTGTTTCGTGTTCAATATTTCTAGTACTCTCTCACGATCTGATTTTCTCTTGTATTTACTTCTGTATTCTCTTTTTGTATGTGTTTCTTTTGTTATTGGTAGATAAGTAAAAAAGTCAGAGAGAGAATGTATAAATGTTTTACGCTGAAGGGCTCTATAATAGGGTGCATATGCGTAATAAATACGTTTCTTTCCACGCCTGTCTTTTGCCGTTCTTAGTTCATTCTCTGAGTAGTCCAAGGCAACAATTAGTTCTTTATTGATTAATTCCTGAATAGCTAAGGAAATGGATTTGAAAGTTAAATTCGTTCTTTTAGAAAAGAACGAAAGACTAATCCAGTCCTTAACTTTTCGTTTCTTGGATTTGTCGATCCAACCCAGTGTCTGTCGGATCACAACAAATAATACCTTCATTTGGCTTTGGTTGAGATATGGTAGATGTACATCTATAATCTCGTTTGGTAATGGTGTAGTTTGATATGTCATAGCAAGTTAAATGTTAGATGAATAAACTTGCTACTATGAAATAACTCAAAGGAAATAGTACGTGCAAAAGTCGGGAAGCATTGGTCGACATGTTCATCATTTCATTCAAGTAAACCTCTTGATTTTTAAGATCAAATGTGATTTAATGTAAGTGAAAACATATTTAAAATAGTAACGATGAAAAAATTGATAATCACGAATTTCAACTCTATCAAAAAACCAGGATACCTTTACCTAACAACTGCATCCAGTCTATTGTGCGTACAATTTCCACTAGTTATCTTTAATGAGCCTCCAACTGGAATGATATTGGCCATAACAGGTGTTTCTGTAATATTTATACTACTTGCGGTTGGATGTATTAATAAAAAAAGAAACTTGTGAAGTTGAACCAAACTATGGCGACATCTTCACAATTAACTCTATTCAAGCATGTCTATACAATAGTAAAAAGGGAGACTCTCTAGAAAAATATATTGTGGTTTACGAAATAGATGGAGACTATGGAGGTATTTCTAGTTTTCCATTTGGAGATGAAGCAAAAGAATTTAGGCCTGGTGAAACTTATTTTAAAAATTCTAAGGGGAAATACTTGCCCTACACACAATAACTTAGGCCCTTAAAAACCGACCCTTACTTATCTTCGTAAGGGTCTTTTATTTGAAGACCTAAAGTCTATTTCAAGATGCTAATCACTCCTTAAGAATGTGACTTCCTATTCCTTCAAGTCATCCATTAATTTCTCAATTAATGCAAGTCCTTTTTTCATCTTTTTTAGTTGCTCTGATTGCATTAAGAGTTCGCCATATGACCCCTTGGGATCACCAAAGGAAAGAGCTCGCTCATTTAGCACAAAAAATTCTGAATTAAGGGAATATTTAAGGGTCATATCAGAAATAAAGAGTTCGCCAAAGAGAGTTTTTATAATGAGCTCTTTTTTTGCTGGAATCGCCATTTGGTAGTAATACATAAGGCTTTCTAAGAGTTCGCCAAGATTATCGGCTGTTTTAGATGATTCTGCATAAGTATCAACATTCACTGAAAGCTTTTCATCCAATTCAGTGATTTTCTCGTTTAACTTTTTCAATTCGTTAGCATACCCCTCTGCATCATACGTTCCCGTTGAAAGTAGCTCCAATTTATTGCTGGTTAAATAATCAAGGTCCCTTTGTACTTTCTGCCTGCGCTGTTTGGCTTTAAGTTTTGATTTTTCAAAGTCAAGTTTTAATACCTCAAGTTTCTGATCAGAAGCCCTATTGAGTTGCTTTCTCTGTAATGTTCCCAGATATAGATTTCTTATCGTATGCGCGATAATACCAAATAGCTTTTCATCCCGAATATTCCGGCAGGTGTTAGCGCATTTTTTGTTACATTTTGCCCTTAGGTATAAGTGTCTTTTTTTGACATAAGGCGTATATGCGCGATTACATTCCCAACAGCGCAATAGTCCGCGCAGCAACAGGTCGTTTTTCTTCTCATAGTAGACACTCACATATTTCTTCTTGAGAAGTCGTTGAACCTTATCGAATAACTGCTGACTGATTAATGCCTTATGGCTAATACTTGGAACGTACTCACCATAATTCCCCAGAGTTCTGCCTAAGTAAAATTGATTCCGTAAAATCTTGCTAATGTGCGTTACAGTGAGAGGTCTAGTTATCTTAGGCAGCTTTACTACTTCGTCTTCGTTCATTTCTTCTGTGGTCCTTTTTCTTCGCATCGGAACCGTAGTTAAGCCTTGATCAGCTGCATAACGTGCTAGATCAGATAGACTGTAGTTTCCAGTTGCATAGAGTTCAAAGAGTTGCTTTACCTTTTCTGCTCTTTTGGGATCAAAGTGTTTATAATCAACACCCTTTTGATTTAAGTAGCCTATTGGCGCACGATACGTGCATTTCCCGTTGTTTCTTGCCTTGTGAATACCAATCGTAACCCTTTCCTTAACCACTCGGGAATAATGCACTGCAAAGAGCCCATCAATCCCCATATAAAGAGCACCAGATGCAGAGTCTTCGTATTTAGTAAAAACAAACCGAAAATCAACTCCTTGTTTCATCAGATTTCCAATGATCACATTATCCGTCTCATTTCGGCTAAGCCTATCCCAACTTAAACAAATAACTCCCTTGAAATAGCCTTTTGAGAGATAATGCATCATCCGTTGAAATTTAGGTCGCTCGATTTGAATGACTACTTTTCCATTTTTTTGAACTGTAAAATTCTCGGATTGCTTAAATCCCGAATGCCTTTCTGTAACAACACCTTCAGTACAGAACCCTTTAATAGTTATGGGTGCAATCTTTATTTCATCCTTGATTGCAAGCTTGAAAATCCCATCCTTTTGAAAGGAAATTGAATTCTTCTGATTGTCTTCATCATCCGTACTTCTTCTTGGGTAGGCTAAATAGTAATCTTTAAAATCGCCTCTTTCAATTTGTTGAATTAGTTTCTCTTCTGTCATAATGATCATGTATCGTTAGACCACCATGAGGAGCATCAAAAGCATTCTCCAATTCAATGTCCTTTTTTATGCTCAAAAGAATTTCTCCAAGTCGAATAAATGCTGTGACTGAATCCTTGGAGAGCGTGTTTTGATTAGCAACCTCTGGTGAGAGTCGAATAATTGTCCAATCTTTTGGGTTGTTGGATAATTTCATAGTAGCATATATATAACCCCCTCCCTAATTGAAGGGGTCTCTTAATTCAAAAGAAAAACCGCTACTTTGGACAGAAACGGTTTTTGGTTAATTCTTCAAACCTTTTGAATTAGGGCGGCTTCACTATTCGAGATGGGAAAGTCTTTGCCGAGAATCCATTCGATGGTTTACCCCGAATCATGAGCTTAAGATAGATATGAAAGTTCTCGAGCGAAATCAAATCATGCACTTGAAATATCGGATAGAATTCCTGAGCCATGTATTTAGCATCCTGTGTTGAAATTCTAAAGCAAATGATCGTTCCTACGTTTCCAAGAACAGCATCGCGGATAGGGGCGGATAATTGCCCGAGGTACTGATGTGCCATGATACAGGATACCTTGTATTTCCTAATCTCTGACATGAGATTCACCATGGTGAGAGTTGTGAAATGATGAAACTCATCCAGAAACACATGAAAGGGTCTACGATCTTCCAGATTTTGATGAACTCTGTAGTAGGCCGCTGATGATATTCCGCTCAAAAAGAGTGATCCCAAAAGTGAAGCTGCATCCTGACCAATTGCCCCTTTTGATAGATCAATCAACAGAATTTTTCCAGTGTCCATAATCTGACTCAATAATAATTGCTCCTTGTTTTCGACAAGGAGTTTTTTTACACATGGGATCGTAAGGAACGCACCCACTTTATTAAGGACAGGAAGTATATCGGACTTCGAATATTTTTCGAACTGAAAAGTCCAAAAGTCCTTTACTTCGTCTGAACACACGCGGTTCATACATGATTTTCTAAAGGACTCGTCTATTAGTATGCGTGGAATATCACTCAAGGACATTTCCCTCTGATCCAAAAGAGTCAGCAGTGTATTCCTTAGAATGTATTCCAATTTAACCCCCCAAGCATTATCACCCCATGTCTTTTTAAAAGTCTCAATGATATGCGAGGCAATCAAGTGCCTTTTATCATAACTTACCTTTCTTAAAGGATTATAACCAATTGAAAGATTTGGGTCGGCTACATCAATATAAACAAGGTCTGTTTGTCTTTGTTCTGGAATGTCATTTCTGATTTTACGAACCATATCTCCATGTATATCAATCACACAGATCCCTCGATAAAAAGTAATATCCTGATAGATTATCTTTTCTAAAAGATTTGTCTTCCCCACTCCAGTCTTACCAAGCAAATACATCCCTCCAATCAATCGGTCTTCTTGATAAATACCAAACGGTCTTCGATCAGTTCTAAAATCAACTTGGCCTAAATATGAAATTTCTGGATTTTGAGAATTCATGGCCTCAACACCATAGCTTGAGCTTCGGGTTCAATCAAGGTGTTTTATCACCCTAATTCGGGTCATACAGAAATAACCAAAAAATGTTTTTGTCCAAGAATTGAAAACTCAGGTAGTGTTGAGTGTAGAGCAAATAGCTCGAAACCATTACTCGATTAATTGACCACAATCATGCCTAAGCCAATTTCTATCATCCGCTACTATGGCGGTAAAAACAAGATGCTCCCCATACTACTCCCTCTTATTCCTAAACACTCGATCTACATTGAACCATATTGCGGTGGGGCATCATTGTTTTGGGCCAAGGAAAAAGTTGCAACAGAAATACTGAATGACACCAATGGGTTTGTAACCAACTTCTATATCCAACTAATCTCAAACTATGATCAACTACAACAAAAAATCTTTGCTACCCCCTATTCGCGGGCCATGTATAAATACGCCATGTGCGTTTATGAATTACCAATCATGTTTACAAGCCTTCAAAAAGCACATGCATTCTACATACTTGTAAACGCAGGGTTCTCAGGCCGAATTGGAAGCTTTGGTTGTTACACCACAGGGCGAAATGCTCACACTTGGGAGAACCGTAAGCAACTCTTTAATAAAGATTTAATTGAGCGAATCAGAGCAACGCAAATTGAATGCACCAATGCAACCAAGCTCTTAAAACTAAGAAGTCACAGTTCAGCTTTTGCATACTGCGATCCGCCATATTTTAATAGTAACTGTGGTCACTATGGTGGGTTTACCGAAAATGACTTCAAAGAGCTACTTGATGTACTCTCTGAGTTCAAAGGCAAGTTCATCCTAAGTAGTTACCCTTCCCCGATCCTTTCTGACTATGTAAAGGAGTTTGGGTGGGAACAAAAAGAAACTATACAAAACGTGACGGCTAACCGAACCAAGTCCTCTAAGAACAGACAAAAGGTTGAAGTACTTACAGCTAACTATCCGATCAATAACACAATCAAATCATGAAAGAAAAAATAATCCCGATGAGCGATGTTGAAATTAATCAAGCGCTTCATCAAATCGTATTCAAAAGCGAAACGAAAACGCTTCAGTTTGAAATTGCTCTTTCAGCAATCGAGAACTTAAACCCAGCTGAATTCCTTCGGGAGTCCTTCAAGGACAAGGGACTGAAGTATAGCTTAGATCAACAGATTTTTGTCCACTATATAGAGGACGTTGTAAACACACTTCAAAATCACGAGGGCAAACTTGAAATTCCATTGCGAATAAGCGATTACTACATCGAATTATTCTATTTCGCCTATCAGATCAAATTGCAAGAAATGCTTCTTGAGTATGGTGCTATCACTGAAGAGGAAATCGTTTTCTAAGGATGTAGATCGCACCTCTATTTCGTAACCAATAAATATCTCAATATGAATAAACTAGTAAATAAGCGGGTGCAGATGAATCTATACCCATTTAGACAATCAGCCCATATGCTTTCAGCATTTCAAATGGCTGCATTCGGGCAAGGTTGGACAGCTGATGAAATAGCTCTTGTGGCTAATCAAATTCGAGCGCTTCCTCTTAAGGATCGTTTTGAAATTCTCAATTCGTACTGCTCAACCTATGCTGAAGACATTCTATCATTTACCGACGAAGACATTAGATTCATGCTTTCATTTCTTCAAGAAGAGACGCACTATCTTTTTACCAAAGACGTAAAGAAATTTGATGAGTACGATTGGAGCACCTTCAATTCATTGAAGCGAAAAGCGACCCGATCAATTAAACGTGTGTTTGCGCACTTTAATGAATCGACTACAGAAGAAGAGAAATACTCTGTTAAAAAAACTACAAACAAATTTTATGACACCTTAGAAGAAGCCCTGGATCATGTCCCAGCTGGACAAGAATCAAACATTAACATCTATCCAGTATGGATTCATTCAAAACAAACCAAATAGTAAACAATAAATACAATTCAATATGGCAAAGCAAAATGCAAAAACCGAAAACACTGATGTCGCTGATCGTATGATTGCAGACCTCCGTGAAAATCTCACTGCTCGAGATGAGCAGCAAGAATTAGTTGACAACGCTAAAAGCTTTCTTGGTGAAATCAACATGCGAATCAAAAATGCGCGCCAAGCTCTAAGCTTCATGACAGATTATTTGAGCAAGGATCAAATCACAGCACTTGATGATCTTGACGAAATTATTCTCTCAAGCTCTAATAGCGGACAAGGAAACAGCCTCAACGAGGTCGCTCAAAAAGCTATGGAAATTCTCCAGGATTCAGAAAAAGGAGAAATGACTAATGGTGACTTATATGAAGCATACTTAGAAGAAGTCGGCGAAACTGGAGATGAAGCTGTAAAATATGCTGCATTTAACATTAAGATGCGCAGCTTATTTGCTAGTCAAAAACTTATCCGACATGAACCAGCTAATGCTCAAAATTCAAAAGAACATGTAATCCGTATTAATGGATTCAGAACTAAAAAGTGAATAATAAGCACCGCAATACTGCGGTGTTTTTCTTCATGAAAAAAGCGATTCATCATTGTGAACCGCTATTAACAGGGACAAAAAACATCGCACCACAAATACTATTCATGAGAACTTAATCCTTAATAACTTGACGTATTGCAAGTCCTTTATCCGAGTATATTCGAACCAAATACACACCTGAATCAATACTACTCAAATCAATAGTATTACCTGTTCCTTTAATGAGAATACTTCCATTGCTATCAAAGAGTTCATAGCTGTCAATTAATACTTCGCTTCGAATCGTAACCTTATTATAACTCGGATTTGGATATAGTTTGAATTGGTCACCCTTGGACTCGTCCAAGCCAACACCAAAATCAAACTTCTCAACATAAATACGGTCATCTGAAGTGTTTAGATACGTGATATATGGAACAGTTTCGTATGTAGCAACATCAGGCAATGATGCTCCTAAAAAACTTCCAATCTCTTGCCACAATGTTCCATCAAAACGCATGACATAACTTGTAATACCGGACCCTGGCTTGAGATAGCAGGCAAATAGGTTTCCATTACGCAGTGCTAATCGAGTATGACTAGCGTTTGTAGGCGTAAATCCTTGCACACCAATATAATTCCAAGTCGTTCCATCAAACTTCATAACGGACATTTTATCATTTTCAGCTTGATCAGAATAAGAGACGAATACCTCGCCTGCTTCTACCACCATATCAATATGGCCAGAAATGGCATCAGCTGAAAACTCAGCTTGTCCGAGTGTTACCCATGAGCTGTTGTCAAAATACATCACAGTTGCTCTTCCAAAACTATCCGCATCCTCAAACAAAACATATGGTGTGCCATCAACTACTTTCAAAACAAACGTATTGGTCGGTCCAGAAAAGTTAGCCGATCCAACAAGACTCCAAACACCAGCCTCATACTTCTTTACACTAATACTCGGTCCACCTTCTCGAAAAGCAACATATACCACCCCATTATCAACTGAAATCGTTGGACTGTATGCGGGAACACTTGTAACTTCGGTTCCATACTGAACCCAACTCATTCCGTTAAAATTGTAAACTACTATTTGTGATGAGCTATTTTGAGTAACAATGTATGGGACTCCATTGTTAACATCCATCACCGATGCTAATGGATTAGCGACATCCGCAAAACCCTGTGCCCCTACATAATTCCATGAATTTCCATCAAAACTCATTACTGATAGTTTATCTGAGGCTGACTCATCGGCAAAAGCCAAAAACGGTATTCCTCCGTCCATTTCGATTCTCGGTCTTGAGCCTAAAATATTAAGAGGTCCTACTTGCTGCCAAACTTGTGCATATGAAGACATCCCGATAATTAAAACTAAAATCAATACTATTCCATGTGTTTTCATCATTTTCTTTTTTTAATTGTTTCTGTTCCCACCATAACTCGTGTCAAAAGGAAGACAAGTCGTGATTATCGATGTGCAACAGCACAGGGAAATTGCAAGTTCATCCCCATATATTATTGCGAACTAAACAGAGACCGTGTTCCTCAACTAGTAGCCCTATTCTCAGATAATGAGAATCACTCCGTGGTCAAACATAATTAATTTATTCCATATATGAAACACACATTTGATGTTACCATTCCGAAACCCATCAGCGAAATTTGTCCTAGACAAACTTTTAAGCAATGGCAAAGAAAAAATTAGAAGCCCAAGGACTTGATCCACGTAACCAAGCTATTGCCGAGCGCATGAAAGAACTTAGATTACAATCTGGTGAAGAGAGTCAAGAGATGTTTGCCTACACGCATGGTATTGGAAGAACTTCTTATTGGAGAGCTGAAAGTGGCAAAACGAACATAACTATGAAGCTACTCTATCAGGTCATTGATGCGCATGACATAAGTTTATCTCAATTCTTTGCCCCTCTAACCGACAAATAACGAACACGGAAACAATACTATAACAGAACAAAAGAGTCACTCATTAATCAACTAACACAAAACCCTGCTTTACAACAGGGCTTATATCTCTTTATTCACTAGAACCTTAGCAAGAATAAATTCTATTGATCTTTTTGCTCATTGCTAACGATAGCGTCATGAATCCCTTCATGCAAATCAGCTTTTTTCTCATTAAACTCACCCATTTTAAAATCAGCTAAATTTTTAAAAGATTTATAAATCCATCTAGCAAGATACATGCAAGCTGTAGTTGAAACTACATAGGGTGAAATTTGAGCGAAAGAATCTGTCTCTGGAAAATTACTGGCTATCTTCTTTCCAAGTTGAAGAGCTGGAGCAATGGATAATAGTACTGCATTTAATCCCACAACATTAGCAGTGAACTTCTTGCTTCTAAATTCTTTTTGCTTTACCGCAGCTTCACTCAGCAAATCCAGTATCATATCAACATTATCTCCCACTTGATCTTTTAGCTCAGAGAGTTTTTCAAGTTTATAGGATTCCAGCTCGGCACCTTCCAAGTCAACTTGTGGTTCCGTATATTCATACAGATTCTCTAAAGTCCTGGAATGACTTGACTCAGGGGCAGCATACCCATTTTGTAGTTTTTCGACATAATCAGTTGCATAATATGCTTGGTCGGCTTTGCTAAACTTGGGATTATTTTCGGCAAACTCTCTTTCCTTGTTTTCAAAAATAATCTCAGATACTGCTGGAGTGAATGCCATTGATTCTTCATCAACCTCTACCCTTTCATCTAATAAATCTGTTTCAGGATTTGAATCCGGCATTTTATCATCCAATAAATCTTTATTCTCTTTTTCTACAAAGGCATCACCTTTTGCATTCATCATTCCTTCTATTCCCATAATATTATTTGCTGACTACAGCTTCTAATTCTTCAAGGATGTTTTCAAGGTATCCATTGACAAATGACATTAAAGTATATGCTTCATCTATAGATGCCTCTCCTAACTTTACCCTCTCTGATAATTGAGTAATTTCTTCTTTGGTCATACAAGCGAATTATAACATGGAAATACCAAATGAGTAAAGTTTACGAGACAGAAAACCTATCGATTATTTTCTGAGGATGGCTCATCACTTATCCATCCATCTGAAAGAAAATCGTGTGTCACATTTGACACATTTGTCCAAAATGAAAAAGTGAAGTTATCTCCTTTTCTCACCCTTCAGTAATTGAATGGATTGGTTACTTTCTGTTTGTCGATTACTCATCAATTACCGAAACACCCTAGCGACGATAGCCAACAATCATTTTTGCAACTCATATCAAATTGTATTTATGCCGCCTAAAGTCAATGTATTTGAGAATTGAAATATTGTTTGATAGTCTATTCTAACTTTGCGGTGCAGGATCGCGAGTTCCATGGAACTTTTGAACTCGCATCCTGCCAGGAGGGAATTCCCCTCCTTGGAACCTCCCCTTTTTAAACCTTAAATAGGTTAAGTATAATCACTCAATAAATAGATTACGTTCTATCGCTTTAGAATTGTATATATGAAGCACAAAGTACATAGCAACAATTACAAAGACGGTTGGGCCTCCGAACTTAAGTGTTTATGGATTTTCTACATTAATGAATATTATTCATCTCGAAGGCAAGATTGAAGGTTTAAGGAAAATGCAAACAAAGGAACGAGCAGAAGCCCTAAAGCACAGGTATACTGTTTGGATCGATGACTACCAGAAAAAGCTTGACAAATTAACCCTACAATTAGAACCTAAAGAGTTCATAAAAAAGCTCATTATGCTAAATGAGTTATGAAATTCATGACTCACAATTCACGTTAGACTTCAATAAATTGTCCGCCGAATTGAGTAATTCTATTCTTACTTAGTTAGTAAATAAATTCTCAATATTCTTGTGTAATCCATCACAAATTAAGTCAATAAGCTCCTCATCTTTCCTGTACGATTTATACAACATCTTATTACTAAGTTCTTTCCTAAAACTATTTAACCGCCTCCATTCTTTTAATAAAGCGTCAATATCTGGGTTATCAAATGATGCGTACGGAGCGACCTCATTAAAATAAGCCATTCCCAAAGGAGCTCTTCTTTTGTTATCAATTTCTTTGTCAAGAGTAAAGATTATCTCCTCAGCAGTCCCAGACTCTGAGCGTTTCTCACCCGTTTCATCATCTATAACGGGCGTGCCCAGGGTATGGTTGAATATGGCAACAACGATATCAACCTTCTTTACCAATAACTCATTAATAATGTCTTGCGGTTTCCCATTTTGAGGTGGAAGATCTTCCCAACCATGAACAATAATTCGTTTTCCCGTCGTTTTTTCGTAGCCCTTTCTTCTGAAGAGTGTTTCTAAAGAGTTTAGCAGTTGCTCGCGGATGTCAACATCGCTGGGAGAGGCAATAAGAATATTAATTGTGTTACCCTTCTTATCGGTCGGAATATATTTGGGTCGTGGCTCCTCAAGAACTGGCGTTTCCAATTCAAGTCTTTCGCCATACTCAGGCTTTTTGAAAACTTGTTCGGGTTCAGGGTAATTTGACCTCGCCCCAATAGCACTTTCGATGTTATCAAGTATAAAAAGTAGTCTATTCTTAAAAAGGGCATGTTCCCTTCTTTTTTCGTTATAAGGAGAAATATCTAGCTCATCCTCAGCATATGACTTCATAAGCATGTGAACCTCATGAAGCAAATAATCAGGAGCAGCCATATTCATCTCTATCAAGAAGAATATGGATTGCATGAGTCCCGTAAAAGATGCACCTCCATACATATTGGATTCGATTTGAGTGCGTATCTCCCTGATTTCCAAATCCGCATTCTCATAAATAGCGGTTTCAATGTTGGAAATATCTATAACCTTCTCATATTGGCTTCTTTGTTCAGGGCGAATGCTGTCCTCTAGTCGCTTCCATACCTTTAAGTCACTACTTGAAATGAAAAGGTACTCAGTACTTCTTTTTTTTTCGTTTGGGTCAATTATATCTAAAGCAACACCTGTCAGAATGTTTCCGGTATTCATCAAAAGATGAACTTCTCGGTTATGATATTTGGAAAATTTGAAGTGATTCATAACTATTGGAAGTGCATTTTTATATTCTTACAAAGGTCCTCACATACCATATCCAAAACCTCATTCTCATTCTTAAATGTTTGGTAAAGAATTTCATCCTTGATACTATTCTTAAACTCTTTGAGCTTTGTCCACTCGTCGCGTATTCTATCGAAATCCATCGCGTCCATGGAAACTACCGGTGCCTCCTGATAGAAGTAAGCCATTCCGAGTGGAGCAGATTTAGATTTTTCGTTTCTGATGGCCAAGAGGAGTTCTTCAGCTGTTCCCGAAGCAGATCTTTCTTCTTTTGTTACTGGGTCAATAACAGGTGTTCCAAGTCGATGTCTGAATACCGCAACAATGATATCACATTGCTCTACAAGTTGATTATTAATCAAAGACTGGCCATGCCCAGATTGTGAGGGTAACTCTTCCCAGCCATGAACAATAATTCTTTTACCACAAATCTCTTCAAACCCCTTAACCCTAAACCTTGTTTCCATGCGCTCAAGTAAGTCCAGCCTAGCTACTTTAACATCACTCGGTGAAGCAATCAAAATATGAATGAGTCCTTCAGTTTTAGCCGTTCTGCTTTTATCTTCCTCTTTATAAATATTGATGATATCTGAGGCTACCTGAATACTTTCTTCCCAAACCTCTTTTATATCAAGATCGTTATCTTCCTCTTCGTAATTACTAAACTTTACAATAGAGTCTTCCATGCTATCAAGCAATTTTCCAATATTGTAAAGCGTAATTTTATACTGAGTACCAATGGTGTAAGACAAGTGATTATCATCGCCAATCCAACCATAGTGAGATTCCATTATCCTATGGAGCTCCTGAATATAATGACTGTTGTTTCCAAAAGTTCGAACTATAAAATTCTCAACAAGATTCCTCACATTATTTTCATCCGAAATACTAGGATACTGAGCGATCTCCTCTCTTAAAAACTTGAGTCCGTACTTTGCATCTATTGGCATCACCCTATCAATATCTCTGATATCGATGACACTTCGAATTTCCTTCATGCTTTCAAGGTCGCCTTTAACATTGGCCATTTTATAAAACGTTACTTTACCATTTGGTATAAAATGACGCTGAGTTGTAAACTCTCTCTCATCTCCAGTGACCGTATCCCTGAGTAAACCAGACAATCGTTCTCCTGACTTAAAAATGATATCTAAAATAATCTCGTGATACGGTTCTAATTCATCTTCGGTCATAGCAAAAGTTTCTCATAAGTTAAACTATTCCAAAGTAAAGGCAATACTCATTATCTACAACGGGTATAAATACCTCAAATCTCAGGTACTAATAACCGCTTCTTAGTAATTTCACCTCCTATAGCTCCCTCTCTGTATCCTTTTTGTGATCTTTTCTATTTAGCTTTTTTACTCTTCTTGCCATAGCATCTTTAACAATGCGATCATGCTCATCAACCATGAAATATTCACGTGCTTCTTGAAAGGTTTTTGATTCCTTGATCAACTTTCCTTTGTGATCATGGAGTTCGTAAGTCTTATCATCTAATCGCTGAACGATTCTACCACAATACGTCTTCCCACCTGATTCTCGAATTGAAGCCTTCATGAGGTGATTGGGGTCATCCAGAACAAAGCCTTTTGCAAAGGTCCTACATGTAAGTTGATTGATGAACGCTCTTTTTGTTTTGTCATTTGCTAGTGTCATAACGATATCTTTTAATGGTTAATTACTTTTCTAAATCTTGATCTCTGTGTTTCTCCAGCATTCGTTTTTTTCTACGAATTGCGTACAAACGCTTCTTTACTTTTTCGTCCGGTGCCTGCCACTTTAATTGCTGTTCTTCACTTGAAAGCTCTGCAAGCTGCTGACGATTCTTTTTGAGATATTGCTCTCGTTTTTTCTTAAATCGCATTCTTTTCCTTCTCCCTGTTTTATCCTTTGAATGCTTTAGGGTTTGGTTCAGATCAAAGCAGATTCCACTGATCGAATAGAGGTGGTCGAAGTTCTTATACCCATAGAACACATCGGGATCTTTCTTGTTCATCTCAACCAAGCCTTTTCCCTGAACCATTTTATAGTTCGTATACCGTCGAAAAAGACCCGAGAGTATTGTATTACTTGGCATTTCATTGACTTCTTGAAAGAGTGTCCAACCGTCAACACCATACTCCTGCCAGAGCACTTTGCGTAATTCATCTTCATTCACCTTTTTCATAATCTTGCTCTTTATCGCGTTCTTTATTCCGTTTTGCACGAAGTTCAACCAATCGTGCTTCTTCTTTGGTCATTTGTTTCAAGTGCTCCTTTGTCACACCAAGTGTCGTCAATCGAAACCTCCGCTTTCCGCAATATGCTCCAGTAAGCACCTTACCTTTTCTGACATACGGCTCAATGCTATGTTCAATCATTCTTTGTTTAAGCATGGACAGATCAGAGCAATCTTTGGCGATTTCAATAATCCGCTCGGTCAGCTCCTCTTTGTCCGTCTTTACCCCACTCTTTTTCATTTGCTCTTCAGCGTGGGTTCTACTTCGGACTCGTCTTTTTTTTTTACCCAAGCCACCATGCTCAATATTGGAGTGATGAAGTTCAGGAAATCGGGTTCTTTGGAATTCTTCCATTTCCCTCTTGAATGCCCGCATTTGTTCATTATTCAATCTATTACTCGTAGAGTCCACATTTGTCGAACCGAACAAAAAATGCACGTGTACATGACCTTGATCATAATGAGTTATAGAGATTCCAGGGGCTGTGGAACGTCGCTTCATGTATTCACGTTGAAGTTCTTTAAGTACCTTTTTATTTCGTCTGAGATAATCACTAGACTCAGGAGAAAAACTGATCACTTCCTTACGAAGAATAACTCTGCGAATATGGTTATTGTAGGTCTTAGCTTCGTCATTTTTAAGAATCTGCTCTACCCATGATTCAGGTTCGTATCCACGTAGGAACTGTTTTGCTAAACACACCTCGCCATCATACGGAGAGCGTATCTTCTCCATATCGTATGCATACCGAATGTTCTCCAGCAACACCGACGGTTTTTTACTCTTTACTCCCGGTATCATTTTAATAATCATTCGAGTTCCTTTTGTATTGATTCAACAATAGATAAACACTCTGCTAAACGCTGTAATTCTCCCTCATACATGCACTCCTCAATCAGATCAAGGAGTTGCATGAGCTTCATTTTAACACCAGTACTATTCCATACCGTACAAGCCCCTCCAATACCCTGCTTGATATAGCTTGAAACGCGAACTCCAAGAGATGTAGCTTTTGCTTTAATCTCTTCAAACTCAACTTTGCTAAACTGAAGAGTAACTTGTCTCATACGCTCGCGATACACCTTCTTGTGCCACGCAGAATACTTCTTGCGATACTCTTCCTTTTTAGCACGAACAACATGCTCAGGTGCATTGCCATTGTATATCGCAAGTTCCTGATCCAAGTATTCGTGGAGCGTATATGGAAAATTGTACTTACTCATCGCGTAAATGATTTGGAAGCTCTGGAATATCAATCAAGTGAAGTTCGGGAGTGATCTCAGTGACTTCATCATCCTCGTCTAATTGCATCGAAACACGCTTTACCAGCTCCTTTTGCTCGTAATACGGAATGAGTTTCGCATATATAGGCTTCAAGCCACCATTTGGAACAATAATCGCGTGATTCGCAGGCATCGTTCGTATTTCCTCGGGACTTTTCAATAAGCGTTCCTTAGTGTATTTATTTTCCTTGTAACTGTACTTTCCGAGGATTTTGGATACACGTTCCGCCTCGTCATCTAATCCAGTCAAGTAAATTTTCGTACACGAATTCAGTATTTCCTTCGCTCCGGCCTTTCCGTACTTTTCAAGCTGTGACTCAGCCTGTAGAATTTTCAGAAGACCAAGGGAATATTTTCTCAGCAGACTAGCATATTTCGGGTAGTTCGGGATGTTCATGCTCGAACCAAATTCATCCATTAGGCAAAGTATGGGAAGATCTCCATCCTTTGGAACTGGTGCTTCAAGTACTGAAGCAAAAAACTGTGAATAAAAACAGTTAATCAATGGTTCTGTTATATCCCCGTGTGTGATTGAAGAGGATAAAAAGATCGCTGTCTTTTCCTTTCGCATCTTCTCAAATGAAATGGTATCTCGAGAGGTTAAAAGGGCAAGATTTGGATTTGTTTCGATCCAAGACAACGCAGCTATTGCTGAGGAAAAAATACTACTCTTCGTATTCTGACTGTTCCCCAATAGAACCGACCAACGAAGAAACAAATCATCATACTTCGCCAAATAATAACTTATGCGATCCTCATCGCTCATCATAAGTTGAAGTATCCGGTAAACAGATGCCAAATGATGCACCCTTGGATCAGGATCACGTTTCGCAACCTCAATAGCAATTGACATCACTTCTCCACTTTGAATTGTCCAGAATTTATCGTTCCCATTATTCGAACTCGAAGCCTTGGTTAAAATCGAAACTAATTTCGCGACATCACCTCGCGTGTGACATCTCGAAAGTGGATTGTAAAATCCCGTTTGATTCGTAAAATTTCTGACATCAAAATCCATGTAGCGAATATTGTACAACACACTTTTCAGGTAGTTTGAGCATTTAGCACGTATTTCTTTTGCATCGTCATTAATGATAAGACTACTCTTCTTTTGTCTAAGGATAGTCGGGAGGACAAATACGGTCGTTTTTCCTCCCCCACTCGGCGATATACATGCCAGATGAGAAAAGCTCTGCTTCATTGACATCTGCTTTACTCCTGTAGCAGAAAATCCATCATGTGATCTGGATAGTAAATCACTTTCTTTTCCAAACGATGCCTTGTATTCATTTGAAGACTTCTCACCAATAATGGCATCCATAATTGACTGAAAAAGTGTCACAAATGACTCTCCGATACTTGCAAGCATTTCTTTCATTTTCTGATATTAAGTTGATTTTTCAGCCAATCGTTCAATCCCACCAATATAGATTCGCTCACCTTCGTAAAGCAATAGATTACAAACACGAACAGCTTCCAAAGTAGGTTGAAAAAATTGGAAAAGATTGAGTCCTCTTTCATAGCCTAGAGTTTTGATCTGACAGATACTTTTACATTCATCTCCTTGAGGATTGGTTCGTAAATCTCATTGACAATCAATCCATAAAATTCATTGTACTCGGTACTTTCTTGTGGCTGATGAACCAACACCACTTCAAGATGATTAGTATAGTACAAGCGAGACGTTTGCTCACGGAACAATACGCGAATCGACTCGGGGTCACTCTTGAGTGTACTGCGTACCTTCTTGTCATAGAAACTCACCCATGTAGCATTCTCCAATAGGTCGCTCACAAGGTAAACCGTCGTTTGCATACTTGAATCCTTCGAGAGTTCATTGAGATTGTGCCATAAGGGATTCCAAATTAAACTCCCCTGGTATTCGGATGTGTCGCCATGTTTTAGAGATTGAATACTCTGTATGTATCTATCGAACTCAGCCTTGCGGTCACCTTCGTTCGATAAGAACTGATTCGATGCTTCAATGCTACAATATGTTGTTCGCGGATACTGGCTATTGGAAATAACAGAGTACTGCGTTTGGTGTGCCTCCCAAATGTCAGCGTCAGGATACCCAAGACCCCCTGGAGCGAAAACTTCATCGAGTTCCGGAGTATCCTTATCAGATACATCAACAATGAACACATTACGTTTTGCTTTGGTCTGTGGAGAGCAAGCCAATAAAAGGCTTGCTACTCCAATTAAGAATAGATACTTCATAATTAAACTGATTTTTGATTGGTAAAATGGAGCGTTAGAGCTGGCGGATCTTCCGAGAACATATCCGGAATAACTCCATCAGATCTACGCTGAATGTTAACTGATATAAAAGTCTGAACGGCACTTTCGTAATACGAGACGATCAAGGCTTCACAATCTTTGGAATACAGCATCAGCTTCTCGCGCTCTTCCTTTTTCGTATTGAATTCTGCTAAAGCATGATCCAACTCCTTGTCCAGTTCCTGCTTCTTTGTTTCGGCTTCCTTGATCTCGGCTTTCAATGCCTTATATTGATCAATCAACTTTAATTCTGCGCGTGTTGGTTTTACAACTATTGTGACCGCAACAATACTTGCGAATACGAATAAATTCATAAAGGCAAACAGAAGTGGTGACCCGATATTGCTACCTGTAATTGATTCTGAACGAAGTTTCCCAATGATCAGAAAGAGAATAAATACACCTATGAAAATCCCAATACCAACAAGTCGACGTGTCAATACTCGTTTGAATCGACCTGTGATGGCCATGAAGTTGTCCGACAAAAGATAAATGATTGCACCTAGTACAACTCCAATTCCAAGTGCTATTGGGAAAAGATATCCCATTTTCATTAAAGCAGTACATGATACGGCTACATCCAACACAATGGCAGAAAAGAGATATGGTTTTATTCTACGTTCACGCTTTTCTTTTTCTATTGGACTTAAGTCTCCTTTACTCGTCCATTTTTCAAGGTCGCGCTTCTTCAATCGAAGAGCATTGTTTACCTCGTTCACATCTTTGGAAATACGCTCACGTTTTTCGTTCAGTTCCTGCTCTGCTCGTGCCATATCCCACTTTGACAAAGCAGACTGATGTTTCGCACGTGCTTTCCCCACCGTCTTATTAAAAAAAGCGGTAAGTCTTCCAAGGAAGGCACGTTTGGGGTCTTTCTGTTTCGGTAGATTTTGACCAGCCAAATCAAGTGCATGCTCTTCAGCTAATGCATTCCCTTCTTCGGCATCTTGGGTGATTTGAGCCATAAGCTCAGTATCTACCACGTTAAATAATCCTAGTTGATTTTTCATTGTTATTTATTTTTATTGTTAAAGTTTTTCAGGTCACCAAAAGCTTCCTTCCATGTCATCGTTTTGAAAAAATCCTGGCTAGCATAGAACACCATTCGCAGGATAATTTTCGGATACCAAAGGACTACTCGCAGATACATGACTGTTGCATCACTTCCAATCATGAGTAATCCGTTTGCTTGGACTACTGTGTATCCAATGTATTTAGCCCATGCTATGATTGTTTTTAATTTCATCTTCTTGATTGTTATGAGGTGATTACTCTACGTCATCATAGATCAAGTGGTACTCATCATCTGTGATGATATTCTTGCGATCGTTAAGTCTGCGAAGTATGATTAAGATGCGCATCAAACGAGGATGCTCTTTTCCATCGTATTTGAAGAGGTAATATTTAAACCCACAGACTGCGGATGTAAGGGCAAGCTTAAAATTGTCTACAAAAAGAGCATTCGCCGAAAATCCTAATTGAACAATCCTCCAGTGGATATAAGCATGGCAATACAAGTAGTCGGTGTCTCTTAGTGTTGACTCGTTTGGAGGAAGGTCATCGAATACAGCATTGATATATAAGCTTGATTTATAGAGCCAGTTACTCATCTGATTTTTTCCATAAACCACAAGGCATAAACGAGCAAGGATGTAATAGTAATACTTCCTAACTTTTTCCGAGGCAAATACGCCATCATCGATTTGCTCAAGGTCTTTAATGATCCCTTCTAAGTTCTCTCCATTTTTCCTCTGCGTTTCAAGCACATGAAGAAGTGCCATTTGCTCTTTTGAGCTTAGCTTGGAATAACCCAAAGTCAGGATGCTGAAATCTATGATTGTTTCCATTGTTAAAAATGTTTGTGGTGATGTAATGGTGATTGAAATTCGGGAGAGGATACACCTTACAGTGTATCTCCTTTCATAAGCTCTGTATGAAGCATCGCAAAGCAGTCCAATGCTTCGAAACGCTTCATTCCAAATTCGACCAGGCGAAGTGCGTGAGAACGATACTGTATGCGCGCATCAGCGTCACCATGTTCTATAAAAAGCTTATACTTCACTATCGCTCGGGTGTACAAGTAATTTGGACATCGCGGAGAAACTTTGGACTCGTGCCCAACTCGAATAAGTTCCGTCATATACTCATCAGCTTGAATAAGATGAGCGAGAGAAAATGATTGTTCAAAATGATAAATCGAAACCTTCGCTTGTAGATAGATAAAGAACATCTGAATACCAGGAGACATAACTCCTCGCTCATAGGTTTTAAGCTGCTCAATCGCAGCTTCCGTTTGAAAGTTCTTTAGTAGGAAGTTAATCCCCTTTAACTGTGTGAAAAGACGAGTGTCTTCATCGCGAGAAATAGCTTTATATACCATATCTGTTTGGTTTTAAATAAAATCCAAACCGATTGATGCACGCTGTAAGAGACCTTGACTTTTATGACACATGGGTATAATGAAGTCTAGGTTTGTCGTAAGGGATTGCGCCCTTTACGCTTACAAGTGATCGACCAATTTGTGTGAAAATTGTTCGAGTCGCGAGGCCGTGATATTCTCACGGCTTTTTTTCATTGCTAAAGAAAAGCTGTAAGAACGGCTCATCGTAACTCGTCGATCAAACTCTCCACATCTTACCGTTGTAATCATGTTGCGCAGGAGAGTGTTTATCTAACTATAGCTTGTCGTAAAGGTAAAACACTTCTACCCTCAAAACCTAGTATTTACAGGCTCTCAGGAGCGATAATCGAGTTACAATTTGGTTATCGCTTGATATGACAGGGTTTTATTTTTTACTAAATTTGGTCTACTGTTCGTGCTACTCAGAACAATACTTTGTTATGACTACAATTGAAGCTCGGACAGAGCTATCATTTATTAATATTGATCAATCTCAATATCGACAGCTCTTATATGCTTCGATGAGCACGACCAAAACCAAGTTTTGGAAGCATGCATTTGCGCGCTTGGAAGATTACGAACGTTTCGTTCCCGTTCTTCATGGAAAAAAACTCTGTGGCGATTCGGATTCATCACTTAAGAATAACTTCAGGCCTCAGCATAAAGGACTAAGACTCGATAGCATAGCTCCTGTCCTTATTCAGGTACTTGCAGATCACGATTACCATACTGCCAATAGTAAGGTTGGTTATACTGAAGACGACCTTGCAAAGCTTTTCAACACCATTGACTTTCAACTCTTAATCAACCATGAGAGTAAATTTGGCGCCGAACTAAGAGATCAGTTCAACGAACTACTCGCAGAACTATGTGTAGATCATCCGTTCGGCAGTGTTACATTTAATGCAGATTGGAAACTACTCTTCAACGGAGAACTTAGAAACGTTGAATTATCATCAGATACTTCAAAAAACCCTCACGGCCTTGGCAAAGTAGATCCGAGACAAATAAAGAAGCTGAAGCGTTCAAAAAAAGGAATCGTCGCTTTTGATCTCATTACTATAGCTGGACTCACTATTTTTCTCGTCTTCTTTGTAAAAAGAATTTTTCCAAGTGATGCCGAAAGGTTAGCCATGATCGAGGCAATGCGCTTAGAGACTAAAGAGGAACTACAAGATCTTTACCTAGCAAGAAAATGGTCAGAGTTAGAGAGTGAAGCAAACGAAATACTCGATGATAAAGAATTAGAAGATATTGGACTTTTTTACCTTGGCATGACCCAAGCTGCGAAAAAACTCTCGAACAAGTCTCCTACGTATTACCTTTTTCAAATTGATACAGAAAGTGAGTTTTTTGAGCACAGCTTTATTAACCTACTCGATCACTACAATATAAAGTACTCTGGTGATCAAATCACTGACCAAATGCAACCCGTCTTTGATCATCTCAAATCAAAGGGGCACTATCAAAGTGCTTTCTGGTTTTTCCTAAAAGTTAAAATTGCCTTGGAAAAAAATCGACCCAACGATGATAAAAGAATGATTGATGCTAATCAAGCCTATCTTGATATTGACAATATATGGAGCGAAATTCAACGTTCTTTATCAGATGTTTACAATTTTAAAGAGCTCAAACCAAAATTTGGAGAAGGGCTACCCCTTGCCATTGAAGAGATTGATGAATACAACAAATCGTTCCCTTTTGAACGTCAGCAGAAAACGCAGGCACTAACTTTCTATGCTATCAACACTTTAAGGAGATTGAGCAGCGAAAATAGTTTAAGGGAAGAATGGTGGGACATACGCTTTAAGGAGTTCATGAAAAACAACTCCATGGAATCTGTGAACAACGGTTTACTTGAGTTTAACTTCAAAATTGACGTCAATAATCCTATGAACAAAGAGTGGGAAAAACTATTCGAAGGAGAAGATCGCACTTGGTTTAAAACAATAAGTTCCGAAAGTGTAAAAAATATGTTGAACGATCCTTCACGAATAAAATCAGTTGAATCAAAAATTATTGAGAAAGATGATTAACAATGCGCTAATAAGATACCTAGGCAATAATCAGCACACACATGAGCAAAACAATGCAGAATTCGAAGACTGTTCTTTTAACCTAACACCAATACAATGAAATTACTATTACTGATATTATTCGCAATCTTAAGCCTGTTCTCTAATTCTCAGAACATAGATAAAGTTCTTTACGAAGACTGGAATGGTTCTTCTTGGACGAATTACTTAAGACAAAACTACACCTATGACGGAACGGGTTTTCTGATCAACGTATTATCTGAAGATTGGAATGGCAGTGATTGGCAGGATATTAGGGAAATAAATTACACAAATGATAGTAATGGGAACCCGACAACAGTAATACATCAAAATTGGAACGGTAGCAACTGGGAAGATTCTCAGCGCACAACATTCATATACAATCCGGATGGTGAACCATTGAGTCGAATTATTGAACTCTGGAATGGAGTGGGCTGGGACAATAGCTCGAAACTTGAATTCAGCTATGATGGTGATGGTTACCTTACTTACCAGTCCTATAGTTCATGGAATGGAATAGATTGGAATATTGAAGAGCAAGTCAATTATACCAATGACATCAATGGGCTTGTTCAATCAGATATTACAGAAGCATGGAATGGGTCAAGCTGGCAAAATGCCAAGCAAACTCTTTATAACTATAATGGGAATAATGACCCAACGATAATAGAGTATCAAATCTGGAATACATCATTATGGAATGACTACCAAAAATTAAACTACACCTATGATATCAATGGGTATCTAGTAGGTATTTTTTACGAATTCTGGAATGGCACTCAATGGCAGAACACAAACCTATTTGATTATACCAACGATCAGAATGGATTGCTTTTAGAAACTTTTAGGCAAACATGGAATGGTATGGATTGGGATAACTCTCAAAAAATCATTTATACTTATCTTCCAACAGCTGGAATAGATCAACTAGAATCTCAACCCGCTGAACTACTCTACGTTTATGATTTGATGGGGCGAGAAGTATTAACGCCTCAAAAAAATCAAATCTATGTTTATAGATATTCGGACGGAAGCATAAGAAGGGTGCTTGAGGCTAAATAAAATGTTTGCCTAAACACCCTTATGAACCTTGCCATTAATTGATACACCTATGTGTTTCGGTTTTCTTTGGAAATAGAGCGTATGACACTTGTCATCCTCGTACTCTATGCGCAAATAACCACGCCTTAACTCTGGATAATAATTATGGTACTGAAGAGGCATATCTGTCGCTAAAGAAATTAGGTACTCATATGGAACTAACTTTATAGGATCAAGTTTAGACTCTTCAACGCTTACATTTTCGATTTTTCGATTTTCATAAGGCAGTGGCGCCTCTTCCAACCCTTCCAACTCTACATGGTCAATCACCTTATTCCCGCTAAATTGATAAGGTGTATACCAGGGATACTTCCGAGCCAAGGGATCAATAGCAAAGAACCTCCCAATCCTCGGGTCATGCATACGGTACTTGTAATTCACGCTGTTTCCTTCACCCTTTACTTCATTATCCACCTCTTGCCCCTGGAAACCGTATCTGTAGTCCCCGCTATTTCCATTGCGCCCTGGCATCTGCATGCCGTAGACAAAGACACCTGTGCATTTTTAACTCCAGAAGTAGATTTTTAGCATCGCAGAAAGAACAACCAAACTTTTAGAATAAGCAATTGTTCTTCTGTTCAATCGTTTGAGATGTGTTCTTAATGTCAGGTTCTTACGTTCGATATAATTGATTCCCCTTCTTTTAACATGATGTAGCTCTTTCGGAATGAGTGTTGGATACAAAGGACATTTATCCGTTCTGATTTGTTTTGGATTTGAAAGTAATAATGAATTAACCACAATTCTCAAAGTGGTCTTGTTTCTACGCCCAACTGAATAACCTACAACATCACGCGTTTTTCTATCCAGTGCATACTTAATACAAATTCGATAATCCTCGTTACCAATATAGGTCATCATCTCATCTACTTCGTATTCACGCCCGAATAAAATTGGTGGCTTTTTGATTGAATCAGCAATTTTCAAAATCTTGCTCGTGACAGAATTTTTCGAAATCATCAGTAGCCTTGAAATACTATTCGTACCACATCCTTCTTTCAATAAATTCACAATCGCCTCATTTACCCCTAACTCACATCCATGATTCGAATATTCTTCAACAAAGCTTTCCTTGCATTCTTTACAATAAAAGCGCTGTTTCCCGTTTGATTTTACTATCCCATTTTCACGGAATACTTTTTACACTTTCTACAATTCACTCATCACACTTTTGATATACGTACTACGAACTTTCGAGTTTTAAGACGATTTAAAGCACGAAAAAAGGGTAGCCTTAAGACTACCCTCATTTCAAATTTTATTTCTTATCTATTATTTTAATTCATTTTCAATGAGTTACATTTTATTCTTTGCGCTATCACACTTTTGATACACTACCAACAAGCAAGGATTAGTAGCTGTTGAACAGGACGAAAATGCCCGAACGCATACCGATAATGGAACACCGAGTCCTTTCTACCAGGTTCAGTTACAGCATGTATTGCATATAACGCCTCGACCAGGAGCCCTGCTTCTCAGTTGTGGTTGTCCAACCCGTGGCTTTTAGTTGATTTCATATACATTATTGTGCGCAATATTATTTCAACCATTTATTCATCTGTTCTTTCATTCTTTCATAATCATTACAATCAAAGCTACGGAATTCATCATAATCTTTTTTCTCATCATTTGGAGAATATTTTTCACTATAATATGTATTCCCATTAATAATATCAACTCGTTTTATATATTCTTTTGCAAATTCTAAATCTACAATATTTGGAAGCCCACGAGTGCAAGAAAACTTATAAAAGGGCAGGTAAAAAATGAGACCATCTATAACGTCTTGATATTTTATGTCTTGTTTGTAGGTATAGTCAAAGTCCGTTAATCCAAAAGGAGAGTTTTCTATATTAAAGCCAATTGTTTTCTTTCCAGTTATTTCATAAGCGGCATCCCATTTTCCTTCATTTGTTAATTCTATTTGATGTTCAGGCATCCATTTTGACCATTCGGGAGGTAACCATTTATACCAATTAAAAGCAATAATTTTTACATTATTTCCATATTGTTCTTTAATGAAACTCCCAGTTTTTTTGACTCTTTTATCTTTATATACAATGTTTAAGTTAGTGGCGTGAGGTCTGCTTTGAATCAATAATGCTTTTTTATATCCATTAATTGGATTTTGCTGTTCATATAGTTGCATAAAATTATAAGCCATAATACTGTCTCTAGTGCTTAACCCTTTTAAATTACTTTTCTTAAAGTCAGTATATTTTTCGTGAGTCATTTCTTTCCATTCAAAGGCACAGTCTGTTAATCCAATAGTAATCTTCTTATCGTTGTCGAGACTTTTGTTTATTTCATAAATTCCTTTTAGGTACTTTACCATATTGTATTTATCCCAAAGTGGGTTAAAATCAAGTTCTCGATAAAGGCTTACAAAATCCTTTTCAAATTCTTTGTTGTCTTTATAATTTCCTTTTATGACATTATTAGCCCATTTTGTATGATTAATAACCCCAACTTCTGTATAAACGTGTCCAATATTTTCAATAAATCGTTCATCTCCAATAATTTCAAGGATTAGGTCATATTGAGTAGTATCTCTATGGTCTCTTTCTCCTAAAATTATTATGTCATTATTCTCAAACAGTTCAAAAATGTAATCTTTTGGGGATTGATTTTGATTTTCAAGAAATTCTGAATAATGAATTATTTTAGATTGACAAAACCCTAAAGAATAACCGAAAAGTATGATTATTAATAAAATATTTTTCATTAAGCTTTTTAATTAAGCACAGTGTTTCTAAGCTATGCGCAGTACGACCTAAAAACTTAGATTGTTTTTTCGAAGATAAGGAAAAGTGATTAAGCTTTTGAGTATAGATTTGTTAACCCATAAGTGATCTTTTCGAAGTAGTTGCCCGTATTATCGCATAGGTTGTATTATGCACATCATTAAATCGGGTTTTACTTCTAATGTTTCTTCTAACCTTTATTGATACTTCAGAAAACGTTTGTTAAAAGAATTTTCCTTTTTCTTTCGTGAACTATTTGTTTGAAAGGTTGTATATAACGAGGTGGGCCCATAACGAAATATAGTAATCATCACATCGTTCTTGTTTAGACAGCACATTTCAATTAGCTTTATAGTGCAAATGTTGTAATTCGCATTTAAACCTACGTAAACTGGCATCGAACACTAGCTAGAATTTGACTTTAAAGAAGAGTTACAATGCAAAGGATTAGTTAGAAACCATATTCTGTAATTCTATACAATTTAAACTTTTGTTAAATGAAATTATTGATTCTTATTTTGTCACTAACAAATCTCTGTATTGCTCAAAAGCAAGTTGATTATATCAGCTTCGATTCTACCCAACAATACTCAAAGATCAATTATTTACAAGGGAGTTGGAAAATAGACAAATTAATAACTCAAAAACCGGCAAAGGAGTATATTTTGTCTAAAAGAGATGAAAGCAAAGGAAATCAATACGGTAACAATATAACTTTCAAACCGGATGGAACCTTTTTTAGTGATTATAGTGCACCCTGCGGAAATGACTGTTTTGGATCGTCTACTGGAAAGTACAAGATTATTAATGAATCGTATATCTGTATACTTTTAGAACACGAATGGCGTCATGGGAATTGTGATTTTTCTGATCTTGACTCTACTAACAAAATTTCAGCATATGATAAAAAACTACGTTTAGATTTGGGTGTGTTTCGAGTCTATAAAGATTCAGGGAGGATACAACTATTTAATAGTGATGGCAATCCTAAGGAAGACAAAAAAAAACTTGAGTACATAGAAATGTTAACACAGAAGTCAGAAGAAATTTCGAATTGTTTCCCATCATCCCATCGTTATTTAAATTGGCATGAAATGATTGATTCCAATAGTCAGACGAAAGTGACGGATGTTGTAAATTTTATTACAAATAAACTTGCAATAGACGATTACCAAGTTCTTTCGGACAGGGATTTTGGGAATGAGCATCTAATTTTATTAAAAATTAAAAATGAATTCCGTTATATCTTGTTTAAAAACAGTAGTATTCGAAACAAAGCTTTTGAGGTAGCTCTATATGAGAATAGCTTTTTCGAAAACCTTGAGAATTTTGCGAGTAAAATCGATAAAAACAGAACCCTCAAGAAAAAAGTCATCAAAGAACGGGAATATAACAGTCACAACTCTCAATTAAAAAACACCATTAGTCTTTTTTCAAAAAATGGCGAACCTCAAAAACTGATTTATGATATTTACAACGGTCTTGGCTATTTTAAAATGATCTTTTATATTGACGATGGAAAGCCCACTATTGTCAAAATAGAAAATGAGAAAAGCGGAAATTTCACTTACTATGTTTATTCAGAACTGTCACAAGGAGCTGTGATGAAGCCAATTGTTGAGGGGTGGACTTTTTCTGGTGTTAATCAAGTGTATTACCGTATTATCGAGTTGATAAAAGAGTAAAACAAAAATGGACATCTTAAGAGATTATAGAGGAGCTCTTTTCGCTCCTCTATAATTTAATTCTTCAAATCTTCTCAAACCAATCTCCCAAAATCTTTAAGTCAAACAGTACTTCTTCAAACTGCTTCTCAATTTCTTGATCAGAAACATAAACTATAGAATCTTGCGCAGCTGTGCTTTCAAATGCCAATCATGGTTCAACTACAAGAAGTATTGTTTCCTTTATGGAAACAATACGTAGTATCCAACAGACATCTTAACTGCCTTTTAAAAATTGATTAAATAGGTTATAAGGCGTTAGAAATACCTTAGGATTGTTTTAACATAAGTAAACTTATACGAATAGAGTTAATCGCTGTGATCATTATTCTTACTGTCATCATATCTGGAGTAGTAATGCCACAAGGATTCTTGGATGCCTTGTCATGCCTTGTCCTTCAACGCAGTCGATGAATGGGCGGATTGCTCTAATAACCAGGGCGCAAAAACAAGTCCTAGCTCACTGAACCTACCCGGAAAGCGTTGTGTATTCATCAACAATACGTGAAAAAAGGTAATCAATTGATCGAAGTGAAAAACATTCGTTCAGGAACCTATCTTTTAGAAGTTACGAATGGGAATGACATGTACCGAGAAAAGGCCTCTATCATGAAGTAGTAGGATATGAATGGCGGGAATTATGGAATTTCCGCCATTCCTTTTACAAACTCACGGGAATACCAATCCTGCCCTATAGTGTTGAAGTGAATTCCGTCATTAAAAAACAATGCTTCCGAATCTTTTGATACCATATCAGTGTGGATGAGATATCTAGTTGATCCAATTACTTCATTTAGGCGGTCAATAAAATCATTCTGGACTTCTTCGCAGTTCCCCTTAAAATCATTTCTCCAATCGGAACGTTTTGGCGTATTCACAAGAATAACCTTGACTCTTCTCTTTTTGAAGAAGTTGAGTATTTCTTTAAGATGTTTAAATTGAATCTCGGAAAAAGAAAAGATGTTATGAATAAACCACTCATTCACTGATTCATCAAAATTTTTTGGTTTTTTCTCTAGTCTTCCGCTTCCATAGAATTCCGGTATATCAAGCTCCCTATCAAAAGCTTCCGTATCACACAATATTCTTTTGTACAAAGGAACACCAATAAGTTCATTAAAGGTGATTTCTTTTTCTGAAGTGTTTCGTAGATACAGTGACTGGAAAGGATTCAGATCATACATAAGCACGGTATTATGCTCATAGTACTTTTGTGAGTACGTCCAGCTATCAATTCCCATAACAACCAAAGAAACACTATCAAAGAAACCTTGAGGCAAATCCTGTAGAAGCTGATATGTTTGAATAGCAGTTCTGCTATTTTTCGCCAAGTTAATAACTTGCCCCTCTTCATACCCTAGGTCTTCCGAGACAATATTAGCATTAAGTCCATATTTTATCGTACTGCTTCCAAGGAGTAATACTTTTGGGGAATGAGGAAGCTTCTCGAGCCATGAATAATTGAAGTCATACAAGTCAACATGTTTTATGTTCTCTTGCATATAGAACTTCAAAAAGAAAAAACTCAATAAAAGAGGCACAAAAGCAAACAACAAAGATGAAACGATAAACTTTCTCATGTTAAAACTTAAAGTAAATAAACTCCTGCGGTTCACCTGAATACCATAATATTAAAAACACTACTCCATAGTAGATACCCCACCTAAAAAACTTTGATGTTTTTTCAGTATTCAATACTAAGCCATGTTCATTCTTTCGCTGAAACCATTCTACAAGTATGAATCCCATAAGAATGGGAATTATGAAGAAAGGAACATTTGGAATAGTAAACAGATCAGATGAGAAAATATTCTTGACATACTTCATGGCAATATCTACGGTCTCAGCACGAAAGAATACCCAAGCAATACAGGTCAAGACAAATGTTAATAGAATTTGTCTGAACTCCTTGAATGTTGGAATGTTACCATCTTCAGCAACGTTATTAGTGTGACTTCTGTTATTCCCAAGGAGTAACAGCGGAATAAAGTACAATGCGTTTAACAATCCCCAAAAAATAAATGTCCAATTTGCTCCATGCCAAAAACCACTCACAACGAAGATAATGAGGGTGTTTCTGATTCTGAGATAACGTGACCCTCTACTACCGCCTAGGGGTATATACACATAGTCCTTGAACCATGAGGAAAGTGATATGTGCCATCTTCTCCAGAACTCTGCAATGTCTCTTGAGAAATACGGGAAGTTAAAATTCTTTTTGAGGTTAAATCCGAAAAGTTGAGATGTACCAATAGCAATATCGGAATAGCCTGAAAAGTCTCCGTAGATTTGAAATGCAAAGAATATAGCTCCGATAAAGAGCGTACTCCCTGACTGAGTTTCATAGTTCGCAAAAATATCGTTTACAATGACAGCACAGTTATCAGCAATCACAATTTTCTTGAAAAGCCCCCAGAGTATTTGTCGCATGCCATCAGCAGACTTTTGATAACTGAATGCTCTAGGTCGTATAAATTGAGGTAATAGATGTGAAGCTCGTTCAATAGGACCCGCGACTAATTGAGGGAAGAAATTCACAAATGAAAAGAACGCAATAATATCTCTTGTTGGCTCTATTTTTCTTCGAAAGACATCGATGGTATAACTCATCGTCTGGAAGGTATAGAAACTAATACCAACAGGTAGAATGATATCTAACGCCAGCCCTTCTATAGACGCTCCGAAAAAAGTGAAGGCTTTTGAAAATTCTTGAGCGAAGAAATTAAAGTATTTGAAGAAGCCAAGCATTCCTAAATTGAAAAGAATACTTATCGCAAGTAAACCTTTTCTTGAATGTACGGATTGAACTTTTGCTATTCGTAATGAAACAAAATAGTCGATAAATGAACTGAGGATAATAAGGGAAAGGAAACGATAATCCCACCAACCATAAAAGACGTAGCCAGCGAGGAGCAGAATAGAATTCTGAACCTTAACACTTTTGTAAAATACCCAATATAGTGCAAATACAATTGGAACAAAAAGTGCAAATTCTAGTGAATTAAATAACATGCTTGCTTTTAAGTGTCTTGGTTACAAAGTTACATTTATACCTTAGAAATTCATCAATAATAACTTTTGGTGTAATACGCTCCTAAAACATCGTGTATATATTTTTCTTCTGTTTTCTTGAATATTTTTTCCCTCTCGAGGTGATTCAGGAAGAACTTCTTCCAATCCAAGAGCATAACACGTTTTAATACTTGTGTGATACGACTTCTGTTTCATACTATACTTTTTTATCACTGAACCCATAAAAATCATAAAATCCAGCTCGAACCAAGTGCAGTTTTGCACTCATTTGCGTCCATTTGTACTCATTTTCATTTTATAAACCTCTGAAAACCCGATAAATACGTATTTCCCTCTGACTCATAACCCGAAGATCTTCAGTTCGAGTATGACCCTCGAAATGAATCCCATCTTGCAAAGATTGAAGCCTTGGCAACGAAAGAGCTATCCGAAAACCAACTGAAACAGCTTTATTTCTTTCATCCTGATGAGTTTGTTCGGGTTCTCCGTGGTTTTGTCCCGAAAACACCACCTACTGAAACCGTGATTAAGGGGTATAGGGTGCGGGTAAACTATACCAATGTGAGTCAAGAAGAACAGGATGAAGCACAGAAGAGTATTGCGAAAACCGTATTGGAGAGTTTGAAGAAGAAGAAAGGGAAATAACAATAGAATGCTAAGTATAAATACTCAAAGCGTATATTTACACATAGAGGGTTGCGTCATATACTCGAATTAAGATCGAAATATGGTTGTTACCACATTCCGTCATATCTTTAATTCATGCTACGCTCCTTACATTGTTATTATGAATATCATGAAACGCATTGCATTCATTCTTTCCATCTCACTCACGCTGATTGCGTGTAATAAGTATGAAGATGGTCCAGCATTTTCTCTACTAACAAAAAAAACACGGCTAGCGCGAAGCTGGGTCATTGCAGAAACGCTTTTTAATGATGAACCTATTCAACTGAACGGAAATATCATGAATAGTGTCTATACCTTTGGAAAAGATAATGAGTATACGGTTCAGGGCTCAGGATCTCAAACATCTTTCAATCTGATCGGAACATGGCAATTTGTAAATGACAAAGAAGGACTTCTCGTGAGTATCGATGGCGGAGGAACTACAACCTATCGTATATCAAGACTCAAAAACTCATCACTCTGGCTTAAAGAAGATATCGGGGGAAGTACACTTTTATATAAGTATATTGCTCAATAACAAACGTTTCAGAGAATCGTCACACGAACATAGGTGCATTCACCTCTGTTCCCAAATACTTTTACCATATACATTCCTGCTTTAAGATGTGGGAGCGACATGTTGGTTGTTCTGCTTCTCAGCTCCTGGTAATAATGAATAGTCCCGAACATATCCAATATTTCGAGAGAGGTATGTTCTTCGGATAAGCCCATTATATCAAAGAGTCCATTGTTAGGATTAGGAGAGACATAAATGTGTGATAACATATCCTCATTATAGCCACCTTTCCCTTCCTTCTCTTTTCGCAAGGACTCGTAATAGGCTCGATTGTTAAAAATATTTGTTTTAGGAGATGCACCACAGGGTTCTATTTTGGCGGCAAAAAGTCCACCAGGCGAAACCGAAAACCCAGGCTGCAAATCAATGTTATTCCCAGCGCGGTAACGAACATCCGCAGAATTTGAAACAATAACAGGTCCAGTTGGTCCAGCCGTAACATTCTCTCCAGCAATAATAAAGTCATCAACATTTACACTCGCATAATCAGTATAGGTCGTGTTTTGAATATACTCGAAGTCGGGACAACAATCTGGGGCTTGTCTATTTTGCGTTTCGTCGTAGGGTACGGCAGGAGGATCAGCAATAGCTACAAGATTGATAACATTGTTGATTACAACGGTATCAACACATGAACGAGCAATAATTCTCATGGGATAGGCAGTTTCAGTTATCATATCATTACCTGTTAGGGTCGAATTACCATTCCAAATAAGAGCAAAATCTGAAAACCCAGGATCGACAAGACCGTTCAAATCAAAACTATTCCAATAGTAGGCCAATTCACCAAATAGATTCCAAACATAAAATTCAACGTGATTAGCATTCTTAATCGTGGTAAAGAAATTAACGCCTGTATTTCCTACCATGCCGTCAGGTATCACATTCGTAAACTCTATATCATCAGTTGTTCCAGAAGTAGAACAAATATGATCGCAGAAACCATATTTCCTCACTTCAATATCGTCCACAAATACATATCGTGAGCTACTCCCATCCCCTGCGATATTCTCACCCTTGATAGCTAGCCACTTATATTCAGTATTGGCAACGAGTTGAGGTTCGGATGTATATTTATACCATGTGCCTGGCACATGCTCAGGTGCACCAAATGCGTTACTCCCATTAACATCAAGTTTAAAATTCACTTCGTACTCAATATTCGGATTAAAACAATCGTCAAGAGCATCATTAGGAGCTTGATCTTCGAGCAAGTAGACATTAATTTCAGAATTCACAAATTTCTGAGGCGAAAACCAAAAAGAAACCGTTACCCACTGCATTTCTTGAATGGGACTTGTCAACTTCACCTGACCGCCTTCACATGGACCAAACCCCAAGAATTTGCTTCCCGTATGAGCATTCATAATATCATTCAGTGGTGCATAGTTCTTATTATATTTGGTTGGATCAGAACTCACTAAATCGGAGGTCTCAAACCTTTTCCATTCTTTTAAGTCTTCAAGTTGATCAGGAGCCGTAGGTGAATTTTGAGCACTACTTTTAAGCTCCTCAAACGAAGCATTAGGCACAAGGTTTTGGGCATACACTGTCGATGCCAACATTGATATAAAAAAGATAACACGTTTCATAATGTGTAGAGTAAGGTAAGTGATACCGAAGCCAAATGCATTCGCTTATCGGTATAGTAATAGTAGAATCCGTTCCTACGGAGTTCAGACATCAAGAGGCCGTCAGAAAGCAGACGTAATTCCCATGATCCTAATTGTGCCCCGATGAAAAAGGTATCATTAAATGCAATTTTCTCTCGAGCCTCTTGTATTCTCATACCTGAACCTTCCACAATGACCATATTATCAAGGCTCACTGATGAACGAGAAGAAAGAACTATACGAGTGCGTATCCCAAGACCTGCTCGTAACGATAAAGAGCCTAAAGGATAGACATATGACACAAGAACAGGTACTACCATTTCGCTGTTCTGTGTTCTATGGATATACCGTTCGCTGTAATCCGGAACATAGCTTGGGTCATCCGAGAGCAAAATATTACTGTAATGGTCAATATGTGAATACCATTGATATGAAAACCCAATACCACTTTCAAGTCGCAATGGCCTGGTACTGTCAAGGAATTGATAGTAACCTTCAAGAGAAACACCATAATCCCGTGTCAGTTCAGTACCGAGGTCAACGAAGGTTTTATGCACACCACCGCCAATCTTAAACTGGGCTGACACCGAGGATATCAGGGTACATGCAGATATAATTAAGAGTGCTCTCACGAATTACTCTCCTTTGAGGTCTTCAATCTCTTTCTGAAGGTCTTCGATATGTTTACCTTGTTCAATGATATACAAAGTGAGTTCCTCTATTTTCTGCATAAGGAGTTTATCCATCTCGGCAACATCAAGCCCTGTTTCTCTCAGTACCTTTTCACTCGGGATGTTTGGAAGATGATGTTCTTTTGTAATATATGCTTCAAGGTCGGAAAGAGGCATAAGGTTATATTGTTCATCAAAAACGAAATCAGCCCATGCTTCGAGGTCAACGCGTATCTGTCGGGAGCGTAGCAACCCGTCAGCTTCAAGTTGCAAGATTTTTTCAGTATCATTCGATACCTCAATCTTTCCGTTTCCATACACTGTAAATACATCCTTCTTATACACCTCACTATATATGCCAATACCCTTTGTTGTCTCATTATTGACGATCCCTTTATAGGCATATCCAAAATCACCATTGTAGCTATGATTAATGCAAATACCCACGGGACGAGTTGTTTCCGTGTTTACCTGTACTTGATTATTCGGTTGCGTTCCAACACCAACCAAAGCGGACGTATACATATTCCCTCGGACATCAAGACGCTGTGTTGGAATATCCGTTCCTATACCCACGTAGGCTGGACAATTCGCTCCCGTAAACAGATAACCGGCAGGAGCGTTTACCACACTTTGCGACTGCCAAACAGGAGACGGAAATGCGGAATTTCCAAATGGGCTGGTAAGGCATGGTGAACTATACACCGCTTCAAGTAGACCCGACTTTGTTGTGCTAATGACCTTTCCGTTTGGTTTAATTTCTAGAAATCTATTTTCCGCTAGGGTAGTATCTTTTTGATTTTCGAGTACTAGTTTCCCCATAACCCGAGTTGCCTGATTAGGAGTTAATTTGAGTACAGGCTTTTGATCAGACTTCAAGATAAGTGCTTGATTATTATTCGTTCCGATGTAGTCACTAGCCGTTGCCGTATTTCCGTCTTTCTGCCATTTATCCTGATTGCTTTGGGCTTGAACACTATTATTAATCAAAAGAAAGCATATAAAAAGCCCTAATAAGACATAGGTATGCGTAATTCTTACTGTGTAAAATTTCATGGATTTCATTTTTTATATCTCGTAAAGTAGGAATCGACGTGCTTCAATACACACAATTACTAATAAATCGGGTATATATACATATAAATCCAGCACTTATGCGGGGCAAGAAAAAGCATAAACACCTATGTAAAGGTATAAGAATATCTCTTGAGAAAAATTGGGAAGAGTATTTCTAATCACTTGGATTATGCCTTTTTAGCAGTATTACTTATATTAAGATAATTATTCCCTAAAACCACGTGGGGGTCAAGTCTCTATTAAATAGCCTTTGAAAGCAAATTGCTCGAACCATATATCCTAAGTCCTAGTTATAGTAATTGTACTTCACAATGTTTAAATCGCCATGCAATAGCCATAGTTAAACAAGTTTGAGTTTGTCCATAATCCCCTTTCATATCTGGGGCTACCCATCTTGACATTCCAGATAAACTATATTTCGCTAATACTTTACCTTTTGTATCATGTAAGTTGATATCGCAACGAGTCATATCAAACTCATTTAATTCACGAAGGTTATTATCATTTACATTAAACGTAATTTTCAACAATTTTTGATTGGCTATAATTTCATAACCATTCACCTCTTCGGATATTTTGAAACTGATATTCTCTTTCAAAAAATTGATTTCGAAATGGTTTGCCATTACTGGATAGTGGTTGATGATATTTGTTTCCATAGATGAATTTTTCTTTATATATCCCCTACCAGAGTCTAAGGTTTCACAAGTCCTTAACAATGGTGTAACAAACATTAAATTCTTTGAAGAATTAAATCAAACATTGGTGTTTCTGAATTTCTACGATTGTATCTGAATCCGAATTCGTTCAGATAAGATTGGAGATGTTTACCGCTTACAAATGAATGTGTACCTCTGATGGAGTTTTTGAAATTGCCCCAATATCCTTCAATAGAGTTCTGGTGAATCTTCGCACCATCTTTTATTTTGTGATCATACCCACAATAGTTGAGCATTCGATAAACTCTAAATGCGTCAGTATGAACTACCGAACCTTCTTCAACGGTTTCACGGATAATCGGTATTAGAACATTTCTTTTCCTAGATTTAACCACCACGGCTTTAATTCTACCTTGTTCTCCACGCTCTACCATCCCAAACAACAGTTCTTTTCCAGCAGCACCCCAACCTCGTTTACCTTTCTTCTTTCCTCCGAACATGCTCTCATCAATTTCAACCAGCCCAGATAATTGATCATCATCTTCCATCAATGAGCGAATTTTATGACCTATTCTCCACGCACATTTATAAGTCACTCCTAGTGCACGTTCCAATTCTTTAGCACTAACACCATTCTTCGATACTGCAAATAGGAAAATAGCCGTAAACCATTTTTGTAATGCAGTGGTTGATCCCTCCATTATTGTCCCCACCATAGGATGGATTTGGTGACGGCAACTACTACAGCTGTAGCATGTTCTTCCTTTGATTTTATAGAACTTAGGATTTTCCTTTTTGCATCCCGGACACACATCTAAGTTGCCATATTTCGCTTTGAAGAGATAATCCAAACAGATACCATCATTGGGGAATTTCTGAAGGAAGTCAACTATCGAGAATTTTGTAATCATCTTGTTATCAATTTGTTAAGTATAAAATCGCAAACGACGTGCCAGGGGATTTATGTCATGTCACGCTGTCATATCCTATTGAAACCGAGAATATTAGGAGAAATAAAAGAGGTGTATCCCGGTTTGGACACACCTCTTTGAACCACGCAGATTTCTTTGTTAATCGTGCGGGTAGCGCAAAGGTAAATAGAAATCCCGTTGGTTAATTCTGGCGGGATTTCTTGTATCTAAAAACTGGTTTTGAAACCCAACCATTAAACTCCCCCTTTATATGTGGTGAAGGGTAGAATCACCATAAAGATGTTTAACGAGAGATTTCCAGATGACAAGGCTTGTTTGAAGTTCCTTTACGATAGGAGATTTGGTGATGACTATTCATGCCCAAAATGTTCGGGTAGTAAGTTCCATCAAATGAACAATAGGAGATGTTATAAATGCGATAAATGCGGATTTGAAGTTTATCCTATGGCTGGAACTATTCTTCATGGTTCTAGAACAAGTTTGCTTGATTGGTTCCATGTAGTTCGTTTATTTGCTAACTCCCGGAATGGAGTTAGTGCTATGTTCTTGAGGAGAGAACTTGGATTTACCATGAAATGTGCTATGCGGATTGGTCATTCCATCAGAACTGTTATGGCTGAACCCGAAATTATACTTTCGGGAGATGTGGAAATTGATGCTACTTATGTTGGGGGCAAAAATTCAAAGAAAACCGTAATATTCGGTATGGTAGAGCGCGGACCCGATGGTAGAGCGAAAATGTTTGTGGTAGACAAAGAATCTAAGAAAATAGTGCTTCCATTAGTGCTAGAGAATATAGAAAAAGGGTCAACGATTTATAGCGATGAACATGGAGCCTATAAGAAGATTTTTGAGGATCATGGCTATAAACACAAAGTCATAACACATAAAACGAGAAATTGGGCTAATGGGGACATTCACACCAATTCTATAGAAGCATTTTGGAGTAAATTCGACAACGCTGTTAGAGGTACATATATCAGACCATCAAGTAAGTACATGCAGAACTATATTGATGAATTTTCATTTAAGCACAACCGTAATGGGGATAGCGAGAAAATATTCTATGATTTGCTAGACAGACTAGTGAAACCTGTTAAAACTGGAAATAATAAATAAAACCGGGTGAGGAACTAGTTAACATCATCCCTCACCTTTTACCCACAACTGACTTTGTTACTGAGGTGGGTGGTTTATTAAATGAGAACCCGGAGAGAAAGAGTCGCGCACCTCCTTCTCTCTTTTACTCCCATCAGTGATGTTCTTGTCAGGGGGGAGTGGGTTTAATTTTGGTAAATAAAACCGGGTGAGGAGCCTTTACTAGTATGGCTCCCCACCTTTTACCCACAGGAGTCTTTGTTGTTCAGGTGGGTGGTTTTTAGAATCCGGATAAGAGGGAGTTGCAGCTGTGACTCCCTTTTGTTTTATTGAACCAGTTTAGAGGCTGCATTAGCTAGTTTTAGTTGAAGTTTTGTGAATCTACTAGCCTGTTCAACAGACAAATCCGATTTAGCATTTTCAATTCTTTTCCCTAGACTTGAAGCCTTTTCAAACACTTCAATGCTCTCGGACGCAGCAGACAATCCATCACCATTATTGGCTTCTTCCAACACTTCAATATACTCATCCACAAATTCTTCGTACTCATCTAAAAATTCATCCCATTCTTCCGAATTTTCAGGGATGTAATCATCATTAGAACCACCCGAAGAAATTGATTTCTTTTTATACCAAATTTCAAATTTGGAAGCGTTTGAAGGTATTCCCTTTATATCCGCATTCATGATCTGTTCAAAGGTTACCCATTTAGTTTCTCCCGGATTTCCCATAAGGTTGGCTAGTTTTTCATCATCTGAATAAACACTTGGGATATCCTGCCACCCATCTATTGGAACACCGTCTTTATCCAATATTGACATATAAAGTGGTCCATTGTCACCGTCTCCTATACCCGGATAATTTTCTGGATTATCTTCCTCTTCGGATTTTAATTTCACCTTAATGGTAAGTGTTGGGGCAGCATACCCCTCTGTCAAGTTAGCTTTAGCTTCTCCTTCTATTAGGAAATCAGTACCGCCATAAACTTCCGTGTCTTCCGCTTTGAGGGTTGTACTGGATAAACCGTTTTCACTTTCTGAACTTGAACTACTACACCCCGCAAGGATGGCAATTGCTCCTACATAAATCATTCTTTTCATTTTATTTAGATTTTAATTGTTACTGGTTAGATTAGGGGTGAGTGCCACCCTATAAAAACACAGAAGCCACATTATTCATGTGGCTTCTACTGTAATATGATTTGATCTTTATACTTTTCTTTTCTATAGTCTTCTAAATATCTTTCTAATTTCTCCTTTATCCTGTCGTGTTGCTCCTTACAATTAAAAATGAAAATCAAGGAACCGAGAATTTGTTTGTTGCCTACAATGAAAACAAGTTCACCAAATTCAGATTTTAAATCTGATATTCTATCCTTTAATGAATAATGATGATTACCTAGATGTTGAAAGAAACATATTATATCATCCGAGTTAGACACCGATACACACTGTTTCAACTCTTTCAGCATCAGATAAGCGGTCTTCTTTGATCTTACTCTCCTTCTTATATTGATACTTAACCCAACATCAGGGTCTATAAAAATTAGCTTACCTTCTTTGGCACTTTTTATCATAGAGGCAGACTGTTTAAAATATCGCTCTCTATTGTCCTCGGAGAAATAACCAATGTTGTCTATATGGATTGCATCTTTATTATTCATCCCTAATGGTAAAACAACTTTTTGGATTACCCCCATTCCATTAAAGTGGTCAACTATTTTTCCGAAATCTGGCTTTTCTTCTTCATAAGCAGAGGATAATAATTCGTAAAGTTTTTTGTTTCTCCTACCGATACCATATAGGATATATTTCGGGTCCAAAGCCTTGCTTTCATCCTTGGTTAGCATTGGGATGTAGAATAGTAAATTCTTTTGTCCTGTCAACAAGTAGAGCAAGACATCGTACTTCATCAGATCAAGAGAATTTCCAAAGTATTTAACATTCATAATTTCAGTGTTAGGGGTGAGTGCCAACCCTATTAAACGACAAATGCCACCGCTGTTGACCAGCGATGGCATATCACAAATGTATAATTTTTCTTTGGTTTGAAAAATCAGTGAATATTTTTCTTTTTCTATATCAGGACTTTACGTGGTTCTAGGGAATAATTATCTATATTAATGTTTTAACGAGCTGAATTCAAAAGATCGTATGAATAGTGAAAAAAGAAAAGCACAAATTCGTCAGCAAAACGAACGTGCTCATATTAAGAAGTTGCAAACCCCCATTAATCAGCGTGATATTGATATCATTTGCCTGATTTTTGAAGAAAAGAGTTCTGAGGAAATCGGAATTATACTTGGACTCAGCAAGAGAACCATTGATATGCATAGACGCTACATTCTCAAAAAAATCGGATGCAGAGACGTTGTAGGTGTGATTAAATATGCTCTGAGAAAAGGTATTGTCTCTCTTTAGTTGATGGTATCACCTCGTGCTTATTCAATTCTGCATTTTCTCTCGCTTCTTCCGTCAGCATACATATAGATGAAGACCTTGTTTTCAGAAGGATCAGCATCTTTTCCCATAGGATCAATAATACGTAGTATCTCACCACCATCATTCGTACCATCCTTCTCGTTCGTATTAAGGATAGCTCCCCATATTTCATTGGCGAATTCAGGATGATCGATAAAAGGATTTCGATTATTCTGATAATTGTAATAAATAACATCATTCCGATTTCGTTCCCAATTATCTACAGGGTCTTCATTATGCCATTGCAAGAGATCGGAAAACTTAGCATGAATTGGTGATGTCGTATTATTATTCCCAGGTATATAGTCCACCATTTCAAGATCAGGTTCTCCATTATTTCCTTCATACCGCGTTGCCATATAGAAGATCATCCTTGCTACATCTCCTTTTACATTATCCCTTGGTTTCCATACCCATTCTGTTGAGCTTGTATAACTTCCTGTTGCTCCATCCGAATCAATGTATTCATCTGAACATTCAGCAAACCATCGGTTACTTCGTGCAGAGTTGACAGTCACATCACAGGGACGTAATGCATGTACATCGGTTCCTGCACCTTGACTTGTTCCAAAGTCCCCGTGGGACTTTGCCCATACATGCTCGCGTGACCATCCATTTCCTCCGTTATATTCTTGGTCTGCATTTACTGACCAATCAGAATAGATAAGGATGACGTTATTCGGGTTAAGGGTATCTCTATCCGTTTCTTTCAGAATATCCCATACATCAGTTCCTGAACTGGTATATGGGAATTCAATATGATCTTTGATAATATTGTGTAATGCTGTTTTAAGGCTCTCTCCTGTTAAGCCATTGGCTGAGTCATAATATCCTAGGGGGATCTGCCCGAAAGACATATGGAAGGTAAATAGGGTGATGAGGGTGATCAGTGTTTTCATAGGAGATAAGATAAGGATGTTAGGACTATTTATTGATCAATGAGCTCATTACAAAGCATTAAAGGGAAAACTGGTATATTATTCGAATTTTCAGCAAGCATAGAATATCTCCCCTTGTATACGTTGTCTGGAAATTCTTGAATTAAGATCCTTTTAATCTCAAGATCATTAATATTCTGTAATGCAAATTTCACATTAGTTCCTTTAGCCGGGATTACAATTTCCATATCAACTCTTCCTTCCTTGTGAGATTCGAGTAAATTACGAATATTCCTTTTTAGATTTTTCACATTTTCCACAAGGGCTCTTTCAGTGAAAATATCTTTTCTAAATTTCCCTAATCTAACAGTGTCAAAATGTGCATACATACGCCAAGAAGATTTCAATTTTTGAAATATATTGATACCATCAATTTAACTCTTTTTTCAAGAATGATAAGATTGACGATCCTATTAATGGTAAAACTTCACTTTTATGACTAATTCAGATATCAATGTGGCAAAATGAAAAATTTAAAGATTGGATTCAGTAATACTCCAAATCTTCACTATTCCATCACAAGAATAAGACGCGGCAAGCTCGTTATCATTACTTATTGCCAGATACCCAATTATTCCTTGGTGAGCATTTTGAATGACAAAACTTCTATTCGACTTTCTAATCACTAATTCCTTATTTATCGAAGAGACAAGAATTATTTGGCCATTTGAAGAAACAACTGCCTCAGTTCCTTTCATCTTTTCAACAAAATAATTCGTTTCTGATCGCCAAAACCAAAAATCGGCATTCTTGGAATCGGTACAATGATTCAAATTCTGGTCTTTCAGAATTACAAGATTACCTGTCGCATCAGACGAAATCTCTGGATCATAAAATGGGCATCGCTTTTCAAATAAGATTTTCTTTTGCCTCACATCCCACTTCCTAACTCCATCTTTCATATCTGAAATTTCAACAAGACTCGAATCGTTATCACTAAACAAAATATGCTTAATCGGCCATGAATCCTTCACGTCATATAATACCTCGAGGTGATTACCATTAATATCCAACAAGTTTATCCCGTTGTATCCACCGCCACAAGCGATTGTTTCTTCATCATTTGAAAGAGCTATAGATTTGATATACTCACTTATTCTACCTGTTGAATAAACTAATTGTCCTGCTCTTACATCCCAACACTTCAAACTTCCATCTTGTGTTGCTCCACCTGAAAATAATTTATTTCCATCTTTACTAAACGCTATTGCCGATACAGTGCTCTTATGACCCTCCAAAATATATGCTAGCTCTCCTGTTCGTAAATTCCAAAGTCGAATCTTTTTATCAGTATGTCCAGAAGCAATTATTTGACTATTGGGGCTAAATTTCAAACACTTAATCTTACTCCAACTTTGGAGGTGATGCAATTTCCTCCCTGTCATTGCGTCCCATATTTCGATAGTGTTTTGATCTGTGACTATTGCCAAAACTTTGCCATCCGGAGAAAAGCCTATCGATTCGACCTTATCATTAACGCTGAATTTCCACGTCTCAACAAGTGGGTTTTGATTACCAAGCGAATCCTGCTTTATGGTTGGAACAGATTCATTTTGTAGAAAGTCACGCGCTCTGCTTTTTCCAGAAAGGAATACGATTATCGTAATAACTGCCGAAACAAGTCCTAGAACGACTGTAGTTTTGATATATAGGTTGGTTAGACGTTTTCTCATCTTTGAATCTTCATCAAATGATCTTACCCATTAATATCGGACCTCCTAATCGGTATTAAGGTAAAGCCCCAGGTTTCTTTCTTCAAACCTCTCCCCTTGACAAACCAGGCCAAACCAAAAAAGACTAGCGCAACACATTCAGCGATAAAGACGTCATAGTTAGTAAAATGATTACCTACGAGCATTTCGACAATAAGAAATAGAACTAACAACCAAATCATTACTGCGCAAAACCGATACAAACGTTTCTTATTTCTTGTCTCTTCTTTTGTAAATCTCAGAAATGCCATAAACCCCATTGAGACTAAGAATGCTCCTGCGAACCCCAAATGAAAGCTTCCCTGCCATCCAATGTTATGCATATAAGGCAAGGTCATAGCACTCGTATCATTTAAACATGAAATTTCACAGAAAAAATGTAGGTCTGGATTACAATGGCCACTACTACAATAGGTAGTAGGAAGAAGAGCGGTGAGCATGGCCATCAATCCTCCAAAATTGGTTATAACATTATCACTTATACATTGTTTTTCTTCTTTCTTACGTCCCTTGTATGAAAAGAGAAAAATACCAAACGAAAACATAAAACTCACGAAAATTGAACCACCTGTTGAATAATAATAGTGGCTTATTGAGGGCTTTAACACGAAGCCATTTGTCGCCAGCAATAAGAGTGGAAGAGCAAAACCGAAAATGCCTAACAATGCTCTAAGTCTCAAATAGGTTAGGTTGGTATCTTTGATATACTCAATTTGATTTTTCATACAGATCGGTTTAAATGGTTACTCTAAAAATAGTTATTTAGGTCATGTAATAAATACGTATTTATACCCTATTTTATAACAGTAATTGGATTACGTTCTGAATATTTATTATTGCTCTATGAAGTTTGCACAATACGTAGCAAGTGTTGCCAAGCACCAAGGAATAACTCATCTGAGTCAACATGGATTCTCGGTCATCATGAATACTATTCACTTATAGGGACGGATCGCCTCCTGTTTGAAAATGCAAAATCAAGAAAGAAATGAACAAGAAAAATACAAGTATAGACTTTGGATGGAAGATCATAGAAAAACGATCGAAGAATTGAGTTCGAAAATGGAGTCAAGCGATTTGTTGAAGAAATTGATTGAGTTACGTTTCTCTGCGTAAAAAAACTTACAGACCCGAATAGATTATATGATTAGGCAAATTCGATCATTTTACTTAAGCTCATAGGTTAATTCTAAGCATCCTTAATAATTCCGATATAGCGTTTGGTCTGAGTTTATGCGTTAAGTTTTTTTTTGCAGATTTATCAACCCCATTTCAAAAGTAATTGTTCTACGAGCTCTTTCATTTGAGGAGCATCCCTTTCAATTTTAGATTTGGTATCAAAGTCCTCAACAAATTTCTTTGAAAGTTTAATTTTTAAAGACTCTAATTTTTGTTTGTCAGTCTTTAAGTCTTGATTCTGTTGTTTCAATTGAATAATAATAGCTTTTACGTTATCAATAGTAAAACTTGAACTTAACTCACCCTCAAAGAACGACCGAACATAGTCGACTGGCATCATGTCCTCTATTGTTGAATCTTTTGGAATACCAGTGACTAAATCACGTAACGTGAATACATTCTTCTGATTATACGTCTCCTTAAATTTATCAAATATCCTTTTCTTGTTATCCCTCCCCTCTTTGTCATCATCGAATAATATATATGCTGGAACTTTCTCATTTGAAAGGAGAGAGGCAATACCTGGTGCTTTTGATGCACCTCCTGCAGATTTGATAGAATAGGTTTGGGCAATATCCATCACCTTCAATATGTGATTTACAATATGCTTATCATCTCCCCCCTCCACAACAAGAATGTTTTGCGGTAATAACTCCTTAAATAAGTTTAATCCAAATGCAGAAGTTAGCACGTCATCGTCTTCTACCGGCGTGCTCTCCCCAATTTGATTAACGATTGTTTCTGATTTTTCCTTTTTTACGATCCAATGTCTTTCAGGAGTGTTTGTATCAACCATATAATGGCTGTGAGTTGAAACGAACACATGATTATTTTTTCCGATTTTCAATATTTCATCTCTCATATACCGTACACCACTTGGATGCAAATGGACCTCTGGCTCATCTATCAGTATTACATTATTTCTAAGTTCATTACTTTCATTTTGCGCAGATAATGAGAGTATTAAAGATACGAACTGTTGAAAACCGTCACTTCTTTGCTCCATTCTAAAGTAGTTATGCTTTTTATCATTGTCCTCAATAAATACTTGACAATTTGTTCCGTTAATAGAAATAACTACTTTAATCTTATGTTCTTTCCATATTCTATTTAGATGTTTCGTTGTAGCCAATGAAAGTTTATCTCTTAGCTCATCAGTTTTTTCTTGGTTACTTAAAGCGCGTTCAATAGTTGCTTTAATTGATTCATTCGAGTTGAAACCTCCTATACGAAAAATATTCTTGAGTGGTAATGATAAGGAAGTGTCGTCTTTAAACAAACTGAGGTCAATAGGAGCATTAATAAGGTACTCAGGTTTTGGTTTCCAAATTTGGACCTTTGGAATGTTTACATCAAAGACTTTTTCCAGTGTTTCAGCTATAATGCCTTCTAACTTTCGTTTAGTAAGAAGCTCTTGATTTCCGAGAATAAATGATTTCGCATTGTCCATATTGATTACCTCCTCTACTGCATTTTTTTCTCTAATCAAATGAATGTTTTCGTCTTGAACTAAATATTCAAATAATTCAATATCCTCAATATCTACAACATATGACTTGTCTACAATATCATTTTTAATGGATAGATTCTTGGATAGGTCTGCAAACTTAATTTTGTCTGCAATTTCCTCTGGAATACCACATGTTTTTACAAAATGGTCAACCCAGTAAGAATTTACCTTCTGCTCAAACATTACAATTAACTCAATCCATTGATTGTCATCAAGAGACGGTTTAAAACAACACTCCTCATAATCTATACCCGAGAAATCCTTGTCAATTAAGTTCAAGGCCTCCAATATTGAGGTCTTACCTGTTTCGTTGAGACCTACAAAAATACACGCTTTGCTCTTTTGGGATGAACTGCCATATTCTTGAAAAGGAACTATTATTTCCTCTATACTTTTAAAATTGATTATTTGAACTTCCTTTATTTTCACTTTAAACTAAACATGTCCATGGTAAGGGCATATTTAAACATCATAGTATACTAGAAGGCTATTACTATTAATTTCTATACACCCAAAAACCCATCAAATGATCGCTGAAAATGGTAAGTTTCAAAGATGAGCATTCTTAATGATATTATCAACAGGTATAAATACCTTATCTCTATAAAAAAACACTATGACGAAATTGAAGAATTACGCATTGATTGGAAGGCATAACAGGCTCTCCTATGAAAATCAATGAAGACTTGAAGAACTTCTTTGCGTGGTTTGCATTCCAAAATGTAGCGTTTCGGATTGTGAGGGATTTTGGAACTCGATTAGGGCTCTTTCAAAATAAGGTATTTATACCTACGTAAAACCAGTACTTTTATTAGTTTTTTTTTGATTTTAAACGTTAAACTTGAAGATATTCTGGGCTAGTGTTTATGAGGCAAATATGAATGATTTATTTGGTAAGTTATATAATGGGTTTCTACTTCGAGACTTACTTGGCTATGTAGTTCCTGGTGGACTAGTTCTAATATGTTTAACTCATTTAGTTTCATTGCTAAAAAAAATCTCTGTATCAGAATTGATTACATCGATTCCCTATGAGAGCACGGTTACTTTTTTCTTGATATGTTTATGTTATGGTTGTGGTCATTTTATATCAGGCCTTTTTTTCCACACTCCTATTTTTCGCAAGTTCTTCAAGTACTCTCCCGACTTATCTTATTCTTACCCAGGACTGTCTAAGAATAAAGCTTGGGCAAAACATAGGTCTGAATATCGGAGGTCATGTAAAGTTATTGGGGAGTCAATGCAAAGTCAAATTGAACGCCATGCAGCTTTGGTTCATTTTACAGGTCACATTTCCGCTAGCCTAATATTTACATTTCTATACATAGTTTTCTGGTCCTTTTACGAGTTATCATTCAACCCAATGTATTATGCAATTCCTATTGCTATAATATTTCCTGGTATTTTTTTTCACTTTCGACAGATGGCTGATGAAAGATATCAGCTTGAAATCACAGCAATTGAAATTGCTAAAGAAATTAGATTGTCACCATCAAATAAATAAAAAGAAGACTGATATGAAAAACGGAGAATCCCTAGTCAAAAAACTCGGACTTGGCAGTGATTTTTGGCCAATTTTAGCACTTGATCATGGCTTAACTGTTGGGCATAGTGATAGCGTACCTATCTCACTAATCCCTAAACTTTTGAAAGGATGTCGTGAGAGTATTGGGTCTGCCGTAATGACATATGGTCTGGCAAAATTCACAGTTCCATCTAATGTAAAAACACCTCTAATCATACAATGTTTCGGTTCCCCAAGTGATTACCCTAAGTTTAAAGTATGTAGCATTGAGCAAGCACTTGAACTAAACGCAAGCGGAGTTGCTGTCCAGGTTAATTTTAATTTGAATAGAAAAAAACTGAGCAAACAACTCAAAGAAGTGGCCTCACTTACTCAAGAGGCACATAAGGCTGAATTACCAGTTTTATTTATGGTAACTCCAGAACTGAATAATATTGAGGAATTGTCGCATTCAATTCGATTTTGTGTTGAACTAGGAGCAGATCTGATAAAAGTAAGGTGCAATACATTAAAGTTGGATGAAAAAGAAAAAAATGAGTTGAAATTACTTCTAAAACCATACCCACCCGTGTTGTTGTCCGGAGGAAATATAAATGATAACATACTATCACAGGTTGCCGTTGCAAAAGCAGTTGGGTTTTCAGGGTATTGCATTGGACGGAATATCTTTCAAAACAAAACCCCCATAAAGATGGCGCAACTACTTCACGATAAATGGAATAATGACTAACAGATAAATACAACATAATTATGGCAAATAAAAAAATCAATCCAATTTCACTAAGAATCCCAACAAAAGCATACAGCCAAGGAGTCCTTGTTCCTTGTGGAGATACTAATCTTCTTTTTGTTACTGGTCAATTACCCCAGAATATTGACGGCAAAATTGTTCACCTAGGTGATATCGATGCACAAACTAGACTTGTCTTCTCAAGAATTTCAGATATTCTAAAAGAAGCAAATATGACATTTGATGATGTTGTTAAGATTCAGATTTTCATTAAGGACATAAATAATTCAAAAGTAGTATCGGCTATTCGAAACGAATTATTTGCGGAGAGTAAACCTGCCAGTACGCTTGTTGAGGTGTCAGGTTTTGTTAAAAAAGATTGTGAAGTTGAAATTGATGTTGTAGCGGCTAAATAATTAAGGTTTGGTTTATGGAAAGACGATCTAACGTACTGACTAAACTTGTTGTCATTGCAAGGCATGAATTTACGGGGTGCACTAGTACAAGCGTTAGATACTTTACTAATAAGAACGGTGTTATCAAAAGAGGAACGTTCGAATCTAGTCCAACCATATAGATTATCGGTAAGATAAATTATGGCAGAGATTCGATTTGAATAAAATACACTGATCATTAATGAATCGCATTTTGAATTAAGGACTACCTCATGAGGTAGTCCTTTTTATGTCCCGTTTTAACATGCATAACCAAGTGTTCATACACGAAAGAAGCGCAATAGGAGTTTAATATTACCTGTAGGGAATTTGTAAAACCTATATCTCACAATCCTTGAACATTGTCTTCAACTTTTTCTTTTCGTCTCCTTGGAACTTTTTGAGTATGTCATCCTTGCCAACCATTCTAACGATGGTTGCTCTGCGAGTGCAATCAAGACAACCAATAAGTCTCAATATTGACTTCTCGTCTTTATTCCCTGTCCACCCTGTTAACATATTATTGATAAGATCACGGATTTGAATATTGCTTAATTGGTTGAGATGATGACAGGTATTCGTATTAACGAAGTGTCTTGACGCATCATCACTCCAGTTCGCAAAAGAAATCGCTCCACATGTTCCAAGTCGCAACATTAAAGTTCTTTCTTCTGGTCCTTGAAATTTTTTAAGAAGTTTCTGAGTACCTACCATAATTGCTACCGATCGAACTCGATCGCAGTCTAAACATTTAAAAATATTTATAATAGCCTTCTCCTCCTTATTAAAGGTAGATCCGGAAAGCAAATTATTAATCAAATCTCTTATCTGAGAATTACTTAAGCTTTTGAGTTGCGTGCAAGAGATTTGATCTAGGTACTCCATGGTCACAGTATCATCCCAATCTGCCATACTGAGCACTCCGCATTCTCCAAACATAATCTCCAAGCGCACCCGCTCTTTACCTTGAAACTTTTTCTGAATATTTTCAAGACCTACGCTTTCTACTATCTGAGCTCCGCGTTCACAATCAATACATTCAAATACTTTGATAACTGCTCTTTCATCTTTGTTTGATGTTATTCCTGAAAGAAGATTTTCAATTAAATGAGCAATATGAGTATTACTCAATGCTTCAATCTCTTGGCAAGACAAGGAGTCAATAAATTTCCGACTATGCTTTCCACTAACTTCAGATAAACAATTTACAAAGCCTTGATAGGATGTGCAGAATCCTTCAATATCCTGAGCCTCCTCTATCGTAACAAGCCAAGGATTCAAATAGTTCGAGCCACTAACTTCATCGAAGGTATTCGGGTATATGTGTTGCCAATCAAACCAAATCTTGTCTACGAATGCATGGTGAAGCCAAAAAATAGGATCCGACGGAGAGATAGTGGGGTCACTCATTGTTTCACCTACTGCCGTGTGAACACTATTATGAAATGACTCCAGAGATTCGTTGAACCTTCTATATTTCTTATGACCAAAAGGACTACAGAGATTACCACTTGGCATACCTGATTCTTGAAAATCTCTAATTGCGTTTTGCTGATCAACCCATTCTGGAATGCGCGGATTCTCGATCCAATTCCAATATGGAATTTTAATTGTCGGATCGTATTGAGCAATTAATTTTTCAAGTTCATAGAGGTATACTCTATGCCAAGGCAAAAATCTAACAGCGCCATCACTACTAAAGTTTTGCATAGCATGCATGTACATCATTGGCATTTCACCGTGAATATCTACGAGTTCTTGATACGAGCCATCTGCAATGAGTTGAGAGATAACCTGATTAAAATCATTCTTTTGTTGCATTGTTAAGGTGGCTTCATCTCTACGAATTCCAAATGGTAACTCACATTGATGTGATTTAAGTAATACGGGGCGAAAGCCTGCTTTGGGAGTGAGTCTTTTCTCATTCTCGCATCCGCATGGTTCTTTCACAAACGTCTTTTTTTCCATAGTAGTAAAGTATTAGAGTCCTTGCATTGAGCCAAGGAAGGTTTTGCGAAAAGTAGTTAAATAAATAACGCAAATCAATACGTATAATTACTCATTTTTTTGCATTCTAAAAAAGTACTTATACCTGATGTAAGCTAAACCTAAAGCAGATGTATACCTTGCTCTATCTTCTCCCGCGTCTTCTTCATAATTACTCGTCCTTCTAATACTCTTTTAATGGAGCTCTCATCAACATCTACGGCTTTTGCCATTGATCTTTGTGATAGACCTTGGATGTACATGGTTTGGCGTATTCGTTGCTTGAGACTCGTTCCTGCATAGTTAGAGAGTGGTGTGCAGTTCAGGTATGCTAGGATCATGGGACGTACTTCTCTTATGGATCGGTGTGGTTGAGTTCCCAGTTTGGTATGCTCTTTTTGTGTATCCCAATCTTTTGGGCAACGAATCCCTGTAACTCATTTCGTCGAAGGCGTTCACGCTTTAAGTGATCGCCGAGGGTATGGCAATCGTCTAAATCCTTTTAGTTTTAGGGTCTTTCGGCTTTTAAGTTCGCTTTGACAGTTGGGGTACACGCCCCCAACCAATAATTACTATAAACACACAAAACCATCATGAATATAACTAGTTATTACACAACGTATTAACCCCATAAAATCAATCTGAAGATCAGTAATTAGTCGAACTCATTCCTGAATTCAGGCATGAACTTTAATATAAAAACAGAAATCAAGTGCTATAAGATTAATAAAGAAAGCCGCCTCTTGGGCGGCTTTCACATGAGAAACTACTCACTAGTGACAGACATAAACTAACTACTATTTGTACTACGGCTACTATCGCTAACCTAAACTACCAACCTAATTTATTACAACATTCTTAACCAACTTCGCGTCATTGACTTCAATTTCCATAAGGTATTGTCCCGAATTTAAATCAGTTACGTTAACGCTCGTACTTAAACTTGAATTATTCACTGTTGAGTATTCTTCACTTAATACAAGCCTTCCTTGTAAATCATATAGCCTTACCTCAACATCATTTGAACGCAATTCATTTACTTGGATGAATATGACATTGGAAGCCGGGTTTGGATAAACATTGATATTCAGATCATCATTTGACAGCTCTGGTGTGTTCAAAATTGTACCAATGGTAAATCCATAGGATACTTCCCGACCAAAATCAGGTTCAAATGTTTTAATCGCAACGCCATTCAATTTCTTAATTCGAAAATATCCTGTTCCCTGAGAACTATTCGCCCAAAAATCTAGGCCATCTTCACCGGTGTCAAAGAGCTGAAGCGTATAACATCCATTTGGCAAATCCAGTGTATCTCGGTACGTTGTATTATCCGCAAAACCGCTCATTGAATGAACAATTGAACCATTATAATCGCGGATTTCATAACTATTCTCATGAGAGTTGTTATTTGTTCTCAACTCAACAATGAAGTTTTCGTTTTGATAATCTGGTAATTCATATGGTGAAGAAACGGTATTATTGTCAGAGTAATCATCAGCGCTGCCATTAACCGAGACAATGGTTGCCTCAAATACAAACGTCCCATTTCCAATCCAGAAATTTGTGCCAGAAACTGGCAGTTCAATCTCTACTGTCTTAAGAGATTCTATGTTTCCAGTCCATGTATATGTTTCCAGGGCTCCTCCTGCTACATTAAAGCTAACTTCGATTGAATTTATTGTTTGAGCACCAGTGTTTTGAATGGTTATTACAGGATTGGCACAGCTTGGATTGAAACGTAATCGTTCTACCTTTTGCGTTGGTCGTTTCAAATCAATAATAGAGGCATCATTCTGAAAGTTGAAATCTCCAAATGACACCATTTGATATGAAACATAATATTCACTTGTACCTGAGCCAGCTGTAACTCCATAGTCAAGGTTGATAGAATTCCCAGTAATTAAGGAAGGATCAATTTCATAGATTTTCACATCCGTTGCCGCTCCTGGACACCATCCAGCACGATCATAAATCCATGTTCCTCCTTGAGGAAATATTGGATTATCAGCACACTCTTTCCACACCTGCCATTCTACCTCTCTCGTTCCACCGTTAACATTCATGTAGTGAGTTCTAGGAATAAACTCACCCTCCTGACCGTGTCCAGTGATGGCTGTTCTTAGCTTAAACATACTGGCGGATGGTTGCAATAATACATCTCGCGGTTCAAAATAATCTTCATTCATGAGAGCTGTATACGATCTTCGGACCCCCGGTCTCCATACCTGCTGTAAATCAATGACATCACGTGGAGGTGTACCTTTAATAAACAGAAAACGAATATCTAATTCTTCTTGGTATGCTCCAGAAAACTCAACAGACATTCGTTTATCACCTCTAAGTACAGTGGTAAAATCTGTCATGTCAAATACCCACATTTCTCCTTCTACTCCCATATCTAGTCCCAGCCCATATGGAGTAACAAAGGACATAATTTCAATCTTTGCCGGATACTTCTGGAAGTAATCTAAGTCCGTTATTGTAATTGTTCCTTGAGATGGTACATTAACATATCCCACAATATTACCAGACTCATCAATTATTGGCATATCTCCAGCTTCAAAGTAAGAGTTAGTTCCAACGGTAACTAAATCATTATTGGATACTCCATACTCTGTTACAACATTGGCAGGATTTTGAATCGAATCCATTACGACAACCGTAGTATTAACCGAAGAGGAATATGTCCCTTGAATTAATTGTATGTTAGGACGCATGGTGGTTACAGAAAAATCTTTGAACAAATCTTTACCTCTAAAACGTTTGTTCGAAATTGCAGAAGTCAAACTGACATCATTTCCATTGATGGATTCATCAAATGATACTGATCCGGATACATTATTAAAACTATTTAATACTAAAAGGTCACTGATAGCAGGGTGACTTGAAACGTCCACTCTATGCATCCAATTCTCAACTTCTTGAGCAGACAGTGCCGTATTCCAAATTCTTAAATCATCAATGTTGCCAACCCAATCAATACCATAACTTCCGGTTCCGTCTTGTCCAATTTTCACGGTATTTCCAGAAAACACATCACCTATTGAAGTTATGGAAGTTGAGGCAACCAACGCTCCGTCCTGATAAAGTGTCATCATTCCATCCCGATCAAATGTAACAGCTATATGGTGCCATTCTCCATCATCGGCTATATTTCCACCAGTAATGTCTACACGATTGCTACCATCACCAATGTTCACTCGCCATGTTGATCCGTTTTGAAACACAACAAACCCTTTGTTAGAACCTGACCCCCAGTTTTTGTCTGAAAGAATGGATGGATCATTTTGAGTTTGCCCAGGTTTAACCCACATTTCAATGGAAAAATCTTGAGTCGTTCCAAAGTTGATTGGATTCGCTAGTTCTCCATAATTATCGCCTGCTGGAATATCAACATACTCATCCTCTGCATTAGAAATGAGAGTAACATCATTCAACGCGTCCGATCCCATTACACTAGTTGCTGCTCCGGACATTGAGTTGGTATAACTAACCTCTACGATGATATTTGATGTCCCATCCCAAACAAATGGAGAGTTAAAATCAAACTGTTGCCCCCCCATTACGGGAAAGGTTGTATTCTGGAAATAAACATCCGTAAAACCACTAAGATCTATATTCAAGGAATCATTCAATGAAGTCTTCAAGGTATTTTTCAGCCTAATCCTTAAGAAATTTGCATCAGCTCCCAGAGCATTCAAATCCATTGTTATTCCAGTTATGTTTCCTGAGGTTATATTAACAAGTTCACTTGCCAAAACTAAATATTGGCTCTTGGCAACATTCTGTGTGGTCATGAATGGATTTACTAATACGCTGCTTCCCGTCCCAATATCATCAATAATCTCACTAATCACCCCGGTATTGACAGTATTCACTTGATCGTATTCATAATAGGTATAGGTTGGTTGAGAAGTATAATCATAAACGCTTCCATTGAAGCCACTAATAATATGATCAGGATGCACTGCTTTGACCGAATCAATTCTCGTTGAATCGGTTATGAATGTGTTACAGCTGTAATCCCATTCTCCACACCCTTGGTTTGGGTTCTGACCATTTGAGATCAAACCATTTTTACAACGCATTTTATACTCCATGACAATTTTACGATACTCTTCAGAACCGTCGGGAAAGGTGAAATTATATACTCTTCCCGTACTATCAAACGTCAGCGTTTGAACAATAGTCGTATCCTGAGAATATCCTAGCGTCGAAATAAGGACGGTAAGTCCGATTAAAATATATTTCATATTATTGTTTGATTAGTTTTTCTGCTATTACTCTTCCATTACTAGAGAAAATGGTAATCACATACATACCACTTGAAATAGTGTTAAGATTAAGGGTAGACTTACCCTTTGAAATTGATTTACGCATCACCTCTCTGCCGTTCACATCAGCTATGTTGATCTCTCCTTCATGACCAAAAATTATGTAAAGTATTCCATTGGTTGGATTTGGATAGATTATCGGTTCATTTAATTTCGAATTGCAAGCAACGTAAACCGCAACTGGATCATAGTGATATCTAGATCCATTAATATCTACTTGAGTCAATCGATAGTAATATGTTCCTTCATCAAAATTACCATCATGACGATAGCTATAGTCTAGTTCGACTTGAGAGTTTCCGGCGGCATTTACTTGACCAACAGGAATCCAGTTTTCGGAATCATGCGAATATTCAATCAAATAATAGTCGCTGTTAGTTTCACTTAAAGTTGACCAGCTAATAGTGTTTGAACAAGCTAATCTTTCTACTTCAAAATTGACCAGCTCAACGGGTAATGGAGTTGTAGCCGCATTTGTACTTCCTAGGGTAAAAAAGAAACCTCTTAATTCTGTTGATTCAGGTCCAAATGGTGGAGTAAAATCGTGTTCAAAATACGCAATATTCGTTACGTTATCATAAGAGGATGGGACTATGGATGTAGCAAAACCGTCAGAATAATCACCGTCTTCATCGACCAATAATCTAAGGTTTGCTAAGTCATTGATTCCAATAGCACCTCCCACACCGATTACATTGCTCAAATCAAACTCAAGTGTAACGGTACCAATTACTCCCGTTTCCTGAGATTTCCATTCTCTCTGAAAAATGGTTTCAATTACCTCTCCATTATCTGTTGGGTAGTAAACATACGCTCCTGTGTTCATGGTCGGAGCTCCGTTATGTCCCCATACTAGTGAAGAGAGATCAGCAGAAACACTTTCTGGTTGAATGAAACTTGTTCCGTTCGCAAGAGTTAATATATCATTATAAATTATTCCATTAGTGTTGGTGGAATGGGATTTTAACTGATTTAATTGACTATTATCATCTCTATGAATTCCTGCGACATCAAAGGCATAAGCAGAGTTTAGTACTTGGCTCCAAATAACATTTCCAGCAGAGCTGTAATAATCCTTACTGATACCATTTATACCTAATGTTATTCCGTACTTGATGGCTAAGTAAGATTCGATCTTGCCCTGGTTTAAAATGCTATGTTCCTCGCTGTATAAAATAGCCTCTGGAATATGTCCTTTATTTACTTCAACCAAAGGAGGAAAATCTACACCATCTTCCGAACCAATCATGAAATATGGCCCAAAATTTCTACCATGAGGACCATTGGTAAACTCATTTACTCCATTAACTCCAATGTTCATTCCATTAGTTCCTGTTTGCCAGTGATAGGTCAAAATATATGACTCATTCGTTGTAGCAGTAAAAACAGAGTGATCATACCTTCCACCTTCTACATCATGATGATATGAAAAACTTGAATTAATTGTTCCCAAAAATGGATCGTCAGCATCGTTGAGTGAAAATCCTAAACATGTATTCCAGCCGGACAATTCAGCCGTCCTGACAACAAAGTATATGGTCCCATTTGTTGGGGACGTGAGGGTGTTAAAACCATAACTACCTCTTGAAAGACATCCGGGTTGAACAATACCAAACTCATGGCTTGGATTGTAATTCATGGGAACGGAGGCAGTTCTCCATATTGGACCTTGATTATGGCTTGTTTGACTAAGGTCTCGTGTGCTAAACAAATCGTTCCATTGCTGAACTTCCTGACCATCTGTCGAGTATGAAGAACCCGCATCAACAAATGACTCCTTTCCTGCCGAATACCAAGCATAATTACTTGCAACAACATTTCCAGGCACAGCTCCGCAAACTTCAATGATTCTATTTCCAACAGGACTGGTCGTTGTTGGTATATAGGTTATGGCATCAGCCGTAAATTGCGTTATTTCCGCATCCAACACATTGCCTGGAGATGCCAACGCGTTCAGGTCATATACTGCCCAGAAATAATTGATACCTCCAGATAATAATTGAGCACCATTAAAATTGATCGTACCACCGGCCGATGGTGCATTATCAAATAAATTCCCGGTAGAGAATGTACTCGATGTTCCAGTATAATAAAGATCTATGTTTGCTACATCGGTAACCAAAGTGGTTCCGTTCATATTTAATAGAATCTGAGTAACATTCAAGGGTGAAAGATCACCTGTCGTTGTTACTTCCAACCTGACTATAAAAGCGTCATTTTCACAATTTTGAACACTTGATGTGGCAAATTGCGTAACATTGGAATTATCAATTGACATTATTCTACACACTCCATCCACCCAATCCGTAGCTGAATCCATGTTTAATAATGTCCCGATGTGGGCACCAGTTAAGTCTATCAACGTAAGGCTTCCCAATGCTTGATCAAACTTGGCGTATGCTACTAAATTTGGCTCAGTCGCATAGGTTGATATGTCACACATATTATTTGCAACCTCCGCTGCGGTTCTCTCATCATTCCATATCCTAACTTCATCGATGTTCCCTGTCCAAAATTGCCCATATGAACCCGTTCCATCTTGTGCAATTCGCGAGGTTAAACCAGAGTAACTATTCCCCACGCCATTTAAATCTCTTGACCCTACATTTATCCCATCCTGATAAATATTAATTGCATTAGCACCACCAGCCCTATTGACCGTCACGGCTAAGTGATGCCATGCTCCATCATTAATCACTGGACCAGCACTTGATATATCAGCTCTATTTCCTGCTCCATCACCAATATTAAACTTCCAAATGTTCCCAATTTGAGCGATGACGTAACCGTCATTAGTTCCACCACCCCAGTTCTTATCAGAAATAATCGAGGGATCATTTTGTCCTGAAGTAGTTTTGACCCATACCTCAACAGAAAAATCAGAAGTGCCAATATCAATGGCGTTAGATAACTCAACTTGATCATCAACACCATCAAAATCTAAGCAATTCTGTTGTGAATAAACGCCACCATTAATAAAAGAGAAGGCCGCCAAAACAAAAAACCTAACTCTCCGATTAAGAAGCAAAAAATCAGGATCTGGTTTCTTACTGTCAAATGACAACATAATATTGAACCTTATTAAGCATTTTAGTTGTAGTCATTAATGGTTTAAGATTAGTGACCACAAACTTATGCTATACCCTGTCAACTAAACAGAGAAAAACCATGACAACAACCATGACAAATAGCTTTGTCTCAATCCTTAAATAGCTGACTAACAATCATATTTAAATCCTCATTACTAGACAGGTTCATTTTTTTTCGTAATCTTGATCGGCTTCTTTGAACACTGGACTTGGAAATTCCTAAAATATTCGAAATAGCATTCAGGTCATAATTCAACCGAATCAATAAAAACAGACGCAATTCAGCATCTGTCATCTTAGGGTAGGTCGTTAATAAAAAGGATATTAATCCTTGTTCAATCTCTTCGTAATTTGTTTTAAACATTAACCAGTCATCATTGGTAAGAATCTTAATATCGTCATCACTGGCTTGGCCAATATCCTTTCTTAATCCTGAAATAACCTTATTCTTCTCTGCTAGAGTATTTATCTGCTTTTTAAGGATTTGCTTTTGCTTTTCGATATTCTGGTGGGCAAGATGAAGTTGAGCTTCAGCAGCTTTTCTTTTTTCAAATTCAACCTGTCGTTGTCGTTTTCTTTTGGCATTGTAATATATTACCATCAGCGACAAGAACAAAAGGGTCAAAACGAATAGTACCACTATCAAAACTTCTCTCTGCAATTCAACATCAAGTTTTTCCTGAATAAGCTTATTCTTTCGATCTTTTTCAGCATTTTCTTCTTGAAGAAGATCCAAGTAGATAGCATTTACAGCCTCTAATAATTTTTGTTGATTCTGCCCTTTTTCTTTTTCTAACTGCTCATATTCTGCTAATGATTTAATCATGGCTGGATAATCATTAATCCCAGCAAAATACCTCGTTTTAATTCGACTCAACTCAATAATGTCACAGTTTAAAGATTCCAACTCTGAAACGCTTTCACCAACCTTCTTCCAATTTTCTAATGCCAAATGAAGCTCAGTAAATGCCAAATGATATTGAATTGCAACTTGAGGATGTTTATATGACCCTGTTAGCAACGAATATCCATTATTCAAATATGCAAGTTGATCCCTATACCCCTTATCGTTTGACAAAACTGTTGAAATTCCAAGGTATAGAATAGCGCATTGAATTGAATCTTCCATTTCAGGATTTACCAAATCATTAAACCAATGCACTCCTTCGTTATAAAGCTCAATTGCCTTAGACGGTTCGCCTTTTACATAGTAACAATGCGCAACATTCCCCGTACTATGAATCATTCTGGAAGTGTCATTAGCCGCGATGGCCATGTTTAACGTTTTTCTAAAAAAGAATACTGCGTCTTCAACTCTCTCAACTTTCAAAAGTTTCAATGCGTGATCCTCGTGCAGATAATAGGTATCATTATTTGGGTCATCGTCCAAATACTTCAACGACTCTTCATTAAACTTTACCGAAAGTTCGAAGGCTCCTACTTTCGCCAAACTAATGCCTAGATAATTATTTATCAAGTGTTTGTATTGTCTTGTAAGCTCAAAACGTGAAGAATGAAGAACATTAAAAAAATGCTTCACTGCAATATAATGATCGCCGGCTAAATCAGCTTGTTTACCGATGAACAATTCATTTAAAAAAGAAAGCAGCGGCTCTTTTTTATACTTGACTCTGACAAGTCTCATCTTTTGTTCAGCTCCTAATGAGTCGGTCCACAATAACGCATATGTAGGTAAAAATTCAACAAGAAGTTGCTTTTGTTTTTCCGTTTTTGGTTCAACAGGGAAAGGCGGTTCGGCAAAACTGAATGTCGAGATGCAAATAAAGAAAGCCAGAAGTAGGTTCTTCAACATTAACGTAAATCTACAAACTTGAGACAATTATTTTTGCAATCTAAGAATTGGGTGAGTCGAATTATGAAGAGAATTCTAAAGTAAAGAGATTAATCTAATAATAGAGTGTACAAATCTCTCATTTATCCTTATCCCCTTCTAATAGTCGCCTCGTCGAGTTCCATTTCCTTTGCCATCTCTCTGAAAGTTTGGTGGCAAAATTGTGGGAAATCGTTTTGCTAACATCTATTTTCCAGCTCCGGGTGGGCCAATCAATTTAACATTATGACCTCCTGCAGCCTCTATTTCAAAGGCTCTTTCGGATTGGCCTTATCGCGTCTTTGGGTATGGCCCTCCTTATGGCACATGCGGATCATAAAGAAAAGCTTACCCAGGCAATAATTTTACCAACGGAGAATTACCACAAGGTTTTCGAAGACTTTGTGTTAATCGATTCGCTTCAAATGGAAGAGCATATTGACTCGCTGACCAAAATGTCTTTCAGCAAGGATAGTATTAGAGATTTATTGAGTATTAATAATGAATCTACAAACTGGTCAATGCTGTGGTGGGGAGCAAATGACAGCATTGCCAAGCATATTTACGATTCATTGGAAAGTGCGGGTTATGATGCCTACTACGGCAGATACAAATTAGATCAATACTCAATTGAAGATTACAAGCATAATAAAGAAATTTCCAGAGGAAACTATACAGTTTTGGGGAGAAAAATAGCCTGGAGCTATTTGCTCGACATGCTAAGTAATGCGGCCTGGACATTTATAATCATATTTTTATTTATTCTCTTTATCGGCATAATAGGTACAATTAAGAGTATTTGGTACTCCTTGAAATTCAAAAAATTTCTCACGGAAGATGAGAAAAACCAAATTTGGGAAAATTATGGACGTTATTCAGTTACTAGACTTTTATTCAGGTTGATGACTTTCGAACCGTCAAATTCGCTTTAGCTGACAAACTTTTTCTTTTTTCGTTTCTCTTATGTAATACGATTAAAGAGTAAAATATTCATTAGGACTTCAACCTACAATTATTGTAATACGGAAAAACTAGCTAAAATCTCTTCTTGAAATATTCATTGCCTTCAACAAAAAGACAGATTCTGACCTTCAATTCCACCATATTATCAAATTACCCCCTTATTACACATAGGTTGTGTTATATACTTCTTTAAGCAGTGTTACTTTTTTGGCTCCTCTCAGCTTGCATTGATTTTTGAATCTCAACCGTTTATGTCTCTCTTTTTTCGTAAATTACCCTTATGCGAAGAATGAATATTTTATATTTATTAATAAGTTTGATTTCTGTCAATGCGCAAGGACAATCGCTTGGGGATTCTTTACGACAAGAGTTTTTATTGAAGAAAGAGATTGATCAATTTCACCGAAATCAAATTGGCTCCATTCGTAGTGTTTATGGAAGTGAATCAGAACAATTAGATAGTCTTTGGCAGGTGATTCATAGAGTCGATAGCTTAAATACTGATTATTTAGTCGCAGTAATTGAAGAACATGGATGGCCGGGAGATTCGTTAGTAGGATCGGATGGAACAAAAGCAGCTTTTTTGATTCTCCAACACGCAGATCGGCATCCAACAGCACAAAGCAAGTATCTTCCTGTCGTCATTGATGCAGCGGAAAGGGGAGAATTAAATTGGTTATATGTTGCATACCTAATTGATCGAGTTAGGCTTTATAAAGAAAATAGAAATCAGGTATATGGTACACAGCTACAATTAAATGAAGATACTGGTCTTTGGGAGGTGGTTCGTTTGGAGGACCCTGAGAATGTAGATCTGAGAAGAACTGCAGTTGGATTATTTCCTTTACAACAGTATTTGGATATGTATAATAAAAAGTAAAAGGAGCGAATCGCGCTCCTTTCTCATCCATCCAATCCGCTAAAATCTTTATATCAAACAGCACATCTTTGAAATGTGTTTCGCAGTACTCAGATACGAATGATCAGACAAAACGTTTAATCTAAAAAGTCGTTTTAATGTGGTTTATATATTGTTGGGCTTAGTGTTTTTATTTAAAACTTCTACAAGCGGTTCATTTTCTTTTGATTAACGATCAATTAGTTTATTGTTAATACAATGAATAGAGGTTCAAATTGTGCAATGTATTCCTGTGTTTCGTCATTGTGCATAACGTTTAGCATATGAAGCGTACCTCGCCACTAGGTGGCTATTATTTTATGTACAGTGTTAGCACACATTATTATTGTTCAGGCATTAAAAAAGTAACCTTTATCACAGCATCCTCTTCAGTTGGACAAGCAACTATACCATTACTGTAATTTTTCAATGCTTCAACGCAGAGATTATTAACCTTTTCTGAATGTCCAGTTAGAACTATATAGTCATAAAATTTCCCTGCCTTTTCGTGATTTAATTAATGGACTTTAAACTGGACAACTACTTTTCTTATTTGTTTGTCTGCTCCTGGGATATAATTAAATTGTCGTTGACAGAACTCGTTAATATATTTATTGAAATTATGGGTCTTGGCTGAAAAATGATTAATGTATATTGGAGGGGTTCAGTCTTGTAGTTTGGCATATTCAAAATAATGTGTATTGAGAAGGTTCATATAGTATTCGTAAACATCTTCTTCAAAAGAATTTAAACTGTCAATACCTATTATTTTCCCATTAATTTGGCCTTTGAAAATTTCTCCTGTTTTTATAATTGTCCCATCTTCATACAAGTTTATGGTTGCACTTATTTCATCAGTACTATAACTGTGAAACATCAGTCCATTTTGTTTGTTATTTCTGATGACCCTATGTTCTAATAATCTTCCTAGACTATTCCAAACAAAATAATTCCCATCAGGGATACTGTTATTGAATCTATAGCTCCAATCTTTATTCCATTCTGCCGTTGGATCCATTCCCTTTATCATTGCTACAGGACAGTGGGTTTTTATGAATAAAGAATCTTCATTTTTTTTTAAGCAAACGTAAGTTGGGGATCCATTTGGTTTAAATCGGCTACTTTGGTTAGCCATATATTCCGCCATGCTATCTTTGGGAATTATTTTAGGTGAAGAGCAAAATACAACCATACAACCTATGCATGGTGGGTGTTCTGATGAAAGGGAGTTGGAAAAACTTAATTCAATATTTACAGGATTTGAAAAGTATTTAAGGAAAGTACTATCTGATTCTTGAGAAAAGGAATTAGACGAAACACTCAAAAGAACTAGTATTATTAAGGATGAATTTCTCATGTTTGTATTATCTATCTGTATTTTACATATTGCAAAAGCATGTGTCGTAATGTGTGCTAACGGTCAAGTATAGGCGGTCGTTTTAATGCCGATTATAAAATGTTAGCTAGTATTTTTTTTCTATTTCCTCCTTTACTATTTCACCAGACGGATTGAAATAATGAACATCATCACCAGTCCAAAACTTACCAAAAGCAAAAAAATCCTTTTCTTTCGACTCTTTTACACCTATAGTGAACCTTAGCCATTTGTACAGGGGTTGTACTATTGTTTTTTTAGTTCTGATATTAATGATTCCATACTTGCCTTCTATTTTAGTAATTACAAAATTCTTGTAACCATAGCTAACATAGTGATTCCATAGAACGGTGTTGTTCAGGCCCAAATAAACCCATTCATCATATTTGTTTTTTGCAGAAATTCTAACTTCTCTGAGTCTCGGATTGTTCAGTGAGTCGAGGTCATCATAAACCGCACTGAAAGTGATATTTTTGTATTCTATGGGTATAACTACATTTAAACTGGTGTCAATTAGTCCATGAATCATTTTGTCCTCAACGAAGGATCCGACATGAACAAGATTATTGTGAATCGCTAAAATTCTATTGTATTTAAACGGAATTATTTCTTTGCCGTTAATTGCATAAAGAGCTTCCAGGGCGTTTAAACTGCATCTAAAGAAATGTTGAGTAGAGTCTCTTAAATTATTATATCTCTCAGCAGTAAAATCTATTCTTTCGAATTGGGGATAAATAACATACTTTCCCCATAAATCAGCCCAACCATAGAAATTCCCTTTCCTAAAAGTATATATAGGAATCCCCTTTTCTCCAACTGCATTAAACATTGGATCAACATAGTCAAATTGTGGAGTAATTATTACACTATCTCCATTTCTAACACCAAATTTTCCTAATTCAGAATCAAAAAATGGAATGAATTCCTTTTGAGGTTTATAATAGCTTGTATACCAACTTGAATCAATTGGCCATTGATGAAGTTCAATACCTGGCTGGCAAAAAGAAGTATTTGCTAAGAATATGAGTATGTTAGATAATATTACTTTTCTCATAACAACATATACAACTAGATAGGCTTTAGGTTCAGGTTGACTATTACTTGTTAATTGTAGCAAGCTAATGGTTCCGCTAGACGTTTGTGCCGATTCTCGAATATACAAAAGCATTGCTTTTTGAGGCCAAACGGCAGTACCAGCCTTTTTCGGTATAACACTCAGGACATGTTATGCTATTTTTTAAATAGCGTATTACCAGTAGTCATTCTCCCAAGCTAAATTGATCATCTAGAAAATGATTAAGATTTATTCTTTCCCTGTCCAAAAAAATGTATTGATATGACAATTAATAGAACCCCGTTAGCGAATAATAAACAATCTGTAAAAATACTTTAGTATTTGCTAAATTTGGTTTAGACCATATTTACAATAGGAGTTATATGAAAATTCTCAAACTTCTAGCTTTAACTAGTTTATGTTTCCCAGCCCTTGTTCTTTTATGTTGTTCTAACATAGAAGAAAACAATCAGCATCCTAGTGGAGAATTCTCTGAAGATGAAGCGCAAGGATTAGCAGATTTACTTCAGGATTCAACCGAAAACAACAACTTGAGTATTGTTGAAGAAGCGACAATTTGGGAAAAGTCAACTTATATAGATTCAATCTGGAAAATAGTTACGCGTGATCTAACTATCTGTAATAAACCGGAAGTAAGAATGTCTAACGAGATAACTTTTTCATATTGTGATCAAGGAAATGGTTTTGAGCTCTATACGTTTCAATATATGGAACGTGAGGTTTGTTATACTGAAAAATATTTACTTAGTAATAATAAGCTGATTTATGCAGTTGAAGGGGAAAAAAGACCTGCTTCTGTCAAAGATGAGGAAGCTACTTGGTGGAATTGCGAATATATCGTACAAGATGATGTCGTAGTAGATATTATGTCGCTAGGAATGGGAAAAACGGAAGGTAAATCCTTTAATGTACAAGACATAATAACCTTGTGGAAATCTCGAATGGAAGAAATTCCTATACTGAAGGAATAAAGAATTGTAGATTATGTAAGTAACCGCCTATTTATAGGTCAAAGTTCTTTAAATGTATTTCATTTCCTTTTAGTCGTTCTTCAATTGAAGAAAATTGTCCTTTCTCCAGAGCTTCAGAAGTTGTTCCGTTATCCAAATAATAAATAAAATCGCAATTGTCTTTGAGCGTTGAAAAAATATGAGACGATAAAATGATTGTCTTGTTGAGTTTCTTTAACTTTTGGATCACCTCATTGATTATAATGTTACTCTCAATATCAACCCCATTGTATGGTTCATCTAAAACAAAAACGTCATTCTTTTGAATAAGAATTCCAGTCAGCGCTAACTTCTTTTTCATCCCAGTCGAATATGTTTCGGCATATTGATGAAGAGGTAAATTGAAGATGTTTTTTTCACTGAAACTGTCTATTTTAATGTCACGTGCATTACACATTAATTGTAAATACTCCTTTCCTGTTAAGAAGGAAAGAAAATGAGGGTTAGTGGCAAGATAGCCAGTAATATTTTTCAAAACCCCAAAAGAACTTTCTATAGTCCCTGAATAGCTTTCTAGACCTAAAATACACTCGAACAGTGTTGTTTTACCAGCACCGTTTTTACCAACAACGCCATAAATCTTTCCTGGCTCAAGTGAGAGGTTAACATTTTTAAGAACTTTCTTTTTACCAAAAGACTTAGAGAGTTGTTCAACTTTAATCACGGAGAATTTTATTTAAACCTTTCATGGAACGATAATAAAAAAATGGGACACTAATTAGAGCTACAGGAGGAAATAGAATTGAGGCGGCAACAATAAATCCATCAGTTATTGATATTTCGAATGGATAGTTCGCATATTTAGCCAACATGAATAATACAACATACATTATACCAATTAATAATAATAGAAGTATAACCCAGTAATGAGAAGGAAAGAATATAATCATTGATACCACAATGGGTATTACTGTCACCATTGAATAAGTAAATATGATGATCAATTTATGTTCAATAAGAAGTTTGGAGCTGTGTTGATATATCCAAAGGTAAAATAAAGGTTCGGCGAAGGAGTAATAGGTAGCACTTATAAGAAAGGATACCAATAAAAAGAATGCAGAGAGATTGAAATTTTTTGATTCAATGGCAAAGTATGTAAACACATATATGATTATGTGTAGAAAGAAGGTTCGTCGGAACCCTCTAGTAAATTCAAATGGAAAACGACTAAATGGAGAAGGAATTACTCTGTTTAACCTTATCGAAGCAGGCAGAAAAGTCAAGATTAAAGCAATTAACAAAAATAGTATGGCTAGTGAAAGCGATCCATTGTAGATAAGAATGAAAACAAAAGGTATGGCAGTAACTCCATTTTCTAGTATTCTAATATTGATAAATTCTTTCGCCCTAAAACATTGTTTAAGAAATTCAATTCTCTTAGTGGTAGAAATAAAAACAATGAACATGATTCCTATCAGGGCGTAGACATATTCTGGATATTTAATTTTCAGGAATACCAAATAAGAAAGCCATAGGAAAACTGTTAACAGGAATAGGGCACCTATGATTGGGTGCACTCCCTTAGTTAGTGAAATTCGGCAAAATCGTTTATATTGAATATATATGTATTCTTTCAAGTTTGTTGTGAACAATGGTTACTAATAGTCAGTCCTTGTTTATGTTTTCATTCAGATTCTCGAATATAGGGAATTTGCGTATGAATTTTAGGCCGACTTAGTATCCTTAACAAAAGGTGATTGTTCGGGATATTACTTCGAAAAGTATCTTCCCCACATAGACTGTCCTATTTATCCAATTTCCATTCTCGTCATATGCGTGCACGTAGAATGTCTATTGATACTTTTTACTATTAATTACAGGATGAATAAGTATACGATGAGATATCTTCACAGTCTATCCCCAGGCAATGTATTACAATCTAATCGGAACATCATGTAACCTTTGCGAGTAATAGCACGAGAGTGTGGAGAGTATAAATACTCATCTATGCGTATAAACGCACTTTTTGATATTTCAAGAAAAAATTCACTTAAACCTTATTTCATATGTATTCCATTTTTAAGAGTCTGGCCATATCAAGCTTGTTGTGTTCTAGCCTTCTCTCCGTGCAAGCAAACCCGACAATCAATAATATCACTTACCCAAGTGTAATCGAAATATATGAGAAGTTCGAAGTCAATTTTGATTTAATTGCGAACTATAGTAGTCCATACGATTATAGAGAGATTGAAGTAACAGGCACTTTCGACAATGGACAGTATGATGTTTTCGAGCAGATCGATGGATTCTTCTATCGTCCATTTAGTTTTACGTGCAATTCCTCGGGAATTCAAGTAATTAATTCGGTTGAATCAGCAACTTTTGCATTACGTTACACCCCCCGTAAAACTGGTAATTACAGCTTTTCGATTACGGCTAAAGATCTAGATGGAACCACCTGTTCAAGCTCCTATACCTTTACCGTTTATGCAGAAACCGGTAAAAGATATCCTGGCTTCATCAATTTACATCCTGGAGAAGATCATTTCTCTCGCGAAGATGGTTCACGTTATATGCCAATCGCAGCCAATATGGCTTTCGCGCATGCGGATAAAACTGTATGCGAGTATGATACTTGGATAACACAGTTTCAGTCAAACGGCGGAAATAGTGTTCGTATTTGGGCCAATGCCTATTGGGGATTCAGGTTGGAAGGAAATCAAATTATGGCTATCTCTTTAGCTCCAGGAAACTATAATAGTAATCAGTAGGTTTTAGCATCACTTGACGCCATATTTAATAGGGCAAAAGAGCTAGATGTGAATATTAAGTTGTGCCTTAATGCTCATACAGTGTATATGGATTCAAAGGATTGTGACAATCCATATAAGATTCATCTGTTTGGCGTAAACTGTCAGGATATCAACCTGCCAAACGAGACCTTTAGTCCAGATATTCACAATGAGTTACTCTTTCAGACCGAAATCAACGATGAAACCTGGGCGCTTCAAAAAAACCGCCTATCTAATTGCGATAGGCGGTTTGTGTTTACGTTTTG